>NZ_AP029599.1:0-3418677 GCF_055391395.1 Vibrio sabulosilitoris
CTTTGAGTCCATCAAAACCCTTTGGGTGTTGTATGGTTAAGCCTCACGGGCAATTAGTACAGGTTAGCTCAACGCCTCACAACGCTTACACACCCTGCCTATCAACGTTCTAGTCTCGAACAACCCTTAAGGATACTTAAAGTATCAGGGAAGACTCATCTCAGGGCTCGCTTCCCGCTTAGATGCTTTCAGCGGTTATCGATTCCGAACTTAGCTACCGGGCAATGCGTCTGGCGACACAACCCGAACACCAGAGGTTCGTCCACTCCGGTCCTCTCGTACTAGGAGCAGCCCCCTTCAATCTTCCAACGCCCACGGCAGATAGGGACCGAACTGTCTCACGACGTTCTAAACCCAGCTCGCGTACCACTTTAAATGGCGAACAGCCATACCCTTGGGACCGACTTCAGCCCCAGGATGTGATGAGCCGACATCGAGGTGCCAAACACCGCCGTCGATATGAACTCTTGGGCGGTATCAGCCTGTTATCCCCGGAGTACCTTTTATCCGTTGAGCGATGGCCCTTCCATACAGAACCACCGGATCACTATGACCTGCTTTCGCACCTGCTCGAATTGTCATTCTCGCAGTCAAGCGGGCTTATGCCATTGCACTAACCTCACGATGTCCAACCGTGATTAGCCCACCTTCGTGCTCCTCCGTTACTCTTTGGGAGGAGACCGCCCCAGTCAAACTACCCACCAGGCACTGTCCTCAACCCCGATAAGGGGTCTAAGTTAGAACATCAAACATACAAGGGTGGTATTTCAAGGATGGCTCCACTAATACTGGCGTACTAGTTTCAAAGCCTCCCACCTATCCTACACATGTAGGCTCAATGTTCAGTGCCAAGCTGTAGTAAAGGTTCACGGGGTCTT
Organism: Vibrio sabulosilitoris; assembly: GCF_055391395.1. Lineage (NCBI taxonomy): Bacteria > Pseudomonadati > Pseudomonadota > Gammaproteobacteria > Vibrionales > Vibrionaceae > Vibrio > Vibrio sabulosilitoris. The sequence continues at coordinate 879 of NZ_AP029599.1, forward strand.
TCCGTCTAGCCGCGGGTACACTGCATCTTCACAGCGATTTCAATTTCACTGAGTCTCGGGTGGAGACAGCGTGGCCATCATTACGCCATTCGTGCAGGTCGGAACTTACCCGACAAGGAATTTCGCTACCTTAGGACCGTTATAGTTACGGCCGCCGTTTACCGGGGCTTCGATCAAGAGCTTCGACCTAAGTCTAACCCCATCAATTAACCTTCCGGCACCGGGCAGGCGTCACACCGTATACGTCATCTTACGATTTTGCACAGTGCTGTGTTTTTAATAAACAGTTGCAGCCACCTGGTATCTGCGACTCCCCATAGCTCCATCCGCAAGGGACTTCACCGCGAGGAGCGTACCTTCTCCCGAAGTTACGGTACCATTTTGCCTAGTTCCTTCACCCGAGTTCTCTCAAGCGCCTTGGTATTCTCTACCCGACCACCTGTGTCGGTTTGGGGTACGATTCCTTACAATCTGAAGCTTAGAGGCTTTTCCTGGAAGCATGGCATCAATGACTTCACTACCGTAGTAGCTCGACATCGTGTCTCAGCCTTAAAAAGAGCCGGATTTACCTAACTCTTAAGCCTACGCACTTGAACCTGGACAACCGTCGCCAGGCCCACCTAGCCTTCTCCGTCCCCCCATCGCAATTGTAAGAAGTACGGGAATATTAACCCGTTTCCCATCGACTACGCCTTTCGGCCTCGCCTTAGGGGTCGACTTACCCTGCCCCGATTAACGTTGGACAGGAACCCTTGGTCTTCCGGCGAGGAGGTTTTTCACCCCCTTTATCGTTACTCATGTCAGCATTCGCACTTCTGATACCTCCAGCAGACCTTACAGTCCACCTTCAACGGCTTACAGAACGCTCCCCTACCCAATAACTAAAAGTTATTGCCGCAGCTTCGGTGTATAGCTTAGCCCCGTTACATCTTCCGCGCAGGCCGACTCGACTAGTGAGCTATTACGCTTTCTTTAAATGATGGCTGCTTCTAAGCCAACATCCTAGCTGTCTAAGCCTTCCCACATCGTTTCCCACTTAGCTATACTTTGGGACCTTAGCTGGCGGTCTGGGTTGTTTCCCTCTCCACGACGGACGTTAGCACCCGCCGTGTGTCTCCCGGATAGTACTTACTGGTATTCGGAGTTTGCAAAGGGTTGGTAAGTCGGGATGACCCCCTAGCCTTAACAGTGCTCTACCCCCAGTAGTATTCGTCCGAGGCTCTACCTAAATAGATTTCGGGGAGAACCAGCTATCTCCAGGTTTGATTGGCCTTTCACCCCTAGCCACAAGTCATCCGCTAATTTTTCAACATTAGTCGGTTCGGTCCTCCAGTTGATGTTACTCAACCTTCAACCTGCCCATGGCTAGATCACCTGGTTTCGGGTCTATATCCAGCAACTCGACGCCCAGTTAAGACTCGATTTCTCTACGGCTCCCCTAGATGGTTAACCTCGCTACTGAATATAAGTCGCTGACCCATTATACAAAAGGTACGCAGTCACACCACGAAGGTGCTCCTACTGCTTGTACGTACACGGTTTCAGGTTCTATTTCACTCCCCTCACAGGGGTTCTTTTCGCCTTTCCCTCACGGTACTGGTTCACTATCGGTCAGTCAGTAGTATTTAGCCTTGGAGGATGGTCCCCCCATATTCAGACAGGATATCACGTGTCCCGCCCTACTCGATTTCACTGATTATGATATGTCGGTTACGGGGCTATCACCCTGTATCGCGCCACTTTCCAGAGGCTTCACCTGTATCATTAAAAGCTTAAGGGCTAATCCAATTTCGCTCGCCGCTACTTTCGGAATCTCGGTTGATTTCTTTTCCTCGGGGTACTTAGATGTTTCAGTTCCCCCGGTTCGCCTCACTAACCTATGTATTCAGTTAGTGATACTCTCTTATGAGAGTGGGTTTCCCCATTCAGAAATCCCAGACTCAAAGGTTGTTACTACCTAATCTGGGCTTATCGCAAGTTACTACGTCTTTCATCGCCTCTGACTGCCAAGGCATCCACCGTGTACGCTTAGTCACTTAACCATACAACCCCAAAGAGTTTCAAAGAAACCTTGAGGTTGTCGTCTCTTTGCTTTCACTTTGAAAAGTGAAGACAAATAAGCAACCAAAGTTGTCTGCAATTATTTAAACATGATGCAGACTCGATTTTGCCGGACTCAAATATTAAGTAGCTTTCGCTACTTCCAAGAACACTTGAATGTGTGTTGGTACCTAAATCTTAAAGACTTAGGATTTGAGAACTTTTATTTGAATAACAACACTTATCTAAAAGATAAGGGGATTGTTGTTATTCGTCAGCTTTCCAAATTGTTAAAGAGCTTGATTCAATTAAATGAACCATTTTTAAAGATTCTTAAGGAAAAACCCTTAAAGATGGTGGAGCTAAGCAGGATCGAACTGCTGACCTCCTGCGTGCAAGGCAGGCGCTCTCCCAGCTGAGCTATAGCCCCATCAATGGATAAATCCATAAACAGTCATTGAGACTGGGAATCTTTTCGTATGCAAGGAAACAAGTAAGGCCGTGTACATCAGTACACAACGCGCTTGTTGACGCAGCAGACGGAAAGATTTGGTGGGTCTGAGTGGACTTGAACCACCGACCTCTCGCTTATCAGGCGAACGCTCTAACCACCTGAGCTACAGACCCCCAATTTTGATTTTACCTAAACAGTAAAATCACTCTTTCTTTTACAAACCATATCAATCTGTGTGAACACTCATCGCAATAATCATCGTATAAGGAGGTGATCCAGCCCCAGGTTCCCCTAGGGCTACCTTGTTACGACTTCACCCCAGTCATGAACCACAAAGTGGTGAGCGTCCTCCCGAAGGTTAAACTACCCACTTCTTTTGCAGCCCACTCCCATGGTGTGACGGGCGGTGTGTACAAGGCCCGGGAACGTATTCACCGTAGCATTCTGATCTACGATTACTAGCGATTCCGACTTCATGGAGTCGAGTTGCAGACTCCAATCCGGACTACGACGCACTTTTTGGGATTCGCTCACTCTCGCGAGTTGGCTGCCCTCTGTATGCGCCATTGTAGCACGTGTGTAGCCCTACTCGTAAGGGCCATGATGACTTGACGTCGTCCCCACCTTCCTCCGGTTTATCACCGGCAGTCTCCCTGGAGTTCCCGACATTACTCGCTGGCAAACAAGGATAAGGGTTGCGCTCGTTGCGGGACTTAACCCAACATTTCACAACACGAGCTGACGACAGCCATGCAGCACCTGTCTCAGAGTTCCCGAAGGCACCAATCCATCTCTGGAAAGTTCTCTGGATGTCAAGAGTAGGTAAGGTTCTTCGCGTTGCATCGAATTAAACCACATGCTCCACCGCTTGTGCGGGCCCCCGTCAATTCATTTGAGTTTTAATCTTGCGACCGTACTCCCCAGGCGGTCTACTTAACGCGTTAGCTCCGAAAGCCACGGCTCAAGGCCACAACCTCCAAGTAGACATCGTTTACGGCGTGGACTACCAGGGTATCTAATCCTGTTTGCTCCCCACGCTTTCGCATCTGAGTGTCAGTATCTGTCCAGGGGGCCGCCTTCGCCACCGGTATTCCTTCAGATCTCTACGCATTTCACCGCTACACCTGAAATTCTACCCCCCTCTACAGTACTCTAGATGACCAGTTTCAAATGCTGTTCCGAGGTTGAGCCCCGGGCTTTCACATCTGACTTAATCATCCACCTGCATGCGCTTTACGCCCAGTAATTCCGATTAACGCTCGCACCCTCCGTATTACCGCGGCTGCTGGCACGGAGTTAGCCGGTGCTTCTTCTGTCGCTAACGTCAAATACCGCAGCTATTAACTACGATACCTTCCTCACGACTGAAAGTGCTTTACAACCCGAAGGCCTTCTTCACACACGCGGCATGGCTGCATCAGGCTTGCGCCCATTGTGCAATATTCCCCACTGCTGCCTCCCGTAGGAGTCTGGACCGTGTCTCAGTTCCAGTGTGGCTGATCATCCTCTCAGACCAGCTAGGGATCGTCGCCTTGGTGAGCCATTACCTCACCAACTAGCTAATCCCACCTGGGCTAATCTTGACGCGAGAGGCCCGAAGGTCCCCCTCTTTGGCTCCTGTTCATTATAAACAAGGGCATTATGCGGTATTAGCTATCGTTTCCAATAGTTATCCCCCACATCAAGGCATATTCCCAGGCATTACTCACCCGTCCGCCGCTCGCCGCCCAGAAACGCCCCCGAAGGATTGTATCTGTCGCTGCCGCTCGACTTGCATGTGTTAGGCCTGCCGCCAGCGTTCAATCTGAGCCATGATCAAACTCTTCAATTTAAAGTTTTGTGACTCAATGAATACTGAACATTACATAAAGTAATGTTTGAATTGACTGTGCCGAATCTTGCGATTCGTAATGGTCACTTCGTTTCATTGAAATCTAAGTTGATTCCGAAGAATCATTTTCGATTATCATCAACGAGTGCCCACACAGATTGATAGGTTTATATTTTTAAAGAGCTTTCCAACTAACGCTTGGCTTAACACCTCGTCGTTGGGGATGCGTATGATACGCTGTGAAAACTCAGAGTCAACTCTTTTTTTCACTTTTTCTCAAGCTGCTTTCCAGCAAATCTTAGAGAAAAATAAAGAGGACATCGAGATGTCCTCTTTATCGAAAGATGGTACCGGTGGGCGGACTTGAACCGCCACGCCCGAAGGCAACGGATTTTGAATCCGTCGTGTATACCAATTTCACCACACCGGCTTTAACGGACTGCCCCGTCTTTGTGTTGTGCATTATACGTAACAGCGAAACGAACGCAACCCTTAAAATTGATGCTTTTGCTCGACTGCTGATTATTTGCTCGCAAAGCCTGCGAAATCGACAATCTCTTCCTCCCAAGGGTAGGATTTTGTATGCTGATTACACGAACAACAATAATCGAAAAACAATGAACACAATAAAGGACTACCCAACAGCCGGACTTATGCGCCGCTTTGCTGCTCTCTTTTACGATGCACTAATCATAATTGCGATTGAAATGATCGCTGCAGGTATAATTGTCGCTGTTTTGATGGCGGGCATCTCATTAGGGGTTATCAGTTATGGTCACTATATAGATGCTGGCGATTTACTTTCTAATCACCCGATATGGAGCCCACTGTTTGCCTTATACCTTGCTACTGTCTGGGTCGGCTTCTTTAGTTTCTTCTGGATCAAAGCAGGACAAACTCTTGGCATGCGTGCCTGGCGTCTCCAGTTGGTCAATCAAGAGGGCGGCAAAATAACCCTGACCCAAGCCTTGATTCGTATCGCCACTTCCGCGTTTGGTCTAGCGAACCTTACCGTACCACTGGACCCACAAAAACGTGGCTTCCACGACATGTGGGCCAAAACCAAAGTCGTAGTATTACCAAACACCAAATAAACCCAGACGCGAGGAGCTTAAGTTTATTAACCACTCGCTTCTCGCCTCTGCCTTTATACGACGCGGTTGTGTTGCTCACCACGCTCGAATCTCTCAACATTGTCGATCAAAATGTTAGCCAGCGCCTGAATCGCACTATCACTCCCCCACGCGACATGTGGTGTCAAAAGCAAGTTAGGTAAATGTGCGTTATCGAGTAATGGGTTGGTGATATCAGCGGGCTCTTGGGTGAAGACATCCACACCCGCAGCGGCAATTTTTCCTGTTTTAAGCGCAGCGACTAAGTCTTGCTCATTAACCAACCCACCGCGCCCAGTATTAATCACGATCGCGTTCGGCTTCATTTGTGCAAACTGCTCGGCAGCAATCAAGTTGGCTGTGTCGGCAGTCAATGGGCAATGCAGCGTTAATACATCAGACTGCGCCAGTACCTGCTCAAACGGGTGATAACCAGCTCGACAATTTTTCTCTTCTTTACGCTCGGCAAGTAACACCCTCATACCTAAGGCTCTGGCAAGTTTAGCGGTTGCCTGGCCTAATACTCCCGAGCCAATCACCCCCATGGTACTTCCTGCAATATCGCCAATCGAATGGGTAAAGAAGCAGAACTGTTTATTACGCTGCCACTCTCCTCGAGCAATGTCTTGATGATAGCCGATTAGGTTGCGTCTTAGCGCAAACATCATCGCGATAACATGCTCAGGCACCGATTGATGGGCGTAGCCTCGCACATTGGTCACGGCAATCGAATGTTGCTGACAGTAGTCAATATCGACATTGTTATACCCAGTGGCAGAAACCGCAATCAGGCGCAGCTTTGAGAGGCCAGTGAGTTGCTCATGACCTAGATAGACTTTATTGGTCAAAACAATCTCCGCATCCGCAATTCGTTCACGAGCCAGCTCGGGTGGCGTGAAGTCGTATTCGACCCACTGGTGAGGAAAAGATAACTTGGGTATGACAATATGATCAGGGATGGTGGCAGTATCAAGAAACACTACTTTGGGCAGCGACATACAAACTCCTATGCACTGCCAGGGTTGGATTAATAGACGGTAACTAGCATTTAGGCAGTGTCTTGTAATCGGGCAATTCTCTCACAGGATCAAAAAAGGTAAAGATCATTGGCTTAGCCTGCGGGTAGAAATCACATGGCACGAAGGTGGTCTTCAATTGCTGCGAGTTCGGGTGGTAATAGCTCAACTCAGCCGCGTGCAGCTCAAGGCGGTCTGAGAAAGCGAGCGCCTCACCCTCAGAGTAAAACTCATCCCCCACAATCGGATGCCCCAGCGCCTGCATATGCACACGCAATTGGTGCGATCGACCAGTGATCGGCAACAAACGGATAATACTGGTTTGTTCTTCGTGCCTTACCACCTGATAAAGCGTTTGTGATGGCTTGCCATCTTCAAAACAGACCTTTTGCCGGGGTCTGTTTGGCCAATCACAAATCAGTGGCAGATCCACTTCACCACTGTCATGCTCAGGGTGCCCCCATACTCGAGCATAGTAAACCTTGTGAGTTAAGCGGAATTGAAACTGTTTCTTCAGCGCACTCTCGCTCGCCTTATCTTTGGCAAACAGCATCAAACCGGATGTCGACATATCCAAGCGGTGAATAACCTGAATACCAGGATACTCCTGCTCAAGGCGACTCCACATGCTGTCGTAGTGCTCTTCCAGACGCCCCGGCACGGAGAGCAAGCCTGAAGGCTTATTGGCTACGAGGATAAAATCATCTTCATAGACAATATCGATCCAAGGGTCGCAAGGAGGGGTGTATTCAAGCATTGCCATAGCCAGTCTCTAAACAAGGAAGTGGGCGCGGATTATAGCAACAGTAAAGCGGGGAACAAATCGCTGAATATCACAAGTGTAAACTTCAATGTAATTAATAATTGACACTAATTAACAGTATGATATTTGTGTAATTGGTTGACAATAATAAAAAGGAATTTAGGAACATGGAAAGTGTATCAGGTGCACCTTCACCAATCCGCAGTGGCTGGTCTCAGTTTATTCGCTCTCTAGGCCCAGGGGTTATGATGGCCGCCGCCGCAGTCGGTGGCTCACATTTGGTTGCCTCAACCAAAGCTGGGGCGATTTACGGCTGGCAACTTGCTGGTCTGATCCTGCTAGTTAATCTATTTAAATATCCCTTCTTTAAGGCAGGTGTACAATTTACGGTTGGCACAGGCAAAAGCCTGGTTGAGGGCTACTCTGAACTGGGTAAGCCCTACCTATGGATCTTTGTTATTTTAAGCACGGTTTCGGCAATTGTTAATACTGCTGCTCTCGCCCTATTTAGCGCTAGCTTGCTTAATTACTTTGTTCCCTTCGATCTAAGCACCCCTGTATCAACAGCGAGTGTGCTGATCATCTGCTTGGCTATCCTATTTGCCGGCCACTACAAGGCTCTCGATACCCTGTCCAAGATCATTATGGCGTGCTTGACAGTGGCGACCATCATTGCGGTCGTGATCGCGATGGGCAATCCGGTCGAGCCTGCAGCTGATTTTCAATCGCCTTCTCCTTGGTCTATCGCCGCGATTGGCTTTTTGGTGGCGACCATGGGCTGGATGCCAGCACCGATCGAGATTTCAAGTATCACCTCAATGTGGCTAAAAAGTCAGCAGCGCCATACCCAAGTCACCGCCAAATCAGCCCTGTTCGACTTTAATGTTGGTTACATCGGCACAGCACTATTGGCTTTATTCTTTGTTGCACTTGGTGCTCTGGTGATCCATGGCAGTGGTGTTGACCTCGCAGCTTCCGGTGTTGGCTTTACCCACCAGCTGGTTGGTTTGTATGCTTCAACCATCGGTGAATGGTCACGCATGCTCATCGCCGTGATCGCCTTCTTCTGTATCTTCGGCAGCACAATTACGGTGATTGATGGCTACTCACGAGTGATCTCAGAGTCACAGCGCTTATTGATGAAGCAGCCACAAGCCAACCCTAAGGTGACCTTAGCTTGGATGGTGATCGTCTCAGGCTGTGCGTTTGGCATCATTATGTTCTTGATGTCGGCTCTTATGCCTATGCTCGACTTCGCCATGGTGATGGCATTTATGACCACGCCAGTGTTTGCCCTGCTCAACTACATCCTGGTCACTCGTACCGAGCTACCAAAAGAGCTCGCCGTAAGCAAAAACCTCAGACGCTTATCCCAGGCTGGCCTAATCTACCTCTTCGGCTTCTTAGCGGTGTTTATTTGGTGGAAGTGGTTGATGTAACTATTTAAGAGGCGAGAGTCGAGAAGCGAGAATCGAGGGGGTGACATACTCGCCTCTCGTTTCTCGCCTCTCGAATCTATTTTTTAGTTGTGCGAAACCACAATCAAGCGTAGTGAATCGAGTTGGTACTGCGCTTTATCGATCAGACCATCAAGCTGGGTGATCTGTTGTTCGATGACCTCAAGCTCCTCATCACGGATATTTGGGTTAACCGCTTTCAGTGCTTGTAGGCGCTCTAGCTCGGTATTGAGGCTGGCGTGCATCTCTTGTTTGGCCTGCTGGCGGATCTGCTCAATCGGCTCAACCACCGCTTTATCGCCCGCTTCGATCATGGTGTGGATCTGAGCTTGGACTGAATTAACCAGTTTGCTTGCCAAGTGACGATTCACTGGGCTCAACTGGCGGTTAAAGCTATCAAACTCCACCTGCGCCGATAGATCGTTACCACGCTGATCAATCATCAAACGGATCGGCGTTTTCGGCAAGAAACGACTGATACCAGTACGTTTTGGTGCCTGGGCATCCACGCAGTAGATAAGCTCAATCAGAATCGTACCCACAGGCAGCGCCTTGTTCTTAAGTAGAGAGACCGCCGACGTGCCGACACCCTCACTCATAATAAGGTCGATACCACCTTGGATCATCGGGTGTTCCCAGCTGATAAAGTTCATATCCTCGCGCGAGAGTGCAGTTTCGCGATCAAAGGTGATCGTCGCACCTTCATACGGCAAGCCAGGGTAGCTTGGTACTAGCATATGCTCAGATGGCGTAACGACTAGGGCATTCTCGCCTTTGTCATCTTGGTTAAGGCCAATGGTGTCAAACAAACTCAGGGCAAAGGTAACTAGGTTAATATCACCATCGGTGGCTGCGATTTGATCAACGATCTTCTGCGCCTTTTCGCCACCGTTTGAGTGCATCTCTAGTAAGCGATCACGACCTTGCTCTAGTTGTGCTTGGAGCTCTTGGTTCATCTTCGCCGATGCCTCAATGACCCCGTCCAGCTCAGAGGTATCCCCCGAGGCCAGCATCTTGATCAGTGCATCCGCGTGCAGCTCATAAACCATACGACCAGTTGGACAGGTTTCAGCAAAGGCATTCAAGCCTTCATTAAACCAGCGGGCTAAAATGCCTTGTGAGGTGCCCTCAAGGTAAGGCACGTGAACATCAATATCGTTACGCTGACCGATACGATCTAAGCGGCCGATACGCTGCTCCAGCAGATCCGGGTTAAACGGTAGATCGAACATCACCAATTGACTAGCAAACTGGAAGTTGCGTCCTTCCGAGCCAATCTCACTACAGATCAATACCTGTGCCCCGCCCTCTTCCTGAGCGAAGTAAGCCGCGGCCTTATCACGCTCAAGAATCGACATTCCTTCATGGAATACGGTTGCTCGGATCCCCTCGCGCTCGCGCAATGCCTGCTCAAGTTGCAGTGCCGTTGCTGCTCGTGAGGCGATCACTAAGATCTTGTCGCCACGCTTATCTTTTACCTTATCAATCAGCCAATCGACACGTGGATCAAATTGCCACCAGCTCGACTCGTCCCCTTCAAACTCTTGAAAGATCTCTTCTGGATAAAGGTTTTTCACCGCGCGAGCCTCATCGCTCATCTTGCCACCCAGCATGCCCGCCACTCGCATTGAGGTGTTGTACTGAGATGGGATTGGCATTGGCATCAGGTTAACCATGCGCTTTGGAAAGCCTTTGATCGCGGCACGGGTGTTACGAAATAGCACGCGTCCGGTACCGTGGCGGTCCATCAGGTTATCAATCAGCTCCTGACGAGCATTGGCTTGCGACTCCTCATCATCATCGTTTTCAATGATGCGGAACAGCGGCTCGACGTCTTGCTCTGACAACAGTTCGGTGATCTGGTTCTTCGCTTCATCCGCAAGTCGCTCACCAGTGAACAGCGCGGCAACAGCGTCAGCGACAGGAGCATACTGCTCCTCTTCATCGACAAATGCCTGATAGTCATAGAAACGATCAGCATCAAGCAGGCGTAAGCGAGCAAAGTGGCTCTCGCGCCCAAGCTGCTCTGGTGTTGCAGTGAGAAGTAATACGCCCGGCGTGCGCTCAGCAAGGCCTTCAATCACCTGATATTCACGACTCGGCTTATCTTCACTCCATTCGAGGTGGTGCGCCTCATCCACGACGAGCAAGTCCCAGTCACCCTCAAGCGCTTGCTCAAAGCGCTTGCGGCTTTTGCGGAGGAAGTCGAGTGAACACAACACCAACTGCTGAGTATCAAACGGGTTATCCGCCTCGGCATATGCCTCGACACAGCGCTCTTCATCGAAGATAGAGAAGTGCAGATTAAAGCGGCGCAACATCTCAACCAACCATTGGTGCTGAAGGGTTTCTGGTACCACGATAAGAATACGCTCAGCACGTCCTGCTAGTACTTGTTGGTGAATGATCATGCCTGCTTCAATGGTTTTACCCAAACCTACTTCATCGGCTAGAAGCACGCGAGGGGCATGGCGGCGACCCACCTCATGAGCAATATACAGCTGATGAGGGATAAGGCCCGCACGCATACCACACAGACCGCGCATTGGGCTCTTGTGCTGCTGATACTGGTTTTGCAGAGCGCGATAGCGAAGCACAAAGTTATCCATGCGGTCCACTTGGCCTGCATAGAGCTTGTCTTGCGGTTTATTAAAGCGAATTTGGTTGCTTAGCAGAATTTCTCGCAGCTCAACACCAGCTTCCTGGGTATCTTCACGAGTACCGATGTAGCTAAATAGCCCGTTCTCCTCAATCACTTCCTCAACAACCAAGGTCCAGCCTTGTTGTGACTCGATGACATCACCAGTGTTGAAAGTTACACGTGTGACGGGGGCATCATTTCTCGCGTAGACACGATTATCCTCTGATGCGGCGAACATTAGAGTCACTGTGCGTGCATCAAGTGCGACCACGGTTCCTAGGCCTAAATCGCTTTCCGTATCGCTGATCCAGCGCTGCCCAATAGCAAATGTCATGAAAACACTACCTCGTTTGAAGAATAATTGATGGTGAGCTTGGTTATTGTCTCAGCCAGTTCGAATGCAAAACACCCTAGTAAATATAGGCGAGTTATGGCGGAGAAAAAGGGGGCTAATGGTACTTGAAGCTGTGATAGAGGTCACGTGATCCGGTTAGATTTTTTTGGCGAAATTTGAATGTAATCAAGCTGTAAAAAAGCAACGGTTATGTTATTTACAAGCCTCGCTATAATAGGAGTGAGGAATGCTCATTTTTAAGAAGATGAGCAAAGAGTAAATCGGCGAGCTCACGGCCGACCTAGCATTCTCGTCGACATCGCCGCTTTACCGCCATATGTCAGCCACTTGGCTGACAAGATTACTGCGCTGCCAAAGGCAAGGAGATGCTTATGGGCGATACTGATCGCAAACTGTTTGTCCTCGATACCAACATCCTGCTTCACGAACCTCTCGCTATTTTTTCCTTCCAAGAACATGACGTGGTCATCCCGATGACCGTCCTCGAAGAGTTAGACCGCATTAAAGATAGCAAGCGTGATATCGCACGTGATGCTCGAGTCGCAATACGCGCACTAGAAGACCTGTTTAGAGACGCTACCCCAGACCAAATCTCTGAGGGGATCCCAATTAACCGCCAGCAACACAGCTCAGGAACCATCGCAATCCTTGCCGATTATGTTTTGCAAGAAACCGTCAAAGCCTTTGCCGATAAAGAGGGTGACAATCGCATTCTCAACGCAACCATCTACCTACAAAATAAGCGCGCCCCACGTGAGGTTGTCTTGGTCACCAAGGACATCAATATGCGCCTACGCGCCAAAGGCGCCGGAGTGCGCTTTGTTGAGGATTATCGTACCGACCAACTGATTGATGATGTGCGCTACCTAACCAAAGGCTTTCAACGCTGCGAAGGAAGCTTCTGGCAACATATCGACCAGGTAGAGAGTCGCCGTTTGGGTAGCAGAACCCTGCACACCCTTCCAAGAGCACCGTTTGAACCCACCTTTATCAATCAGTACGTGATAGATGAAGAGAGTGACTTTGCAGGCAGAGTTGAAGAGATTGACTGTGAGACCGTCACTGTGCGTGACCTCAGTCGTGAGCGCATGATGTCGCGCCGAGCCTGGGATATCACGCCAAAAAACATCTACCAAGCGATGGCACTCGATGCGCTGCTTGACCCTGATATCGATTTGGTTATTCTCACTGGCGCAGCCGGCAGCGGGAAAACATTACTCGCTATGGCCAGCGCACTTGAGCAAAGCATCGAGCGCGGCCTGTTTGATAAGATCATCGTCACCCGAAACACCCCAGATATTGGTGAGTCAATAGGCTTTCTTCCCGGCACGGAAGAAGAGAAGATGATGCCTTGGCTCGCCGCTATTACCGACACGCTTGAGGCGCTGCACAAAAATGATCACTGCACCGAGGGCTCACTCAAGTACATCTGCGATAAAGCCAATATCCAGTTCAAGTCGATCAACTTTATGCGCGGACGCTCAATTCAAAACGCCTTTGTATTGCTCGACGAGTGTCAAAACCTGACTGCGTCGCAGATAAAAACCATCATCACTCGCTGTGGTGAGGGCACCAAGATTGTCTGCTCGGGCAACCTGGCCCAAATCGACTCCCCCTACCTAACACCGGTGACCTCAGGCCTGACCTACATGGTCGAGCGATTCAAAAACTTTGAGGGCAGCGCCAATATTCACCTCAACGGGGTGGTGCGCAGCCGTCTGGCAGAGTTTGCCGAGGAGAATCTCTAAACAAAAAGGAATAACTATGTAGTAGAAGCGGCATTTTTAATTAAATGCCGCTTTTATTTGAAATAATAATTCACATAAACTGCATTTGTATGCTTTACTGTCACTACTGTGTGTTTCAAGGAATAGAATATGGCCTTTAATCTTCGTAATCGTAATTTTGTTAAGCTATTGGACTTCTCACCCACCGAGATCCAATTTCTTCTCGACCTATCCACTGACCTAAAAAAGGCTAAGTACGCAGGCAGCGAGCAACCGAAGCTAACGGGCAAAAACATTGCCCTGATCTTTGAGAAATCCTCAACTCGCACGCGTTGTGCTTTCGAGGTTGCGGCCTTTGACCAAGGCGCTCAGGTTTCCTATATCGGTCCCTCTGGGTCACAAATTGGCCATAAAGAGTCGATGAAAGATACTGCTCGCGTTCTCGGTCGCATGTACGATGGCATCGAGTATCGTGGCTTTGGCCAGGAGATTGTTGAAGAGCTGGCGGATCATGCTGGCGTCCCAGTGTGGAACGGCCTGACCAATGAGTTCCACCCTACGCAAATCCTGGCCGACTTTCTGACCATGCAAGAACATGCGCGTGACAAGCAGCTAAGCCAGATCAGCTTTGCCTATCTAGGTGATGCGCGCAACAATATGGGCAACTCATTAATGGTCGGTGCCGCCAAGATGGGCATGGATATTCGCCTTGTAGCACCAAAAGCCTTCTGGCCTGAGCAAGCACTGATCGATACCTGCATGACCATCGCCGAGCAAACCGGCGCAACCATCACCCTCACCGAGGATGTCAAAGCTGGCGTGGCTGGCTGTGACTTCCTCTACACCGACGTTTGGGTGTCGATGGGCGAGTCGGAGCAGGCTTGGGATGAGCGCGTCGCGCTGATGACACCTTACCAAGTCAACCAATCGGTGCTTGAGGCTACCGGTAACCCAAAGGTCAAATTTATGCACTGTCTGCCCGCTTTCCATAATGATGAGACGACGATTGGTAAGCAGGTAGCAGAGAAATACGGCATGAATGGGCTTGAAGTCACCGAGGACGTGTTTGAGTCACCGGCCTCCATCGTGTTCGATCAGGCAGAGAATCGCATGCACACCATCAAAGCGGTGATGGTCGCCACTCTCGGCTAAAAATCCGCTCGTATAATGAGTGGCGGTACTGCTTTTGACGCTTTTGGTCACCCATGATCCAAAAGGTGATAAAGGGGTACAAAGGAGGCTAAACCGCGTATCACGAGAAGAGAGAAGTCAATTAGTGACCAAGTAAACGAATAGTCACGACAAGACTGGCAAAAACGGCTGATTTAGCGCTATAATCAGCGCCAGTTTTGAGGAGGGCTTTCATGCAACGCAAACGATTACTTAACGTTGGTCAGATCGCACTGAAAGCACGTTGTTTTCACTCCTCATTGTTCATATTCTAAGCCTCCCACAACGGGGGGCTTTTTTATGGCTTTTCACCAGGGAATATCACCATGACTAACTCTCTATACAAAAAGCACATTATCTCAATCCCTGAGCTTTCACGTCAGGAGCTTGAGTTAATCGTTGAAACGGCTGGCCAATTGAAGGCGAACCAGCGTCCTGAGCTTATCAAGAATAAGGTTATCGCAAGTTGCTTCTTTGAGCCTTCGACTCGAACACGTCTATCGTTCGAGACTGCGATCCAACGCATCGGTGGTGATGTGATCGGCTTTGATAGCGGCGGTAATACGTCTCTGGCCAAAAAAGGCGAGACACTGGCTGACTCTGTGCAGGTGATCTCTTCCTATGTGGACGCGTTCGTTATGCGCCACCCGCAAGAAGGTGCCGCACGTCTGGCCTCTGAGTTTTCTAATGGTGTGCCAGTCATCAACGCAGGCGACGGTGCCAACCAACACCCAACGCAAACCCTGCTTGATCTCTACAGCATCGCAGAGACGCAAGGTCGCCTGGATAACCTCAATGTGGCCTTTGTTGGCGACCTAAAATACGGTCGTACTGTCCACTCTCTGACTCAGGCTCTGGCTAAATTCGATAACGTGCGCTTCTTCTTTATCGCGCCTGATGCGCTAGCTATGCCGGATTATATCTGCGAGGAGCTCGATGAGGCAGGCATCCGCTACAGCCTGCATAATGATATGGAGAGCGTGGTACCTGAGCTGGATATTCTCTACATGACGCGCGTACAAAAAGAGCGTTTTGATGAGTCTGAGTACGCACACATCAAGTCCGCTTATATCCTAACAGCTGAGACGTTAAAAGACGCTAAGAGCAACCTTAAAGTGCTTCACCCATTGCCACGCGTCGATGAGATCACGGTGGATGTGGATAAGACCCCGCACGCTTACTACTTTGAGCAAGCAGAGAATGGCGTTTACGCCCGCGAAGCACTGTTGGCACTCGTGCTAAACGAAACCTTGTAATGGAGTGAAGACAATGACTAAAGATAACCAATTGCAGGTAGAAGCGATTAAAAACGGCACCGTTATTGACCATATTCCAGCCCAAGTTGGCATCAAGGTGATCAAGCTGTTTGATATGGACAAGTCAAACCAACGCGTCACGATTGGCCTTAACTTGCCATCTTCTGCTCTGGGCAGCAAAGATCTGCTCAAGATCGAAAACGTCTATATCAACGAAGAGCAAGCCAACAAACTTGCCCTTTACGCGCCAAACGCGACCGTGAATCAAATCGAAAATTATCAGGTTACGCGCAAGCTGCCTTTGGTTCTGCCAAAACAGGTGCACGATGTGTTTGAGTGTCCAAACTCGAACTGTATTACCCACAATGAGCCGGTTGAGACCAGCTTTAGCGTGATCGAGAAGCAACAAGATATCCGCTTGAAATGTAAATACTGCGAAAAGGTCTTCTCGCGCGAAATCGTCACTGAAAGATAACATTTCCCCCGGGGAAAGAGGCGGGAGTCGAGAAGCGAGAGGCGAGTGTGGTTCAACGCACGCTGCGAGCTTCTCGAAACACAGCGCTCCCTCCTCATAACTGAGGTTGCATGGTATTTTGCTTTACGTCTGCGTTAATTGACGGCACACTGACTTTTTAATCCTTAATCACAATTGGAAAAAACTGATGACTAAAGTTCTTCACACTGAGTCTGCACCAGCAGCGATCGGCCCATACGTTCAAGGCGTTGACCTAGGTAACATGGTTCTGACTTCAGGCCAAATCCCAGTAAACCCAGCTACAGGTGAAGTGTCAGCAGATATCGCTGAGCAAGCACGTCAGTCGCTAGACAATGTGAAGGCCGTGGTAGAGTCTTCTGGTTTGAGCGTAACAGACATTGTTAAGATGACGGTATTTGTTAAAGATCTTAATGACTTCGGTACGGTTAACGAGGTTTACGGTAAGTTCTTTGATGAGCACAACGTGGCTAACTACCCAGCACGCTCATGTGTTGAGGTGGCTCGCCTGCCAAAAGATGTGGGTATTGAGATTGAAGCGATTGCCGTGCGCAAGTAAGTTTCAAGCTAAAACAAAAAAGGCGAGTCAGTGCATGACTCGCCTTTTTTGTTCTTTGTGTCCCGCGTTACTTAAAGCCTTTCTCTTTCTTAATTAAGTCATAAGCATTTTGGATCTCTTGCGCTTTTTCCTTCGCCACACTCATCATCTCTGGCGGCAAGCCTTTCGCCATCAATTTATCCGGATGATGCTCATTCATTAGTTTGCGATAGGCGCGCTTCACAGTACGTGCATCAGCACTCTCTTCGATACCCAGCACCTTGAACGCATCACCCAACTGATCTCGGCTTGGGGCTTGCTGCCAGTTACCCTGGTGCTGGTGCGACCCTTGATGCTGACCACCAAATCCACCCTGCTGAAAACGAAACGCGGCCTCTTGCATGCGCAAGCGCTGCTCAAGCTGGCCAGATGAAAAGCCTAACCCCTGTGCAACGCGATGCAATACCTGACGCTGACCTGGGTGAACCTCACCATCAGCAAATGCTGCCGACACTTGGAGCTCGAGGAAAAACTGTTTAAGGTCAAAACGATTATGCGCCGCAACTTGCACTCGCTCTAACACGCTCTCGAGAGGGAAGTCACTCTCTTTACCCTCGCGAAAAGCGTCTTGAGCCGCACGACGCTGATCGCCATGCAGGCTCATACGATCCATCATCGTCGAGGCAAGCTCAATCTCGGCTTTCTCTACCTGTCCTTTTGCTTTGGCTACGTGTCCCATAACCGAGAATGCGGCACGAAAAAACTCTTCCTGCATCTGTTGGTCTTGCTTAGGACCAGAAAAGCCACCAAAACCGCCGGTGCGGTAGCCCATACTCGCTAAGCGACGCGCTTTATCAAATTGGTGGCCGATAAATAAACCGAACAGGAGACCAAGTGGGCCTCCAAATAGCATGCCAAAAAAAGCACCTAACAATTTGCCAAAAATATGCATTGTGTGGTCTCAATCAGTGAATTTTGTTGTGTGTACGTGGTCTGATAGTGCTCGACAGTGGAAATTCCTTTATTATAAAGAGCGTTTTTATTACATTCGGTCTCTTTGGCCGGAACGATCAAGCTAAACAGGATAGTAAAACTCGATGTCACGCTTTTCTTTCACCATTCTAGCATCGTCCATCAGTGCGGCTCTGTATGTGCCGACTGTGATTGCTGCAAGCGACTCAGTTCCGAGCGACCCTATTCTAGGCGACCCTACCCCGGGCGGCCCTATCCCGGGCGGCACCCGCCCTAGTTTGCAAGAACTTCCTACCAAAGATCAATGTCTAATCAACGATCAAGACATTGAAGCAACCAATCAACTGCCAATTAACGTCGAAGCCGATAGCCTTGAGGCGACCAACGGTGAGACCGCTGTCTACCAGGGAGATGTCATCGTCACCCAGGGAAATCGAACCATCACCGCCGATAGTGTCACCTTTAACCAAGAAGACGATATCGTCGTTGCCTCAGGAAATGTCACCTTCTCTGATGGTGAATTTCAATCAACGTCAGACCAAGTCACAGCTGACTTGATCACCGATGAGGTGTCATTGGTCAATACTCGCTATCAAATGCTGTGTGAACAGGGCCGTGGTGAGGCCGTGTTTATCTCAAAAGATGGCCGGGGCACCTATAAGCTCAGTGATGGCACCATCACATCATGCCCAGAAGGCAATCACTCTTGGCGTATGCGTGCATCGACCATCGAAGTTGACCAAGAAGAGGAGCAAGCGACCCTATACGGCCCGCGCTTCGAGGTGCTCGATGTCCCTATTTTCTACATTCCATATGTGACCCTGCCGCTCAACGATGCGCGTAAGACTGGTCTGTTATATCCTACCTTCTCGTACGGCTCAAGTGACGGTGCGCAGGTAGATATTCCCGTGTACTGGAACCTGGCAGAGAATTACGACCTCACGACCACCTTTCGCTATTTGGAAAAACGTGGCCTACAGCTCGATGGTGAGTTCCGCTATCTGTCACCCTATGGATTAAGTACCCTAGACGGTGAGTACCTTGGTAGCGATCAAAAATATGACGACCAAGAGCGCTGGGGCTTTCAGTTCGAGCACGATGGTATTGTTAACGAGCACTGGAAACTGCGCACAAATTACTCGCGTGTCAGTGACGTTGAGTACTTCCAAGAGGTAGACTCACGAATTGGTAATCGAGAAGATGGCCAACTGGTTCAGGAAGGCTCAGTCTCCTATCGCTCTAATAGCTGGGATACGACATTGTTAGTACGTGATTTTCAGGTTCTTGCCGACACCGACAATCAACCATATCGCTTACTGCCTCAAATCAAAGCCAACTACTACGCACCAAATATCTATGGCCCGCTCGATTTTGACCTGATCAGTCATGTGTCGGTTTTCGATACTGATACAAGTAACAACCCAACAGCAACCCGTGTCCATATCGAGCCAGGTTTTACCCTGCCGATTGGTAACCCATGGGCAACTTGGACAACCGAGGCACGCTTACTGGCAACCCATTACGAGCAAGACTTCGACGCTAGCCTGTACACTGAGCTGGACAAGTCAGTGACGCGCATATTACCCGAATTTCGCACACACACAGGGTTAGTTTTGGAGCGGGATACCTCGGTTTTCTCGGGCTATACTCAAACACTCGAGCCTCAATTGCAATATGTGTATGTGCCGGATAAAGACCAAAGCAATATCTTCTGGTATGACACCACTCTCTTGCAAACCGATTACTATGGCCTGTTTAGAAGTCGCCAGTACAGTGGGGTTGACAATATCGCCTCGGCGAACCAGCTCAGCTATGGCGCCTCCAGTCGCTTTTTTGACTCCGAGTTCAAGGAGCGCCTGGCCATCTCATTTGGTCAAATTTTCTATATTGACCGCAAGACCAACTCAACGTTGGGGGATGAGCGCTCAAATTACTCGGCCTGGGCGGTTGAGATCGATTTCAAATATGGCGATAACATCTTCTACCACGGTGGTATTCAATATGATATTGAGACCAACGCCGTGCAGCACAGTAACAGCACGCTTGAATACCGACGCGACGCTGGCTTTGTTCAAGCCAACTATCGCTTTGTCTCGAAAGACTACATCAATGAAACGGTGGGCGACAATATCCGTGACAGCGATGGCAACCTCAACATTGATGAGATCACCAAAGACGGTATCTCACAACTAGGACTGCTGACTGGCTACCAAATCAACCGTAACTGGAATTCCCAACTGCACTACTTCTACGATCTCACCATCCAAGAAGAGCTAGAGTGGTTGGCAAACCTAACCTATACCGATGATTGCTGGTATATCGGCTTCACATACAGCAACCAGTTGCGCAGTTGGTCATCAACCGGAATGAACTTCTACGACAGTAACCCGGTCTACGAAAATAACTTGAGCTTAAACATCGGCATTATTGGTTTTGGTAAGCCACAAAAAATCAATGAGTATGATATTTCAGGTTCGAAAAACTCTCTCGGCTATGGACGCCCATTTGTCTTAAACGATTAATTCGATGATGTTGGACACCAGCATCACCCAAAGGAAACCAAACTCTATGTGGAAGAAAACTCTCCTAAGCGTAACCGCTGCACTGGCTATGACAACTGCTTGGGTCCAGGCTGAGCCTGTTGAAATGGATCGTGTCGCGGTCATCGTAAACGAAGGCGTGATATTGCAAAGCGACATCGAGAGTGCATTGATCACACTGCGTACTAGTAACGCAGACAACCCACAGTCTTTGCCTAGCGAAGAGATATTGCGTGAGCAAGTGATTGAGAAACTTGTTATCGATACCCTACAGCAGCAGGAGGCCGAACGCCTGGGTGTGCGAATTGATGATAGCCACCTTAACGAAGCCATTGCCGATATCGCTGCGGGTAATGGACAAACCGTTGAGCAATTGATCCAAGCCGTTGCACTTGAAGGTCTGAGCTACTCGGCGTTTCGTGAACAGATCCGCAATGAAATCGCGGCAAGCGAAGCACGCAACGCCTTAGTCCGCCGCCGTATCAATATCCTACCAGCAGAGGTGGACAACCTAGCAGAGCTTCTGGCAGAGGAAACCAATGCAACGGTAGAATACAATATTAGTCATATTCAACTGCGCTTTAGCGACGACCAAGACAAAGCTGAGCTCGAGGAGCAAGCCAATCAGCTGATCGCCGAACTGGAAGCTGGAGCTGATTTTACTAACCTTGCCTACACCCACTCCAAAGGGCCAAAAGCGCTCGAGGGCGGTGACTGGGGCTGGATGCGCAAGGAAGAAATGCCGACGATCTTTGCCGATCAGATCAAGCTGCAAAACAAAGGCAGCATTATTGGTCCATTTCGCAGCGGAGTCGGTTTCCACATCCTAAAAATCGATGACGTGCGCGGGTTGGAAACGGTCGCGGTGACAGAGGTCAATGCGCGTCATATTCTAATTAAGCCGACAGTGATCCTCAGCGACGACGGCGTTCTGCGTGAGCTCAATGCCATTACTGCCCAGATCCAAGCGGGTGAAGCTACCTTCGGTGATATGGCCCAGCAGTACAGCCAAGACCCAGGTTCAGCAGCACAAGACGGTGAGCTCGGCTTCCAAACACCCGATCTCTATGTGCCTGAGTTTAAACACCAGGTCGAAACGCTTCCAGTAGGACAAATCAGTGAGCCATTTAAGACGGTTCATGGCTGGCATATCGTTGAGGTTATTGAGCGTCGTGAGGTCGATCGCACTGACTCAGCCCTGAAAAACCGTGCCTACCGCATTCTGTTTAATCGCAAATTTAACGAAGAAGTCGGTGCCTGGGTTCAAGAATTGCGTGCCAGTGCATTTGTCGAGATGATTGGGGAGAGCAGTGATGACAGCTAAGCGCATCGTTGTAACCGCAGGCGAGCCAGCCGGAATTGGTCCCGACCTGACACTCGCGTTAGCCAACCAAGCCTGGCCACATGAGTTGGTGGTGTGTGCCGATAAGCAAATGCTGGCAGAGCGTGCACAACAACTTGGGATTGAGGTTGAGCTGGTTGACTATCAGGCAGACATCCCCGCGCGGCCAACGCCAGCGGGCAAGCTCATCGTTGACCACTTACCAATGCAGGCCCCCGCCGAGGTTGGGAAACTCAACGCAGAAAATGGACACTATGTTTTGGCGACACTTGAGCGGGCAGCCAAAGGCTGCATGAGCGGCGAGTTCTCTGCGGTAGTCACTGGGCCAGTACACAAGGGCATTATCAATCGCGCTGGCGTAGCCTTTAGTGGCCACACCGAATTTTTTGCCGAAAAGTCAAACACCCCGTTGGTGGTCATGATGCTGGCCACCGAAGGGATGCGCGTTGCCTTGGTCACCACTCATATCCCACTCGCGTACGTATCAAAAGCGGTCACCTCTGAGCGACTCGAGCAGATTATCGATATTCTTAACCGGGATCTAGTAGAAAAATTTGCTATTCCGCAGCCAAAGATCTATGTTTGCGGGCTTAATCCTCACGCAGGGGAAGATGGCTGCCTTGGCAGTGAAGAAATTGAGACCATCACCCCGACGTTAGAGCGTCTGCGCGACGAAAAAGCAATGGATCTTATTGGCCCATTGCCTGCAGACACGATTTTTAATCAGAAGTACCTAGACGATGCAGATGCTATCCTAGGTATGTACCATGATCAGGTATTGCCTGTACTAAAGTATAAAGGATTTGGACGTTCAGTGAACATTACACTTGGACTGCCCTTTATTAGAACATCGGTTGATCATGGCACCGCACTCGATCTTGCGGGAACCGGCCAAGCGGACACAGGGAGCTTCCGAACGGCCCTTGCGCATGCAATTGAATTAGTTGAGAAAAAACAATGAGAAATGATGTCCACTTGGGACACAAAGCGCGTAAACGTTTTGGTCAAAACTTTCTAAATGATCCATATATTATCGACGGTATTGTCTCATCGATTAACCCAAAACCGGGCCAGAACCTGGTTGAGATCGGCCCAGGTCTGGGTGCAATCACTGAGCCTGTCGGTAAAGAAGTTGATAAATTCACGGTTATCGAGCTCGATAGAGACTTGGCTGAGCGCCTTCGTAATCACCCGGAACTGGCAGACAAGCTGACCATTCATGAGGGTGACGCGATGCGCTTCGACTTTACCCAGTTGGTTAAGCCAAACAACAAGCTACGAATTTTTGGTAACCTGCCATACAACATCTCGACGCCATTAATGTTCCACCTGTTTGAGTTTCATAAAGACATCCAAGATATGCACTTTATGCTGCAAAAAGAAGTGGTTAATCGCTTGGCTGCAGGCCCTGGTTCTAAAGCTTATGGTCGTCTTACCGTCATGGCACAGTACTACTGTAAAGTCGTGCCGGTTCTTGAGGTTCCGCCAACTGCGTTTGTACCGCCACCGAAGGTAGACTCTGCGGTTGTACGCTTGATGCCATATGAAGAGATCCCGCACCCTGCTGCGGACATTAAGTGGCTTGATCGCGTTTGCCGTGAAGGCTTTAACCAGCGTCGTAAAACCGTACGAAACTGCTATAAATCACTACTCAGCGATGATGACTTAGCGCAGTTGGAGATCAACCCAAGTATGCGTCCTGAGAATCTAACCCTTGAGCAATTTGTTGCAATGGCTAATCTATTAGCAGAACGCCATTAATCTTTATCCAAAAGCAGGCTTCGGCCTGCTTTTTATTTGTCGTGTGTTAGCCTAAGAAATCTTGAACAAGCAAAAGCCACTTTAGATAAGGACTGGATATGAACGCATCTTCACCCTGCATCAAAGTTCAAGTACATAGTAAGTACATCGAGGCCCAATCCGAGCCGGATCTGGGTCGGTATGTGTTTGCCTACTTAATCACGATCAAAAACCTCAGTGGCCAACCGGTGCAGCTAATGGGTCGCCGCTGGCTTATTACTGATGCCAATGGAAAACAATTAACCGTTGAGGGAGACGGGGTAGTGGGTAAGCAACCCATTATTGATGCATATGATGAGTACACCTACTCAAGCGGGACGGCGATAGAAACCCCTGTTGGTGTGATGCAAGGACACTATACAATGCAGGACGCCAACCAAGAGCCATTTATTGCTGAAGTGGACCCCTTCCGACTCGCGGTACCCAATATCCTCAACTAGGAGATGCGGTGAAGCCGAAATCAAATTATATCGTTGGTGACATCCAAGGCTGTCATGACGAACTGCTGTTGCTACTCAAACAAGTCAACTTCAATCATTCTACCGATAAACTCTGGATTGCCGGTGACTTAGTCGCCAGGGGCCCAAAGTCGCTTGAGACACTACGCTTTGCCTTTCAGTATCAAGACTCCGTTCAGGTGGTGCTCGGAAATCATGATCTACACCTACTTGCGGTCTCTCGTGGGATAAAAAAGATCAAAGAGCGCGATCGCACCGCACCAATCTTTGATGCCCCAGATCGAGAGCAACTGCTTGAGTGGTTGCGCCACCAACCCCTACTTGCTGAGCACCCTGAGTTCGTGTTGTCTCATGCAGGTATTTCCCCACACTGGGATCTTGCCACCGCTCGTCAAGAGGCGCAGAGCGTTGAACAGGTATTACGCAGCTCACGTTTCATATGGCTTCTAGAGAACATGTACCAAAACCTGCCAGATGACTGGAATCCTGATCGTACAGACCTGAGTCGCTATATCTACGCGATTAATGCCTTTACCCGCATGCGATACGTCACGCCTCAAGGTCAACTTGACATGGCATGCAAGTTACCCCCCGAAGAGGTTCCCAGCGACGAGTTGATGCCATGGTTTGATTTTCCTAATAGAAAACAGATTGATAAGGCTATTCTGTTTGGCCACTGGGCAGCCCTACAGGGCTATCAAAGCCCAAAAGTGATCGGTCTCGATACGGGCTGCGTGTGGGGTGGTTGCTTAACGATGCTTGAATGGGAAACGAAAACGTTTTATACGCAAAGTGCGGTCTAAGACTGAAATGGCCAGTCCTTACTCTGTAAAGAATGAAAACAGCTGCGCATTTTTTGATCTAGATCGGGTTTCATATCAACTTCATAATCTTTGCTTCCTCCTCATCTACACTTTTTAATGAGGTCGCGCCGCTGGAGGAAATAAAGGATGATTACCAAGCACAGAGATTATTTGATACCCAACACCAAGAGTTTTCACGCCCACGTTGAGATCAACCCTGTTGGGGAGGTGGACATCGACATTATCGAAAGCCGCAAGCACTATCACTCAAGTCTGGAAAAGCTGAAGTTCGAACCTAAAGGGGAGAAAGTCAAAGTGGTGGGTTGCGATGAAAGCGGCGGTCGTAAAGTTTGGCAACTCACACTCGCCTCAACAGATGCGCTCGACCTCAACCATGTGATTGAGGAAGCGAACGACGAATATGAAATATTAATGAGGGACCTGATTTAGCTCATTAGGGACTGGATTACCAAGGGCGCCCAACCTTTGTCGGGTGCCCTCGTCTTGCTTAGTTACGCTCTAACACCACGAACTGCATATCATATTTGTTCGCTTCGTCAGCTTGATATGACTCCACTTCTGTTTGCTTAAACGACTCATCCCATTGAGGAAAGCGAGTATCGCCGTCTATTTGGGCATCGATAAAGGTGAGGTACAGGCGCTGAGTAAGTGGCAGGCAAGCGGCATAAATACTGCCGCCGCCAATAATCATCAATTCTTTAACATCCCCTGCTGCATCAATCGCTTGCTCAATTGACTGAACCACCTCAACACCATCAATTGCTAAGCTGGTATCGCGGCTAATGACAATATTTTTACGACCAGGCAAGGGACGACCGATCGACTCATAGGTTTTACGCCCCATCACGATAGGCTTGCCCATCGTACAGCGTTTAAACCACGCAAAGTCTGCTGGTAGGTGCCAAGGCATTTGATTATCTTTGCCAATGATACGGTCGTCTGCCATCGCGGCAATCATACTAATGATCATGTCTGTTCCTAGTCATATTGGTCACTGACCTGATGCACTTCGGCTTAGGTCACATTATACAATGGGTTTGCGGCGATAGAATATCAGCCCAGGAACCGCTAAGCCAACCGCAAGTGCAGTAATGATAAAGATTGCTGCTAGGAAGTTTTCCACTAGCATCGCCATTAATGACTCTGAATAGCCTATGTATTGGATCTCGATCAGCGCGATCATGGCCTTAAAGGCATAGACACCCGGTACCATAGGGATCATTGCAGCGACGGTAAATACCTTCGGGTGAGCTAAAAAGCGCTGCGACCAATAGATACCAATCACACTGACAGTTGTCGCGGCAGCAAATGTCGCCCACTCTATTGGCACACCATACTCCAGTAACAAAAACCTTAGTCCGTGACCTATCGCCCCGCCGAGGGCACAATAGAAAAGCGCACGCTGCGGGACATTAAATAGCATGGCAAAGCCAATGGCAGGAATCGATGCCAGCAACATGTCTTCTAGCAATGCGAATATCAGTGTCATCATGAGCCCATCCATCCCCAAATACCAGTGAGCCCCATTGAAGCGACAATCCCGACACTGGTGGCGAGAGTGAGTAAGCTTGCCATCATAAATCGAGCCAAGCCCATGTTGATGTGACCTTTGAGCATATCAGCTACGGCATTGATCAAGGGCAAGCCAGGGACTAACATCAAAACTGATGAAGCCATAACTAGGGTTGGCTGATCACCAATACCAAACACCACAGCTTGGGCCGATATCGTCGAGGTAACAAATGCCGTGGCCGCGAAGTTGACCAAGGGATTAAAGTGACGGTGGCCCAGCTCTTGACGCACTATCATACCAAGACTAGAGGCGATAAAAGTCATTAGAAAGACCCATATATCTCCTCCTGCAAGACGGCTAAAGCTGGCGCAAGATACACCGATCATAAAAACAATCAGCCAACGGTTATAGCGCTCGGGACTGATCCTATCAATTCGCTCTTGCGCTAACTGGTGATCAAGTAGTCCCTTCTCCATCATGATACAAATACGCTGGATCTGAGTGATCACGCGCATATTGATCCCGCGATCAGCACAACCTCGTGTCGTAGTTACGCAGTGATTGTTCATTACCGTCGTGACCACCAGCGCATCGGCAGACAGAGCAACCTCAACTTCCGTTACCCCGGCTGCGCGCCCTATGCGTCGCATCACAGTACTGACTAGGGTACTTTCTGCACCATGGGCTAATAACATCTGCCCGGCCTGAGCGATCAAGCGAGATATATCCCTCTGCTCGTTATCCATAACTTACTCCAAATCCATTACCACGGGGCTGTTATACTCGATTTTCCAGTCACCGCCATGATTTGGGCACAAAAAAACCGCAATTAAGCGGTTTTTTAGTTTTCAGCAATAAGCTTGATTGAGGTGAGAGTTATTCGCGAACCCAGATAACGTGGCCGTCATCTTCGTCGTCATCCCACTCGTCCCAGTCATCGTCATCTTCAGACACGACGTTTTTACCCGCCATAGCATCGTTGTGGTAGTCGTCCCACATGAAGTTAACTTTCTCTTCTTCACTGATCTCCTCTTCCTCACGCGGAAGGGCTTCCATAAAGTCAGCGAGTTTATAACACAGCTCTTTGGTACCCATCTTGTTGATGGCAGAGATCTTAAAGTACTGCTCTTCCCAACCGAGTGCATCGAGGATCTCTTGGATCTTCTCGTTGGCTTCTTCCTCTGGCATTAGATCCGTTTTGTTGAATACTAGCCAGCGCGGTTTACCCGCCAATTTCTCGCTGTATTGCTCAAGCTCATCGATAATGGTCAGTGCATTTTGCACCGGATCCGATTGATCGATAGGCATGATATCAATCATATGCAGAAGAACGCGACAGCGCTCTAGGTGCTTGAGGAAGCGAATCCCTAGCCCCGCTCCATCAGCCGCACCCTCGATAAGACCTGGGATATCAGCAACAACAAAGCTCTTCTCAGGTACGACACTCACCACACCCAAGCTTGGGATCAGAGTGGTAAATGGGTAGTCTGCCACTTTCGGCTTCGCCGCCGACACCGCACGGATAAAGGTTGATTTACCCGCATTTGGCAAACCAAGCATACCCACATCAGCCAAAAGCAATAGCTCTAGGCGTAACTCGCGGATCTCGCCTTTAGTGCCCAATGTCTTTTGACGTGGCGCACGGTTAACGGAAGACTTAAAGCGGGTGTTACCCAGGCCATGCCAGCCGCCTTTTGCTACCATCACTTTCTTGCCGTGCTCAGCAACTTCACCAACGATTTCGTTAGTGTGGATGTCCACCGCACGCGTACCCACAGGCACACGCATTACCTTATCTTTGCCGCGCTTACCGGTACAGTTACCGCCGCGACCATTTTCACCGCGCTCTGCTTCATAGAAGCGCTGGAAACGATAATCAATTAGGGTATTTAGGTTCTCGTCCGCTTGGATGTAAATATCACCGCCGTCACCGCCGTCGCCACCATCAGGGCCACCTTTCGTAACGAATTTCTCACGCCAAAAACTCACTATACCGTTACCGCCGTCACCGGCTTGAACTTTTACTACCGCTTCATCAACGAATTTCATCTCTTACTCCGCCCAATTGCTACATGTGTGTAGCTGCGTTGCAAATATCATCTCTGTGGCACGTAGTTGCCATAGAATGATATAAATTCTAGCAGATCCCAATATCAGATCGATCACCTAAGATCTCAGATCGTTCTGCCACCTGTGCCAGACTCTCGAGCTCACCGACAAAACCAACGGTTAGGGGTATGCTCACTGGCTTGGTATTAGGAACCAATAATGAGGGACTCTTTACAGAGTGCCTTAGTATTGATTCGGTTCGCATAAATAAAAAACCCCACCGAATCGGCAGGGCTTTTGAATTCAGCTTGAAAGCTTTTAACTAATTAAATCAGAGATTTAATTACTCAGCTTCGATGCTAACGAATTTACGGTTTTTAGGACCTTTCACTTCGAACTTCACTTTACCTTCAGTAAGAGCGAATAGAGTGTGGTCTTTACCGATACCTACGTTAGTACCAGCGTGGAACTTAGTACCACGTTGACGAACAATGATGTTACCTGCAAGAACAGATTCACCACCGAAACGCTTTACACCAAGACGTTTGCTTTCTGAATCGCGGCCGTTACGAGTAGAACCACCAGCTTTTTTGTGTGCCATTGTTAAACTCTCCTAAAACTTAAGCGTTGATGCCAGTGATTTTCACTTCAGTGAACCACTGACGGTGACCAGCTTGCTTGCGAGAATGCTTACGACGACGGAACTTAACGATTTTAACTTTATCGCCACGACCGTGTTGTACAACTTCTGCTACAACTTTGCCACCCTCTACAAGAGGTGCACCAACTGTGATGTCTTCACCGTTAGCAACAAGAAGAACTTTATCAAATTCAACAGTTGCACCAGTTTCAACGTCTAATTTCTCTAAACGAAGAGTTTGACCTTCGCTTACACGGTGTTGTTTACCACCAGATTGGAAAACAGCGTACATATTTTACTCCGCTTTTTCCGCACAGCCTGTTGCCGTTTATTTGGGCAAGTGGGTGTGCGCTAAACTAATCATCAATAGGGCGCAGATTCTACAGAAAGGACGCACCTATGACAAGCCATATTTGAAAAAAATTGGCGAAAAGCTAATCGCCCATCAAAAGTGCCGCGATCATGCCTTTTAGTCATATATTAATCAATGATTTTTAGTGTATTATTCAGCGATAACTCTAATGACAAGCCTTGCAGGTTCTCAATTTAGCCGGAATTACAATGGATTTTAAAGCCATCCAAGCCCTTACCGCCGATGACATGGCAAAAGTGAACGAAACCATCCAAGCTCAGCTCGATTCCGATGTCTCGCTCATTAACCAACTCGGTTTCTACATCGTAAGTGGGGGTGGAAAACGTATTCGTCCGCTGCTTGCGGTACTATCTGCGCGTGCCCTGGGGTATCAAGGAACGAAACACACCCTCGCTGCCGCCTTCGTTGAATTTATTCACACCGCGACACTTTTGCACGACGATGTGGTCGATGAGTCAGACCTACGTCGTGGTAAAGCCACCGCCAACGCCGCCTTCGGTAATGCCGCCAGCGTGTTAGTCGGTGACTACATCTACACCCGATCTTTTCAGATGATGACTGAGCTAGGATCAATGAAGATCCTTAAGCTAATGAGTGATGCGGTCAACGTGATCGCCGAGGGTGAAGTGCAGCAGCTGATGAACTGCAATGATCCTAACACCACAGAAGATAACTATATGCAGGTTATCTACTCAAAAACCGCGCGTCTGTTTGAAG
Organism: Vibrio sabulosilitoris; assembly: GCF_055391395.1. NCBI lineage: Bacteria > Pseudomonadati > Pseudomonadota > Gammaproteobacteria > Vibrionales > Vibrionaceae > Vibrio > Vibrio sabulosilitoris. The sequence goes on from NZ_AP029599.1 coordinate 30,960, forward strand.
CGGCAACCCAGATCGGTGCGATCCTCAACCAGGCCTCCCCTGAAGTTGAGCTTGCACTGCAAAACTATGGCCGCTATCTGGGCACCGCATTTCAGCTTATTGATGATGTCATGGACTACACCTCAGATGGTGAGTCTATGGGTAAAAATGTCGGTGACGATCTGGCCGAAGGTAAGCCGACCCTGCCGCTACTTTATGCGATGCAACATGGCAGTGATGCCCAAAGGGTAATGATCCGTGAAGCCATCGAGTCCTCTAACGGCATGCAGCGTCTCAACGAGATCCTGCAAGCGATGGAAGAGACTGGCGCGCTCGATTACACACGGCAGAAAGCGCTGAGGGAAGCCGATAAGGCGATTGCTGAGCTGTGTACAATCCCTGATTCGGAGTACAAACAAGCGCTGATACACATTGCACACCTTGCAGTCCACCGTAACGCCTGACCAAGATGAAACAAGAGAGCCAAAAGGCTCTCTTGTTAATTTATGTCGACATGGACCATTCAAATGTTTGTTGAAATGAATCAATAGTACTTGTCGCATCCTGTGTGCAACTGAGGATTTTCTGACAACTCTTGACAATGCACAGCGAACTGCTCTTGGCTCTCTTGGGTTTCAATCAGCACCATTTCGGTCTCTTTATCCTTGGCCAGAACTTTGGCAATCCCCTGTTGGGACTCGACTATCATACCGCTGTGCACATGTTTGCTTTCCATCTTGACGCCTCCGCCTAATTAAACCCTGATCTCATTACGATCTTAGCCCCACATAGATCAAAGCGACAGGATCAAAAAGCCGGCCTTATCAGCCGGCTTAGTATGCTCATTGAATGATCATTTAATAAAATCAACACCGACTTGGATATCGCCGTTCAGCGTTTCTAGCATCCCGTCAAGCGCTGATGCCTCGTAATCGCTCAACTGGCCATAACTCAATACCTCTTCAACACCCTCTTTGCCGAGTTTAACTGGCTGAGCGAAATACGGTGCGTGTTCTCCTTCACCCTCTACATAAGCGCACTCAATAACGCCCTCTTCACCTTGAATAGCACGAACCAGAGCCAAGCCAAAGCGACATGCAGCCTGACCCATCGACAAGGTTGCAGAGCCACCGCCGGCTTTTGCTTCAACCACTTCGGTGCCAGCATTTTGAATACGCTTGGTTAAGGCTTGCACCTCATCATCGGTGAATTCGACCCCTTCAACCTGAGAAAGTAGTGGCAAGATAGTCACACCAGAGTGGCCGCCAATGACCGGCACACGGATCTCACCTGGATCTTTATTTTTAAGGTCCGCAATAAAGGTCTCAGAACGGATCACATCCAGAGTAGTCACACCAAACAACTTGCGCTTGTCGTACACACCCGCTTTTTTCAGCACCTCGGCTGCTATGGGAACGGTGGTATTAACAGGGTTGGTGATAATCCCAACGCAGGCTTTAGGGCATACCTGAGCAATCTTTTCAGCCAGTGACTTGACTATCCCGGCATTCACATTGAATAGATCGGCGCGATCCATGCCAGGTTTGCGAGCCACACCAGCCGAGATCAACACCACTTCTGCGCCTTCAAGGGCTGGAGTAGGATCCTCGCCAGCATAACCCTTGATGGAGATAGGAGTAGGGATATGACTCAGATCAGCAGCGACACCGGGTGTAACAGGAGCAATATCGTATAACGCCAGGTCTGAGCCTGCTGGTAGACGATTCTTTAGTAATAGAGCTAAGGCTTGACCGATGCCACCTGCGGCACCAATAACGGCTACTTTCATGGTAGTTTCTCCTTGAGAATCACTCTTTTAATTTAAGGTTTGTAGGGTATTCTTTTTGATCCAAGCTAGTGTAAATACAAAATAGTTACAAACTGCCAACCTGCCATTTGCGACTTTCGCAACACCATATCCGCACTAACTCGACGAAAACTTTGATATATTCCTCGACTACTTTTCAACCATATTGCCGTGTAAGCGCGAGCTTTGCAGTGACCCCATAGACAGAATTTGTTAAACGAATTGTTATTATCTGAATATCTATGCGAAAATATGCATGTAATGACATTTAGAAAGATATGACGATGCGAAATTCTGACAAACAAGACAATTTAGTGCGCGCTTTTAAAGCCCTGTTAAAGGAAGAACGGTTTGGCTCTCAGGGTGATATTGTTGATGCCCTAAAACACGAAGGCTTTGAAAATATAAACCAATCAAAAGTGTCGCGCATGCTGACTAAATTCGGCGCGGTTCGTACCCGTAATGCCAAGATGGAAATGGTCTATTGCCTACCAGCCGAACTGGGTGTGCCTACCGTATCGAGTTCACTGCGTGAGTTAGTTCTGGATATCGACCGCAATACCGCTTTGGTGGTGATTCATACCGGCCCAGGAGCGGCGCAATTAATTGCTCGCCTACTCGACTCACTGGGTAAATCAGAGGGTATTCTCGGTGTGGTTGCCGGTGATGACACCATTTTCATTACGCCAACAATCACAGTTTCAACCGAGCAGCTTTACAGCTCGGTGTGTGAACTGTTTGAGTACACTGGCTAACCCATCCCACTGATAACACTGCGGAATTAAACCAAACCTATTCCGCAGTTGCCCTACGCTTCCTTCAGCTATGGTGTTTTTGTGTGATAAACCTCTCAAGTCACACAATCGCCACGCCAGTTTAGCACTCAAGTCTAAGTCATTGAATTAAAACAGCATTAAATCATAATTAAACTCTTTTCTGCACAACGACAGGGGTGAACTTTTCGTTGCCATTCTTTGCAGCCATGTAACTTTATGTCGCTTTTTGTTACTGTTAGGTTCACTTTTTCATCACTCTGATGTGAAAAGATGCCGTTCCCATACCGGGAACTACCAGAATTACTACACTTAATTTGGGACTAATCGTGAATTAAAGGAAGGAAAATTCATGGCATTTACAAAGCTGATTAAAGTAGGGGCAATCGCTGCCGCCGTCATGGGAGCTGGAGCGGTCAATGCACAGGAGTTCATCACCATTGGCACAGGCTCAGTGACAGGTGTTTACTACCCTACGGGTGGTGCAATTTGTAAACTGGTTAATAATGGACGTAAAGAGCACAACATTCGTTGTTCGGTTGAGTCCACTGGCGGCTCAATTTACAACGTCAACACGATTCGCGCCGGTGAGCTAGACTTTGGCGTCGTGCAGTCTGACTGGCAATATCATGGCTACAACGGCACCAGTAAGTTCGCCGACCAAGGCGAGTACAAAAATCTGCGTGCGATGTTCTCTCTGCACACCGAACCTTTCAACATCATTGCTCGCTCTGACTCAGGGATAGAAAACGTCGCAGACCTAAAAGGCAAGCGCGTTAATATCGGTAACCCAGGCTCAGGTGACCGAGCGACTATGGGTGTAGTCATGGACGCGATGGGCTGGACCAACGATAGCTTCAAGCTTGCTTCTGAGCTCAAGGGCTCCGAGCGCTCTCAAGCCCTGTGTGATAACAAGATTGATGCCTTTATCTATATGGTCGGGCACCCAAATGGCTCGATCAAAGAGGCAACAACCTCGTGTGATGCGAAGCTTGTCTCTGCCACCGGCACTGAGATCGATAAAATCGTTGCCGAAAACCCCTATTACGCATATAGCACCGTACCGGCTGGTATGTATCGAGGTAACGACGCAGACGTCAACAGCTTCGGTGTCGCCGCGACCATGGTCACCACTACGGACGTTCCAGATGTCGTTGCGTACAATGTCGCTAAAGCGGTGTTCGAGAACTTTGACACCTTCAAGCGCCTCCACCCTGCTTTTGCCAACCTGAAGAAAGAGGACATGGTACAAGCGGGTCTGTCGATCCCACTCCATCCAGGTGCGGAGCAGTACTACCGAGAGGTCGGTCTGATTAAATAGGCCATCAGACCTCCAAAGGCGAGCCTAGCTCGCCTTTGTTGTTTTCCTATCTGACTAAAACCTAGTATCTAGCGTGCAAATAGGGATTCACTATTTTCTAATAAAAAGGCGCCAACGCCTTTGATCCATTTGGGATCACACGTTTAGTCACATGTTCGAAGCAAAATAGGGTGCCATTCACTACACTGGAAGTAAGCACCCATGGGCCGTAACTCAAATATTCATTCCAAACGCGAACAATAACAAGGAAGAGTAAATGACGACGAATAATTCTCCGTCTCAAGATGTGCAAGAGATGGTCGCGAAAGCCGATACCGGCGCTCGAAATCCGCGCGGCATATCGGGACGCATTCTGTGGGTAGTTCCGCTTTGTTGGTCGCTATTCCAGCTCTGGTATGCCTCACCGCTACCATTTATCTTTAATTTTGCGGTGCTCAATGACACCCAAGCAAGATCCATCCACCTCACATTTGCGATTTTTCTCGCGTTTACTGCGTATCCAGCGCTTAAGCACTCGCCACGCGATCACATCCCGCTACTTGACTGGATTTTGGCACTCGCCGGCAGTTTTTCAGCCGCGTACATCTACATTTTTTATGCCGATTTAGCTGGGCGCTCTGGCGCGCCAACTACCCCAGATATTGTCTTTGCCGTCATTGGTATGGTGCTGCTGCTTGAGGCAACTCGCCGAGCCCTCGGGCCACCACTGATGGTGGTCGCCGCGGTCTTTCTTCTTTACACCTTTGGCGGGCCACATATGCCCGATGTCATTGCCCACAAAGGGGCAAGCCTCAACAAGGCGATGTCTCATCTATGGCTCACCACCGAAGGGGTATTTGGTGTTGCGCTGGGCGTCTCAACCTCGTTTGTGTTCCTGTTTGTCCTGTTTGGTGCCATGCTCGAGCGCGCGGGCGCGGGTGCTTACTTTATTAAGGTTGCCTTCTCACTACTTGGTCACATGAAAGGCGGTCCGGCGAAAGCAGCGGTCGTCGCCTCAGGTTTGTCAGGGCTGGTGTCAGGCTCTTCCATCGCCAACGTTGTGACCACCGGCACCTTTACCATTCCTCTAATGAAGCGCGTCGGCTTCCCTGGCACCAAGGCGGGTGCTGTTGAGGTAGCGGCATCGACCAATGGTCAGCTAACGCCACCTATTATGGGAGCTGCAGCATTTTTGATGGTGGAGTATGTCGGTATCTCGTACGTTGAGGTGATCAAAGCGGCGCTACTGCCAGCGCTTATCTCGTATATTGCACTAATCTACATCGTGCACCTTGAGGCGTGTAAAGCGGGCATGACCGGATTACCCCGTCGTCACAACCCCACGCTACTGCAAAGCCTGCTCTCCTTCTCTGCAACGATACTGGGTCTTTGTGTCATCAGCGCGGCAGTCTACTACGGCGTTGGCTGGACTAAGGACGTATTTGGCGCAGCAGCAACCCCGATTGTTACCCTTGCCCTGTTTATCGCCTATCTCGCCCTGCTTAAGGTATCCGCCAACCATATTGAGGATGGCAATATTGAGATTGATGCCGAGCTCACTGAGGTCCCCGATCCCGGCCCAACCATCAAGTCTGGTTTGCACTTCTTGCTGCCTATTGTCGTTCTGGTATGGTGCTTAACCGTAGAGCGCTTCTCACCGGGCCTATCTGCATTTTGGGCAACGGTATTTATGATCTTTATCCTCCTAACGCAAAGACCATTGATGGCATTGATGGCGCGAACCGGTGATGTTGTCGAGCAAACCAAAGCTGGTGCGATTGACCTGGTTGAGAGCCTCGTTAGTGGTGCACGTAACATGATAGGTATCGGTGTGGCCACTGCGGCCGCGGGTACCGTTGTTGGTGTGGTCACACTGACGGGTATTGGCCTAGTAATGACCGACTTTGTCGAATACATCTCTGGCGGTAGCATCATTCTTGTGCTGATCTTCACTGCGATCATCAGCTTGATCTTAGGTATGGGCCTACCAACCACGGCTAACTATATCGTGGTTTCTACGCTGATGGCGCCAGTGATCGTCACGCTTGGCGCAGCGCATGGCTTGATCATCCCACTCATCGCAGTGCACTTGTTCGTCTTCTACTTTGGCATTCTTGCCGACGATACACCGCCAGTAGGCTTGGCCGCCTTTGCCGCTGCAGCGATTGCCAAGTCGGATCCTATCCGCACCGGTATCCAAGGCTTTACCTACGATATACGTACTGCGATCTTGCCGTTTATGTTTGTGTTCAATACCCAGTTGTTGATGATGGGCATTGATTCATGGTGGCATTTGCTGCTGACCATCATCTCATCGGTGATCGCAATGCTGCTGTTCTCCGCCGCTACCCAAGGCTGGTGGTTCACGCGCAATAAATGGTGGGAAACCATCTTGCTGCTCGTGCTGACATTTAGCTTCTTCAGGCCAGGTTTTTGGTGGGACATGATCTACCCTGCACAAGACATTCGCCCCGGCACGGAGCTCAGTCAAGTGGTCGAGGCCTTACCAGTTGGCGAAGCGGTGCGTTTAGAGGTGGCAGGAGAAACGCTCGACGGTCGCTTCGTTGAAAGGACGGTCAAGCTGCCGTTTGATGATAAAGCCGTTGGCGCAGAGGATCGCATCTCCTCAATGGGGCTGATGCTCATCGAAGATGAAGGCAAGTTGATCGTTGATATGGTGGAGTTTGGTAGCCCAGCAGAAGCAGCAGGCATTGATTTTGATTGGGAGATCAAATCGATTGTGCAAAAAGCTCAGCGTCCTATGAAGGAGTGGGCATTTGTACCGACCCTCTTGCTCGTCATGCTGCTTGGCTGGAATCAATTGCGCCGGGCGCGACGTCAACAGACCCTCGCCTGATAATACGGGCTCAGCAAAACCGGTGAGCCCTCAGTGAAAAAGAGAGATATCATGTTCAAGCAAATTCTTGTACCTGTAGACCTCAATGATCAGGGCTTTAGTGACAAAGCCCTTCACTTGGCAATTTGGCACGCCAAGCAGTCTGGCGCGCAAATTCATCTACTGAATGTTTTACCTGGCATCCACACCTCGATGGTCGCGAGCTACTTCCCTAAAGATGCCGCGGCGAAGATGAAGGCCGATGTACGCAAGCAACTGAAGCAGTTTGCTGACCAGCATGTGCCTGACGAGTTGGTGTACAAGACCCATGTTGCCGAGGGAAAAACCTACCGGACCATTTTGGACTATGCCGAGCGATTGGGAGCCGATTTAATCGTCCTGCCGAGTCACAAGCGCTCAAAGCTCGACAATACCGTTCTTGGCTCTGTGGCAAGTAAGGTGGTCCAGAACTCAAACATTAACGTTCTAGTGGTCAAACCGTTCGGCTAATCAGCGCCTCGGTGTCTTCATGACGATGAAAAAAACCTATCAAAACGATAGGTTTTTTTTACTTTACCCAATGAGAATGATTATCAATAATCATTACAAGTCAGGAAGAAAAGTAAAGGTATCACCATGAAAAAGACCATCAGCTTTGCCGCAATCCATTTCTTTATCGCCTTCAGCGTTGGCTACATTCTTACTGGTGACATCATCTTAGGCAGCTTGATCGCCATGATTGAGCCCATGGTCAACACGGTAGCATTCTACTTTCACGAACGAGTATGGAGCACGCTGCACGCGTTACGCCGCCTAGCTCAATCTGCCAAAATCAAAACCATCAGCTTCGCCGTGGTTCATTTCAGCGTCGCCTTTAGTGTCGCTTACCTATTAACCGGCGATATATTGATAGGCAGCATTATCGCCACAATTGAACCGGCCTGTAACACAGTCGCCTACTACTTCCACGAACGCATCTGGTTGCGCCACCAGACGGCTTAAAAAACAGGTGCGAGGTTCGGGGACGGGCTTCGCCCTACGAGGAGCGAGGAGTCTAGTGCACGCGGCTTATTCCTCGCTACTCGGAACGAAGTGTAACCCGCACCTCACCCCCCCCCCTTTTTTCAGGTAGATAAGGTGAAGCGTTTAGGAGCTTGGTCTGGGGCTAGTGCTACTGAAAACGTGTAACAATGTTCCTCAATAAACACGCACAAAGGATGCTTTTGGGGCTCTTTGGGACAAGTGACCCTAGGGGCTTCGACTTGAAATAGTGCCGTTAATCGGGAGGTGCGCATATCAACCGGGAGTTGCAGCGTGACACCGTTAAATTGTACCCCGACAGAAACTAAGCCAAATTGTAGGGCTTGGTAATCTAGATGAACCAGCACCTCACACCCGCCGCCGTGATGCCAAACCTGCTCAACCTCAACCTGATTAAGGCGCACATTGGTCATGCAGTGCAGATAAGGCTCGCTATGAATACCTATCGGCTGTATTGACCCGCCGACGTGGTGGCTATTTTGCTGCTCTTCTTCGAGTAGCCAGTCCTCGTCGTGAGCCAGAAATAGGATCTCAAAACGATTTCGCCCCGGTTGCAGATAGCTGCGAATATCCTTGCGATACTCTTGCTCATCGCCATGGCAGTCATAGACCGCGACCCCATTCACTCGCACCTCGGCGTAGTGTGAGACTTTATCCAGTACTAAGTCGATAGCTGGAGAAGACAGTTCACTATCGAGTTCAATGTCATGCATCAGGTGCCACTCTTGCTGGCTTATCACCTCTTCAGTGAGGGTGCTGGGCAACACCTGACTTAGCTTGGCAGGAAAACAGATGTCGTCCTGAGGTATGGTTAGATCGGTCAGTGGCGAGACCTGCCACAAACCCGCTATTGATAGCTTCATCCTTGTATTTACTCTCTTGGCTTTATTTACTTTCTTATTTAACTGCTTGGCTCTTTTTTTATGGCCGATGTTTTGCAGCGTATACCCAATATGCCTCAAGGTGCATTTTCAGCAAGATTTGCTTAGGTTGCAGCCAAGGCGCTGAGTTGGGTATATAAAAAAAGCCAGAGTCACGATTGCGACTCTGGCCTTTTCAATATTATAGGCTGTATTAGCGCGGGAGCGAGATTAAGCTAATCCGCGGCTTATGCCAATAGTTCCTTTGCAGTTGCAACCACATTCTCAGTGGTGAAACCAAACATCTTAAATAGCTCACCGGCTGGTGCAGACTCACCGAAGGTCGTCATACCGATGATACGGCCGTCAAAGCCAACGTACTTGTACCAGAAGTCCGCAATACCCGCTTCTACTGCGACGCGAGCAGTCACATCTGATGGCAGTACTTCTTCACGGTATGCCGCACCTTGCTTGTCGAATGCATCCGTAGATGGCATTGATACTACGCGAACTTGCTTACCTTCCGCAGTAAGTTGCGCTGCCGCTTCAACCGCTAGCTCAACCTCAGAGCCTGTTGCGATTAGGATAAGCTCAGGCTTATCAGCGCAGTCTTTCAGGATGTAAGCACCCTTAGCAATGTTAGCGACTTGCTCAGCGCTGCGCTCTTGCTGCGCTAGGTTTTGACGCGAGAAGATTAGCGATGTTGGGCCATCTTTGCGCTCAATTGCCAGTTTCCAAGCAACCGCTGACTCAACCTGGTCACATGGGCGCCATGTGCTCATGTTTGGCGTCATGCGTAGTGAAGCCATCTGCTCAACCGGTTGGTGAGTTGGACCATCTTCGCCTAGACCGATAGAGTCGTGCGTGTACACCTGGATGTTTTGCACTTTCATCAGCGCCGCCATACGCATCGCGTTACGTGCGTATTCCATAAACATCAGGAAGGTTGCACCGTAAGGGACAAAACCACCGTGCAGCGCGATACCGTTCATGATCGCTGTCATGCCGAACTCACGCACACCGTAGTGGATGTAGTTACCCGCAAAGTCGTCCGCTTCTAGAGACGTAGAGCCAGACCACATGGTCAGGTTTGAAGGCGCTAGGTCAGCTGAGCCGCCCATAAACTCTGGTAGCATTTGACCAAAGGCTTCAAGCGCGTTCTGTGAAGCTTTGCGCGAAGCGATGTTCGCTGGGTTTGCTTGTAGGTCAGCGATGATTTGGTTCGCTTTCTCTTCCCACTCAGCTGGTAGCTCACCATTGACACGACGCTTGAACTCCGCCGCTAGCTCTGGGTAAGCCGCTTCATACGCTGCTAGCTTCTCTTCCCAAGCAGTTTGCTTAGCAAGACCCGCTTCTTTTGCATCCCACTGCGCGTAAACATCTGATGGGATCTCAAACGGACCGTGTTCCCAACCTAGGAATTCACGTGCCGCGGCAATTTCTTCGTGGCCTAGTGGTGCACCGTGACAGTCATGTGAGCCAGACTTGTTAGGCGAACCGAAACCAATGATGGTCTTAGTACAGATAATAGTTGGACGTGGGTCAGCCTTCGCCGCTTCGATAGCCGCGTTGATCGCTTCAGGATCGTGGCCATCAACCGCTGGGATTACGTGCCAGCCGTAAGACTCAAAACGCTTAGGTGTGTCGTCAGAGAACCAGCCTTCAACTTCGCCATCGATAGAGATACCGTTGTCATCCCAGAATGCAATCAGCTTACCAAGACCCAGCGTACCCGCCAGTGAGCAGGCTTCGTGCGAGATGCCTTCCATCAGACAGCCATCACCCATGAAGACATAAGTGAAGTGGTCAACGATATCGTGGCCTTCTTTGTTGAACTGAGCCGCCAGCGCTTTTTCAGCGATCGCCATGCCCACACCATTGGTGATGCCTTGACCTAGAGGACCGGTTGTCGTTTCAACGCCTGGTGCATAGCCATACTCTGGGTGACCCGGAGTTTTTGAGTGCAGTTGACGGAAGTTTTTCAGATCGTCAATCGATAGCTCGTAGCCGCTTAGGTGCAGTAGAGAGTAGATCAGCATTGAGCCGTGACCATTTGAAAGAATAAAGCGGTCGCGGTTTGCCCACTCTGGGTTCGCTGGGTTGTGGTTTAGGTGAGAACGCCAAAGAACTTCAGCGATATCAGCCATACCCATAGGCGCGCCTGGGTGGCCAGAGTTTGCTTGTTGAACACCATCCATGCTTAGGGCACGGATTGCATTGGCTAGATGTTTACGAGACGACATTACTGCTCCTGAGTGCATGTGCAAAAGAGAAAGAGTTTACCAAGCTGCATTGCAGCGCGGGGTATTGTCGCAGAGGGCACCTGACTCTGCAAACGTTTACTTACCTAATTTGAGTCCAGCCCCAGTTAATACCCCTACTTTTTGTGGCAATTTACGCAAACGATTAACTGGAATTAATGTCAAAAATCACTTGTAATTCAGATGTTGAAAACTAGAATAGACGTCTAGATGTAGAAACACCTACAAAATGAATTTCCTTGATAGCCGCGATGCCAAATTGGGCAGTGAGGTACGGCTATAATCGATCGCTAAAAGTGGAGCTCTCATGGCTAAGCACCTATTCACTTCTGAGTCAGTTTCAGAAGGTCACCCAGATAAAATTGCAGACCAAATTTCAGATGCCGTTCTAGACGCAATTCTTGAACAAGATCCGAAAGCACGTGTTGCTTGTGAAACTTACGTAAAAACCGGCATGGTTATGGTTGGTGGTGAGATCACGACATCTGCATGGGTTGATATCGAAGAACTGACGCGTGAAACCGTGCGTGAGATTGGCTATGTTCACTCTGATATGGGCTTTGACGCAGACTCGTGTGCGGTTCTAAACACCATCGGTAAGCAGTCGCCAGATATCAACCAAGGTGTTGATAAGTCAGACCCTAAAGAGCAAGGCGCGGGCGACCAGGGCATCATGTTTGGTTACGCGACCAACGAAACTGACATCCTAATGCCAGCACCAATCACTTACTCACACCGCCTAGTGCAAAAGCAAGCGGAAGTACGTAAGAACGGCACCCTACCTTGGCTACGTCCAGACGCGAAGTCTCAGGTAACCTTCCAGTACGACCAAGGCAAAATCGTCGGTATCGATGCAGTCGTTCTATCGACTCAACACTGTGATTCAATCTCAACGCCGGATCTGCGTGAAGCAGTAATGGAAGAGATCATCAAGCCAGTACTACCTTCTGAGTGGATCAACAAAGAGACCAACTTCTTTATTAACCCAACCGGTCGTTTTGTAATCGGCGGTCCTATGGGTGACTGTGGTCTAACTGGTCGTAAGATCATTGTTGATACTTACGGTGGTGCAGCGCGTCACGGTGGTGGTGCTTTCTCTGGTAAAGATCCATCAAAAGTTGACCGCTCTGCAGCATACGCAGCACGCTACGTAGCGAAAAACATTGTTGCAGCAGGCATGGCTGACCGCTGTGAGATCCAGCTGTCTTACGCTATCGGTGTTGCAGATCCTACTTCAATCATGGTTGAGACGTTCGGCACTGAAAAAGTACCACACGAGATCATCATCGAAGCAGTACGCCAAAACTTCGACCTACGCCCATACGGCCTACAAGAGATGCTGAACCTTCTTCAGCCAATCTACAAGAAGACCGCAGCATACGGTCACTTCGGCCGCGAAGAGTTCCCATGGGAAGCAACTGACAAGGCAGCAATGCTACGCGAGTTTGCTGGCATTAAATAAAAAAGCCCAAGCAACTATAAAAAAGCCTCAGCCTATGCTGGGGCTTTTTTTCCTGGCGGAAGAGGCGAGAGGCGGGATCGCGTTGCTGCGAGAGGCGAGATGTGATCGTGGACGCACCGCGCTTCATTCAACTCTCTCGCAATTCTTATGAATGCACTATTGCTCACCATTAATTTGCCTTTCACTCTGCGGTAAACTTCTAATCAAAAACGAGCGACTAGCTCGTCGTCTTTTCCTCGCTTCTCGCCTCTCGATTCTCGCCTCTGAAACTTCACCCATGAAGTTTTTGTGAGTTAGATTTGAATTTTTCCTAATCCACATCAATAGTTATATCACTGCGTACGTAAACACCTACCACCACTAATGGTATAGCGTGTGGCGCGGTCTCTGCATCGACATGATGGTTTGTTGTCCTTTGTGCCGCTATGCACCGTATACAGGATATCGGTTGCATTGGGTGCCATGTTTGGCCCCAGCACCTAGTTAGATAACTATATCGTTAGGGTAAACGCATCAAGGAGGAAGCATGCCTCGTACATATCAATCGTCAGACTTTGACAGTAAGAACAAGCCGTCTGACCAAGAGTACGCGCGCACCATACCGTGTAATCAACTATCAACCTCTGCGCCATTTCACTGGTTGGCGCTAGGCCTTAATGACTTTATTCGCATGCCGATCATCAGCGTCTTTTACGGCCTGTGCTTTATGGCGGCGGCTATCGGCATCGTTATGCTAGTTCAAGCTCAGGGAACCCATTTGGTTATCCTACCTAGTCTTATCGTCTATATGTTGATAGGGCCTTTCTTAGCACTGGGTCTATACGACGCCAGTTGGCAGCGTGAAAAAGGCCGCCGTGCTAGCCTGATGCACTCAATGAAAGCGATTGGACGCAACTCATCATCGCAGTGGGCATTCGCGGTCCTTTTGGCTGTGGCGATGATCTTTTGGATGCGTATCGCCGCACTACTGCATGCCCTCTATCCATCAGTTCAGGGAGCGCCATTGAGTGATTTCTTGCCGTTTCTAATTATCGGCTCGGTAGTTGGCGCGATATTGGCAGCGGTGGTGTTTAGCATCTCAGCCTTCTCTATCCCGCTGATGATGGAGCGCCGCGTGGATATGATGACGGCGGTGTTTACTAGCGTAAACGCGGTACGCAACAATATTGGCGCGATGGTGGTTTGGGCAGGGATCATCGGTGGTGGGATACTACTCGGCTTTGCGACCTACGGCATCGGTATGTTATTTACCATGCCTATCCTCGGCTACAGCACCTGGCACGGCTACCACGCTACAATTAAAAAGAAACACCATGACTAGCCAGAGCTTGGCTCTTGGTCAAATATGTGTATCCTAGCCTCGAGTTCACTCGAGGCTTTTATTTTGTTAGACCAACACCTACTCCAGCAAGCCAGCACCCAACTGGCGCATTGTCTAGAACAAGCGCAGCGCTATTTTAAACGCACCTTTCCAGCGCCAAAACTCAGCTACCAACTGCGCGGTAAGGCAGCGGGCAAAGCCTACTTGCAGCTGTGGGAGATCCGTCTTAATCCGATTTTGTTTGCTGAAAACCCGCAAGCCTACATCGATGAGGTAATCCCACATGAGCTGGCGCACCTGCTCTGCTACCGCTTATTTGGTCGCATCAGACCGCACGGTAAACAGTGGCAAATGGTCATGTCACAGGTGTTTGGGCTTGTGCCTAAAACCACTCACTCGTTTGATGTTGCCTCAGTTCAAGGCAAAACCTTTGAGTATCAGTGCTGCTGCAGCCAGCATGCTCTTAGCATCCGTCGACATAATAAAGTTCAGCGTAATCAAGCACTCTACCGCTGTGGGCGCTGCCAAGAGACCCTACAGCATACTGGCAAGCAGCTTTCTTAAATCGAAAGCGCCACAAGCCCTTGTTTTTCAGGCGATGAGCAACCATGTTAGAATGATTAGAATTCGATAAGCTTTTAATTTGGACTCTGCTTTATGCGCGTACCTCGACTATTCCACCCACAGACCATTCATGCCCTTGGTGAGCTTAACCTCAGTGAAGACGCCAGTGGACACATCGGCCGCGTACTGCGCATGAAAGAGGGTCAAGAAGTGCTGCTGTTTGACAACAGTGGTGCCGAGTTCCCAGCGACCATCTCTGCGATCAGCAAGAAACTGGTTAGCGTCAACGTAACCGCGCGCAATGAGGTGGATATTGAGTCGCCACTGGATCTGCACCTTGGCCAGGTGATCTCACGCGGTGACAAAATGGAGTTCACTATTCAAAAATCGGTTGAGCTTGGGGTGAATACCATCACCCCTCTGCTATCTGAGCGCTGCGGCGTCAAGCTAGATCAAAAGCGATTTGAGAAGAAGCTAGCCCAATGGCAGAAGATCGCCATCGCAGCTTGTGAGCAGTGCGGTAGAAATCGCGTTCCTGAGATTCGCCCAATAATGCAGCTTGAGGCATGGTGTAATGAGGACTTTGATGGTCTTAAATTAAATCTACACCCACGCGCCAAGTATTCGATCAACACCCTGCCAACCCCAGTTGAGAAGGTCCGTCTATTGATTGGACCTGAGGGTGGGCTTACCGGTGAAGAGATCGATATGACCCATAATTATAATTTTGAAGAAACCCTGCTAGGGCCACGAGTACTAAGAACGGAAACCGCCGCCCTAACAGCAATTACAGCCCTACAAGTTCGCTTTGGCGATCTTGGCTAAATGGAGAGAAGAATGATCAAGCTCGGCATTGTGATGGACCCAATTTCATCCATCAATATTAAGAAAGACTCTAGCTTTGCCATGATGCTGGAAGCGCAGCGTCGTGGCTATGAGATCCACTACATGGAAATGAGCGATCTTCACCTTGATCAAGGTGTGGCGATCGCTGACACCAAGGTCGTTGAGCTGAAAGAAGATCCTAACGGTTGGTATGAGTTTAAATCCGAGCAGACCATTGAGCTGGCTGAGCTTGACGTGGTCCTGATGCGCAAAGATCCTCCGTTTGATACCGAGTACATCTATGCCACTTACATCCTTGAGCGCGCTGAGGATCAAGGCGCGCTGATCGTCAATAAGCCACAAAGCCTGCGTGACTGTAACGAAAAGCTATTCACCGCATGGTTCCCCGAGCTAACACCAACCACGATCGTGACGCGCAAAGCGGAGAAGCTCAAAGCGTTTCGAGAAGAGCACGGCGATGTGATCTTGAAACCTCTTGACGGTATGGGTGGAGCCTCGATCTTCCGTGTTAAAGAAAATGATCCCAATGTCTCGGTGATCATCGAAACTTTAACCAATCATGGTCAAAACTACGCCATGGCGCAAACCTTTGTTCCAGATATCAGCAATGGTGACAAGCGTATTTTAGTCGTTGATGGTGAACCGATGCCTTACTGCCTAGCACGCATTCCAGCTAAAGGGGAGACCCGTGGCAACCTAGCGGCTGGTGGTCGTGGCGAAGCTCGCCCACTAAGTGAGACTGACCTTAAGATTGCTCAAACAGTCGCACCAACGCTTAAAGACAAGGGCCTGATTTTCGTTGGCCTTGATGTGATTGGTGACAAGCTGACTGAAATTAACGTCACCAGCCCAACCTGTATTCGTGAGATCGAAGCCGCCTTTGATATCTCCATCACGGGCAAACTAATGGATGCGATTGAGCGTCGAGTTCAATCTAAGTAACTCAAGCCACTTAGATTGAGCCTGAGTGATACCCACTCGGCAACGCTGCAAGTGTTGTCGAGTGAGTCAAAACGATTGGAGTCGTTATGAATTTAACCAACCACTTTTTAGTCGCTATGCCCGGAATGCAAGACCCCTACTTCAAAAACAGTGTGGTCTATATCTGTGAGCATAATGAAGAGGGGGCGATGGGACTGATTATCAACGCCCCAATCAGTGTCACTGTGGGCAATATCCTCGAACAAGCCGAAATTACCTCAGGTCAAGAGCGCGTCGTCACCGAGAGTCTCCAGCAACCCGTCCTTAACGGTGGGCCAGTGGCAGAGGATCGTGGGTTTGTGTTGCACAAACCCAAAGATTACTACGAGTCGAGTATCCAGATGACCGATGACCTGACTGTCACCACCTCACGCGATATTCTCTCTGTGCTAGGCACTGAAGCTGAGCCAAGTAACTACCTGGTCACACTCGGTTACTCAGGCTGGACAGCCGGTCAGCTGGAGAGTGAATTAGCGGAGAACTCATGGCTGACGATCGAGGCGGACGCCAGCTTGATCTTCGATACCCCCAATGATGAAAAATGGCGCAAGGCCGTAGAGAAGCTAGGTATCGACCCGGCGCAACTCTCAAGCCTTTCCGGTCACGCTTAAATCACCTAACCAAGCTGACACAGCGTCAGTCACAAAGTAGTAAATAGGAATCCAAAACTGTATGTCTCGCACGATTATGGCCTTTGATTTTGGCACCAAAAGTATTGGCAGTGCTATTGGTCAGGAGATCACCGGCACCGCATCACCACTTCGCGCCTTCAAGGCCAACGATGGTATTCCCAACTGGGACGACATTGAACGCTTGATCAAAGAGTGGCAGCCAAACCTTTTGGTCGTTGGACTGCCGACGGACCTGCACGGCCGTGACCTTGAAACCATCACGCCGCGAGCGAAAAAGTTTGCTAACCGCCTGCATGGGCGTTTTGGCCTGCCTGTTGAGCTGCATGATGAACGCTTGTCGACCGCAGAAGCTCGCGCGGAACTGTTCAGTATGGGGGGCTATAAAGCACTCGAGAAAGGCAATATCGACTGCCAATCTGCTGTCGTGATCCTAGAGAGCTGGTTTGAGGCGCAGTGGGGCTAATACCCACTAGCTGTTGCATCTATATCCCCAAGCGACCTCGTTTGCTCATCTGCACTTATCACTGCTTGGGCGAGTAGCTGATGAGCAGACTGCTCCATAGTTTGCATCCCTTTCGCCGCACCCATCTGGATAATTGATAGCATCTGCGACACCTTATCCTCACGGATCAAATTACGAATCGCTGGTGTCGCCAGCATAATTTCATGACACGCTACCCGGCCCCCAGCCACCCTTTTGAGTAACTTCTGCGCAATCACAGCCTGCAGAGACTCGGAGAGCATCGAACGCACTCGGTTTTGCTCACTACCCGCAAATACATCAATGATCCGATCAATCGCTTTGGCCGCTGAGCTGGTATGTAGGGTTGCAAACACCAAATGCCCTGTTTCGGCCGCCGTTAATGCCAGAGCGATGGTTTCATGATCGCGCAACTCACCGACTAAGATCACGTCTGGATCTTCTCGCAGCCCACTGCGCAGTGCACGGCTAAAACTATCGGTATCTCTATGTACCTCTCGCTGGTTGATCAAACTGCGCTGACTGTGATGAATAAACTCAATTGGATCCTCAATGGTGAGGATATGCTTACTGTAATGGCGATTGATATAATCAACCATCGCCGCCAGCGTGGTGGACTTGCCCGAGCCTGTCGGCCCTGTGACCAGCACTAGCCCTTTATTTAGCTTGGTGATGCGCTCAATAACGGGCGGCGCCCCTAATTGCTCAAGTGATGGGATCTCGGTTGGAATAGTTCTAAATACCGCAGCACAGCCTCGCAACTGATGAAAGGCATTCACTCGAAAGCGCCCGATGTCCGTCAGCTGGCAAGAAAAGTCGACTTCCCGATGCCGCTCAAACTCCTCTTGCAGCTCTTGATGCATGACTTCAAACAGCAATCGATGCACATTGGCGTGAGTCAAAGCCGGTAATTCCAGACTGCGCATCTCGCCATCTATACGAACCATCGGCGTAACCCCTGCAGAAAGGTGTAGATCTGAGGCATTATGCTTTACACTAAATTCCAGTAACTCAGCGATATTCATATAATTTCCTTGGCCTCTAAGACTATGAGTAGTATTCAGAACAATATTGAGCTTATCACCTCACAAATCCGCTCTGCAGAGAAAAACTGTGGACGCACTCGAGACTCTGTCCAATTGTTGGCGGTCAGCAAGACCAAACCTAACCAAGCGATCCTCGAAGCCGCACTGGCTGGCCAGCGCCTGTTTGGCGAAAACTATGTTCAGGAAGGGGTCGATAAGGTTCAGTACTTTAGCCAGCATCACCCACAGCTGGATATCGAGTGGCACTTTATCGGCCCAATTCAGTCGAATAAAACCCGCCATGTTGCCGAGCACTTTGCCTGGGTACACACTATTGATCGCGCTAAAACCGCGCAAAGACTTAACGATCAACGTCCAGAGCACCTGCCGCCACTCAAAGTGCTGCTGCAAGTGAACACCAGCGGTGAGGCGTCTAAATCTGGCCTTGAGCCAGAGCAAGTGGCAAAGCTTGCCAAACTGATTGCCACACTACCGAACCTTGAGCTACGCGGGCTGATGTCAATCCCAGCCAATGTTACAGATTATCAATCCCAGCTAAGCGCATTTTCACAGCTTGCGGAGTTAAACAACCAATTAGCAGCCGACTATGCCAATATCGATACCCTGTCGATGGGCATGAGTGGCGATATGCAAGCGGCAATTGAGGCTGGCAGTACCATGGTCCGTATCGGTACCGCCATCTTTGGCGCTCGCGATTACGCAAATAAAAACTAGAGAAGCTTATGCAACACAAGAAAATTGCCTTTATTGGCGCGGGCAATATGACGCGCTCAATTATTGCCGGCCTAGTCTCAAGTGGCTACCCGGCTTCACAGATCACCGCGACGGCGCCTAGCCAGGCAACGCGTGAAGCGATTGCGCAGCAGTATGGCGTTGTCACCAGCGTTGATAATGAGCTAGCAGCGCAGCAAGCCGACGTGGTCGTGCTCGCGGTTAAACCACAAATGATGGCGCTGGTCGGCGAAGGACTGCAACAGGTCGACTTTAGCCAAAAGCTAGTGATCTCGATTGCCGCGGGCATTCACTGTCAGCGCCTTGAAGAGATGCTCGGCAGCAAGCTTAACCTTGTGCGCGTAATGCCAAACACTCCTTCTTTAGTCGGTGAAGGCATGAGCGGTCTTTATGCTCCGCAGAGCGTGGAGACTGCGGATAAAGACTTTGCCGAGCAACTGATGCGCGCCGTTGGAGAGGTGTGCTGGGTCGAGCAAGAGTCGGGGATCAATAACATTATCGCCGCGGCAGGCAGCTCTCCGGCCTACTTCTTCCTGTTCATGGAAGCGATGGAGCAAGAGGCTATCGCACAAGGGTTTGATAAATCAACTGCTCGCCTGCTGGTTCAGCAATCTGCACTCGGCGCAGCCAAGCTGGTTGTCGCCAAGCCAGAGCTTGAGCTGGCCACTTTGCGCGAGCAGGTCACCTCAAAAGGCGGCACCACTGCCGAGGCGCTACGCACCTTTAATCAGCATCAGCTTTCAGATATTGTATCTAAAGCAATGCGCGCAGCTGTTGCTCGCGCACAAGAGATGGAATCACTAATTTAATACCGCTTTAAGGGCTAACTATGAACTCAATGAGTTTTTTAATTTCTACGCTTTTTGACCTCTACATCATGGTCGTGATCCTGCGCATCTGGCTACAGGCGGCGCGAGCAGATTTCTACAATCCGTTTTCTCAGTTTATTGTCAAGGCGACACAACCGGTCGTTGGGCCACTGCGTCGAGTGATCCCATCGATTGGCAGCCTCGATCTGGCAACCTTGCTGTTTGCCTACGTCCTGTGTGTGCTGAAGTTCGTTGCTCTGGTATTCTTGACCTCAAAAGGGGCAGCTGGCTTTAGCCTTGATTATCTATACCTTGGCTTCCTGTCACTGGTTAAAGCAGCCGGTGGTCTTCTATTCTGGGTATTGCTAATCCGCGCAATCCTAAGCTGGGTCAGCCAAGGTCGTAGCCCAATCGAGTACGTCTTCCATCAATTGACTGAGCCAATGCTAGCGCCAATCCGCCGCTTTATCCCAGCTATGGGTGGTTTTGATTTTAGTGTACTCGTGCTGTTTATTGGTCTTCAGTTCGCCAATTTCCTGATGGGCGACATCATTGGTCCTATCTGGTTTAGACTCTAATGCAAAAACCAGCCAGGCTGGATAGTGATGACCTAGTCCTCAGGCTCTACATCCAGCCTAAAGCAAGCCGTGATGCCCTGATGGGCGTGCATGGCGACGAGCTAAAAATTGCTATCACCGCCCCGCCGGTCGATGGCAAGGCAAACAGCCACTTGACCAGATACCTTGCGAAGTCTTTCAAGGTCGCTAAAGGGGCGATCCAGATTGAGAAGGGTGAGCTAGGACGCCACAAACAAGTCCGAGTATCCTCCCCTCGTCAGTTACCGAAAGAAATTGAAGCCATCCTGTGATGGCTTCGCTATTTAGGGGCGAGGGGCGGGTTACACTTCGTTCCGAGGTGCGAGGATTCTGACACGCGCTTCAAACTCCTCGCTCCTCGTAGGGCCTTGCCCGCCCCCGCTCCTCGAACCTTTTTTTAGTATAATCAAAAGGACTACGCAAAAGTAAGGACACCCTATGAAATATGCATTACTCCTATGCCTTAGCGCTCTATTTGCGATGCCGACTTGGGCTGGGCAATTTAAAACCTTTAAGGACGTTGAGGTGCACTACTCTGCGTTTAACTCCACCTTTTTGACTCCGGCTATCGCTCGTAGTTATGACCTGAAACGTAATGGCTACTCGGCTATTCTCAATATCAGCGTTCTCGATAAAGGCTCACTCGGCAAACCGGCCACCACGGCTCAACTATCGGGTAGCAGTAAAAACCTTATTGGTAATAGCCGCACTCTGACTTTTCGAGAAGTTCGTGAGGGAGATGCGATATACTATCTGGCGGAGTTCACTATCACCAATGAGGAAACCCTCACCTTCAATATTGATGTTGATAGTGGCAGTAAAGGCTCAGGTCGGCTGACCTTTACGCAAAAATTTTATGTCGATAACTAATCACAGTAAGAGCAAACAATGAAGAAAATCGTATTAGCAACCGGTAATCAGGGCAAGGTTCGTGAGATGGCTGACCTTTTAGCAGACTTTGGTTTTGAGGTTGTTGCCCAAAGTGAGTTCAACATCTCTGAGGTTGCTGAAACAGGCACCACCTTTATCGAGAATGCGATTATCAAGGCGCGTCATGCCGCCAAAGAGACCGGTCTTGCTGCCATCGCCGATGACTCAGGTCTTGAGGTTGATTTTCTTAAGGGTGCTCCAGGTATCTACTCAGCACGTTATGCCGGAGAGGGCGCCTCTGACGAGGACAACCTGAACAAATTACTCGAGGCCATGCAAGGTGTGCCAGAAGAGCAGCGCACGGCGCGCTTTCACTGTGTATTGGTGCTGATGAAGCATGAGCACGATCCAATCCCTATCGTCTGCCACGGCAAGTGGGAAGGCCGCATCCTAGAGAAGGCTGAGGGTGAGAACGGATTTGGCTATGACCCAGTGTTCTTTGTACCAGAAGATAACTGCGCGTCAGCGCAGCTTGAGCCAGTTCGCAAAAAGCAGCTCTCTCACCGCGGCAAGGCACTCAAGTCGCTGTTTGCTCAGCTGTCTAAGTAACCCGATATGAGCCAGTTAGTTCCCCCAGCGCTGAGTTTGTATGCCCATATTCCTTGGTGCGTGCAAAAGTGTCCTTATTGTGACTTTAACTCTCACGCTCTTAAGGGAGAGATCCCGGAGAATGAGTATATTCAGGCTCTGCTTGAAGACCTTGATCGTGATATCGACAAATATCAGCTCGCTCAAGCGCCGCGCCCGCTACACTCGATCTTCATCGGCGGTGGCACGCCAAGCCTAATCTCACCGCAAGGAATCAAAACCCTGCTCGACGGTATCGAGCAGCGTATCGCTTTTAAGCCTGATATTGAAATCACTATGGAGGCAAACCCAGGTACGGTTGAGGCTGAGCGTTTTGCTGGCTATCGCCAGGCAGGGATCACGCGCATTTCTATCGGTGTGCAGAGCTTTGAGCAGCAGAAGTTGACTGATTTAGGGCGCATTCATGGCCAGGATGAGGCAATCAATGCCGCCAAGCTTGCCCACGAGATTGGGCTTAATAGCTTCAACCTCGACTTGATGCATGGCCTGCCCGATCAAAGCGTTGAACAGGCACTGAGTGACCTTGAGCAGGCCATTGAGCTGGCACCGCCGCACTTGTCTTGGTATCAGCTCACCATAGAGCCCAATACCATGTTCTACTACCGTACCCCAGAGTTGCCTGACGATGATGACCTATGGGATATCTTCGAGCTTGGCCATAAGAAGCTGAAAAAAGCAGGCTACGTGCAGTATGAGATTTCTGGCTATAGCAAGCCCGGTTATCAGTGTCAGCACAATCTCAACTACTGGCGATTTGGCGACTACCTTGGCATTGGCTGCGGCGCCGCAGGCAAGCTGAGTTTCAGCGATGGCCGTATCGTGCGCACCACTAAGGTTAAGCACCCCCGCGGTTACCTAAGCGCCTACCAAAACCTCACCAAGCCGTACTTGAGTGACGAGCAACTAGTCGCCAATGAGGATCGCCCATTCGAGTTCTTTATGAACCGCTTTAGGCTAATGGAGCCCTGCCCAAAACAGGACTTCATTGATACCACCGGCCTAGACCTCACCGCCATCGAAGACACCATCAACTGGGCCATCAACCTCGGCTACCTAAACGAAACCGACACTCACTGGCAGATCACCGACAAGGGGAAACTGTTTTTGAATGATTTGTTGGAAGCTTTTATGGGAGAGGAATAGAGGCGAGAATCGAGAGACGAGAAGCGAGAAAAAGCCCTGCCTTAGTCACAACTGTCTGGTTTTTCACCACCTCGAGCGCAGCGTACTCGCAGTGAAACGATCTCGCCTCTCGACTCTTTTTTAGGGGGCGGGGTTCGGGAACGGGCGTTGCCCTACGAGGAGCGAGGAGTTTAGTGCACGCGATGACCTCCTCGCGCCTCGGAACGAAGTGAAACTCGCACCTCGCACCTAAAAAATCGATCGCCCTATCCGCTCTGAGAGTAACTCCAACGCTCGAGTCCCTGCTAGCGAATTGCCTGACTTATCCAGCTCTGGCGACCAGACGGCGATCGTCATCTCGCCTGGGACGATGGCGATGATGCCGCCGCCTACGCCTGATTTGCCTGGCATGCCGACCCGATAAGCGAACTCACCCGCGCCATCATAAAGGCCACAGGTGGCCAAAAGCGCGTTGAGCTGTTTGGTTTGGGTTGGGGAGATCACTGGCTCTTGGGTGAGCACGGATACCCCTTTATTGGCGAGGTAGCTAAAAGTCTTGGCCAGATCGGCGCAACTCATCTTGATTGAGCAGGCGTGAAAGTAATTATTCAGTACCGGGATCACCTCGTTATCGAAGTTGCCAAACGATCGCATCAAGTAAGCGATTGCTGCGTTACGATCACTGTGGAGCATCTCTGAGGCAGCCACGATCTTGTCATAGATGATATGGCTATCACCAGACAATTGACGGACGAACTCTAGCAGCCTTTGACGTGGTGCGGATAAACGGGATTGCAATAGATCCGCCACCACAATCGCCCCCGCATTGATAAACGGATTACGCGGAATCCCCTGCTCCATCTCTAGCTGGATCAGTGAGTTAAATGCTTGCCCTGACGGCTCTTTGCCCACTCGTAACCAGATCTCATCGGGCGTATACATCTCAAGAGCCAGCGTCAGGCTTAGTGCCTTAGAGATTGATTGGATTGAGAACCCCTCATGAGCATCACCTGCAGTCAGAAGCTCGCCCTGATTGGTAAATACGGCGATGCCTAGCTTGCTAGCGGGCACCTTAGCCAGTGCCGGAATATAGTCTGCGACCTTACCTTGACCTATCAAGGGCTTTACTTCATCGATCACAGAGTCGAGGATTGCTTGTGTAGGCATTTTTCTTCCATTCAAAACGAAAAAGAGCCAGCAATAGGCTGACTCTTCAAAAGGGATAAAAACGAAACTTACGGCTTTACCGCCACAATAATATTTCGGTTTATCGACTGGTCAACACGGTGCAGATAACCTGTGTATGGCGCCTCATCCATGACTTTCCAGCCTTGTGATTCAAACAGCTCAGCGAGATCGCGCCACTTAAGCGTAAACTCATTAAAAGATAGCACGACCGCACCATTTTTCTTCAGCACCTTCTTCCACGCCGGCAGTGCTTCAGCCAACAACTCATTCGGGCTGCGGTTAAGCTTACTGTCTTTGGCATTCTTGCTGCCATGCTGTACGCCGTACGGCAAGTCTGAAACCATCACATCGACAGAGCTCTTACGCACGACAAGATCAGCTTGGCGGGTATCAGCAGCATAGAGCTTCATCGACTGGCTTTGACCAGCGCTAAACGCCTCTTTGCTTGCCGCGGCATCAAGGATAAAGCCATCGGCGACCTTTTTACCTTCATGGCTGCGTTTATCTTTGCCCGCCTTATGTTTAAAGCGACCATTTTTCATAAACTTAACGATAAAGGTCTGGATCTCTTGCACCCATTTGGCGTTGATCTCGACCCCAACCACATTCATGCCCTGGATCAGACCTTCATATAAGGTAGTGCCTTTACCACACATAGGATCCATCAGGGTGATGCTCTCGCTATCTGTCTTCGCTGCACTGACACCAAGGTTGACCATCAAGCGAGTGAACTGCTCATTGGTCTTACCGGTGTAACGCAAGATCTGGCTCATGCTCTCAGGGAAGGTGTTGTAAGCCGGTGGCGTCAAAGGCTTGAGCAGCCCATTCTCTACCACCTCAAACAGGGCGTAGTAGATCGACGAAGCCGCAATTTTCTGCATTTGAGCGGCGCTCAGCGCCTGGTCACAAGAGAAAACAATCGCGGCTGGTAACCCAGTCTCACGCTCTTCAATACAGAACAGCTCGACACCCTCAGCCTCAAGCATCGCCTGAAGCTCAGAGCATGCAATTTCAAGCGCAGTGTCAAAGTAGATACGGTTATGGCCAGGGTTGGCCAAGATCGCGTACAACGCCATAGACTGCTTCCTTACGCCGTGCGCTTAAACTTGATATCCCACACGCCGTGACCTAGGCGGTGACCACGAGCCTCAAACTTGGTTAGCGGACGCTCGTCTGGACGCGGGATAAAGTCGCCATCAATGGCAATGTTGGCGTAGCCCGGCGCTTGATTCATGATCTCAATCATGTGCTCGGCGTAGTTTTCCCAGTCAGTTGCCATGTGGAAGATACCCTGCTCTGGGATCAACTTTTGGCGCACCATCTCGGCAAAATCAAGCTGCACGATACGGCGCTTGTGGTGACGCTTTTTATGCCATGGGTCAGGAAAGAACAACTGTAGAGTACTTAGGCTACCATCAGGGATCATATTGGCAAACACCTCTACCGCATCGTGACACATCACGCGCAGGTTGGTGATACCCGCATCGCGCGCATCCGCCAAACAGGCACCGACACCAGGGCGGTGAACCTCGATACCGATAAAGTTCTTCTCTGGCGCATTCTTTGCCATCTCTACTAGTGACGCACCCATACCAAAGCCAATCTCAAGCACAACTGGGTTGTCATTACCGAACACCTCTGTCCAATCAAGCAGTTGCTCTTGGTAATCGATACCCATTGTTGGCCAGCACTCGTTCATTGCTGACTCTTGGCCCTTGGTTAGACGGCCCTCACGACGCACAAAGCTACGTACTTTGCGGATCAGTTTGCCATCTTCATTGTATTCGTTAGTGGTCACTTCACTCATGGTTTTTGCCTGTTCAAAATGCGCTCAAATCAAAGGGATTGTGATTATCCAAAGAATTGCCAAGGGTGCAAGTAATATCGACCCAATCGATATGGATATCGCTCGATAAACCACAAAAAATGTCCGATTTACTTCTTCCGCTCAACATGATTCAATTTTGCGCTAATTATAGACTTATTTCTTAGGGCTTGATCTCGTGACCCCATTTGCAAGGGCCATACTGACCTGGTACGAACAGTTTGGCCGAAAACACCTGCCTTGGCAGCAAAATAAAACCGCTTACCGTGTCTGGCTCTCGGAGATCATGTTGCAACAAACCCAAGTGGCAACCGTGATCCCATACTTTGAGCGCTTTTTAGAGCGCTTTCCAACCGTAACGGCTCTCGCCAATGCTGAACAAGATGAGGTTTTACACCTATGGACGGGTCTTGGCTACTACGCTAGAGCGCGCAACCTGCACAAGGCAGCGCAGATTGTCGCCAGTGAATACAATGGCGAGTTTCCCACTCGAATCGAACAACTCAACGCGCTCCCCGGAATTGGTCGCTCAACCGCAGCGGCCATCCTGTCCTCAGTGTATCAACAGCCACATGCGATCCTAGATGGTAATGTCAAACGCACCCTCGCCCGCGCTTTTGCCATCGATGGCTGGCCAGGAAAAAAGAGTGTTGAGAATGCGTTGTGGCAAAAAGCACAAGCACATACTCCAGACGTTGAAGTGGATAAGTACAACCAAGCCATGATGGACATGGGGGCAATGGTTTGCACCCGCTCAAAACCAAAATGCGGCCTGTGTCCGATTGCAAATTTATGTAAGGCCAACGCTCAGGGCAGCCCACTGGATTATCCAGGCAAAAAACCGAAAAAAGACAAGCCCGTCAAACAGACTTGGTTTGTGATGATCCATTATAAAAACCAAGTCTGGCTAGAGCAGCGCCCACAAAGTGGTATTTGGGGCGGGCTGTTTTGCTTCCCTCAATCAGAGACAGCTGAGACAGAGACAACCCTTGATCGCCTAGCGGTAAGATCAAAACAGATTGTCTCGCAACAAACCTTGATCGCCTTTCGCCACACGTTTAGCCATTATCACCTCGATATTACCCCTGTGTTGATAGAGATCGACCAGCCACCGAGTATGATCATGGAAGCCGAGCTTGGTCTTTGGTATAACTTATCTCAACCACCACAAATTGGTTTGGCCGCGCCAGTAAAGCAGTTACTTGAGAGCCTGCCATATGAACTGACTAACAAGGAGTCACTATGAGCCGCACTGTTTTTTGTGCTCGACTAAAGCAAGAACTGGAAGGAATGGACTTTCAACTCTATCCAGGAGAGCTTGGAAAGCGCATCTTTGACAACATTTCCAAGCAAGCGTGGGGCGAGTGGCAGAGCAAGCAGACCATGCTAATCAACGAAAAAAAACTCAACATGATGGATCCTGAACATCGTAAACTGCTCGAGACTGAGATGGTCAACTTCTTGTTTGAGGGTAAGGACGTGCATATTGAGGGTTACACCCCGCCATCGGAATAAATCAATTTAAATTGATTGTTTTCAATGACATCATGTTGCAAGACTGATGTCATTGTTGTTTAGAGAGCTATGAAAAAGACCGCTGTTTTCCTGCTTGCCCTGTTATCGGCTGGCTGTAGTCGTGAGTTTATCGAGAGCCTGTATGAGGTTAACTACGAGCCAACCAATCGCTTTGCCATCAATTTGGCCGAGCTGCCAGGTCAGTTTGAAAAAGACACCCGCGCACTCGATGTACTGATTTCGAGCTTTTCCGGCAATATCGAAAAGCGCTGGGGGCGCAATGAGGTCAAATACGCCGGTAAGAGTAACTACGTCAAATACATCGACAACTACCTCAGTCGCGCCGAAGTCAACTTTGACCGCGGCACAATTATTATCGAGACGGTGTCACCCAAAGAGCCCGAGCAACACCTAAAAAACGCTATCATTACCACCCTGCTGACCCCGGATGATCCCGCGAGTGTCGACCTGTTCTCATCACGAGAGATCAAACTCGAGGGCCAGCCCTTTCTTTACCGTCAGGTGCTTGACCACGAGGGTCAGGCAATCCAGTGGAACTGGCGAGCCAATCGCTTTGCCGATTACTTGATCGCCAATCAGATGAAAACCAAGCAGGTGGACTTTAAGAAAGCCCACTACGTTGAGATCCCGATGGTAGAGAACCAGGTTGAGATCCGCAGCTACAAGTATGCTGATATTGTTCGTCGCGCCTCGAACAAATACGACATACCGGAAGACCTGATCTACGCCATTATCAAGACGGAAAGCAGCTTTAACCCATACGCGGTCAGTTGGGCTAATGCCTATGGCCTGATGCAGGTGGTTCCCAAAACGGCTGGGCGAGATGTGTTTAACCTAGTGAAAAAGAAGCCCGGCGACCCAAGTCCGGAGTATTTATTTGACCCAGAGAAGAACATTGATACCGGTACTGCTTATTTCTATCTATTAAAAAACCGCTACCTAAAGGATGTTAAGCACCCACTATCGCTCGAGTACAGCATGATCTCGGCTTACAACGGTGGTACTGGTGGTGTTTTGAACACCTTTGACCGCAACAGTCGCTCCAATGCGATGAGACAACTCAACTCTCTGCAACCCAATCAGGTTTATTGGGCATTAACCAATAACCACTCCAATGCAGAAGCGCGTAGATACCTAGAAAAAGTGACAAATTTCAAAAAGGAATTTAACGCCGGTAAAAACATTTAGTCACACGCCGCTGTTTTTTTATCCAAAAGCACACTTTTTTCAGATTTATTGAAAAAAGTGGTTGACGCAAAGCAGCAAAATCCGTTTAATAGCGCTCCGTCGCCCGGATAGCTCAGTTGGTAGAGCAGCGGATTGAAAATCCGCGTGTCGGTGGTTCGACTCCGCCTCCGGGCACCACAGTTTATTAATTGTTGGTGCTCAGCATGGACAATTTAGTTAAAAAGATATAGTGTGCCGACTTAGCTCAGTAGGTAGAGCAACTGACTTGTAATCAGTAGGTCACCAGTTCGATTCCGGTAGTCGGCACCATTCTTTTGCCTCGATAGCTCAGTTGGTAGAGCAGCGGATTGAAAATCCGCGTGTCGGTGGTTCGACTCCGCCTCGAGGCACCATTATTTGGTGTTTACAAATAATGGTCGTTAAGACCAGTTGTTATCACAAATAATTCCCCCTTAGTTCAGTTGGTAGAACGGCGGACTGTTAATCCGTATGTCGCAGGTTCGAGTCCCGCAGGGGGAGCCACTTTTAAAAAGAGTGATAGTAAGTCATTCTTTATTGTTCCTCCGTGAACGGTGATATGTCACAGCCGGATGGCCGGCCCGTTACAAGTCCCGCAGGGGGAGCCACTTTACAATGAATAGCTTTTTAGCTGTTCTATATTAAAAAGATATAGTGTGCCGACTTAGCTCAGTAGGTAGAGCAACTGACTTGTAATCAGTAGGTCACCAGTTCGATTCCGGTAGTCGGCACCATTCTTTTGCCTCGATAGCTCAGTTGGTAGAGCAGCGGATTGAAAATCCGCGTGTCGGTGGTTCGACTCCGCCTCGAGGCACCATTATTTGGTGTTTACAAATAATGGTCATTAAGACCAGTTGTTAACACAAATAATTCCCCCTTAGTTCAGTTGGTAGAACGGCGGACTGTTAATCCGTATGTCGCAGGTTCGAGTCCCGCAGGGGGAGCCACTTTCAGAGAAAGCCGTGTCCTTGGACGCGGCTTTTTCGTATCTGATTGATAATCCTTACTCCCTTCTAGCTCCGTGAACGGTAGATATGTCACAGCCGGATGGTTGGGTGGCACACCGTCGGCCCGATCGAGTCCCGCAGGGGGCGGGCGGCGAGCTGAGCCACTTTCAGAGAAAGCCGTGTCTTAGGACGCGGCTTTTTCGTATCTGTCCTTCACTGAACACCGTACTTTCCTCTAGACTCTATCTCTAGTGAGCTTTAGAAGCAAAATATCCCTAGCGTAAGCCTCACCTCCAAACTGGAATTAATTTCACATCTATATAAGAAAAAAGCCCAAATCATAGCGAAGTAAAATGTACTTTTTCTTACCTAGTTTGTGGCTTCACCCCTTACCAACAAAACGACCCTTGAGCACTTTTAGGTACAAAATGACTAAAAATGACCCTCTAAGTACACTTATTCATCAAACGAGACTTTTTTTGCATTTTGTTGTTGACCTGATGCGCTAAAATTCGTTTAATACACCCCGTCGCCCGGATAGCTCAGTTGGTAGAGCAGCGGATTGAAAATCCGCGTGTCGGTGGTTCGACTCCGCCTCCGGGCACCACAGTTATATAATTGTTGGTGCCTAGCACAGACAATTTATTAAAGAATAAAGCGTGCCGACTTAGCTCAGTAGGTAGAGCAACTGACTTGTAATCAGTAGGTCACCAGTTCGATTCCGGTAGTCGGCACCATTCTTTGTTCCCCCTTAGTTCAGTTGGTAGAACGGCGGACTGTTAATCCGTATGTCGCAGGTTCGAGTCCCGCAGGGGGAGCCACTTTTAAGAAGAGTGATATTGAATCATTCTTTATTGTTCCTCCGTGAACGGTGATATGTCACAGCCGGTTGGCCGGCCGCTACAAGTCCCGCATGGGGAGCCATTATTTAGAGATAAGACGTAATCTTGTTTCAACATCATAAGCGTAACTGCTTATAACAAGGCGCCGACTTAGCTCAGTAGGTAGAGCAACTGACTTGTAATCAGTAGGTCACCAGTTCGACTCCGGTAGTCGGCACCATTTATTCCCCCTTAGTTCAGTTGGTAGAACGGCGGACTGTTAATCCGTATGTCGCAGGTTCGAGTCCCGCAGGGGGAGCCACTTTCAGAGAAAGCCGTGTCTTAGGACGCGGCTTTTTCGTTTCTGAACTAAACTGATATTCCCTTCTAACTCAGTGAACGGTGAATATGTCACAGCCGGATGGCTGGGCGGCATTCCGTCGGCCCGATCGAGTCCCGCAGGGGGCGGGCGGCTAGCTGAGCCACATTTTGAGAAAGCCGTGTCCTTGGACGCGGCTTTTTCGTATCCAGGCACCATCCCAGCTCAATCAGAGTCCTGTCCAAACCTTATCAATGCTGACTCGATACGCTCTGCAACCACTTATAAGCCATCAAACAAGTCATTGTAGATATCACTTGTATAGTTTAACTAACACGCCTCTACAGGGCGCACAGCGAATTTCATGACTTTGATTAGGCACAAAAAAAGCAGAAGTTTCCACTTCTGCTTTTTGATGCTTGTTTAGCTGATTGGCTTAAGCGTTGGCTTTAACACCTTCCGCTTTATTACGCTGAGCAACCTCTGTATTTAGCGCTTCAAGCTTCGCTTCCATCTCATCGCGACACATCGTTGCGAGCTGGCGAATTGACTCTTTACCGTAAGCCTCTGTGCTGATCGGGTCCAGCATCTCGACAATCACATGGCCATTGTTCCAGCGGTTAAGTTTAATACCCTGGGTTGAGCTACACACAATAGGGATAATCGGCAGCTTGGCGCCAATTGCCGCATGAAACGCACCAGTCTTAAACGGCAGTAAACCTCGGCCGCGTGAACGCGTCCCCTCTGGGAACATCCACACTGAGACATCACTGCCCTTCATTTTTTCGACCACCTGATCAATAGTGCTCATCGCCTTCGAGCGGTTAAAGCGGTCAATCAGAATATTACCACTTAGCCAGTAAAGCTGACCAAATAGCGGCATCCACGCAATACTCTTCTTACCTACCGTCACAACCTTGGGAGTTACCGCTGAAGAAACCGTAAACATATCCCAGTTATTCTGATGGTTAGCAATATAGATATGCTGGCCTCGCTCATACGCATCGGCGGGTAGACGCAACTCTAGTTTGATACCAAAAATGGGCGCCATCTTATGGAACAGACGCCCAACCTTAAACACATTTTTTGGGTTACGTGGACTAAGTAGGCAGTAGCCACAACCAAAAATAAACATAACCACCGCGAAAACAAATACGGCGATAATCCGAAATAGTGCGACCATTTTTCTCTCCAGGCACAACACAAAGAAGCCGAAACAGAGTTTCGGCTTCTTCATCCAACAATTTATGCGCTAGCGCTGCTCGCTACGCGGGTAATATTTGCACCAAGTGCTGATAGCTTATCTTCGATCTTCTCATAGCCGCGATCGATATGGTAAATGCGATCCACCAAGGTCTCACCCCTAGCGATACAGCCTGCAATAACTAGACTGGCGGAGGCACGTAAGTCTGTCGCCATCACCTGAGCGCCACTCAAGCTTGGAGTATCACCGCAGACTACCGTATTCCCCTCTATCTCAGCCTTGGCACCCATACGCATAAGCTCAGGTACGTGCATAAAGCGATTTTCGAAGATCGTCTCGGTGATGATGCCACTGCCCTGCGCCATCATGTTGAGCAGGGTAAACTGAGCCTGCATATCGGTAGGAAAGCCTGGGTGTGGGGCTGTGCGGACGGTTACGGCTTTAAGCTCGCGACCCGTCATATCGACACTGATCCAGTCATCACCGGTTTCCACCAGTGCGCCTGCCTCTTCTAATTTGGCCAACACTGCCTCGAGCAAGTGGGCATGAGTTTTGTGACACACCACTTTACCGCCAGAGACAGCTGCAGCGACAAGGAAGGTGCCGGTCTCGATACGGTCGGGTACCACCGAGTGTTTACCGCCAGCTAGGCGCTCAACCCCTTCAATAGTGATCGTGTCGGTACCTGCGCCGCTCACTTTTGCTCCAAGCGCATTTAGGAAGTCAGCAGTATCAACAATTTCTGGCTCACGAGCAGCGTTATCCAGCACGGTAGTGCCCTCAGCCAGCGTAGCGGCGCACATCACAGTGATTGTCGCACCAACGCTCACCTTGTCCATCACAACGTGAGCACCTTTCAGGCGCCCATCAACGCTCGCCTTGACGTAGCCATCTTCAAGGACAATTTTTGCCCCCAACTGCTCAAGACCATGGATATGTAGGTCGACAGGACGGGCACCAATTGCACAACCGCCCGGTAGAGAGACCTGACCTTGACCAAAGCGCGCCACCAATGGACCCAGAGCCCAGATGGATGCACGCATAGTCTTAACCAAATCGTAAGGTGCGCAGTATTCATTGATACCACTCGCATCAACATGAACAGAGCCATTACGACGCACTTTGGCGCCAAGGCGTGATAGCAACTCCATGGTGGTATCGATATCACGCAGCTTAGGTACGTTTGCAACCTCGACAGGCTCTTCCGCGAGGATGGAGGCAAATAAAATAGGCAGCGCAGCATTCTTTGCGCCAGAAATGGTCACGTCACCACTAAGTGGTTGCTCGGACCCTACAACTCGAAACTTTTCCATTCTAAACCTTATAGTGACATCAACTTCTTATCACGCGCCCACTCAGCTGGAGTGTACGCCTTGATAGAGACCGCATGAATGTCATTGCGTTGGATATATTCCATTAGAGGTCCGTAGATAAGCTGCTGCTTCTTAACTCGACTCATACCGTCGAAGCAGGCGTCAACAGCAATAACTTCGTAGTGACTCCCCTCACCTTTTACATGCACTTCCTCTAGTTGCAACGCGTTCTCTAATAGCTGTTGTACCTTTGCACTATCCACAAACTCACCTCTAAATCTAATTCTTTATATGTTCCGCGAGCAGTGACTCAACATTGCTCAAGCGGAAAAGCGTGCCCAACTCATCAGGCACGAAACACAGCATTATATGGCAATTTTCGCTTTTTGCATGCTCTATTAAGTGGATTAACATCACCATCCCGGCCGAATCTATACGTTCAACCTCGCTAAGGTCGAGCCAATGCTGCTCACGGGCTGGTTTCCATGCTGATAACTGCTGCCACAATGCTGGAACCGTATCGCGATCGATCGGTCCAGAAAGGTGGATATCTTGTCCATTGAGCTTTATGGCGCTCATTAGTTGCCGTCCGTTTTTTTAATCGGCAACTGCGCAAGACGCTGCAACTCTTGTGTCACCGAGCTTAGCCCTTTACGTCGGAGCTCACCTCGCCACTCAGACTGCTTACTTGACAATAAGCTGACCCCTTCGGCAATGATATCGAAGGCGGCCCAACTGCCATCTTTCTCCTTGCGCAGTTTAAACTCTAGGCGAATATTTGGATTTGGGGTATCGATGATCGTTACGGCCACACCAGCAATTCTATCGCTTTCACTCAGCCTTGGCGCCGGACCAAATTGTATCTGCTGCTCATCATATTGCGTCAACACCTGGGCGTAAGAGGCAACCAGATAATCTCGAAAGGCATCAATGAAGGCCAATACATCCGCTCGTGGGTTGTTCTTCGCTTCAGGACCAAGCACCTTAAGTGCCGCGTAGCGGTAATTGGTATAAGGCAAGAGCTCTTGCTCGACCACGGTTTTCAAATGATTAGGGTCTTGATTGATCAGATCTTTATCTCGCTTGAGGCGCTCAAATGAGATTTCCGCAACACCGACCGCCATCTCATAAGGGTCACTACGATCGAGCTCCTCAGCTATTAGACTAAAACTGCTTACCAAGCTCGCCAAAAAAACCAACAATAATCTCATTGTTCAACTCCCTTACGACTCATCACCTACACGGTAGATCATCTGCCCGATTAGATCCTCAAGTACCAACGCCGATTTGGTATCCTCAATCACATCACCATCACCCAGCATCTCTTCATCCTCAAAGATAAAACCGGGTGTAAGGCTTAAGTACTGCTCACCAATCAAGCCCGATGTTAGCACCTGAATGCTTGAGGTTTCCGGAAATTGGTTATATCGACCATCAATACTCATAGTGACTATCGGTATCAAGCTCGCCGGGTCCAGGTCTATCGCGGAGATCCGGCCAATAGAGACACCACCAACTTTGACGGGTGCGCGCACCTTTAAGCTGCCAATATTGTCAAACTTCGCCTTGAGAACATAAGTATCGCCTTGACCCAAGCTTTTTACGTCAGCAATTTGAAAGATTAATACCAAAATTGCCACAATCGCAGCCAACACAAAACACCCTACCGTCAGCTCTACTTTTTTTGTATTTCGCATACCATCAACCACCAAACATCAAAGCTGTTAACACAAAGTCTAGTCCCAGAACCACCAGCGACGCATTGACCACGGTTTTGGTCGTCGCTTGACTGATACCCTCTGAAGTTGGAACCGCATCAAAACCATTGAATAGCGCAATCCAAGTCACCGCAAACGCAAACACCAACGACTTGATAAGCCCATTGCCAATATCGTAACCAAGTTGTACCGACGACTGCATCGCCGCCCAGAAACTACCACGATCAATGCCTTTCCAATCGACACCAACCACTTCGCCACCCCAAATACCAACCACAATAAAAATGGTCGCCAACATCGGCATAACGATCACGCCAGCCCAGAAGCGCGGTGCAATCACGCGGCGCAGCGGGTCCACTGCCATCATCTCCATGCTCGATAGCTGTTCCGTGGCTTTCATTAAACCGATTTCAGCGGTCAACGCCGAGCCAGCTCGACCAGCAAACAGCAATGCCGTCACCACAGGTCCAAGTTCACGCATTAAGGACAACGCCACCATTTGTCCTAAGTTAGTTTCTGCGCCGTAGTCCACCAGCACAACATAGCCTTGTAGGCTTAACACCATGCCGATAAAAAGCCCAGAGACGACGATAATGGCCATCGACTGAACGCCAAGGTTGTAGATCTGTTTTACCAGCAGAGGAAAGTTCTTAACAGGTTGTGGCTTGGCCAAGAGTACTTGCATCAACATGACCGCGCTGCGACCCAATGTGGAGAGATTATCTAAGGTGGCACGTCCAAGCTTGGTTATTGACGCTATTATTTGGCTACTCATAGCGAAGATCCTCGCTCAGGGCTGGGGCTGGATAGGCAAAGGGCACTGGGCCGTCCGCCGCACCATCGAGAAATTGGCGCACCTTGGGATCTTGGCTGCTGGATAAAGCCTCTGGTGTCCCTTGCGCAATTACCTTGCCGTCAGCGAGAATGTAGGCATAATCGGCGATGGCAAATACCTCAGGAACGTC
Organism: Vibrio sabulosilitoris; assembly: GCF_055391395.1. NCBI lineage: Bacteria > Pseudomonadati > Pseudomonadota > Gammaproteobacteria > Vibrionales > Vibrionaceae > Vibrio > Vibrio sabulosilitoris. The sequence goes on from NZ_AP029599.1 coordinate 66,969, forward strand.
GTGAGAAACAATGATTGAGGTCAGGCCAAGTGTGCGATTGAGCTTCCCAATCAGCTCAACCAGTACCCCTTTGGTCATTGGGTCTTGGCCGACAAAGGGCTCATCGTACATCACCAGCTCAGGGTCGAGGGCAATCGCTCGCGCTAGCGCAACGCGCCGCGCCATACCACCAGACAACTCACTTGGCATCAAGTGCACCGCACCGCGCAGCCCAACAGCTTCAAGCTTGAGTAGCACCAAGCTACGTATCAGAGACTCTTCAAGCTGAGTGTGCTCGCGAATTGGAAAGGCGACATTATCGAAGACCGAGAGGTCGGTAAATAGAGCGCCAGACTGGAACAGCATCCCCATCCTCGAGCGCAGCTGATACAGCTCACCTCGCCTTAAGCGATTGATATCGCTACCAGCAACCATGATCGTTCCCGCATCTGGCTGTAGCTGTCCACCGATCAACTTGAGAAGGGTGGTTTTTCCAATCCCTGACGGCCCCAAGATAGCAGTCACCCGACCCGTTTCGATCTCAAGGTCGAGGCTATCAAAGATCACTCGCTCTGCTCGGGTAAAGTATAAATCCGCTATCGAGACGTAGGACTCCCCCATCATGGTCACCTGCTCTCCTTGACTAACATTCTGATAACTTATCTTATACTGATTTCTCAGCTTTGGCTCATCTAATATTCAATGATTTACCTATGCTAAAGACAGTGCAAATTAATTCGCATGGCTGCTTCACTTTTGCCCGACAAACGTTCAAAATTGTGCGCCATAACTGTAACAAAATTAGGGAACCCCATGATTGAAGCGATTGCTTTCCTTATCCTAGGACTAATTTTTTTGGTTTGGAGTGCGGATAAGCTGGTCTTCGGCGCGGCTGCGTTAGCACGAAACTTTGGCATTTCGCCCTTAGTCATCGGCATGACCATCTTGGCAATGGGCTCATCAGCACCAGAAATGATGGTCTCAGCTACAGCGGCCCTAGAGGGGCGCTCAGATACTGCTGTGGGTAATGTCATTGGCTCCAACATCGCTAACATCGCCCTTATCTTGGGTATTACCGCCTTAGTCAAACCACTCTCAATCAGCTCCGGGGTGCTCAAACGTGAGCTACCATTGATGATCGTTGTGACCCTGATCTGCGGTGCCTTGGTATGGGATGGCTATCTGGGTTTTTATGAAGGCACCCTGCTGGTGGTTTTATTTGCCTTGTTTATCCTCACCATGCTGTATATCAGCCGCAAAGAGCAGGCCAAGGGTGACGTCTTTCTGGAAGAGCAGGAATCTGAGATACCCCAGGGCGTAAGTAACGGCAAAGCCGCAATGTGGGTTGTTGTCGGGTTGTTAATCCTGCCATTTTCGGCCGATACCCTGGTGAATAATGCCGTAATCATTGCCACCTACTTTGGTATGAGCGACCTGGTCATTGGCTTGACCATCATTGCCGTTGGCACCAGCTTACCTGAACTTGCCGCCTCACTGGCTGGTGTCATGAAAGGCGAAGATGATATGGCCGTCGGTAACATCATTGGCTCGAACGTGTTTAACATCCTTGCCGTCATGGGCATACCTGGCCTGCTTAACCCCTCCCTAGTGAGCGAGCTAGTAATGGAGCGTGACTATTGGGTCATGCTGTTTATTAGTCTTGTCCTCGTGGTCATGGCACTGGGCAAATCTCGCAGCATCAATCGCTTCGAGGGCGCGTTGCTGTTCCTATTTTTTGTTGGCTATCAAGCCTACCTCGTAATGAATATAACCGCATAATTTGGTGATTAACTCTATGTCTCAATTTGATTATAAATCAGTAGCTAACCAGGTCATTGATATCGAGATCGATGCTATTGAGCACCTAAAAAAACATATAAATGATGACTTTAGCGCTGCTTGCGAGATGATATTAGCTTGCAAGCGCAAAGTCGTTGTAATGGGAATGGGTAAGTCTGGCCATATCGGCAACAAGATTGCGGCAAGCTTTGCCAGTACCGGCACCTCGGCGTTTTTTGTGCATCCCGGTGAGGCAGCGCACGGTGATCTGGGTATGATCGAGCCCGGCGATGTGGTACTTGCCATCTCCAACTCGGGTGAATCAAGTGAGATCTTAGCACTTTTCCCTGTGTTAAAACGCTTGGGCAACCAAATCATCTCTATGACAGGAAAGCCAAGTTCAACCATGGCAACACTCGCCGACATTCACCTGCAGATCACTGTGCCAAAGGAGGCATGTCCACTGGGTCTTGCCCCAACCTCGAGTACCACCGCAACGCTAGTGCTTGGCGATGCCCTGGCAGTGGCGCTACTTGAAGCTCGCGGCTTTACAGCGCAAGACTTTGCCCTGTCGCATCCAGGTGGTGCACTGGGGAGAAAACTCTTATTAAAAATGTCTGACATTATGCACACTGGTGAAAATCTCCCACGCGTTTATGCCGACACTATGATCCGCGACGCCCTGCTGGAGATCAGCCAAAAAGGCTTGGGCATGACAGCAGTCATCGATGAAAACAACAAGCTGACGGGTATTTTCACCGATGGGGACTTGCGCCGTATCCTCGATAAGCGCGTCGATATTCATAACACAGCGATAGGACAAGTGATGATCCCAAGTCCAACCTCCGTCTCACCTGACATGCTAGCTGCAGAAGGAGTGAATATCATGCAAGAAAAATCAATTAACGGTTTGCTACTATGTAACGAGGATGGCGAGCTAGTTGGTGCGCTTAACATGCTCGATATGTTGCGAGCGGGAGTAATGTGATGACTCTCCAAATAGAAACTCTTTATGGCCCAGTCAACACCCAGGTATTTAATATTGCTCGCCAAATCAAATTGCTGATCTGTGACGTTGATGGTGTTTTCTCCGATGGGCTAGTGTATATGGGTAACGATGGAGAAGAGCTTAAAACTTTCCACACCCGCGATGGCTACGGTGTAAAAGCACTCATGAGTGCCGGGGTTGAGATAGCTATCATCACCGGTCGTCAGTCAAAAATTGTCGAAAACCGCATGGCTGCACTTGGGATCAAACTAATTTATCAGGGGCAAGACGACAAGATTAAGGCTTACCAAGACATCTGTCGTCAGCTCAACATTGCCCCTGAGTACACTGGTTACATTGGTGACGATCTTATCGACTGGCCAGTGATGGAACAAGTAGCGCTTAAGGTCTGTGTCGCTGATGGTCACCCATTGCTGGTACAACGTGCCAACTACGTGACCAAAATCAAAGGTGGTCACGGCGCAGTTCGTGAGGTCAGTGACCTTATCTTGCAAGCCAAGGGAGAGCTTGAGATGCACAAAGGGCTGAGTATATGACCCTGTCGCGCCTTGGTCACGGGTTTCTAGTCGCTGTCTGCCTATTATGCGGCTACTACCTGCTCCAAAATGACGAAGGCTATGACATCCAAGTTAGTCCAAATGAGGAGTTGCCCCTTTTCAGCGGTACAAACATGTCTAACATCTCATATGATAGCCGCGGCATACGCAGCTATGAGATCACATCGAGCCATCTTGAGTACTACGCCGCGAGTGGTGATACCGTGTTTGAGCAGCCTATCCTACGCATCTATAAAGATGGTAACCTGCTCGAGTGGGAGATCAGTGCGCGCAAAGCAAGGCTCGATGATAAGCAAGTTTTGGTTCTGTCTGACAAGGTGATTGCAAAGAACTTGCTACCAACCTCTAGCTTTGACACTATGATGACAGAACAATTGAACATTCAGTTAGATAAGCGGGAGTTTTGGGCCGATCAAACCGTCAGACTCAATGGACCTCAGTTTGTAACACGAGGTCAAGCGATGAAGGGGAGCTTCAAAGACAACACCGCAACACTATACCAACACGTACAGGGTAGATATGAAACTCTCACACCTTAGCTCTATGGCGGGCTTGCTGACCTGCCTGATGGCTTCAGCGCCAGTATTGGCTCTATCTACTGATACCGAGCAACCCATTTACATTGACTCTGACAGCCAGCAACTGGATATGCAGAGCAATCAGGTGACCTTTGCCGGTGATGTAAAACTCAAACAAGGCAGCATCAACATTAGCGCAGACAAAATAGTAGTCACCCGTGACCCTGTAGATGGTGCGATCAAACAGATTGAGGCCTACGGCCAACCAAGTACTTTCTCTCAACTCACCGACGACGGTAACACCCTTGCAGGTGAAGCGGAGGAGTTATACTACAACATGGCCGCCGACGAACTACTGATGCTCCGACGCGCAACGTTGGCACAAGATGGCAGTAAAATTAGCGGCGATAAGATCCGCTATAAGATCTCAGAACAAAAACTGGTCGCGGATGGTGCACAGACTGGTGGCCGAGTCTCGACTGTGCTTCAGCCACCAGCAAAAAGTGAGTAGTAAATGGCAGTATTAAAAGCAGAACACCTGGCAAAGAGCTATAAAGCACGCAAGGTGGTTTCTGATGTAAGTTTGCAGGTTGAATCAGGCCAAATCGTTGGCCTACTGGGCCCCAATGGTGCGGGTAAAACCACCTCGTTTTACATGATCGTTGGCCTAGTTGCTCGCGATGAGGGCAAGATCTCAATTGATGATAAAGACATCAGCATCTTGCCAATGCATAGCCGCTCACGTATGGGGATCGGCTACTTGCCACAAGAGGCCTCTATCTTTCGTAAGTTGTCGGTAGAAGACAACATCATGGCGGTACTGGAAACCCGCGATGAACTCTCCCGAGAGGAGCGCCAAGACAAACTCGAAGATTTGCTAGAAGAGTTTCACATCCAACACATTCGCAAGAGTGCCGGTATGGCTCTGTCTGGTGGTGAGCGCCGCCGCGTCGAAATCGCGCGTGCACTCGCTGCCAACCCGCAATTCATCTTACTCGATGAACCCTTTGCTGGGGTCGACCCGATCTCGGTTATCGATATCAAAAAAATCATTGAACACCTCAAAGAGCGTGGCCTGGGAGTCTTGATCACCGACCACAACGTGCGAGAGACGCTTGATGTGTGTGAAAAAGCCTACATTGTGAGCCAAGGACGCCTAATCGCAGAGGGAACACCAGAGCAAGTTCTGAATGACAGCGAGGTCAAACAGGTTTATCTTGGTGAGCAATTCCGTCTATGATTACGGAGAAGGGAAATAAAAAATACAATAAGGTGAGCACGACTGAATGAAACCTTCATTACAACTCAAGCTAGGTCAACAATTAGCCATGACCCCCCAACTACAGCAAGCGATCCGCCTGCTGCAGTTGTCAACGCTCGATCTGCAACAAGAGATTCAAGAAGCACTCGATTCGAACCCACTCCTTGAGGTTGAGGAGGTCACTGGCGATGAAAACACGGAAAATAGTGCGTCCGAAAATACCACCACGGAAAGCTCAGAGGTTAAAGCCAATGGCGAAGAGCACGACAGTGTCGACGTGGCCGAGCCTGAGCTGAAGGACAGCTCAGACCTTATTGAAAAGTCGGATCTAAGCAACGATTTAGAGATCGATACCACTTGGGATGACGTCTACAGCGCGAACACGGGGAATACTGGCATTGCGCTGGACGATGATGCCCCTATTTATCAAGGTGAAACAACCGAATCACTGCAAGATTATCTGCTGTGGCAGTTAGACCTGACGCCCTTTTCTGACAACGACCGCTCAATCGCACTCGCGATCATCGAAGCCATTGATGATTATGGTTACCTGACTCTCTCCCCTCAAGAAATCCTAGACAGTTTTGATAACGAAGAACTTGAGCTCGACGAGGTTGAGGCGGTAAGAAAACGTATCCAACGCTTTGATCCTCTCGGTGTCGGCTCGCACAATCTTCAAGAATGCTTGCTGCTGCAGTTATCCGTGCTACCTGAAGACACGCCCTGGCTGGAAGAAGCAAAATTGGTGCTCGCTAATCATGTTGATCAACTAGGTAATCGTGACTACAAGTTGATTATTAAGGAAACTCGCCTTAAAGAGCCGCAGTTGCGCGAGGTGTTAGGCCTTATCCAACGACTTGACCCTCGCCCAGGCAGCCGTATCACTCAAACCCACGCAGAGTATGTGATACCGGATGTCTCAGTGTTTAAAGATCACGGCAAATGGCTGGTCACCATCAACCCGGACAGCGCCCCTCGCCTCAAAGTGAATCAGCAATATGCTAATCTTGCTAGAGGCAATAATGCTGATAGTCAGTACATTCGCAGTAATCTGCAAGAAGCCAAGTGGCTAATCAAAAGCCTCGAGAGTCGCAATGAGACTCTACTCAAAGTTGCCAAGTGCATTGTTGAGCACCAGCGTGATTTCTTTGAGTATGGTGAAGAGGCAATGAAACCTATGGTGCTAAATGATGTCGCCCTCGCGGTTGATATGCATGAATCGACGATTTCTCGGGTCACAACCCAGAAGTACATGCACACACCAAGGGGCATATTTGAATTGAAATACTTCTTCTCCAGTCACGTTAGCACGGACAACGGAGGAGAGTGCTCATCGACTGCAATCCGCGCACTGATCAAGAAATTGGTTGCTGCCGAGAACCCAGTGAAACCACTGAGTGACAGTAAGATTGCAGCCCTACTCGCTGACCAAGGAATTCAGGTCGCAAGACGTACGATCGCTAAATACCGTGAGTCACTCGGTATTGCCCCTTCAAGTCAGCGAAAACGCCTGCTTTAGGCCCTAACCGAGAAGGAAAGTCTATGCAAATCAATCTAAATGGCCATCACGTTGATCTAACCGATTCAATGCAAGACTATGTGAACACTAAGTTTGAGAAGCTGGAGCGATTTTTTGACCACATAAATAACGTTCATGTGGTTTTACGTGTTGAAAAAATGCGCCAGATCGCAGAAGCTACCCTTCACGTAAACCAAGGTGATATCCATGCGACAGCAGAAGACGACAGTATGTATGCGGCCATTGACGCCTTGGTTGATAAACTAGTAAGACAATTGAACAAGCATAAAGAAAAGCTAAGTAGCCATTAAATATGCAATTAAGCGAAGTACTCACAGTGGACTGCACCAAAAGTGCAGTCCCTTGCACGAGTAAAAAACGTGCACTTGAAATCATCAGTGAACTGGTGGCGGATCAAACCGGCATCAGCTCAACCGAACTGTTTGAGAATATGTTGAGCCGAGAAAAAATGGGCAGTACTGGCATTGGAAATGGGATAGCCATTCCCCATGCTCGTATGAAATCGAGCGAACATGCCGTGGCAGTATTACTCCAATGCCAAGACCCCATTGAATTCGATGCCATCGACAATAGACCCGTGGATATTCTCTTCGCTCTGCTTGTCCCTGACGCACAATGTAAAGAACATTTAAAGACATTGTCATCCATGGCAGAGCGTTTAAATGATAAACAGGTACTAAAACAACTCCGTAACGCTCGTAACGACCAAGAGCTTTACAACATAATGATCGGCGGTTAAGCAGACATAATGAGACTGATTATCGTAAGTGGCTACTCTGGAGCCGGTAAAAGCATCACTTTGCGGGTTCTAGAAGACATTGGATACTACTGTGTCGACAACCTGCCCGTTGATTTATTGGCCTCATTCGTTGAGTCTGTGCGTGGCAGTAAGCAGAACGTCGCGGTGAGTATCGATATCCGCAATTTACCTGAGAATACGGCCGACCTGGAGCTGCAGATTAGCCAATTTAAAGGCAATAGCGACCTAAGCATTCTATTCCTCGACGCAGCAAAAAGCACTCTACTCAAGCGCTACAGCGAAACCCGCCGCTTGCACCCACTTTCTCAGCGCGATAGCCGCCTGTCACTTGATCAGGCGATAGAGCAGGAAAAAAACATTCTCACGCCGCTAAAAGAAATGGCCGATCTGGTTATCGATAGTAGCGAGAAGTCACTGCATGAACTGAGTGAGACTGTGCGCCTGCGCATCGAAGGGCGTGAGCATAAAGAGTTAGTGATGGTGTTTGAGTCATTTGGCTTTAAGTATGGCCTGCCCTCGGATGCCGACTACGTCTTTGACGTACGCTTCTTACCCAACCCACACTGGGTACCCGAGCTAAGACCCATGACAGGTCTCGACTCACCGATCCGCTCTTTTCTCGAGCAGCACCAAGATGTGCTCGAGTTAAAGCAGCAAATCCAAAGCTTTGTCGAGCGATGGCTGCCTGCCCTTGAGCTCAACAACCGCAGCTATGTCACCGTGGCGATAGGTTGTACCGGAGGGAAACACCGCTCTGTGTATCTGACTCAGCAAATCGGCGAATACTTTCAACAACTGGGCAAAACCGTCCAGATCCGTCATACATCACTAGAGAAGAATAAAGATTAGGTTATGACCCACTCACAAACTGTTGTTATTGAAAATCGTCTTGGGCTACACGCGCGTGCAGCAATGAAATTGGTTGAACTGGCGCAGTCCTACGCCGCTACAATTACCGTCCGTAACCCAGAGGGCAAAGAAGCGATGGCCGACAGCATCATGGGATTATTGATGCTCGAGTCAGCTCAGGGACAAGAAATTACTGTTCTGGCCGAAGGGGAGCAAAGCCAAGAGGCACTCGCCGCCGTCTGTCACCTGATCCAAGATAAGTTTGAAGAAGACGATTAACTCTGTCACAAATTTAAGCTAATATTCAACAAATTATCAATTCATTAGTTAGGGGGAATCTATGAGCGAGCAAATAGAATTCGACCAAGCTCATCAAACCCTCCAAGAAATTTCCGACGCATTAGAGTCTGGCCGTTTTGTTCATGTAAGACGCCAACTCCAGGATATGGAGCCAGAAGATATTGCCCATCTTCTTGAGGCCTCTCCACGCAAAAGCCGCGACGTTCTGTGGCAGTTGACCGACCCAGAAGACTACGGTGAAATCCTTGACGAGCTGAGTGAAGACGTCAAGGATGCCTTGGTGTCAAAGATGGCACCCGAAAAGCTCGCGGAAGCCACCGAGGGGATGGACACCGATGATGTCGCTTATGTCTTGCGTAGCTTGCCGCAGAATATCTCGCGGGAAGTCCTCGATCAGATGGACACCGCGGACAGACTACGGGTCGAGACCGCCCTCTCCTACCCAGAAGACACCGCTGGTGGGCTGATGAACACTGACTTTATCACCATCCGAGGCGATGTGGATGTCGATGTTGTGCTGCGCTACCTGCGCATGAAAGGCGAGCTGCCAGAGGCGACCGATACGCTTTACGTTATCGATGAAGACAGTCAGCTGATTGGTAACCTTGCCCTCACCAGCCTACTTACTACTCAACCAGATACCCCGGTTACTGAGGTTATGGATGACGCCGATGAAGCCATTTCCGTTAACACCAGCGCCACAGATGTCGCCAGCCTGTTTGAGCGTCGCGACTGGGTATCAGCGCCGGTGATTGATGAGAATCTTCACCTGGTTGGGCGCATCACCATTGATGATGTGGTCGATGTGATCCGTGAGGATGCCGAACACTCAATGATGAGCTTAGCGGGCCTAGATGATGATGAGGATACCTTCGCACCCGTGGTGAAATCTGCGCGTCGACGCAGCGTTTGGCTTGGGGTCAATGTTCTTGCAGCACTTGCAGCAGCTTCGGTGTCCAACGTCTTCGAGGCGACGCTGGAGCAAATGGCGGCGATTGCGGTTCTGATGACGATTGTGCCATCAATGGGCGGGGTTGCTGGTAACCAAACCGTTGCTCTGGTGATCCGCGGACTTGCTCTGGGTCATATCGGTGATGCCAATAAGCGTGAGCTGCTGATCAAAGAGGCCTTGATTGGCCTACTTAATGGCGTCTTGTGGGCGCTGATCATTGGTGTGATTGTCGTGGTGTGGAAGGGTGACTGGATGCTCGGCGGAATCATCTCCGCAGCTATGCTGGCCAACCTGTTCGTCGCGGGCGTTGCTGGGGTGAGTATTCCGATCTTGCTCAAGAAGATTAATATTGATCCTGCACTTGCTGGTGGTATGGCATTGACCACCGTCACGGATGTAATTGGCTTGTCGGTGTTCCTTGGACTAGCCACTATCTTTATCTGATGATGGTCATTCAGAAATAACAAAGCCCCTGCACTGCAGGGGCTTTCTCGCTATTAACAATAATAACTACAACGAGGGGTTAATCACCCGCGACTTTCATCGACTCAATCAGCATTGAGCCCGTCTGGATCTGTGAGCGAGTCTCAACATCCGTGCCGACAGCCACGATACGCTGGAACATCTCTTTGAGGTTGCCTGCAATCGTGATCTCCGAAACCGGATACTGGATTTTGCCATTCTCAACCCAGAAGCCAGCAGCGCCGCGAGAGTAGTCACCCGTCACGGTATTAACGCCCTGTCCCATCACTTCTGTAACCAATAGACCCGTCCCCAGCTCATTGAGCATTTGTTGATAATCTTGGCCTGTCGATTTCACATACCAGTTGTGGATGCCACCAGCATGACCGGTTGGCTGCATATTCATCTTACGCGCCGCATAGCTGGTCAGCAGATAGGTGGCCAGAACACCATCGGTGATGATCTCGCGGTCTTGAGTCACCACACCCTCGCTGTCAAATGGGCTCGATGCAAGGCCACGCAACACGTGGGGCTTCTCTTCAATATTGAACCAATCTGGGAGGATCTTTTCACCGAGGTGATCAAGCAAGAACGAGGCTTTACGGTACAGGTTACCACCACTGATCGCCATGGTAAGGTGGCCCATCAGCCCGGTCGCAACATCGGCGGCAAACATCACCGGATACTCTCCCGTTGGCACGCGACGCGGATCAAGGCGACTGACCGTCTGCTCTGCTGCAAGACGACCGACCTTTTCCGCGCTCCACAAATCGTCTTTGTGACGCGCAACCGTGTAACTGTAATCGCGCTCCATATCCCCGTCATCGCTCTGACCAATCACGCAACAGCTAATGCTGTGACGACTGCTCGGGTAGCTGGCCAGCAAGCCGTGACTGTTACCATAAACCTTAATGCCATAGTGGCTGTCGTAGCTAGCACCATCGCTTTGCTTGATCTTGCTATCAAACGACAACGCAACCTGCTCAGCCTCAATGGCAATCTTGGCTGCGTAGTCTGGATCTGGGGTTTCTGGATGGAAAAGATCCAAATCTGGAATATCTTTCACCATCAGCTCCTTGTCTGCAGGACCTGCACAAGGGTCTTCCGAGGTATACTGGGCGATATCAAGCGCCGCCAGCACCGTCTGCTGAATAGCCTGCTCACTCAGATCTGAAGTGGATGCGCTGCCCTTGCGCTGGCCACGATAAACCGTGATCCCAAGCGCGCCATCGCTGTTAAACTCGACGTTCTCAACCTCACAGCCTCGGGTAGAGACACTGAGGCCAGTCGACTTACTGATCGCAACTTCAGCAGCATCCGACTGCTTGCCAGCCAACTCGAGCGCCTTGGCAACTGCGTGTTCCAATTCTTTTCGTTGCTCAGCAACTTGCTGTTTTACATCCATCTTCACTTCATCGGTTTAGGGTTATTGATCAAGAATAACAAGAATTTCGCTTTCTCCCCATGATTGTTGTTAAAATAAGCCTATAGATCGATAAAAAAGGCAAAAACATGGCCCGTAAGAATCAAAAAGCGCCCTGGGAACCGGAAGAAGAGATCATCTGGGTGAGTAAAACCGAGTTGAAGCGTGACATGGAAGAGTTGCAAAAACTGGGTGAAGAGCTGGTGAGTCTAAAACCATCCGTTTTAGAAAAGTTTCCACTTAGCGATGACCTACGTGACGCAATCAAAGATGCACAGCGTTTTACTAAAGAAGCACGCCGTCGTCAGCTTCAGTACATTGGCAAGATCATGCGTAATGAAGACACGGAACCATTGCAGGCAGCACTGGATAAAGTGCGCAATAAGCACTCTCAAGCAACGGCAGAGCTGCATAAGCTTGAACAGCTGCGTGATCGCGTAGTGGAAGAGGGCGATAGCGCTATCGCTGATGTGATGACGATGTTCCCGGATGCGGACCGTCAACGCCTGCGACAGCTTGCTCGCCAAGCGGCAAAAGAGAAAAAAGCTGGCAAGCCTGCCAAGGCCTTCCGCGAAATCTTCCAAGTGCTCAAAGAGCTCAACGACGAAGAAATCTAATCCAATCCCCGCACGAGTGCGGGGATTTTTTTAGCTTTCCACTCTTTTGGGTTGCCATGATCCAAAAGCTATTTAAACCTAAAAACAGGTGGGCGAGGTTCGGGGACGGGCTTTGCCCTACGAGGAGCGAGGGGTTTAACACACCCAACTTACCCCTCGATACCCGGAACGAAGTGTAACTCGAACCTCGCCCCTTGAGCAGAGCCTATTTTTTCCGAGAATCATATCCCCAGCGTGGAACTAGCCCTTGTTCGATACCTAGGTGATCGAGCACTCGCGCAACAATAAAGTCGACCAAATCATCGATGCTTTGGGGCTGGTGGTAGAAGCCTGGTGAGGCAGGCATGATCGTTACGCCCATCTGCGAGAGCTTATGCATGTTCTCAAGGTGCAGGGTTGAAAACGGCGTCTCTCTGACCACCAGCATCAATTGACCGCGCTCCTTGAGTGCCACATCGGCGGCCCGTTCAATCAAATTATCCGACATACCGTGCGCAATCGCTGCGATACTGCCGGCTGAGCAGGGGCAGATTACCATTTGCTTAGGCGCAGCTGACCCGGAGGCAACCGGTGAAAACCAGTCTTCTTTACCGCAGACAATCAACTTATCGGCCTGGCAACCCAGATATTCGACCAACGCTTTGTGCATCGCTTCTGGGCCGCTGGGCAGCTTTAATCCCTCTTCGGTCGCCAGTACCACCCTCGCGGCAGACGAGACTAAGAGATACACTTGATAATCTGCTGCCAGCAAGCACTCAAGTAGACGCAAACCATAAGGCGCGCCAGACGCACCAGTAAAGGCAAGGGTAATTGCTTTCTGGCTGGTTGTGTTCTGCTTCATTGTTTACTTCGCTTCCAACGCTTGCATCAGTTTACTGTGAATGCCCTCAAACCCGCCATTGCTCATCACCAGAACGTGATTGCCAGGCTGCGCCAGCACAACGATCTCTGTAACCAACTTATCGATATCAGCGGTGGCATAGGCCTCTTGCTGGTGGCATTGTTCAATCACATCAGAAACTTGCCAGTCAATGTTGGCGGGTTGATAGAGAAAGACACTGTCTGCGGCACTTAATGACTCCGCTAGGGTATCTTTATGCACTCCTCGCTTCATCGTCGCTGAGCGCGGCTCAAGCACGGCAATAATCTTGTCATCGCCAACCTTGTTGCGCAGCCCCTCCAAGGTCAGCTTGATCGCGGTTGGATGGTGAGCGAAGTCATCATAGACCTTAACCGAAGCTGCTTCGCCTTTAAGCTCTAGACGACGTTTAGTGTTAATAAACCGCGCCAGCGCCTCACACGCATGCTTGGGTTCAACCCCGACATGACGCGCAGCGGCAATCGCCATCAGCGCATTATTGACGTTATGATCGCCAACAAGATCCCAGCGGACCTGACCGACTACCATACCTCGGTGCAATACATCAAAATGGCTGCCATCACGACTGACAAGCTGAGATTGCCACTCACCGTCTTGACCTGAGAACTCAGTCTCACTCCAGCAGCCACGTGCCAAAGTGTCCTCAATCGCAGGCTCACCCAATGGCGAGAGGATCCGGCCGTTTCCTGGTACGGTTCGGATCAAGTGGTGAAACTGCCTTTTGATCGCCTCAAGATCATCAAAAATATCCGCATGATCAAACTCAAGGTTATTAATGATCAAAGTGCGTGGGTGATAATGGACAAATTTCGAACGTTTATCAAAGAACGCACTATCATACTCATCCGCCTCAACGACAAAAAACATGCTCTCGCCCAAGCACGCAGACAAGCCAAAGTTACCCAAAACGCCGCCAACCAAAAAGCCCGGCTGATAACCACACTCTTCTAAAATCCAGACCAGCATACTGGCGGTCGTGGTCTTACCATGGGTACCTGATACCGCGAGGACCCAGCGCTCATGGAGAAGGAACTCTTGCAACCATTGTGGCCCAGAGGTGTAGCGCAGATTGCGATTAAGCACATACTCTACGCAAGGATTTCCTCGGCTCATGGCATTGCCAATCACCACCAAATCAGGAGCAGGTTCAAGCTGGGCTGGGTCATAGCCCTCAATGATCTCAATTCCGTGCTGCTTGAGCATGGTGCTCATCGGCGGATAAACATTGGCATCTGAGCCCGTCACTTTATGGCCAAGTTGACGCGCCAGCATCGCAGCCCCACCCATAAAGGTGCCACAAATCCCCAAAATATGAATGTGCATGATCGCCACCCCTGTCGAATTAATCAGTTAACGCCAATTATACCTAAGTCACTCCAAGATGCATTGCGACGATTTTTTACCACAAAATACTGGAATCAAAGCTACAATTTGAACGAGACAAACGATTAAATGTATGAAAATTGTGCACTTAACCGCAATAATCATACAAATAAACGCTTTAAGCATTTTATTCAATTCACGTAATAAAGTTTAAACTTTAGTATAGGTCGGTGAGCAAGATTCCCCATAAAGAGGCGATACAAGCTCACCCATCTCCCCCCAAAATTTATAGAGTTAAGGACTTAACATGTCAGGATTACGCACATTAGGCGAATTCATAGTTGAGAAACAGGCAGACTTTCCCCATGCCAGCGGTGATCTATCATCTCTTCTATCGTCGATCCGTCTTGCTGCAAAAATTGTTAACCGTGAAATCAACAAAGCCGGTCTGGTTGATATCACAGGTGCAGTCGGTACTGAGAACGTTCAAGGCGAAGCTCAACAAAAACTCGACCTGTACGCGAACGAAAAATTCAAAGCGGCTCTAGAAGCTCGTGACCAAGTTTGTGGTGTAGCGAGTGAAGAGGAAGATGAAGCAGTTAGCTTTGACCGTGATAAAAATCAACACGCTAAGTACGTGGTGTTGATGGACCCACTCGATGGCTCTTCAAACATCGATGTTAACGTATCGGTTGGCACCATCTTCTCGATCTACCGCCGCGTCTCGCCAGTGGGCACTCCGCCAACGATGGAAGACTTCCTTCAACCTGGTCACAAGCAGGTTGCTGCTGGCTATGTGATCTACGGATCGTCAACCATGCTGGTTTACACCACAGGCGCTGGCGTGAATGGCTTTACCTACGATCCATCACTGGGTACCTTCTGCCTATCACATGAGAACATGATGATCCCGCAAGAGGGTAAGATTTACTCAATCAACGAAGGCAACTACATCCGCTTCCCTCAAGGCGTTAAGAAGTACATTAAATACTGCCAAGAGAATGTGCCTGAGGATGGTCGCCCATACACCTCTCGCTACATCGGCTCTCTGGTCTCAGACTTCCACCGTAACCTGCTTCATGGTGGCATCTATATGTACCCAAGCACCCATAGCCACCCAAATGGCAAACTGCGACTACTTTATGAGTGCAACCCAATGGCATTCCTAGTTGAGCAAGCGGGTGGTAGTGCATCTGATGGCTATACACGTGTGATGGATATCCAGCCAAAAGAGCTACACGAGCGTGTTCCATTCTTCTGTGGTTCGAAAAAAATGGTCGACAAGGTCGAGGAATTTCTTGAGGAATACCCTGGGCAATAACTTGGCGATTATTGACAACAAGAGCACTCACTAGAGTGCTCTTGTTATTTGCCACAGAGCCAACTCGAAATTTGCTGTTTGAGAAAAAGATCACCTATAACTAAGTGAGTAGCTAAAACTATCTAAGTATCTAATCAAGCAAAGAAAAAGGATCCTTTCTATGAGTCTCAATCACGTGCCTGCCGGTAAATCTCTCCCCGATGATATCTATGTCATTATCGAAATCCCTGCCAATGCTGACCCGATAAAATATGAGGTCGATAAAGACTCTGGAGCGGTGTTTGTCGACCGTTTTATGTCGGCACCGATGTTCTATCCCTGTAATTACGGCTATATCAATGAGACGCTATCACTCGATGGTGATCCGGTTGATGTACTCGTCCCTACCCCCTTCCCATTAATGCCTGGTGCCGTGATTCGTTGTCGTCCGGTCGGTGTGCTGAAGATGACTGATGAGTCTGGAGAGGATGCGAAAGTGCTCGCGGTACCACACAGTAAGTTATCTAAAGAGTACCAGCATATTCATGATGTCGATGACATCCCTGAGCTTCTAAAGGCGCAGATCACCCACTTCTTCGAGCGCTACAAAGAGTTGGAGGAGGGTAAGTGGGTCAAAGTCGACGGGTGGGCTGATGTAGAAGCCGCAAAGCAAGAGATCCTCACCTCATTTGAACGAGCAAAAAGCAGTTAAAGGCAACACTATAACTTGCGTTCAGACGCGCTGTAACCAATCCCCAGAGGCAATCTCGACATCGAGCTCTACGGTTTGCTGATAAAGATAGATCCACGCTAACCCAAATGGGGTCGGCGTGGTTTCACGACGATATTCAACTGGTACATCTTCAAGGATATCCAGTTGTGCCAAGGTATCATCACTCACCCAATAGACCTCACCTTGAATACTTTTTTGCCCCGGGATCACCGCTGGGTATGGGCCAAGGTCGAACAGCGCGAACTCAGGCGTACTCTCGCACGTGCCTAGTAGTTCACTATCTTTCAGGTAATGATGATAGCACTCGCCTTGACGCAGGGTGCCATAAACAAAGACTAACTGCTGCATAGTATCGAACCTATTTGCCAACGACTTGTTCTAATCAAACTGTAGTTCATAAACGCGCCTCCATGCCCAAGAAACCTAATTTAAGCCAAGCCAACTAATCAAACTCAAACTGATAAAGCAGATCAACCGCGCTATCCAAGCCAGAGACAACCTCAAGATACAGATCCTTCATCAAGCGATAGCGCACGGTAAACTCGCCCACCGAGTCGAAAATCCCGACGCCATATTTCACCTGCAGACCGGGCAAGATATAGCCACTGACCGTCACCTGCGAGTCATCGCCACTCCCGGCAGTGTCCAACTGGAGATCTTGCACCCCAAAGGCCTCTCCAATCTCGCCAACCAGTTTACCGCTGCGTGCTAGACTTAGGCCAATCAGGGTCGTCGTAATGGCATTGCCCCCCGACTCCGCATCAATATCCTGCCCTCTAAGCAGGTAAGACAATGCATTCGCCTGAGGCATGGCTGGCTCGGAGAAGATCTCTACCTCAGGCTCATCCGCAGGACCTGTCACTCGAATACCCGCGACTACATCATCTTGGGTGTTGTCTGGATTACGGATCGCGGTGATCACAATATAGGGCTGATCAACCGGTCCATTCATCAGGATCTTGCCCTCATCGATCAATAGATCTTGGCCAAATGAGCGATATTGACCATTAAGGATATTGACCTCACCACTGACGATCGGTCCGCGATCTCTCTGAGCAACGTTCAGGCTGCCGACTAAACTACCATCCAGACCAAATGCAGAGAGCCTAAAGTCATTGCCGATATGGATCTTAACGTCAGTCTCTAACGCAAACGGAATCGGATCGTCTTCTTCAATCGGCTGTAAATCATCGCCAAGAATCACTTGATCGTTGGAGATACCGATCGCCGACTCCGGCAGGCTTTGAACATCAATTCTAGCCCAAGGCAAACGAATATCACCCGTGACTTTCGCCTGCTTTGGTGACATGGAAATGGTCATGTCCGGCACAACCCTGACCTTAACCATCGGCGGGATATCCACCAGCAAGCCATCGGCAAACACACGTACATCACCGCGCCAGTCTGCCAAGTCTTGCCAGTCGGCGTCACCTTTGATGTTCAAGTCTCCCTCCGGGGTCTTGATCAGAGCATTAAGGTCGGCTTGATAACCATTGAGATCCAAGGACATCTTACCTTGATCAATATCCAGTGGGGTGATTTCACCACGTAACAGCAATTGCTCTATCGCCACAAAGCCCCGCGCCCTTGGTTGCATCAGTGGACCACTCAGCGCAATATCGGCAGTGATACGCCCATCTAACTCGCTGTAAGCACCAACCAAGGGCGCCATAAAGTCAAGATTAAAAGGGGAAAGGCGCAATTGGGCATCGATTTGTCGATCTTCTGCTGTAACATCAGGGATCACCACCTCGCCAGTCAACTCACCGTTGTCCTTAAAATCGAATCGCCACTGACCCTCAACCCGATTGTCGGCGAAGTTCGCGGCCAAAGTAGACTGATTCCAGGCTATTTTGAGCGGTTGGTCTAACTGTTGGGTCACCGCACCCGGTGCCAGCACTACATTGAGCTTAACCTGAGGCAATGTCTCACTACCTTGCCACTCGGCATTGAGGTTAGCATCAATAAGCCCCTCAACTTGCGTTTGCTCCGGCACAAATTGCTTGATCTGCTCAAAATCAAACTGATTGATGCTCAGAGCTAAGCCCCCTTGCTGCGGCGAGACCTGAGCATCTTGATCGAGACAGACACTCGCCTGTGCTTGTTGCCAGCAGTGTGCGCCCACTTGCGCTTGACTCGCATCGATATCGACATCGATCTCAATTGTCTGCTGAGTACGCCATATCCCTTGCTCGGTAGTGACCTTGATGGTGTTCAGAGCCCCCTGCCAGGTGTTGGCTTGCTGACGATAGTCTCCTGCCAACGACAGGCTAAAGTCGACAAGATCGGAGTCTAGGTTCACATCCAATACATGGTCAGTTAAAGTGCCATCCAACTCGATAGCAACTGCCGCAGCATTGTAATCCTCGTAGCGAAGTCGATTGGCGGCCACACTGAGCGATACCCTAGGGTCTTTGGCAGGAACTACACTCCCTCGCACGTTCAAACGCTCGAGCTGGGCTTGCTGCTGCCATTGAATATCACGGGCACGTAAGTTAAGACGCACCTCAGGCTGCTCCAAGTCGCCACGCAGACGCACTTTACCGCTGGCTGAGCCTGACAGCTCTGGCAGTGATTGAGCAAAATCTGGCAGTTGCACGGTCAAGTCCATTTGCCAGATTTCATCCACTCGTCCCTCGATAGCCACCTCATTCGGTCCGTGCGCGAGCAAGATACCGTCGGTCTCGAGTTGATACTCTCCGTTACCCTGTCTGTCCGATGCGCTGAGATTTCCCGCCAGATCGAGTGGATAGTCTCTGAAGATGCCGCGAACATCTAGCGTTGGCAGTTCAACATACCAGCCCCCAGACTCGGTTAAGCCCCCACTTGTAACTATGCGGCCCGATAGATTCCCCTCGGCCTGTGGCCAATACAGACCAGGCTGAACCGAGTCCAGAGTCACATCCGCTTGCCAGGTCACCTGCTGACTCCAACGACTAGCGACCTGCCCCTGCAAATGCCCTCCCAAGGCATCAATCTTAAGCTGACTGAGACTGATCTGTTCGAGATCCCCTTGCCCCTCCAACTCAATATCAAGGTCTGGTATTCCAGTCCCTACCACACTACCGGTCAAATCTACTTGGTAACCTTCAAGAGAACCTTTTCCATGTAAGTGAGTAACCACTACGCCGTAGTCTTTTTCACCGACCAGTGGCCACTGCACTGAGGAGTCACTAAGCTCAACACTAAAAGGCAAGCTCGCCTGGAGCGGCTCTAATTGACCAGTAAGGTTAAGTTTATTGACGCCTTCGACGGAGAGCTGGAGCGCGAGATCCGCCACACTACCAGAGAGGTCTAAACTTAATTGCTCACCTTTAGCGATGGCATGCTTAATCTCTGCAGTCAGCGTTGCCTCAAGCGGGTAGTCGCCCGTTAAATCGACTTTTGCAGCCAAAGCTGCGTTTGCGTCATCAATATCTATCGCCAAACGGTCAATCCCCACCCTATGCCCACCAGCTCGGCCTGCTAAACCAAGGTGATGCAGCACAAAGGGTGTCTCTTGACGTAAGGTGAAATTGTCTATGTCGATTTGTTCTATCACGACATCCAACGGAACCCACACCTCAGGCAAGGTAATCGGCTCACTCTGGGAGGGATCGGCAGTAGAGGACTCCGGCGCGGTTGACTCACTATCCGCTTGAGCAAGCTGCAGGTAAGAGTCATGCAATACGGTCGGACTCAGCGTTAAAGTATCATCGATAAAGCTCGCTGCAGTGGTCAGTTCCAGCCAACCTACTTGGGTTCCGTATACATCCAGCTTGATGTCAGTAAGTGCTAACTTATTCAGTTCAATGGGGACAGGAGTAGCGATAGAGTGAACGGGTGGTGTTGGTTCATCATTAGGGGTATCCGTACTCTCAACGGGTAACAGCACAAGACTCAGTTCATCGGCACTGATCTCATCCACACACACCTTAGGCGTAAAAAAGCAGCGGTGATTAATCGCCAGCGTCACCTGTTTGGCATCAAAGTCAACGCCAAGCTCTGGTGCATTAAAGGCGACATCATACAGTGTAAGCTTGGGAAAGAGCGCGCCGTCAGTACGCCCAACCTGCAACTGTGGCAAGGCCTTCTCAGCCCCCCAAAGCACCAGATTGAGTCCAGAGTTGGTGAAGATCGTCCAACTCAAAGTCGCTGCAATTAAGGCGATTAGGGCAAACAGTGATAAGGCCAACCACTTGGTGAAGCCCAACGCATAACGGATCATAGCTCAGGCCCCAAAGTGAAATGAATACGGAAATTATCACTCGCAGGTTCATCAAGCCCCCAGGCAACATCGAAACGGATCGGCCCAACGGGAGAAGCCCAGCGAACCCCGACCCCAGTACTGTCTCGCCAACGCGGCTCATCATTAAATGCGTCACCAATATCGTAGAACACTGCCGCCCACCAGTTGCCTTTGACACGATAGTGGTACTCAAGCGAGCTCGTAAGCAGATATTGAGCACCAGTTAGAGCACCACTCTCGTCTCGTGGAGAGATTGATTCATAACCGTAGCCACGGATACTGTTATCACCGCCAGCGAAAAAGCGCAGTGATGGCGGTAAGCTCTCAAAATCATCAGGGAAGTTCGCCCCGCCATCGACGCGCAACAGCCAGCGGTGATTGTTACTCTCTGCACTACGTATCCAAGCGGTGCTTGCCAGTAAGCGCACAACCCTAGTTTCTGAGAGCAGCGCAGGATCGCCGTATTCTACTGTGATCGACTGACGGTCTCCCCAGCGAGGCATCGTGCCGCCTCGGGCACGTGTGCGACTGTAAGTCACACCGGGCAGCAAAAACTGACTAATATCACTCTGCACGCCCTGTTCAAAATTCTCATATAAGTAACGCAGATAGGCCGTACGGTGCCAGCCCCCATCGAGTAGCCAGTGACGCTCTACCGCCAGGTTAGTCTCAACGCTTCGAGTATCACGATTATCCAAGATCTTCATCCCAAATTGGATCCGATAGTAATCGTTAAGCACATCCTCAAGCGGAATGTTATAACCTGCAGTGACGGTTTGCTCCGGTAACGATAAAGAGATACTGGAATCAAAGCTGTTACCGCGCGAGTTCACCCAGGGACGTTTCCACTTGAGCGATCCCCTCACACCAACGTCGGTGGAATAGCCGAGACCAGTTTCAAGCTGGTGTCTTGCCTGAGGGGCAAGAGTCACCTTCATCGGTAGTTCACGCTGCTGGCCAAGCTTAGTCAGGTCGGGTTCGACTAGCACAGAAGAGAACCAATCAGTGTTGGATAAATTTTGGTTGAAAGCACCAACTTGCGAGGCAAGGTAGGGCTTATTTTCCTCATAAGGCTGCAAAGAAAGCACGCGCTCAAGCTTAATTTGGCTGCCCCAAACACTGGTGGGGCCAAAGTGATAACGGATCCCACTGTCGAAATGTAGGCGAACAAAAGCAATATTTTGACTCGGTGCTACCTCAAGTCGACTAAGGGTATAGTCACCGTCAAAATACCCCTTCTGCAACGCAAGATTCCGCAAGGCGGATTTGAGTGCATCGTAGTCGCCATGGTTGAGCCTCGCCCCGACGCGCAGTGGTGATTCTTGGATGGTGGTTAAAAAGTCTTTGTCTTGGTTGGCCTCACCCTGGATCTGAATATCTACTTCCTGAATGCGCACGGGCGCGCCCTTATCGATGGTGATAACTAACTCATCCTCATCTGCCAAAGCCTGTGTTTCGATCAAAGGATTGTAGTACCCAATAGCGCTAAGCGCTTCTGATACTAGGCCCTCAACGCGTGCCTGAAAGCGCAGATCGAGAGAATAATCTTCCGGCTCAATAGAGCTGAGATAGACCTCAACATTGGCAAGTGACTCCCCCTCGAGCCCCTCAATTAACAGGTCGATGGCCCAAGTGGAAAATGAAGCAAATTGCAGGGCGAAAAAACACAACAATAATCTGGGCGATGACATCCTGTTTAGCCTTGAAAGCGAAGAAACCACACAAAAAAACGGCTGGGGAACCCAGCAAGACACAACCCGCATATTGTACTTATATTTGAAACTCACGGGCGTAATACTCGTAACAATAATTGAACCCAAGATTCACGCCACGAGTTGCACAAAGTGCATGGTATAGTATCGTCTATATCTAATAAAGTCTGTAGCAAGCTGAGCGGATAATTTGACAAAGGAGCGCTTAATGTCTGACAAACAAACCATGATTAGCCCGGAGAAGGCCCTGCCTGGTCGCTCAACCCCTCTGGTTGTCGAAGACATCCACTACGTTAATCAAACCAGTTTAACGGCCCCTCTCTCCCCCGACCAAGCTGAAATCTTGATCGGTATGGGCTGCTTCTGGGGTGCTGAGCGCCTATTCTGGGCCCTAGAGGGCGTCATTTCCACCTCGGTTGGATACAGCGGCGGTTATACGCCCAACCCAACCTATGAAGAAGTCTGTAGTGCTCAAACTGGCCATGCTGAAGTGGTCAGGGTTGTCTATCAGCCAGCAAAACTCCCTCTCGCTGGCCTCCTTGCCCACTTTTGGGAAAAGCATGACCCAACACAGGGCATGCGCCAAGGCAATGACATTGGCACCCAATATCGCAGTGCACTGTTTGTCTTTGACCAACAGCAGATGAATGCGGCGTGTGATAGCAAGGATCAATATCAAGCGCTACTGGGTGACGGTGTTGAAAAACGGATTACGACGGAAATACTGCCTGCTGGTGAGTACTACCTTGCAGAAAGCTACCATCAACAATACCTAGCCAAAAACCCTAACGGCTATTGTGGCCTAGGTGGCACAGGCGTTTGCTTCCCGCCAAGCTTACAAGCTTAATGTCCCTCATGGGATGATTACATATTCGCGATCATCCCGTTAATTTCCTTGTAGACAGCGAGCTTGTGAGGGTCACTGACATCGGGTAGCAGTATCTTGCCGTTGTCAAACTCAAAACACCCAATCCCTTTAATAGTAAAATTCCCTTTAAACAAGGTCTTGACGAACTTTGCGACCTGTACAGGTCGATACTTTGCAAATTCGCGCAACATCACTACCCCCAATCTCCCTTTGCCACTGCACTTTCCCTGCGCAGATGATCCGACCATTGAAACTCCTAAAGACTTCCCCGAGGGGAAGTGTCAAACTAGCCCAAAATTGCTGCATTAATGATGCCAGCTTTCGTATATCTACTAGGTTTTACGTTGGCAATGGTGAAAACGCCACTATGGTTTATCGATACTCAGCATTTTATCAGTTAAGGAAACATATAATGAAAATCAAATTTTTACTCTCTGCTCTTATGCTTACCGCACCACTAATGACCTCGGCTCACAACCTTCAACTTGAGGCCACGCTACCTCAAGTAACAATAAATAAGGTCGGCGAACTGACTCTCGAGCAAGATAAAATCAACTACCAAAGCTGGAACTCAGAGCAAATGCTCGGCAAGGTTCGAGTGATTCAAGCAATTGCCGGGCGCGGCGCAGCAAAAGAAATGAACGCTCCCCTGATGGCGGCTATCACCGCTGCGGACTTCCCTCAACAAGACTATCAGACCACAACCATCATCAATCAAGATGATGCACTATGGGGTACGGGATCATTTGTCAAATCCTCAGCAGAGGACAGCAAAAAGGAGTTCCCTTGGTCTTCAATGGTGCTCGATTCTGATGGCGTCGCGTTCGATACTTGGCAACTAGCAGGAAAATCGTCTGCTATCATCGTTCAAGACAAGCAAGGCAAGATCCTATTTATTAAAGAGGGGGCATTAAGCGAGGCCGAAATCAACCAAGTCTTGAGCCTAATTCAAGACAGTATCAATGGTTAAATAACCGACTAACGGAATAAAAATACTAAAACTCCTGCCTAAGTCATCTTATTGAAAAATTGGTAGCGTTATAATATAACGTTACCAATTCTATGTTTGAGATGATTGACCATGTTGCACCCACATTTTGGCACTTTGCATACAAAGCTGCTCATTTCGCTGTGCATCACGCTCATCTTGGGCTTAAACGCCGTCTATATTGACCATCTCACTCATGACCACCATGCTCATAGGACTCACGCCCACGAGCATCATACTGACCAATACCTGTTTCAGTACTATCTAAAGCGTATTGATAGCAGCTGTGGCGGTCACCATCAAATCCAATACGACGACCTACATGACCATCACAATTGTGAGTTGGTCAACTGTGTTAAAAATATCGTCACCACTTGCATGCCGACATTGAGTTCGCAGCGATTTAGTGCTGCATTCCAGGCAGTGATTAAGCCAAGCACCCTCCTCTCACTCCCTGAGGTTGTGGCGCGCGCCCCACCGGTGTTAACGGCTTATTTCGACACACTAACTCATTGAACTTTTTTGTAAGTAACACTTTGGAATTTGACCAACATGAAAAACCTAAAACTAAATACTCTTGCTCTTTCAACAGTGGCAGCTTTCGGCCTAGCAACAACCCCGGCATTCGCTGAATCAGAGTTTCGTCAACACGGTGCCCACGTGCACGGTGAAGTGGAATTCAATGTTGCACAAGACGGCAACGAGCTACTGATTGAGATCGAAGCGCCAGGTGCAGATGTAGTGGGCTTCGAGCACGCGCCTAAAACAGAGCAAGAAAAAACGGCACTGAAGCAAGCTATCGCTAAGCTTGAGCAACCAACCTCTCTGTTTACGCTTACCGCCAACGCTAACTGTGCTATTGAGCACGTCTCCGTGACTCACACGCTTGGCGAAGATAGCCATGATGAGCATAAGCACGATGACCACGGTCATGTCGAGCACAAGCACCATGACCACGGCCATGACGAGCATAAGCACGACGACCACGGCCATGACGAGCACAAGCACGACGACCACGGCCATGACGAGCACAAGCACGACGACCACGGCCATGACGAGCACAAGCACGACGACCACGGCCATGACAAGCACAAGCACGACGACCACGGTCATGACGAGCACAAGCACCATGACCACGACCATGATCATGGCGGACACGGTGAGTTTGTTGTGGAGTACCATTTCAGCTGTGAAAACATGGATAAGCTGACTCAAGTCGAGACGCAATGGTTCAACAACTTTGAACAAACAGAGAAAATCTCGGTCAATATCCTTACTGATCGCGTGCAAGGTAGCGCGACGCTAGATGCCAATAACACCCGTTTCGGGCTGTAATTAATCAATCAAATAAAAAGGGTGGCGATACGCCACCCTTATTCAATAGAGCGTTAAACAACACATCATGTCTACTCAACACACTGTGAATCATCACGTTATTGATCTTGAGGGGGTAACTTTTCGTTGGACAGCAGACAGCCAACCCACTCTCGAGATAGCACAGCTCAAAATCCCCTCGGGTCAACACACCTTTATCAAAGGGCCGAGTGGCTGTGGTAAATCCACCCTCCTGTCCCTATTAACCGGCATCAACCAAGCTGAATCTGGACAGGTCAGCGTATTGGGAAATGATCTGACTACCCTCTCATCACGCGCACGCGATCGCTTTAGAGCCGATGAGATTGGCTACATTTTCCAGCAATTTAACCTGCTGCCCTACCTAAGCGTGATTGAGAATGTCCTCCTTCCATGTCAGTTTTCATCCCTGCGCAGACAAAACGTCGAGGGCAAACTAGAAGATAAAGCGCGTGAGCTTTTAGAACGCCTGCGCCTACCCAGCGAGCTACTCAATAAACCAGTGATCGAGCTGAGTATCGGTCAGCAACAACGTGTGGCAGCAGCACGCGCTTTAATTGGCAATCCGAAGCTGATTATTGCTGATGAACCGACCTCCGCTCTCGATTTTGACAACCGCACCGCCTTTATCGAGTTGTTGATGGAGCAAGCCAATGCCGCGCAATCAACGCTGATCTTTGTCAGCCACGACCCTACGCTAGAGCCACTGTTTCAGTGCTCATTGCAACTGCAAGAGATCAATACCGCGGGAGGTCTGTCATGATCGCGATTACAAATTTAGCCTGGAAAAGCCTGAAAAACCGCAAGGCCACGGCGCTTTTGACCGTACTCACCGTGGCCATCTCAGTGATTTTGCTTATGGGTGTTGAGCGCATCCGCACACAAGCTAAGACCAGTTTTGCCAACACTATCTCAGGCACAGATTTGATTGTTGGCGGTCGCTCCGGGCAGGTCAACCTCTTGCTCTACTCGGTGTTTCGCATTGGCAATGCCACCAACAACATCGATTGGCGCAGCTATGAGGAGTTTAGCCAGCATCGTGCCGTCGACTGGAGCATTCCTATCTCTCTTGGGGACTCTCACCGCGGCTTTCGTGTGATGGGCACCAACGAAAGCTACTTTGAGCACTACCAATATGGCACTCGTCAACACCTAGCTCTCGCTCAAGGCCATCAATTTAACGGACTATTTGAGGCGGTTCTAGGGGCAGATGTGGCCCGCACGCTAGGCTATGAGCTCGGTGATGAGATCATCATTGCCCATGGCCTCAGTGATGTTGCTTTTAGTCGTCACGATACGTTGCCCTTTGAGATCGTCGGCATCTTTGAGCCAACAGGTACGCCGGTGGATAAGACCATTCACGTTTCACTTGAGTCGATTGAGGCGATCCACGTCGGCTGGGAGAGTGGCGCACTGCTTGGACCGGCACCAACCAAAGAGCAGATCGAAAACATCGATTTTCGCCCAGCACAGATCACGGCGATGCTAGTAGGCCTAAAGTCACGCATCCAAACCTTTGCGTTGCAGCGTGAGATCAACACCTATACTAAAGAACCACTCAGTGCCATTATGCCTGGCGTCGCACTGCATGAGTTGTGGGGAATGATGTCTGTAGCCGAGCAAGCATTAATGGTAGTATCGGTATTTGTCGTCGTCGCAGGCCTGCTTGGCATGCTCAGCAGCTTGCTGACTAGTTTACAAGAGCGCCGCCGAGAGATGGCAATTTTGCGTGCCATGGGCGCACGTCCGCGACACATCCTATTGCTTTTAGTCAGTGAGGCGAGTGTACTGACGTTTATTGGTATCTGCGTCGGCCTGGGAGGCCTATATGGTTTACTCGCGATCGCCGGCCCTATCATTCAGCAGCAGTATGGTATTGCGATTTCGCTGACCATGATCTCAAGCTACGAGTGGATGTTACTTGGATTTGTTCAACTGGCTGGTGTGATAATAGGTTTCATTCCTGCCATACGTGCTTACCGCCAGTCATTGAGTGACGGTATGACAATTAAGGTATAGAAAGATGTACAAACAACTCTCCGCTATATTGATAGCATTTATGCTGCTCGTCTCTCCGAGCTATGCATCTGACTCGAGCGCTGATGAGGCCCTGACGCTGGATTGGTTAGACTTAGTCCCTGAGGAAGAGCGTGAGCAATTTGCTAATATGGGCATGCCACTGCCGACTCATGATGAGTCATCAACCTTAGCCGCGCAGCAATCGAAGATTGGTAGTGTGCGCACTGAGCTAAACGGCAGTCAGGTACGCCTGCCTGGGTTTGTGATCCCACTCGAAGGGGATGCGCACAAGGTGACTGAGTTTCTTTTGGTGCCCTACTTTGGCGCGTGTATTCACGTACCGCCACCGCCACCGAATCAAATTGTCTATGTGAAGTTCCCTGAGGGCGCTCCGATTCAGCAATTGTGGGATGTCATCTATGTGGTCGGTGAGCTCAAGACAGAAACACTCAACCACGAGCTTGCAGAAACGGGCTACCTAATCGAAGGCATTGCGATTGAAGAGTATGATGATTGGTAAAGCGCCACGTTAACCTGAATAAAAAAACCTGCACCTCTAGTGCAGGTTTTTTTACTTAGTGACTAGCCTATCGAACAAAACCTCGAGTTACGACGACGCGCTTGGGATCACTTGGGCCGCTTCCTTGCTTCTCTCGCGTAGAATTGGGCCTTATTTAGCGTTGATAGACGTAATAGTAGAGAAAAGACAAAATAAAAATGTATCCAACTATTATAAACACTACTGACATAGAGCGTCGCACCCGGTGTGCTAATGGTAAAGTCATATCGCCCCCCTAATTTTCACTGCGATTTAACAATATTTTAGCATCTATTTCAAGCTCTAAAGATTTAATCTCATTGTTTGCCACATGATCACACTGTGTTCAACGTTGCTCGCTAACTTAGCAAATTCGGTATAAAGTCACCGCACTATGTCGTGCCAAACGAGAGTCGTCATGAAACAAGAGCCCCAATCAGCCCCCGTGGTCACCAAGGATGTACAGCCTCATCCCAACACCTCGTACTCCAAGCAAAAAAGCTATGTTAAAGAGAGTGCTAGTCAGATAAAAGCGATTGCGATAGAGCATGGATTGGATGCCTTGATCAATGACCATGCAGAGCAAAGCTCGCCTTTCGATCGGGCTCTGGAGCGTGAACGCAGGCGCCGTGAGTCACGACAACACAACCTAGAGACCATCATCAAACTAGCTTACAAAAGCTGTAATAAAGAGAGTGCCGGTCAGCCGGATATCGATTGGCAACAGCGCTTTTTCGATATGGCGCAAGAGATCCACAACCCATTAATGCAAAAGCTTTGGGCTCAGGTCCTTAAGCGTGAGGTGACCAACCCAGGCTCAACCTCACTAAAGGCGCTCAAGGTATTACATGAAATGAGTCCAAAGGAAGCACAAACCCTGCAGCGAGCGGCCTCATTAGCGGTCAGTTTTGGCACCGACAGCAGTAAGAAATTACTCGTCGCAACCAAAACCACCGCAGGTTGGTTGAAATTGGGCAGTCGTATCTCAACCCAGAGCTTGAACTTAGGCTCTTACCAACTGCCCTACTCTAGCCTTTTGGTACTCATGGAACTTGGGGTGCTGCACACAAGTGAGCTGGAGTCTGGACAAATTCAGCCAGAGCCGCCAGTCCTTTTGACTTATCAGGAAGAGACCATCACGCTACGAGCGCAGGGGACTGGCACGAGCTTGCTCTACTATCGCTTTACGCCAACAGGTAACGAGCTGTGCCGTTTACTGGGCAACAAATCCAATCCAGATTACTGGCAACAAACCCTCGCCGCTTTGCAGCAGAGCTTCAATTTGCACAGCGATTCACCCAGCGCAATCAAGCACAGTGTCTAAGCTCGCGGGCAGCAGGCACTGCCCGTTGAGTACCTCTAGATATTGACTGAAACTGGGCGCTCCATGCGGGTACTTGAGGAAAACCAAGCCAGCTTGTCGGCGAGCTTAACCACTTCACCAATGACGATCAGAGCCGGTGACTCGGCTAACAAAGCTACTTGGGACAACTCACTGAGGCTGGCGGTCCATACCTTCTGGTCGGGTTGAGTACCGCGCTCAATAATCGCAATTGGGGTATCCGCCGCACGACCATGCTCTATCAACTGCTGGGCGATATGGTCTGATTTGGTCAGCCCCATGTAGATCACCAAGGTCTGATTGCCTCTAGCCAAGGTTGACCAATCTAGGTTGTCGGCTTCCGCTTTCAAATGACCGGTAATGAACATCGCCGATTGTGCGTAGTCACGATGCGTCAATGGGATCCCGGCGTACGCTGTTGCACCAGCGGCGGCGGTCACACCGGGTATAACTTGAAATCGTACCCCTGCATCGGCCAGCACCTCTAACTCCTCTCCTCCGCGACCAAACACGAAAGGGTCACCACCTTTGATCCGCACCACGCGATAATCTTGCTTGGCAAAATCGACCAACAGTTGGTTAGTTTTCTCTTGTGGAACACTGTGATGCCCAGCTCTTTTACCGACACAAACCAAAATAGAATCATCGGGAACTAGAGCCATAATGGCATCTGAGACTAAATAGTCATACAGAACGACATCGGCTTGCTGCAACAGGTTAATCGCCTTGAGCGTCAGCAGCTCTGGGTCACCCGGCCCTGCGCCAATCAAAGCGACTTCACCCTTGGCAAGCTGAGTCGGCTTAAGCCTGGGTCGATTGTGATTTGTCACCAGCTTGAGAGTGCTGGTGGAATGGGATGCAAATTCCGTTGCCATAATTCATGTTCCAGTCGAGGTTGTGGCTCTATTATGGCGATCACTTGTTATGACTTGAAATTCTAAAATCTAATTTTTTATACATAAAAATGCTAAGTAGCCCAACTGATAACACCGCCCTTGGAGGAATTGTGTTTCTCAGTGACAAATAATCCCGCTACTGATGGATATCCACACTAGTATTTATACGTGAATCCCCCATAACAATACAAAGCACTCGGAGAGAACCATGAGATCTGCTGCCCCCTCAGTTAACATGCTGCTTTTGTCTGCCACCTTTTTTACCCCAACTATACTCGCCGACACAATAGAGCTGCGCATCATAGAAACCACCGATATCCACACCTACATAATGGACTATGACTATTACCGTGACACCCCATCACCTCAGGTTGGCTTTACCCGCACTGCTACCTTGGTCAAGCAAGCTCAACAAGAAGTCAAGAATAGCGTGTTGGTCGATAATGGCGACCTGATCCAAGGCAGCCCTATGGGGGACTATATGGCGGCTAGAGGGATCAAGGCTGGTGAAGTCCACCCTGTATATAAAGCGATGAATCAGATGGGCTACGAGGTGGGTAACATCGGCAACCATGAGTTTAACTTTGGTTTGGACTTTTTGATGACTAGCCTAGAGGGAGCAAATTTTCCCTATATCAGTGCCAATGTGTATGACCTTGAGTCCGGTGAGCACCTTTTCACACCGTATCTGATCAAGTCCTATCAGTTTGTCGATAGCCAAGGCGTGTCTCAAATCGTGCGCATCGGCTATATCGGCTTTGTTCCACCACAGATAATGGTGTGGGACAAGGCACATCTCGAAGGAAAAGTCCGTGCTCAAGATATTGTTGAGAGTGCCAAGCAGCTTGTCCCTGAGATGAAAGCGCGTGGCGCCGATGTGATTGTCGCTATTCCGCATTCAGGCATCTCAACCGACCCATACCAATCCGGTGAAGAGAATGCGACCTTTATGCTGTCCAAAGTCGAGGGTATTGATGCGATTGCCTTTGGCCACACTCATGCCGTTTTCCCGAGCGCCGACTTTGAGGATATTCAAGGGGTCGACGTTGAGAAGGGTCAGATCAATGGCGTGACCTCCGTCATGCCAGGGCGCTGGGGTAGCCACGTTGGGATCATGGATCTTACTCTTAAGCTCGTCGACGGAAGATGGAAAGTTGTCGATGGAATAGCCCAAACCCGCGCCATCTACGACAACAGTGAACAGCGCTCCCTCGCTGAGGCTGACCAAGCCATCGTCGATGCAGTTAAGCAAGATCACATCGAAACGCGCGAGTTCGTCAATCAACCCATAGGTAAAGCCAGTGATGTCATGTACAGTTTTCTTGCACTGGTTCAAGATGATCCAACCATCCAGATCGTCAATTTGGCTCAAACCGCCTATGTCGAGCGAATGATCCAAGGGGATCCGGATCTTGATGGACTCCCAGTCCTCTCTGCCGCAGCGCCATTTAAGGTCGGCGGACGTAAAAATGATCCCAACAATTTTACTGAAGTTGAGGCGGGACAACTGACGTTTCGCAACGCTGCTGACTTGTATCTCTACCCTAACACCCTGGTAGCGCTTAAGGTCAGTGGTAATGAGGTCAAAGAGTGGCTTGAGTGCAGCGCGGGCCAATTCAATACCATAGATGCGAGCTCACCAAAGCCGCAAAGCTTAATTAACTGGGAGAGTTTTCGCACCTATAACTTTGATGTCATCGATGGTGTTGAATATCAAATTGATGTCACCCAGCCAGCACGTTATGACGCTGACTGTAACTTACTCAATCCCGACTCCAGCCGTATTGTTAATCTAAACTTCAAGGGTGAGCCTATCGATCTTAAGCAGCCGTTTATTATCGCCACCAATAACTACCGTGCATTCAGCAATGCCTTTCCCGGCACCGGCGAGGAGTTTATCGCCTTTGAGGCACCGGATGAGAATCGCAATGTGTTGGCAAACTATATCTCTCGAGTCAGCAGTGAGAAGGGACAAGTGGTGCCCAGTGCCGACGATAACTGGTCGTTTGCACCAATCGATAGTGAGGTGGCGCTGGATATCCGCTTTGAAACCTCACCAAGTGAAAAAGCCAGCCAGTTTATTAAGGCCAACAGCGTTTACCCAATCAAGCAAGTAGACAATGATGAGATTGGGTTTGCCATCTACAGTATTGATCTGCGCAAATAACAACTAGTCAAAAAACCGCGCTTTTTCGGCGCGGTTTTTTTTATTATCCTTATGTGCAAAGATTCGCACGAGTAGTCCCATCCCATGAAACCCAACCCAAGTATCGAGTGGCATTCTTATCACTTTGATCAACTTAGCACTCAACTGCTTTACCAGATCCTTAAGCTGCGCGTGGATGTGTTTGTCGTTGAGCAAAATTGCCCCTACCCAGAGCTCGATGATAAAGACACCCAAGCAGAGAGCATCCATCTGGTGGGGCTGGTTGATGGCGAGCTTGCAGCCTATTGTCGCGTCTTAGCCGCCAATATCAGCTACGGTTCGCCGAGCATAGGAAGGGTCGTTGTCAGTCAAGCGGCGCGACAGATGAAGCTCGGTCATCAATTGATTGAGCGGGCCGTGCAGCTTTGTGAGCAGAGCTGGCCCGGCGTCAAGACAATTGAGATTGGTGCCCAGCAACACCTGGAGCACTTCTACGCACAGCATGGCTTTATCGCCAGTAGTGAGATGTATCTAGAGGATGGCATCCCACATATTGATATGCTGCGGCGCCACCCTGTGTAGCGGTGGTTATTTACTCCGACCAAAGCCACCATCAGATAAGCGAAAAAACATCACCGCACCTTGAGCTGAGTCGAGTTGGATGATATCCAGTTCTCCGTCGGGGGTGCGCTTAAAACGGACTAACTGGCCTGTTTTGAGTCGACTCAACGGCTTGTCGTCACCCTCAATTCGCACCAAGGCATTGAGATCGGCCATTGAAAAGCCTTGGTTACGGAACACCTTCGACAAAGTGTCACCTTGCTGGATCGTATAGTTTTGCCAACGCTCCTCCTCGGTTTTAACTGGCGTATTTGCTTGCTCGCGCGTACTTAAACTCTGGGTATTGATGGCAACTTCCATGCGGCTTGAGGTCGCCTCTGGTTCGGGTTGCGCCGATTGGTCGCGCGTTGGGATCAACAGCAAGATCACCACCACAGGCACCAAAATCATCAGTAACTTGCGATGCAGCGGTGGTAGTCTTAAGAGAAGAGCCTCGATTTGAGCCTTTAGGTGGTGAAATACCTTGGCAAAATCCACTTGCTGCAACTTGTGCTTTACTGTCGCGAATGGATCGGATTGTTGGCGCTTTTTACGACGACGATTCATTTCATCTTTCCCTAAATACCGTCAAACCTCATCGGTTTATATACCGTCAGTATATCCAAAGACAATCACCAAAGTCACCTATGATAGTTTGAACTTGGCCCTGTTTCACGCTTGATTGCAGCAATAGACCTGTTATCCTTTCTGGTTCAACTAACAAAGAGAGACGACAGAATGTCTGAAGTTAAATTTGAAACTGTAGAGCAAAAAGCAAGCTACGGTATCGGTCTACAAATGGGCCAACAACTAGCAGGTTCAGGTCTAGAAGGCCTTAACGTTGACGCAATCGCTGCAGGTATCGCAACAGCACTAACTGGTGACATGCCAGCTATCGAAGTTGACGAAATCAACAATGCTCTTCAAGAGCTTCACACTCGCGTAGAAGCAGCACGTCAAGAAGCAGCAAAAGCAGCAGCGGCTGACGGCGAAGCGTTCCTAAAAGATAACGCACTACGTTCAGAGGTGACTGTACTTGAGTCTGGTCTACAGTACGAGATCATCACTGAAGGTACTGGTGAGATCCCTACTTCTGACAAGCAAGTTCGCGTTCACTACCACGGTGAGCTAACTGACGGTACTGTATTTGACAGCTCAGTATCTCGTGGTCAACCAGCTGAGTTCCCAGTAACTGGCGTAATCAAAGGTTGGGTTGAAGCACTACAACTAATGCCTGTAGGCTCTAAGTGGAAACTATACATCCCACAAGACCTAGCTTACGGTGAGCGTGGCGCAGGCGCTGCTATCCCACCATTCGCAGCACTAGTATTCGAAGTTGAGCTACTAGACATCCTTTAATCAAAAGGATAACTTCTTCCAAAACGACGCCACGGCGTCGTTTTTTTTTGTCTAAACTTTACAGATAACCGCAGATAATCAACCATCTAGCCGTTGGTCATCGTCTGCAGCAAGCCCAAGACAAGGAGAGACTATGAAAAAAACACTAACCATCCTATGCTCAACATTACTGGTTATCTCAACCAGTAGTTATGCCTTTCTAAGCTTAGGGGGGGACGATGATGATAGCTCTGGTGGGCTAATGGATATGGCTAGCGATATGATGTCGGGCGCGGAGTCATCGCCACTCACCGACCTATTGTCTAGTCAACTCTCTGTAACGCCTGAGCAAGCGGTGTCGGGTTCAGGGGCGCTACTGTCACTGGCGCAGAGTCAGCTATCTTCCGAAAATAGCAGCGAATTAGCCTCCCTTATCCCAGGAATGTCAGAGCTTAGTAGCGCGACAAGCCTACTTGGCTCGATAGAGGACATTAGCGCTGTCACCAGTGCATTTGAGGCGGTTGGGCTAGATGCTTCGATGGTCAGTCAATTTGCACCGGTTATCTTGAGCTATCTCACTGATCAGGGCGCAAGCAGTGGCTTGCTCAGTGCTCTGGGAGGGATTTGGCAGTAAAGCGAATAACGGCCTAAATTCAGATACAAAAAAGCCGAGCATTAGATGCTCGGCTTTTTAGTTAAACGAAACTGAGATTACTCAGCAGCTGCTTCTTCAGATGCTTCTGGGCGATCTACAAGCTCAATGTAAGCCATTGGAGCTTTGTCACCAGCACGGAAGCCAGCTTTTAGGATACGAGTGTAACCGCCCTGACGAGCAGCAAAACGTGGACCTAGTTCGTTAAATAGTTTTGCAACTACTTCGTTATCACGAGTACGTGCAAATGCTAGACGACGGTTAGCAACACTGTCAGTCTTAGCTAGTGTAATCAAAGGCTCAACTACGCGACGTAGCTCTTTTGCTTTTGGCAAAGTAGTCTTGATAACTTCATGACGTACTAGAGAGCTAGCCATGTTGCTGAACATCGCTTTGCGATGTGAGCTGTTGCGGTTGAGTTGACGACCACTCTTACGATGGCGCATGACCTAATCCTTCTAACTAGTATCGATTAATCTTCAGCGATAGACGCTGGTGGCCAGTTTTCTAGGCGCATGCCCAGAGAAAGACCACGTGATGCAAGTACGTCTTTAATCTCAGTAAGAGATTTTTTACCCAGGTTAGGCGTTTTAAGTAGCTCAACCTCAGTACGCTGTACAAGATCACCGATGTAGTGAATCGCTTCTGCTTTCAGACAGTTAGCAGAGCGAACTGTTAGTTCAAGATCGTCTACAGGACGCAGTAGGATCGGATCGAATTCTGGCTTCTCTTCCTTCTCCTCAGGTACACGTACATCACGAAGATCTACGAACGCATCCAATTGCTCAGCAAGAATAGTTGCTGCGCGACGGATTGCTTCCTCAGGTTCTAGAGTACCGTTCGTTTCCATATCGATAACAAGCTTGTCCAGGTCAGTACGCTGTTCAACACGAGCTGCTTCAACCGCGTAGGCAATTTTGTCTACTGGGCTGTAAGTCGCGTCAACTAGCAAACGACCGATTGGACGCTCATCTTCTTCAGTATGGATACGAGCAGAAGCTGGAACGTAACCACGACCACGTTCTACTTTGATACGCATAGCGATCTCAGCGTTGTCATCAGTTAGATGACAAATTACGTGTTCAGGGTTTACGATCTCTACATCACCGTCATGGGTGATGTCACCTGCAACCACAGGGCCTGAGCCTGATTTGTTCAACGTAATAAACACTTCATCTTTGCCTTCGGCAACGCGAACAGCCAAACCTTTAAGGTTAAGAAGAACTTCAAGAATATCTTCCTGAACACCTTCTTTAGTGCTGTATTCGTGTAGAACGCCTTCAATCTCTACTTCAGTGACAGCACAACCTGGCATTGAAGATAGTAGAATACGGCGAAGTGCATTACCAAGAGTATGGCCGAAACCACGCTCTAATGGCTCAAGAGTTACTTTGGCGTGAGTCGTGCTGATTTGTTCGATATCAACAAGACGTGGCTTAAGAAATTCTGTTACAGAACCCTGCATTGTGTCCTCTCTTTAGTTTAAACCTTACTTAGAGTAAAGCTCGACGATCAATTGTTCGTTGATGTCAGCAGATAGATCTGAACGCTCAGGCATACGCTTGAATGTACCTTCCATCTTACCAGCATCTACTTCAATCCAAGTTGGTTTTTCACGTTGTTCAGCAACTTCTAGAGCCGCTTTAACACGAGCTTGCTTTTTAGCTTTCTCGCGAATAGATACAACGTCGTTAGCCGCAACTTTGAAAGAAGGAACATTTACAACGTTACCGTTAACTAGGATAGCTTTGTGGCTAACTAGCTGACGAGATTCAGCGCGAGTAGCACCAAAGCCCATACGGTAAACTACGTTGTCTAGACGACCTTCTAGAAGCTGAAGTAGGTTTTCACCAGTGTTGCCTTTAAGGCGAGCTGCTTCTTTGTAGTAGTTACGGAATTGTTTTTCTAGAACGCCGTAGATACGACGAACTTTTTGCTTCTCACGAAGCTGAACGCCATACTCAGATAGACGACCGCGACGAGCGCCGTGTACACCTGGTGCGTTATCAATTTTACACTTGGTATCGATCGCACGAACACCAGACTTAAGGAACAAGTCAGTGCCTTCACGACGGCTAAGCTTCAGCTTAGGACCCAAATATCTTGCCATGATTCTTCTCCAGTAATCTAAGAAACGTTATACGCGACGTTTCTTAGGTGGACGACAACCGTTATGAGGGATTGGTGTAGCATCAACGATGTTTGTGATGCGGAAACCAGCAGCGTTCAGTGCGCGAACAGTAGATTCACGACCTGGACCTGGACCCTTAACCATAACTTCCAAGTTCTTAAGACCGTACTCTTTAGCCATTTCAGCACAACGCTCAGCAGCAACCTGTGCAGCGAACGGAGTAGACTTACGAGAGCCACGGAAACCTGAACCACCTGCAGTAGCCCAAGCTAGTGCGTTACCTTGACGGTCAGTAATGGTTACGATTGTGTTGTTAAAAGAAGCATGGATGTGCGCAACGCCATCTGCAACTTGCTTGCGAACGCGCTTACGCGCGCGAGTTGGTTGTTTAGCCATTGTACTCTACCTTCCCGATTATTTCTTGATCGGCTTACGCGGACCCTTACGGGTGCGAGCGTTGGTTTTAGTACGCTGTCCACGTAGTGGTAGACTGCGACGATGACGAAGACCACGGTAACAGCCAAGGTCCATAAGACGCTTGATGTTCATTGATACTTCACGACGTAGATCACCCTCTACAGTGTACTTAGCTACACCATCACGCAGTTGATCGATCTGCTCTTCAGATAGTTCACTGATCTTAACATCTTCAGCAATACCTACTTCAGCTAGAATAGCTTGAGAGCGGGTTTTACCGATACCGTAGATCGCTGTTAGAGCGATTACAGCATGTTTCTGATCAGGAATGTTAATGCCTGCTATACGGGCCATTATTCACTCCTAGTGTTTCGAAAAAAAATAGCCGCAGCAAAGCCCGTTATGGATACGCTGCGGGGTACTACTTCTTTTGCACGCAAAAGGTAGGGCGAGGAATATACTCGACACTACCTTATATTTCAAGTAAAAATTTCTGCTAATTAGCCTTGGCGCTGTTTGTGCTTTGGCTCACTGCAAATCACGCGAACAACACCGTTGCGCTTGATTACTTTACAGTTACGGCAGATTTTTTTAACGGAAGCACGAACTTTCATTGCTAAACTCCGTAATTGAACTGAGACAACCGCCGAATTAACGACCGTAGCCTTTCAGATTCGCTTTTTTCAACACAGAATCATATTGTTGTGACATCATATGAGTCTGTACCTGTGCCATAAAGTCCATAATTACAACCACTACGATAAGTAGTGATGTACCGCCGAAGTAGAAACGTACGTTCCACGCGACCATCATGAACTCTGGGATCAGACAGATAAAGGTAATGTACAGGGCGCCCGCTAGGGTTAGTCGTGTCATCACTTTATCGATATATTTCGCTGTCTGCTCACCTGGGCGGATACCGGGTACGAATGCACCTGACTTCTTCAAGTTATCGGCTGTCTCACGCGGGTTGAAAACCAACGCCGTGTAGAAGAAACAGAAGAAGATAATCGCTGCTGCATAAAGCATAACATACAACGGTTGACCCGGGCTTAGAGCCAAAGACACGTCGGTTAACCAACCGAACATGCTGCTCTCGCCGTTCTGACCAAACCATTGAGCCAATGTTCCTGGGAACAAAATAATGCTCGATGCGAAGATTGCAGGAATTACACCAGCCATATTAATTTTCAATGGCAAGTGAGTGCTTTGTGCTGCAAATACCTTACGACCTTGCTGACGCTTTGCGTAATTGACAACGATACGACGTTGACCACGCTCCATGAAAACAACGAAGTAGATAACAGCAAAAGCAAGTACCGCAATCAACAGCAGAAGAAGTACATGCAGTTCACCTTGACGCGCCTGCTCGATTGTTTGACCGATTGCCGAAGGCAATCCAGCAACAATACCTGCAAAGATCAGTATCGAGATACCGTTACCGATCCCACGCTCTGTAATTTGTTCACCTAACCACATCAAGAACATGGTACCGGTTACTAAACTTACGGTAGCAATTAGCGTAAACATGGTTTGGTTGATAACAACCAGATTGTCGACCATGTTTGGTAGGCCAGTTGCAATACCTATAGCCTGGAATGTTGCAAGTACAAGCGTGCCATAGCGTGTGTATTGGCTAATCTTACGACGGCCAGCTTCACCCTCTTTCTTGAGTTCAGCTAGCGCCGGATGAACTACAGTAAGCAGTTGGACAACAATCGAAGCCGAAATATACGGCATGATGCCCAACGCAAATATAGATGCACGCTCAAGAGCACCACCGGAGAACATGTTAAACATCTCTACGATGGTACCTTTTTGCTGTTCGAACAAATCGGCAAGTACAGCCGCATCAATACCAGGTAGAGGTACGAATGAACCGGCACGGAATACTATTAGAGCCCCTAATACGAAGAGAAGACGCGACTTCAATTCCGCTAATCCGTTATTCGCACTACTAAAATCTTGTCCTGGTTTTTTAGCCATCTGTACCTTTCCTACGAAGATTAATCTTCGATTTTACCGCCTGCAGCTTCGATTGCAGCTTTAGCGCCTTTAGTTACGCGAAGACCTTTAACCGTAACAGCTTTGTTGATCTCGCCAGAAAGAACAACTTTAACAAATTCGATGTTCTTTGTAACGATGTTAGCTGCTTTTAGGCTGTTTAGGTCTACTACGTCACCAGTTACCTTCGCTAGCTCAGCTAGACGAACTTCAGCAGACACTAGGCTCTTACGAGAAGTGAAACCGAATTTAGGTAGACGTTGTTTCAGAGGCATTTGACCGCCTTCAAAACCTGGACGTACGCTGCCGCCAGAGCGAGACTTTTGACCTTTGTGGCCACGGCCACCTGTTTTACCAAGGCCAGAACCGATACCACGACCTACGCGCTTCTTAGAAGGCTTAGAACCCGCAGCCGGTGATAGAGTATTCAAACGCATTCTGATTACTCCTCAACTTTAACCATGTAGTAAACCTTGTTGATCATACCGCGAACGCACGGAGTATCTTCAAGTTCTACTGTGTGGTTGATTTTACGAAGGCCAAGACCTTTCAAGCACGCTTTGTGCTTAGGTAGGCGACCAATTGAGCTTTTAGTTTGAGTTACTTTAATAGTTGCCATGGTGTTCTTACTCCGAAATAGATTCAACAGTTAGACCACGTTTAGCAGCAACCATTTCTGGCGACTTCATGCTACCTAGTGCATCGATCGTTGCACGAACGATGTTGATAGGGTTCGTAGAACCGTATGCTTTAGATAGTACGTTGTGTACGCCAGCAACTTCTAGTACTGCACGCATCGCACCACCTGCGATAACACCAGTACCTTCTGCAGCAGGCTGCATGTAAACTTTAGAGCCCGAGTGGCGACCTTTCACCGGGTGGTGAAGAGTGCCTTCGTTAAGCGCGATCGTAGTCATGTTACGACGTGCTTTTTCCATTGCTTTTTGAATCGCTGCAGGTACTTCACGAGCTTTGCCGTAACCGAAACCTACGCGACCGTTACCGTCACCAACTACAGTTAGTGCAGTAAAGCTCATGATTCGACCACCTTTAACCGTTTTAGAAACGCGGTTAACTGCGATTAGCTTTTCTTGCAAATCATTCGCTTGAACTTGTTGTTCTTTAGCCATCTTCCAACCCTACCTTAGAATTTCAGACCAGCTTCGCGAGCAGCTTCTGCTAGCGCAGCCACACGGCCGTGGTATTGGAAACCAGAACGATCGAATGCAACAGCAGAAACGCCTTTTTCAAGAGCGCGCTCAGCAACAGCTTTACCTACTGCTTTAGCTGCGTCGATGTTACCAGTGTATTTCACTTGCTCACGGATCGCTTTTTCTACAGTAGAAGCAGCTGCGATAACCTCAGAGCCGTTTGCCGCGATAACTTGTGCGTAAACGTGGCGAGGAGTACGGTGTACTACCAGGCGAGTTGCACCAAGTTCGGCAATCTTACGACGTGCACGTGTAGCACGACGGATGCGAGATGCTTTCTTATCCATAGTGTTACCTTACTTCTTCTTAGCTTCTTTAGTACGCACATTTTCATCTGCGTAACGAACACCTTTACCTTTGTAAGGCTCAGGCTCACGGTAAGAACGAATGTCAGCCGCAACTTGACCTACTAGTTGCTTGTCACAACCAGTAATAACGATTTCAGTTTGGCTTGGACACTCTGCTTTGATACCTTCCGGAAGTTCGTGCTCAACAGGGTGTGAGAAGCCAAGAGTTAGACCTACAGCGTTGCCTTTGATAGCAGCACGGTAACCTACACCCTTAAGAGTTAGCTTCTTAGTGAACCCTTGAGTAACACCAACAACCATGTTGTTAACTAGAGCGCGAGCAGTACCTGCTTGAGCCCATGCGTTAGCAACACCTTCTTTAGGACCAAAAGTAAGGTTGTTTTCTTCCTGAGCGATAACAACCGCGTCATTAAGAACGCGAGTTAGTTCGCCTTTAGCACCTTTTACAGTAACTTCTTGGCCGTTTAGTTTCACCTCTACGCCAGCTGGAATAGCGACAGGTGCTTTAGCAACACGAGACATATTCTACTCCTATTAAGCTACGTAGCAGATGATTTCACCACCAAGACCTGCTTTACGCGCAGCACGGTCTGACATAAGACCCTTGGAAGTTGAAACTACAGCAACACCTAGGCCGCCCATTACAGAAGGAAGTTGATCTTTCTTCTTGTAAACGCGAAGGCCTGGACGAGAAACACGCTTAAGTTGCTCGATAACTGGTTTAGCTTGGAAGTACTTAAGAGTAACTTCTAGCTCAGGTTTAACTCCGCTTTCAACAGCGAAGTCTACGATGTAACCTTCAGCTTTAAGTAGTGCAGCAATTGCAACTTTAAGCTTTGAAGAAGGCATTTTAACAGCAACTTTGTTTGCTGCCTGACCGTTACGAATACGGGTCAGCATATCCGAAATCGGATCTTGCATGCTCATATGATTTACTCCAAATGATTAAGTGGCAATTACCAGCTAGCCTTACGAAGTCCAGGAATCTCGCCTTTCATGCAAGCTTCGCGAACTTTGATACGGCTTAGACCGAACTTACGTAGGTAACCGTGTGGACGACCAGTTTGGTTACAACGGTTGCGCTGACGTGACGCACTTGAATCACGTGGAAGAGATTGCAGTGTAAGAACCGCATTCCAACGATCTTCTTCTGATGCATTTACATCGCTGATGATAGCTTTAAGAGCTGCACGCTTCTCAGCGTACTTAGCTACAAGCTTTGCACGTTTTTCTTCACGTGCCTTCATAGAATTTTTAGCCATAACAGTAACCCTTCACCTTACTTGCGGAATGGGAAGTTAAAGGCAGCCAGCAGAGCACGGCCTTCCTCATCAGTACCAGCAGACGTCGTTACAGTGATGTCTAGACCGCGTACTCGATCAACTTTATCAAAGTCGATTTCCGGGAAGATGATTTGCTCGCGAACGCCCATGCTGTAGTTACCGCGTCCGTCAAAAGACTTAGCGCTAACACCACGGAAGTCACGTACACGTGGAAGAGCGATGTTAATCAAACGCTCAAGAAAATCCCACATACGTTCGCCACGCAAGGTTACTTTACAACCGATTGGGTAGCCTTCACGAATTTTGAAACCTGCAACAGATTTACGCGCTTTAGTGATAAGTGGCTTTTGACCAGAGATCGTTGCCATATCCGCAGCTGCGTTTTCTAGAAGTTTCTTATCGTTGATTGCTTCACCCACACCCATGTTAAGGGTGATCTTTTCGATTCTAGGGACTTGCATGACGCTTGAGTAGTTGAACTGTTTGGTCAGTTCAGCGACTACAGACGACTTGTAGTAATCATGCAGTTTCGCCATAGTAGAACTCCAAATTACTTCTATAATTAATTAGAAATGGTTTCGCCGTTAGACTTAAAGAAACGAACTTTCTTACCGTCTTCAATACGGAAACCAACACGGTCAGCTTTACCAGTAGCTGCGTTGAAGATAGCCACGTTAGAAGCGTCGATTGCTGCTTCCTGCTCTACGATACCGCCTTGGATACCCATAGCTGGAACAGGTTTCTGGTGCTTCTTAACTAGGTTGATACCTTCTACGATAACTTTACCAGTTGCTAGAACCTTAGTTACTTTACCTTTCTTGCCTTTATCTTTACCAGCAAGAACGATTACTTCGTCATCACGACGGATTTTAGCTGCCATCTGAGTGCTCCTTATAGTACTTCTGGAGCCAGTGAAACAATCTTCATGAATTTCGCATTACGAAGTTCACGAGTCACTGGGCCAAAGATACGAGTGCCGACTGGTTGCTCAGTAGTGTCGTTCAACAATACACAAGCATTACGGTCGAAGCGAATGACAGAACCGTCTGGACGACGTACGCCTTTACGGGTGCGAACTACTACCGCCTTCAGTACATCACCTTTTTTAACTTTACCGCGAGGAATTGCTTCTTTCACAGTAACTTTGATGATGTCGCCGATGTGTGCGTAACGACGGTGTGAGCCACCCAGAACCTTAATACACATTACCTTGCGCGCGCCAGAGTTATCTGCAGCGTCAAGTGTACTTTGCATTTGGATCATTGTTAGTGCTCCGCTAAATATTAAAACTAGACCCTCTCGGGTCGGGCTGCCTCTTTAAAAGGGACGCGAATTGTACCACCCTTTTTTGAGATTGGGTAGACAAAAAATAAGCGGCCCCAAAAAAATTTTGGAGCCGCTTTAAAATCATAGAATTAGCTTGATTAAATCTTAGCCTTTTCTACAACTTTTACCAAAGTCCAAGACTTAGTCTTAGACAGTGGACGACATTCACGGATCTCAACAGTATCGCCTAGGCCACACTCGTTGTTCTCGTCATGTGCATGCAGTTTAGTCGTGCGCTTTACGTATTTACCGTAAATTGGGTGCTTAACCATGCGCTCAATAGCAACAACGATAGACTTGTCAGCCTTGTTGCTAATTACACGACCAAATGAAGTACGGATTTTGTCGCTCATTATGCGCCTGCCTTCTCAGTCAATACGGTTTTAACACGTGCGATATCACGACGTACAGCTTTAAGAGTATGAGTCTGCTGTAGTTGACCAGTCGCAGCTTGCATGCGCAAGTTGAACTGTTCACGTAGCAGATTCAGTAGCTCAGCGTTAAGTTCTTCAACGC
Source organism: Vibrio sabulosilitoris (assembly GCF_055391395.1). Taxonomy (NCBI): domain Bacteria; kingdom Pseudomonadati; phylum Pseudomonadota; class Gammaproteobacteria; order Vibrionales; family Vibrionaceae; genus Vibrio; species Vibrio sabulosilitoris. Next base: position 111,087 of record NZ_AP029599.1, read on the forward strand.
TTTTCTCGCGTAGCTCTTGTGCTTTCATTACATCACCTGTTTAGTTACAAATGTTGTTTTGATAGGCAGTTTACGAGCCGCTAGGCGGAACGCTTCACGTGCCAACTCTTCAGGTACGCCATTCATTTCGTACATAACCTTACCAGGTTGGATTTGAGCAACCCAGTACTCAACGTTACCTTTACCTTTACCTTGACGAACTTCAAGAGGCTTTTCAGTAATCGGCTTGTCTGGGAAAATACGAATCCAGATTTGACCTTGACGTTTGATGTGACGTGTCATTGCACGACGTGCCGCTTCGATCTGACGAGCAGTGATACGACCACGGCCAACAGCTTTAAGACCGAATTCGCCGAAGCTTACTTCAGTACCTTTAGCTAGACCACGGTTACGACCAGTCTGAACCTTACGGAACTTAGTACGTTTTGGTTGTAGCATCGTTAGACTCCTTACTTACGGCCTTTACGCTGCTTCTTAGGCTTGTCGCCTGGCTCTACAGCGTTAGCTGCTGGCATGCCGCCTAGGATCTCACCTTTGAAGATCCAAGTCTTGATGCCGATCACACCGTATTGGGTGTGAGCCGAAGAAGTTGCGTAATCAATGTCAGCACGTAGAGTGTGTAGAGGCACACGGCCTTCACGGTACCACTCTGAACGTGCGATTTCAGCGCCGCCTAGACGACCACTTACTTCCACTTTGATACCTTTAGCGCCTAGACGCATTGCGTTTTGTACCGCGCGCTTCATAGCACGACGGAACATAACACGACGCTCTAGCTGAGACGCGATGCTATCACCAACTAGCTGCGCATCAAGCTCAGGCTTGCGTACTTCAGCGATGTTGATTTGAGCTGGTACACCTGCAATTTTAGCTACAGCTGCACGTAGTTTCTCAACGTCTTCACCTTTCTTACCGATAACAACACCAGGACGAGCAGTGTGAATAGTCACACGGATGCTCTTCGCTGGACGCTCGATAACGATGCGTGATAGAGACGCTTTTGCTAGTTCCTTAGTAAGGAACTGACGTACCTTGAAGTCGCCGTCTAGGTTGTCAGCGAAATCTTTGGTGTTAGCAAACCATGTAGCATTCCAAGGCTTAACGATGCCAAGACGAATACCATTAGGATGTACTTTCTGACCCATTGCTTATCTCCTAGTCTTAAGCGTCTGCAACAACAACAGTGATGTGGCAAGAACGCTTCAAGATACGGTCCGCACGGCCTTTAGCACGAGGCATAATACGCTTCATGATAGGGCCTTCATCTACGAAGATTTTAGCGACATTTAGATCGTCGATATCTGCACCTTCGTTGTGCTCAGCGTTCGCGATTGCTGATTCAAGAACTTTCTTAATTAGTTCAGCAGCTTTTTTGTTGCTGAAAGTCAAGATTTCTAGAGCTTGATCAACGTTCTTGCCGCGGATTTGGTCCGCTACAAGGCGAGCTTTCTGTGGAGAAATACGAGCAAAGTTATGTTTAGCTACTGCTTCCATTTTCTACTCCTTATTTCTTCTTAGCTTTCTTATCCGCAGCGTGACCGCGGTAAGTACGAGTTGGTGCGAATTCGCCCAGTTTGTGACCGATCATTTCTTCGGTTACGAATACTGGTACGTGCTGACGACCATTATGGACAGCGATGGTCAAACCGATCATCGTAGGGATGATCATTGAGCGACGGGACCAAGTCTTAATAGGCTTTTTGTCTCCGCTTTCCACCGCTTTCTCTACCTTCTTCAGCAAGTGTAGGTCAATAAATGGACCTTTCTTGAGAGAACGTGGCATGGCGATTCCTCTTTAAATAGATTACTTGTTACGACGACGTACGATGTACTTGTCAGTGCGCTTGTTCTTACGAGTCTTAAAGCCTTTAGTTGGCTGACCCCAAGGAGATACTGGGTGACGACCACCAGATGTACGGCCTTCACCACCACCGTGTGGGTGGTCTACTGGGTTCATCACAACACCACGAACGGTTGGACGAACACCGCGCCAGCGGTTAGCACCAGCTTTACCTAGTTCACGTAGCATGTGCTCAGCATTACCAACTTCACCGATTGTTGCACGGCCTTCTGATAGTACTTTGCGCATCTCGCCTGAACGTAGGCGTAGAGTTACATATGCACCGTCGCGAGCGACGATCTGTGCGTATGCACCTGCAGAACGAGCAATTTGTGCACCTTTACCAGGCTTAAGTTCAACACAGTGTACAGTTGAACCTACTGGGATGTTGCGCATCGGCAGAGTGTTACCTGCTTTGATTGGCGCATCAACACCAGACTGGATTGAATCACCAGCTTGGATGCCTTTTGGTGCAATGATGTAGCGACGCTCACCGTCTGCGTACAGAACTAGAGCAATGTTTGCGCTACGGTTTGGATCGTATTCTAGACGCTCAACTTTCGCTGGGATACCGTCTTTAGTACGTTTGAAGTCAATTACACGGTAGTGGTGCTTGTGACCACCGCCGATGTGACGTACTGTGATACGACCGTTGTTGTTACGACCACCGTTCTTAGAGTTTTTCTCTAGAAGTGGTGCGTATGGCTTACCTTTGTGAAGGTCAGCGTTAACAACTTTAACTACGTGACGACGACCAGGGGAAGTCGGCTTACATTTAACAATAGCCATTGTTTAACTACTCCTGTTATTCCGCGCCGCCAACGAAGTCAAGATCTTGACCTTCAGCCAAAGTAACGTACGCTTTCTTAACGTCGCTGCGGCGACCTTGGCGTAGACCTTGACGTTTGGTCTTACCCTTAGTGATAAGAGTATTTACAGACTTAACTTCAACTTCAAACAACTTTTCTACAGCTGCTTTGATCTCTTTTTTAGTTGCATCTTTTGCTACTTTGAAAACGATAGTGTTCGCTTTCTCAGCAGCCATAGTTGCTTTTTCAGAGATGTGCGGGGCACGTAGAACTTTTAGGATACGCTCTTCAGTGATCATGCTAGCATCTCCTCAACTTGCTTAACTGCTTCAGCAGTAATAACAACTTTGTCGAACGCGATTAGAGATACTGGGTCGATACCAGCAACGTCGCGTGCGTCAACTTTGTATAGGTTACGAGCCGCTAGGAATAGATTCTCATCTACTTCGCTAGTCACGATAAGCGCGTCTGTTAGCTCAAGCTCTTTCAGCTTAGCTACAAGCTCTTTAGTCTTTGGTGCTTCAACTGAGAAGTTATCAACAACGATTAGACGCTCTTGACGAACTAGCTCAGAAAGAATGCTCTTCATAGCACCGCGGTACATTTTCTTGTTTACTTTTTGGCTGTGATCTTGTGGTTTCGCAGCAAAAGTAACACCACCTGTACGCCAGATTGGGCTACGAATTGTACCAGCGCGAGCACGGCCAGTACCTTTTTGGCGCCATGGCTTAGCGCCACCGCCAGAAACTTCTGAACGTGTTTTCTGAGCACGAGTACCTTGACGAGCACCTGCTGCATATGCAACAACTACTTGGTGTACAAGAGCTTCGTTAAACTCACGTCCGAAAGTAGCTTCGGAAACAGTTAGTGCATCAGCACCTTTAACCATTAGTTCCATTACTTACTCCTGAGACGTTATGCTTTAACAGCTGGTTTAACGATCACGTTGCCGCCAGTTGCGCCTGGGACTGCACCTTTAATAAGAAGCAGGTTGCGCTCAGCGTCAACACGTACGATCTCTAGGTTTTGAGTCGTTACACGCTCAGCACCCATGTGACCTGCCATTTTCTTGCCTTTAAATACGCGACCTGGAGTTTGACATTGGCCAATTGAACCAGGTGCACGGTGAGACAATGAGTTACCGTGAGTCATATCTTGAGTAGAGAAGTTCCAACGCTTAACAGCGCCTTGGAAGCCTTTACCTTTAGATGTACCAGTAACGTCTACTTTCTTAGTTTCGTTGAACAGTTCAACAGTTAGCTCAGCGCCAACTTCAAACTCTTCACCGTTTTCCAAACGGAATTCCCAAAGACCACGACCAGCTTCAACACCTGCTTTCGCGAAGTGACCTGCTTCTGGCTTAGATACGCGGTTAGCTTTCTTAGCACCAGTAGTTACCTGTACTGCTGAGTAGCCGTCAGTCTCAAGTGTACGAACTTGAGAAACACGGTTAGCTTCTACTTCAACAACAGTTACTGGGATAGAAACGCCTTCTTCAGTAAATACGCGGGTCATACCCACTTTACGACCGATTAGACCAATCATTCTTCTAATCTCCCTTAACCTAGGCTGATTTGAACATCAACACCAGCAGCAAGGTCTAGACGCATAAGTGCATCTACAGTCTTGTCAGTTGGTTCAACGATGTCGATCAAACGCTTGTGAGTACGGATTTCGTACTGGTCACGCGCGTCTTTGTTAACGTGCGGAGAGATAAGAACTGTGAAACGCTCTTTACGAGTAGGTAGTGGGATTGGACCACGAACCTGTGCGCCAGTGCGCTTAGCCGTTTCTACGATTTCCGCAGTAGAAGCATCGATTAGTTTGTAATCGAAAGCTTTTAGGCGGATACGAATACGTTGGTTCTGCATGAGACAGAGCTCCAATATTAAAAATTACACAAACAATATCGCCACTCAGACTCGCAAAGGCGAGAGAATGTACGATTGATTTATGTGAAACCGTAGCCTCCAAAATTAGGAAGCATTGTCAGTTAATTTTCGATTAACTCTTTCCATCCGAAGACAGAGAACTAATTGTATTAACCGCGAACATAAGCTGAGTCTACATTACTAAGCACTTACCGTAATAAGTAAAGCTTACTCCTCAATGCTCATTGGTTCACAACTGGCTTAACCAGTGCGGGGCATTATACAGATCACAGAATCCCATGCAAGGGGTGGGTGAAAATTAATCGGAAAAAAATCGAGGTGAGGAAAAACAGGGATATAACAGAGGGAAAAGTCTCCCCCTCAATACTAAAGGGGGAGACAAATGGCCGCTTAAGCTAAGCGCTGGCGCACCGCTTCAAATAAACACACACCAGAGGCTACCGAGACATTCAAGCTCGATACGCTGCCCGCCATCGGGATCTTGATCAGGTCATCACAGGTCTCACGTGTCAGGCGACGCATACCATCGCCCTCTGCGCCCATCACGATCGCCAGTGGACCCGTTAGCTTGGCTTGGTAGATATCGTGGGTCGCCTCACCGGCGGTACCCACAATCCATACGCCCTGCTCTTGCATCGCACGCATGGTGCGCGCCAGGTTGGTCACGCGCACCAATGGCACGGCCTCAGCCGCGCCACACGCCACTTTGCTCACGGTCGCGGTTAGCGGCGCTGACTTGTCTTTTGGCACAATCACGGCTGCCACGCCCGCGGCATCGGCATTACGCAGACACGCACCTAGATTGTGTGGGTCCGTCACGCCATCTAGGATTAGCAGTAGTGGTTGTTCATGCTTAGCCAGAATCGCGTCTAGGTCATTCTCGTTAAGCTGTTTGGCTGGCTTCACGCGCGCCATGATGCCTTGGTGGTTGGCACCACGCGCTTTATCGTCAAGCGTCTTACGCGTCATCTGCTGCAGTGACACGCCGCAGTTTTGCAGCTCAGTCAGGATCGGCATCAGGCGGTCATCTTGACGACCTTTAAGGACAAACGCCTCGATAAAGCGCTCTGGCTCACGCTCAAGTACTGCCTTGACCGCGTGGATACCATAAATAAATTCGTTACTCATATTCTGCTCTCTAACTAATTCTTACCGCGGGCTGGTCGCGCGTTCTTCTTGCGACGCACTTTCTTGCCCTTGCTGGTTTTCTTGCCGTTGGCCGGTTTGGCGCTGGCATCTTCTTTGCCATCAGGACGCACCGTTGGCTCAATCAGCGGTACCGCTTTTTGTCTCGAACCAGGTTTGGTCGCGGCACGCTTTTTCGCCTTGGCTTTCTTCTGCGCATCAGCGGCGCGTTTCTTGGCGGTCTTGCCTTTGCCGCGTAGCTTACGACTTGTCTCGACCATTTCAAAGTCAATTTGCTTATCGTTGAGGTTAACCGATAGCACCTTAACCTTAACCGCATCGCCAAGTCGGTAGATATTACCAAAGCTCTCACCAATCAAACGCTGGCCAATCGGGTCGTATTGATAGTAGTCGTTAGCCAGCGATGAGATATGCACTAGGCCATCGATATGCAGCTCAGTCAGACGGACAAAGAAGCCGAAACTGGTGACATTGGCAATCACCCCTTCAAGCTCTTCACCCACGTGATCTTGCATATACTCACACTTGAGCCAGTCAGCGACATCACGTGTCGCGTCATCGGCGCGGCGCTCGGTCATCGAGCACTGCTCACCAAACACATCCATATCGTCAAACGAATAGTGGAAGCCACCGGTCGGTGTCCAGCGATCTTTATTCGTACCCGCCTCTTTAGCAATCAGGTACTTAATCGCGCGGTGCAAGAGCAAATCTGGGTAGCGGCGAATTGGCGAGGTAAAGTGCGCATAGCGCTTGAGTGCCAAGCCAAAGTGTCCGGCATTATCCGCGTTGTACACCGCCTGCTTAAGCGAGCGCAGCAGCATGGTCTGGATCAGCTCTTTGTCCTGACGCTCACTGATCTTGTGTACAAGCTCAGCATAATCGGTCGGCGAAGGCTCCAGCCCACCTTTTAGCTCAAGGCCGAGCTCGCCTAAGAAATCACGGAAACCCTGCAGCTTAAGCTCACCCGGTGATTCGTGGATACGATACAGCGCTGGCTCTTTGGCCTTCTCTACCAGCGAGGCTGAGGCGATATTAGCTAAGATCATACACTCTTCGATGATCTTGTGCGCATCGTTACGTACCACCGGCTCAATGCGGTCAATCTTACGCTCAGCGTTAAAGATAAACTTAGTCTCAGTGGTTTCAAACTCGATCGCACCACGCTGATCACGAGCGTGCTTGAGCACCTTATACATCTTATGCAGCTCTTCAATGTGGCCAATCAATGGCTCATAGCGTGTACGCAGCTCTTCATCACCGTCTAGGATGGCACCAACCTTATTGTAGGTTAGGCGCGCATGCGAGTTCATCACCGCCTCATAGTGTTTGTAGCCAGACAGCTTACCCGCTGCGGAGATCGTCATCTCACACACCATACACAAGCGATCCACCTGTGGGTTCAGTGAGCACAAACCATTCGACAGCACCTCTGGAAGCATCGGCACCACCTGAGATGGGAAGTAGACCGAGTTACCACGTTCAATAGCTTCTTTATCCAGAGCGGTATCTGGGCGCACGTAATAACTGACGTCGGCAATCGCTACCCACAGACGCCAACCACCACTCTTCTTCGCCTCACAAAAGACCGCATCATCGAAATCACGCGCGTCTTCACCATCAATGGTCACCAAAGGCAACTTGCGCAGGTCAACGCGGCCGACTTTGGCCTCTTCTGGCACTTCCTCGCCTAAGTTGGCGATCTGCTTATCCACCTCTTGTGGCCACTCGTGCGGGATCTGATGGGTGCGGATGGCAATTTGGGTCTCCATGCCCGGCGCCATGTTCTCACCAAGCACCTCAATTACTTTGCCCATCATGCCACGGGTACGTGAGCCACGGTCGGTGATCTCAATCACCACCACGTTACCCATCCGAGCGCCTGCCTTGTGCTCGTTCGGGATCAGGATATCTTGGCTGATACGTGAGTCATCCGGGACCACGTAAGAGTAGCCATATTCTAGGAAGAAGCGGCCGACAATTTGGGTGTTACGCTCTTCAAGCACGCGCACTAGGCGACCCTCACGGCGACCACGCTTACTGTTGTCGGTCGGTTGCACCAGAACAAAGTCACCATGGATCAGGCTCTTCATCTGATGATGAGGCAATAAGATATCATCTTCTTTCTTTAGGCTTCCCTCAGGGCGTACCCAGCCATGGCCATCTTTATGACCTATCACGTAGCCTTTGATCATCTCCAGTTTCTCTGGCAACGCGTAGCATTGGCGACGGGTAAACACCAACTGACCATCGCGCTCCATGGCGCGCAGGCGGCGACGTAGGCCTTCGTATTGATCTTCACCGTTGAGCTCCAAAGCATCAAACAGGTCATTTCGGTTCATTGGCACACCCGCACGCTCGAGATAATCAAGGATGAACTCTCGGCTTGGGATGGGGTTTTCATAGTTCTGTGATTCGCGATCAGCAAAAGGGTCTTGATGACTCTTATCAGACATAGGCAGGCCTAAATTAGTTCGGAGATATGGAGCTAGTATAACATAGCTAACTCTACGAAATGGTTTGGAAAACTGGTGATGCTTGAGTTTCTATAGCTCGAGAAGGGTTACAAGTGGCTGGTTATCATCAATCAGAGACTGAATTGAACAATCATCCAGCTCTGCCAGAAACGCACGCTTGGCGGTGGCTAGCGCCTCTTTGAGACGACAGGCGGGCGTGATATGACAAAACTCACTTGAACAATTGACGAGCGTCATTGGCTCGATATCTCGAACCACCTGACCCACAGTGATCGCTTGAGCTGGTTGCAATAAGCGTATTCCACCGTTTTTGCCACGCACTGTCTCGATGTAACCAAGCTGCCCGAGGCGATTGATCACCTTGACCATATGATTACGCGACACACCAAACAACTCGGTAACACGAGTAATGTTGGTCAACTCACCTTGAGGCAATGATGCCAAGTAAATCAGGGTGCGAAGTGCGTAGTCGGTAAAGCTGGTTAAGTGCATGCTGCTATCCTCATTAATGGCAAAAAGTGTAAAGCTTTTCTTGATCAAAAGATACATTTCGGATACAACTTTAAACATACATAATAAATACACGTTAATAGTTAAGTCATATCAGAGTTTTAAAGGAAGCCACTATGCTCAGCAATCAAACCATTGAGATCGTCAAATCCACCGCCCCGTTACTGGCGCAAACAGGGCCTAAACTGACTGCCCACTTTTACACCCGCCTCTTTAGCCACCACCCTGAGCTCAAAGATATTTTTAACATGAGCCACCAAAGAGAAGACCAAGGCAATAATGGCGCACAACGCGAGGCGCTGTTTAACGCCGTGTGTGCATACGCCAACAATATCGACAACCTTGAGGCGCTATTACCGGCGGTTGAGAAGATTGCCCATAAGCACACCAGTTTTCTGATCACCGCTGAGCAATACACTATCGTGGGGGAGCACCTGCTGGCAACGATTGATGAGTTGTTTGCACCGGGCCAAGAGGTGCTTGATGCCTGGGGAGAAGCTTACGCTTTACTTGCAGACATCTTTATCCAGCGTGAGGAGCAAATCTATCAACAGTTGGACTCTCTCGAAGGCGGGTGGCGCGGCTTAAGAGAGTTCGAATTGGTCGAGAAGACCAAAGAGAGTGAACTTATCACCAGCTTTGTCTTTAAGCCGGTTGATGGTCAGCCTGTAGCGAGTTATAAGCCCGGTCAATATATTGGTCTCTACATCCAGTCCAATCTGCTCGAGAATCAGGAAATCCGTCAATACAGCCTATCTAGCGCGCCACGTAGCGATCAATATCGTATCAGCGTCAAAAGAGAAGGAGACGGCCAGGTTTCAAACTTCCTGCATGAGCAGCTCAATCTTGGCGACAGCGTCAAGCTTGCCCCGCCAGCAGGCGATTTTTTCCTTAATGCAGAGCCAAATGACCCGGTGGTGTTAATCTCTGGTGGCGTAGGGCTGACTCCGACTCTTGCGATGTTAGAAAGCCTAACTGACCATGCCGCACCCGTCACTTGGCTGCATGCGGCCAACAATGGAGGTCAACACGCCTTTCGCCAGCATGTAAACAATCTGGCACAGCAATATGCGCACATCAACGCCTACACTTGGTACAACCAACCACTGACCACAGACAGCAAGACACACGACTACCAATTTGAGGGAATGATCGACCTCAGCCGCGTGCAAAATGCGCTGACCAATCCCGATAGCCAAGTTTACTTCTGTGGCCCGGTTGGCTTTATGCAGAGCGTTGCCAAACAGTTGCTAGATCTGGGATTGCGATCAGAGCAAATCCATTATGAATGCTTCGGTCCACACAAAATCATCGACTAAAGGGCAAAAAGCCGACGTTCTCGTCGGCTTTTCTTTATTCTGTAACTTCTAGCGCGTTACGGTGCGCTTGGCTACCAGCGCGTCTCACGCAACTTGGCTCGGGCAATAATATTGTCCGGCATGCGCTGCTCTAGGCCTTGACGTAACAGCGAGATCCGTCGGTGGGTGCGTTGATCAGCAGTGACCGAATTGTACAGCCAGCGATAGGCATCCTCATAATCTAATGGACTCCCGTAGTTTCCTAGCAGCAACTCAGCTAACTGGATACGGGCATTGAGGTTACCCATTGACGCCGCCTCTCGAAGATACGGGATCGCCCGCTCCTGATCCTGCTGAACCAAGGTGCCGCGAGAATAATAACGACCTAGTTGCTCAAGCGCGGTAGGCAACCCTTGGTGGGCAGCGTTTTCCATGTAGTAAAGGCCAAGCTCGACATCTTGCTCGACACACACGCCCCAAGCAAGCATATCGCCATAAAGAAATTCATAAGTAGGCAAGTTAATCCGCGTCGCACGCGCAACAATGTCCTCTACCAGCTGACAATTATCCGCCCTCACCCGCTCAAGGTGCTTATTTTGTTCAATCAGCGAGATCAGCTCAGTTTCAGAGTAGATAGGCACAGGCTCGCCCACCTGATCGAGACCGGCCACCGCCCACTGGCTACTGACCAGCAGCAAAGCCGTTGTCGCAAATTTTGCTAGCCTCATAACATCACTCTTTCCCAGATCTATACACTCAAACACTCCCGACAAAGAAATACCATCGGGCTTGATAGAGTTATCGGCACTCGGCAGCGCAACTTTAGCTCAAAGTGGCAATAAATTGCCGTAGCGAGAAGCGCTGCTAGAGGCGAGAGTCGAGATCGTTTCACTGCGAGAACGCTTCGCTCGAGATGGTGAAATACTTGACAGCTGTGACCAAGGTTGGAAAATTTTCTCGCCTCTCGCAGGGCAAAGCCCGATCTCGACTCTCGCCTCTGATCTTAGGGTACAAAAAAGCCAGCGATAACACGCTGGCTTTCAGGTACAAACTAAACAAAATTAGTCGTTAAGCGGATGTACTTTAACGATAGTCTCGTTACGGTCAGGACCGGTAGAGATGATATCAACAGGTACGCCTGTTAGGTCTTCGATACGCTTGATGTAGTCAAGAGCCGCTTGTGGAAGCTGGTCGATTGACGTCGCGCCGAAGGTCGTCTCAGACCAACCTGGCATGGTTTCGTAGATTGGTGTCGCTTGCTCGAATGACTCAGCAGCCATTGGCGAAACCTCTAGGATAGAGCCATCTGCCATCTTGTAACCCGTACAGATTTTCAGCTCTTCTAGACCGTCTAGAACGTCTAGCTTGGTTAGACAGAAACCAGTGATAGAGTTGATCTGGATTGCGCGGCGCATCGCCACAGCATCAAACCAACCAGTACGACGTAGACGACCAGTTGTTGCGCCGAACTCGTGGCCAACATCACCTAGGTGCTTACCAATTGGGTCTTGCTTGTCTAGACCATCGTAAAGCTCAGTTGGGAATGGACCTGAACCCACGCGAGTACAGTACGCCTTAGTGATGCCAAGGATGTAACCGATGTGGCGAGGACCAAAACCAGAGCCTGCAGCAACACCACCAGCCGTGGTGTTAGAAGAGGTTACGAATGGGTAAGTACCGTGGTCGATGTCCAGTAGTGTACCTTGCGCACCTTCGAACATGATCTTGTCGCCACGCTTGCGCGCTGCATCAAGCTCGTCAGTTACGTCAATAACCATAGAAGTCAGTAGCTCAGCGAAGCCTTTAGCTTGCTCAAGTACATCTTCGTAGCTCACTGGGTCTGCTTTGTAGAAGTTGACTAGTTGGAAGTTATGGTACTCCATCACTACTTTCAGCTTCTCAGCGAATGCTTCCATATCGAAAAGGTCGCCAACGCGTAGACCGCGACGAGCAACTTTATCTTCGTATGCAGGACCGATACCACGGCCTGTTGTACCGATCGCTTTTTTACCAAGTGCTGCTTCGCGCGCTTGGTCCAAAGCCACATGGTAAGGAAGAATTAGTGGACATGCTTCAGAAATGAAAAGGCGCTCGCGCACTGGGATGCCACGCTCTTCAAGAGGCTTCATTTCTTTTAGTAGCGCTTCTGGAGAAAGAACTACACCGTTGCCGATAACGCATTTTACGTTATCACGCAGAATACCTGATGGAATCAAGTGAAGAACGGTTTTTTCACCGTCAATAACAAGAGTGTGACCTGCGTTGTGACCGCCTTGGTAGCGAACCACGTACTTTGCATCTTCAGTTAAAAGGTCAACAATTTTACCTTTACCTTCGTCACCCCATTGGGTGCCTAGAACGACTACGTTATTTCCCATCTTTCCAAGTCTGATTGCTAGTTAAAAATGGATTCTAGCACCGAATCGATCACTATGCAGTCATTTTTTAATCATATAAATGTAATCACCATTTAAGTCGCTGAATTTGTATGATGATTAATCTTGATCTGCGTAGATCTTAATCTCGCGCTCGCCGTCGGACGTGATCGCCCCGCGATACATGCCTAAACTGTTCATCACAAAGTAGGGCTTTCCCTCTGGATCCATCGCGATCAAACCGCCTTCTCCGCCGCGACGTTTAAGTGGCCCATGAATGATCTGCTGTGCCGCCTGCCCCGCATTTTCACCAAGATAACGAATCCTAGCGGCGACGTCACTGGCAACACTCTCTTGCAGAAAGTGCTCTCCCATACCAGTTGTCGACACGGCGACTACCCCATTCTCTGCCCAAGTGCCGGCGCCTATCACCGCCGAGTCACCAACTCGACCATACTGTTTGTTGGTGATCCCACCGGTGCTGGTTGCCGCAGCAAGGTTGCCCTCTTCGTCCAATGCAACCGCTCCAACCGTGCCGTACTTGTTGTCGTCGGGGTAACTCGACTCAGAGAGCGCAAACAGACCCTTTTGTTTCATGCTTTGCAGCTGGTCGTAGCGGCGGTCGGTGTAAAAATAGTCCTGCTCGGTATAGGTAAAACCGCGCTCAAAGGCGAATGCCTCCGCGCCCTCGCCGACCAAAAACACATGTTGGCTGTCTTGCATGACACTTTTAGCAAGCTCGATGGGGTTACGAATATGGCGCACACCGGCAATTGCCCCAGCCTGCTTGCCCCGGCCGCTCATGATAGAGGCATCCATCTCAACCATCTCACGATGTGTCAATACTGAGCCATGCCCAGCATTAAAGTGCGGGCAGTCCTCGAGCACCTTGACCGCACAGGCCACCGCATCAATCGCACAGCCCCCATCCAGCAGGATTTGATACCCCGCAAGCAGCGCTTTATCCAGGGCGGCCTCTATCTCAGTCTGCAGTGCACGACTCATTTGATGGCGTAAGATGGTTCCAGCACCGCCGTGGATGGCAATTGAGATTGGCATAATCACTCCAGAGAGATAAATGACGGGCCAACAGCATAGCGAGTTCATCACATTGAGGCAAACAAGGCCTGAGGTATAAAAAAAGCGCAAACCATCTGGTTTGCGCTTTTTATCAACTAGTCAGTATGACTGGAGGGGATTAGTGTGCGCTGCAGCACTCGTCACCGTTACCACAGTCGCCTTTACCACCACAGCATTCGTGGTCGTCTTCATGGCCGTGGCCACCACAACAGCCGCCCTCTTTGTGGATATGACCGTGTGCGATCTCTTCTTCAGTTGCGGCGCGCGTTGCCACAACTTCAACATCAAACGTCAGTGTTTGACCTGCTAGCATGTGGTTACCGTCAACCACTACCTCGTCACCGTCTACCTCAGTCACTTCCACTGGGATTGGGCCTTGGTCAGTATCCGCTAGGAAACGCATACCTACTTCAATTTGGTCCACACCCTGGAATACGTTTGCTGGCACTCGTTGTACTAGCGCATCGTTGTGCTCACCGTAAGCTTCTTCAGGAGCAACCGTTGCAGAGAACTTCTCACCTACCGCTTTGCCTTCAAGCTGCTTCTCAAGACCTACGATTAGGTTGTTGTGACCGTGTAGGTAATCAAGTGGTGCATCGACGGTTGATTGATCGACAACAACACCATCTTCAGTAATTACTTGATAAGCCAGGCTTACTACTACGTTCTTTTCAATATTCATAACGGCTCCAGGGCGGTTAGGCTGAGCAAAATGCTCAGACATAAAAAATCAGATTCCCCGCTATTATGGGGATCAAATTAGGAAACTCAATCAATCTGGTTTAAAAATCGCGATCATTTGTTGCTCAGATTGGAGAGATTGCTCTAACGATTTTGGGCTTCGCTGTGCCTTGTGCTGGCACTCAACACACTCTACCCACTCAATATTATTCTCGATCCACCAACGCAAGCTGTCTACATTTTGACACTCAGGACAACTTGCTCCGGCAATAAATCTTTTTTTCATACCTTTACTCACTCTTCCAATAGTGGCGCGAGTGCTTGTCATCATCCATCTCGCGACCGAAGATCTCTTCCAGCTCCTTACGCGCCTCTTTCGCCCTTTGTGCCAGTTGCTGCTCATCACTGTGCCCCGGCAAAAGCTCTTTAAGCATCGCGTGATCGAGCTTGCGAAAGTGCGCCTCAGCACGCTTGGCCTGATAAGGGTGCATACCTAGCTCTACCAGCGTCTGGCGACCAAGATCCAACGCGCTGTGGAAGGTCTCTCGCGAGTATGCGGTTACCCCGGCATTGAGCAACTGATAGGCCTCTACACGGCTGCGCGCCCGGGCCAACACCTTGAGGTTAGGAAACTGCTGCTTACATAGCTCCACCACCGCCAAAATCTCATCCGGCGAGTCGGTACAGACAATGATCGCCTCTGCCGTTTCTGCGCCCGCTGCGCGCAGCAGATCAAGCTGGGTGGCATCACCATAAAACACCTTGTAACCAAACTGGCGCAGCAATTGAATTTGGCTGGCTTCACTCTCTAATACGGTCACTTTGATCTTATTGGCGTACATTAGGCGCCCAACCACCTGACCAAAACGACCAAAGCCTGCGATGATCACCCTCGGCTGCTTGTTGATCACCCCCGGCTTTTCAGGTTCCTCATCTAGGCGATTGAGCCTGCGCGCGTACCAGTAGCTCTGTGCCATTAATGCTAGTGGCGTGGTGACCATAGATAAACTCACCACCAGCAGCAGAAACGCCACCAGTTGGCTCTCAAGCAAGCCCTGACTGCCAGCGGCAGCAAAAATCACAAATGCAAACTCGCCACCTTGGCTCAAGATCACCGCCATCTTACTGCGCGCCTTGGAGCTCACTCTGGCAAAACGAGCAAGCAAATAGAGGATTGCGGCTTTAAATACCACCAGTAAAGTGACACACAATAAAATCTCGAGCGGCACTTCTAACAGTAAGCCAAGATTAACCGCCATCCCCACTGCAATAAAAAACAGCCCAAGTAGTAGGCCTTTGAATGGCGCAATCGCGATCTCTAGCTCGTGGCGGTATTCACTTTCCGCCAATAATACACCCGCAAGAAAGGTGCCCAACGCCATCGAGAGTCCCATCTGCTGCATCACCAGCGCGATACCGATCACCACCAGCAGCGCCGCGACGGTAAACAACTCTTTGACCCCGCTGTGGACCACATAACGAAACAGAGGACGGAGCAAAAAGTGCCCCGCCACTACCATAGCGATCACCCCAAGCAACACCCACAGCGCGTCTAGCCAATTGCCAGAGGTATTACCCGCTAATATGGGCAACAGAGCCAGCATAGGGATCACCGCGATATCTTGAAACAGCAAGACTGCAAATCCAGATTGCCCCGCCTCTTTGGCCGTAAGCTCCTGCTCTTCAATGATCTTTAACGCAATTGCGGTCGACGACAGGGTGAGCCCCATCCCCACCGCTAGGCTCGCTTGCCAGCTGAGACCGGCCAGAAAACACAGCGCGGCTAAAACAATACTGGTCACCGCTACCTGGGCGCCGCCCAAGCCAATAATTGGGCCTCGCATCTGCCACAGCTTTTTCGGATTAAGCTCCAAGCCAATCAAAAACAGCAGCAAGACCACGCCAAATTCAGAGAAGTGAAGAATCGAATCTACGTCGGTGATCAGCCCCAACCCCCATGGACCAATCATGATCCCAGCAAGCAGGTAACCCAATACTGAGCCAAGACCTAGCCTTTGGGCCAATGGCACCATCACGACCGCTGCCGATAGAAACACTACACTACTGGTGAGAAAGCTCGACTCAGCCACCATTAACTCTCTCCCCGCTGTGCACGATAACTCAATAACCACCGGCGATAAGCCTGACCGTGCGCATGGCGCTGCGCATCAGTGACGTTATGCGCCCAATACAGCACCAATGGCTCAATCCACTCCATCAAACACAGAGACGCGACCAGCTCAAAGGGCTGAAGGATCTGCTCCATTGGGTATTTGTTATAACCTTGGGTACCAAACGCCTCTTGTTTGCCGCCCGTGGTGATCACGTTGCGCCAGATCTTACCCGCTAGGGCGCAGTCACCGCCAAAAGCAAACCCCTTACCCAACACGCGATCAAGCCACTCCTTCATTAGCGCAGGACATGAATACATATAGAGTGGATGCTGGAACACGATCACGTCATGCTCGATAAGCAGTTGATGCTCGGCTTTGACATCAATAAAAAAATCAGGGTAGACGGCGTAGAGGTCGTGAATGGTGACGTGGTCTAGATCGGATATCGCCTCGATGGCGGCTTGGTTGGCAATAGATTGCTCGGATTCTGGGTGTGCATAGATCACCAGCACGCGCTGATGAGCGCTGCCTGTGTGGGGATCGGGGTTGGAGGGTAAGCGAGTCTGTTTGTCCTGCTGGGTCATTCCTTGAGCCCTACTTCTTTTTCCTTAATCGCTCTCATCATACCCGAAATTAAGATAGAATCGACTTTTGTGCTCGCCAAGTGCGTCAGCAAGCGACCTTTAGATTGCCAGATTAAGAACGAAGACATCATGATCACCTTTACCGATATCCAACTCCTTCGCGGTGGAAAGCCGCTTCTTGACCAAGCATCAGCCACTATCCATCCAGGGGATAAAGTGGGTTTAGTCGGTAAAAATGGCTGCGGCAAGTCAACCCTGTTTGCCCTGATGAAAGATGAGCTGTCGATCGATGCCGGTAACTTCCAACAGCCCAAGCACTGGGAGCTCGCCTGGGTGGCGCAAGAAACCCCAGCGCTTGATCGCAGCGCGATCGAATACGTGATCGACGGCGATCGTGAGTTTCGCCAGCTAGAAGAGCGCCTGGTTGAAGCCGAGCAGGCCGATAACGGCACATTGGTGGCGGATCTGCATGGTCAGATTGAGACCATTGGTGGCTACACGATTCGAGCGCGAGCGGCTGAGCTGCTTGATGGCCTTGGTTTTAGCCAAGATCAAATGCTGTGGAACCTAACGCAGTTTTCCGGGGGGTGGCGCATGCGCCTTAACCTTGCTCAGGCTCTACTGTGTCGCTCTGATCTGTTGCTGCTCGATGAGCCAACCAACCACTTGGACCTTGATGCCGTGATGTGGCTTGAGCGCTGGCTGCAAAGCTATCCTGGCACACTGGTACTTATCTCACACGACCGTGATTTCCTCGATCCGATTGTCAATCGCATCATTCATATTGAGAACCAGAACCTGAACGAGTACACGGGTAACTACTCATCGTTTGAAGATCAACGCGCGCAGAAACTGGTGCTGCAACAGGCCATGTTCCAGAAGCAACAAAAGCAGATGGCGCACATGCAGAGCTACATCGACCGCTTCCGCTATAAGGCCTCCAAAGCACGCCAAGCGCAGAGCCGAATTAAGGCGTTGGAGAAGATGGAAAAAGTCCTTCCGGCGCAGTTTGATAACCCATTTAGCTTCGAGTTTCGCGAGCCTGCGGCGCTGCCCAACCCAATCATGATGATGGATGATGTCGCAGCTGGCTATGACAACAATCTGATCCTAGAGAAGATCCGCCTTAACCTCGTCCCTGGCAGCCGTATTGGTCTTTTGGGTCGTAATGGCGCCGGTAAGTCAACCTTGATCAAGCTGCTCTCAGGCGAGCTTAACGCGCAAGGTGGTGAGCTCACCTACTCGCAAGGTGTGAAGATCGGCTACTTTGCCCAGCACCAGCTTGAGACCCTGCACCCGCAAGAGACGCCGCTGCAACATATGATGCAGATCGCGCCGGATCAAACCGAGCAGCAACTGCGTGACTATCTTGGTAGCTTTGGCTTTCAAGGCGACAAAGCACTAGAGCCAGTAGCCCCCTTCTCCGGAGGTGAAAAAGCCCGCCTTGTGTTGGCGCTGATCGTGTGGCAAAAGCCCAACTTACTGCTGCTCGATGAGCCGACCAACCACCTTGACTTGGATATGCGCCAGGCATTGACGCTCGCGCTGCAAACCTTCGAGGGGGCGATGGTGATCGTCAGCCACGACCGCTACTTACTGCGTGCGACCACCGATGATCTTTACCTGGTGCATGACAAGCAAGTGGCGCCATTTAACGGCGACCTGACCGATTACTACAAATGGTTGACGGAACAACAAAAAATAGAGCGTAAAGAGGCTCAGGCAGAGCAACCGGTAAAGGACAACAGCCAAAGTGCCGCCGCGAAAAAAGAGCAAAAGCGTCGTGAAGCTGAGTTTCGTAAACAAACCGCACCTCTTCGCAAAACTCTGACAAAGCTTGAGCAGAAAATGGATAAGTTAGGCGAAACCGTCTCATTGGCCGAGCAACAGTTGTTGGACAATAGCCTGTATGAGGCAGAAAACAAATCGAAGCTAAATAAAGTGCTTGCCGAGCAAGCTAGCGCCAAGTCTGCACTTGAAGAGGTGGAACTCGAATGGATGGACTTGCAAGAGCAGCTCGAGCAGATGGAACAGGAATTCAACGCAGCATGAGTCAACCGCAGGCACACCCCCTTCTCACCCTAGAGCAGTTGTGGCAATTTAGCCTCGACTACTATGGCGACCGAGAAGTCAAAGATGCCTGCCTTACCCTGCAAAACCACCATCAAGGTAACGTTAACCTGCTCATCGCCCTCAAGTGGCTCGATGAGCAGCAACTCACCCTTCAATCGCCTGATTGGCAGGCCCTTGAGCACAGCCTTGCGCGTACTGAGAGCCTGCTACACAGCTATCGTGGGTTACGTCGCAAGCTTAAGACCGCAACTAACGATACACTGTACCGAGAAGCACTACAGTTCGAATTACAATTAGAAAGACAACAGCAAGCCGACCTGGTCGACTGCATCAATCACCTGCCACTATCACAGGGCAGCGCAGAGAGCCTTACACTGACGTACTGTAAGCATCTTGGTGCAGAGCACCTACAGGCGGCCTTTGCTAAGCCAGTGGACGCGTTGTCAGGCTAACCATTGCGTTAAAAACTGTTTTAACCAATGCGTCAGCCAGTCAACCCAAGCAACAAGGACAGCTGCAATATGCCACAATTCATTGCCGCGACAGGGTTGAAAAACCCACACGCCCAAACTTTACTGCCACGGATGATCCGCAAAAAGGCGCTGTTTGAACCGTTCTGGCAGACGCTGGCTACCCCAGACGGCGACTTTCTCGACCTCGCCTGGAGTGAGCAATCTGATACCGAGACCGCGAAAAACAAGCCTATTTTCGTCCTCTTTCACGGACTCGAGGGGTGTTTTTACAGTCCCTATGCCAATGGCTTGATGAAAGCCTTTGCCGACGATGGCTGGCTGTCGGTGATGATGCATTTTCGCGGCTGCAGCGGCAAACCAAATCTGCAAGCCAGAGCGTATCACTCAGGTGAGACCGAAGATGCACGCTTGTTTCTAGAGACAGTCCGTCAGCAGTTTCCCACTAACCAACTGGTCGCGGTCGGGATCTCGCTTGGCGGTAACATGCTGGCCAATTATCTGGCGAAATATCAAGACCAATCCTTAATTGACGCCGCGACCATTGTCTCGGCCCCTCTTGACCTTGCTGCCTGCTCTAATCGTATCGAGCAAGGCTTTTCTCGTGTCTATCGCAACTACCTGCTCGGCTCACTCAAGCGTAACGCCCTGCACAAGCACCACTTAATCAAGGGCGAGTTAAAAGTCACTTACCAAAGCATCAAGCGAGTCACACGCCTGCAAGACTTTGATGACTTGATCACCGCCCCTCTGCATGGGTTCAAAGATGCCGAAGATTATTATCAGCAATGCTCTGGCATCAATCATCTCAAGGCGATCACCACCCCAACCTTGATCATCCACGCCAAAGACGATCCGTTTATGACCGATGATGTGATCCCGAAATTTATTCTGCCTAGCAACATCGATTATCGTCTGTTTGAGCACGGCGGTCATGTCGGGTTTCTCAGCGGCAGCTTGCTAAAACCGACATTTTGGTTGGAAGAGGCGCTGCCAGCCTATTACGAATGTCTAGCAAAAACGGCATAATAGCGGCCACTGTGCCCAAGTATTCTCTCATCACACAAAGGGAAGCTTGGGCGACATTAATGATCAGCAACAAGAGAGGTCGTCATGATCGTTCCGTGGCAAGAGATAGAGACAGAGACCCTAGATAACCTAGTGCGTGAGTTTGTGTTACGTGAGGGCACCGATTACGGTGCGCAGGAGATAAGCTTAGAGCACAAGGTCGAGCAGGTAAAAGATCAGCTGCGTAACGGCCAGGCGGTGATCGTGTTCTCAGAGCTACACAACACCGTCGATATCCAAGTTCGAAAATTCTAACCCCGCTTCTCGCCATTTAACCATGGGTACGCTAAGGTTAGTTTCTCAAAAGATATAACTACTTAAGACAGGGAATGTCATGTCAGCTAAGCATCCGATTATCGCGGTGACCGGCTCCTCGGGTGCCGGGACGACCACCACATCAGAAGCCTTTCGCAAGATGTTCAATATGATGGACGTTAAGCCTGCATGGGTCGAGGGCGACAGCTTTCACCGCTTCACCCGCCCAGAGATGGATGTCGAAATTCGCAAAGCGCGCGAACAAGGCAAGCACATCAGCTACTTTGGCCCACAAGCCAACGACTTTCCTGCTTTGGAGCAGTTTTTTCGGCGCTATGGTGAAGAGGGACAAGGTGAGGTTCGGCGCTACCTGCACACCTTTGATGAGGCGGTGCCTTACAACCAGATGCCCGGCACATTTACCCCCTGGCAGCAGCTTGCCGATGACACCGATGTGTTGTTCTACGAGGGACTGCACGGTGGTGTGGTTGATGGTGAGGTCAACGTCTCCAAACACGTCGACTTTCTGATTGGTATGGTGCCGATCGTCAACCTAGAGTGGATCCAGAAATTTGTCCGTGACACCCGCGATCGTGGTCACTCGCGAGAGGCGGTGACGGACTCTATCGTTCGTTCAATGGATGATTACCTTAACTACATCACGCCGCAATTTTCGCGAACCCACATTAATTTCCAACGCGTGCCTACGGTCGACACCTCAAACCCACTCAACGCTAAGGGCATCCCTAGCCTAGATGAGAGTTTTGTCGTCATTCGTCTGCGTGGATTCAAGAATGTCGACTTCCCTTATCTGCTGGCGATGATTGATGGCTCATTTATGTCGCGCCACAACACCCTTGTAGTGCCAGGAGGTAAGATGAGTTTTGCGATGGAGTTGATCGTGCGTCCTATCCTGCAGCAACTGATCGAAACTGGGAAAATAGGATAACTGTGCTCAATCACCATACTGACTTCTCAGTACGTGATCAGGTGCACAAAATATGGGTGAATTTCGGTCAACTTACCCCATCAAAATCAAGAAATCGTCACCGAAAAACGGTACTATCTCGTATGAATTACAAGATAGCTTGCAGCATGTGTCGTGAACACATATGCTACTATCCTAGTCAAGGCTTAGCGCAATATGGATAGCAGCAAGCATACCCTGCAGAGGAAGATATATTTATGGTTCTAGGTAAACCTCAAACCGACCCAACGTTAGAATGGTTCTTGTCACACTGTCATATTCATAAGTACCCATCTAAGAGCACGCTGATTCACGCTGGTGAAAAAGCAGAAACTTTATACTACATCGTAAAAGGCTCTGTAGCAGTACTTATCAAAGATGAAGAAGGTAAGGAGATGATCCTTTCTTACCTTAACCAAGGTGATTTCATTGGTGAACTTGGTCTCTTCGAAGAAGACCAAGAGCGTACTGCTTGGGTACGTGCTAAATCACCATGTGAAGTTGCGGAGATCTCATTCAAGAAATTCCGCCAGCTGATTCAAGTCAACCCAGATATCCTAATGCGCCTTTCTGCGCAGATGGCAAGCCGCCTTCAGGTGACTAGCCAAAAAGTAGGTGACTTGGCATTCCTTGACGTCACTGGCCGCATTGCACAGACGCTACTTAACCTAGCGAAACAACCTGATGCAATGACTCACCCAGACGGCATGCAGATCAAGATCACTCGTCAAGAGATTGGTCAGATTGTTGGCTGTTCTCGTGAGACGGTAGGTCGTATCCTGAAGATGTTAGAGGAGCAGAACCTGATTTCTGCCCACGGTAAAACTATTGTAGTTTACGGCACGCGCTAAGCAAACCGCTGTAAAACATCCAACACCAAGCCTCCTCGGCTTGGTGTTTTTTATGCCCTTGCCAATCCCCCAGCAGGGGCATAGTTATCGATCAGTACTCTCAAATATCTTATCTGCCGATGCGGCAACAAAGCCGGAATAAAGCCCGCCACTCAAGGTTGGGTAACGCTTAGCAAACTCGTAAAACCCTCCGGGTATCTCAAACTGTCCCTCATCAAACGCCACCATGACTTTATCAGCCATGGTTGACGACTGCTCGAGCAACACATCCGGTGAGCCTTTGACCTCACCACCGGCTTGATTGATGATGAACCCAGCGTCGATTAGGTGCTGATTAACCTCACTCACCTCTCCAAAGCGCTTGAGCTGGTTAACATTGACCGTAAAGTGATTGGCGCCATAGCCGTGTGCGGCCAACCAAGCCGCATATTCACTCTCCTGAGCTAACTGCTGATAATCACGGTAACTGAGTGACCATAAGCGCCCCGCATAAAGGAACTCTGCACCGTTTAGTTTATCCACTTCGATCTGCGCGATTAACTTGGCCACAATCGCTTGCAGCGACTCGGAGCACTCTTGCACCTTGAGTTCACTGATAAACACCTTAGGCAGAGTTGGGTCTGAGTGCTCATAATGTTTAGCAACCAGCTTCTTGGCGTTAAATAGATAGTCACCGCCAGGCTCATAACCCAGAGCCAAAAACGGCCTAGCCAGCGTCTCAAGACCAACCGGGTCAAGATCAAACGTTCTCAGTGCTATATGGTCGTTAATAAGTGGTGCGTCTTCTTCAAGTAACTGATGAATACGCGCCGCTGAGGGGCAAAGGCGAGCCGTGTAGTCGCGCCATAGCCACTCAAACAGTGCGGTAACACAATTTTCAGGATGCATATAACCTCCTATCACTGGCATCAAATAACAAAACGCCGCGCCAAGTACCTAGTCTAAATCATCGAGATAAATACCAGGGCTAAGCGTTGCAGGCAGCACTGGCGCATCCCCTTCCATCGAGGCCATCGGGTAAGCGCAGTAATCCGCGGCATAATAGGCACTCGGGCGTAAGTTACCCGATGCGCCAGGACCGCCAAACGGCGCGTCGCCACTGGCACCAGTTAGGGGGCGGTTACGATTCACGATCCCAGCACGGATATGGTCAATAAAGTAATCCCACTCACCATCATCGGTTGAAATCAATCCCGCCGATAAGCCATAGCGAGTCTGATTAGCGATCGCCACAGCGCGCTCTAAATTATCGTAACGGATCACCTGTAGCAGTGGCCCAAAGTACTCCTCATCGGGCAGCGCACCTATCGCTGTCACATCGATAATACCCGGAGAGACAAATGCATAGCCCAAGGACTTAGCCTGCAGCAGTGACTGCCCTCCCATCGATATCAGTTTATCTTGCTGCTCAAGGATTCGCTCGGCGGCTTGCGAGGAAATTTGTGGCCCCAAAAACGGAGCCGATTCATCGAACGGTGACCCGATAGTCAGCTTGCTTGTCGCCTTAACAACCACCTTGAGCAGCTCATCGCCGCGATCACCATACGGCACAATCAATCGTCGCGCGCAGGTGCACCTCTGCCCTGCACTCAAAAAAGCCGACTGCAGTATCGTGTACACGCTCGATGTTCGATCACCAAACTGACTTGAGACCACCAGCGGATTATTCCCACCCATCTCAAGTGCCAACATTTTCTCCGGCTGACCTGCAAACTGGCGATGCAACAAGTGCCCAGTATCCGCACTGCCAGTAAACAGCACGCCATCAATCCCTTGTGCTTGCGCGAGAGCAACCCCAACGTCTTTCCCCCCTTGAACTAGATTAATCACCCCATCGGGTAATCCTGCCTGCTGCCACAGCTGCATCACGACCTCAGCGCTTTTCGGCGTCAGTTCAGAGGGTTTAAACACCACAGTGTTACCCGCTAAAAGCGCGGGGACGATATGCCCATTCGGTAGGTGTGCAGGGAAGTTATAAGGGCCAAATACTGCCATGACCCCATGCGGACGGTGACGAAGCACAACTTGACTGCCATTGGCTTCTCGTTGATGTTGCCCAGTCCGCGCTTGGTAGGCCTGAATAGAAATGGCCACCTTACCCACCATGGCGGCGACCTCTGTGCGCGTCTCCCACAATGGTTTACCCGTTTCCTCAGCGATCACACTGGCGATGCGCTCACTGTCAGCGCGAACCCGATCCGCAAAGCGCGTCAAGATGGCTTCACGCTCAGGCAGGGTGGTCTTTTTCCACGTAAAAAATGCTTCTCGTGCCGCCATCACTGCTAAGTCGACCTGCTCGGCTGAGGCGCTGTGGCCACGCCAAATAACCTCATCACTGTACGGCGCAGTAGAGACCAGTTCATCGCCATCCCCACTTACCCACGAACCTGCAATCCAATGTGTCATCAGCGACTCCTTGTTTATTGTGCGTGCATGCGAACCTTATCACCCTCCAAAACGCGTAGCGCATCAGCGACTTGCGCGGTGAGGATCACTCGGCCTTCATCGGCATCGAACGCCGCCTTAGCCGCTGTGGCGCGGAAATCGCTAAAGCTAGTATTGGCAATCAAATAGTCTTGTGAACAGCTATGCTCGGCAATATGCACCGTGGCTTTAAAAGAGTTACGCACGGTTTGGATGTGTTGCACATCGCACTCCACCGTCGGTCCCGCATCGAAAATGTCGACATAATTACGACAGGTAAACCCCTCTTTCTCGAGCAGGCGTAGCGCGGGGCGAGTATCATCGTGTACCTGTCCTATAACGGCTTGCGCCTCTTTACTTAACAGGTTGATGTAAATGGGGAGCTTGGGCATCAGGTCGGCAATAAAACCCTTCTTACCAATCCCAGTCAGGTAATCTGCTAGGGTAAAATCAATCGAGAAGAAATGCTCTTGCAGCCATTGCCAAAACGGCGAATTGCCCTCATGATCGGACACGCCGCGCATCTCGGCAAAGATGGTGTTAGAAAAGCGCTGTGGATGCTCAGCCATCATCAGAAAACGGGCTTTGGACATCAGTCGCCCATTGAGCCCATGGCGAAAGCTTGGGCGCAGAAACAGGGTACAGATCTCAGAGCAGCCGGTATAGTTATTACCCAGGGTTAATAGCTTGACCACATTGTTGACACCAAGCTTGGGTGAGGAGTGCACCACAGTGCTGATGTGATAAGAGTAGAAGGGCACATCCCAACCGATAGCAGCCTCGATACCGGTGCAACCCGCCACCTCTCCGGTCTCGCTATCGACCCCGACCATCAGGTAGCCCTCGTCCGAGGGCTCTCTCACATCCGACTTAGCAAAGCTATATTCAGAATGGGTGATGCGGTTAGTCAACAGCTCTTGATTGACCGGTAGTGAAGTGAACCCATGCCCAGATTCGACTGCACAGGTGTGCAGGTCTTGATAATCCGCCATGGTAATTGGACGAACAACAAGCATAGGTATTCCTCCGTAAACGATGAGATTGCGGCGGCAGCTCCCGACCACCGCATTAGCCAGCTAGTCGGTGACAAGGCTCTCCAACGCCTTATCGAGACACGCTAAGCCAGTATCAAGCTCTTCTTTGCTGATTACTAGAGAAGGGGTAAAGCGCACCACGTTGGCCCCTGCGACTAGAACCATCAGCCCCTGTTCGCCCGCCGCGACCAAGACGTCTCGCGCGCGTCCCTGCCACTGCTCATTCAAGGCCGCGCCCAGCAGTAACCCCTTACCGCGTACTTCAGAGAACATGTGATATTTCTGGTTGAGTTTCTCAAGTCCCTCACGCAGCCACAACTCTCGCTGCTTCACGCCCGCCAGTACCTCTGGTTGGCTGACAAGATTCACCACGGCTTGCGCCACTGCACACGCGAGCGGGTTACCACCATAGGTTGAACCGTGGGTACCCACTGTCATGTGAGCCGCCAGTTTTTCCGTGGTCAGCATCGCGCCGATAGGAAAACCGCCGCCAAGTGACTTGGCAGTACTGAGAATATCAGGCGTGATCCCAAGCCCTTGGTATGCATAGAAATCGCCAGTACGGCCATTACCGGTTTGCACCTCATCAAAGATCAGCAATGCGTTGTGCTTATCACACAGCTCCCGCACCGCCTGCACAAATTCTGGAGTTGGTGGCACGATCCCACCCTCACCTTGTAACGGCTCCATCATCACGGCACAGGTGCGATCAGAAATGTGCGCCTGCAAGGCATCCACATCGTTATAGGGCAAGTGAGTCACATCACCAGGTTTAGGACCAAAGCCATCGGAGTATGATGCCTGACCACCGACAGTAACCGTAAAGAAGGTGCGGCCATGAAAGCCTTGATCAAATGCGATGATCTCCGTTTTTTCGGCACCATAGACATCTGCAGCATAGCGACGAGCCAGCTTGAGTGCAGCCTCATTGGCCTCAGCGCCAGAGTTGGCAAAAAAGACCTTATCGGCAAAGCTTAGCTCTGTCAGTTGCTTAGCCAGTTGCAACGCAGGCTCATTGGTCATCACATTACTCAAGTGCCACAGCTTGTTGCCCTGCTCTTGCAAAGCTTCAACCATCACTGGATGGCAGTGGCCAAGACAGCTCACCGCAATCCCACCGGCAAAATCGATGTATTCATTACCTTGCTGATCCCAGACACGTGCCCCCTGCCCCTTGACAGGAATCATCTCCATCGGGCTATAACAAGGCACCATCACCTGATCAAAGTCTTTGCGTTCTACGTTGTGTTCCATTGTCATCGCACATTCCTTTTCGATACCGCATGCGCCTGGCTTGCGCAACAAACACCTAGTAGTGAGCATGTTCTCTATTTACAACCAAGTGTGTTAGAGATCACCGATCACAGGGTATTTTGTATTGCATTTGACCTATGCTGCATTGTATTTACATTTAATTAACTTTTTCAATAGAGGATCGTTCTGAAGTTAACTAGCCTAATAATGACCAACCCACACTAAATGAATAAAAAATCATAACAATCACATTATTATACAACAACGAAATCTAATCAACTGAATAAGATAGTTAATACGTAGGCGATTATAGTGACTAAAATAGTGAAGATGATTAAATAGGCCTACCTGCCACCATAGCTATGCTGGCGAAAAATATGCATGAATATGCGAGATTGAGGATTAGCAACTAACAGCAAACGCACAGCGAATAGAATTGCAACTGTTTCTCATCACTGCCAAGGCGAATGATTGTTATTAATAGTGATCAATGTCTCATTTATGAGCGAAGAAAGTTCGCCAGCAGCTCGTGACCCTGCTCGGTTTTGATCGATTCTGGATGAAACTGAACCGCATGAATAGGCAGTGTCTTGTGCCGATACCCCATGATCTCATCCATGCTACCATCTGCAAGCGTGGTCCACGCCGTTATCTCGAAGCAATCAGGCAGGCTGTCAGCTTTAACCACCAACGAGTGGTACCGTGTTACGGTTAATGGATTATTCAACTGGTGAAAAACACTGTCATCACGATGGACGATCGCAGACGTTTTGCCATGCATCACTTGGCGAGCACGTACCACCTCCCCCCCAAATGCTTGTGCAATCGCCTGATGACCAAGACACACGCCCAAAATTGGCAATTTACCCGCAAAATGACCAATCGCCTCAAGAGAGATCCCCGCCTCATTGGGTGTACAGGGACCTGGCGAGATCACGAGGTGTGTCGGTGCCATCTGCTCGATTTGAGCAATGCTAATCTCATCATTTCTGACCACCTGAACCTCGGCTCCCAATTCACAAAAGTACTGATAAAGGTTAAAGGTAAAGGAATCATAGTTGTCGATAATGAGTAACATGCAAAGCCAAACGAGTTATACAGGAGGTTTCAGGGCGGTATTGTCCTATCTCACCACGGAAAGGCAAGAAAAAAACGCAGGCCAAGGCCTGCGTTTGCAAATTATCAAGCGAAAGAGCTGGCCTAGAACAGCTCTTCTGCAACTTGGAACAGATCTTCACGAGTTGGGTTACTCATGTTCTCGATACAGTCGATGATATCGTGGTGCACCAGCGCTTCTTTCTGGATGCCCACACAGCGACCACCGTGGCCTTCCATCAATAGGTGAACCGCATAGTTACCCATTCGTGACGCCAACACTCGGTCGAACGCTGCTGGACGGCCGCCGCGCTGGATGTGACCCAGCACAGTTGCGCGGGTCTCGCGCCCTGTTGCCTGCTCAATCTCTTTCGCCAAATCATTCGCGTCCATCATCAGCTCCGTCAGAGCAATGATCGCGTGCTTTTTGCCTTTCTTGATGCCATCTTGAATGTTCTGGATCAGATTGTCTTTTTCCAAACCGGTTTCCGGTGTGATGATGTACTCACAGCCACCTGCGATTGCCGACATTAAGGTCAGATCGCCACAGTGACGCCCCATGATCTCAACGATTGAGATACGCTGGTGCGATGAAGAGGTATCGCGCAGGCGATCGATATTCTCGATAACCGTATTCAGAGCGGTTAGGTAACCGATGGTGTAATCCGTACCAGCGATGTCATTATCAATCGTGCCAGGTAGACCGATACATGGGTAACCCATCTCGGTTAGCTTCTTCGCCCCCATGTAAGAGCCGTCACCACCGATAACCACTAGCGCATCAATGCCATGCTCTTTGAGGTTTTCAATCGCCTTTTCGCGAACTTCAACTTCTTTAAACTCAGGGAAACGCGCCGAGCCTAAGAAGGTTCCGCCACGGTTGATAACGTCTGATACGCTCGAGCGATCCAGTTTCTTAATTCGGTTCTCATATAGACCTAGGTAACCGTCGTAAACGCCGTATACCTCAAGATCTTTAGAAAGTGCAGTACGAACCACGCCGCGAACCGCCGCGTTCATGCCTGGTGCGTCACCGCCACTTGTCAAAACACCGATCTTCTTAATCATGCTTACCCTCGACTTTTGGGAATATTATTCAAAATAATGGTGTAACCACTGATAACCATCCAAGTCTCAGTGACTACCGGATTCTTTTTGTATTGATTTTTATACCGCTCGGTTGCAAGTTAATGACTAGCGAGAAACCAACTTACCCCTGACGGTGTTATTTTAGTTCGTAAAATTATTACAGATTTAGCTACCTTGTGGATTGATTCGCGTCAGAAATGTGAAATCTGTCCGTAGATATTATACGAATCTCATTTTTCGGCCACCTCATCCTCTCGCTCTACCACCCCTTGGCTTTTTGCTCTCTTTCTGTGGTAACCACCACAGAAAACGGATCTTGGTGGATAATCACATCCGACTCAGGAAACAAGGTGAGGATCCTCTCCTCAACTCGATCGGAGATCTCGTGTGCCTCGATAAGTGGCATTGTGTCCTCCAACTCCAAATGTAGCTGAATAAAGCGCGTTGGGCCTGACATTCGAGTGCGTACCTGGTGAATACCAAGCACGCCAGGCTCCTTACGACACTCGGCATGGATCTGCTCAATCTCACTATCAGGCAGTTTTCTATCTAGCAGGGTTTGAGTCGCCTCCCGCACCATTTTAAAGGCACTGACGAGAATAAAGACCCCAATACCAATCGCGAAAATTGCATCCGCCTGAGTAAAGCCGAACCAACTCAGCCCCAACGCCAACATAATGGCGGCGTTCATATACAGGTCGGTTTGATAGTGAAGGGAGTCAGCGGCAATGGCCTGACTGCCAGTTTTATCGACCACGTACTTTTGAAAACGCACCAAAGCCAGAGTAATCAGCATGGCAAACAGGCTGACATAGACGCCAAGCTCGGGTGAATTCAATTCATGTGGTCTAAAGAAGCGATCAATACCATTGAGGATCAAGAAACAGGCAGAGCCAGAGATAAACATCGCCTGCGCCAAAGCTGCCAGCGATTCCGCCTTACCGTGACCAAAAGTATGCTCACGATCAGCAGGTTGCAGCGCGTAACGCACTACCAAGAGATTGACTAGGGAAGCTGCGATATCAAGCAGGGAATCGATCAGTGAAGCCAGTAAGCTCACCGAACCGGTCAGCCACCAGACGATGACTTTTACGATAAGGAGAAATGTAGCAACTAGGGTCGCTGCATAAGCGGCCGAGGTGACAAGCCGGGCGTACTCTTTTTTCATTATCCATAACTGGTGTCTAAATCCTGAGTGGATTATACCTATTATTGACCACAGAGCGACGAAAAAATGGCCAACCTATTCGGAATAAGTTGGCCGTATCGGAAACAAGTTGTGCTACATACTGAGAGTACTAGCTGCGAGACTTATTGCCGCGCTGTTGTTTTTTCTGCATTTTTTCCTGGCATTTCTCCATGCGAGCCTCTTTGGCTTCGAACAGTTGTTCACGCTGCTCTACGGTGAGGATCTGCAGCATCTCATGCTGTTTTTCCAACATCTTAACGCGGCGCTCGGTTTGCTTCTCTACCATAGTCGAGGCAAGCTCTTCCGCCGTTGCTTGGTCAAAGCTGTCGCTTAGCATTAGGGCTTTCACCTTAGCTTTTTCAGCATCACGCTGAGCTTTCACCTCTTCGCGATTGTCCTTACGCTCGCTTCGCTCAGCCTTGTTAGCTTCACGCAGCTCAGCAAATTTGGCCTTTTGCTCTTCAGTCAAATCAAGCTGTTTCCACGCCACGCGTCCAGCATTACATTTGCCCATTCCACCGTTTCCGTGTCCATGTCCGCCCTGTGGACCGCCAAATGCCCATGCGCTTGCAGCGCTAAGTGATAAAGGAATAACCGCCGCAGCCATCAACCATTTGTTTACTTTTTTCATCATCAAGCCCTCATCTCTGTTAATCAGTCACGCCTTTGCGCTTGAGTTAAGATTACTGCCTGGTTCGTAAAGCAACGTTTAGCCAACGTAAAGATTGGTAAATGCATCGTAAAGCGCTCAACACCTGGGGGTATTTATCAGTAAACTTAAAACGTCTCCAATACCAAGAGTGTGCTTTATGAACCATATCCTGATCATCGACGACGATACTGAACTCACTGCGCTGCTGACTGAAGTACTCAGTTTCGAAGGTTTTCAAATCAGCGAGGCCAATGATGGTGAAGCCGGTTTGGCTGCACTTGATCACAGCGTCGACCTGATTTTGATGGATGTCATGATGCCCAAACTCAATGGTATTGAAACTCTTAAGCGACTGCGCGCAGATTGGGATACGCCAGTGTTAATGCTGACCGCCAAAGGGGAAGAGATTGATCGCGTTATTGGGCTTGAGCTTGGCGCCGATGATTATTTGCCTAAGCCATTTAGCGACCGCGAACTGCTGGCCCGGATCAAGGCGATATTACGTCGCACCGCTAGCGACGAGAACAAAAAGGCTGGCAATAGAGACGCTCATCGCTACCTCAACCTGACGACTTATCCAGGAAAACAAGAGGCCTATATGGGCGAAGAGTTACTCGATCTCACCACCACTGAGTTCGCCCTGCTCGACTATTTCCTCCAGTCTCCTGGCGAGGTCCTAACCAAGGAAGCGCTCAGTCTCGAAGTGTTAGGCAAGCGCCTAGCCGCCTTTGATCGCGCGGTGGATATGCATGTTTCAAATTTGCGTAAAAAGCTCGCTCAGGCGGGCGATGGGCAGACCTTGATCAAAACCCTGCGCGGTCGTGGCTACATGCTGGTTGAGGGCGATGCATGAGATTACCCAAGTTTCGCAGCCTGTATGGGCGCATCTTTGCTATCTTCTGGTTCACCATCATGTTGGTGGTTCTGGCCGCGCTCTCTTTGCCTCACCTCGACCCACGCAAGGCGCGAGATGTCTCTGCCGAGCATAACCAGCGCCTGACGGAACTGGCTCAAGGCCTTGAAAAACATCATCGCTCAAGCAAGAACATTAATCAGGTGATTGACGCAATCAATCATCAACTCGAGCAATCGCGTGGTCGCCGGCCTTCGGTTTACCTCACCGACTTGGAGGGCAATATCCTGACTGAGGGGGAGAAGTCGAACTTTAAGCGCAAGGTGCTCAAAAACTTTGTCTCATCATCCGAGGACCCTACGACCCCAAAGCAGCAGTTATACGGCCAATGGATGCTATCAGGACCGATGGAGGTCACGCTGGTTGAGCAGCCAATGTTGATGTACGTTGGTTTTCGCTCCAATCAACCCTCACCGGTGTTGCTGCGATTGTTTGATAAGCCGGTTCAGTTGATGATGGTGATGATGTTAGTCAGCACCCCACTGCTGTTGTGGCTTGCCTGGGCACTCAGTCAGCCTGCAAGGCGCCTTGAGCTTGCTGCCAAACGGGTCGCAAAGGGAGAGTTTGTCGAAGACCCCAAGCTTGAGCAGGGCACCAGCGAGTTTCAGGCCGCCGGTCAAAGCTTCAACCAGATGGTGCAAGCGGTAAACTCGATGATGTCAGGTCAGCAGCACCTGCTATCTGATATCTCGCATGAGTTGCGCTCGCCACTGACTCGTCTGCGTATGGCTTCTGCACTGGCGCAGCGCAAGCAAGGAGAGAGCAGTGAGCTGACCCGCATCGATACTGAGGCACAAAGGCTCGAGCAGATGATCGCTGAGCTTCTGTCGCTATCTCGAATGCAGATGGACTCTCACTTAAGCCGTGAGCAGCAGCCCTTATCGAGCTTATGGGAGGCGCTGCTTGACGATGCCGAATTCGAGGCCCAGCAGCTCGGTAAACAGCTCACCTATACCCCGATCCCTGAGCGCAGTATCTCAGGCAGCCCAAAGCTGTTGATCAGTGCATTTGAGAACATTGTTCGCAATGCCATTCGTTACGCTGATCATCATATTCAAGTGGTGTTTTTAGTCAGCGATGATCTGATCACTATCAAAGTCGATGACGACGGCGACGGCGTGCCGGATGAGCAACTTGACCAAATATTCCGCCCCTTCTATCGCGTCTCGACCGCGCGAGATCGAGATTCTGGAGGGACTGGATTGGGCTTGGCCATCACTGAAAGTGCCATTCGTCAGCACAGCGGGACGATTAAGGCGAGTCGCAGCGAATTAGGTGGCCTTGCGATGACCATGACGCTGCCGCTATCCTAATCAACCTTGCGAGCAAAAGCCCGCCAGTGCTATGCTGCATGCAGCCGACAAGGGGTCACTCCCTTGTCATCCCTTCATCCAAAGCAAAGTCTCAATAATATGTTTGATATTGCGCTCTACGAGCCAGAAATTGCGCCAAATACCGGTAACATTATTAGATTGTCGGCCAACTGTGGTGCCAACCTCCACCTTATTGAACCACTGGGTTTCGACCTTGAAGAAAAGAAGGTGCGCCGCGCTGGGCTCGATTATCACGACCTCGCTCGAGTCACTCGCCATAAGAGCCTGCCAGCGTTTATCGAATACCTCGAACAGCGCGAACAAGAATATCGTCTGTTTGCGTGCACGACCAAAACAACCGGTCATCACGTTGACGCGAGCTACCAACGTGGCGACGTGCTGCTGTTTGGTCCCGAGTCACGCGGCCTGCCAGCAGATGTCATTGAAAGCCTGCCAATGGAGCAACGCATTCGCATCCCAATGATGCCCGAAGCCCGCAGCCTAAACCTATCCAATGCGGTCGCGATTATTGCGTTTGAAGCTTGGCGCCAGATGGGGTTTGAGGGCGCCATTTGAGAGGCGAGATTCGGGAGGCGAGAAGCGAGAAGTTTTCGAGCGCGTGGCTATGACATCGCACACCTTGTCAACGGGAAAAATGACGCGACTATAGTGACGCTCCCCCTCGACTCTCGCAGCAACGCGATCCCGCTTCTCGACTCTGCTATCTAAAACGAAAAAAAACCGCATTAAGCGGCTTTTATTCGTTTTAGACAGTATTAATGCAGGCGATTATTCTTATCGTTCTCATCATCCTTGCGCTCAAACTCACCCTCGAAGGTGTTGCCCTGCTCATCTCTGTTATGCTCAAACGGGTTGTGAGCCGATGGATCTTGCGAATCGAATGGCCCTTGGCCAAAGCCGCCGCCAAATCCGGAGGAGTGAAAATGGCCGGATTGTTTGACCACGACCTTGGTCATCAGGTATTGAGCAAGCGCTGCGCGAGGAGCAGGCAGCAGCACGATCATCCCCATCGCATCGGTCATAAATCCGGGCGTGAGCAACAGCACACCACACACCGCGAGCATGACCCCTTCAAGGATCTGCTGAGCAGGCAGTTCACCTTTTTCAAGACGCGACTGCACTGAAAGGACCGTCTGGATACCTTGAGAGCGCACCAGTGAGGCGCCGACAAGCGCGGTCAGCAACACCAAACCAATCGTTGGCCAAAGGCCTAGCACCCCACCAACTTGAACAAACAGCGCGATCTCAATGATCGGTACAAAAATAAAAGCAAGTAGTAAAATAGGAAACACAATTCCTCCTCGGTTGACCCTCCAACCCAAACATCAGACAGTCACTTGGGTATAAGTGCTTGGGTTTAAGTGTAAGACACTTCATCTCGCAGGGCGGTAATCTTATTGGTTAGTTATAACACTCTGGTCTAGAGACCAAGAAATCAAGTCTAACCCGCCGACTAAGGCCTAATATCTTGTTTTTAGTCAAGCAAGATATCAATAAGTGCCCTCTTGCCAGAGAAAAAACAACAAAGACAAAAAATAGTGATCAAAACTGCTGCTCTTATGCGATTGTTTCAGTATCATTAGCGGGCGGAAATTGAGGAGTGATTTCCAGCCACTTATTCTGCCAAAGGGATTTTTGTACAGCGGAGTTGGCTAACAATAGTACGAGTTGTTAGAACAATAATCTGAGGATCCCGGACATGGCTAAGACAAATAGTTTCGATAATCTCGCTCAACCAGCCACCCGTGTCGAAGAAGATCTCCTGGGACAACGCCATGTCCCCGCAGACGCTTACTATGGCATTCACACCCTGCGTGCCATTGAAAACTTCAATATTTCTGACGTCACCATCTCTGACGTGCCTGAGTTCGTTAAAGGCATGGTGATGACCAAAAAAGCCGCCGCTCTAGCCAACAAAGAGCTAGGCGTGATCCCAAGCGATGTGGCCGATGCCATCATCCAAGCCTGTGACAGCATGATTGACACTGGCAAGTGCATGGATCAGTTCCCATCGGATGTTTTCCAAGGTGGTGCTGGCACTTCGGTCAACATGAACACCAATGAGGTGATCGCCAACCTGGCCCTTGAACTGATGGGTAAACCAAAGGGCGACTACCATGTGGTGAACCCAAACGATCACGTCAACAAGAGCCAATCCACCAACTGTGCCTACCCGACCGGTTTTCGTATCGCGGTGTACAACAGCGTGCGTCAGGTAATTGACGCCATTGAATACCTAAAAGGCGCCTTCGACAACAAGAGCGAAGAGTTCAAAAACATCCTTAAGATGGGCCGCACCCAGCTTCAAGATGCTGTGCCAATGACTGTCGGTCAAGAGTTTCACGCTTGGTCAGTCACCCTGAATGAAGAGATCCGTAACCTAGAGTACACCTCTAAGCTACTGCTTGAGATCAACCTTGGCGCTACCGCGATCGGTACTGGTCTTAATGCGGCACAAGGTTACCAAGATCTGGCGATCAAGCACCTTGCTAATGTGACAGGCCTTGATGTCGTCGCTGCAGAAGACCTGATTGAGGCGACCTCAGACTGTGGCGCATACGTGATGACCCACGGCGCGCTCAAGCGTTTAGCTGTCAAACTATCAAAGATCTGTAACGACCTACGCCTACTCTCTTCTGGCCCTCGTGCTGGTCTTAATGAGCTTAACCTGCCAGAGCTGCAAGCAGGCTCATCCATCATGCCAGCCAAGGTTAACCCGGTTGTCCCAGAGGTGGTCAATCAGGTGTGCTTTAAAGTGATGGGCAACGACACCACTATCTCGTTTGCTGCTGAGGGTGGTCAGCTGCAGCTCAACGTGATGGAGCCGGTGATTGCCCAAAGCATGTTTGAGTCGCTGTCAATCTTGACCAATGCATGTATCAACCTGCGCGATAAGTGCGTCAGCGGTATCACGGTCAACAAAGAAGTGTGCGAGAGCTACGTCTACAATTCGATTGGTATCGTCACCTACCTCAACCCATACATCGGTCACCATGAAGGTGACATCGTGGGTAAGATCTGTGCAGAAACAGGCAAGAGTGTGCGTGAGGTGGTACTCGAGCGTGGACTGCTCACCGCAGACGAGCTGGATGATATTCTCTCAGTCGAGAACTTTATGCAGCCGACCTATAAGGCCAAGCGCTATCAATAATTCTTTACAGGCTTCCATTGGAAGCCTGTTTTGTACCCAGGTATGTCGATTTTTTGCCGTTCAGAAAAATCGCCAACCACAATAATAAAAAATAAGCAGCAACTTAGCTCGCCCTACAACAACTATGCAACACAACACAGGAGTTAAACATGTTCTTTATTGAGTTTGCCGTGGTACTACTATGTATCCTAATCGGTGCTCGCCTTGGTGGTATTGGTCTTGGTGTGATGGGAGGTATTGGTCTTGCCGTTTTGACCTTTGTCTTCGGTCTTGAGCCATCCAGTCCACCGATTGACGTTATGCTGATGATCATGGCCGTGGTCGCAGCAGCCGCTGCTATGCAAGCATCGGGCGGTCTAAACTACATGATCAAGATTGCGTCCAAGATCCTACGCAAGAACCCAAAACACATCACCTTTATTGCGCCAATGGTGACTTATTTCTTCACTATGATGGCCGGTACGGGTCACGTTGCTTACTCGGTGCTCCCCGTGATCGCTGAGGTCAGCCGTCGCAGCGGCGTACGCCCATCTCGCCCACTGGGTATGGCGGTTATTGCCTCTCAGTTTGCTATTGTAGCCAGCCCAATTGCCGCAGCCGTTGTTGCATTGGTGGCCTTCCTTGAGCCACAGGGCATCACTCTGGGCACCGTATTGTCTGTGACTATCCCTGCAACCTTCTTTGGCTTGGCAACGGCGTGTCTTATTGTCAACAAGCTCGGCAAAGAGCTGAAAGACGACCCTGAGTACCAACGCCGCCTGCAAGACCCACAATATCGCGCAGAGATGGAAGGCTCAGACAGCCAAGCCCCAGAAGAGATCGAGGTGACGCCGCAAGCGAAAAAATCAGTTGGCCTGTTCCTCTTTGGTGCTTTGGTGGTAGTTCTTATGGGCGCTATGCCGTCACTGCGTCCAGAATTTAATGGCTCCCCAATGGGCATGGCGCACACAATTGAGATCGTGATGCTCTCTGTTGCCGCGCTCATCATCCTGATCTGTAAGCCTGACAGCATGGCGATCACGCAGGGCTCAGTATTCCACGCCGGTACACGTGCTATCGTGGCGATCTTCGGTATCGCATGGCTAGGTAACACCCTGGTGGGTGGTCACGGAGACTTGGTCAAAGAAACGGTCTCTGGCCTGGTTGAGTTCGCACCATGGACCTTTGCCTTTGCTCTGTTTGCTCTTTCAGTCATGGTCAACAGCCAAGGCGCGACAACAGCCGTACTGGTACCGGTCGCAATCACCATTGGCCTGCCGCCAGAGATCATCATTGCCACCTTCGTGGCCGTCAATGGCTACTTCTTTATTCCAAACTACGGTCCAATCATTGCCTCAATCGATTTTGATACCACAGGCACCACCAAGATTGGTCAGTACATCTTTAACCACAGCTTTATGGCTCCAGGCTTGATCAGTATGTTCTTTAGCATCCTGTACGGCCTACTGATTGCTAGCGTGATGGTTTAATCATCTATCTTTAAGCAAACACCCACCACGCCTTGGTGGGTGTTTTTGTTTCTGGCGTCGACAACTTGTTTGAAACTAAATTGCTCGTGCCACGGTCTGATGAGTTACTATACAATTATTCACACTAGAAGAACGATACAAGATGATGCGCGCTGTAGTTTCCCTGTTTGTTTTAAGCCTGAGCCTTATCAGTCCCACCAGCTGGGCGCTTTTTTCTGATAACAGCTCATCACCACTCAGCTTTGGCTCGAGCACCTCGCGTTTTTTACCGGTTGACGAGGCGTTTCCGCTCAATACCTTTCAGCAGGGTGAGCGACTGTTTATCGATTGGCAAGTTGCTGATGGTTACTACCTGTATCAAGACCGGATAAGAGTCACGACCGAAGGCGCGACACTCGCACCCTATCAATTACGCCCTGGTGAGCCATACTATGATGAGTTCTTTGGTGATGTGAATATCTACACCACACCACTGTTTGTTGAGTTGAATCTCAGTAATTATCAACCCGATGCGCGAGCTATCATAGAGTTCCAAGGCTGCGCTAAGTCTGGTTTCTGTTATCCCCCTGAGATACGAGAAATTGACCTAGCAGCGTTTAGCAGTACAAACAATGCAGCCCCAAGTACTGATGTGAGTGACTCAGTCCAAGCATCTACTGCACCGACTCCAACAACACCAATCAACAACAGTGAAAGCCTAGCCAAGACCTTGGCGGATAACTGGTGGACACCGCTGTTGTTTTTGCTTTTAGGCGTGGGGCTTGCTTTTACGCCCTGTGTGCTGCCGATGTACCCAATTTTGACCAGTATTGTCCTAGGGCAAGGTCAGATCTCTGCTCGCCGTGCACTTGGGCTCTCTCTGATCTATGTACAAGGCATGGCGCTAACTTATACCTTGCTCGGCCTACTGGTTGCCTCTGCTGGCATGCAATTTCAGGCTGCAATGCAACACCCTGCTGTACTGATAACACTTAGCGTGCTGTTTGTGGGTCTTTCGTTGTCGATGTTTGGCGTTTATACCCTCCAATTGCCAGCCAGTGTACAGACTTGGTTAAATAATCTCAGTAATCGCCAGCAAGGGGGCAGCACAACTGGCGTTTTCGCTATGGGGGCTATCTCCGGACTGGTTTGCTCACCGTGCACCACAGCGCCCTTATCTGGTGCTCTGTTATACGTGGCGCAAAGCGGCGACCTTATCACTGGGGCGACTGCACTGTATGCGCTCGCACTTGGTATGGGTATCCCGCTCATTTTAGTTGCTGTCTTTGGTAATAAACTGCTACCAAAAGCTGGCGAGTGGATGGATACGGTTAAGATTGTCTTCGGCTTTGTTTTGCTTGCTGCCCCTATCCTGCTGCTAGAGCGTATCCTGCCGGAGTTGTGGGTTGCCCTATTGTGGACGTTACTTGGCCTCACGACATTTGGCTGGCTCTACCGCCTAAAAAACCGCTTACCGTTTGGCTCCTGGAAACAGAGCACGATTGGTATTGTCGCCGTGTTAGGCATGGTAGCAGCTCTGCAGCCTAGTCTTAACCATTGGCTATCCAAAGACAGTGTCCATGCCTCACCTCTGGTCGAGTTTGTCAGAATTGAAAGCGTGGAAGAGCTTGAGCAACAACTGGCACTGGCCAAAGCCAATCAACAACCGGTGATGCTGGACTTTTATGCGGACTGGTGCGTGGCGTGTAAAGAGTTTGAGAAGTACACCTTTCATGCCAGCGAGGTCGAGCCAGAGCTTGGCAAGTTTGTATTGCTACAAGCCGATGTCACGCGTAATCGCGCCCAAGATATTGCCCTGCTTCAGCACCTGCAGGTGCTAGGTCTGCCAACGATTGATTTTTGGAATGGGCAGGGTGAGCGTGTTTCACAGGCACGCTTAACTGGCTTTGTCGCCGCCGAACCATTCTTGCTCCATATTCAACATATCTCCCAATTAGAACAATAAAAAACGATTAAGCTCAGAGTTTTAGTGGATAAGGATTGTCCACTTTAACTTTCACATCAATAATTAATCATGTCCCAACCGCAATCATTTTGGAGTGTCATGGAGTCGACGTATACCATCATCATTGCTGATGATCACCCTTTGTTTCGCAACGCGCTGTTTCAATCAATCCATATGGCAATCGGTGGTGTTACTCTGCTCGAGGCCGATTCGCTCGATGCGCTGTTGAGTGTCTTGGACAAAGAGAGTGAGCCAGATCTATTGCTGCTGGATCTCAAGATGCCGGGCGCCAATGGCATGTCGGGCCTTATCCAGCTGCGCGCTGAATATCCTGAACTGCCCATTGTGGTCGTCTCAGCCAGCGAAGAGCCAGCGGTTGTTACTCAGGTCAAAAGCCACGGCGCCTACGGTTTTATTCCCAAATCCAGCGATATGCGCACCTTAGTGGCAGCGCTCAATCAGGTGTTAGCCGGTGAGCCCTATTTCCCGGCAGAGCTGATCACCAATGCGGCCGCTTGCGCCGATCTGGCGGAGAAAATTGCTACCCTGACCCCACAGCAATACAAGGTACTCGGCATGCTGTCTGATGGCCTGCTTAACAAGCAGATTGCTTACGAGCTGAATGTCTCTGAGGCGACTATCAAGGCGCACATGACGGCTATCTTTCGTAAGCTCGAGGTCAAGAACCGCACCCAAGCTGTGATCTTATTGCAAGAGCTACAAGGCTAAACGCGACCGCGACTGGGGCGTTCCAAAACAACTAGCCACTGTCTGGCAGGCCTAGTCCTAGCTTGGTCACTTGATGATCATGGGTCTCAGCAACCACCCAGTGTAGGCCTTGCCAATCAAAACTGTCCCCCAATACAGGGTGAGCACCTAAATAACGAGTGGCGAGCTGCTGTAAGGTTTGCTCCCCCTCAGCCTCTGGCACTTCGATACCATAATAACTAATCACATCTTTGACTCGGATATCCACATCCAAGAAGAAATCACCAAAGAAGCGTTTGCTGCCCTCATTCGCGGGTGCCTCACTAAACAGTGCACTTAGCGCGGGTAGATCCTTATTCTGGCCAAGCACACACAGCACATCATTGGCTTCTAGAACTGTGCTGCCAGAAGGGTGTAAAAGCTGATCATCACGAAACATAGCTGAAATTCGCGTACCCTGGGGCATGGTTAGGCGATGCAGAGGCTCCCCGACGCACCATTTGTCTTTATTGAGCTTATACACGAACAGCTCCCACTCACTGGCGCGGAAGATCTCAACCCCACTGCGCGAGACTGGAGTCGGCTTCGGCGGCAAAGTCACCTCGGCAAATCGCGCCGCATGCATCAAGGTGCCCCCTTGCACCAGCAGCGAAACCATAACGACAAAAAAGGCGATGTTGAAGTACAGCTGGGCATTGGGCAGACCGGCCATCATTGGAAACACCGCTAAAATAATCGGTACCGCCCCGCGCAACCCTACCCAAGCAAGGAACTTACGCTCTGGCAGGGTAAAGCTGCGAAACGGCAGCAACCCCACCCACACCGCAATCGGTCTGGCAAACAAGATCATACTAAACGCCAATACCAGTGCGGGGAGCATGATATCCAGTAGTGTCGAGGGGGTGACCAACAAACCCAGCACCAGGAACATTACGATTTGGCTGAGCCAGGTCATGCCATCGAGCACATTGAGGATCGAGTAGCGAAAGCTGGTTGGTTTATTACCGATCAGCAGGCCCACCAGGTAGATGGATAAAATCCCACTCCCACCAAGCTTGTTTGATAGCGCAAACAGCGCCACCCCGCCGCCAAGCACCAACACCGAGTACAGCCCCTCTGGCAACTCCACTCGGTTGACTAAACTCCACAGCAGCCACCCACCGCCAAGCCCAACTAAAGCGCCGACGCCAAACTGCATGCCAAAGCTAGAGAGCAAGAAAGACAAACCAAAATCCGCCTCTGGATTAGCCAGTATCGCAATCAAGGTCACGGTCAAAAACACCGCCATCGGGTCATTGGTACCAGACTCGATCTCAAGGGTTGAGCCGACGCGCTCGTTAAGGCTCTGGCCTTTGAGCAAGGAGAACACCGCCGCCGCATCGGTCGAGCCGACGATTGCCCCAACCAAGATCCCCTGGAGCAAACTTAAGTCAAACAACCAAGCCGCCAACAGCCCGGTGATGGTCGAGGTCACCGCGACCCCGATCGTCGCCAGTGACAGTGCTGGCCAAAAGGCCACTTTAAAACTCGAGACCTTAGTGCGCATGCCACCATCGAGCAAGATGATAGCGAGCGCGAGGTTACTCACTAAATAGGTTAAAGAAAAATTGTCAAACACAATCTGGCCGGGGCCATCTTCGCCAGCGAGCATGCCAACGATCAAAAAGATCAGAAGGATAGGAATGCCTAACTTAGACGATGCCCGGCTAAGCACCACACTCACTACGATTAGAATAGCGCCTGTTAAAAACAGGTTATCGATCACATTGACGTCCAATCCTCTCCCCCCGACTTATCGATTTTAATTACCTTTAATAATAACAAACAATTTTTAATGGCTTTTCGCTATATCAAGCCTCGAAACATCCTCTAACACCTTAGCCCGATCACGCTAAAAATAGGTTAACACGACGCAATATCATTCGACTTTTGGCTAATCTCACCGCGCTTTTGTCGCGAAATTTGTTATTAAATGCAGTCAATTAGGCACCAATTTTCGACAAATAATCATCGCTTTGCCGACTAAAGTTGAACGGAGAGACTTGAGTTAGCTTGCTAGGCTGTTTCTGAAACATCCAATTAACAACAGCATAAGGAGATGGCAATGGCTTTCGAAACTCAAGAACGTGCCAAGGCCTATTGGGACAAAAACGTCAAGCTGATGACCAGCCTGATGGTGGTGTGGTTCGTGGT
This sequence comes from Vibrio sabulosilitoris, assembly GCF_055391395.1. Lineage (NCBI taxonomy): Bacteria > Pseudomonadati > Pseudomonadota > Gammaproteobacteria > Vibrionales > Vibrionaceae > Vibrio > Vibrio sabulosilitoris. The sequence goes on from NZ_AP029599.1 coordinate 154,024, forward strand.
CTCGTTTGGCTGCGGAATCATCTTTGTTGACTTCCTCAATCAGTTTCAAATTGGTGGATACAAGTTGGGCTTCTGGTTTGCGCAGCAAGGCTCCATCTACACCTTCCTAGTGATCATTTTTTTCTATGCGTGGAAGATGCGTCAGATCGACCGCGAATTTAATGTTGATGAGTAAGGAGCCACTCAGATGGACTTGAAGACTATTACCTACTTGGTTGTTGGTGCAACCTTTCTGCTCTATATCGGTATTGCAATTTGGGCTCGCGCGGGTTCAACCAAGGAGTTTTATGTCGCCGGTGGTGGTGTTAACCCGATTGCAAACGGTATGGCAACCGCGGCTGACTGGATGTCAGCAGCCTCATTTATCTCAATGGCCGGGTTAATCGCATTTATGGGTTACGGCGGCTCAGTCTTTTTGATGGGCTGGACGGGCGGCTATGTATTACTTGCGTTACTCCTCGCTCCTTACCTACGTAAATTTGGTAAGTTCACCGTGCCGGAGTTTGTCGGTGAGCGTTTCTACTCTAACGCCGCGCGTGTGGTCGCGGTGGCGTGTTTGATTATCGCATCAGTCACCTACGTCATCGGTCAGATGAAAGGGGTTGGGGTCGCCTTTGGCCGCTTCCTTGAGGTGGATTACGCCACAGGACTCGGCATTGGTATGTGTATCGTGTTTATCTATGCCGTGCTTGGCGGTATGAAAGGCATCACCTACACGCAGATTGCTCAATATTGCGTACTCATTCTTGCTTACACTATTCCCGCAATTTTTATCTCTCTGCAACTTACCGGCCACCCTCTACCTCAAATAGGCCTTGGCAGCACCATGGCTGGCACCGATGTTTACCTGCTCGATCGGCTTGACCAGGTCGTTACTGAGCTCGGCTTTACAGAGTACACCACAGCGGTGCGGGGCGATACGCTGAACATGTTCGTCTACACCATGTCTTTGATGATTGGTACCGCGGGTCTGCCACACGTGATCATCCGTTTCTTTACTGTACCGAAAGTACGTGATGCACGTACCTCAGCTGGTTGGGCACTGGTGTTTATCGCGATCCTTTATACCACTGCGCCAGCAGTGGCTGCGATGGCTCGCCTTAACCTGATGGATACCGTCAACCCTGCGCCTGGACAGCATCTGGTCTATGACGAGCGACCTGACTGGTTTAGAAATTGGGAAACAACTGGACTGTTAGGCTTTGATGACAAGAATGGCGATGGTCAAATCCAATACACTTCCAGCGCAGAAACCAATGAACTTAAAGTCGATAATGACATTATGGTACTGGCCAACCCTGAGATTGCTAAGTTGCCTAACTGGGTGATTGCCCTGGTTGCTGCAGGTGGCCTTGCTGCCGCACTATCGACCGCTGCAGGACTCTTGCTCGCGATTTCATCGGCGATATCACATGACTTGATAAAAGGGGTGATAAACCCGAGGATCTCAGAGAAAAATGAGCTGCTCGCCAGTCGCATATCGATGGCTGTCGCTATCGGGGTCGCGGGCTACCTTGGCCTCAACCCACCCGGCTTTGCCGCAGGTACAGTAGCGCTCGCCTTTGGTCTTGCCGCCTCATCGATATTCCCGGCCTTGATGATGGGTATCTTTAGCAAGACCATCAATAAAGAGGGCGCGATTGCCGGTATGATCGCGGGTATCAGCATCACCTTGTTCTATGTATTCCAACACAAGGGGATTTTGTTTATCGCCGATTGGACCTATCTAGAGAGCTGGGGCAGTAACTGGTTCTTGGGTATTGAGCCGAACGCCTTCGGTGCGATTGGGGCTCTGTTTAACTTTATCGTTGCCTTCGCAGTATCACGCGTCACCGCGGAAACGCCGCAAGAGGTCAAAGACTTGGTTGAGCACGTACGAGTTCCAGCTGGCGCAGGTGAGGCCACCTCGCACTAATCTGTGTCAAGCGCACAAAAGCCCCTGCGGGGGCTTTTCATTTTGTACTCACAGAGTAATTTAGAGATTGAGGCTCGCAGCAAGGATGCAAATATGTTCAAAAGCAAACACTTTATCGTCGCTCTTCTCGTCGCCCCCATCTTAGCGGTCATCGCTTATTTTGGCGTCGACCTGGCGGTAAGCGAAAAGCCACACGCGGCAAAAAAGGGCGAGACTTACCGCCTGGTGAGCAAGTCCAACTGCCGCTACACCAGTGGTCTGTGTGATATGGAGAATGGTGAGTTCAAGGTTCAATTTCGTTCCGATGCGCTGAGTGCTACCCAGCTTGATCTCAGTCTGACCGCGGCCATCCCGCTACAGGGTATCAAGGTGTCTCTGGTAGATAGTCAGGATGAGCAAGCCATACCCGTAGATATGGTAGAAAACGACAATAATGCCCAATCTTGGCAGGTATCCCTGCCAGCCCCCGCTTCGGAGGATAGCTGGCTACGCGTGGCGATTCAGGCCAATGATTCACTGTATTATGGTGACACACAAACCGCCTTTGTGGTGTACAAAACCCTACTCGAGGACGAGTAACCCCTCGATAATGTGTTAATGCTAGGCATCGCTAGCAAGCTGTGAAGTACTCAATGTCGCTCGCAGTTTAAGCGGCTTAACCGGTTTCGGTAAAAAACTATAGCCACTGGCTTGGATCGAGGCCATCATCTCATCAGTGCGATCCGCACTGATGATGACTCCCTTAAAGCTATCACCGAGTTGCTCGCGGCATCGCTCGAGCACCTCGATACCAGTGCGTCCCTGCTCAAGACGATAGTCTGAGAGGATCACATCCGGATGCCACCCCTCACTCAAGCATGCTAACGACTCGGCGAGATCAACTGCCACACACACATCGCACCCCCAACGAGAAAGCAGGTTCTCCATACCAACTAAAATCTCGACTTCATTGTCGACACACAAGACTTTCAAGTGACTCAGATCGGATGGGACTGGACTGGGACTTACCACGATATTATCTCGCGCTACAGGCGCTGATTGTTTGAGTGAAATGGAGAATACACTTCCTCGCCCTGGCCACGATCGCATCGAGATCTGATGCCCAAGCACGTGTGCAATCCCCTTTGAGATCGCCAGCCCAAGTCCGAGTCCTTGATCGGCGCGGATCTGGCTGCCGCGATTAAACTCCTCAAAGATCTCCTGCTGCTTGTCCGGATCGATGCCAGCGCCGTTGTCCCAAACCTCAATTCTTAGCCGCTCGCCCTCATGACGAACACCCAGCACCACTTTTCCTTTTGGGTTATAACGAAAGGCATTAGTAAGAAAGTTCTGGATCACGCGACGCAAGAGCTTGGGGTCCGACTTGACCCATAATGAGCTCGGGATCATCGAGAAGCTGATCTCCTGATCTTTACTCAGCGCACTGAATTCGGCATTAAGGTTGTTCAACACATCTTTTATCGCAAAGCTGCGCACGTGGACGTCAAGCTTGCCTGACTCCAGACGCGAGATATCCAATAAGTCACCAATCAAATCCTCTGCTGCACCAAGCGCGCTCTCGATATGCCCAGACAGGCGTTTGGCCTCGTTATCATGGGCAACTTCAGACAGCGATGAAGCGAACAACCGCGCCGCGTTCAGTGGCTGCATCAAGTCGTGACTCACCGCAGCAAGAAAGCGACTTTTAGACTTAGATTCATGCTCCGAGCGTTGATTGGCCCTTAATAATTGCTCATTCAACTGTTCTAACTTACGGGTACGCTCGCGCACCCGCTCCTCAAGGCGCTCATTAGCATCTTTTAGCGCCTGCTCAGCCTCACGAAACACGGTGATATCGCTAAAGCTCATCACAAAACCACCGCTTGGCATCGGGTTGCCCTGCACCTCAATCACCCGCCCATCCGGTCTGACTCGCGAAGAGGTGTGGCGAGTTCCTTGCTCGAGGTGATAGATACGCCTTCTCACATGGTCGTCCGTATCTCCAGGGCCACATAACCCCTGCTCAGCATTGTGCCGGATCACATCTGCGATCGGTCGCCCAACCTGAATCAGCCCTGGAGGGAAGACGAAAAGCTCAAGATAGCGCTGATTCCACGCCACCAAGCGCAACTGCTTATCGACGACAGCGATCCCCTGACTTACATGTTCAATCGCCCCCTGCAGAAGACCGCGACTAAAATCGTAAAGCTCAGAAGCCTCATCAACAATCGTGGCAACCTCTTCCAGTTGCATATTCCGCCCTTGTAAGGCAGAACTCAAGACCAGTTTCGCCGAGGATGCACCAAACACACCAGCCAGCAACCGTTCAGTATGACGGATCAAGTTCGCTGGTGCCTGTTGATTGCGCGCTAGATTCGAACGATGATGATGGAAAAAGTCTTGAAAGCCTTTTTGGACTCGACGACGTCCAACAAAACGTGAGGCTAACATCTCCAACTCTGCCACCGTGACACGACTCTGGTATAAGCTGATATTTTCAGTTTCTGGCAGCGGCGTGCCGATAAAGGGAGCAGACTGGAGCCGCTCGGTTAAAGAAGCTTTGGTTAGCGATGACACTAGGATAAAGCAGCCGGCATTTGCAGCAAAACTCAGTAACATCCCCCAGTCAGAGCTTTGAATACCCAGTGGTGCAAGCCACTGGGGTGGCTCAATCAGCCACAGCACCCAGTTACTGCCCGAGTCACCGGCCAACACACCGGTTTGATTCATCAAGGTCAGCAGCCAGATGGTAAAGCCAACCGCCAAACCTGCGTAAACGCCTTTTTTATTGCCCTTATGCCAATACATCCCACCAATAACCGCTGGGGCAAACTGACTGATGGCGGCAAAAGAGAGAAAGCCAATCGCTGAGAGGGAGTCAATAGTATTGAGCACCTGGTAAAAGCCCCAGGCCCCCAATAACAGCAACATGATCAAAGCGCGGCGAATGATCAACAGTAACTTAGAGAAATGAGCGTAACTACGCTGAGCAAAACGTACTCGACGCAACAGCAGCGGCATCACCAGATCGTTCGAGACCATGATCGCCAAGGCAATAGTCGAGACAATCACCATGCCACTGGCAGCTGACGTCCCTCCCAGAAATGCCAGCAAGGCAATAAAATCGGCCTCTACCGCCATCGGCACACTGATCACATAGCTGTCTGGTGATTGACCTGGCAGCAGGCTTTGCCCCACCCATGCGATGGGTAAGACAAACGCTCCCATCGCTAAGAGATACGCAGGGAATACCCAACGCGCAGTATGCAGATCCTGTGCTCGTTCATTCTCAACCACGGTGGTGTGAAACTGGCGCGGCAGACACAAAATAGCCATCATGGTCAGGCTGGTGTGGATCAGTAAAGTCGGTAAGTTGGGTGCTTGATAGGTCTGCGCAGCGGTGGAGAACATGGCAATCTCATCACGCGACAGGGCGAGATAGACGATAAACAGTCCCACCAGTAGAAATGCCACCAGCTTAACAATTGATTCAAATGCGATCGCCAGCATCATGCCGCGGTGATGCTCGGTATTGTCGATATTTCGCGTGCCAAACAGCATGGTGAACACCGCGAGCATGCCAACCACAAACCAAGACACATAATGATCATCATAACCTAATTGCTCGGTCAACTGCGGCGCCACCACATCCAGTCCCATAGTGATACCGCGCAGTTGCAGGGCGATATACGGCAAAATACCGATCACGGCAATTAAGGTCACCACCACCGCCAGCCCCTGGGACTTCCCATAACGGGCAGCAATAAAGTCCGCGATAGAAGTAATATGTTCACGCTTGGCAACTAAGATCAAACGCGCCAATACTCGCCAACCAAAGACAAAAACCAATATCGGCGCCAGATAAATGGGCAAGAAAGACCAGGGATTACTGCTGGCCTGCCCCACGGTGCCATAGAATGACCATGAGGTGCAGTAAACCGCAATCGAGAGGCTGTAAATCCAAGGGCGCCATTGAGCCACCTTTTTCGTCCGGCGATCGCCATACCAGGCGATAAAAAACAGTATCCCCAAATAGGTCAGAGAAACCGGAATCACGATCAATCCTTGCATTCGCTATCCTTTTGTCTGCATAAAAAAGCCGCCTGAGCGGCGGCTATCGGTTACTTGGGTATAAGTAACCACTCAGAGAGTTTCACTTTACCAAGGGTTAAAAAATAAGCGCAATTAGCACAGCCTAATTCTGTGCATTGGTCGCGGCTTTCGCTGCGATGCTGTTCGTCTGTTTTGGCTCGAGGCGAACAAATAGGGCCAATAAACCCATGGCCGCCATCGCCCAAAACACATTCGCTCCCCAGTGCTCGTATCCCCAACCACTTAGTGCAGTCATCAAGGCGATAAAGGCCCCAAGCGGGAGTGCGTTGTATAGCGCCTGAAGGGCGACCATTTTATTCTCAGCCGACTGTTGAATGTACGAAATCGCCGCGATATGCGCGATAGCAAAGGTTACTCCGTGAAGCATCTGCACCAGCACGAGAACGCCAATTTGTGTGGTCGACGCGGTAAGTCCCCAGCGAACCATGGCTCCAAGAGCTGCGATTGAAAATAAGGTGCGCAATGACCAGTTAGCGAACCAGCGCTTACTCACAGCGAAAATGACCACCTCAGCTGCGACACCCAGACTCCAAAGGTAACCAATAACATTTTCCCCATGACCAGCCTCACGCCAATGGATCGCACTAAAGCTGTAATAAGCCGCATGGCTGCCCTGGATGAGAGCGACCAGAAGCAAAAACTTCACCACCGACCACTCTTGTAGCAATGCGGTGATTTTCGGGCGTTCGCTACTAGTGTGAGTATGGCTAGTCGGCATCGGCGTCGGGTTGCGCATCGAAAGCAACCAACCTGCGGTGATGCCCAGCAATGCGGTATACAAGATCATCTCGGTGCCATTGTGTGCAACCAAAAAGCCTACCACCGTTGAGCCGACGATAAAGGCAATTGAGCCCCACAATCGCGTGCGGCCATAGTCGAGTAGCTTAAGCCGTGAATAATGGTTCGCCATCGCATCCGAGAGTGGGATCGCTGGTCCACAGCAGAGGTTAAACAGCACTGTCGCCAACGCCATCAGCCAAAAACTACCGCCAGTAAAAAAGTGAAAACCGATCGCTACAAGGGCAAAGAAGCTAATCCAGCGTAATACGGGTAAAAGGTGCTCGACTCGATGCACTCGTGGGGTGATCACCAAATTAGCCACACAGCGCGTCGCAAGCCCCAAACCAATCAAGAACCCAATATCTGTCGCCGAGACACCCTGGTCCTCAAACCACAGTGCCCAAAATGGCAGATACACGCCATAAGCGAAAAAGAAACCGAGAAAATACTGGGAGATCCAGCCATAAGGAGAGGGAGTTAACATCAAACGATCCTAATTAAAATGCTACTGACGCCGGCTATTATGCGGCGCTCCCAAGGCGAGAAAAAGGAAAATGTCACTAAATAAACTTCCCCTATTAGACCAAAGTCGTCTGGAGAGCAGGCAAAAACCAACCACACTTATAGCCAAGTGACTTCAAGATACAGTTCTTGCGAGATTTGCTTGGACGCCCGCCAGCGACTAGCCGTCCACAACTGGCCGTCCACAACTGGCCGTCCGCAACTGGCCGTCCGCACTTTGCAGCCAAGGCGGTCACTTGGGTAACTATTTTAGATTAGCCGTGCAGAGGAGAATTGGCGATGCCTGACAAGTTCAACTTGCAATCTCCACCCTTTGATCGCTTGAGTGACAAGCAACAAAATATCTTACGCTCATCGCTTGATGTGGCCTACTACCGCAGTGGTGATATCTTGGTTGGCCCCAAGCAATCAGCGCGTGCGCTGCATATGCTGATCAAAGGGGCGGTTGAGGAGCGCAGCCCCGATGGCAAGGAGGTGTTTGCCCATTATGCTAACGATGATCTGTTCGATGTTCGTGGCCTGCTTGATGGCAATAGCAAACACCAATACGTTGCCCTTGAAGACACTCTGTCCTATTTGCTACCCAGGGACGTATTTCTTGACCTTTACCAAGCTAATGGACAATTTGCCGCCTACTTCGATAATAATCTCGCCACACGCCAAGCGCTTATTGAAGCGGCGCATCAGCAGCAAAATTTGGCTGAATTTATTCTGACCAAGGTGGACCGCGAGATCTATCATCCGCCGATGGTACTCAGTGCAGACCAACCGCTTAACCAAGTGACCCAAGTACTCAAGGATAATGGTATCGACGCAGCACTGGTGCAGCTCGACCCGGATGACCCAAGGCTGCAAGCGCACCCAAGCGCCCACCCCTATGCGATCGTCACCCGCACCAACATGCTGCATGCGGTGATGTTAGACAATCACGCCCTCGATACGCCGGTTGGAGAGATTGCCACCTTCCCGGTTTATCACGTCGATGATGGCGACTTCCTGTTTAATGCCATGATCACCATGACGCGAAATCGCATGAAACGCCTAATGGTCTGTGAGGGTTCACAAGCCGTCGGCATGCTGGATATGACCCAAATCTTGAGCGCGTTTTCAACCCACTCCCATGTGCTGAGTTTGAGTATTGCCCGTGCGACCTGCATTGAAGAGCTGGCCTTTGCCTCCAATCGCCAGCGTCACTTGGTGGATAGTCTGCTGAGTAACGGTATTCGAACGCGATTTATTATGGAGCTGATCTCGGCGGTCAACGAGCAGATCATAGAAAAAGCCTTTGAATTGGTTGTGCCACCAGCCCTGCATGATCACTGCTGCCTAATGGTGCTTGGTTCAGAGGGGCGCGGCGAGCAGATCCTAAAAACCGATCAAGACAATGCCCTGATCATCCGCGATGGACTGGAGTGGGAGCAGTGCGCAGCGATTATGGATAAGCTCACCCATACCCTGCAACAACTCGGCTATCCACTGTGTACGGGGCAGGTAATGGTCAATAACCCTGAGTGGGTCAAAATGCAAAGCCAGTGGAAACAGACCATCACCCACTGGGTTGAGCGAGCCACCCCCGACAAGGTGATGGATCTCGCGATCATCGCCGATGCCCACGCAGTAGCGGGTAACAAAGAGCTGCTCAGCCCATTGGCGCAGCACCTACAGCAGTTAATGCTCAACAAGATGCTGGTCCTGCAAACCTTTGTTCGACCCGCTTTGCAATTTTCACTGCCCTTAACCCTGTTTGGTAACGTAAAACAAGCCAAGGAAGGGCTAGATATCAAACAAGGTGGGATCTTTCCGATTGTCCATGGTATTCGCGCCCTCGCGCTTGAGTACGGCGTGGTGGAGAAGAACACCTTTGCCCGCATTGATGCGCTGCGTGAGCTTAATACCCTCGAGCCAGAGACCGCAGACAATCTGAGCGAGGCGTTTAAGTTATTTATCAAGCTCAGGCTCAGTCAGCAACTGGCTCATCAGCACAGCCATAACCGACTCAACCTGGATGACATCGATCGCACTGAGCGCGACTTGCTGCGTCACAGCTTGCATGTAGTGAAGAAGTTCAAACAGTTTCTTGCTCATCACTATCAAATTCGGGATTGATTATGTTTCGATGGATTTATCGTCTGTATTGGCACAATAGACTCAAGGGCTCCCCCTATCAAAGCCTGTTTAGCAAACCACAAAAGGGCGAGTTTGTTTCTCTCGATTGTGAGACAACCAACCTAGACCCGGAGCGAGCAGAGCTGGTCACCATCGCAGCCGCTAAGATCATCGATAACCGGATCCTTCTCAGCCAGCCGTTTGAAGTCAGGCTGCGTGCCCCAGCTTCTCTGAGCGAGGAGTCGGTCAAAATCCATCATATCCGCCATACCGACTTGGTCGATGGCATCTCGGAAAAACAGGCCCTCGAGGCTTTGCTCAGGTTTATTGGCAATCGCCCATTAGTTGGCTATCACATCCGTTATGATAAGAAGATCCTCGACAATGCTTGCCGCCGCCAACTGGGATTTCCCTTACCTAACGAGGTGATAGAGGTAAGCGAGATCTATCACGCTAAGCTAGAGCGTCATCTGCCCAATGCCTACTTTGACTTGAGCTTGGATGCTATCTGTCACCACCTCGATATCCCGGTGCAAAACAAACACGATGCCCTAGAAGATGCGATTGCCGCAGCCCTGATTTTTGTCCACCTCACCAAAGGAACGCTGCCGAGCTTACCGGCACCAAGTCACTAAAATATCGCCCAAATCTGCCACCTTACGGCTAAAGTCTAATTGTTGAAATCCCTTTACTGGTCAAAAGTTATATCAGTCAGTTAACCCATCATCTCGAAATGGATACCCACTACCCACACCCGAGACGCTCAACAGACTTAGGGTGACAGTCAGGCTTAAGGAGATCAGCAATGAGTGAAGTTCACGTTTATCCGGTGAAGGACAATATCAAAGCCACCACCCACGCGGATAATGAAACCTACTTATCTATGTACCAGCAGTCGGTCAGTGACCCACAAGCATTCTGGGGTGAGCATGGCAAGATAGTCGACTGGATCAAGCCATTCACTAAGGTCAAAAGCACCTCGTTCGATACTGGCCACGTCGATATTCGCTGGTTTGAAGATGGCACACTCAACGTCTCAGCCAACTGCATTGATCGCCACCTAGCCACTCGTGCTGACGATGTGGCGATCATTTGGGAAGGGGATGACCCAAGCGATGACAAGACCCTCACCTTTCGTGAATTGCATCAGCAAGTCTGCCGTTTTGCCAATGTGTTGAAGCAACAAGGCGTCAAAAAAGGCGATGTGGTGTGCTTGTATATGCCAATGGTGCCTGAGGCGGCTATCGCTATGCTGGCCTGTACCCGCATTGGCGCGGTGCATACTGTGGTGTTCGGTGGCTTCTCTCCAGAGGCGCTCGCGGGCCGTATTATTGACTCCGATGCCAAGGTGGTGATCACCGCCGATGAGGGCGTACGCGGTGGCCGAGCCGTGCCACTAAAGAAAAACGTTGATGATGCGCTCGCCAATCCTGAGGTCAATACCATAGATTCGGTGCTGGTCCTCAAACGCACCGGCGGTGACATCGGCTGGCAAGAAGGACGCGATGTCTGGTGGCATGATGCGACGGCAAGCGTCTCCGATGACTGCCCACCAGAAGAGATGAAGGCTGAAGATCCCCTGTTTATTCTGTACACCTCAGGCTCAACCGGCAAACCCAAAGGCGTTCTGCACACCACAGGTGGCTATCTCGTGTATGCCACCATGACCTTTAAGTATGTGTTTGACTATCAACCTGGCGAAACCTTCTGGTGTACCGCTGATGTTGGCTGGATCACCGGCCATAGCTACCTCATCTACGGGCCGCTTGCCAACGGCGCCAAAACTATCTTGTTTGAGGGAGTGCCTAACTACCCATCCACCAGCCGTATGAGCGAGGTGGTGGACAAGCATCAGGTCAATATCCTCTATACGGCCCCTACGGCGATCCGCGCCCTGATGGCCAAGGGCGATGAAGCTATCGCGGGTACTAGCCGTGATAGCCTGCGCATTATGGGTTCGGTAGGCGAGCCGATTAATCCTGAAGCATGGGAGTGGTACTACAAAACCATCGGCAATGCGCAATCTCCGATCGTTGATACTTGGTGGCAAACCGAGACTGGAGGGATCCTGATCACACCGCTTCCTGGTGCCACCGAACTCAAGCCAGGATCTGCCACTCGCCCATTTTTCGGCGTCCAACCGGCTCTAGTCGATAACATGGGCAATATCATTGACGGCGCAACAGAGGGCAACTTGGTAATTCTCGACTCATGGCCAGGACAAATGCGCACCGTCTATGGTGACCATGAACGCTTTGAGCAAACCTATTTCTCCACCTTCAAAGGCATGTACTTTACGGGTGATGGTGCTCGCCGTGATGAGGACGGCTATTACTGGATCACCGGGCGTGTTGATGATGTGTTGAATGTCTCCGGACACAGAATGGGAACCGCCGAGATTGAGTCAGCATTGGTGGCTCATGAGAAAATTGCCGAGGCGGCCATTGTCGGTATTCCTCACGACATCAAAGGCCAGGCCATCTACGCCTACATTACCCTTAACGACGGTGAGTACCCCAGTACTGAGCTGCACAAAGAGGTCAAGGAGTGGGTGCGTAAAGAAATAGGTGCCATTGCCACACCTGACGTTCTGCACTGGACCGACGCTCTGCCCAAAACCCGCTCGGGCAAAATTATGCGTCGTATTCTGCGCAAAATCGCCACTGGTGACACCAGCAACCTCGGCGACACATCCACCCTCGCCGACCCAAGCGTGGTCGACAAACTGATCGCCGAAAAAGCCGAACTGGTTTAATAACCCCTAGATCCATTCTCCATAGTACTGCACTGCTTTGCCGCCACTTTTGTGGCGGCCTTTTTTTAACAAAGGGGCGGGGAACGAGTATCACTTCGTTCCGAGGCGCGGGGATTTCCTCACGCGCGACAAACTCCTCGCTCCCCTTAGCGCTAGCGTACCCGCCCCTCGCCCCCTAAAGTTCTCTATATCAAAAAAGTGCTGTAAACCTTTCATCTCATAGTGTTGAAATGATCAACAAATCACCACCAGAGTGCAAAAATGTTAACCTGGTTACAGATTTAACAGCGTAACTTGCGGAGATTAGACCAGTAAATTGCTGCTAATTTCGGTGAATTAGCTATAATCTTGGGCAATTTACTAGAATCACTTCGATTAACGTTATTAAATTGTGTGTGATTCGGGATAGAATGGACAAATTGAACTAAAGTCCCAAGATAAAGGAAGATAGCCTCACAATGTCAGCAAAGTCTCGCATTCTTGTTTTAAATGGACCAAATATAAATCTACTGGGTCTTCGAGAGCCAGGTCACTACGGCTCACAAACCCTAGATCAGATCGTTTCGCGCCTGATGCAACTTGCCAAGCAGGCCGATATCGAGCTTTCACACCTGCAGTCCAACCGAGAATATGAGCTGATTGAGGCCATCCACGCGGCGCATAATAATATCGACTTTATTATTATTAACCCCGCGGCCTTCACTCACACCAGCGTTGCTTTGCGCGATGCCTTATTGGGTGTGGCGATCCCCTTTATCGAAGTCCATCTGTCCAACGTGCATGCTCGCGAACCCTTCCGCCACCACTCGTACCTGTCTGACAAAGCACAAGGGGTGATCTGCGGTTTGGGGGCTCAAGGCTATGAATTTGCTCTGAGTGCAGCCATTAATACGCTGCGCTCATAGGCACAAGATACTCTCCAGCTCAATACTGGGCTGCGTTATTGACTAAGCGAAAGAGAAAGAAACATGGATATCCGTAAAATTAAAAAACTCATTGAATTGGTGGAAGAGTCTGGCATCGCCGAGCTAGAAATCTCTGAGGGCGAAGAGTCGGTACGCATTAGCCGCAACGGCACAGCTGCGCCTGTCGCACCGATCCAATATGCGCCAGCGCCAGTTGCTGCTCCTACAGCACCAGCGGCTCCTGCAGCATCTGCGGCAGAAGCAACACCGGCAGCGGCTGAGTCACCAGCATTGTCTGGTCACCAAGTTCTTTCTCCAATGGTGGGCACCTTCTACCGCGCGCCAACCCCTGATGCGAAACCATTTATTGAAATTGGCCAATCGGTATCGGCAGGTGAAACCCTGTGTATCGTTGAAGCAATGAAGATGATGAACCAGATCGAGGCAGACAAATCGGGTGTGGTTACGGCTATCCTAGCCGAAGATGGTCAAGCTGTTGAGTTCGACCAACCTCTTGTTGTGATCGAATAATCGAGGTTTTGCCGATGTTAGATAAAGTAGTCATAGCAAACCGTGGCGAGATTGCATTGCGCATTCTGCGCGCCTGTAAAGAGCTCGGTATCAAAACGGTGGCGGTCCACTCAACCGCTGACCGCGACCTAAAACACGTCTTGTTGGCTGATGAGACCGTTTGTATCGGCCCTGCCCGCGGTATCGACAGCTACCTGAATATTCCACGCATTATCTCAGCGGCGGAAGTCACTGGCGCTGTAGCGATCCACCCTGGCTACGGCTTCTTGTCTGAAAATGCCGATTTTGCCGAACAAGTTGAGCGCAGCGGCTTTATCTTTGTTGGCCCGAAAGCCGACACCATCCGCATGATGGGCGATAAAGTATCTGCAATCAATGCAATGAAGAAAGCAGGCGTACCCTGCGTTCCAGGCTCTGATGGTCCACTGAACGATGATGATGTGACCAACAAAGCCCACGCTAAGCGTATCGGCTACCCTGTGATCATCAAGGCCTCAGGCGGCGGCGGTGGTCGTGGTATGCGTGTTGTACGCAATGAAGCCGACCTGGTCGAAGCTATCGCAATGACACGCGCAGAAGCCAAAGCCGCATTCAACAATGACATTGTTTACATGGAAAAATTCCTTGAAAACCCACGTCACGTTGAAGTTCAAGTAATTGCCGACGGTCAAGGCGGTGCAATCCACCTTGGTGAGCGCGACTGTTCAATGCAGCGTCGTCACCAGAAAGTGGTTGAGGAAGCTCCAGCGCCAGGTATCACCGCTGAGATGCGTAAGTACATCGGTGAGCGCTGTACGCGTGCGTGTATTGAGATCGGTTATCGCGGCGCAGGTACGTTTGAGTTCCTGTACGAGAATGGTGAGTTCTACTTTATCGAGATGAACACTCGTATTCAGGTTGAGCACCCAGTGACAGAGATGGTAACCGGCGTTGACCTGATCAAAGAGCAGCTGCGCGTTGCGGCAGGCCAGCCGCTGTCTTATACCCAAGATGATATCAAGATCAGCGGTCACGCGATCGAGTGTCGTATCAACGCGGAAGACCCAGTACGTTTCCTTCCGTCACCGGGTAAGGTTGAGCGTTTCCACTCGCCAGGCGGTATGGGCGTGCGCTGGGAATCGCACATCTATACGGGCTACACCGTACCTCCTCACTACGATTCGATGATCGGTAAGCTGATCACCTTTGGTGAGAACCGCGATGTGGCGATTGCCCGAATGAGAAATGCGCTGGGTGAGATGATTGTTGAGGGCATCAAGACCAACGTTCCACTGCAAGAAGAGATCATGAACGATGAGAACTTCCAGCATGGTGGCACCAACATTCACTACCTAGAGAAAAAACTGGGCTTACAGTAAGCGCTGTTAAAGCCAATAGTTTTATCGATTCAATGCCCACCTCGGTGGGCATTGTTCTTTTTACTCGCTGAGTTTTCTTACCATTGCACGGCGACTTTTGGTCTCCCTCTTTATATCTGCTAAACTCAGCGCCAATTCTCCTTTCATATGAGCGACTACCATGCCTTGGATTCAAATCAAACTCAACGCGACCAACACCAATGCAGAGCCGATTGGCGATATGCTGATGGAAGAAACCGGCGCCTTGTCAGTCACTTTCCTTGACGCGCAAGACACCCCTGTATTTGAGCCCCTACCGGGTGAGACTCGCCTATGGGGTGATACTGATATCCTTGCACTGTACGATGCTGAGGCTGACACCGCCTGGATCCTCGAGCAAATCAAGGCTAGCGGTCTGCTTGCTGCCGATTTTGCCCACAAGGTGGAGCAGCTCGAAGATAAAGACTGGGAGCGCGAATGGATGGATAACTTCCACCCAATGAAGTTTGGTCAGCGCCTGTGGATCTGCCCAAGCTGGCGCGATATCCCAGAGCCAGATGCGGTTAACGTCATGCTTGACCCAGGTTTGGCCTTTGGCACCGGCACCCATCCAACCACGGCGCTGTGCCTTGAGTGGCTAGAAGGCCTCGACCTGAGCGGTAAAACCGTGATCGATTTTGGCTGTGGCTCTGGCATTCTTGCGATCGCCGCGATCAAACTGGGCGCAGCAAAAGTCATCGGGATCGACATTGATCCTCAGGCTCTACTGGCATCAAAAGATAACGCAGCACGTAACGGTGTGGCCGAACAGCTTGAAGTGTTCTTGCCTCAAGACCAACCACAAGACCTCATCGCTGACGTCGTCGTGGCAAACATCCTAGCCGGTCCTCTGCGCGAGCTGTCACCGGTGATCAAGGGCTTGGTGAAGCCAAATGGCCTGCTAGCCATGTCGGGTGTACTCGATACCCAGGCAGAAGACGTAGCAAACTACTACCGTGATGAGTTAACTATCGACCCGATTGTTGAACAGAGTGAGTGGTGTCGCATCTCTGGGCAAAAAAATAGCTAAAAAGACAAAACCAGACTAATTGCCTGAAATTTATACAAATTAACAAAACAATTTGTAAATGCTCAAATATTAGTCTTTTCACACAGGAAAAAAATGCGTAAAATGCGCGCCCTTGCTGGCACACAACTGTGATGACGTTTTGAAGATCGGAAACTACCAACTAGACAATAACCTTATCGTTGCACCTATGGCGGGTGTCACTGATAGACCTTTTCGAGAGTTGTGTCTCCGATACGGTGCGGGTATGGCGGTCAGTGAAATGATGTCGTCAAACCCTAAGCTGTGGAAAACGGCCAAGTCGCAACAGCGCATGGTACATGAGGGTGAATCGGGCATTCGCTCTGTACAAATCGCAGGTTCAGACCCTCAGCTTATGGCTGATGCTGCGCAATTTAGTGTTGAGAACGGTGCGCAAATCATCGATATCAACATGGGTTGTCCAGCGAAGAAGGTCAATAAGAAGCTAGCAGGCTCTGCGCTGCTGCAGTACCCAGAGATCATTGAGGATATCCTCAAGGCTGTGGTGAATGCGGTATCCGTGCCTGTGACGCTGAAAACCCGTACGGGTTGGGATCCTGAAAACAAAAACTGTGTCCAGATCGCTAAGCTCGCACAAGACTGCGGCATCCAGGCGCTCGCCCTTCACGGTCGAACCAAAGCCTGTATGTACAAAGGCGAAGCAGAATACGACAGCATCAGAGCAGTCAAGCAAGCTATCTCGATTCCGGTGATCGCCAATGGCGACATCGACAGTCCAGAGAAAGCGAAGCAGGTACTCGAGTATACCGGTGCCGATGCTCTGATGATCGGCCGACCGGCCCAGGGTCGACCATGGATTTTCCAGGAAATCCGCCACTATTTGGAAAACGGCACCACAATGCCTGAGCTTCCAATTGAGGAAGTGAAAGACATTATGCTTGGCCATGTTCAAGCACTCCACGAATTTTACGGGGAGTATCTAGGTCCACGCATCGCGCGTAAGCACGTGGGTTGGTACCTAAAAGAGCATGAGCAAGCGAGTGAGTTTCGCCGTACCTTCAACGCGATTGAAGCAGCCCCGCTGCAACTTGAAGCGTTGAACGGTTATTTTGATAACGTTGCATCATAATTAAGAGAAGAGCTAGACCGAATATGTTCGAACAAAATCTGACTTCAGAAGCTTTAACAGTAACTACCGTAACTTCGCAAGACCAGATCACGCAAAAGCCACTACGTGACTCTGTTAAAGCATCTCTTAAAAACTACTTGGCTCAACTAAACGGCCAAGAAGTAACAGAGCTATACGAATTAGTTCTAGCTGAAGTTGAACAGCCACTACTAGATACCATCATGCAGTACACTCGCGGTAACCAAACTCGCGCAGCAACTATGATGGGCATCAACCGCGGTACTCTTCGTAAGAAGCTAAAGAAATACGGCATGAACTAGAGCTAACGCTTCAGATTCATAAAGAAAGAGGGGGATACCGAAACGGCATCCCCCTCTTTCTTTTTATTGCCACATTGCACAAATATTGTTCCATATGAAACAATTGAGCCAGCGCTCTCTAGCCGTCCTGACAACTGTTCTCAAAACTCTGTAGCTCCGCACCGCCTTGCAATATAAACCCATGATAGCGAGCTTTGACTAGCTGGTAGTCAAGCTCTGGCGCATACCAGAAAGTAACACGCTCTTCTCCAGTTTGCTCGACTGGGATCGCCTTAAGCTCCCCCCACTTATCAAGTTTAATAATCTCTGTCTCTAGCACCTGATACTGATATGGCTCAGGGCCATCACTGGCTTGACGTGTAAGAGTAAATTGCTTGACCCCATCCAGCACGTGTTGGCGGATCTGCACCGATAACGTATCTACATCTCTAAGTGGTTCACCATCATTCTCGTATCGAGTCTCTTTGCCATCGAGGTTGACCAGGCTCTCGCTGCCATCGTCGGAAAAGCTCACCTGCATATCACGGCTTTTAAAGCCAGAGACCACTTGATGAAAAGAGGTCGTTAGCCAGCTATCGCTCTGCTCTGACCAAATCAGGCGCGCTTGCTGGTCATACTCGGTGCCAATGCCTAAGATGCTTGCCTTACTTTGCGATGTCACCGTGGCGCTCATCCCTTGCCATGACTCGGTACGATTCATGTAGCCAGTGCGGATACCACTTAGGTAGATGTGATAATACGCTACCTTCTCGCACTGCTGCGGCAAGGGTTGGCTGTTGGCTTGAGCTGTGATACTCAGACTCAAGACAACCAAGCCCCATTTTATCGCCGCCCTTACACTCACTGGTTTGTTCTCCTAAAATACTTCGTTAACGTTAATGTAGAGAGTTGTCTCATTTTTGCCAAATCCGATATCTGCTCTGAGGTTGACTCGATCCTTAAAGCGAAACCGGAGACCGGTGCCATACGAAGTCAGCACCTCATCTGCCAACTCATTGACTTCAGGTGCCAACGTGCCCACTGCGCCCCAAAATACCATCCCGTAGCGCTGCACCACAGGTAGGCGGTACTCCGCTTGACTCATCAGCATATGATTATCACGATAGCGCCCCTTAATATAGCCGCGCATGACACTTGAGCCACCGATATCAGCCAGCGCATACCAAGGCACATCACCATCAGTAAATTGGCCACGCACTTGCCAAGCCAGCACCCCTGGAACTGGGTTAAGATTAATGTAATTGGCCAGCTCTAAATCATAACGGGTGTACGATTTGCTGCTGTCAAAGTTTTGATAAAGCCCAGCGTCCAATTGAAACAGCCAGCCTTGCGATGGATTGAGTCGATAGTCACGCGAGTCATACACGCTCGACAGCACTAAGCCCGCACTGGTGCCACTTGGTAGCCTATAGTCTTGACTTGGATCCGCATTGCCACTGACATTATCAATATCCTCCGCCCGCGCATAAGAGACATCAGCGCCCACACCTAAGAAATAGTTGGTCCCAAACTCAGTCAACCAGGTCGGCTTTACCGTATACAGCACTTCTCGAAACTCGTGCTTATTGTCATCACGATTGCCCGCTGCAATGCCTTGGCCGTAATACACCGACGCTTCTCGGTGCAGCTCAAGATCAACCATCAAACGCTGCTTGCCTTGATTAAACTGCGTCATATTCTCAACCCAGACGCCATATGATTGGTTGGACGAGAAATACAGGTTGGTGACCACCGACGATGGCTGAGCGGCCTTATCACTGCTGTCGGTATGATAGAGCCCAACTAATAACACGCCAGCAGAGAATTTCTGCTCGGGGGTATAATACAGGGTTGGCAAGTAACTCAAGTCAATCGCCTTATCTTGATCGTAATCGGCATCTGCCCCAAACAGGTCAAACACCTGATCAATAAAGTTATCCTGCATAAATTCTGGAGTTTCAAACAGTGGCTTCACCGGCTCGGCGTAAGATGGCAAGCTGGTAAGTAACACCAGCGAGCATAAGCAATTAGGGAGAAATGACAGCTTCATCGTCGTCCTTGAAATGATCAATATGGGGAGATAGGCGTTTATTATACAGGCTCACCGCTAAACCAACAGTAACGACAATATGGTGATGATAATCATTAGCAATAAAGGACCAATCTCGGCATTTTATTTATCGCTAAAGTAGTAAAATTTCAAAATTACTTTCCACTCCCCGATATCATGCGATTAAAGCGCGACATTATTTGACTAATCACGCTATTTTTCGCTAGATTGTCAGCCTAAAGATAAACATTGGATGTAATTTTTTTACAAGGCAGGACGATTATGAACGAGAAGTACTCCGCGCTAACTAGCAATGTCCGCATGTTGGGGCGATTACTCGGCAACACCATTCGCGACGCGCACGGTGACGCGTTACTCGAGAAAGTGGAAACCATTCGTAAGCTTTCTAAGTCAGCTCGCGGTGGCAGCCAAGCGGATCGCGAAAAGCTGATCGATGAGATCAAAGGCCTACCAAATGATCAGCTAACGCCAGTGGCTCGTGCATTCAATCAGTTCCTCAACCTAACCAATATGGCAGAGCAATATCACACCATCTCTCGTCACTGTGATGCCCATGTGTGTGAGCCTGACTCTATCAATACCCTTTTCGCTAAGCTTGCGCAGAAAAACATCAGCAAGCTAGACACCGCTCAAGCGATTCGTGACCTCAATATTGAGCTGGTATTAACTGCCCACCCCACTGAGATCACTCGTCGTACCATGATCAACAAGTTGGTCAAGATTAACGAGTGTCTCTCCGATCTCGAGCACAGCGATCTCGCAGAGAAAGAGCGCCATAAAACCGAACGTCGTCTAGAGCAATTGATTGCCCAAAGTTGGCACTCCGATGTGATCCGCAAACAGCGTCCAACGCCACTCGATGAGGCCAAATGGGGCTACGCTGTGGTTGAAAACTCGCTGTGGGAGGCGGTACCTGAATTTTTACGTGAGTTTGATGAGCGCCTAAAAGGCCACCTCGGTGAAGGCTTGCCATTGGATGCACGTCCCGTTCACTTCTCATCATGGATGGGTGGCGATCGCGATGGCAACCCGTTTGTGACCCACACCGTCACGCGTGAGGTCATGTTGCTATCGCGTTGGAAAGCCGCTGATCTGTACCTGGGTGACATCAATGAGCTGGTCACTGAGCTATCAATGACCAAGTGTAACGAGGAAGTACGCGCACTCGCGGGCGAAGAGTCACACGAGCCGTATCGCTGCATCCTCAAACGTCTGCGCCAACTGCTTGAAGAGACTAAAGAGATCTTGGATGCCAAGATCAACGGCCAAAAGCTCGCGGTGAAAGCACCACTGCAGCATATCGACCAACTTTGGAAACCTCTGCTCGCGTGTTACCAATCACTGCACGAGTGTGGCATGAGCATCATTGCCGATGGCTCACTGCTGGATACCCTGCGTCGCGTCAAGGCGTTTGGTGTGCACCTTGTTCGTCTGGACATTCGTCAAGAAAGTACTCGCCATTCTGACGTGTTGTCTGAGCTTACGCGTTACTTGGGTATTGGTGATTACGACCAATGGAGTGAGCAGGATAAAGTCGCCTTCCTGACTTCTGAGCTAAATTCAAAGCGTCCACTTTTCCCACTTGACTGGCAACCGTCTGAGCCGGTTCAAGAAGTGATTGATACCTGTCGTATTCTTGCGGCGCAGTCACGTGAGGCCTTTGGTGCCTACGTCATTTCGATGGCACGTACCGCCTCTGATGTGCTGGCAGTTCACCTTATCTTGCAAGAGTCTGGCTGCCCTTATCGCATGGACGTCTGTCCATTGTTTGAAACCCTAGATGACCTTAACAACGCAGAAGACGTTATTAAGCAACTCATGGGCATCGATCTGTACCGCGGCTTTATCCAAAACCACCAAATGGTAATGATTGGCTATTCAGACTCAGCCAAAGACGCTGGCGCGATGTCGGCAGGCTGGGCGCAATATCGAGCAATGGAGGCCCTAGTCAAAGTCGGTGAAGAAGAAGGCATTGACCTAACTCTGTTCCATGGTCGTGGGGGCACCATCGGTCGTGGCGGCGCGCCTGCGCACGCAGCTCTACTTTCACAGCCACCAAAAAGCCTCAAAGGTGGTCTGCGCGTTACCGAACAAGGTGAGATGATCCGCTTCAAGCTTGGCCTACCTGAAGTAGCGATTAACAGCTTCAATATGTATGCCAGCGCGATCCTTGAAGCGAACCTGCTACCACCACCAGAGCCTAAACAAGATTGGCGCGATTTGATGGATGTGCTCTCCGAGGTATCGTGTGAATCGTACCGCAACGTAGTGCGCGGCGAACCAGATTTTGTCCCTTACTTCCGTCAAGCAACACCTGAGCTTGAACTGGGCAAACTGCCACTGGGCTCACGCCCTGCTAAGCGTAACCCGAAAGGCGGAGTAGAGAGCCTGCGTGCTATTCCATGGATCTTCTCATGGAGCCAAAACCGCTTAGTACTGCCAGCTTGGCTGGGTGCTGGTGAGGCCATCCAGTACTCAATTGATAAGGGTCACCTCGAGCTATTGGAAGAGATGTGTCGCGAGTGGCCGTTCTTCTCAACACGCCTGGGTATGCTCGAGATGGTGTACTCTAAGTGTAATATCGAGATCTCACGCTACTACGATCAACGTTTAGCGCAGCCTGAGCTACTGCCCCTGGGCGATCGCCTACGTGCGCAGCTGCAGAGCGACATCCAAGCAGTATTGAACGTTGAAAACAATGAGAACTTAATGCAGAGCGATCCGTGGGGGCAAGAGTCCATTCGTCTGCGCAACATCTATGTAGAGCCATTGAACATGCTACAGGCAGAGCTACTCTACCGAACCCGTCAATCAGAGCAAGGCGATCCCGAGCTCGAAGAGGCATTGATGGTCACTATCGCTGGTATCGCTGCAGGCATGCGTAATACTGGATAAAAACAAAGTGTGAGCTAAGTCTCAGTGCAAAAATGAGAATCCCCAACAAAAGTGATCAAACGCAACTTTGTTGGGGATTTATTTTTCCTTCCTAATCATCTACTTAATAACAAAAGTGTCAATCTTGTTCCATTTTGCTTTTGTCTATCTCCACAACTACACTTCGCATTAGGTATACTATACGGCTTATCAAGAAGCTGCTGCAGACAAAGCGGCTCAATCCTAGGTGAATTCCGGCTTATTTTAAGGTGACAGTACCCGCTGTGTTTTGCGGGCGTGAGTAAGAGCTACTCTCAAGCAAGTACCACTAGAGTGCGCTTGGCTCTCAACTCAGTTGATTGTTTCGTCATTGTATTTTGGATAAAAACATGTCACTACCCCACGTAATACTTACAGTACTTAGCACCCGTGATGCAACGGGTTACGATATTACTAAAGAGTTTTCTTCAAGTATTGGATATTTCTGGAAAGCAAGTCATCAACAGGTCTATCGTGAGCTGAATAAGATGGCGCAAAGCGGCCAGGTAACCTGTGTGCTAGAACCACAGGAGGGAAAACCCGATCGTAAAATCTACTCGATCACCGATGCAGGTCGAACGGCGCTCGGGGAGTGGTTTATCAAACCAACCTCTGATGTAACGGTTCGCGATGAGTTTTCTGCTCGTTTGATGGTGTGCGCAGTTGAAGAAAGTGATTCATTCAAAGCGCAAGTTGACAGCTTGATAGAGGAAGCACATAAACTTGTTGCCCACTATCAAGAGATTGAACATGCCTACTATGGCGACCCAAAAGTACTCGACAAGCAACGTCGGTTAGAGCGCCTTACGCTGCGCCGCAACACCCTACTTCGCCAAGCATGGATTACCTGGGCACAAGAGGTAAGAGCAGAGCTAGACGAGATCTAACCATCATATCCAGCTACCTACGAGCAGGCATGTCGCCTGCTCTGACCATGACCCCAAATCATTGACTCCCTCTTCACTCGTCCAAAATATTACCTACAAACCTTGCCATAAATGGCAGTGTCCCGTTGGTAAAGAGTTTTCTAAGGTCTTGTACATCAAGTAAATCGCAACCGCCGTCATTAGTTATCTATAAAGGGTTAAACCGGATGGCTTACTATTTAAACATAATATTACAAAATACCACCTAAATTAGACTTTATTACAGCTCAATTGCATTGCAAAATGTCGCACATCAACTGTGACTTCGGTCCAAATAATAATAAGCTCGTTAGGTTGGATGTAAATATGTTGTATCAAGAAACTTGTCCTTATTGTAACCAAAAGGGAAACCTGCTCCGTGTCCGTCGCAATTGGCTGGAGCGCACCATCACTTATAAGAACCACCGCAAACTCAAGTGCCCGGAGTGTAAAGAGCTGATCAAATCAGCGTATTTTAAGTAAGTAGCAGGCTAAAGACACAATAAGAACAAGCAGTGCTTCCAAAGGTACACCCAAGCTCTAAGGTGCCGTTATGCCTTTACGAGTATTAAACTCCTCGCACCTGAAAGCCGCGCGCGCACCACAAATATAAAAAAGCCCACACTCTGATAGAAGTGTGGGCTTTTTTATATCATTGGGTGAGAAGTGGGCTAGATCCCATCTCCCCCCATGAATTCGTGGCTTTTGCCATTGAACTGCTGATCCATCTCTAGGGAGGGTTTCGAGGTCTTTGGTCGTCCAACAATCTTTGCGGGTACTCCTGCCACTGTGGTATGAGGTGGAACGGCTTGCAGCACCACCGAACAAGAACCGATCTTAGCTCCCTCACCGACCTCAATATTACCTAGGATCTTCGCACCGGCGCCAATCATCACCCCTTCACGGATTTTAGGGTGACGATCTCCGCCCTCTTTACCAGTCCCGCCTAGGGTAACATCTTGCAAGATCGAAACATCATTCTCGACCACCGCCGTCTCACCAATCACAATACCAGTGGCATGATCGAGCATAATCCCCTTACCAATGCGCGCAGCCGGATGGATATCTACTTGGCAGGCGACCGATATTTGGTTTTGCAGATAAGTGGCAAGGGCAACACGACCCTGCTTCCAAAGCCAGTTGGCAACACGATAGCCTTGCAGGGCATGGTAGCCTTTTAGATAGAGAAGTGGCATGGAGTACATTGATACTGCCGGGTCACGATTGACCGTCGCGCAAATATCGCAGGCAGCAGACTCGCTGATGCTCGGATCGGCAGCTAACGCCTCTTCCACCACCTCGCGCACCGCCATTGCGGGCATTGAGGCGGTTTTTAACTTGTTGGCTAAGATGTAGCTCAGCGCCGCCGCTAAGCTCTCATGCTTAATGATCGTCGCATGATAAAAACTAGCCAACATAGGCTCTTGCTCAGCCAACTCACGTGCTTCATTGACGATGCACTGCCAGACTTTCTGTTTTTCACAGCACTTCATTACCACTTCCTAGTATTAATCTCTGTTACGCTTCAGCCTTTTTGTCGCGCGCTAGCAGATCTTGAGCAGCCAGACGCGCATCCTTTCCTTGGTAAAGCACTTGGTATATTTGATCCACGATTGGCATCTCAACGCCCATGCGGTTGGCCAGCAGCCACACTTCCTTAGTATTGCGATACCCCTCAACCACTTGGCCAATCTCCTGCTGGGCAAGATCAACGTCTTTGCCTTGGCCTAACGCCAAACCAAAGCGGCGATTACGTGATTGATCATCGGTACAGGTAAGAACAAGGTCACCAAGGCCGGCCATACCCATAAAAGTCTCAGGCTGGGCTCCCAACGACGCCCCAAGGCGGCTCATTTCGGCCAAGCCACGAGTGATCAATGCGGTGCGAGCATTGGCACCAAAGCCGATGCCGTCTGACATACCAGCGCCTATCGCAATCACGTTTTTCACCGCGCCACCAAGCTGCATGCCAATAAAGTCAGAGTTGGCGTAAACACGGAAGGTTTTACTACAGTGGATTTTCTCCTGTAGATCGGCAACAAAGTCACTGTCTGGAGATGCCACCGAGATCGCGGTCGGCATCCCCATTGCAAGCTCTTTGGCAAACGTAGGGCCAGAGAGCACTGCCAGCGAATAGTGATTACCTAATTTATCATGCGCGACCTCTTTAAGCAGGCGGCCGGTCTCTGGCTCAAGCCCTTTGGTCGCCCAGCAAATGCGCGCGTCGTCGCGCAGATATGGCTTCATGCTATCAAGCACGATACCAAACACGTGGCTTGGTACCACAACTAGCACATCTCGACTTGCAGTCAGTGCACGCTCAAGATCCGCCTCAACGATCAGGCTTGGTGGAAACTCTACCCCAGGCAAGAACTCATGGTTAGCGCGATCCGCTTCCAGCTGTGCCATATGCTCAGGCTCGTGCCCCCAAATCACCACATTGTCGCCGTTACGCGCCAGGGAGATGGCCAGTGATGTGCCATAAGAGCCGGCACCAATCACCGTCATGCTAATTGGTTTACCATAAGGAAGCGCTTGAGTCATAGAATCAACCTTTGAATTTATCTCTTGTTAGTCTAGCGCAATCTCGTATTGCCCCAGATGAAATTGAGAGGGAGAGTTAAGTCGCTATTATTAAATAATTAATAGCCTAGTGTGAAACAAAAAATGCACAAGATCTTGCCAGACCTTGTGCATTTTCAATCTTTATCATTAAAGCAGACGATTACGCGTCAGCTTGTTGACCTTCTTGTTGAGCTTGCTGCTGTAGGTAGTTCATGAACAGTGCATCAAAATTTACTGGCGCTAGGTTCAGCTGTGGGAACGTACCTTTAACCACTAGGCTTGAGATAGTTTCACGTGCGTATGGGAACAAGATGTTCGGGCAGAACGCACCTAGGCAGTGCGCAAGCTGACCCGCTTCCATTTTCGCAGCAGTGAAGATACCACCTTGCTGGATTTCACACAGGAAAGCCGTCTCTTCAGCGTTTTTAACTGTCACAGTGATGCGTAGAACAACTTCGTATACGCCTTCACCTAGTTCACGGCTTTGTGTGTCTAGGTCCAGTTTTACATCTGGGTTCCATTCTTTCTGGAACATAACTGGTGAGTTAGGCGCCTCAAAAGAAAGATCTTTTAGAAAGATACGTTGAATTGTGAAGTTTTGCTCTGGCGCTTGTGGTTGTGCTGCTTCAGCCATTTTGATTTCCTTTAAATTTTAGTTACTGCACTCGGTTACTGACGAGGCCTTCGCTTTGAGCCTAACCGAGCACATGAAGAATAACGAGGTCATGTTGCGGTTTCGTGTCGACTCTCACAACTAGACTCTCAAAACTATTAGGTTGAGTTGGCTTTAATTTTGCCACCCGAGTGCAAGTCAGTGATTACTTCTTGCCACGAACCAAAGGTAGGTTCGCTTCATTCCAAGCAATTAGACCATTTTTCAACAGGTACACTTTCTCAAAGCCCGCTTTTGCCAGTTCATTTGCACTGTCTGCAGCCGTTTGACCTGTCTTACATACTACGATAATTGGGTTAGTTTTCTTGTTTTCAAGACTGCCCAGGTTACCCGCCTTGATCTCAGACGGTAAAATGTGAACTGAATCGGTAATATGGCCCTTTTTGTACTCGTCCTTAGAGCGGATATCGACCACGACACCTTCTTCTTTGTTCATCATATGGGTAACGTTTGCTGCGGTTACCTCTTTATAGGCTGCTGTCGCTGATTTGAAGATGTTCATGATCAGTGCGATGAACAAACCCACCCACACCAAAGACATTATTGTGTTCTGTTGGAAAAAATCTAAATACTCTTGCATGTCCGCTGCTCATTTCCTGATAAAACCGAGCGACTTTCTATCGAAAGCCAACTAAAAATTAAGTGGCAAGTATAACCACTCACCTAGGTGGCGACCAGAGGCATTTCAAGGTTTGCCGCCATCAAAGACCTCGAAGTGAGATCTCGCCGCCAATATGTCGCTCTAGACCGTGCTCGGTTTCGATCAACACCGCCCCTTGCTCATCGATCCCCTTTTCGATTCCCTTAATTTCTCGCTCTCCGATGATCAATTTTATCGGGCGATCGAGAAAATTATCGACTCGATTCCAACGCTCGACAAACCCTTGCATGCCGATACGCTCGTAATCACGCAATGCCTTGTGCCAAGCTTGAATAAACGCGCAACCCAATCGGTTACGATCTAGTGAGCCATCATCAAGTAACAGCGGGTGATCCGTAACGTGCTCGAGAATCTGCTTAAGCGAGATCCAAGGTTGGTCAATCCCCTCTACTGTTTCTGGCATCGTCAAGTTGATACCAGATCCAATCACTAAGTGCGCTGCGCCACCGGCTTGCCCCGAGAGCTCAACCAAGATACCCGCCAGCTTTTTGTCTTGATAATAAAGATCATTTGGCCACTTGAGCTTCACACCCTCTACACAAAGCGACTCTAGCGCCTCGACCAAGGCCACACCGACAACAAGACTAAGGCCCATCGCAGCCGCCATGCCCGCTTCTAGCCGCCAATACATCGACAGATAGAGATTCGCACCGAAAGGCGATACCCACTGACGCCCACGTCGCCCCCGTCCCTGAGACTGATATTCAGCTACACAGGCCGTGCCTGGCTGCAGGTCATCAACACGCTCGAGAAGATATTGGTTGGTAGAGTCAATGACCGGATAGAGTATTACTGGTGCCGTGGATTCAGCCTGCAATCGTTCCTGCTTGAGTAAGGTCATCGGCTGGGCAAGCTGATATCCGCGTCCTTGTATGGAAAAGAGCTCAACCCCCCATTCTTGGATACCTTTGACGTGCTTACTCACAGCCGCACGACTGATCCCAAGCTGGCGACCAATCTCCTCTCCAGAGTGAAAGCCCCCTTGGGCTAGCAAGGCTAAAATATCAAGCTTGGTTTTTGGTAGGCGCGCAGTCATAAAGCACGCTCGCAGATCTGCTCAAGACGTGTCTCTTGTCTGGGGCCCATAAAGCGCACTTCATGCTCTAGGGCAATGGCGTAGGTCTGCCACACGCAGTCACGCACTTTTGCCGCCAGTATCACCACATCTTGGGCACTGGCATCACCACGATTGACAATCACTAGGGCTTGGTTAGGGTGCACTTGAGCGCCGCCGACCTCATGTCCTTTAAGGCCACACTGGTCGATCAACCACCCCGCTGCCACCTTGACCAGCCCCTGACCTGCTGGGTAAGCGACCATATCCGGGTGTTGATTTTTCAGGTTGTTGAAATGTGCTTCTGGGATCACCGGGTTTTTAAAGAAGCTGCCAGCATTGCCATTCACACTCGGGTCGGGCAGCTTCTCCATTCTCACCTGGCAAACGCGTTCAAAAATCGCCCTGGGAGTGGGTGATTGAAGCTGCTGTAAAGGCCCGTAACCGACATTAGGCTGCCACTCTTTGGCCAGCACCAAACCGACACCAGTAACAATCGCTTTTTGATAGAGCTGGTGCTTAAAGATCGAGTCACGGTAACCAAACTGACACTCATCACGAGTCAGCCGCTTGACCTCAAAGCTATCGAGACACAGTATCTCCACATACTCACAAATATCTTTAAATTCGACCCCATAAGCCCCGATATTCTGGATTGGCGCAGAGCCTGCGCAGCCGGGGATCAAGGCGAGGTTTTCTAGGCCGGCATAACCATTTTCTACACACCAAGCCACCAGCTGTGGCCAGTCCTCACCACCGGCAATATGCAGATGATACGCCTGAGAGGTCTCCACAACTTGCTTACCCAAAAGCTGATTGATGATCACCACTCCTTGGTAAGGCTCGGTAAACAGCATATTGCTGCCCTTACCAAGCAGTAGTTTTGGTAAATCTTGCCACTGAGGTGACTGATAGACAGCAATAAGCTCCTCAAGCGAGGTCACCGTCACTAGGTACTGACAGGTTTGCTCAATACCAAACGTGTGATAAGGCGCGAGACTGGTGTTGGTTTGTATCTGCATAAGTGCGATTTGCCACTGGGTTATTGGGTCGATTAAACTGCGGTTATCTTACACCAATTCCCAGCCCTCTTGTTTATTACAATGTTAGATATTGAGCCACTCGACCCAATTAAGCTGCCTCTGATCACGCGTCTTTATAAGCAGCACTACCCATCGGGTAAAGCCAAGCGCGATGAGCTAATTATCGCCGGGTACCTCGAGGGCACCTTAAGCGCCGTGGTACGTTTTCGCTCGATTGAGTCTTATCGCCTATTGACCGGGATGTTGGTGATACCCGCCGCACAAGGCAAAGGGCTTGGTCACCAGCTGCTCGATTACTGTCAGCATCAGGTGCTCCAGACCGGTGATTACTGCTTTGCCTATCAGCATTTACACTCATTTTATGCCCAGCATGGGTTTGTTGAGGAGCCCGCTCTACCCGGAGCCCTGGATAACCTCTACCGCCGCTACACCGCGAGTGGAAAAAAGCTCGTCGCGATGCGCTATTTAGGGGCTTAATACGTAGGGTTTCATGACGTGCACCGAATGCATTACATGTTTGAAAACACCCAGTTACATTTGATGCTACCTTCTGTGCGCTATTTCTATACTTATGAAATAGAAATTTGCTAGTATTCCATGTTCGCAATTTTGCATACGAATAGGTAACACTGACACCATGATGGTCACCCGCAATCTACTATCACAACTTCCAACCCTCGCTTTAGAGCCAGAGTACCTCGATGTGTTGCCCTCGGCTAAAGCGTTTAAGACCAAATTGCTTGAAGCAATTGCAGGTGCTACCCAACGTATCTATCTGGTCGCCCTGTACTTGGAAGATGATGACGCTGGGCGTGAAATCATGGATGCTCTGTACGCCGCTAAGCAGCGTAACCCTGAGTTAGACATTAAGGTGTGCGTCGACTGGCACCGAGCTCAGCGTGGTTTGATTGGCGCCGCGGCCTCTGAAGGCAATGCTGAGATGTACAAGCATTATGTCAGCCAACACTCACACAAGGTACCTGTGTATGGCATTCCAGTGCGTGGTCGTGAAGTCTTTGGCGTACTGCACCTTAAAGGCTATATCATTGATGACGAGGTGATCTACAGTGGCGCCAGCCTGAATAACATCTACCTTCATCAAGCAGAGCGTTACCGCTACGATCGCTACCATGTGATCAAGCACAGTGCCCTTGCCGATAGCATGGTGGAGTTTGTACAGAAGGTGATGATTGATCACCCGGCGGTCAACGACCTAACTTGCCCTTCTAAGCCGCAGACCAAGCAAATTAAATCGATCATTCGTCAGTTCCGCTCAACTCTGGCACGCGCGGAATATCGCTTTAAGCCGCAAACCGTGAGCGACCAGCAAGTCGCGATCACGCCAATCGTCGGTCTGGGTAATAAGCGCAATAAGCTCAACAAGACCATTGTCCAGTTGATCGCGGCGGCAAAGAAAGAGGTGTTTATCTGCACCCCTTACTTTAACTTCCCGCGTAGCGTGGCCAAAGAGATCCGTCGTGCTCTCAAGCGTGGTGTTCACGTCACGATTGTGGTGGGCGATAAGACGGCCAACGACTTCTATATCTCGCCAGAGGAAGAGTTCAAAACCATCGGCGGCGTGCCTTACCTTTATGAAATGAATCTGCGCCGCTTTGCCAAGGCGCATGAGTCGCATATCGCCAGTCGCAAGTTGTCGATTCGCCTGTGGAAGCACGGCAGTAATAGCTACCATCTCAAAGGCATGACCATCGATGATCGCTACATGCTGATCACGGGCAACAATATCAACCCGCGCGCTTGGAAACTGGATCTTGAGAACGCCATCTTAATCCAAGACCAACATCATCATCTGCGTGATAAGTTCCAGCAGGAGCAGGAGCAGATCCTTGAGCATACTCAGCTGATCTGTACCTATAAGCAAATTGAGAAAGCCGACCAATACCCAATCCCGGCGCAGCGTTTGATCCGCAAAATCAAGCGAGTTAGAGCTGATGGGCTTCTCAAGCAGCTTCTCTAATCAATCACAGCCCGCCCAGTGCGGGCTGCTTTCTCTCGCTTGTTTATCATCAACATCCCCCACAACTTAACTTGTTCAAATAGCCGTTTGACCCATTAATCAAGCAAATAGCCAGTTTTTTCTAATTATTTTTGCGATGCCAAACGATTGCGCGAGCTTTTTTATCAATTGTTGGTTAGAATACGCGCCATCAAATTTACCCTGACTCTATTATGAGCAGTTGGTAAAGGTGTTTACCAAAACTGGCCAATCTTGTCTTCGCGCTCTGGGCGTAAGAACAAACAAGTTCATTTTTGGCAAATATCTTTAATGTCAGCTGTTAGTGGCCTGTTGCCACCGATAGCTACAAGTTTAACTCCGTGAATTTGAGGAAGATGGAAGCATGACTAACGCTCGTCCTATTCGCCGCGCTCTGATCAGCGTATCAGACAAAACTGGTATTGTTGAGTTTGCTCAAGCTCTTGCTGAGCGTGGTGTCGATATCCTTTCTACCGGCGGTACTGCACGCCTACTGGCTGAAAAAGGTATCTCTGTAACTGAAGTTTCTGACTACACTGGCTTCCCAGAAATGATGGATGGCCGCGTGAAGACGCTACACCCGAAAGTTCATGGTGGCGTTCTAGGTCGTCGTGGCCAAGATGATGACGTGATGGCAACACACGGCATCAACCCAATCGATATGGTAGTCGTCAACCTTTACCCATTTGCTGCTACGGTAGCAAAAGAAGGCTGTACGCTGGAAGATGCGGTTGAGAACATCGATATTGGTGGTCCAACTATGGTTCGCTCTGCTGCGAAAAACCACAAAGACGTGACCATCGTGGTAAACGCACACGATTACGATCGCGTAATCGCTGAAATGGATGCGAACCAGAAGTCTCTAACTCTAGAAACTCGCTTCGACCTTGCGATTGCTGCATTCGAGCACACGGCCTCTTACGATGGTATGATCGCAAACTACTTCGGCACTATGGTTCCATCTTACGGTGAGAACAAAGAAGGTGACGAAGAATCGAAGTTCCCACGTACCTTCAACCAACAGTTCGTGAAAAAGCAAGACATGCGCTACGGTGAGAACAGCCACCAAGATGCAGCGTTCTACGTCGAAGCGAACCCAGAAGAAGCGTCAGTGGCAACAGCCCGTCAAATCCAAGGTAAAGCGCTGTCTTACAACAACATCGCTGATACTGATGCCGCGCTAGAGTGTGTGAAAGAGTTTGATGAGCCAGCGTGTGTGATCGTTAAGCACGCTAACCCATGTGGCGTAGCGCTAGGTGGCGACATTCTAGAAGCGTACAACCGCGCTTACCAAACAGACCCAACGTCAGCGTTCGGTGGCATCATCGCCTTCAACAAAGAGCTGGATGCAGAAACGGCTAAAGCGATTGTTGAGCGTCAATTCGTTGAGGTGATCATCGCACCATCTGTGTCGGCAGAGGCTGTTGAAGTGGTTGCAGCGAAGAAGAACGTGCGCCTACTTGAGTGTGGCGAGTGGACAACTAAGACAACTGGCTTTGATGTGAAACGCGTTAACGGTGGTCTACTGGTTCAAGACCGCGACCAAGGTATGGTTGATGCGTCTGATCTGAAAGTCGTCTCGAAACGCCAACCAACAGAAGAAGAGCTAAAAGACGCACTATTCTGCTGGAAAGTTGCCAAGTACGTGAAATCGAACGCGATCGTTTACTCGAAAGGTGATATGACTATCGGCGTGGGCGCAGGCCAAATGAGCCGCGTTTACTCAGCGAAAATTGCCGGTATCAAAGCGGCGGATGAAGGCCTACAAGTTGAAGGCTGTGTGATGGCTTCTGATGCGTTCTTCCCATTCCGCGACGGCATCGATGCGGCTGCAGAAGCAGGCATCAAGTGTGTTATCCAGCCAGGTGGCTCAATGCGCGATGAAGAAGTGATTCAAGCTGCGGATGAGCACGGCATGGCGATGATCTTCACTGGCATGCGTCACTTCCGTCACTAATACGATTGAAGCAACTGGAGCCTGAGGGCTCCAGTTGAGTTTTCACCCTGATTTTTAAGCCCAATCAGAGAACTCCTCTGGTTTTGCTCTCGAAGGAAAGAATATGAACGTACTTGTTATTGGCGCTGGCGGCCGCGAACACGCACTAGGCTGGAAAGCGGCTCAAAACCCAAATGTTGAAACCGTCTTCGTTGCCCCAGGTAACGCGGGTACGGCTCTTGAGCCAAAACTTGAAAACGTCAACATCGGCGTCGAAGACATCGACGCTCTTGTTGCCTTTGCTAAAGAAAAAGCGATTGAGCTGACTATCGTCGGCCCAGAAGCGCCATTGGTTATCGGCGTTGTGGATGCGTTCCGCGCTGCAGGCCTACCTATCTTTGGTCCAACGGAAGCCGCTGCTCAGCTAGAAGGCTCAAAGGCATTCACTAAAGACTTCCTAGCGCGTCATACTATCCCAACCGGTGCTTACGCTAACTTTACTGAGATTGAGCCAGCACTGGCTTATGTGCGTGAGCAAGGCGCACCGATCGTGGTTAAAGCCGATGGCCTAGCGGCAGGTAAAGGCGTTATCGTTGCGATGACGCTAGAAGAAGCAGAAGATGCTATCAAAGATATGCTCGCGGGCAATGCGTTTGGCGAGGCGGGCAGCCGCGTGGTTATCGAGGAGTTCCTTGATGGCGAAGAAGCTAGCTTTATCGTCATGGTTGATGGCGAGAACGTACTACCAATGGCGACCAGCCAAGACCACAAGCGTGTGGGTGACCAAGATACCGGCCCAAACACGGGTGGTATGGGTGCCTACTCTCCTGCGCCAGTGGTGACGCCTGAGATCCACAATCGCATCATGGATGAGGTTATCTACCCAACGGTACGTGGTATGGCTGCAGAAGGTCACCCATACACGGGTTTCCTTTACGCGGGCCTAATGATCGATAAAGATGGCACACCAAAAGTGATCGAATACAACTGCCGCTTCGGTGATCCTGAGACCCAGCCAATCATGATGCGTATGGAATCAGATCTGGTTGAGCTCTGTCTGGCAGCCATTGACCAGAAGCTAGACCAAGTTGAGTCAAAGTGGGACCCTCGCGCATCAATCGGCGTGGTATTGGCAGCAGGTGGCTACCCAGCATCTTACAACAAGGGGGATGTGATCTCAGGCTTGCCAACGACCGATGTTGAAGGGCAAAAGGTCTTCCACGCAGGCACGGCTGAAAAAGACGGCAGTGTTGTCACTAACGGCGGACGCGTTTTGTGTGCGACGGCTCTGGGCAACAGCGTTTCAGAAGCACAAGCACGTGCTTACGAGCTAACTAAGCAGATCAGCTGGGATGGCATGTTCCATCGCAACGATATCGGCTACCGCGCAATCGCGCGTGAACAGCAAAAGTAATCGATAAGCACTAGATACACCAAGGGAGCTCAATGAGCTCCCTTTTTTGTGCTGACATCTTGTCGCTAATCTTCAATCAGCTCCGGACGCTCGATACAATCACGGCCATCGTCATCCAGCAGCAGTAACTGCTCGACCTCGATACGCGTTGAGCGGGCACGACCCACTAAAGCGACGTAACTGTCGACGCTGGCCAAGCGATTCATCAACACCTTGGGCATCGGGTAATTAAACTGCACCTCTGGAAAAGAAGAACCAGAGCAGGAGTTAAACTCCTGACCGTCCCAGTAGCCTTGGAACAAATCATAGCCACGTTGGTCCTGATCGCGAGTCACTGCCACAACACCAGCTGCATCACTTTTCAAATTCGCCAACAACTGTGAGTTAACTGGACGCACATTACCGTCAATACGATAGCGCTGGTAGATTGCATTGCCGTCTTTATTAAAGCGCACATGCAGACGAAAAGGCACCAACTCACTGTCGTTCAGTTGCATCCCTTGTCGAACCAACTCCCGCACCACACCGTCTTCCCAGCGATACTCAGTCTGATAATAACCGTAGTCTCCCATCATCACGTGATCAGCGGCAGAAACCGCTTCTCCGAGGCGATCGCTAGACCAGTACAAGCTCGTCGCGTCACCAACAATCTGACCTCCGGTCAAATCGCGGATTTGTTCAACAGCAGGGTTTGGGCCCGATGACGCGCACCCAGCCAGAGTCAAAATAGCAAGCGAGGTAAATAGGTGATTTCTTTTCATGGCTCACAGATAGAAAAACGAGGCGGTATAAATAATTATACTGCCTCGTTTGCAAGATTATTTGATCAGTAAAGGGTTACTGATTACTTAACTGAATCTTTTAGAGCTTTACCCGCTACGAATGCTGGTACGTTAGCTGCTGCGATTTGGATTTCATCGCCAGTCTTTGGGTTACGGCCAGTACGAGCTGCACGGTGATTTACTTTGAATGTACCAAAACCAATTAGTTGAACTTGGTCGCCCTCTTTCAGAGCTTCAGTCACACCGCCTAGAGTCGCTTCTAGAGCTGCTTTAGCTTGCGCTTTAGATAGATCAGCTTTTTCTGCGATGAAGTCGATTAATTGGGTCTTGTTCATTAGGTTTCCCTTCTTATAGGTTTGTTTATCTAAAACAACTCTAAATCATTCAGCCCCCATCTGGCAAAGGTTTGTGGCGCCTAAACGGTGCTTATGCCGGGTTTTTAAGCATAAACTGCGCAATAACTCACAATTTACCTAACTACTTGGTGGCACTGGGAATGTAATTTACTGTCCAAAGCCTATCGGCTGCCTATTTTGCGTGTATTTACTACGCTTAGTATTGCTACGCAATTGTAAGTGGCAATGTTAAACAACTTTTACTGGATTGGGTGAACCATGTTTCTACTCGCTATTTACATCACGGTTGCGATTGGCGTTTCCTTTGTCTGTTCAGTACTCGAGGCGGTGCTACTCAGTATCACGCCCAGTTATATTGCCCAGCTCGGTAAAGATGGGCACCCCGCCGCCGAGCGTCTTGCCAAACTCAAGGCTGATATCGACCGGCCACTAGCATCGATTCTCACCCTCAATACCATAGCGCATACCATAGGCGCAGCCGGCGCCGGGGCACAGGCCGCAGCGGTGTTTGGCAGCCAGTGGCTTGGGGTATTCTCTGCTGTCTTAACTCTGGGCATTTTGCTCTTGTCTGAAATTGTGCCTAAAACACTAGGGGCTACCTATTGGCGTCAGCTGGCCCCCATGGCGGCAACTCTACTCAAGTGGATGGTGTGGGCATTGACGCCCTTTGTGTGGTTCTCGGAGCAGATCACCAAGCGCCTGGCCCACGGGCACCAAGCACCCAAAATGCGTGATGAGTTATCAGCGATGGCGATCCTGGCTAAAGAAAGCGGCGAGTTTAATGAGGGGGAGTCCAAGCTGCTAAGTAATCTGCTCGACATCCAAGACGTGCCCGTCACTCAAGTTATGACACCAAGAACGGTATTGTTTCGCGTCGATGCTGAGCTAACGATCAATGAATTTCTCACCGAGCATGTCGAAAGCCCGTTCTCGCGGCCGCTGATCTACAGTCAAAGCAAGGGCAATATTATTGGCTTCGTCCATCGATTAGAGCTGTTTAAGCTGCAACAAAATGGTCAAGGCAGTAAACAACTGGGGGCGGTGATGCGCCCGATCCATGTGGTGTTGAATAACCTTCCCCTTCCCACGGCCTTTGAGCAACTGATTGCAAAACGGCTGCAACTGGCGCTGGTTGTCGATGAGTATGGCTCGGTACAGGGCATTATTACCCTTGAGGATATCTTTGAGTACTTACTTGGCGAAGAGATTGTCGATGAGGTCGATAAAACCACCGATATGCAGCAACTCGCCTTTGAGCGCTGGGAGAAGTGGAAACGAGAGCATGGAGTGATTGAGAGTAAAGACTAGATAAAGGAGCGGACAAATTGTAATAAGATCTGCCCGCTACTATTTAGGTGACTTTTTGTGGACCTAGAGCTTATAGAGCCGCTCCAATATTACTGACGCCTTCCTCTTTGAGCTCACTGCGCAGATCTTTGATCAGCTCAGCGTCGTGTCGATCGGCGTCTTTCAGCGGACGGAAGATTGCCCACTGCACGTCCCACTCGCCGCATACGGCTTCGTTCTCTTTCTGGTTATCATCAGTGATCTCGATGTCCAACTGCACTTCCTCAAGCTGAGCAACCGTCTTGACCGACTGCTGACTCACCTTGTGCATGTTTTCTAGCAAGTAGTCTCGATCAAGCAATCCATGCAGTAGGGTCGATAGGCTCACACAAGCATCAATCGCAGGCAGAACACCGTAGAAGTCGTAGTCGTCAGAAGAGGGAATGATCTCCTCTAGCTTCTCTAGCTGACGCTCGAAGTTCACCTTGGCGGTCTTTACCGTCAAGGTTTCCCACACACTGTCAAGAATGTCACGGTAGATACGCGGCTCGGCAAAGTCGGTGGCTTGGCAAAACAGGGCGTAGTTTGGGTACATGCGCTCACACAAGCACGCCATAAAAGTAATCTGCTTCCAAGGCTCGAGTTTTTCCAAGCGAAGCTGTAGGGGATTTCGTAACATAATACTCTAAACAGTAGATATAAGGACTGGGAAAAGTGTAATCCTATCCCTGACTAAGCTCAAGGTAGAACCGAGTGTAATCTCAGTAACAACAACCGTCTATACCCCTCAAAAGCATCACAGAGTGCGCATCTTGAGGTGAGTTAGGTATAATGACCTCAATGGACACCAACACAGCGCCTCGAAGAAAAGGAAACCACTTCTGTTATGCAAGACACCCATCATCAGCTATTTATTCTTACCGACCAGGACGACGTCTATCACTCCCTGATCGAGGCGAAACATCTGCCAGGTCTTTGCATCACAACCGAACCAGACAAAGCCAATATTGTGCTAGCCGCTCCGCCAATGGCGCGCGAGAGGCTGGGTGACCTGCCTAGCCTTGAGTGGCTCCAGTCAATTTACGCGGGTGTTGATGCGCTTTGCGTCCCTCCTCTAAGCGACAAAATCTATCAGCTGACCAATGTAAAAGACATTTTTGGTCCGCAGATCACCGAGTATGTGCTTGGCTATAGCATTAGCTTCTATCGCCACTTTCGACTCTACCAGGCGCAGCAAGACTCACAATTGTGGAGCCCACATCTCTATCAAGGCCTGC
This sequence comes from Vibrio sabulosilitoris, assembly GCF_055391395.1. Lineage (NCBI taxonomy): Bacteria > Pseudomonadati > Pseudomonadota > Gammaproteobacteria > Vibrionales > Vibrionaceae > Vibrio > Vibrio sabulosilitoris. The sequence goes on from NZ_AP029599.1 coordinate 192,376, forward strand.
AGGGGAAAACACTGGTCACCCTCGGCACTGGCTCAATTGCCAGTTACCTCGCCCAGGTAGCGAAGGCTTTTGGCCTCGAGGTTTTGGGGGTAAATCGCAGTGGGATCCCGCCCAAAGACTCGCCTTTTAGTCAGGTATTTCATGTTGGTGAGCTAGAGGCGGCGCTCGGACAAGCCGACATCGTGGTCAACACCTTGCCTGCCACTCCAGAAACGCGCGGTATCTTGCATAGTGGCAGCCTAGGCCAATGTCACAATGCCTTGCTGTTTAATGTCGGGCGCGGCTCGGCCTTGGTTGAGTCAGACCTTATCTGGGCACTGGACAATCAACACCTTGCCCATGCTTACTTGGATGTGTTTGAGCAAGAGCCTATGACAGACCCCGTACTGTGGTCACACCCCAAAATTACTGTTACCCCTCATATTGCCGCCTTGAGTTTTCCCGAGCAGGTAGTGGAAATTTTCAGTCAAAACTATCGACGCTGGTGTGATGGCTTTGGTCTCAAGTTTGTCGTTGATCAGAAAAAGGGCTACTGATGACCCAAAGCTCTGCTATCACCTTACAGCAGGTGCTTACCCAAGCGAGAGCCTGCAAAGTATGCGAGCCTGAACTGCCGTGTGGCGCGCGCCCGGTGATTCAGGCTAGCCCAGAGGCAGAGCTGTTGATCATCGGTCAAGCCCCTGGACTCAAGGTGCACAAGACAGGGGTTCCATGGAATGACCCATCCGGTGATCGCCTGCGTGACTGGCTCAAACTAAGCAAAGACACATTTTACAACCCTAAAAAGGTGGCGATTGTTCCAATGGGGTTTTGCTACCCAGGCAAGGGCCGCAGTGGCGACCTGCCACCGCGTAAGGAGTGCGCTCCACTGTGGCACCAAGCCTTGCTGAGTCAACTACCTAACATAAAACTCACGCTGCTGATCGGCCAGTATGCGCAAAACCATTACCTGAGTGATAAACCTGCCACTTTAACCGAGACGGTGCGAGACGCCACTCACTGGCTCGAACATCAGCAGTTTCCGCTGCCCCACCCCTCTCCGCGCAATCAAATTTGGCTCAAACGCAACCCGTGGTTTGAGGAGCAAACGCTGCCTTTACTGCGAGACCAACTTAAAGTTCTCAATCTGTGAAAACAGTGGGAACTCTTGGCGCTTAAACTGGACTAACTGATGAATACTTCCTCATGTTTATCAGTACTTTCCTTACATAAGCCACGAAAGCTTTCATTATTCTGAAAACCTTTCACATCCATCAGTTCGTATTGCGCAAAAAAATGACTATCTAGCGTGATAAACCCCGGCAATTGTCATGAAAGGAAACCGCTTTCATGACAATTAATAATACAATAATCAACACAAAACACCTTACTACACCTAGTGTTAGCCGTTTTGGTGATGGTTTTTTGTTATTTCATGACGCATTTCGCTCAAACCACTTGTGACCCCGCAAGATATTTTCAAGCCTTTCATTCCTTAATATAACAATCAACGAGGTGCCACACCCCATCTCGACAACAAAAAATAACTATCTACAGGGAAACAATAAGATGAAAAAGTTTAAGGTTTTACCACTTACTGTCGCGGTGGCCTCCACACTTGCTGCCACCTCTGCTTTTGCTGCTACAGATGCTGATATTGCCGCACTAGAGGCTCGTATTGCCGAGCTGGAAACGCGCGCAACAACCAATTATGTTGACGACCAACAACAAGCGGTGCTGTCTTCAGAGACAGAAGCACCACTAGGTATCATTTTCTCAGGTTACGCTCGTTACGGTGCCCACTACCAGGCTGGCGACGAGCGTTACGTGCAAGTTGGCTCTTCTGGTGCCTCGCTAGGTCGTCTTGGTAACGAAGCGAACGGTGGCGAAGTTCAGTTCGCCAAAGTATTTGAGCAAGACAACGGCGCCCTTTGGGATGTGGTCTTCATGGTTGAAGACTGGGGCTCTGATCAGTGGAGCTCACCAGGTGGTGTAAACCTTAAGAAAATGTACGCTGGCGTAACCAACGTTTTTGACAGCCAGCCAAATCTATACCTTTGGGGTGGCCGTGATTTCCACCAGCGTCCACAACAAGGCCTAAACGATTACTTCTGGATGTCGCACGATGGTCAAGGCGCTGGTTTCAATAATCTAGACCTTGGCGCGGCAAACCTAAACATGGCGGTTGTCGGTCAGGTTGATGGTGGTGAAGCTGGTGCACTGGGCAATGATAATGGCAAATATGCGGTGACGGCTAAGCTACACGGCATCAACGCGGGTATCGGTAACCTAGACCTCTACGCCAACTACGGCTTCACCTCAGACCAAATCGACAGCGACGAGACTGCTTGGTTGGTGGGTGCAACGCTTGGGCTAGGCAGCTCAAACCGCTTGGTAGTTCGCTATGGTGATGGCGCAGATGCATCTGCATTTGACCTAATGAAAGACGCGCAAATCTTTTACGGCAGTTTCGAGGGTGGCTACGCCTTCTCAGACCAGTTCGTGGTTGACTACCTAGCGTCCTACAAAAAACTGTCTGGTGACGACTTCACGTCTGAAGGTGAGAGAACAAAGGATGATGATGGTAATGATCTAGATAAACCTGAAAAAACTGGTCAATTCATCAATGCTGAGCGTGACGAGTATGCGGTAATTGTTCGCCCACAATATAAGTGGAACGACGTGCACTCAACTTGGCTAGAGGCGGGCTATGCGATTGAAGACTACAAAAACGGCGATGAAGTGAAAGGCTGGAAGGTCACGCTATCACAAAACGTTTCCTTCGGTGGTGGCCCTGGTGACCGTCCAATGCTGCGTTTCTACGCCACCGTGGGTGATGTTGATCGTGATGCACGCAAGTTCGACAATGGTGAAGTCGTTGCTGACAATGTGACCATTGATACGGTTTCAATCGGCGCAATGTTCGAAGCTTGGTGGTAATCCCAACGAACCACTAACCAACTTATTTTTATTGTCCATATTATCGCTCTGCCACTGTCGGACTCGGCAGAGCGATTTTCCCCAATTTCATTATTAACTCTGTTTAGGGCACTTTTGTTTCGGTGCTCTCTTTTTTTAGATCTGCAGAGGGCGTCAGATGATTTCTTCCATCTCATCAAGAATCTATCTCGGTTTTGCTTTGCTGATCATCCTGATGTTGATCTCAAGCGGTTATGCCGTGGTGACCAACCAGCAAGCCGCACAGCGAATGTCGGTGATCACCCATCAATCCACCCCATTAATTACCCAGTCGGCACAGCTTACGATTGATTTTCTCGATATCAATCGTAGCCTATCGCCCTATCTCAATGCCCGTTACTTAGACGAGTTGGCGGCACCTAAGCTGGCTATAGAAGAGCAGGTCCAGGCCTACTTTACCCAACTGCAGCGCTTGCAAGAGCTTGCTGTGCAGCAACCAGAACTGCAAGCACCACTTAGCCAAGTGGAAGACTTTAGCCATCAAGTGACAGAAAATATTGATGCTCTGCTTAGCACCTATCACGACTATTTAGACACCAGTGATCTAAGCCTCTATCAACAAGCGGAATTTCAAAGCTTGGTCGCTCAGCTCAATACCAACTTAACCCAAGCACTTGTCCGCGGTCATGCTGAAACCACGGCCTCCATTGAGGCGACGATTAGCCAATTGAACCTCGCCACCAGCGAGGCACGTGAGTCCTTTACCCTCTATGACAGCAGCGAGTTGCGCGGCGTACGCAGACGCTTAGCCAATCGTCAAGAGCGACTCGATCAAGCCCTCACTCAGCTTAAAAGCCAAGCACCGGCTGTATTTCAGTCCAGTGCGTTGGCGATCATGCGATTGCATGAGCAGATTTATGCCCCTGAGGGGGCGGTGGATTGGCACGCCAACGCCGTCGATTTACTTGAGCAGCAACAGACACTGCGAGCGCAGCTTGAAGATAAAATTGACCAACAGCTGAAATACATTGAGCAGTTCTCCGAGCACGCCACCCATGCGGCGCGCACACTTGATATCGCGTCACAGCAGCAATCTCAGTCAACGCTAATATTATTGATTGTCACTTCGACAGTCTCTATTTTGCTCGCTGGCGCTATCGGCAATCATATTGCCCGCACGATTCGCTTGGCCGCACGCCAGATTAATCAGGCGCTTGACCACGTAGCAGGCAAGGATTTATCGCATCGCGTGACCTACACCCGTAACGATGAGTTTGGTCAGCTGGGTCGAAAGATCAATCAGGTCACCGAGCACCTCTCACATGTGATAGAGCAAATGGCCCTCTCTTCGGCGACCCTAGATAAGGCCTCAATCGATAACCAATCCACCAGTACTGATCTGCGTGAAGCCATGGGGCATCAAGCCACACAAACCACCCTTGTCGCCACGGCGATGGAGCAGATTGAATGCTCGGTGGCAGAAATTGCTCAGTCAGCAGAGGAGACCCTCAACACCGTGACGCAAGCGGTAGCGCAGTCCCAAACTGGACAAAGCATGGTCAACACCAGCGGTGCTTTGCTGACCGAGCTGGCCGATGAGCTCACGCAAGCGACGCACAATATTCAAGCTCTTGAGCGAGAGAGCGGCAGTATCGAGTCCATCTTAGAGGTGATCTCGGGGATCTCAGATCAGACCAACCTATTGGCACTCAACGCTGCGATAGAGGCGGCTCGAGCCGGTGAGCAAGGGCGCGGCTTCTCGGTCGTGGCCGATGAGGTGCGCGTATTAGCGGCAAAAACCACCGACTCGACCCGTGAGATCCAGCTCAAAATAGACCAATTGCAGTCCAGCGCCCAATCAGCGGTGAGCCAAATCCATACCTGTGCCAGTCGTATGGAGCACTGTGTCAGTCAAACCCAGCATATGACAGCACAGCTGCTCGAGCAGCATCAGCGGCTCGATAGCATTGAGTCACGCAGCCATCAGATCGCCTCTGCCACCGCAGAGCACCAGAGCGTGGCTGCTGAGGTAACCAGCAGTATCAATCAAATCCATCTGCTCGCCGATGAAAATGACCAGCGTTCACAGCGTTTAGCGGCCAACAGTCGTCAGTTAGAGCAGATGGCAGAGAGTCAGCTCCGCTTGGCGCATGAGTTTCAGCTCAAAACCGACATTGATGAGGAAAATTTCGCCAATAACAATCTCGATTCGTGACCATGAAAGCCCTTTCATGAAATGGTTTCATGGCATCACGCAAAATTCTATCTGACCTCAAGAATTGAATAATTGACAAATATAGGTCTGATTTGGTGTGAGTTTACTCACGTCTGAGGTCAAGCAAATCACAGATACTAGCTCCTGAAAGCGGTTTCTTAACAGGGGGTGAGTAAAGTGGCAACGATAAAGGACGTATCGGAACAAGCAGGCGTTTCACAAGCGACAGTATCGCGTGTGATCAATGGCACCAGCCGCGTCAGTCACGATAAAAAGCTCAAGGTTGAAAAAGCAATCAAGGATTTAGGTTACCGCCCTAACTCGATTGCTCAAGCACTTGCATCGAGTCGCAGCGGCAGCATTGGCGTTATCGTACCCGAGCTAGGTGGGCCATTTTACTCGAGTATTCTGCACAACATTGAAGAGAAGCTGCGCCAGTTTGGTTACCACGTGATTGTCACTGCCGGTGGCAATACCGAGAAAGAGCAACGTGAGTCGGTGGAGTTTTTGTTAAGTCGCCGAGTCGACGCGCTGATCATGCATTGTCAGCAGCTGACGGATGACTACTTAATCAACCTTGAAGAGCAAGGCGTGGTGTTTGTCTTGGTCAATCGCTTTATCCCGGAGCTAAAACACAGCTGTATCAACATTGATAACGAGTACGGGGCAAAGCTGGCGACTGAGTACTTACTGAGCATGGGACACCAAAAAATCGCTTGTATCACCGGACCGTTAGATAAGTCCGATGCACGCGGTCGATTACAAGGTTACCGCACCGCACTAGAGGATGCGGGGCTCGACTACGATGAGTCACTCGTCATCGAGTCAGGATTTACTGAAGAGACGGGCATGAGCGCCACACGCAAGTTGTTCCGTCGTGGCTGTGATTTTTCAGCCTTGTTTGCCTGCAATGACCATATGGCCGTCGCCGCCTCTGAGGTCATGGCAGGCATGGGATATCGGATTCCCCAAGATATTTCTGTGGTCGGCTTTGATGATGTGTTATTTGCACGCTATGTCACGCCATCGCTGACCACAGTCAATTTTCCAATTGAACAGATGAGCATCGAAGCTGTGCAGCTCACTATTCAAAAGTTACATAAAAACAAGCAGGACGTGAACTTTCGACTCGCACCCAAATTGGTGATTCGAGATTCCGTAACCCTCTTACCAACGACTCTATAATAATTAAGGATTGATCATGAAACTAAAGACTTTATCGCTGTCTGTCGCACTTGGCCTTGGACTGGCTACCGCTGTAAATGCTGACGACCATATTCGTTTCGACGGTTTCCCAGATTTCGATAGCAGCCTCAAGGTTCTTCTCCCAGACTTTGAGAAAGAGAGCGGCATCAAGGTAGATTACCTAATGAATAACCATGGTGACCACCACACCAAGCTAACCACCAACCTAGCGACTGGCTCTGGTGCGGGCGATGTGATTGTCGTTGACGTTGAAAAGATCGGTCCTTTTGTTTCATCTGGCGGCCTAGTCAACCTTTCTGAGGCCTACGGTGCTGACAAGTTTGCCGACAGCTTTGCGCCTTATGCTTGGGCACAAGGCAAAGGCGGTGACGGCGCGGTTTATGGTATCCCGGTCGACCTAGGCCCTGGTGTGATGTACTACCGCACCGACGTGTTTGAAAAAGCTGGCATCGATGTTGAAGAGGCGACTAAAGACTGGGACTCTTACATCGCAGCAGGTGAAAAACTCAAAGAGAAAAATATCCAGCTGATCGCCTCTGCAGCCGACGTGGCACAAACCATCATCTTCACCACTGTACCAGAAGGTGAAGGCCTGTACTTTGATGACAAAGGCAACCCAGTCGTGACCTCTGAGCGCTTTGTTCACGCGTTTGAAGTGGCGAAACAGATCCGCGATAAGGGCCTTGATGGACGTATCCTAGCTTGGTCAAACGAGTGGTACGAAGGCTTCCGTAACGGCACATTTGCTACCCAGCTTTCGGGCGCATGGCTACTTGGTCACCTTAACAACTGGATTGCCCCAGACACAGCAGGCAGCTGGGGTGTTGAGCACCTACCAAACGGCATCTACGGCAGCTGGGGTGGTTCATTCCTATCGATTCCAACTCAGTCTGAGAACCCAGATCAAGCTTGGGAGCTGATTGAGTACATGACCACTAAGCGTGATATCCAGCTGAAGCACTTTGAAACCATCGCCGCTTTCCCAGCCAACGTCACCACTTACGATGACCCAATGTTTGCTGAAGAGATTGACTTCCTGGGCGGTCAAAAGGCGCGTCTACTATTTGCTGATGTTGCCCAAAACATCAAACCGGTTGCACCAGCCAAGGGCGACCACGTAGCGCGCTCTATCATTCTTGAGAATGCGCTGATGGAAGTGCTGGACGAAGGTAAAGACATCAAAACCGCACTGGCGGATGCTGAGCGCCTAATCAAACGTCGTACACGCAATCTATAAGCATCATTATTTTCAGAGGCGCAGCTCGCTGCGCCTCTCTTTGGGTAAGAGGTCGTCACAATGAATCAAGCTGCTAGCAAGGTTTTAGACTCTGAGGGTGAACGCAACAGCCTTTTTTCTTGGCTGAACGTGAAAGCGCTTACACCCTACGGGTTCCTACTGCCGTTTTTGGTCATTTTTTCAGTATTTGGAATCTTTCCACTACTTTTTTCAATCTATTTATCATTTCACGAATGGAACCCAGTTGAGGGTCTTGGCGCAATGGAGTACGTGGGCTTTGAGAACTATCATCTCGCCCTCACCGACCCGTGGCTATGGCGTTCACTGAAAAATACATTCTGGCTCGCTATCACCTCTGGCGTTGCGCAGCACCTAGTCGCACTGCCTGTGGCCTACATTTTGGTGTCACTGGGCGATCGCTTGCGCCACTGGCTAACATCGGCTTACTTCTTGCCGTTCATAACCTCGACGGTGGCTGCCTCGCTGATCTTCTTCAATATGTACTCACCAAACTCGGGCATCATCAACCAATCTCTGATGGCGCTGGCCGACAGCACCCTGTTTGGCTGGGCATTTGGCTGGATTAACGACTACCAACCAATCCGCTGGCTAGAAGACTCAACCATGATCAAGCCATCGATCGCCTTTATGGTGTTCTGGAAATATACCGGTTTTAACATCGTCCTTTACACCACAGGCTTGATGACCATTCCTAAAGAAATCTTAGAAGCTGCACGTATGGATGGTGCTAACGCGGTCCGTCGCTTCTTTAGTATCTCACTGCCAATGATCCGTCCATTTGTGTTCTTTGCTATCACCATGACCATTATCGGTAACCTGCAGTTGTTCGAAGAACCGTTCGTCCTAACTCGCGGTACCGGTGGTACCGGCCAGGCGGGTCTAACCATCTCTATGTACCTCTACAAGGTGGGCTGGGAATGGCTAGAAATGGGCACCGCATCGGCTATTTCATGGCTGCTGTTCACCCTAATTGCCGCCTGTACTTCAATCCAATTCTTCTTCTTTGGCAAGAAAGGTCTAGGGGAGCAATAAGATGTCTATTCAAGCACTAAAACCTAGCGATCGCACGATTGAGATCGTAACCAAAATCCTTTTGGTGGCACTAGCGATACTGCTGATCATCTCGGCGATCATCACGGTATTTCCGTTCTTCTGGTCAGCCCTGCTGTCGACTCGTGACCGTAGTGAAATCTTCGGCACTGGCATCAGTCTCGCGATGGGCGATAGCCTGTCGTACAACTACCAGCGCCTATTGGAAATCATGCCGTTTTGGCAGGCGATGTTTAACTCCATCTACGTCGCTTTCCTCGGCACGACTGTCTCACTGCTGTTCTGTAGCATGGGTGGCTATGCCTTTGCCGTATTTAAGTTCAAGGGTAAGAACGTCTTGTTCGGCATGCTTGTGGGCTCGATGATGATTCCGCCAGTACTGAGCCTGATCCCGTACTTTATGATTGTTAAGTTCCTGGGTTTGCTCGACAACCACCTTGCTGTATGGCTTCCGTTCACCACCACGCCATTTGGCATCTTCCTGATGCGCCAACACGTGGTGGCTTCTATTCCAAAGGAGCTACTTGAAGCGGCCAAACTCGATGGCGCGGGCGAGTTTAGAACCTACTGGAGCGTAGTACTGCCACTGATGAAACCTGCGCTGGCCACTCTGGCGATCGTCCAGTTCGTGTTCTTCTGGAACATGTTTATGCAGCCGCTTGTGGTACTGACCTCACCTGAAAACTACGTGATCACTCAGGCGCTGCGCAGTGTGCAGGGCATTCCAAACACGCCATGGGGCGCGGTCATGCTCGGCACCACTATCTCAATTTTACCACTTGTCACTGCTTATCTGTTTGCGTCTCGCCAGATGATCAGCGGCCTTACGTCAGGCGCGGTTAAGGGTTAATAAGAACATCATGAACAAATATCAACTACCACAAGATTCAAAGCTGCGTACCCCTGAGTTTGTCTTCGGTGTCGCGACCTCTTCCTATCAGATCGAAGGGGGAGTGAAGGAAGGTGGTCGCACACCATCGATTTGGGATACCTTCTGCCAGCAGCCTGGCAAGGTCAATAACGGTGATAATGGCGATGTGGCCTGTGACCACTATCACCTGTGGAAACAAGACATCGAGATGATCCAAGGCTTGGGCGTGGATGCTTACCGCCTATCGATTGCTTGGCCACGTATCTTGCCACGCGACGGTGAAATTAACCCTGAGGGTCTCGCGTTTTATGAGCAGATCATCGACGAGTGTCATGCTCGTGGACTCAAGGTGTTTGTCACTCTATATCACTGGGATCTCCCTCAATATCTTGAGGATGAGGGCGGCTGGCTTAATCGCGACACGGCCTACAAATTTGCTGAATATGCCGATGTCGTTAGTCGTCATTTTGGCAACAAGATTGAGGTGTACACCACACTCAATGAACCCTTCGTCGCTGCTTTCCTTGGCTACCGCTGGGGTGAGCATGCGCCGGGCATCAAGGGCGAGAAAGAGGGCTTTTTGGCCTCGCATCACCTAATGCTGGCACACGGTTTGGCGATGCCAATCCTGCGCCGTAATGCGCCTAAAGCCAAACACGGCGTGGTGTTTAATGCCTCACCTTGCTACCCATTGACGCCTGCAGACCAGGCAGCCGCCGATTACTGCGATGCTGAGAACTACCACTGGTTTATCGACCCAGTACTAAAAGGCCAGTACCCGGACGCAGTATGGCAAAAACGCAATGACGTCATGCCTGAGGTGCATGACGGTGACCTTGAGATCATCAGCGCTCCAGTCGATTACATTGGGATTAACTACTATACCCGCGGCGTCGCGCGCCTCGATGAGAATGGCGAGATTGAGAAGTTTAATTCTCCAGATGTCGAGCGCACCTTTATTGGCTGGGAAATCTATCCGCAGGGTCTGCGCGACCTACTAATCCGTCTTGACCAACGCTACGCCAACCTGCCGCCAATTTACATCACAGAGAATGGCGCGGCTGGCAATGACCGCGAGGTGCAAAACCAAGTCAAGGACGAGCAGCGCGTGCGCTACTTCCAAGGGCACCTGGAAGCGGTTGACCAAGCTATTAAATCTGGCGTGCGTGTCGATGGCTATTTCGCTTGGAGTCTGATGGACAACTTCGAGTGGGCCTTTGGGTATTGCCAACGCTTTGGCATCGTCCACGTCGATTACAAAACACAACAAAGAACACTAAAACAGAGCGCAATCGCTTACCGCAACATGCTGATGGAGCGCGCTGAGGAGCACAACAATGGCTAAAGTAGAATTCCGTAATATCAAAAAGTCTTTCGGCGATGTTCACGTAGTAAAAGAGTTCGATTTCACAGTTCAAGACGGTGAGTTTGTCGTTTTCCTTGGTCCTTCAGGCTGTGGTAAGTCCACAACCCTGCGCATGCTAGCGGGCCTTGAGAGCATCACCTCAGGTGAAATCTACGTCGGTGGCAAGCTGATGAACAAGGTTGACGCCAAAGACCGCGACCTTGCGATGGTGTTCCAGAGCTACGCGCTGTATCCCCACATGACGGTATACGAAAACATCGCGTTTGCCCTCAAACTTAAAGGTATGCCTAAAGAGCAGATCGATACCGAGGTGCGCAAAGCGGCGAAAATGCTTGAGCTTGAACCACTGCTTAACCGTAAGCCGAAAGAGCTTTCAGGTGGTCAACGTCAGCGTGTGGCGATGGGTCGCGCGATGGTGCGCACGCCAAAAGTCTTCCTCTTCGATGAGCCGCTGTCTAACCTTGATGCCAAACTGCGTGGGGTGATGCGTGAAGAGATCAAGCAGCTCCACCGCGAGCTGAAAACCACCACCATCTACGTAACCCACGACCAGATTGAGGCAATGACGTTGGCGGACCGCATCGTGATCCTCAAAGATGGCTATGTCGCTCAGGTTGGCACGCCGACTGAGGTGTTCCAGCGCCCTGCAAATAAGTTTGTCGCTCAGTTTATCGGTAACCCATCGATGAATATGCTCAATGCCGAGCTTAAACAGAAAGAGGGGCAATGGCAGGTTGAGGTTGGCGATCTTCATATCCCACTGCCGGCACGCTTTGAGGCGCAAGCAAAACACAACACTGAGCTGTTCTTTGGTGTGCGCCCAACTGATATCCACCTGCGTGCTGAGCAAGTCGACCACGACCGCGTACTGCCAATTCCAGTCAAGATCAAAGACAAAGAGCTGCTTGGTGCCAGTATCCTGCTTAAGACCGAGATCGCGGGCCAGCCACTGATGATCGAAACGCAAGCAGCGGAGGTCGACAGTGATGAGATCACCTTGTACCTCGACCTGGATGCGATTCACCTATTCGACTCGGAAAGTGAGCAGTCACTAGCAAGCTAACCACCAGCCAGTAATTGATTGATTAGGCTCCTCTGAGCAGAGGGGCCGAGGATAGTAATGATGAAATTTGGATATTTCGACGATAGCAACAAAGAATACGTAGCAACCACACCATGCACGCCAATCAAATGGTGTAACTATGTGGGCACCCTAAATTTTGGTGGTCTGGTTGATAGTAATGGCGGTGTTTTATTGTGTAAGGGCGACCCTGCGCTAAACCGCATCACTAAGTACATCGCTCAACTACCAAACTCTGATTTTAAGGGCTCAACGGTTTACCTTAAGGTCAAAGACAGCAGCGGCAAAGAAGAGGTATTTTCACCCTTCTTTACCCCTACCCTAAAACCGCTAGACAAATTTGAAAACCACACGGGTCTATCGTACACCCGCATCGTCTCTGAGGCATTTGGCGTGCGCTGTGAGGTGACCTTCTTTGTACCAAGTGATCAAGAAGTGCTGCTTGAGGATATTAAGATCACCAACATCAGCGGCGGTGAGCTGCATGTCGATGTGGTGCCTGTGTTTGAGTTTACCCACTTCGATGCCCTTAAGCAGTTGTTGAATGCGGACTGGGTTCCGCAAACCATGACACTGAAAGCGCACCAGCATGGCGAGCACACCGTCCTTGAGCAGTACGCATTTATGAAGCGTGACTATGCGGTTAACCTAGTGACCGCTGATCGCCCAGCAACCTCTTTTGAGGGTGACCGTGCTAAGTTCTTGGGTGAATTTGGTTATGGCAGTTGGGCCGCGCCACAAGCGTTAGCCCAAGACGAGCTCAATAACAGTGAGTGCCTGCGTGGCGATAATATCGCAGCCCTGAATCTACGCCTTGGCTGGCTCGCGCCAGAGCAAACTGAGCGCACTGTGGTGCAACTGACTCAGCAAGACAGCGTCGATGCGGCTAAACCACTACTAGAGAAGTACCGTAACCATGGTGCGGTTGACGAAGCCTTCGCGAACCTTGGTCGTTTTTGGGACAACTACCTAGCAACCGTGCAGGTAGAGACGCCAGATCCAGCGATGAACTCGATGCTCAATGTTCACAACCCGCGCCAGTGCCACACCACCAAAAACTGGTCGCGCTACCTGTCCCTGTATCAGCTCGGATTCGGCGCGCGTGGCATCGGTTTCCGTGACTCATCACAAGATACCCTGGGCGTTATCACCCACATGCCAGAAGAAGCGCGTGAGTTTATCGAGCGCCTATTGTCCGTGCAAAACACCAACGGATCTGCGATGCACCAGTTCTTCCCATCGACGATGGAAGCCAACGCCGGTGACTCACGCGAGGAGGAAGATCGCCCAGATTACTATGGTGATGATCACCTGTGGATTATCTATGCCGTCACCCAATACGTGAAAGAGACCGGTAACGCCGACTTCTTGGATAAGGTGATCCCTTACTACCAAAAAGATGCCGCAGGGAATCCAATTGAGCAAGGCAGCGTGTGGGATCACCTGTGTCGCTCGATTGACTTTACTCAAAACAACAAAGGCGCACACGGCTTACCTCTGCTTGGTTTTGCTGACTGGAATGACACCGTCAACCTGCCAACGGGCGCGGAGTCGATGATGGTGGCAAGCATGTTTGGTAAAGCGCTCAACGATATGCTGGATCTGTGCAAGTTGCGTGGTGATGATGCTCTTGCTGAGCAATTTGCCAACTACTACACCGAGATGCAGCAGACCATGAACGAGTGTGGTTGGGATGGCGAATGGTATGTGCGCTACTTCGATGAGCAAGGTCAGCCTATCGGCTCGCACACCAACGAGCAGGGCCAGATCTACACCAATGGTCAAAGCTGGCCGGTGATCTCAGGCTTTGCAACTCCTGAGCGCGCTACGCAAGCGCTCGACTCCGTGTACAGCAAGCTTAATACCGCTAACGGTATCAAGCTGTCGACTCCGGGTTACAACGGTTTTGATCCACAGCTGGGCGGCGTGTCCACTTACCCACCGGGCGCGAAAGAAAATGGCGGCATTTTCCTTCACTCAAACCCTTGGGTCATGATCGCCGAGACCATCATGGGCAATGGCGATCGCGCTTATGAGTACTATCGTCAAATCAACCCAGCCTCGAAGAACGACAGCTTAGATAACTTTGAGTCAGAGCCATACTGCTACCCACAAAATATCCTGGGCGATGAGCACCAACAGTTCGGTCTTGGTCGCAATGCTTGGTTGTCGGGTACCTCATCGTGGACCTATGTCGCGGGCACACAATGGATCTTGGGGATTCGCCCTGATATCGATGGCCTGATTGTCGACCCATGTATTCCAACCGAGTGGCCGGAGTTTAAGGTACGTCGACAGTTCCGTGGGGCGGTTTATCATATCCACGTACGCAACCCGAACCAGGTGAGCAAGGGTGTGATGGAGATGCGCGTCAATGGTGACCTGATTGAAGGTAACAAGGCGCCTGTATTTACCTCAGGTGAGCATCAGGTTGAGGTCGTACTGGGTTAATCCGTTGCCCTCCCCGCTGCCGGGGAGGGCAATAGAATTAGCCGTGATAGATGGCCTGACAGTGCCACTCAAGGGTTTGTGTTTTACCGGGCTTAAGTACCAGCAAACCAAACCCGTTGTTAAACACATTAGCGGGACAAGTCATAGGCTCGACCGCGATACTCGACTCACTTGCTGGTGTATAGAGCTGGATAAATGGATAGTGGGCATCCTGGGCAAAATGCAAACAGGCTTTGTCATCGGTTCGCGAAAGCGTCAACTTGGCATCGGATGAGGAGTCAAACTCGAAGCAATGGTTCAACTCATGCCCCTCGATTGAGATCGCTTGAGTGAATTGATCAAAGGGGCGCTTCTCACCTGTTGGTAAGTCTTGCTCATGCAGCCACTCATGACAAGGTGACATGTTAAGTAGCAATTCTGAGCGCTCTACGCCGAGAGAAAAATAAGGATGCCACGCGTCGCCAAAGGGCAAATCGGAAGCGCCTGTATTGGTGATAGACGTGCGGCAAGTTAGCTTGCCCGAGGTATTAATAACGAACTCAACCTCCAGCGTGAATGGAAACGGGTAGCCCGGATTATCCAACTGACTGGAGACAAAACTTAAGGTCACGCTCGCTTGCTCAACATTCGCGTCAGTGACCTTGATATGAAAAGGCTGGTTGTAGAGCAGGCCATGTACGGCATGCTCTGACCAAGGGAAATTAGCCGCAAGCTGATAAGACTGACCAGCAAACTGATAACGACCAGAAGCGAGGCGATTGGGAAACGGAAATAACTTAGCACTGCGAGAGAAAAACGGGTGCGTATCGAGCAAATCTTGATGGTCTCGATACCCGGCGATAAAAGAAAATGGGCTATTAGAAACAACAAAGCGATTAATTATCGCACCAAAGCTCGCAATAATATCCAGTTCAATTCCGAATTGGGCATTGGCTATGTTTATTACTTCCATTCCCTCATGGTCGTTAATATTTATTTTAAACATGACTGTTACTCCTCTTTTTAAAGATAGTAACAATAAAAAAAAGAATTTGGCAATCTGGATAGTAATATGAAAAATACAATTCCTTACACAAGCTATTTCGGTGATGCAAAAAGTCTCACCTCGAAAGGAGACGCGGTCGAGTTTATTCAGCCTTGGTACACCCCAATCTCGACAACCCCAGAAAACACGGGCATGGCTATCGGTGGCATTGGCAGTACCTTCACCCTGACCCCTAATGGCGACACGCCTAACTTTAGCTTTATCCCCGGTATTTTTATTGATATCTCTGATGAGCATATTCACTTAAACGACTTTTATGCTTCAGTGGCAAGCCCTATCTCTATCGAACAAATAAAAATTAAATCCGAGACAGAGGTGCGAGCATACTTAAATTACTACCCGGCGTTATTCTCTGGAGCTGAAATTCATAACAACACATCAGTAGACTTATTAGCAGAATTAAAGTCCTGTCTCTTGAAGGGTATTTTTTATCAAGAAAACCAATCTCGCTTTGCTCGCTGGAATATCGAGTTTAGCTCACGAACCCTCGCCGCTATTGCAACTGACCCCGTCGGGCTCGAAACCCAGGTATTGGTGGCCATGGATTTCTTCAGTGGACTGCTGATTAATGCTTCTGCTTCGGCAATGCAACTGACGGCCAATGGTAACAGTCAAGTCCCATCGGTTCCTGCTGAAGAGATCGTCTATCGCGCCCTGTACCCAATGGCTGAGTTTCAATACCACAGCTTTGAGCAGGTGAGCATCAAGCGTAAGGTGGTCTCACCAACGGTCAAAAATGACGCTAAGCTATGTAGCCTACCGACACACTGGAACCACTTTGAGCTGACTAACCGCAGCGCTGAGCCAAAAACCGTGACCCTTGTCCAGCCTTTGCTTAACCTGATCGGCTCGACTTATCGCAAAGGCCGTGAGGGCATCCAAGATTCGTTTTGTACCCTGACACAAAATCCAATTCAGCAACACCACCAGCAACTGGATCTAGAGCAAGGCGATGAGCATTATTGTGGCGTGTTGATGACTAGCCAGTCTCCATATGGTGCAGACATCGAGGGTGAGGTCAATTTTGGCGTCGTAACCAATCCAGAGCTCATCCAGCAAGGCAAGGTGTGCATCACTACTAAGCCATCGATGTACGCCACTCATATCGAGCGCGAGGTAACCAATGCCCTTCTGACCGGACGCACCAACCAGAGCTTTGACAAAGGTATCTATTCTGGTCGTGAAGCCTTAGCGGGACTGGCTGTGATCAGTGTCGAGCTAGCGCCGCATGAAACGCTAGAACTTAGGTTTGTTCAAACCATGGATCATGCCAAGATCCACCTGGGGGACTGGCAAAGCAGTAAAGCCTACAGCCGCTTTTTCAGTGGATCACAGCGATCCACGCAGATCACTCAAGCATTGTTGGGTCAATTCGAGACGATCGAGGCTCGCATTGTTGAGCAGCAAACCCAGTTTCTCACTCAAGCGGGGCAGCAATACCGTGATGCCGACAAAGTGCAGCGCTATGCCACCATGGCGATGAACACCCTCTCGTTCCTCGCGGAGTCTACGGTATGGGATGAGGAAAACAAATTCTTGGTCAAAGAGTGTGTGGATTACCCATTCTTTAACTCTCTCGACGTGTACTTCTATGGATCATTTGCCCTGCTCTATCTGCTGCCTGAGTTAGATGGTTGTGTCATGGAAGAATTTGCGCGCGCTATCTTGGCTGAGGATCCGACCCAACGCCGCTACTGGGAATATGAAGACAAGCCCTATGCTGAGCTCATCGACCAGAAATACCAAGGGACTCGCGCAGTGCGCGGCGCAGTGATCCATGATCTTGGTAGCCCATTTGACATTCAGCCGGATGCGTATAGCTGGCACAACGTCAAAGAGTGGAAAGATCTGGCGCCAAAATACATCTTGATGGTGCTGCGTCATTTTAAAAAGACCGGTAATCGTCAGGTTGTTGAGAGCTGCTGGCCGGCAATCAAGGCGAGCATTGAGTATCTTGAAAACCTCATCGAGCCTGGTGATGTTCTGCCGCTGACTCGTGGCACAGACGACACCTTCGACAATCTCTCGTCTCATGGCATCTCAATCTACTGCGCTAGCTTGTGGTCGGCGGGGTTGCGTGCAGCGTCTGTACTTGCGGAACTGATGAATGAACCTGAGCTCAGTATTGAGTGGGCAGAGAAGTCACACGCCGCCCTTGAAGAGCTTGAAGCCAGCCTGTGGGATGAGCAGCAAGGTTACTACCACTTCTTTGTCACTCCGGTCCAAGCCAAACACTTGACGGGTGAAGGGCTCGATGGCTTGCGCCGTCTGGGCATCGAGGCCACTGGCGATCAAATCATCGATAAATCTCTGATCAATTGCTATCTCAACCAAAGAGACGACCTGAGCATCAGTAAATGCGAAGAGCGCCTGACCAAGAAACGCAGCTTGAAAGAGGTGGCCGCTGAAGCGTTTACCAGTGAATTCGAGGCTATCGTTGAGCTCGACTCTGACAACAGTTTTGGCGATGCCCTACTCGCAGATAGCTATCTACAGTTGATTGGTGAGCCTAGCCTACTGCCACAAGACAGAGTCCAGCGCGCACTGGGCTTTATTGAGCGCACCAACTTCAAGATCAACAGCCCCAAGATTGGTGTGGCGAACATGACCTTAGCGAACGGTCTTCCTCATCATGCTTTCCAAGCGCAAGACGTATGGATTGGCGTGCAGTTCAGCGTCGCAACGGCACTGCAACTGGCTGGAATGCGCGACCAAGCAGAGCAACTGATTGACACGACCTATCGCGCGCTCTACCAGTTAGCTCGGATCCCATTTGCCGCACCAGAGGGTTTTAATGCCTCGGGCGTCGTTAGCGCAGAGCTCCTGGCGCAGACACTTGATCTGACCTTTGAGCAGGCTGAGCTGTGGATCTCTGCCCTTAAAGAGGATGATTATCTGCTCAGTGATGGCAGGGTCAATCCACATATGAGCCAGAGCTTGCCTGATTTCCAAAATCAGTTTGGCCCGAAGGTCGAGGAGACACTTTCCTCCATGCTATTTCAAACCCTTAAAGCAACGGGGCTGAAATACACCGCGGGGCGTTATTTCCGTCCTGGGATGATCTTTGCCTATAGCTATCAAACCGCATAAGCCACTTACTGAGGAAAGGCTTAATTAGCCAACTGGGTCTCATTTTGTACCCCCAAGCTTGCTTGGGGGTTTTACGTCCGACACCCTAGAGGTAACGGTCTCCCCCATCTAACTAGAAGACCGAAAACCAGGAGTGAACATAGTGAAAAAGAAAAAAGCTCCGACGGTCTATGATGTCGCTAAACTTGCTGGCGTCTCCCCAAGCACCGTCTCTCGTTACTTAAACCGGACCACTTACGTCAGTGATGAGAAGAGTGAAAAACTCGAGCAAGCGATTAAATCGCTTGGCTACAAACCAAGCCAACCCACCGCCTCTCACCGTCATCGTCGCTCGATGACCATTGGGGTGTTGATCCAACATCCGGACAGTCCCTTCACCAGCCGTATCCTTAACGATATGGAGAAGACACTGATCGCCAAAGGCTACTCGCTGGTCATTGCCACTGGGCACTGGCAAAAAAACTTGGAGAATCACGCCCTCGACTACCTGGCTAAAAGTCATGTCGATGGGGTGATCATCGTCACCGGTGACATCAAAACCGAGCTTATCTGCCAGTTCGCTGAGAATATTCCGGTGGTGGCAGTCGGGTACGACATCAATGCGCGCAATGTCCACAGCATCACCATCGACAATGAGCTCGGTGGCTATATGGCAACGCTGCACCTGCTTCAGCAAGGCCATGTCAATATTGCCCACATTAAGGGGCACAGCTCACAACCCGACTCAGCTGCCCGCTATCACGGTTATCAGCGTGCGCTGGAGGAAGCTGGGATAAAAACCATGCCAAAGTTAGTCAAACAAGGCGACTTTAGCTGTGAGTTGGGCTATCAAAAAACCGTTGAGCTTATCGAGTCCAAGGCGCACTTTAGCGCACTATTTGCCGCGAATGATCAAACGGCTTATGGTGCAATCAAGGCGCTGCACGATAATGGCTATCGAGTCCCCGATGATGTTTCCGTAGTTGGTTTTGATGATCTCCCAACCTCTCAGTACTTTACCCCGGCCCTGACAACCTTACGCCAGCCAGTAGAGGAAGTTGGCGTGGTATGCGCGCACTCAATTCTGAACCTTCTCAATGGTGATGATGCCGAGGCTCGCCTTCCTCCAATTGAGCTGATCGTGCGTCAAAGCACCAAATCAATCTATCGCCGCCCAGCAGACTCGACGAGGCTGCGCTCTACTGTTCCCATTGACTGAGAACGACGCAACAACAAAAAGGGTCAGCACATGGCTGACCCTTGAGAAGGTTGATTTATTCTTGGCGTGGGTTAGAGCAAAACCAAGTACAGCATAAACAACACTGACAGTGCGTAGATAACTGGGTGAACTTGTTTGCCCTTGCCAGCCACCACCATAGAGAAGGCGTAGCTGATAAAGCCCATTGCCATACCGTTTGCTGGCGAGAAGCTCAGAACGGTAAACATAATGGTAAAGAATGCTGCTATACGTGACTCTTTTTGCTCCCAGCTGATCTGACCTAAACGACCAATCATGTAGATACCCACAACCACCATCGCCGGTGCAACCATTGCTGCCGAGAAGATAGAGAAGACAGGGTAAAGGAACAGAGATACTAGGAATAAGCCTGCTACCGTCACCGCCGCTAGACCCGTTTTCGCCCCCTGAGCAGACGCGATACCTGATTCAGAGAATGCCGTGACCGAGGTCGTACCTAGCACCGAACCGATAACCGTACCACCAGCGTCCGCGACCAACGCAGAGCGTGCGTTCGGCACTTTGCCATCTTTATCAATGATGCCCGCATCACGGCCCACACCAACAATGGTGCTCAGGCCATCAAAGAAATCAACAATCAGAAAGATCACCACGATAAACAGCAGGTCAAATAGCTTTTCTGCGGTAAAGCCGGAGAAATCGAAGATCGCACCAAAGCTTCCCGCCATGCTTGGTGGCACAGTCACTAGGGTCTCAGGAATTGGCGCGTTTGAGGTGCCCATGAAGGCATCCGCAATGACGGTTAAGATAATGGCAGAGACAAACGAGATAAAGGTCGCCAACTTAATGTCACGGATCATACAGCCCAGTGCGACAAAGATACTGATGTAAGCGATGATCACTTGTGGGTCAGAGATGTTGCCCATGCTTACCAAAATAAATGGGTTAGAGACGATGATACCAGCGTTTTTCAGGCCGAGAAACGCGATAAAAAGACCCAGAGAAACGGTGATCGCGAGCTTAAGATCCTCGGGAATCGACTCAATCATCGCTTTGCGGATCTGCGTCATCGATAGGATCAGATACAGCACGCCCGAGAGGAAAATACCGAATAAGGCTTCATGCCATACCAGCGCCACAGAGCCACTGAACAGCATGCCTTTAAAGAAGCCGTTCATACTCATACCCGGTGCCAACATCACAGGGTAGTTGCCGAACAAGCCCATAATTAGGGTTGCCAGTGCCGCCGCCAGTGCGGTTGCCGTGAACACGGCACCACGGTCCATGCCAGGGATATCGCCAAGGATTGCAGGGTTGACCGCTAGAATGTAGCTCATTGCCAAAAAGGTAATGAAACCTGCGTAGATCTCGGTACCTATAGTTGTCTTACGCTCAGACAGCTTGAATCTGGTATCGAGAAATGAAGAGGGAGTGGGCTTTGCAGCAGATTCGAGACTCACAATAAAACCTATGTTATTAAGTTGATGTGGTATCGCGCCCTATATGCCGCCATGCTGTGCCAGTCGTAGTCACCAGGGTAGGCCCAGTGGTAGAAACGTCAGATCCAACTCATCTGACATATACAACGCGATAGAATTTAGTCGCGAATTTTATCGAGATAGAGCAAAAATTCAACAACTTTTGCAGTTTGATGACAATAAAAAAACACGATAAAAATCAAACCACTGAAATTTAAGCAATCGTTTGCTGGGCTTTGTTCGTGCTATAACTCGCTGGTTGTAAGCCATCGGATCTTCACTTGTGAATCTGCGCCAACCTATGCTACCCTTCGCGTCCATTTTTTAGCCTACGGCTTCAGTCAGTTATCAGGCTGTATGCTATCTTTATCTCAGTAATTTCGGTTGCTGAACACCTTGACTAATCAGAGCGAGAAGATGTCCATGGCCAAAGGTACTCTTTATATTGTTTCTGCACCGAGCGGCGCAGGTAAATCGAGCCTAATTTCAGCGATGCTTGAAACCAACCCAACTTATGCGATGAAGGTATCGGTTTCTCACACGACTCGCGGTATGCGTCCAGGTGAAGAAGATGGTGTGCACTACCACTTCGTGCAAAAAGAACACTTCGAAGAGCTTATCGAGCAGAGTGTGTTCTTGGAGTATGCCGAGGTGTTCGGTAACTACTACGGCACATCACGCATCTGGATTGAAGAGAATCTGGATAAAGGCATTGATGTCTTCCTTGACATCGACTGGCAAGGCGCGCGTCAAATCCGCGAACAGATGCCACAAGCGAAAAGCATCTTTATCCTGCCACCATCGAATGGTGAGTTAGAGCGCCGCCTAAACACCCGTGGTCAAGACAGTGATGCCGTGATCGCTAAGCGTATGGCTGAAGCGAAATCAGAAATCTCACACTACAATGAATATGATTACGTCATTGTGAACGACGATTTTGATACCGCGTTAATGGACTTTAAAGCCATCATTCGTGCTGAACGTTTGCAGCACGATAAGCAAGCTGCAAAATACAAAGGCATGCTTGACGCGCTATTGGCCGACTAAGTCTATATTTCCTCTAGCAAGATCCTTTTGATGCTTGTATAATTTCTCGTCACACTAAATTTTAGTTAACTATTTTGGAGTTCTCATGGCACGCGTAACTGTTCAAGACGCTGTTGAAAAAGTTGGTAACCGTTTCGACTTAGTTCTTATTGCGGCTCGCCGCGCTCGTCAAATGCAAACTGGTGGTAAAGATGCACTAGTGCCAGAAGAGAATGATAAGACAACGGTTATCGCTCTACGCGAAATCGAAGAGGGTCTTATCACTAAAGAAGTTCTGGATGCACGTGAGCGTCAAGAGCAACAAGAACAAGAAGCAGCAGAACTAGCCGCCGTAAGCAGCATTGCTCACAGCCGTTAATCTGCACTACTGAACCCCTCTTTCAGTAAGTAAAACCAGTCGGGCCCATAATTTGTATCTTTTTGATAGCCTCAAAGACGTTGCCCAAGAATACCTAACAGAGCCTCAAATTGAGGCTCTGCGTCAATCTTATGTGGTAGCGCGTGATGCCCATGAAGGGCAAACCCGCTCTAGCGGTGAACCGTACATCATTCACCCTGTTGCCGTCGCTCGTATCTTGGCCGAGATGCGCCTCGATATCGAGACCTTGCAAGCAGCCCTGCTGCACGACGTCATCGAAGACTGTGATGTCACCAAGGAAGAACTTGAGGCACAATTTGGTAACGCCGTTGCTGAATTGGTTGATGGTGTTTCCAAACTCGATAAACTCAAATTCCGCGATCGAAAAGAAGCTCAGGCTGAAAACTTTCGTAAGATGGTGCTTGCCATGGTGCAAGACATCCGCGTTATCCTGATCAAGCTGGCTGACCGTACGCACAATATGCGCACGCTTGGCGCCCTGCGCCCAGATAAAAAGCGCCGCATCGCGCGTGAGACGCTTGAGATATACTCTCCTCTGGCACACCGCCTCGGTATCCACAACATCAAAACTGAGCTCGAAGAGCTGGGTTTTGAAGCGCTTTACCCAAATCGTTATCGCGTGCTCAAAGCCGTGGTCAAGACCGCGCGTGGCAACCGTAAAGAGATGATCCAGCGTATCCACAGCGAGATCGAGGGCCGCCTGAGTGAATTTGGCGTAACCGCTCATGTCTTTGGTCGAGAAAAAAACCTGTTCTCCATCTACAACAAGATGAAAACCAAAGAGCAGCGCTTTCATACGATTATGGACATCTATGCGTTTCGTGTGGTTGTCACTTCTGCCGATGATTGCTATCGAGTCCTTGGCCAGGTCCACAGCCTGTACAAGCCGCGCCCAAGCCGAATGAAAGACTACATCGCGGTGCCAAAAGCCAATGGCTATCAATCGCTGCATACCTCGATGGTAGGGCCTCATGGGGTGCCTGTTGAGGTACAGATCCGTACTGAGGATATGGATCAAATGGCGGATAAAGGTGTGGCTGCACACTGGTCGTACAAAGACAAAGGCGATCGCTCCGGCACCACGGCGCAAGTCAAAGCCCAACGCTGGATGCAGAGCCTCCTCGAGCTACAGCAAAGCGCTGGTAACTCGTTTGAGTTCATTGAAAACGTAAAATCGGATCTGTTCCCAGATGAGATCTACGTCTTCACACCAAAAGGACGTATTGTTGAACTACCTCTTGGCGCAACTGCTGTCGACTTTGCCTACGCTGTACATACCGATGTCGGTAACTCCTGTGTGGGTGCACGCGTTGACCGTCACCCGTATCCGCTGAGTAAGGCACTGAAAAACGGTCAAACCGTCGAGATCATTAGTGCCCCAGGAGCAAGACCTAACGCCGCTTGGCTCAACTATGTTGTGACATCACGTGCGCGTACGAAGATCCGTCAGGTTCTCAAAACCATGCGCCGCGAAGAGTCAGTTAGCCTTGGCCGTCGCCTGCTCAATCACGCACTGGGTCGCCACTCGATTGACTCTATCTACCCGGATAATGTTCAAGGAGTGCTTACTGACCTGCGCCTAGAAACGGTGGATGATCTGCTGGCAGCCATCGGCCTTGGCGAACTAATGAGTATCGTCATTGCCCGTCGCCTACTCGGTGACACCGATGAGCTGACGACCACCAGCTCTTTGCCTTCAGATACCAACAAGAAGCTGCCGATACGTGGTGCAGAGGGGATCCTACTGACGTTTGCCAACTGCTGTCACCCGATCCCGGATGATCACATTATCGCTCACGTCTCACCCGGACGAGGCTTAGTTGTCCATCGCGAGACCTGTCCAAACGTTCGCGGCTATCAGCGTGAGCCAGATAAGTATATGGCCGTCGATTGGTCTGAAGATTATGACCAAGAGTTCATCTCTGAGCTGCAAATCGATATGCAAAATCGTCAAGGCGCTTTAGCTGAGCTTACCAACGTGATCTCTAAGACAGGGTCAAACATCCACGGTCTCTCAACCGAAGAGCGCGATGGTCGACTCTATACTGTTACTGTTCTGCTCACGACCAAAGATCGCGTGCATCTCGCCAGTATTATGAAACGAATTCGCGTTATGCCTGACGCACTAAGAGTTCGTCGAAGAAAACACTAACTAAATCAGAGCAGC
Source organism: Vibrio sabulosilitoris (assembly GCF_055391395.1). Classification (NCBI taxonomy): domain Bacteria; kingdom Pseudomonadati; phylum Pseudomonadota; class Gammaproteobacteria; order Vibrionales; family Vibrionaceae; genus Vibrio; species Vibrio sabulosilitoris. Next base: position 217,155 of record NZ_AP029599.1, read on the forward strand.
GGTCACGCTGCTCTGTTGTTTCTCCCCTCGCAACTGATCTGCAAGTACTATGAATCCTGAACGCTATCAAAAAATCCAGCAAGTCTTTAAGCAACGTCAAACCGATCTCACGGTGTGCCTTGAAGAAGTCCATAAGCCCAACAACGTGTCTGCCGTAATCCGTACTGCAGATGCAACAGGCCTGCACAAAGTTCATGCGGTTTGGCCTGATGAGAAAATGCGCACCCTGACCCACACCTCGGCAGGAGCTCGTAACTGGGTAGAAGTTGAGACGCACAACTGCACGGCAGAGGCGATTAAAAGCCTCAAAGAACAAGGGATGCAGGTTTTGGTTACCAACCTGTCTGAAACCGCAGTAGACTTTCGCGAGATTGACTACACCAAGCCAACTGCCATTATTCTTGGTGGTGAGAAATTTGGCGCCTCTGAGCAAGCAAAACAGCTCGCCGATCAGGACATCATCATTCCTATGGTAGGTATGGTTCAGTCGCTTAATGTTTCTGTCGCCAGCGCGGTGATTCTTTATGAAGCGCAACGTCAACGTGAAGCGGCTGGTATGTATAATAATGAGCACAGCTCGGTACCTGAAGAAACCATTCATCGCACCTTGTTTGAGCGCGGCCACCCAGTATTGGCCAAAGTGGCCAAGCGTAAAGGCTTAGCTTACCCGCCACTGGATGACGAAGGTCAGATTGTCGCTGACAAGGCCTGGTGGGCCGAGATGCAAAAAGGCAATTAGATCCAGCCACGCTCGGCAAACGAGGTCACCTCGCCATCACCAATAACAAAGTGATCCAGAATACGAATATCAACCAGCAAGAGTGCCTCGACCAAGCGCCTGGTTAAACGGCGGTCTGCTTGGCTTGGCTCAGCCACACCCGATGGGTGGTTATGAGCCAGTATTAAGGCGGCAGCATTGTGGTGAAGCGCTCGCTTCACCACCTCTCTAGGATAAACGCTCGCCGCATCAATGGTGCCCTCAAACATCACCTCATCACAGATCACTCGGTGCTGATTATCGAGAAACAGCACGACAAACGCTTCTCGCGTTCGGTCGCGCAACAACCCCGACAGATACAGCTTGGTTTGTACTGGGCTGGTTAACGCCTCGCCACGTTGCAGAGTCTCTGCCAGGTAGCGCTGGGTCATCTCTAGCACTGCCTGCAACTGAACATACTTTGCTTGCCCAAGCCCTTTGTGTTGACAAAAACTCGGCTCGCTAGCAGCAAATAAGGCCCTTAGAGACCCAAAGTCTTTGAGCACTCTATCGGCGAGCTCGAGCACGCCAACACCCGAGGTGCCAGTGCGCAGGAAAATAGCCAGCAGCTCGGCATCGGTAAGCGCGCTAGGCCCGTGGGATAGGAGTTTTTCCCTTGGCATCGACTCTTTAGGTAGAATAGGAGGATCCCCAAGCACGGTTATCAGTGAGTAAGAGTCTAGTGACTCGGTTGCCAGCCGATGAACAATTAAGCCCATTTTATAACTCAGCTCACACGGCCCAGTTTAATCCATTGTTTATTGAGTTAGAGCAAATCCGACTCGCTTCGCTTAACGAACTACTGACGGAAGCTAGGCACTGCAATGACAAAAGTGCTATCTTAGCGCCCAGAAATTTAAAGGAATTACTCATTATGTCGACACTAGCTGGTAAAAATATCCTGCTTGGCATTAGTGGTGGTATCGCCGCTTATAAATGTGCTGAGCTCACCCGACGCCTCAGCGAGCGAGGCGCCCAAGTTCAAGTTGTGATGACCAACGCGGCCAAAGAGTTTATCACGCCACTGACGCTACAAGCCGTATCAGGCCGACCTGTCTCTGACAGCCTATTTGACCCTGCTGCGGAAGCATCGATGGGACACATTGAGCTGGCCAAGTGGGCTGATCTGGTCCTGCTTGCTCCAGCAACCGCTGATTTGATCGCACGCATGTCGGCAGGCATGGGTAATGACTTACTCACCACACTAGTTCTCGCCACAGAGGCGCCTGTTGCGATTGCTCCAGCGATGAATCAGCAAATGTATAGCAATGTTGCGACTCAAGAAAACATCGCGACCATGGCCCGTCGTGGCGCCATAATTTGGGGACCTGCTGCCGGTGAGCAAGCGTGTGGTGATGTCGGCATGGGCCGTATGCTTGATCCTATGGAGCTCGTCGCTCACTGTGAAGCATTCTTTGCCCCGAAGCTACTCGAGGGTAAATCTGTCACTATCACAGCAGGGCCAACCCGTGAAGCGATTGACCCTGTGCGTTATATCTCTAACCACAGCTCGGGTAAAATGGGCTTTGCCCTGGCAAAAGCGGCGCACCAGCTTGGCGCTAAGGTCACCCTGATCTCAGGTCCTGTCTCCCTGTCTACTCCAGCAGGTGTGCGCCGAATAAATGTTGAAAGCGCTCAGCAAATGTATGACGCATCACTAGCGCAAGCACCTGAATCTGATATCTTTATTGGCTGCGCAGCGGTTGCAGACTATCGCCCTCAAACCGTTGCCGAGAATAAACTAAAGAAAGTCGATGGTCAGGACGATATAGCTATTAGCATGGTGAAAAACCCAGACATCATTGCGAGTGTCGCTCATCTAGAAAACCACCGACCATTTACGGTGGGCTTTGCAGCTGAGACACAAGACGTAGAGTCCTACGCACAAAGCAAGCTAGAGCGAAAAAAACTCGATATGATTTGTGCCAACGATGTCTCTATCGCAGGCCAGGGCTTTAACAGTGACGACAACGCGATTACCGTGTTCTCAAGCGAGGGTAAGCAGTCACTAACCCTTGCGTCAAAAGAGCGTATTGCGAGCGAGATTTTGACTCTTATCGCTAAAAAACTATAAACCTCATTAAGCAGTAAAAGGAATACTTGCATGGCTGGGACCAAAAAAAGTAACCGTAAAGAAGAAATACTCCAAGCCTTGGCACAAATGCTCGAGTCGGCCGACGGTGCGTCTCGAATCACAACCGCCAAGTTAGCCAAGCAGGTTGGCGTATCGGAAGCGGCGCTTTATCGCCACTTTCCAAGCAAGGCGCGTATGTTTGAGGGCCTGATCGAGTTTATCGAGGAGTCGCTGATGTCGCGCATCAACCGTATCCTTGATGAAGAGAAAGATACCCTGATGCGTATCCGTATGGTGATGCAGCTGATCTTGGTTTTTTCTGAGCGCAATCCTGGCCTAACTCGAATTCTGTCAGGCCATGCACTAATGTTTGAGAACGAGCGACTACGCGATCGTATCAATCAGCTGTTTGAGCGTATCGAGACTTCACTGCGTCAGATTCTGCGTGAGAGAAAGCTGCGAGAGAATAAGTCATTCCCAGTAGATGAGAAGATCTTGGCCGCACAACTGCTCGGTCAAGTCGAGGGCAGTCTCAATCGCTTCGTGCGCTCAGACTTCAAATATCAGCCAACTGAAAACTTCGAAGAGTATTGGTCGCTGCTTTGCGCCCAGATTAAATAAATCGTATGGAAAAAAGCAAATATCCTGCCCCACAATTTAGCCTTAAGCTTTTGCACCCCAAGAACTGGGGAGTTTGGCTTGGTTTTGGTTCACTGGCGATTCTGGTGAATATTCTGCCCTACCCTTTGCTGCTCAAGTTGGGTCGCACGGTGGGGCGTATCGGTATGCGTTTTGGTCAAGGGCGTGTCGCTGTTGCCAATCGCAATCTTGAGCTTGCCTTTCCCGATATGCCGCAAACAGAGCGCGATGAGCTGGTTCGAGATAACTTCGCGAATACCGGCCTTGCGTTGATTGAAACGGGTGTAACGTGGTTTTGGCCAACTTGGCGTTTTAAGCGCTTGCTGGTAGAGAGAGATATCTCCGTAGTGCGCGATCACGCCCAGAATGGTAGAGGCGTACTGTTATGCTGTGTGCATGCCCTCAACCTTGAGATCACGGCTAGGGCATTTGCAGTGCTCGGCGTGCCCGGCTATGGGGCATTCCGTCCACATGATAACCCGGCGTACAACTTTATTCAGTACTGGGGACGTACGCACAATAGCAATAAGCTCATCGACCGCAAAGACCTTAAGTTTATGATCAAAGTACTTCGCCAAGGTGGGCGACTCTTCTACTTGCCAGATCATGACTACGGGCGCAACAAATCGGAGTTTGTGCCATTCTTTGCCGTTGAGGATGCCTGCACTACCACCGGCACGAGCATTCTGGCTTATACCAGCAATTGCGCTATTGTCCCTGGCTCAGGCTTTCGTAATGCCGACGGCCAATATGAACTGATTGCCGATCAGTCTATTGAGCAAGATTATCCGCAAAAAGATATGAAGGCGGCAGCAGCCTATATGAACAAGTACGTAGAAATGCTCATCATGCGTGCGCCTTCACAATGGATGTGGCTGCACAAGCGCTTTAAAACAATGCCTGATGCCAACACGCGCAAAGGTATTCGTTATCAGTAAGCAGCTCAAACAAAAAAAGGTATCCAATCGGATACCTTTTTTTGTTAGTCATTTGAATTCAGCTTAGATGCCGTACTCAGCGCGGTAAGATTTTACAGCCTCAAGATGCTCAGTATTGTCACCCTTCTCTTCAAGGAAGGTGATCAAATCTGTCAGGCTTACAATCGAGATAACCGCACATCCAAAGTCACGCTCGACCTCTTGGATAGCAGAAAGCTCACCCTTACCCTTCTCTTGACGGTCGATAGCCACAAGTACGCCCGCTAGGTCAGCGCCGTTAGCCTTGATAATTTCCATCGACTCACGGATTGCCGTACCCGCTGTGATCACATCATCGACCAGCATAATGCGCCCTTCAAGTGCACTACCGACTAGGTTACCGCCTTCGCCGTGATCTTTGGCTTCTTTACGGTTAAAGCAGTAAGGAGTGTCAGTGTCGTGATGGTCTGCTAGTGCAACTGCCGTAGTTGTAGCAATTGGGATACCTTTGTACGCAGGGCCGAATAGTACATCATAATCAATACCTGAATCCGCCAGTGCCGCTGCGTAGAAGCGACCTAGACGTGCAAGGTCACGACCAGCGTTAAACAAGCCAGCGTTGAAGAAATATGGGCTCTTACGGCCAGACTTCAGCGTAAACTCGCCAAACTTCAAAACTTCTTTCTCTAGTGCAAATTCAATAAACTCACGCTGGTATGCTTTCATTGGTTTCTCTCTAAATAGATCGTTGTTAGTCCGAGGGAGACTAACCGGGTTACAAATCTCTCAAACAGCAGTAAAGACGACGTTTGAGATAAAAAAATAGCCCCCATAACGGGAGCTATAAGAATTAGTCAGCAAGTGCCGCTTTTTGAGCCGCAACAATCTCAGTAATACCTTTCTTTGCAGAGGCTAATAGCTCCATTAGCTCTTCATGGCTAAACGGTTCGCCTTCTGCTGTACCCTGGATCTCAATCATCTTGCCTGCTTCAGTCATCACCACATTCATATCGGTATCTGCAGCAGAGTCCTCAACGTACTCTAGGTCACAAAGAACATTTTCACCCAAAATACCGACAGAAACTGCGGCAACATGTCCTTTCATCGGGTTAGCTTTAAGTTTGCCACTCTCGACTAGGTGTTGGAATGCATCCGCCATTGCGACGCTAGCACCAGAGATAGAGGCCGTACGCGTGCCGCCATCAGCTTGAATCACATCACAGTCAACAGTGACCATGATTTCGCCCATTGCTTTTAGATCAACAACCGCTCGCAAGCTGCGCGCGATAAGGCGTTGAATTTCCATTGTACGTCCACCTTGCTTACCACTTGCAGCTTCTCGACGTGTGCGAGAATGGGTAGCGCGAGGTAGCATGCCATATTCAGCAGTCACCCAACCTTTGCCCTGACCTTTTAGCCAGCGAGGCACATTTTCCTCAACGGTCGCATTACAAAGTACTTTCGTGTTACCAAATTCAACTAAAACTGAGCCTTCCGCGTAAGCGGTGTAGTTGCGAGTAATCTTAATAGGACGAACTTGATCTTTAGCACGATCGTTTGGACGCATGGACTAATACCTTATCGAGTGAGGTGTGGGTTTAATTGGTGCGGATTATAGCGGAATCACAGCCAATTCGCTAACAGATTGCGGAATATGCAATTGACCTATCACAGTGGTCAACGCTTCTAATCAGGATGTGCTAGTATTGCGCTGTTAATTTTCAAAAGATTAAATAGGAAAATTCGATGATCTTCAGTATGACAGCCTACGCCCGTAAAGAGGTGAAAGGCGATTGGGGTAGCGCGATTTGGGAAATCCGCAGTGTGAATCAACGCTACCTAGAAACTTACTTCCGTATGCCTGAGCAGTTTCGCGGCCTTGAGCCGGTATTGCGTGAGCGATTCCGTAAACGTCTGGCGCGCGGTAAAGTGGAATGTGCACTGCGTTTTGAGGCAAACCCAGCGGCGAAGGGTGAGCTAACTATCAACGAAACGCTAGCAAAACAAGTCGTTGACGCTGCCAATCAAATTATGGGGATTACCGGTGAATCAACCCGCCTTAACCCATTCCAAGTCATGCAGTGGCCGGGTGTAATGGAAACGCCAGAGCAAGATATGGATGCAATCAATACCACCCTGCTTAGCGCCTTTGACGAGGCATTAAGTGAGTTCATTGAAGCTCGCGGTCGTGAGGGTGAAAACATGAAGGCACTGATTGATCAGCGCCTTGAGGCAATCACTGCAGAAGTGACCAAAGTCCGTGCACGTATGCCTGAAATTCTCGACTGGCAGCGCGAACGTCTACTCAACAAGTTTGAAGATGCCAAGGTTGAGCTAGAGCCAAGCCGTGTAGAGCAAGAGCTTATCTTGTTGGCACAAAAGTCAGACGTGGCAGAAGAGTTGGATCGTCTTGATTCACACGTCAAAGAAGCCACAAATATCCTAAAGAAAGGTGGCGCTGTAGGTCGTCGTCTCGACTTTATGATGCAGGAATTCAACCGTGAATCGAACACCCTCGCCTCTAAGTCTATCAGCACAGATATCACGGCATCAGGTGTAGAGCTTAAAGTCCTTATCGAGCAGATGCGCGAGCAGATCCAAAACATAGAATGATGTTTTTCTAGATTTCAGCCCGTGCGCAATACTACATAAGAGTCCGTATTTACGGGCTTTTTTATACATATAATGGATTAATATCCTTCTTTTAGACTTAGGTTGCGCGTTATCTAAGGCGATGATGAGTGCCCCTGAACACCATAATCCACCACATCACACATTTATTGCTCGTCCATGCATTTTACTGTACGGAGAAATACACCAGTCAGAGATCTGCACAAAGTTACTTCGTCGGCAGCAGCCTGAAGACCTTTTGGTGGGCTCACAACTTTTCAATCAAACCTAAACCAACTTTTTACTAACATCATTTGGTCGGCTTTTATTCTCATCGTTTAACGCAAATCACTTAACCGACTTAACAGCGCTTTGCGGCTATTGTTCGCCACAACAAAGCGCTTAAAACTATGTTCAAATGCCACCATATCGTTTTTAAACTGATAAGCTTCAGATAACTGATGCAAATAACGTGATGCTGTATCATACCCACTGGCGCAAGTTCGTTTGGCTTGGGCTTGTGCCTGTTTCCAGTAGTGCTCACGCTGGTTATAGATATCCGCCAACATTTTGTCTCTTTCCGCTTTTTCAATCGCTAATTTCTTTGCGAGCGCTGCGGCTTGCTCTTGTTGTAACTGGCTTTGCGCTTGTTCGATGAAAGGGGAAATCAGGTCGGGCGTTAACCAATACTGATAGGGCTCGTCTTTTTTGGCTGGTTCTTTTCGCATCAGTGCTAAGGCTTGATGACGGGTCAACTGGCCTTGCTCAAACAGAGCGCGTAATAGCGTGTCTTTCTCTGCTTCTGAGAGATTATGGAGCCACGCATCAAATTGAAACTGGATTTGTTTGGCTTGGTGACTTGGATGTTCGTTCAGCACCAAAGCTAATGCCCTAGCCAATGCTAAAGGAATATCATACAGCGTCGCAAACGCCTGCACCTCTTCACTGAGGTGCTCAAAATCAAATTGAATTAAAGGTATTTCCTCAAGTTCGTCATTACAATCAGCGGCTTTGAGCCACATAAAGTACACCAGACGCCAATTCCCTTGGATTAACTCGCTGCGTAAAACAGCTAAATGCTGGAAAAAATTGTCAGCATGTTCATCGTCAAAATATTCGTAATATTCCTCAAGAGAAAAAATCAGCAACTGGCGCTCATCGCTTTGAGACACATGAAGCTCGTCACTTGAAAAGCCAAGTAACGCATCGGGGAGCGTTCCAGCGGGTAGCTTGATGTAAACATTGATTGAACCCCAATTAGCATAATAGAAACCGATGTCGAAGTGCTTTAGCATCAACTCGGATGGTTCCGCCTTTATGTCACTGTAGGTGTAAGACACCTGAAAGGACGTAGCGTTGATCTCGGCACGACTTGAAGTGGCCCTAAGTGATTGGCGCGCTTTAGAATCTAAACAACCATCCAGCCGCTCGAATCTATAGTATTGATATTCGCTCACGATGACCTGACTATGTGTTTATTGTGAATTGAAAAGTTTGTTTTAACAAAGGCTGTAACTGAACCTCTCTGGCGACGGGTTCAGCGTTTATATAACGTCTTGGGTCTATGGTCATAAATCCCCAAAACTGCAAAAATCGCTCAATAAATCGAGATTCGATGAGCATGCTTAAGTTTCTTTCTGGCGAGAAGTAATCATCCTTTGGGAATGCCAGCAATAAATCGGGGAAAGCTGTCATCACCTCTTTAATAAGCTGATCCATACTGTTGTGGCCTTGAATGCGCCACATCATAAATAGCCAAAAGGTTCGCAAGTCGACATCAAACTCAAAACCATCCAAATAGCCCCAGTTATACTTGCTGATAGCGGCCTCTAACATAGGTTTAAAAAACGCCTGGATACCTAAAGCCTGATACTGTTTTTGCGCTGATTTTTTCACATGGTAGCGACCGCTACGTCGATAAATAATGCCACTAATTTCAGCAAGCACTCGGGTGTAGTGCAAGGCATTAAACTTGTCCTCGTTGCTGCCTGCAAACTCGCTGAGACTTATATCACATTCGAATTGAGCAACGGCAAATTCAGGCAATAACTCACTGGCCTGTTTAACCAACTTAGCTGGTAAGTTGCCTTTACTCGTGGCTCTGAATGAGCCTTCTTGTGCCATGGCCTCATCAAGAATTAAGGCAAGATAACGCATCACCGGACTAGCAGAAAGATCGTCTGGAGTGCTGATTGTCACCCACTGTAATTGTCCAAAAGGCTCATAAAGCCAATTGGCCATTTGCGTTGGTGTCATGCCACAAAAGTCAGGATGACGTTGATTATTGCGCTCCTGAACTTCGTGTTGTAAAGCTGCGTTCAGTTCATCAAGACTTAAATTTGGGTTCATTACCAGCATGGCTTCGACATCATCGAAGACTTGGGCGTGTTGCTTGGAAGCGTTGCTCATACAACAACGTTTGAATTTTTTACCACTACCACAATGGCAAGGATCGTTTCGACCGAGTTTCATTGCAGCTTCTCCTTATTGTTGTAGAAAAAGCACAGCATTTTTTTGTTTGCGCTAATCCAGTGTTTTAGTTATCGCAGCTACTTTTGTTTTGCTGATCCCTTGTTGCTCTGCGAGATAAGTAAATAGGCTGATTGCTTGTGCTACTTAATCAATAACTAGCCTTGAATCATGCCAAACCCCATATCCAGCACATGCTGCTAGTTTTTGCGTTACCTTACGCGGCGGCGCTTTACCATAACCGCCAATTACGGTACCGTCTTTGTAAATTGGATGCGAATTATAACTGACATCAAAAAAAGGCGTGCACTGCCATTGGCCATCCTCCGCTAGAAAATGCCCTGTTTTTACTGTGATCGTCTTGGTTAGACGACAACAGGTTAAAAATCGCATAGAGAAGTTATAGCTGTCCGGCAGCTGGAGGTTTACTCAGCTGACGGCTAGCTTTGATTAAGTCAATGTAATCTAAACTTGGAGTTCTGAAGTCTGCATCCAGCTGCCCGAAGGTACTGTGCATATGCAAGTTACCTGAACAGGGCTTGTTGCCTAAATTGGTCTATTCAGTGGCATAATCAAAATATCTAATTGCAATCAGGCAGGCGCACCGCGTGTATTCGCTGCTTCAATGAGCTGCCAGATTGGTACTTTGCTCGTTCGGCAATTTGCAATGGCCAAATGGACACAGTTAAGTCTACAATAGCAAAAGAAACATGAGAATGGATTAACCTGATCAGTTAAGTTTCCAGATTGGTATTACCCAAATATGCGCAAGAGAATGGATTGACCTGATCAGCTAATTTTCCAGATTAGTATAATGCTTCCTTTCTCCCTTAAATCGAAAAAGCCCCACTACCTAGCGGGGCTTTTTAATCTCGAATAGTTGTTACTAAACTACTTGTCTAGCGACATTCCAATAGAATCTAAACGGTCTTTAAACTCTTCTAAGCTCTCACCCTTATATGTTGGGTTCCCCATGAAGTAACGTGGTTTTTCCGGCAACATCGCATTTTTAAGCTCTTTCTCCTGCTCCGGACTGTCATGATAAACCGTCACACGATGTGGAATTTCTTGCTTAATCTCAGGCATTTCTGACTCCTTGTTTAACAACGTACTAAATAAACCTAGTAGATAGAAATCAAGTTTCCATTGGTAGACGTTTTTTGGCTTAAAGGACTAGGGAAAGATCACAAAACAATGAAAGCAAAGAGGTGAAAGACAAAAACCGAGAAATGAATCAAAGAAAATGTAGATCATTCAGCTCAACAGGGAGGTGCATTGACCAATCGTATACTTGGTTTGCTCATTGAGAAGCCAAATCATACCAATCTGGAAAATTAACTAATCAGGCTAATCCATTCTCTCTTGCACATATTAGTTACCCTATCTGTACTGTCAAAGAATCGATTCCATGCCTTGCACACTTTCGACACGATATCGTGGTAATCGATGAAGCTCTGGTTGGCAAGGTAATGCTGTCTGAGCCAGCTCCACACTTGTTCTATTGGGTTTAGCTCCGGTGAATAGGGTGGCAGTTTGATGATGCTGATATTATTGAACTCTTGTGCAATATCATTGGTATGCCAACCGGCACCGTCCATGATGACCACCGCGTGACGACCTTTCTCAGTAACCGTTGAGATCTGCTTGAGATGTTCAATCATGATCTCTTTATTGACCCATGGAACAACCATAGCTTCTCCGATCCCTCTAGCGGGGCACACTGAGCCAAACAAATACGCATATTCAAATTGCTGCTGTTTTACCGCTCTCGGTCTCGAACCTCGCCGAGTCCAAAGGCGAGTTGTGGTATTTTGTTGACCAAACCTCGCTTCATCTTGAAACCAGACATCGACGCTATTGAGCCCCATATGGCCTGGGATCTTAAGGATCGTTTCAATTTGGAATTTTTTTAAAATCGTTTTGGACTTGTTGCGATTGACGAGGGTGTTTGGAGCGTGAAGTTATCCAAGAGAAGCCCATATGATTAAGCAAGTAGTAGATAGAATCGGGGTGGTAGTGTTTACCAAACTCTTTCACGATATAGGCATGTATATCAGCCCCTGTTAATCTACCGCCAGATGAGTCTTCTGCTCGAGATTTTATGAACTGACTTAACTGCTCTCGTTGTTGAGCGTTGAGAAAAGCGGGACGACCCGTTCTCGGTTTTTCTTGCAGTCCTTCAAGCCCTTCCTCAAGGAATGTTTGTACCCACTTGTTTACGCTGGTTCTACTGACTTTAAGAAACTTGGCGATTTGGGTACGAGAATGACCGTCTTTGAAATGGGCCAGTGCGAGTAATCGCATCTTCATCTGGATAGATTTTTGTTGGCTAGCGAGCTTTTTAAAATCAATATTATCGAGGCTGTCCATAGCATCCATTTTCACGTAAAAGTAACAGCCTCAATTAGATCATATTTTTACTTAGATTGGTATAAAAGATGAAAAAAGAGAACTGACTCAAAGAAAAAGTAGAGCATTGAGCTTGAGAGGGAGAAATATTGACCAATCGTAAACCTGGTTTGCTTATTGAGGAGCCAGTCAAACGAAAACTACTCGCACCTTGAAGCGCTAGCGTACTCGAACCCCGCCCCCTCGATTCTCGCCTCTCGCAACGCAGTGATCTCGCCTCTGAAATGCAAAAAAGCCTCAGACTTTCGACTGAGGCTTAATATAAATGGCGGAGTGGACGGGACTCGAACCCGCGACCCCCGGCGTGACAGGCCGGTATTCTAACCAACTGAACTACCACTCCGCAGTGGTCCATTTAAAGTCTTATCTCTAGAGCACTTTAAACAGATAATGTTCAAAGCCTGGCGATGTCCTACTCTCACATGGGGAAGCCCCACACTACCATCGGCGCTAATTCGTTTCACTTCTGAGTTCGGCATGGAAATCAGGTGGGTCCAAATCGCTATGGTCGCCAAGCAAATTCTTGCTTTGGTTTTCAGCTTTTTAAAAAAGCTAAAAGCCAAAATATTCGGAAAGCTGTTTGTGCTCTCTACACATTCATGTTCTTGTCTTGAGTCCATCAAAACCCTTTGGGTGTTGTATGGTTAAGCCTCACGGGCAATTAGTACAGGTTAGCTCAACGCCTCACAACGCTTACACACCCTGCCTATCAACGTTCTAGTCTCGAACAACCCTTAAGGATACTTAAAGTATCAGGGAAGACTCATCTCAGGGCTCGCTTCCCGCTTAGATGCTTTCAGCGGTTATCGATTCCGAACTTAGCTACCGGGCAATGCGTCTGGCGACACAACCCGAACACCAGAGGTTCGTCCACTCCGGTCCTCTCGTACTAGGAGCAGCCCCCTTCAATCTTCCAACGCCCACGGCAGATAGGGACCGAACTGTCTCACGACGTTCTAAACCCAGCTCGCGTACCACTTTAAATGGCGAACAGCCATACCCTTGGGACCGACTTCAGCCCCAGGATGTGATGAGCCGACATCGAGGTGCCAAACACCGCCGTCGATATGAACTCTTGGGCGGTATCAGCCTGTTATCCCCGGAGTACCTTTTATCCGTTGAGCGATGGCCCTTCCATACAGAACCACCGGATCACTATGACCTGCTTTCGCACCTGCTCGAATTGTCATTCTCGCAGTCAAGCGGGCTTATGCCATTGCACTAACCTCACGATGTCCAACCGTGATTAGCCCACCTTCGTGCTCCTCCGTTACTCTTTGGGAGGAGACCGCCCCAGTCAAACTACCCACCAGGCACTGTCCTCAACCCCGATTAGGGGTCTAAGTTAGAACATCAAACATACAAGGGTGGTATTTCAAGGATGGCTCCACTAATACTGGCGTACTAGTTTCAAAGCCTCCCACCTATCCTACACATGTAGGCTCAATGTTCAGTGCCAAGCTGTAGTAAAGGTTCACGGGGTCTTTCCGTCTAGCCGCGGGTACACTGCATCTTCACAGCGATTTCAATTTCACTGAGTCTCGGGTGGAGACAGCGTGGCCATCATTACGCCATTCGTGCAGGTCGGAACTTACCCGACAAGGAATTTCGCTACCTTAGGACCGTTATAGTTACGGCCGCCGTTTACCGGGGCTTCGATCAAGAGCTTCGACCTAAGTCTAACCCCATCAATTAACCTTCCGGCACCGGGCAGGCGTCACACCGTATACGTCATCTTACGATTTTGCACAGTGCTGTGTTTTTAATAAACAGTTGCAGCCACCTGGTATCTGCGACTCCCCATAGCTCCATCCGCAAGGGACTTCACCGCGAGGAGCGTACCTTCTCCCGAAGTTACGGTACCATTTTGCCTAGTTCCTTCACCCGAGTTCTCTCAAGCGCCTTGGTATTCTCTACCCGACCACCTGTGTCGGTTTGGGGTACGATTCCTTACAATCTGAAGCTTAGAGGCTTTTCCTGGAAGCATGGCATCAATGACTTCACTACCGTAGTAGCTCGACGTCGTGTCTCAGCCTTAAAAAGAGCCGGATTTACCTAACTCTTAAGCCTACGCACTTGAACCTGGACAACCATCGCCAGGCCCACCTAGCCTTCTCCGTCCCCCCATCGCAATTGTAAGAAGTACGGGAATATTAACCCGTTTCCCATCGACTACGCCTTTCGGCCTCGCCTTAGGGGTCGACTTACCCTGCCCCGATTAACGTTGGACAGGAACCCTTGGTCTTCCGGCGAGGAGGTTTTTCACCCCCTTTATCGTTACTCATGTCAGCATTCGCACTTCTGATACCTCCAGCAAGCCTTACAGCTCACCTTCAACGGCTTACAGAACGCTCCCCTACCCAATAACTAAAAGTTATTGCCGCAGCTTCGGTGTATAGCTTAGCCCCGTTACATCTTCCGCGCAGGCCGACTCGACTAGTGAGCTATTACGCTTTCTTTAAATGATGGCTGCTTCTAAGCCAACATCCTAGCTGTCTAAGCCTTCCCACATCGTTTCCCACTTAGCTATACTTTGGGACCTTAGCTGGCGGTCTGGGTTGTTTCCCTCTCCACGACGGACGTTAGCACCCGCCGTGTGTCTCCCGGATAGTACTTACTGGTATTCGGAGTTTGCAAAGGGTTGGTAAGTCGGGATGACCCCCTAGCCTTAACAGTGCTCTACCCCCAGTAGTATTCGTCCGAGGCTCTACCTAAATAGATTTCGGGGAGAACCAGCTATCTCCAGGTTTGATTGGCCTTTCACCCCTAGCCACAAGTCATCCGCTAATTTTTCAACATTAGTCGGTTCGGTCCTCCAGTTGATGTTACTCAACCTTCAACCTGCCCATGGCTAGATCACCTGGTTTCGGGTCTATATCCAGCAACTCGACGCCCAGTTAAGACTCGATTTCTCTACGGCTCCCCTAGATGGTTAACCTCGCTACTGAATATAAGTCGCTGACCCATTATACAAAAGGTACGCAGTCACACTTTGAGGTGCTCCTACTGCTTGTACGTACACGGTTTCAGGTTCTATTTCACTCCCCTCACAGGGGTTCTTTTCGCCTTTCCCTCACGGTACTGGTTCACTATCGGTCAGTCAGTAGTATTTAGCCTTGGAGGATGGTCCCCCCATATTCAGACAGGATATCACGTGTCCCGCCCTACTCGATTTCACTGATTATGATATGTCGGTTACGGGGCTATCACCCTGTATCGCGGAACTTTCCAGAACCTTCACCTGTATCATTAAAAGCTTAAGGGCTAATCCAATTTCGCTCGCCGCTACTTTCGGAATCTCGGTTGATTTCTTTTCCTCGGGGTACTTAGATGTTTCAGTTCCCCCGGTTCGCCTCACTAACCTATGTATTCAGTTAGTGATACTCTCTTATGAGAGTGGGTTTCCCCATTCAGAAATCCCAGACTCACAGGTTGTTACTACCTAATCTGGGCTTATCGCAAGTTACTACGTCTTTCATCGCCTCTGACTGCCAAGGCATCCACCGTGTACGCTTAGTCACTTAACCATACAACCCCAAAGAGTTTCAGATGAAACCATGAGATTGCTGTTAAACAACCAAAGTTGTCTGCAATTTTTATACATGATGCAGACTCGATTTTGCCGGACTCAAATATTAAGTAGCTTTCGCTACTTCCAAGAACACTTGAATGTGTGTTGGTACCTAAATCCTTTCTCTAACAAAAGAGTAAGACTTAGGGTTTGAGAACTTTTATTTGAATAACAACGCTTATCTAAAAGATAAGGGGATCGTTGTTATTCGTCAGCTTTCCAAATTTTTAAAGAGCATAATTTGCTTTCTACTTAAAGAAACAAACCATTTTTAAGAACACTAAATAAAGGAAATGTACTTAAAGATGGTGGAGCTATGCGGGATCGAACCGCAGACCTCCTCGCTGCCAGCGAGGCGCTCTCCCAGCTGAGCTATAGCCCCATCTGGTTGTAGCAAATTCCTTTTCTTGCTCTAACTAAAACCGTACCAATCTGTGTGAACACTCATCGCGACTTATTTGTCTTCACTTTAAAAAGTGAAAGCAAACTATCCGTTTCGTATAAGGAGGTGATCCAGCCCCAGGTTCCCCTAGGGCTACCTTGTTACGACTTCACCCCAGTCATGAACCACAAAGTGGTGAGCGTCCTCCCGAAGGTTAAACTACCCACTTCTTTTGCAGCCCACTCCCATGGTGTGACGGGCGGTGTGTACAAGGCCCGGGAACGTATTCACCGTAGCATTCTGATCTACGATTACTAGCGATTCCGACTTCATGGAGTCGAGTTGCAGACTCCAATCCGGACTACGACGCACTTTTTGGGATTCGCTCACTCTCGCAAGTTGGCTGCCCTCTGTATGCGCCATTGTAGCACGTGTGTAGCCCTACTCGTAAGGGCCATGATGACTTGACGTCGTCCCCACCTTCCTCCGGTTTATCACCGGCAGTCTCCCTGGAGTTCCCACCCGAAGTGCTGGCAAACAAGGATAAGGGTTGCGCTCGTTGCGGGACTTAACCCAACATTTCACAACACGAGCTGACGACAGCCATGCAGCACCTGTCTCTCAGTTCCCGAAGGCACAAGACTGTCTCCAGTCTCTTCTGAGGATGTCAAGAGTAGGTAAGGTTCTTCGCGTTGCATCGAATTAAACCACATGCTCCACCGCTTGTGCGGGCCCCCGTCAATTCATTTGAGTTTTAATCTTGCGACCGTACTCCCCAGGCGGTCTACTTAACGCGTTAGCTCCGAAAGCCACGGCTCAAGGCCACAACCTCCAAGTAGACATCGTTTACGGCGTGGACTACCAGGGTATCTAATCCTGTTTGCTCCCCACGCTTTCGCATCTGAGTGTCAGTATCTGTCCAGGGGGCCGCCTTCGCCACCGGTATTCCTTCAGATCTCTACGCATTTCACCGCTACACCTGAAATTCTACCCCCCTCTACAGTACTCTAGATGACCAGTTTCAAATGCTGTTCCGAGGTTGAGCCCCGGGCTTTCACATCTGACTTAATCATCCACCTGCATGCGCTTTACGCCCAGTAATTCCGATTAACGCTCGCACCCTCCGTATTACCGCGGCTGCTGGCACGGAGTTAGCCGGTGCTTCTTCTGTCGCTAACGTCAAATAATGCAGCTATTAACTACACTACCTTCCTCACGACTGAAAGTGCTTTACAACCCGAAGGCCTTCTTCACACACGCGGCATGGCTGCATCAGGCTTGCGCCCATTGTGCAATATTCCCCACTGCTGCCTCCCGTAGGAGTCTGGACCGTGTCTCAGTTCCAGTGTGGCTGATCATCCTCTCAGACCAGCTAGGGATCGTTGCCTTGGTGAGCCATTACCTCACCAACTAGCTAATCCCACCTGGGCTAATCTTGACGCGAGAGGCCTAAAAGGTCCCCCTCTTTGGCTCCTGTTCATTATAAACAAGGGCATTATGCGGTATTAGCTATCGTTTCCAATAGTTATCCCCCACATCAAGGCATATTCCCAGGCATTACTCACCCGTCCGCCGCTCGCCGCCCAGAAACGCACCCGAAGGATTGTATCTGTCGCTGCCGCTCGACTTGCATGTGTTAGGCCTGCCGCCAGCGTTCAATCTGAGCCATGATCAAACTCTTCAATTTAAGATTTTGTGACTCAACGAATACTGACTTCAAAACTCATTCCCACTCGAAAGTAAGAAGTAATTTTAAAGCTATTATCGTTCCAACAGAACGATAATGAATTGACTGTGCCAAATAACCGAAGTTATTTGTATTGGTCACTCAGTTCATTGAAATCAAATTTGATACCGAAGTATCTAATTGGATTATCATCAACGAGTGCCCACACAGATTGATAGGTTTATATTGTTAAAGAGCTTTCTCTAAAAAGAGAAGTGCTTTCAAGGCCTTAACCCCGAAGCGGATGCGTATAATACGCTATTGACTCTGTAAGTCAACATAAAACTCTAAGATATTTCTTAAAATTCTATGGTGACTAGTTTCTATACAGAAACTGGTCAAAATCAAGCCTGGCGATGTCCTACTCTCACATGGGGAAGCCCCACACTACCATCGGCGCTATTGTGTTTCACTTCTGAGTTCGGCATGGAATCAGGTGGGTCCACAATGCTATGGTCGCCAAGCAAATTTTTAAATTCGGAAAGCTGTAAGCTTAAAAACTCGTCTCTCGACTCTCGTTTCTCGCTTCTATTCTCTAACACATTCAAAGTTCTTGCTTTGAGTCCATCAAAACCCTTTGGGTGTTGTATGGTTAAGCCTCACGGGCAATTAGTACAGGTTAGCTCAACGCCTCACAACGCTTACACACCCTGCCTATCAACGTTCTAGTCTCGAACAACCCTTAAGGATACTTAAAGTATCAGGGAAGACTCATCTCAGGGCTCGCTTCCCGCTTAGATGCTTTCAGCGGTTATCGATTCCGAACTTAGCTACCGGGCAATGCGATTGGCATCACAACCCGAACACCAGAGGTTCGTCCACTCCGGTCCTCTCGTACTAGGAGCAGCCCCCTTCAATCTTCCAACGCCCACGGCAGATAGGGACCGAACTGTCTCACGACGTTCTAAACCCAGCTCGCGTACCACTTTAAATGGCGAACAGCCATACCCTTGGGACCGACTTCAGCCCCAGGATGTGATGAGCCGACATCGAGGTGCCAAACACCGCCGTCGATATGAACTCTTGGGCGGTATCAGCCTGTTATCCCCGGAGTACCTTTTATCCGTTGAGCGATGGCCCTTCCATACAGAACCACCGGATCACTATGACCTGCTTTCGCACCTGCTCGAATTGTCATTCTCGCAGTCAAGCGGGCTTATGCCATTGCACTAACCTCACGATGTCCAACCGTGATTAGCCCACCTTCGTGCTCCTCCGTTACTCTTTGGGAGGAGACCGCCCCAGTCAAACTACCCACCAGGCACTGTCCTCAACCCCGATAAGGGGTCTAAGTTAGAACATCAAACATACAAGGGTGGTATTTCAAGGATGGCTCCACAAATACTGGCGTACTTGCTTCAAAGCCTCCCACCTATCCTACACATGTAGGCTCAATGTTCAGTGCCAAGCTGTAGTAAAGGTTCACGGGGTCTTTCCGTCTAGCCGCGGGTACACTGCATCTTCACAGCGATTTCAATTTCACTGAGTCTCGGGTGGAGACAGCGTGGCCATCATTACGCCATTCGTGCAGGTCGGAACTTACCCGACAAGGAATTTCGCTACCTTAGGACCGTTATAGTTACGGCCGCCGTTTACCGGGGCTTCGATCAAGAGCTTCGACCTAAGTCTAACCCCATCAATTAACCTTCCGGCACCGGGCAGGCGTCACACCGTATACGTCATCTTACGATTTTGCACAGTGCTGTGTTTTTAATAAACAGTTGCAGCCACCTGGTATCTGCGACTCCCCATAGCTCCATCCGCAAGGGACTTCACCGCGAGGAGCGTACCTTCTCCCGAAGTTACGGTACCATTTTGCCTAGTTCCTTCACCCGAGTTCTCTCAAGCGCCTTGGTATTCTCTACCCGACCACCTGTGTCGGTTTGGGGTACGATTCCTTACAATCTGAAGCTTAGAGGCTTTTCCTGGAAGCATGGCATCAATGACTTCACATCCGTAGATGCTCGACGTCGTGTCTCAGCCTTAAAAAGAGCCGGATTTACCTAACTCTTAAGCCTACGCACTTGAACCTGGACAACCGTCGCCAGGCCCACCTAGCCTTCTCCGTCCCCCCATCGCAATTGTAAGAAGTACGGGAATATTAACCCGTTTCCCATCGACTACGCCTTTCGGCCTCGCCTTAGGGGTCGACTTACCCTGCCCCGATTAACGTTGGACAGGAACCCTTGGTCTTCCGGCGAGGAGGTTTTTCACCCCCTTTATCGTTACTCATGTCAGCATTCGCACTTCTGATACCTCCAGCAAGCCTTACAGCTCACCTTCAACGGCTTACAGAACGCTCCCCTACCCAATAACTAAAAGTTATTGCCGCAGCTTCGGTGTATAGCTTAGCCCCGTTACATCTTCCGCGCAGGCCGACTCGACTAGTGAGCTATTACGCTTTCTTTAAATGATGGCTGCTTCTAAGCCAACATCCTAGCTGTCTAAGCCTTCCCACATCGTTTCCCACTTAGCTATACTTTGGGACCTTAGCTGGCGGTCTGGGTTGTTTCCCTCTCCACGACGGACGTTAGCACCCGCCGTGTGTCTCCCGGATAGTACTTACTGGTATTCGGAGTTTGCAAAGGGTTGGTAAGTCGGGATGACCCCCTAGCCTTAACAGTGCTCTACCCCCAGTAGTATTCGTCCGAGGCTCTACCTAAATAGATTTCGGGGAGAACCAGCTATCTCCAGGTTTGATTGGCCTTTCACCCCTAGCCACAAGTCATCCGCTAATTTTTCAACATTAGTCGGTTCGGTCCTCCAGTTGATGTTACTCAACCTTCAACCTGCCCATGGCTAGATCACCTGGTTTCGGGTCTATATCCAGCAACTCGACGCCCAGTTAAGACTCGATTTCTCTACGGCTCCCCTAGATGGTTAACCTCGCTACTGAATATAAGTCGCTGACCCATTATACAAAAGGTACGCAGTCACACTTTGAGGTGCTCCTACTGCTTGTACGTACACGGTTTCAGGTTCTATTTCACTCCCCTCACAGGGGTTCTTTTCGCCTTTCCCTCACGGTACTGGTTCACTATCGGTCAGTCAGTAGTATTTAGCCTTGGAGGATGGTCCCCCCATATTCAGACAGGATATCACGTGTCCCGCCCTACTCGATTTCACTGATTATGATATGTCGGTTACGGGGCTATCACCCTGTATCGCGCCACTTTCCAGAGGCTTCACCTGTATCATTAAAAGCTTAAGGGCTAGTCCAATTTCGCTCGCCGCTACTTTCGGAATCTCGGTTGATTTCTTTTCCTCGGGGTACTTAGATGTTTCAGTTCCCCCGGTTCGCCTCACTAACCTATGTATTCAGTTAGTGATACTCTCTTATGAGAGTGGGTTTCCCCATTCAGAAATCCCAGACTCACAGGTTGTTACTACCTAATCTGGGCTTATCGCAAGTTACTACGTCTTTCATCGCCTCTGACTGCCAAGGCATCCACCGTGTACGCTTAGTCACTTAACCATACAACCCCAAAGAGTTTCGGAGTTGTCGTTTAAACAACCAAAGTTGTCTGCAATTTTTATACATGATGCAGACTCGATTTTGCCGGACTCAAATATTAAGTAGCTTTCGCTACTTCCAAGAACACTTGAATGTGTGTTGGTACCTAATCTCTTATGTTTCAAAGAATATTAGGATTTGAGAACTTTTATTGAATAACATTTAAATCAAAATGTTATTCGTCAGCTTTCCAAATTGTTAAAGAGCTATGTTTCTACTTAAAGAAGACATTTTCTAAAGACTTTCAGAGTCGAAGAATCCAACCACATACAAGTTACCGAAGTGGTTTGGGAATCCGAATCCAAAAATACTTAGAGAATGGTGGGCGATACCGGGCTCGAACCAGTGACCCCCTGCTTGTAAGGCAGGTGCTCTCCCAACTGAGCTAATCGCCCACGATAGTTTTGATTCCTTCGCGGAGAAAGAATGGTGGGTCGTGCAGGATTCGAACCTGCGACCAATTGATTAAAAGTCAACTGCTCTACCAACTGAGCTAACGACCCATTTCATTTCAAAAGAAATGGTATCCCGTAGGGGAGTCGAACCCCTGTTACCGCCGTGAAAGGGCGGTGTCCTAGGCCTCTAGACGAACGGGACACTGGTGCGAATATCTTGGGGGATATTCAATACTCTAAAACTTTATAAACCATCAATCTGTGTGAACACTCATCGCAATAATCATCGTATAAGGAGGTGATCCAGCCCCAGGTTCCCCTAGGGCTACCTTGTTACGACTTCACCCCAGTCATGAACCACAAAGTGGTGAGCGTCCTCCCGAAGGTTAAACTACCCACTTCTTTTGCAGCCCACTCCCATGGTGTGACGGGCGGTGTGTACAAGGCCCGGGAACGTATTCACCGTAGCATTCTGATCTACGATTACTAGCGATTCCGACTTCATGGAGTCGAGTTGCAGACTCCAATCCGGACTACGACGCACTTTTTGGGATTCGCTCACTCTCGCGAGTTGGCTGCCCTCTGTATGCGCCATTGTAGCACGTGTGTAGCCCTACTCGTAAGGGCCATGATGACTTGACGTCGTCCCCACCTTCCTCCGGTTTATCACCGGCAGTCTCCCTGGAGTTCCCACCCGAAGTGCTGGCAAACAAGGATAAGGGTTGCGCTCGTTGCGGGACTTAACCCAACATTTCACAACACGAGCTGACGACAGCCATGCAGCACCTGTCTCATAGTTCCCGAAGGCACCAAAGCATCTCTGCTAAGTTCTATGGATGTCAAGAGTAGGTAAGGTTCTTCGCGTTGCATCGAATTAAACCACATGCTCCACCGCTTGTGCGGGCCCCCGTCAATTCATTTGAGTTTTAATCTTGCGACCGTACTCCCCAGGCGGTCTACTTAACGCGTTAGCTCCGAAAGCCACGGCTCAAGGCCACAACCTCCAAGTAGACATCGTTTACGGCGTGGACTACCAGGGTATCTAATCCTGTTTGCTCCCCACGCTTTCGCATCTGAGTGTCAGTATCTGTCCAGGGGGCCGCCTTCGCCACCGGTATTCCTTCAGATCTCTACGCATTTCACCGCTACACCTGAAATTCTACCCCCCTCTACAGTACTCTAGATGACCAGTTTCAAATGCTGTTCCGAGGTTGAGCCCCGGGCTTTCACATCTGACTTAATCATCCACCTGCATGCGCTTTACGCCCAGTAATTCCGATTAACGCTCGCACCCTCCGTATTACCGCGGCTGCTGGCACGGAGTTAGCCGGTGCTTCTTCTGCAGCTAACGTCAAATACCGCAGCTATTAACTACGATACCTTCCTCACTGCTGAAAGTGCTTTACAACCCGAAGGCCTTCTTCACACACGCGGCATGGCTGCATCAGGCTTGCGCCCATTGTGCAATATTCCCCACTGCTGCCTCCCGTAGGAGTCTGGACCGTGTCTCAGTTCCAGTGTGGCTGATCATCCTCTCAGACCAGCTAGGGATCGTTGCCTTGGTGAGCCATTACCTCACCAACTAGCTAATCCCACCTGGGCTAATCTTGACGCGAGAGGCCTAAAAGGTCCCCCTCTTTGGCTCCTGTTCATTATAAACAAGGGCATTATGCGGTATTAGCTATCGTTTCCAATAGTTATCCCCCACATCAAGGCATATTCCCAGGCATTACTCACCCGTCCGCCGCTCGCCGCCCAGAAACGCACCCGAAGGATTGTATCTGTCGCTGCCGCTCGACTTGCATGTGTTAGGCCTGCCGCCAGCGTTCAATCTGAGCCATGATCAAACTCTTCAATTTAAGATTTTGTGACTCAACGAATACTGACTTCAAAACTCATTCCCACTCGAAAGTAAGAA
This sequence comes from Vibrio sabulosilitoris, assembly GCF_055391395.1. Classification (NCBI taxonomy): domain Bacteria; kingdom Pseudomonadati; phylum Pseudomonadota; class Gammaproteobacteria; order Vibrionales; family Vibrionaceae; genus Vibrio; species Vibrio sabulosilitoris. Next base: position 240,536 of record NZ_AP029599.1, read on the forward strand.
GTAATTTTAAAGCTATTATCGTTCCAACAGAACGATAATGAATTGACTGTGCCAAATAACCGAAGTTATTTGTATTGGTCACTCAGTTCATTGAAATCAAATTTGATACCGAAGTATCTAATTGGATTATCATCAACGAGTGCCCACACAGATTGATAGGTTTATATTGTTAAAGAGCTTTCTCTAAAAAGAGAAGTGCTTTCAAGGCCTTAACCCCGAAGCGGATGCGTATAATACGCTATTGACTCTGTAAGTCAACATAAAACTCTAAGATATTTCTTAAAATTCTATGGTGACTAGTTTCTATACAGAAACTGGTCAAAATCAAGCCTGGCGATGTCCTACTCTCACATGGGGAAGCCCCACACTACCATCGGCGCTATTGTGTTTCACTTCTGAGTTCGGCATGGAATCAGGTGGGTCCACAATGCTATGGTCGCCAAGCAAATTTTTAAATTCGGAAAGCTGTAAGCTTAAAAACTCGTCTCTCGACTCTCGTTTCTCGCTTCTATTCTCTAACACATTCAAAGTTCTTGCTTTGAGTCCATCAAAACCCTTTGGGTGTTGTATGGTTAAGCCTCACGGGCAATTAGTACAGGTTAGCTCAACGCCTCACAACGCTTACACACCCTGCCTATCAACGTTCTAGTCTCGAACAACCCTTAAGGATACTTAAAGTATCAGGGAAGACTCATCTCAGGGCTCGCTTCCCGCTTAGATGCTTTCAGCGGTTATCGATTCCGAACTTAGCTACCGGGCAATGCGATTGGCATCACAACCCGAACACCAGAGGTTCGTCCACTCCGGTCCTCTCGTACTAGGAGCAGCCCCCTTCAATCTTCCAACGCCCACGGCAGATAGGGACCGAACTGTCTCACGACGTTCTAAACCCAGCTCGCGTACCACTTTAAATGGCGAACAGCCATACCCTTGGGACCGACTTCAGCCCCAGGATGTGATGAGCCGACATCGAGGTGCCAAACACCGCCGTCGATATGAACTCTTGGGCGGTATCAGCCTGTTATCCCCGGAGTACCTTTTATCCGTTGAGCGATGGCCCTTCCATACAGAACCACCGGATCACTATGACCTGCTTTCGCACCTGCTCGAATTGTCATTCTCGCAGTCAAGCGGGCTTATGCCATTGCACTAACCTCACGATGTCCAACCGTGATTAGCCCACCTTCGTGCTCCTCCGTTACTCTTTGGGAGGAGACCGCCCCAGTCAAACTACCCACCAGGCACTGTCCTCAACCCCGATAAGGGGTCTAAGTTAGAACATCAAACATACAAGGGTGGTATTTCAAGGATGGCTCCACAAATACTGGCGTACTTGCTTCAAAGCCTCCCACCTATCCTACACATGTAGGCTCAATGTTCAGTGCCAAGCTGTAGTAAAGGTTCACGGGGTCTTTCCGTCTAGCCGCGGGTACACTGCATCTTCACAGCGATTTCAATTTCACTGAGTCTCGGGTGGAGACAGCGTGGCCATCATTACGCCATTCGTGCAGGTCGGAACTTACCCGACAAGGAATTTCGCTACCTTAGGACCGTTATAGTTACGGCCGCCGTTTACCGGGGCTTCGATCAAGAGCTTCGACCTAAGTCTAACCCCATCAATTAACCTTCCGGCACCGGGCAGGCGTCACACCGTATACGTCATCTTACGATTTTGCACAGTGCTGTGTTTTTAATAAACAGTTGCAGCCACCTGGTATCTGCGACTCCCCATAGCTCCATCCGCAAGGGACTTCACCGCGAGGAGCGTACCTTCTCCCGAAGTTACGGTACCATTTTGCCTAGTTCCTTCACCCGAGTTCTCTCAAGCGCCTTGGTATTCTCTACCCGACCACCTGTGTCGGTTTGGGGTACGATTCCTTACAATCTGAAGCTTAGAGGCTTTTCCTGGAAGCATGGCATCAATGACTTCACATCCGTAGATGCTCGACGTCGTGTCTCAGCCTTAAAAAGAGCCGGATTTACCTAACTCTTAAGCCTACGCACTTGAACCTGGACAACCGTCGCCAGGCCCACCTAGCCTTCTCCGTCCCCCCATCGCAATTGTAAGAAGTACGGGAATATTAACCCGTTTCCCATCGACTACGCCTTTCGGCCTCGCCTTAGGGGTCGACTTACCCTGCCCCGATTAACGTTGGACAGGAACCCTTGGTCTTCCGGCGAGGAGGTTTTTCACCCCCTTTATCGTTACTCATGTCAGCATTCGCACTTCTGATACCTCCAGCAAGCCTTACAGCTCACCTTCAACGGCTTACAGAACGCTCCCCTACCCAATGACCTAAGTCATTGCCGCAGCTTCGGTGTATAGCTTAGCCCCGTTACATCTTCCGCGCAGGCCGACTCGACTAGTGAGCTATTACGCTTTCTTTAAATGATGGCTGCTTCTAAGCCAACATCCTAGCTGTCTAAGCCTTCCCACATCGTTTCCCACTTAGCTATACTTTGGGACCTTAGCTGGCGGTCTGGGTTGTTTCCCTCTCCACGACGGACGTTAGCACCCGCCGTGTGTCTCCCGGATAGTACTTACTGGTATTCGGAGTTTGCAAAGGGTTGGTAAGTCGGGATGACCCCCTAGCCTTAACAGTGCTCTACCCCCAGTAGTATTCGTCCGAGGCGCTACCTAAATAGCTTTCGGGGAGAACCAGCTATCTCCAGGTTTGATTGGCCTTTCACCCCTAGCCACAAGTCATCCGCTAATTTTTCAACATTAGTCGGTTCGGTCCTCCAGTTGATGTTACTCAACCTTCAACCTGCCCATGGCTAGATCACCTGGTTTCGGGTCTATATCCAGCAACTCGACGCCCAGTTAAGACTCGATTTCTCTACGGCTCCCCTAGATGGTTAACCTCGCTACTGAATATAAGTCGCTGACCCATTATACAAAAGGTACGCAGTCACACTTTGAGGTGCTCCTACTGCTTGTACGTACACGGTTTCAGGTTCTATTTCACTCCCCTCACAGGGGTTCTTTTCGCCTTTCCCTCACGGTACTGGTTCACTATCGGTCAGTCAGTAGTATTTAGCCTTGGAGGATGGTCCCCCCATATTCAGACAGGATATCACGTGTCCCGCCCTACTCGATTTCACTGATTATGATATGTCGGTTACGGGGCTATCACCCTGTATCGCCAAGCTTTCCAGCTTGTTCACCTGTATCATTAAAAGCTTAAGGGCTAATCCAATTTCGCTCGCCGCTACTTTCGGAATCTCGGTTGATTTCTTTTCCTCGGGGTACTTAGATGTTTCAGTTCCCCCGGTTCGCCTCACTAACCTATGTATTCAGTTAGTGATACTCTCTTATGAGAGTGGGTTTCCCCATTCAGAAATCCCAGACTCACAGGTTGTTACTACCTAATCTGGGCTTATCGCAAGTTACTACGTCTTTCATCGCCTCTGACTGCCAAGGCATCCACCGTGTACGCTTAGTCACTTAACCATACAACCCCAAAGAGTTTCGGAGTTGTCGTTTAAACAACCAAAGTTGTCTGCAATTTTTATACATGATGCAGACTCGATTTTGCCGGACTCAAATATTAAGTAGCTTTCGCTACTTCCAAGAACACTTGAATGTGTGTTGGTACCTAAATCTATAAAAGACTTAGGATTTGAGAACTTTTATTGAATATTGTTAATCAAACAATATTCGTCAGCTTTCCAAATTGTTAAAGAGCAGATTTTCTATCGAAAACCATTTTTAAAAGCACTCATCGAATGCGCTTAAAGATGGTGGAGCTAAGCAGGATCGAACTGCTGACCTCCTGCGTGCAAGGCAGGCGCTCTCCCAGCTGAGCTATAGCCCCATCAATAGGTTGATGTCTTTGCCAATTTCTTGGGAGGAAATTGGTGGGTCTGAGTGGACTTGAACCACCGACCTCTCGCTTATCAGGCGAACGCTCTAACCACCTGAGCTACAGACCCGACATCATCTCTTCAATTCTATAAACCATCAATCTGTGTGAACACTCATCGCGACTTATTTGTCTTCACTTTAAAAAAGTGAAAGCAAACTATCCGTTTCGTATAAGGAGGTGATCCAGCCCCAGGTTCCCCTAGGGCTACCTTGTTACGACTTCACCCCAGTCATGAACCACAAAGTGGTGAGCGTCCTCCCGAAGGTTAAACTACCCACTTCTTTTGCAGCCCACTCCCATGGTGTGACGGGCGGTGTGTACAAGGCCCGGGAACGTATTCACCGTAGCATTCTGATCTACGATTACTAGCGATTCCGACTTCATGGAGTCGAGTTGCAGACTCCAATCCGGACTACGACGCACTTTTTGGGATTCGCTCACTCTCGCAAGTTGGCTGCCCTCTGTATGCGCCATTGTAGCACGTGTGTAGCCCTACTCGTAAGGGCCATGATGACTTGACGTCGTCCCCACCTTCCTCCGGTTTATCACCGGCAGTCTCCCTGGAGTTCCCGACATTACTCGCTGGCAAACAAGGATAAGGGTTGCGCTCGTTGCGGGACTTAACCCAACATTTCACAACACGAGCTGACGACAGCCATGCAGCACCTGTCTCTCAGTTCCCGAAGGCACAAGACTGTCTCCAGTCTCTTCTGAGGATGTCAAGAGTAGGTAAGGTTCTTCGCGTTGCATCGAATTAAACCACATGCTCCACCGCTTGTGCGGGCCCCCGTCAATTCATTTGAGTTTTAATCTTGCGACCGTACTCCCCAGGCGGTCTACTTAACGCGTTAGCTCCGAAAGCCACGGCTCAAGGCCACAACCTCCAAGTAGACATCGTTTACGGCGTGGACTACCAGGGTATCTAATCCTGTTTGCTCCCCACGCTTTCGCATCTGAGTGTCAGTATCTGTCCAGGGGGCCGCCTTCGCCACCGGTATTCCTTCAGATCTCTACGCATTTCACCGCTACACCTGAAATTCTACCCCCCTCTACAGTACTCTAGATGACCAGTTTCAAATGCTGTTCCGAGGTTGAGCCCCGGGCTTTCACATCTGACTTAATCATCCACCTGCATGCGCTTTACGCCCAGTAATTCCGATTAACGCTCGCACCCTCCGTATTACCGCGGCTGCTGGCACGGAGTTAGCCGGTGCTTCTTCTGCAGCTAACGTCAAATACCGCAGCTATTAACTACGATACCTTCCTCACTGCTGAAAGTGCTTTACAACCCGAAGGCCTTCTTCACACACGCGGCATGGCTGCATCAGGCTTGCGCCCATTGTGCAATATTCCCCACTGCTGCCTCCCGTAGGAGTCTGGACCGTGTCTCAGTTCCAGTGTGGCTGATCATCCTCTCAGACCAGCTAGGGATCGTTGCCTTGGTGAGCCATTACCTCACCAACTAGCTAATCCCACCTGGGCTAATCTTGACGCGAGAGGCCCGAAGGTCCCCCTCTTTGGCCCGAAGGCATTATGCGGTATTAGCTATCGTTTCCAATAGTTATCCCCCACATCAAGGCATATTCCCAGGCATTACTCACCCGTCCGCCGCTCGCCGCCCAGAAACGCACCCGAAGGATTGTGACTGTCGCTGCCGCTCGACTTGCATGTGTTAGGCCTGCCGCCAGCGTTCAATCTGAGCCATGATCAAACTCTTCAATTTAAGATTTTGTCGGCTCAATGAATACTGAATTCATATCTAACGATATGTGAATTGACTGTGCTCGAATGATTGCTCATTCAAATTGGTCACTCAGTTCATTGAAACCTAATTTGAAACCCCTCTCTATAAAAGAGAAATTTCTAATTGGATTATCATCAACGAGTGCCCACACAGATTGATAGGTTTATATTTTTAAAGAGCTTTCCGACTCACGTTACGCTTAGCGTCACGCTGTCGGGGATGCGTATAATACGCTTTGTTTTTCCTGAGTCAAGAACTTTTTTCAAAGCTTTTACTCAGCCCCTTCATCGCTGTGTGACTTTCGTCTCACTCCGTGTCGGTGAGGCGGCATTATAGAGATCACTCGAAGGTTGGCAACCCCTTTTTTGAAGTTTTTTTGAATTAATCGCTTGAGCGTTCAAAAATGCGTCAAGCTGCACTTTTTTGGATAAAATTTCAACATTTGAGTCAAGTCACATCAATCGATTGGAAAATGGAACCATGAGAACGTAATATCGAAATGTTTCATTAATGTTTTATTTGTTTATTTTATTGACCGAAGTTAATCAATTATGAATTCAAATAAGTTTTATTTTTCTCTGATCGGTATCGCTGTGGTCGGTGGAGTATTGTGTAGTTGGATCTCTGTTACCCCCAGCATTGCATTTTTACTTGGTGTTTTCGTTACTGCCCTGTTGGCTAACTTCTTCTTGTCTTCTAAAGATGGGGAAGATGAAGAAGAGGATATCAACACCACTACCCTTTATGTTGGCAACCTGCCTTATAAAGCCAACGAAGGAAATGTCCGCGACTTGTTTGCAGAACATGGGTATGTAGAGAACGTTCGTTTAATGAAAGACAAGCGCACACGTAAGCGCAGAGGGTTTGGTTTTGTTGTCGTTGAAACCGCTGATGCGGAACATATGATTAGCAAGCTGAACGAGTACGTCTATATGGATCGCACTCTCAAGGTCAGAGTTGCGAATGAGCCTAAATCACAATCTGAGATTTCTGAATAGTTTTAAAGCCCCATCTTGTTAGCGTATTCTCTAGTGCCTCTTGCATCATCGGGGGCGCACTAGAGAATATCTGGCGCTTTCCTAGGTAATCATCTATCCGTTGAGCATTTAATAGCTGCTTTACCCTTCGTGCTATCGCAGCACCAGAATCCACCAGCACCACTTCGTCGCCCAGTACCTGCTGTATTTCATCTTTTAATAGTGGAAAGTGAGTACAACCTAGCACGGCCACATCCACCTCTCCAATAAGAGACTTGAGGATAATGGTTAGTTCACTGGTTTCTATTAACTGATTGCGTAATTTACGCTCTGCCATTTCTACAAGGCGAGTAGAACCAAGTAGCTTTACTGGTATATCTGGTGAGTAATTACGAATAAGATCTTGAGTATAGGAACGCTCGACAGTAGCAGGAGTGGCGATCAAGCCCACTGCCTTATTGGCCAACGCTGAAGCGGGTTTAATTGCCGGCACGACCCCAACAACCGGAACAGATAGCTTTTCTCTTAAGGTCGGGAGTACAACCGTGCTTGCGGTATTACACGCAATGACGACCAAATCAATCTGATGCGTAGCAACAAACTGGGTGATCAATGACGAGACTCTGCGTAATAGAGTGTCATGCTCTAGCTCGCCATAGGGGTAGGCTTCATTATCGAATAGATAATAGTAATTAAGTTGAGGTAATTGCTGCTGGATCTCATCAAACACAGAGAGACCGCCGACACCGGAGTCGAAGATCAAAACTGATGGTTGCGTATACTCTGTCACTGCCAATTACCCTAACTAAAAAACACGCTGATGATACTGGCTGACAAAAATTAAGCAATATACTTGTAGCACAGCGAATAGAAGCGACCATCGTTGACTATGGATTGTCGTTCAATGCGTAGCTTATTGCTAAAGCTCGGCGCATTTGTCACTAGGGTGTGAAACTCGCCATCTTCACCACAAGGGTCAACGCCACTTGGTAAGCTTGCGATCAAACTGTGGTCATAGTTCTTGCCGCAGTACTCTGGTGAGAGTTGTTGGCTGTCTACAGTAATTATCTCTGTCTCTATCCCTCGAGCGATTATCTCCTCTGCCAATATACTACTTGGCTGATTTAACAAAGGAAGGACACACTCCCACCCTGCAGGTTCAATGTAGCTTTTGCGATACTCGGCAATGCCATTGCAGAACATATCACCAAAAGCGACTGCATCGATTGGTAAGCCGCTGGCTCTTAGGGCCTTTAATATTGTAGCTTGATACTGTTCATTGGGCGGGAAGGCTTGTTCCAGCTCTATTAATATAAGAGGAACACCAATTGAGTTAGCCTGTGCTTGAACGACTTCAATTGGAGTCGCTTGAAACGGCACTATACCTTTTACATAAGTTGTGAAAAGCCCAACAACATTATAGTTATGGCTCTCGTTTAGTCGCTCTAATACGAGAGTGGCATCCTTCCCACTTGACCAACTGATAATAACGTTCTTTTTCATTCTGTTTTCCAAAGAGTAAAAAGCCACCCAAGGGTGGCTTTCGGCATTAAAACTGATAGTTCAATGTGGCTAGGATGTTTCGCTCTGCGCCTCGATAATATAGTTTCTCTCCAGTACCAAATACACTTGCTGCGGCCGTTTGATACTCTTCATCAAATAGGTTGTTAACTCTTAACCCCAGAGTTAACTGGTCTGTCGTATAAACGCCGACACCAAGGTCCACAGTTGTGTAAGCAGAGAGATATTCCCCTGTAGATGCAAACCTCTCCCCCACATACAACACTGCAAGTGAGGCATCCACTTTCTCGAAGCTCATCGTTGGCGTCCAACTAAACTTATGTTGAGGTCTACGAATCAGATCTTTATCCGATTTTTTGTCTTTTGCTGTCAACCACTCAGCTCCTATTTTATGGTTTACAACTCCAGTAGAGATCTCCAATCCAGCCTCAATACCCTCTATTTCAGCTTCAGCTATGTTCTGCGGTAGGTACGTTCCAGAATCCGACAACCCCCACTCGATCAAGTTTTTAAACTGTGAGTGATATGCAGCAAGGCTCCAATCAAACCATTGATGATAACCGTAAACGCCAATTTCCGTAGATTGAGACTCTTCTGCCTTGAGGTTTGGGTTTCCTTGCCCCGGCCAATACAGATCGTTGAAGGTAGGTGCATTAAACGCGGTACCTGAAGAGGCTACAAACTGAAACTGATCAGCCAATAAGTAACCTAGAGCAAGATTCCAGGTGTTGTGTCCACCAAAAGCACTATCATAATCGCGACGAATACTTGCCTCAGTGCTGAACCTGCCGAGCTCTCCAAATAGTGTCAAGAACGCAGCTTTGTTATCTCTATTTGTTTCTTCGTAGTCAGAGGTATTTGTTCCACCTCTACTGGCTCGTTCTGTGGCATAGTCAATACCTGTGTTAATGATAACAGGCTCAAAACCAACATAAGTTGTCACCCAACTAACGGAATCACGGTAGCCTGTTAACGTCGATTTAGCCAGCGTACCCGCTTTATCGCCATCTGCATTATGGTCTTTTGTAGAGCTAATCTGCACTTCAGATAAAAGGTCATTGGTACGATAATAAACAGCGCCCGTCAAACTGTAGAAATCACCCTCAGTTGAGTTACTGGGGGCATCAATGACAAATTGATTCGCATAATCAGCTTGAGAACTTTTGGTAAAGCCCGATAAAGAAAGGCCCCAACTATCTGATAAGTTATATTTCAAATTACCAAAAATAGTCTGACTGTCATAACCGTGAGTCTCGTTTTCAGGTGCTCCATCGTATATACGATAACCATCACTTTGTTCTTTATTGAAAACAAAAGCCCCAGTGGTATTGGCAGATATTGGCCCACTTGACTTCCACCCGAGCTGTCTCTGCCCTTGGTCACCAACACCGACCTGCAGTTCATGCGTACTTTCTTGGCCCTTGATAGTAGAAATACTAATCACTCCCCCCATAGCATCGGAGCCATAAACTGCGGCTCGAGGCCCGCGAATGATCTCAATGCTCTCTATCGCAAATGTTGGAATTAACCCAATTGACGCTTCTCCAGCGGTTGGTGAGTTAAGGCGCACACCATCTAGGATGACCAGAGCTTGCTTGGTCGCTGTTCCGCGAATGTATATGCCTGTTGCATTCCCTTTTGTACCTTGGGGATTAACTGTCACACCAGGCAGTGTTTTGATTAAGTCTAGAGCGGTTGTCGCTCGACTGACTTCAATATCGTCACGAGTAATCACGGATATCGAGGAGAGAGCCGACCGTTGAGATTGCTCAAAGCGATTAGCCGTTACCACCATAGTCTCATCAGTTTGATGATCTTGAGCAAAGGAAATCTGGGCGTGAGAAAGCAGCGGTGCTACGGCGACCGCAAGAAGAGATTTTTTCATTGTAAGTTCCTAAAACGCGTAAATCCTACTAGACATATCGTGACGCCTAGCTACTGGCAGGTATTCGGACTTAAGAGCTAAAGCCTACTTTCCCGACTTCCCACACTTATCCTAAAGTGCAGTGTCTTGATGGGATTTCGTTCTCTCATACCGCTGCGCGTCAGTTCTGGATTCTCACCAGATTCCCTTTCAAGGCTTCTATACTAGATACAAGCCACCAGCTCGGGGAGCATAGTATTGTGCAACCTATGGAATGTCCAGAACTTGGGCGTTATTTCATCGCGGGTGGACGATGTTCACTCCTGGCGCGAAAACATACGATTATTTTGCATCGAAACTGGACATCATCATTTGATTGAATAAAATCTGCGCTCTGTTTGAAAAACGCACCCTATAAGGTAACACCATGGCCTCTCTTGAAGTAAACCCACAAACCTACCAGCAGCAGCTAAGTGAAAAAGTAACTTGTCTCACCGAGATGTTTACTGAATTTGGCGCTCCAGAGCTGGAAGTGTTTGAGTCTCCTGAACAGCATTATCGTATGCGTGCAGAATTTCGAGTTTGGCATGAGGGTGAAGATCTTTACTACATCATGTTCAACCAGCAAACGCGTGAGAAATATCGTGTTGATCAGTTCCCAGCCGCGAGCCGACTGATCAATGATTTGATGCCAATGCTGATGGACGCGATGAAAGATAACGACACTCTGCGTCGTAAGCTATTCCAAGTAGACTTCCTTTCAACCCTGAGCGGCGAGGTCCTTGTATCACTTCTATATCATCGCCAGCTGGATGAGGCATGGATTGAGCAAGCCAAGACACTAAAACAGCGTTTGAATGATGAAGGCTTTAACCTCAATCTCATTGGTCGCGCGCGTAAGATGAAGATTGTCTTAGACCAAGACTTTGTGATTGAAAAGCTCAATGTCCACGGTGATAGTTACATCTACCAACAAGTTGAAAACAGCTTTACCCAGCCGAATGGTAAGGTTGCTGAAAAAATGCTTGAGTGGGCCGTTGATTGCACCCGCAATAGCCAAGGTGATCTGCTGGAGCTCTACTGTGGTAACGGCAACTTCTCACTAGCGCTAGCGCAAAACTTCGAGCGCGTATTGGCGACCGAGCTGGCAAAGCCATCGGTAGACTCAGCGCAGTACAACATTGCGGCGAATAACATCGACAACGTACAGATCATCCGTATGTCGGCAGAAGAGTTTACTCAAGCAATGGAAGGACAACGCGAGTTCCGCCGCTTAAAAGACGCCGGTGTTGATCTTAAGAGCTACAACTGCAATACCATCTTTGTTGACCCACCGCGTGCTGGTATGGATGAGGACACCTGTAAGATGGTACAAGGCTATGAGCGCATCCTGTATATCTCTTGTAACCCAGAGACCCTTAAGCAGAACCTTGAGATCTTAGGCGAGACCCATAAGATCACTCGCTTTGCGCTATTTGACCAATTCCCATATACCCACCACATGGAAGCGGGTGTGATGCTAGAGCGCAAGTAATTCCCTGAAAAATGAAAAAACCGCCACTAGGCGGTTTTTTTATATCCAAAGCTCAGTCAACTCTAGTGAGTACAGACATTATGCCAATGGTATAGGCTAAGCGCTTTCTTCTTCACTACTTTTCGTTGCGCCAATATAACCAAGCTTGCGCCCGAGCCAGAACAGCAGAGCCATTAGGATAATGATGGAAAAGAAGTTTGAGCCCGCCTCTGGGTATTGAGCCTTGATAAATGCGGAGTGACCAAAGCCTCCCACCAAGAAACACGCCAATCCAACAAGGGGTAGATCCTCGGAGATCGGTTTGTCTAAATAGTCTTGATACAGTGCTTGCACAGCCAGCACCATCGCAATCCATGGAAAGATTGAGAATGAGACTGCACTTATCGTCATCCAAGACAAAATCGCGTCACCACACAAACCTGCAATGAGGGCCAGGATCAGTGGTTTCTTTTCACAAGGCTGTGGGGATGGTGTTGTATTGTCCATTATTTATAATCACCTCTGTCTTTGTTTCGTTCACGCTCTTTGCGGTACCAGTGTGCTCCCTTGGCGACCATTCTGAGCTGAATGATCAGGCGCTCTGCTAACTCATCGCGCTCATCTTTGGTCTTATCCAGTGCCTCGGCACCGGAACTAAAGACTAGGATCACCGATGCTTCCGCTTGGGCAAATGCCTCTTCACGGGTCATCCCTGAGCCTATTAAGTACTCGGTTAACTCTGCCACAAAATGCTGGATCTCGCGCGCGACCGCCGCACGAAATTCACAAGAGGTGCCTGAGCGCTCGCGCAGAAGCAGGCGAAAAACGTTTGGGCTCGACTCGATAAACTCCATAAAGGTCTCGACCGAGGTGCGGATCACACTGCCCTCTTTGACGATTCGCTGGCGCGCTTGGCGCATTAATTGACGAAGAAGTAAACCTCCCTCATCAACCATCGTTAAACCCAGTTCATCCATATCCTTGAAGTGGCGGTAAAACGAGGTAGGAGCGATGCTGGCTTCCCGAGCGACCTCACGTAGACTCAAGTTGGAAAAACTTCGATCAGTACTCAACTGGCGGAACGCAGCATCAATCAATGAGCGGCGGGTTTTCTCTTTCTGCTGGGCACGGATCCCGTTAGGTTTCATATCTCTACATACCTTGTTTTCACTCTCGTCAACACTATACATGGATCTCAAGCTGAGCTTAAGTGCTCGACTTCGACTTTATGCGTGATCCTATCCAACCTGTCCAAGCCAATAACTGCAGTGAGTCGTAATCTGAGTTAATATTGCGCTATCAGAACGTTAACCGTACAAACAAGGATAGAGTATGGCACACAGCAACCATTTTGATGTAATTGTGATCGGTAGTGGCCCCGGCGGAGAGGGGGCAGCGATGGGCCTGACCAAGGCGGGGCTCAAGGTTGGGGTGATTGAGAAAGAAAGCAGTGTCGGTGGGGGCTGTACTCACTGGGGCACGATTCCCTCCAAGGCGCTGCGCCACGCAGTGAGCCGAATTATTGAGTTCAACAGCAACCCTCTGTTTTGTCACAACAATACTAGCCTGCACAGTACCTTTTCCAACATCCTCAACCATGCAAAGACCGTGGTCGACAAACAGACCCGCTTGCGCCAAGGTTTTTATGACCGCAACCAGTGTACGCTGATCTTTGGTACCGCCCGCTTCAATAGCAGTCATACCGTTGAAGTCGTCAAGCAAGATGGTAGCGTCGAGGAGTACAGTGCGGACCGATTTGTGATTGCGACAGGCTCACGCCCCTACCAACCAAATGGCGTTGACTTTAACCACCCACGTATTTATGACAGCGACTCGATCTTACGCCTAGAACATGACCCGCGGCATATTATTATCTATGGAGCTGGCGTTATCGGCTGTGAGTACGCTTCTATTTTCCGCGGACTGGGCGTAAAAACGGATCTCATCAATACCCGCGACCGATTGCTGGCATTTCTGGATAACGAAACCTCTGATGCGCTGTCTTACCACTTCTGGAATAGCGGCGTAGTGATCCGCAATGACGAGACATTCGACAAAATCGAGGGGACAGAAGACGGTGTCATCGTCCATCTCAAATCAGGAAAAAAAATGAAAGCAGACTGTATCCTCTACGCCAATGGGCGAACGGGCAATACGGACAAGCTTAACCTCGATCTGGTTGGGTTAACTCCAGACTCACGAGGACAACTGGCGGTAAATGGCAACTACCAAACCGAAGTCGGCCATGTTTATGCTGTCGGTGATGTGATTGGTTACCCTAGCCTTGCCAGTGCGGCTTATGACCAAGGGCGCTTTGTGGCTCAGGCGATCACAAAGGGACAGGCCGAGGGCAATCTGATAGAGGATATTCCAACCGGCATCTATACCATCCCGGAGATCAGTTCGGTCGGTAAAACCGAGCAAGAACTAACAGCGGCTAAAGTCCCGTATGAGGTGGGTCGCTCCTCATTCAAGCACCTCGCTCGGGCACAGATTGCCGGAAAGGACATTGGTAGCCTTAAGATCCTATTTCATCGCGAAACCAAGGAGATCTTGGGGATCCACTGCTTTGGCGAGCGTGCGGCAGAGATCATTCATATCGGCCAAGCGATCATGGAGCAAAAAGGCGAGGCCAATACGATCGAGTACTTTGTTAACACCACCTTCAACTACCCCACAATGGCAGAGGCTTATCGTGTCGCAGCACTCAACGGCTTAAATCGCTTGTTCTAACAAGGTTATTCTAGGCGGTTTTTTCTGGGTAAGTTATTATCGGCAAATGACAGGGAGCCGCTAGCCTCCCTGTTGCAAAGCTAAACTAAAAAGACCTTCCTACGCCATTGGTAGACGAATAGCCCGGCGAGCCCCAGTCCTCGCACAGCCATAAAGACCATCATAGATAGCCAAAGGGCATGGTTTTCTAAATGGCTTAGCGCAGCAAAGACCGCAAAGAAGCTCAATGTGGCTAGAAACATGCCGTTACGCATCTCACGCCCCTTAGTTGCACCAATAAATAGCCCATCGAACAGGTATGCCCATAAAGAAACCAGCGGCATAGCTACAAGCCACGGTAAATAGTGAGCGGCTTGTTGCTGCACTGCTTCAATATCCGTAATCAAAGCAATCAATTCCGCACCAAACAAAGCAAACACAAGACTAAGCAACGAGCAGATCACTAAGCCCCAAAAGAAGGTCACACCTATGGTTTGCTTTAAATTGGCCCGATCACGCGCGCCTACCGCTTTACCGACCATGGCTTCCATTGCATAGGCAAAACCATCCATACCATAGGAGATCAACATAACAAAGCTCATCAAAACTGCGTTGGCTGCTACGATATTGTCGCCATAGCTGGCGGCTTGAAAGGTCATAAAGCTCAGCGTGACTTGCAAGCACAGAGAGCGCAGAAAAATATCACGATTCAGACGCACAAAGCGCCCTAGGTTACTCGTCACTTCCGACAGCAACACTAACGGGCTAGGTAGCCCTTGTCTTCGCCAGCGTCGAGTCACGCACCATAAACCGAAGGCCATACCTGAATAGTCTGCTATCACTGAGGCCAGCGCTGCCCCCTCGACTTTCCAGCCAAGGCCAAGGACGAACAGAACATCCAACGCAATATTGACTAGGTTAGTAATGATCACCATCCACATTGGTGAGCGTGCATCTTGACTGCCGAGCAGCCAACCTAACAGGACATAGTTGACCAAGGCCGCCGGGGCACTCCAGGCACGGATGGTGAAGTACTGGGCTCCGTAATGCTTAATCGCATCGCTGGCGTCTGTAACAGCAAAAATCCACTCAGCTACCCAGCCATGAAGAATGAGAAAAAGCGTTGCAAATAGCATTGCCGTCGCGATCCCTTGGACAAAGGTCAGCGCCAATGCCCTTTTGTCTCCGGCACCAGCCGCTTGAGCGGTCAAGCCAGTTGTCGACATACGCAAAAAACCCAGCAACCAGAATGTCACGCTGATCATGGTACTGCCCAGCGCAACCCCACCAAGATACCAAGCATGCTCAAGGTGACCTATGACAGCGGCATCGATCAGGCCCAGCAGAGGTACGGTGATGTTAGAGATCACCATCGGCAGGGCAAGAGCAAGTACACGAGAATGAAGAGGGGCAGAAAAGAAAGAAGAGAGAGTCACGGTTACACCCAGCTGAGAAAACACTGAGTGTAACCAGTCAGTCTAGAAAACCAACTGTTTATTGAGGTAAGAGTTACATCCAGTCCGTGTTGCGGATAATCCCAACGGCAAGACCTTCAATTTCTAGACTTTGATAGGTTGGGTCAACGACGATTGGCTCAAACTCTTGGTTCTCCGCGTGCAAAAGAACGCGATCACCTTGGTGCTCTAGGCGCTTCACCGTCACGTCTTCATCGACGCGAGCGACAACGATCTGGCCATTGCGCACGTCTTGAGTCTTATGCACAGCAAGCAGGTCACCGTCCATAATACCGATGTCTTTCATACTTTCACCTTGCACTCGCAGCAAGAAGTCCGCTTGTGGCTTAAACATACCAGGGTCCACTTGGTAGTGGGTCTCGACATGCTCTTGAGCCAAAATAGGCTCACCGGCGGCGACTTGACCGATAAGAGGCAACCCCTCTTCTTCTGTTTCTAGCAGAATACGAATTCCGCGCGAGGCGCCGGGAATAATCTCAATCGCTTCTTTGCGAGCAAGGGCTTTAAGGTGCTCCTCTGCCGCATTGGCAGAGCGGAAGCCTAACTCACGAGCAATCTCTGCACGAGTTGGTGGCATCCCTGTCTCATCGATCTTACTTTTAATAAGATCGAATACTTGTTGTTGGCGTGGCGTCAAAGGCTTCATGATAGCTACCTGTCTTTTTATACAGTTAACTGTCAGTATATCCAGTAAAAAATAAAATGGAAAGGTGTGTTTACAAATTGTTCAGCAGATAAATTGGCTTCGCCTCAAAATATTGCCAACAAATTGCAACAATTTGGTTAATTTACCGTCAACATCGCCGTTTACCATTCAAAGGTTTGACCAGTTTCTGATATTCTTGCTGACCATTAATCTGGCTAACGTATTTCAAAAACTTGTCCATACTTAGTGGCAGTCAGTCCAAAGTGGCCCTAGGTGACTCTCTCCTCGACGAACTTATGGCCAATGCCCTGTGACAAGCACCTTGCCGTTAAGACAAGGTTGAGAGAACTGCCGCGATTGAGATCGCGATGAAGTACGTCGATTACACTAATTTGAGGCGATTGCACGATATGTCTTCAGGACAATCCTTATTCCAGGCAGCACTGAAGCTGCCACTCTCGGTTTTGGTCAAAGGAACCACTATTCCATCCAATCCCATTGAAGATCTTGACATAGACCTGTCTAAGCCGGTCATGTACGCATTGCCATTTCGCTCTGATGTCGACCTTCTGACATTACGCAGTCAAGCGCTTCAGTGGGGATTACCCGACCCGTTCTCACCAATTGAGATCAATGGCCAACAGTTCCCACGCTATGTCTTCACCTCAACCCGACCGACGGTGATGAAAAATGACTACGACGCGCCCGCGGAGTCGATTCAACTGTTCTCACAGTTGCTTAACCTGCATGAGGCCGATAGCGAGCTCGATATTCAACTGATCCCCGTCTCCGTGATGTGGGGCCGTAAGCCGGGTAAAGAAGAGAGAGTAAAACCACACCTTGAAGCACTCAATGGGCCACAAAAAGCGCTCGCGGTGCTAACATCGGGTCGCGACTGCATGGTACGAGTCAGCCCCGTTGTATCGCTGCGTTATATGGCCGATAAACACGGCACCGAGCCTGCAATTGCACAAAAACTCTCTCGCGTTGCTCGCATCCACTTCTCACGTCAAAAGCTTGCAGCTTCTGGCCCGAAACTGCCAAGCCGTCAAGTACTGGTTGATCGTCTAGTCCAGTCTCCAACGATCCAGAAGGCGATTGAAGAGGAGATGAGCAGCAAAGGGATCACCAAAGAGAAAGCGCAAAAAGAAGCAGAGAACATCATTGATGAGATCGCTGCTGACTTTTCTTATGGTCTGATCCGCAATGGGGATCGTGTTCTAGGCTGGCTATGGAACCGCCTCTATCAAGGGCTTAACATCAACAACGCCTCGACCGTTCGTCGCCTTGCGCAAGATGGTCACGAGATTGTTTATGTACCTTGTCACCGTAGCCACATGGACTATCTGTTGCTGTCATACGTTCTCTTTCATGAGGGTATGGTACCGCCACATATCGCAGCAGGCATTAACCTCAACTTCTTCCCTGCCGGACAAATCTTCCGCCGTGGCGGGGCTTTCTTTATCCGCCGTAGCTTTAAAGGCAATAAACTCTACTCGACTATCTTCCGTGAATACCTTGCTGAACTTTTTGCCAAGGGCTATTCGGTAGAGTACTTCAGTGAGGGGGGACGCTCACGTACCGGTCGCTTACTTCAAGCGAAAACTGGTATGCTTGCTATGACCGTTCAGGCCATGCTGAGGGGTCTGAATCGCCCGGTCACTCTAGTGCCGGTGTACATTGGCTACGAGCACGTCATGGAAGTGGGCACTTACGCCAAAGAGCTGCGCGGTAAACGCAAAGAAAAAGAGAACGCAGGTCTTGTGCTGAAAACCATTCGCAAGCTTCGCAACTTTGGTAAAGGCTATGTTAACTTTGGTGAGCCTATCCCACTCAATGGCTTTTTGAACGAGCATGCGCCAGAGTGGCATCAAGATATCGATCCTATGGGTGCGTCCAAGCCACAATGGATGACTCCTGTCGTGAATAAGCTTGCCAATAAGATGATGACCAACATCAATGACGCTGCAGCGACAAACGCCTTAACCCTGTGTGCAACGGCGCTACTTGCCTCGCGCCAGCGTGCATTGTCACGTGATAATCTCGTGCGTCAAATCGACTGTTACCTACAGTTGCTGCGTAATGTGAGTTACTCTTCAACCTACACGGTCCCTGCCGACAGCGCTGAAGAGCTCGTTGCTCATGCTGAGTCACTAGATAAGTTTGTCGTTGAAGAGGATTCGATGGGCAGCATCGTGTCGCTTGACCGTGAGCAGTCGATATTGATGACTTACTATCGCAACAACATCATTCACCTGTTTGCTCTGCCATCGCTGATTGCTCAGACACTTATCCGTCACAAAACTCGCAGCAAGCAGCAGATCATTGAGACCGTCAGTGCCATTTACCCGTTCCTCAAGCAAGAGCTGTTCTTGAGTGCTGAGATTGACGCAATACCTGAGCTAGTGACTCAGTATCTAGATGAGCTGGCTCGCCAAGAAGTGATCAATATTGATGGTCAGCATATCACCATCAATCAAGCTAATACTCAAATCTTGCTACTGCTTAGCGCGACTATCTCAGAAACGCTGCAGCGTTATGCTATTGCAATGAACCTTCTGGTTAATGACCCTGAGCTAGGTAAATCAGATCTTGAAAAGCGCAGCCAAGATATCGCCCAACGCTTGGGTCGACTCAACGGTATAAACGCACCAGAGTTCTTTGATAAAGGCGTCTTCAGCTCACTGTTTACCACTCTTAAGCAAGAGCAGTACCTTAACAATGATGGCGATTGCGATATTGAGAAGACCGAGCAACTGATGTTGATACTCAATGACTTGGTTCACCCTGAGGTGAAACTCACCATTGAAGAGAGCATCGCTCGCTCAGACCAAGAAGCGGAATAACAAAAAAGCCTCCCGAGCAAGGGAGGCTTTTTTATTGCTGTGTCCCGTCCTAAATAAGAGCGAAGAGTAGTCCCGTCGTTACCGCCATGCCCACATAGTTGTTATTAAGGAACGCTTGAAAACACGCATCTCTATCGCGTCCACGGATCAGCCATTGTTGATACACAAATAGCGCACCGACCACCAGTAAACACCAAAAGTAGCCACTGCCTAACTGATTCACGTTACCAAGCAACATCAGCAGCAGTAGAGTGATGAACTGCAGCAAGCCGACAATCATTTTATCACGACGGCCAAACAAGATAGCCGTAGACTTAATCCCAACCTTAAGGTCATCATCACGATCAACCATCGCATATTGAGTATCATAAGCGATGGTCCATAATCCATTAATCACAAACACCAGCCAAACCATACTCGGCAAAGAGTCGGCTTGTGCAGCCCAAGCCATTGGGATGGACCAGCTAAAAGCCAGAGCCAAGAAAAGCTGAGGAAGGTGCGTATAGCGCTTCATAAAAGGATAAATAAACGCTAGAGCAATACCGACAAATGACAACTTAATCGTTAGCGTATTCATGGTCAGAACCAACGCCAAGGCGATAGCGCTGAGAACAACAAACAGTGTTAGCGCCTGCTTGGCAGAAACACGCCCCGAAGGGATCGGACGCATCTCGGTGCGTTTGACATGCCCATCAACCTTACGATCAGCAAAGTCATTGATCACGCATCCGGCTGAGCGCATCACGATAACGCCAAGAACAAACACCACCAATACCTTCAAATCTGGAAAACCATCGGCAGCCAACAACAGCGCCCAAAGCGTTGGCCACAACAGCAACAATGAGCCAATTGGGCGATCCATACGCATCAGTTGCCAGTAATCCTCAAATTTCGCCTGTGTCATTAAGACTTCCTTGTGCATAAATGGGTGCCAATGGCAAAAACAGCTCTGCGACTAAAATAGGTTTATCCTCAACCCATAATCGGGAGCGACGAGCAAACAATCGCTGATCAGCAAGGTCAATTTGAGCCAATTGGAGTTTATCTCGACGCACGGTATTGTGACGAAAAACGGTAAATCCCAGCGGCGTGTTACCCTGGTTAGCTAAATCATAGGAGCCACTGCTCTGCGAAGAT
Source organism: Vibrio sabulosilitoris (assembly GCF_055391395.1). NCBI lineage: Bacteria > Pseudomonadati > Pseudomonadota > Gammaproteobacteria > Vibrionales > Vibrionaceae > Vibrio > Vibrio sabulosilitoris. The sequence continues at coordinate 260,840 of NZ_AP029599.1, forward strand.
TGAGGAATCAGAGTTCGTCCCAGCACCCACGGCTGACCGTCACCTTTTAGTATCACCTTACGCAACCAATAATCTTCCCTTGGTAAGTATTCTTGTTCGCTTGGTAGTAAGTGCTCCAGGCTTTTTAGCTCATTTTGGAGTAATTTCAGACTCAGATCTCGACAATGGCGTTCAAGGCGTGCCGAAAGCGAGCCCTGCTCTGTTAACCAAGCGCGCGATATTGACGTCGGAAAAGGAAACACCTCCGGAGACTGCCAGACAGCCTCTCGAAGTGCAGTGAGGTATTCGGTTACAGATCGTTCCATACTTATATTTAACAAAGGCTACGAACATCGTACAATAAATCTTTGCCAATCAGCCGCTTTGAAGCTGTGGCCCACGGTTCGTATGTTGCGAATAGACAACGCATTGTAACAAGCTTAGCCTTACGAGGTCACCCGGCCTATCAGAAATAACCGAGATAATTATGTATAAACGTTACGTGACCCCAATACTGACAAGCCTGGCTGCACTGCTCTTGAGCGTACCAATGACGGCGGCCGCAAATCAAACCGAATTTGCTTATTTCACCCTCACACCAGATGTCACCACCAACTTCCACACTTCAGGGCGCCAACTTGGGTATGTGCAAATTCGGATTGATGTGATGGTGGCTAGTCAATCGGATCTTAAAATTGTTGAGACGCACCAACCCTTGATCCGCGATACCGTTCTCGAAACGCTCGGCAGACAGACCGACGCCACAATCAAGTCTTTACCTGGTCGGGAAGAGTTGCGTCAGACACTCACCACTCAAATCAACGACACTCTGCTGCCTGAGGTGGGCCGTCCCATTGTGGCTGATCTGTTGTTTACTAAATACCTCTATCAATAACGCTGTCACCAAATTAATGGATTCATTGTGGGTTAACAGGACAAATCGATAAACGGGCGAGGAGTGAGCACGCCCGCAGTAGTGTATGCGCTCACTGAGTGAAGTTGATCTCGCTTTCCACCCTGCCCGAAAAAGCGACTAGGCCCGTTTTTGATAGCGACTTTGCTCAACAAACCCCATCGCTAATCCACAGATTAGGCCCGCTAGATGTGCCGCATTGGCAATCGCCATATAAGGCTGAACAAACCCGAGCATCAACCAGACAATCATAAAGACAAACACGGGTTTTGGCATATGGACGCCAAGTTGAGGCGCCTTGCTCGACAGCACCCAAACATAGCCAACCAAGGCATAGACCACCCCAGACAAACCGCCAAAATTGGCGCCCTCTGCCCAGTACTGAGCAGCTCCCGATACCGCGGCACTGACGAAAAAGAGCTTGAGTAGCGGCCGAGAGCCAAGTTGCAGCTCGACATCCCCGCCAAACTGCCACCACCACAGGGCATTGAACGCCACGTGCATTACCGAGAAATGCAACAAAGCGTGAGTAAACCAGCGCCATAGCTGAAGCTGTTGCCCCTCAAAAGCGGGGAAATGAAGCAAGCCAAAAATAGTGCGCCCAAGCCCCATCTGCTGGGCGAAAAACACTACCCCACAGATCAGCATAATGATTAGGGTAACTGGCCCAGCTTTAGCCTTGAGCATATTCATCATGCTCGGAGTCGCGTAGCGAAATGATGAGCGGCGAGTTTCCGCAACCTCCCATGAAGCCGCCTGGTAGCGCTGATGATAAGGATCAGACATAAACTGCTGCAGCTCTTCCTCTACCCACATCAATTGAGAATCATCACTGAGCCAGAGGGCGAACATCCCCTCGCCCTCTGGCATCATGTTGACTTCTACCTTGCGTGTTGCCATGTAGTCGATAAAAGCTTGAGCTTGCCTAGGGTTGGACAGAACAATCAATCGACGCATATCAACACATACTCTCTGTCGGTAGGTTGGCTCGATGCCATGCCTCAAAACCACCATCAATACTATAGACCTCATCAAACCCCTGGTTAACCAAGTACTGTGAGGCGCCCTGACTACTAATACCGTGGTAACACATGACCAAGATTGGGGTATCAAACTCCACCTGTTCCATAAACCTGGTCATGCTGTCATTGGTAAGATGAAATGCATTTACTGGGTGTGACACAGAAAATGATTGTGGGTCACGGATATCCACAAGAAACGCATTTCGATCTTCTATCAAACGCTGCGCCGAGGCGACATCAATATGTAAAAATTGGTCCATGTGTGCTCTTTCACGTCAAACAGTTAACGCTCGTCAGTTTAACACTATCCAAAGGCAAGGACAGTGTTTGCGCAACTAATCTTATCCACTACTGCTGAAAACACCACCTACTGTGGATAAATCTGTGGATTGCGTTGATAAGGTATGATCAATAAAAATGATCCACAATATATAGTAATGATCATGACTAAACTGTGCTTAAGCAAAAATTTATCCCCAGTGCCCAAAACCCTTTGAGGCTAGATATGACCGAGTTTTTTACAATGATCAAATAATTAACTCACAAAGTTATTCACAGCTAAATATACTCACCACAACAACTTTTCGATCATCTCTTATCGATATCCTAGATCGACAACAGAAGACGCTCTCTTCATGTGATCAAAACTACGACAAAACACACTCATGGAGTGAGCGCTGATAAAGCTCTACAAGAGACAAGGATTTCGGTGTGTTGACAGAATTTAGAAGCCCATGGTGGACGTGCTGCTGGGCTGGGCGGGCATAAAAAAACGGCAAGGTTTAAACCTTGCCGCTCTTCTCAAATTTGATTTGGGCTGGGACTAGAACTCACCAACAGCCAACTTCAGCTTCTTCATTGCATTCTTCTCTAGCTGGCGAATACGCTCAGCCGAAACGCCATAGGCATCAGCAAGATCCTGAAGAGTGGCTTTCTGATCATCTAACCAACGTGAGCGAACAATGTGCTGACTGCGCTCATCTAGGCTCGCCAGTGCCACAGAAAGGCGATTGTTGGTGTGCGATTCCCAGTTCTCAGCTTCTACGTTATCGGCCAGATCAGAGGACTTATCCTCAAGATAAAGTACTGGTGCAGTAGAAACCGATGATGAATCATCATCATCCACAGTGAGCTCAAAGGCAGCATCTTGCGCAGCTAGACGAGATTCCATCTCACGGACTTCAGAAGGCTCTACACCGAGCTCTTTAGCAACCGTCTCAACTTCGCCATTATTAAACCACCCCAAACGCTTTTTAGACTTGCGTAAGTTGAAGAACAGCTTACGCTGCGCCTTGGTGGTCGCGATCTTGACGATGCGCCAGTTGCGCAACACATACTCATGGATCTCTGCTTTGATCCAGTGCACTGCAAATGATACCAGTCTTACACCCACTTCTGGGTTAAAGCGTTTCACCGCCTTCATCAGACCAATGTTGCCTTCTTGAACTAAGTCTGCCATTGGCAGGCCATAGCCAGAATAACCACGAGCTACGTGAACGACGAATCGCAGATGCGACAGGATCAAACCTTTTGCCGCGTCGATCTCGCCCTTGTAGTGCAATCGCTCAGCGAGCTCACGCTCCTCGTCTGCGGTCAGCATTGGATAGCTGTTCACTGACTGGATATAGCTGTCTAAGCTATCTTGCGTTACTGCCGCCATTGGATATGCTGTTGTTGCCATTCATTTCCTCATCAAGGTTGACTATGAATAACTCCTGACTTGCACACGTTTCCACCAGTGCAATTGAGGAGCGATTGATCATTATGCACAATATATCGGCGAAAACAAGCCGAGCAAAATGATCTGTTAATTAAGACCGAGAAAGATTACACAGGTTCAATGTCTTTTAGATGACGCTGAGCGGATAATTTTGCTGCGATACAACCAATAAATATCCCTAACATCAGTAGCAGCAAGGATTCATCCCAGCTAAGCCCCAAAATGCGATATTGACTGTCATACAAACTAGCAAGACTCTCAACCGCAGTATCCAGCGAAAAGCTGATGACTAAAGTGACTAACCATGCTGCCAGCGCTCCAAGAAAACCATACCACAGACCAGAATATAGATAGGGGCGCAAGATAAAGCTGTCGGTCGCACCGATCAGTTTCATGGTCTGGATCTCTTCTTTGTTGGCCAACACGTTAAAACGCAATGTATTGCCAATAATCAAGAAGACCGAACTGAGCATCAATACCGATAGCACCGTGATCACGCCATTGGCAAGGTGACGAATCGCCTCAAGCCGACTTAACCAATCTTCATCGACCCGAATTTCAGCAATTTCTTGCTGCTGACGAAGTCGCGCGACAATGGCATCGACAGTGGCGCTATCCTCTAGCGTAGGCGAAACAACAAACACTCCAGGTAGAGAAAAGCCATCAAGCAGCTCAATCGCATGGTCAAAGCCACTATAATTACTCAAGTCAGCCAGTCCTTGCTGAGAGGAGATGTACTCAACCCCCTCAACCATCGACCAACTTTCGATCTCATCTTTAATCACCATCGCGCGAGCATCGGGCAACTGTTCTTGCAAAAACGCACTGACTTGCGAACTAGTCACAACCTGATTGGATGCCAGCGCAATGTTCTTCCCGAGTAGATAGAGGCACGCTGGTAGCGCTAGAGCCAAAGAGATCACCGCTAAGGTGAGTAGGTTTCCAAGCGGTCGGCGCCAGAGACCCAGCCACGCCTGCTTTGCCTGCTTGTAGTGGGTTTTAAAAAAACCATCCGTCTGAGTGCGTGCGCTTGGGGTCCGCTTTGAGCGGCTGTTGACCGAGCTCTTATTGCGCAGATTAGCCGCCATGATCATGTACCTCACTTAAAAAGCCTTGGTTTAACTCTAAGCGCCGATACTGCGGTCGAGAGCTGACGATGTTTACGTCATGCGTAGCAACCAAGATGGTCACCCCCGCACGGTTAAACTCCTCAAATAGAGCAAGAATGCGCTGTGATAACTCAGAGTCAAGGTTCCCCGTAGGCTCATCGGCCAATAAGACGGTTGGTCTGTTTACCACAGCACGGGCAATTCCCACTCGCTGCTGCTCGCCACCAGATAGCTGTGTTGGTAAGCAGCGGGCTTTATCCAGCAAACCCACTTTATCCAGCGCAGCACTCACTCTGCGTTTGATCTCTTCCTCATTATAGGACTCGATACGCATCGGCAGCGCGACATTGTCATAAACACTGCGATCCATCAACAAGCGATGGTCTTGAAAAACAATGCCTATATGGCGGCGCAAAAACGGTATATCGCGATTGGAAATTCGCGAGATATCGTGGCCGTTAAACCACACCTTGCCATCCGATGGACGCTCAAGCGCACAAATGAGCTTGAGCAGTGTGCTTTTACCTGCTCCTGAATGTCCACCAAGAAAGGCCATTTCACCGGGCTGCAAGTGAAAGTCGACCTTTTGCAGCGCCTGACGCCCGCCACGATATGCCTTGCTGACCTGCTGGAATTTAATCACTGGCTATCCTTATTTATTGCGCAAAGCCGTTATTGCACGAAAACGGCTGCTACTCGTCGCGACTGAACAGAGCATCAATAAACTCTTGCGTCTCAAATGGGCGCAGGTCATCGATACCCTCACCCACACCGATATAACGAATAGGGATCTGGAACTGATCAGCCAACGCAAAGATAACCCCACCCTTGGCCGTTCCATCTAGCTTGGTTAGCGTAATACCCGTCAATGGCGCAACGTCCGAAAACAGCTTAGCTTGGCTAATCGCGTTTTGTCCGGTGCCCGCATCCAGCGTCAACATGATCTCATGCGGCGCACTGCCATCGATTTTCTGCATTACACGCACAATCTTACGCAGCTCTTCCATCAGATTGCTCTTGTTTTGTAGACGACCGGCAGTATCGGCAATCACGACATCAACGCCTCGCGCTTTCGCCGCTTCAATTGCATCGTAAATCACAGAGGCACTATCTGCGCCCGTGTGCTGAGCAATCACAGGGACATCATTTCGCTGTCCCCAAACCTGAAGCTGCTCAACGGCCGCCGCGCGGAAGGTATCACCCGCCGCGAGCATGACTTTCTTGCCTTGCGCTTGGAACTGCTTAGCCAACTTACCAATGGTGGTGGTTTTACCAACGCCATTCACACCGACCATCAAAATCACGTAAGGACTCTTGCTGGTATCCACCTCAAGCGGCTTTTCAACCGTGGTCAAGATATCAGCCATCTCCTGCTTAAGCAGGCCATACAGCGCTTCACCATCTTTTAAGTCTTGGCGAGATGCCTTTTCTGTCAGGCTATCGATAATCTTAAGGGTGGTATCCATCCCCACGTCAGCCATCAGTAGCTGCTCTTCAAGCTCTTCGAACAAGTCATCATCGATCTCTTTACCTTTGAATAGGCCGAAGAAGCCTGCACCGATATTCGCTTTCGTGCGCGCTAGGCTGCGTTTTAGACGAGCAAAAAAGCTTTCCGTCGGCTTCTCTTGTACCTCTTCTTGGATCGCAACGGATTGAGGTTCGATTTCTGCTTCTGCTTCTGCTTCTGCTTCTGCTTCTGCTTCTGCTTCTGCTTCTGCTTCTGCTTCTGCTTTTTCAGTGTCTAGATCTTGGCTTGGTTCAGCAACACTCTCTTCTACAGGCTCATCACTCTGCGCAGTGGCCTCTTCAACTGCTGACTCAGGCTGTGTCTGCTCTTCATCGCCAAAGCCTAACCAAGAAAGTAATCCGCGCTTTTTCTTCTCTGCCATTTTGGGGAATATCCTAGATCTATCTCTAAATGTTGTGTAATCAATGGGTCGTCACACGTGGTTCGTCCTGTAAAAGGTCGTCACACGTGGTCGGTCTCTCGTGATGCGGTCTACCGCCACTTGCCTGCGATTTTAGACCATCACGGTTAAATCTGTTTGAATGTTGAGTGCTTACGGGCCTTTGATAGTCAGTGCCCCTGCCGGAAATCCTTGCCCAGTCATACTCTTTGCTAGGATTTACAGGTACACTTTACCCGATAACAGCACTTTAGCGCTCAAGATGAACAAAGCTTGAGCGACTGGTTATAGTAACACTTAATTAGCGGTCAAAAAATCTATGGTAAGACGACGCCAGCAAAATTCATCACAAAAACAAGCTTCTTTGGGCTCTATTCGCATTATCAGCGGCCTGTGGCGTGGGCGAAAGCTTCCGGTGCATGATGCCGAGGGGTTACGCCCCACCACGGACCGGGTCAAAGAGACCGTGTTTAACTGGCTGGCACAAGATATCCCACACGCAAAATGCCTCGATGTTTTTGCTGGCTCAGGCGGGCTTGGGTTCGAAGCGGCATCAAGGCAGGCCGAACGTGTGACAATGCTCGAGCTCAACAGCAAAGCCTTTCAGCAGCTCAAAACCAACGTGGCGACTCTAAAAGCTGATAACATTGACGTTATTCAAGGTGACGCACTTGCATACCTCAAACAGCCTGGCACACCGCACGATGTGGTTTTTATTGACCCTCCGTTCCACCAAGGCTTGGTTGATGAGTGTTTGTCCCTACTCGAGAGTAATGGCTGGCTGAGTAACGATGCCATGATCTACCTCGAGACAGAGAAGTCACTCAACATCGCCAATACACCAGCCTCTTGGTCACTGCATCGAGAGAAGCAAGCAGGCCAAGTGGCATTCAAACTTTATCAGCGGGAAGTCGTGTCATGAAATGGTTAATCTTAGCAGCGAAGGGGTTGTTCCTGGCGGTATGGGGCGTTTTACTTAGCAACTTTGTTTATCCCTACCCAGAAAAACTGGCGCTGATGCTGTATGTCATATTAGGGTTTATGGTGTTGATGCATGCGATGCAATCGGCGATTTTCATCACAGCGCTATCAAAACGCGTCAGCCTGACTCTTGCTGACAAGTTAGCGATCTTTATCTTTGGCGTGTTTGGCCTTCTTGGCATTAAGTACAAGTATGCCGCTGTGTTGAGCATGCCCTCAGCCTCAAAGTAGTTATATTGAAAATGAGCGAGCCCTCAAGACTCGCTCACTCTATCCCAATGCGTACAGCACAAGCTTTAGCCGTCAGATATTCTGTAAAAAGATCTCAATCCCGTTCATAAACATCTGTACAGCGATCATCAGCAGTAGCATCCCCATCAAGCGCTCGATAGCCTTAAGGAACTTCTCACCCACCAATTTTTCGATGTACTCTCCCCCAGCTAAGATCAGAGCGGAGATAAACCAAGCAATAAATACCGACAGTGACCACTCAAACATTCGTTCCGTGTCTTGCTGAGCGAGCAGGATCAAGGTAGCCAGTAGGCTTGAGCCTGCCAACATTGGCGTGGCAAGAGGCACAATAAACGGCTCTTCACCCGCGGCCACGATCGGTGAACTCGGAGAAGGAAAAATCATCTTAAGACTCACAATCAGCAGGATAAGCGCACCACTGATCGACACCGCTTGTGGACTCAGGCTTAAGAAGTTCAGGATCGATTCGCCCGACCAAAGGAAGGTCATCATAATGATCAGGGCGATAACAAGCTCTCGCCATAGTACGACCACCCGTCTTGATTTGGGTAGGTGACGTAGCACCGAAGTCCATACCGGCAGATTGCCAAATGGGTCGATGATTAAAAATAACATGGTGGTGGCGGCGATAAGATCCATGGTTGTTCTCGGGTCTAAATTAAAGAAAAGGGATTAATGGTGGCGACACACATTGGCTTCATTGATGTGCAACCGCCCATCAATCTCAATCACTTTGCTGCGCTGATAGAAAAAGGCTAATAGCTCATCCAAACTAAAGCCATTTAGCTTACAGGTACGGAATTGAACTTGATTGCCGAAGCTGTGTTCAACCCACTGCTGTAGGGCCTCACGTGACATCGGCTGTTCGCGTAATTGATTCAGGATCTTATGAGCATGAACTTCTTTAGACATTTTTTTTTGACACACGATTTCTTGGGACATAGTTTCTCGAGACATAGCTTCCTCCACTAATTTCGCGCACATCTTACCTTAAAGGTAATAATGAACCTACCGTGAAGCGAGTAACCGATCAGAAATTCATTTGTGATGCCCTTACAAGAGAGAAGCGATAATCAAACCATTGGCAAGCAAATAGATAGCCGCGCTCACGCGGGGCTCACGCCAAAGGACATTTTTCGTATGTTGTAAGCCAAGCAAAATAGCGACGATTGGGATGAGAAAGACCCCGATAACCCCTAACACTGTTGCAATTTGAGAGCTCATCATCCACCACTCAATAGCGGCCCATGCAAGCTGTATCGATGTCAGAGTAATCGCGGCGGCAGGTATCCAGGATCGGCCTAAGTGAGGCAGGAAGAGTAAAAACAATACGATCGCCAGCGCAAACAACAAAGCAGGTAGCCATGACAAACTCGGCGTCCCCACTCGCAGCCAAAGCGCCCAACCGTAGAGTAGAAGGGCTCCGGTGATCAACACAAAACTAAGGCGAAAACGCTGCTGGACAAACAGCAATATATCAGCGACCAAACTGGTTAAGACACCGACTATCGCCACTAGCCCAATAAAGCTCTCCCCAACACTGGCTTGCAACAAAGCATAGACTAGGCAGGTATAAGCAAATGCCTTGAAGGCAATTGCTCGGGTGACCTTGCGTTCCAGCGCTGCATCATTGCCAACCAAGCCCGATAGCGCAAATGTAAACCAGAACCACATAGCAACCACCTAATATTCAATCAGACCGCTAGTGTAGAAAGAGTAGACCTTAAGTCCAGCGATGGCATTGAAAACTTCGACCTTTATAGTTCAAATTGACTTAATCTTGACGGATAGCTGAGCAGTTCGGATACCGTGAACAGTGAAAAGTTGGTTGGTTGACTTGATAGGGTGAGGACTGAGTTATAACAAGCGCTCAAAAACATCCCAGTGCAGATAGTTAAACACCAACGCCAGCAAAGTGAACAGCGCCATCAGCCAAAGAGCAGCACGCCAAATAAAACGCTCACTGCGCGGGGTCAACTCTTGCTCGCAGCTATCACAAGTTTTGAAGAAGTCATCAATCTCATCAAAGGCGAAGTCCTCTTCATGAACAACCTTATTGCGAATCGTGGCGATAAAACGCAACTTGCCAATCACATCGTGTGGCAGGCGCTCCTCACAACTCGTGATCAGTTGATGCAAACCTCGGCCTTCAGCGTGGTATTGCACACGTAGCAGTTTTTCCAGTCGTCGAGTGCGGATAACCACATTCTCAATATCAGACATAGCAACCTCCCTCACCCATGTTGTCCATTCCTTAATTTTTCACCAGCTATCTGAAGAATTCGAGTATTTTTGTTGATAACTGTGTGCTTCACCCAGTATCCATGGGTAACATTTCAACAATATTTGTTTATTGTCAGATAGATATATAACACGAAATGTCTCCTAAGCGCTTCTATTGATCAACCTGGTGAGTAATATTCTCTATACCCAAGTAACCTCAAGATGCCGTTGCTGTGATTTGCTAGGGCAGGAGCCAACGAGTCCATCTAGATCGCGCCATGCACCAACTGACAACCAGTGCCCCGGCGCCACTGAGCACTACCCATACCGGTATCACCCACAGAGGATGACCTTGATACCAACCATACTCTTTCATTGGCCAGAGGAAGATAGGATGAAGAATATAGATCCCCAGGCTATAGCGACTAATAAGGCTAACCGCTCTCTGCACGCGCGGGGACAAACCCTCGCCGAAATATCGGCAGACCACAAAGACCATACTTGCCGCTAACACAACATTAAGGGTTTTGTAGGATAGCCATCGCTCAAACGCGTACTCGCCATACGTCAAGCTGAGAGAAACCACCATCGCGACGGTCAGAAGCAACGATACTGTGCCCAATGCACTCAAAACCACAACATTCCTTGCACTAAGTTTAAGTTGGCTAAACAGCAGATACCCCAGAGGTAAATAGCCACTAAATAACCACAGCTCGTTGCTCCATGGACCTTCTATACGCAGTAAAAACAGTAAACTGGTCAGCCCCCACAGAGCAACATAAGACACCAGAAAGGACTCGCCATACTGGCGCAGCCCCCACTGGAACAGTGGGATAACAAAATAGAGTGGAATGAAGTAGTAGAAAAAGCCCAAATGATAATAAGTAGCGTGAGTCAAACTACTAACAAGCACCCCAGTAGTGACTTGTGAGTCGTAACCTTGGGCACTCCACCCGGCCAGCATGGCGTAAAACAGCGACCATACCACAAAGGGGATGAATACCTTACCGAGGCGCCGCTTGACGTAATAACCCAGATCAAATGGCCGCGTGTCACTGAGCATTAACGCACCAGAAATCAAGATAAACACGGGAACTGCCCAGCGACTTAGGCCATTAACCGTAATCGCGGTGAACCACTGGTCGAAAGGGATAGCATGCAACTCGTGGCGATAGGGAGCGAGCACGTGGATCGCAATCACCGCAATCGCGGCGACGCAGCGCATTAAATCAAAACACAGAACTCGTTGTCGCATGGGTAAACCTAAGCCGTTGAATTATTTATTTGCAGTGACTATAGCAACAAAAAAAAAGCTGACCAAGCTAGGCTTGTGTCAGCTTTATTTATCTTTAATCGATCGACGCTATGCGGTCGCGACTGGTCGTACTCGCGGCAGCTTAATCGAGATTAACGCAGTTAAGATCAAGAAGGCGAAAGAAACCCACAAACAGGCGGCCAAACCCGCCATCTGGAATACCCATCCAGACAGTACGGTACCAATCAAACGCCCCATGGCATTCGCCATGTAATAGAAGCCGACATCCAGTGATACACCATCACCCTTGGCATAACTCACGATCAAGTAAGAATGCAGAGATGAGTTAACGGCGAAGATAGCACCAAAGATCAGCAGGCCCACAACGATAACAAACTGAGGGTGCCACTCGTATTGAACCCCTAGTGCGATCAAGCCGGTCACCACCGCAAGCAGCACCGCCCAAAACAGCGCTGCGCCACCGTTAGGCACTCGGCCATCGGCCTTGCCCGTGATGCGCGGTGCAACCCCTTGGACAAAACCGTAAGCAATGACCCACAAGGCCAAGAAGCCACCGACCCAGAGGTGATCCCAGCCAAACACACTGCCAAGGTAGATAGGTAGCGCCACCACAAACCACACATCACGCGCGCCAAACAAGAACATACGCGCCGCTGACAGGATGTTGATTGACTCTGACTTAGAAAAAATCTGGCTAAACTTCGGCTTGGTTTTCGCCTTGCCAAGGTCACTCTCAAGGAAGATCAAGCTCCCCACCAGCACAACCGCCAGTACCGCGGCCATCATTGCCACAGCCGTTTGGAAACCAAACGCCATCAAAAGCGCACCGCCCAGGAAGAAGCCTGCGCCTTTCAGTGCATTTTTCGAACCTGTTAAGATCGCAATCCACTTGTACAAAGAGCCTTGCTGCTCATCCGGTACTAGGGATTTAATCGAACTCTTAGCGCTCATTTTGTTGAGATCTTTAGCAATACCAGACAGAGCCTGCGCTGCCATGACCCAAGGGATGGTCAACCACGCACTCGGCACGGCAAGCATGGCGAGGGCGAATATCTGCATGCCAAGACCAATGTTCATGGTCTTATTCAGACCCAGACGCGCGCCAAGCCAACCGCCAATTAGGTTAGTGACGACACCAAAAAATTCGTAGAAAAGGAACAGCGAGGCGATCGCCAATGAGCTGTAGCCAAGATCATGGAAGTACAGCACCACCAGCATACGCAGCGCGCCGTCGGTAAGGGTGAAGTTCCAATAATTAAAGGTAACCAGGATGTATTGGCGAATACTTTTATCGAGTTGAGCAATCATAATCAACGACCGAATAGGAGCGAAGAGAGCTTTTGGATCATAGCAACCCAAAAGCTCTTAAAGGTAAGATTAGTTAGCTACAGATTGAATGTAGTCAACTTGAACTGGCTTAGAAAATGCACCTGGGCGCAGTGCCTTAACCTGTTCGATGATAGTGTCTAGTGACCAGTTTTTCTCAAGCAGTAGGTACGCAGCCAGAAGGCCAGTGCGACCCGAGCCGCCCATGCAGTGCATCGCCACTTTGCCACCGTTATCAACAACTGAATGCAGAGCAGGGCTTGCCGCTTGCCATTTTGCAGTGAAGTCTGCTCCTGGAGCGCAGTCATCTTCAATCTCGATTTGGAACCACTGCATGCCTAGTGCCTGCGCTTTTTCACCAAGAGCGGCAACGTCTTTGCTTGCCAGCTCGGCGTCATCAAGTGCGGTCACAATCGCCTCAACACCTTGCTCCTTCAGCTGTGCTAGCGAGCTGTCTAGATCTGCCTCTTTAGTTCCTGGACAAGGAGTCAGAATCAGTGCGCCTGTGTCGAGATCAAGTTGCCATGTTGGATGTGTCATTGTTGCGTTCCTTATGCTAGACCAACTTTACGTACCAGCTCTGCTGTACGTGTTGCGTAACCCATTTCGTTATCGTACCAAGCGTAGACTTTCACCATGCGGCCGCCAACGACCATGGTCGAAAGTGCATCAACGATCGTTGAGCGTTGGTCACCTTTGTAATCGATAGAAACCAGTGGACGCTCTTCAAAGCCAAGAATGCCTTTTAGCTCACCTTCAGAGGCTTCTTTAAGTAGTGCGTTTACCTCTTCTGCTGTCGTATCGCGGCTCACATCAAAGATGATGTCGGTTAGCGATGCATTGGCTAGGGGTACGCGCACCGCGTGACCGTTGATCTTGCCTTCAAGCTCAGGGAAGATCTCAACAATCGCTTTCGCTGAACCGGTCGTAGTCGGGATCAGGCTCATACCACAAGCACGAGCACGACGTAGATCCTTATGCGGTGCATCTAGGATGGTTTGCGTGTTGGTCAAATCGTGAATCGTAGTGAAAGACGACTGCTCGATGCCCAGTTTCTCGTGGATAACCTTCACAACTGGTGCGATACAGTTGGTTGTACAAGACGCAGCAGTGACAATTTTGTGCACAGCTGGGTCAAAGATTTCATCGTTAACACCGACAACAATGTTCGCAATACCGTCTTCTTTAACTGGCGCCGATACCACAACGCGCTTTACGCCCTGCTCTAGGTATTTGTTCAAGAATTCTGTTTTGCGATGAACGCCGGTTGACTCAATCACAACATCACAACCAGACCAGTCAATCGCCTCAATGTTGCGCTCTTGTGTGGTTTTCACGCGCTGGCCATTGATGATCATCTCATCGCCGTCAGTGGTCACTTCATGGTGCCAGCGGCCCTGTACTGAATCGAACTCCAGTAGGTGCGCCAGTGTATTGGTGTCACCAGCAACATCATTGATCAGAACAAACTCAAGCTCTTCCCAATCAAAAGCAGCACGCAGTGCCAGACGACCGATGCGGCCAAAACCATTAATTCCGACTTTAATTGTCATCACTCATTCTCTCTTTCGAGTTAAAAATCAATCACAGCAAGTGGCACGATTCATGCCCTGCAAGCGAGTTAAATCTTGTTGATACTCCGCCTTCAAGCAGTTTGAAGCCGCAATATCGTTAATTACTTTTTTTGCCCAACCCGGCAGATTTTCTGCCAAGTGGTAATACACCCATTGACCACGGCGCTCATCACGAACCAGTCCCTGCGCACGCAGCTGCGCTAGGTGTCGTGACACTTTCGGCTGGCTCTCTTGAATTGCTTCAGTGAGTTCACCAACACAGATGCCGTTTTCCTCACGCGCAATCAGCAATAAGCAGCGCACGCGGGTTTCATCTGAGAGTAGTTTGAAAAACTGATGTGGTAGCATAATTCAAATTCATATATACGGATAGGCATATATAAGCACTTTTATTTGGCTGGTACAAGACCATTGTCGATTTCGTCATAAAACTTTCATCAAACTGCTCAGCAGGGAATCAATCTCTTCTGTTTGTCGTTGTTCGACACAAAAATTGACTTGAACATGCCAAGGCCTCAAGCGATATACTACAGTCTGTAGAATCAAAGCGAATAAACTCAAGTATATGTGCGTATCCCATCCCCAGCCCCTCAGCCAAGAATCCCATTTTGACACTAATATTGAGGGCGCCATTAGCGAGCTGTGGCAACAGCGCAATCAGGGACAGTTCATCACCAAAGATGGTGTGAAGTTAGCTTGGTGCAGCGTAACTCGCCCTGAGCACGATAAAGCGATTGTGCTGGTTAATGGCCGCGTTGAGAGCTTTTGGAAGTATCAGGAGCTGATTTATGATCTCGTTAACCAAGGCTATGACGTTTACTCTCACGATCATCGCGGTCAGGGCATCTCACAGCGCCTGACCCAGAATTTTGATATCGGCTTTGTTGAAAAGTTTGATGACTATATTGATGACCTAGCAGCACTGATAGAACTGTTTGACCTTAAAGGCTACCAACATCGCTACCTGCTCGGTCATTCGATGGGCGGCGCGATTGTCACCCGCTACCTGCAAACCCATCTAGCTTCCTCGTTCTGCGCAGCCGCATTAACCGCACCAATGATGGGGATCGAAATGCCCAAGTATCTCGCTCCCATCGCACTGCCGCTGACCCGTTTGATGAGCTGGCTGGTCAAAACCCCGCACTATGCACCTGGGCACCAACCTTATTACCCGAAGCCCTTTGCTGGCAATCGCTTGACGCAAAGTAAGGTGCGCTATCACTGGTTTCGTCAGCTTTATGACACCATGCCCCAGCTTAGACTGGGGGGACCAAGCACACACTGGGTTTGGCAAAGCCTCAAGGCCACCAAGGCCATTCATGCGCAAACCGACAAGATTGCTGTTCCACTGCTTGTGCTCCAAGCCAGCGAGGAGCAAATCGTCGCTAATACAGCGCAAGATGAGTTTATGCACAAGCTCGCCGCAACTCGTAAAGACTGTGCATTTGAGGTCATTAACGGGGCGCGTCATGAGCTGCTGTTCGAGCAGGACCAATATCGTCAGCCAACTTTAAATCGCATACTGGCCTTTTTTGCCAGTGCCAGAAGCTCAGGAAAAGAGGAACTGATTGATTAAATATTTACCCTCTTTCTGAGGTGAGTTTTCGCTTATGATAATCATCAACGGCTCGGGTAAGTGAAGACTTACCCGTCTATCTGGATGGGGCAACTCATCCACTGTGATGATGAGAGAACCATGAAAGCAAATTCACCTTTTTCGATTGTTGCCTCAGACTTGGATGGTACCTTACTTGCCCCTGACCACCAGCTGAGTGGCTACACCATAGAGACACTCAAGCAATTGGCACAAAAAGGTTATACCTTTATCTTTGCTACCGGTCGTCACCATGTCGATGTCGCTGGAATTCGCGCTAATGCTGGCATACCTGGGTATATGATCACCGCCAACGGCGCCCGCGTTCACGACCAAGACGACAACTTGATGTACAGTAAGAATGTCCCTCAGTCTCTGGTTCAGTCCGTGGTGGACTTAGCCAAGGATGACCCGAACCTTTACATCCACCTTTATCAAAATGAAGAGTGGCTGTTGAATAAAGAGGATGGGTTGCTAAAGAACTTCCATGAGGAGACTGGCTTTACCTATCAACTTTTTGATGCCAACCATGCTCCAGATGAGGGCATTGCCAAGATCTTCTTCACTCACCCTGATAAAGACCATGACTATCTGGTTAAACTGGAAGATAAGCTGATCGCTAACTTTGGCCATCAAATTAATATCGCCTTCTCGACTCCATGGTGTCTTGAGGTCATGGCGGCAGACGTATCGAAAGGTGAGGCGCTAAACGTCATCGTAACCTCACTGGGTAAAAACTTAGACAATTGCCTTGCCTTTGGTGATGGCATGAACGACGTTGAGATGCTGACCATGGCAGGTAAAGGACTGGTGATGGGCGATGCTCACCACAAGGTCAAAACCGCCCTGCCAAATAATACCGTGATTGGCAGTAACGCGGATGACGCGGTTGCCGTGTACTTGCATGAGCAGCTCCTGAGCTAAGTCCCCCCAAGCTATGATGCGCTTAGCATGCTCTGCACCAAAGGCGATCTTCGATCGCCTTTTCTTTTCCTAGCAAACTAACGATGCTCTTGCGCCAAGATAGCATGCCATTCATGCTCGGCAACGGGCATCACCGACAGGCGATTACCACGTCGAACCAGAGGTAACTCGCTCAGTTCCGGGAGAGCCTTAAGCTCAGACAGGGGGATCAAGCGCTGGGTTTTGCGCACAAATTCAATATCCACCATCATCCAGCGTGGATTGTCTGGATGAGACTTGGGGTCAAAAACCTCACTGGTTGGATCAAAAGCAAAATGATCCGGATAAGACTCCTTTACCACTCTGGCAATCCCGGCAACACCCACCTGTTTGCAGGATGAGTGATAGATAAGCACCTCATCGCCGAGTTTTACCCGATCGCGCAGCATATTACGTGCTTGATAGTTACGCACGCCCTCCCAACATGAAACCTTTTGCTGCTGTAGGCTGTCTA
Organism: Vibrio sabulosilitoris; assembly: GCF_055391395.1. Classification (NCBI taxonomy): domain Bacteria; kingdom Pseudomonadati; phylum Pseudomonadota; class Gammaproteobacteria; order Vibrionales; family Vibrionaceae; genus Vibrio; species Vibrio sabulosilitoris. The sequence continues at coordinate 278,133 of NZ_AP029599.1, forward strand.
TAGAGAAGCTATCTGGTTCGGTTTTAAACAACCAATGTGCCATAATCGTTTCCATCTAATATAACTTCAGGAAGATATATCATGAAGGCGCTAAGAAGCCCACTGGCATTGTCGAGCCTCGTCCTTATTCAGGCCTGCTCCACCATGCCATCAAGCGACACCCAAGAGGTCAACGTCGCTCCAATCATGGCCAGTCTCGACGCCCCTGAAACCATCGCACCGCAACCCTTTATCATTCGTGGAGAAGTCGTTCTGGGCCATGAGACTCGTGCGATCAAGCCCTGTGGCAGTTCGCAGCAGTACTGGGTTAATATGCCTATTGAGCAACGTGAGCAAGCGATGTCTCTGACCGCTCGCCCCTATCAGCCCTTGTACGGCGAGCTCATCGGCTATCTAACTCCGCCGAGCCATCATGGCTTTGATTCGGATTACGATGGCGTGCTTAATGTCACCGCCGTCAATATTCTCAGCGCGGAGAACCCGAATCGCTGTAATCAAGATCTCAGATCCACACGAGCATTTGGCACCGAACCTTTTTGGTCAGCAAGCTTTGAGCCTCAGGGACTAAGCTTTGCTCAAATGGGACAAGAGCCGAGCGTAATCGCAATCAAAGCGCAGCAAAGCGCTCAACAGCAGCGTTCGTACACCCTTGATAAGGGCCAGTCTCTTACCCTAACCCAACAAGCTTGTAGCGATGGCATGAGTGATTCACTCTATGGCTGGCAGTCTAGTCTGTCATTATCCGACAGGGACTACCAAGGCTGCGCCACCTTGTCGAGTCAAGATCACAGCTTGGAGTGGGTCGGCGCATATCAAGCCGCTGCCACCGACAATCCACAGTTCAACATCCACCTTGAGCTCAATGCCGATCACAGTGCTCGCACCACCTATGAGTACCTCGATGGCCAGCCCTCAACCGTCGAGCAAGGCTATTGGCAACAGCTCAACGATCATCAAGTAATGGTAACCATGACGCGCCACCAGCGACAGCACTTGGTCTCACAGCGTATCTTTACCCGTGAGGGTGAATTGCTTAAGGCGGATAAGGAGCAAGTCAGCGATATAGTGTATCCGATAGCCAACGGGGGCCTGACCCTGTTCAAAGCCGCCAAGCAAACGACCTCGAGCCCTCAACAGTGACTCCAGTGGTGAATAGGTGCAGCAGTTGCGGCTTGATCCACCAATGTATTTGCGCCAAGGTGCCCAAGCTTGATAACCATGTTCATATTGCGCTGCTTACGCATGAGAATGAGCTGAGTCGTGAGACCAATACCGGACGCTGGGCGCATAAAATGCTGCCACACTGCGAGGTTCATGTTTGGCAACGTAAGGTGTTGCCCGAGCGGTTAATCGAGCAAATAGAGAGTGGTGATTATCGGCCCTTAGTGGTCTTTCCGGGTGAGGATAGTCAGCTTTTGGAGCAAAAAGATCATCATGTTCTAAATACTCTAAAGGCTGTACCGCCGCTGTATATTGTTATCGATGCCACCTGGCAAGAAGCCAAAAAGATGCTCAATAAGAGCGCTTGGCTACAAGCACTACCCAAGGTGGAACTCGCAACCAATCAAGCCTCTGGCTACCACTTAAGACGCAACCAATCCGCTGGTAATCTGTGTACTTTGGAGGTGGTCGCTGAGCTTTTAAGAGTGGAAGGAGATGGAAACAGCGCCGAACAGATTGCGCCGTTTCTTGATTTTTATATGGCGAGCTACCAAGCCGACAAGAGCGGTCACGCGCTAAAAGCTGAGTAGCGATTTCAAGTGGCGGATCTCAACATCGGGCAGCACACGAGCGTGCTTGGCTGAGCGCAGATTTGCGCCTTGGTCGTTAATCCAGCACGTTCTCATGCCCGCATGCTGAGCACCAAGCACATCGGAACGCAGATGATCCCCCACGTGCAACACCTCGCCAGCCGGTAGGCCTAGGTGCGCGATCGCTTTATCAAACATCTCTGGATAAGGTTTGCTCAGACCATCAGGCCCGGCTTGATAGACCTGCTGGAAATACTCACCTAATCCAATCCTCTCAACGTCAACGTTACCATTAGTGATGGCAATCAACGGGTAGCGACTAGCAAGCTCACGCATCACACGATAACTTTGCTCGGGCACAGTAAAGTCACTGCGCAAACGCAATACCTCGGCAATGGCGGCATTTGCCGCTAGCCTTGCTTGCTCGGCGTCATAGCCAAGCTCAGACAAGCCAGACTCAATCTGGCGATGACGCCAGCGAGTAACATCGTGGATAAGCTCCGGGGCTTGCTCGAGTACCTGGCGTTTATGTTGTTGCCACCACGCCAGTGGACGGCTCTGAGCGATTGGGTGCTGCTGCAATAACCAAGCCGTTGCCTGCTGCTCCACCCGCATAATGATTGGGCGGTTGTCATACAGGGTATCATCTAGGTCAAACGTCATTGCCTTGATGGGAGCAAAAGAGCGGTAAAACAGCATCAATCGGTTTCCTTTTTCTTGGCTCGAGGATGAGCCTGATCATACGCTTGAGCGAGGTGTTGGAAGTCCAAGTGGGTGTAGATTTGGGTGGTTGAGATATTCTCGTGTCCCAAAAGCTCTTGCACCGCGCGCAGGTTGTTGCTCGACTCTAATACGTGAGTGGCAAACGAATGGCGCAGTTTGTGCGGGCTAATGTGGCTGGCGACAGCCTGCTTTTGCCCCCATTCCGCCATACGCTTTTGCACATTACGATGGGAGATCCGCTGGCCAAGCTTAGAGATAAACAGCGCCTTTTCATTACCCTTCAGTAGGCTCGAGCGCACCTTAAGCCAGCGCGCCACCCACTCTTGAGCTTGCCCTGAGAAAGGGACTTTGCGTTCCTTATCTCCCTTACCGACCACTCGGATCTCGCCGGCGCGCATGGAGATATCACGCACATCAATACTCACAAGTTCAGCCAAACGTAAGCCAGCACCGTACATCAACTCCATCATGGCTCGGTCGCGGATTGACAAGGGATCATCCTCATCCACCTCAAGAAGCTGGCCCACCTCATCAACATCAAGGTTCTTTGGCAGAGGGCGCTGTTTACGTGGTGCTGAGACACCTTTGGCAGGGTTAGCGGTAAGCTCGCCACGTAAGACCAAGAAATCAAAAAAGCTGCGCAATGATGAAAGCCGAGTCGCAAGACTGCTTGGTTTCATCCCCTCACGCATCCCTTTACTGGCCAATTGACGCACCCACCCTGCATCCACTTGAGACCAATCTTTGAGTCCCATCTGCACAAGATGATGCGCCATTGTTTCTAGCTGCTGTTTGTAGTTACGCTGAGTGTGAAGGCTGAGGGATTTTTCACTGCGTAAATACTCGTAGAAACGCAGCAACGACCTCTCAAGGGCTCTTGGCAGCTCTGCGGGCAGTTCGCTAGGCGGTGGTGTGACAGATTCGCTCATCCGAAACCACCGCTTGCCAAGGTTGGGTGTTGATCACATGGGTAAACACCAGGGCTAAATGACGCAGGAATAAGGTATCCATCTGGGGCTGAAAATGGCCACCATCGTCACTCGAAAAAGCCAGTAGTCCGTATGGTTTGCCAAACCCGAGAGGCAGCACCACGTAAGAGCCTAGTTCCGGTGCGCGTTCATCCTGACTAAACAGCGCATGGCGGTCACTCTGGCGCAAACGACCAAGATAAGCGGGCTTGCCATTGATGTGATTGGTTACAAAACGTTGAAAAACATCCGCGGCCAATTGCATCGACGAGTTCTCGCTTTCCACCAGCTTGATATAGGCCTTTAACCCAAGGTCGCGAGCCAGGCTCTCGATGGCCTTGATCGCCTCATCGATAGAGCGGCTTTTAAGTACCTGCTCTTGAAGACTCATAAAGTCATGAAAGGTTTGATCGTTCTGGCGAGCCAGTGACATCAGTGCCGTGATCTCTTCCTCAAGCTCTTCAATTCGCTGACGCTGACGCTGCAACTGAACGTGCACTAAGGAAACCGCACCTTGGTCTTGATGTGGAAGCGCAAGGCGCTCGACCAAATCTGGACGTGATAAAAAGAAATCTGGGTGATCGCGAAGATACTCGGCGACCACCTCAGCGGTTAAAGCATTGGCTTCCACTTGAGACAAAATCAATCCCTGCGCTAAATATGAAACTGAGGCTATTGTAGCGCACTATGGTGCCTAAGACACTTTAGCAATTGATTAAGAAAGAGCAATTTAGCAAGAAAGCTGCCCATCGAAGACGTGCGTTGCTGGTCCAGTCATATACAGTGGCTTATTACCACCCTGCCATTGGATGCGCAGCTCACCACCGGGTAAGATCACGCGCACGCTTTCATCCAGTAAGCCCTGCAAAATACCCACAGCAACCGCCCCACAGGCACCGCTGCCACACGCCTGGGTTTCACCAGCGCCGCGCTCATACACACGCAGTTTCACCGTGTTGCGGTTAATGACCTGCATAAAGCCCGCGTTCACGCGCTCAGGGAAACGCTCATGGGATTCGAGTAATGGCCCAAGACGCTCAACATCGGCAGAGTCAACATCATCGACCACAGTCACAACATGCGGATTACCCATGCTAACCGCGCCACAAAACAGGGTTTTGTCGTCCGCTCGTAAGATATAGGTCTTCTCTTGCTGTTTGGCCTTAAAAGGGATCTTATTCGGCTCAAACTCTGGCACACCCATATTCACCGTGACCTGGTCATCCTCTTCAATATTAAGGATCATCTTGCCTTTTTTGGTGCTGACACTGATGCTGAACTTATTGGTCAACCCCTTCATGCGCACAAAGCGTGCGAAGCATCGCGCCCCATTACCACACTGCTCAACCTCACTCCCATCGGCATTAAAAATTCGATAGTGGAAGTCGGTTTCTGGATCGTAAGGCGCCTCAACCACCAAAAGCTGGTCAAAGCCGACCCCAGTATGACGATCCGCCAAACGGCGGATCAGCTCAGGTGAAAAGAAGATATTTTGGGTAATGCAGTCAACGACCATAAAGTCATTACCCAAACCATGCATTTTAGAAAAGTGAAAGTGCATTAGTAACTCATTACTCCGGTAATACTTGCTCTAGCGCCCACAGACTCGAAAGCTCTTCGCGCTGGCGTACTAGGTGCACCTGATTGCCATCAACCATCACCTCAGCAACGCGTGCACGTGTGTTGTAATTGGATGACATGACAAAGCCATAAGCCCCTGCCGAGCGCACGGCCAAGAGATCGCCCTGCTCAAGCGATAAGTCACGGTCTTTACCGATAAAGTCACCCGTTTCACAGATTGGCCCGACAAGGTCGTAAGAGGTTTTCTCACCTTGGCGCGGGACAACCGGCACGATGTCTTGCCAAGCTTGATACAGCGCTGGACGCATCAGATCGTTCATTGCCGCATCTACAATCGCGAAATTCTTATGCTCGGTGTGCTTGAGGAACTCAACTTTAGTTACAAGTACCCCAGCGTTAGCCGCGATGGCACGACCCGGCTCAAAGATAAGCTCAAGGTCGGCGTGGTTCACCAGGCGCTCCATTAGGGCACGCGCATAGTCCGATGGCTGAGGAGGCATTTCGTCACGATAAACCACACCAAGGCCACCACCAACATCGAGGTGCTTAATGGTGATCCCTTGCTGCTTAAGCTCATCAATTAGGGCAAGCAAACGGTCAGTCGCATCAATAAATGGCTCGATATCGGTGAGCTGTGAGCCAATATGGCAATCGATGCCGTGAATCGCGAGATTTTCTAGCCCTTGGGCAAACTTGTACACCGCTGGTGCGCGGTCAAAAGCTATACCAAATTTGTTCTCGCGCAGACCCGTTGAGATGTACGGGTGAGTATTGGCATCGACATCAGGGTTAATCCGCAGCGAGATCGGCGCAATCAGAGACAGCTCTCCCGCCACTTTGTTCAGTCGCTCCAGCTCTGGCTCGGATTCAACATTAAAACACTTGATCCCAAGTTCTAATGCGCGCTTCATCTCGGCTTCTGTCTTACCGACACCAGAGAACACGACCTTTTTAGGATCACCGCCCGCTGCGACCACACGCTCTAGCTCACCACCAGAGACGATATCAAAGCCTGAGCCAAGGCGTGCCAGCACGTTCAAAACACCTAAGTTAGAGTTGGCTTTAACCGCATAACAGACCAAGTGTGGGTGATCGCCCACCGATTTATCAAACGCATTCCAATGGCGCTCGAGAGTGGCGCGTGAGTATACGTATAGAGGGGTTCCGTGTTGCTCTGCGAGAGAAGTCAATGCGACATCTTCTGCCCAAAGCTGGCCATCTCCCTGATAGTTGAAGTAATCCAAGTTTGTTTCCCTTAATCTGACCGATGGTTTTATCCTGGTGTTTTCACATCCAGAGCATCTAAGTGCGTGTTGTGCAATTATCCAGTGATTATTGCGCTTGTTCGTTTTGCGTATCGTCTTGTGGCAATGTTAGCGCGCCAGATTGACCGCACCCAACAAGAGCCAGAGACGAGAGCATAAAAATAACTGCCAAGAAGTTTTTCATAATGCTTGTCGTGATTATTTTTTCGATGCCCCCTATAATCGCACCACAATTAAGAAAAGCAATAGGATGGACCGATGAACGAGACTGAATTTCATCAACTCGCCGATATTCAAATGGAAACCATTGAGGAGATGATTGACGACTCTGGTGCTGACATCGACTACGAGACGTCAGGCAATGTCATGACATTGGAATTTGAAGACCGCAGCCAGATCATTATTAATCGCCAAGAGCCAATGCGCGAGATATGGTTAGCCTCAAAATCTGGAGGGTTTCACTTCCAGTGGTCAGGTGAGGCCTGGATGTGCTCTAAGACAGGCCAAGAGCTAATTGCAATGGTCAAAGCCGAGTGCGAAAAGCACGCTGGCGAAGATATCGACTGGGATTAAGACAGCACGCTTCTAAGCGCTGGCCACTTTGCGTGAGCGCTTGGAATCGCTGTTACGATACGGTATGACGTAGCTTTCACCCTCAGTTGGGTGCACCACTTCATAGTACTGCGGCAGATTAAAGTTGATCAGCTTAGAAGAGATCGAACGCTCATCTTTGACCGAGGTGTAGAAGCTGTTCACACTGGCGATCAACTCATCTTTTTCACCGACCAGCTTTTGATAAACCTCTACCTGATTCGACTCATCTAAGACATAGATATTAAAGCCACTAGACGCGGTATCCTCAAAGAAGAACTGCACCAAGCCTTCACTTGCGTAACTATCGATGATGTTAGGCATCTGATAATCACGCTCTTTATCCAGCTTAAGCAGAGGCGAGCCCTTGAGCTTGTTGCTCGATATAGTGCGGTAAAAGTCGATCGAGTTCTCGAGCTTCTCTACCGACACACCACGTCGTTCAAAAAACAGGCCGTACATCTGATCAGCGATACGCAACCCTTTAAAACTACGACGCTTTTGTTGCTCGGTTGGCTTGAGGCGCATATCAATACACTCCGCCAACAACTGATAGACTGAATTACGGATCACGCCGCGCAGATGCTTACTGTAACAGAACACATCGATTGACTTAGGTCGAATCGCATCATGATGCATCTTGCCGAGCATGGTCTTAAGGGCTTCGAGCATCGCCATCTTACCTTTGAAGTGCAAGGTACGAACCTCGTGCCAAGAGTTGCGGTACACCAAATCAACACTGCCGACCAAACACTCATGCTGCTGACCAAAGCTGAACACATTCATGTTCTTGAAGTCATTACGGAAGGTGCGGTTACCTAACGTCGCCGTTGGATCTTGCTCAAAATTAATGAACATCGCGAGCTGATTGATTTCACACGGGCTCGCCAGCGCATCCATCGATGGTCTGGTGGCATTGAGTGAGAAGGTGTTACGCAGATCGCCCACCATTTGATAAAACTTGTCGATATCAATGTCGGCTTCGCGCACCACGGCATTAAGACGAGTAGACTCAGTGATCAAGCCGTTAAAGAACGACCAAGCCACCAGCTTACTAAGGTATTGGTTGTGCTCAAGCTTCGGCTGACCTATCAAGCGATGCGCCACCAGCGGCTGTTTGTACAGATACCAGCCCTCAGGATTACTCTGGCCCGGACAGACCTCAATAAAAGTGAGATCAGACTCGTGCAAGTCCGGAGAGATCTGCGGATTCAACAGGGTGACCTTACCCGGCAATACCTCAAATGCGGCGTAAAGTTTACGCGCCAAGATACTGATGTCTTGTGGGCTAATAGCCGACGTGATGTTGTTACGGCGGGCAAACTGGATAAGATTGCGGTAACTTTGCATCAAGGCATCAAGCAGCGAGTGGTGCACGACTTTAACCTGTTCAACCTTCCAATTACGGCGATCGTCCAGCTCTTGGATTTTATCCTGTGGCCACTCCCAAGCGTTGACCATCTCAGCCAGCGCCTCTCGACGCCAGGGCACCGATGCCGCACCTACTCCAGGCTCTCTAGAGAGCTTTTCGTGGGTTTTTAGGTAGAAACAACGACGTACGAGATCTAGACGGTCGTGATCGCCAATCCGCTCAAGATAGCGTGTTACCTTCTCGAGCATCAGATAATACGAATCCATCCCATAGAGATCGGGATCTTGGGCAAAGAAACGACGCTTGCTGTCCAAACTCAAGAGCTGAGTATGTGGATACTCCCATGAGTACGCCTCAAGCAAGATCGACTTAAGAACCGATTTGTATGGGGAATCAATACTTTTATACAACTGCCACAGATTAGCACCAAAGTACTCTTCGGCAGGAATGCCATTAAGCTGACCAAAATCAATCCACTCTCGGCAGTCAATGTATTTTTGAACGCAGAGCTGTTTGACATACTCGTCATAACAGTCTTCCATCTCCGGAGGCACAATCTGCCACAACAGGCGTTTACCGGCGAGCCTAACTGCTGAACGATAAAACTCATCAAGTAGTAGCATATGTTGCGACGAACCACAGTTGTCCCCGGTCATCTCCTCCGAATGGTTATGGAGAAAACGCTGTTCGTCCATCAAGAAGAAGTTCGCTTCTACCCCTTGGCCTTTTGCCCACTCGGTGATCAGCAAACACTTGTTGGTCAGAGATTCACGCTCTGTTGCCGACATCGTCGACGAAATACACACCCAAATATCGAGATCACTTGAGGTACTTTGACCAATCGATGAGGTACTGCCCATCGTATACAAAGCCTCAATCGCCGGCTCAATGGCGTTGGTCAACGAGTGACCCAGCTCAAGCTCTGTACGCTCAACGTACTTCTGTTGATTCTCATCGAGAGTAAGCCCGAATATACCGCAAGGTGTGTGGTCTGAATAGAAGCCAGGGAGAATAGGGTGGTTAAAATGCAGGAGAGTCGGAATGAGGTTAAAAACTTGCTGACAAGGCACATTCATTAACGACAGCGCACGCTCGATGCGTTGCTGGTTGAGGAGATCCAGTCTGTTAATCAGCTTGGTGGTGTATGCCTGCAAGGGACTGTCCTTGGTTAGTAATTTGATTTCTCACTTTGTCGGACTTTTGAACAAAAGAACCTTCAAAACGTGATCAATCTAACACTTTTTTCCGTTTAGGTAAAGAATATCGCCAGCTAATGCAGCGTTTCATATGAAATTTAGCCGTCGCCCACTCTGGCATCTCAGGTCTCAGTTGCCAATTATTTTTCGTTTCCTGCACGTGATCTTGGTCACGTAATTTAATTGATCCAACCTATGAGCAACATTTCACCTTTTTTGATGACATTCAAAGCGGTCACATTGTAGCGATTAATGATAGGATAAACCACATCTAAGCTAATGAGAACACAGATGAATACCAACACCCCGATTCGAATTGCAACGCGCAAGAGTCCGCTTGCGCTATGGCAAGCGCACTATGTGAAAGAGGCGTTAGAGGCTGCACACCCTGGTCTGGTAGTGGAGCTGGTCACTATGGTGACCAAAGGTGACGTGATTCTCGATACCCCATTGGCCAAAGTGGGGGGCAAAGGGCTATTTGTCAAAGAGCTTGAGGTCGCGATGCTTGAAGGTCGTGCCGACCTCGCCGTTCACTCAATGAAAGACGTCCCGGTTGACTTCCCACCAGGCCTGGGCTTGGTGACGATCTGTGAGCGTGAAGACCCACGTGATGCCTTTGTCTCCAACCACTATGAATCAATAGAGCAACTGCCCGCCGGTGCCACTGTTGGAACCTGTAGTCTACGTCGTCAATGTCAGCTTCAAGAAGCGCGCCCTGATTTAATCATCAAGGAGCTGCGCGGCAATGTCGGCACTCGTTTGGGCAAACTGGACGCCGGTGACTATGATGCGATCATTCTTGCCGCAGCAGGCCTGAAAAGACTCGAGCTTGAATCGAGAATTCGTGCCTACATCGAACCGGAGCAATCGCTTCCAGCCGTTGGGCAAGGTGCTGTTGGCATCGAATGCCGCCTGGATGATGAGCGCCTCCTAGGCCTGCTCGAACCACTCAATCATGCCGATACTCACACACGAGTGGCTGCAGAGCGCGCGATGAACCTCACGCTCGAGGGTGGCTGCCAAGTCCCAATTGGCAGTTATGCTCTATTGGAGGGCGATCAATTGTGGCTCAGGGCCCTAGTCGGCGAGCCGGATGGGTCTAAGATTGTGCGTGGTGAGATTCGCGGTCATCGCAGTGAGGCTACCCAACTGGGCACGACCCTCGCCAAACAATTGCTGGATGATGGCGCGAAAGCAATCTTAGAGCGCTTGTATCAGGAGAGTTGATGGAATCTGTGCTCATTACCCGGCCCGATAAACCTGGGCGAGCATTAACAGCACACCTCAATCAGTTGGGCATTTGTGCCCAACACTTCCCCCTGATCGCGATTCAAGCCCGAGACCTCGCTGAGCCTCTTGAGCCTGCGCTTCATCGTGCAGACATCATTATCGCCGTCAGCCAGTACGCCGTTCACTTTAGTGCCCCCCACATCCAGCAATGGCCAGCAAGTTGTGAGTATCTTGCTGTGGGAACAAGCACGGCAAAACAACTCGCTCGAGTTTGTCACTGCTCTGTGACCACTCCAGATATTCATGATAGCGAGCACTTACTTGCACTGGCAAATCTTTCTCAATCACAAGTCAGCGGTAAGAATATTATTATTTTGCGTGGTAACGGCGGACGAGAACTATTATTTCAACAGCTAGCAAGTCGAGGGGCTGTTGTAGAATATCGAGAAGTTTATCAGCGTAAACTTCTCTATTTTGATGCAGAATTAACCATCACAGAGTGGAAAGATAATCAAATACAACATGTAGTTATCACAAGCACCGAACAGCTAAACCATCTATTATCTATGTGCAAGGGACACAAAGTCTGGTTGCAGCAGCGTCACCTCTATGTACCCAGTGAGCGCATTGCAACGCAAGCATCACAGCTGGGCTTTCGCTCGGTAACCTGTACCCATGGTGCATCCAATAGTGTCATCAGCCGTGCTCTTCAAGCTCAGATTAAGGAAAATGACAATGACTAAGAAAAACAATGAGCCATCAGAAGCAGGAAAGAAGTCATCCCCACTCGACTCCGCTTCGACTGACTCCCCAAAAGACACTGAAACCATGCAAGACAGTGTGGCAAAGAGCAGCGACAGCTCAAGCAAGGCAGCGCCACAGCCCGAGCCTGAAGCAAGCGTAGAGTATGTGCAGCCATCGACACCACCATCCGATAAACCGAAGAAATCTGGCAATACTCTGGCCGTCCTAGCAATCATTATTGCCTTGGGCGTGGGCGCCGCTGGTTTTTATAAGTTGCAGCAGCAAGGTGAAAACTACCAGGCTGAGATCGCCGCATTGCGAGCGCAACTGGACGCCAAACAAGGCGAGCTGTCTCGAACCCTAGAGGCAACCAAAGCCAGCACACTTGAACAAGCCGCTGAGCTGAGTAACCGTGCCGACGTAGCCATTGAACAGCAACAAAATAGTATTGAGAGCCTTCAAGTAGCGCTTGCCGATGTCAAAGGCCGTCGGCCCAATGACTGGCTGCTCGCTGAGGCTGACCACCTAGTCAAGCTAGCCGGACGCAAGCTGTTTCTAGAAAAAGACGTCAACACTGCTACTCGATTGATGGAAACCGCCGATCAGCGCATTGCTGCGCTCAACGATCCAAGCCTAGTCCCGCTTCGCCAGCAGCTTGCGACGGATATCACCGAGCTTAAGGGGATCCCACTGATCGACCGAGATGGTCTGGTCTTGCGCCTTACTGCACTGCAGCAACAAGTCGACGGATTGCCACTCGCCAACGCCATCTTGCCAGAAGCGCCCATTGAGGAACCGCTGACTGTTTCAACCGATATCAATGACTGGCAAGAGAACCTGAAAAACTCACTTAAATCATTCAGCGAAAACTTTATCACCTTCCGCAGTCGAGATGGCAGCGTGATCCCACTGCTCTCACCACAGCAGCACTTTTACCTAAGTGAGAACATCAAAGGCAAGCTCGAAACCGCGATTCGTGCGGTGTACCTAGAGCAAGGTGAGGTCTATCAGATCTCGCTTGAGAACGCCCGTGAGTGGAGCGCGACCTTCTTCGATCAAGAAAATCACCAAGTCAAGCAATTCCGCCAGTCCCTAGCAGAGCTAGCAGAGCAAGAGGTGAGTGTCGACTACCCCACCAAGCTTGCCTCACAACAGCCATTGGAAGACATCATCCGCGATCGCCTGCGTCGTGAAGTAAGTGGTATCGGTGAGGAGGAGAAGTAATGTTTAGAATGGTGTTTCTATTTGTTATCCTCGGCGCTGGCCTATTTGTTGGTACTCAGTACGCGGGCCATCAAGGCTATGTATTGATCTCATTTGCGAATAAAACCATCGAGATGAGTGTCACCACCTTGGTGGTGTTTATGGTGATTGCGCTTGCGGCGCTATTTTTTACCGAGTACGTATTAAAGCGTGCCTTGCGCGCAACATCCAATACCTGGAACTGGTTTAGCTTACGTAAACTCAAGCGCTCTCGTCGCTACACCAATGAGGGCATCATCAAGCTGCTTGAAGGGGATTTTAAACTCGCCGAAAAGAAAGTCCTGCGCTGGGCCAGTCACCACGATATGCCGATGCTCTGCTACCTCGTCGCGGCAGAGGCTGCGTTCAATCAAGGCCTGACAGAGAAAAGCCAACAGTACCTTGCCAAAGCCGCTGAGCAAGAAGAGTCTGATTTAGCGGTTGGTCTCACCCGTGCCAAGCAGAATATTCGCAGCAAACACTTTGAGCAGGCTTTCGATACCCTGAGTTCGCTAAAAGCTCAGTATCCTAACAATGCTATGGTGTTGGATCTACTCAAGTCGGCCTACGTGGAGCTGAAGTTATGGCAGCCACTGATCGACATCATCCCAAGCCTAACCAAGGTCAACGCCATCTCTAGCCAAGATGCTCATCATTACACCATCATGGCGCAATCAGGCCTGATTGAAGATGTGGCTCAGCAGCAGGGCAGCGAAGGCTTATTGGCGCACTGGCAAGGGCTGGCGAAGAAGACCAAAACCGAGGTTGAATTGGTTGTCGCCATGGTCAAGCAACTCATTGAGCGCAAAGCCGACTATGAAGCGTTTGGACTGGTTAAAGACACGCTGAAAAAGCAATCGAGCCCAGAGCTGTACCAGCTTATTGCTGATATGAACCTGAGTGATCGCCACCCGGCTCGCCAATTCCTAAGTGGCATTGTCAAAAAGCAGCCGGAGAATGCCGACGCTCACAGTGCGCTTGGCCAACTCTACCTGCATGATCAACAGTGGGCTGAAGCGCAGAAACACTTTGAACTTGCACTCGCCAAGCGCTCCAGTGTTTCCGATTATGCCTATCTTGCCGAAGCTCTTGACCAGCAAGACCTCAATCAAGCTGCGCGTGATGTCTCACGCAAGGCGCTGACCTTAGTCAAGGCATAAGAAGCCCACCGCTCCATTAAGCAAAAAGCCGATATCATTCTAGATATCGGCTTTTTTCAGCTCACTCTATTGCGACGTACCGGCAGTGATTAACGCGGTACTCGGCACTAGAGCAACGTCATAGACAATTATTCTTGAGTTGGCTGCTCACGCTCAACTTGAATCTCAGTAAACTCATACGTCGATTTGTCTGAAGACTCATAATAGGTGCGACTCAAGATCTCAGCAAGCACACCGGTAGTCACAAATTGAATCGCCATCATGATCAGTAGTACTGCGACAGTCAGCATTGGACGGTCGCCGATCGCTTCACCTAGGATAAACTTATCCCACGCCAGCACCATCATCATCAAGCTACCAATGGTACCAAAGCCGAGTCCGATAGGACCGAAGAAGTGCGCCGGGCGCGCGCGAAAGCGCATAAAGAAAACCACTGACAACAAATCTAGGATCACGCGGTAGACGCGTGAGATGGTGTACTTCGACTCACCAAATTGACGCTCATGGTGGTTAACTTCCACCTCTTCGATTCGGTCAACAGGCACATGACACGCAACCCAAGCAGGAATGAATCGGTGCATCTCACCATACAGTTTCACCTGACGGATCACGCTGCCACGATAAACCTTTAGGCTACAACCGTAGTCGTTCAGCTTAACGCCGGTTACTTTACCAATCAGCCAGTTCGCGACTTTCGATGGGAACTTACGCATCAATAGCTTATCTTTGCGATCTTTACGCCAGCCGACCAAAAGGTCGAGATCTCGCTCAATCAAACGCTCAACCATGCGCGGAATATCCGCAGGGTCGTTTTGCAGGTCACCATCAAGGGTCACAATGTAATCGCCCGTTGATTGCTCAATACCCGCTTGCATTGCAGCCGTCTGACCAAAGTTGCGCTGAAGCGCGATAATACGCAAGTGATCTGGGTTGTTTTTCTGCTCTTCGATCGCAACTTGCAGAGTTCGGTCTGAACTGCCGTCATTGACTAAAAGTAACTCCCAGTCGAACGGAACCTCAGCCAATGCCTCATTCATTGCTTCAACCAGTGGGCCAACACTCTCTTCTTCATTGTAGATAGGTACAACCACACTCACCTTATAGCGGCTCTGGGTCAGCGAATTAGTCTCGTGCATAATAGTCTGCTCTCAATACGAAAATCTGGTATCATCCGAAAAGTTTTGGCTACTATAACCCAAATAGGCGTGTGAGCATACCTATGATAAAACGATCGACTTTACTATCAGTAGCGACCTTTGTTTCGGTTGCTATCGTGGTACAGCTGGTTTGGGGATGGGATACTTTGTTATCGTCGTGGCAAGCCATACCAATGGGTCACCTTGCTGCTTTTATCTCCCTCTACTGGTTTACCTACCTTCTTCGAGCCTATCGCATCCGCATCTACTTCGCGAAATCAAACTTAACTCTCTCTCTAAGTGGTCTCTGTTCACTGGTAGTGAAACAGACCTTCTGGGCTAACCTGCTACCGGCAAAAACCGGCGAAGTGTCCTTCCCACTATTAATGAAAAGAAAGTTTTCTGTCGCTTATACCGACTCAGTGCCCGCGCTGATTGTGCTACGGTTGTTTGATGCGTATGTACTTGGCTCCATTGCAGCAAGCCTTGCCCTTTGGCTGTGGTCACCATGGCTGGTGTTAATCTGGCTGCCAGTGGCATTTGTACTGCCTTTTATCTCGATAAAACTCTATCGATTTATGGTGGGAATTTTATACCGCTATCGCAGTCATAAGTACGCGCGTCTGGGGTGGAAGTTATTGAGAAACATCCCTCAATCACCAGTGACACTTATGCAAATGAACTTGCTATCTTGGGCTAACTGGGCAGTTAAAGTAGTACTGTTTGCCGGTATTCTTGCCAGCATGACATTTTTGTCCATCGATCAGACGTTGCTAGCCTCATTGATTGGTGAGGTATCAGGAATGCTGCCAGGCTTACCGGCAGGTTTCGGCAATTATGAAGCGGCGGTTTCGGTTGGACTCATGCCATACATGGATGGTGCTAGCACCAGTGACATGGTGGCTGCTGCTGTGAACGCTCATTTATTCATTCTTTTCAATTCGGTTTTTGGTGCAATGGTCGCTTATTCCATGCCCTCGAAGCCTTCCCATGGGTAATTTATAATGAAACAGGATCTGTTCTCTCCAGATGCCAAACCGGGTGATCTTATTAAGCCCCTT
Organism: Vibrio sabulosilitoris; assembly: GCF_055391395.1. Classification (NCBI taxonomy): domain Bacteria; kingdom Pseudomonadati; phylum Pseudomonadota; class Gammaproteobacteria; order Vibrionales; family Vibrionaceae; genus Vibrio; species Vibrio sabulosilitoris. The sequence continues at coordinate 294,153 of NZ_AP029599.1, forward strand.
TGGGCGATTCTTATAGTGATCTCCATTATTCGCGCTGGATTACTGTCTCTGAGTTCTCTCGACTTGTATGTCGATGAGATCCAGTACTGGTGGTGGTCACAAGAGCTTGATTGGGGCTACTATTCCAAACCGCCAGGCGTGGCAGCACTGATTTACGCCGTGACATCGATATTTGGCAGCTCGGTTTACACCATCAAGCTTGGAGCTATCTTAGTGTATCCACTCTCAAGCTATGTAATTTACCTTCTTGGCCGCAAACTGGTCTCTGAGAGCGTGGGGTTTTGGTCTGGGGTCTTGTTTATCACCCTACCAGGTATCGCCCTGTCTTCGACCATCACCTCAACGGACGTACTGCTGTTCCTTTTCTGGAGCAGCGCTATGTTGTTTTTCATCCGTAGTATTGAGACCAACCAATGGCGAGACTGGCTGCTCTGTGCCGTGGTGTGCGGGCTTGGCCTACTGACTAAGTACAATATGGCCATCTTTGCCCTCTCCGCGCTTGGCTATATGTTGTTCTTTGGTCATATTAAAACACTTAAAAATCCACGCCTGTGGATCATGGCTGCCATTGCCTTGCTGATTTTGGCACCAAATATGGTTTGGAACTACCATCATGATTTCCCGACCTTCTCCCACACCGCTGAGTATGTCGACAAGCAAGGGCTTTACCCGGGTAAGATGTTTAGCTTTTTGCTCGAGCAAGCCGGTATCTTAGGGCCAGTCGGTTATGTCGTATTTTGGTGGTGGATGGCTAAAGGCCAGCAACCGCGCAATCTTCTGATTAACTTTGGCCTCCCTATGCTGGCGATCATCTCACTGGTTGCCCTGCAGGGTAAATACAATGCAAATTGGGCCGCACCTGCCTATGTGGCGTTTATCATTGGTATTGCTCATTTCTTGCAAAACAAACGCAAGTGGCTGCTGGCGATGCTGATCAGTAACCTTGCACTCGGCCTGCTAGTGCAATTGGTCGACCCTATTCTGCAAGCAACCAATACTGAGCTCAACGCCAAGCAAGATCCTTTCCGTCGTGTTCGCGGCTGGCAGGACTGGGGAGAGCAGCTTCAGACCTATATTAAGGCCTATCCAGAGGCAGACTTTGTCACCAATGGCCGCAGTGAAATAACCGAAGCCATGTTTTACGGCTTTGGTGAGCCAAGTGACAAAATCCGTGCTTGGGCGCCAGGTCCAGTGATAAAGAGTCACTTTGAGTTAACTCGCCCTCTGACCGAAGAGCACCGACAGCCTATGCTGTTCCTCACACGTATGCCTCAAGAGCGCCTTGAGCAATATTTTGATTCCGTTGAACTATTAGGAGAGATAACTCGCCAAAGTGCCTCGGATCGTCAATCTCATTACCAAGTTTATTATGTAGAAGGATTTAATGGATATGACCTTTGAGGATTACTCAACTAAGCTGAAAGGCCCTCTAATTGCAACAGGAGTGATTGCCTTAATCACTGTGGCAACTCGCCTTCTTAATCTCGACCTGATGGTAAGTGGATGGTTTTATTCAGTTGAAGAAGGGTTCTTCTTGCGTGGTGCCCTGCTTGAGCAACTGTTTTATAACAGCATCCCTTGGGCGGTAACGGCGAGCCTCTTATTCTTCATTGGCTTTGCGATTGCAAGTCTGTTGTTCAAGAAAGGACGTCAGCATAATCGTTTAGTCCTGGCCCTATTTATTGCCTTAGTTGTCGGCCCAGGGCTTATCGTAAACTCAGTGTTCAAAGATAACTGGGGCCGACCACGTCCAGTTCAAAGCGAAGAGTTTGGCGGCAAGCATCCGCATCGTGCTGTACTTGAATACAATTGGGGGAACTATGGTAAGTCCTTCCCATCCGGTCACGCTGCCGTACCTCTTGCCTTCCTGGTTCTGGCGTTCGCTGCACACAAGCGAGGCAAACTAAAGCTCGCTAAACGCTTAGCCATCGGGATCGTTGCATGGTATCTAGCAACCAGCGTTGCACGCATTGTCGCAGGCGGTCACCACTTTAGCGACGTCGCCTGGGCAGGATACTTTGCCTACCTCAGCGCCTGGCTTTGCTATCGCTATATCTACTTACCCGGAGAGAAGCAAGCCTAGCCTATCTTACCCGCAGCGCCTTGTAAGGCGCTGCTAACTCCCTCTTGTCCATATCTTAACTCCCTCCTTCCCCTTTGCGACTTTCCTCTCCCTATCTCTACAACTAAACGCTCTCTCTATCTAGCATCTAATGCTTACACCAACCTAAATAACCACAGCTAACACTCTATAAATGTAAATTGAGTACCGACAAATAAGCAGATTATTTGTGGTTAGATTATCAGTTTCGCTCTGTGTCGGTCTTGCAAATCATTTACTTAACCTGATTTAAGGACACAGACAGAAGAACATACGGTGATATTGAAAAGGTAAATGACCGAAGGTTTTAAGTTGAGATGAAGACTCGCGAATCTCTAATCTAGAGCTCTTGCAGCAACTTTGTCGAACACTAGGCGCTGTAGATTATGAAGGTAAGTATTCTTGGCTCTGACTCAGCATCGCCATCAGCGCCTCTTATCAGGTATCTTAATAACTCATGCCACAGTCATGTTGAAGAGCATCACGTTGAGGAACATGGCGTCAGAGAAGAAAGGTAAACAAGAATAGGATAACCAATTGGCTCGACATTAGACGCTCCACTAGGCTAGTCACGGGAAGTAATACATGTAGCACAACGAGCAAAAAACCACTCGCTCCTCGAAGCGCTAGCGTCCCCGAAGTGCAACGTCCCCGCCCCTCGACTCTCGTTTCTCGTTTCTCGCAACGAAGTGATCTCGCCTCTGAAGAACGAAAAAAGCCCAAGTCTTTCGACTTGGGCTTAATATAAGTGGCGGAGTGGACGGGACTCGAACCCGCGACCCCCGGCGTGACAGGCCGGTATTCTAACCAACTGAACTACCACTCCGCAGTGGTCTATTTAAAGTCTTATCTCTAGAGTGCTTTAAACAGATAATGTTCAAAGCCTGGCGATGTCCTACTCTCACATGGGGAAGCCCCACACTACCATCGGCGCTAATTCGTTTCACTTCTGAGTTCGGCATGGAAATCAGGTGGGTCCAAATCGCTATGGTCGCCAAGCAAATTCTTGCTTTGGTTTTCAGCTTTTTAAAAAAGCTAAAAGCCAAAATATTCGGAAAGCTGTTAAAGTTCTTAATACACATTCAAAGTTCTTAGCTTTGAGTCCATCAAAACCCTTTGGGTGTTGTATGGTTAAGCCTCACGGGCAATTAGTACAGGTTAGCTCAACGCCTCACAACGCTTACACACCCTGCCTATCAACGTTCTAGTCTCGAACAACCCTTAAGGATACTTAAAGTATCAGGGAAGACTCATCTCAGGGCTCGCTTCCCGCTTAGATGCTTTCAGCGGTTATCGATTCCGAACTTAGCTACCGGGCAATGCGATTGGCATCACAACCCGAACACCAGAGGTTCGTCCACTCCGGTCCTCTCGTACTAGGAGCAGCCCCCTTCAATCTTCCAACGCCCACGGCAGATAGGGACCGAACTGTCTCACGACGTTCTAAACCCAGCTCGCGTACCACTTTAAATGGCGAACAGCCATACCCTTGGGACCGACTTCAGCCCCAGGATGTGATGAGCCGACATCGAGGTGCCAAACACCGCCGTCGATATGAACTCTTGGGCGGTATCAGCCTGTTATCCCCGGAGTACCTTTTATCCGTTGAGCGATGGCCCTTCCATACAGAACCACCGGATCACTATGACCTGCTTTCGCACCTGCTCGAATTGTCATTCTCGCAGTCAAGCGGGCTTATGCCATTGCACTAACCTCACGATGTCCAACCGTGATTAGCCCACCTTCGTGCTCCTCCGTTACTCTTTGGGAGGAGACCGCCCCAGTCAAACTACCCACCAGGCACTGTCCTCAACCCCGATAAGGGGTCTAAGTTAGAACATCAAACATACAAGGGTGGTATTTCAAGGATGGCTCCACAGATACTGGCGTACCTGCTTCAAAGCCTCCCACCTATCCTACACATGTAGGCTCAATGTTCAGTGCCAAGCTGTAGTAAAGGTTCACGGGGTCTTTCCGTCTAGCCGCGGGTACACTGCATCTTCACAGCGATTTCAATTTCACTGAGTCTCGGGTGGAGACAGCGTGGCCATCATTACGCCATTCGTGCAGGTCGGAACTTACCCGACAAGGAATTTCGCTACCTTAGGACCGTTATAGTTACGGCCGCCGTTTACCGGGGCTTCGATCAAGAGCTTCGACCTAAGTCTAACCCCATCAATTAACCTTCCGGCACCGGGCAGGCGTCACACCGTATACGTCATCTTACGATTTTGCACAGTGCTGTGTTTTTAATAAACAGTTGCAGCCACCTGGTATCTGCGACTCCCCATAGCTCCATCCGCAAGGGACTTCACCGCGAGGAGCGTACCTTCTCCCGAAGTTACGGTACCATTTTGCCTAGTTCCTTCACCCGAGTTCTCTCAAGCGCCTTGGTATTCTCTACCCGACCACCTGTGTCGGTTTGGGGTACGATTCCTTACAATCTGAAGCTTAGAGGCTTTTCCTGGAAGCATGGCATCAATGACTTCACATCCGTAGATGCTCGACATCGTGTCTCAGCCTTAAAAAGAGCCGGATTTACCTAACTCTTAAGCCTACGCACTTGAACCTGGACAACCATCGCCAAGCCCACCTAGCCTTCTCCGTCCCCCCATCGCAATTGTAAGAAGTACGGGAATATTAACCCGTTTCCCATCGACTACGCCTTTCGGCCTCGCCTTAGGGGTCGACTTACCCTGCCCCGATTAACGTTGGACAGGAACCCTTGGTCTTCCGGCGAGGAGGTTTTTCACCCCCTTTATCGTTACTCATGTCAGCATTCGCACTTCTGATACCTCCAGCAAACCTTACAGTTCACCTTCGACGGCTTACAGAACGCTCCCCTACCCAATACATAAAATGTATTGCCGCAGCTTCGGTGTATAGCTTAGCCCCGTTACATCTTCCGCGCAGGCCGACTCGACTAGTGAGCTATTACGCTTTCTTTAAATGATGGCTGCTTCTAAGCCAACATCCTAGCTGTCTAAGCCTTCCCACATCGTTTCCCACTTAGCTATACTTTGGGACCTTAGCTGGCGGTCTGGGTTGTTTCCCTCTCCACGACGGACGTTAGCACCCGCCGTGTGTCTCCCGGATAGTACTTACTGGTATTCGGAGTTTGCAAAGGGTTGGTAAGTCGGGATGACCCCCTAGCCTTAACAGTGCTCTACCCCCAGTAGTATTCGTCCGAGGCTCTACCTAAATAGATTTCGGGGAGAACCAGCTATCTCCAGGTTTGATTGGCCTTTCACCCCTAGCCACAAGTCATCCGCTAATTTTTCAACATTAGTCGGTTCGGTCCTCCAGTTGATGTTACTCAACCTTCAACCTGCCCATGGCTAGATCACCTGGTTTCGGGTCTATATCCAGCAACTCGACGCCCAGTTAAGACTCGATTTCTCTACGGCTCCCCTAGATGGTTAACCTCGCTACTGAATATAAGTCGCTGACCCATTATACAAAAGGTACGCAGTCACACTTTGAGGTGCTCCTACTGCTTGTACGTACACGGTTTCAGGTTCTATTTCACTCCCCTCACAGGGGTTCTTTTCGCCTTTCCCTCACGGTACTGGTTCACTATCGGTCAGTCAGTAGTATTTAGCCTTGGAGGATGGTCCCCCCATATTCAGACAGGATATCACGTGTCCCGCCCTACTCGATTTCACTGATTATGATATGTCGGTTACGGGGCTATCACCCGGTATCGCGCCACTTTCCAGAGGCTTCACCTGTATCATTAAAAGCTTAAGGGCTAATCCAATTTCGCTCGCCGCTACTTTCGGAATCTCGGTTGATTTCTTTTCCTCGGGGTACTTAGATGTTTCAGTTCCCCCGGTTCGCCTCACTAACCTATGTATTCAGTTAGTGATACTCTCTTATGAGAGTGGGTTTCCCCATTCAGAAATCCCAGACTCACAGGTTGTTACTACCTAATCTGGGCTTATCGCAAGTTACTACGTCTTTCATCGCCTCTGACTGCCAAGGCATCCACCGTGTACGCTTAGTCACTTAACCATACAACCCCAAAGAGTTTCGGAGTTGTCGTTAAACAACCAAAGTTGTCTGCAATTTTTATACATGATGCAGACTCGATTTTGCCGGACTCAAATATTAAGTAGCTTTCGCTACTTCCAAGAACACTTGAATGTGTGTTGGTACCTACATCTTTCGATATAGGATTTGAGAACTTTTATTTGAATAACAACGCTTATCTAAAAGATAAGGGGATTGTTGTTATTCGTCAGCTTTCCAAATTTTTAAAGAGCAAATCACTTCAAATGAAGTAATCATTTTTAAGAACACTTAAGCAAATGTGCTTAAAGATGGTATCCCGTAGGGGAGTCGAACCCCTGTTACCGCCGTGAAAGGGCGGTGTCCTAGGCCTCTAGACGAACGGGACACTAGGTGAGCTCAATATAACCATATCAATCTGTGTGAACACTCATCGCAATAATCATCGTATAAGGAGGTGATCCAGCCCCAGGTTCCCCTAGGGCTACCTTGTTACGACTTCACCCCAGTCATGAACCACAAAGTGGTGAGCGTCCTCCCGAAGGTTAAACTACCCACTTCTTTTGCAGCCCACTCCCATGGTGTGACGGGCGGTGTGTACAAGGCCCGGGAACGTATTCACCGTAGCATTCTGATCTACGATTACTAGCGATTCCGACTTCATGGAGTCGAGTTGCAGACTCCAATCCGGACTACGACGCACTTTTTGGGATTCGCTCACTCTCGCGAGTTGGCTGCCCTCTGTATGCGCCATTGTAGCACGTGTGTAGCCCTACTCGTAAGGGCCATGATGACTTGACGTCGTCCCCACCTTCCTCCGGTTTATCACCGGCAGTCTCCCTGGAGTTCCCACCCGAAGTGCTGGCAAACAAGGATAAGGGTTGCGCTCGTTGCGGGACTTAACCCAACATTTCACAACACGAGCTGACGACAGCCATGCAGCACCTGTCTCATAGTTCCCGAAGGCACCAAAGCATCTCTGCTAAGTTCTATGGATGTCAAGAGTAGGTAAGGTTCTTCGCGTTGCATCGAATTAAACCACATGCTCCACCGCTTGTGCGGGCCCCCGTCAATTCATTTGAGTTTTAATCTTGCGACCGTACTCCCCAGGCGGTCTACTTAACGCGTTAGCTCCGAAAGCCACGGCTCAAGGCCACAACCTCCAAGTAGACATCGTTTACGGCGTGGACTACCAGGGTATCTAATCCTGTTTGCTCCCCACGCTTTCGCATCTGAGTGTCAGTATCTGTCCAGGGGGCCGCCTTCGCCACCGGTATTCCTTCAGATCTCTACGCATTTCACCGCTACACCTGAAATTCTACCCCCCTCTACAGTACTCTAGATGACCAGTTTCAAATGCTGTTCCGAGGTTGAGCCCCGGGCTTTCACATCTGACTTAATCATCCACCTGCATGCGCTTTACGCCCAGTAATTCCGATTAACGCTCGCACCCTCCGTATTACCGCGGCTGCTGGCACGGAGTTAGCCGGTGCTTCTTCTGCAGCTAACGTCAAATACCGCAGCTATTAACTACGATACCTTCCTCACTGCTGAAAGTGCTTTACAACCCGAAGGCCTTCTTCACACACGCGGCATGGCTGCATCAGGCTTGCGCCCATTGTGCAATATTCCCCACTGCTGCCTCCCGTAGGAGTCTGGACCGTGTCTCAGTTCCAGTGTGGCTGATCATCCTCTCAGACCAGCTAGGGATCGTTGCCTTGGTGAGCCATTACCTCACCAACTAGCTAATCCCACCTGGGCTAATCTTGACGCGAGAGGCCCGAAGGTCCCCCTCTTTGGCCCGAAGGCATTATGCGGTATTAGCTATCGTTTCCAATAGTTATCCCCCACATCAAGGCATATTCCCAGGCATTACTCACCCGTCCGCCGCTCGCCGCCCAACAAATCCCCCGAAGGTTCAATGTTGTCACTGCCGCTCGACTTGCATGTGTTAGGCCTGCCGCCAGCGTTCAATCTGAGCCATGATCAAACTCTTCAATTTAAGATTTTGATGTCCCGAAGGACTGACTCAACGAATACTGACTTCAAAACTCTTTCTTACTCGAAAGTAAGAAGTAATTTTAAAGCTATTACCATTCCAACAGAATGATAATGAATTGACTGTGCTGATACCGAAGTATCAATTGGTCACTCAGTTCATTGAAATCTAAGTTGAAGCCTAAGCTTCATTTTTGATTATCATCAACGAGTGCCCACACAGATTGATAGGTTTATATTGTTAAAGAGCTTCCTCTAAAAAGAGAAGTGCTTTCAAGGCCTTAACCCCGAAGCGGATGCGTATAATACGCTATTGACTTTGTAAGTCAACATAAAATTTTAAGTTATTTCTCAAAACTTTATGGTGACTAGTTTCTGTACAGAAACTGGTCAAAATTAAAGCCTGGCGATGTCCTACTCTCACATGGGGAAGCCCCACACTACCATCGGCGCTATTGTGTTTCACTTCTGAGTTCGGCATGGAATCAGGTGGGTCCACAATGCTATGGTCGCCAAGCAAATTTTTAAATTCGGAAAGCTGTAAGCTTAAAACTCGTCTCTCGACTCTCGTTTCTCGCTTCTATTCTCTTACACATTCAAAGTTCTTAGCTTTGAGTCCATCAAAACCCTTTGGGTGTTGTATGGTTAAGCCTCACGGGCAATTAGTACAGGTTAGCTCAACGCCTCACAACGCTTACACACCCTGCCTATCAACGTTCTAGTCTCGAACAACCCTTAAGGATACTTAAAGTATCAGGGAAGACTCATCTCAGGGCTCGCTTCCCGCTTAGATGCTTTCAGCGGTTATCGATTCCGAACTTAGCTACCGGGCAATGCGATTGGCATCACAACCCGAACACCAGAGGTTCGTCCACTCCGGTCCTCTCGTACTAGGAGCAGCCCCCTTCAATCTTCCAACGCCCACGGCAGATAGGGACCGAACTGTCTCACGACGTTCTAAACCCAGCTCGCGTACCACTTTAAATGGCGAACAGCCATACCCTTGGGACCGACTTCAGCCCCAGGATGTGATGAGCCGACATCGAGGTGCCAAACACCGCCGTCGATATGAACTCTTGGGCGGTATCAGCCTGTTATCCCCGGAGTACCTTTTATCCGTTGAGCGATGGCCCTTCCATACAGAACCACCGGATCACTATGACCTGCTTTCGCACCTGCTCGAATTGTCATTCTCGCAGTCAAGCGGGCTTATGCCATTGCACTAACCTCACGATGTCCAACCGTGATTAGCCCACCTTCGTGCTCCTCCGTTACTCTTTGGGAGGAGACCGCCCCAGTCAAACTACCCACCAGGCACTGTCCTCAACCCCGATAAGGGGTCTAAGTTAGAACATCAAACATACAAGGGTGGTATTTCAAGGATGGCTCCACAAATACTGGCGTACCTGCTTCAAAGCCTCCCACCTATCCTACACATGTAGGCTCAATGTTCAGTGCCAAGCTGTAGTAAAGGTTCACGGGGTCTTTCCGTCTAGCCGCGGGTACACTGCATCTTCACAGCGATTTCAATTTCACTGAGTCTCGGGTGGAGACAGCGTGGCCATCATTACGCCATTCGTGCAGGTCGGAACTTACCCGACAAGGAATTTCGCTACCTTAGGACCGTTATAGTTACGGCCGCCGTTTACCGGGGCTTCGATCAAGAGCTTCGACCTAAGTCTAACCCCATCAATTAACCTTCCGGCACCGGGCAGGCGTCACACCGTATACGTCATCTTACGATTTTGCACAGTGCTGTGTTTTTAATAAACAGTTGCAGCCACCTGGTATCTGCGACTCCCCATAGCTCCATCCGCAAGGGACTTCACCGCGAGGAGCGTACCTTCTCCCGAAGTTACGGTACCATTTTGCCTAGTTCCTTCACCCGAGTTCTCTCAAGCGCCTTGGTATTCTCTACCCGACCACCTGTGTCGGTTTGGGGTACGATTCCTTACAATCTGAAGCTTAGAGGCTTTTCCTGGAAGCATGGCATCAATGACTTCACATCCGTAGATGCTCGACATCGTGTCTCAGCCTTAAAGAGAGCCGGATTTACCTAACTCTCAAGCCTACGCACTTGAACCTGGACAACCGTCGCCAGGCCCACCTAGCCTTCTCCGTCCCCCCATCGCAATTGTAAGAAGTACGGGAATATTAACCCGTTTCCCATCGACTACGCCTTTCGGCCTCGCCTTAGGGGTCGACTTACCCTGCCCCGATTAACGTTGGACAGGAACCCTTGGTCTTCCGGCGAGGAGGTTTTTCACCCCCTTTATCGTTACTCATGTCAGCATTCGCACTTCTGATACCTCCAGCAAGCCTTACAGCTCACCTTCAACGGCTTACAGAACGCTCCCCTACCCAATAACTAAAAGTTATTGCCGCAGCTTCGGTGTATAGCTTAGCCCCGTTACATCTTCCGCGCAGGCCGACTCGACTAGTGAGCTATTACGCTTTCTTTAAATGATGGCTGCTTCTAAGCCAACATCCTAGCTGTCTAAGCCTTCCCACATCGTTTCCCACTTAGCTATACTTTGGGACCTTAGCTGGCGGTCTGGGTTGTTTCCCTCTCCACGACGGACGTTAGCACCCGCCGTGTGTCTCCCGGATAGTACTTACTGGTATTCGGAGTTTGCAAAGGGTTGGTAAGTCGGGATGACCCCCTAGCCTTAACAGTGCTCTACCCCCAGTAGTATTCGTCCGAGGCTCTACCTAAATAGATTTCGGGGAGAACCAGCTATCTCCAGGTTTGATTGGCCTTTCACCCCTAGCCACAAGTCATCCGCTAATTTTTCAACATTAGTCGGTTCGGTCCTCCAGTTGATGTTACTCAACCTTCAACCTGCCCATGGCTAGATCACCTGGTTTCGGGTCTATATCCAGCAACTCGACGCCCAGTTAAGACTCGATTTCTCTACGGCTCCCCTAGATGGTTAACCTCGCTACTGAATATAAGTCGCTGACCCATTATACAAAAGGTACGCAGTCACACCACGAAGGTGCTCCTACTGCTTGTACGTACACGGTTTCAGGTTCTATTTCACTCCCCTCACAGGGGTTCTTTTCGCCTTTCCCTCACGGTACTGGTTCACTATCGGTCAGTCAGTAGTATTTAGCCTTGGAGGATGGTCCCCCCATATTCAGACAGGATATCACGTGTCCCGCCCTACTCGATTTCACTGATTATGATATGTCGGTTACGGGGCTATCACCCGGTATCGCGCCACTTTCCAGAGGCTTCACCTGTATCATTAAAAGCTTAAGGGCTAGTCCAATTTCGCTCGCCGCTACTTTCGGAATCTCGGTTGATTTCTTTTCCTCGGGGTACTTAGATGTTTCAGTTCCCCCGGTTCGCCTCACTAACCTATGTATTCAGTTAGTGATACTCTCTTATGAGAGTGGGTTTCCCCATTCAGAAATCCCAGACTCACAGGTTGTTACTACCTAATCTGGGCTTATCGCAAGTTACTACGTCTTTCATCGCCTCTGACTGCCAAGGCATCCACCGTGTACGCTTAGTCACTTAACCATACAACCCCAAAGAGTTTCAAAGAAACCTCGAGATTGTCATTAAACAACCAAAGTTGCTATCTCATTATTGAATGAGCGAGATAGCTTTCGATTTTGCCGGACTCAAATATTAAACAAACACAACCGAAGTCATGTTGTTTCCAAGAACACTTGAATGTGTGTTGGTACCCAAATCTTAAAGATTTAGGATTTGAGAACTTTTATTTGAATAACAACACTTATCTAAAAGATAAGGGGATTGTTGTTATTCGTCAGCTTTCCAAATTTTTAAAGAGCAAATAGCTCGAAGCTTTCGCTTCAAAACCATCAATCTGTGTGAACACTCATCGCAATAATCATCGTATAAGGAGGTGATCCAGCCCCAGGTTCCCCTAGGGCTACCTTGTTACGACTTCACCCCAGTCATGAACCACAAAGTGGTGAGCGTCCTCCCGAAGGTTAAACTACCCACTTCTTTTGCAGCCCACTCCCATGGTGTGACGGGCGGTGTGTACAAGGCCCGGGAACGTATTCACCGTAGCATTCTGATCTACGATTACTAGCGATTCCGACTTCATGGAGTCGAGTTGCAGACTCCAATCCGGACTACGACGCACTTTTTGGGATTCGCTCACTCTCGCGAGTTGGCTGCCCTCTGTATGCGCCATTGTAGCACGTGTGTAGCCCTACTCGTAAGGGCCATGATGACTTGACGTCGTCCCCACCTTCCTCCGGTTTATCACCGGCAGTCTCCCTGGAGTTCCCGACATTACTCGCTGGCAAACAAGGATAAGGGTTGCGCTCGTTGCGGGACTTAACCCAACATTTCACAACACGAGCTGACGACAGCCATGCAGCACCTGTCTCAGAGTTCCCGAAGGCACCAATTCATCTCTGAAAAGTTCTCTGGATGTCAAGAGTAGGTAAGGTTCTTCGCGTTGCATCGAATTAAACCACATGCTCCACCGCTTGTGCGGGCCCCCGTCAATTCATTTGAGTTTTAATCTTGCGACCGTACTCCCCAGGCGGTCTACTTAACGCGTTAGCTCCGAAAGCCACGGCTCAAGGCCACAACCTCCAAGTAGACATCGTTTACGGCGTGGACTACCAGGGTATCTAATCCTGTTTGCTCCCCACGCTTTCGCATCTGAGTGTCAGTATCTGTCCAGGGGGCCGCCTTCGCCACCGGTATTCCTTCAGATCTCTACGCATTTCACCGCTACACCTGAAATTCTACCCCCCTCTACAGTACTCTAGATGACCAGTTTCAAATGCTGTTCCGAGGTTGAGCCCCGGGCTTTCACATCTGACTTAATCATCCACCTGCATGCGCTTTACGCCCAGTAATTCCGATTAACGCTCGCACCCTCCGTATTACCGCGGCTGCTGGCACGGAGTTAGCCGGTGCTTCTTCTGTCGCTAACGTCAAATACCGCAGCTATTAACTACGACACCTTCCTCACGACTGAAAGTGCTTTACAACCCGAAGGCCTTCTTCACACACGCGGCATGGCTGCATCAGGCTTGCGCCCATTGTGCAATATTCCCCACTGCTGCCTCCCGTAGGAGTCTGGACCGTGTCTCAGTTCCAGTGTGGCTGATCATCCTCTCAGACCAGCTAGGGATCGTTGCCTTGGTGAGCCATTACCTCACCAACTAGCTAATCCCACCTGGGCTAATCTTGACGCGAGAGGCCCGAAGGTCCCCCTCTTTGGCTCCTGTTCGTTATAAACAAGGGCATTATGCGGTATTAGCTATCGTTTCCAATAGTTATCCCCCACATCAAGGCATATTCCCAGGCATTACTCACCCGTCCGCCGCTCGCCGCCCAGAAACGCACCCGAAGGATTGTAACTGTCGCTGCCGCTCGACTTGCATGTGTTAGGCCTGCCGCCAGCGTTCAATCTGAGCCATGATCAAACTCTTCAATTTAAGATTTTGATGTCCCGAAGGACTGACTCAACGAATACTGACTTCAAAACTCATCCTTACCCGAAAGTAAGAAGTAATTTTAAAGCTATTATCGTTCCAACAGAACGATAATGAATTGACTGTGCTCGAATGATTGCTCATTCAAATTGGTCACTCAGTTCATTGATAGTCATTTGATTCCGAAGAATCAGTTTTTGATTTTACTTTTATAAAAAAGTGAAAACCAAAATTGGATTATCATCAACGAGTGCCCACACAGATTGATAGGTTTATATTTTTAAAGAGCTTTGCTTCTAGGCCTTAACCTTGAAGCGGACGCGAATAATACGCTATTGACTCTGTAAGTCAACATAAAATTCTAAGAAAAATCTCAAAACCTTATGGTGACTAGTTTCCGTACAGAAACTGGTCAAAATCAAGCCTGGCGATGTCCTACTCTCACATGGGGAAGCCCCACACTACCATCGGCGCTAATTCGTTTCACTTCTGAGTTCGGCATGGAAATCAGGTGGGTCCAAATCGCTATGGTCGCCAAGCAAATTTTTAAATTCGGAAAGCTGTAAGCTTAAAACTCGTCTCTCGACTCTCGTTTCTCGCTTCTATTCTCTTACACATTCAAAGTTCTTAGCTTTGAGTCCATCAAAACCCTTTGGGTGTTGTATGGTTAAGCCTCACGGGCAATTAGTACAGGTTAGCTCAACGCCTCACAACGCTTACACACCCTGCCTATCAACGTTCTAGTCTCGAACAACCCTTAAGGATACTTAAAGTATCAGGGAAGACTCATCTCAGGGCTCGCTTCCCGCTTAGATGCTTTCAGCGGTTATCGATTCCGAACTTAGCTACCGGGCAATGCGATTGGCATCACAACCCGAACACCAGAGGTTCGTCCACTCCGGTCCTCTCGTACTAGGAGCAGCCCCCTTCAATCTTCCAACGCCCACGGCAGATAGGGACCGAACTGTCTCACGACGTTCTAAACCCAGCTCGCGTACCACTTTAAATGGCGAACAGCCATACCCTTGGGACCGACTTCAGCCCCAGGATGTGATGAGCCGACATCGAGGTGCCAAACACCGCCGTCGATATGAACTCTTGGGCGGTATCAGCCTGTTATCCCCGGAGTACCTTTTATCCGTTGAGCGATGGCCCTTCCATACAGAACCACCGGATCACTATGACCTGCTTTCGCACCTGCTCGAATTGTCATTCTCGCAGTCAAGCGGGCTTATGCCATTGCACTAACCTCACGATGTCCAACCGTGATTAGCCCACCTTCGTGCTCCTCCGTTACTCTTTGGGAGGAGACCGCCCCAGTCAAACTACCCACCAGGCACTGTCCTCAACCCCGATAAGGGGTCTAAGTTAGAACATCAAACATACAAGGGTGGTATTTCAAGGATGGCTCCACAAATACTGGCGTACTTGCTTCAAAGCCTCCCACCTATCCTACACATGTAGGCTCAATGTTCAGTGCCAAGCTGTAGTAAAGGTTCACGGGGTCTTTCCGTCTAGCCGCGGGTACACTGCATCTTCACAGCGATTTCAATTTCACTGAGTCTCGGGTGGAGACAGCGTGGCCATCATTACGCCATTCGTGCAGGTCGGAACTTACCCGACAAGGAATTTCGCTACCTTAGGACCGTTATAGTTACGGCCGCCGTTTACCGGGGCTTCGATCAAGAGCTTCGACCTAAGTCTAACCCCATCAATTAACCTTCCGGCACCGGGCAGGCGTCACACCGTATACGTCATCTTACGATTTTGCACAGTGCTGTGTTTTTAATAAACAGTTGCAGCCACCTGGTATCTGCGACTCCCCATAGCTCCATCCGCAAGGGACTTCACCGCGAGGAGCGTACCTTCTCCCGAAGTTACGGTACCATTTTGCCTAGTTCCTTCACCCGAGTTCTCTCAAGCGCCTTGGTATTCTCTACCCGACCACCTGTGTCGGTTTGGGGTACGATTCCTTACAATCTGAAGCTTAGAGGCTTTTCCTGGAAGCATGGCATCAATGACTTCACATCCGTAGATGCTCGACATCGTGTCTCAGCCTTAAAGAGAGCCGGATTTACCTAACTCTCAAGCCTACGCACTTGAACCTGGACAACCGTCGCCAGGCCCACCTAGCCTTCTCCGTCCCCCCATCGCAATTGTAAGAAGTACGGGAATATTAACCCGTTTCCCATCGACTACGCCTTTCGGCCTCGCCTTAGGGGTCGACTTACCCTGCCCCGATTAACGTTGGACAGGAACCCTTGGTCTTCCGGCGAGGAGGTTTTTCACCCCCTTTATCGTTACTCATGTCAGCATTCGCACTTCTGATACCTCCAGCAAGCCTTACAGCTCACCTTCAACGGCTTACAGAACGCTCCCCTACCCAATGACTAAAAGTCATTGCCGCAGCTTCGGTGTATAGCTTAGCCCCGTTACATCTTCCGCGCAGGCCGACTCGACTAGTGAGCTATTACGCTTTCTTTAAATGATGGCTGCTTCTAAGCCAACATCCTAGCTGTCTAAGCCTTCCCACATCGTTTCCCACTTAGCTATACTTTGGGACCTTAGCTGGCGGTCTGGGTTGTTTCCCTCTCCACGACGGACGTTAGCACCCGCCGTGTGTCTCCCGGATAGTACTTACTGGTATTCGGAGTTTGCAAAGGGTTGGTAAGTCGGGATGACCCCCTAGCCTTAACAGTGCTCTACCCCCAGTAGTATTCGTCCGAGGCTCTACCTAAATAGATTTCGGGGAGAACCAGCTATCTCCAGGTTTGATTGGCCTTTCACCCCTAGCCACAAGTCATCCGCTAATTTTTCAACATTAGTCGGTTCGGTCCTCCAGTTGATGTTACTCAACCTTCAACCTGCCCATGGCTAGATCACCTGGTTTCGGGTCTATATCCAGCAACTCGACGCCCAGTTAAGACTCGATTTCTCTACGGCTCCCCTAGATGGTTAACCTCGCTACTGAATATAAGTCGCTGACCCATTATACAAAAGGTACGCAGTCACACCACGAAGGTGCTCCTACTGCTTGTACGTACACGGTTTCAGGTTCTATTTCACTCCCCTCACAGGGGTTCTTTTCGCCTTTCCCTCACGGTACTGGTTCACTATCGGTCAGTCAGTAGTATTTAGCCTTGGAGGATGGTCCCCCCATATTCAGACAGGATATCACGTGTCCCGCCCTACTCGATTTCACTGATTATGATATGTCGGTTACGGGGCTATCACCCGGTATCGCGCCACTTTCCAGAGGCTTCACCTGTATCATTAAAAGCTTAAGGGCTAGTCCAATTTCGCTCGCCGCTACTTTCGGAATCTCGGTTGATTTCTTTTCCTCGGGGTACTTAGATGTTTCAGTTCCCCCGGTTCGCCTCACTAACCTATGTATTCAGTTAGTGATACTCTCTTATGAGAGTGGGTTTCCCCATTCAGAAATCCCAGACTCACAGGTTGTTACTACCTAATCTGGGCTTATCGCAAGTTACTACGTCTTTCATCGCCTCTGACTGCCAAGGCATCCACCGTGTACGCTTAGTCACTTAACCATACAACCCCAAAGAGTTTCAAAGAAACCTTGAGATTGTCGTCTCTTTGCTTTCACTTTTGAAAAGTGAAGACAAATAAGCAACCAAAGTTGTCTGCAATTTTTATACATGATGCAGACTCGATTTTGCCGGACTCAAATATTAAGTAGCTTTCGCTACTTCCAAGAACACTTGAATGTGTGTTGGTACCTATATGTTCCCTTAATAAAAAGGTTCGATATAGGATTTGAGAACTTTTATTTGAATAACAACGCTTATCTAAAAGATAAGGGGATTGTTGTTATTCGTCAGCTTTCCAAATTTTTAAAGAACAAATCACTTCGTATGAAGTAACCATTTTTAAGAACACTTAAGACCTTCTATTTAAAGAAGTGTGCTTAAAGATGGTGGGCGATACCGGGCTCGAACCAGTGACCCCCTGCTTGTAAGGCAGGTGCTCTCCCAACTGAGCTAATCGCCCTTGCCTACGCAAGGTAGCGTGCTCTTAAAATAAAACCATCAATCTGTGTGAACACTCATCGCGACTTATTTGTCTTCACTTTAAAAAGTGAAAGCAAACTATCCGTTTCGTATAAGGAGGTGATCCAGCCCCAGGTTCCCCTAGGGCTACCTTGTTACGACTTCACCCCAGTCATGAACCACAAAGTGGTGAGCGTCCTCCCGAAGGTTAAACTACCCACTTCTTTTGCAGCCCACTCCCATGGTGTGACGGGCGGTGTGTACAAGGCCCGGGAACGTATTCACCGTAGCATTCTGATCTACGATTACTAGCGATTCCGACTTCATGGAGTCGAGTTGCAGACTCCAATCCGGACTACGACGCACTTTTTGGGATTCGCTCACTCTCGCAAGTTGGCTGCCCTCTGTATGCGCCATTGTAGCACGTGTGTAGCCCTACTCGTAAGGGCCATGATGACTTGACGTCGTCCCCACCTTCCTCCGGTTTATCACCGGCAGTCTCCCTGGAGTTCCCACCCGAAGTGCTGGCAAACAAGGATAAGGGTTGCGCTCGTTGCGGGACTTAACCCAACATTTCACAACACGAGCTGACGACAGCCATGCAGCACCTGTCTCATAGTTCCCGAAGGCACCAAAGCATCTCTGCTAAGTTCTATGGATGTCAAGAGTAGGTAAGGTTCTTCGCGTTGCATCGAATTAAACCACATGCTCCACCGCTTGTGCGGGCCCCCGTCAATTCATTTGAGTTTTAATCTTGCGACCGTACTCCCCAGGCGGTCTACTTAACGCGTTAGCTCCGAAAGCCACGGCTCAAGGCCACAACCTCCAAGTAGACATCGTTTACGGCGTGGACTACCAGGGTATCTAATCCTGTTTGCTCCCCACGCTTTCGCATCTGAGTGTCAGTATCTGTCCAGGGGGCCGCCTTCGCCACCGGTATTCCTTCAGATCTCTACGCATTTCACCGCTACACCTGAAATTCTACCCCCCTCTACAGTACTCTAGATGACCAGTTTCAAATGCTGTTCCGAGGTTGAGCCCCGGGCTTTCACATCTGACTTAATCATCCACCTGCATGCGCTTTACGCCCAGTAATTCCGATTAACGCTCGCACCCTCCGTATTACCGCGGCTGCTGGCACGGAGTTAGCCGGTGCTTCTTCTGCAGCTAACGTCAAATACCGCAGCTATTAACTACGATACCTTCCTCACTGCTGAAAGTGCTTTACAACCCGAAGGCCTTCTTCACACACGCGGCATGGCTGCATCAGGCTTGCGCCCATTGTGCAATATTCCCCACTGCTGCCTCCCGTAGGAGTCTGGACCGTGTCTCAGTTCCAGTGTGGCTGATCATCCTCTCAGACCAGCTAGGGATCGTTGCCTTGGTGAGCCATTACCTCACCAACTAGCTAATCCCACCTGGGCTAATCTTGACGCGAGAGGCCCGAAGGTCCCCCTCTTTGCTCCGAAGAGATTATGCGGTATTAGCTATCGTTTCCAATAGTTATCCCCCACATCAAGGCATATTCCCAGGCATTACTCACCCGTCCGCCGCTCGCCGCCCAGAAACGCCCCCGAAGGATTGTAACTGTCGCTGCCGCTCGACTTGCATGTGTTAGGCCTGCCGCCAGCGTTCAATCTGAGCCATGATCAAACTCTTCAATTTAAGATTTTGTCGGCTCAATGAATACTGAATTCATATCTAACGATATGTGAATTGACTGTGCTCGAATGATTGCTCATTCAAATTGGTCACTCAGTTCATTGAAACCTAATTTGAAGCCTAAGCTTCTAATTGGATTATCATCAACGAGTGCCCACACAGATTGATAGGTTTATATTTTTAAAGAGCTTCTCTTCTTTGTGACGCGAATCACTTCGGAAGAGGCGGCTATTCTAGTCATTTAAACTCTAGTGTCAAACACTTTTTTGAATTTTTATTTTGTTCCGCCTGGAACAAGTTTTGACTGATTGCCTAACTGACAATTATCGCTGAAGCCTTATGGGCTCTGCCGTGTCAGTGGAGGCGCATTATAGGCGGCTTATTCTGTGGCACAAGTGTTTTTTTAAAAAAAGTGCATTTTTCTCTTCAATTGATGGATAAACCATCAAAACAACAAAAAAGGAGGCATTTTGCCTCCTTTTTTCTCACCTTTTATGCTGTCTTATATAAAAGCAAACGCATCTGAGTACATATGATCGGTCAGAGCTTGTTTATTTTGGGTAAACATCTCTCTCGCAGCACCTGCCATCTCAAATCGGCCCGCTATATAGATATCGTATGCCTCTAGCGTCTCGAAGTCTTGCTCTACGGCCTGAAGCACATTACCGACCTTGCCGTGCCAGTTTGCCTGATTGCCTTCTATTACTGGAACAAAGTGAACATTGTTTTGCTCTTGAGCAATTTGTTCTAACTCTGACTGCGCATATAGCTGACAAGAATCCTTTGCTCCCCAGTATAGGTAGATAGGTACCGTAATTGACTGAGCGATACAGTGGTCAAGGATAGAACGTACGTAACTAAACCCTGTACCACCTGCTATCAATAGTAGTGGGCGCTGGCTTTGCTCTCGTACCCAAGCCTCACCAAAAGGCGCCTCAATCATGATATCACCACCCACTTCCAATGCTGCCTGCATGGCTTCAACTACTTCTATAGCATACGCATTGTGCTCAGCAGCACCGATATGAAGCTCTAGCTCCCCTTCATGACGGCAAGGGCTGCTTGCAATAGAGAATGGGCGCTTGTCTTTTTCACCCATCACCACAGTAAGGTATTGCCCCGCCTTAAAGGCCACTGGCGCCTCTGGGTGAAGCAAGATCTGGTAGGTATTACAAGCCAAAGGCTCAATCGACTTTACTTTACATTTAATTGTCATCTTGGTTTTTCTTTCCTATTCAGGAGTGATTACTCCGAGAACGTTATTTCTATATCTGTTTGGGCAATCGCTTGGCAGGCAAATATCCAGCCTTGCGCTTTTTCTCTCTCGGTCAAAAGGGGCTCGAGTTGGTAGGTGACTCGTCCCGATACCAAACGGCACAGGCACGCTGCACACGCACCAACCTGACAGCGATTTGGGAGGCTTATATTATTGTTGAGCGCTGCCTCCAGCACTGTCTAGCCCTCTTGAGCGACAAAACTCAAACCATCAGGTACTAATGAGACTTTGTAGGTCATAGTATATTCAAGTCTTGCCAAAGATCGTCAATCTTCGCGACTAGTTGTGGTGATTTTTTAATTGGGTGTCCCCACTCACGAGTGATCTCACTGCCAGACTTATTGGTCGCATCCAAACCGATGACTTTTGAGGTCTGATTTGGCACGGAGATAAAGTGGCTGTCGCGAGAAGGATCCATACGGGTGGTAATTGCCCAGATAATGTCATTCCAATCCGTGACATTCACATCATCATCGCAAACAATGATGAACTTTGCCGTTGTATGCTGAGCGACAATCGCTGCTGCCTGCTCGATTGCCTGCTGACCTTGCCCGATCTGCTGCTTGGCGATATCAAGCACAACGATAGCACCGTTTGCTGCTTGGGGGACAAAACAGGCTTTTAGATCATGGGTGTCCTTTTGCAGTTGAAGCTCTAACGATTCCAGGTCCACAGGCTCAGTTTTCGCAAACTCTTCCCCCAACTCTGCCTGCCATTTGACTGTGGCATCAAGGCCCATTTTTGAACCTAGACCAGCCACCGGTGAGGCAAAATCAAGTGAGTCAATTGGCGTATTGTCCATCATCACAATATCGCGCTCCGGCAGCATGTGCTCACTTATCGCAGCCGACACACTGTTCCAGTCTCGGGCATCGACACTTTCATCACACACAACTACAAACTTGGTATACATAAACTGGCGCAAGAAAGACCAAACACCCATCATCACGCGTTTGGCATGACCTGGGTATTGCTTCTTGAGCGTCACCACCGCCATCCGATAGGAGCACCCCTCAGGTGGCAGATAAAAGTCAGCGATCTCTGGGAACTGCTTTTGCAAGATAGGAACAAACACCTCATTTAGCGCCACGCCAAGCACTGCAGGCTCATCTGGCGGGCGACCAGTATAGGTGCTGTGATAGATAGGCTTATTACGCATCGTGATATGAGTGATGGTAAACACATGATGCTGCTCTTTCTCATTATAGTAGCCAGTGTGATCACCATAAGGCCCCTCATCGGCAAACTCCGTCGGGTCGATATAGCCCTCCATCACAATCTCTGCACTCGCCGGAACATCGAGATCGTTACTAAGAGACTTAACCACCTCAGTGCGCTTGCCTCTGAGCAACCCAGCAAAAGCATACTCTGATAGAGTATCTGGCACCGGAGTGACTGCCCCTAAAATAGTGGCGGGATCAGCACCAAAGGCGACTGAAACAGGGAAAGGCTTACCGGGATGCGTTGCCATCCAGTCTTGCAGATCTAAGGCGCCACCGCGATGGGCTAGCCAACGCATAATCACTTTGTTCTTGGCAATCTTCTGCTGACGATAGATACCCAAGTTCTGACGCTTCTTATGTGGCCCCTTAGTAATGGTTAAACCCCAAGTGAGAAGAGGCGCGACATCCTCAGGCCAACAACTCATCACCGGCACCTTGTCTAGGTCCACCTCATCCCCTTGCCACACGACTTGCTGACACGGTGCACTGCGCAGACGTTTAGCGGGCATATTGAGAACCTGACGAAACACCGGTAATTTGGCTATTGCATCTTTAAAACCTTTAGGAGGCTCAGGCTCTTTAAGAAAAGCTAATAGCTTACCGACTTCTCGCAGGGCTTGAACATTGTCTTGCCCCATGCCAAGCGCAACCCGTTCAGGCGTGCCAAATAAATTGGTCAGTACCGGCATGTCATAGCCAATCGGGTTTTCAAACAGCAGGGCGGGGCCACCTTGGCGTAAGGTGCGGTCGCTGATCTCGGTCATTTCATAATCGGGATCAACTGGGTGGGAGATTCTTTTAAGTAGACCTCTGTGCTCCAGATGGTCGATAAAGTCGCGTAAGTCCTTAAAGCTCATAAGCCTTCTACTGGCAGATTGATATCTGTCGAGTATACCAAATGCCCTAAGCGCGAAACACTTACTTTGCCAGGATGCTATTGATCTCTTTGACGCGAATATCGCGATTCTCGAGTACCAACTCAGTCAGCCACTGGCGATAGCCTTGAGCGACTAATTCACCCGCCACGATGGGCGCTTCCTCTTCGATACTCATACGAGCGATCAAAAAAGAACGTACCTCTTCTGGCATTGGCTTACTGCGGGCTAATTGACGCAGGGCCTGCTCAGTCAAAGCGGGATTGCTCGCTGCTATCATGGTTTGCTGATAAGCGAATTCGCTATCCATATCAGCTAATCGAAGCAGCTCCTGCTTGGTATTACTGTCCGCGCGCATTTTCCACAGCAAATCATAGATACCCTGCTCCTGCGATACTTGAGCAAGACTGACCATCACTTTGGAGCTAGGAAGCCAAGTAGTGAGGCGTTGTCCTAGGAGTTGGTCGGTCAAAGAGGAAAGTGCGTGAACGGATAGGTTGGGGAGCTCTTTAATCAACAACTCTTCCCGCTGACCCACTTGCAAATCATCACCACTTAGGTAGTCGCGAAGAACCAAGTTCTCCTGCTCTGCTTGCTCCGCTAAGTTGAGGGTGTCGCGCTCGGATTCCCAACGTTTAATGATTCTGCTTGCTGTTGCCGGGTAATTAAATGCCGGGGCGATAAACTCGTAGCCGTCCCCTACCTCGAGCACGTGATAAGTGGGTTGCATCTCGCGATGGAGATCAACGAACAAAGCCTGTTGCTCAGAGAGCACCACCTCACTCTGCTCTATCTCCGTCATGAGCATATACCTAACAACTTCTTGTTGAGGCATGGCAAATCGCTCAAGAGCAAACCTTACCGAATCTACCTGATTATCGGTAAGCTGACTAAGCAACTCCTGGCTTCTGTCTTGCAGTCGAGTATCAACTAACCACTCTTCTACTTGTTCAGGTGACAGCTCAAGCGCCTGGGCAACAGACGACGTCACAAAAAGTGAACTGAGCAAGAGAGTCTTTAACCATTGGCGGCGCATTGGGATTTCCTGAAAAACTTTAGGGTTAAGTGTGGAAGGAGTTAGTTAATTACGCAATAAAAAAGCGCTGCCAGTAGGCAGCGCTCTTAAATATCGAATGGAATAAGTTTATTGACGACGCATTGCGTCAAAGAACTCATCGTTGGTTTTGGTCATCGCCAACTTATCGATCAAGAACTCCATTGCGTCGGTCTCGCCCATTGGGTGAACAATCTTACGCAAGATCCACATCTTCTGTAGCTCGTCGTTCTTGGTCAGAAGCTCCTCACGGCGAGTACCTGAGCGGTTGAAGTCAATCGCAGGGAAGACACGCTTCTCAGCGATCTTACGGTTCAGGTGCAGTTCCATGTTACCGGTACCCTTGAACTCTTCGTAGATAACTTCATCCATCTTAGAGCCGGTATCCACAAGCGCTGTTGCGATGATGGTCAAGCTACCACCCTCTTCAACGTTACGTGCCGCACCAAAGAAGCGCTTAGGACGATGTAGTGCGTTGGCATCTACACCACCGGTCAGTACTTTACCTGATGAAGGGACAACGGTGTTGTAAGCACGCGCTAGACGCGTGATTGAGTCAAGCAGGATAACCACATCTTTCTTGTGCTCTACCAGACGCTTGGCCTTTTCAATCACCATTTCAGCCACTTGAACGTGACGTGATGCTGGCTCGTCGAACGTTGATGCAACCACTTCACCTTTTACTAGGCGCTGCATCTCGGTCACTTCTTCTGGACGCTCGTCGATAAGCAATACCATCAACTCACACTCTGGGTGGTTGTAAGCAATGCTTTGAGCAATATTCTGTAGCAACATGGTTTTACCCGCTTTTGGCGGAGCAACAATCAAACCACGCTGACCTTTACCGATAGGAGATGCAAGGTCGAGGATACGAGCAGTGATATCTTCTGTCGCACCATTACCGCGCTCCATCACCATACGCTCATTGGCGTGCAGTGGGGTCAGGTTTTCAAATAGGATCTTATTTCGCGCATTGTCAGGCTTGTCATGGTTAACCGTGTTCACCTTAAGCAACGCGAAGTAACGCTCACCGTCTTTCGGTGGACGGATCTTACCGGCAATCGAATCGCCTGTTCTCAGGTTGAAACGACGAATCTGACTTGGAGAAACATAGATATCGTCTGGACCTGCAAGGTAAGAACTGTCTGCACTACGCAGGAAACCAAAACCGTCTTGAAGAATCTCTAGAACACCGTCACCAAAAATGTCCTCGCCGCTTTTCGCGTGTGCTTTAAGGATGGCGAAGATAATGTCTTGTTTTCTTAGACGAGCAAGGTTTTCCAAACCTAAGCTTTCGCCCAGCTTAACAAGCTCAGACACAGGTCTGTTCTTCAGTTCTGTAAGATTCATTGTAGTGGATACTTTTTTAGTCAAAATAGGATCTGTTTGTTAGTTAAGATAGATTTGGTCACAGGATCGACCAAGAAATGAACGTTTGTCTAATTAACGTGCGATAAATTAGCACTAAATATCAGACTAGTCTAGATCTAGTTGAGATACAAAAACAAAACCGCGCTTTAAATTAGCGCGGTTTAGCAAGGACTTGCAAAGATTAAAGGTTTGCCTCTAAGAACTCTTTCAATTGAGTCTTAGAAAGTGCGCCAACTTTAGTCGCCGCAACAGCACCATCTTTAAACAGAAGCAGAGTTGGGATGCCGCGAATACCGAACTTAGGTGGCGTGCCTGCATTCTGATCGATATTCAGTTTACCAACCGTTAGCTTGCCTTCGTACTCGCCGGCGATCTCATCAAGAATCGGCGCGATCATTTTACACGGACCACACCATTCAGCCCAAAAGTCTACTAGAACTGGGCCGGCAGCGTTGATTACATCGTTTTCAAAACCGTCATCGGTTAGCTGCAAAATCTTGTCGCTCATTATTCACTCCAATATTTTTTCAAACTGGTGGGGTAGTAACCAGTAATTTAATTCCCTATTGGAATGTATTTACTTCCGTATTGCAAGCTTAAGCTGATATTCTATAGGAATGAAAAAGACGCATATCACAGAGCAAAAGTTCGCCGACTTGGGTTTACACCCTCAAGTTACTGAAGGTTTGGAAAAAAAAGGGTTTGATTATTGTACCCCTATCCAAGCTTTGGCGTTGCCGGTCTTGCTCACCGGCCGTGACATTGCAGGCCAGGCCCAAACGGGTACTGGTAAAACGCTAGCGTTTCTTACTGCTACTTTTAATCACCTTATCAATACACCAGAGCATGAAGGTCGCAAACCAAGCCAACCGCGAGCGATCATCATGGCGCCAACGCGTGAGCTGGCGATCCAGATCTACAACGATGCAGCGCCTCTGATCGAGTCAACGGGCATCAAGGCAGGTCTTGCTTACGGTGGTGAAAGCTACGACAAACAGCTAGGCAAGCTTGAGCAGGGAGTCGATATCCTGATTGGTACCACCGGTCGTATTATCGATTTTTACAAGCAACGCGTCTTCAACCTTAATCACATCCAAGCCGTGGTTCTGGACGAAGCAGACCGTATGTTTGACCTTGGCTTTATTAAAGATATCCGCTTCTTGTTCCGCCGTATGCCGGAGCCTAAAGAGCGTCTCAACATGCTATTCTCGGCAACGCTATCGTACCGCGTGCAAGAGCTGGCGTTTGAGCACATGCACAACCCAGAGCACGTTGTGGTTGAGCCTGAGCAAAAAACCGGGCACCGCATTCAAGAAGAGCTGTTCTACCCATCGAACGAACACAAGATGGCGCTGCTACAAACATTGATTGAAGAAGAGTGGCCAGACCGCGCGATTATCTTTGCCAACACCAAGCACAAGTGTGAGTCTATTTGGGGCCACTTGGCGGCCGATGGTCACCGTGTCGGTCTTTTGACTGGTGATGTACCGCAGAAGAAGCGTGAAAAAATCCTTGAGCAATTTACCCGCGGTGAAGTGGATATCCTAGTGGCAACCGATGTGGCGGCACGTGGTCTACATATCCCTCAAGTGACCCACGTATTCAACTTTGACCTGCCTGATGACTGTGAAGACTACGTACACCGTATTGGCCGTACTGGTCGCGCGGGCGCAAGCGGTCACTCGATTAGCTTTGCCTGTGAAGATTACGCGATTAACCTTCCAGCGATTGAAGAGTACATCGAGCACAGCATCCCAGTATCGGACTACGACGCTGATGCCTTGATCCAAGACTTACCGGCACCACTGCGCATGCGTTCTAACTCGCGTACTCAGTCTCGTTCAGGTAACTCTCAATCACGTCGCACCAACACTGGTGGCTCTCGCAACAGCAACCGTAAGCCACAGCGCCGTCCTCGCCAGCGTCAACAAAGGGAATCATAAGTTGTTTTCAAGCCAAGCCGTACCTTCTCCGCTCTATGCTGCTATCGACCTCGGGTCGAACAGTTTTCATATGCTCGTTGTGCGTCATATCGATGGCAGCATACAAACCATGGCCAAAATTAAGCGCAAGGTTCGCCTCGCCGCTGGGCTAGATGAAAACCAGATGCTCAGTAGCGAAGCGATGCAACGGGGTTGGGACTGCTTGAGCTTGTTTGCAGAACGACTACAAGATATCCCGGTAGAAAATATACGCATTGTCGGCACGGCAACACTGCGCACCGCGGGCAATGTGGATACTTTTCTTACCAAAGCCAAACAGATCCTGGGCCACCCTATCGAGGTGATCTCAGGAGAAGAGGAAGCAGCGACCATTTATCGTGGTGTCGCCCACACCTCTGGAGGAAGTGGACGTCGCCTCGTGGTGGATATCGGTGGCGCTAGCACCGAGTTGATCATTGGTGAAGGCTTCGAGGCGAAAGCACTAACCAGCCTCAAGATGGGCTGTGTCACTTGGCTCGAGCAACATTTTAAAGACCGCCTGCTCAATGCGCGCAACTTTGATAATGCCATCGAGGCTGCCAAGCAAACCCTGTCTCCCATTCTGGAGCGCTATAAACAGCTAGGTTGGGATGTCTGCGTGGGCGCTTCAGGCACCGTGCAAGCACTGCAAGAGATCATGCTAACCCAAGGTATGGATGAGGTGATCACCCACGCTAAACTCAAGCGCTTACAAAAGCAGGCCATGACCTCAGGTCACCTTGAAGAGCTTGAAATTGAGGGACTGACACTCGAGCGTGCCTTGGTCTTCCCGAGTGGGCTTACCATCCTTATCGCCATCTTCGAGCTGCTCGAAATCCAATCGATGACCCTCGCTGGAGGCGCTTTGCGTGAAGGCATGGTCTACGAGATGGTCGAGGAGTTGCGCCAAGACGACATTCGCGCACGCACCATCGCCAGTGTCCAGACTCGCTATCAAATTGATACCGACTACGCGACACAAGTGGCCGCTATGGCAGAAAAGCTGCTCTCTCAGGTTGGTGGTGACCAATGGCTAACCGAGCCACAAGCCTCGGTATTGCTTGATAGTGTCGCCAAGCTACATGAAGTCGGCCTCGCGATTGATTTCAAAAAAGGCGGCGAACACTCGGCATACCTACTCAGCAATCTCGACTTGCCTGGCTTTACCCGCGCGCAAAAACACTTCCTAGCGGAAGCGGCGCGCCGCTATCGCGAGCAGCTCACCTCACTACCCGAGCAGCATGCCCTATCTGGTGCCAATGCCAAACGGGTATTACGCCTATTGCGCCTTGCTGTCTTGCTGACTCACCGTCGTCGCAGCTCGCTTGAGCCGGATGTAGCGCTTAGTGCCGATGGCGAATCACTTAACTTAAAAGTCGATACTAACTGGTTGTCCTCTAACCCACTGACCGCCGCAGAGCTTGAGATTGAAGCCAACCGTCAAACCGATATTGGCTGGCCACTGACCATCAATGGCTAAGTCTGATCGAGAGTGACTGACAACAAAAAACGCGACTCATTGAGTCGCGTTTTTTATCTTTCCAACTTGGTTTATTGCGCCGCTGTGGTCGCTCCAAGCTCTTGCTTGACTGATGTTAGCTTCTTGGTCAGGTAGTTAAGCAGCACACCATACATAGGCACAAACAAGCCTAGGCTGATGGCAATCTTAAACACATAGTCGACCAGCGCAATCTCGACCCAGTGCTCAGCCATAAAGGCATCAGGGCTCTGGTAGAAGGCGATGGCAAAGAATGCCAGTGTATCAAGCGCATTACCAAATAAGGTCGAGCAAGTCGGTGCGACCCACCACTGCTTAAGCTCACGCAGACGGTTAAACACGTGAACATCGAGGATCTGGCCAAGCATATAAGCCATAAAGCTCGCTATCGCGATACGAGCAACGAACAGATTAAACTGGCCGAGCTGAGCGAAACCTTGGAACTGCCCTTCAAAGAACAATACCGATAAGCCATAAGAGACCGCCAGTGCAGGAAGCATCACCAAGAAAATGATACGACGCGCCAACTGAGCGCCAAAAATACGCACGGTTAAGTCTGTGGCAAGAAAAATAAATGGAAAGGTAAATGCACCCCAGGTGGTATGGAAGCCCATAATAGTAAATGGAAGCTGTACCAGGTAGTTACTGGATGCAATGATGCCTAGGTGAAATAGAACTAGGTAAATGAGGGCGTTGCGCTGCTGCGCGGGAGTAAATTGACTCATGCGATGCCTTTTTAGTTTGGTTTGGGGGTGAGGGAACCCAAATCGACTCACGCTAAGGTGAATCTCACCAACAATGTAAACCAACTTAAGCCTGAACAAACCGGGCCTAAGCAAACGGTCGGCGATTATACATTAACCACCTTGCTCTGCAAGTCGTGGCAAACAATATTCGATACGCAAACGTTTGGGCGCCTATTTAAGCAAAAAGCCACGCTCAAACAAGCTAGCCAAGAAGTCACACTCCTCGCGAGATTCGCTTGGCGTTAGCGCTTCTAGCCACAGGCTCTCTGTGTAATGCTCCGCCTTGAGCATCAAGCGACACCCTTCAAAATCGATCAGCCAAGAGTGGATATCCGCATCTTGCTGGCGCTCGACCACGCTGGCCGACAGCAGGCTCACCAATTGCTCACCCAGAGACGGAAAACTATCAAAATCAAAACTCGGTGAGCGCAGTATCAGTCTTCCCTGCTCTGGCTGGTAGTCCACCAGCCCAAAATCCGTTTCACTGTTAGCCATGATTAGTAATATGCTCCTGAATCAAATCAAGGAAAGGATCGGCGTATTTATCCAGCTTGCGCTGCCCCACACCATTAACGGCCAGCATCTCACCATAAGAGGTTGGTAAGATCTCCGCCATGTCAATCAAGGTGGCGTCACTGAAGACAACATATGGCGGCAAGCCATCCTCATCAGCGATCGACTTACGCAGTTTACGCAGCTTGGCAAATAGCTTCTTGTCATAGTGCTTGTTGGACAGTTTTTCCGATTTCGCCGCGCGGGCTGAGATATCCAGACGCGGCACTGCAAGCTCAAGCGGCTGCTCACCACGCAAGATAGGACGGGCTTCCTCAGTTAGCTGTAAGGTAGAATTGCGGGTGATGTTTTGAAACAGCAGGCCCTTGTGGATCAGCTGGCGAAAGATACTCACCCAATAATCGTGGCTGTTCTCTCGTCCGAGCCCGTAAGTCGACAGCTTGTCATGCCCCTGCTCGCGAATACGGATGTTCTGCATCCCACGCAACACCTCCACCACATAGCCGATACCAAAGCTTTGATTGACTCGGTAGACACACGACAGCGCTTTTTGTGCCTGCTCGGTGGCATCAAAGCGCTGCGGTGGATCAAGACAGATATCGCAGTTACCACACGGCTTTTCACGATATTCGCCAAAATAGTTGAGTAGTACCTGACGACGACAGGTCTGCGCCTCAGCAAAGGCACTCATCGCGTTGAGTTTATGCGCCTCGACCTGCTTTTGTGGCCCATCTTCCTTCTCATCAAGCATACGTCGCAGCCAACTGATGTCTGCTGGATCATAGAGCATCATCGCCTCAGCGGGCAGACCATCACGACCCGCGCGACCTGTCTCTTGGTAATAGGACTCGATATTGCGCGGAATATCAAAGTGAACCACAAAGCGGACGTTGGGTTTGTTGATGCCCATGCCGAATGCTACGGTGGCAACCACGATCTGGATATCGTCCTTTTGAAACGCCTCTTGAACATAGGCGCGCTCATCCGCGTCCATACCGGCATGATAGCCCGCTGCACGAATATGGTTGTTGCACAGCTTCTCAGTCAACATCTCTACCTTCTTGCGGCTACCACAATAGATGATGCCGCACTGGCCTTTTGGCTGATCCAAGAAGCGCACGATCTGCGATACCGGTTTGTGTTTCTCAACCAGCGTATAGCTGATATTAGGGCGATCAAAGCTGCCCAGGTACTCGGTATGGTCAATCAGAGCCAGGCGCTGAACAATATCACGGCGTGTGGCATCGTCGGCAGTCGCCGTCAGCGCCATCACTGGTACATTAGGGAAATAGTGTTTCAGCTGCCCAAGCGAGGCATATTCGGGACGAAAATCGTGTCCCCACTGTGAGATACAGTGCGCTTCATCCACCGCAATCATCGCAAGATTAAGCCCTTGCAGGCGCTCGATAAAATCGCGCATCAGCACCCGCTCTGGCGAGACATAAACCATCTTTAGCTGGCCAGAGTTCATGCGCTGATACACAGAGATCAGCTCCTCGCGCGGCATACTCGAGTTGATGCACTCAGCCGCAACACCATTGGCCTTGAGCTGATCCACTTGGTCTTTCATCAGCGAGATAAGTGGCGAAATCACGAGAGTCAGCCCATCTTTGACTAAGGCTGGCACCTGATAACACAGCGACTTACCACCACCCGTTGGCAGAATAACCAAGCTGTCTTTACTCTCCAGCGCCGCTTCGATCACCTCAAGCTGACCATCACGGAATGTCTGATAGCCAAATACCTGCTCTAATACATCTTGAGCACTATCAGCGTAGGTCGGTTGTTCAGCCTGTAGGATTGCGGTCATTTGCCCTCTCAGTTTTGGTGTTGCGATTTCGTGTAGCGATTTCGTGTCGCGATGAAGCAGCACATTGTAGTGGGGATCAGTGATGAATAAAACCGCAAAGTGTTAGGTGATTTTGTATGCCGCTTTTATACTCACAGCCTTCCTGCCAATACAGAGAGTTGTCACCCATGTCGTCAGACGAACAGCAGCGCACTCGCCAAGGCATTTTGCTGGCTATGGCTGCTTATACCATGTGGGGTATTGCCCCTATCTATTTCAAATCCATCAGTGAGGTTTCCCCACTTGAGATCCTCAGCCACCGCGTGATCTGGTCCGTGTTCCTTCTTGCCGGCCTGCTCCATCTTGGTCGACGCTGGCATGCCGTGCGCGATGCGTTTAAAACCAAAAAAACCATGGTTTATCTATGCACGACGGCGCTTTTGGTTGGGGTGAACTGGCTGCTGTTTATCTGGGCGGTAAACACCAACCGTATGCTGGACGCCAGTCTGGGTTACTACATCAACCCGCTGCTCAATGTCATCCTTGGCATGCTGTTTTTAGGGGAGCGACTGCGTAAGCTGCAGTGGTTCGCGGTCGCCCTCGCTGCCGCTGGCGTGATCATTCAGCTGATTGCGTTTGGCTCAGTACCGATTGTGGCCTTTGCCTTGGCATCGACCTTTGGTGTCTATGGCCTGCTGCGTAAAAAAATCGCACTCGAAGCGCAGGTTGGCCTGTTCATTGAAACCGTGATCATGTTGCCATTGGCGGCGTTCTATCTGTTGGTTATCTCAGACTCGCCAACCGCGGTCATGACCAATAACCCGGCCTCCCTTAACCTGCTACTGATCTGCGCAGGATTTGTCACCACCCTACCGCTGTTGTGTTTCACCGGTGCGGCAACAAGACTTAAACTGTCAACACTCGGCTTTTTCCAGTACATCGGTCCTAGCCTGATGTTTTTGCTAGCAGTCAGTGTCTATGGTGAGCAATTTACTACCGACAAAGTGCTTACCTTTACCTTTATCTGGAGCGCACTGGTTCTGTTTACCTTTGATGGTGTTAAGCAATCAAAGCGAGTTAAATCGCGATGAATGAGCTGCTAATTCTCGGAACCCTAACCACAGTGCACCTGATCGGCCTGATGAGCCCTGGACCGGACTTTGCCCTAGTCGTACAAAATGCCACTCGTTATGGTCGTCAAACCGGTGTCTATATTGCTTTAGGCCTGTCTATTGGCATATTACTGCACTCTATTTTGAGCCTAACGGGCGTGAGCTACCTGATCCACCAGCAGCCGCTTCTGTATACGCTCATCCAACTCGCAGGTGGCAGCTACCTTGCTTATCTTGGTCTTGACGCCCTGCATGCAACATGGAAAAACCGCCATTGCCGCGGGGAGACATCTGCACTGAGCCGCTCGACGCTCAAGATTGATAGTCTTGCTCAGGCGTTTAGACGCGGGTTTATCACCAACATTCTCAACCCAAAGGCGTTGGTGTTTTTTGTTAGCCTGATGTCGAGCTTGGTTCCAGCCGAGATGTCACTATCAGGGAAAACCGCTGCCTTGGTGCTGTTGTGGTTCATCTCTTTTGTCTGGTTTGGTAGCTTAGCTTGGCTGCTTTCAACACCACGACTACAGAAAAAATTGCTGGCAGTGACGCCTTTTATCGATAGTTTGTGTGGTTTGGTGTTCTCCAGCGTCGGTTTTACCATCATTTATCACAGTTTGAGCACCTGGCTTGGTAGCTAAAAGGGAAGATGGCGTGTGAGAGATCTCTCACAAAACACTACGGAGATCTCCATTTAAGCTTAGTTATATTTACCACACCAAATCATAAGTCATTGTAATTAAAGAACCTAGTCAGATAACTCGAGCTTGAGGGGTAAGAAAAAGTTCCAGCGTGAATTGCGAGAAAACGGAAAGGGCGTAATATTGAACTCGTCGGAAGGAAACCGACATGGAACAGGAAGCTGCCAAGGATTTGGTAATCTTCAGGATGAAGATACGGTTGCTTAGGAAGAGCAGTCGGCATGGAAAGCAAATTGGACATTGAACGGACGCAATAGTTACTAGGATGGTAGCTACTAAGGATGGGAAATGGACACCTCTGGACGAGGCAAGGAACGATCATCAGGATGATGAAAGGGACACCGCTCAGGGAACAAGTGAAGTGAGCTAACGAGGATTGTTAGCGGACCAGGATAAGGTCGAGGACACCGCTAGGACGGCGATGAAAGGATTAAGCTGACGGATTCAGCCTACTATCAAGGATTTGATGCAGGGAGCACTTTTAGTAGCCGGATTGCTGCGAGTAAGACCATAACCCCGATGGGCGCAAGCCCTCGGGGTTTTTCTTTGTCTGCATACCGTGCTCAAAGGCAATAGAGGGAAAAAGCCCCCCTCTATCAGGCTAGAAACCTACAGCTTTTCTAGGCGGGCATAAGCCGTTACCAACCACTTAATACCCTCACCGTTAAACGCGACCTGGACACGACTTTGTGGACCACTACCCTCAAAGTTAATAATCGTGCCCTCACCAAACTTGGGATGGTTCACTCGTGCGCCAAGCGTAAAACCGGTCTCATTAAAGTTCTCTTTTACCGCCGTCTGGCTAAAGCGTCCGCTGCTGGCCGGGCGACTGACTTTGGCCTTCATTCGCACTTCATCTAAACACTTCTCTGGCAGCTCACGAATAAAGCGCGACGGCTTGTGGTACTTGTCTTGACCATACAGGCGACGCATCTCAGCATAGGTGATGTAGAGCTTTTCCATCGCTCGCGTCATACCCACATAACACAGGCGACGCTCCTCTTCGAGGCGGCCCGCTTCTTCAGCTGACATCTGACTAGGGAACATGCCCTCTTCAACGCCGACCATAAACACCAACGGGAACTCAAGACCCTTGGCACTGTGCAGCGTCATCAGTTGTACCGCATCCTCAAACTCGTCCGCTTGACCTTCACCGGCTTCAAGCGCGGCATGGGTCAAGAAGGCGGTCAGTAGCGTCATCTCTTCAGCTTCTTCCGGTTTTTCAAACTGACGCGTCGCAGTCACCAGCTCTTCCAAGTTCTCAATGCGTGCCTTAGACTTCTCGCCCTTCTCTTGCTCATACATGGCAAATAGACCCGAGAACTTAATCACGTGGTCGGTTTGCGAGTGCAGTGCTAACTCATCAGTATCGTCCTCAAGCGCATCAATCAACTCAATAAAACGACTCAGTGCCCCTGAGGCGCGACCGGCCAATACCTTCTCATCCAACAGCGCCTTACTCGCATCCCACATGGTGCAGCCACGCTCACGAGCCGCCAAGCGGATCGTCTCGAGGGTTTTGTCGCCCAAGCCACGAGTCGGAGTATTCACCACACGCTCAAACGCGGCATCATCATTACGGTTGGCCATCAAACGTAGGTAACTCAGCGCATCTTTGATCTCTTGACGCTCGAAGAAGCGCATGCCGCCATAAATACGGTAAGGCAAGCCAGCTTGAATCAAGGCTTCTTCCAGCACACGCGACTGGGCATTGTTTCGATACAGCATCGCGGCATCGTTCAGGCTGCCGCCCTTGTCTTGCCACTCTTTGATCTTATTGACCGCAAAGCGCGCCTCATCAAGCTCGTTGTAAGCGGAGTAAACCGAGATCGGCTCACCCTCGCTGCCATCGGTCCACAACTCTTTACCCATCCGCTCAGTGTTATTCGCGATCAGGGTGTTGGATGCCTCAAGAATGGTCTTGGTTGAGCGGTAGTTCTGCTCAAGGCGAATCGTGTTCACGCTCGGAAACTCGAGAGTAAACTTCTCGATATTCTCAATCTTGGCACCACGCCAGCCATAGATCGACTGATCGTCATCACCAACAATCATCACATAACTGTCCTTACCCGCCATCATGCGCAGCCAGGCATATTGGATGTTGTTGGTATCTTGAAACTCGTCCACCAGAATGTGTTTAAAGCGCGCTTGATAGTGCTCTCGGATGTGCTTTTTATCTCGCAGCAATTCGTGGGCGCGCAGCAAAATTTCGGCAAAGTCCACCAGCCCCGCGCGATCACACGCCTCTTGGTAAGCTGAGTAAAGCTGCAAGTAAGTCTGGGTGATCGGGTCATGGTAGGCATCAATATGGCTTGGGCGCAGACCCTCGTCTTTTTTGCCATTAATCCACCACGAAACCTGACGAGCTGGCCACTGCTTTTCATCCAAATTCTGCGCTTTAATCAAACGCTTGATTAGACGCTGCTGATCATCGCTATCGATGATCTGAAAATCCTCTGGCAGCTTGGCATCGAGATAGTGAGCGCGCAAGATGCGGTGACAGATACCATGGAAGGTACCATTCCACATCCCCGAGGCACTGCCCATCATCAACTCTTCAATACGACCGCGCATCTCAGCGGCCGCTTTGTTGGTAAAGGTCACTGACATGATGGAGAACGGAGATGATTGCTCTACTGACATCAGCCATGCAATGCGGTGAACAAGCACTCGGGTTTTACCACTGCCCGCGCCAGCGAGGACAAGTAAATTTTCAAGGGGAGCGGCAACGGCTTCACGCTGCTTGTCATTAAGGCCATCGAGCAATAGGGAGGGATCCATCATGTCTACTTACTGGTTATTTATACATAAAGTCAGATTATAACGTAATCAGACGCTTAATTTCAGTTCAGCAACAGAGAATTTTTCTGAGATTTTTTCACCATAAATTTCATCAACTTAATAAAAAGATCACTTTGGAATGTAGATTTTTTGTTAAAAGGACGAAATTTTTACCCGCCTGCATCTATCTTGTTCAGTAAGCAATTTGGGCAATCTTTAACCCGCTTGCTACTACAACGTAAAGGAAACTATGTGAGGAATCGATGATGAAAAAGTCTAATCTAGCTGTTACTGCTGCTGTTACTGGTCTACTGGCTCTAGGCGGCACTATGCTGACTGCGACTCAAGCCGTCGCAATGGATAAAGAGAAGTGCTACGGCGTAGCTAAAGCTGGGCAAAACGACTGCGCAACCAAATCTAGCTCGTGTGCTGGGACATCAAAAGAAGACAACCAAGCCGATGCCTTCGTGGTGGTACCAAAAGGTCTTTGTGGCAAGCTTACTGGCGGCAGTACTGAGTCGGCGTAATCCGCTCCAGACAACAAAAGGGGGAGTGGTCAGCCTGTGATGACAACTCCCCCTCTTCTTTGCCCATCAAGCATGCCAAGGAGCCACTATGCCGTCACCAAGCCCAACACACACGCAGCCTAACCTTGAACCGATGCAAGCGGTCGGCGTAGGATTACGCCAGCCCCATATTGACTATTTTGCTCAAGAGTTACCCTCAATGGGTTGGTTGGAGATCCACAGCGAAAACTACTTTGAGCCCAACTCAGTGGCGCGCCAGCAGTTACGTCAAATCGCTCACCATTACCCTATCAGTTGTCATGGGATTGGATTGTCTCTTGGCAGTGTTGAGCGTATCAACCCAACCCATCTAACCCAGCTCAAACAGCTGATCACTGAAGTCGACCCTATCTTGATCTCTGACCACCTCAGCTGGAGTCAACATGGTGGGCACTACTTCAATGATTTGTTGCCACTGCCTTATACCGAAGAGGCGTTAGCGGTTTTCTGTCGCAATGTGCTAGAGGTGCAAGACACCCTCGCCAGACCGATGCTGATTGAAAACCCATCGAGCTATCTCGCGTTCAACCACTCCACTATCAGTGAGTGGGAATTTCTCGCTGAGGTGCAGCGCCGAACGGACTGTCGCTTACTGCTCGATTTAAATAACATCCATGTGTCGGCGTTTAACCACCGCTTTGATAGCCGCCATTATATTGACCAGATCCCGGCTCATGCCGTGGACGAGATCCACCTTGCTGGCTTTACTGTCAAACACCTTGAGCAAGGCGAGATCTGGATAGATACCCACAGCCGCCCAGTCAGCGATGAGGTCTGGCAGCTCTATCGTTACTGGCTTGAGCAGCATGGTCCGCGTCACACCCTTATCGAGTGGGATCTCGATATCCCAGAGCCAAATGTCCTATTGGCTGAAGCAGATAAAGCCCGCACCCTGCTTAGTCAGGTCTTCCGTCATCCTACAACTCAAGCAATGGGAGGTTAAGATGGAGCTGGCTCAACTGCAAAATCAGTTTGCCAAGGCATTACGCTACCAAGCCAATGGCGAGGATTGCGATATCGTCAGCAACCATTTTAGTGCCGATGATCGTATTCAAATCTACCGTAACAACTTTGTGATTAGCCTTAGTGAAGTCCTCTCGGCCACCTATCCAATGGTTGAGTTGCTGGTTGGAGAAGAGTGCTTTACTCAGATGGCGCGTCAACATGTTTTGCAGCACCCACTGACCAAAGCGGATGTCAGCTTCTATGGCGACAAATTTGACCAAACCATCGCGCAATTTCCCAAGGTGGTCGAGGCCGCCCCTTACCTTGAGGACGTTGCCCGCTTTGAATGGCAAATGGACCTCGCCCTGCATCTCGCCAATCAACCGCTTGAGAGCCATATTCTGCCGATTGGCCAGTTGGCGAATATCGCCCCTGAGCAACAGGCGCAGATAGTACTTGAGCTGTACCCATGGGTGCGGGTGATCGCCAGCCCGTTTGCCGTGTTTGACCTATTTGATGCCATGCAAAGCAACTGTTTTGACAACCTAGACATCCACTGCCCACAACAAGGGGTGATCCACACCCTGCCCAACGGGCACCGAACCCCGATTGCACTAGAACCCGATGTCCATCAGTTACTGGTTTGCCTGCGCTCGCAGCAAGCCATGGGGGAGATTGAGCCTGCACTGCTAAGCCATCTCAACACCTTGATGGAAAAAGCCTTGATCGCTGGGTTTACGCTAAAAAATAACTAGAGGACGCCGCCATGACAAACAATATAAAGGGAAGTATTGAGCTGTATGACCGTATAATTGAGCAGACCCAACAGGTCTTTGTGCCACTGCTGTTGCTATTTTGCCGCTTATGGGTCGCTTGGGTCTTTTTCAATTCAGGATTGGTAAAAATAGCTTCATGGGACAGTACATTATTCCTGTTCGAGTACGAGTATCAGGTACCGATCCTACCGTGGGAGATGGCAGCCTATATGGGCACAGCCGCAGAGCTGATCCTGCCAGTCTTTCTCGCGATCGGCTTTATTACCCGCCCAATGGCCGCGATTCTATTTGTGTTCAATATTATCGCCGTGGTGTCCTACCCACTGCTGTGGGAGAAAGGCTTTTATGACCACCAGCTATGGGGACTGATGATTCTAATCGTGATCGTCTGGGGACCCGGCCCCCTATCCGCCGACGGCCAAGTCCGCCGAGTCATGGCGCGCTAACGCGCAGGGGCGAGGTGCGGGGACGCTGCGCTTCGGGTAGCGAGGAATAAGGCCTCATTGGCTGCTTATTCCCCGATCCCAATCGACACTGGGAAACTCCTCGCTCCCCGTAGGGCGAAGCCCACCCCCGAACCTCGCCCCTGGCTTTACGCCGAGATGCCTGCGTGACGCAGTAGGGCGTCGATTTGTGGCTCGCGGCCGCGGAAGCGCTTGAATAGCTCCATTGGCTCTTCACTACCGCCCATCTCAAGGATGTTATTCAGGAAGCTTTGACCGGTCTCTTGGTTAAAGATCCCCTCTTCCTCAAAGCGTGAGAAGGCATCCGAAGACAAGACTTCCGCCCATAGGTAGCTGTAGTAGCCTGCACTATAACCGCCAGCAAAGATGTGGCTGAAACTGTGCGAGAAGCGGTTCCACTCAACGCTTGGCAGCACGGCAACTTTGCTCTTCACCTGCGCTAATGTCTCGAGCACTCGCGGGCCTACCTCAGGGTCGAACTCGGTGTGCAGGGTGAAATCAAACAAGCCGAACTCAAGCTGACGCAGGATAAACATCGCTGACTGGAAGTTCTTCGCTGCCAGCATCTTCTCAAGCATCTCTTTCGGTAGTGCCTCACCCGATTGATAATGGCCAGAGATAAACGCTAGCGCCTCCTCTTCCCAGCACCAGTTTTCCAAGAACTGGCTTGGCAGCTCAACCGCATCCCAAGGTACGCCATTGATGCCCGATACGGCCCCCGTCTCAACTTGAGTCAGCATATGGTGGATGCCATGACCAAACTCATGGAACAAGGTCACCACCTCATCATGGGTGAACAGCGCAGGCTTATCACCTACTGGACGATTGAAGTTGCAGGTCAGGTAGGCCACTGGCGATTGCAGCTCACCATCGGCACTAATGCGGCGCACGCGGCACTCATCCATCCATGCTCCACCACGCTTGTGCTCACGAGCGTACAGGTCTAGATAAAAGCTTCCACGCAGCGCGTCTTGCGCATCAAAGATATCGAAGAAACGTACTGACTCATGCCAGGTGTCGACACCTTGACGCTCTTCCACGCGCATACCAAATACACGCTTGAGCACCTCAAACAGACCACTCACCACCTTCTGCTCAGGGAAGTATGGGCGCAGCTCTTCATCCGAGATCTGGAATAGATGCTGCTTTTGTTTCTCGCTGTAGTAAGCGATATCCCATAGCTCTAGGCTATCAACACCAAACTCTTTGCTAGCAAACTGGCGCAGCTCTTCTACTTCGCGCTCGCCTTGCGCCTTAGCTTTGGTTGCCAGATCATTCAAAAAGCCCAGTACCTGATCTGGCGTCTCTGCCATCTTGGTCGCGAGTGATTTCTCACTAAAGGTATTGAAACCAAGCATACGTGCGATCTCATGACGCAGCTTAAGTTGCTCATTGATGATCTCGCTATTATCCCAATTGCCGGCATTCGGGCCGCGATCAGAAGCGCGAGTCACGTACGCCTCGTACAGCTCTTTACGCAGCGCTTGATTATCACAATAGGTCATCACCGGCAGGTAAGATGGGATGTCTAGGGTGATCAAATAACCTTCAAGCTCTTTGGCTTGCGCAGCCGCTTGTGCTGCTGCCATCGCCGATTCAGGCATGCCCGCAAGCTCTGCAGGGTCGGTGATCTGCTTGGTCCAGCCCATAGTGGCATCAAGGACATTATTCGAAAATTGCGAGCCTAGCTCAGACATGCGCTTACTGATCTCGCCATAACGATGCTGCTCGTCAGCCGGAAGGCCGATACCCGAGAGCTCAAAATCACGCAGCGAATCTGTGATGGTTTTCTTTTGTGCCTGAGTGAGCGTATCGAACTCATCGCTAGCCTTGATTGCCTTGTAAGCCTCGAACAAACCTTTGTGTTGCCCAACCCAAGTGCCGTATTCAGACAGCAGTGGCAAACAGCTCTCGTAGGCCTCGCGCAGCTCTTCACTGTTCACTACCGAGTTCATATGGCTCACAGGTGACCAAATGCGGCTTAAGCGATCATCCACTTGCTCAATCGGTGCCACTAGGCTCTGCCAATTCGGTTGGTCAATGTCTGCCAAAAGTGCATCAATCTTGGTACGACAATCAGAAATTGCCTGCTCGACAGCAGGTTTTACATGCTCAGGTTTGATCTGAGAAAACGGCGGTAAATCGGTAAACGTCAACAATGGATTAGACATAATCATTCCTTGTGGTGCAAAGCACATAATGGGCCAGCGCGCTGGCGGTGCTAAGTAGCGTATTCGTCAGTCTTTTTTTATTTCGTTCCTATCTAAATATAGGTAGGTTCAGCAAATTTCAATAGTGACGTATAATCAAGGCTAACTGTTTTATTCACCTTATACGCTCTAGACAGCGTTTTGAGAGTCCACTTTGCTAAGTTATCGTCATAGTTTTCACGCCGGCAACCACGCTGATGTTGTGAAGCACATTGTTCAAAGCCTGATCCTTGATGCCCTCAAGCAGAAAGATAAGCCATTTGTCTATCACGACACCCACTCTGGCGTTGGCCGCTATGACTTGACCCACGAGTGGTCAGAAAAGACCAGCGAGTACAAGCAAGGCATCGCACGCGTATGGCAGCAAAGCGATATCCCTGAAGAGATTGCCAGCTACCTAGACTCGATCAAGGTGCTCAATAACGGCGACACCCTGCGCTACTACCCTGGCTCACCACGTGTGGCTCGTGCACAACTGCGCGAGCAAGACCGCATGGTTCTCACTGAGCTCCACCCAAGTGATTACCCACTGCTTGAGCAAGAGTTTCATCGCGACCGCCAGGTCAAAATCTTTAAAGAAGATGGTTTCAAGCGTCTTAAAGCAAGCCTACCGCCAAAAGAGCGCCGTGGCCTAGTGCTGATTGACCCGCCATATGAGCTAGCCAAAGAGTATCGTGATGTAGTCTCGGCTATCGCTCAAAGCCACAAGCGCTGGGCGACTGGCATCTACGCGATCTGGTATCCGGTGGTAAACCGTCATGATATTGACGATATGCTTGAAGGACTAGAAAGCCTAGGGATCAAAAAGATCCTGCAGATCGAGCTTGGCGTGTCACCGGATACCAACGAGCGTGGCATGACAGCCTCAGGTATGATTGTGATTAACCCGCCGTGGAAGCTTGAGAGTCAGATGAACGCCATTCTGCCGTTTCTTAAGCAAGCCATCGCGCCTGCCACGGGCCACTTTAAGGTTGAGTGGGTCGTACCTGAATAACTCATCTAGGGGCGAGGTTCGAGGACGGGCTGTCGCCCTGCGGGGAGCAAGTATTCAGCGCGCTGGAATACCTCGCTCCTTGTGAAGACCGTCCCCACTTCTTAGAATTAAATTCTTGTCCTTTTGTGCGAAATATCGCCACCGCTCATGAAGCCAACAACTCTCCAACACGATTAAGTCGAGCTGGCTTGACGGCTATTATTCAATGATTAATCGTTATTAGTCATAATCAAAGCCGCTTTTTCCCATTAGCGAAAGTTGCTAGACTCGTTTTATGATTAGGCCTATCTGTGGTCGGTCTGATCCACAAACAATTTTAATAAGCTCTCGGAGAAAGTAATGGCAACGCATTTTGACTATATCTGTATCGGTGGTGGCAGCGGCGGTATCGCGTCAGCAAATCGCGCAGCGATGTACGGCGCAAAGGTCGCTCTAATTGAAGCCCAAGACCTAGGTGGTACCTGTGTCAACGTCGGCTGTGTGCCGAAAAAAGTGATGTGGCACGGTGCGCAAGTCGCAGAGGCGATCAACCTTTACGCTCCAGACTACGGATTTGATGTCGATGTAAAAGGCTTCGATTGGGCAAAACTAGTAGAAAGCCGCCAGGCATACATCGGTCGTATCCACCAGTCATACGATCGCGTACTTGGCAACAACAAGGTTAACGTCATCAAAGGCTTTGCTAAGTTTGTTGACGCGAACACGGTAGAAGTCAACGGTGAGCACTACACTGCGGATCATATCCTTATTGCTGTTGGTGGTCGTCCAAGTATCCCTAGCATTCCGGGTGCCGAGTACGGTATTGATTCGAACGGCTTCTTTGAGCTAAGCGCGCAGCCAAAGCGCGTTGCCGTAATTGGTGCAGGCTACATCGCGGTTGAGATTGCTGGCGTATTGCACGCGCTTGGCACTGAGACTCACCTGTTCTGCCGTAAAGAGACCCCGATTCGCAGCTTCGACCCAATGATCATTGAGACCTTGGTTGAAGTCATGGCAGCGGAAGGTCCAACCCTGCACAACCACTCAACGCCAAAAGAGATCGTAAAAGAGGCAGACGGTAGCCTGACGCTGCACCTAGAGAACGGCAACAGCCAAAATGTTGATCAGGTGATCTGGGCTATCGGTCGCCACCCGGCAACTGATGCCATCAACCTAGAAGCGACAGGGGTTGCAACCAACGATCGTGGCTACATCAAGGTAGACGAGTACCAACAAACCAATGTCGAAGGCATCTACTGTGTCGGTGATATCATGGAAGGTGGTATCGAGCTGACTCCTGTAGCGGTGAAAGCGGGACGTCAGCTGTCTGAGCGCCTGTTCAACAACAAGCCAGACGCTAAGATGGACTACGACCTAGTTCCAACCGTGGTCTTTAGCCACCCGCCAATCGGTACTATCGGTCTGACAACTGAGCAAGCTGAGGAGCAATATGGTAAGGACAACGTTAAGGTCTACACCTCAGGCTTTACCGCCATGTACACCGCCGTCACTCAACATCGCCAGCCATGTAAGATGAAACTAGTCTGCGCGGGTGAAGACGAGAAGGTTGTCGGTCTACACGGTATCGGCTTTACCATCGACGAGATGATCCAAGGCTTTGCTGTCGCGATGAAGATGGGCGCCACCAAAGCTGACTTCGATGCGGTTGTCGCGATCCACCCAACAGGGTCTGAAGAATTTGTTACCATGACGGGTTGATGTAGGAAAAGCATCTTACACACATAAATAAATCTGGAAAAAAACCAATCACTGACTATGCTGTATGTATGGTCAGTGTTTTTCTAGGTGAATTTATGTACCTCATACAATCAAGCAATGTCTATAAACAGACAGAACTATCAATCAGTGACAACACCTACCAATGCTCTCCTGAGAAAGGGAATATTGGCTCTCTCCCAACTCTGTTCAATGGTGATGGTTCATTCAACCATGAAGCCAATAGTTACCTCTTTTACCAAAAAACGGTTAAGGATGCTAAAGACCTTAGTCCCTGCTCCCAAGCTCTTTATGCCTATTATCAATTCCTTGAAGATGAGAACTTAGCGTGGGATACATTCCCTCCCGTCAAAAGACTAAAACCGACTTATCTATTTCGCTCTCACCTACTAAAGCAGATTAAAAAGGGTGACTTGGCGCATAGCACTGCCAGCGTTCGCATGAACCAAATCGTCAATTACTATAAGTGGTTGATGCATGACGGTTATCTAAAGATAAAGAACGAGAAAGAAGCGCCATTCAAAATGGAATTTGTTTCTGTTCAGAGCTCGGGAATGTTAGCTCACGTTTCACCCACTTTTACCGTAGAAACAAGTGACCTACGCATTAAAGTCCCCAAAGATGCCGACAGTAGCAACATCCGGCCTCTCACTCCACTGAGCCAAGAGTCACTGAGTATTCTCACTCAATATCTACCCAAGGCTTCAGAGGAGCTGCGCTTACAGGTGCTTATTTCTCTTGATACGGGAATGCGTATCCAAGAGATAGCCACTTTATCCACTAAAGCTATCGAGACAGCGACGCCTGTT
This sequence comes from Vibrio sabulosilitoris, assembly GCF_055391395.1. Classification (NCBI taxonomy): domain Bacteria; kingdom Pseudomonadati; phylum Pseudomonadota; class Gammaproteobacteria; order Vibrionales; family Vibrionaceae; genus Vibrio; species Vibrio sabulosilitoris. Next base: position 338,751 of record NZ_AP029599.1, read on the forward strand.
GCTGAAAGTAAGCACCGTTTTGAGTTGTCGCTATCACCTAAAGCAACAGGTGTGATGACCAAATACCTCAAATCTCGCCAAGTAGAAATCTCTGCCGAGTTATTATCGACATTGAATGAATATCGCGTTTCAGAGCGAAGAATCAAACGTGCAAACAAGCTTGACCAAAAACTTGAAGCACTACCAGAAATGGCTGACACCCTAAAGAAAGAGGCGCTTGAGCGATTGGAGTTATCTGAGCGCCACGAACCTTTGTTCGTCAGTGAGCAAGGCAACCCCGTAACCGCTAAGTCGATAGAGGCTCGCTGGACAGAGCTTAGAGCCGAGATTAAACAGACCCATCCTACATTCACACACCGCTTTCATGACTTGCGTTCGACTTATGGCACCTATCGGCTCAATGACATGCTTGAAGCAGGGCTATCTTCATCAGAAAGTTTGGGACTACTGATGGGATGGATGGGGCACAGAAACGAATCCACCACTTGGAAATACTTGCGCTACTTGAAGCGCAAAGAAGCTTTCAAAGTTAAATTCGGCATTTTAGACGGCATCATGCATGAAGCGTTAGGCGGTGAAAATGAGTAATGTCGCTTATTTGTGCGGCTGGAAGCCAGAGCTTTGTATTCAATTAGATGACGAAGAAAACAGTTTGGCCGACTTTAATCGCTTTATGGTCAAGGGGTTTCCTTCAATAACCTCATTACAGCGGGGAGGTCGCTTTGAAGATGCCAATAGGGAAGGCTTTATCCTTCAAATGAAGTCTCGCTTTGAAGATTTCATGGGCGAAGGCAAAAGCCACGCCTCACTGTACACCACCTACCGGGAATGCTCTCAATATCTTCGTTGGTGCGATGAGCATAATGAAGAGGCGTTCACACAACACGCCACGGAATCTTATTTTAAGTCTCTTTATCAGGACGTGTTACTTGGAGAAATAAAGCGCTCTACCTACAAAAACAAACGCTCTCAAATGCTGCGTTTATTTTGCGATTCCTTAGACCTGCCAAGTGCGTATTTCGACAACATCACCGTCACGGATAATAGTGATGAGGAGCCCTTTGAAGCTTATACTCGCAGTGACCTCAAGCAATTACTGCCTTTTTTGCGCAGTCTATTTAAGCAAACTGCCAAGCAGTTTATTGAGGGCCCTGAGAAGCATATAGATGCCTATAAGGGCACCTCAACCATGACGTTTAACTGGAAGAGAGAGCAGTACAAACTATGTGGTGGCATCAGCAAAATGATGTGTGCTGGAACGTACCTACTGGCTTACTACACCTACGCTAATACAAGTGATTTATTCCACCTACAGCAACCAAATAACGCCTCTACATCAGTCGGTGAAATTTGGTACACCATGCCCGCATTTAAGCGCCGAGCATTTAAAACCATCCACGTTGAGATGGGCGGTCATGAACTGGATATTCCTAAGTACGCAATGAGCTTCTTTGATACGTTGCTCGAAGCCTCACGCCTGATTTCCACAGACCCCAACGCGACATTATTGCAAACGGTCACCTCAAAACAACGCGCGCCGCTCAAGGGCGCCACCTTGCAGGCTTTCTTAGAGTGGGTCGAAAAGCACTTTACTTTTACCGACCAAGCGGGTCGTCGCTTGCGCCCTGTCATCAGTCGCTTTCGAAAAACAGGCACACAAATCACGACTTACCATCAAGGTGAGTTGGTGAACGACATTATGCTCAACAACACTTCTAACACGAGAAAGAGAAGCTACAGCAAGGGTAACCGAACTACCAATAATGGGATGATGCAAGATGCGATGTCCTTGAGAGAGCAAGAGATTAAGCAAGGTGAAAGCACAAATGAAGCCAAAGAAAGTTTAGGCATTGATATGTTGGTTATCGAGGCAGAAAACAAAATTAACCTTCCTAACTTGAGTCGCACTCCGAACGGAGGAAGTTGCTCTGAGCCTTTTGGTGAAAAGTCAGAAAAGTACACAAGAAAAGCCCTCAAACATGGATTGATTAAAGACGGTGAGAGATTGGCGTGTGCCGACTTACTTGGTTGTTTCGGCTGTCCAGGCCAGGTCATTGTTCAATCTCTCTCAGATATTTGGTGCCTAATAAGCTTCAAAAGCTGTATTGAAGAATCCCTATATCGCCACCTTGATGCTCAACACTACAAGCAAAACTTTGAAGACATTATTGTGTTTATTGATACCAAGATTCTACCAAACATTAAGACCTCTTTGCTTAGAGCGGCAGAAGAAAAATTGGACGATGAGGGCTTACACCCGAATTGGGATGATGCCGAATCAGTACTTAGCCTCATTCCATCACAGGAGGCATCCTAATGAGCAACGATAAATTCAATACTGACCACTTGTATCGTGCTGACTTCCCTGTTGAGCATAAAGTCCAGCCTGCCGATATTATCACCTTGTACCATGAGCAGCGGTTCGACGAATTGGATGCCGTGGTGGTTTGCCGAGATAAGGACGGTAACGTCACCGCCACCTTCGGCCAAAACAATTGGGGTTGCTTTGCTTTTTCACGCAAAAAAGAAAGGAACAATCTTACATTTTCGACAATAGATGCCCACCCAGAACTACAGCGAGAGTTGAAGCTCTTCACTTACGGTTGGTTATTTAATCTCTCTCCACAAGAAAGGAAGTCTGCAAAGTTTTCAACCGTTCACGGTCGACTTAGGAACGCTATGACAACCTACCAATTTCTCGCTCAAGAAAATGCGCACACACTCTCTGCCCTTTCATCGACTAATATGCGTCAGAAGCTCGATGAGTACCTTATCGAACGTGATTTGAGCGTTGGCACACTTGAGAAAACATTCACAACCATCAACAAAGCCATTCAATATACCCCTTGGCATAAGATAGCGTTGGGCTTTACTCCAATCGAATCAAATAAAGAAGCTAGGCGCTTAAATGATCTAGAGCGGCAACAAACATTAGTTATTCCTGAGCGTCTTTGTCACGCCATCTATGGCAAGGCAATGGCGCTTATTGAAGAAGCGCTCCCTAACGCCACGCTCATTGCCAATACTGAACGTGACCTCCAAGATAACTACATGCAAGGGAAGCAAATCGTAGAAGATAAGGTGAAAGCTGGCGGTGTATTCAGATTCATGAATTCCGATGGAAGTATTGATAATCAAAAGTTTTCCAGCGTTATTGCCGACAACCAACCCAAGCAACCAAATGAGCTGATTGCGCCACTGACAACAAAGCTACCCAACATCCCTTTGAAGAATGGCAATGATTTTAAGCGATACTTAGGCCTGCTCATCACGGCGAGTTACATTGTGTGTGGCGGCTTTAGTGGTATGCGTGATAGCGAACTCGATAAACTCACTCCGAACAGTTATTACCTAGACTCACTGAGTGGCCGAGAGCTTCACCTTCTGCAATCTCATACATTTAAACTAGGTGAAAAACGAGAGACTTGGGTCACGGCAGCCGTTTCAAAAACCGCGATTGATTTGATGTCCATCATCACAAAAAGATGGCGAGAAAAAGTCCAATACCCCGATGAGAAATATGCAAATTCTCTTTGGGTGAACCAAACTCACCGCTCTCATGCGCCAAAATTAATTGCGGATTGGAATAGGCGATTAAAACAATTTTGTAAACAGTTTGATTTTGTTATTACTGATGACGATTACCAAGATTGCGTGGAGTCGAACCCTCGCTCACAGGTCAAAATTGAAAACCAAGTTGTGGTTGGTCAACCTTGGCCTATGAGCACTCACCAATTCAGACGGAGCCTCGCGTTCTACTGCATTAAAAATCGGTTAAGCTCTCTGGTTGCACTCAAGCAGCAATTCAAACATCTGTATTTGGCGATGACAGAGTGGTACACGAATGGGGGGCAGTTGGCTAGCCTTCGTGATTTAACAGTCGATCCAAAAATCCAGCAAACACTTGATGAGATTAACGCTGAATCTACTACCAATAAAATCTTCAAACAGTGGCATTCTAATGAAACATTATCGGGCGCACATGGCAAAGCCATCATGATGATGCGAGGTGATGTCCCAACAATCTACAGCTCTTGGGACACCATTTATAAAGCGGTAAAAGACGGAAAACTCACGCTCCATGGTTCACTACATAGCTACTGCAAGAGTGGCTATGATTGCGATATGGATGGTGTTGTTGCACCGCAATTTTGCGTCGATTGTTCGTCTGGAAGCAGCATTATTGATGAGCAACAAGCAAAGTGGTGGCAAAAGAGGCATCGTAGTCTATCGGCCTATATGACAACAGGAGACGATATTACGGTCACGGATAGAAGCCATTACATTACTCAAATTAGAGCGGCAGAAAACGTTATGCGTGACTTTAAAATGGAATTTACTCCTTTTGAAGCTGAACTTAATATCACGGAGATTTAAGCATGAGCAAGCGCGAAAACACATTAGTCGCCCTCGAGGCAGCGTTAGACCGAATAGCCAATGGTAAGCCGAAGCACATCCCCAAAAGCCGCAAATTGAGCGTGAGAGCGGTAGAGGAAGAAGCAAAACTCGGTAATGGCAGTGGTTATTACTACCCCGAGTTTGTTGAGAAGGTGAAGCAGACCAAAGTTGATATTGCAGAAGGAAAAGGCGAATACGTTCAGCCAGAAATACAAGCGGTGCGGGGTAAGCTCAAAGAACAAAAGCGTATTAAAAGTAACTTCAAAGACAAATATGAGGCGGAGCGAGAGAAGTTGGCCCTGTTTGCGGCTGCACAGCACCACCTGAATGATAAGTTAGTTAAGGCACTTGCTCATATTGATGAACTTGAATACGAGAATGCGGAGCTTCGGGAGAAGCTTGCCAAGCTAAAAAGAAGTACTGTAGTGCCAATTAAGTAGTTCTACCGTTGCCCACTTGAATGATAGTTGAGTGGGCTTACCAACCAACGCTTTGTGATTACTGCCCTTCGTGACTCACTTCTGGACAAAGGTGCTTTACAGGTTTTGCTAAATAAGTAAATAACGGATTACTCTTAGTATCGAAAACGCACAGATCGTGAGCCGAATTTCGCACGCCCAGTGAAGGGGCAATTTTGAAGCGCAGCGGAAAAAGTGTACAGCTTGCGCAGCTTGTTAAGTTTTACTTGAGAAGAGATATAACCCCGAACACAATCGTTAGCACCAGACCTATTATTGCTAGCGGCACCGACCACTTATTCGAAGCCTGTACTCTATCAAGAGAATCTTGCCTTACTTCAATTAAGCCAGCTAAATCTGACAGTTTCTCGCTTGCTGATTCTTTGTCAGAGTGCTCAATGAATTTTTGCACATCAATTATTAAATTTCTTTCGGCAGTGGGGACATCACTAAATGGGCTTTCTGTTTCTATTGCCTTGATTATTTCAGTAACTTTATCTTTTATGCTCGATATGCTTTCAGTTGATAAACTCTGAGACGAAACAACGTTTACTAGGTATTCTCTGAGATGTTTTGAGAGACCAGCTCTATAGCTAGCATCGTCCCCACCAAGTTCGTTGATACCTTTGTAGATATTCACAACATCATCGACGGTATCCAAAGACCCGTTATAAAATCCTGCAGACAAGGTTTCCCAAAGCTTAACCTTCCTGTCTCTTCTCCGCTCTATGGTACGTAACAAGAATTTTTTTGCTGTAAATACATAAACTACCGTAAAAGCTACCGTAAACAACGAAAGGACAAACCTCCCATCCGAAAATAGGCTTGTTATTTCTATTATGGCACTCAATCAAAATCTCCTTGAAACTTAACGCTTGTCATACGTAAAACTGCTACATATCATTCTTTTCATTTTATCACCTATCACGCATAGTTTTAGTCTTTCTTGTCGAGTTTCTAACTTTAATGTTCACCGAAAACTAGTGAATAGTAACGTCGTTATCAAATTGATCTAGGCCTGGTAGGGAAAGGGCAGAATATGCTTGTAGCATACTTATGTGCTGATTGGAGTAAAGCTCTTTTAGCGTACCGTATAGAGTGCAAAGCTGTTGGCGAGTGGGTTTATATCCCATTGCCTCTAGTTCTAGTATTTCACTTTCAGACTTCAACAAAATAAGCTTAAGACGCTCTTGCTCTTCAGCTAGTTTCAAAGGGTCAAGTGATAGGGCCAGGTCCATCATAGACTCGATAGAAAGCGGCGTTTTTCAAGGTAGTTGTCATCATTTGCTTACTTATTAAGCGGCTTCTCTTTCTGGATTTAGGTGAACTTTACCAACCGGATCACAGTTCCTAATATCGCCAGGCCATCGTGCAGGAGTTCGCTGTTTTGCTGCAAGCAGCACCTTTGCTCGGCTCTCCAAGATCTCTTTGTCTTTACCATTGTGACGCTGCGAAGGCGTGACATAGTTCAGCTTGCTGTGCTTGTGCTCGGTGTTGTACCAACGCACGAAGGACTCCACCCAACCTCGACTAGCTTCTAGGTCTTCAAAGCCCTTCTTTGGCCAATTAGGCATGTACTTTACTGTTCGGAACAGTGATTCAACATAAGGATTGTCATCACTGACCCTTGGTCGGCTATATGATGAGGTTATGCCTAACTCATCCATTTTTGCTCTGAACGTCAGTGACTTCATCGGCGCGCCATTATCTGAGTGAAGAACCAGTGGCTGATTAAAGCACTGTTCGCGCATCACAGTGCGCTGAAGTAACTGCGAGGCTAGCGTACCGCACTCTTGTTCATACACCTCGTAACCGACGATTTTTCGGCTGTATATGTCCTCGATAGCGTAAAGATAAAAGTGCTGGCCTCGAACCTTTGACGGCAAGTAGGTTATATCCCATGTGTACACTTGGTTCGAGTCTGTAGCCGTGTAACTTGTTGGCTTTGCTTGCTTTTGTCGGCTCCGTTGACGCCCTCGATTGTGGAGCTGTCCTTGCGCTTTCAGTATCCGATAGTAGCTCGACTCTGAAGCGATATACTCACCTTTATCAAGCAAGGTTGGTACGATCTGAGTCGGAGGTAAGCTCGCGAACTCGGGGCGGTTACACACTTCGATAATGGCATCTCGCTCTTGCTGAGATAGCTTGTTAGCAGGCTCCGGGCGAGCGCAAGTCGGTCTTTTGTCCACCTGAACTTCACCTTGTCGATACCAGCGACGATAGGTTCTCAAGTCAATTTGAGCCTCATGACATGCCTGCTCTAATCGGCAACCACTTTGTTTCGCATCATGGATTAGAGCAATCAGGTAGTGCCTTTCATCGGCTGAGGTTAGTCGTCCTCTGGCTCTTCCCCGTAAAAGGCTCTCAGCTTTTTTCGCAGAACCAACAGAGCGGCAGTTTCGGCCAGTGCCTTCTCTTTGTGGCGTAACTCCTTCTTAAGCTCTTTGATTTCAAGCTTATCGGCTTTAGCTTGCTTCTTTGCTTCGGCTTCACGCTCTTTACTCGACATAAACCCTTGCATACATTCACTGCGCCAGCCTTGGACTTCTTCAGGGAACAAGCCTTTTTCACGACAATATTGGCCGAGTTCACTCTCGGTCATCGAGTAAGTCTCGGCCACGATGGCGAGTTTAGTTTGAGCAGACCAATGCTCTGATGAAGTGTTGCTATTTGGCACTGCGGCTCCTGAACTTCTAAGTTGCTTTCGCCAATGATACAGGGTTGCGGTGCTAATGCCTTCTTCTTTTGATAGTTCACTCACTGACATTGAATAGGGAGGCAGTAGCTTCTTCAATATGGCTTCTTTTCTTTCTGCTGGAATACGAGACAAGGTTCACTCACTTCCGCCCAAACTGGTTAAATTTTAACAGTGACAACTATCCTGCCAGAGGGGGAAAGTTTGCCATCTGCAAAAGGATAGATATTGGTCACGTCCAATAATATGCTTGTAAAATGTTTTTTCATTTCTGCTAACCTTTGTTTCTAGTTATAACGTCAATAGGCGTTCAATAACTAAAGACAATAATTTGACTCACGCACACAAGAGGCCAGAGTTTTGCGACGAACAACGCAGTTATCGAACGATGAGAGTTCCTAGGAAATGATATGTTGAACAGTTGGTGGCTTGGTAGCCTCAAACTAGTCTTGCCTTGCCGTGAAGGCGGCTATCACACGCTGCCTGAAATAACCTAGTTTTATCTCGTTCAAAGCGAAGTTTGGTACCAATGATTCGCGTGGATTTTGATTTTTAGATCCCCAGCCAACCTGTGAGTAGTTACTTTGTCTTTCTTCATGCAATGACAGGGTACTCAAGTTATCAGTTTTGTTATTGGTATCACATACTATCGGTGTTTCCACGCTCGCGAACATACATGATGCCGGTATGTCTTGTTCAATCTGTTCCGAAAACTCTATTAAACTTTGTTCCGCAAAAGTGAATAGCCATGCATGTTGGTTTTCTATTCCATTAACCCGGAGAATCCGGCCAAGTACTTGTCTAAAGTACAATTCTGTTTTGACTGAGCTCATATGACAACAAACCTGAAGACGAGGGATATCTGTACCCTCACTAATCATCCCGACACTAACGATCCATTGTGTGTTGTCATTACGAAAACGGTCTATTTCGGCTAAAGGTTCGTCATGTCGGTAGCTTACGATAGAAACGGTTTGAGCGTATTTTTCCGAAAGAATTTTTTTTATTTTTTGCGCATGCTCAACCGAAGAAGCAACAACCAAACCACCGGCATCATGAGTTAAACGGCGTATCTCCTCGAGCTTTTTGCACCCTAGGCCAAGTAGGTGTTCCATTGCTTCTTGATTGTGTAAAACACTTTGATAAGAGGCCTTAGTTTGCTTAAGCATTTCAAGAATTGACGAAAAAGATTGTTTTTCGCCGTCATTTGTTACTGTCAAATGTTCGTTATCGACGAGAACTACCTTAGGGCTCCGACAAACGTTATCGGCAATGGCTTGTTTTAAGCTGTATTGGTAGTCAACCAGAAGCTTACCATCAGGATCACTGTATTGAGCCATAACGATTGGTAAGGAGTCTGAGCGCCAAGGAGTACCAGACATTGCGAGAGTGTACGTTGCTAATCCTTGGATTTTTGTCAGTATTTGTTCTCCCCAAACATTCGCAATACCGGTCTCGGAGCCAGAGCAATGGTGGATTTCATCAAACACAACAAATACTCGGAAGTTACTCAGGCTCTCCCAAAATTCATCATCAAGAAATTGAATCGACTGATAGGTGAGTGAACGGCCAATAGCGCCCAACCCACCACTAAAAGAGCACTTTAGAGTTTTCGAAAATGTCTTTTTAATCCCTTCGGCTACAGCCAACGACGGAGAGAAACACAGTACGAGGTCTATCATGTCATTTTGCAACAACCTTGAAGCTATGTTGGCAGCTAGCACTGTTTTTCCGGCGCCGGGGGTCGCTTGGCAAAAAAAGTGGTTGTGTACGGTGGAGTACTTTTCTAGCGCTTTGTCGGAACACTCGGCTTGCCAGTACCTCAGCATGAGGCTGCTTCCTCAGAAAGACTGTTGATAGCATGGGTAAGCGCGTTTACTTTACCAAGCAAATGCGCCGAGCGCTCTTTTGCTTGTTCGAGTAAAGGGCTTAGCTTTGTTTCTAGCTCCTGGAAACGACGGATGACTGATTGATACTCATCTATTTCACTGAGAACAATTTCTAGCTCTGCTTTGTACTGGCCGTGCTCGCAGAACAATACTGAGTAATCATTACCAGAAGGTGAGCTAATCCGAGTCGTCTGAACCTTTGGCTCGACTTGTAGGTTTTTAAACTGGCCAGTCTGGAAGTACCTTTTCTTTCGTCCTTTACCCTCACTTACAAGCCAATTGTTGTCAGTAAAGCGCTTGATCTGGCGATATACCATCCGTCTAGCTTCGTCTGGGTCAGTTCTACCATTATCAGTAGAAACAAAGGCATCTCTTAACTCAACAACTGAAAAGCCATCCATTTCTTGTTCAATCAACAACTTGTGCATCATGGCACTGATTTTAGTAGAACGTTTCATTTACAACTCATACAAAGTCAAAAAAACTAAGGATTGCTTAGTATACAGAAATTAGTAAAACTAAGAAAATCTTAGTTACCTTGAGATCAGATGTATGAATAGTCAGTGTCGTTCATTAGCCCAATCCCAGAGCGTCTTAAACAAGCTCGAAAGAAAGCAAAAATTTCCCAAAAGGCTTTGGGTGAGCGTATAGGCATGGATGAAAGCTCCGCAAGCCCCAGAATGAACCAGTACGAAAAGGGCAAGCATACCCCTGATATAGGGACACTAAAGGCATTAGCAGATGAACTTGGTGTGCCCTTGAGCTACTTCTTTTGTGAAGATGAGATTTCTGCTGAGTTGGCTGTTAATCTGAATAAGCTTTCTCTAGCTGATAAGAAGAAAGTTCTTGCAATGACAACTCTATTGATTGACGAATCGGGTGAAGATAGCAGTTCAAATCCTCGTTAAGTGGTTTCTATTAGAGTTGGTGCGGTGGTGTAATAACGTGCACTTGTTCTCCCAGGTCAGGTCATCTCATCACACATCGCCCTACAAGGGCGTGTTTCATGCACAGTGCATGTTTGATGCCGTTCCAGAACACCTCTGGACAAAACCGTGTCAGTCACATTGCTAATTTAGTAATTGCTGAATTAACTCTGATATGGAAAGTCGCTTTGCTAAGCACCCAGTCTGAGTGATGCAGATCAGAACACTTCTCTCAATAATCCTCTCACTATATTGTACCAAATCGTTGGTTTTCATAGAATGGAGTGAAAGAGAAAGGCAAATCTCCTATAGATTATATTTTGGTTAAGTAGCAGGTTATGACTCAAGACGAGCGCATTGAAGTTATCAATAAGATATCTCGAACACTATCAATATTGATGTGTGACATGAAGTTGCATCAGTCAATGAACATCTATGCATTAAACATTCATGCGGAAGATTTTTACTGTAATGTGTTCAACTTTCTTTACCAAGGTAAAGACTTCAATAATGCGAATTCGGCTAGTTCTAACGAGGCATACATAGACCTAGTTGATCACAAATCAAAACACATGATTCAAGTGACGACATCAACGGGTAAAGATAAAATTGATAACAGCCTCAAGATATTGGAGTCATATAACCCACATTACAAGCAGTATGAGTTTGATATCTTCTTCTTACTTGACAAGCCTAAAAACCTCCAAAGAGCAACAATTGAGTCATACAAGAACAAGTATGGTATTGAAGACATTCGAGATCATCTGAAAGATCATACAGATTTGCTTAATGATATTAAGATCTTAAAAGATGGTAGGTTACGAGCTATCTATGAAGAGTTCTTCAAGGATATCAGTGAAAAGTACACTGATGAAATGACGTTGCAAATCGTATTCGACCTACTAGTTAAGGACAGTAACTCTAAGAACGTGGATTACTCGGTTGACTTCAACAATGTAGGCCTAGAAAAGAAAATTGGGATAAACAATTTGAATCGCCGCGTTTCTAATCAGTTACTTATGGGGAGTGAGGCTTCTCTGCCTGTATATGAACACATTGAAGGTGCGGTCTTAACAGAGTTGCGAGTACTGATTGTTGACGGTTTATACACTAATATTATTAAACAATCTCTTTCTAAGGTTGGTGCCGCTCCTAGAGAGTTAGCTAGAAAGAAAACCGACGAGCTTCACCACCTAGCGAGTAAAGATTATAAGTTGGACTTTTCTGCGATACTTGGAGAGCTTTGCCACAAGATTGAAGATGAAACGTACAAGGTTAGCTACCAAGAAACGTCCATGGCTTGGGTTATCATTGCTTACTTTTTTGAAGAATGTGATATTGGAATGAAACAATGATTTTGCCAACCAAAGTCTTAAAACCAGTTGATTCTTTGTATTGTATCTCAGCCTATGTGGTTGAGGTTTTACAGGGGACTGATGGGGTTGATTTTGACGTCCTTTTGGATGAGCTTAACCGTGTGTATCCAATAGAAATTTCCATTGAAAAACTACAATATTGTTTAGACTTCCTATTCATTATGGGAAAGCTGGAGCTAGAAAATGAAACTTTTAAAGCTGTATTCAAGCAATCCTAATTTTAAAACCATCAATTTTAATGAGGGGATGAATATTGTCGCAGGTCTACAAACTAGCTCACTATCAACCCGTACCTGTAATGGAATCGGGAAGAGTACATCTCTTCAATTAGTCCACTTGTTGCTTGGTGGGCAATTAGATTCAAAATACCCAAGTGATAAAACGCTACAGAGCTATTTGTCTGAATACGGAACATTTTCATTAGACTTTGAGGTTGGAACAGTACCTTACACCTCTACCGTCCACTTTAAGGATGGTATCTACTATTTAAATGAGGAAAAAATAGGAAAGTGTAAGACGTTTTCGAACAAGCTCTCTGAGAAAATATTAATGGGGGCAATCAATGATGTGTCTTTTAAACAAACATTAAATTGTTTTGCTAGAAGATACCTCCCTGGTCGTAACTATTACTCTGATGCATTGATGCAGCAAGGAAGGTCTGCTGAAGACTTTTACCAACGAATTGCAAACCTATCGCTTCTTGGGTTAGATGTTTCTCTAGCTAAACAGTTTAAAAGTGTTCGTGAAGACTTGGATCAAATCAAGAAAACAAAAGATTCGCTTCAGAAAGCAAACTTAACTGCTAATGAAAGTGAGTTGCGAGACCTAGAAGATAAATTAGAACGTTTGCTTGAAAGTAAAGCCAACTTTGATATTGCTCCAAATTACAATGAGTTGAAGCGTGATGCTGATTTACTGACTGATGAAATGAATAAGTTCCGAAATGAAGTGTTTAAAATTGAACGTGACGTTAGGAACAAAGAGCGGGCGCTCGATGAAAGCCAGGAAGTAAAATCAGTAGATCTAGATAGAGTGGAACAGATATTCACTGAAGCTGAGTTCCACTTCCCAGATTCAGTACAGGTACAGCTTCAGCAAGCACAAGATTTTCATGTACGTATTCATAGTGCTCGTCGAGAACGTTTGATGTCTCAGGTAAAAATGCTCAATGATAAGCGTGAGCATCTAGAGGCTTTGTTAACAGAAAAAGAAGAGCGCCGAGATAGCATTCTTAAAGACTTGGATTCGAAAGGTGCACTTGAAGAGTTTAACTCAATCGTTGAGCATATCCGTACGACAGAAAATAAAATCGCAGACCTATCAAGTTACCAAAATACTTTTGCTGAGCTAGAGAAACAAAAACTCGCATTAGAAAGTAAAAAGGCCGCTTTAAATCTCAAAGCTATAGAGTACATTGATGCTCAAAGCGCTCATATTCAAGGGATAGAGAAAAAGTTCCGTACATTGGTTCGACGATTCTATGATGATCATGGTGGCGCGATACGAATTCAGAAGAATAGCGGTGAAGCAAAGTACCTCTTTGACATAGAGCCATATATTCAAAAAGATTCATCTCAAGGCGTAGGTGAAGTGAAAATATTCTGTTATGACATGTTGTTATTTGAACTAAACAAAAATTTATTAGGTTTCATGGCTCATGATAGCGCGCTATTTGGTGGGGTAGACCTACGTCAAACTAAGATGATGTTTAAGATTGCGCTGGAAATGTGTAAAAAGCATGGGCTTCAGTATTTTGTGAATATCAACAAAGACGTCTATGAAAAACTTATCTCTACTGACCAAGAGGGTGACATTCTTACTATTGAAGATAAGCAAGCGCTACTAGATGGAACTGTGCTAGAACTATTCGATGATAAACCTGAACATACTCTCTTTGGTGAGTACTTCGGATAAGCAAAGAGGGCGTTCAAAAATCTGTGTCAGCTAATTTTGGCTAGATATCTAAGACATCATCCAAGCGCCCATCAAAGTGAATCGCCAGTTGGGACAATGTCATATTCCAGTTCTGGATTGGCATTGTCCATTTCTTAGAAGCATTCAATAACTCTGCGTACAGCAGTTTTAGCAAGCTATTTTCGTTCGGGAACCCACCCTTAGTTTTGGTCAGTTTACGGAACTGACGGTGTACCACCTCGATAGCATTCGTCGTGTAGATAGCTTTTCGAATGTACTCTGGATACTTAAAGTAAACGGACAGATTTGCCTGTTTGTTCCGCCAAGAACGCAGCACGATTTCAGGATAAAATGTGGACAGTTTTATCGCAAAAGCCTTTGCAGCGCAGATTAGGTATATTGGGTCAATTACTGCGTACTTTAGGAAAGTAGTTCTAAGGAGCTAAAAAGATTTGGGGCAGAAAGTGAGTTCATCACGCAGTGTGCGTGACGCAAGCTGCGTGATTAGTTTATAGCTCGGAAAGGGGCATAAGTGATTTAGGGTCGGTATAAACCGAGATTGAATGTGGTTAATTTTCTGGAAAGTGGTATATTGAATTTAACTTTTTTGGGAAAATTAGTTCCAAAAGTCGATTTTTCTGGAAAGGCTAGAAAGGCTCTTCCTATCAACCTTTCCAGATTTATTTCAGAAACCACCTGTGTTGGTAGTTCGTTACGATGCGCTAAGCGCAACGTCGATTAAATAGCAAAAGGGTCATCATAATGATGACCCTTTTCTTTTAGGTGCGAGGTTCGGGGACGGGCGTTGTCCTACGAGACGCGAGGAATTTCTCACTTGCTGGATATACTCGCACCTCGGAGCGCAGCGTTACTCGAACCCCGCCCCTGTTTTAATTTAGCGCTTTAACCAACGCAGCAATACCATCCCAGTCGCCATTATCGAGCATCTCTGGGGGTACCATCCAAGTACCGCCGCAGGCAAGGACTGAGCCTAAGCCAAGGTAGTCATCAACATTCGCTGGGGTAATGCCACCAGTAGGCATAAAACTCACTGGGTAGACTGCCGAGAGTGCTTTGAGCATCGGCACGCCGCCAGACGGCTGAGCTGGGAAGAACTTCAGCGTTTTTAGGCCAAGCTCCATCGCCTGCTCAACCAGGCTTGGGTTGTTGACCCCTGGAACAATCGCGATATTGCGCTGCTGACAGTATTTGACTGTTGTCGGGTTAAGACCTGGGCTGACAATAAAGTCTGCCCCAGCCTCAATCGCCATATCCACTTGCTCTGTAGTCAAAACAGTACCTGCGCCGATCAATAGCTCAGGGTAAGCCGCGCGCATCTTGGCAATCGACTCCGCTGCCGCTGGCGTACGAAACGTCACTTCTGCGCAAGGTAGGCCATTGTCCACCAACACTTTCGCCAAGGGCTCAGCATGTGCGACATCGTTGATCGCAATAACCGGAACGATTTTGATTTGTTTGAGTTTCTCTTCTAGCGTCTTCATATCAAACCCTTACAGAATGAAGCTAAGGATAGCGACGATAAGGAAGGCAATTGTACCCAGTAGGGTCTCCATCACAGTCCAAGTTTTCAGTGTGGTCTTCTCATCCATCTCAAGTAGGCGAGACACCAGCCAGAAGCCAGAATCGTTAAAGTGAGACAGCACCGTTGCACCACCAGCAATCGCAATCACGATAAAGCATAGGTCAAGCTCGCTTAGGCCAGTTGATGCCGTTACCACTGGTGCAATCAAAGCAGCTGTCGTCGTCAGTGCCACGGTTGCCGAGCCTTGAGCAACACGCAAACAAGTAGAGATAACAAACGCAGCGACAACCACTGGCATGCCTGTGTCGGTCAGAACGCCCGCTAGTGCATCACCGATACCGCTTGCACGCAGCACGCCGCCAAACATACCACCTGCGCCAGTCACCAATATAACGCCACAGATAGGTGCCAGTGAATCGCCACACAGCTTCTCAAGTTTTGCCATGCCGTAGTCTTTAGCAAACACAGCCAGCGCCACAATCAAGGTGATCAGTAGAGCTACCGGGGTTTTACCCAGCATACGTAAGAATTCAACCGTTGGCGTTGAGCCTTCGATCACACCCGCAACCGCCAGCGTATTAAGACCGGTATCCAAACAGATAAGCAGAACTGGCAAAACCAAGATGGTCATAACTGTGCCGAACTTTGGCAGCTTAGACTCATCGATCACGGTATCGCTGTTGAAGAAGGCTTTTGATAGTGGAATATCAAACTTCTTACCTGCATACAAACCAAATAGATAAGCACCTAGGTACCAAGTTGGGATAGCAACGAGAATACCAACAACAAGTAGTAGACCAATGTTTGCGCCTAGGAACTCCGCTGCCGCGACCGGCCCTGGGTGAGGCGGTACAAACGCGTGCATTACCGCAAAGGCACCGGCTGAAGGCAGTGCGTATTTGATTGGTGAGCCGCCAAATCGAGCCGCAACACTGAAGATGATTGGCATCATCACCACTAGGCCCGCATCAAAAAAGATTGGGAAGCCAAATAGTAGCGAGGCAACACCTAGAGCTAGAGGAGCACGCTCCTCACCAAAGCGACCAATCAGGGTATCTGCCAGAACTTTCGCCCCGCCGGTCACTTCAAGAATCTTACCGATCATGGCGCCAAGACCAACGAGTAGAGCAACAGAGGCCAATGTGCCACCAAAGCCCCCCATCATCGTCGGTACAACTTGATCAGAAGAAACGCCCGTCGCAATTGCCGTGCCTAAGCTTACGATAGTAAGCGAAGCAAATGCGTGGACTTTTAATTTAATAATCAATAACAAAAGTGCAGCTATCGCGACTGCAGCAATGGTCAGTAGGTAGGTAGGGTCAGAGACTTGGGCTAACTGCTCCATAATTTCACCTTTTAATGATTGTTTGTGATGTAGTTCACTTTTATCTCAGTTACGGGTAACATGTTACCGATAACATGAATAATATAAACCCATATTTTAAAGTGATATCCAAAAGTGAGATCACGCGCAAAATTTGTTATGAGGATAAGTTATGGCTGGTAGTAGTGTCATTGTGATGGGTGTTTGTGCCTGTGGAAAGAGTACCATTGGTGAACATTTAGCAAGCAGATTAGGACGTAAATTCATCGATGGAGATGACCTTCACCCACGAGCAAATATTCAGAAAATGTCCTCTGGACAACCACTCAACGATGAGGACCGCGCTCCTTGGCTTGAGCGTATTCGCGATGCCGCGTACAGCCTAGAAAACAAAAATGAACACGGTATCATCGTCTGCTCGGCGCTAAAGAAGAAGTATCGCGACCAAATTCGCGAAGGCAATAGCAACGTCACCTTCGTCTTCCTTGATGGTGATATGGACCTGATCCTAGAGCGCATGCGCATGCGCAAGGGCCACTTCATGAAAGAAAACATGGTGAAGAGCCAATTTGATGCACTCGAGCGACCAGACGGCGAGCCTCAAACCTTAGTGGTAAGCATTGAAGGCAGAATCGATGATGTCGTTGAGCGCGCCGCATCACAACTGCAAGCAGCACAAGAGGTAGCATAATGACGCATTCAGTGATCCTTGACGTTACTGCACGACTTGTCGAACGCAGCCAAACCTCACGCGCCGCATTCCTAGCGCGTACTCAGCAACAGGCAGAACAAGGTAAGGGTCGTAAAGCCCTGACTTGTGGTAACCTCGCCCACGCGGTAGCAGCGGCCTGCTCTACAGAAAAAGAACAACTGCTTGATTTTACTCGCAACAACATCGCTCTGGTCAGTTCTTACAATGATATGCTCAGCGCGCATCAGCCTTACCAAACCTACCCTGATCAGATTAAGCAAACACTAGCAGGCTATGGTCATACCGCCCAAGTAGCCGGCGGTGTACCCGCGATGTGTGATGGCGTGACCCAGGGTCAAGCGGGCATGGATATGTCGCTGTTCTCTCGCGATCTAATTGCTCAGTCTACTGCTCTATCGCTGAGCCATAACCTGTTTGATGCCACCCTACTGCTGGGCATCTGTGACAAGATTGCCCCAGGACAGCTGATGGGCGCGCTGACTTATGCCCATCTACCAACCGCATTTATCCCAGCAGGCCTGATGCCAACCGGGATCAGCAACGATGAAAAAGTCGATGTGCGCCAAAAGTATGCCGCGGGTGAAGTGGGTAAAGAAGCACTACTTGATATGGAGTGTCGCGCCTACCATGCTCCAGGTACCTGTACCTTCTATGGCACCGCGAATACCAACCAGCTGGTGTTTGAGGCTATGGGTCTGATGCTCCCGGGCTCTGCATTTGTTCACCCGCACTCAGAGCTGCGCCATGCCCTGACTGAGCATGCTGCGATCAAGATTGCTTCAATGAGCTCGGGCTCTGCTAACTTCCGCCCGCTTTCCGAAGTAGTGACGGAGAAGAGCCTTATCAACGGTATTGTTGCCCTACTTGCCTCAGGTGGCAGCACCAACCACACCATCCACATGATCGCCGTAGCTCGCGCAGCCGGTCTGATGCTGACTTGGCAAGATATCAGCGACCTGTCTGAGGTAGTGCCTCTGTTAGCTCGCGTCTATCCAAATGGCCCAGCGGACATGAACGCCTTCCAAGAGGCCGGTGGCGTTCCTGCCCTATTGCATCGCCTGGATCAATCACAGCTACTGCATCGTGATGTCACACCAGCGTTTGGCGACTTTGCGAGTCAGATGACCTTACCTAAGCTTGAAAATGGCACGCTGAGCTGGCATGCATGTACCCAAAGCACTGATCCAAGCGTTATTGCCGCCTGTGATGAATCATTCCAGAAAACAGGCGGAACGCGCGTACTGGATGGCAACTTAGGCAAAGCGGTGGTTAAGGTGTCAGCAGTAAAAGCAGACCAGCGTATTATTGAAGCTCCTGCCGTGGTTTTCCAGTGCCAACACGAAGTCGAAGCGGCCTATCAGCGTGGCGAGCTAAACAAAGATTACGTCGTGGTCGTGACACACAATGGTCCTGCGGCTAATGGCATGCCAGAGCTGCACAAGCTAATGCCTATCTTGGGTAATATCCAAAAAGCCGGCCACCAAGTGGCCTTGGTCACCGATGGTCGTTTATCTGGCGCGTCAGGCAAAATCCCATCAGCGATCCACCTATCCCCAGAAGCCCTGCGAGGCGGTGCGATTGGCTTGGTGCGTGACGGCGATATGCTCCAGCTCAACTGTGAAACGGGTGAGCTAAACAACCTGTCGGATATGACTGGACGTGAGCCACTCGCGATCGATACCGAGGCGAATCAGCAGACTTGGGGACGAAATCTATTTAGCGTACTGAGACAAAGTGTCTCTAGCGCTGAAGACGGTGCAAGCTTTATCATCTAACTCGCTTGTCATCTGACTAAAGATAAAAATGGAGCCACTCGGCTCCATTTTTATTTAGATACTCTCACCAGAGTTGACTCGATAACCCATATCCACACTGGTGCTATCTATGGGCTCACCTTTTAAGCGTGCGACCAATAGCTCAGCACTTTTGACCCCAATCTCAAAGCGTGGCGTGTCGACACTGGTCAGCTTCGGGCTGACGATATTGCCGATGTCGAGCGCATTGTAACCCACTACAGACAATGACTCTGGCACTTGAATGCCTCTGCGCTGGGCACTAAGTAGTACCCCAACCGCGATATCATCATTGGTGCAAAACACACCATCGAGATCTGGGTATTGTGCAAAGGCCATGTCCAACAGGTCATCTGCCATCGAGAAGCTCGAGTGCGCCTCCGTCAGAATATGTTTCGGCGTGAAACCTGCCTCAATCACCGCCTTGTCATAACCGGCCATACGTAGACGGGTTCGAGTATCCAAACGTGCACCAAAGTAGGCGATGGAGCGTTTGCCAGCGGCAATCATCTGCTTGGTCACATCATAAGAAGCAGCAATATGATCTAGGCCGACCGCCATATCGATCGGTTGCTCTGGCAGCTCCATTGTCTCAACCACCGGGACACCGGCGGACTTAATCATCTGCAGCGTGCGCTGGGTGTGATGACTCTCAGTCAAGATCAAGCCATCTACCTGGTAAGAGAGCAGCGAGGCAATCTTGCTCTCCTCCTCTTGCTCATCATAGCTAAAGTGCGCGATCAAGGTTTCGTAGCCATTGGCCTTAGTGACCGTTTCTACGCCCTGCACAAACGAGGCAAAGATCTGGTTAGACAGAGAGGGCAATAGGATACCGATGGCTTTACTCGACGAGTTTGCCAGCATCGCAGGCGCTCGGTTTTCGATATAACCGATGTCCTCGACGACCTGAGCAATCTTAAGCCGGGTTTTTTCTGCAACGGAGTTCGGGTCTCGCATATAGCGCGACACGGTCATTTTGGTGACGCCAACCTGGTCGGCGATATCTTGTAGAGTGGTACGTCTCTTTTTACTGTGCTGAACCATATATCCCTGAGAACTTCAAAGACAGGTCAGCGCATGCCCACCTGTCACAATCCTATTGAGAGCAGCCTACACGCTACTCTTCATCAAACGCTTCAAACTCAATCCCCATCTCGGTCATCAGCGCTTTGGCTTCAGCCGGGATCTCATCAGGACGGTCTTTACGCAAGTCTTCATCGGTTGGCAGAGGTTGCCCGGTGTACGCATGCAAGAATGCCTCACACAGCAACTCGCTGTTGGTGGCATGGCGCAGGTTGTTTATCTGACGACGCGTACGCTCATCCGTCAATACTTTCAGTACTTTAAGCGGAATTGACACGGTAATCTTCTTTACCTGTTCGCTTTTTTTGCCATGCTCAGCATATGGGCTAGTGTAGTCGCCATTCCAGTCTGCCATGAGAAACCTTTAGTCATTTTTGGTTGGAGTGAGTAAGGGAGATATTTTAGCCGGATTTAAGGCTAAGAGCAAAGACATATAGACGTCTAGAAGTATTGACGTCTTGTTGTAGGGGCAGTAAAGTGTCTGCTAATGGAATTTAATACCGTTATAACCAGTAGGTGTAACGGTTTTGTGAAGCACAATCATTTTTTTGGGAAGGACACTCATATGAGCGCACGCAAGCCTGCCACCATTGCCGTTCGCACTGGCATCGAATCAGACACTCAACACCATGCGGTTGTTCCCCCCATCTACCTCTCGACCAACTACAGCTTTCCAGCCTTTGGGGATGTGCCTAAGTATGACTATACGCGTTCTGGCAATCCAAATCGAGGGCTACTTGAGCAAGCTTTGTACGAGCTGGAGTCAGGTTGTGGGGCCGTCGTCACCAACTGCGGCACTTCCGCGCTTAATCTGTGGGTTTCAGCATTTTTAGGTCCCGATGACCTGATTATTGCGCCACATGATTGCTATGGTGGAACCTATCGTCTGTTTAACACCCGAGCGCAAAAGGGTGACTTTAAAGTACAGTTTGTCGATCAAACCGATAGCGATGCACTCGCCAGCGCTATGGCACAAAAACCCAAGCTAATCCTGCTTGAGACCCCGTCAAACCCCTTAGTTCGCGTGGTTGATATTGCTGCAATCTGCGCCGAGGCCAAAAAAGTCGGTGCGCTTGTTGCCGTCGACAACACCTTTTTGACACCAGTGTACCAAAAGCCGCTTGAGCTGGGTGCGGATTTTGTTATCCACTCTACCACTAAGTACATCAACGGCCACTCCGATGTGATTGGCGGCGTCGTGATCACCAAAACCGAAGCGCATGCTGAGGAGCTCGCTTGGTGGGGTAACTGCATTGGAGCAACCGGTACACCATTTGATAGCTACATGACCCTGCGCGGAATTCGCACGCTAGGCGCCCGCATGCGCGTCCATGAGGAGAGCTCACAGCACATTCTTAACTACTTGGTCGAGCAGTCGCTGGTAAGCAAGGTGCACCACCCAAGTCTTGAGAGTCACCCAGGCCATGAGATCGCCAAAAGGCAGCAATCTGGCTTTGGTTCGATGCTAAGCTTTGAGTTTGCAGGCTCGTTCGAGCAATTGAAATTCTTCGTCGGCCAACTAGAGCTGTTCTCGCTCGCCGAGTCGCTAGGTGGCGTAGAAAGCTTGATCTGTCACCCTGCGTCTATGACTCACCGTGCAATGGGAGAAGAAGCCCTCGCTGAAGCTGGGATCTCGCAATACCTATTACGCCTCTCAGTGGGGCTTGAGGATCATCGAGACCTTATTGCTGACCTAGAGCAAGCCTTCAGCAAAGCCAAGGAGGCGTTTTAACATGACTCTACAGCGTCAGTTGCACAAATTTGGCGGCAGTAGTCTTGCCAATGCAGAGTGCTATCGAAAGGCAGTGCGTATCCTGCGCGATTACTCGTCAAGTGAGGATCTGGTGGTGGTTTCTGCTGCAGGCAAGACCACCAATCAGCTGATTGAGTTTCTGGATAACCTCGAGAGAGATGGCCGGCTTGCACACGAGACCTTACAGGCTCTGCGCCAGTTCCAATTGGAATTAGTCGAAGAGCTAATCCAGGATGGAGCCAGTAAGGCGCGCCTATTGGATAACGTGATCACCGAGTTTAGCGCCCTTGGGGAGCTGGCCTATCCGATTAATCCAAAGATTAGAGCATCTGTGCTTGGCCATGGTGAGATGTGGTCAGCACGCCTATTGGCAGCGGTGTTGTGTGAACAAGGCCTGGCAGCCGTTGCAGAAGATTCTCGCCAGTTTTTGCGCGCAGAGAGCGGCACTCAGCCAGAGATCGACCGCGGCGCATCCTATCCATTACTCAAAGAACTACTGGCCCAACACAGTCATCACCGGGTCGTCTTTACCGGCTTTATGGCGCAGAACTTCCGTGGTGAAACGGTACTTTTGGGTCGAAATGGCTCAGATTACTCCGCAACGATTATCGGCGCGTTAGCAGAAGTTTCACGTGTGACCATCTGGAGCGATGTGGCCGGAGTGTATAGTGCCGACCCTAGACTGGTTAACGATGCCTGTCTGCTGCCATTATTGCGCCTAGATGAGGCCAACGAACTGGCTCGCCTCGCAGCTCCAGTACTGCATAGCCGCACGTTGCAACCTGTCGCTCAAAGTACCATGGACTTGCACCTGCGATGCAGCTACGAACCAGAGGCTGGCTCGACCCGCATTGAGCGTGTCCTTGCCTCCGGTCGCGGAGCCAAGATTATCACCTCGCTCGATGATGTCTTGCTGATCCAGCTGCGCTTCTCTCATAACCATGACTATCAGCGTGCCGAGCGAGAAGTGCTTGAGAAGCTCAAGCGTGCTCAACTCGAGCCTTTGTCTTATGACTCGCAGCCCGATCAATACATGCTGCGTCTAGCGTACACCCAAGAGATCGCCAATGGCTCACTCGCCTTCCTTCAGGATGCCGCAATTGAGGCGGAGATTAAGCTCAAAGAGGGCTTTTCCCTGTTCGCGGCAGTGGGTGCTGGCGTAGGTAAAAACGCCACCCACAGCTTTGGCTTCTATCAGCAGCTCAAGAGCTCTGCGATAGAGTTTATCAGCGAGTCAGAGTCGGGATTAAGCTTAGTGGCCGTCACGCGCAAGCAAGATACTGAGCCACTGGTTGTTGAGATCCACTCGCAACTGTTTCAAGCGCAAAAGCGCGTTGCGATTGCCCTGTGTGGTAAAGGTAACATTGGCTCAAGCTGGCTGGAGCTGTTTGCTGATCAGAAACAAGAGCTCGAAAAACGTCACAACATGAGCTTTGAGCTGGTTGCCGTGGTTGATAGCCAAACATACTGGTTTAACCCACAAGGCATTGACCCAAGTTTGGTCGCTGAGCACTTTAGTGAAGAAGCCGTGCCTAATGATGGCAAGGCCTGGATTGAGCAACTCGGTGCAATGACCGGCTTTGACGACGCTGTGGTGCTCGATGTCACGGCCAGTGCCACATTAGCGGGTCAGTACCTCGATATTGCCCAGCAAGGCATGCACCTGATCTCGGCGAATAAAGTCGCTGGCTCAGCCTCAAGCGAGTACTATCACCAAGTGCAAGATGCGTTTGCCAAGATTAACCGCCACTGGCTCTACAACGCCACTGTGGGCGCAGGGTTACCGATAAACCATACCGTGCGTGACCTGCGCGAGAGCGGTGATGAGATTGTCGCTCTATCAGGGATTTTCTCTGGCACCTTATCTTGGCTCTTCCAGCAGTATGATGGCTCGATTCCATTTAGTGAGTTGGTCGATCTGGCTTGGCAGCAGGGCCTAACCGAGCCTGATCCGCGCTGCGATCTCGATGGCTCCGATGTAATGCGTAAACTGGTTATCTTGGCGCGCGAATCAGGACTGCATATCGAGCCCGAGCGCGTTAAGGTAGAGTCTCTGGTGCCAGAGGCGCTCAGCAGCATGAGTTTGGATGATTTCTTTGATAATGGCACTATCCTTAGCGATGCCCTAGCAGAGCGCCTAGAGAAGGCTCAGCGCGAAGACAAGGTATTGAGATACGTTGCGCGTCTCGAGAAAAATGGCACCGCAACGGTCGGCGTAGAGGCACTTAACCGCGAACATGCCCTGGCTAACCTCCTGCCTTGCGACAACATCTTTGCGATTGAGAGTAAGTGGTATAAAGATAATCCACTGGTGATCCGCGGCCCAGGTGCAGGTCGAGAAGTCACGGCCGGAGCGCTGCAATCGGATATTAATCTGCTTGCCAGCCGACTGTGATCTAGCGTAAAACAAACAAAGGGGCTGGCTTAGCAGCCCCTCATCGATATCCCCACTCCGTCAGTCATTGTATTTCTTCTCATCTGACGCAGAAATTTCACACCAATCCCATTGACATTAATCCACTTTCATTACATTCTGTAGCCATATAGACGTCTATACGTCGATTGAAGGATTCAGATTTCGGTGCCGTTTCACCACAGGGAGAATGTTATGGGCTACACACACGCAAGCCATATCGATGCGCTTAACCAAAATATCGCTGAGTTATCAGATGAGAACATCAATGTTTCGTTTGAATTTTTTCCACCGAGCAGCGAGAAAATGGAGCAGACATTGTGGGATTCGGTTCATCGCCTAAAAACACTTAAGCCGAAGTTTGTCTCGGTGACCTACGGTGCCAACTCGGGTGAGCGCGACCGCACTCATTCGATCATCAAAGAGATCAAATCGGCAACCGGCCTGATTGCCGCGCCTCACCTGACCTGCATTGACGCCTCACGTGAAGAGCTGATCCAGATTGCGGATGACTACTGGCACAACGGTATCGAGAGCATCGTCGCGCTACGTGGAGATATTCCAGCGGGGGGTGGTAAGCCGGATATGTACGCTTCCGATCTGGTTGAGCTCCTTAAGTCTCGCCACGACTTTGATATCTCGGTCGCCGCTTTCCCTGAAGTTCACCCAGAAGCAAAGAGTGCTCAAGCGGACCTACTCAACCTAAAACGCAAAGTGGATGCGGGGGCGAATCGCGCTATCACCCAGTTCTTCTTTGATGTCGAAAGCTACTTACGTTTTCGTGACCGCTGCGTAGCAGCAGGGATTGATGTCGAGATCGTACCGGGCATCTTGCCGGTATCGAACTTTAAGCAGGCCTCGCGCTTTGCTGCGCAAAACAGCGTTAAGGTACCAAACTGGATGGCAAAACAGTTCGAGGGGCTGGATGATGACATCACGACCCGTCAGTTAGTCGGTGCTAGCCAAGCCATCGATATGGTGCGTATCTTAAGCCGTGAGGGCGTGAAAGATTTCCACTTCTACACCCTCAATCGTGCAGAAATGACCTACGCCCTGTGTCACACCCTAGGCGTGCGTCCAAAGGTGGTTTAATCACAAAGCAGTAGATAGCAAAAGAGCTGACCTTGGTCAGCTCTTTCTAATTCTGGCGTCGATTACTCAACTTCGTCCATTTTACCTAGCAGACCGCGAATGCGCTCTTGCCAAGCTTGATGTTCTTGTTGCATCTGCTGAACCTTTACTTCCAAGGCTTCACGGCCTGAACGGAGATCTGTCGCTTCAGTTTCTAGTTGTGATTTTTCTTGTTTCAGCTCTTCTACTTCCATCTGCAGAAGAGTGATAGTGTCAACTGCGGTTTGGATCTTTGCTTCCAACTGCTCTAATACTTCAAAAGACATCATCGCCTACCTTTATTATCCGTTTGAATGAAGGTTTTCTTCACTGTATGCCCCATTCTACCTAGCCATTTGTGCAGAAACACCTGCTATCTTAAGAAATTGTGCCATCTGCCTGAGATTTAACCACCTCTGACTTTCTCCTGTCAATAAGCGCTGATTTGATCTGCGTTAAGCAAAAAAGCAAACGTTTACGCCCGACTATGCTAGAATCTGCGCGTCCAATTTCTTTCCCCTAAAATATTGTTTGGAGTCATCATGAAACGCGATTTAGCAATGGCCTTTTCACGTGTTACGGAAGGTGCTGCCCTAGCAGGTTACAAATGGCTAGGACGTGGCGATAAAAACGCTGCGGACGGCGCTGCGGTTGAAGTCATGCGCGCCCTTCTAAATAAAACCGAGATCAGCGGTGAGATCGTGATCGGCGAAGGTGAGATTGATGATGCTCCAATGCTGTACATTGGTGAAAATGTCGGTATCGGTGGTGATGCTGTCGATATCGCGGTTGACCCTATTGAGGGGACTCGCATGACGGCAATGGGTCAGTCAAACGCACTGGCTGTACTTGCCGCTGGCGAGAAAGGCAGCTTCCTGAAAGCACCAGACATGTATATGGAAAAGCTGGTTGTTGGCCCTGGCGCTAAAGGTTGCATCGACCTCAATAAGCCTCTGAAAGAGAACCTAGAGAATGTTGCTCAAGCGCTCGGTAAGTCAGTTGATACCCTCGTTGTCGTTACCCTAGCTAAGCCTCGTCACGATGCTGTCATTGCAGAGATGCAAGCAATGGGTGTACGCGTATTCGCTGTGCCAGATGGTGACGTAGCGGCTTCTATCCTAACTTGTATGCCAGACAGCGAAGTTGACCTTATGTACTGTATCGGTGGCGCGCCTGAAGGCGTGGTTTCTGCAGCCGTTATCCGTGCCCTAGACGGTGACATGCACGGTCGCCTACTGCCGCGTCACGATGTAAAAGGTGACAGCGAAGAAAACCGCATCTATGGCGCAGCTGAGCTACGTCGCTGTGAAGAGATGGGTGTTGAGGCGCACAAAGTGCTGCGTATGGAAGATATGGCGCGCAGTGATAACGTTGTATTTGCCGCAACCGGTATCACCAAGGGTGACCTGCTTGAGGGCATCACTCGCCAGGGTAATATCGCCACAACTGAGACCCTATTGATCCGTGGTCGCTGTCGCACGATTCGTCGCATCAAGTCGACGCACTACCTAGAGCGTAAAGACCCTGAGGTTCGTGATATCATCTTATAATTCATAAGATTCTAAGAAAGCGAGGTACATGTACCTCGCTTTTTTTGTGTCCATTTCCGGCGTTACCCACAGCGACGTTTTACGGATTACTGCTGAGATCATCGAGTAGGGTGAGGCGTTACCGCCTCATCCCTCTCACAGAACCGCACGTACGGACCTCGTATACGGCTCATGCACATTTCCATTCAGCATATTCGCTGAACACATACCCTGTTCTAACATGATCAAGGTTGACCAGACCAAGGTCGTTGAACCATTGGTTTGGCATCGCAAGACTCGCTAAAGGGCTTAACGAGTTTCTCCAGTTCGTCATATTGATAAACTTAAACGGCGGACTATAGCCTAACTGTTTTAGCCTACGGTGTAGCCGTGTCGGTTTCTTCCACAGTCTTAACTGGATACTTCTCAGCCTTCGTCTTACCCAACCTGCTATACGCCTGAACTCCTTGCTACTATTGGCTATCCTGAAGTACTGGCTAAAACCCCTCAGCACTAGATTGAGATCTGATATCACCTGACTCACTGGTTTTCCACCACTGCGCTTGGTCATCTGCTTTAGCTTCTCTTTCAGCGCTGACAGTTTCTTCGTTTGAATACGGGTATATCGACTCCCGATTTCTACACCAAGGAACTTCACTCCCTCATCGCTATGCGCTATGTGGGATTTGCTCTGATTGACGCTAAGCTTCAGATCGCTTTCCAGTATTTTACTCGCCTGACATAACGCATTCTCTGCTCCCTTTCGACTACGATAGAAGATCAGTATGTCATCTGCATAGCGAACGATACGGTGACCTCGTCTGCGCATCTCTTGGTCGAATGCATCCAGATAGATGTTCGCTATCAAGGGACTTATCACCCCTCCCTGCGGACTGCCTATTTCTGTCTGCTGCCTATAGCCATCTATCATCACACCACTTTTTAGCATCTGATCGATCAGTGCCAGCACGCTGCTATCTGTGACACGCTTTCGGATGCTCTTTAAGATCAGCTCGTGGTCAAGCTTGTCAAAGCACTTTGATAAGTCCATGTCTACCACATGCTGTAGGCCGTATCGGCGTATAAGCATCGTGGCAACTTCGTTTTGGCCGATATCCAAAGCTTGATGGATGGAACCGCTCTTCGAAGATGGGGGTGAGGATATCGTTCAAGGCTTGTTGAACGACTCTATCCCGGACTGTCGGGATACCAAGGAGTCTTACTCCTCCTCCGTCTTTGGGGATCTCTACCCGTCTGACTGGCTGAGGGCAATACTGCTTGGTTTTAAGCTCCAGAAGAAGTAAGTCGAGGTTATCACTCAGATTTGAGGCGAAGTCACTCAGGCTCTGCTTATCTATTCCAGCCGCGCCTTTTGCTTTCTTCACTTTGATAAATCCTTTGTACAGGCGACGTTTACTTAATAAGTGCCCATACAAACTGTAATAAACTCTCAAAGTCTCATCTCTTCCTTCGGTTTGTGCGCTGTGTGGGGGCGCGATATTTCTTCTTCGTGTCGGTTTATTTCACTTCACTCTTTAGCCTTCTAGCTCAAGGGCAATCTACTAAAGTTCATCAAAGCTACTCCCATGTACGGTTTCTCATTTCAGTCGATTATTTCCATAACTGACCAAGCTGGAATACCCCGATAGCGAACCGGTTTGGGTACCACTAAAAAAAAAAACATCTGCTCATCACAGACTTAAAATGTACTTCATCCCTTCGCAGCGCTGGATTGCTTTTGGCAACCTGCACTCCATCAGACATATTGCTGATGATCTGCTTGGTTTTGTCCTCCACACCATTACTGGCTTTCATCGGCCAAGCTTTACTCACTACTACGGATTCATCTGCCACCTCACACCAACGCTGAGCTTGGCTTTCACCTTGATTCAGCGCTTCCGGCATTTGCCCGGATGTGGTGCCAGGCTTCCCCAGTTACTGCACTGGCTCCCTGTTAACAATGCCACCCTCAAGCACAGCTTAGGTCTGACTGAGTATTGGGCTTCGCGCTATTTTGCACGCTTACCCACCTAGGCTGCCGAAACAGGGGGGACGCCTAGTCTTCACTTACGTTGTGTACTGTTAACTTCCTATCGCTTCCTTCAGACCCTGCCGTTGGCCAGCAACGCCCTTGCGATTCGGATTATCTTCCCCTCAGTCGGGGTGACTCAGGTTTCTTTCAACCTGACGGGTTTGCCAGCTTCGCTGGGCAAACAAAAAAGGGTCCTCACAGAGGACCCTTTTTAGTTTAATCGGCTGGCTTACATCAAAGACCCCGAAACCCCCACTAATCGCTACATCCCTCTCCAATAGAGACATTCAAGCCGCCAAGCGTGCTACATGTCGTTTTACATAACCAATTTTGAAGAGGAATTTACATATGGCTACATCAAACAAACACCTTAAGAAACACCATGACACTTGGGTTTACTCTCGTCGAGTTCCTAAAATGCTGAAGCACCTATATCCAGAGCAACGCTAAACATGATGTTAAGCACTTGGCTGAAACAGCTCAAACGATTGCTGATCGGGTTGATATAGAATGGCTGAGTCACTTATACTTAGACCAAATAGCCCCGAAAGGGGCTTTTTATCGATCTAATGAGTCACAATATTTGAATACAAAGGCTCAAGTAGGTTTATAAGCTTATCTCGTATTTCCATAGATGAAGACGTAGCTTTGCGCACTGCTGACTCATATGCTTTCCGATCTTTAAATGGACAGCTGGTGGCAATCAAATCAAGTACGGGAGTCTGCCTTAGTGGATAGCGAGAAGTTATTAGCGCTAAGTCTTTTTTTTCTAACGCTTCATTAAATATTGCTTGCTCACTTGATAGGAAGGTTTGAACTTCTTCGACCCCAAACTCAATGTTACTCGACAATCCATTCATAATTGTCTTCCAATCAGGACTCTTTCGAGTCAGAGCATTTCGGACTCTTCTTTGGACTAACATAGCACACATGCGCTTGACTGTAGGTTCATCTAACTTATTAATAACTTTAGTTATAATCTCATCATATACCTTATCAGCTTTTATATCATGAATAGCCGAGGCACATTCGAGTACCGCCTTTATGATATCGGGATGGTAATACAATGATTCTACCGAGTATTGGGAAAGAGCGAAGATATTGGAAGCTTGCAATTCTGCAACCTCTTCCTCTCCTCTATTATCTCGATCTACAATTCCATACGCTTCCATCCAATGTAGTGCTTGAGCATTATTTAGACCACGAACAACTCTTTCTATCTCTGTACACGAACCTAGTGCATGAATGCTAAAGTCAGGAAACAATCGGTGATAAAGCTGTATATCCATACTTGCTTGGTTTCCTTCAACAAACAAAATCCTGTTTCTTGAACCAAGAACAACCTCAGACAACTGCGGATCAAGATCTTGAATACCCTCTATAAAATCTACTGTCCATTGTCTTTTGGAGGGGTTAAAGTCTCTTACGAGGATTGCATTAGAATCTTCAGTGTCCAATGGCAAATGAAGGTCATGAGTTGCAATTACAAATGCACAATCAGAACGGTAAGATAAAAGAGTCTGAAGCAAAGGTGCCGAGATAGAGCGATGCAAATGGCGTTCTGGTTCATCTAGCAATATAAGAGAGTCTTGAGGACTTAATAAAACATCAGCAATCAATAAAAGAGCGTTTCGTTCACCGTCTGATAGCATAGAGATACCATAAGAAGGCATTCCGCTTCTTTGTGCACACACCTGCTCTTTCTCACCGATACTGATTTCTAAGTCAAAATTCGATAGTTTGAGTATTGTGTTCATTTTCTCTAGTAATGAACCATCTTCTGACAAGCTCTTAAGCTGCTCCTTATCATCCCTTCGAAATGCTGCTGCCAGTGTCCGTGCTGCATGGTTCTCAGCAGAAACGATATCAAAAATAGTGCCTAGAGCTTTATTAGATGCATTGCTATCTTTGTATCTGGCTTCTTCTCGGGTTTCTCGACTATTCCAATTTGCTTCTTGTTGCTTTTTCTGTGCTGCAGTCATATTCACATAGTCAGACTCCAACCACACCTGACGCTGAGCACTAATTCGTTTAGCGTTTCTGTTATGTGCTTTGAAGTTATGTAAGAGCGTTGATTTCCCTGAACCATTGGCTCCGAGTAAAAAAGTAAGACTACCGCTGCTAACTTCAAAATTACTTACCTCATTATTAGGTCTGCAAGGTATAGGTAATGAAAATGATGCCATCTGGTAGTCCTTATTCTTAACTAGTTGATGTTAATACATTGGGCTTTGATCTTAATTTCTCAAGCTACAATGAATCAAAACACATATTCTATGTTTCTCTTTCAGAGGAATAGCACGGCCATCTACCATTTTGGTCTGAGCGTTGGGCGCAAACTTTCACATGTGAAAGTATCGCTCCCTCAATAGCGTTTCGCTCATTCAGGCTCATGGTGTTTATCAGTAGTTCACATACGTTAACCATATAACTCAGCCTAGCCCCTCAACCACATGCTATTTGCGGTATCTCACCACCTTCTTCACAGAGGGCAATGACTGCTTGAGCAGGGGTACATTGTTAGGAAGCTCCGCACACTGCGTTACCGCAAATGCACTATCCCTAGGCTACTATTGGCTGAACAATAGGTCTTGCTACCTCATTCCCACCCGTCCGAGTGAGTCTGTGGTTAAGACAATAATGAAAATAGCTTCGCACCGTATAGGCGGCTAAAGATAAATAAGACACAATAATTCCCGTTGCATGGCTGCTTGCTAGAAACAACTTCAACGTATATCGGGCGCACTGCTTTGCAGTGGCGAGGGATATAGACTTTCGCCCATACCTAAACATCGGACTCCAATGGAGACCGATATTCGGGCTTGAGTTAAGCCCGAATATCGGGTTTTATTCATTGCTATTTCGGCGGGATTGATAGTGGCAACAAATTACAATAGTTAGTACTCACTATGGACGTAGCCCACTCGGCTAGCTACCTATGCGACTCTCGTCGCACTACATCATACCTGGCATACCGCCCATGCCACCCATGCCGCCCATGTCAGGCATTGCTGGTGCATCTTTTTGCGGCAGGTCTGTTACCATCGCCTCTGTGGTGATCATTAGACCCGCAACTGAAGCGGCAAACTGTAGTGCACTACGAGTTACTTTTGTCGGATCAAGGATACCCATCTCTAGCATATCGCCGTACTCACCAGTTGCTGCGTTGTAGCCGTAGCTGCCTTCGCCTTGCTTAACCTGATTAGCAACTACAGACTCTTCGTCACCAGCGTTCATTGTGATTTGACGAATCGGCGCTTCCATTGCACGTAGTGCTACGCGAATACCCACGTTTTGCTCTTCGTTGTCGCCTTCAAGCTCAGTGATTTTTGACGCTGCGCGGATAAGTGCAACACCACCGCCAGCAACCACGCCTTCTTCAACCGCTGCACGTGTTGCGTGTAGCGCGTCTTCTACGCGGTCTTTCTTCTCTTTCATCTCAACTTCAGTCGCAGCGCCAACCTTGATCACGGCAACACCGCCAGCAAGCTTAGCAACACGCTCTTGTAGCTTCTCTTTGTCGTAATCAGAGGTCGCTTCTTCGATTTGTTGACGGATCTGCGCCACGCGACCTTGGATCATCGCTTCTTGGCCAACACCATCGATAATCGTCGTGTTCTCTTTAGTGATAGACACGCGCTTAGCTTGACCTAGGTCTTCTAGTACAACCTTCTCAAGCTCAAGACCCACCTCTTCAGAGATAACCGTACCACCGGTTAGGATAGCGATGTCTTGTAGCATCGCTTTGCGACGGTCACCAAAGCCAGGTGCTTTCACTGCAGCGACTTTCACGATACCGCGCATGTTGTTCACAACCAAAGTGGCTAGTGCTTCACCCTCAACATCTTCAGCGATGATAAGTAGCGGACGAGATGCTTTTGCTACCGCTTCTAGCGTTGGTAGTAGCTCACGGATGTTTGAAACTTTCTTGTCGATAAGAAGAATGAATGGGTTCTCTAGGTCAACAGAGCCAGCTTCTTGGTTGTTGATGAAGTAAGGTGATAGGTAACCACGGTCAAACTGCATACCCTCAACCACGTCTAGCTCATCTTGTAGAGCCTGACCTTCTTCTACCGTGATAACGCCATCACGACCGACTTTTTCCATCGCTTCAGCAATGATGTTACCAACGCTGGTGTCAGAGTTTGCAGAGATAGTACCTACCTGAGCAATCGCTTTGGTGTCTGCACATGGAACAGAAAGCGCTTTAAGCTCTTCAACCGCAGCGATAACTGCTTTGTCGATACCACGCTTAAGATCCATTGGGTTCATGCCCGCAGCCACAGCCTTAAGGCCTTCGTTGACAATAGATTGTGCCAGTACAGTCGCCGTCGTCGTACCGTCACCAGCAGCATCATTGGCTTGCGAAGCAACTTCTTTCACCATCTGTGCGCCCATGTTCTGGAACTTGTCTTCCAGCTCAATCTCACGCGCAACTGATACACCGTCTTTAGTGATTGTCGGTGCACCAAAAGATTTATCTAGAACTACATTACGGCCCTTTGGACCCAGTGTTACTTTTACCGCGTCAGCCAGAACGTTTACACCTTCAAGCATTTTTACGCGAGCGTCATTACCAAATTTAACGTCTTTAGCAGCCATCTTTAGTTTCCTTTCTTAATTCTGTTTTTTGAGTCGTTTTTGAATCAGAGCAAAAAATTACTCAACGATTGCCATGATGTCGTTTTCAGACATGATAAGAACTTCTTTACCGTCAATCTTTTCTGTCTTAGTGCCGTAGCCCTCAGCAAAGATCACTGTGTCACCAACTTTCACGTCCAACGGCTGAACTGAGCCGTTCTCAAGGATACGGCCTTTACCTACTGCAAGTACCACACCGCGTGTTGATTTTTCTGCAGCAGAACCAGTTAAAACGATGCCGCCAGCCGACTTTGATTCAACTTCTTTGCGTTCAACGATAACTCGGTCTTGTAATGGACGAATGTTCATTGGTCGTCTCTCCTGATAATTTCCATGTTTAGTTAGGTGATTGTCCCACAACGCTTTCTCACAGCGTACATTGCAGAACCTTGTTAAGACTTTATATGAGGTGTGTTTGGGACAAACCCAAGGGGTAGAAATAAAAAAAATGCGATTGGAGGGCTAAAAATAGAGGCTTGATCGGGTTTATGTTAGCCAAAGCTTCTTAGTTGTGAGAAAGAGCACAGATTGTGCTCGGCATCAAAACTGGTTGCATACAATTTAAAGTGAAGTCATTAACATGGATGGTGATTATGACGACACACCCAACCCTACCGAGCTTTGATGAGTTAGCAGAACTCGCACAAAAAGATCCCAAAGCCTTTGATGAGCTCAAAGCATCATTATGCCAAGCCTGTATCGACGCCTCTTCACCTCAAATGCAGCAACGACTGCAGGCACAGCAGAGCCACCTAGACAGACTCGTCAGCCAAAGTAAAAACCCCATTCACGCCAACGTCTTGCTCAGGCGCGAATTACTCGTCCAGTTTCAAAAATTTCGCCAAGTACTGAGTGAGGGAAAGCTTGATGATAAGCAGGGAAATGTCATTGACTTTCGAGGTCGCGAGAATTCTTGGAGTTAGACATTTCAGGGGCGGGGTTCGAGGGCGGGCTATGCCCTTCGGGGTACGAGGAAGAGCATTACTACGCCTCGCACCTCGAAGCGATACCGTACCCGCTCCTCGAATCTTAGACGTAAAAAAGCCCAAGTCTTTCGACTTGGGCTTAGTATGTGGCGGAGAGATAGGGATTTGAACCCTAGATACGCTATTAACGTATGCCGGTTTTCAAGACCGGTGCTTTCAACCACTCAGCCATCTCTCCACAATATGTAATCTCACTAAAGTCTTACTCTAAATTGCTTCAGTTAGATATTGTTCAAAGCCTGGCGATGTCCTACTCTCACATGGGGAAGCCCCACACTACCATCGGCGCTATTGTGTTTCACTTCTGAGTTCGGCATGGAATCAGGTGGGTCCACAACGCTATGGTCGCCAAGCAAATTTGTTAATTCAGAAAGCTGTTAAAAGTCTTTATACACATTCAAAGTTCTTGCTTTGAGTCCATCAAAACCCTTTGGGTGTTGTATGGTTAAGCCTCACGGGCAATTAGTACAGGTTAGCTCAACGCCTCACAACGCTTACACACCCTGCCTATCAACGTTCTAGTCTCGAACAACCCTTAAGGATACTTAAAGTATCAGGGAAGACTCATCTCAGGGCTCGCTTCCCGCTTAGATGCTTTCAGCGGTTATCGATTCCGAACTTAGCTACCGGGCAATGCGTCTGGCGACACAACCCGAACACCAGAGGTTCGTCCACTCCGGTCCTCTCGTACTAGGAGCAGCCCCCTTCAATCTTCCAACGCCCACGGCAGATAGGGACCGAACTGTCTCACGACGTTCTAAACCCAGCTCGCGTACCACTTTAAATGGCGAACAGCCATACCCTTGGGACCGACTTCAGCCCCAGGATGTGATGAGCCGACATCGAGGTGCCAAACACCGCCGTCGATATGAACTCTTGGGCGGTATCAGCCTGTTATCCCCGGAGTACCTTTTATCCGTTGAGCGATGGCCCTTCCATACAGAACCACCGGATCACTATGACCTGCTTTCGCACCTGCTCGAATTGTCATTCTCGCAGTCAAGCGGGCTTATGCCATTGCACTAACCTCACGATGTCCAACCGTGATTAGCCCACCTTCGTGCTCCTCCGTTACTCTTTGGGAGGAGACCGCCCCAGTCAAACTACCCACCAGGCACTGTCCTCAACCCCGATTAGGGGTCTAAGTTAGAACATCAAACATACAAGGGTGGTATTTCAAGGATGGCTCCACAGATACTGGCGTACCTGCTTCAAAGCCTCCCACCTATCCTACACATGTAGGCTCAATGTTCAGTGCCAAGCTGTAGTAAAGGTTCACGGGGTCTTTCCGTCTAGCCGCGGGTACACTGCATCTTCACAGCGATTTCAATTTCACTGAGTCTCGGGTGGAGACAGCGTGGCCATCATTACGCCATTCGTGCAGGTCGGAACTTACCCGACAAGGAATTTCGCTACCTTAGGACCGTTATAGTTACGGCCGCCGTTTACCGGGGCTTCGATCAAGAGCTTCGACCTAAGTCTAACCCCATCAATTAACCTTCCGGCACCGGGCAGGCGTCACACCGTATACGTCATCTTACGATTTTGCACAGTGCTGTGTTTTTAATAAACAGTTGCAGCCACCTGGTATCTGCGACTCCCCATAGCTCCATCCGCAAGGGACTTCACCGCGAGGAGCGTACCTTCTCCCGAAGTTACGGTACCATTTTGCCTAGTTCCTTCACCCGAGTTCTCTCAAGCGCCTTGGTATTCTCTACCCGACCACCTGTGTCGGTTTGGGGTACGATTCCTTACAATCTGAAGCTTAGAGGCTTTTCCTGGAAGCATGGCATCAATGACTTCACATCCGTAGATGCTCGACGTCGTGTCTCAGCCTTAAAAAGAGCCGGATTTACCTAACTCTTAAGCCTACGCACTTGAACCTGGACAACCGTCGCCAGGCCCACCTAGCCTTCTCCGTCCCCCCATCGCAATTGTAAGAAGTACGGGAATATTAACCCGTTTCCCATCGACTACGCCTTTCGGCCTCGCCTTAGGGGTCGACTTACCCTGCCCCGATTAACGTTGGACAGGAACCCTTGGTCTTCCGGCGAGGAGGTTTTTCACCCCCTTTATCGTTACTCATGTCAGCATTCGCACTTCTGATACCTCCAGCAAACCTTACAGTTCACCTTCAACGGCTTACAGAACGCTCCCCTACCCAATGACCTAAGTCATTGCCGCAGCTTCGGTGTATAGCTTAGCCCCGTTACATCTTCCGCGCAGGCCGACTCGACTAGTGAGCTATTACGCTTTCTTTAAATGATGGCTGCTTCTAAGCCAACATCCTAGCTGTCTAAGCCTTCCCACATCGTTTCCCACTTAGCTATACTTTGGGACCTTAGCTGGCGGTCTGGGTTGTTTCCCTCTCCACGACGGACGTTAGCACCCGCCGTGTGTCTCCCGGATAGTACTTACTGGTATTCGGAGTTTGCAAAGGGTTGGTAAGTCGGGATGACCCCCTAGCCTTAACAGTGCTCTACCCCCAGTAGTATTCGTCCGAGGCTCTACCTAAATAGATTTCGGGGAGAACCAGCTATCTCCAGGTTTGATTGGCCTTTCACCCCTAGCCACAAGTCATCCGCTAATTTTTCAACATTAGTCGGTTCGGTCCTCCAGTTGATGTTACTCAACCTTCAACCTGCCCATGGCTAGATCACCTGGTTTCGGGTCTATATCCAGCAACTCGACGCCCAGTTAAGACTCGATTTCTCTACGGCTCCCCTAGATGGTTAACCTCGCTACTGAATATAAGTCGCTGACCCATTATACAAAAGGTACGCAGTCACACTTTGAGGTGCTCCTACTGCTTGTACGTACACGGTTTCAGGTTCTATTTCACTCCCCTCACAGGGGTTCTTTTCGCCTTTCCCTCACGGTACTGGTTCACTATCGGTCAGTCAGTAGTATTTAGCCTTGGAGGATGGTCCCCCCATATTCAGACAGGATATCACGTGTCCCGCCCTACTCGATTTCACTGATTATGATATGTCGGTTACGGGGCTATCACCCGGTATCGCGCCACTTTCCAGAGGCTTCACCTGTATCATTAAAAGCTTAAGGGCTAATCCAATTTCGCTCGCCGCTACTTTCGGAATCTCGGTTGATTTCTTTTCCTCGGGGTACTTAGATGTTTCAGTTCCCCCGGTTCGCCTCACTAACCTATGTATTCAGTTAGTG
Organism: Vibrio sabulosilitoris; assembly: GCF_055391395.1. NCBI lineage: Bacteria > Pseudomonadati > Pseudomonadota > Gammaproteobacteria > Vibrionales > Vibrionaceae > Vibrio > Vibrio sabulosilitoris. The sequence continues at coordinate 376,506 of NZ_AP029599.1, forward strand.
ATACTCTCTTATGAGAGTGGGTTTCCCCATTCAGAAATCCCAGACTCACAGGTTGTTACTACCTAATCTGGGCTTATCGCAAGTTACTACGTCTTTCATCGCCTCTGACTGCCAAGGCATCCACCGTGTACGCTTAGTCACTTAACCATACAACCCCAAAGAGTTTCCAAAGGAAAATCTAGAGATTGTTTAATCAAACAACCAAAGTTGTCTGCAATTTTTATACATGATGCAGACTCGATTTTGCCGGACTCAAATATTAAGTAGCTTTCGCTACTTCCAAGAACACTTGAATGTGTGTTGGTACCTATATGTTCCCTTAATAAAAAGGTTCGATATAGGATTTGAGAACTTTTATTTGAATAACAACGCTTATCTAAAAGATAAGGGGATTGTTGTTATTCGTCAGCTTTCCAAATTTTTAAAGAGCAAATCACTTCAAATGAAGTAATCATTTTTAAGAACACTTAAGCAAATGTGCTTAAAGATGGTATCCCGTAGGGGAGTCGAACCCCTGTTACCGCCGTGAAAGGGCGGTGTCCTAGGCCTCTAGACGAACGGGACACTAGGTGAGCTCAATATAACCATATCAATCTGTGTGAACACTCATCGCGACTTATTTGTCTTCACTTTAAAAAGTGAAAGCAAACTATCCGTATCGTATAAGGAGGTGATCCAGCCCCAGGTTCCCCTAGGGCTACCTTGTTACGACTTCACCCCAGTCATGAACCACAAAGTGGTGAGCGTCCTCCCGAAGGTTAAACTACCCACTTCTTTTGCAGCCCACTCCCATGGTGTGACGGGCGGTGTGTACAAGGCCCGGGAACGTATTCACCGTAGCATTCTGATCTACGATTACTAGCGATTCCGACTTCATGGAGTCGAGTTGCAGACTCCAATCCGGACTACGACGCACTTTTTGGGATTCGCTCACTCTCGCAAGTTGGCTGCCCTCTGTATGCGCCATTGTAGCACGTGTGTAGCCCTACTCGTAAGGGCCATGATGACTTGACGTCGTCCCCACCTTCCTCCGGTTTATCACCGGCAGTCTCCCTGGAGTTCCCGACATTACTCGCTGGCAAACAAGGATAAGGGTTGCGCTCGTTGCGGGACTTAACCCAACATTTCACAACACGAGCTGACGACAGCCATGCAGCACCTGTCTCAGAGTTCCCGAAGGCACCAATCCATCTCTGGAAAGTTCTCTGGATGTCAAGAGTAGGTAAGGTTCTTCGCGTTGCATCGAATTAAACCACATGCTCCACCGCTTGTGCGGGCCCCCGTCAATTCATTTGAGTTTTAATCTTGCGACCGTACTCCCCAGGCGGTCTACTTAACGCGTTAGCTCCGAAAGCCACGGCTCAAGGCCACAACCTCCAAGTAGACATCGTTTACGGCGTGGACTACCAGGGTATCTAATCCTGTTTGCTCCCCACGCTTTCGCATCTGAGTGTCAGTATCTGTCCAGGGGGCCGCCTTCGCCACCGGTATTCCTTCAGATCTCTACGCATTTCACCGCTACACCTGAAATTCTACCCCCCTCTACAGTACTCTAGATGACCAGTTTCAAATGCTGTTCCGAGGTTGAGCCCCGGGCTTTCACATCTGACTTAATCATCCACCTGCATGCGCTTTACGCCCAGTAATTCCGATTAACGCTCGCACCCTCCGTATTACCGCGGCTGCTGGCACGGAGTTAGCCGGTGCTTCTTCTGCAGCTAACGTCAAATACCGCAGCTATTAACTACGATACCTTCCTCACTGCTGAAAGTGCTTTACAACCCGAAGGCCTTCTTCACACACGCGGCATGGCTGCATCAGGCTTGCGCCCATTGTGCAATATTCCCCACTGCTGCCTCCCGTAGGAGTCTGGACCGTGTCTCAGTTCCAGTGTGGCTGATCATCCTCTCAGACCAGCTAGGGATCGTTGCCTTGGTGAGCCATTACCTCACCAACTAGCTAATCCCACCTGGGCTAATCTTGACGCGAGAGGCCCGAAGGTCCCCCTCTTTGGCTCCTGTTCGTTATAAACAAGGGCATTATGCGGTATTAGCTATCGTTTCCAATAGTTATCCCCCACATCAAGGCATATTCCCAGGCATTACTCACCCGTCCGCCGCTCGCCGCCCAGAAACGCACCCGAAGGATTGTAACCGTCGCTGCCGCTCGACTTGCATGTGTTAGGCCTGCCGCCAGCGTTCAATCTGAGCCATGATCAAACTCTTCAATTTAAGATTTTGTCGGCTCAATGAATACTGAATTCATATCTAACGATATGTGAATTGACTGTGCTCGAATGATTGCTCATTCAAATTGGTCACTCAGTTCATTGAAACCTAATTTGAAGCCTAAGCTTCTAATTGGATTATCATCAACGAGTGCCCACACAGATTGATAGGTTTATATTTTTAAAGAGCTTCGCTTTGTGAGCTTTCTCTCAAAGCGGACGTGCATTTTAGCGATTTAAGTTATCGTGTCAACCACTTTCTTTAAATCTTTTTTCAAGCGATTCGCTTGAAGCCTTGCACTTACTGAGCTGAGCTGTTGTCTCGCGACCGTTGCCGTGTCAGTGGGGTGGCATTATAGAGAGCTGCGTCACATTGGCAAGCGCTTTTTCCAGTTTTTTTGTATTTTTCTTGCGTTTGGTGATTTTTCATTCAAAAAGGGCTATTTTAGCTAGTATTCACCGTATGAAACGACGAATTATTGGAGATTGAGTGTAAATATGACCAGTTTAAGAAGCTATAAAGGTATTGCCCCTCAGATTGGCAAGGGTGTCTATATAGATGAAACATCGGTTTTGGTCGGCGATATTGTCTTAGACGACGATTCGAGTATTTGGCCTCTAGTCGCCGCAAGAGGCGATGTGAATCATATCCATATCGGTAAGCGCACCAATATTCAAGACGGCTCGGTACTTCATGTTACTCATAAGAACGCAGAAAACCCGAATGGTTACCCGCTTATCATAGGCAGTGATGTCACGGTTGGGCATAAAGTCATGCTACATGGCTGTGAGATCCACGATGAGGTGCTAGTTGGTATGGGTGCAATCGTGCTTGATGGTGCTGTGGTCGAATCACAAGTGATGATCGGTGCGGGCTCTCTTGTTCCACCAGGCAAAAGACTAGAGTCTGGCTATCTCTATATAGGCAGCCCGGTCAAACAGGCTCGCCCACTGAGTAAAGAGGAGTTGGCCTTTCTCAAGCGCTCGGCGAACAATTACGTCGAGAACAAGAACGATTACCTAGAGCACGTCGCTCGAGTCTAAGTCTGATTGATGTCGCTTTAGCGCTATACGGTGCGGCTAAGCATCCCTATTGCATCTTCCTCTCTATATAGAGGAGATCCTAACGATAGACTCAGCCGCACTTGGTTAGCTAAGCTCAATCTGACCTTGGCTATTGAACTCTTCGTCTTCTATTTGCTGCTCAGCCCACTCTTCAAGATCAAAACGCAACTCGGCAAATGCTTTTAGCACCTCTGCTTCACCTTCAAGCGAGCGTGATACCATTTTCTCGAGTTGCACTAGGCTAATAACGCACTCGATCAACGCACCACCTTGCTGAGCAGGGAAGATAACCCGCTGCGACACTGAGTCCCAAGTCTGTATATCTGGAAATAAGATCGACTGGTTCATTATTGCCCCTCAAAGTTCTTTCGCAGCTCACGCAACACTTGTTTGGTACCCGGCATCAAACCACGCCAAACCATAAAGCTCTCCGCCGCCTGACCAACCAACATCCCAAGCCCATCCAAGGTCTTGGCTGCCCCTGACTCTTTTGCCCAGCGATTAAAACTGGTTTGTTGGGGTTTGTAGGTCATATCGTACGCTGTGGTTATCGATGAAAAGATGCAATCAGGCACCCCTGGTAGGTCCCCGGTCATGCTGGATGCCGTCGAGTTGATCACCACATCAAATTCACTGGTTAATTCATCCGCTTGCACCGCACGAATCGGTCCAAATGGCGCAAACAGCTCGGCGAGCTCACACGCTTTACTGTAAGTACGATTGGTGATCAGCAGCTCTTTAGGCTTTTGCTCCAACAATGGCTGTAATACCCCGCGACAAGCACCACCGGCACCAATCATTAGAATTCGCGCCCCCGTGAGCTCCACCTGTGCATTGAGCAAGTCTTGAACCAGCCCGGCACCATCAGTCGTATCACCAATGATCTGCCCATCATCCAGCTTTTTAAGCGTATTCACCGCCCCAGCAAGCTGCGCGCGTTCTGTCAGACGGTCAGCAAACTCGAACGCATCAAGTTTAAACGGCATGGTGACATTACATCCTTTACCACCTTGGGCGAAGAATTCACGCGCGGCCTGAGTGAATTGACCCACCTCTGGCTCTGCCATGGTGTACTCCATCACCTGATTGGTCTGTCTCGCGAACAGGGTATGAATAAAAGGTGACTTACTCTGCTTGATCGGATTACCGAACACCAAGTAGCGGTCCACTGGCGAATTCATTGTTTGCTTTCCTTATTGTTCTTGCTCTAGCCAATCTCGTGGCTTGAGGAATTGATCGGTCAATTGCTTCTCGGCTGAACCACTCTCAGCCTGATAGCCGTACTCCCAGCGCGCCAACGGTGGCATCGACATCAAGATCGATTCGGTTCGCCCACCACTCTGCAGGCCAAACAGCGTGCCACGGTCATACACTAGGTTAAACTCAACATAACGGCCACGGCGATAGAGTTGGAACTCTCGCTGCTGCTCAGTAAATGGTGTGTTCTTACGTCGCTCGACGATCGGCAGATAAGCGCGACAATAGCCATCACCAACCGCTTTGATGTAGTCAAAACAGCGCTCAAACCCCCACTGGTTGAGATCATCAAAAAACAACCCTCCCACCCCTCGGGTCTCATCGCGATGTGGTAGATAGAAGTACTTGTCACACCAAGCCTTATGCTCTGAATAAACATCCTCACCAAAAGGCGCACAAAGGTCGCTAGCGGTCTGGTGCCATTCGATGCAATCGGCCTCAAATGGATAGAAGGGCGTCAAATCAAAACCACCTCCAAACCACCAGATTGGCGATTCACCGTCTTTTTCGGCAATGAAAAAACGCACATTCGCGTGCGACGTTGGCACAAAAGGATTGTTGGGGTGCATGACCAAAGAGACACCCATAGCCTCAAAGCGCCTTCCAGCCAGCTCTGGACGATGCGCCGTCGCCGAGGCTGGCATTTTCGCGCCAGTGACATGAGAAAAATTGACGCCACCTTGCTCGAAAACGTCACCAGCTTTCATCACTCGACTGCGGCCACCGCCGCCTAGCTTGTCGTCTTGCTCTCGTGACCATGCGTCCTCAACGAATCGAGCACGACCATCAACCTGCTCAAGCTGTTGGCAGATCTCATCTTGAAGCCCAAGGAGATAGTTTTTTACTGCATATTTGTCGATCACTGACACTGTCTTCCTTTTATTTGATTAACCCTGTGTTTAATTAACCCTGACGAAACACCTGACCTGTTTTGGCATCACGGATTTCCGTTGGGTTGGCTCGCCCACCCGTCTCGCCTTCAACAATCGTCACCGGTAGATTACCCAGTTGCTCCACCACCTCTTGATGAGTTTTGCACGGAGGCTGACCGGTCAGGTTGGCACTGGTTGAGGTGATCGGCTTGCCAAACTGCTGACACAGCTGCTGGACTAACGGATGGTCTGTCACGCGGACCGCGACCGAATCAAACTGACCAGACACCCAAGGCGAAACCTTATCACTCGCCGGAACAACCCAGGTCACAGGGCCTGGCCAAGTCGCGCGGATAGCCGCCAGCTGTGCTTCACTGAGCTGAGTTTCATCAATATAGGCCTTAATCTGCTCGTAGCTAGCAGCGATCAAGATCAGGCCTTTTTCAACCGGGCGCTGCTTAATGGCAAGCAGGCTCTGTATCGCCTGTGGATTGTCAGGATCGCACCCTACCCCAAACACGCCTTCGGTCGGATAGGCTATCACTTTTCCTTGAGTCAGGGCATCAATCGCCGCTGCAAAATTGTCCACGCTGTCACTCCCGGCATCGTTGAAAATGGTATTGAACTGAGACTTTGCTATGACTTAACTAATAGTGCAAACACTATTCTTTTTTGCCACCGCGCGCAAACGTTTGCTTGCAACACAAATACTCGTATAATGCGCTCAAATTCTACTTTACCACCTCAAATTGTGATTATTTAGGAGCAAGAGATGAAAGTCGGCATCATTATGGGTTCAAAATCTGACTGGCCAACAATGAAACTAGCAGCAGACATGCTGGATCAGTTTGGCGTGCCTTACGAAACAAAAGTGGTTTCAGCTCACCGTACTCCTCAGCTACTTGCTGACTATGCAAACAGCGCCAAAGAGCGTGGTATCAAAGTGATCATCGCTGGTGCTGGCGGCGCTGCGCACCTGCCGGGTATGGCAGCCGCGTTCACTAGCGTGCCAGTTCTGGGTGTACCGGTACAATCACGTGCACTAAAAGGCATGGACTCACTGCTGTCTATCGTGCAAATGCCAAAAGGTATCGCAGTCGGTACTTTAGCAATTGGTGAAGCAGGCGCTGCCAATGCCGGTATTCTTGCCGCGCAAATCATCGGTACCCACGATGAAGAAGTAATGGCGAAGGTCGAAGCTTTCCGAAATGAGCAAACCGAAACGGTTCTTGCTAACCCAAACCCAGCTGAGGACTAATCCATGCAGGTGCTTGTTTTAGGTGCCGGTCAGCTAGCACGCATGATGTCGCTAGCGGGTGCACCGCTAAACATCCAAATCACAGCATTCGATGTGGGCAGTGAGAACATTGTTCACCCATTGACTCAAGCCGTGGTTGGCCACGGCTTGGAGAATGCGATTGAGCAAGCGGACGTGATCACGGCCGAGTTTGAGCATATTCCACACGATGTGCTGGATATCTGTGAACGCAGCGGCAAGTTCCTCCCGACCACAGATGCGATTAAAGCGGGCGGCGATCGCCGGATTGAAAAAGCCTTACTCGACAACGCTGGGGTAAAAAATGCCAAGTACGCGGTGATCAACAGCCGTGAAGACTTCGAGCAAGCGATTGAGACTGTAGGTATCCCGATGGTGCTAAAAAGCGCGCTCGGTGGTTACGATGGCAAGGGCCAATGGCGCTTAAAGTCGCGAGATGATGTCGATGCGATCTGGAACGAGATGGCAGAGTGTATCGCTGCGACCGCAACTCAAGCTATCGTAGCGGAAGAGTTTGTGCCATTTAACCGCGAGGTCTCTCTGGTTGGGGCGCGTGGTAAAGATGGTCAGGTTGAGGTCTACCCGCTGGCTGAAAACATTCATACCAACGGCGTACTGTCACTTTCTACTGCGATTGAAGATAACGCACTGCAGTTGCAGGCAAAAGAGATGTTCACCGCCGTAGCGAACAGCCTCGACTATGTTGGCGTACTGGCGCTCGAATTCTTCGATGTTAACGGTCAGCTATTGGTTAATGAGATTGCGCCGCGCGTGCACAACTCTGGCCACTGGACACAACAAGGTGCGATCACGTGTCAGTTTGAAAACCACTTGCGCGCGGTTTGCGGCATGCCGCTTGGCAGCACCAAGCTGATCCGCCAAACCTCAATGATCAACATCTTGGGTGAAGACACACTGCCAGATAGCTTGTTGGCAATCGAAGGCTGCCACATCCACTGGTATGGCAAAGACAAACGCCCAGGACGCAAGATGGGGCACATCAACGTCTGCGCAGACAGCAAAGCCGCACTGACACAGCAATTGATTGCTCTTGCGGATGAGCTGGATAGCCAGGCTTACCCGGCTGTGCACGAGTTTGCCGAGCAAAATCGCTAACAACGGATAGGGGCGGGGAGCGGGTTACACTTCGTTCCGAGGAGATAATTGGACTCCCCCAACCCCGAAAGGTTGACTAACATTTGAGTTGTAAAGCCTAAATGTTAAAAGGAGTCCAATATGAAACGTATAGTATCTGGTGTTGATTTAGCAAAGAGTGAAATCCAAGTTTGTGTTACGCAACACAGCAAAGTGCGTTCCAATAAGGCAATGACACCTCAGGATTTTAACCACTGGCTTATAACGTCTAAACCGATGACCATCGTTTTCGAAGCGTGTGGCACCTCTAACTACTGGAAGCAACAAGCTATAGCGTGCGGGCATGATGCCAGACTCATTTCAGCTAAGCTGGTTGCCAGTATTCGACAAAACCAAAAGACCGATAAGAATGATGCACTAGCTATCGTTCAGGCTTCGCAAGTTACTGATATTCAGTTTATTAATGGCAAATCTAAAGAGCAACAAGAGAAGCAAAGCCTTATTCGCCTACGAGACCTTGCAGTGAAACACAAGGTCGCCAGTCTCAATCAACTCTCTTCTCTATTACTCGAGTTCAATATCCGTATTTCGCCGAGTAAAGGGGGAATAAACGGTGTTGTTGCATCGGCTCTAGAAGATGCAGAGAATGGTTTTTCTAGTGAATTTAGGGTGGCACTTAATACGGCCTGGCAACAGTATTTAACCCATGTTGAAAACGTCGACCAATATGATAGCTGTATAGAAAAAGCTGCACATAGGCAGAAGGAATGCAAAAAGCTTATGGCGATAGAGGGTGTAGGCCCTTTGAATGCGATTAATCTATATATTTCTCTTGGTTGTGGCGAGATGGGTTTTTTCAAAACAGGGCGTGATGCAGCAGCTTGTATTGGCTTGACCCCAATACAGCACTCTTCTGGTGGTAAGACCAAACTGGGCTCCATAGGTAAGTATGTCAAAAATAAAATGGTTAGGAGCTACTTGGTGAGTGGAGCGATGTCGGTGATAAATCAAGTAATGCGCCGCGAAGCCAGAACCAAAAAAGAACAGTGGATCCAACAGTTGGTTGAGCGACGAGGAAAGCGCTGTGCTGCTGTGGCTTTAGCAAATAAAACAGTCAGAACAGCGTTCTCTATGCTAACCAAAAATACCGAATACAAAGCCGAGCCTTTAGAGGCTTAAAGCGTTAAACAACAGTAATGCTCAATAAAAGATGAAAATCAGCTCGTAGAGTCAGTATCTCGCTAGGAGCATTAAGCTCGCCGAGGAGAGTTGACCACGAGTTCGCGTAAATATCACAGAGCCAGAGATAGCTTCTCAATCAGAGCTCGTACATAAGCACGCATTTATTCTTTATTTGTTAATTACTGCTGTTGACAAGGGGGAGTCCACATAAGCGAGCAGTCTACAGCGAGTGTTTCGTATTGAGTGTGCTGCCCTCTAATCCGATGTTTTGAATACTAAAAAGGAGCCTTATGGCTCCTTTTTAGTATTCAAAACAGACTCTATATTGTTCAGGAAAGCGTGTCGTGTTCCGCGAGCGCTAACCCCTCGCTCCGCCCATCCCCGCACCTCGCCCCTTTTTTACGGGTTTTGCTGGTGTTGGCACTTTTTATCGGCGCACAGGAGTACCTTACCTGACGCGCGTTTCTTCTCAACCAGAAGGTTGAAGCCACATGCGCTGCACTGTCCGGCGATCGGTGGCAGGTTCACTGCAAAGCGGCATTTGGGATAGGAGTCGCAGGCATAAAAAGTTTTGCCGTGGCGGGTTTTACGTTCGACCAGATGGCCTTTGAGGCACTCTGGGCAGGTAATGCTAGCGGGTGTTTGCTCTTCTTGCACATTGAGCGATTCAATATGATGGCACTCAGGGAAGTGGCTACAGCCGATAAACATGCCATAACGTCCCTGGCGCAAGACAAGCTCATGCTGACACTCAGGACACGCTACACCAAGGTGCTTGATGATATGGCCATCATTTTGTTGTAGTGGGCGAATGTATTCACAACTTGGGTATTGATTGCAGCCAAGAAAGGCGCCGTGCTTACCATGACGCATCTCAAGCTCACCGGTGCGCCCTTGCTCTTGGCAAACCGGGCACACTTGATGGTCAAGCGCATGCTCGTGGGCGGAAAACAGTTGATTGTCGATCTTACTACTCATAACGCGACTTAGTGCAGAACACCTTGTTCTTTTGAGTACAACAGCTCTTCCATCAGGGTGTACGCATTCTCATTGCCCGGCACATTAAACAGCACCATCAATACAATCCACTTGAGATCTTCGAGCTCAAATTCATTGGTTTCAAGCCCCATGATACGATCGATCACCATCTCACGGATATCGGCTTTCAGTACGCCCACCTGCTCAAGGAACATCAAAAAACCACGGCACTCGACATTAAGTCGGTCCGTTTCCTTGCTGGTGTAGATGCGAGTTGAGGTCATACCGCCAGCAGCAATCGCCGCATGGTCATCACTCTGCTGCAGGGCTGCTAGCTCTTCAAGCCAATGCAACGCCTTGTAGATGTCTTTTTCCTGAAAACCCGCTCTGAGTAGCTCATCTTCCAGTTCGTCCTGGTCGACTTGTAACTCTGCATCACTATGGACATAGGTTTCGAACAGGTACATCAAAATGTCCATCATCATAGTTTGCCTCCCCCTAAACGAACGTAGCCACCCGGAACAGCCCTAACCGCACCGAGTAATTCAAGCTCAAGAATTTGATTCATTGCTTCTTGTATATTTATATGGGTCCGACTCGCCAATATATCAATAGGTGTCGGCTCCAGTCCTACGTTAGCGAACAGTTGGGGAAATGGCAACGGCTCATCACTGTTTGCGCTGATTTGATGCGCTGATTCGAAGCAAAGTTGAGACTGAGCTTGCTGGCTCCAACGCACCAAGGTGTCAATTTCAACCAGGATATCGTCAACCGTCTGCACCAAGCAGGCGCCATTTTTAATCAATTGATGATTGCCGCGATAAGTTGGGGTATGAATCGACCCAGGCAAAGCAAACACTTCTCGCCCCTGCTCAGCGGCATAGCGCGCCGTGATCAGAGAGCCGCTCCTTTCGGCAGCCTCAACCACCAACACACCGGTGGCCAAACCGCTTATAATCCGGTTGCGCCGGGGGAAGTTAACTCGTTTAGGCGGTGTGTCGGGTGGAAATTCTGACACCAGCGCGCCACACTCGATGATCTTTTCGGCAAGTGAGCGATGCTTGGCTGGATAGAGGCGATTGTGCCCAGAGCCAAGCACCGCAATCGTGACGCCTTTGGCCTCAAGCGCGCCGTGGTGAGCACTGCCATCAATCCCTAGAGCTAGACCACTGGTGATGGTGATTCCCGAACGCGACAGCTCAGCGGCAAAGCGCTTGGCATCATTGAGACCATCAATCGTGGCATGGCGACTGCCAACCATCGCCAATTGGGTACTCTGCAAACTGTCTGCTTGCCCCTCGACAAACAGTACCCGAGGTGGGACTGACACCTCAGCAAGAAGCGCCGGGTAGCTAGGATCAAGCGGGGTAATTATTGCTTTACCCTTCCCTTGCTGCCACTCAAGCATGGGAGTAACTCGCGACTCAGACTCTTGCTTAAGATAGCTTGCCTGCGCTTGACTAAAGCCCGCCTCAATTAACTCTTTAGTAGGCAAATCCAGCCAATGTTCAGCTGGAGCTTTGCCTAGCAAGCGCACAAAAGCTTGTCCGGTAAGCCCAGGGATAAAGGCTAAGCTTAGCCAAGCCATCAATTGTCGCTCAGTCATCGTCATGTACACCGGATTTGAACTGCGAATGGTGAACAGTGGCAGGCAATAGTAAGGTTTGACTATCAATCGGCTCGGTGGCCTCAATGATGGTAGCCAGGCTATGGCTTTGATGAGAGTAGGTCACAACCAGTTGACCGACGCGTTGGTCTGAGGTGGGAAGGTTGGAGAGAGCCTTTTGACCTCGCTCATGGGCAGTAAAGAGATCAAACGTGCTACCGGGCTGCAATCCATCCTCGGTGCCTTTGTTCAGCACTAACTTTGCTCCCGTGGCGACGAACTTGCGCCCAGAGACAAACGCCACAATCGTTGGCTTTACCTGCCTTGGCCCTGATTGCACGCTAAACGATGACACCCGATCAGCCTGGCTCTCAATTAGCGCTATCTCGCCACCACGCAGTTCCTGAGACTGATCCAACAGCGCGATTCGCGTCATACCCTGCTCAGCCAGTTGCGAGCGACCACGAGCCACTTTTTGTACAACGATGACCTTAGACCTGCCACCCAAAGTCAGCACATGACGATAAAGGCCCCAGAAAGCGCCTGGATGTTCACCCTCAATATATAAGCGCGCCGTGCTTCCGAGATAGTGTCGATTCACCTCACCGCTAATCACTCGGCTTGCCTTCTGCCAGTGTGGCCACTCAAGCATCCGTACCTGCAAATCATCCGTCATTTGCATGGGCTCAGGGATTTTGGGCGTCGCTACCCTCATTTTGGGGCTCAACTCAATAACGCGAGGGATGGCAGACACCCTAGAACTTACGCCCAAGCAAAGCAGTGTGACCAAAGCATAGATAGATGAGGCTAGTTTTATTCGCTTCATGACGTTATTCCTTGGCTCTGTTTACCGATAACGATCCTGAAATTGCACGCCCTGATGCTGTCATTTCGGTTATAAAATGTCTAGAATTGTCCCATCAACATCGTGCTCTTACGGCACAGTTCAATATTTGAGTGTTTATGGCTGTTTTAAATGTATTAAGTTTCCCAGACGAACGTCTTCGTACCGTGGCAAAGCCCGTTGAAGCCGTGACGCCTGAAATCCAGCAAATCGTTGACGATATGCTAGAGACCATGTACGCAGAAGAGGGCATTGGCCTGGCTGCAACTCAGGTGGACGTCCACCAGCGCATCGTTGTGATTGATATCTCTGAATCACGCGAAGAGCCTATGGTTCTGATCAACCCTGAGATCACCGAAAAGCGCGGTGAAGACGGCATTGAAGAAGGTTGTCTATCAGTACCAGGCGCGCGTGCTCTAGTGCCTCGCGCTGCTGAAGTGAGCGTAAAAGCGCTCAACCGTGACGGTGAGGAGATCACCTTTGATGCAGATGACCTACTGGCGATCTGCGTTCAGCACGAGCTTGACCACCTACAAGGCAAACTGTTTGTCGATTACCTATCGCCACTCAAGCGTAAGCGTATTCAAGACAAGCTTGCCAAGATCAAACGCTTTAACGAAAAGCAAGTTAGAGCCTAATTACAAAGGAGCCCATCTTGAGCAAGCCATTACGAATTGTCTTTGCTGGTACTCCCGATTTCGCCGCCCTTCACTTGGCGGCGTTATTGTCTTCAGAGCATGAAGTCATCGCGGTGTACACCCAACCCGACCGTCCTGCTGGACGCGGCAAAAAACTCACCGCAAGCCCAGTCAAAACCATTGCGCTAGAGCACGACATTCCGGTTTACCAGCCAGAAAACTTTAAGTCCGACGAGGCCAAGCAGCAGCTTGCTGAGCTTGACGCCGATATCATGGTCGTGGTCGCCTACGGCCTATTGCTACCGCAAGCAGTATTGGATACACCAAAACTGGGCTGTATCAATGTGCACGGCTCTATCCTGCCTCGCTGGCGTGGCGCCGCGCCAATCCAGCGCTCTATTTGGGCTGGCGATAAGGAGACGGGTGTAACCATCATGCAGATGGACATTGGCCTAGATACCGGTGATATGCTGAAGATTGCCACTCTGCCGATTGAGCCAACAGATACCAGTGCTAGCATGTACGACAAGCTGGCTGAGCTTGGCCCAGAGGCACTGGTTGACTGCCTGGCTGAAATTGCTAATGGCAGCGCAATCGCTGAAAAGCAAGACGATGCCCTAGCCAACTACGCTAAGAAGTTGAGTAAAGAAGAGGCACGCATCGACTGGAGTCAAGATGCTGAGCGTATTGAGCGCTGCGTACGTGCGTTTAACTCATGGCCGATGAGCCACTTCAGTGTGGCTGACAACAGCATTAAAGTGTGGCAAAGCCGCGTAGCCGACCAGACAACGGACAAACCAGCGGGTACTATCCTGCAAGCCGATAAAACCGGCATCTATGTTGCTACGGGCAACGGTGTTTTGGTCCTTGAACAGCTACAGGTGCCGGGTAAAAAAGCCATGTCGGTACAAGATATCCTTAACTCTCGTGCCAGCTGGTTCGAAGTGGGCTCATCGCTTAGCTAGCCCACACGACCCTATGGGGTCAGAGTACATTTTGAGGGCAGAGATGCCCTCCCTTAGCATAAGGTAATCACTATGAATGTTCGTGCGGCAGCCGCCAACGTCCTATTTAACGTGGTCGACAAAGGCCACTCTCTCTCTTCCGCTCTGCCTGCGGCCCAGCAAACCATCAAGCCACGCGACCACGCCTTGCTGCAAGAGATCTGCTATGGTGCTCTGCGCTATTTACCGCGCCTTGAGTCAATCGCAGGCGAGCTAATGGATAAACCGCTCAAGGGCAAACAGCGTGTCTTCCATCACCTGATTTTGGTCGGTGTTTACCAGCTGAGCTTTATGCGTATCCCAGCTCATGCGGCTGTCGGTGAAACGGTTGAGGCAACCAAAACACTGAAGGGTCCTCGCCTGCGCGGGTTGATCAATGCGGTGCTGCGTAATTACCAGCGCAACCAAGAGCAACTCGATGCCCAGGCGGTCAGCCATAACGCGGGCAAGTATGGTCACCCTGGCTGGCTACTTAAGCTACTGCAAGAGAGCTACCCACAGCAGTGGGAGAGCATCATCGAGGCCAACAACAGCAAGGCGCCGATGTGGCTGCGTGTTAACTATCAGCACCACAGCCGTGATGAGTACCTTGAGCTGCTCAAAAATGAAAACATTGATAGCAGCGTACACAGCCAAGCGGAGGATGCCATAAAATTGGCTTCACCTTGTGACGTGTACAAATTGCCTGGGTTTGAGAAAGGTTGGGTCTCAGTGCAAGACGCCGCTGCGCAATTGTCCGTTGACTACCTCAAGCCACAAGATGGTGAGCTGATCTTAGATTGCTGCGCTGCGCCTGGTGGCAAAACCGCGCATATCCTAGAGCGTACTCTGGATGCGCAAGTGGTAGCGATTGACTGTGATGATCAGCGTCTTAAGCGTGTGCACGATAATCTCAAACGCCTGAATCTAAAGGCTGAGGTGATTTGTGGTGATGCACGTGAGCCAAGCGAGTGGTGGCAAGGCGAACAGTTTGATCGCATCCTACTCGATGCCCCATGTTCAGCACTGGGGGTGATCCGTCGTCACCCAGACATTAAGTGGCTGCGTCGCGGCGATGATATTGCGGCACTGGCAACACTCCAGAGTGAAATTCTCGATGCAATGTGGCAACAATTGAAGCCGGGTGGCACACTGGTCTACGCAACATGCTCGATCACACCGCAAGAAAACGTTGAGCAGGTCAAGGCGTTCTTAGCTCGAACCGGTAATGTCGATCTTATCGATAGTGACCCTGCCAAGCCTGGTCGACAAATCCTTCCGGGTGAAGAAGATATGGATGGCTTCTACTACGCCGTGTTGAAAAAACACGCTTAGTCAGTAACAACACAAGGATGGCAAGCCACCCAATACGGGTGGCTGCGTTTTAAGAGAGCAGAACATGAAGATCATTATCCTTGGTGCAGGCCAAGTAGGTGGCACACTGGCTGAAAATCTGGTTGGTGAGAACAACGATATCACTATCGTCGATAAAGACGGTGAACGCCTGCGCGAGCTTCAGGACAAGTACGACCTGCGCGTAGTCAACGGTCATGCCAGTCATCCTGATGTACTGCGCGAAGCCGGCGCGCAAGATGCGGATATGTTGGTTTCGGTCACCAATACGGATGAAACCAACATGGCCGCCTGCCAAGTTGCCTTCACTCTATTTAACACCCCAAACCGTATCGCCCGTATACGCTCTCGTGAGTACCTCAACGAAAAAGAGGCGCTGTTTCAATCGGGCGCTGTCCCTGTTGATCACCTAATTGCCCCTGAAGAACTCGTCACTAGCTACATCGAGCGCTTGATCCAATACCCTGGCGCTTTGCAGGTGGTGAGCTTTGCCGATGAGAAAGTCAGCATTGTTGCTGTGAAGGCCTATTATGGCGGCCCGTTGGTTGGTAATGCCCTTTCTGCCCTGCGCGAGCATATGCCACATATCGACACTCGTGTTGCCGCTATCTTCCGTCAGGGGCGTCCCATTCGCCCGCAAGGCACCACCATCATCGAGGCCGATGATGAGGTGTTCTTTGTTGCGGCTAGTAACCATATCCGCTCAGTGATGAGTGAGCTGCAGCGGCTTGAAAAGCCGTATCGTCGCCTGATGATCGTCGGGGGTGGTAACATTGGTGCAGCCCTCGCCAAGCGCTTGGAGCAGAGCTACAGTGTGAAACTGATTGAGCGTAACTACCAACGCGCTGAGCGCCTGTCTGAGGATCTCGAGAACACCATCGTCTTCTGTGGTGATGCGGCGGACCAAGAGCTGCTCAACGAAGAAAATATCGACCAGGTCGATGTGTTTATCGCCCTGACCAATGAAGATGAAACCAACATCATGTCGGCGATGCTGGCCAAGCGAATGGGTGCAAAAAAGGCCATGGTCTTGATCCAGCGCGGTGCGTACGTCGACCTTGTGCAAGGCGGTGTGATTGATGTGGCGATTTCACCGCAACAGGCGACCATCTCAGAGCTGCTAACCCATGTCCGTCGGGCTGACATCGTCAACGTCTCTTCACTGCGGCGCGGTGCGGCTGAGGCCATCGAAGCGATCGCCCACGGGGATGAGACTACCTCGAAAGTTGTGGGTCGTGCGATAGGTGATATCCGCTTACCGCCAGGCACCACTATCGGCGCTATCGTACGAGGCGAAGAGGTGCTGATCGCCCACGACCGCACCGTTATCGAACAAGACGATCACGTGGTGATGTTCTTGGTTGATAAGAAATATGTGCCCGATGTTGAGGCGCTATTCCAACCTAGCCCATTCTTCCTCTAGAAGGGCAAGCTATGGTCAATGTCCGTCCGGTACTGTTTGTGATAGGGCTTGTGTTATCCAAGCTCGCCCTGTTTATGTACCTACCGACCCTCTTGGCCTTTTTTGCTCGCAGCGAATCAGGAACCAGTGGCTTTCTTGAGTTTGGTCAGTCGGTACTGATCACCCACTTAGTCGCGCTGGTGTGCCTAACCATCGGTAGAACGCGCCCCTTTCGACTCGGGGTACGTGATATGTTTTTGATCACAAGCTTGGTGTGGACCATCGCCAGCGCCTTCGCGGCATTGCCGTTTGTGTTGATCAACCACATCAGCTTTACCGATGCCTATTTTGAGACCATGTCGGGGATCACCACCACCGGCTCGACGGTGCTAAGTGGTCTCGATGAGATGGCCCCGAGTATCTTGCTGTGGCGCTCGACGCTGCAATGGCTTGGTGGGATCGGCTTTATTGTGATGGCGGTCGCCATCCTGCCGATGCTCAACGTGGGTGGGATGCGCTTATTCCAAACCGAGTCGTCCGATTGGTCGGATAAAAGCAGCCCAAGGGCCAAAACCGTCGCGAAGAACATCGTTGCGGTTTATGTACTTCTTACCCTCGCCTGTTTAGTGGCTTATACCCTCACAGGGATGAGCTTCCTCGAGGCGACCAATCATGCGTTTACCACCCTGTCTACCGGTGGCTACTCCACCTCCGACAGCTCAATGAACCGCTTCTCACACAGTGCACACTGGGTTGCAACGTTATTTATGTTCCTAGGTGGGCTGCCCTTCTTGCTGTTTGTGATGGCACTGAAGAAAAAGCAGTTCTCACTACTGACGCGTGATGAGCAAGTTAGAGGGTTTAGCTACCTGTTCCTGCTGACGAGCGTGATCATTAGTGCTTGGCTAGTTATTCGTGATGGCTATACGATTGCTGATGCGGTGCGGGTGGCGATGTTTAATATCGTCTCTGTGGTCACTACGACTGGGTTTGGGCTTGAGGACTTCACCGCCTGGGGCGCGCTGCCGACGACCCTGTTTGCCTTTCTGATGATGGCCGGAGCCTGCTCAGGCTCGACGTCTGGTGGGATCAAAATCTTTCGCTTTCAAATCGCACGCACCCTACTGACCAAACAGATGATGAAGCTGATCCACCCATCCGGCGTGTTTGTGCAGCGCTACAACCAACGCCCAGTCAACGACGATATCGTGCGCTCGATTGTCGCCTTTGGCCTGATGTTCTTTATCACCGTTATCGTGATCGCAGGCATGCTCAGTGCCATGGGACTTGATCCAGTCACCAGTATCTCTGGCGCAATAACGTCCGTGGCGAATGTCGGGCCTGGCATGGGTAGCGTGATTGGGCCGACGGGCAATTTTGCCCCCCTCCCCGATGGCGCCAAATGGGTGCTGAGTCTAGGGATGCTCCTCGGGCGTCTTGAGATAATTACCTTAATGGTGCTGTTCTTCCCCGCATTTTGGCGTCGCTAATCCCCCTTAAAACACCAGCCCCCTAAATCGGCACGACAAACCAATAGATCGCAAGAAAGTGGCAAGCACAGCCCGCCAAAACAAATCCGTGCCAGATCGCATGATTAAACGGAATACGCTTAGCCACATAGAAGATCACCCCCAGTGAGTAGGTTACACCACCAGCGGCAAGCAGAGAAAGACCGGCAACATCGAGACGCAGTGCCAGTTGATAGATCACCACCAAAGACAGCCAACCCATCGCCAGATACGTCATTAGAGATAGGCGTTTAAAGCGATAAATAAAGGCGACCTTCAAGATAATACCCACCAAGGCAATCAGCCATATCACCGCCATTAACCCTATTGCCAGGGGAGTGCGTAGGCTTACTAGCATAAATGGGGTGTAGCTACCGGCGATCAGCAAATAGATCGCACAATGGTCGAATGTCTTAAGCAGGCGCTTGGCTCGCGGTGAAGGAATGGCATGATAAAGGGTTGAGGCGAGAAACAGTAAAATGACGCTCGCCCCATAAATAGCCATACTGGCGATGGTCATACCATCGGCTTGCTGCGCGAGGGCTTTATCCAGGAGCAATACCAAACCCACAATCCCCAGCACAATGCCGAGTCCATGGGTTAGCGCATTGAGTAACTCCTCACGCGCAGTGTATTGTTGTTTGTTTTGCATCATCTGACCACCGAGTGTCTATCATCTCTGTGGTCAGTATTGCAGATTAAGCGTACAAGTGTAAGCTTAAATTAGCAATGCGCCTCTAGATACTCGATCACTTGCTGACCGGCTTGCTCTGAGGTCAGTTGACTCGAGAGCACCATATGTCGCTGAAGCTTACCGCCGCCGAGTAAACTCGCCAGCATGCCTTGCACGCCAGTTTTATTGCGATCCACCTCAAGCCACAGTTCAAGCTCATCATGGCTGCGGTGAGCCACTATCTCTAACTCACGCCAGCGGCCGTGATAAGGACCGGTAGTCGGGACAAACTCAAACTCTTGAACGAATGGTAGCGAAAAACCTTTGGTCTCTTCACACTCTACCTGGCGTATTCTCATGCCCTGCGCTTCTAGGGCAGCAAACACGCCTTCGGTCAGTGGATCGGGTCGAACGGTTAAGATGTCTTTGTCGGTAGGATCAATCGCGTGCGAGATATCCAGCCCTGTTTCCAGCCACACCTTGGAATCACCGACCGTGATCGGGGTGTTCCACGGTACATCAATGCTGACATCAAATTCGCGCGTCTCGCCTGGGTGAATGGTAAATGCATAGGGCAACTGCCAATGACCTAAGACATAAGGTCGCTTAACGCGGTGAGTGCGCAGCGAATCACCGCCTTCACCGGTACGCTGGATTGGCTCCTCGACCATGTACTGACAACATAAATTGACATCGATATTGTCAATCTCCTGCTCACTGCGTCCCCCATAAACATAAATTTTCAGCGCTACGGGCTGCCCCGGATACAAAACATTTTGCTGCAATATCGTATCGACCTTGGCAGAGCCAATACCAAAACTTGCTAAGGTTTTCTTGAGAAAAGACATTGCTACCTCCTTGAGCCTAAATTGCCATAACCACTGTATGCGCTTGCCACTGTTTCATTTATACACCATTTCCCTGTCCACGGAACTAAGCAATGGACACATTTCCGTGCCGAATTTGATTAATTATCGATCGTTTATTGCAGCAGTGTTACTATTAACAGGACACCTGTGTGTCATTAACCCTTACTGGTGGATTGGATAGGCGTGAGCCATAGAGCAAACTTTGCCCATTCGCGCAAGGCAGTACTCAAGATCAGTAAGGCCATTACTTCGGCAATGGATATGCCTGACAGTTAGGTAAACGAATGCGCCCAACTACCGTCAGGTCTTCGCACTCATATCGCAGTGCGGCTCGCCGCCGTAGCGGATTTACTTCTGCTCCAGTGGCAAAGAAAACGGCTCCATCAATGAGCTTAGTCGAGCAACAAGCGCGCCTAGCGCCAACCTCAGCTAAACAAGTGAAAGCCGCATAACGAAAAGCGCAGCGTGGTCTGCGCTTTTTTATTCCCCAAAATCAGAAGCGAGAGACGAGATCACTTCGTTTCGAGAGGCGAGATATTCCAACGCGCGTCAAACTCCTCGCTCCTCGTAGGGCAAAGCCCGTACCCGCACCTCGCCCCTTTTGCGATGCATTAATATCTGGTACTTTAAACACATAACTACTCATATAATGAAAGTACAGCGGAGAAAGTGATGCAGTGTCATCGTATTGAAGAGCTCATCGAGCTAATGCAGCCAGAATGGCTAAAAGACCAAGAACTCAACCTGATGCAATTTATCGCCAAGCTTGCCCAAGAGGCCGGCTATGATGGAAAACTAGAAGATCTGACCGATGATGTGCTGATCTATCACCTCAAGATGCGCAATAGCGGCAAAGACGAGATGATCCCTGGCCTAAAAAAAGACCAAGAAGATGATTTCAAAACCGCCATCCTAAAAGCGCGCGGCATCATCAAGTAACCCACTCAAGGCGACCAAACAGGTCGCCTTTTCATTGTTCTACACCTAGTGCCCTAATGGCAGAGGCGAGAACACCGAGTTTCGAGGTGCGAGTTACACTTCGTTCCGAGGTGCGAGGAGCTCCCAACGCGTGTTGAGCCACTCGCACCTCGGAGGGCTTTAGCCTGAACCCCGCCATGCCCAAGGGCAGAAGCGAGAGACGAGATCACTTCGTTTCGAGAGACGAGAACTTCCACGTTGCACTTCACTCCTCGCTCCTCGTAGGGCGCAGCCCGCCCCCGCACCTCGCCCCCTACTGTGCCCTGATGGCAGAAGCGAGAAGCGAGATCACTTCGTTTCGAGCGACGAGAACTTCCACGCTGCACTTCACCCCTCGCTCCCCGCAGGGCGCAGCCCGTCCCCGAACCTCGCCCCTTAACAGTGGTTAATAAAAAGTTATAAAAGTGATACCACTAGCTACATTTTGTCGATGGGCACGGTATAATCGCAGCTTACCGTCATATCCAACCGAGACGACTCGTCGTAAGGAAGCCCCATGAGTCAGGATAAGATCAAGATAAAAGACATGACGTCGCCAAGCCGCAAAGGCAATCGAGACCGATTCAATCCCAGTAATCGCATCTATGTACGTGAGAGCAAGGGTCAGTTCCAGCGATTAAGGCGCTATGGCGCGTGGTTCTTGCTGGTGCTCTTTGCCGTCATTCCCTGGATCCCTTACGGTGAACGTCAGGCTATCCTGCTCGATATCGCTCATCAGCAGTTCCATTTTTTCGGTACGACCCTCTACCCACAAGATCTGATGCTGTTAGCTCTGCTGTTTATGCTCGCTGCATTTGGTTTGTTCTTTATTACCACCTTTCTTGGCCGAGTCTGGTGCGGATACCTGTGCCCGCAAACCGTGTGGACCTTCATGTATATCTGGTTTGAAGAGAAACTCGAGGGCAACGCCAATAAGCGGCGCAAGCAAGATAGCCATCCCCCAACTCGCAACCTATTGATAAGAAAAACACTCAAACACAGCGCATGGATAATGATTGCCCTACTAACGGGACTCACGTTTGTCGGCTACTTTGTCCCTATTCGCGATTTAGTCATCGATTTTTTCAGCGCTAACGCTGCCTTTTGGCCCACCTTCTGGGTGGTATTTTTTACCTTGTGCACTTATGGTAATGCCGGGTGGATGCGCTCCATCGTTTGCCTGCATATGTGCCCGTATGCACGCTTCCAGTCTGCGATGTTCGATAAGGATACCTTTATCGTTGGTTATGATACACAACGCGGCGAAACCCGTGGGCCTCGCTCACGCAAAGCCGATCCAAACCAATTGGGCCTTGGGGATTGTATCGATTGTGACTTGTGCGTGCAGGTGTGCCCAACTGGCATCGATATTCGTGATGGCCTGCAATACGAATGCATCAACTGCGGGGCCTGCATCGATGCCTGTGACCGCACCATGGAGCGAATGAATTACCCCAAAGGCTTGATTAGCTACACCACCGAACATCGCCTTGAGGGGGACCAAACCAAGGTGCTGCGACCGAAACTGATCGGCTATGGTGTGGTGTTGTTGGTCATGATGGGCTTATTCTTTACTCAGATAGCGCGCGTGGAGCCAGCAGGCTTGAGTGTACTGCGCGATCGAACCCAACTGTATCGGATCAATAATGCAGGGGAGGTTGAGAACACCTATACCCTTAAGATAATTAATAAAACGCAGCAGCCACAGACCTATCAACTGGATGTTTCTGGTCTGCAAGGTGTCACCTGGTACGGACGTCAATCCGTTGAGGTTGCTCCGGGCGAAGTGCTTAGTGTGCCGATGACCCTCGGTATTGACCCCGACACATTATCCTCTGCGGTCTCGACGATTCAGTTTATACTCACCGACAGTGGCAGCTTTACCGTCCAAGTAGAGAGTCGTTTTATCAACCAACTCTAGTTGCAACCTTGAGGAAAAGGGCTCAGCAATGCGCCTTTTCTATTCTTACTATGTCTGAACAATCATTTAACTTTGACGCCCTTACCCCAGATTTTATGTGGTACGCACTGGAAAGTGCCGGCATTCGTGCCGAGTCAGGGCTACTGGCGCTCAATAGCTACGAGAACCGCGTCTATCAGTTTACTGATGAGGAGCGTCAGCGCTTCGTGGTGAAGTTTTACCGCCCCCAGCGCTGGAGCCGAGCACAAATTGAAGAAGAGCATCAATTCACTCACGAGCTCGTCGAGGCGGAGATCCCTGTCGCAGCACCATTGAAGCTTAACGGTCAAACCCTACACGAGTATCAGGGCTACCTCTTTGCCGTCTTCCCAAGTGTCGGCGGTCGTCAGTTTGAGGTGGATAACTTTGACCAACTTGAGGGTGTGGGGCGGTATTTAGGTCGTATTCACAAGGTCGGCAGCCGCACCCAGTTTCGCCACCGCCCAACACTAGGGCTTGATGAATACCTCAATCAACCACGTGAACTGCTGCAAAACAGCAGCTTCATCCCGCCCCATCTCGAGAACGCCTTTTTCAATGATCTTGATATCTTAATCAAATCGGTCAGCGAGCAGTGGCAGACTATCGAGCCGCAGATCCGTCTGCATGGCGACTGCCACCCAGGCAATATCCTCTGGCGTGATGGCCCAATGTTTGTTGATCTCGATGACTGTCGCAATGGTCCCGCAGTGCAGGACTTATGGATGTTGCTAAACGGTGAGCGAGCCGATAAGTTAGTGCAGTTGGATACCATTCTGGAGGCCTATCAGGAATTTAGCGATTTTAATCAAGCAGAGCTGAAACTAATTGAGCCTTTACGTGGTCTACGGATGGTGCATTATATGGCTTGGCTTGCAAAGCGATGGCACGACCCTGCGTTCCCGCTTGCCTTCCCATGGTTTAATGAGCCAAAGTACTGGGAAAATCAGGTACTCGCCTTTAAAGAGCAAATTGCGGCATTAGAGGAAGCCCCACTGTCTCTGATGCCTCAGTGGTAAAAAATGGAGAAAATAATGAAAAAACTAATGGCACTGTTTGCCACAATTCTAGTCAGCATCTCGGCAAACGCCGCTAATTTCAAGGAAGGAACCCACTACACGGTGTTGGACCTTGAGAAATCATCGAAGCCAGTCGTCAACGAGTTCTTCTCATTCTACTGCCCACACTGTTATCAGTTTGAGCCGGTGGTCACTCAGCTAAAGTCTGAGCTTCCTGAGGGCATCAAACTGAACAAGAACCACGTGTCGTTTATGGGCGGTGCAATGGGCCCATCAATGAGCAAGGCCTACGCGACCATGCTGGCGCTTAAGGTGGAAAAGCAGATGGCACCGGTCATGTTCAACCGCATCCATAACCTCAACCAGCCACCACGTGATGACGACGAGCTGCGTCAGATCTTCGTTGACGAGGGTATTGATGGCAAAAAGTTCGACGCCACCTTTAATGGTTTTGCGGTTGATTCAATGACGCGTCGCTTTGATAAGCAATTTAGAGACAGCGGCCTACGCGGCGTACCAGCAGTGATCGTCAGCAACATCTACATGGTCGAATCAGGCAGCGTGTCATCGATTGATGAGTACATTGAGCTAGTCAACTACCTAGTGACTAAGTAATCAAAGAAATAAAAAAAAGAGGGGGGAGCATTGGCTGCCCCCTCTTTTTTATTGTTTTTGCTCAGCTTGGTGGATCTCTGCAAGCAACTTATCTTTACGCGCCCAGCGCTGTGACAGCCAATGATGGAACTGACGCTTGTATGGCTTGTCATTGAAGTAATCCCCCGTCACCTGCTCATCAAGGGGCAACACATCAACCCGCACGACAATCTTGCGCATCTTGCCCATTAGCATCTCTTTAAAGGGTTGGTTAGGGTTTTTGGGGTAGGCGATCGTCACATCGATAATATTATCAAACTGCTCCCCCATCGCCGCCAGCGTGTAGGCGATACCGCCTGACTTCGGTGCCAGTAGGTACTGATAGTCTCCACGACTAGAGCGCTGCTTCTCTTGGGTAAAGCGCGTCCCTTCAACATAGTTAACCACTGTGGTCGGTGTGTGCTGGAACTTGGCACACGAGCGGCGCGTGGTGGCTAAATCTTCACCACGCTTTTCTGGATGACGCAGCAAGTAGTCGCGTGAATAACGACGCATAAAGGGCATATCCAACGCCCAGCACGCCATACCAATGAACGGCACATAGAGGAGTTGTTGCTTGAGGAAGAATTTTGGCATTGGGATCTGATCTTTAAAGACGCAACACAGCACCACAATATCAGTCCAGCTCAGATGATTACTGATCATCAGATACCAACCATCCTTATGCAATCCTTCAACGCTCTCGACATCCCACTCAACTCGATTCGATAGCGAGAGGATAGCCGCATTGACGCTCGCCCATAGCCACATCATACGATTCGCCAGCGCCGTCCCCTTTGCCTTTAATGACGCCGTTGGTAGCAACAGCTTAAAGATGGCGATAATACAAATCAGCACCGAACAAACTGCACTGTTGATCACCACCAGAGTGATATTGAGGACCAGAAGTAGGTGGGCAAGCATGAGAAAAACGACCTTCGACAAAGACGGATGAAATAAACGCTGCTCAATTATACAAATCCGTCACTTGGATGTAAGCCTCTGTTTTAATGGTCTGATATCTTGCGCTTGAATTAAGTAGTTTGCTCAATCAACTGTTTCAGTAGCCTGTCCATGGCGCGATAACCCAACGCTTCCGCCAAATGAGGGCGAGCAATCTCGGCCTCTCCTGCAAGGTCGGCGATAGTTCGAGCCACTTTTATAATTCGGTGATAGGCGCGAATAGACAAGCCAAGGCGATGCAACGCGGCCTCTAAAAACTCCGCATCTATTCGCGCAAGGGGGCAGTGACGCTCAATCTCACGCGAGCCAAGCAAAGCGTTAATTTTCCCCCCTCGTTGGTGCATCGATTGGCGAGCAATACTCACCCGCTCTCTAACCACCTCTGTCGCCTCACCTCGCTCACCACCTTCTGCCAGCATACCTTTCGGCAGCAAGGGGATCTCAAGCGACATATCGAATCGGTCGAGCAAGGGGCCCGAGAGCCGATTCAAATACCGCAGGATCACCTGTGGGTTGGCCCTTGCTTGATTGCCCTCATAGTAGCCCGTCGGGCTTGGATTAAGCGCACCAATCAGTTGAAAACGAGCAGGGAAACGTGTTTTCCCCTGTGCACGCGAGATAACGATCTCCCCTGACTCAAGTGGCTCTCGCAGGGAATCGAGCACCTTACGCTCGAACTCGGGCATCTCGTCGAGAAAGAGTAAACCATTGTGCGCTAATGAAATCTCACCAGGGCGAGGAATACTCCCTCCCCCCACAAGCGCCGCCATCGAGCTTGAATGGTGAGGCGCGCGAAATGGCCGCTTGCGCCAATTGTACTGATTGATTTCTTGCTGTGTCAGTGAAGCAATCGAGGCTGTGGCCATCGCCTCTTGAACGCTCATTTCAGGCAGCAGATCGCACAGCCGTGAGGCCAGCATGGTCTTGCCTGTCCCAGGAGGACCAAGGAAAAGCAGGTTGTGACCACCCGCTGCTGCGATCTCGAGCGCTCTTTTGCCCTGCTGCTGACCGATGATATCGCGCAAGTCTCGCGAGTGGTTTTCGCATGGCTTGGCATCGGTAGTTTGATGTAACCCCAGGCTCTGCTGACCGCAAAGCTCAGCACAGACCTCAACCAGGCTTTGTGCTGAGTAGTGTTGATGCTTATCGACCAAGGCCGCTTGGTCGCCATTACAGTGCGGCACAATCAAGCTGCGCTTTAGCTGCCTTGCGGCCAGTGCAGCAGGCAATACCCCTTTGACTGCGCGTAGCTCTCCTGATAGTGCTAGCTCGCCGAGAAACTCCCGCTCCGCTAACAGGCTCATCGGGATCTGCTCGGATGCAGCCAAAATCCCCAACGCGATCGGCAAATCAAACCGGCCTCCCTCTTTGGGCAAATCAGCGGGCGCCAAGTTAACCGTGATACGTTTGGCTGGAAAGGTAAAGTTAGAGTTAATGATCGCGCTGCGTACCCTATCTTTGGCTTCTTTGACGGTAGTTTCTGCTAACCCCACCAGAGAAAATCCTGGCATCCCATTGCTAATGTGTACCTCGACAGTCACCAATGGTGCCTCGACTCCCACACTAGCTCGGCTGAAAATAATGGCTAAACTCATTACAGATCCCCAAGTAATTAGATTTTTAATCTACAGATCGGATATGTTTGAAATGATTACTCTGTTATATAGCGTGTGGAGTTAGTTGATGAATGTGAAAAAAGAATGAGGTTTTGCTTGTCATTTAACAGTTTTGTATGTTACCACTAGGTACAGACGTAAAATCTTAAGCAAAATTAAGTAATGAAAACTATCTTCGCCGTTAACACTCTGCTAGCCCTGATTATCGTGGTCATTATGGATACCGCGCGGGGTCGAGTGGACGAGAGATAGCCACAGATTAAAAAAAACCCCCGCACTGAAAAGTCCGGGGGTTTTTTACACTATGAAGACGTAAAAACTCAATCATTTGAGTGACATGGAACAATGGGAGCGCACATGATGTGCATGCAAGAAGCTCATCGCAATGAAGCGATAAACGGAGGATCACAATGACTGGAGCAGAGTTAGTTGTATCCGCATTAAAGCAGCAAGGTATCAAGACCGTGTTTGGTTACCCAGGTGGGGCCATCATGCCAATCTACGATGCCTTGTATGATGGTGGTGTTGAACACATCTTGTGTCGCCACGAGCAAGGCGCTGCGATGGCGGCCATCGGCATGGCACGAGCCAGCCAAGATGTCGCTGTGTGTATGGCCACCTCAGGACCTGGTGCGACCAACCTGGTCACCGGTCTTGCTGATGCGTTTTTGGACTCAATCCCGATGGTCGCCATCACAGGGCAGGTCGCCAGCTCACACATCGGCACCGACGCCTTCCAAGAGATGGATGTGATTGGTATGTCGCTTGCTTGTACCAAGCACAGCTACCTGGTGACTGACATTGAAGATCTCGCCCCTACGCTTTCAGAGGCGTTCGAGGTAGCCAAAACTGGCAGACCTGGCCCTGTGATTGTTGATATCGCCAAAGATGTTCAACTTGCCGAAGCACCTATTGAAATCCTCCCAGAGTTCGAACACCTTCCGTTCCCTGTTCCAGCGCCAGAGACCTACCGTCTGGCCAACGCCCTGATTCGCGAAGCAAAGCGCCCAGTACTGTACGTTGGCGGTGGTGTGCAGCTTGCACACGCAACCGATACGGTGCGTCAATTCCTTGAGCAAAACCCTATGCCATCGGTGAGCACTCTAAAAGGACTTGGCACCGTCGAGCGACACGATCCTCACTACTTGGGCATGCTGGGCATGCACGGCACCAAGGCTGCTAACCTAGTGGTGCAAGAGTGTGACCTACTGATTGTCGTCGGCGCGCGCTTTGATGACCGTGTGACTGGCAAGCTCGACACGTTTGCGCCTAACGCGCACGTGATCCACATCGATATCGATGCGGCAGAGATCAATAAGCTGCGCCATGCCCATGCGGCGCTGCGTGGTGATATCCGCGAGATCTTGCCTCAGTTGCACCTGGAGCACGACATTGCCCCATGGCTGCACCACACCGAGAGCCTGCGCAGCGGCTTCAAATGGCGCTACGACCACCCGGGTGAGCCGATCTACGCACCGCTGTTGCTGAAGCAACTGTCCGATATGATGCCAGATACCTCGATGGTCTCGACCGATGTTGGTCAGCATCAAATGTGGGCTGCGCAGCACATTCAGCCGCGTGAGCCACAAAACTTCATTACCTCAGCAGGGCTTGGCACCATGGGCTTTGGCCTGCCTGCAGCGATGGGCGCGGCGGTTGCACGGCCAGATGATCAGTCAATCCTTATCTCAGGTGATGGCTCGTTCATGATGAACGTGCAAGAGCTTGGCACGCTAAAACGTCGCCAAATTCCGGTCAAGATGGTGCTGATCAACAACCAGCGCCTTGGCATGGTACGTCAGTGGCAATCGCTGTTCTTTGATGGCCGCCATAGCGAAACCATCCTTGATGACAACCCAGATTTCGTCATGCTGGCGAAGGCCTTCGATATTCCGGGTAAAACCATCACCTGTAAGCAAGAGGTAGAGCCTGCGCTCAAAGAGATGCTAGAGAGCAAAACGCCATACCTGCTGCATGTGTTGATTGATGAAGAAGAGAATGTGTGGCCCTTGGTTCCACCGGGCGCATCAAATAGCGATATGTTGGAGAACACCTAATGGAAAGATATTTATTAGATATTAAGGCAGACGACAAACCGGTACTGCTTGAACGTGTTCTTCGCATCGTGCGCCACCGTGGCTTTGTGGTTAAGCAGGTTGCGGGTACCCAGAACCACGATAGTAAGATTGCAAGTGTTGAGATTATCGTCGATAGCGATCGACCAATCTCATTTCTAACCAACCAAATTGAAAAACTGTGGGATGTCATCAGCGTCGACGTTATCAAAATCAATAATAACGAACTGCCGAACAACAACCTACAACAACGAGTTAATGCATAAGGAAGGCAACAATGGCGACAAAAACAGCTGATTACATCTGGTTTAATGGCGAAATGGTTCCGTGGGCAGAGGCCAATGTCCACGTTTTGACCCACGCAATGCACTACGGCACCTCTGTCTTTGAGGGCGTGCGCTGCTACAACACACCAAAGGGACCGATTGTCTTCCGCCATCGCGAACACGCGCAACGCCTTAAAGATTCGGCTAAAATCTACCGCTTCCCGATCCCGTACACCATCGAGGAGATCATGGAAGCAACGCGTGAAACCTTGCGCCAAAACAAGCTAGAGAGCGCTTATATCCGTCCACTGGGTTTTGTCGGCAATGTGGGTCTAGGGGTGTGTCCACCTGTGGATACTGAGATGGACCTGATCATCGCCGCCTTCCCTTGGGGTTCATACTTAGGCGAAGAAGCTCTGGAAAAAGGTGTGGACGCGATGATCTCAAGCTGGAACCGCGCCGCGCCAAACACCATCCCAACTGCAGCCAAGGCTGGCGGTAACTACCTGTCATCGCTCCTAGTTGGCGGTGAAGCGCGTCGTCATGGCTATGATGAAGGCATTGCACTGAGTGTTGATGGCTACCTTTCTGAAGGCGCAGGCGAGAATATCTTTGTGATTAAAGATGGTGTGATCACCACACCACCAGCCACCAGCGCAATCCTGCCGGGCATCACTCGCGACTCGATCATGACCATCGCGCGTGACCGTGGCTATGAGGTGCGCGAAGCTAATATTGCACGTGAAGCTCTGTACCTTGCTGATGAGGTGTTTATGACCGGTACTGCCGCCGAGGTGGTTCCGGTATCCACCATCGATAAGATTGAAGTCGGTTGCGGCAAACGCGGCCCAATCACCAAAGAGCTGCAAGAGGCCTATTTTGGTCTATTCAACGGCACCACTGAAGACAAGTGGAGCTGGCTCGATTACGTATACCCAGAAGCATAAGAGAGGGATAAGGACATGCCTAAATATAGATCAGCCACCACCACCCACGGCCGCAACATGGCAGGGGCACGAGCACTGTGGCGCGCGACTGGGGTTAAAGATGAAGACTTTGGCAAGCCGATCATTGCCGTGGTCAACTCATTCACACAATTCGTTCCAGGTCACGTTCACCTAAAAGATCTTGGTCAACTGGTGGCGCAAGAGATTGAAGCCGCTGGTGGTATCGCCAAAGAATTTAATACCATTGCCGTCGATGATGGCATTGCAATGGGTCACGGCGGCATGCTCTACTCGCTGCCTTCGCGTGAACTGATTGCCGACTCGGTCGAGTACATGGTCAATGCACACTGCGCCGATGCGATGGTGTGTATCTCAAACTGCGATAAGATCACCCCAGGAATGCTGATGGCATCAATGCGCCTGAATATTCCCGTGATCTTTGTCTCTGGTGGCCCGATGGAAGCGGGTAAAACCAAGCTATCGGATCAGATCATCAAGCTCGACCTGGTTGATGCCATGATGCAGGGCGCCGACCCGACGGTCTCAGATGAGCAAAGTGAGCAGATTGAGCGCTCAGCGTGCCCTACGTGCGGCTCATGCTCAGGGATGTTCACCGCTAACTCGATGAACTGCCTCACCGAGGCGCTAGGTTTGTCTCAGCCTGGTAACGGCTCAATGCTGGCGACCCACGCTGATCGTAAAGAGCTGTTTGTTAACGCCGGTAAGCGTATCGTCGAGCTGACCAAGCGCTACTACGAGCAAGATGATGTGACCGCACTACCGCGCAATATCGCGACCAAAGAGGCGTTTGAGAACGCGATGGCTCTCGATATCGCCATGGGCGGCTCAACCAACACCGTGCTGCACCTACTTGCTGCGGCGCAAGAGGGTGGCGTTAACTTCGATATGCAGGATATCGACCAGATGTCTCGCCGCGTGCCGAACTTATGTAAGGTCGCACCCTCAACCCAGAAATACCATATGGAAGATGTCCACCGCGCTGGCGGCGTCGTGGGTATCTTGGGTGAACTGGACCGCGCGGGCCTATTGAACAATCAATCAAAAACCGTGCTCGGCCTGACTTGGGAAGAGCAGCTGGCGCAATACGACATCATGCTAACTCAATCCGAAGAGGTGAAGTCGTTCTACCGCGCAGGTCCTGCTGGCATTCGCACCACCGAAGCCTTCTCGCAAGACTGTCGCTGGGATAGCCTGGATGATGATCGTGAGAACGGTTGTATCCGCACCAAAGAAAACGCCTACAGCCAAGACGGTGGTCTGGCGGTGCTTAAAGGCAATATTGCCCTTGATGGCTGTATCGTCAAAACCGCTGGTGTTGATGAGAGCATTCTCAAGTTTACTGGCCCGGCAGTGGTATTTGAGAGCCAAGAGGATGCGGTGGATGGCATTCTCGGTGGTAAGGTGAAAGCCGGTGATGTGGTGGTGATCCGCTACGAGGGTCCAAAAGGCGGTCCTGGCATGCAAGAGATGCTCTACCCAACCACCTATCTAAAATCGATGGGGCTGGGCAAAGAGTGTGCACTGCTGACTGATGGACGCTTCTCTGGCGGCACATCTGGGCTATCGATTGGCCACGCGTCACCTGAGGCGGCAAATGGCGGCACTATTGGTCTGGTGAAAGATGGCGACATTATCGCTATCGATATCCCTAATCGCACCATCTTGCTTGAGGTAGCTGAGCAAGAGCTGGCTGAACGCCGCGCGAAACAGGATCAACTTGGCTGGCAACCAGCCGATCGCGAGCGCACGGTATCACTGGCTCTAAAAGCTTACGCAAGCATGGCGACCAGTGCCGATAAAGGTGCCGTGCGAGATCGCTCTAAACTAGAGGGTTAGCCAATGACCCTCACTCAGTTTACTGGTGCAGATTATCTGCGCCAGATCCTCAGAGCCCCAGTTTATGAAGTGGCGACAGTAACGCCGCTACAGGACATGCCACGCCTAGCTGCACGGATCCATAACCAGGTGCAGCTCAAGCGTGAAGACCGCCAGCCAGTGCACTCATTTAAATTGCGCGGGGCCTACAATATGGTCGCAAGCCTTTCTGAGGAGCAAAAAGGCGCTGGCGTGATCGCCGCATCAGCCGGCAACCACGCTCAGGGCATGGCACTGTCAGGCACTAAGCTTGGCATCAAGACCATTATTGTGATGCCCAAAACCACACCGGACATCAAGGTCGATGCGGTGCGAAGTTTTGGTGGCGAGGTAGTACTGCATGGCAGCAACTTCGATGAAGCCAAGGCCGAAGCAGAGCGACTCTCAGAGCTGCATGGTTACACCTTTGTGCCACCGTTTGATCACCCACTGGTGATCGCAGGACAGGGCACGATTGGTATGGAGATGCTGCAGCAAAATGGTCATCTGGACTATATCTTTGTTCCTGTCGGCGGCGGCGGTCTTGCTGCCGGTGTTGCCGTTTTGGTGAAACAACTGATGCCGGAGATCAAGGTGATTGCAGTTGAGCCTGAGGACTCCTCATGCCTAAAAGCCGCATTGGATGCCGGTGAGCCGGTAGTGCTCGATCAAGTCAGCATGTTTGCTGACGGTGTCGCGGTTAAACGTATTGGTGAAGAGACCTTCCGCCTGTGTCAGGAATACATCGACGGCCACGTGGCGGTCTCAAGCGATGAGATCTGCGCGGCGGTGAAGGATATTTTCGAGGACACGCGCGCGATCGCCGAGCCCTCTGGAGCACTGGCACTGGCGGGACTGAAAAAGTTCGCTGAGCAAAACCAGCTGCGTGGCAAAAACCTCGGCACGGTGCTGTCTGGGGCAAACACCAATTTCCATGGCCTGCGCTACGTATCAGAGCGCTGCGAGCTGGGTGAGAAACGCGAAGGCTTACTCGCGGTGACCATCCCTGAGCGTCAGGGTGCCTTCTTCGAGTTTTGTAACTTGATTGGTGGGCGAGCGGTGACCGAGTTTAACTACCGCTACAACCAAGACGACCTGGCCAACATCTTTGTTGGTGTGCGCCTGCAAGGCGGTCAAGAGGAGCTCGAGAGCATTATTCATGACCTGCGAGAAGGCGGCTACCCCGTGGTTGACTTATCCGATGACGAGATGGCTAAACTGCACATTCGTTACATGATAGGCGGCAAGCCCTCCAAGCCTCTGAAAGAGCGCTTATACAGCTTTGAGTTCCCAGAATATCCTGGGGCGCTACTTAAGTTCCTCAGCACCCTTGGCACGCATTGGAACATCAGCCTATTTAACTATCGCAATCATGGTGCCGACTATGGGCGGGTGCTGTGTGGCTTTGAGCTGGAAGAGGCGGATCTGTCGCGTTTCTCAGCCCACCTCCGGGAGTTAGGTTATCAGTGTAAAGATGAGACCGATAATCCATCCTATCAGTTCTTTTTGTCCTAAACTCAAAAGCCAGTCCATCGACTGGCTTTTTTATTGACCCTGATATTAGCCACAATCATGACTAATATGCATAGACTTAATGTAAAGGTTTCATTTTATTCATAGATGAGATGTGACTATACTCACCTCGTTTCCTGAGCGAATTTAATTGGAGAACCTCAATGTTTAATGCCCTACTCCTGAATCAAGAAGAAAAACGTACTGTCGCCTCAATCCAGCAAATCGACGAGAGTCAGCTGCCAGAGGGTGAGGTACTGATCGATGTCGATTACTCATCGCTGAACTACAAAGATGGTTTGGCTATCACGGGCAAAGGAAAAATCATTCGTAATTTCCCTATGGTGCCAGGCATTGACCTTGCCGGTACAGTCGTGAGCTCTGACGACAACCGCTACGCACCTGGTGATAAAGTCGTGCTCACAGGTTGGGGTGTCGGTGAGAACCATTGGGGTGGTATGGCGCAGCGCGCACGTCTAAAAGCCGATTGGTTGGTTCCACTACCAACCGGTCTCGACAGCAAAAAAGCCATGATGGTCGGTACTGCAGGCTTTACCGCCATGCTGTGTGTCCAAGCGCTACTTGATGGTGGCGTGAAGCCAGAAGACGGTGAAGTGCTTGTGACCGGTGCGAGTGGTGGTGTTGGCTCTGTGGCAGTCACCCTGCTAGCACAGCTAGGCTACAAGGTCGCAGCCGTCACTGGTCGTCTTGAGCAAAACGGTCCACTACTAGAAAAACTCGGCGCAGCACGCGTCATCGATCGTAGCGAGTTTGAAGAGCCAGCACGTCCACTCGAAAAGCAGATTTGGGCGGGTGCCGTTGATACTGTGGGTAGCAAGGTACTGGCCAAAGTACTGGCACA
Organism: Vibrio sabulosilitoris; assembly: GCF_055391395.1. NCBI lineage: Bacteria > Pseudomonadati > Pseudomonadota > Gammaproteobacteria > Vibrionales > Vibrionaceae > Vibrio > Vibrio sabulosilitoris. Next base: position 410,998 of record NZ_AP029599.1, read on the forward strand.
AATGGACTACAACAGCACAGTTGCCGCCTGTGGTCTTGCTGGCGGTTTTGATCTGCCGACCACTGTGATGCCATTTATCCTGCGTAACGTGCGCCTACAAGGTGTCGATTCAGTCATGTGCCCAACCGACAAACGCATTGCGGCATGGGAAAAACTGGTTGAGCTACTACCTGAGAGCTTCTTCGAGCAAGCCTGTACTGAAGTCGAACTAGAGCAAGCATCAAAATACGCCGAAGACATCACCAACGGCCAAGTAACAGGTCGTGTTGTGATCAAGCTATAAGTCTGACATTCTTACTGAAAACGAAGCCGAGCAACAATGCTCGGCTTTTTTTTAAGGGGCGAGGGGCGGGTTACACTGCGTTCCGAGTAGCGAGGAGTTTATAGTTCGCTATGATTTCTCGTTCCCCATCAATTAAATATACCTTGTATCCCTGTTCCCATTATCTTGCCTTCCGGTAGACGACAGCCTCACAACACGCTCTGAACTCCTCGCTCCCCGCAGGGCAACGCCCGTCCCCGCACCTCGAACCTTAGAAAAAGGTGCGGGTACACATCACGCGCGGTAATTTCCTCGATTCTCGCTTCTCGACTCTCGCCTCTGCCTTTATTTAAGGCCGATATCCTCAATGCGTTTAGCAATCAAGCGGCCACACTCCTCCTTGACGGTATCACGCAGCCATTTTTGTGCTGGCGAGTGTTCACAGCGTGGGTGCCAGATCATTGAGTAATCGAATGGTGTAAAGGCAAATGGCAGCGGCTTCACCACTAGGTCGTAGCGCTCGGCCACTAAGTAAGCCAAATCAGCGGGTACGGTAATGATCAATGGCATGGTATCGACGATCGCTAGCGCCGCTTCTAAATGATAGGCGCGCAGCACCATTTTAGGTGGTGACATCCCCACGTGCGCTTGATCGATCAGGGCCTTGACCCCATCACTAATCGCTATCATGGCGTGTGGGCACTCAAGGTACTCTGCCAGCGTCATCTCTTTGTTCGCCAGAGGGTGCTGCTTACTCAGCAAGCACAAAACCCCGACTTTACCTAATATCTCACTTTGTAGTGGTTCCACCGGCCCAGTTGGGCGACAGATCGCTAGGTCTGCCCCTTCATAAGTAAGCTGATCCACCAAGCGGTCATGTTGTAGAGGCAAGAAATTAAACGATACCAAAGGGGCTTCTTGATAGATACGCGGTAAGGCAAACGGCAAGATAGTCTGCATCGCGTAATCGGTGGTGGCGATAGTGAACGTCTGATCGCAATCACGCGGGTAAAACTCACTCGGTGAAAGCAACTGACGCAGCGATTCGAGTGGCTCGCCAAGGCGAGCATCAAGCTCAAGCGCTTTTTGGGTCGGAATTAATCGCTGTCCTTGACGCGTGAAAAGAGGATCATCAAGTAGTTCGCGTAGTCTGCCCAATACTCGACTCATCGCCGACTGACTCATATTTAGTCTAGTTGCGGCTTTGCTCACACTGCTCTCTTCAATCAATACCCGCAGCGCCACCAGCAGGTTCAGATCGCGTCGATATACCTCTTCGAGCTCCATTACTCTTCCTCATCCACCCAATAAATCGATACAGTTTACCTGTATTCAGACAAAAAAAATCCCGCCTTTCAGCGGGGAAGCCCAAGAAAACTGGAGATTAACGGAGATTATTTGACTTCAAAACAAATCAGCATTTTTACGGTACTGTGCCTTGATATCGGGCCTTGATATTAGGCCTTAATTGTCTTTCGCCTGATCTTGGCTTGCATCCAGCCCTTGTGCCTCTATCCAAATCCCGGCAACTGAGCCAAAAAACGCGCTCACTGGGAGCAGAGACACATCCTGATCCATTTGCAACAAAAGACTGCAGATTGAAATCACACACAATACCGAATAAACGGATAATCGCTCCATCGTCGACAGCATAACAAGGCTCCATTTGTTATCAACTTGTTAACTTAAGTTAAGCTATAATCTTGGGTTTGCCAAGGTGATATTGAATCTTTTTTGATCGCGAGTATGATGGGCGCTTAAGCCAGAAGAGGTGTAATACACAGATGACTTTCGATCCCAACAAGGCCAATCAAACCCTAGAGGCGCAAGGTTTGCGCTGCCCAGAGCCCGTGATGATGGTCAGGAAGACAATTCGAAATATGCAAGATGGAGAGGTACTGCTGGTGAGCGCGGATGACCCTTCAACCACGCGCGACATACCAAGCTTTTGTCGCTTTATGGACCACCAGTTGATCGCCGCGCAAACGGAACAACTGCCATATCAGTACCTGATTAAAAAGGGCCTTGAATAAATGAGGCTGCCCTAGGCAGCCCTAACCTTTGTCGACTCAGTCGTCGAACTCTATCCCTCTCACTTGTGACTGCAGCGCGTTAAGCTGCTTTTGCATCGACCGCATCTCCTTATGCATCGGGATAATGTGCGCCACGCGAATCCATGATTCCACTGTCAAAGCAGTCAGGATGAATGCGCCTGCGACCATAGGTAGCCACATATCCGTCAAGACCATCCCCAACAGGGTAATCGCTAGCCCAAATGTGAAGAGATAACTCTGACTTTTTGGGGTCATCCCCATATAACGAGTAAGCATGCTCCTGCCCTCCGGCTGTCTGTCACTGATTAAAAGTTAGCATGAGATGGATGAAACTAATATGTCGACCATCACGCCTTTTACACCGATAAACAGGAGCTATGCCTAATAGTGTTTAGAAAAAGGCGGCAGCGACGGCCAAGCCCAAAAACAGCAGTGCGGTGATCTTACGGATCAGGTCAAGCGGCAGTTTGTCAGCCGACAATTTGCCAATCAGTACCACCGGCACGTTGGCGAGCAGCATACCGATCGTGGTACCGAGCACGACCCAAGTCAGGGCATCTGAGTACTGCGCACCGAGAATGGAGGTCGCAATCTGAGTCTTGTCACCAATCTCAGCGATAAAAAACGCCACAAACGAGGCAACAAAGGGACCGCGGTTAGAGATGGTCTCATCATCAAGCTTATCTGGGATCAAGATCCAACCTGCCATGGCAAGAAAACTCGCTGCCACTACCCATTTGAGAAGCTCAGGTGACAAATAGTCCGCCACGACTACACCCAGCCAAGCGGCTAGGGCATGATTAGCAATGGTGGCTAAGAAAATCGCCGCAATGATCGGCACAGGTTTACGGTAACGGCTCGCCAGAAGCAGCGATAACAGTTGGGTTTTATCGCCAATTTCAGCAAGGGCAACCGAGGTAATTGAAATTGCTAGAACGCTCACGAAATGCTCACAGGGGCAGGGTAAATAACAACCATAGACAAACCTCACGCCCCACCCCGGTTCGTGATGATTTATCTAAGGTCTTGCTAAACTCATCGGTGGATGATGAGTCTCGAACGCCATGGTGATTTTGCACCAATTATGTTGACGAACGAACCGATTTAGACAGGCGTCTTAGCGCGGTAAGCTACTCCCCAAAGATGGCACGGATTTTAATCACCTCTTGGCAAAATCACAAGTGCAAAATTCCCTTTTAGGAAAAACCTTATCGCTATCGCCGTCTTTTTTTCTTATCCGCTGCCACTGGCGATGAAATAGTCAAGATTAGCCCTACTCGCACAAGGATTATCTGGGTATAATCAGAGGTTATTTTTATACTTTTACAACAATCGCGCGAACCTGACTATGCAAAAATTCGATATCAAAACCTTCCAGGGAATGATCCTCGCGCTGCAGGATTACTGGGCACAAAATGGTTGTACCATTGTTCAACCGCTAGATATGGAAGTAGGTGCTGGCACCTCTCACCCAATGACATGTCTACGTGCACTTGGCCCAGAGCCAATGTCTACGGCATACGTTCAACCTTCTCGTCGTCCGACCGATGGTCGCTACGGTGAAAACCCGAACCGTCTGCAGCACTACTATCAGTTCCAGGTAGCTCTAAAACCGTCTCCAGACAACATTCAAGAGTTGTACCTTGGCTCTCTAGAGGTACTTGGTATCGACCCGCTAGTGCACGATATTCGCTTCGTTGAAGACAACTGGGAAAACCCAACGCTAGGCGCATGGGGTCTTGGTTGGGAAGTATGGCTTAACGGCATGGAAGTGACTCAGTTTACTTACTTCCAGCAAGTTGGTGGTCTTGAGTGCAAACCAGTAACGGGCGAGATCACTTACGGCATCGAGCGTCTGGCAATGTACATTCAAGAAGTCGACTCTGTTTACGATCTTGTGTGGAACATCGCCCCAGATGGCAACAAGGTAACCTATGGCGACATCTTCCACCAAAACGAAGTTGAGCAATCAACCTACAACTTTGAGCACGCAGACGTCGATTTCCTATTCACTTACTTCGATCAGTGTGAAAAGGAAACCAAACAGCTTCTAGAGCTAGAAAAACCTCTTCCTCTTCCAGCTTACGAGCGCATTCTGAAAGCAGCGCACGCATTCAACATTCTTGATGCGCGTAAAGCGATCTCGGTAACCGAGCGCCAGCGTTATATCCTTCGTATCCGCAACCTAACCAAAGCGGTTGCAGAAGCCTACTACGCATCACGTGAAGCTCTAGGCTTCCCAATGCTGAAAAAAGAAGAGCTGAAAAAGGACGAGGAAAAGTAATCATGGCAAAAGAATTTCTAATTGAACTAGGTACTGAAGAGCTACCACCAACGCAGCTTCGTACTCTAGCAGAAGCGTTCGCAGCAAACTTCGAAGCTGAGCTAAAAGGTGCAGACCTAGCACACGAGGGTGTGAAATGGTACGCGGCTCCTCGTCGTCTAGCGCTTAAGGTGGCCGGTCTTGCCGAAGGCCAAGCCGACAAAGTGGTTGAAAAACGTGGTCCTGCAGTTTCTGTGGCGTTCGATGCCGATGGCAATCCAACCAAAGCAGCGCAAGGTTGGGCTCGTGGTAATGGCATCACAGTAGAGCAAGCTGAGCGTCTCGTGACAGACAAGGGCGAGTGGCTGCTGTTTAAACAAGAAGTGAAAGGCCAAGCGACATCTGAAATCGTGGTAGACCTTGCAGCTAAAGCACTTGCTAACCTGCCGATCGCAAAACCAATGCGCTGGGGTAACAAGACGACGCAATTTATTCGTCCAGTGAAAACCCTAACCATGCTAATGGGCGCTGACCTTATCGAGGGTGAGATCCTAGGCGTTGCATCAAGCCGCACTATCCGTGGTCACCGCTTTATGGGTGAGCAGGAGTTCACGATTGATTCAGCCGAGCAATACCCAGCGATCCTAGAAGAACGCGGTAAAGTGATGGCGGATTACGAAGCGCGTAAAGCCATTATCCTCGCTGACTCTCAAAAAGCCGCTGCAGCGGTTGGCGGCGTGGCTGACCTAGAAGACGACCTAGTTGAAGAAGTGACTTCTTTGGTTGAATGGCCGGTTGTTCTAACGGCGAAGTTTGAAGAAGAGTTCCTAAAAGTTCCTTCTGAGGCGCTGGTTTACACCATGAAGGGTGACCAAAAGTACTTCCCAGTCTACGATGACAACAAGAAGCTACTACCGAACTTCATCTTTGTTTCTAACATCGAGTCAAAAGAGCCTCGCCATGTTATTGAAGGCAACGAGAAGGTTGTACGCCCACGTCTAGCGGATGCTGAATTCTTCTTTAACACTGACCGTAAGCGCCCGCTTATCGACCGTCTACCTGAGCTTGAGCAAGCGATCTTCCAAAAGCAGCTTGGCACCATCAAAGACAAGACAGATCGTATCACGGAACTTGCTGGCTACATCGCCGCGCAAATCGACGCTGACGTTGAAAAATCAAAGCGCGCAGGCCTGCTTGCCAAGTGTGACCTAATGACCTCGATGGTATTCGAATTTACCGATACCCAAGGTGTGATGGGCATGCACTACGCCACGCACGATGGCGAAGACGAGCAAGTTGCATTAGCGCTTTACGAGCAGTACATGCCTCGCTTTGCAGGTGATGACCTACCAAGCACAGGCATCTCATCAGCGGTAGCAATGGCCGACAAGCTCGATACCATCGTGGGTATCTTCGGTATTGGCCAAGCACCTAAGGGCTCTGACCCATTTGCACTGCGTCGTGCTTCTCTGGGTGTGCTGCGTATCATCGTTGAAAACGGCTACAACCTCGACCTGACGGCGCTAATCGCCAAGGCGAAGTCTCTGTTTGGTGACAAGCTAACCAATGCCAATGTTGAAGAGGATGTGATTGAGTTTATGCTGGGTCGTTTCCGCGCTTGGTATCAAGATGCTGGCTTTAGCGTCGACATCATCCAAGCGGTACTGGCTCGTCGCCCAACCAAACCAGCTGACTTTGACCAGCGCGTAAAAGCCGTCTCCCACTTCCGTGAGCTAGAGGCTGCTGAAGCTCTAGCGGCTGCGAACAAGCGTGTAGGTAACATCCTAGCGAAATTCGACGGCGAGCTCGCGGCTGACATCGACCTTGCACTATTGCAAGAGGATGCCGAGAAGACGCTTGCAGAAAACGTTGAGGTCATGACTGAAGCGCTAGAGCCTGCATTTGCAACCGGCAACTACCAAGAAGCCCTAAGCAAACTGGCTGACCTGCGTGAGCCAGTTGACGCGTTCTTTGATAACGTGATGGTAATGGCAGATGACGAGGCGCTGAAGAAAAACCGTCTCACGCTGCTTAACAACCTACGTAACCTGTTCCTACAGATTGCTGATATCTCGGTACTACAGAAGTAGATCCGAAACTCAGAATAGTAAAAAGGGAAGCTACGGCTTCCCTTTTTTTGTCTTAAAGCTCAGTTTGTAGCCGCTCATTGTTGATATAACCCAACTGTTTATACAGGGAGAGACACAATGAGAAAAACCATAATTGCTTGCTCGTTCGCCCTACTGAGTGCATGCAGCCAGACTTCTGAAGATACGCTTTATCTTACGGTTGCCGATCAGCAGGTCGCCTTTGAGCAAGACTCAGATGGCACGTGGTTCGCTGAGCAATACTTTGACAAAGGACAGTACAACCTCGCCATCAGCGCCATCGAGGCGAAATGTGGCAGCAGCTATGCTCTCACGGAGCTGAGCCGAGCTAAGTTTAATACCCCAATGGCGGTGGATAACTGCGCCTCAAACTCTGATCTGCCACTGCGCATCTTTAAGGCCAACACCTACCAATTTGCTCTCAATCCACAAACCAATCAGCTGACCATCAAGGTTAAGCCCAAACCGCAAACCAACCTAATGGCAACCTGCCCAGTTGCTAGTGACCAACCGACTACCATAGAGGTCAGCCAAACCTTCGCCGATGGCACTCTAGTCAGAGATGCACTGTCTGGACAAGAGGCTACCGTGAGCCAAGGCCAAGTGACCATGCAGGCCGCATCAACGAACCAAGGTGTATTGTTACTGGAAGAAGCGAAAACCTATCAAGATACGCCTTTTAGCTGGGACAATGCTACAGTCTACTTCGTGATGACCGACCGCTTCTACAATGGTAATCCTGATAATGACCACAGTTATGGCCGTACCCAGGATGGGGAGCAGGAAATTGGCACCTTCCATGGTGGCGACCTAGCTGGACTGACCGCTAAGCTCGACTATATCGAATCACTCGGGGTGAATGCACTCTGGATAACCTCACCACTTGAGCAAATCCATGGCTGGGTCGGTGGTGGGAACAATGGTGACTTTAAGCACTATGGCTACCACGGCTATTACCACCAAGACTGGACCAAGCTCGATGCCAATATGGGCACTGAAGAAGAGTTGAGAGAGTTTATTGATACTGCGCACTCAAAGGGGATTCGTGTGATCTGGGATGTGGTGATGAATCACACCGGCTACGCCACTTTAGCTGACATGCAGGAATTTGGTTTTGGTCAGCTCTACCTTGATGACCAAGAGGCGAAAAAAATACTCGGGGACAAATGGACCGACTGGCAACCTGGGCCAGGACAGAGTTGGCACAGCTTTAACGACTACATCAAGTACAATGATGCTGCGGCATGGAACAAATGGTGGGGGACTGACTGGCTGCGTACTGATATTGGCAACTACGACGCACCGGGATACAACGACCGAACCATGTCGCTTAACTTTTTGCCCGACCTGAAAACAGAATCGCAAGTGAAAACGGGGCTGCCTAACTTTTATCTCAACAAAGACACTAAGGCCACCGATGATCTTAAAACACCAAGAGAACATCTTATCACCTGGCTGTCCGATTGGGTGCGCGAATACGGCATCGACGGATTTAGAATCGATACCGCAAAACATGTTGAAATGGATGCATGGCAGGCACTCAAAGACGCCAGTAGTGAGGCGCTAGTCGAATGGAAACGTAGCAACCCAGACAAAGCCCTAGATGACTTGCCATTTTGGATGACGGGCGAGGTATGGGGCCATACGGTGATCAAAAGCGATTACTTTGATAACGGCTTCGACTCGATCATCAACTTCGAGTTCCAAACCGACGTCGCGCCAAAAGCACTCGACTGTTTTGCCAAGCTCGATCCTGCCTACCAGCGCTACGCCAAGGCAATCAATAGTGACGAAACATTCAATGTCCTAAGCTACCTATCGTCACACGATACAGCGCTATTCTGGGCCTCACGTAGCAAGAGTTTCGCTGATCAGCACAAAGCGGCTAATGCGCTGATGCTTGCCCCTGGCGCAGTACAAATCTATTACGGTGATGAGATCGCGCGTGATTTTGGCCCGACCGGCTCAGATTCGCACCAAGGCACCCGTTTGCCAATGCCATGGGATCAAATCGAAGACGACAGAGCCACCCTACTAAAACACTGGCAAACCCTTGGCGAGTTCCGCAAACGCCATCCCGCTGTCGCTAAAGGCGCGCATATCACTCGTCACCAGGGTGAATACTATGCCTTTGAGCGTCAGTATGAAGAGGACAGAGTGCTCGTTGTGTACACTGGCCACTAACTGTCGATAAATCGATTTAAAAGCCAGCTGGTCTTAGCTGGCTTTTATTTTGGATAAACACTTTTACTCGACCGCTCATTGAGTTATTTTCAATCTCTTGTTGTTTAATCAACCGGCAGGTGGCGGTCAATGCAGTTCTCGAAGTTTGGTGAAAAGTTTAATCAGTATTCAGGTATTACACAGCTAATGGATGACCTTAATGATGGTCTACGCACGCCGGGGGCGATTATGCTCGGTGGCGGTAACCCAGCCCAAATCCCTGCCATGCTCGATTACTTTCATGCCAGCTGCCAAGAGCTACTCGACAGTGGTGATCTCGTCGCCTCAATGGCCAATTACGATGGCCCCCAAGGCAAAGATAGTTTTATTCAAGCTTTGGCAAAGCTATTGCGTGATACCTATGGCTGGGATATCTCAGACAAGAATATCAGTCTCACCAACGGCAGTCAGAGTGGCTTTTTCTACCTGTTTAATCTTCTGGCTGGCACGCAGCCGGATGGCTCACACAAAAAGATCTTGCTGCCTTTAGCGCCAGAATATATCGGCTATGGTGATGCGGGGGTCGATCAAGATATCTTTGTGTCTTACAAGCCTGAGATTGAGCTATTAGATAATGGCCTATTCAAATATCACGTCGATTTTAACCAATTAAAGGTCGACGACAGTGTGGCCGCTATCTGTGCGTCGCGCCCAACCAATCCAACCGGTAACGTGCTAACGGAAGAGGAGATAATCCACCTTGACCAACTGGCACGCGACAACAATATCCCACTGATTATCGATAATGCCTATGGCGTACCCTTCCCCAATATCATCTTTGAGGATGTGCAGCCATTTTGGAATGACAACACTATCTTATGCATGAGCCTGTCTAAGCTCGGCCTACCGGGTGTACGCTGCGGCATCATTATCGCCAATGAAGCCATCACACAAGCACTGACTAATATGAATGGCATCATCAGTCTATCACCTGGTAGTGTTGGACCAGCTATCGTCAAGCATATGATTGAGAAGGGCGATTTACTCGAACTTAGCACTAAGATCATCAAGCCGTTTTATCAGCAAAAGTCCAAACGCGCGATAGATCTTCTCCAACAAGCCATCAAAGATCCTCGCTTTAAGATCCACAAACCCGAAGGCGCGATCTTCCTCTGGCTGTGGTTTGATCAACTGCCGATCACCACCATGGAGCTATATAAACGCCTGAAAGAGCGCGGCGTATTAATCGTCCCAGGCGAATACTTCTTTATCGGCCAAGAATCACAATGGCAACACAGCCACCAATGCCTACGCATGAACTACGTCCAAGACGACGACAAACTGCAAAAAGGCATTGAAATTCTTGCTGAAGAAGTGCTCAAAGCATACGGGGAGTAGAGGCGAGAGGCGAGATCACTGCGTTGCGAGAAGCGAGGATGCGCGCTTCTCTATAGGGAGCGAGGTTCGAGTACGGGCTGTCGCCCTACGGGGAGCGAGTGGTACGGTGGATAATTGCCAGTTCAACACTCCCTCTGTACTTACAGTTACATACAACGTAAAAAGCCCAGCATTGGTTTAATGCTAGGCTTTCTTCTATCTAATGCCTAGGACAGTTATAAGAGTACGTGTGAACGGTAAACTCTTTTCACCCACAAACTCCTCGCTCCTCGAAGCGCAGCGTCCCCGAACCCCGCCCCCTCGAATCTCGTCTCTCGCAACGAAGTGATCTCGCTTCTGGAAACGCAAAAAGCCCCGATCTTTCGATCGAGGCTTTGAGAGATGGCAGGGGTGGAGAGATTCGAACTCCCAACACGCGGATTTGGAATCCGCTGCTCTGCCAATTGGAGCTACACCCCTAAAATTGTACTGAATCTAGTATACGTTAGATTCAAAAAAACCTCGCATGAAGCGAGGTCTTTGAATAAGTGGCGGAGTGGACGGGACTCGAACCCGCGACCCCCGGCGTGACAGGCCGGTATTCTAACCAACTGAACTACCACTCCGCAGTGGTCTATTTAAAGTCTTATCTCTAGAGCGCTTTAAACAGATAATGTTCAAAGCCTGGCGATGTCCTACTCTCACATGGGGAAGCCCCACACTACCATCGGCGCTAATTCGTTTCACTTCTGAGTTCGGCATGGAAATCAGGTGGGTCCAAATCGCTATGGTCGCCAAGCAAATTTGTTTAATTTAGAAAGCTGTAAAAGTTCTTAATACACATTCAAAGTTCTTAGCTTTGAGTCCATCAAAACCCTTTGGGTGTTGTATGGTTAAGCCTCACGGGCAATTAGTACAGGTTAGCTCAACGCCTCACAACGCTTACACACCCTGCCTATCAACGTTCTAGTCTCGAACAACCCTTAAGGATACTTAAAGTATCAGGGAAGACTCATCTCAGGGCTCGCTTCCCGCTTAGATGCTTTCAGCGGTTATCGATTCCGAACTTAGCTACCGGGCAATGCGATTGGCATCACAACCCGAACACCAGAGGTTCGTCCACTCCGGTCCTCTCGTACTAGGAGCAGCCCCCTTCAATCTTCCAACGCCCACGGCAGATAGGGACCGAACTGTCTCACGACGTTCTAAACCCAGCTCGCGTACCACTTTAAATGGCGAACAGCCATACCCTTGGGACCGACTTCAGCCCCAGGATGTGATGAGCCGACATCGAGGTGCCAAACACCGCCGTCGATATGAACTCTTGGGCGGTATCAGCCTGTTATCCCCGGAGTACCTTTTATCCGTTGAGCGATGGCCCTTCCATACAGAACCACCGGATCACTATGACCTGCTTTCGCACCTGCTCGAATTGTCATTCTCGCAGTCAAGCGGGCTTATGCCATTGCACTAACCTCACGATGTCCAACCGTGATTAGCCCACCTTCGTGCTCCTCCGTTACTCTTTGGGAGGAGACCGCCCCAGTCAAACTACCCACCAGGCACTGTCCTCAACCCCGATAAGGGGTCTAAGTTAGAACATCAAACATACAAGGGTGGTATTTCAAGGATGGCTCCACAAATACTGGCGTACTTGCTTCAAAGCCTCCCACCTATCCTACACATGTAGGCTCAATGTTCAGTGCCAAGCTGTAGTAAAGGTTCACGGGGTCTTTCCGTCTAGCCGCGGGTACACTGCATCTTCACAGCGATTTCAATTTCACTGAGTCTCGGGTGGAGACAGCGTGGCCATCATTACGCCATTCGTGCAGGTCGGAACTTACCCGACAAGGAATTTCGCTACCTTAGGACCGTTATAGTTACGGCCGCCGTTTACCGGGGCTTCGATCAAGAGCTTCGACCTAAGTCTAACCCCATCAATTAACCTTCCGGCACCGGGCAGGCGTCACACCGTATACGTCATCTTACGATTTTGCACAGTGCTGTGTTTTTAATAAACAGTTGCAGCCACCTGGTATCTGCGACTCCCCATAGCTCCATCCGCAAGGGACTTCACCGCGAGGAGCGTACCTTCTCCCGAAGTTACGGTACCATTTTGCCTAGTTCCTTCACCCGAGTTCTCTCAAGCGCCTTGGTATTCTCTACCCGACCACCTGTGTCGGTTTGGGGTACGATTCCTTACAATCTGAAGCTTAGAGGCTTTTCCTGGAAGCATGGCATCAATGACTTCACATCCGTAGATGCTCGACATCGTGTCTCAGCCTTAAAGAGAGCCGGATTTACCTAACTCTCAAGCCTACGCACTTGAACCTGGACAACCGTCGCCAGGCCCACCTAGCCTTCTCCGTCCCCCCATCGCAATTGTAAGAAGTACGGGAATATTAACCCGTTTCCCATCGACTACGCCTTTCGGCCTCGCCTTAGGGGTCGACTTACCCTGCCCCGATTAACGTTGGACAGGAACCCTTGGTCTTCCGGCGAGGAGGTTTTTCACCCCCTTTATCGTTACTCATGTCAGCATTCGCACTTCTGATACCTCCAGCAAGCCTTACAGCTCACCTTCAACGGCTTACAGAACGCTCCCCTACCCAATAACTAAAAGTTATTGCCGCAGCTTCGGTGTATAGCTTAGCCCCGTTACATCTTCCGCGCAGGCCGACTCGACTAGTGAGCTATTACGCTTTCTTTAAATGATGGCTGCTTCTAAGCCAACATCCTAGCTGTCTAAGCCTTCCCACATCGTTTCCCACTTAGCTATACTTTGGGACCTTAGCTGGCGGTCTGGGTTGTTTCCCTCTCCACGACGGACGTTAGCACCCGCCGTGTGTCTCCCGGATAGTACTTACTGGTATTCGGAGTTTGCAAAGGGTTGGTAAGTCGGGATGACCCCCTAGCCTTAACAGTGCTCTACCCCCAGTAGTATTCGTCCGAGGCGCTACCTAAATAGCTTTCGGGGAGAACCAGCTATCTCCAGGTTTGATTGGCCTTTCACCCCTAGCCACAAGTCATCCGCTAATTTTTCAACATTAGTCGGTTCGGTCCTCCAGTTGATGTTACTCAACCTTCAACCTGCCCATGGCTAGATCACCTGGTTTCGGGTCTATATCCAGCAACTCGACGCCCAGTTAAGACTCGATTTCTCTACGGCTCCCCTAGATGGTTAACCTCGCTACTGAATATAAGTCGCTGACCCATTATACAAAAGGTACGCAGTCACACTTTGAGGTGCTCCTACTGCTTGTACGTACACGGTTTCAGGTTCTATTTCACTCCCCTCACAGGGGTTCTTTTCGCCTTTCCCTCACGGTACTGGTTCACTATCGGTCAGTCAGTAGTATTTAGCCTTGGAGGATGGTCCCCCCATATTCAGACAGGATATCACGTGTCCCGCCCTACTCGATTTCACTGATTATGATATGTCGGTTACGGGGCTATCACCCTGTATCGCGCCACTTTCCAGAGGCTTCACCTGTATCATTAAAAGCTTAAGGGCTAGTCCAATTTCGCTCGCCGCTACTTTCGGAATCTCGGTTGATTTCTTTTCCTCGGGGTACTTAGATGTTTCAGTTCCCCCGGTTCGCCTCACTAACCTATGTATTCAGTTAGTGATACTCTCTTATGAGAGTGGGTTTCCCCATTCAGAAATCCCAGACTCAAAGGTTGTTACTACCTAATCTGGGCTTATCGCAAGTTACTACGTCTTTCATCGCCTCTGACTGCCAAGGCATCCACCGTGTACGCTTAGTCACTTAACCATACAACCCCAAAGAGTTTCGGAGTTGTCGTTTAAACAACCAAAGTTGTCTGCAATTTTTATACATGATGCAGACTCGATTTTGCCGGACTCAAATATTAAGTAGCTTTCGCTACTTCCAAGAACACTTGAATGTGTGTTGGTACCTACATCTTTCGATATAGGATTTGAGAACTTTTATTTGAATAACAACGCTTATCTAAAAGATAAGGGGATTGTTGTTATTCGTCAGCTTTCCAAATTTTTAAAGAGCAAATCACTTCGTATGAAGTAACCATTTTTAAAAGCACTAGTGCCCTTTTGTTTCAAAGGAAGTGCGTTTAAAGATGGTGGGCGATACCGGGCTCGAACCAGTGACCCCCTGCTTGTAAGGCAGGTGCTCTCCCAACTGAGCTAATCGCCCACATACGTTTTACGTCCTGTGGTAGACGTCAAGAATGGTGGAGCTAAGCAGGATCGAACTGCTGACCTCCTGCGTGCAAGGCAGGCGCTCTCCCAGCTGAGCTATAGCCCCATCTTGAGAGTTATTTCTTCAGAAGAAGAAATGGTGGGTCGTGCAGGATTCGAACCTGCGACCAATTGATTAAAAGTCAACTGCTCTACCAACTGAGCTAACGACCCAATGGTATCCCGTAGGGGAGTCGAACCCCTGTTACCGCCGTGAAAGGGCGGTGTCCTAGGCCTCTAGACGAACGGGACACTGGTGCGAATATCTTGGGGGATATTCAATACTCTAAAACTTTATAAACCATCAATCTGTGTGAACACTCATCGCAATAATCATCGTATAAGGAGGTGATCCAGCCCCAGGTTCCCCTAGGGCTACCTTGTTACGACTTCACCCCAGTCATGAACCACAAAGTGGTGAGCGTCCTCCCGAAGGTTAAACTACCCACTTCTTTTGCAGCCCACTCCCATGGTGTGACGGGCGGTGTGTACAAGGCCCGGGAACGTATTCACCGTAGCATTCTGATCTACGATTACTAGCGATTCCGACTTCATGGAGTCGAGTTGCAGACTCCAATCCGGACTACGACGCACTTTTTGGGATTCGCTCACTCTCGCAAGTTGGCTGCCCTCTGTATGCGCCATTGTAGCACGTGTGTAGCCCTACTCGTAAGGGCCATGATGACTTGACGTCGTCCCCACCTTCCTCCGGTTTATCACCGGCAGTCTCCCTGGAGTTCCCACCCGAAGTGCTGGCAAACAAGGATAAGGGTTGCGCTCGTTGCGGGACTTAACCCAACATTTCACAACACGAGCTGACGACAGCCATGCAGCACCTGTCTCATAGTTCCCGAAGGCACCAAAGCATCTCTGCTAAGTTCTATGGATGTCAAGAGTAGGTAAGGTTCTTCGCGTTGCATCGAATTAAACCACATGCTCCACCGCTTGTGCGGGCCCCCGTCAATTCATTTGAGTTTTAATCTTGCGACCGTACTCCCCAGGCGGTCTACTTAACGCGTTAGCTCCGAAAGCCACGGCTCAAGGCCACAACCTCCAAGTAGACATCGTTTACGGCGTGGACTACCAGGGTATCTAATCCTGTTTGCTCCCCACGCTTTCGCATCTGAGTGTCAGTATCTGTCCAGGGGGCCGCCTTCGCCACCGGTATTCCTTCAGATCTCTACGCATTTCACCGCTACACCTGAAATTCTACCCCCCTCTACAGTACTCTAGATGACCAGTTTCAAATGCTGTTCCGAGGTTGAGCCCCGGGCTTTCACATCTGACTTAATCATCCACCTGCATGCGCTTTACGCCCAGTAATTCCGATTAACGCTCGCACCCTCCGTATTACCGCGGCTGCTGGCACGGAGTTAGCCGGTGCTTCTTCTGTCGCTAACGTCAAATACCGCAGCTATTAACTACGATACCTTCCTCACGACTGAAAGTGCTTTACAACCCGAAGGCCTTCTTCACACACGCGGCATGGCTGCATCAGGCTTGCGCCCATTGTGCAATATTCCCCACTGCTGCCTCCCGTAGGAGTCTGGACCGTGTCTCAGTTCCAGTGTGGCTGATCATCCTCTCAGACCAGCTAGGGATCGTCGCCTTGGTGAGCCATTACCTCACCAACTAGCTAATCCCACCTGGGCTAATCTTGACGCGAGAGGCCTAAAAGGTCCCCCTCTTTGGCTCCTGTTCGTTATAAACAAGGGCATTATGCGGTATTAGCTATCGTTTCCAATAGTTATCCCCCACATCAAGGCATATTCCCAGGCATTACTCACCCGTCCGCCGCTCGCCGCCCAGAAACGCACCCGAAGGATTGTAACTGTCGCTGCCGCTCGACTTGCATGTGTTAGGCCTGCCGCCAGCGTTCAATCTGAGCCATGATCAAACTCTTCAATTTAAGATTTTGTCGGCTCAATGAATACTGAATTCATATCTAACGATATGTGAATTGACTGTGCTCGAATGATTGCTCATTCAAATTGGTCACTCAGTTCATTGAAACCTAATTTGAAGCCTAAGCTTCTAATTGGATTATCATCAACGAGTGCCCACACAGATTGATAGGTTTATATTTTTAAAGAGCGTTGCTTTGAGGCTTTCCCTCAGAGCGGATGTGCATTTTAGCGATTTAAGTTTTCGTGTCAACCACTTTTTTAAATCTTTTTTCAAGCGATTTGCTTGAAGCGTTTTGCACCGCTAACCGTTTGGGTTTCTTTCGAAGCCATCCCGTGTCAGCGAGGTGGCATTATAGAGATTCGCGTTTGCTTGGCAAGGCTTTTTTCAAAGTTTTTTCGATTTTTATCGCAACCGAACACTAAGCGAGCAAAACACAGTAAAAACACCTGTTTTGATTACATCTTATTAAAGGTTTCTGCGAATTTATCGACTTTTAGCCAATTGGTGTACTCTACCTCTTTGCTTGTGTCCGTCTCACCACCGGTTAATGTCATTATTAACTTAATCATGTTTCTGTCGATCCAGTTATAACGTGGGTAGTAGAGGGCACCAGCAAAAACGCCAATTAGGCTGGGTTGCCAGGGTGATTTCTTTAGGAACGTCTTTATATACACACTTCCTTCAGGGGTATCCTTACCTTGGTCTTCTTTACGAGCCGTCAGGTTGACACAAAAGAAAGCTGCGTTTTTACGAGTTAGATACTCTTTATTGGCTGAAATGAACCTATATAGCTTTTTATTCAGATGACCATAGCGAATAGAAGCACCTATAAGGATTCGATCATAGTTTTCGATGTCTAATCCAAGTGACTGGTGCAAATCGACAACCTCACACTCAACACCTTCTAGCCGAGAAGCGATATGGTTGATGATTTTCTTGGTTTGTCCTTCTCTTGAAGAGTAGAGTAACAATGCTTTTTCCAAATCGAGCTCCTTTAGCTTTTCCAAAATGCTGGGGTCAATAGAATAAGAAGGGTAAAGATCTCTAGGCGACCAAATAGCATCGAAACAATCAATACCCATTTGGCTTTGTCATTAATCTCACCAAAATGCAGTGCCACCTCGCCCAAACCAGGACCCAAGTTATTCAAAGTCGCCGCGACCGCAGAGAACGCACTGAGCTCATCCATCCCGGTGGCAATCAAACCCAGCATGCAAACCACAAACACCAATGCATAAGCCGAGAAGAATCCCCATACCGCATCCACCACACGCTGGGACAGGGCAGACCCACCCACTTTGATCGTATAGACCGCTCTTGGGTGAACCAAGCGTTTTAGTTCACGGGCACCTTGCAGAGTGAGCAACAGGATTCGGATCACCTTCATACCGCCACCGGTTGAGCCTGCACAGCCACCGATAAAGGAAGAGAACAATAGCAATACCGGCAAGAACAGTGGCCATTCAGAAAAGCCTGTCGTCGTGAAACCAGCCGTGGTTGAGATCGATACCGTCTGGAACAGAGCTTGATCGAATGCATCGTAGGTCGAGTCATAAGAGTGGTGATTAAGCAGGATGGCAAAACAAACCACAAACAGGAGCGCTTGAATAAACAGAAAAGCTCGAAACTCGGGATCACGCCAATAATACTTAGGGTGCACACCACCAGAGGCAAATGCAGCAAAGTGTAGTGAGTAGTTACATGCTGAGATCAGCAAGAACACCACCGTAATAAGGTTTATCGCGTAGCTGTCAAAATACCCCATACTCGCATCGTGGGTAGAAAACCCGCCAATCGCAATGGTCGAGAAACTGTGACTAATCGCATCAAACGGCGTCATTCCCGCCATCCAGAAGGAGAGGGCACAGCCAATTGTCAGACTAAGATAGATGTACCACAGCGCTTTGGCCGTCTCTGCAATCCTTGGCGTCATCTTAGTGTCTTTAACTGGACCTGGAATTTCGGCGCGGTACAGCTGCATACCACCGATCCCCAAGACGGGTAGAATAGCGACTGCCAGCACGATGATACCCATGCCACCAAACCATTGCAGGAGCTGGCGATAGAACAAGATAGCCTTAGGCAAGTCATCAAGACCGACAATAACCGTCGCACCTGTGGTGGTTAAAGCAGAGAAAGACTCAAAAAAAGCATCGGTGACCGAGATTGCCGGGTCGTCGGAGATCAGGAAAGGCAGCGAACCCGCACTACCCAATACCGTCCAAAATAACACCACTATCAAAAAGCCATCGCGCGCCTTGAGCTCGTGACGATGACGTCGATTGGGAAACCAAAATAAGAAGCCGGCAAACAGCAGCACAAAAAAGGTGGTGACAAAAGGCACACCCGCACCGTCACGGTAGATCAACGCCACCAACGCGGGCGCGAGCATAGTGACACTAAATAGGGCAAGCAATAGCCCAACGATGCGAATTATGGATCGAAATTGCATGAGTAGTTATCGAAGCGAGCTTCACTTTTCCTTGTGGTTATTTGTCTTGCGACGTCACTATCGCTTTCGCGCCGCTTTTATTAACGACAGCTTCGGTAAACGAGGAGACTTGATTAACCTCAATCTCAACCGTTAGCTCGACGTTTTCAGCATAGTTGGCGGCGATCTCTTGCGCACCAAATTGGCCAAGCATTGACTGTAAGATCGGCACAAAACTGTAGTCTAACGCTATCACTAGGTTTGTGGTGATTTTTTTCTCTATTGTTTGCAGTACCTTGAGGGCTTGCTGTACCCCACCACCATAGGCTTTTACTAAGCCTCCCGTACCCAGCTTGATGCCGCCAGAGTAACGCGTCACTACCGCCGTGATCTCACCCACGCCAGAGCCTGACAGTTGCGCCAGAATCGGTTTACCTGCCGTCCCCGATGGCTCACCATCGTCGCTAAAACCCCACAACATTGAATTCTCTGGTCGGCCAGCGACAAACCCCCAGCAATTATGTCTTGCGGCCGAGTGCTGCTGCTTGATCTGCTCAACAAAGGCTTTCGCCGCCTCAACGCTGGGAGTATGGGCGAGATGAGTGATAAACACACTCTTTTTGATTTCTTCTTCAAAAATAGCGGCTTGCTGAGGAATTAGATAGGGCTGATTGTTCATATTGCTACGCTGCAGGCTTAGGTCGAGGGAGTTTATCATGAACTCTGGCGTAGACAGAATAGTCAACAGGCACCACAATGTTAAACACTTGTTTAAATTTTGTATTGAAATTCACCAAAACCCGTCGCAAACTAAAACTACTGGTCTAACCAGATAACTATAACAAGACTCCCTACAACCTCATCGTAAGTCATGGAGACAGACAATGATTTACCAATCAGACGCTATTGTAGTAAAGGAAGTACAACCGGGCGTGGCCGAGCTCTGTTTCGACTCTCCCGGCTCGGTTAATAAGCTCGACCTCGCAACACTGGAATCACTGGATAAGGCCATTGATGCCGTAAGTGCCCATTCAGCCCTCAAGGGGTTGATACTGACATCTAATAAAGATGCCTTCATCGTTGGTGCTGACATCACTGAGTTCCTTGGTTTATTTGCCAAGCCTCATGAGCAGCTAGATCAATGGCTTCAGTACGCTAATAGTATCTTCACCAAACTCGAAGATTTGCCGATGCCGACTCTCTCTGCTGTGAAAGGTCATACATTAGGTGGCGGATGTGAGTGTGTACTTGCCACTGACATTCGCATTGGCGACTCGACCACCAGCATCGGCCTACCTGAAACCAAGCTGGGTATTATGCCGGGATTTGGTGGTTGTGTACGCCTACCTCGCGTGATTGGTGCGGACAATGCTATGGAGATCATCACCCAGGGTAAGGCATGCCGCGCTAGTGAGGCCTTAAAGCTCGGACTGATCGATGCCATTGTCGATCAAGACAACCTTACCCAGTCGGCACTGAGCACGCTTGAGCTAGCCATCAACGAAAAAATTGACTGGCAAGCTAGACGACAACAAAAATTGGCCGCACTGAGGCTGAGTAAACTCGAGGCCATGATGAGTTTCACCACCGCCAAAGGACTCGTGGCACAAAAGGTAGGTAAGCACTACCCAGCGCCAATGAGTGCGGTGAAAGCGATAGAGGAAGCCGCTACCTTAGGCCGTGATGCTGCGCTGGATATCGAGCGTGATTACTTTATCCACCTCACCAAGACCCCAGAGGCAAAAGCCTTAGTCGGGCTATTTCTCAATGATCAGTACATCAAGGCGATTGCCAAGCGAGCGAGCAAATCGGCACATCGTACTACCGATTGCGCTGCGGTGCTTGGTGCAGGTATCATGGGTGGGGGGATCGCCTATCAGTCTGCGCTCAAGGGTGTACCTGTGGTTATGAAGGACATCGCTCAATCGTCACTTGACCTTGGAATGAGTGAGGCAAGCAAATTACTCAATCAGCGCCTTGAGCGAGGACGTATTGATGGCTATGCCATGGCTGACATTCTTTCTGCCATTACACCGAGTCTTCACTATGCTGGCTTTAATGATGTTGATGTCGTGGTTGAGGCGGTGGTCGAAAACCCCAAAGTCAAAAGCGCCGTGCTGAGCGAGGTTGAAAATCAAGTCACTGCCGATACGGTGCTGACCTCTAACACCTCAACAATTCCTATTAACTTACTCGCACAATCCCTGCAGCGTCCGGAAAACTTCTGTGGGATGCACTTTTTTAACCCCGTCCATCGCATGCCATTAGTCGAGGTGATCCGAGGGGAGCACACGTCAGATGAAACCATCAATCGTGTTGTCGCCTATGCGGCTAAAATGGGCAAATCACCGATTGTGGTTAACGACTGCCCCGGATTTTTTGTCAATCGAGTGCTGTTTCCCTACTTTGGCGGCTTCAACCTGTTACTTCGAGATGGCGCGGACTTTACCCAGATAGACCAGGTGATGGAGAAGCAGTTTGGCTGGCCAATGGGACCGGCCTATTTACTGGATGTGGTCGGTATTGATACAGCGCACCACGCCCAGCAAGTCATGGCCAAAGGTTATCCTGAGCGCATGGGCAAACAAGGACGCGATGCAATTGATGCCTTGTTTGATGCCAACAAATTTGGTCAAAAGAATGGTGATGGTTTTTATCACTACACCACGGATAAAAAAGGCAAGCCGAAGAAAACCCTCTCTGACACCATATTGCCCGTACTGGCCGATGTATGCAGTGAACCACAAACGTTTGATCAACACACCATCATAGAGCGAATGATGATTCCAATGATTAACGAGGTCGTGCTGTGTCTCGAAGAAGGCATCATTGCCAGTGCAGAAGAGGCTGATATGGCGCTGATTTATGGCCTCGGCTTCCCACCATCCAAAGGCGGTGCGCTGCGCTTCCTTGATAGTCTTGGCTTGGATCAGTTTATCGCGATGGCGAAACAGTACTCTCATCTCGGCGCTACGTATCAAGTACCGAAGATGCTCACGGATATGGCTGCCAAGGGCGAGTCCTTTTATCGCAACCAGCAACAAGGCTCAATCTAAGGAGGAGACACCAAATGGACTCGCAAATCAAAAATGTTGTCGTGGTGGACTGTCTACGGACCCCGATGGGACGCTCCAAGGGTGGTGCCTTTCGTCATACCCGCGCGGAAGATCTGTCTGCTCACCTGATGAAAGGGCTCTTGGCGCGCAACCCTGAGGTTAATCCTAACGAAATAGAAGATATCTACTGGGGCTGTGTGCAGCAGACTCTAGAGCAGGGTTTTAATGTCGCGCGCAATGCTGCGCTGTTAGCTGGCCTACCGATTGAGATTGGTGCGGTCACCGTTAACCGCCTGTGCGGCTCATCAATGCAGGCTTTGCATGATGCGGCGCGCTCAATCATGACAGGTGATGCGGATATCTGTCTGATCGGAGGGGTCGAGCATATGGGGCATGTGCCGATGACCCATGGGGTCGACTTTCACCCAGGCCTTGCCAAGCATGTGGCCAAAGCCGCTGGAATGATGGGACTGACCGCAGAGATGCTCGGGAAACTGCACGGCATCAGTCGCGAGCAGCAAGACCAATTTGCCGCTCGCTCTCACGCCAGAGCACATGCGGCAAGCATAGAAGGGCGCTTTAACCGAGAGATCTTGGCCACTGAAGGACATGCTGCCGACGGCTCACTCTTTACCCTCGAGTATGATGAAGTGATCCGCCCAGAAACCACAGCAGAAGGATTGGCACAACTGCGCCCGGTGTTTGATCCAGTCAATGGCACCGTCACCGCAGGCTCGTCTTCTGCCTTGTCTGATGGCGCCTCAGCAATGCTGATCATGAGTGAAGACAAGGCGCAAGCACTCGGGGTCACCATTCGTGCCCGGATCAAATCCATGGCCATTGCAGGCTGCGATCCATCAATTATGGGTTATGGCCCAGTACCCGCCAGCCAAAAAGCCCTCAAACGTGCAGGCCTATCCATCGAGGATATCGATATCGTCGAGCTCAATGAGGCCTTTGCGGCTCAGTCCCTCCCATGTGCCAAAGACCTTGGTCTATTGGATGTCATGGAAGAAAAGGTCAACCTCAACGGCGGCGCCATCGCACTCGGCCACCCACTAGGCTGCTCAGGCGCACGCATCGCGACGACACTGATCAACCTAATGGAAGACAGGGACGCGAAGTATGGATTGGCGACGATGTGTATTGGGTTGGGGCAGGGGATTGCTACTGTGTTTGAGCGACCTTAATTAAAGGGGCGGGGACGTTTCACTTCGAGGGGCGGGGAGCGAGTGCTCCTCATGGGTAGATAGTTCCCTTCTCTCCGTAGTGTAAGGGTGGTGCTCGAAGCTCACATACTTTACTGGGTTTGGATGAAAGGTAGCTACAGATCTAAACGGTTTTAAAAATGCGGGACTTGGAGCAAGGACTCTCAGCGCACTGAAAGCCCCTCGCTCCCCGAAGGGCAAAGCCCGTCCCCGAGCCTCGCCCCTTATTTTTTAATCGGTCGCTGCCACTCCGCCACGCGGCGCTCTTTGGCGCGGGTGATGACTAGTTGACCTTGCTCGACCGACTTGGTCAGCGTGGTGCCTGCGCCAATGGTTGCGCCATCAGCGATAGTTACTGGCGCCACCAGCTGAGAATCTGAGCCGACGAAAACGTCGTCACCAATGATGGTTTTGTGTTTGTTGGCACCATCGTAGTTACAAGTGATCGTGCCTGCGCCGATATTGGTGCGTTGACCGATTTGAGCATCACCTAGGTAAGTCAGGTGGTTGGCTTTTGAGCCTTCACCGAGTGTGGCGTTTTTCACCTCAACGAAGTTACCAACGTGCGCATCGTTGCGCAGCTCAGCGCCTGGGCGCAAGCGAGTGAATGGACCCACGGTACACTCTTCACCGACGGTTGCTCCCTCAATCACGCTGTATGGACGGATCACGGTATTGTCATCAATCTCACAGTCGATCAACACAGAGCCCGCACCCACCTTGACGTTATCGCCCAGTGAAACCGTGCCCTCGATGATCACGTTTGCATCGATTTCACAGTCCATGCCGCACTGCAGCTGACCACGCAGGTCAAAGCGCGCTGGGTCGCGTAGCATCACGCCCTGCTTAAGCAGTTTCTGCGCTTGGTCTTGCTGGAACGCACGCTCTAGACGCGCTAGCTGGGCGCGATCGTTAACGCCTTCAACCTCAATCGTGCTTTGTGGGTGAACCGCTTCAACTGCGCGGCCTTCGTTGTGAGCGGCTGCAATCACGTCAGTAAGATAGTACTCACCCTGCGCGTTATCATTGTTAAGGCCCGCGAGCCAGCGCTTAAGATCACCACCCGTTGCTACCAACACGCCAGTGTTGATTTCATTGATCAGCTTTTGCTCATCGGTCGCATCTTTTTGCTCAACAATCGCCACAACAGGGCCGTTCTTACGCACGATACGACCATAGCCCGTTGGGTTATCCAATACCACGGTTAGTAGTGCGATACCGCCGGTAGGTTGTGCCTCAAGCAAAGCGTCGATGGTCTGCTCCGAGATCAGTGGTACATCGCCGTAAAGAACAAGAACTTTTTCATCATCAGCAAAACTCGGTGAAGCCTGGTCAACCGCATGGCCTGTTCCTAGCTGCTCGCCTTGTAGTACCCAGTTAACTGACTCATCCGCCAGAACGGTTTTCATTTGATCGCCACCATGGCCGTAAACCAAGTGGACATTCTGTGCCCCAAGGCCTTTACACGTG
This sequence comes from Vibrio sabulosilitoris, assembly GCF_055391395.1. Classification (NCBI taxonomy): domain Bacteria; kingdom Pseudomonadati; phylum Pseudomonadota; class Gammaproteobacteria; order Vibrionales; family Vibrionaceae; genus Vibrio; species Vibrio sabulosilitoris. The sequence goes on from NZ_AP029599.1 coordinate 435,520, forward strand.
TCAATCACATGCTTAACCATCGGCTTACCCGCTAGGGTATGTAGCACTTTAGGTTTGGTTGAGTACATACGGGTTCCCTTACCCGCCGCCAGAATCACCGCGCTAAACTTCATTGAATTGCCTGCTTATAATTGTATGTAAGTATGTGCTTATTCTAGACAAAACCTACAAAAAAGGCAGCCAATAGGCTGCCTTTTTACACAATGAAAGCAAAGTTTCATCTTCTAGCGACGTTTTTTCACTAGCTCGATTACTTTCAGCTGGGCGATAGCTTTCGCCAGTTCAGCTGAGGCACGTGCAAAGTCGACATCACCATGGTTACTGGTCATCAGTTGCTCAGCACGACGCTTCGCTTCTTCTGCCTTCGCCTGGTCAAGGTCTTCCGCACGAATTGCCGTATCTGCCAGAATAGTCACATCGTAAGCCTGAACCTCCAGAATGCCACCTGAAAGGTAGACAATTTGCTCTTTCTTGTCCTTGGTTACGATGCGAACCATGCCAGGGCGAATGCGCGTTAGCAGTGGTGTGTGGTTTGCCAACACACCCAAATCACCCTGTTCACCCGAAACCTGGATGCTTGCAGCAGAGCCGGAGAAAATACGTTTCTCAGCACTCACTACGTCCAAATGGAAGGTGCTCATAAAGCCTCCTTATCAGTCTCGAGTTACAGCTTCTTCGCGTTCTCTAGTGCGTCATCAATCGTACCGCAATACATGAACGCCTGCTCAGGGATATCATCGTACTCACCAGCCAATAGGCCTTTAAAGCCACGGATCGTGTCTTTCAGAGATACGTAGATACCTGGAGAACCAGTAAATACCTCAGCAACGTGGTAAGGCTGAGTTAGGAAACGCTCAATCTTACGTGCACGAGATACCACTTGCTTATCTTCTTCAGAAAGCTCGTCCATACCTAGGATCGCGATGATGTCTTTTAGCTCTTTGTAACGTTGCAGCGTTTGCTGAACATTACGCGCTACGTCGTAGTGCTCTTGGCCAACCACTAGAGGATCAAGCATACGAGATGATGAATCCAGTGGGTCGATTGCAGGGTACAAGCCCATTGCCGCGATGTTACGGTTCAGCGTTACTGTCGCATCCAAGTGCGCAAAGGTTGTCGCCGGAGATGGGTCAGTCAAGTCATCCGCAGGTACATAGACCGCTTGGATAGACGTAATAGAACCCGTCTTAGTTGACGTGATACGCTCCTGAAGTACACCCATCTCTTCTGCAAGAGTTGGCTGGTAACCTACCGCAGATGGCATACGACCAAGCAGTGCTGATACCTCAGTACCCGCTAGCGTGTAACGGTAGATGTTATCAATGAACAGCAGTACGTCACGACCTTCATCACGGAAACGCTCCGCCATGGTTAGACCGGTTAGTGCTACACGCAGACGGTTGCCTGGTGGCTCGTTCATCTGACCGTAAACCATCGCTACTTTTGACTCTTCAGGCTTCTCGATGTTTACAACACCCGCTTCCTGCATCTCAAAGTAGAAATCGTTACCCTCACGAGTACGCTCACCAACACCAGCAAATACCGAAAGGCCTGAGTGCTGAATCGCGATGTTGTTGATAAGTTCCATCATGTTAACGGTCTTACCAACACCCGCACCTCCGAATAGACCGATCTTACCACCCTTAGCGAATGGACAGATTAGGTCGATTACCTTAACGCCGGTCTCTAGCAGCTCAGTGACGTTAGACTGCTCTTCATAGCTTGGTGCTTCACGGTGGATAGAGTAAGTCTCTTCCGCACCGACTTCACCACGCTCATCGATTGCATCGCCTAGAACGTTCATGATACGACCTAGGGTCTTGGTACCTACTGGTACCGAAATTGGAGCGCCAGTATTTTCAACTTCAATACCACGACGTAAACCATCTGAGCTACCCATAACGATACAACGCACGACGCCACCGCCAAGCTGTTGCTGTACTTCAAGAACAAGACGCTCTTTGGTACCCGTTACGTTCAGAGCGTCGTATACACTTGGTACATCGCTCTGTGCGAACTCTACGTCGACTACCGCACCGATGATCTGTACGATCTTACCTGTAGCCATCGTTAATCCTCTAAATTAGTTTCTTATACCTAAATTAAACCGCTGCCGCGCCCGAAACAATCTCAGAAAGCTCTTGCGTGATCGCTGCTTGACGAGCCTTGTTGTACACAAGTTCAAGCTCATCAATCAGGTTGCCTGCGTTGTCGGTTGCGGCTTTCATCGCAATCATTCGTGCAGCCATCTCACATGCAAGGTTTTCCACTACGCCTTGATAAACTTGCGATTCAATGAATCGATCCATCAAGGTATTCAGTAGTGTTTTCTCATTTGATTCAAACATATAACTCCAAGAATGTTTGAACTCTGCATCGTTATCGCTTAGCTGTTTAGGCAAAGGTATCAATTGGTCAATTTTTGGTTCTTGCGTCATTGAGTTAACAAACTCATTGAATACCAAGAACAAACGGTCAATTTCCCCTTCTTCATACTTTTTCAGCATGACCTTGATAGGACCGATAAGGTCATCAAGAGTAGGGGAGTCACCCAGACCAGCAGTCTGAGCAACCACGTTGGCGCCAAGGCTGTTGAAGAAAGAGGTCGCTTTTGCGCCGATCACAGCGATATCAACCTCAACATCTTTTTCAGCCCACTCGTTCATCTGCACGGTTGCCTGTTTGAACATGTTGATGTTCAAGCCGCCACACAGACCACGATCGGTGGAGACAACAATGTATCCCACACGTTTCGCCTCACGCTCCACTAGAAACGGATGTTTGTAATCCAGTGTACCGTTTGCCAAATGACCAATGACTTTACGTATATTCTCAGCGTATGGACGAGGACCTTCCATTGCGTCTTGCGTACGACGCATTTTAGAAGCCGCTACCATTTCCATCGCTTTGGTGATCTTCTGAGTGCTTTTGACACTCCCAATCTTGCTACGAATTTCTTTTGTATTGGCCATCGTTACACTCCGTCAGTATCAAACCTGGTGGCAATTACCAAGTCTGAGTCGCTTTGAAATCATCCACTAGCTCTTTCAGCTTGGCTTCGATTTCATCGTTATAAGCACCTGACTGGTCGATGTCAGCCGCAAAATCTGCGTACTGTGCACGAGCGTACGATAGTAGTGCCGCTTCGAAGTCGAGAAGCTTGCTTAGCGTCACGTCTTCCAAGTAACCACGTTCTGCAGCATAGATAACAAGCGCTTGGTCGAATACCGACATTGGCGCGTATTGTTTCTGCTTCATCAGCTCAGTTACTTTTTGACCGTGGTCTAGCTGCTTCTTCGTCGCATCATCAAGATCCGATGAGAACTGAGCGAAAGCCGCCAGTTCACGGTAAGCCGCTAGTGCTGTACGGATACCGCCAGATAGCTTCTTGATGATCTTGGTTTGCGCTGCACCACCTACACGAGATACTGAGATACCTGGGTCAACCGCTGGGCGAACACCCGCGTTGAATAGCTCAGTCTGTAGGAAGATCTGACCATCGGTAATCGAGATTACGTTGGTCGGTACGAAGGCTGATACGTCACCCGCTTGGGTTTCGATGATCGGCAGTGCCGTCAGCGAGCCAGTCTTACCTTTCACTTCACCGTTAGTGAAGCGCTCTACGTAATCTTCGTTTACGCGAGCGGCACGCTCTAGTAGGCGTGAGTGGAGGTAGAATACGTCACCCGGGAATGCTTCACGACCTGGTGGACGCTTAAGCAGTAGCGAGATTTGACGGTAAGCAACCGCTTGTTTTGACAAGTCATCGTAAACAATCAGTGCGTCTTCACCGCGATCGCGGAAGTACTCACCCATTGCACAACCTGCGTATGGCGCAAGGTATTGCAGTGCCGCTGACTCAGATGCTGATGCCACAACTACGATAGTGTTTTGCAGTGCACCGTGCTCTTCTAGCTTACGAACTACGTTGGCAATCGTTGACGCTTTTTGGCCAATCGCTACGTAGATTGAGAAGATACCTGAATCTTTCTGGTTAATGATCGCATCGATCGCCATTGCGGTTTTACCCGTCTGACGGTCACCGATGATAAGCTCACGCTGACCACGGCCGATTGGGATCATTGAGTCAACAGACTTGTAGCCTGTTTGTACTGGTTGGTCTACCGACTTACGGTCGATTACACCTGGTGCAATCACTTCCACTGGCGATGTCAGTGAAGAGTTGATTGGGCCTTTACCATCGATAGGCTGACCTAGGGTGTTTACCACACGGCCAAGTAGCTCAGGGCCAACAGGCACCTCAAGGATACGACCCGTACCAGTAACCTTCATGCCCTCTTTAAGGTCGGCATAAGGACCCATAACTACAGCACCTACAGAGTCACGCTCTAGGTTAAGTGCCAGTGCAAAACGATTGCCCGGAACCTCAATCATTTCACCTTGCATCACGTCCTCAAGGCCGTGAATGCGAATGATACCGTCGCTTACAGAAACGATAGTACCCTCGTTGCGAGCTTCAGAAACGACTTCGAATTTTTCAATTCGCTGTCTGATGAGTTCGCTAATTTCCGTGGAATTAAGTTGCATTGCTCCAATTCCCCTAATTAAGACTGAATCGTGTCTTTAAGACGTGTGAGGCGGCTAACCAGTGAGTTATCCAATACTGTGTCACCGATACGGATGACAGCACCACCAATGAGCTCTTCATCGACCTGGCAGTTTAGCTGAACCGTGCAGTCAAGACGCTTTTCTAGGCTTGCTGTCAGTTCCGCTAGCTGAGCTTCGGTCATGGCAAAAGGCGTCGTTACCGACACTTCTTTTGAGTTAGAGGCTTCAACAGTGAGGCGTGTGTATTGCTGATAAATGTCACCTAGCGCTGAGGTACGGTGATTTTCAATAACCACTTTCAAGAAGTTTTGAAAGGCGTGATCGAACTGGTCACCGGCAACATCAACATACAATTGCACCAATTGCTCTGGCTGCCAGCTTAGCGCTGCAGTCTTCAGTTCTTTGACTGATGACATCTCAGTGGCAAACTCCAGCATCTGAGACCATTTTTCAATCGCCCCATTGTCACTGGCGTAGCCGTAGGCTGCCTTCGCGTATGGTCGAGCAATAGTTGTCAAATCCGACATACTGATGCCCTCCCGTTACAGTTTCGCTGAAATCCCATCAAGAATATCTTGATGAGCAGCTGGGTCGATCGAACGCTCGATAATTTTCTCAGCGCCTAAAATAGCCAGCTCAGCTACGTCTTTCTTCAGCTCATTGCGCGTACGCAATGTCTCAGCTTCAAGCTCAGAGCGACCTTGTTCAAGGATCTGCTCACGCTCTTGCTGCGCCTCTTGACGAGCTTCATCTAGGATTTGAGATTTGCGTTTATTCGCTTGCTCAATGATCTCTAGCGCTTGCTTCTTAGCATCTTTTAACTGATCTGCTGCGTTGTGTTTCGCCAAATCCAGCGCCTTGTCAGCACGTTGTGCTGACTCTAGGCCTTCAGAGATTTTCTTTTGTCGCTCTTCAATGGCAGCCAAGATTGGCGGCCATACGTTCTTCATACAGAACCAAACGAAGAGGATAAACGCGATTGCTTGTCCCAGCAGAGTTGCATTGATATTCACAATGACCCTCCTTTATCCATGGTATGTCTCGAGCACAAGGTCGAGACGCTATAACTCAATAAGAGAAAGGGGATTACAGTGCGAACAGCATGTACATTGAGATACCAACACCGATCATTGGTACCGCATCAAGTAGACCTGCTAGGATGAACATGTTGGTTTGTAGAACTGGTGCCATTTCAGGTTGGCGAGCTACTGACTCAAGGAATTTACCGCCAAGAATAGCGAAACCAAAACCAGTTGCGATAGCACACGTACCTAGAAGTAGAGCAACAACCAAATAGATATCCATAATAATCTCCGAAATAGTTATAAATAAAATTAATAGTTAGTAATTAGTGAGAGTCATTACTCGCCATGCTTAGATAAACGATCGTCAGCATTGTAAAAATAAAGGCTTGCAGAGTAATAACCAGAATATGGAAAACTGCCCAAATGATGTGAGCTATAACACCTAGACCACCTAGAACCACACCTGCAGTGTAAGTAACCGCGATCAGGATGAAGATAAGTTCACCTGAGTACATGTTACCGTACAGACGTAGTGATAGGGAGACGGGTTTAGCCAGCAATGAAACGGTTTCCAAAACTAAGTTGAAAGGTATCAACGCCTTGTTGTTGATCGGATGAAGCGTAAATTCCTTTACAAATCCCTTAAATCCTTTGTACTTAATGTGGTAAACCACCGTCAGTACGAGGACACCCAATGCAAGTGCTAGTGTGACATTCAAGTCGACCGTTGGTACGAGCTTGAAGTAATCAGCCCCAGCGTATCCCATTAGATGCGGGATAAAGTCTACTGGCACTAAGTCCATCAGGTTCATTAGGAAGATCCAGACAAACAAAGTTAACGCCAGAGGTGCGACTAACTTATCACGTCCATGAAAAGCGTTCTTACAGATCTCATCGACCTGCTCGACCATGATTTCAACGAAACACTGTAGCTTTCCAGGGACGCCCGTGGTTGCATTTTTTCCGACCCGATAAAACAACCACAAAAATAGTGCACCGAGCGTTACGGAGACCAACAGAGAGTCCCAGTGCAACGTCCAGAATCCAGCATCATAACAACCCTTGTTGGTTGCAATGCCACCGTCAACCAAACACACTTTAGCGTTGGTCAGGTGGTGCTGGATATATTCCTGCGGAGTATCAGCCATGGTTAATCCCATTTTTTTGAAAAAATAATATTGGTGATAACCAGAAGATCAGGATGGTCAGTTTGTACCCAGTAAAGAAGGCTCCGGGTTGAAGAAGCTCCGATACTGAGAACACCAACACAAACATCACTATGGTGAACACCAGCTTTAGCGTCCAACCAATGAGTATGAACCCCAATAGCACAACGCCATCAGAGCCCGGTCTTGGTAAGAACGCAAACAGAGCGTAAATGTAGTTAGCAATAACCGCGATCATCCCGCCTTTGAGAACAAAGCGAGCCGAGTCTTGACCAAACTTCCAATACGCAATACTCGCGATGAGCATGACAAATATCAGCTGGAGATGAACCACACGAAATGCGGCTCGACTCTGTGCACTTCTATTTGAAATTAACATCGAGAGCACCTGTTTCCTTACAAGTCACCTAGATTAAGAGCCAATTTAGGAGAAATCCACTCTAAATAGGTGAAAAATCATGCAGAATTATATCTGCAATCAATTAAAAGACAATTGTTAGCCCGCTCGTGGGCGTTACATTCCATTAAGAATGTGACCTATGATTACTTAACAATTGAATCCAATTGTTTCAACACTGTTATCAACTGACTTTCATCTTTAAAATCGATGAGTACCTTGCCAACACCCTTGGCTGAAATTTGGATGTTCACAGAGGTATTCAGCTGCGACTGCAGCTGCTCTAGCATCAGGTTGGTTTCCTGAGCGAGCTGAATTTTTTCTGTTTTAGGCTTGTTATCACCTTGTAACGACTTTTTCACTAAAGCTTCCGTTTGACGCACCGTCAGCTTCTTTTTCGCTACTTGAAGCGCGATCTCTGGCTGGAGATCAATAGGCAGTGCCAATAGCGCGCGCGCGTGTCCCATCTCAAGGACTTTTTGCTCAACCAGCGATTTTACATCATCATTAAGCTGATTTAAGCGCAACAGGTTGCTCACCGTAACACGAGACTTGCCAATCACCTCAGCAATTTGTTGATGAGTTAATGAAAAATCATCTTGCAAACGCTCAAGGGCTTGCGCTTCTTCGATCGCGTTAAGATCTTCACGCTGAATGTTCTCGATCAGCGCCATCGCGACGGCAGCGCGATCTTGCACGTTCTTAACCAGACAAGGCACCAGCTTAAGACCCGCGAGCTTGGCTGCACGCCAACGGCGCTCACCAGCGATGATCTCAAAACGCTCGTTGCCTACCTGTCTAACCACAATCGGCTGGATGATCCCTTGCGATTGGATCGAAGCAGAGAGTTCAGCGAGCGCTTCGTCTGACATGTCTTTACGCGGTTGGTAGACACCCGGTTGCAGCTGGTGGATCGACAAGTCAGCCAGTTCACCATCGTTTGATAGCGCCTGACTCTGGGTTGCCACCTGCTGCTTCTCACGAGCAATAGAACTGGTTGCGAGCAGGGCATCGAGCCCTTTACCTAGACCACGTTTAGACATGAAATTATCCTATAGAAATCTGATTAAGCAGGGACTTCGTCGCGACGCAACATTTCTCCCGCCAGCGCGAGATATGCCTTAGCGCCTGCGGAGTATTTATCGTAATACATTGCGGGTTTACCGTGACTTGGCGCTTCGGCCAAACGTACATTACGCGGGATCACGGTGCGATAAACCTTATTGCCAAAATGCTTTTTGAGCTGATCGGAAACTTCACTGGAGAGACGATTACGTGGGTCGTACATCGTTCGCAGCAACCCTTCAATCTTAAGGTTTTCGTTCACTACGGCTGCCAACTTACTGATGGTATCCATCAGAGCAGTTAACCCTTCAAGGGCAAAATACTCACACTGCATTGGCACCAGAACCGAGTCTGCCGCTGCCATCGCATTGATAGTAAGTAGGTTTAGAGAGGGAGGGCAATCGATAAATATGAAATCATAGTTATCACGAATCGATGCTAGCGCGTTTTTTAATCGAACCTCACGCGCAAAGACTTCCATCAGCTTAATTTCTGCTGCCGTCACATCACCGTTCGCCGCCACCAAGTCATAATGACCCGCTGTTTTGCCGCATACCACTTGGTCAAATGGCACGTCTTCCACCAACAGGTCATAGGCGGTCGCATCGACTTGATATTTATCGACGCCGCTGGCCATCGTTGCGTTTCCTTGCGGATCCAAATCGATAACCAATACATTACGTTTTGTGGCCGCCATTGAGGCTGCCAAGTTGACACAGGTGGTCGTTTTACCAACGCCACCCTTCTGGTTCGCTATTGCTACAATCTTACCCACGGTCCATCTCGCTTTTATGCAGTGCGAGATAAGATTACAAGATGTCGCTCACCTTCCAATTCAGGAACTTGTAAAGATTTGATGTCGGTCACAGAACACCAGGCTGGAATTTCAGCCGACTCATCTTCTGAGTACTGCCCTTTAAGAGCTAAAAACAGGCCAGTTTCAGGTTTTGGTAGGTGGTGACACCATTCAACCATATCTCTCATTGAGGCAAAGGCGCGGCTTAATACACCGTCAAATCCCTCACCTGGATCAAACTCTTCTACACGACTTTGCACAGGAGTCACATTCGAAATCTTCAGCTCATGAATAACCTGCTTAATAAATCGAATCCGTTTCCCCAAACTATCGAGCAGCACAAACGACTTATTCGGGTGCATGATGGCCAACGGAATGCCAGGCAGACCAGGGCCAGTACCCACATCGATGAAGCGCTCGCCTTCAAGATACGTACTCACGATGACGCTATCAAGGATATGTTTCACTAACATGTCCATCGGATCGCGAACCGAAGTCAAATTGTACGCCTTGTTCCATTTATCCAACAGCATGACATAACCCACCAGTTGGTCACGCTGTTGTGGTGAAACCTCAAGATCGGTCTTAGCCAGAAGCTGGTCTAGTCGCTCGCGTAGTGCCGTCATTAGGAAGCCTCACCTTTTTTCAATAAACCTTGTTTTTTCAGATGTACCAGCAGGATAGAGATCGCTGCAGGTGTCACACCAGAGATACGAGATGCCACGCCAATCGATTCTGGGCGCGCATCATTCAACTTAACAACGACCTCATTCGACAACCCCTTAACTTCGCCGTAGTCGACATCAAATGGGATCTGGGTGTTTTCGTGGCGCAGTGATTTCTCAATCTCATCCTGCTGACGCTTGATGTAGCCCTCGTACTTAACCTGGATCTCGACCTGCTCAGCCGCCTGTTGATCCTCTAGCGTTGGCGCAAATTGATCAAGCTCAGTGAGCTGGGCATAAGTCATTTCAGGACGACGCAAAAGATCCTCACCACTTGCCTCACGCACCATTGGTGTCTTGAGCAGGTTGTTAAGGGTGTCGACACCTTCAGATTTTGGGTTCATCCAAGTATCGCTTAGACGCTGGCGTTCTTTGGCGATATTGTCGACTTTTTGGTTGAATCGAGCCCAACGTGCCTCATCAATCAGGCCAAGCTCGTGAGCTTTTTCAGTCAAACGGAGATCGGCGTTGTCTTCACGCAACAGCAAGCGGTACTCGGCGCGCGAAGTAAACATACGGTACGGTTCTTTGGTGCCCATGGTCGACAGGTCGTCGATCAACACGCCCATGTAAGCTTGATCGCGACGTGGGCTCCAGCCTTCTTTGTCTTGACTGAACAAGCTGGCGTTAAGGCCCGCCATCAGACCTTGTGCAGCGGCTTCTTCGTAGCCCGTGGTACCATTAATCTGGCCAGCAAAGAACAAGCCTTTGATAAATTTGGTTTCGTAGGTGTGTTTCAAATCACGTGGGTCGAAGAAATCGTACTCAATCGCATAACCTGGACGGACGATATGCGCATTCTCAAAGCCCTTCATTGAGCGCACAATCTCGATTTGTACATCAAATGGCAGGCTGGTTGAGATACCGTTAGGGTAGAGCTCGTGCGTATCCAGTCCCTCTGGCTCAACAAAGATTTGGTGACTGTTCTTGTCAGCAAAGCGCATAACTTTGTCTTCGATCGATGGACAGTAACGCGGACCAATGCCTTCGATCACGCCAGCATACATTGGGCTGCGATCAAGGTTGCCGCGGATCACATCGTGGGTACGCTCATTGGTGTGCGTAATAAAACACGGGATCTGACGCGGGTGTTGGCTGCGATTACCCATGAACGAGAACACCGGAGTCGGGTTATCGCCGTGTTGGGCTTCCATCTGACTAAAATCAACGCTACGCGCATCGATACGCGGCGGCGTACCAGTTTTCAAACGATCAACGCGGAATGGCATCTCACGTAAACGATCGGCCAGCGCAATCGATGGAGGATCGCCTGCGCGGCCACCAGAGAAGTTTTCTAGACCGATGTGAAGCTTACCTCCAAGGAAGGTGCCCACGGTCAATACAACCGCTTTGGCGCGGAATTTAAGCCCCATTTGAGTTACAGCACCAACCACTTGATCATTCTCGATGATCAGATCATCAACCGACTGCTGAAACAGGGTCAGGTTCGGTGTGTTCTCTAGCACGCTACGTACGTAGGCTTTGTACAAGGCTCGGTCTGCTTGTGCACGAGTTGCGCGGACCGCTGGGCCTTTTGAGGCGTTAAGCGTTCTGAATTGAATACCTGCATGATCAATCGCTTGCGCCATTAGACCACCCATTGCATCCACCTCTTTGACCAGGTGACCCTTACCGATACCACCGATCGCTGGGTTACATGACATTTGACCCAAAGTATCAATGTTATGAGTCAAAAGAAGTGTTTTCTGTCCTGTGCGTGCTGACGCTAACGCGGCTTCCGTCCCTGCATGACCACCACCAACGATGATGACGTCAAAGTTTTCTTGATAAAGCATGAACCGACCTCAGGTATTCAAAGCATGGAAAATAAAAGAGCGGCATTTTACCTCTTTTCCTGAACTGAGAAAATCGCTTTTCGAACTTTTGTCAAAAAGGGCTGAAATTAAATATATATAAGATCTTTATATAGATCTTTTATTGGATCTATTATTAGTGATCCACTTTTCTGTGGATAAGTGATAAATGATCAACAAGATCATGGATCTTTTTTAGATCATTTGTTGTGATCAGATGTTGATCAAGCAGAGGATTAGCTGGGATCAAAAACGGCACTTATTCACAGGGCTAGTTAATGATCAAAGTTGTTATTTGGATAACTATAGGTTGATCATAGGAAATCACTATACTTATCCACAGCTCGTTTGTTGGTTTTTTGTACGAATGGTTGTTGTGAACTGGTCAAAGTTATTCACAGATACAAAAAACGCGGCCACATCGGCCGCGTTTGATCAACATGCTGTTTGCGGTTTATGCGCTCTGAAAGCGCTCAATATGTTGCTTAAGCCAGGCCTCTGCAGCGTCTTCTGGTACTGATTGTTCAAGGATATCGATCTCAAGGCAGTCAGTGAGTGGGGTGCCACCGATATCCTCAAGTAGATCATAGGCGTGGTTGCCAGCCGCGCAGAAGGTATCGTAGCTGGAGTCACCAATCGCGACGACAGCAAACTTGACGTTGCTCATTCTAGGCGGAGTCTCTTGCAGAGCACCGATAAAGGGCTGGATGTTATCTGGGTACTCACCCGCGCCATGAGTCGAGGTGATCAGCAGCCAGATCCCCTCGTTGCCGATCTCGTCAAGCGAGGGCTGGTTGTGGATTTGGGTCTCTAAGCCGCTTTGCTCCAGCAGCTCGCTTAGGTGATCGCCAACGTACTCGGCACCACCTAAAGTGCTGCCTGTTATTATATGAATCATTTAGATTTCCCTATTCTTTGTTTTTGCCTAACAGGTTTAGACAGAAAAAAGGAAGCGCAACAGGCTTCCTTTTAAAGTGATTACTTACCGATACAGAACGACGAGAAAATGCGCCCAAGCAGGTCATCAGAGCTAAACTCGCCTGTGATCTCATTGAGGTGCTGCTGAGCAATGCGCAGCTCTTCTGCGAGGATTTCTCCCGCCATGTAGCCCTCAAGCTGTGTCTGGCCGATGTCGAGGTGCTGGGCTGCTTTCTCGAGCGCATCGAGGTGGCGACGACGCGCCATAAAGCCGCCTTCGCTATTGCCAGCAAAGCCCATGCACTCTTTTAGATGATTACGCAGTGCATCAACGCCTTGACCGGTTTTCGCCGAAAGACGGATCAACGTCGGTGAGTTGACATGACAGATCCCGAGATCTTCCCCGGTTTGATCGGCTTTATTACGGATCACTGTGATACCGATGTTATCCGACAGGCGATCGACAAAGTCCGGCCAGATCTCTTTCGGATCAGTGGCATCAGTGGTAGTGCCATCCACCATAAACAGCACGCGATCAGCTTGTTCAATCTCGTCCCAAGCGCGCTCAATACCAATCTTTTCGACCTCATCCGAGGCATCACGCAGGCCTGCAGTATCGATGATGTGCAGCGGCATACCGTCAATATGGATGTGTTCGCGCAAGACATCTCGTGTGGTGCCGGCAATATCGGTGACAATCGCAGATTCTTTACCCGATAGGGCGTTAAGCAGGCTCGATTTGCCCGCATTCGGACGACCGGCGATCACCACCTTCATTCCTTCACGCATGATGGCGCCTTGATTGGCCTCATTTCTTACCGCATCAAGGTTGTCGATGATCGCCTGCAGGTCGGTCGCGACCTTGCCGTCGGCAAGAAAATCGATCTCTTCTTCTGGGAAATCGATAGCCGCCTCTACATAAATGCGCAGGTGGATAAGTGATTCCACCAGCGTATTGATGCGTTTAGAAAACTGGCCTTGCAGCGATTGCAGCGCTGATTTGGCCGCTTCTTCTGAGCTGGCGTCAATCAAATCGGCGATCGCCTCGGCCTGAGTCAGGTCCATCTTATCGTTAAGAAAAGCACGCTCAGAGAACTCACCAGGGCGCGCCGGACGCACGTTATCAACCTCAAGGATACGCTTGATCAGCATATCCATGACTACAGGGCCGCCGTGGCCTTGCAGCTCAAGGACGTCCTCACCGGTAAACGAGTGTGGGTTAGGGAAGTAAAGGGCAATACCTTGGTCGAGCTCGGTGCCTTGTGCGGTTTTAAACGGCAGGTATTCTGCGTAGCGCGGCTTGAGGGTCTTGCCGGTTACAGCAAGGGCGACCTCATTGGCCTTAGGGCCTGAAACGCGGATGATACCGACGCCACCACGACCTGTCGCAGTAGCCTGAGCAACAATAGTATCTGTTGTCATAAGATGACCTTAAAAACGCTGTGGCGCCGTATGGAGCCATTTGGATGTATTGGAGAGAATTGTAATCAGCCTCAAACAAAAAGGCGACCTTTTGGCCGCCTTTCTTGGTGTTTCTTTAAGCTTAAAGGTTACTTAGAGTGTAGACCTTTCTTCTCAAGAGACTTGTAGATCAGTGTCTGCTGGATTAGCGTCACGATGTTTGACGTTAGCCAGTAAAGAACCAGACCTGATGGGAACCATAGGAAGAAGAAGGTAAACATCACCGGCATAAAGGTCATGATCTTCTGCTGCATAGGGTCGGTGACTGTGGTTGGGCTCATCTTCTGAATGATGAACATACTTGCACCCATCAGTAGCGGTAGGATGAAGTATGGGTCCATTGCCGCCAAATCTTGTAGCCACAAGAACTGCTCGTGACGTAGCTCAACCGATTCCATCAATGCCCAGTAAAGTGCAATGAAGATAGGCATCTGTAGGATAAGAGGTAGACAGCCGCCGAGCGGGTTTACTTTCTCTTTCTTGTACAGCTCCATCATCTCTTGGCTCATGCGCTGGCGGTCGTCGCCTAGACGCTCACGCATCGCCTGCAGCTTAGGCTGAAGCATACGCATTTTCGCCATAGAGGTGTATTGCGCTTTGGTCAGTGGGTACATCGCACCACGTACGATGAAGGTTAGACCGATGATTGCTAGGCCCCAGTTGCTCACAAAGCCCTGGATAAACGACAGCAACCAGTGCAGTGGTTTCGCGATGAACCATAGCCAGCCGTAATCCACTACTAGGTCAAGGTTTGGCGCCGTTGCTGCCATCTGGTCTTGTAGTTTAGGACCGGCCCAAAGCGTTGCGACTAGCTGCGCTTCGCCGCCATCAGCAATCGCTTTGTTTGGCATGCGTAGGCCGATATCGCCTAGGTTACCAATCACGCGAGTGTATAGGCTTGTGCCTGGCTCGTTGCGTGGGATCCAAGCCGTCGCAAAGTAGTGCTGGATCATTGCTGCCCAACCTTCACCGTTTGGTAGGTTTAGCGACAGGTTACGACTTTGCATGTCATCAAAGCTGTATTTTTTGTAGCGCGTGTCTTGCGTTGAGTAAGCACCGCCCGCGTAAGTTGGCATAGTTAGGCTGCCACCAGAGTCAGTCAGGTTTTGACGCAGGTGTGCGTACATGCCTAGCGTTGCCGTGCTGCCAGAGTTGTTCACTACATCGTAGATAACGTCGATAGCGTAGCTGTTACGCGTAAGTACGAACGTCTTGATGTAGTCGATGCCATTCTCGCTGAACGTCATTGGAATGCGCAATTCGTCTTGGCCATCCGCTAGAGTAAAGCTGTCTGCGCTTACTGAGTAAGTCGGACGATCGGCGCTGCTGCGGTCGATACCTTGAGGGCCAACCAGACCGCTTTGAGCGATAAACTGGTAGCCGGCTTCGTTTTTCAGCAGAGAGAAAGTCTCTTCTGATTCAAGCTCTGCGGCGTATTGGTTCAGGTTAGCTGCAACAATATCACCACCCATAGTGTCAATTGACAGAGTCAACACGTCAGTTGTCACGGTAATGGTGTGTGCTGAAGCTGCCTGAGCTGGCATTGGGTCTAGGTCATCTGCAAACCCCGAAGCAGGCAAACTGCCGTTAGATTGCGTCTGTAAAGCCGTCTGAGGCGCTGGATTCTTCTCTACATTCCATTGTTGGAAGAGTAGGAAAGAGACCAAAGCCAAAGCGATTAACAGAATATTACGTTGAGAATCCATCGTTATTTAATCTCTGTCTTTGTTTTGGACTGGTGGGACGGGGTCATAACCGCCATCATTTAATGGGTGGCATTTTAATAGACGTTGGCCAGATAACCAACATCCTTTTAAAAAACCGTGAGCTTTCAATGCTTCAATGGCATACATTGAGCAAGTAGGAGTGAAGCGACAACGCGGTCCTATCATAGGACTGATGACCCATCTATACAGATAGACCAAACCAATTGCTAGCCACGCGAGGGGCGAGAGAGACGGCGCCATAACTTTTCAAATAACTTGAACAATTCTTCATTGCTCAGATCTTGGGCGCTTTTTTTGGCAATGACAACAAAATCTTTGTTAGGAAGTTTGTGTTGACGAAGACGGAAGCTTTCTCGTGCGATACGTTTAAAGCGGTTGCGAGCGGGCGCAGTTTTGATTTGCTTTTTAGGAACAGCGAGACCAAGTCGGGGGTGAGAAAGAGTATTTTCTCGAGCGATGATAGTGAAATGGGGCGAGCCAGCTCGATGAGCTTGCTTGAAGACATTTTGGTAATGCTCGGGAGTTAACAAGCGTAACTCCCGATGGAATGCGTACTTATTCAAAATAATCGCGAATTATTTTGATAGGCGCGCACGGCCTTTTGCACGACGTGCATTAATTACTTTACGACCGTTCTTAGTCGCCATGCGTGCACGGAAGCCGTGAGTACGCTTGCGCTTTAGAACTGAAGGTTGAAAAGTGCGTTTCATGATAAATACCTTTACTGATCAGTTTTAGGTCAATGTTAACCCGGCGTGGGCAGCTATTGCTTTCTCTATATATAAGAGGAAGGTAGCCTTAAGTACCGACGCCTCTCAACAAAGAGGCGGAATTGTAATCACTGTCACATTTACTGTCAATCATAGATTGAGTGTCAGTAACATGAATCTTAGTAAAAAGCCAAGTTTCACTGTGGTGATAATTCCGGTCGGGCGATTATACGGAGCCAAACAAAAATCTCAAGGATCTTTCGATCCGAGTTGATCCTTGATCAAGCCCCAACTTGATTGAGGAATTTTTGCAAGCGAGGATCCTGTGGACGCTCAAAGATATCCTGTGGAGAACCTTGCTCGACAATATTTCCCTCTGCCATAAAGATCACTCGATCAGCGACCTCTCTGGCAAATTGCATCTCGTGGGTGACCACCAGCATGGTTTGGTGCTGAGCCGCGAGGGTTTTCATTAGTGCCAACACCTCGCCAACCCATTCCGGGTCCAGCGCGGACGTGGGCTCATCAAACAGCAGCAGTTCTGGTTTGAGCGCCATCGCTCGGCCAATACCCACACGCTGTTGTTGACCGCCAGAGAGGGCGGCTGGGTAGCTGTCGCCCTTGTCACCCAAACCGATCTCTTCGAGCAGTTGCTGCGCGTAAGCGTTGGCATCCTCTTTCTTCCAGCCGCGCACCGTGACTAGGCCTTCGGCGATATTTTGCCGTGCCGTCATATGGGTAAACAGGGCATAGTTTTGAAACACAAACCCGGTTTTACGCCTTAGGGCCAATACCTCAGCTTTGCTGTGTTGCTCGGCATCAACTGAGACATCATCGATGGTGATCCTGCCTTGGTCAGCTTGCTCGAGGAAGTTAACGCAGCGCAGTAGGGTGGATTTACCCGTGCCACTGGAGCCGATAATCACGATGATTTCACCTTGTTGGATCTCGATATCAACGCCCTTGAGCACCTCAGTGTTGCCAAACGATTTGTGAATGTTGTTAAGCTTGATCATCGTACATACGCCTTATTTAATCTCTCTTCTGCCCAAACTTGCACGCGGGTCAGGACTATCACTACCAGCCAGTAGATCAGTGCTACGGCAAGGAACGCCTCGAAAAAGCGGAAGCTTGAAGCGGCCTCCATCTGGGCGGTGGCCATGATCTCGACCACACCAAGGGTAAAGGCCAGAGAGGTCGACTTAATCATATCGATGAAGTAGTTCATTAGTGATGGCAGCGCAACGCGGGTGGCTTGCGGCAGGATGATCCGACGCATGGCTTGTGCTGTGGTCATGCCGACCGACAGGCTGGCCTCCATTTGACTGCGGTCGATGCCAATGATCGCAGCGCGAATACTCTCTGCTTTATAAGCGGCAAAGTGTAAGGTTAGGCCAATGACCGCTGCGCTAAAGGCGTCCAGTCCGACCAGGAATGGGAACACCTGTGGCAATCCATAGTAGAGCAGAAACAGCTGGACCAGAAGCGGGGTGCCACGAAAGAAGCTGATGTACAGCTGACTGAGTTGATTGAGGACCGGGATCTTAAACACGCGAATGTTGGCGATAACTACGGCTAAGATCAGTGAGAACACCAGTCCCCATATCGCCATCTCCATCGTGGTGCCAAGGTATTTAAGCAAAATTGGCAGCAAATCGAGCATATAAGCAAAATCAAAACCCATGACTTTTACTTTCCTTTTAATACAACAAAAGGTGGGATCCTAGAATCCCACCTAGATAATACAGTGATTGTTTGGTTTCGCTGAGTAAGCCGAAGGTGTGGCTAGTGAGTGATATCAGCGCCAAACCATTTTTCAGAGATCTTGGCCATGGTGCCATCAGCACGCATCGCAGCCACCGCCGCGTTGACCTCGTCACGCAATTGCTTGCCACGCGCGTTGTCGACAAACGGCCAGCCATTCTCGATGGTTTCAAATGGTTCACCGGCAAGCTGCAATGGCAGGCCTGTTTGCTTGATAAGCTCTAATGCCGATAGGCGATCCATCACAAACGCATCAGCGCGGCCGAGTGCCACGTCATGCTCGATGCCTGTGTCGTAGGTCTTGATGTTGATCTTGCCGTCTTTATCGTAATCGCGCAGTAGTTGCTCGAAGTTCGATCCTAGGTTGACCGCCACGGTTTTGCCCGCCAGATCGTCAATGCTCTTAATGGCATTATTGCCTTTACGCACCGTGATCTGCGCGCCATCAACCACATAAGGGTCAGCAAACAGGTATTTTTCAGTGCGGGCAGGGGTCATAGTGATCTGGTTAGAGATGGTGTCGATACGGCCTGACTCTAGCATGCCAAATAAACCGGAGAAGTTTGCGGTCACATAATTGACCTGATAATCGTTGCGACGACCGATTTCATCCCACAGGTCGACTTCAAAGCCCTGTAGTTGGTCTTGCTTAACAAAGGTAAAAGGGAAATAGCGTCCTGACATACCCACTTTGACTTCGGTCGCGGCGTGCCCAGTGGCCGCTGATAGCGCGATAGCAGCGATTGCTGCCTTCATCCAGTTATTCATAATACAGCTCCTAAATTATGTAACACGGGATACTACTGGTTGTTTTTATTCAGCAATAAATAACCTTCTGGCATAACTCAGACTAGTTAGTAATAACTCAATACTGGCGGGATCGCCTGACTTTGATCCGATTATTCACAGACTTATACCCAAATCTTGGATCTGGGTAAAATCGGCCAAATGTGGATCATCTTGTGAGTAATCTGGGGGATCGATGTGCTGATCCACGGCTTTTGCCGTGAATATCTGTGAATAACTCCGATCTTATTCACTGATCCGTCGATCATTTACTGGCGATCTTAGTTATCAACAGGTAAAATTGTGGGTCTTTCCAAGTTTTCTGTTTATTGAGTGGGGTCACCGTGTCATCTTCGCTTTGGTTGCAAGTTATGCAACAGCTTCAAGAGGAGCTGCCTGCTACTGAGTTCAGTATGTGGGTTCGTCCGTTACAGGCCGAATTAAACGATAACACCTTGACGCTATTCGCGCCCAACCGCTTTGTGCTCGATTGGGTGCGTGATAAGTACCTCAACAATATCAACCGTCTGCTGCAAGAGTTTTGCGGTAACGATGTACCGAGTCTGCACTTTGAAGTTGGTAGTCGCCCTGTTGCGGCGCCTAAGCCTGCGCCGACGCGCACGCCTGCAGATGTTGCAGCCGAGTCGTCAGCGCCAGCGCAGCTGCAAGCGCGTAAACCCGTGCATAAAACTTGGGATGATGATGCACAGGCGATCGCCGATATTAACCACCGCTCAAACGTAAATCCAAAGCACCGCTTTAAGAACTTCGTCGAGGGTAAGTCGAACCAGCTTGGTTTGGCTGCGGCACGTCAGGTGTCAGGTAACCCAGGCGCTGCCTATAACCCACTGTTCCTTTACGGTGGTACAGGTCTTGGTAAGACCCACCTACTGCACGCAGTGGGCAATGCGATTGTGGATAACAAACCCAACGCCAAAGTGGTTTACATGCACTCGGAGCGTTTTGTTCAAGATATGGTTAAGGCGCTGCAAAACAATGCCATCGAAGAGTTTAAACGCTACTACCGCAGCGTGGACGCACTGCTTATCGATGACATTCAGTTCTTTGCTAATAAAGAGCGATCGCAAGAAGAATTCTTCCATACCTTCAATGCCTTGCTTGAGGGTAACCAGCAAATCATCCTCACCTCAGATCGCTATCCAAAAGAGATCTCTGGGGTTGAAGATCGCCTCAAGTCTCGCTTTGGTTGGGGACTGACGGTCGCGATCGAGCCTCCTGAGCTTGAGACACGCGTGGCGATCTTGATGAAAAAGGCGGAGGATCACCAGATCCACCTGGCGGATGAGGTTGCGTTCTTTATCGCTAAGCGCCTGCGCTCCAACGTACGTGAGTTAGAAGGCGCACTCAACCGCGTGATCGCCAACGCCAACTTCACCGGGCGTCCTATTACGATCGATTTTGTCCGTGAAGCCCTGCGTGACCTGCTTGCTCTGCAAGAAAAACTGGTCACCATCGACAATATTCAAAAAACCGTGGCTGAGTACTATAAGATAAAGGTCGCGGACTTGCTGTCTAAGCGCCGCTCACGCTCGGTCGCAAGACCTCGCCAGTTGGCGATGGCACTGGCTAAAGAGCTGACCAACCACAGCCTGCCAGAGATCGGTGATGCCTTCGGTGGTCGTGACCACACCACCGTGCTGCACGCCTGTCGCAAGATAGAGCAGCTGCGTGAAGAGAGCCACGATATTAAAGAAGACTACTCAAACTTGATTCGCACGCTATCGTCTTAACGGCGATAGGGTTAGAGTAGACTTACGCTTGTTCAGATAATCCAATTAGAGCTGATAATGAAATTTACGATTGCACGCGAACACCTGCTAAAGCCTCTCCAGCAAGTTTCTGGAGCGCTTGGCGGTCGTCCAACCCTACCTATTCTTGGTAACCTACTGATTAAAGTAGATAACGGTATGTTGTCAATGACGGCCACCGACCTTGAGGTGGAGCTGGTGAGCAAGGTGGCTCTAGAGGCGGACAGTGAAGCTGGGGCGATCACCGTCCCATCGCGTAAGTTCCTTGATATTTGCCGAAGCCTGCCTGATTCAGCTCAGATCACCTTTGTTTTGGAAGGGGAGCGCGTCCAAGTGCGCTCTGGCCGCAGCCGTTTCTCATTGGCCACCTTGCCAGCGAACGACTTTCCGAATATCGAAGACTGGCAGAATGAAGCCTCGATCAGCCTGACTCAGGCTGAACTCAAGGGCTTGATTGATAAAACTCAGTTCTCGATGGCCAACCAAGACGTGCGTTACTACCTTAACGGCATGCTGTTTGAGATTGACGGCACCACGCTACGCAGCGTCGCAACCGATGGTCACCGAATGGCCGTGGCACAGACTGAACTTGCTAAAGCTGGTGACAATCAACAGATCATCTTGCCGCGTAAGGGCGTGCTTGAGCTAGTTAAACTGCTTGATGCGCCAGAGCAGCAGGTTGAGCTGCAAATAGGCAGCTCGAACCTGCGCGCTGAAGTGAACAACTTTGTCTTCACCTCTAAGCTGGTGGATGGCCGATTCCCTGATTACCGCCGCGTGCTGCCGCAAAGCACGACCAAGACGATGGAATCGAGCTGTGATGAGTTGCGCCAAGCGTTCTCACGCGCTGCGATCCTGTCGAACGAGAAGTTTCGTGGCGTACGAGTCAACCTTGATGGCACGGAGATGCGCATTACTGCCAACAACCCAGAGCAAGAGGAAGCCGAGGAGCTACTCGATGTGCAGTATGAGGGTGAGGCGATCGAGATTGGC
Organism: Vibrio sabulosilitoris; assembly: GCF_055391395.1. Lineage (NCBI taxonomy): Bacteria > Pseudomonadati > Pseudomonadota > Gammaproteobacteria > Vibrionales > Vibrionaceae > Vibrio > Vibrio sabulosilitoris. The sequence continues at coordinate 457,205 of NZ_AP029599.1, forward strand.
TTCAACGTCAACTACGTGTTGGACGTATTAAACACCCTGCGCTGTGAGACGGTGCGCCTATCGATGTCGAGCGCCAATGCCAGTGCCCTGCTTGAGAATGCTGGTGACGACGGTGCGATGTACGTTGTGATGCCAATTCGACTCTAGAATGCCACTTTCCCGTCTGATTGTTCAGCAATTTCGCAATATTAAAGCCTGTGATATTCAACCATCACCAGGCTTTAATTTTCTTGTCGGTGCCAATGGTAGCGGCAAGACTAGTGTGCTAGAAGCCATCTATTTGCTTGGTCATGGTCGCTCGTTTAAGAGCAGCCTGACTGGGCGCGTGATCCAAAATGACCAGTCTGAGCTGTTTGTTCACGGCCGCGTGATGGAGCATTCTTTGAACCAAGATCAATTTGAGCTACCCGTTGGGATAAATAAGCAGCGTGATGGTTCAAGTGAGGTTAAAATAGGCGGTCAGTCTGGGCAGAAACTCGCGCAGTTAGCCAAGATCTTGCCGCTGCAATTGATCCACCCTGAGGGGTTTGAGCTGCTGACCGATGGCCCCAAGTTCCGCCGGGCTTTTATCGACTGGGGCGTGTTTCATACCGAGCCTGGTTTTCATGAAGCTTGGGGACGCTTTAAGCGCCTCAACAAGCAACGCAATGCCCTGCTGAAAAATGCTCAAAGCTATCGCGAGCTGAGCTACTGGGATAAGCAGATGGCGGAGATCGCTGAGCAGATAAGCCAGTGGCGCGAGGCCTATGTGACGCAGATGACTGAGGTGGCTCAGCGGATGTGTCAGACATTTTTGCCAGAATTTGATATCCAATTGAAGTATTATAGGGGCTGGGAAAAAGACACCCCCTACCATCAATTACTGGAACGAAATTTCGAGCGTGATCAGTCGCTCGGCTACACTTTTAGTGGACCGAACAAAGCGGATCTGCGCATCAAAGTGAATGGCACGCCTGTTGAGGACGTGCTGTCGCGTGGTCAACTCAAGTTAATGGTATGTGCGCTAAGAGTTGCCCAGGGTCAACACCTGACCCAGGTGACTGAAAAGCCATGCATCTATTTGATAGATGACTTTGCATCAGAATTAGATAGCCAACGTCGCAAGCGTCTCGCAGACTGCTTGAAGGCGACGGGGGCACAAGTTTTTGTAAGCTCAATTACCGCCGAGCAGATCGCCGATATGCGCGACGAGAGCGGTAAGCTGTTCCATGTGGAACAGGGACAGATTGAGCAAGGATAAATAGAGAGTAACTCATGTCTGAAAATTACGATTCATCGAGTATTAAAGTACTGAAGGGTCTGGATGCGGTTCGTAAGCGTCCAGGTATGTACATCGGCGATACAGACGACGGTACCGGTCTGCACCATATGGTTTTTGAGGTGGTGGATAACTCAATTGATGAAGCGTTGGCGGGTCACTGTAAAGACATCATTGTGACTATTCATGAGGATAACTCTGTCTCAGTACGCGATGATGGCCGTGGTATCCCAACCGAGATGCACCCGGAAGAGAACGTCTCTGCGGCTGAGGTTATCATGACGGTACTTCACGCGGGTGGTAAGTTCGATGACAACTCGTACAAGGTATCCGGTGGTTTGCACGGGGTTGGTGTTTCGGTAGTAAACGCCCTGTCTAAGCAAGTAACATTGACCATTCATCGTGGCGGTAAGACCCATACTCAAACTTATCATCATGGTGAACCCAAAGCGCCATTGAGCGTGGTGGGTGACACCGACAAAACGGGCACTGAGATCCGTTTTTGGCCAAGTGAACAGACCTTCACAAACACCGAGTTTCACTACGATATTCTAGCTAAGCGCTTGCGCGAGCTATCGTTCCTAAACTCTGGCGTTTCGATCAAGCTTAAAGATGAGCGTGAAGAGGATAAGGCTGATCACTTCATGTACGAAGGTGGTATCCAAGCGTTTGTTGAGCACCTCAATACCAATAAAACACCAATCATCGAGAAGGTGTTCCATTTTGACGCTGAGCGTGAAGATGGCATAGCGGTAGAAGTGGCGATGCAGTGGAACGATGGCTTCCAAGAGAACATCTACTGTTTTACTAACAACATTCCACAGCGCGATGGTGGTACTCACCTAGCGGGCTTCCGTGCGGCGCTGACTCGTACGCTGAATTCGTTTATGGACAAAGAGGGCTTCTCGAAGAAAGCCAAGACCTCTACCTCGGGTGATGATGCACGCGAAGGTCTAACAGCAGTTATCTCGGTTAAGGTACCGGATCCTAAGTTCTCAAGCCAAACCAAAGACAAGCTGGTTTCATCTGAGGTGAAGTCGGCGGTTGAGTCGGTGATGGGTGAAAAGCTTAACGAGTTCCTCGCTGAGAACCCAACCGAAGCGAAAACGGTTTGTAGCAAGATCATCGACGCAGCACGTGCGCGTGAAGCGGCGCGTAAAGCGCGTGAGATGACCCGTCGTAAAGGCGCACTCGATCTCGCTGGCCTGCCAGGTAAGCTGGCTGACTGTCAGGAAAAAGACCCTGCACTGTCTGAACTGTACATAGTGGAGGGTGACTCGGCAGGCGGCTCCGCAAAACAAGGCCGTAACCGTAAGAATCAGGCAATCCTACCGCTGAAAGGTAAGATCTTGAACGTTGAGAAGGCGCGCTTCGATAAGATGCTGTCTTCACAAGAAGTCGCGACTCTGATCACCGCGCTAGGCTGTGGTATCGGCCGCGATGAGTACAACCCAGATAAGCTGCGCTACCATAACATCATCATCATGACCGATGCGGATGTCGATGGTTCGCACATTCGTACGCTGCTGTTGACCTTCTTCTACCGTCAAATGCCTGAGCTTATTGAGCGCGGCTATGTGTACATCGCTCAGCCACCGCTTTACAAAGTGAAGAAGGGCAAGCAAGAGCAGTACATCAAAGATGAAGATGCGATGAACCAGTATCAGATTGCACTGGCTCTCGATAACGCAGCGCTGCATGTTAACCCAGAAGCACCAGCCTTAGCGGGTGAAGCGCTAGAGAAACTGGTTCAGCAGTACAACAAAGGTATCAAGCTGGTGGATCGCATAAGCCGCCGCTACCCACAAGCATTGATGCACGAGCTTATCTACACGCCACGTCTAACGGCAGAGCAGTGTCACGATGCTGGCGCGGTTGAGGCTTGGACCAAGCAGTTAGTCGATCAGCTAAACGCGAAAGAAGTCGGCGCAAGCCAGTACAGCGTTGAGGTTGAACAGCACGCTGAGCTAGGCCTAAACCTGCCGAAGGTGATTGTACGTACACACGGTGTGGTGCACGAGCACGTACTGTCTGTCGACTTCATCAACTCGAAAGAGTACAGCAAGCTTGCAGACCTTTCAGAGGCACTTGATGGCTTGATTGAAGAGGGTGCTTACATCAAGCGTGGCGAGCGTACTCTTGCTATCAGCAGCTTTGTTGATGCGCTTAACTGGCTAATCAAAGAGTCACGCCGTGGTCTAAGCCTGCAGCGCTACAAAGGTCTGGGTGAGATGAACCCAGATCAGCTGTGGGAAACCACCATGGACCCTGATACTCGTCGTATGATGCAGGTGACGATCGAGGATGCGGTTGGTGCAGACCAGCTATTCACCACGCTAATGGGCGATCAGGTTGAGCCTCGTCGTAACTTTATCGAAGAGAACGCGCTGAAAGTGGCTAACCTTGACGTCTAGTCGACACCAGCTTTAACCAAATTAGAAACAGCTACCGACAATCGGTGGCTGTTTTTTTTGGGGGCGACGAAATTAGGGGCGAGGTGCGGGGACGTTTCACTTCGGGGAGCGAGGAGGTCGTCACTTGAGGTTAATTGAGTGGTAGAGCCTTTGAGTCATCAGTGTGTTGGGTTTAAGGCTATGAAAAGTCGGGTAATAAAAAAAATTGAAGAAAATTACTTGAAAGGGGGCTTTGGTGTCCACATATCTTGTTATGAGGAGAGGGTATCTTGCTAGAGAATAGAAGATAGGCCGCCTCAAACCCGCCAACGGCGCATCGCTCTGATGAGGATAGCCCTGCTGGCTGACAATTTAACCTTGATCCCTACTCATGTCCCTGCGTCGGCGATAAGCGGCCTGTGGAATGAACCAGGATCTCTTAGCCAGTCATTTGATCACTTACAGTCACGATCAATGGCGTTTGAGGCTAAGACTATTGCTTACTAAGAGGATAGCATGATGAGAACTGTTGATTTTACACCCCTATACCGCAATGCAATTGGCTTTGACCGTCTGTTTAACATGATGGAAGCGAATTCAGCTAAAAACACTTCTGGCGGTTACCCTCCATACAATATCGAGCAAAAAGACGAAAACCACTACCGCATCACCATGGCAGTAGCCGGCTTTGCCGAGTCACAACTCGAGATCACCCAAAAAGAAAATATGCTACTGGTTAAGGGTGAGCGTCAAGCCGAAGAGGGTAAGAACTACGTCTACCAAGGCATCGCCGAGCGCGACTTCGAGCGTAAGTTCCAACTCGCAGATTACGTTAAGGTCGTCGGTGCAACCATGGAAAACGGCCTACTGCACGTAGACCTAGAACGTGAGATCCCAGAAGCAATGAAGCCTCGCAAGATTGCCATCAACGGCAACAACTTGCTTGAAGGCTAAGATTTTTCAATCTGAGATTGAGAGCGCCTAGATGGCGCTCTTTTTTTTTGCAAAAAAAAGAGATCGAGAGGCGAGATCGCTTTGCTGCGAGAACGCTTCGCTCGAGGTGGTGGAGCACTTGACAGTGGTGGCTAGGGTTGGAAAATTTTCTCGCCTCTCGCCTCTCGCCTCTCGCCTCTCGCCTCTCGCCTCTCGCCTCTCGCCTCTCGCCTCTCGCCTCTCGCCTCTCGCCTCTCGCCTCTCGCCTCTCGCCTCTCGCCTCTCGCCTCTCGCCTCTCGCCTCTAAAAAGTGACTACTGTAACTTTTTCATTTTGTTGTTGTTTGTGGGCAGTTACGTATACTTATCAGCATTAATTTTGGTCGAATTTTGGGGTTAAACCATGGGTCAGTTTTCCATTTTGGGCTTCATTGCACTTGGTGGTGCATTTGGTGCTTGTTCTAGATATTTAGTTTCTGAGTTGTGTGTACAGCTTTTTGGTCGTGGATTTCCTTATGGCACATTGACCGTCAATGTGGTCGGTTCGTTTGCGATGGGCTGCTTGATCGCCGCTTTTGAGAACGAGATGCTAGCCACTGACCCATGGCGACAAATTATTGGCTTGGGCTTTCTCGGTGCTCTGACGACCTTTTCGACCTTCTCAATGGATAATGTCCTGCTGATGCAGCAGGGGGCTTTTTTCAAGATGGGGCTCAATGTGTTGCTTAATGTTGTGCTCAGCATTTCTGCTGCCTGGCTAGGTTTTCAATTACTGGTTAAGAGTTAATTATCTGTTCTGATCCGATTGGTTTGTCACCACTAATTACCTATAATCGGAGTTCTCACAGATTTAGTGAGCTGAAACTTGTCGGAGTGCCACATTGGCTGAGACCGTTCATTCGGGATCCGTTGAACCTGATCAGGCTAACACCTGCGAAGGGAACAAGAGCAAGCGTGCTGCAATCTACATCGCTCACGCTAGCGTTCGATAGGACATCGACCGTCTTTTCGACCCTCTTGTCGCATCTATCCGCCAAGCATTTTCATTCCATTTCAAGCAAAGGAAGAATGCTATGTCGAATCGTAAACAAGCAAGACTGGAAGCAAAACAGTTTATTGATACGCTCTCTGTAGAGCCCTACCCAAATTCCTCGAAGGTTTATATTCAAGGCTCAAGACCGGATGTTCGTGTGCCTATGCGCGAGATCGCCTTGGCTGACACCCTAGTTGGCGGAACCAAAGAGGCCCCTATCTATGAGCCCAATGAGGCGATTCGAGTCTACGATACCTCCGGTGTTTATACCGATCCCGAGCACCAAATCGATCTTTACCGAGGCCTACCTAAGCTGCGCCAGGCATGGATAGAGGAGCGGGGCGATACCGAGTTGCTCGATGAGGTGAGCTCGGTGTACAGCAAGCAAAGACTAGAGGATGAGAGTTTAGACGAGTTGCGCTATGGTCATCTGCCACCTATTCGCCGCGCAAAGGCTGGGCAGTGCGTCACTCAGCTTCATTATGCGCGCCAGGGAATCATCACGCCAGAGATGGAGTTCATCGCCATTCGCGAGAACATGGGACGGGCTAAGTACCGCGATGAGGTCCTGACTCAGCAGCATCCTGGGCAGCATTTCGGTGCTAACTTACCGCAAGCTATTACCCCTGAATTTGTCCGCCAAGAAGTGGCTCAAGGGCGTGCTATCATTCCATCTAACATCAATCACCCAGAATCTGAGCCGATGATCATCGGTCGTAACTTCTTGGTAAAGGTCAACGCCAATATTGGTAACTCATCAGTCAGCTCTTCGATAGAGGAGGAGGTCGAAAAGCTGGTGTGGTCAACCCGTTGGGGCGGCGACACAGTGATGGACTTGTCGACTGGGCGCAATATTCATGAGACGCGTGAGTGGATACTGCGTAACAGTCCAGTGCCAATTGGTACTGTGCCTATGTATCAGGCGCTAGAGAAGGTCAATGGGATTGCTGAAAACCTTAACTGGGAAGTGATGCGCGATACTTTAATCGAGCAAGCCGAACAGGGTGTTGATTACTTCACTATTCACGCGGGCCTATTGCTACGCTATATCCCGATGACAGCGAAGCGCGTTACCGGCATTGTCTCTCGTGGTGGCTCGATCATCGCCAAGTGGTGTCTTGCTCACCACCAAGAAAGTTTCCTCTATACCCACTTTAAAGAGATCTGTGAGATCTGTGCCAAGTACGATGTTGCGCTGTCTCTGGGCGATGGCCTACGTCCAGGCTCGATTGCTGATGCCAACGACGAGGCACAGTTTTCAGAGTTGCGTACCCTTGGTGAACTGACCAAGATCGCTTGGCAGCATGATGTTCAGGTGATCATTGAGGGGCCAGGACACGTGCCGATGCACATGATCAAAGAGAATATGGATGAGCAGCTTAAGCACTGTCATGAAGCGCCTTTCTATACCTTAGGCCCTTTGACCACCGACATTGCCCCAGGTTATGACCACATTACCTCAGGCATTGGCGCGGCGATGATTGGTTGGTATGGGTGCGCGATGCTGTGTTATGTCACCCCCAAAGAGCATCTAGGTCTGCCAAACAAGCAAGATGTGAAGACTGGGCTGATCACCTATAAACTCGCGGCTCACGCAGCGGATCTGGCCAAGGGCCACCCTGGTGCACAAGTGCGTGATAACGCTTTGTCTAAGGCACGCTTCGAGTTCCGCTGGCAAGATCAATTCAACCTGTCTCTCGACCCAGAAACCGCACAGTGCTATCACGATGAAACTTTGCCTCAAGAGTCTGGCAAGGTGGCACACTTTTGCTCTATGTGTGGCCCTAAGTTCTGCTCGATGAAGATTTCTCAAGAGGTGCGTGAGTACGCCAAAGACAGCCAACAGGTCGCGGCAGACCAATCCATTGAAATTCAAATGTTGGACAATCCACTTGAAGGGATGCGTCAGAAATCCCAACAATTTCTAGACACTGGCTCTGAACTCTATCACCCAGTGACCAATACAGAGGACTAAACTATGCGCCTGCTCGTTCCGCAACAGCAGATTGAAATCACCCACAGCATTCAGCAGTGCTTGTTGGTCGCAAAGCAACATGGTTTTGCGACAGAAGCGATCAGCCTGGGCGTGAGCCCAAACGGTCAGTTTGAGCTTCACAATGATCAAAAGGAGGTCATTAGGATAAGCATTGATACAACCGGTGCTGTGACTAAGGCAGAGAGCGTTGATTGGCATTTTTGCTATCAGTTCAGCGCTGCCGAGCCATTAACGGTTGATGATGTTCGTCGCCAAGGTTGGGCAGCCAATACGATTTATATTGGCCTGCGGGATGAGCAAGGTTATGTCGATGCTTGGCAGCATCACGGGGAGGTGAGGGCGCTGAGTTATCTTTTAGGAGGTGTCTTTTCAACTGAACAACACCTAGCTTGGGTGATTAGTTTGTTGGCACTCGATTTCCCAATTGAGGATGCACTGACCTTTAGTCATGCTCAGCTCAATGTTTCACGTGAAACCTGGGCAAACGACTTTACCAAGTTCCCAACCCCTGTCCTTGAGGATCCGCGCCTTGGCGTTAGAGTTGGTTGGGCTGCGAATGCTGAAACCGTCACGTTTCCCGATATGGACAAACATCAGGTTGGCTTGTATCCCGTAGTGGATAATATCACCTGGATTGAGCGCCTGCTTAAACTCGGTATTAACACGGTGCAGCTGCGCATCAAGGACCCCAAAACACCGGATTTGGAAGCGCAAGTTAAGCGAGCCATTGAGCTAGGGCAAGAGCATCAAGCTCAGGTGTTCATAAATGACTACTGGCAGCTAGCCATCAAGCATGGCGCTTATGGGGTACACCTTGGGCAAGAGGACATAGAAGAGTCCAATCTAAGTCAGCTTGCGCAGGCGGGTATCTGTCTGGGTCTCTCGACTCACGGCTACTATGAATTATTGCGTATCGTGCAAATCAATCCGAGCTATATCGCCCTGGGGCATATTTTCCCAACCACGACCAAAGACATGCCGTCTAAACCACAAGGTCTAGTGCGCCTTGGCCACTACCAAAGCCTGATCAATTCTATTCCTTATGGACCTGACTTTGGCTATCCAACGGTGGCTATCGGTGGCATTGACCTGACTAATGCCGACCAAGTTTGGCAGTGTGGTGTGTCCAGTTTAGCCGTGGTTCGAGCCATCACCTTGGCAGACAGTCCACAGCAGGTGATTGAGCAGTTTGAGCAAATTATGCAGCCGATGACGGAGGAAGCGCATGCTATCTGAGCGAATGCTATCTGACCGTGATTTTATTCGTTACCAAAGACAAGTCTCGCTACCGAATATTGGTGAGCAGGGGCAAGCAAAATTAGGTCGCGGGCACGTGCTGATCATTGGTTGTGGCGGGCTTGGCTCGGCAGCAAGTTTGTACTTGGCTGCTGCGGGTGTCGGTCGTCTGGTGTTGGTTGATGACGATGAGGTTGATTCAAGCAACCTACAGCGTCAAGTGGTCTATCGCGAATCACAGGTTGGCCAAGACAAAGTCGCAGCCATGGCTGAGCAATTAACTGCGCTTAATGCTGAGCTCAACGTGCGTGTTATCGCCAAGCGCTTGGATGAGAAACAACTGGCCTTAGAGATCATGCTGGCGGATGTTGTGCTCGATTGCACGGATAATATCGCCTCTCGACAGATGATTAATCGCCTGTGTTATCAGCAGCAAACACGTTTGGTGTTTGCATCTGCCATCGGTTGGCAAGGGCAATATTGTTGGTTTGATTTCCAACAAGATACTAGCAGTGGTTGCTATCGCTGTATCTATCCGTTTGATGAACTTCCACAGGCGACTAAGTGCAGCGAATCGGGGATAGTTGGGCCGGTTGTTGGGACAATGGGGAACTACCAAGCGTTAGCTGCTATCCAGTGTCTTGCTCTTGAGCAACCCGCGATAAAAGCCAATCAACTCCACTTATTCGATGGCCTTGCCATGACATGGCAAACCCTCTCAACTCATCGCGATATGTCGTGCAGTGTTTGCTCGAGCGATGGCAACTAATCCAGGATACATCATGAATACCATTAGCATAATTATTAATGATCAAGAGCAACGGGTGGCTTCGAATACCAGCTTAGAGGACATTATCAGTCAGTTCGCACTCCCACAACTGGGCTGTGTATTTGCGATCAATAATGCGGTTGTTCCGCGTGATCAATGGTCATCAACGCATCTCAATGACGGTGATGCAATCTCACTATTTCAAGCAATTGCCGGAGGTTAAGCATGTTAACTATCGTAGATAAACAATTTGATTCACGCCTGTTTACGGGTACGGGCAAGTTCTCAAGCAGCCAGGTAATGGCACAAGCAATCCAAGCCTCTGGTAGTCAGCTAGCAACTATGGCGCTGAAGCGCGTTGACGTCAATGACAGTCAAGATGATATCTTGAAGCCTTTGGTTGACTGTGGGGTGAGTTTACTGCCGAACACCTCGGGTGCAAAGAACGCCAAAGATGCGATTTTTGCCGCGCACCTGGCGCGTGAGGCGCTGGGTACTAACTGGCTCAAATTGGAGATCCACCCAGACCCTAAGTACTTAATGCCTGACCCAATTGAAACTCTAGCGGCGGCTGAGCAATTGGTTCGAGATGGCTTTATTGTGCTGCCGTATTGTCACGCCGACCCAGTTTTGTGTAAGCGACTTGAAGAGGTCGGTTGTGCGGCCGTCATGCCACTCGGTGCTCCAATTGGTTCAAACAAGGGTATTGCTTCGCACGATTTTCTAGAGATTATTATCGACCAAGCCAATGTACCTGTTGTGGTTGATGCAGGGATTGGCGCGCCTTCTCATGCTGCTCGAGCAATGGAAATGGGCGCCGATGCGGTGCTGGTGAATACTGCGATTGCTGCTTCATCAAATCCGGTTGCAATGGCGATAGCCTTTAAACAAGCGGTCGAGGCTGGGCGCAGCGCTTTTGAAGCGGGCCTTGCTGGTCAGGTATCGAATGCAGTGGCATCAAGCCCACTGACGGCCTTCCTTGATGACCTGTAATTAGGGGGACTTGATGAGCTTTGTAAATCAATTTAGTCAGTTAGATTGGGATGATATCTCGCTGTCTATCATGAGTAAGACCGCTGCCGATGTCGAGAGGGCGCTGGGGAAAAACAAACGCGATCTTGAGGACTTCAAGGCACTGATCTCTCCTGCTGCTGAGGGCTATCTAGAGCAGATGGCTCAGCAGTCTTTTGCTTTAACGCGCAAGCGATTTGGCAACACGGTGTCTCTATACATTCCTTTATATCTCTCGAATCTTTGTGCGAATGCCTGCACCTATTGCGGCTTCTCGATGGAGAATCGCATTAAACGTCGTACTCTCAATCAAGAGGAGATCGAAGCTGAACTCGACGCTATCAAACAGATGAAGTTTGATAGTGTTTTGTTGGTCACAGGGGAGCACGAGACCAAAGTAGGGATGAATTACTTTCGGCAGATGGTGCCTGTGATTAAGCAACAGTTTAATTACTTGGCAATGGAAGTGCAGCCGCTGGAGCAAGATCAGTATGCAGAGCTTAAGCAACTTGGGCTCGACGCGGTGATGGTTTATCAAGAAACCTACCACCCATCTACCTACGCTCAACACCATTTGCGAGGCAAGAAAAAGGACTTTGAGTATCGCTTGGAGACACCAGATCGATTAGCCAAAGCCGGCATCGATAAGATAGGGATTGGTGCCTTGATTGGCCTCGAAGATTGGCGTACTGACTGCTTCTTCGTTGCCGCGCATCTTGATTATCTAGAGCGTACCTACTGGCAGACACGCTACTCAATCTCGTTCCCGCGTTTACGTCCTTGTGAAGGGGGGTTACAACCCAAGTCGATAATGAGTGACAAACAGCTTGTTCAACTGATCTGCGCCTATCGACTGCTTAACCCTGAGGTTGAGCTATCGTTATCCACGCGCGAATCACAGGCGTTTCGTGATGCTGTATTACCCCTTGGGATCACCACCATGTCAGCCGCCTCAAAGACCCAACCCGGTGGCTACGCAATGGAAGATGTAGAGCTAGAGCAGTTTGAGATCAGCGACGAACGCAGCGCCATTCAGGTTGCCGATGCGATTCGTAAAAAGGGCTTTGACCCCGTCTGGCGCGACTGGCACTCAGTCTATTCAGGCTAATTATTCTCGATAGGTTTCACGTGAAACACTCTAGTTTCGTATCGAGGGAACATTAAAAAGCGCCTAGTGTGAATAACACTAAGCGCTTTTCTTTAAGGGAAGAGGTAATAGGTTCGAGGTGCGGGTTACACTTCGTTCCGGGGTGCGAGTATTACGGCGCGTGCTTTAATCTTCCCGCATCTCGTCTCTCGATTCTCGCCTCTTAAGCGTGTGAAAGTGGGCGAGTGGCTGACTCTAGCCAAGCCTTCACTTCACCTTCAACTAACGGGCTAAGGTCTAGCCATACTTTGCGATGGTAGTCATTCAGCCATGCTAGCTCTGGTTTGGTTAGTAGATTGACATCGATGTTGCGGTAATCGATTGGGCAGCGTGTTAGTGATTCGAAAGTCAGTATCGAGAAATCACCTTGTGTTGCTTGCTCAACCACTAACTCCAAGTTCTCGATTCGGATACCAAATGCATCCGCTCGGTAATAACCTGGCTCGTTAGACAGCACCATACCTGCTTCAAGGGCGACATCAATCTGGCGTTTAGAGATGCTTTGTGGGCCCTCATGGACACTAAGGAAATGACCAACACCGTGACCGGTTCCATGGTCATAATCAAACCCTTCAGCCCATAGGTGTTGTCTTGCTAAGGTATCAAGTTGATAACCTCGGGTGCCCTTAGGGAAACGGGCACGAGCAATGCCAATATGGCCTTTAAGCGCGAGGGTAAACTGACGCTTCATCTCATCGCTAGGATTACCAATCGCGATGGTACGAGTGATATCGGTGGTGCCATCTAGGTACTGACCACCCGAGTCAACCAAGTATAACGAGTCCATTGTCAGGTGACCTGGCGTTGGTTGGTTAATGTGGTTGTAGTGACACATCGCGGCATTGCTACCAGCGGCAGAAATGGTATCAAAACTCAAATCGACTAAGGTCGGATCTTCGCGGCGATATTGCTCCAATTGGTCAGCTAACTGCGCCTCATCTAATAGGTTACCAAGCCCGACTTGTGCATCAAGCCAAGTGAGGAATTTGACCATCGCGACACCATCACGAATATGACAATCGCGCATGCCGCCGATCTCAACCGGGTTTTTGCACGCCTTGCTCAGTAGGGTTGGGTCTGGCTGGGCGATGACATTCGCACCGGCGTTTTGCAGAACTAGCTTTATCCATGCATTCGATGTCGCAGGATCAACAATCACACTTTTCTCTGTCAGTGCCTCTAATCGCACTGGCAACTGCTCACTTGGTAGAACTGTCACGCTCGGGCCGGTGTGCTGCTCAAAGCTTTGTGGCAATCGGCTTGGATCAATGAAGAAGTCCAGCGCTCCATCTTTATATAGGATGGCATGAGAGAGCAAGACGGGTAGGCGAGAGACGTCTAATCCACGAATGTTAAGTAGCCAAGCAATAGAATCGAGCGCGGTGATCACGGCAGCATCAGCACCTGCTTGATTTACCTTATCTGCGATGGCTGAACGCTTATCTTGGCTCGATTGGCCGACTTGCTCTGTTGCCATCAGCATGACTTGAGACAGGCTTGGTGTTGGACGGTCTTGCCACAGCTCGTCAATAGGGTTGGTGCTCAGCAGGCAGACTTGATGCTTTGATGCTAGCTTGGTTTGTGCTGCCTCTAACCAATTAGCATTATGCATACGTGGGTCTACCGCGACCTTGGCACCTGGCTGTAGTTGTGCCAGCAACCAATCCAGTGCAGGCTCGTCAATCAGATGGCGGTATTCAAACTCGCTGCTTGGGACTTGTTTAGTCACTTGTACGGTGTAGCGGCCATCAACAAAGATGGCGGCATTTTGCTTGGTCACTATGGCAACACCGGCTGAACCTGTGAAGCCAGTGAGCCAGTGTAGGCGTTCGTTGTGGGCGGGGATGTACTCACCGAGATACTCATCTTCATGGGGAAGGATGAAGGCATCATAATTTTGGCTTTCTAGCCAATGGCGGAGCTGAGCGACTTTTTGTGGGGTTTGTTGTTCCATGACGTGTGTTCCTTTATACATGAGTCACTTGCTGGTTTGAATCAGCAGGGCTGACGGTGTTCTTTTTCCTCTGTTCTCTTTTTATCTCAGATGAGCGGTCTTTTCTACGATAATCTGCTTAAGCCAGCGGATGGCGGGTTCAGAGCTTCGGTCTCTATGCCAAAAAAGTGTGTAGGCCATCGGTGGAAACTTCAGAGGCAAGGGCAATAGGGTTAGCCCTAGTTGCTTACTCACCATCTTGGTAAAGTGGGCCGGTGCGGTGAAAACCAAATCGGAGTAAGTGCACAGGCTTGCGGCACTATTAAAATCCGGCACTGTGATGGCAATGTCCCGAGCCAAACCGCGGTCGGCAAGTCGATAGTCGAGCAGCCAACGATCATTGCCATCACATCGTACTTGGACATGACGCAATCCCAGGTAGGTGTCTAAACCCCAAGCCTGGTTGAGAACTGGATGGTCGTTTCTTACCACGCACATTTGCAAATCGCGATAGATTTCTTGCTCGGCGATCCCCTCTGGAGCGAGCATGGTTAAACGTGCATCACGGATATCGATATCCTTACCGGTGATCCCCATATCCAATTCACCATCCAAGATACGCTTGAAGGTATCCTTTTCCCATACATGGGTGGAGAAGTTGATGCTAGGCGCGTGATGAAACACATCAGGTATAAAGTGGGGAAGCACCAGAGAATAGATACTCTCAACGGCGGCGATTTCAAAGCGGTGCTGACTGGTGGACGGGTCAAATTCTAATGGCTCATCGAGCGCCTTTAGCTGACGGATCAGTTGATGGATTTTGGGTTTGAGTTGCAGGGCGCGAGGAGTCGGGCTTAGACCTTGAGGGGTGCGAGTAAACAGTGGGTCATCAAAGTGATCGCGCAGTCGCGCCAGGCTTTTGCTCACGGTAGACTGTGAGAGGCAAAGACGCTGTGCGGCGCGTGTGACGCTGAGTTCTTCGAGTAGTACATTCAGTTGCCACAGTAAGTTGAGGTCGGGTCGGGTGCGCTGGTCAGCTGACATAGTCATCTCTCATAGTCATCACTTATAGGAATAAAAGATATGACCAAATACCACTTCTAGTCATAGTAGTGATTGTATAGCATGCAGCGAATTATTCATCTTTGCTGGTTTAGAGGCACCATGAGCACCCAATCATCTTCCCGTTATGCTTTCTTTGTTTTGTCATTGTTAGTGTTGTTCAGTCCTTTGGCGATCGATATTTATCTGCCGGCCTTACCAGAGATGAGCCAAACGTTTCACGTGGAACCTGCGCGAGTAAAAGACACTATCACTTGGTTTATGATCGCGATGGGGATTGGTCAGTTATTTGCTGGTCCCCTTGCTGACCGTTTTGGTCGAAAGCCGATTGCTCTGACTGGGGTGATGCTATACCTTTTGTCTTCTGTCATGGCGTATTACAGCTCGAATATCGAATGGCTGTTAGCAGCACGAGTGCTGCAGGGTATTGGTGCTTGTGCAACGTCAGTAGCGGCTTTTGCCAGTGTGCGCGATCTCTATGGCGCCAGAAACAGCGGCAAGATGATCAGCTATCTCAACGGTATTATCTGTTTCATTCCGGCCTTGGCTCCGATCCTCGGTGCATGGCTTACTCAATGGTTTGGTTGGCGAGCGAACTTTACGGTAATGGCAGTCTTTGCTTTCGTTGTAGGCATCATCGTAGTGGTGAGCATGCCATCACAGACCAGCCCCAAAACTAAACAAGCTATCGACTTGCGACACTATCGGCATGTTTTGAGTAACCCAAGCTTTATGTTTCATGCCCTGATGTGCATGCTAGCGATGGGGGTTATTCTTGGTTATGTTACTGCCGCACCAAACTACTTGATCGGAGAACTTGGGCTGAGTATGTCGCAGTTCACTGTGTGGTTTTCAATGAACGCAGCGATTAATATTCTGGCGTGTTTTATTGGTCCAAAATTACTGCAAGCAAAAGGGCCACACTTGACGCTGATTGTCGGGATTGCTCTACTTTCCGCTGCGGCTTTGGTGATGATGAGTGCCGTCTTTGGTCCATCAGCACTGTCGTTTATGTTGCCAATCTTTGTTGCATCAGTGGGTTTTGCGCTTATCTTGGGCGCTGCTGCGGGCCAAGCACTAGCGCCTTTTGGCGACAAAGCCGGGACTGCATCAGCAGTATTAGGCCTGTTTCAGATGACGGGGGCAGGCATGCTTGTCACCCTAACGCAGGGCTGGTTTGAGTCGTCGGTAACGCACATGGTGTTATTGATGTCATTGAGCGCGCCTGGCCTGATCATTCTTATTACTCAGCGTGCTCGGGCTTGGTATCCCACTTTGGTAGTAGAGAAATAAACTTTAATGGTGAATGCTTTGTTTTTGCTCACTTTGTGGGTATATTTATACGCTTTAACACGTCTTTATTTATTTCCCCTGTTTCCACGGCCAATCAAGGCTTGAGGTCAAGTCTTTGACTGTGCGAAGGGAAACAGGCTTAAACAGTGGAATCCTCACTATGTCGCTAACGACTTATGAAATGGCAAAAGTTCTCGAGCAGCTAGACACCAGCCCAGAGAAAGTAATGTTTGGTAAGCTACTCAACGAGCTTGGTAACCAAAGCGCTGAGCGTATCCGCAGTGCGGCGAAACAGGTTCCGATCGAGATGCTGCGTGATATGGTGTTCCATTTTCAAGAAGTGATTGAATCACGTAAATCGGAGCAGGTTGATATCTTAGCTAAGCAACTGGCAGAGCAGGGTATTAGCCCAGATGAATTGCGTGAATTCTTAACCAAGAAGTGATCCTTAATGCTAAGGATTTACGTTGCGATTGATGGGGTTCTGCAGCGAGATCAAGGTCTCTGTTGACTGAACTTCATCAATTGCTTGTAGCTTATCAATCAAGACAAACTGCAACTCCTCAATCGAGCGACACATCAACTTAACGA
This sequence comes from Vibrio sabulosilitoris, assembly GCF_055391395.1. NCBI lineage: Bacteria > Pseudomonadati > Pseudomonadota > Gammaproteobacteria > Vibrionales > Vibrionaceae > Vibrio > Vibrio sabulosilitoris. The sequence continues at coordinate 473,859 of NZ_AP029599.1, forward strand.
AGATATTGTATGCCCCAGTGGTGTAATAAGCTTCGACTACCTCATCAAGTGCATTTAACTTCTCTAACGCCGAGTGATAATCGCGGGCAGCGTTTAGATTGATACCGATAAAACAACACACGTCATAGCCAAGCTTTTTGGTATTTACGATCACCTCGGTGCCTTGAATAATTTCGGCAGATTTCATCTTTTCAATCCGCACGTGGATCGTTGCCGGACTGACATCGAACTCCTTGGCCATTTCGGCATAGGGTGTGCGTGCATCCTCCATTAGGGTTTTGAGGATCGCGCGGTCGAGTTCATCGAGCTTGTTGGTATGCATCGTCTTGGGCTCCTTGCCATATGACCTGAAAGTTGAAGATATCTTAGAGGATATCAGGATAATTGGGTACACTGTGTGAGACGAGTTATTGTTATATGGAGCCCACCTTGCGTCTACAGCTGATCTGCGAAGATTCATCCCAAATTCAACATTTTCAACAGCTGGTTTCACGTTGGAACTTAGAGCACGATGAGCAAAGCCCATTTGCCCTAGTGCTTTGTGAGCAGCGTCTTGAGCTGCGCAAGCTTGATGAGCCAAAGCTAGGCGCGATCTTTGTCGATTTTATCTCTGGAGCGGTTGCCCATCGACGAAAATTCGGCGGCGGAAAAGGTCAATCTATCGCTAAGGCGGTGGGGCTAAATAAAGGGGTCACGCCAACAATATTGGATGCCACCGCAGGCCTTGGGCGTGATTCTTTTGTGTTTGCTTCACTGGGTTGTAAGGTGCAGATGGTTGAGCGTCACCCGGTTGTGGCCGCGCTGCTTGATGATGGTCTTAGCCGGGCGAAACAAGACAGCGAAATTGGCGCATGGGTGTCTGAACGCATGACCTTGCTGCATGACTCTAGTCATCAAGCGCTGACTACGCTTGCGCAGAGTGAAGACTTTGTTCAGCCTGATGTGGTTTATCTCGACCCTATGTATCCGCATCCAGAGAATAAGAAGAAGTCTGCTCTAGTCAAAAAAGAGATGCGTGTGTTCCAATCTCTGGTGGGGGCGGATACTGATGCTGATGCGCTTTGGCAACCGGCCATGGCACTGGCGAGTAAGCGTGTTGTGGTCAAGCGTCCAGATTACGCCCCTTATCTTGCGGGGCAAACCCCAAGTATGAAGATTGAAACCAAAAAAAATCGCTTCGATGTTTATGTAAAGGCCTCAATGAACGACTAAGGTGTCGATAGACGCAGACTCGGCGTGTGATCAATATCCTTGCACAATCAATGGAATCGGGTTATACCTGACTGATAATCATTCTTGTTATTAGTTAGGTGAGCGGTATGACTAAGCGACTGTGTAAACTCAATCGGCACGCCATTGTCGAGCAGATCGGTGATATCTATCAATTAGTGGCACAGCCTAAATACGTCTGCCGCTCTTGCGCCCGCTCAGCCGCGGATAAGGTGCATCTGTGTAAGCCGGTGGCGCTGCCTAGCCGTCATTGCGCTGCAGAGCTACTCACCAGTGGTGACTTGCCGACGGCTAAATTGGATGCTCAGGTAAATACGCAGTCTTGCTCTACTGATGCAAACAAGCCTGACTCGGCACAAGACAAGAAGGCGATTAAAACGGCAAAGAAAGCGCTCAAGAAACAGCGTAAATCACTAAAAGCAATGAAAAAGCTGCTGAAAAAGCAGCGTAAACTGGCGAGAAAACACCAAAAGCTCGAGCACAAACTGGCTCGAGCTGCGATCACTCAGACGATTCAGTCTGATGCCCCTTCGGGGGCACTGCACTAAAACGTCACTCTTTAATCGGGACCACTAAGACGTCGACAGGGGTACAGTTAATAAGCTGTCGGGTCGAGGAGAGTAATTTGCTCCAAAAGTCCTGGTGATGACCACACACCACCAAGTCGATATCCAATTTATCGACGGTATCACACAGCTCGCTGCCGAGATCGCCCGCACCCACCAGGGTGTTACTGATCGGGTATTCGGCCTGCTCGCACAGCTCACCCAACTGCCTCTGTGAGGCGGCCATCGACTGATCTTGCGATTGCGCCATACTGATATCGACTAATCCGGTGTAGAGTTCGGCGTAATTAACGTCAACGTGGGCAAGTGACACCTTGGCACCAAGTGGCTTAGCGAGTGACACGGCCTTATCGATTAGTAGTTGGCTGTCGGGGGTCAGGTCGACAGCAACCAGAATATGTTGATAACTCATAGCAACACCTCCGAAACGGCTAGATCCTGATTAAATATTAGCACCTGTGCCTATGAGTGACTGTCACCGTGATCGCATATCCACTTCTTGAAAGCAAAATGTTATCTTAATCTCAAGTGGCCACAATTTGTGGCAAATCGGTGTGTAAGCGAGGGAGGTTTTCCCAAGCATCATATTGATTAAAAGGAATAAATTCATTCGGCACTAGGAGTCCCCATGTTAGCCCAACAAATGGTCCAACAGCTCAACGAGCAAATTAATCTGGAATTTTTCTCATCCAATCTATACTTACAAATGAGTGCTTGGTGTGAAGACAAAGGGTTTGAAGGCGCAGCTGAATTTTTACGCGCCCACGCCGTAGAAGAGATGGAGCACATGCAGCGTCTATTTACTTATGTAAGTGAGACAGGCTCGATGCCTATCTTAGGCGCAATTGATGCCCCTAAACACCAGTTTGACAGTCTTGGCGACGTTTTTAGAGAAACGTACGAGCATGAGCAGATGATTACTCAGAAAATCAATAAATTGGCTCACGTTGCTTTCTCTACTCAAGACTACTCAACCTTTAACTTCTTGCAGTGGTACGTGGCAGAGCAACACGAGGAAGAGAAGCTATTTAAGGGGATTTTAGACAAGTTGGATCTGGTTGGTGAAGACGGCAAGGCGCTGTTCTTTATCGACAAGGATTTAGCGGCGATGGCAAAAGAAGGTTCATCTTCGGTTATGGACATGCCTGCGGAATAAGATCGACCCCTAAAGCTAGTTCACTAGTCTAGGTCGTGTGGTTCATTTCTCGGCAGCCCGAACCAAGGTGTAGGGAGGAGAGATGATCAGCAGCGATACAATTCTGTTTTGTTTAATGGTGGTGTGTGCCGTTAATCTGGCGCGCTACTTAACCGCGTTGCGTTCACTGATATATATCATGCGCGAGGCGCATCCGTTGTTGTATCAGCAAGTCGATGGCGGGGGGTTCTTTACCACCCATGGGAACATGACGAAACAGGTGCGGCTTTTTCACTACCTGAAGAGTAAAGAGTATCTTCATCATCATGACACCGCGTTTATTAACAAGTGTCAGCACGTTAGGGAGCTGTTCGTGCTCAGTATGGGGCTACTCGCCGTGACCGTTTTCGCTGCATTTATGCTGTGAGCCAAGCGTTAGGTAGGCATGGCGCCAGGGATCTCTTGCGTCAGTTTGCCCCGCGCTGACTTTGCGGCTAAAATACCCACCATTCATGGAGGATGTGCTTTGCGCATCCTTTTTTTATTTCCGCGAGTAAGAGAGTAGATGGGCATGAGTAAGCACGTTGACGTGGTTGTTATTGGCGCAGGTGCAGCCGGACTAATGTGTGCCGCCGAGGCGGGAAAGCGAGGACGAAGCGTGCTGGTGGTTGATCATGCCAAGAAACCGGGACGTAAAATCCTCATCTCTGGTGGAGGCCGATGCAATTTCACCAACTACGATGTGAGCGCGCAAAACTATTTGTGTAACAACCCTCACTTTGTTAAATCAGCCCTGTCACAGTACACCAACTGGGATTTTATCTCTTTAGTGAGTAAGTATGGCATCGAATTTGAAGAGCGCGATCATGGTCAGCTGTTTTGTCTCGATTCGGCCAAGCAGATTGTCTCAATGCTTCTCGCGGAGTGCGAGCTGCCCAATGTTGCTTTTCAGTACCAAGCTGATGTCCACTCGGTCGAGCAGCAAGAGCAGGGCTTTCGCTTATCCATCAATACCGAGACAGTAACGTGTGACTCATTGGTTGTGGCCACAGGTGGCTTATCAATGCCAAAGCTTGGTGCGACCCCATTCGGTTTTAAACTGGCGGAGCAATTTGGCCTATCGGTTGTGCAGACCTGCGCAGGCTTAGTGCCGTTTACTCTGCACAAAGAGGATAAGCAAACTCTTGACGACTTATCAGGGATTGCTATCCCTTGTGAGGTGACGGCTCAAGATGGCACCATGTTTAAAGAAGCACTGCTGTTTACTCATCGCGGGCTTTCAGGGCCCTCTGTGTTGCAGATTTCCTCATTCTGGAAAGCGGGGCAGTCGGTGAGCATTAACCTGGTACCAAACGAAGATGTGGCTCAACTTCTTGAAGTATCGAGAGAGAAACACCCTAATCAGACCTTGAAAACCACGCTCGCCAAAGTGCTACCGAAACGCTTGGTTGAGGTGCTGATCGCGCGCCGTGAGCTGGATGACCGTCCACTGAAGCAGTTCAATGCCAAGCAGTTTGAGCAGGTCGTAGAGCAACTGGAAAATTGGCAAATACTGCCCAATGGCACTGAGGGATACCGAACGGCGGAAGTAACCCTCGGTGGAGTTGATACCGATCAGTTCTCGTCAAAAACGATGGAGTGTAAATCGGTCAAGGGTTTGTACTTTATCGGTGAGGTTTTAGATGTGACCGGTTGGCTGGGGGGCTACAACTTTCAGTGGTGTTGGAGCTCAGGGTTTGTGGCTGGGCAATGGGCTTAAGGCAAAGGTTCGAGGTGCGGGGACGGGCTTTGCCCTTCGAGGAGCGAGGCGTGTAGCACGTGAGTGTAGTTACTCGTACCCTTGCAGAGATAGTGCGCTTTGCAACACATGTCTAAGAGTCGACAATACATTAGAAAACAGCAGGCTTTGCCTGCTGTTTGTGTTTGTGCACTGATAAATCGCGATTGTTATCCTTGTTCTGCTGATGGGGTGGTTTTTCTGCCTAGTTTGAGCTGTTGGATAACCAAGCCTGAGATGATCAGTACTAATCCCACCAGCGTGCTTGGGTGGATTTGCTCGCCGATGATAGTGGCGAGTAAGAACAGTGAGATAAAGGGTGAGGCGAAGATAAGGTTGCTGATCCGCGCAGTGTTATTGGTGAGTTTTAATGCCGACAACCACAAAACAAATGTGACCCCCATTTCAAACAATCCAACATAGCTTACCGCTAGCCAACCACTGCGACTGATCACAGTCAGATCACCGTCTTCATAGAACATCAGCCCGAGAGCAAAGGGGATCGCTACTAAAAACCCGAGCAGCACACCAACAATTGGATCAGCGTTGTTTTTGGTGTTGAGGATCCAATAGCCTGCCCACAACAACGTTGAGACCAGGGCGAGGCCCACACCGAGCGGGCTTTCAAAGCTAAGGTTCAGAACGTTGCCTTGCGTAGCAATCACTACAACCCCAAGGTAACTCAGGCTGCAGGCAAGCCAGTCCTGCTTGCGGATTTGTTGGCCAAGAAATAGGGCTGCCATTAGGGTCAAAGTAATTGCCCAACTGTAGTTGATCGCCTGCGCTTGCGAAGCGGGTAGCAAATCATACGCCTTAAACAAGATTAGGTAGTAGGCCAGCGGGTTGATCAAGCCAAGCAGTAAATAGTAGCCGGGGTTGGCGACAAAGGTTGGCACAATCAGCTTGAGGGTGCCTTTTACGGCGCAGATAAGCAGTAGCGCAATTGCTGAGACAATGCTGGCAAAGGTGAGCATTTGAATCGGGGAAAACTCCGCCAAGGTCAGCTTAAATGCGGTAGCCACCGTTGACCAAAGTAAAACGGCACTAAGGCCAAATAGCAGCGCGCGGCGCTCATTCATGATCGAGTCCATTGATTAGAAATATACATAGCCGCTAAGTGTATCGGGGACAATTAAGGGCAAAAACTGGACATTTATCCAGTATAAAAATACCATTATCAATTAATTACACGCGTTAGGAAGGATCGCAGATATGCAGTGGCTCACCGAGCATCACCCTACTTTACTGGCTCTGATCGGTGGCGGCGTAGCCAGCGCTGGCATTGTTGGATGGTGGGTAAAAAGCGCCATGCAGCGCCAATACCAACAGCTTGAGCAAGAGCTTGAGTTGTCGAGTCAGCGGTTTGAGCTTGAGCGCGCGCAGTTGCAACAGCGAGTGAGTGATAATCAGCGCGAGCTTGACCAGCTCGACCTTGAGCGCGATAAAGCCGCTCATGAGCTTAAGCAAACCCATGGCAAGATGATGGCGATGATGGAGAAATTGCGTCATTTTGAAACCTTACGCCAAGAGCGAGAGCGCTATGCGCACGCGGTGGATAAACTGCGTGAAGAGAAGTCTGAGTTGAGTGCCAGCCTGCGCGAGCAAGAGGCGCGTCATGAGCAAGAAAGTAAGGCCAATACAGACAAGCTCAGGTTGCTCGAGCAAGCCGAAGAGCGGCTGAAACAGCAATTTGAACAGCTCGCGAATCAGCTGTTTGATAGCAAAACTGCCAAGGTTGATCAGCAAAACCGCATCAGTCTCGAGGGTTTGCTCTCACCGCTGAAAGAGCAGTTGGAAGGGTTTAAGAAGCAGGTCAATGACAGCTTTAACCTGGAAGCTAAAGAGCGTCACACCCTAGTTCATGAGCTGCATAAATTGCAGCAACTCAATGAGCGTATGACCACAGAGGCGGTCAATCTCACCAATGCTCTTAAAGGGGATAACAAGCAGCAAGGCAACTGGGGCGAGGTGGTTCTGGCGCGCGTGTTGGCAGAGTCTGGCCTGCGCGAAGGGCATGAGTACACCACCCAAACTAGCCTGAAAAATGAACTCGGCAAACGCTACCAGCCAGATGTGATTGTTAATCTGCCACAAGGTAAGCAGGTGATCATCGATGCCAAGATGACGCTGGTGGCTTATGAGCGCTATTTTAATGCCAGTGATGACAGCGAGCGTGGGCAAGCGCTAAGTGAGCACTTATTATCGGTGCGAGGGCACATCAAAGGGTTAGGGCAGAAGGATTATCATCAGCTACAAGGCGTTGAGAGCCTGGATTACGTATTGATGTTTATTCCGGTTGAGCCGGCTTTTCAGGTTGCGATTGAGGCAGACCCTAGCTTGGTTAGTGATGCGTTTGATAACAACATCCTCTTGGTCAGTCCAACCACCTTGCTGGTGGCGCTGCGTACCATCGATAACCTATGGCGCAACGATCGTCAGAATCAAAACGCTAAACAGATTGCTGAACGAGCGGCCCGTCTTTACGACAAACTGCGCTTGTTTGTTGATGATATGGAAGGTCTCGGTGGTGCGCTGGATAAGGCTAATCAGCAGTACCAAGGCGCAATGAACAAGCTGGCTACCGGACGCGGCAATGCAATTCGCCAGGCTGAAAGCTTTAAGCAGCTAGGGGTCGAGATCAAGCGGCCAATATCACAGACTATTCGTGATAATGCTGTTGATGAACAAGACGCACAATTAACACAAGCGGAAAGACAAGCGATAGAGGATAAAGTAAACTAGGTTTTCGCAGCAGCAAGGGGGAGCGATGTACTACTTCCCCTGAAGTGGGCTGCATAAAGAGGAAGAGAGAAAATGGACACCAGTGTGGATACGCAACAAATAAGAGAAAATCAAGATACTACGCACTTTGGCTTCACCACGGTAGCAAAAGAAGAGAAGGTGCAGAAGGTTGCACAAGTCTTTCACTCTGTTGCGGCAAAATACGACTTAATGAATGATTTAATGTCGGGTGGCGTTCATCGCCTATGGAAACGTTTCACTATCGACTGCAGTGGCACAAGACCTGGGCAACGTATTCTCGATCTCGGTGGCGGCACCGGCGATCTGACTGCCAAATTCTCACGTATTGTCGGTGATAAGGGCCATGTCGTATTGGCTGACATCAATAACTCGATGCTTAATGTTGGTCGTGACAAGCTGCGCGACAGCGGAGTGGTAGGTAATGTCCATTATGTACAGGCCAATGCTGAGGAATTGCCATTCCCCGATGACTATTTTGATGTCATTACCATTAGCTTCTGTCTGCGCAATGTGACGGATAAAGACAAAGCCCTGCGCTCAATGTTTCGTGTGCTCAAACCTGGTGGTCGACTACTGGTACTCGAGTTCTCAAAGCCGATTGTTGAACCTCTTTCTAAAGTTTACGATGCCTATTCGTTCCATCTGCTGCCTAAAATGGGCGAGCTAGTGGCTAATGACGCTGAAAGTTATCGCTATCTTGCGGAATCGATTCGTATGCACCCCGATCAAGACACACTCAAAGCCATGATGGATGAGGCGGGGTTTGAGCAGACCAGCTATTACAATCTGACCGGTGGTATCGTGGCTCTGCACCGAGGATACAAGTTTTAGGGAGGCACTATGCCATTCATGCCGTTGGTAACTGCAGGCATAGAGACTGCGCTCAACCTGTGTATTAGGGAAAGCGACGAGGCCAAGGCTCGTCTTGGTCGCCTGCGAGGGCGGGTTATTCGAGTTAAGCTTCAAGAACTCAACCATGCCCTGACATTCATTTTTACCCAACAGATCGATGTGCTTTCTGAGTATGAAGGCATCCCAGATTGTGACTTAAAGCTCTCTCTCATGGTGCTACCTGAGCTGAAAGATCGCTCGAACATCACTCGCCTGGTAAAGCAGGGCAAGCTAGAGCTTGAAGGAGATATTCAATTGGCTCAGTCGCTGTCTAAGCTGTTTGATGAGGCCAAGCCTGACCTAGAAGAGTGGCTAGCGAAACTCACCGGTGACGCCGTGGCCCACAGCGCAGTCTATGGTATTAAGCAAGCCGGGCAACTGGTTAACTCGCAGCTTAAACGACACCAAAGCCATTTAGCACAGGTGTTGACGGAAGAGTGGCGAATTGCCCCCGCGCCGCTAGAAGTGGCGCATTTTTGCGATCAAGTGGACGACGTGCAAAGCCAAGCACGACGCCTTGAGGCGCGCCTTAAAGCGCTTCAGGAGACACTATGACGCCATCTGAGCTAAAGCGTCTCTATCGTATTATCCAGGTCCAGCTAGAGTTTGGACTTGATGAGTTGCTGGCGAGCCCACCTAGTACCATCACCGATACACTGACCCCAAGCCTTGAAGGCTCACTGTATGCCCGTAAAGCGCTGTTTTGGATCAAAAATCGTCACCCGGATAAATCACTGGGCGAGCGCTTGCGTCTTGCGCTTCAGGAGCTCGGTCCGGTCTGGATTAAGTTTGGTCAGATGCTCTCTACTCGAAGAGATCTTCTCCCACCGCAGATTGCCGATCCGCTCGCTGAGCTGCAAGATAACGTGCCTGCCTTTGATGGCAAACTGGCGCGTCAGCAGATTGAGGCGGTGCTAGGTGGTGAGCTTGAGCAGTGGTTTAGTGACTTTGATGAGGTACCTCTTGCCTCAGCCTCGATTGCTCAAGTGCATACCGCCAAATTAAAAGGTACCGGGCGTGAAGTAGTGCTTAAGGTGATCCGCCCTGATATTCGCTCCGTTATCGAGGCCGATCTTAAACTGATGTACCGCATGGCGCGTCTGGTGGCGAAGATGCTACCAGAGGCAAGAAGGCTCAAGCCCGTCGAGGTCGTGCGCGAGTACGAAAAGACCTTGTTGGATGAGCTAGATTTGCGTCGTGAAGCCGCGAACGCTATCCAACTGCGTCGTAACTTTGAGGGTAGTGAGGAGCTGTATGTTCCTGAGGTGATCACTGAATTCAGTAATCAAACCGTCATGGTTTCTGAGCGAATATACGGTTATCAGGTCTCAGATATTGACGGGCTGCGCGCCAACGGTACCAATATGAAGCTGCTGGCGGAGCGAGGGGTGACGGTCTTCTTTACCCAGGTTTTCCGCGACAGTTTTTTTCACGCCGACATGCATCCAGGTAATGTGTTTGTCGTCAAACAGCATCCAGAGAACCCGAAGTGGATTGGGCTTGATTGTGGCATTGTAGGTACACTGAATAGTGATGATAAGCGCTATTTGGCAGAAAACTTCTTGGCCTTTTTTAATCGCGATTATCGCCGCGTCGCAGAACTGCATGTTGAGTCGGGCTGGGTTCCACGTGAAACGAATGTCGACGAGTTTGAGGTCGCGATTAGGATCGTGTGTGAGCCGATCTTTGCTAAGCCTTTGTGCGAGATCTCTTTTGGTCATGTGCTGCTTAATCTGTTTAACACCGCACGTCGCTTTAATATGGAGGTGCAGCCACAACTGGTGCTACTGCAAAAGACCTTACTCTATGTTGAAGGGCTTGGCAGGCAGCTTTATCCTCAGTTGGACTTGTGGGACACGGCCAAGCCTTTCCTAGAAGAGTGGATGATGAACCAGATTGGGCCGAAGGCGGTAGTCAATGCAGTGAGAGACCGCGCACCCTATTGGGCAGAAAAGCTACCCGAGCTACCAGAGCTGCTATACGATAGCCTCAAGCAGGGTAAGTCTATGAATCAGCGCATGGAAAAGCTCTATTATGGTTATAGGGAGTCAAAGCGTAATCAGGCAACTGGGCAGTTTTTATTTGGTATCGGTGCCACACTTATGGTGTGTTCAGCGATACTTATAAATCACCATCATTATGATGGATTATCATTACTAGGAGCGGCGTTGGGCTGTATAGCTTGGCTAATGAGCTGGCGAGCTTACCGTCGCAAATAGCAAATTCTCAACATAACCCGAGGAACGAGATAATGGGTGGTATCAGTGTTTGGCAACTTCTAATCGTTGCCGTTATCGTAGTATTACTGTTTGGAACCAAGAAGCTTCGTAACATTGGCGGCGATCTTGGTAGTGCGGTGAAAGGCTTCAAGAATGCGATGAATGAGGACGAAAAAGCAGACAGTAAAGACGCCGACTTCGAACAGAAGAACCTTGAACAGCAGAAATCGGACGCTTCTGCTGAAACGAAAAAAGACAAAGAGCAGGCATAATCCGTGTTTGATATTGGTTTCTGGGAACTGATATTAATTTCTTTAGTGGGGCTAGTGGTCATAGGGCCTGAGCGTCTCCCGCATGCCATCCGCAGTGTTTCTCGCTTTATCTCCGGTGCAAAAGCGATGGCAAACAGCGTTAAGGACGAGCTGTCTCATGAGCTTAAGGTTCAAGAGCTGCAAGAGAATCTCAAGAAAGCAGAGCAGATGGGGATGAAAGACCTGTCGCCGGAGCTCAAGTCTTCGATTGATGAGCTAAAACAAACTGCGCAAGAGGTTCAGCGTCCTTATGAGGATAAGACGTCGTCCGCGTCTGAAAAAACTCAGCCCATAGAGCAAGCGAAGGCTCAGCCAACAGAGCCATCAACGCAAGTTGATAGTACAACTGGCCAGTCGACCCGCTCTAAAGATGAGTGATGTTCCCATTGAGCTGCCATGTGAGCAGCTCTTGTTGTCTTTATTTCTCCCAAGAGGATGGATATGTCTTCTGTAGAGCAGACTCAGCCATTGATCTCGCATCTGCTTGAGTTGCGAGACCGACTGCTGCGCGCCATGGCCGCGGTGTTGGTGATTTTCCTTGGCCTGATTTACTTTTCCAATACAATTTATGAGTTTATCTCTGCACCGTTAGTTGAACGTCTTCCCGAAGGGGCGACGATGATTGCAACCGACGTCGCATCGCCGTTTTTCACTCCACTAAAGTTAACTCTAATCACAGCGGTATTTATTGCCGTGCCGTTTATTCTCTATCAGGTGTGGGCGTTTGTCGCACCCGGCTTGTACAAGCATGAGCGTAAGCTGGTGATGCCACTGTTGTTCTCCAGTTCACTGCTGTTCTACTGCGGTGTTGCGTTTGCTTACTATGTGGTGTTCCCGCTGGTGTTTGGCTTCTTTACCGCGATCTCGCTGGGCGGGGTTGAATTTGCCACCGACATAACCAGCTATCTCGATTTTGTTCTCGCGCTATTTTTGGCCTTCGGTATCGCCTTTGAGGTACCGGTCGCGATCGTACTCTTGTGCTGGACCGGGGCAACCACACCAGAAAGCCTTAGCCAGAAACGACCTTATATTGTAGTCGCTGCCTTTGTGGTTGGTATGATGCTTACGCCACCCGATATGATCTCACAAACCCTATTGGCCATCCCTATGTGCCTACTGTTTGAGGTCGGCTTACTCGTCGCAAGGTTTTACGTACGCAAACCGGACCAAGAAGAACAAGAAGGGCAAGAAGAGTAAATGCCTTAACCAAAAACAAAAGACCAAGCAAACGCTTGGTCTTTTGTTTTTCCGGCGGTGCAATCTTAAAGCATGCGAGTCACTAACCTCGCGAGCAAAACTTCTCGCCTCTCTCTTCTCGAATCTCGGCTCTGTTTCAGAGTTGGAACAATTGCTTGGCATTAAAGGTCGTTATGTGATCCACCTCAGTAAGACTCAGTCCACGCAAATCGGCAATACGCTCAGCCACTAGGCTGGTATAAGCGGGCTCATTGCGCTTACCACGATGAGGAACGGGCGCAAGGTAAGGGCAGTCGGTTTCAAGGATCACCTTCTCCATATCAAGATGCGGTATCACCTTATCCATGCCGCCATTCTTAAATGTCGACACACCGCCAAGGCCCAAGTGGAAGCCGAGCTGATTAATCGCCTGTGCTTGTTCTACACTGCCACCAAAACAGTGGAACACGCCTCGTAAGCGACCATCTTGAGCCGTCTCAAGTAGGCTAAGGGTTTCTTCAATCGAGTCTCTGGTGTGGATAACAACCGGAAGGTCGCGCTCTTTCGCCCAATCAAGCTGAGTAGTGAAAGCCCATTCTTGCTCCTGGCGATAGGTTTTATCCCAATAAAGGTCGATACCAATCTCACCCACAGCGATAAATGGATGACGGTCAAACCATGCTTTAATGGTCTCGAGAGTCGCTTCAACATCGCCATCAACATAGCAAGGGTGCAATCCCATCATCGAGCGACACACCTCAGGGTAGCGCATCTCAGTAGCGAGCATAGGCTCGATTGAGTCGAGGTCAATATTCGGCAACAGGATGTGGGAAATGCCTTGGCTTAGAGCACGCTGGACCACTTGGTCACGGTCTTGATCAAACTCGCTGGCGTAGATGTGAGCATGGGTATCTATCATGATGCTTCTCTTGGTAAATCGGCAGTAGCCCTAGGGTACTCCAGCACATTTACAAAGCAAGCGCTGATTTTGTGCGGTAATGGCTAGCGCGTCCTGACTACGGTGATATGATTCAAACAGGTAAAATAACAAATCCAGCCAAGGAGAAGCCTGTGTCAGCAGCAGTATTAGGTCAGTTCCCCCTTCGCCGTATGCGTCGCATGCGTAAACACGATTTTAGCCGTCGCTTAATGGCGGAAAACCAACTCTCAGCCAGTGATCTGATTTATCCAATGTTTATCTTGATGGGTAAAGATCGCCGCGAGCAGGTGGAGTCGATGCCTGGCATTGAGCGATTATCGATTGATTTGATGCTGGAAGAGGCGCAGTACCTAGCTCAACTGGGTATTCCTGCTATCGCTCTCTTTCCGGTGGTGAATCAAGATGCCAAGAGTTTGTGTGCTGCGGAGTCCTTCAACCCAGAAGGCTTAGTGCAACGTGCGGTGCGAGAGCTAAAAGAGCATGTGCCTGAGATTGGGGTGATCACGGATGTGGCGCTTGACCCATTCACGACCCACGGTCAAGACGGGATCATTGATGAGGAAGGTTATGTCCTCAATGATGCCACCACTGAAGTGCTGATCAAACAAGCTCTATCTCATGCAGAGGCAGGGGCGGATGTAGTAGCTCCCTCCGATATGATGGATGGGCGTATTGGTGAGATCCGTGCAGCCTTAGAAGAGGCGGGCTATGTGAATACACAGATCATGGCTTATTCTGCCAAGTATGCATCAAGCTATTACGGTCCGTTTCGTGATGCAGTCGGTTCTGCATCAAACCTTAAAGGTGGCAATAAGAAAAACTACCAAATGGATCCAGCCAATAGCGATGAGGCATTGCAAGAAGTGGCGATGGACATTAACGAGGGCGCAGATATGGTGATGGTGAAGCCGGGTATGCCTTACCTAGATGTGGTGCGTCGAGTGAAAAGTGAACTGCAGGTACCAACCTTTGCTTATCAAGTTTCTGGTGAGTATGCGATGCACAAGGCGGCGATCCAAAATGGCTGGCTGTCTGAGCGTGAAACCGTGCTTGAGTCACTGCTATGCTTTAAGCGTGCCGGGGCAGATGGCGTGCTGACTTACTTTGCTAAACAGGTTGCTGAGTGGCTAGCAGAGGATAATGCTCAGGCGTCGACGGCGCTAAAATAACCTGAGCTCAGCAGAGAGTTGTCAGGTTGGCGCCGACTGTGTAAGGTGCCAACCTTTTTTATTGGCTGAGGTAAAAGATGATCACAGTACGAGAAGGTTCGCTGCAAGAAGTCGAACAGATAGTGGCAACCATTACTGAATTTGTACGCAAAGAGACCGTCGACACCTTGTACGCACGACTGGATGGTAAGAGATCTCTGGTGTTAGTAGCGGAAGAGGATGGCTACCTATTGGGGTTTAAGATTGGCTATCAGCTAGATAATGAGACCTTTTACAGTTGGTTTGGTGGTGTCTCCCCGCAAGCTAGGAAACGAGGCGTGGCACAAATCCTTATGGATTGGCAGGAGCGCTGGGTGGGTGAGCAGGGCTATCATCAGCTCAAGGTTAAGTCGCGTAATCAGTTTCCAAGTATGCTGCGTCTACTGCTCCGCAATGGCTATCAGATTGAAGATTTCGAGCGCGTCGACCCCTTAGTCGAGTCCCGAATTCACTTTTGTAAACGGATCCAAAGTGAGCCAGCTCAAGCTAATTGAGATTGATTCTATCCCGTTGGGAGAATCGAGAGGCGAGATCGTTTCACTGCGAGTACGCTACGCTCGAGGTGGAGTGACACTTAACAGCGGTGGTAAAGTCTGGAAAATTTTCTCGCCTCTCGCCTCTCGTTTCTGTGTTTTTCAGATAAAAATCCTACACAAGTTAACGATCCATTGGCTATGTTTTAATCGTGTATCAATTCACGGATGGATCCACTTTAAGTCAACCCAAAATGGCCAGCAAACACTTTTTTCCACAATCAATGATCTGTTTTGGATCATCTTGGTCTACGCTGATCTTGGTTTAATTCTCTTTAAAACAGAGGTTTGTGTGTTTTTTTTACTTCGAGTGTGAATAAATCCTGCTCGGGTAAGAAATTATATAAACAGAGTTATCCACAGGTGGCGTGTGTGGCTGTCAAGGGAAAATAAGGATTTATTCCCCCGCGAGAGCATAGAAACCAAAACGCTCCCGTGGCATTCTAGGCAGATTCCTTTTCGCTTATCTTTGGATACTTCAAATTATGGCTCGTATTCCTGATAATCCGTTGATTCTTATCGATGGTTCTTCTTATCTCTACCGTGCATTTCATGCTTACCCTGGCACCATGAGTAATGGTGATATCCCAACCAATGCCGTTTACGGCGTGGTGAATATGCTGCGCAGCATGATGCGCCAGTTTGCCTCTGAGCGTATTGCGGTGGTATTTGATGCCAAGGGCAAGACCTTCCGTGACGAGATGTATTCGGAGTACAAGGCAAATCGACCGCCGATGCCTGATGATCTGCGTTGCCAGATTGAACCTCTGTATCAGGTGATCCGTGCGATGGGCTTGCCATTGATCTCGATTCCTGGCGTTGAGGCTGATGATGTGATCGGTACTCTTGCGTATCAGGCATCTAAGGCTGGAATGCCAGTCCTGATCAGTACCGGTGATAAAGATATGGCGCAGTTAGTCGATGATAATGTCACCCTGATCAACACCATGACCAATGTGGTATTAGATCGTGAGGGCGTGGTCGAGAAGTTCGGTATTCCACCAGAGCTTATCATCGACTACCTCGCTTTGATGGGTGATAAGGTCGATAACATCCCAGGCGTGCCAGGAGTTGGTGACAAGACTGCTACTGCCCTGCTACAGGGGATTGGTGGCTTAAGCCAGCTTTACCAGCAGCTTGATGATATCGCGCCACTTGGCTTTCGTGGCTCGAAAACCATGGCTAAAAAGCTGGTGGACAACAAAGATAATGCCATGCTCTCTTATGAGTTGGCGACGATCAAACTCGACGTTGAACTGGAAGAGACACCAGAGTCACTGGTGAAGCAGACCCCAAACAAAGACGAGCTGATCAAACTCTTCGGTCAACTGGTGTTTAAGTCTTGGCTCAATGAGTTGCTTGAAGGCGACAATGGGGTTGTGGAAGCAGATGGT
This sequence comes from Vibrio sabulosilitoris, assembly GCF_055391395.1. NCBI lineage: Bacteria > Pseudomonadati > Pseudomonadota > Gammaproteobacteria > Vibrionales > Vibrionaceae > Vibrio > Vibrio sabulosilitoris. Next base: position 490,002 of record NZ_AP029599.1, read on the forward strand.
TCAGCAGCGACTTCATCGGCAAGCTCATCAGCTACGAGCCAAAGCGAACTCGACACCAGTGCGGTGACTATCGATCGTAGCCAATATGAAACTATCCTAGATCAAGACAGCTTTAATCGTTGGCTTGAGAAACTCACGCAAAGTGATGTGTTTGCCTTTGATACTGAAACCGACAGTCTCGACTATATGGTGGCGAACCTGGTTGGCATGTCATTCGCCACTGAAGAGGGCGTCGCAGCCTATGTTCCGGTCGCGCACGACTATCTCGATGCCCCTGAGCAACTTGATCGTGATTGGGTGCTGGCTCAGCTCAAGCCGATTCTAGAAGATGACGCGCAGGCGAAAGTCGGGCAAAACCTGAAGTACGATGCGAGTGTGTTGGCACGCTACGGTATCGAGATGCGTGGCATCAAGCACGATACTATGCTCGCGTCTTATGTCTATAACAGCGTCGGTGGCAAGCACGATATGGATAGCTTGGCGCTGCGCTTCTTGCAGCACAGCTGCATATCGTTTGAGCAGATCGCTGGCAAAGGCAAAAACCAACTGACTTTCAACCAAATCGATCTCGAACAGGCCTCGCCATACGCAGCTGAAGATGCGGATGTCACTTTGCGCTTGCACAATCGCCTCAGTGCGAATCTTGATCAAGACGAAAAGCTCAAGACTATTTATCAAGATCTAGAGGTGCCTTTGGTGCCAGTTCTATCGCGTATGGAGCGCACAGGGGTGCTTATCGATGACATGTTACTGGGCGCACAGTCGCAGGAGATAGCGGCACGTCTGGATGAGCTAGAGCAGCAAGCCTATGAGATTGCAGAGCAAGAGTTCAATATGAACTCGCCAAAACAGCTGCAAGCGATCCTATTTGAGAAAATGGGCCTGCCTGTGGTGAAGAAGACGCCATCAGGTGCGCCATCGACCAATGAAGAGGTGCTGCAAGAGTTGGCACTGGATTACCCATTGCCAAAGCTGATCCTTGAATATCGTGGCCTGGCGAAGCTTAAATCGACCTATACCGATAAGCTGCCGAAGATGATCAACCCAGAGACAGGGCGCGTGCACACCTCGTATCACCAAGCGGTGACGGCGACAGGACGCCTTTCTTCCACCGATCCTAACCTGCAAAATATCCCAATTCGTAACCAAGAGGGGCGTCGTATCCGTCAGGCATTCGTCGCACCGCATGGCTACAAGATCCTCGCGGTCGACTACTCACAGATTGAGCTGCGTATTATGGCGCACCTGTCGGGTGACAAAGCGCTATTGGCTGCCTTTAGAGAAGGCAAGGATATCCACGCGGCGACTGCGGCAGAGATCTTGGGTGTTGATATTGAGCAGGTGAGCAGTGAGCAGCGCCGCCGCGCTAAAGCGGTTAACTTCGGCCTGATCTATGGCATGAGCGCATTTGGCTTGGCAAAGCAGCTTGGCATTCCACGTGGTGAGGCACAGTCTTATATGGATACTTACTTCGAGCGCTACCCGGGTGTGATGCAGTATATGGAAGACACGCGCAGTGCAGCTTCTGAGCAGGGCTATGTTGAGACTATCTTCGGTCGTCGTCTCCATCTACCGGAGATTAAATCGCGTAACGGTATGCGACGCAAAGCTGCAGAACGTGCAGCAATCAACGCTCCGATGCAGGGCACCGCGGCGGACATTATAAAAAAGGCCATGTTGTTGGTCGATGAGTGGATTGAGCAGCATGGAGCAGGGCGTGTGAAGCTTTTGATGCAGGTACACGATGAACTGGTACTGGAAGTCGAAGAAAGCCACCTTGTTGAAATTGAAAGTAAAGTACAGGAATTGATGGAATCTGCAGCTCAGCTTGAAGTACCTTTGGTTGCAGACTCAGATCACGGTGACAACTGGGATCAGGCCCACTAGACAAAATTCAGTTAAAGTTGATTAATAAGCATGAGCCAGCGCACAAGTGCTGGCTTTTTTTTATCGCCAACTAACTTTGTCTGGATAAGTGTGTATTGTAAGTTAATAAAACTTTAATGAAAAAAAACTACAAAAACTGTTTAAATTTCCAACCATTTGATGTACATTTATCTGCGTAGGGTACAGAGGTAAGATGTTCTATCTTTCAGACCTTTTGTTTCACGTTATTGGATTAGGCTGATTCAGCCGCCCCAGCTAGTTTTTAGCTGGGGCGTTTTTTATTGGGGTAAGAAAAAACTTATACCCTTATCTATCAATACCTTAACAGCATTGTCTCATATGGCATTTTGCCACCCCAAAGCAAATCTTGGACTTCTCTGTTCACCTTTTTAAACCACTCATTATCAATAATCTCCCGTTTTACTAAGCGGCTTTTTTCGTAATCAAATTAGCAATTCGTGCCTGAATGACAGTCACACTTTTGTTATTTTTATTAACTAATCAAGCCTAAATGTTATTGTGATCTCATTAAGTTCATGTTTTTTATTGGTTTTGTTCGTTATCAGGTCTGGCGCATCGAAGTTGATTCTTTGCCATTAATCAGGAATCCTAGAGACACAACAATAACTACGTATCGACTTCTCTCCCGTTACCCCACTGTTATCAGTGGGGTTTTTTATTTTGAATTAGAAATTCAAAAGAGGCGAGAAGCGAGAGGCGGGATCGGGCTAGCGCCCTGCGAGGGGCAAGGTTCGAGGTGCGGGTACGGGCTGTCGCCCTACGGGGAGCGAGGGGTTTTGAGCGCGTGGGTGTGCTTCGGTTTGTATTTAGAGTGGGCGAGGTGCGGGAGCGGGGTGTCGCTCTGCGGGGAGCGAGAAGTTTTGTGTGCGTGGTATGTGAGTCGTGTTACAGGTAATAATGCAATGGGCGGAGACGAAGGGGGCTCGTTGAGAAGCGAGGAGTTTAACATGTGGTCAATTCTCGCTTCTCGCAGCATGGCGGTCTCGTCTCTTGCCTCTTCCCGTTAGGGAAAATTACTCAGGTGTGTCGTCTTGCTCTGGTTCTTCTGATTCTTCTTCTGCTTGAATTAGTGCGGGAGCGAACCATTCGTCTAGTTTGTTGCGTAGGATGTCGACGCCAAGCCCTTTTAGGGATGAAAAGGCATCAACGCGTACATCACCGCCGAAGGCCATGGCAGCTTCGCGGATCTTAAGTACCTGGGCTTTGCGGGCGCCTTGCTTAAGTTTGTCAGCCTTGGTGAGCAATACTTGCACTGGGATGCCGCTGTCGACTGCCCAGTAGATGAGTTGTTGGTCTAGGTCTTTCATTGGGTGACGGATATCCATCAACACCACCAAACCTTTCAGGCATTGGCGCTTTTGCAGGTATTCACCCAGTGACTTTTGCCACTTCTTCTTCATTTCAAGCGGGACTTGAGCGAAACCATACCCAGGTAAGTCGACAATGTGGCAGCCCTCAGTCACCTTAAAAAGGTTGATTAGCTGAGTACGACCTGGCGTTTTACTGGTTTTTGCTAGGTTACGCTGGTTGGTCAGGCGGTTCAGTGAGCTTGACTTACCCGCATTAGAGCGTCCGGCAAACGCGATCTCGATACCTTCATCTTCAGGTAAATGGCGAATGTCTGGCGCACTCGTGATGAAGTGGGTGTTTTGATAATGAATTTTTACGCTCACTGTTAACTCCATCTCGACTTTTTGTAGTCGATTGATTACTTTTTTGTGAAATTGTGTAAAATAACTGTGCTAAGCACAAGATCGCAATAGTGTACCATGAGAAGCACTGCAGCGTGGTACTGGAAGCTTGATAATTATAATGGAATGTCATGAAGAAATTAGCGCTAATCGTAAGCCTTATCGCCAGTTGTTCCACATGGGCAGCCGGTAATATCGAAGCAGGTAAGGCAAAATCTCTCACGTGTGCAGCATGTCATGGAGCAGACGGCAACAGCCCCTTAGCTATTTATCCAACTCTAGCAGGTCAGCACGCAAAGTACATTGAAAAGCAGTTAAAAGAGTTCAAGCTGGGGATGTCCAGTCAGGGCAAGCAGGGTCGCTATGACCCGGTCATGAGTGGTATGGCAATGCCCCTTAGCGAAGAGGATATGGCAGATTTGGCCGCTTATTACGCTTCAGTGCCGATCGCCTATGCAACAACACCCGAAGATGTGGTTGAGCAAGGTAAAGTGCTGTATACAGCCGGTGATATGGAACGTGGCGTGACGGCATGTATTGCATGTCACGGCCCACGCGGTAATGGCACCAGCTTGTCAGGCTTTCCTAAGATCTCTGGTCAGTACCCAGAATACATCAAAGCGCAGCTAGAGATGTTCCGCGATGGCAATCGTGCTAACGATATGAATGCCATGATGCGCGATGTGGCGCGCAAGCTGACCGATGAAGACATCGATATTCTGTCTAAGTATGTTGGTGGCTTGCACTAAAACGATTAAAAAGCGCCTAGAGGGCGCTTTTTTTAGGGGGGCGGGGAGCGGGTTACACTTCGTTCCGAGGTGCGAGTAGTATGCCAGGCGTGTCGAACTCCTCGAAACTCCTAGGGCTACGCCTTCTGAGGCGCTTGAGCTCGTAGTGCTGCTCCATGAACGACAATCTTTGAAGCGAGTGCTATCTCCTCGCTCCCCGTAGCGAAGCGTCCCCGCACCTCGCCCCTCTTACCATGCCCCTTATTTTCTGTGATCCGCTTCAATCTGCTATATCGTTGAGAATTTCGGCGTGACGCCAACTTTGCCTGTAGGTTTGTGCGAGATAAGCCATAGTCGATATGGCGGTTTACGTTTTATTTTTTGTAAGTAATTGATCAACAATTAAACTAAAAATTACCCCCTAAATTAACTTGCAAAATTACCATTTTGAGCTTGTTGAGAAGTGCTACTGAGTTAAAGTGAATTCATCGGCAGGATGCTGATAAAGGAAAACTGGCTTGGAGAGCCACCAAGGATGCGAGCAGGGAGCTCGGATGATTGAGCATGGAGTGTGTGGTCGTCAGGATGATGGCTGTAACAGGGATGGTTAATTAACGTCTAAGGAAAAGACAGTGGTATGGAGCAGGCAATGGACTTGCCCAGTGACAGGACGTTATCAGGGAATATGAAAACTCATCAGGATGATGAAAAACCATAAAATTGGCAGGGAAAGCACGAAAAACAAAAGGAATATTGGGGCACATTACTAGGTGCAACAAATTTTAGCCGCTAAGGCAGTCAGAAAGCGATAGGGTGACCTATCGCTTTTTTTCTATTTCTGGTATGTTTCGCATCCTTATTTGAGGATCACGTTATGCATCTATGTCCTTTGTGTTATCACTCTGATACACAGCACTTTCATCAAGACAAGCGCCGCAGCTATATGCAGTGTCAGCGCTGTCAGCTGGTTTTTGTGCCTGAGCAACAACGACTCGATGCTGAGACAGAGAAGTCACATTACGATCTTCATGAGAATAATCCGCTAGATATGGGGTATCGTGCCTTTCTTTCACGCATGGCAGACCCCATACTCGAACGTATACAACCCGCTTCATCAGGCCTTGATTTTGGTTGTGGCCCCGGTCCAACACTACACTTGATGATGCAAGAAGCGGGGCACTCTATGTCACTGTATGATATCTATTATCACCCAAACAGTGAGGTATTGAGTACTGCCTATGACTTTATGACGGCGACTGAGGTGATTGAACACCTATACCAGCCGGGTGAAGTTTGGCAACAATGGTTGAATCTGGTTAAGCCAGGGGGCTGGATTGGTATTATGACCAAACTAGTGATCGACGCAGAGGCGTTTGCTTCGTGGCACTATAAGAATGACCCAACTCACGTGGTCTTTTTTAGTCGTGACACGTTTAAGTACTTGGCAGAGCGGGATAGGCTCGAACTTGAATTTGTTGGTAAAGATGTAATTTTACTCAGGAAGACCCAGTAATGAGTCGTGCAAAAAAAGCAAGATCTGGCGGTAACCTTGACGTTATCGTCGTTCGCAACCGTACACAGTCTGATGTTGAAGGCCGTGAGCGTAAAAGATTGAAAAAACGTAAGGGCCTAAAAACGGGCACTCGTAACTCAGAAGCAAAAGCCGAGAAGTCGATTGGCACTGGCCAAAAGCGTGACCCACGCCTTGGCAGCAAGAAGAAAATCCCACTCGTCGTGGAAGCGCCGAAGAAGCAAACCAAATCCGAGCGCAAGGTATCGGCTCAGCAAGAGTTGGCCGCGATCGAGAACGACGCACAACTGCTTGTGCTGCTTGAGCGTTTGGAGAACGGTGAAAAGCTCGGTGCGGGTCTACAGAAGTTTGTTGATCAGAAACTGGATCGTATGGAAGTGCTGATGAAGCAGCTTGGCATCTACGATCAGTTAGAAGAAGATGATTCAGAAGAAGACGAACTTGATATCGAGCCAGAGGTAGAAGAGCAAAAGCCTGTTAAGGCGGCGAAACGCTCAAGCAGCGATGATGAGCTTCTGTCTCAGTTTGAAGGTCTTGATCTGAACGATTTCAAAGGATAGGAAAGTCGCTATGAATGTAACCTTGTTAGCAACCCTTGGCAGCTTGATTATTCTTGGCTTGGCGGGTTACGCTGGTTACCTTCTGCTGCAACTTAAAAAGCAAACGGAGTTGCAACAGCACCACAAGAAATTGGCGCTTGATAAACGCAACGCCAACATTTTCGATAATGTCAGCACGCTATGCGCGGCAGGTATTGAAGGGCAGTGCGATCTGTCTGAGATCAGCATCCGCGTCTACTGCATTATGGATTATGTTCAGGGCGAACAGCGAGTTGACTTTGACGCGACCTATCCAGCCATTGCAGAGCTGTATCATGTGGTCAAAGATATGGCTCGTGGTGATGATCGCCAAGCGCTTGAAAAACGTGAGCGAATGAAGCAAAACCTGGCACGTCAAAAGGCTGAGGCCAGACTCACGCAAGATATAATCGAGGAACTTAAGCGGCTGAAACAGCAAATTGTGCCATTGAATAACCAAATCAGTATTCAAACAGTGCACTAGGGTTGTGTGATTTAGCCTACACAGTGATAAAGCGGAATTAGAATCATGTCTCATGAAGTAAAATCTCAGCAGGTCACAGACCAGCAACAGATAGTTTGGGATCAAGCGGTACTGGATAAATACAACTATTCAGGGCCTCGTTACACCTCATATCCAACGGCGTTGGAGTTTCATGAGATGTTTACCGTGTCAGATTACGATATGGCTTGTACCCAGTACCCAGATCGTCCCCTGTCGCTGTACATCCATATCCCGTTTTGTCACAAGCTGTGTTACTACTGCGGCTGTAATAAAGTCATTACTCGTCATAGCCATAAGGCTGATGAGTATCTTGATATCCTCGAGCTTGAGATCCGCACGCGCGCTTCGCTGCTGCAAGGGCGTCGTGTTACTCAACTGCACTTTGGCGGTGGCACACCGACCTTCCTTAGCGAAAGTCAGATCAGCCGTATTATGGCGATTGTGCGCAGCGAGTTTAACTTTGATGCTGGTGCGGAGATTAGTATTGAAGTCGACCCGCGTGAGATTGAACTCACCATGCTCGACCACTTGCGTGCCGAGGGCTTTAATCGCCTGAGTATCGGCGTGCAGGATTTCAATAAACAGGTTCAGCGGCTGGTGAACCGCGAGCAGGATGAGCAATTTATTATTGAGATGGTGGCGCGCGCTAAGCAGTTGGGCTTTCGCTCTACTAACCTCGATTTAATCTATGGCCTGCCAAAGCAAACTCAGGCCTCTTTTGCCGAGACGCTTGCTCAGGTGTTAGAGATGCAACCAGGGCGCCTATCGGTGTTTAACTACGCCCATATGCCACAACTGTTTGCCGCGCAGCGTAAGATTAAAGATGAAGACCTGCCTGTCGCACAAGAAAAGATGGCCATTTTACAAGACACGATTGCCACTTTGACCGGTGCTGGCTATCAGTTTATCGGCATGGATCACTTTGCTCTGCCAGACGATGAGTTGGCCGTGGCCCAGCGCGCAGGCAAGCTACACCGTAATTTCCAGGGCTACACCACTCAAGGTGAGTGTGACCTAGTTGGTTTTGGTGTGTCGGCCATCTCGATGGTGGGTGATACCTACGCGCAAAACCAGAAAGAGCTCAAAACCTATCGCGAGCAGGTCGAGATGCAGCGCCATGCGACTTGGCGTGGGGTGGTGCTCGATAGTGATGACATCATTCGTCGCGAGGTGATCAAGCAGCTTATCTGTAACTTTAAGCTCGATAAGGTAGAGATTGAGCGCACCTTCGGCGTGCGGTTCGATGCTTACTTCAAGCAAGACCTCGAGCTATTACAGACGTTTATAGATGATGAGTTGGTGGAGAATAATCCGCGCTCTATCGATGTGATGCTGCGTGGACGACTTCTGATCCGCAACATCTGTATGTGCTTTGATAAGTACTTGCGTGATAAGGCGCGCCAGCAGCAGTTTTCGCGTGTGATTTAATGTCGCAATGGGATACCAAGTGCAAGCCTCGGCTTGCACTTTTGCGTTAAGGGCTGGAACTATTTAAGGCTGAATAGATTTAGGGTTGAATATAGGTGCTTTCAGCGACCTGCCACAGCGCCTTGATTAGCGGGTTTTCCTGCTGAGCGGCTTTACACACCACCCCTAACTTAAATGGCTCAATCGGCGCGGTGCTCAATCGGGTGATCTTATCTTTCACCGGACTGTTGTTGATCACCACATCTGGGGCAATCCCCACACCACAGCCCAAGGCGACCATACTTACGATCGCCTCATGCCCCGACACTTGTGCATAGATATTGGGTTTTATCTTCATCGCCTTAAACCAAGCATTAGCCCGCTCTCGCGCCGTTCCGGCTTCAGGAAGGATAAAGGGTACCTTGGTCCAGTCTGGCGTATTGCCATTTAGGGCATCGGCAAAACTATGGATACCAGCAGGGGCAATCACTGAGAGTGGGATTTCACTGATCGTCTCAAAAGCAAGGCGGGCAGGCAGCTGATCGGGCTGAGCTGAGATCGCGATATCCGCCTCGTCGTTTAACACCTTATCAATCGCCTGCGCCGGGTCACCCGTGGAGAGTTTGAATTCAATAAATGGATGCTGGTGGCGAAACACGGATAACAGCTCTGGCAGATGGCTATAGCTGGCTGTCACTGAGCAAAATAGGCGAATTTCTCCGCGCAGCACCTGCTCGGAGTGATTGCTCATGGTGTGAAATTGCTGCCACTCAGTGACAATGCGCATCGCGGCGGGGAGCAGGTTCTTGCCTGCTGGAGTGAGCTCAACGCTGCGATTATCGCGCACCAATAGACGTTGACCGGCCTCTTGCTCAAGCTTTTGGATTTGGCGACTGAGGGCCGAAGGGCTGATGTGCATGGCCGCGGCAGTGCGGCTGAAGCTCTGGCTATCACACAAGTGGATAAACAGTTGTAGTGATTTGATATTCATACTGAAAGTCGGCAATCCTTGCGAAAAAAGCACGTTGCATAAGTTGCAACGATAAGTTGTGAATATATCACTTTAAGCAATTGAGTGCCTGCTTTAGTATGAACTCATTCAGCACACATGCTGACCGCAATCAAGATAGACGGACGAATTCACTGTAAGGAGAGGCCCTCATGGCTAACTATTTCAACACCCTAAACCTACGCCAACAATTAGACCAATTAGGTCGCTGTCGTTTTATGGACCGCGATGAGTTTGCCACTGAAGCGGACTACCTAAAAGGTAAGAAAGTCGTGATCGTCGGCTGTGGTGCTCAGGGTCTGAACCAAGGCCTCAACATGCGTGATTCGGGCCTAGATGTTTCTTACGCACTACGTCAGGCAGCTATCGATGAGCAGCGTCAATCTTACAAGAATGCTAAAGAGAACGGCTTTGAGGTGGGTGCTTACGAAACCCTGATCCCTCAAGCGGACCTAGTGGTAAACCTAACGCCAGACAAACAGCACACCAACGTTGTTGAGACAGTCATGCCACTAATGAAGCAGGGCGCAGCGCTAGGTTACTCACACGGCTTCAACATCGTTGAAGAGGGCATGCAAATTCGTTCTGACCTAACCGTTGTCATGGTGGCGCCTAAGTGTCCTGGTACGGAAGTTCGTGAAGAGTACAAGCGTGGCTTCGGCGTTCCAACACTTATCGCGGTTCACCCAGAAAACGACCCACAAGGTGAAGGCTGGGATATCGCTAAAGCGTGGGCTGCAGCAACGGGTGGCCATCGCGCGGGCTGTCTAGAGTCTTCATTTGTTGCTGAGGTGAAATCTGACCTAATGGGTGAGCAGACCATCCTATGTGGCATGCTGCAAGCGGGCTCTATCGTGTGCTACGAGAAGATGATTGCTGACGGTGTTGATCCAAGCTACGCAGGTAAACTACTGCAGTTCGGTTGGGAAACTATCACAGAAGCACTTAAGTTTGGTGGTATCACGCATATGATGGACCGTCTATCAAACCCAGCAAAAATCCGTGCGTTCGAGCTTTCAGAAGAGCTAAAAGACCTAATGCGTCCACTGTACAACAAGCACATGGATGACATCATCGAGGGCGAATTCTCTCGCACTATGATGGCGGACTGGGCAAACGACGACAAAAACCTTTTAGGCTGGCGTGAAGAGACAGCAGAGACGGCGTTTGAAAACTACCCAGCGAGCGATATCGAGATCGCTGAGCAAGAGTACTTCGATAACGGTATTTTGATGGTTGCAATGGTTCGCGCCGGTGTTGAGCTAGCGTTTGAAGCCATGACTGCATCAGGCATCATTGATGAGTCAGCGTACTACGAGTCACTACACGAGCTACCACTGATCGCCAACACTGTTGCACGTAAGCGTCTATACGAAATGAACGTGGTTATCTCAGACACCGCTGAGTACGGTAACTACCTATTCGCTAACGTAGCAACACCACTACTACGCGAGAAGTTCATGCCTTCAGTAGCAACAGATGTGATTGGTAAAGGCCTAGGTGAGAGCTCAAACCAGGTAGACAACCAACGCCTAATCGAAGTCAACGAAGCCATCCGTAACCACCCAGTCGAGTACATCGGCGAAGAGCTACGCGGCTACATGACAGACATGAAGCACATCGCGGTTGGCGGTTAACTCTTTCTGTTAAATTGAGCTTATTTTAGTGCTGAAGCCATCGACGTTTGTCGGTGGCTTCTTCGCTTTAGGGGCGGGGAGCGGGGACGGGCTTTGCCCTACGAGGTGCGAGGGGGTCGGAGCGCGTGGTGCTGCTCTGTGGTCGGCTACCCTGAAGCGAGTGCTCTCTCCTCGAACCCCGAAGCGAAGCGTACCCGGACCTCGCACCTAAAGGCGGGGAGCGGGTACGGGCTTTGCCCTACGAGGTGCAAGGGGTTCGGAGCGCGTGGTAATGCTCTGTGATCGGTTACCCTAAAACAAGTGATCTGTCCTCGCTCCCCGAAGTGAAGCGTACTCGCGCCTCGTCCCTAAAATCGCTCGTGGTGGTGTTTTGAGATCGACAATCTCGAAGCGAGTGCTATCTCCTCGCTCCCCGTAGCGAAGCGTCCCCGAACCTCGCCCCTTAGCGAATTCTATTCGCGTGAGATTTTTTGTTCTAATTCCGCCAGCTTCTGCTCCATTTCCGTGAGTTTTTGGCGGGTGCGGAGTAGGACTTGGGTTTGGACGTCGAACTCTTCGCGGCTGACGACGTCGAGTTTGTTGAGTTGGCCTTGGATGACTTGGCGAACTTTTTGGTCTACGTCAGCGCCGAGATCCTTGACGGGCTGGGGCATAGAGTCATGAATTTGCTTTGCGACTTGTTCTAGTTTTTTTGGATCAAACATGGTGAATATAACTCCTGTCAATTTGTCCTCATTCTATGTAATCAGTACGAAATTGTCGCCTTTTTGGTATGAAAAAAGGCCACCGAGGTGGCCTTTTGTTGCGTGGTGCGGGTTTTAGCGGTTTTCAGCCAGTTGGCGATGTGCGGCGTGGCACTCATCGACGCGGGCGAGCTTATCGAGGTCTTTATCCTCGACAAACACCGGTAGGGGCTTGTGTCTCTCGGCCAGATAGCTGTAGATCACTGGCAGGACAAACAGCGTGAACAGGGTACCGATGGCAAGGCCGGCAACGATCACCACCCCAATGCTAAAGCGCTGCGCAGCGCCTGCGCCGGTGGCGTACATCAAGGGGATCAGGCCTGAAATCATTGCCGCGGTGGTCATCAGAATCGGTCTGAGACGCACTCTGGCCGCTTCCATCACGGCCTCCGTTTTAGACAGTTTGTTGTGCAGCTGCTCTTCCTTGGCTACTTCACAGATCAAGATACCGTGTTTGGTGATAAGACCTACCAAGGTGATCAGACCGACTTGAGAATAGATGTTCATCGATGCCGCTCCCCAGGCGAGGGCAATCAAAGCACCACTGATGGCGAGTGGTACAGAGACCATAATCACCAGTGGGTCTCTCACGGATTCGAACTGAATCGCAAGTACTAGGAAGATGATTGCTAACGCCAATCCAAAGGTGGCGTACAGGGCACTGCCTTCACTCACGTACTGACGCGCTTCGCCCATGTAGTCGTGATTATAACCAGTAGGAAGCTTGGTTTGCGCAATTTGCTCAAACCAGTTAATTGCTTCACCCATTGCGACACTAGGCGCATTGACAGCACCGATAGTCGCTGAGTTTAGCTGGTTAAAGTGCGGCAGTGAGCGTGGCTCAGCCACCACATCAATACTGATCAAGCTACCGAGTGGAACCGCATTGCCATTGGCAGCGCGCACATAGTACTGATTCATCGACTCAGGGTTTAAACGCCATTTACGCTCAACTTGTGGGATCACCTCGTATGAGCGGCCATCCAAGTCAATTCGGTTGACGTAACCGTCGGCCATCATAGTGCTTAGAGTGATACCAATATCCTGCATCGACACGCCATAAGCACCAGCCTTATCCTTGTCTATATGGATCTTCATTGTCGCAGAGTCATAATTCAGGTCGAGGTCGCTGTAGACAAACATCGGGCTAGTGGTGACCTCAGCGAGGATATCACTAGCGATGGTAAATAGGCTCTCAAAGCTATTTGGGGTCGTGATAACAAACTGGATCGGCAGGCCAGATCCAGCGCCTGGAAGCTCAGGCATTTGGAAGGCGGTAACCGCCATTCCTGGGACATTGGCAACCAGCGCACTTACTCGGTTGGCCACCTCTGATTGGCTAGCTTCACGCTCACTCCATGGCACCATCGACGCGATACCGAAGGCCTGGTTCGAATTCGGCACACCAGTGAACACCTGAGCAAATGAGACCTCAGGTTGGTCTGAGAGTATCTCATTGACGTCATTCATGGTGTTTTGCATAAAGTCGAGGTTAGCGTTAGACGGGGCGGTACCCATTAACACCACCACGCCTTTGTCCTCTGAGGGCGCAAGTTCACTTGGGATGTAGCTGAACAGCGCCGGAAGAGTAGCAAACACAATAAGTGCAAAGGCAATCACAACCGGGCGTCGCAGCATAACGGCAGTGAGCATTTTTGTGTAGCGCTCGGTCATGCGCTCTAGAAAACGATGCACAATTTGCTCAAATTTGCTTGGCTTTTCATTGGCCTTAAGCATCTTTGAGCACATCATTGGTGAGAGCGTTAGAGCAACTATGCCTGAGACAAACACGGCCCCTGCAAGCGTTAAGGCAAATTCTTTAAACAGCGAGCCGGTGATCCCACCCATTAGTGCGATAGGGGCATACACTGCCCCGAGGGTCAGGGTCATAGCGATAACGGGGACGGCAATCTCACGTGTACCAATAATCGCGGCGCGAAACGGCGATTCACCCAGCTTGATATGTCGGTCGACGTTCTCCAGCACAACGATGGCGTCATCCACCACTAGGCCAATCGCCAGTACCATTGCCAGTAGGGTCATCAGGTTCCAGGAGAACCCCATCGCCTGCATCGCGACCGCAACCCCAATCAGGGAAAGTGGGATAGTGACGACTGGGATCACCACGGCGCGGAATGAACCAAGGAATAGGGTGATCACCACCAAAACAATTAGGGCAGCCTCGAGGATGGTCTTAATAACCTCATTGATTGACTCATTGATGGCAATCGTTGAGTCATACATCACATTCATATGGATGTTGCTTGGCAGGTTGCGCTCCAGTTGAGGCAAAAGTTGCATAATGTCTGCCGCGATATTGATTGGGTTAGCACTTGGTGCAGCATTAATCGCGGCCACAACCGCCTCTTGGCCGTTGGCGCTAGCGCGATAGATATCGTGACTTTTCTCTAGCGATACCTTAGCAATATCGGCTAGGCGAATGATATTGCCGTTGTCAGACCCAACCACGAGATTTTCGAGTTCTTGGACATTGGAAACTTGAGTGTCGGCGCTGCCGTTATATAGCACAAACTCACCGGTAGCTTGCCCTGTTGCAGATTGGTAGTTATTCGCATTGAGTACGCTCATCACATCAAGCGCAGTTAGGTTTAACGCTGCCATCTTGCTAGGATCTAGCCAAACTCTCAGGGCATATTTCATCCCGCCATACAGGTCAACCTTAGACACGCCATTGACCGTGAACAGCTGCGGGTTGATGACTCGCTCTAGATAGTCGGTTATCTGACTCGATGCTAACTCATCACTGGTAAAGCCAACATACATTACCGCTGTTGTTGAACCGGTGGACATGGTCACCGTTGGGTCTTCAGACTCACCTGGTAGTTGCGAACGCACGGAGTTGGTCTTAGCTAAGATATCCGAAAGTGCAGCGTTCGGATCGGTATTAAGCTTCATGTTCACCGTAATGGTTGAACGGCCTAATACAGAGGAAGAGGTCATAAAGTCAATGTTATCCGCTTGAGCGATTGCCTGCTCAAGGGGCTGGGTGATAAAGCCTTGAATCAGGTCAGCAGACGCACCATAGTAGCTAGTGGTTACCGTCACAACCGTGTTGGTCATATCCGGGTATTCACGAACCTGCATTTTGAACATGGCTTGTAGACCAAGTAGCGCAATCAGGAAACTGATCGAGACCGCGAGGACAGGGCGCTTAATAAATATATCGGTAAATCGCATGTCTACCTCACTTACAGCATTGGGGTCTTAGCAGGAGGGGTGATGGCATTGCTCTCAACCACACGCACCTTAGCACCATTACTCAAGCGAACTTGACCAGAGGTCACGACACGATCGCCAGGTTTGACCCCGTCGAGGATATGCGCGATGTCCGCCATACGTTCACCAACTTTCACCACATGTTGCTGTACTCGCAGCTCATCGTTCTCTTCATTGACGATATACACATTGTCACCATACAGAGTGAAGGTGATGGCAGTTTGCGGTAGGGTAACCTGGTTCTCTAGCTTAGGTAGCAGGATGTTGGCGCGGGCAAACATCCCAGAACGAAGTTGACCCTCACTGTTGGGGATATCTGCCTGAATCTGGATCAGGCCGCTTTGCACATTGACTGCCGGCTCGATGGCGGAGATAGAGCCAGAGAAGGTTTTATCTGGGTAAGCATCGACAAAAATATCCACACTTTGCCCTAGGTGAATACGAGAGATGTCCGTTTGCGGCACGGTAAAACGTAGGCGCATTACGCTAATATCCTCAAGGCGCACAATATCGCTGCCGGTTTGTAAGTACTGACCCAGGTAGACTTGACGAATCCCCATCACACCGCTGAAGGGAGCTCGAATCTCACGGCGCTCAATCGATGCTTTTAGGCTCTCAATATCCGCTTGCAGTGAGAAGAAACTCGCCTCAGCTTCATCAAAGGCTTCTTTAGAGACGGAGCCTTTCTTGAACAGACCTTGATAGCGCTCATATTTGGCCTTAGCCGCTGGCAAGCGCGCCTGAACACTCTTTAGGTTGGCTTGCTCCACTTGAGAGTCAAGACGCACAAGAGGCTGGTTCTCTATGACTTGAGTACCTGATTCAAATAGTATTTGTTGGATAACCCCACTGGTTTCATTCGCGACAGTGACCCCTTGATTAGGCTCAATAAAGCCTATCGCATCGATCACCGGCACCCAGTCCACGGCATCGACATCCGCCACAGTGACAGGGAACTCAGGTTCCGGTCGATTGGCCATAAACTCGGCGATTTTTTGCTGCTTGAATTCGTTAAAGCCGATCACGCTGCCAAATATTGCAGTTACCAGCAGTAGCATCAGCACAGTCCATTTTTTCATCTTGCTATTAACTCCAGATTAATGAAGGGTTATGGCGTCCCAACTGGCCTCAAACGCAGCGTCGATATCGTCGGCAGACAAGTTGTACAATCCTAGGGCGGCTTTGCGCGAGATTGTCGCGCTGGCCTCAAAGCTCAGTCCGGCAAGGATCTCATTGGCAAGGGGTTTTAGTAGCCCTTGCTGCTTGCCGTCCTCAAAGATTTTGTTAATGCCAGCAAAGAGCTGTAGCTCATTTTGGCGCTGACGGTATTGGTCAGTACAAGGTAAGGATTCGTACTGGAGGCGGATGCTATAGAAGCTGTTATTAGAAGCGGCAAGGCGCCAGATGTTGTGCCACACCAAGTGGTAGCGGGTTTTAACATCACGCTGATTATCCAATCCCTTTTGCACTTCATCCGCGACTAAGCGCATGGCATTAAGGCGGACTTCATCCAAGAGATTGTTTTTGTCACTAAAGTAGCGATAGATGGTTCCGGCAGCGACATCGGCTCGCTGGGCGAGCAGGCTCATTGATAATCCTTGAAAGCCAACTTCGGCAATCAAGTCCTCTGCAGCTTTAAGGATCCGTTGACGTTTGTCACTATCGGGCATTGATTCAATCCATGAATGAACGTTCATTCACTAATTTGTGTGATCGTTAACCAGAAATCAATCAAAAGCTTATAATAAATGTTATCTAAACTTTTCATGTTTAGATAACAAAGGAATAACGGATGTAAGAGGGTGTAACTGAAAGGCGTGATGCTGTTGCACTTAAAACGTCGCTGGTATAGCAGCGAGAAATCGAGTTATATCGGGATTGCATCTCGCATCCTTACTAAGGTTAGGTATAGAATGGCGAGCGTAAAAGGCACCTAGCTTTATATAGAGAGTACCCCATGAAATTGAATCCACGCCAAGATGAAGCGGTGAAGTATGTCTCCGGTCCTTGTCTCGTTCTTGCGGGCGCGGGCTCGGGTAAAACCCGCGTTATCACCAACAAGATTGCTTATCTGGTTCAGCAGTGCGGCTATAAGGCGCGTAATATCGCCGCCGTGACCTTTACCAATAAGGCGGCGCGTGAGATGAAAGAGCGAGTGGGGCAGACGCTAGGTAAAGCCGAGTCCAAAGGCCTGATGGTGTCCACCTTTCATACCTTGGGTCTTAACCTAATAAAGCGTGAGTACAAACACTTGGGCCTTAAAGCTAGCTTTTCGCTGTTTGATGACCAAGACCAGCTTGCGCTACTCAAAGAGCTGACTGAAAAGCAGATCGATGGCGATAAGGACTTGCTGCGTCAGTTAATGAGTACCATCTCAAACTGGAAAAACGACATGCTGACACCGCAGCAGGCGATGGCGCAGGCTAAGGGAGAGCAGCAACAGATGTTTGCGTTTTGCTTTGACCTTTATGATAAGCAGATGAAGGCCTACAACGCGCTGGATTTTGATGACCTTATCTCGTTACCCGTGTTGCTACTCAGAACCAACCAAGAGGTGCGCGAGCGCTGGCAGAGCCGCATTCGCTACCTGTTGGTGGATGAATACCAAGACACCAACACCAGCCAATACGAGCTGGTTAAGTTGCTGGTTGGCGAGCGTGGTCGCCTTACTGTGGTAGGGGATGATGATCAGTCGATCTACTCTTGGCGGGGTGCTAAACCACAAAACTTGGTGCTGCTTGGCGAAGACTATCCCAACCTGCGCCTTATCAAGCTCGAGCAAAACTACCGCTCGACCAGCCGAATCCTGCGTGCAGCCAACATCCTGATTGCCAACAACCCGCACGTGTATGAGAAGTCGCTGTTCTCGCAGATCCCCGATGGTGAGAAGCTCAAAGTGCTGAATGCGAAGGATGAGGAGCACGAGGCGGAGCGCATTACCGGTGAGATTATCGCGCACAAGTTCCTTAATCGTACCGACTATCGTGATTACTCCGTGTTGTATCGTGGTAATCACCAGTCGCGCCTGATAGAAAAGTCGCTGATGCAAAACCGCGTGCCGTATAAAATCTCTGGCGGTACTTCATTTTTCGCTCGCGCGGAAATCAAAGACATCATGGCTTATCTGCGCGTGCTAGTGAACCCAGATGATGACAATGCATTCTTGCGTATCGTCAACACGCCTCGCCGTGAGATTGGCCCGGTGACGCTAGAAAAGCTTGGCACTTACGCCAACATGCGTGGTAAGAGCTTGTTTGAGTGCAGCTTCGAGCTTGGGCTTGAGCAGCATCTTAGTGGTCGCGGGTTGGAAAACCTGCGCCGCTTTACTCAGTGGCTGGTGGCGATCGCCGACCAAGCCGAGCGCGGTGATACGGTTGAAGCGGTGCGCTCACTGGTGCGTGATATCAACTATGAGGACTGGCTGTACGAGACCTCAAGCAGCCCTAAAGCGGCTGAGATGAGAATGAAGAACGTTTCAGACCTATATTCATGGATTGTGGCGGACCTAGAGGGCGATAACTATGACCAAGAGGAGAAGAACCTTAAGGAAGTGGTTCAGCGCCTGACGCTGCGCGATATGATGGAGCGCGGTGAAGAGGAAGATGACAGCGATGCGGTGCAACTAATGACGCTGCACGCCTCTAAAGGCCTAGAGTTTCCATATGTCTATCTGATGGGAACCGAAGAAGGCATCTTGCCGCATCAAACCAGTATTGATGAGGACAATGTTGAAGAGGAGCGCCGACTGATGTACGTGGGCATTACCCGTGCCCAGCGTGAGTTGACCTTTACTATGTGTAAAGAACGCCGCCAGTATGGTGAGCTGATCAAGCCAACCCAAAGCCGCTTCCTAGATGAGTTGCCGTTTGACGATGTCGAGTGGGAGACAGTCAAAAAGCCGGTAACGCAGGAAGAACGTATGGCAAAAGGGCAGGCTCACATTGCCAACCTGAAGGCTATGTTTAATAAAAAATAACTGGCTGGGCGAGGATAAAGGAGATGGCCTTTATCCTCTCTGTCAGATTAGATACCCTCGATCATGTGTTCAATCGCCGCGATGATCTCATCATCAGAACAGTCCATACACGCGCCTTTGGCCGGCATTGCATTAAAGCCGTTGATGGCATGATCCGCGAGCACATCCATCCCCTGAGCAATACGTGGAGACCAATCCGCTGCGTCCCCGGTCTTAGGTGCGCCACTTACCCCCACACCATGACAAGCTGTACAGAACATAGTATAGACAGACGCGCCGTCGCGAGGCCCAGCTGCGACTTCCACTACCGGCTCACTACCTGCCACATAAACATTACCCACGGGTTTGATGCGCTCCGCTATGGCATCGTAGTCAGCTTGGCTAACCTTGGCAGCAAGCGCACCGGTTGAGAAGGCGAGGGCGGCAAATACAGCAATGATCATTCTATGAGGCATTTTTCTATGATGATGCATGGTTGGTTACTCACTTTACGTTTCCAGGTAGACCCAATAGCCCACCTTATTATTGTATTTAGCTGCTTCCTTGCATGACTTGAGTGGAAAGCGCGCATACAGCTGTTAAATGATTGTAAATACCCGGTAATTATATCCCGTTAGTTTGTTGCAATAAACCGATCGAAACCGAGATGTCACTATTTTTTACGACCAAAATAGGCACCTGTCACACTTTGATTGATGAAAAAGGCATCAAACGCAAAAAAAACTACAAAAAACACTAGACGACCTAGGGTGATATCCGTATTATTCCACTCCGCCGATAGGGCATGCGCCCGTAGCTCAGCTGGATAGAGCGTTGGCCTCCGGAGCCAAAGGTCGAAGGTTCGAATCCTTTCGGGCGTGCCATTGCCTCAAAGGAACATATCGGTAGAAAAAATTATGGTGGCTATAGCTCAGTTGGTAGAGCCCTGGATTGTGATTCCGGTGGTCGCGAGTTCGAATCTCGTTAGCCACCCCATTCTTTTTTCGCAATATTGTGGTAGCATCTGCTCCCTGTCTTGATTGACCAAGACGAAATACAAGTCGGTGAATAGCGCAGTTTGGTAGCGCATCTGGTTTGGGACCAGAGGGTCGGGGGTTCGAATCCCTCTTCACCGACCACTACATAATGTTTATGGCTATACTGATTAGGTTAGCGGTAGACAAACAAATTGATGGTGGCTATAGCTCAGTTGGTAGAGCCCTGGATTGTGATTCCGGTGGTCGCGAGTTCGAATCTCGTTAGCCACCCCATTTATTTGTGGTAGCATCTGCTCCCTGTCTTGATTGACTCAAGGCGAAATACAAGTCGGTGAATAGCGCAGTTTGGTAGCGCATCTGGTTTGGGACCAGAGGGTCGGGGGTTCGAATCCCTCTTCACCGACCACTTTTCGAAACCCCGCACAATCGTGCGGGGTTTTTTCGTTTCGGATATATGAAAAGTCGTTAGACCTATTGAAGAAAGGAAAGCACGTGCGGGTCGGGGGCTGGAAGCCCAGTCGCATCGAATCCCTCTTCACCGACCACTTTCAAGAAACCCCGCACATTAGTGCGGGGTTTTTTCATTCCTGAGGCCAGATAATTCTAGTAAACGTGATAAGTATTGCGTATGCGGGGTTTAGAGGCGAGAGTCGAGATCGTTTCACTGCGAGTACGCTGCGCTCGAGGTGGAGTTACACTTGACAGCGGTGGTCAGGTTGAAAAAATTTCTCGCTTCTTTAAACAGAATGATCAACTGTTATTTCACTTTCTGACTGATAAGAAACACTTTAGCACTTAAGTTTTTACCTTTTAAGATCAGCTAACCGCCTATCCAATTGTCCTCTTAACGACTTTTTACACCTACCAAAGAGCCTATCTATCTCTGTACAAGCTCTCTAGCTTGCGCACTTTATCCATGTTTTCTTAGCTTATTGATGCATTTATGCTCAGTTTTACCTAAATAACGAGAAATTAATCCAAAAATAATTTTTCTGAATAAGCTGACAGCATCAAGGGTTAGTGATTGGGCAAACTATTGAGCAAAGTAAAAATTAAGTTACCGCACCAAATTGGTGCGCAATGCTTTAATCTCTCTAATAGTCAAAATGATGACTAGGGGATTAGTTTGATCTGATGAATATATGACCAACATTAATTCTGTATAAAAATGATTAGATGGATATATGTTTTGCACTTGTTATAGTTTGGAAGGCTAAGATTGGGTTATGAAACTATGCACTATTATGGTGCGATATTTATCTGATAGTGAGATAGAGAATGGGTTTAGATAAGGGTTTATCGAGTATTATGCTGTATTGATAAGGAAATGTTAATGCATATTTAGTTAGTTTATCACTTATAAATATGCAATAAAATCTGCTTTAATCGCTAAAAGATGACTTTTTATCCTTTTTTTGTTGCTTTTGTGTGAATAATTTGCCACATTGTGTTCCTTGTTTATGACCAGAATATAATTCTGGTAAGAATGGATTCACATTGATTTGGTAGGCAGGAGAACCTGCAATGGGCGCTGGTTGGATTATCCAGTGTTTTAGCTTTTATAAGCAGCCCGATAGCCAAATCTCAGACAAGGCAGAAAACTGTCTAATGCAGTAGAGGTCTGATACATGTCTCTTTTAGAAGTTAAAAATCTTCGCATCGAGTACCCATCGCGTCATGGTATTCACGCTGCGGTAAAAGCGTTGTCGTTTACTATTGAACGCGGCGAGATCGTCGGTGTGGTTGGCGAGTCGGGTGCCGGTAAGTCCACCGTGGGTAATGCCGTCATCGATCTACTAAGCCCCCCAGGGACTATCGCCGATGGTGAGGTTTTCCTTGATGGTGAGAAGATCTCGGGTCTGTCTGCTGAAGAGATGCGCAAAGTGCGCGGCTCGAAGATTGGCTTTATTTTCCAAGACCCAATGACATCACTCAACCCACTGTTTACCGTTGAGCACCAGCTCAAAGAGACCATTCATGCCAATATGCATGTCAGTGATGATGAGGCATATCAGCGTGCACTGTCATTGATGCAGCAAGTGGGTATCCCCCAACCAGAAAACCGCCTCAAGCAGTATCCGCACCAATTCTCTGGTGGTATGCGCCAACGAGTGGTGATTGCGATTGCTCTAGCGGGTGAGCCTGATCTGATCATTGCTGATGAGCCAACGACTGCGCTAGATGTCTCAATCCAGGACCAGATCCTTAACCTGATCCGTGAGCTGTGTATCGAAAAGCGTGTCGGCTGCATGCTGGTGACGCACGATATGGGCGTGGTGTCTAACGTGACCGACCGCGTGGCGGTGATGTATCGCGGCGATTTGGTCGAGATTGGCCCAACCCAACAAGTGCTTGGCACGCCAGAACACCCTTATACCCACAGCTTGATCTCAGCTGTACCGCGCTCAGACATCAAGCTAGAGCGCTTCCCCTTGGTGAGTTACATCGAAGAAGCGCAAGAGATGGAGCCGCTGGATGTGAAGAATCACTGGCTTGGCCAAAGCCAAGACCATCGTGCTTACACCGGCCCTCTGCTTAACGTTGAAAATGTTAACCTGCGTTTTGTCACCAAAGATTCCCTGTTTGAGAGCCGCCGTGAATACGTGCAGGCATCAAACAATGTCAGCTTTGAGGTGAGAGAAGGTGAGACCTTTGGGCTAGTCGGTGAATCGGGCTCAGGTAAATCCACTATTGCGCGTGTGATTGCCGGTTTGTATCAGCCAAACTCGGGTCGAGTCACCTTTGAGGGTGTTGACCTTACCGCACTGCGCTCTGAGAAAGAGCGTCGCCCACTGCGTCGTCAGATGCAGATGGTGTTCCAGAACCCATACACCTCGATGAACCCGCGGATGAAGATCTTCGATATCATCGCCGAGCCGATTCGCTTTCACAAACTGACTGAGAACGAGGCGCAAACTCGCGTTATCGTCAATGATCTTCTCGACCACGTTGGTCTGGGTAGTATGGCTGGGGTCAAGTATCCGCACGAATTCTCCGGTGGTCAGCGTCAGCGTATCTCTATTGCTCGGGCACTGGCAACCCGTCCGCGCTTGTTGATCTGTGATGAGCCGACATCTGCTCTAGACGTTTCCGTACAGGCGCAGATCTTGAACCTGCTTAAAGACCTGCAAGATGAGCTCAATCTGACCATGCTGTTTATCAGTCATGATCTACCGGTTATCCGCCAGATGTGCGATCGAGTCGGCGTGATGCAGATGGGCACCTTGCTTGAGGTGGCGCCAACCGAGCAGCTATTTAATGCTCCACAGCATGAATACAGTCAGCACCTGATCTCCTTGATGCCGGAATTTACTGGCTTAAGACAAGAGATCAAGAGCGCGTAGTAAGACAGTAGCAGTACAACAGCCTCACCTTGAGGGTCGTTGACTTGAGGTGAGTGTTCACATACTTGGCTCATTCGAGCCAGACACAAACGCAAACACAATAATCAGGGAAAAGATTCCCGCATAAGGAGTTATGCAATGAAAACCATGAAGAGCAAAATTGCAGTGGCGCTAATGGCCGCAGGCTTGAGCTTCGGTGCTGCGGCAGCGGAAATCAAGGTCGCTTACGATGCTGATCCAGTATCGCTAGATCCACATGAGCAGCTATCAGGCGGCACACTTCAGTTGTCACACATGGTGTTTGATCCACTTATTCGTTTCACTCAAGACATGCAATTTGAGCCACGCTTGGCTGAGTCTTGGGAGCGTGTTGATAATGAGACATTCCGCTTTAACCTGCGCAAGGGCGTGAAATTCCATTCTGGCAATGATATGACTGCAGACGACGTAGTGTGGACGTTTGAACGCCTGAAAGAGTCACCTGACTTTAAAGGTATTTTCGAACCACTACTTGCGATGGTTAAGGTTGATGATTTCACAGTTGAAGTGAAAACCGACGGCACTTATCCACTCGTTGAGAACGTGGCGACTTACATCTTCCCAATGGACAGCAAATTCTACACGGGCAAGACAGCGGATGGCAAAGACAAGGCTGAGATCGTCAAGCACGGTAACTCATTTGCCTCGACTAATCTGTCAGGTACAGG
This sequence comes from Vibrio sabulosilitoris, assembly GCF_055391395.1. Taxonomy (NCBI): domain Bacteria; kingdom Pseudomonadati; phylum Pseudomonadota; class Gammaproteobacteria; order Vibrionales; family Vibrionaceae; genus Vibrio; species Vibrio sabulosilitoris. Next base: position 513,980 of record NZ_AP029599.1, read on the forward strand.
CGCATTCAAGATTATCTCACGTGAGCAAGGTGTTCAGGTGGCATTTGAGCGTTTCGAAGATTACTGGGATACCGAGTCTGCAGGTAATGTTGAGAAGCTAACTCTTGTGCCAATCAAAGAAGACGCGACACGTGTTGCTGCACTTCTATCTGGCGGCGTAGATATGATTGCTCCAGTTTCGCCAAATGATTACAACCGTATCGACCGTGCATCAGGTGTTGATCTGTACTCGATGCCAGGTACTCGCGTTATCACCTTCCAAATGAACCAAGACAGCAACCCGGCACTAAAAGACGCGCGTGTACGTCAAGCAATTGCTTACGCGATCAACAACGAAGGCATCGTTGACCGCATCATGAAGGGTGCAGCAACTGCAGCGGGTCAGCAAAGCCCAGTAGGCTACGCAGGTTACAACGAAGCACTAACGCCACGTTTTGACGTTGCGAAAGCAAAAGCACTGCTCAAAGAAGCGGGCTACGAGGACGGCTTTACCCTAAGCATGCTAGCGCCAAACAACCGCTACGTGAACGACGACAAAATTGCTCAAGCATCAGCAGCGATGCTGGCTAAGATCGGTGTTAAGGTTGACCTGAAGACATTGCCAAAAGCGCAATACTGGCCTGAGTTCGATAAGTGTGCTGCAGACATGCTAATGATTGGTTGGCACCCTGATACTGAAGATTCAGCCAACTTCACTGAGTTCCTGACTATGACTCGAAACAGTGATACAGGTAAAGGTCAGTACAACTGTGGTTACTACAGCAATGCTGAAGTTGATCAGCTAGTGAACGATGCGAACGCGGAAACAGACCTAGAGAAACGCGGAGTGATGTTGAAGAAGGTAGAGGAAATTCTTTACGATGAAGCCGCATTTATCCCGCTACACTGGGAAGATCCTTCATGGGCAGCGCGTAGCAATGTTGAGATTGGTCCAATCGTCAACGGCATGAACTTCCCATACTTTGGCGACCTAGTGGTCAAATAAGTCATGTGTTTGAGTTCGCTATAGCATAGGCCTCCCTCAAGGTCGGGGGAGGTCTTGATCTACTTAGCGACGCTTTTTGGTGCTTAGCTCTGTTCAGTCGGGTTAGGTGCCATTTTTAAGACTGAACACTGACTCCTCTTATCGCGCTTTTCTATTGTTTATCCCATAGCCAAATGAACCAAAATGAAGTTCATCGCTAGGTAACAAAGCAGCGCAACAAGAGTGGAGTTGTTGACTGAAACTCAAGGATAGTTAAGGGGCAGGGAATGTTTTCGTTTCTGGTCAAGCGCCTGTATCAGGCACTGATAGTGATGTTTGTGATCAGTTTGGTGGCGTTTGCCATTCAAGATAATCTTGGCGACCCGTTGCGCGAGTTGGTTGGACAATCGGTTTCTGAAGCCGAGCGCCAAGCGATGCGTGATGAGCTCGGCCTGAATGATCCCTTCATAACTAAGTATTCACGCTTTGTAGGCAGCGCCCTGCAAGGTGATTTAGGTACCTCCTATTTCTTCAAGCGACCAGCGGTGGATGTGATCCTCGACAAGCTGGTTGCGACACTCGAGCTCGTATTTGGCGCGACATTAATCATCGTTGCGCTGTCGATCCCGCTCGGGGTCTACTCCGCGATTAATCCCAAGAGCTTTTTTACTAAGGTGATTATGGCCGGCAGTAGTATCGGTATCTCGATCCCGGTCTTTCTGACCGCAATTATGCTGATGTATGTGTTCTCGATTGAGCTCGGTTGGCTGCCGTCCTATGGACGTGGACAAACCACCAGTCCATTTGGTTGGGACTCGGGCTTCTTTAACCTTGATGGCCTGCGTCACCTAGTATTACCAAGCATTGCTTTGGCATCGATCATGCTGCCACTGTTTATCCGTCTGGTGCGCTCAGAGATGCTCGAGGTATTGAGCTCAGAGTACATCAAGTTTGGTAAAGCCAAAGGCCTAGCACTGAACAAGATCTACTACCAGCACGCACTGAAAAACACCATGTTACCAGTGCTGACCGTTGGTGGCGTACAGATCGGCACTATGGTTGCCTACACCATCCTAACTGAAACCGTGTTCCAGTGGCCGGGCACAGGGTCGTTGTTCCTCGAGGCGATCAACCGCGTCGATACACCGCTTATCACCGCCTACGTGATCTTCGTTGGCCTGATTTTTGTGGTGACCAACACCATCGTTGATCTGATGTACGGCATCATCAACCCAACCGTCGATATCACCGGTAAAGGAGCATAATCATGGAACAATCACTATCAGCTCCATCTCGTTGGGAGCGATTTAAGCAGTCAGACTTTCTGTATTACTTTGTGCGCGATAAGGTCGCGATGACTAGCTTTGCTGTATTTTTGATGTTCTTGGTTGCCGCTCTGCTTGCGCCATGGATCGCCACAGCGGACCCGTATGATCTGGCCACTATCAATATCATGAATTCAGAGATGCCACCGATGTGGCTCGATGGAGGAGACTCGGAGTTTATTCTTGGTACGGATGAGCAGGGGCGCGATATCTTCTCGACCATTCTTTATGGTGCTCGCCTTTCTTTGACAATCGGCTTTCTAGCAGTAGCGTTACAGCTGTTTCTGGGTGTTGTTATCGGTCTATCTGCCGGCTACTTTGGCGGTCGCATCGATAACTTCCTGATGCGTTTTGCCGATATTCAACTGTCGTTCTCAACTATGATGGTCGCTATTATTGTCTCGGCGATCTTCAAAGCCAGCTTTGGCAGCCAATTCTACAGCCAATACGCGGTGGTAATGCTGGTGGTGATCATCGGTATCGCGGAGTGGCCGCAGTATGCGCGTACCATTCGTGCCTCGGTTCTGGCAGAGAAGAAGAAAGAGTACGTTGAAGCAGCTCGCGTGATGGGCTTTAGAGCGCCACGTATCATGTTCCGTCATATTTTGCCAAACTGCCTATCGCCCATCTTGGTTATCTCAACCGTACAGATTGCCAATGCGATCATGTCAGAAGCCGCGCTGTCGTTCCTCGGTCTGGGTCTGCCAGTCGATCAGCCGTCTCTTGGCGCGCTGATCAGTATCGGCTTCCGTTATATCTTCTCTGGCGCTTGGTGGATCACCGCCTTCCCAGGCTTGGTGTTAGTGACACTAGTGTTGGTGATCAACCTTCTTGGCGACTGGCTGCGTGATGTGTTTAACCCGAAAATCTACAAAGGGTGATCATTTTTACGGACAGCTAGGATAAAAGCCGTATAAACTGGAGTTAAGGCTCTGGAAATCAGCCAATTAACGAGCCGCATTGATGCGGCTCTTTTTTTGTTTGCCGGGCGGTAATAACGGCGCAACAAGGAAACCGATATATGGATATAGGCTCTTTACGTGACAAGTTTCGTGGCAAGGCAATGGTATCGCTCATCGCTTTGGTGGGCGTGAATCTGCCGACTCAAGCCGCAGATACTTTTCTGTGTGATGCCACCCAGGCATCAAGCACTGAGCTTGCGGTGTTGGAAGAAACCTGTCCAATTGGCGCGGGCCTGTGGGGGCAACAGCAGCCCAATCAACCGGTCTCAATGTTCTGGATTCAGTGCGGTATCTTCGCTAAACCATTGACCCTAGAGCAAGCTAAGCCGCTGTATAAGGTGATTAAAGCCGATGTCTGGGCAAGACCAGAGGAGCGGGGCAGTCGCTGCTTGATAGGGCCTTACGCATCGCTACTAGAAGCTAATATCGATCTGCGTGAGGTCAAACGCGTCAAAGGCTATCGCGAGGCATTTGTGCGTGCCGTGTATAAGCCTGATGGCGAGATGGGGGCGGTGAGTGATACCGCGAATACCGTGGCGACGAAGAAGCCCAAAATCAAATTAGACGTCAAAGTCCCACCCATGATCGCCAAGTCTCCAGCACCAGCATCGCATGCAGCAATGCGGCTCAGTAGTGTGGTCAATGGCGTGAGCTACAATATGCCCGATCTCAGCTTTAGCAGTGACGCTTTTTATATGGAATACGGTAAGCCATGGACACGCCTAAGCTACACGCGCGCAAATCAGATTTGCCAGCAGCTCAATATGCGCCTGCCAAGCGTGGGAGAATGGCAACAACTGATTGACTCGCGGGTGTTAGACCGCGGTGAGTGGCCGGTGCATCTACCCTATTGGGGGGAGGAGCGAACCGGGCTATTTACCACGGGGCGGGTCAATCCGCTTTCTGGCCAGTCACTATTGAATGTGATGTGTGTGAAGTAAATTAAAAAGGCTCGAGCAGAGCCTTTTAGGATAGTCAGTTTAGATACACTGCCGATTAGAAGTTGAAGATCAACTGAGCTGATGCACCGTAGTTTTGGTCTGCGCCGTAAGAGCCTGAGATATCAAGACCAAACACGCCAAATGGTTTTAGACCGATACCAGCAGTGAGCACATCTTCTGCGTGGTCCGTCATCGAGTGCGCGTAACCAACACGCACTTGTGCCCAGCCCCAAGCGTTTAGCTCAGCACCAACGCGAGCGAACTGAGTGCTGTACTCAAAACCTTTAAAGTACTCTTTCTCTGTTAAATCAACATCTGCTGCAATGACAAACCAGCCACGGTCATATGATGTGCCGATAACATACTCGGGATTGAGGACGAAGGTATCAGGTAAGCCATTGACGCCATTGGTTTCAAGCTCGCGAGCAATCAAGTTGCGTGCACTAAAGCCTAGATTCCAGCGATCGCTTAGCTCATACGCCATACCGATATCTAGGTTAAAGCGGGTCTCAGAGTTTGCGTCGGCAAAGTCGAACTCATCATCTTCAACCTCATCAACACTTTCTTGGTAGAAAAGGGCATGCATGGTTTGTGCTTTTGGCGACACACCTAAGTGAAACGGCTTGTTAAACAGAGACAGCTCACGAGCGAAAGTTAAACCGATATCCACAGTGGCGCCACCATAAGCATTCGCGGTAGAAAGCAGTTCGTGGTCTTGTGGGTTATTCGGGTCAATATCGAAGTCACCCTCGTCAATATCGACACGACCAAGCACATTGACATTAACTAAAGCAAAGAAGTTAGTACTGAGGTATTTGTTTGGAATCGCGATGATCATGCCTGTGCTTGCCTCGACAGCGACAGTCTCACCGTCAAGTTCACGCAATATATTTTGCCACTCTTCTGGTGAGGCGTCGAAATCACCATCATCAATGGCGTCTTCCCAAGCCATGTAAGCATCATCTAAGCGTTCAATGGTATCCACCATGTCACTGTTATCGTGCACACTTGCACTTAAAGTGGGGATAATCATCCCAAAGTTATCGCTATCGCCGTATTGAGAGGCAAGGGCCGGGTTATGGATACTGCTGGTGAGGTAAGTGGCAGAGGCCACTCCGGTACCGCCCATGGCAAAAGAGCGCGTATCTACCGTGGCATTTGCCATCATAGGTAGAGCGAGCGCGACTGACACTGCTAATTTCGTGAACTTTTCCATCTGTACTTATTCCTGATTGGTTCAATTTTATGTAATTTTTGTTATTGCACTAACGTATTTCCCACTGTTAGTGCAGTGACTATTTTGGAATAAAAAGCACAGAAATAGAACATAAAAAACCAGTAATTTATCACTAAATAACTGGTTTTTTAGAAGTTTTGGCCAAATTAGCTTTGCATGTAATTTTCTGGCATATCAATGCGTGCTACACCAGATTCAACTGCTGCTTGTGCAACTGCACGTGCAACTCTTGGCAGTAGGCGTGAGTCCATCGGTTTTGGAATGATGTAGTCGTGACCAAACTCAAGCTTGTCTGCACCTGCAGCCTGTAATACCTCGGCAGGAACGGGCTCTTTGGCAAGCTGACGAATCGCCTCAACTGCTGCCAGCTTCATTGCATCGTTAATCTCGCTTGCGCGCACATCAAGTGCTCCACGGAAGATAAACGGGAAACACAGCACGTTGTTGACCTGGTTTGGATAGTCAGAGCGACCGGTGCCCATGATCAGGTCATCGCGCACTTGGTATGCCAGCTCCGGCTTGATCTCAGGGTCTGGGTTTGAGCAAGCAAATACAATAGGCTTGTCCGCCATCAGTTTTAACGCATCAGGTGAAAGCAGGTTCGGACCTGATACGCCAAGGAACAAATCAGCGCCAGTAATGACATCCTCTAGGGTGCGCTTATCGGTGTTATTCGCAAATAACTGCTTGTACTCATTCAGATCATCACGACGAGTATGAATAACGCCTTTACGGTCGAGCATATAGATCTTCTCACGCATCGCACCGCACTTGATCAGCAGCTCCATACACGCCACAGCGGCAGCACCGGCGCCAAGGCAGACGATGGTCGATTGTTCTAGCTTCTTACCTTGCAGCTCGATCGCATTAAGCATACCTGCTGCAGTCACAATCGCGGTGCCGTGTTGGTCATCATGGAAAACCGGCACGTCACAGCGCTCAATCAAGCGTTTTTCAATCTCAAAGCAATCAGGCGCTTTAATATCTTCTAAGTTAATGCCACCGAAGGTATCGGCAATATTCGCCACGGTATCGACAAACTCATCGATGGTGCGGTGCTTGACCTCAATATCAATCGAATCAAGACCAGCAAAGCGTTTAAATAGTAGTGCCTTACCTTCCATCACTGGCTTAGATGCCATTGGACCAAGGTTACCCAGGCCCAAAATCGCGGTACCATTAGAGATAACCGCGACCATGTTGCCCTTGGCAGTGTACTTGTAGACATTGTCGGCATTCGCCGCGATTTCACGCACCGGTTCGGCAACGCCTGGGCTGTAGGCGAGGGCGAGATCTTGCGCTGAATCGGCAGGCTTGGTCAGTGAAACGGCAATCTTGCCAGGCGTCGGTTGGGCATGATAGTCAAGCGCTTGCTGACGGAGTTGCTCTTCGGCTGTTGGGGGCGTTGAGTCGTGTTTATGGTCGGACATAATTGTCTGCTTTTAATCCTAGTTTTCAGTTTCGATAGTGTTGTACAAACCGAGCAATGACAGTGCACAACGAAATTTCTGCAGTACAAACTACTGATAATAGGATAAATTACAAGTCGGCGTACGACTAAATTAGCTGAGAAGGTTTTTAGCGGGTGGGGTAAGGCTGTGATGAGGTGTTGATACGCGGATGACGGGCAACAAAAAAGGACACCCGAGGGCATCCTTTTTCAAGCTTTGCTTCTAAAGAATTACTTCTTAGAAGAAAGAGCACCGAAACGCTTGTTGAAGCGATCTACACGGCCGCCTGTATCAACGATACGCTGCTTACCAGTGTAGAATGGGTGACATTTGTCACACACGTCTAGGTGGATTGAATCTTTTGCTAGAGTTGAGTTGAACTCAAAAGTGTTGCCGCAAGAACAAGTTGCTGTTACAGCTTTGTATTCTGGGTGGATACCAGCTTTCATAGGGAAAACCTCAAATTAGGCCGTGTCGCCATCCAACTCTACGCTGGACACCACACGTAATTAAACAAAAACGTTTCAGTAGCGATACCGCTGTCAATGCACATTGTACAAATTCAAGCCATATCACTAAGGCGCGATATACTAATGAAACGAACGGCTGGGATCAACCAATTTGATAAAATAATCGCCACTTTTTTGTTCAATAGTCGGCTCAGCGATTGGATCAGGGCTAGATTGGGTATACTATGTCGCCTCTGCAAACCTTATCAATTTGTCCATGCGTCCAACCATCGCCCGTGTATCTTTGCCAGTTCCGCTGGATAGGTCATTTGACTATGAGATCCCTGCTCACCTTTTCCCTGTGATTGGCGGGCGTGTCAGTGTGCCTTTTGGACCGAAAACCTTGATTGGTATTGTGACCGCCTTTGCCAGCGAGTCGGAGTTTGACAAGCTCAAGCCGATCAAGGCTGTGCTTGATAGCGAGCCTTTATGGCCAGACTCTCTTTATCAGCTGCTGGTGTGGTGCAGTCAGTACTATCAGTATCCACTCGGTGACACCTTTGCCAATGCCATGCCTGCTGCGCTGAAAAAGGGCAAGCCCGCCCAAGTGACGGCCATCGTAGAGTGGCATCTTAGTGAAGAGGGGCGCTCTCAGTTGATGGCGGGCTTTAGCCGCGCGAAAAAACAGGCGCTGGCACTGCAGCTGCTAGAGCACGGCGGAATGACGCGCGAGGCGCTCGCAGAACAAGGCGTCTCATCCAGCGTGGTCAAAGCGCTTGAGGAAAAGGGCTGGATAAGCGCCAAGTCGCGACTGCCTACTATCCATCCGTGGGGACGTGAGGTAGAGAAAGCAGCGGATAAACCCAAGCTCAATGAGGAGCAGGCGGTAGCGATTGCCAGCGTCAATAACCGCGGCAGCTACGGCTGCTTCCTACTTGAGGGAGTCACTGGCTCGGGTAAGACAGAGGTTTACCTTAATCTAATTAAGCCAGTGCTTGAGTGCGGTCAGCAGGCCTTGGTGTTGGTGCCGGAAATTGGTCTTACGCCACAAACGATCGAGCGATTTGCTTCGCGGTTTGATGTACCGATCTCTGTGGTTCACTCGGGACTCAACGAGACCGAGCGACTCAATGCTTGGCTCGCGGCGCGCGATCGCGCATGTGGCATCGTGATTGGTACCCGCTCAGCCTTGCTCACACCGTTTGCCGATCTCGGCATTATTATCGTCGATGAGGAGCACGATAGCTCCTACAAACAGCAAGATAGCTTGCGCTACCATGCTCGAGATGTGGCAATCATGCGTGCTAACAAGCAAGGTATCCCGATTGTGCTTGGCTCGGCAACACCGGCCCTAGAGACTCTGCACAATGCACGCAGCGGCAAGTACAGCCACTTACACCTTACCCAGCGTGCGGGCAACGCCAAACCCACCACTAATAAGGTGCTCGATATCAAGGGGCTGTACCTTGAGGGTGGGCTGTCTGCGCCATTGATTGCGGAGATGCGCAAGCACCTGGATTCGGGTAACCAGGTATTACTGTTTCTCAATCGGCGTGGCTTCTCTCCGGCGTTGATGTGTCATGAGTGTGGCTGGATCGCTGAATGTCAGCGCTGTGAGGCCTATTACACTTATCACCAAAACAGCAATGAGATCCGCTGTCACCATTGCGGATCACAAAGACCCGTTATTCACCAGTGTCATGGGTGTGGAAGTACTCACTTAGTGACGGTCGGGGTTGGGACTGAGCAGCTTGAAGCGCAGCTTAACCAACTGTTTCCGGATTACAGTGCGATTCGCATCGATCGAGATAGCACGCGGCGCAAGGGCAGCCTCGAAGAGGCACTCGAGTCTATAAGGCGCAATGAGCATCAGATCTTGATTGGTACTCAGATGCTCGCCAAGGGACACCATTTTCCTAACGTCACTCTGGTTGCGCTGCTGGATGTCGATGGCTCGCTCTACAGCAGCGATTTTCGCGCCTCCGAGCGTCTGGCACAGCTATTTATTCAGGTGGCAGGGCGTGCGGGTCGCGCCAGTAAGCGGGGTGAGGTGATCCTGCAGACACACCATCCAGAGCATACGTTGCTCCAAGCCTTGCTCAAACAAGGTTACGATCAGTTTGCCGACACGGCGCTGCAAGAGCGCAAGATGGCTCAGTTGCCGCCGTTTAGCTTCCTGACCCTGTTTAAGGCTGAAGCGAATGATAATGCACTTGTAGAGCAGTTTTTGCGCCAGGTTCGTCATACCCTAGAGGCGCACCCCCTGTTTAGTGGTGGCGATGTGGTATTGGGTCCAACGCCAGCCCCCCTGTCTAAGCGCGCTGGCAAATATCGTTGGCAACTGCTACTTCAAACACAAACGCGCGGGCAAATGCAGCGATTACTCGCCAGCGCCAAGCCTGCGATAGCGATGCTGCCTTTGGCAAAAAAGGTGCGCTGGAGCCTAGATATCGAACCACAAGATCTCAGTTAGGTGGTCAGTTATTGGGCAGATTTGGCGGGTTGTGATGGCCATCACTACTTGCCTGCAAAAAATGTTAATTGTCCCGTAACATAAAATTTATTAATACTTACACTAGTTTATCGAATAGAGAAAAATAGAGATGAAACCAAGAGGACAAACCTTATGGCGACAATGAAGGATGTTGCTTTACTGGCTGGGGTTTCGACAGCGACGGTGTCCCGTGCACTGATGAATCCAGAAAAAGTCTCCGCCGCCACTCGCGAGAAAGTCGAGGATGCGGTGATGGAAGCCGGATATTCACCCAATTCGTTAGCGCGCAATCTGCGTCGTAATGAATCTAAAACCATTGTTGCCATCATTCCAGACATCTGTGATCCGTACTTCTCAGAGATCATTCGTGGTATTGAAGATGCGGCGATGGAGCATGGGTATTTGGTTCTGCTTGGTGACAGTGGTCAGCAGAAAAAGCGTGAGTCCTCCTTTGTTAACTTGGTTTTCACTAAGCAGGCTGACGGCATGTTGCTGCTCGGCTCAGATCTGCCGTTTGACGTGAGCAAGTCTGAGCAGAAGAATTTGCCTCCGATGGTCATGGCCTGTGAGTATGCGCCAGAGCTTGAATTGCCCACAGTGCACATCGATAACCTGACTTCAGCCTTTGAGGCAGTGAACTATCTCGCCCAGCTTGGGCACAAGAAAATCGCTCAATTGTCTGGTCCCGACACCTCGGCATTGTGTCAGTTTCGTCATCAGGGCTATCAGCAAGCGCTGCGCCGAGCCGGGCTGGATATGAAGCCGGAGTATGTTGAATACTGTGACTTTAACTTTGAGGGTGGCGTGGCTGGTGTGCGTCGATTACTGTCTAACCCTGAGCCACCGACGGCGATCTTCTGCCATTGTGATACCCAAGCGATTGGTGCAATTCAAGAGGCGAAGCGACTTGGCTTTAGAGTTCCCCAGGATCTGTCGGTGGTTGGCTTCGATAACATTGATTTTGGCATGTACTGCGATCCACCGCTGACCACCGTCGCTCAGCCTCGCTATGAGATAGGCCGCCAAACCATGCTAATGATGCTAGAGGTGCTGCGTGGCAATGACGTTCGAGCAGGCTCGCGCCTTCTGGATACTGAACTGGTGATCCGCGATAGCGCCGCGCCACCAAGACTGGTGTGAATCGCAGTCGCTCATATCAATTACGCTTTGAATAGAACCGGTTAGGTGTTTTTTTATCACCATAACCGGTAATCGTTGTTCTCAACAGACGTTCTGCTTTACCATGCATAGCGTCATCCACTGATTATTTTTATATTGTTGTGGCAAAAGATTATGTAAAACGTGGTCGCGGAAACACGCGACGCCCAACCAAACGCGGTGCTGCGCCGAAGAAACCTTGGCGCAGTGGCCTGTTGGCGATCCTGCTGATTGGCACATTCAGCTATGGCCTATATCAACTGCATATCGCCGATGAGCCCGCCAAGCCTGCGCCTGTGCAACCCAAGCCACAGCCAGTGGTCAAACCAAAGCCGAAGCCTGAACTTCCACCTAAGCCAGAAGAGAAATGGGATTACGTCGAGTCTCTACCAAACCGTGAGGTGAAGGTGGAAGCCAAAGAGCTCCAAGTATCTGAAATCCCATACATCATGCAGTGCGGTGCTTATAAAACTCTAGATCAAGCCGAGTCACGTAAGCTGGATATTGCCTTCCAAGGCATCGAGAGCAAAGTCGTGAACCAAGAAGGCAGTAGCTGGTATCGCGTCGTCCTTGGCCCTTATAAGATGAAACGCGACGCCGAGCGTGACAAGCACCGCTTGGAGCGCGCGAAGATTGAGCCTTGTGCGATTTGGAAGCAATCCGCGCAATAAGCGCAGGGGCGAGGCGCGAGGACGCTGGCGCTTCGGGGAGCGAGGAGTTTATCGATGTGGTTACTTTTTCGCTCTCCCTGCTATCGGCTGGTCCTCACCTTTTGTTTCTCTGTTTCGTTTCCAGTTGCTTATTACAGATTCCCTCTCGCAACTTAAAGCGCAATCAACACCATTATTTTTCCTCAGAATTTTCGTAACCCACCCCTCGCTCCTCGTAGGGCGCAGCCCGTCCCCGTACCTCGCCCCTAAAAAGAGGGGGGCTTGAATTCCCCCTTTCCGAGCCTCATATAACTTTCATATCCAATGTGAAATTCTAATTAGAGGCTCGAATCATGACTACGATTGTATCTGTTCGCCGTAATAATAAAGTTGTCATTGCTGGTGATGGGCAAGTGTCACTGGGCAACACTGTAATGAAAGGGAACGCACGCAAGGTTCGCCGTCTGTATAACAACAAAGTACTGGCTGGATTTGCCGGCGGCACAGCCGATGCGTTTACGCTGTTTGAGCGCTTTGAGAGCAAGCTGCAGATGCACCAAGGTCACTTGACCAAGGCGGCGGTTGAGCTGGCGAAAGACTGGCGTAGCGACCGCGCTCTGCGCAAGCTAGAGGCACTGCTCGCGGTAGCCGATGAGACGGCATCGCTGATCATCACGGGTAACGGAGACGTAGTTCAGCCAGAGAACGACCTGATTGCGATTGGCTCAGGCGGCAGTTTTGCCCAAGCTGCGGCAACTGCGCTGCTTGAGAATACTGATCTAGATGCAACAGAGATCGCTGAAAAATCGCTTAAAATTGCTGGTGATATCTGCGTGTTTACTAACCATCACCACACTATCGAAGAACTAGAAATACCAGCGAACGCTGAATAACCCCAAGATAGTATGTTGTCGACTGGCCTATGGCCAAGCAAAGAATTAAGGAAATCCTATGTCTGAAATGACTCCTCGCGAAATTGTTCATGAGCTTAATCGCCATATCATTGGCCAAGATAAGGCCAAGCGCTCGGTGGCGATCGCACTGCGTAACCGTTGGCGTCGTATGCAGCTTGAAGAGAGCTTGCGTGCTGAAGTAACGCCAAAGAACATCTTGATGATTGGCCCAACTGGTGTCGGTAAAACCGAAATTGCCCGTCGCTTGGCAAAATTGGCCAATGCGCCGTTTATTAAGGTTGAGGCAACCAAATTTACCGAAGTGGGTTACGTGGGTAAAGAGGTGGAAACCATTATTCGTGACCTGACCGATGTGGCGATCAAGATGACCCATCAACAAGCAATGGAGAAGGTCAAATTCCGCGCAGAAGAGCAGGCAGAAGAACGTATTCTTGATGCGCTGTTGCCACCGGCCCGCGATGCATGGGGTCAAAATGAGCAAAGCGAGGATAACTCGAATACACGCCAAATCTTCCGCAAGAAACTGCGCGAAGGCAAGCTCGATGACAAAGAGATTGAGGTTGATGTCGCTGCGCCGCAAATGGGCGTTGAGATCATGGCGCCTCCAGGCATGGAAGAGATGACCAACCAGCTTCAGGGCATGTTCCAAAACCTGGCGGGCGACACCAAGAAAAAGCGCAAGCTTAAGATCAAGGACGCTTTCAAGGCGCTGACGGAAGAAGAAGCGGCCAAGCTGGTCAACCAAGAAGAGCTTAAAGAGAGCGCCATCAGCAACGTAGAGAACAACGGCATCGTATTTATCGATGAGATTGACAAGATCTGTAAACGCGGCGAAAGCTCAGGCCCAGATGTCTCGCGTGAGGGTGTTCAGCGTGACTTGCTGCCACTGATTGAAGGCAGCACAGTATCGACCAAGCACGGCATGGTCAAAACCGACCATATCCTGTTTATCACCTCGGGTGCTTTCCAGGTAGCCAAGCCATCGGATCTGATCCCTGAGCTGCAAGGCCGTCTGCCAATCCGCGTTGAGCTCGAAGCGCTTTCTAGTGATGACTTCAAGCGTATCCTAACCGAGCCTAAGGCATCTCTGACCGAGCAGTACTCAGCACTAATGAAGACCGAAGACGTCAACGTGAGCTTCACTGAAGATGGCATCAACCAGATCGCAGACGCCGCCTGGCAGGTGAACGAAACCACTGAAAACATCGGTGCCCGCCGCCTACACACGGTCATGGAGCGCCTAATGGACGAGATCTCATTCGAAGCCACCGACAAAGCCGGCAGCGAGCTAGTCATCGACCAAGCTTATGTGAAGGCCAAGTTGGGTGAGCTGGTTGAGGATGAGGATTTGAGTCGCTTTATTCTCTAAAGCGCGATAGCGCTTTAAGGGGCGAGGTTCGGGGACGGGCTTTGCCCTACGAGGAGCGAGGGTTTCCGTTGGTGTGGATGGCTATGCATTCCTTCTTATAACTCTGCGCTTTACACAATAAAAAGCCAATGGCATCGCCAATGGCTTTTTTTGTTGGCTTAAGCGGAGAGGCCAGGGAGAGTGAGAACGTCGCCAGTAACGATAAACTCCTCGCTCCCCGTAGCGCTAGCGTACTCGCACCTCGCCCCTGAAAAGCCTGCGGCTTTTAGACCATTAACACGAAAATAATAGCGAGTAAGGTAATCGCCGAAGCAAACCAATAACAAGCGATCTTCCCAACCACGCCTGTGTGGAATTTTAGGTCGTGCATGCCGTGGTGTAGGCGGTGCATGGCATGCCACATCGGGAGGGCTAGGGTGGCGATGATGAATAGGCCGCCGATGATCGAGCCGACAAAGTCGCGCGCGCGATCGTAGCTCAGGGCCTCTGCATCAATGATGCCTAGCGGGACCAGTACGCCTAATACAAACACTGTGATTGGGGTCAGCATAGCGAACCAAGTGCCGCCAGCGCCAAACAGTCCCCACCATATTGGCTCGTCCGAGCGTTTCGGGGCAGTATCTACCTTAAAGTTGGTATGACTCACGATAAACTCCTTAGACAATAATCAATACGACGAGTGAGATAAAGGCAACGGCTGCCCATTGTGCTAGCACAATCAGTCGTTTATCGACTGACTTACCCTTAAGTTTGATCGGCATAACCTGCGGCATCATGCTAAAGAAGGTGTGTGCATGGAACAGACTACCCGCCAGAGCAACCAGGTTAATACCAACCACCAATGGGTTAGCCATAAATGCCAGCCAGGTTTGCCAAGCTTCAGGGCCCTTAACCAAAGCGCCAAGGCCGAAGGTCAAAAACAGGGTAAATAAGATCAGTGGCAGCACCGTCGCTTCACGCAGCATGTAGAAACGATAGAAGGCGTGGTTTTTCCACCAAGTGCGCTTTACCTCGCGCACGTAAGGTTTACGATTACTCATAATTACACTTCCTCTGCCACAGGCTTACCATCAGGCTTAAGCATCGCGATAACAAAGTCCATTGATGAGGCGACTTTACCTTGGTTCACAGCCGCTGCTGGGTCAACGTTCTTCGGACAGACCTCAGAGCAGTAGCCAACAAAGGTACAGCCCCAAGCGCCGTTTTCACCATTGATGATCGACATACGCTCGTCGGCGCCATTATCACGGCTATCCAGGTTGTAGCGATGCGCCAGCGTCAGCGCTGCTGGGCCAACAAACTCAGGGTTGAGACCAAACTGAGGACACGCCGCATAACACAAACCACAGTTGATACAGCCAGCGAACTGCTTGTAGCGCGCCATCTGCTCTGGAGTTTGGATGTTAGCGCCGTCTTCTGGCGTGCGGTCATTGCCAATAATGTAAGGCTTAATGGCCTCGAGACGCTCGATAAACGGCGTCATATCAACAATCAGGTCTTTCTCGATCGGGAAATTGGCCAGTGGCTCAATCTTCACGCCGTTCGGGTAGTCACGTAAGAAGCTCTTACATGCCAGCTTAGGCACACCGTCGACCATCAGGCCACAAGAGCCACAGATTGCCATACGGCAAGACCAGCGGTACGACAGGTTTTTATCTAGGTTGTCTTTGATGTAGCCCAGTGCGTCCAAAATAGACATGGTTTCATCAAATGGCACCTCAAAAGTCTGGAAGAAAGGTTCTGCGTCACGCTCAGGGTCGTAGCGCAGGATCTCAACTTTCTGAATACGAGTAGATGACATTAGGCTTGCTCCTCTTCCTTATTCTCGGCTTGCTCTGCAGCCTTCTTCTCTTCCGCCGCCGCTTTTTCTGCCGCTTCACCGTAGAGACGCGCTTTTGGTTGAGACTTAGTGATAGTCACATCGCTGTAGTCGATACGTGGATCGGCATCGGCTTCGTAGAAGGCCAGCGAGTGTTTCAGGAACAACTCGTCATCACGCTCAGTACAACCCTCATCTAGGCGCTGGTGGGCACCACGAGACTCTTTACGCAAGATAGCCGAGTGAACCATGGCCTCGGCCACTTCTAGTCCATAGCCAACCTCAATCGCATAGAGCAGATCAGTGTTGAACACCTTGCCTTTGTCCTTGATGCTGACTTTTTTGTAGCGCTGTTTTAGCGACTGCAGCTTCTCGATGGTTGCCTGCATCAGATCTTCTTGACGGTAGATACCACAGCCTGCTTCCATGGTGTGACCCATTTCCGTGCGGATATCAGCCCAGTTCTCGTCGCCTTCTTGGTTTAGCAGCGCAGTGATGCGCTCTTCAACCGCCTTAACTTGGCTGTCGATGGCGTCTTGGTTCCAACCCTTGAACTCTTCCACACGCTTAACCGCGTTTTCACCCGCGACGCGGCCAAACACCACGAACTCAGCCAGTGAGTTTGAGCCCAAACGGTTCGCACCGTGCAGACCAACCGACGCACACTCACCAACCGCAAACAGGCCTTTAATGCGTGTCTCACACTGTTTGTCAGTCTCAATACCACCCATGGTGTAGTGCACCGTTGGACGGATTGGGATCGGCTCTTTGGCTGGGTCAACGTTAACGTAGGCTTTCGATAGCTCACAGATAAACGGCAGACGCTCTTGCAGGTACTCTTCACCGAGGTGAGTCAGGTCGAGATGCACTACATCACCAAGAGGGTGCTTGATGGTGTTGCCTTTTTGCTGCTCATGCCAGAAGGCTTGTGAAACCTTGTCGCGAGGACCCAGTTCCATGTATTTGTTTTTCGGCTCGCCAACCGGCGTTTCCGGTCCCATGCCGTAATCTTGCAGGTAACGGTAGCCATCTTTATTGACGATGATCCCGCCCTCACCACGACAACCCTCGGTCATCAGGATACCGGTGCCAGGAAGGCCGGTTGGGTGGTATTGAACAAATTCCATATCACGCAGTGGCACGCCATGACGATAAGCCATTGCCATGCCGTCGCCAGTCACGATGCCGCCGTTGGTGTTACAGTGATAAACGCGGCCCGCGCCACCAGTGGCAAGCACGACTGATTTTGCCTTGATGGTGACCAGTTCACCCTCAGACATGTGGATGGCGACCAAACCTTGCACTTCGCCCTCATCGACAATCAGGTCGACGACGAAGTATTCGTCAAAGCGGTTGATGTTGCTGTATTTAATCGAGGTTTGGAAAAGGGTGTGCAGCATATGGAAGCCGGTTTTATCCGCGGCAAACCAAGTACGCTCAACCTTCATGCCACCAAAGCGGCGCACGTTCACTTCGCCGTTCTCTTTACGGCTCCATGGGCAACCCCATTGTTCCATCTGAATCATTTCGCGGGTTGAGTTCTCAACGAAGAATTCAACAACGTCTTGTTCACACAGCCAATCGCCACCGCCAACGGTGTCGTTAAAGTGGTTATCAAGGCTGTCTTCATCTTTGATGACGGCAGCTGAGCCACCTTCCGCCGCAACGGTGTGAGAGCGCATTGGGTAGACTTTAGAAATCAGAGCAATCTCTAGTTCTGGGTTTGCTTCAGCCGCAGCGATTGCGGTTCTCAGGCCAGCGCCACCAGCGCCAATTACTGCGATATCTGTGGTAATTGTTTTCACAGTTATCCTCCAGGTGTGTAAGTGAAATCAGCGGTTTATACCGCTCTAATCTTCTTTTTTCTAGTCTGAGCCCATGCATAAAATCATCAATGAAAGGCTCAATAATGCCACCTATCCCAAAGTGGTAGCCCAGTGTAAAAGACCCAGATGAAGGAAAAATTGATTTACTTAGGTTTTTGCGGCGGAATTTCAGCCAGACAAGCGAGATTTGCAGCAAACTGTGACTAGGCTCACCGGCTGATAATGGGTTGAACAGTAGGCGAAACGCTTGGGTCTAGGGCGATGAACAAGTACACTACGGCGGTCAAATATCATGAGAATTACGTATGTCGAACTCCCAAGCATGGCAGCCTTCTGCTTCTATTACTCAGCTCAAACAGCGTGCACGCATCATTGCCCAGATCCGTGATTTTTTCGCCCAGCGTGAGGTGATGGAGGTCGATACACCAGCGATGAGCCATGCCACCGTCACCGACATCCATCTGCATACGTTTGATACTGAGTTTGTCGGTCCCGAGTACACCAATGGACAAACTCTGTACCTGATGACCAGCCCAGAGTTTCACATGAAACGTCTGCTTGCCGCGGGCAGTGGGTGTATCTATCAGATCAATAAAGCGTTTCGTAACGAAGAAAACGGCCGCTACCACAACCCGGAATTCACCATGCTCGAGTGGTATCGAGTCGGCTTTGACCACCATGCCTTGATGAATGAGATGGATGAGCTGTTGCAGCAAGTGTTAAACAGTGCGCCAGCCGAGCGCATGACCTATCAGCAAGCTTTTCTCTCTGTTCTTGGGGTATGCCCACTCGAAGCCTCAATGGATGAGCTAAAACAGGTCGCCGTCACCTTGGGTCTTGCTGATATTGCACTGCCAGAGCAAGACCGTGACACCTTGCTCCAGCTGCTGTTTAGCGTCGGTGTTGAGGTCAAGATTGGCCAAAACGCGCCAGCCTTTGTCTACGACTTCCCAGCCAGCCAAGCCGCCCTGGCAAAAATTAATCCAGCCGATCCGCGGGTTGCCGATAGGTTCGAGGTGTACTTTAAAGGTATCGAGCTCGCCAATGGCTTCCACGAACTCGACAACCCGCAAGAGCAATTGACCCGCTTTGAACAAGACAACCAAAAACGACTTGAAATGGGCCTCAAACCCCAACCCATCGATCACCACCTGATCGCCGCTCTCGAAGCCGGTCTACCCAAGTGCGCGGGCGTCGCGCTTGGAATCGACAGGCTTATTATGTTGGCGCTTGGGTGTAGTCATATTGACGAGGTTACAGCGTTTGCTTTTCCAAGGGCGTGAAGCAGAATCGAGAGTCGAGATCGTTTCACTGCGAGTACGCTGCGCTCGAGGGGTGTAATACTTGACAGCAGTGGCAGAGGTTGAGAGGTTTTCTCGCCTCTCGCCTCTCGCCTCTCGCCTCTCGCCTCTCGCCTCTCGCCTCTCGCCTCTCGCCTCTCGCCTCTCGCCTCTACCCTAAGTGTCCAAGCACATTGATGTTCTTGTCCTCTGGGATCTCGTTGTAAGACAGAACAATCAAACCCTTAGCAAAGGTGCGTGCGTAGCGGGATAGGAGGGGGCGTAGTTGTGGTGCAACCAATAGAACCGGTTTGAAACCGTTTTGTTTTAGTTGCTCGCGGATGTTGGGCATGTTTTGTTGTAGCTGCGCGAGTAGGTTTGGCTCTACTGGGAAGCTGTCTAAGGCGACACTGCCAGCTTGTTGGGCTTTGTTTAGGGCGGTCATTAGCATCTTTTCCAGATTATCGCTGAGGGTAAAGATATTAAAGTCATTGCCCGTACCAACCAGGTGGTTGGTGAGCGTGCGTTTGAGGCCGCAGCGGATATCTGAGGCGATAAGGATCGCATCTTTGGTCACTTCACTGCTTTCTAGCATGATTGAAGAGATGTTGAGAGTGTCCTTGACTGGGACTTGATCCGCCAGTAGTTGGCGATAGATACGCATCTGTTGCTGGTGGGTCAGCTGCGTTGCTAGGCTTTCTGCCAGTTTTGGCGAGTGCTGGGCAAGACGCTCCATCACGCGCTCGACATCATCGTGATTAAACAGCTCTGCGGTGTGCTCTTTGATGATTTTACTCAGGTGAGTGGCAATCACCGTCGCGCCATCGACAACCGAATAACCTAGGTTTAGTGCCTGCGGCTTATTGTTGGGCTCAATCCATACTGCATCAAGCTGATACGCTGGGTCTTTTGCGAGTACACCATCTAGTTGACCATAGACTTCACCGGTTGCCAACGCCATCAAGCGCTCAGGGTCAATCTCGCCCTTGGCGAGGGTCTCACCATACAGCGAGATGGTGTATTGAGTTGGCTTAAGCTTAAGGTTATCGCGAATAGCGATCTCTGGGATCAAGAAACCTGCTTGTTCTGTAATGGTCTTGCGCACGCCGCGTACACGCAACGCGAGTGGCTCACCTTGGTTTTTATCCACTAGGTTCACCAGGCGATAGCCAAGCTCAAGCGAGAGTGGATGAACATGTGGGACATCTTGCCAGTCAAGCGTGGGTGCCTCGTCTTGAGCCACGGCCTCAGCCACGGCCTCGGCTTGCTCAAGGGGCTCAGGGTCGAGGTGTTTGCGACCCTGTTTCCACGCCGCGAAGGCGAGCAGAGCGGCAAAGCTGAAGAAGGCCAAATGTGGCATGCCCGGTACGATACCGATAATAAGCATGATGCCACTGGCTGTCGCGAGTGTTACTGGAGAAGCCAGCATCTGCTTTTGCACATCATCCGATAGCTCACCGGAGTCACTGACTCGGGTCACAATGATGGCAGCGGCAACCGCAAGCAGCAGTGAAGGTATTTGTGCGACCAAGCCGTCACCAATAGTGAGCAGGGCAAAGCGTTGGAAGGCTTCACTTGCGGCGAGGTCATGCTGAACCATACCTATGGTTACACCACCGAGAATGTTGATGATCAGGATCAGCATCCCGGCAATCGCATCACCACGAACAAACTTCGAGGCACCATCCATCGAGCCATAGAAGTCCGCCTCACGCGCGATCTCACGGCGACGCTCTTTGGCCTGGTTCTGGTCGATGATACCGGCGTTTAGGTCGGCATCAATCGCCATCTGTTTGCCGGGTAGCGAGTCAAGGGTAAAGCGCGCAGAGACCTCGGAGATACGCTCACCACCTTTGGTGATCACCACAAAGTTGATAATCATCAAGATGATAAACACTACGATACCGACAAAGTAGTTACCGCCAATTACCACATTACCAAACGCTTGAATCACCTTACCAGCGGCATCGCCCCCGTTGTGACCCTCGAGTAACACCACGCGCGTCGAGGCGACGTTGAGCGTGAGGCGCATCAGGGTGGCGATAAGCAAGATGGTCGGGAAGACACTGAACTCAAGTGGTCGCTGACTGGAGACCGCGACCAAAAGCACGATCACCGACAGTACGATATTAAAGATAAATAGCGCATCAAGTAGTACTGGTGGCAACGGAAGGATCACCATTGCCAACACGGTTAGCAGTAGGATCGGGATGCCAAAGTAACTATTTTTAATCGCTGGAAATATTAAATTTAGTCTTTCTTTCATAGGAATATCTACTCGATATGGCGATTGTGTAAGTGGTCAGGGTTAATTCAATGGGTTAATCGTGGCGCAGCGCTTTAGGAATAACCAATGGCGGTAACGGCGTTGGTTTTCGCGAGCGATCTTGTCGGTACTCTTTCAGTTGCATCACGTAGGTCAGTACATGGGCAATAGCGACAAACAGTGGACCTGGCACCTCTTGGTCGACGCGGGTATTAAAGTACACTGCTCGGGTCAATGGTGGCAGGTTGAGGATCTCGACATCATGTTGCCTTGCCACCGCTTGGATGCGCAGCGCCATCTCATCCTCACCCTTGGCGACGACAAACGGAGCACCGGCGCGCGATAGGTCATACTTGATTGCCACGGCGTAGTGGGTCGGGTTGGTGATCACCACATCCGCCGTTGGCACCGAATTATCGATTCGACGACGCGACATCTGTTGCTGCAACTGTTTGATCTTCTGCTTAATCTCAGGGCTACCTTCAGCGTTTTTATGCTCTTCTTTGACCTCTTGCTTGGTCATCTTTAGCTGCTTGGTGTGATTCCATAGCTGATAGGGCATATCGATAAGGCCAATCAGAAGCACGACAAAACCGAAATAGATCAGAGCTTTGATCAGGTGGCCCAAGGTGGTACTGATCCCTTGCTCAAGCGGGGCACGCTGCGCGGCG
Source organism: Vibrio sabulosilitoris (assembly GCF_055391395.1). NCBI lineage: Bacteria > Pseudomonadati > Pseudomonadota > Gammaproteobacteria > Vibrionales > Vibrionaceae > Vibrio > Vibrio sabulosilitoris. Next base: position 535,756 of record NZ_AP029599.1, read on the forward strand.
ATCAGATTGGCCAGATTACTGCTCAGTAGCCAATACAGCACGCCGCCGATAAAGACAACCTTGAGTATCGACTTGGCGAGCTCGACCAAGGACTTGATCGAAAACAGGCGTTTAAATCCCTCAATCGGGCTGATTTTGCTTAGCTTTGGCTTGATAAGCTTAAGTGACATCACCCAGCCGCCTGGGATCATTGAGCTTAAAATTGTCACCAATATCAGCACCGCTGCCATAGGGATAAACAAACCACCTAGCAGCAAGACACTCTCAGTTAATTTGCGCGTCATGATGTCTGGCTGGCGCAGCTCCTGAAACGAGAGCTGGTAGTTAATCGTAAACAGCTTCTGTGCCTGCTGGCCGAGATAGTGACCATATGCCCAAAGAAATAGGGCGATAGCAATAAACAAAACCCCAACGACAAACTCTTTCGAGCGCGCCGCCTGACCTTCCTGTTTGGCTTTGCGCAGTTTCTGGGGACTGGGTTTCTCGCTTTTGTCTTGACTGCTTTGATTTTCAGCCATGGCTAGCTACCTCCCATTTGGCGCATTTGTTCAAGAATGTCGTGCGCCAGCTCAGCATAGATGCTTGGCAGCCCCGACAGGGAGAGCAACACGGCACACAGGCCGAGCATCATCGACATCGGAAAGCCAAGGGCAAAGACGTTCAGCGATGGTGCGGCACGGTTCATCACACCGAAGGTCAAGTTAACCGTCAGCATGGCGGCGATAGTCGGTAAGGCGATCGATACAGCGGCGACCATCATCCAGCCAAACAAGCCAATGAAGTAAGTGAGTGACAATTCACTGATACCCGCGCCGACCGGGAAGCGCTCAAAGCTTTGAATGACCACATCAAGCGCGACTAAATGGCCATCAAGAGACAGGAACATCAAGGTGGTGAACATCAAAAAGTAGTTACCCAGCAGGGCAACGGAGATGCCATTGGCAGGGTCATTCATCATTGCCATACCAAGGCCCATCTGCATCGACATGATCTGACCGACCATCGCCATGGCAGCAAACAGAAAATGCAGAGTCAGGCCGAGCAGCGCGCCGATAGCCACCTGCTCTAGGGCGATGGCAACGGCCTGAATAGAAATAGGGTCAACCTCGGGCATCGCGGGCAATAGTGGCCCTGCAACGGCGGCGATCACCAGAGCGAGAAGAATGCGAATTCTGGGGCTGATATAGCCATCACCGTAGAAGGGCATGGTGATGAATGCGGCGGACAAGCGAAAAAAGGGCCACCATACCTGACCGAGCAGCGCCGTGATTTCAGCAAAACTAACCGCGTACATTCGACCTAACTTACGATGGTTGGGATGGTGTAAAACAGATCGGTAAAAAAGGTGCTGATATTGCGCAGCAGCCAGCCCCCGGCAAAGATCAACATCAACAGTGTGGTGAGCAGACGAGGTAAGAAGCTCATCGTTTGCTCATTGATTTGGGTGGTGGCCTGGAAAATCGCCACCACCAAACCCACCAATAGACTCGGCCCAATCAATACCACCACCATAGTAATGATCATAAAAATGGCATCGGCGTAGAGGTTAGCGATTGCTGGGTTCATGGCTAGAGCCCTCCAAAGCTGGCGCTCAGGCTGCCAACCGTCATCGCCCAGCCATCCACCATCACAAACACCATCAGCTTGAATGGTAAGGAGATGATCAAAGGGGAAAGCATCATCATACCCATGGCCATCAGCACACTGGCAACCACGATATCGATGATTAAAAACGGAATAAACAGCATAAAGCCAATCTGAAACGCGGTCTTGAGCTCACTGATCACAAAGGCTGGCATCAGTACGGCGAAGCTGATTTCCTCTGGTGCCATATTCAGTGGTTCGTTGGCGATACGCAGCATCTGCTCAAGGGCGGTCTCATAGGTCTGGCTGAGCATGAATTGGCGAACTGGCTGCTCAGCGACAGAAAACGCCTGCTGCAGGGTGATCTCACCGGCCTCGTAGGGCTGATACGCGTCTTCGTAAATAGGAGTCCAAACTGGCTTCATCACCAGCATAGTCATGGTTAACGCAATACCAATCAAAATACGGTTCGGCGGACTCTGCTGCAGGCCGAGCGCTTGACGCAGGATCGCTAGAACAATAATGATGCGCGTGAAACTAGTCATCATCAGCAGCATGGCGGGCAGGAAGGAGAGGGCGGTCATCAAGACTAAGATCTGAACCTTGACCGAGTACTCTTCACTGCTGTCACCGTCGTTAACGGTGATAAATGGAATGCCTTGATCAGCAAAGGCCAGGGTTGAAAACAGCCCCAGCCCGGTGATCAATAGCAGCCCAATAATGAGCTGCTTGGATAATTGCTTAGAGCGAAACTTCATTCAGAGCATCTTCTGCGATATTGGTTAGGCGCAGGCCATACTTATCGTTGATGACGACCACCTCGGCGTGACCAAGCAGGTGACCATTGACCTTCACATCCAGTGGCTCACCGTTAAGCTTGTCGAGCTCGATCACTGAGTTAGGTCCTACTTGCATCAGTTCACCAAGAGAGATAGAGGTGCTGGCGACTTCGAGGGTGACGGATACCGGGATCTGGCGGAAGAAGCTCAGCTCGCGCGGTGCCGTTGTCGGCGCCTCAGCCGCTGCGACAGGGTTTGGCTCAGAAAATAGGTCACCGACATTGGAGTCGAAGTTCAAATCATCTTCAAGTGATAGGTTTAGCTCAGTCATAATCAAAAATTCTCTGCTGGATTAAGGTGGTCCGTGATCTGCAAGACCAAATGGTTGTTTTGCTCGGAAACGCGTGCACGATACAGCTTTTGCGCTCCAGCACTTACTTCAACAATTTCTTGGATATCGGAGGTGATGATGTCGCCAACTTTCAACTGCGTCACTTGCTCAAGCGACATCGTCTGCTGAGCCAGCACAGCATTCAACTGCACCGGGATCTTGCAAAGCTGTTTATGACGTCGGTCGGCAAGCTCTTGTGGGTCTAACTCGACTGTGTTGCTGGCTTGGCCCAGTGCGATAAGGAGCTCATCATCCATCTGCAGGCTAAGCTTGCCAACGACTTCGCCGACGGTAAGCTCAAAGTGAGCGTTGAGACAGCAGCTGCTCAGTGGCGCAGTGTGTGTATTCTCGCGCCATGAGGTATCGAGTTGCTGCAAGATAACTTTCGCTAAGCGCGCTTGGACTCGTTGCTCACTAGCATTGAGCAGCAGTAACCCTTCAGACTCTTGTGCGGGTGTGTTAAAGCATGGCGTACCACCATAGAACGCATCTGCTAGACGAGTGAGCAAGGCGGGGCTCACCTCAAGCATGCAGTCTCCACCATGCCTTTCATGAGTAAAATGAACCGGCGCTTGGTAAGACACCTCAGTCGTACGCATTTCTAGGCCAAGATGACATAAGCGTACTCGACAATCGTTACGTTTAGTCATGGCATTGAGCGTCACAGTCAGCGCTTTTTCGGCACGGCTAATCTTTGGTGTAAGATTATTTTTAGCAATATTTAATGGTCGACCCAAAGTGATTGGATCGATATTAAATGCATCGTTATCACTGGTGACCGGACTGGTGTGCTGGTTAGTAGTATTGCTCTTCATATGGCATCTGAAATAGTTGGAATAATGACAATTTACAGGCGCTATATACCTAGAAACTTATTGAGCATTATATAAGCGCGTTACTTTGCAGACATTAAGCCTTATATGGCATGAAATTAATATGTGTTTTTTAAGCATAGTGAACCAAGATCTCAGTTTTGACTTTTTAGGCGGAAATATTTAATTTTTATGTAATGTGTGAATTGCGTCATGCAGAGTGAATTTTGTAATAATTACATAAAATACAGCATCTTAATGTAAAGGCGCGGTGTATTTAACTTGTTTGAAAGGTGTTATTTACTTAAAGTTAACATTGTCAGCAAAGTGAAAAATACACGCAACTGTAACCGTGTATTAATATTTCTGATCAATAAGTAGGCGAATGTGATCTTTACCCAATCGCTAAAAATAAGTCACTCAATTGTGGTGGTATTTATTATTTACAGAAAATAGCATATTCAAGATTTTATTATTCTAGTTCAAATTGTTATTTAAATTTCTTTCCTGATTCCGCATTGCATTTAGTCGTTGCTCATGGCGTGAGAGTGTCGCTTGAGCCGTTTAACATCTAGGCTGCATCAGTTGCAAGGGATTCAGATTTTATTGTGTGGCTTAAGGAGTAGAGATGGATTTCACTAAATTACTTGTCATTGGTGTCATATTGATACCAGGCCAACTGCTTGCCCAAACGATGCAAAAGCCGCTTGATCTGATTGAATGGCGCTACAGTGGCGATAGCTTCCACTGTCAGATGGAAACTGCGCTTAAATTCGATGGTCAGGCGCGCATCTTGGTTCGCTCAGGTCAATCACCGGTGTTTACGCTTGAGACCTTCCAAAGACCTGTGGCGGTTGAATCGGCTTGGCTGAGTATCAACAAGCAGGTTTGGCGTATCGAAAAGTCGGTTGATCGATGGCTTGATGGTGATGTCACTGGTGACTATGGGTTGAGTTTCTATGATGAGACGGCAATCAAGTCACTGCTCAATCAGATGGAGCAGGGGGCATGGGTTCAAGTCTCTGCGCGTGATGAGCACACTGGCAATGCCGTTCACTGGGATATTCCAGCGGTCAATTTCACGGCTGGCCTGCAAGACATGAAACGCTGTATGGCTGAGCTGCTACCAATGGACTTTGCCGGAGCGCAAGACAACCAGTTCCATTTTGCCACCAACCAAGTAGAGCTGGCTGAGCAAGATATTCAAACGCTAAAAGATTTGGCGACCTACATAAATTACGATAGCTCTTTATCGCACATTCTTATTGATGGCCATACGGATAACGAGGGTCACTCTCTGAGTAATCTCGACCTATCACGTCAGCGCGCGGTTCAAGTGAGAAATCAGCTGATTAACCATGGCGTAGACGGCAACAAGATCCAGCTGCGAGCACATGGCCAACGTTACCCTATGGTACCGAACATCAACGAGTCGAATCGCAAAAAAAATCGTCGCGTGCAAGTCCGCTTGGTGCAAGGAGGCAACTCGTGAGCTTTTCTTCTCGACCCGAGGTAATTTTTGCTCATGCCTGCGCCCAGCAATCAGCGGCAGCAGGCAGAGAATTAGCACAAGCAGGCTATGGGTTCCACTGGGTTGAGTCTGGATTTGATGCGCTTATTAGATTGAGCGCCGCGCCAGATTCAATCTTGATTGTATCGTCAGAGCTGAGTGATATGTCACTGCTTGAGGTTATCGAGCGCTCGAAAAACCTTGCCCCTCTTTCAACCACCATCGCGATTGTTGATTACGTACATAATCAGTTGGCCAGTGAGGCGATGCGCCTCGGTGCGTCTGATTATCTGCTGCAGCCGTATCAGCCACAGCAGCTCACCGATTTGGTCCAGCGTGTCTCGACGGTGCGTCAATCTTCTTCTCAGTTGGTGGCGATCAGCTGGCGCAGCCAACAGGTCTTACAGCTTGCTCATCGCGCTGCGCAAACCGATGCCACCGTGTTGATCACCGGTGAATCGGGGACCGGTAAAGAGGTCCTAGCTCAGTATGTTCATCGTCACTCGTTTCGTCGTGAGGGGCCTTTTGTAGCGATCAACTGCGCGGCTATCCCAGAATCTATGCTAGAGGCTGTGTTATTCGGTCATGTCAAAGGGGCCTTTACTGGCGCCACCTCCGCGCAGGCAGGTAAATTTGAAGAGGCCAATGGCGGTACCTTGCTGCTCGATGAGATTGGTGAAATGCCACTCGCGGTGCAAGCAAAGCTGCTGCGTGTCTTGCAAGAGCGTCAAGTCGAGCGCTTGGGTAGCCACAAAGCGATCGATTTGGATATTCGTATTATTGCGGCAACTAACGTCGACTTGCAGCGCGCTGTGAGTGAGCGACAGTTCCGCCAAGATCTCTACTATCGGCTCGATGTGCTGCCACTTCAGTGGCCACCGCTGCGAGAGCGCAAAGAAGACATCTTGCCACTGGCGGAGCACTTTATTGCCAAGTACAACCGAGGTTGTACAGAAACCTGCCGCTTAACGGCAGAGGCGCAGCAGGCACTGCTCGGCTATGACTGGGTCGGTAATATTCGTGAGCTTGAAAACACCATTCAACGCGCCTTGGTGATGCGCCACAGCACCTGGATCACTCCCCAGGATTTGATGCTGCAAAACCTTGCTGGCATTCAGCCTCAAGCAGCAGTGACCCAAGCCCCACCTGTGGCGGTCCAAGAACGACTTAAGTCAACCAAAAAGCAGGCAGAAAACCAATACATACTCGATACCCTGGCCAGGTTTGATGGACGCAGAAATCTCACTGCTGAAGCGCTTGGTATCACCACCCGCGCGCTGAGATACAAACTTGCGGCGATGCGTGAGCAGGGAATTGATGTCGACGCCGTCCGCCAGTATGCCCATAGCGCGGCTTAACTAAGAGAGTAATTTGATGTCAATGCAACACTCCACAATGCACAACAGCATGATCAATACCATGGACGCGATGCGTGAACGAGCGCAACGCGGGGTCGAGATCCAAGCCAATGCGCATACCGCACAGCAAGATAATTTTCAGACCGCGATTCAACAAGCCGTGCGTCGAGTCGATCACCATCAGCAACATGCCAGTCAAATGACGGCCGATGTGGACGCTGGTCGTTCGGATGATTTGGTGGGGGCAATGGTAGCAAGCCAGAAGGCGAGCTTATCGTTTCAAGCCCTTACCCAAGTAAGAAACAAAGTACTGTCTGCCTACGATGACGTACTGAGAATGCCACTTTAGTGAGGGTTAAATGAGCACAACAGCAATAGAGAGCCAGTCTAGCAGCAGCGAGTCTGCGCGCTGGAAGCAGTGGCAGGAAAAGGCAATGACTGCGATTAAAGAGAAGAATAAGGCGGCGATCATTACCGCGATCGCGGCCTTGATTACCCTCTTTCTTGTGGTCGTGCTCTGGACTCAGTCAAGCCCATACCGGGCCTTGTATGGCGAGTCAGAGCGATACGATAGCGCAGAGATCTTAGAGGTATTGACCCAAGCCAAGATCGCGCACCAGATCGACAGTCAGACTGGGCAAATTTTAGTTCCTGAGAATAAGCTCGCTGATGCGCGAATCACTCTGGCGGCGCATGGGGTTAAGGCTCAACTGCCAGCTGGCCTTGAGATCTTGGACAAGGCGACCGGGCTTGGCACCAGCCAATTTATCGAAAACGCCCGCTACCGCCAAGGGCTTGAGGGTGAGCTGGCGCGCACCATGCTGGCAATCAGCGCGGTCAATAATGCGCGTGTTCACCTCGCCATCCCGAACCGCACCTTGTTTGTCGGTATCAACGACGAGAAGCCATCGGCGGCGGTGATGGTTGAACTGCTTCCTGGACGCTCACTTGAGCAACAGCAAGTCGAAGCGATCGTTAACCTGGTTAGCGGCAGCATCACCGGCATGCCTATCGAGGGTGTGTCTGTGGTCGACCAGCACGGCAACTTACTCAGCGCTGACATTGGCAATGGCTCTAACTCACGCCTGAGCGTGCAATACCATGAGTTGCAGCAGCGCACAGAGCGCGACATCGTCCACCGTGCCACCGATATGCTGGCGCCGCTACTTGGCGAGGGTAACTTCCGTGTTCAGGTTTCGGCGACACTCAATTTTGATCAAGTTGAAGAAACCGAAGAGTCGATCGAGGGTGACCCAGTTCTGCGCTCTGAGTTTAGTAAACAAGACAACTCTCAAGGCCAGCTAGCGCTGGGTATCCCGGGCGCGCTGAGTAATCAAGCTCCAATGGCGGATGCAGATGGGCAGGCTAATGAATCGCGCAACGAGCGTGCAGAAAGTTCGCGCCAATACGACTTTGGCCGCAAGGTGCGTCATACCCGCATCGCGCAAGGTGGGGTAGAGCATCTATCGGTCTCGGTGCTGATCAACGATGCCGTCAATGAACAAGGCTGGCAGCAGGCTGAACTTGAGCAGATCGCTCAGATGGTGAAAGACTCTGTTGGCTATATCGATGAGCGTGGCGATCAATTTAGCCTCCACGCGTTTAATTTTGCAAGGAGCCCAGAGGTGGTAACAGTCTCCGTGCCTTGGTGGCACCAACAACAAAACCTAACCTTGATCCAATATGGCCTATACGCCCTGCTGGTGTTGAGCTTCTATTTCTTTGTATTGCGCCCACTGATTAAGGCATTGACGCAATCCTCTGTCCCGGTTGAGCGAGAGGTAATTGTTCGCCGCGCCGCTCCAGTCCCGGCTTCAGAGAGCAGCAATATCAGTTCATCACCAATTGACGGCGGCCAAGATCTCGCCGATGCATTGATTGATTCAATTCAAGCGGGTGGTGGCCTTGGCGATGACGGTTCATCAAGTGATGGCACGGATATCTACGACCTGCCACCAATCGGGTCCAACCTTGAAGTTCAGGTTGAGCATTTACAAAAACTAACTAACGCGGAATCAGAGCGCGTTGCGGATGTTGTGAAGAAGTGGGTGAGTTCCAATGAGTCTTAGTAATCTGTCTTTGCCGGATGATGTGTTTCTTGATCCGATTGAACAAGCGGCAATTTTATTGCTGTCTATGGGTGAGGACGCTGCTGCCAAGGTAATGGCACATATGTCCCGTGATGAACTGCTGAAGGTGAGCCATGCGATGGCTCTCCAACCAGCGATCCGCAGCATCGAAGCGCAGTTCGTTCTGCAAGGCTTTTTTGATGAATTTCGCGCCCAGTCTGGTATCAGCGGCGCGTCACGTACCTTCTTACAGCGCACGCTAGACAAGGCACTTGGCGGTCGCCTAGCGCGCAACCTACTCGATAGTATCTATGGTGATGAAGTGCGCACAGTGATGCAGCGCCTGCAGTGGGTACAACCAAGCCAATTGGCGCAGTTCCTTAGTCATGAGCATATTCAGATGCGTGCGCTGTTTATCGCGTTCTTGCCACCCAATATCGCCTCTGAAGTGATGGAAGAGTATGACGAGCAGACGCAGCATAATCTCTTGTATCGTATCGCCAACCTCAGTGAGGTCACGCGCGATGTGGCCGATGAGCTGCAAGAGCTGGTTGAGCGCTGCATCGAATACTTGGCTGACAACGCCAACTCGATTGTTGAGGGTGAGCAGCAGGCAGCGGATATCATCAACCGCTATCAAGGTGACCCAGCAACCCTAATGAGCGCGCTGCAAGAGCAAGACCAAGAGCTGGCAGAGCGCTTGAAGAGTAAGATGTACGAGTTCAGTATTCTCACTCGTCAGACTGAGGCGGTGCGCACGCGTATCGTTGAATCGATCCCTGTTGAAACCTTGGCTCTTGCGCTTAAGGGGGCAGATAGCCAGACACGTAAGTCGATTCTATCCATCTTGCCTAAGCGAATGCGTCAGTCATTTGAGACTGAGATGGCCTCGATGGGTAAGGTTTCCCTCAATCAGGTCAAGCGTGCGCGTGATGAGATCATGGAGTACGTCCGTGAGCTTAACGAAGCGGGCGAGATTGATCTGTTGTTGTACCAAGACAAGACAGTGGAGTAGCTATGTTTAGACGCAACACTATTATGCGCCTTGCGCCGCATCAGTATCGCAGCTTTCGTTTTCCACCGATTGTTGACCCATCACAACTCGCCCAAACCACGACGCCACAGGTACCGGTGGAAGATGAGTTTGGTCTAGGAGAGTTTGGTTTTGATGAGTTTAACTCAGTGGCCTCCTTTACCGATGAGCCAATGCTCGAGTCCTCACCCGAGCCAAGTATCAATGAGCCCGCGGCGGAGGATATTCAGCAGCAATACAGCCAAGGCTTTCAACTTGGTATGACCAAAGGTTATGACGAAGGGGTGAAAGAGGGCATTGAAAAAGGCCAAGCGCAAGGGTTTGAGCAAGGACTGACTGCCGGTCAGCAGCAAGGAGTTGAGCAGGGCATGGCAGAGGGTAAGAAAGCCTTTCTTAAAGCGGCGAGCCCCTTTGAATCAATGACGCAAAAGCTTGAGCAGCTATTTGTTGAGCAAGAGCGCCGTCAGCGTGAGCAGGTGTGCGAGCTGGTACAAAAGGTCGCGCAGCAAGTGATCCGCTGTGAGCTGGCTCTTCAGCCACAGCAGATCTTGGCACTAGTGGAAGAGACCTTAGAGACGCTGCCAAGCGAGCCCGAGGGCATCAAAGTGATGATGGCTCAAGAGGAGTTTGCCCAGATCCAACAGGTCGCAGGTGAGAAGATCAAGCAGTGGAATATCGTCTGTGACCCAGATTTGCGTCAAGGCGATTGCCGAATCATCACCAAGACCGCCGAGGCGGATGCTGGCTGTGAGCAGCGACTAGAGACCTGTATGCAGGCGGTGCAAAAGCACTTGCTTGAAGAGCCTGCTTTAGAGCCAAGCCTATGAGCAATGCGATAGACCAGCGACTGCAAGAGGCGATGGACTCGATCCATACCATACCAGTGGCCAAGGTCACTGGTCGTTTGGTTAAGGTGACCGGGCTGATGTTGGAAGCTGTCGGCTGTCGTTTGCTTACCGGTCAGCGCTGTTGGGTTGAAACTGGCAGTGGTGAGCGGATTGAGGCGCAAACTGTCGGCTTTAGTCACGATGTCGCCTACTTGATGCCAATCCGAGCGGCAAGCGGATTGTTCTCCGGCGCACGTGTCTGGCCGGTTGAAGGCGAATGCTCGCTATCGATCAGTAATAACTGGTTTGGTCGCGTGGTGAATGGCCTTGGTGAGCCTATCGATGGCTTGGGTGAGCTTGGTCATGGTGAGCGGATTAGCCTGCAGGGACAGAGCGTTAACCCGATGCAACGTAAACCCATCACTGAGCCCCTGGATGTTGGCGTGCGCGCCATCAACACCATGCTGACCATGGGTAAAGGGCAGCGCTTGGGGCTATTTGCCGGCAGTGGTGTGGGTAAGAGTGTCCTTTTGGGCATGATCACCCGCCAAACTCAGGCCGACGTAGTGGTGGTTGGACTGATTGGTGAGCGTGGCCGTGAGGTCAAAGAGTTTATCGATCATGCTCTTGGACCTGAAGGGCTGAAAAAGGCGATAGTGATTGCCTCACCCGCGGATGAATCTCCCCTAATGCGCCTGCGTGCCTCTAAGCTTTGTCATCGCGTTGCTGAGCACTATCGCGACCAGGGCAAGGATGTGCTGCTTTTGATGGACTCACTCACGCGCTTTGCAATGGCGCAGCGTGAGATCGGCTTGGCGCTTGGCGAGCCACCGGCAACCAAGGGCTACCCACCTTCCGTGTTCAGTATGCTACCTCAGCTGGTCGAACGCGCCGGTAATAGCCATCATCCACAAGGCAGTATGAGTGCCATCTACACCGTCCTGACTGAGGGCGATGATCAACAAGACCCGATTGCCGACAGTGCGCGGGCCATTCTTGATGGCCATATCGTGCTCAGTCGCCAACTAGCGGAGTCAGGCCACTACCCAGCGATCGATATTGCTCAATCGATTTCTCGCACCATGCCTCAGGTGGTGGATAAAACGCAGGTGGCGGACGTGATGCAGTTTAAGCACCTATATAGCCGCTATCAGGAAGTCAAAGAGCTGATCCCACTCGGTGGTTATCAGCCAGGTAATGATGAGGTGATGGATACCGCGGTACGCGTCTACCCATCTCTGATGAACTTCCTTCAACAAGGTCAGGATGAATCCTCGCCGTTTGACCCATCACTACAACAACTTACCCAACTGATTGGAGAGATAAGCCATGGCAGCTAGACCAGGACTGGAGCGCTTTCGTGATATCCACCAAGACCGTTTAGAAAAGTTAGGCCAACAACTGCAGCAGCAGCGCAGCCAAAGCGAGCGCTACGCCCACAATGCCCAGCAGCTGCAAACCATCTATGACGAATGCCAAGTCAGTGGCGGTGAGAGCGCCTTCGCCTGGCACAACCGTCACCAACTGCGTGGTAATCTGCAACACCTAGAGAAACTCCAACAGCAACACCTAGCCCTAGCCGAGGCCGAACAGCGCCGCCTACAGCACACTCTCATGCAGCAAAACGTCAAGGTCAAAAGCCTAGATACCGTGCTCGATAAACGCAAAAAAGCCGCTCAACTAAGAGTGTCGAAGGCTGAACAGAAGTTGAATGACGAGATTGGGGCGCAGCGTTATTTCCATCAGAAAAGATAGAGTCGAGAGGCGAGATCGTTTCACTGCGAGTACGCTTCGCTCGAGGTGAAGTAGTACTTAACAGTCGTGACCAAAGTTGGAGAGTTTTCTCGTTTCTCGCAATGAAGTTATCTTGCTATTCGATAAAGGTTTGAGGGACGAATCTGGCTCTGCCGGATGGGAGACGAGGAGTGTCCACGAGCGATGGACACCTCGATTCTCGCCTCTCGCAGTGAAACGGCCTCGCCTCTGCCTAAACCTATTCAGGCGCGTAAGTCTGGACCGAAGCAGGTTGCGTCAGTTCCGTGAGGATGCTTTGTTGCATAGTGAGCAGTTTGCCGTTGCGCTCGTTTTGTACTTGGCACTCATTGACCAGGCGGTGCAGCTTGTTCCAGCTGGCTTGCAGTGGCTCGGCAACATGGCTCGGCAGCGCGGCGATAAGTCGCTTCACACCCGTAGCATCGGCAGAGACACCGATTTGCTCTAACATCTTGCTGCGCTCCTCGGCGCGGCCAGTGAGCTTGGCGAGGAACTGCTGCTGCTTGCCTGCGGCGGCTTCTAGGCGCTGCGACTCACGCTTTGTCATCCATTCATGCTGACTGCGCATCACCTTGAGCAGAGTTTGGTAGTCTTTTACATCGGCTTGCACGCCCTGGATAAAGGCTTTAATGATGGCCGTCTTACTCATTTACTCACCTTGGTGGGTAGTGAAGATCGCTGCGGCCAACTCATCCAAGTCGACGGAGAATTGCCCTTGCTGTAGCTCAGCACGCACTTGATTCACGCGCTCAAGATCCACCTCAGGTAAGCTACGCAATTCTTGCTGCAGAGATTCAAGCTCTCGCGCTTGTTTGCTGACCGTCGCCAGCTTAGTTACTTGACTCGATGCCACGCTATCGGCCTCTTTTGCTTGTGGTGCATCCTGGCTAGCGCTGCGGGTCGTGATCAGCGCTGGGTTACTATTGGAACTAATATTAATCATCTGCTCTGTCTCTGGTTGAATAGGCTCACTGAAAACAAACGACCGAGGCGGTGGTTTTCTTTAGTAAAAGCTAAAAAAGAGTGCGAACTTTTCCGCTTTCCATCACCACGGCCTGGATCACACGCCCTGAACTGCTGTTTCGTACCCGAATTTGCTGGTCTAGGTAGCCATTCTCGAGCGCTGTGCCTGTCATACTGGCGGAGAAGCGATCGCTGCCGGCATGAATCACCACCTGCTCACCTCGGGCAATCACGAACGGCGCACTGATCCGAGCTCGTGTGATCACCTGACCTTGGCGGATCTGACGCTGCGCGCGCAGTCCCACCATCTGCTCAGGACTCGCGACAAAATCGCGATTGTGGCTCGCGAGCGGCTCGCGACGTAGCTCAAGATCATCGAGTTGAACCAAGGCATCTTTGGCGATAGTACGCTGGGCATAAGTGACATTGACTAAGGCATCGGCCTGCGCCTGCGCTTGAATTGACCAACTGCCTTGCTCGGGGCAGGTGACTCGATAGCGCAGCCGACCTGCCGGGTGGAGGCGCTTATCGCGACGCTCAAGCACTAGGGGATCATCACAGGTGAGGCGATGACTCCCCGGAGGCAGGCTTATGTCAATTTTTGGCTCGCTTAAGCGCCAGCCATAGGTTTGGTCGGCCTGAGTCATTGCCTGTTGGATATCGCTGTTAATCGCTTGTGCAATCACAACGTTATCGGTGCTGTCGACCTTGGTTTGAGCCAGTGCCGCGGGCAAGCACTGGCAGAGCGTTAGGCCAATAGCGATAAAAGCGAGTTTGAAATTCATATTGCTAGTTCCTGTCCAAGCACCTGATTAGGTGCCTGTTTCCTCTTCCGATTGTACTTCCTACTGGGCGGAAGTATTGCTTCCCTTTATTGAGTTGTGTGTGTTTTTATTCAGCAAAAACAGTAACTTAAAACATGGCACGTATCTTGTTATGTCTAGTGCCTAACTCAGTAATTGTTGGCAAGGATACTCAATGACAATCAGTTTTGATAGTGCACTTGGCATTCATCCGCATGCTTTAAATCTGCGCGCAGAGCGCTCAACAGTCATCGCGGGTAATTTGGCCAATGTCGATACCCCGGGATACAAGGCGCGGGATTTTGATTTTCAATCGGCGCTGAGTGAGGTCGAGCATCGCAGTCGTTCTGGACAGCGCATCGATGCAGCTGCGACACCACTGCAGTATCGCAACCCATACAACAATGCGATTGACGGCAACACCGTCGAGCTCGGTGTAGAGCAAGCGGCGTTTGCCCAGAATGCGATGGACTTTGAAACCAGCTTGACCTTTCTCAACATGAAATTTAAAGGGCTGTCGACAGCCATAACAGGACAGTAATCGTATGTCATTCGGAGATATTTATCAGATTGCAGGCTCAGCGATGACGGCGCAGACCACACGTCTCAACACCATCGCCAGTAATCTTGCTAACGCTAATACTGCCTCAAGCAGCGCAGCTGAGACCTACCGTGCGAAAAAGCCGGTATTTGCTACTGTGTATCAGCAGCATCAAACCTCACTGATGAGCCAAGACGACGCCTTTAAGGGCGCACGTGTTCAAGTCTTGGATGTGGTCAGCACCGATGCGGACGCCGACAAGCGCTACGAGCCAGGCAACCCAATTGCTGATGCTGATGGCTATGTCTACTACCCACATGTGGACGTGGTGCATGAAATGGCGGACATGATGTCAGCCTCACGCAGTTTTGAAACCAGTGTCGACGTCCTCAGTCGCACGCGCAGTATGCAGCAAGGGCTGCTGAAACTCGGCCAGTAAGGAATCGCTATGCTTGCAGCAATGTCAGACAGCCCAAACACCAACTCGGGCAGCAACGATGGTCAGATCGCAAATAATGGCGGTCAGGACAATACCTTCCTGACTCTAATGATCGCCCAGATTCAAAACCAAACCCCGCTTGACCCACTGGATACCACTCAGTTTATGACCCAGTTGGCACAGATGACCCAGGTCGAGACCATGCAGTACATGAACTCAACCGTGACCAATCAGATGGTGCTGCTGGATAACATCCAGGTACTGACCACCGCAGGCATGGTCGGCCAGGAAGTGCGTGTTGAGACGGACGAGATTGAATTTGATGGCTCGAAACACAATGGCGTGATTGATCTTACCAGCGCCGTCGACGACCTGAAAATCGAGATCCGCGATGAGGCGGGTCAAGTGGTCGAGACGATTGAGCTTGGCGGTCACAAAGAGGGTGAGGTGGCGTTTGTCCTAGACCCGAGAGCCATGGGTTTGGCCGATGGCCATTATGAGATCTCGGCGGTGACCAATGATGACGACTACACCCCAGCCATCATGATTGAGGGTGTGATCGATAAGATGCGTATTCCACCAGGTGGAGGCTCACCAGAGTTCTTGATCTCTGGCCTTGGCTACGTGCCGTTCTTCCAAGTGACCCAGTACGGTGACATGGACCCAAGTGATGACACGCCAAGTGTCTCGCCATTGATGAATCGTTTTGCTCGCCGGTAGTTCAACCCAGCAGCTAGTTGTAATGCTAATTAACCCAATTTAGGACCAATTCAAATGAGCTTTAATATTGCAATGAGTGGCTTGAACTCCACTTCACAAGAACTTAACACCATCAGTAACAACATTGCCAACGTCTCAACCGTAGGTTTTAAGTCCTCACGTGCTGAGTTTGCTGCGGTAATGAACGGCGGCAT
The DNA here is from genome assembly GCF_055391395.1 of Vibrio sabulosilitoris. Taxonomy (NCBI): domain Bacteria; kingdom Pseudomonadati; phylum Pseudomonadota; class Gammaproteobacteria; order Vibrionales; family Vibrionaceae; genus Vibrio; species Vibrio sabulosilitoris. The sequence continues at coordinate 551,552 of NZ_AP029599.1, forward strand.
GGGCGGCGGTGTTGAGATGTCAGCGGTGTCGCAAAGTTTTAATGGTGCCAATATGGTGATGACAGGTCGTACTACTGACCTTGCGATTGGTGGCAGTGGCTTCTTTGTGATGGAAGGCCCTGATGGTAGCACGACCTATACACGTGCGGGTATGTTCCATCAAGACAAAGACAACGTTATCGTCGATAACGCCGGTAACCGCCTGCAAGGCTACAACGTCGATAGCAACGGCAACATCATAACGGGCTCAGTGACTGACCTACAAGTTAAGACTGGCTCAATACCAGCAGAAGCAACGGGTAACGTTGACTTTACTGCCAACCTAGATGCTGGCGCGTCAGTGGTCGATAGCGAGGAGTTCCCATTCGACCCCGAAGATAGCGATAGCTACAACTCATCTTACACCACGACAGTTTACGACTCGCAGGGTAACGAGCACACCATGACTCAATACTTTGTTAAGACCGATGAAAACGAGTGGGAGGTGCATTACACCATGAATGGTGAAGCACTTGGTCAGACGACCACCATGGAGTTTGACAGCGAGGGTAACCTAACCGCGCCTGCAGGCGGCGTGACCATCAACTACGACCCAGCTAACGGTGCATCAGCGATGCAGTTTGATATCGCGATGAGTGGCACGACTCAGTATGGTAGTGATTTTGCTGTCTCAGCCAATCGCTCAGATGGTCATACTTCGGGTGAGCTCACGGGCATCATGATTAATGAAGATGGCTACCTATTTGCCAATTACAGCAACGGTGAGCAAATGCTTCAAGGCCAAGTTGTATTGGCGGACTTCCCGAACAGTGGTGGTCTGGTGCAGGTCAGTAACACGGGCTGGAGCGCAACCCAAGCTTCTGGCCAGCCATTGGTTGGAGCGCCGGGTACCGGCACACTAGGCTCCCTAAATGCAGGTTATTTAGAAGAGTCGAACGTTGATCTGACTGGTGAGCTGGTTGGCCTAATGACGGCGCAGCGTAACTATCAAGCCAATGCTCAGTCGTTGTCTACTCAGCAGCAGCTTACTCAAGTGCTGTTCAACCTATAAGTGATTCGTCATGGATAAGATGATTTACACCGCAGCAAGCGGCGCTGCGCGCACCTTCACCGCGCAGCAAGTGGCCAGCAATAACCTGGCCAATATAAATACCCACGGCTTTCGTGCAGATATGGAGCGCGCGCACTCTTACGCGGTAAAAGGCGCAGCGTACGACACACGAGCGCTAGTGCAGCCACAAACCAGCGGCACGCGCTTTGACGCCGCTGAGCTGCAGCAAACTGCGCGTGACCTTGATTTGGCAATTCGCGGCAATGGTTTTTTTGCGGTGCAAACGCCAGCGGGCGATGAGGTCTACACCCGTGCAGGTAACGTTGAGCGTAACGCCGAAGGCGATCTGTCGGTCAACAATCTGCCCCTGCTTGGAGAAGGTGGAGAGGTGCTGAATGTGCCTCTGTACAGCTCAATCGAGTTTGGCACTAACGGTGCGATCAACATTGTCCCTGAAGGGGAAGCCATCGCGATTGAGGTTGGTCAGGTCAAACTGGTTAACCCAGATACACGCGATCTGCAAAAGCTTGAGACCGGTCTGTTTGGCAGCGAAGAGCCGTTTGCCAATGCCGCAGAAGGTGAAGTGACGATGGTCTCTGGTTTTCTTGAGCAGAGCAACGTCGTCGCCGTTGAGGAGATGGTGACCTCAATGCAGCTGAGTCGTAACTTTGAAATGCAATTAAAAATGATGCAAACCGCTGAAAAAGCAGCGGAAGCAGGCAACAGAATTATCCGCGGGTAGAGGAATTAATCATGAACGCAGCACTATGGATCAGTAAAACCGGCCTCGCGGCACAAGACGCCAAGATGGCGACGATTTCGAACAACCTAGCTAACGTGAACACCGTTGGTTATAAACGCGACCGCGTCGCATTTGAAGACTTGTTCTACCAAATTCAGCGTCAGCCAGGCGCGATGGTTGATGAAGTAAACGAACTACCAAGCGGTATTCAGCTTGGCTCAGGTGTGCGTGTGGTGGGGACGCAGAAAGTCTTCACCGAGGGCATGTACCAAACCACTAACCAAAGTCTAGATGTGGCGATTGATGGTCAGGGTTTCTTTGAGCTAGAAACGGCTGATGGCGATCTGGCTTACACCCGTAACGGTCAGTTCCACCTCAACTCAGAGGGCATGTTGGTCAACGCACAAGGCCTGCCTCTAGCACAAGGTATCCAGGTCCCTGACGATGCAGAAACTATCACCATCGGTAGCGATGGCACGGTATCAGCGAAAGTGGCTAACAATGATTTCCCGCAGGATATCGGTCAGATCACCCTGGCGAACTTTATCAACCCAGCCGGTCTTGAGGCTCTTGGTGGCAATATGTACCGCCAAACAGCATCGAGCGGTGATGCAATTGATGGTATTGCCGGTGAGGGCGCATTTGGTCAGCTGAAGCAGGGCGTCCTTGAGGGATCGAATGTTCAGGTGGTTGAAGAGATGGTGGATATGATCACTACTCAGCGCGGCTACGAGATGAACGCGAAAGCATTGTCGTCTTCGGATGAGATGCTGCAGTACGTTAACCAAGTTCTATAAACAGTAGGAAGGGCAGTACGTATGCTGAGATGGCTAGCCTTGCTTTGTAGTGTCGTAACCCTAATGGGTTGCGCCTCAAGCACTCCACCACTAATTGATGATCGCCCGTCACCCGACGACGATGTCTACGCGCCGCCAGCTCTGGACTATTCACTGCCAGATGCAGAGGCTGGGTCGGTGTATCGCGATGATTACATTTGGACCCTGTTCCAAGATCGCCGCGCCTATCGCGTGGGCGATATCCTAACCGTGTCGCTTGATGAGGACACTCGCTCAAGTAAGCAGGCCAATACCAACTTTGGTAAGAGCTCGTCGGTTGGTATGTCCGGTGGCTATGATAACGGCAGCAGCTCTGGTGGTGTCTCTGGTAACCTCGGTGGCGATCGTGATTTTAAAGGTGGCTCGGCCAGCTCTCAGCGAAACTCACTGAGTGGTTCAATCACTGTGATGGTGCATGAGGTATTGCCCAATGGCGTGCTGCGCATCAAGGGGGAGAAGTGGCTGCGCCTAAACCAGGGTGATGAGTTTATTCGCCTCAATGGTCTAGTGCGGGTTGATGACATCAACAACGGCAATGAGATCTCCTCTCAGCGTGTTGGTGATGCGCGGATCACCTACTCACAAAGCGGTGTGTTGGCGGATGCCAACGAAGCAGGTTGGCTGACCAAGCTGTTTGTTAATCCACTGTTCCCATTCTAAGAGGTCACTATGACGGACAAATTTTTTGTGCTGGTAGGTCTACTGATGGTCTCGATTGCGATCGCGTTGCCGACCGAGGCGGCAGGCAATCCTTCTTTTTCTGCTAGCGAGCGTCACCTGATTGACCTTGTGGATATTCAAGGCCTGCGTGATAACCAGTTGGTGGGTTACGGTCTGGTAGTGGGCCTAGATGGCACGGGTGATCGTAACCAAGTCAAGTTCACTAGCCAGTCAGTGACTAACATGTTGCGCCAGTTTGGCCTGCAATTGGATGACAATATTGACCCGAAGCTGCGTAACGTCGCGGCGGTCAGTGTACACGCCTCTATTCCACCGATGGGCGGCAAAGGTCAAACCATCGATGTCACCGTTTCCTCAATTGGTGATGCCAAGAGCTTGCGCGGCGGCTCACTGCTGATGACCCCGCTGCGTGCTATTGATGGCCAGGTTTATGCCGTGGCACAAGGCAATCTTGTGGTTGGCGGTATCAAGGCAGAAGGTCGTACTGGCTCAAGCATTACGGTTAACGTGCCGACCAGTGGTCGTATCCCGTCAGGCGCGATTATCGAGCGCGAGATCCCATCCGATTTCGTCTCGAAGCCATTGGTGACGCTAAACCTGCTGCAGCCGAACTTTACCACCGCGCGCAATATCTCTCGCACCATTGATGAGACGTTTGGTCCGGATACCGCAATGGCGGTGAGCCATGCACGTATTGAACTGCAAGCACCGGAAGACCTAGAGCAACGCGTGGTGTTTATGTCGATGCTGGAAGAGATGACGGTTGATATTGGCCGCCAGCGTGCCCGCGTGGTCTTCAATACTCGTACTGGCACCGTGGTGGTTGGTCAAGGCGTACAGATCGGCCGAGCTGCGGTCAGCCATGGCAACCTAACCGTCACCATTGGTGAGTCGTTTAATGTCAGTCAGCCAAATGCCTTTGCCGGTGGTAACACTGTGGTGGTGCCGGAAACCGACATCGATATTGCCCAAGAGCGTAATCCAATGTTTATCTGGCCAGAGGGCGTTGAGCTGGAAACCATTGTCAATGCAGTCAACAGCTTAGGCGCGTCACCGGATGATGTGATGGCCATCCTTCAAGCGCTCAACACCGCAGGGGCACTCAATGCCGAGCTGGTAGTGATCTAGGAGCGAAGGATGAGTATTACCGTGATGCCGATTAACCCAATGACGATTCAAGCCATGCCTGGGCGCTCTTCTAGCATCAGCAGCAACACTGCGCTAGGTGGTGTTAATGCTTTCGACAGTCGTAACCTTAATCAACTTAAGGTAGCCGATGAGCAGCAGGCCTTAGAAGGTGTGGCCGAGCAGTTCGAGTCGATGTTTCTACAGATGGTGCTCAAACAGATGCGCCAGGCCAACGAGGCACTCAATGACAACGAAAATAACCCGTTGTTTAACAGTCGCGAGCTGAAAACCTATCAAGAGTTTTTTGACGGTCAACTGTCGATGGAGATGGCCAAAGGCAGCATTGGCCTTGCAGAATCTATCGTTGCACAGCTCTCGCGTGAGGATAGCAATCAAGTGGCGAATTTGACGCCCGATCCATTTAAGGAAACCGACGATTCGGTCGCTTTATATTCTCAACAGCAACCGACGGTTGCCCCTTCACACAGTTCACGCGCATTTCAGCAGCCTTTACTGCTGGTGAACGACAAGGAGACTGAATTATGAGTTTGATGAACATTGGTCTTTCTGGCGTCAGCGCCAGTCAGATTGGGATGAATGTCACGGCGCAGAACGTAGCCAATATCAATACCCCAGGCTACAGCCGCCAGTTGGTGCAGCTTGGTGCCGTCGGACCTAACAGTATGGGCGAGGCGGGTAATGGCGTGAGCGTCAACAGCATCCGTCGCATCACTGACCAGTATCAGACTAACCAACTGTTTCGCGCCAGCTCGATGCTGGGCGCAGCATCGACTTCCGCGCAGCAGCTTGAGCGCTTGGAGAACTTATTATCAGCCGATTCGATGGACATCGATCAGGGCTTTAACAGCTTTTTCTCTGCCTTGAATGGTTCGAGTGTTTCACCCTATGGCTCGGCCCATCGCATGCAAATCATCAGTGAGGCGGAAGCACTTGCCAGTCGCTTTAACCAATTGAGTGGTTCACTCGATGGTCAGTATGCGGATCTTAACCAGCAGCGTGAATCGGCAGTGGCGCAGGCGAATAGCCTATTGACTAACATCGGTAAGCTTAATGAGGAGATCCGCAAGGGTGAAGTCAGCGGCGTTAATACCTCAGCACTGCAAGATGAGCGTGATGTATTGCTCACTGAGTTATCTGAGATTGTCGATGTACGCATCACCGATGCAGGCGATGGCACCATCGACCTAGCACTGCCCAATGGACAGCCTCTAATGAGTGGGAATCAAACGGCTCAGTTTGGCCTGATCACCGACCCAGATAATCCACAAAGTAAGATGCTAACTCTGGGCTTTAATGGCCAAGAATTCCCAGTTGGCTCAGATATTGGTGGCAAGCTGGGCGCACTGGATGACTATGAGCATGACGTGCTCAAGCCTGCGATGGATGTGATCAATGATATTGCGCTTGAGTTTGCCACTGCATTTAACAACCAGCTAGCGGAAGGTTTCGATCCCGAAGGCAACGAAGGTAAGCCCTTGTTTGTCTTTGATCCTGAAAACCCTGCATCGACCTTATCTATCGACCCAGACTTCAAGCCTGAGGACTTGGCTCTATCATCCGATGGCACACCTGGTGATAACGGTAACTTGCTGAAATTGATTGAAATCCAAGATAAAGAGTTTGAGATTGGTCACCTAGGTAGTCAAACCTTGAGCGGCGCATACTCATCATTGGTGGGTGATGTGGCGGTGAAATCACGTCAGGCTAAGTCTGACTACCAGGCTGCAGGCAATATTTATGTCCAGGCGACGGTGGAAAAGTCGGGCACCAGTGGCGTCAATATGGACGAAGAAGCGGTTAACTTGATGAAATACCAGCAGGCCTATCAAGCCAACCTGCAGGTGATCAGCACCGCCAATCAAACCTTCTCTGCTGTAATGCAGCTGTTTTACTAAGGATTTCCCATGCGTGTAAGTACCCATCAATATAGCCAGATGATGTCGTCGAGCTTGAATAATAACTCGCTTGGCCTGAACAAACTGATGCAACAGATGGCCACTGGTAAGCGATTGCTGCTGCCATCGGATGATCCAATGGCAGCTACCCGCGTGATGAGTCTGCAGAGCCAGCAGGCGTCACTTAGCCAGTATCAGAGCAACATCGACTCAGCCGATATATTGCTCAAAAACCAAGAGACACATTTGTCGAATGGGGTGGATGTGATGCTGCAGATCCGTGATTTGATGCTGTGGGCGGGTAATGATTCCAACAGCGTTGATGAGCGTGCAGCGATGGCGAGTGAGTTAGAGCAGTTGCAAGACACTCTTGTCTCTCTGATCAATGCCAAGGATGAGAACGGTAAATACATTTTTGCCGGGAACGAGGTCAATACTAAACCTCTGGATAAAGACGCTGATGGCAACTGGGTGTACAACGGTGACAGTGGTGTTCGCGAAGTCGTAATTGGCGATGGCGTGACGGTCAAAGTTAACGTCAACGCTGGTGATATGTTCTTCTCTGACGATACTAATTTGTTTAGTCAGATTGATGCCCTAGTGGAAGAGCTGCGTGATCCTGATTTTACCGCTGGTGGCAGCGATATTATCGACGCCAGCGTTAAGGTGCTGGATGAGGCACTTGGCTCGGTAACTGCTGCGGTTACCGATCTCGGTGTACGTCAGAACACGCTGATGACAGTGTCAGACGGTCATAGTGAGATTGAGCTGTTCAATAACCAGTTGATTGGTCAGCTTGAGGACCTAGACTACGCGGATGCGATGATTGAGTTCAATAACTATTTGTTAGCGCTGCAAGCAACCCAAGCAACTTATTTGAAAACGGCTAACATGTCTTTGTTTACTATGATGTAATAGCCAAGGTGGCGCAGTTGTGACGACGTGCGCCATCCTTGTTTCGACCCTTAGCATACAGTTAGGTTTATATCACTATGGTTTCCCAAATCAGCGATCTTAGAGCTGCCGCGTCCGGCAATCACAATCAGCCTCAAGTCATAGCCAAGCGCACAGAGCAGAGCAGTGCGGTTGCTGAGAGTCGCCAGCGTGATCCCATTCGTCTGTCGCGCACGCTCACGCCAGAGCATACGCGCTCGCAAAGTCTGCTGCAGCGCGCTCAGCATCAGCTGGCGTCGGCGCAGGTTGCGGAGCAAACCCTGATGGATTTGGGTAAAAGCCTAACTGAGCTCAATAAACGTCTGAGCAGTGCCTCGCGTAGCACACACGCCTCGCATCAAGTTCAGTCGCACGTTGAGCAGCTGACCGCGAATATGGAGCGTGAGTTTCAATCGGCGCAGTATCAAGATCAGCCTGTTCTGAGTCGCCAACTTAAGCCTATTTATCATGGTGAAGGGCAGACAACGTTTAAGGTCAAAGGGCTTGAAACTCAGCGCGTCGTGCCGCGTGATGAGATGCTGGTGTTTAACCTTGGCAAAGGGGGGGCCAGTGCCGTCCCGGTTAAGTTGCCAGCCAATGCCACGCCAGAAAAAATGGCCCAGCAGTTTCGCCAAGCCTTCAACGAGCACGGTATTGGTGTCGGGCTGGATAAGCAGCGCCAACTGGTGTTCAGTGCCAATGAAGGCGACTGGCAGCGCTTGCAGCAGAGCCTGAAAGTCACCGGTCAAGGCGAGCGCTTTCCGGCCGGACGCGCTAATCGCGCCAAGCTCGATACGACCCAGCTGCGCTTTGAGCCAACCAAGCTTAAAGCGGATAAGCCGTCACTGGCAGAGAGTCAGGCCGAAACTAAGCAGTTGCTTCAGCAGGTCAAAGCGAGCATCCAAGAGCTGCGCGACTATCGCCGCGTGATCAGTAATAAGATGTCGGATATCAGCAGCCGCAATGCGCAGCTGGCCGAGCTCTCTTTGGATACTGCTCAGCGTGACCTAGAGGCGATACTGCCGGCGGAGCTGAGCTTTACTCAGGTGTATCAAAATATCCGTATCCAAGCCAACGTCCATCGCCATACTGTGGTGGCCCTGCTATCTAAATAAGGCTTGGCTGCGAACTGTCATCCACTGACTGTTCGCCTAGCGTCTGGTGGAGGGGGTAGCCCTCCCTGCGGGCAATAGTCAACTATTGCCCATTAGTGAGACCCAGATGCAATCCCAACTTCCTCCCGGTATCGAAAAACTGGTTCGTGTCGAGCCACAGCAACTCAAGAGTGAGCGTCAGCTCTCCCAACCTGCGCAGCAGGCCAGTCATGTGCCGGCACGCCCTGGGCAGCAGCAACTGCCTGGGTTAATGATGCCACTTGCTCAATGGCAGGTGGTACGGATGCTTTATGCGCCCCATTCAGTCACCACCAACCCACGCGAATCCGCTTATCAAGCTCCGCCGCAATCCAGCCCCTCGCTGCAGTTTTCTGGTGAGCGGGGCGTATTGATGGCCAAGTTTGAGCTAGATGGTCAGGTGCACCAATTGCGCTGGCAGATCACGCCGGGTGAGGCTATTTTGCTCGGGGCTAGTTTAGCACACGAGCCACTGCTTAAATTGCTCCCCTCACTTAATGGCACGTGGCGTATCGTCGCCAATGGCACCGATATGGTTGATCCGCTGCAACTGCTTTGGCTTCCTATCGGCGCTGTTCAGACAAGTGGATTGACCACGGTTCCTTTCTATCAACAAGTTTGGTTTAAGCGTTTAGCGACCTTATTGGTCGCTCTTGGCGTGGTGTTTTTTGCTTGGCAGGGCTAAAGGTGAGGAGAGAAGACTCCTTGTTTAGGTGGTCAAATAGTGATCCCGAGCAAATAAAAATACCCATATCGGACTTAATTTAATTTTTTTCTTGTCGTCGAAAAAAGATCGCTAATTTTTTATTTAAGCGCCGAGAATCAAGTGACGTTTTCAAGTTGTGTAAGCGGTACAGTACAACAATAGAGGATTTTACTCATGCTTTCGATCCACACTAATTACACGTCACTACTGACGCAAAACAACCTAAACAAAACTTCTGGTGCAATGGACCAAGCGATGCAACGCATCTCAACGGGCTTCCGTGTAAACTCAGCTGCAGATGACGCAGCGGGTCTTCAAATTGCAACTCGTCTTCAGTCTCAGTCTAACGGCCTATCGGTTGCTTCACGCAACGCGCAAGACGCAACGTCTATGCTGCAAACAGCAGAAGGTGCATTCGACGAGATGACTAACATCGCGCACCGCATGAAAGACCTGGCAACTCAAGCTGCAAACGGCACCAACTCAGATACTGAGCACGCAGCAATGCAGGCAGAATGGGATGAGCTGCAGTTAGAATTGAACAGTATTGTTTCTAACACTCAATACGGCTCAGGCAACAACCTATTGGGTGCTGGTGGTCTACTAGATGGCCCAATCACCTTCCAAATTGGTGCTTCAACAAGTGAAACAATGACAGTGAACGTTAAGCCAGCTCTGGATGACGTGCGCGCTCAAATCACTACTTTAGCTTCAGAAGATCTAGCGACTGATGCGGGTCAAGCGATGGATGCTGTTGATGCGTTGCTGAATGGTGATAGAAGTGATGCTGATGTGGCTAACCACACTCAAGGTATCGGTGAAGTACGTTCACAACTGGGTGCGACTATCAACCGTCTAGACCACACAGTAACCAACCTTGGCAACATGCGTGAAAACACTGAAATGGCGAAAGGCCGTATCATGGATACTGACTACGCCGTAGAGTCTTCAAACATGATGAAGAACCAAATGTTAACGCAAATGTCTATGTCTATGCTTTCTCAATCAAACGGCATGTCTGGCATGGTAATGAGCCTAATCTAATCCATTAGCGATTGAATTTCAGGCAGAAAACCGCACCTCTCGGGGCTGCGGTTTTTTTATGCCTGAAATTCAGAGGCGAGAAGCGAGATCACTTCGTTGCGAGAGGCGAGGGCGCTCACAGCGCGCGGATTACTCCTCGCTCCCCGAAGTGAAACGTCCTCGAACCCCGCTTCCTATGCTTTGTGAGTAATGGAATCGAGATCAAATTAAGCCATTTCAACAACATTAATTCCGCTTAGTGAATGGTCGTTGATAGTCATTAATGACCAATAAAAAACTGCGTCCCACCAGTGAATTTATTCACTGAGTTGTATGCGGAATAAAGCGGATAACGGCTTTTCCGCGCAGCGGAAGCTTCCCTTCCGCCAAAAAATCCCCTTCGTAGCTAAAATCGGCGAAAAAGTGGGTATTTGTGAGGAAAATGGGCGTAAAAATTAATATTTGCTCAGGTTATAGGTTGGAACGCATCTTGCTCTAACAAGGTATTGGCCGACAGCACAGACCTGATGATATGACTCAGCCTGAGACGGCAAACAGAATAGGAACAGCGAAATGATTGATCCAGCACAGATGGCGATGCAGATGGTGATGATTCAGCGTCAGCCATTTGATATTCAATACGGCAACCAGAAGAAGATGTATGAGACCCAGCTTAATGCTTGGAAAGAGATCGACTCGGCATTTTCTAGCTTCAAGTCCGCGCTTGATGGCGTGAACCAGCCGGATAATAGCTTTGTTAAGAACTCAGTGACCACCAACGAAGATGGTTACATCAATGCCACCGCTGGCCGTTATGCCCGCGAGGGGTCGTACGATGTGTTTGTCGAGAGACTGGCCAAGGCGCAACAAGATACGGTGAGCTTTGGTGGTGACAGTCTGCCAAGTGAGGGCACGCTGACATTAACCGTCACCAATGAGAAAGGGGATGAAGAAGACATCGTCATCAACTTTGCTCAGTTCGATGACTTCCATGCCCTTGCCGATCACATCAACGAGCTGGATGCCGGCATCAATGCCAGTGTAGTGCGCTCGGATGGCGAGCTCAATCTGATGCTCAGTGCAGAGGAGACAGGGGCTGAAAACGGCTTTGGGGTTAAAGTCGATGGTGTTGAGCACTCGCATAACCGGTTGAGTGAGGCACTCGATGCCGTGGTACATCTTGGTGGCGAGGGCGGCCTTGTTGTCAAAAGCAGTGATAACGTGTTTGACGATGTGATCTACGGTGTCTCCTTTGAGGTGACCAAAGCCCATGAGTCGGGTGATGCCCCAATCACTATGGTGGTCGGTACAGACCAAGAAGCCTCTAAAGAAGCGGTTGAAGAGTTTGTTGATGCCTATAACGATCTGATGCGTGTGCTGCTCAAGCATACTCAGACCGAATATCAGGTAGAGAATGATGACGGTGACGACGATGACGAAGACAGTGATTATACCAAGGTCACCGAAGCGGGCGTACTAGCCAGTGATTCTACAGCCCGCAGTATAAAAAGCAGCCTCAACAATGCCATGCGCGGCATGTATGACGAAGGCACGTTATACAGCATCGGCATCGAAGCTAACCGTGATGGCACACTGAAGATTGATAGTGAGCGTTTTGAAAAAGCGTTATCGGAAGATCCAGAGAAAATCGATGCAATCTTTTTCGGCGAGACAGGGCTACTGAATAACCTTGAGCGTGTCATTGATCCGTACACAGGTAGCGCCAACAGTGGCAACAACTTGCTAAAAACTCGCCAAGATACCCTTCAAGGCAATATTGACCGTGTTGAGGACAAGAAAGAGCGCCTCGATTACCGCATGGAAAAAACCTACGAGCGTTACCTGCGCGAATACACCGCAATGTCACAGGTGATGTCACAGATGCAGTCGACTGGCTCAATGTTTATGTATTAAGGAAACCATGATGTTTAGCGAAGAAACGGGCTTTGATGCCTATCACCAAGTGGATGTCGAGGCACAAGCCGCGGCAGCTAGCCCTTATCAATTGGTTTTGATGCTGATTGACGGGTTTCTCGATACCTTAACTCGTGCAGAAGCACACATGAAGGCTAAGCGCCTAAGAGAGAAGGGTGAGTCAATCGCTCGTTGCCTAGACATCATTGGCGGCTTGAACAGCTCACTGGACATGGAGCGCGGCGGCGAAATGGCAGCACAAATGAATCGTCTCTATGACTTCTGCAGCCTACGTCTCTTCGAGGCCAGCACACAAAACGACCCGACCAAGCTGTCAGAGGTGCGCACTGTGATGACCAACATCCAGGAAGGATGGCAAAACTTTGGAGCCACGCATGGAAATAACTAGCACTGACCTGCGCAAGTTAGCGCTGCATATCGGTCACTGCTGCGAGAAAAAAGAGTGGCAGAAGCTGCGCAGTTTGGATCTCAAGATCCGTCAGGTACTTGAGCATCTCAAGCAGCACCCGCAGATGGCCCAAAGGCTACAACGTGATATTGCTCAGCTGCGCACCCAGCACAGTCAGGCGATTGAACGCTGTGATGAAGAGAAGCAGCGCATTGGGGAGACTCTAGCACGGCTGCATAACCAGCGCGAAGGCCTACAGGGCTACGATCAAGTAGAAAGGAGTGGGCTATGAGCACGGTCAGTGCCGCAGGTGCCAGTTCGGCTGCGCCATCTGGTGTCAGTAGTCAGGTGAGTTCAGGCGGGCATTCTGAGCTGAGTTTTGCTGAGCTGCTCGGCATCACTGAGCTGCCGAGCAGCCAAGAGGGTGAGTATTGGTTCGACCTTTACGATCAGCTCAAACACCTGGCTGAGCAAGAGGATTGGCAATTTAACCAAGACGAGCCGTTTTGGGCGCAGTTGACCCCAGAAGGGCAGTTTCGCGTTATCTCAATCGCGAGTCAGTTTGATGGTGAGGTGCAGCAGCAACTGGTGCAGATGATGCGCCGCGCGGATGGCCTGCAAAGCGTCGATGTGATGCTGGGCCAAGCTGGTCATAACCAAACGATGTCGGGCGCTCAGGGCGAGCATCATTCGCTGAACTTCTCGCAAGCACTCGAGCGGATGATGGCCAACGCTATGGTGCCAGTTCGCTCTGAGTTCAACAACCCAGAGCTATTGCAACCTACCAACAATCAAGCCTCACTCTCGATGCTGATGGCGCAAACAGGCAACTTTACCAGCACCGCCCAAGCCACTGGGGAGGTGCAGAGCACGCAAGCTGAGTGGGCGCCAATTAAGGTCGATGAAAACAAGCAGGCTTGGGGTCAGCAGATGCTCTCGGTACTGAAAGACCGAGTGCAGATGCAGATGAATCAAGATATCTCTCAGGCGCGCATTCGTCTCGACCCGCCGCACCTAGGTACCTTGGAACTGTCGGTTAAGGTCGAAAATCACAAGGTGCATGTGCAACTGTTTGCTAGCGATCCAACGCTAAGAGAGGCGATCTCTTCTCAGGCAGAGCGCCTGCGCACGGACTTGGAAACCAAGCAGCTGGCCGGGGCCAGCGTCGATGTTGATGTCAGTGATCAACCCCAAGAGCAGGGTGAGCCTCTATTCGTTAGCGAGCATCTGATCGCTGAGTCGAACTGGCAAGACTCCAACTTGCTCACTTCCGGTCCTGAGGACCATCGAATTACACGAATTATCTAAGGATGACACCATGATCAACTTTAATCACCCGACGGCCAAAGTGCTTCTGGCCGGTCTTGTTGCCGCCGCTCTGGTGGCGGTTACCGCCGTGGGTACCTACTCGATGATGGATAACCGCATCAATAGCGGTCAGGGGATATTTGGCTCGAAGAGCGACGAGAGTCGTGCGCACTTTATGCCATTGGATAAGTTTGTTATCTCGCTCAATGGTGATGAGCGTATGCACTACCTACTGCTTGAGCTGGACATAAAAACCATGAGCGAACGCGCGCATGAGGAATTGCACGATTATCGACCCATCGTCAATAACGTGCTTTTGAAGATGTTCAGCCAGACCTCGTACGAAGAGATGCGTGAGATGGATGACATTGAAGAGTTGCAGCGCAAGGTTAAGGCTCATCTAACCAGCACGCTGGCACAAAATGGCTATCAGCATGGCATCACCGATGTGCTGTTTACTAAGTTGGTTCTGCAGTAAGTAGGAGCGAATCATGCTGGATGCTCAGTGTAGTTTACCCGAGGAATATATCGATATTCAGCCCAAGCCCGCAGCCCGCAGCGAAAGCGAGGTACTGAGGGATTATCTGCCGCTGGTCAAGCGCATCGTTAATCAACTCAGACCACACTGCAGTGCGGCGGTTGGCGCCGATGATATGGAGCAGTTGGGCCTGATGGGGCTTTTGGAAGCGCTGCGCCGCTATGGTGAGCCCGATGAGAATTTTGGGCTGTTTGCCTCAAGGCGTGTCCGCGGGGCGATCTTAGATGAGCTGCGTCGACGCGATTGGCGACCACGCCAACTGCGTCAGCAAGCGCACGATCTGATGAACAAGCTCAAAGTCCTAACCAAGAAACTCTCTCGTGAGCCGAGTGAGCACGAGATCTTAGCTGAGCTCGGTTTAACCAGTAAAGAGTACCATCACCTGTTGTCGGTCAGTCAAGCGGAGGAGCTGCAAAGCCTGGATAGCTTGATAGAGCAGAACGGTGAAGGGTATCACCCTGAGAGCATCGAGGATGGCACGCGCCAGTTAATAGACCAGGATTTGATCCGCTATGCACTGGGCAAATTACCAGAACGAGAACAAATCATTTTAAGTTTGTATTACCTAAAAGAGCTGAGCCTTAAAGAGATCGCCATGGTGGTGGGTCTGACTGAGGCTCGCGTCTGTCAGTTACATAAAGCAGCACTGAATAATCTGCAAACGATGATCAAGCAACAATTATAGAGGAAAAATCATGCAACAAATTATTGGGATACTGGTCATTGTATTTGGCGTGTTCGGTGGCTATGTCGCTGCCGGCGGCTACCTCAACACCATGTGGCAACCAGCAGAGCTGGCGATCATTTTGGGCGCAGGTATTGGCGCAGTTATCTTGGGTAACCCACGCCATGTGATCGTCGAGATGTGGCGTCAAGGCACTTCGATTGGGGTGAAGAGAGATGAGCGTCGTTTGTATCAAGAACTGCTGTCTTTGATGCACCACCTGCTGGAACAAGTGCGAATTGGCGGTATGCGAGCGTTGGATGAGCACATTGAAGAGCCGGATCAGAGCAGCTTATTCCTGGCTTACCCAGAGATCATGGAGCACCCGGGCTTGGTGGTGTTTATCTGTGATAACTTCCGTTTGCTAGCGATGGGTAAGATCTCAGGTCATGAGCTGGAGGGTATGCTTGAGCAAGAAATCCTAGCGATTGAAGATGATATGCTCAGCCCATCGCGCAGTATGCACCGTCTAGCGGAAGCGATGCCGGGCTTTGGGATTCTTGCTGCGGTGATGGGGATTGTGATCACCATGACTAATATCGATGCCGATATGGCGCAGATTGGTATCAGTGTTGCAGCGGCACTGGTGGGGACCTTTTTGGGTATCTTCTTCTGTTACTGTGTGTTCGAGCCAATCAGTGCTGCGATGGCGAAGAAGATCAAGCGTGAGATTTCAGCCTATGAGTGTGTGCGCGCCATCTTAGTGGCGTACGCGACGGGCAAGTCTTCGTTGGTGTCTGTGGATGCAGGTCGTAAGTTGATCCTGCTGGATGTCAAGCCGACCTTCTCTGAGATGGAGAGTTGGGTAACTCAGCGAGTGTTCCAATAATGCGTAGTCCTACCCAAAATATCATTGTGCGTCGACCCCGACGCCGCAGCACTGAGAGCTCGAACAGTAGTGCGTGGAAAGTCGCCTTTGCCGACTTTACCCTCGCGATGATGGCCTTCTTTATGGTGATGTGGGTACTTCAGGTCACCACAGAGGATGAGAAGCAGCGGATTGTCGGCAAACTGGCCGGCAACCCAGACCTAATTGCGGTTGATGAAAGCTTTAATAATAACAGCCCAATGGCGATCGACTTTGGCGGTAGTGCGCTGCCCGATCAGATTAGTGCGGTGCCA
Source organism: Vibrio sabulosilitoris (assembly GCF_055391395.1). NCBI lineage: Bacteria > Pseudomonadati > Pseudomonadota > Gammaproteobacteria > Vibrionales > Vibrionaceae > Vibrio > Vibrio sabulosilitoris. The sequence continues at coordinate 567,716 of NZ_AP029599.1, forward strand.
AGCAACCCTGAAAACTTGGGCAATAGTCTGACCATTCAGGTTAAAGATGGCGATAGCAATAACTTCGGTGGTATCGGTACAGAGAGCTTAGCTTTGATCCCAGGACGTTACGACAACCAAGAGCAGATGACGATATTGGGTGAGTTTATCGATCAATACAGTGCTAACTTACATGTCAGTGAGCATGTTCAGGTAGAGATTGTGCCACAGGGGTTGCGAGTACTGATCAATGACGGTGATGAAAAACCGATGTTCCGCCGCGGTGGCGCTCAGTTTACTCACTTCTTCGAGGATCTGTTACTTGCCCTAGCACCCGTGTTCACCACGGTTGAAAACTCATTAATGATCTCCGGTCACGCCGACTCAACCGCGTTTGACCGCCGTTCATCTGGCAACAACTGGGTCCTTTCCGGACAACGCGCCCAACGAGCCCGTGCAGTGCTTGAATATGGCGGCATGCCAACCGAGCGGGTATCAAAAATCACTGCGATGTCCGACACCATGCTGCTCGATGCCGACAACCCAACCAGTCCAGTCAACCGCCGGATTGAGATCCTAGTCCTCACCGCCGAAAGCGAACAAATGCTCAACGCCCTGTTCGGCTACGGCAATGAACCAGGCACGGCGTTGGAAGAGGCGCGTACGGCGGCGGCTTATAATCAACCATTGGAAATCTATTGATTTCCAGAGGCGAGAGGCGAGATCGGGCTTTGCCCTGCGAGAACGCTTCGCTCGAGATGGTGGAACACTTGACAGCGGTTGTCTGAGTTGGAGAATTTTCTCGCTTCTCGCTTCTCGCTTCTCGCTTCTCGCTTCTCGCTTCTCGCTTCTCGCTTCTCGCTTCTCGCTTCTCGCTTCTCGCTTCTCGCTTCTCGCTTCTCGCTTCTCGCTTCTCGCTTTTATTTTTCCTCGCCTCTCGCCTCTCGATTCTCGACTCTCTCTCGAAGAGAGATTTTTTCACTTTGAGACAAGTACGCCAGTTCCAACCCGTTAATCTGCGCCTGCTCGATTTGGGCGGCTGATAATCCGGCCTTTGGTGCGGCTACTTGATATTCGTGGGGTAGCTCGATGCCTTCGACGGCTGGGTCGTCGGTGTTGATACACGCCATAACGCCGTGCTCAAGGAAGGTCTTGAGTGGGTGGGTGGCGAGGGACTCGACCGTGCTGGTTTGGATGTTTGAAGTTAGGCACGACTCGATGCCGATGCGGTGCTTGGCGAGGTAGTCCATAAGTTTTGGGTCTTGAATCGCTTTGACGCCATGGCCGATGCGGGTTGCGCCGAGCTGCTCGATGGCTTGCCACATGCTCTCAGGGCCAGCCGCTTCACCGGCGTGGACTGTGACGGCAAGGCCAGCATCGCGCACTTGCTTAAAGTGAGAAACAAACTGCTCGCCAGGTTGACCAAGTTCATCACCCGCAAGATCAATAGCCACCAAGTGATCACGTTGAGTCAGCAGGCCATCAAGCTCTTGCTGACAGGCTTCGGTGCCAAAAGTGCGGCTCATGATGCCAATCAGGTTAGCTTGCACGCCAAAATCACGCACCCCAGCTTGAACCCCATCAACCACCGCCTCAACCACGCCTGCGATAGGCAGTTGGTGCTTCATCGCCATGTAGTAAGGCGAGAAGCGCAGCTCGGCGTAATCAATCTGCGCGTTCAGCGCATCTTGAACATTCTCATACGCCACGCGGCGACACGCATCCAGGTCACCCAGCACCGCCACTCCCCAATCAAGCTTACTCAAAAACGCCACCAAAGACGGCTCAGCCTCAACAATCTGTACATGCGGCGTCAGGTTCGCCACATCATGCCCCGGCAAGTCGATTCCAAACTGCTGGCCCAGCTCTAGAATAGTCTGAGTACGAATATTCCCATCAAGATGACGATGGAGATCGGTAAGAGGAAGGCGTTTATTGATCATTGGAGTTATCCCTGCAGCTATTTAAATAAAGTCAATCGTAATTAAGGTATAGCGCGCTGAGGCGCAATTGACCGTAAAATACAGGGATATATCAGATTCATGGCTGTCGTAACAGCGTTATTCGCGGCGGGCGGGGAGGTAAACGTTTGCGCAGCGGGATCAGAAGCGAGAGTCGAGATCGTTTCACTGCGAGAACGCTTCGCTCGAGAGGGTGAAACACTTGGCAGCGGTAGTCGGGGTTGGAAAACTTTCTCGCCTCTCGCCTCTCGCCTCTCGCCTCTCGCCTCTCGCCTCTCGCCTCTCGCCTCCGATTTTAATAGAGTTCTTTAAGCTTACGCGTCAACGTATTACGCCCCCAACCAAGCACTTTCGCCGCTTCTTGCTTGTGGCCGTTGGTGTGTTCTAGGGCAGCTTCTAGAAGAATGCGCTCGAACTCTGGCAAGGCAACCGAGAGGATGTCGGAGTCGCCTTGGGCGATGGAGCTTTTGGCCCAACTGGCTAGTTGGGTTTGCCATGAGCCTGAGCCTGGGGTGCTGAGGGTTGATTTCTCTTCGATTAGCTCACTTGGTAGGTCGTTGGGCAGGATTTCGCTGCCACTGGCCATGACGGTCAGCCAGCGACACACGTTCTCTAGCTGACGAACGTTGCCTGGCCAATCGAGGCGGTTGAGCACTTCGATCGTTGAAGGGTGGAGGGTCTTGCTGTCCACGCCAAGCTCATCGGCGGCGCGTTTGAGAAAATGCAGCGTCAATTGCTCGATGTCTTGCTTGCGCTCGCGCAGAGCTGGGATCTGTACACGGATAACATTCAGGCGATGGAATAAGTCCTCACGGAAGTCTCCCTTATGCACCAGTTTCTCAAGGTTCTGGTGGGTCGCAGCGACAATGCGCACATCGACTTTAATTGCCGAGTGGCCACCAACGCGGTAAAACTGACCATCAGCAAGCACACGCAGAAGTCGCGTCTGGATATCGAGCGGCATGTCACCAATCTCATCCAAGAATAAAGTACCGCCGTTGGCCTGCTCAAAGCGACCTTGGCGCACGCTATTCGCACCGGTAAACGCACCTTTCTCATGACCGAACAGCTCTGACTCGATCAAATCTTTCGGGATTGCCGCCATGTTGAGGGCGATAAAGGGTTTTTGTGCCCGTGGGCTATGGCGATGGAGGGCGTGAGCAACCAGTTCTTTACCAGTCCCGGATTCACCGTTAATCAACACTGAGATTGATGAGCGAGATAGTCGGCCAATCGCGCGAAAGACCTCTTGCATTGCTGGCGCTTCACCAATGATCTCTGGCGTGCTGGTATCAAGCTCGTCTTTCATCGACTCTTGGCGCTGCTCTTGGCGATGGGCGAGGGCACGCTCAACCAGGTTCAAGGTCTCATCGACATCAAACGGCTTAGGCAGGTACTCAAATGCACCTTTTTGATAGGCGTTGACGGCCGCATCGAGATCCGAGTGCGCGGTCATAATGATGACGGGCAGCTCTGGACTTTGTGAATGGATCTGTTGCAGAAGCTCGATACCGTCTATCCCTGGCATACGGATGTCTGAGACCAGTACATCAGGGGTCTCGCGCTCAAGCGCGAGCAGGACACTTTCACCGTCGGCGAAGGTTTCGCAGCGGATATTGGCGGAGGAGAGGGTCTTCTCCATTACCCAGCGGATAGAGCTGTCATCATCAACAACCCACACATATCCTTTACTCATAATTCTCGTCCTCAAACTTGCTCACTGACATTGTGATAATTTTTAATTGAATTCTATTGCGTCTGATCCCGGCAGGTAGCGTTAAATCGGCAAATAAATAGTAAAAATGGTTCTACCCGGCCAGCTCTCGACATCAATCTTACCCTGGTGCTGGTCGATCAAATTCTGTGCGATGGACAGTCCTAGCCCGGTGCCGCCCTCGCGGCCGCTGACCATCGGATAAAACAGGGTATCTTGCAGCTCAGACGCGATCCCAGGCCCGTTGTCAATCACCTCGATGCGCGCAGCTAATTTATGGCGCTTACCGTGAATATTGGCTTGATGCACCGTTCTGGTGCGAATGGTGATCAGGCCATGCTCCTGCTTCTTGAGAATTTGCCCGGCATTGCTGACAATATTAAGCAGGGCTTGCTCAACCTGATCCGCATTCATCAGAATATCCGGCAAGCTTGGGTCATAATCACGCTCAATCACCACATCGGAGCCCACCTCGAGCTCGACCAATTGACGCACTTTCTCAAGGATTAGGTGAACATTTTCTTGCTGTTTTTTACCGGGCTTTTGTGGGCCAAGCAGGCGATCCACCAAGGCGCGCAGGCGGTCAGCCTGCTCGATAATAATATGGGTGTACTCTTTGAGACCTTCCTCCGGCAGGGCACGCTCAAGCAGCTGTGCTGCCCCGCGCAGGCCGCCTAAAGGGTTTTTAATCTCATGGGCAAGGCCACGCACTAGAAGCTTGGCTGCCTGCTGCTGGGCATGCTGATTGAGTTCTTGGGTGAGTCGGCGCTGCTGGTCAATCTTGCGCATCTCAATCAGCAGCATCAACTCACGCTGCCATGACACAGGGCTTGCGGTAACCTCAAGCATCAGCGGTCGACCATCCACCACAAACGTGACGTCGCTATCGGTCATGCTTTGCCCGGTCTGCAGAGGCTGAGTGAGCAGGGCAAGGTCAAGCGAGGCATGCTGGATCAGCTTAGAAAGCGGCTGCTCTAAAAGGCGCTTAGCGCTTTGACCAAACAACTGCTCTGCAGCAGGGTTAGCATGGCGCACCACAAGGTGCTCATCGAGCATCATGGTCGCGGTAACAACATTATTAAGAATCGCCTGACTGAGTTCGCTATTCACTACTGCTTCCTTGTACTTGAGAGGATGAGCTAATGACTCATGCACTATTTTGGTGCGCTTGCATCAAGTATGGCGCATCATTATGGTGAGAGAAAGCAAAATCGCTTATCTAAGACAGCGACTTTACGCTGATTTGATCTAGATGCACCTGTATGGGGTTAACAATGCAATAAGCGCGCCGATTCTCGGCAGAGGCGGAAGAGCAGAGGCGAGAATCGAGAGGCGAGAAGCGAGGGGGATTTGTGGGTGTGGATGGGTTGTCATTCTTGCAGATGAGTTTTTTGGGCTTTGTGAGTTTTTAAAGAGACTCGGGCTTGAAGCGAGAGGTGATTTACAAAACGTCGGGCAAGCGCTGCGTGCTCCACCACCTCGCCTCTCGATTCTCGACTCTCGCCTCTAAAAACTAAAAAGGCCCGCCAAAACGGCGAGCCTTTGAATAACATAAACCAATCCGGCTTACATCAAGCGATCTTATACAGAGTAGTAAAGTTCGAACTCAAGTGGGTGAGTTGTCATGTTTACTTGCTCAACGTCTTGCGACTTAAGCTCGATGTATGAATCGATGAAGTCGTCAGAGAATACGCCGCCAGCGGTTAGGAACTCACGGTCAGCGTCTAGTTCGTCTAGCGCTTCTTTTAGTGAGTAAGCCACTGTTGGGATTTCTGCTGCTTCTTCTGCAGGTAGGTCGTAAAGGTCTTTATCCATCGCTTCGCCTGGGTGGATCTTGTTCTTGATACCGTCAAGACCAGCCATAAGCATTGCTGCGAAACATAGGTATGGGTTCGCTGATGGATCACCGAAGCGTAGCTCGATACGACGTGCTTTCGGGCTTGGTACCACTGGGATACGGATAGAAGCAGAACGGTTACGTGCTGAGTAAGCTAGCATAACTGGCGCTTCGAAGCCTGGTACTAGACGCTTGTATGAGTTAGTAGAAGCGTTGGCGAAAGCGTTGATTGCTTTAGCGTGCTTGATCACACCGCCGATGTAGTAAAGTGCAGTTTCAGATAGACCGCCGTACTTGTCGCCAGCGAATAGGTTAACACCGTCTTTCGCTAGAGATTGGTGAACGTGCATACCGCTGCCGTTGTCACCAACGAGTGGCTTAGGCATGAATGTCGCCGTCTTACCAAATGCGTGAGCAACGTTGTGTACAACGTACTTGTAGATTTGGATTTCGTCAGCTTTAGTGGTTAGCGTGTTGAAACGAGTCGCGATTTCGTTCTGACCCGCAGTCGCCACTTCGTGGTGGTGCGCTTCAACAACAAGACCCATCTCTTCCATGATTAGACACATTGCAGAGCGGATGTCTTGTGAAGAGTCAACTGGAGCTACTGGGAAGTAACCACCTTTAACGCCTGGACGGTGACCTTTGTTACCTTCTTCGAAGTCAGTACCTGTGTTCCAAGCCGCTTCGATGTCGTCGATCTTAAAGAAAGAACCAGACATGTCAGTGTTGAACTTAACGTCGTCGAATAGGAAGAACTCTGGCTCAGGACCGATCAGAACGGTGTCTGCGATACCAGTAGCGCGCATGTAGTCTTCAGCGCGGTGAGCGATAGAGCGTGGGTCACGGTCGTAACCTTGCATTGTGTCAGGTTCTAGGATGTCACAACGAATGTTAAGAGTTGCTTCTTCAGTGAATGGGTCAAGAACAGCAGAAGCCGCGTCTGGCATCATTACCATGTCTGACTCATTGATACCTTTCCAGCCTGCTACTGAAGAACCGTCGAACATTTTACCTTCTTCAAAGAAGTCTGCGTCAACTTGGTGTGCAGGGATAGAAACGTGTTGCTCTTTACCTTTTGTATCAGTAAAGCGTAGGTCAACAAATTTAACTTCGTTTTCTTGGATCAGCGATAGAACGTTTTCAACTGACATCTTGGATAACCTCCAGTGTATTTAAAGCGTGTATGACTCGATTCTTGGAATCCAGCATTGAATAGTGTCTAAATATGGTCTACTCGATGCTGGTTTTTCTTAAAGCCAAAATCGTGCCAACTTTTCAATTCCTTAAATTTCAATAACTTGTGATTTTGCGCTTCATCGTGAAGCAAACGGTTGCACCATTATTGAAAGCTAGTGCACCAGATTGGTGCATGTGCGTAATGTTTGCACTGTTTTGTACCAATCTAGTGCAACTATTCAGCACTCTATGGCGAAAGATGTCAATCCAAACCCACAATATTCACGGCGAAAACTTCCGCCGTCTTCTATGCTCATCAAAGCAACGGGTTATAGATCACATATTCGTGCGATTCTTAGCAAAATCTGGTACATTAACGGCCGTTTTTTTAATCAAACTCGTGGCCAGCTATCCACTCCCGCTGAAATAGAGAGGGAAATTAAGCGATAACTGAGCGGCGACTCCACCTGAGTGAAGCAAATTCATGGCAACTCCACAGATTGATAAATTGAGAAACATCGCGATTATCGCGCACGTTGACCACGGTAAAACGACCCTTGTAGATAAGCTGCTTCAGCAGTCTGGTACGCTTGAGTCTCGCGGCGAACAAGAAGAGCGCGTAATGGACTCGAACGACATCGAGAAAGAGCGTGGTATTACCATTCTGGCGAAAAACACTGCCATCAACTGGAACGACTACCGTATTAACATCGTAGATACTCCAGGACACGCGGACTTCGGTGGTGAAGTAGAACGTATTATGTCGATGGTTGATTGTGTACTGCTGATCGTAGACGCAGTTGACGGCCCAATGCCTCAGACTCGCTTCGTGACGCAAAAAGCATTCGCTCACGGCCTAAAGCCAATCGTGGTTATCAACAAGATTGACCGCCCAGGTGCACGCCCTGATTGGGTTATGGACCAAGTATTCGACCTATTCGATAACCTAGGTGCAACCGACGAGCAGCTAGACTTCCAAGTGGTTTACGCATCAGCACTGAACGGCTGGGCAACCAGAGAAGAAGGCGAAACGGGCGAGAACATGGAGCCGCTATTCGAAACTATCGTTGAAGAAGTAGCAGCACCAGAAGTTGACCTAGACGGCCCACTTCAGATGCAAATCTCTCAGCTTGACTACAGCTCATACCTAGGTGTTATCGGTGTTGGCCGTGTTACTCGCGGTACTATCAAGCCAAACCAACAAGTAACTGTTGTTGGCGCTGACGGTAACACACGCAACGGTAAAGTGGGTACAGTCCAAGGCTACCTTGGCCTTGAGCGTCACGACGTTGACCAAGCAGCTGCGGGCGACATCATCGCGATCACAGGTCTTGGCGAGCTGAAAATCTCTGACACTGTTTGTGCACAAGGCGATGTTGAAGCGCTGCCACCACTATCGGTGGATGAGCCAACGGTAACCATGACTTTCCAGGTAAACACGTCTCCGTTTGCGGGTAAAGAAGGTAAGTTCGTAACGTCACGTAACATCCTTGAGCGTCTAGAGAAAGAGCTGGTACACAACGTTGCACTACGCGTTGAGCAAACTGACGATCCAGACAAATTCCGCGTATCAGGCCGTGGTGAGCTTCACCTATCGATCCTGATCGAAAACATGCGTCGCGAAGGCTTCGAGCTAGCAGTATCTCGTCCAGAGGTAATCATCAAAGAAGTTGATGGTCAGCTAATGGAACCGTTTGAAACGGTAACGATTGACGTTCTTGAAGAGCACCAAGGCGGCATCATGGAGAACATCGGTCTGCGTAAGGGTGAACTGAAAGACATGGCACCAGACGGCAAAGGTCGTGTGCGTATGGACTTCATCATGCCATCTCGTGGCCTGATCGGTTTCCAAACTGAGTTTATGACCCTGACTTCAGGCTCTGGTCTTCTTTACCATACATACGACAGCTACGGCCCACACAAAGGCGGTAACATCGGTCAGCGTATCAACGGCGTACTGATCGCTAACGCGGCAGGTAAAGCTCTAACCAACGCACTGTTCAACCTACAAGAACGTGGCCGCCTATTCATCGGTCACGGTGTTGAGGTTTACGAAGGCATGGTTATCGGTATTCACAGCCGCGACAACGACCTAACGGTTAACGCTCTGAAAGGTAAGCAGCTAACCAACGTTCGTGCATCAGGTACTGATGACGCTCAGGTTCTTACTCCGCCAATCAAGCACACTCTAGAGCAAGCACTAGAGTTCATTGATGAAGACGAGCTAGTAGAAGTAACCCCTGAAAGCATCCGCATCCGTAAGAAATTCCTAACGGAAAGCGACCGTAAGCGCGCTTCTCGCGCGGCGAAATAATCCTTTCGTCTAGCTGAACGCTTTTAGAAATGAGCCCTAGGTTTTTATACCTGGGGCTCTTTTTTTAGAGGCGAGAGTCGAGATCGTTTCACTGCGAGTACGCTGCGCTCGAGGTGGTGTAACACTTGACAGCAGTGAAAGAGGTTGGGAAATTTTCTCGCCTCTCGCCTCTCGCCTCTCGCCTCTCGCCTCTCGCCTCTCGCCTCTCGCCTCTCGCCTCTCGCCTCTCGCCTCTCGCCTCTCGCCTCTCGCCTCTATTTTTTCAGTTGGGCGATGAACTTATCAGATTCCGCAATCGCCGCGTTCATTTGTTGGATTGCGAGTTCGATGTCATTTTCTAAGCTCATAAACTCGCCCTGTAGTGAGCCGATGGCTGAGGCGTTGAGGTTGTGTTTTAGGTAGAGGGTGTTGTCTCTTAGGGTGTTGAGGACGGGGGTCATCTTTTGTTCGGCGCGCTTCATGGCGCTGAGCATGGTTTGGTAGGATGACTGGGTGGTGCGTAGTTGCTGCTCGCTCGAGCGGCGCAGGTTGTCGTTGGTGTAGAGTTCGAGTTCTTCATTCCATTCGGCGAATAGGGCGTCGGAGACATCCTCGATGCCCTTGATACGGTCGCGCACGTCTTCGGCGGCGGCCTCACTGGCCTCGTAGCGACTGTTGATGTCGTTGTAGGCGCTCTCAAGCTCACCACCGTCGAAATTGGTTAAAGCGGAGAGTGCCTCAAGCGCGCTGGTGAACTCTTGCTGCGCGTCTTGTTGGGCGGTTTTGGCGTCTTCGACTCGGTCGACCATGATGTCGCGTTTGTGATAGCCGACCTGCTCCATAGCGGCATAGTAGGTGGAGGAGCAGCCGGTGAGCATCAGGGATAGAAACAGCAGGGCAGAGATGGCACGCATATCGATTTCCTTTCGATTAGAATGAGTTAGACTGAACAAGTATAGTTGAGTGTATCGGCTTGCGACGATGAAAGTCATGACGGTGCAAAAACGAGGCAGTCACGCCATACTGAGAGCAGGCCGCGTAGCAGTGGACTAATTTGTCGGTCGAGAGCGTGATAGAGAATCATGGATGAGGTGGATGAGAAATAAGTTAAGTCCCAGTATTGAGAATCGGCTTGTGCCGTATTACCACTTTGTGCGTTACCTAGGGCGGCGGATGCACCACGATCGTGTCAATGTGAATGCGGGCTACTTAGCTTACATTACCTTGCTATCGGTGGTGCCACTGGCCACGGTGCTGTTGTCGGTGCTATCGACCTTTGCGATATTCTCCGATGCCGGAGAGGCGATTCAAGACTTTGTCATCACTCATTTTGTGCCGGCAGCTGGGCAAGCAGTGCGCTCGGCACTGTCTGAGTTTATTGCTAATACCGGTAAGATGACCGCGGTGGGTGGTGCTGCGCTGTTTGTCGCGGCGATGATGCTGATCTCAAACATCGACAAAAATCTAAATTACATCTGGCGGGTCAAGAAAAAGCGCCGAGCGATCATCTCGTTTTCCATTTACTGGATGATCTTAACCCTAGGGCCGATTTTGATGGGGGCGAGCCTTGCTGCCACCTCTTATGTCACCTCACTGGCGATACTCAATAATGAAGTCGCCTCCGGCGCGTACAATGTCTTGCTGCGTCGCTTACCCTTGATTTTATCCACTGCCGCCTTTGTCGTGCTCTATCTTGTGGTGCCGAATAAAAAAATCCGTTTTCACCACGCCCTGGTTGGCGCGCTGGTGGCGGCATTACTGTTTGAGCTGAGTAAAAAGGGATTTGCCACTTATATCACCATGTTCCCGTCGTATCAGCTGATCTACGGCGCGATTGCGGCGATCCCTATTTTGTTTGTTTGGGTTTATCTGTGTTGGTTGATTGTCTTGTTCGGCGCCGAAATCACGGCGGCGCTCGGTGAGCGAGCATACTGGAGTGCGGCGCCAAGCATGGTACACTCGATGCAACATGAATATGATATACAAAGTTCTAGTAAACAAGAACATGACAAACAAGAGGTAAACCGTGATCGCTTTGATTCAGAGGGTGAGTGAGGCCAGCGTCCGCGTCGAGGGTGAAGTAGTAGGTGAGATCAACCAGGGGCTGTTGGTCCTGCTGGGGGTTGAAAAAGGCGATGATGAGGCCAAGGCCAAGCGCTTAATGGAGCGAGTCACGAGCTATCGTGTGTTTGAAGATGATGAAGGCAAGATGAACCTCAACGTCAAGCAGGTTGAGGGCGAGGTGTTAGTGGTGTCGCAGTTTACCCTGCCGGCTGACACCAAAAAAGGCACTCGTGCGGGCTTCTCCCGCGGCGCTGCACCAGCGGATGCCGAGCGCTTGTACGACTACTTTGCCGACCAATGTGAGTTAGTATTACCGACACAGCGTGGCTGTTTCGCTGCAGACATGAAGGTTGGCTTGGTCAATGATGGCCCAGTGACTTTCTGGTTGCAGGTGTAAGCCGACTATTGGTTTCGAAAATAATTGGTTCAGGACAACGTCTAAAGGAAGAGTATGTTTAAACTGATCACGCCCAAAACCGACAATCAGCTCAACAAATACTTTCAGTTTCGCTGGCAAGTTCTGCGTGAGCCATGGCGGATGCCGCTCGGCTCGGAGCGTGATGAGTATGACTCGATGAGCTTTCATCGCATGATCACCGACAGCCGTGGGCGACCAATGGCGATTGGGCGCTTGTACATTACTCCCGACAACGAGGGACAAATCCGTTTTATGGCGGTGAAACCCAATCGGCGCAATAAAGGCATGGGCTCACTGATCTTAGTCGCGCTTGAATCCTTGGCGCGTCAGGAGGGAGTGAAGCGCCTGGTGTGTAATGCGCGCGAGGATGCGATTGCCTTTTATCAGAAGAATGGTTTTGAGCCTCGCGGTGAGCTCAGTGATGAGCGCGGCCCAGTGCGTCACCAACAGATGGTCAAGCCTCTGGATTTGATGGCCAACGTGCTGCGCAAGCCCGAGTGGTGTCACGAGTTGCAGCAGCGCTGGGAGCAGCAGATCCCAATCAGCGACAAGATGGGCATTAAAATCAATCAGTACACTGGCTATCAGTTTGAATGTTGTGCCCAGCTAAACCCTAATCTAAACCCACACAACGCCATGTTTGCAGGCTCGGCTTTCACCCTAGCGACCTTGACCGGCTGGGGCATGACCTGGCTACTGATGAAAGAGCGCAACCTGATGGCGGATATTGTGCTGGCAGATAGCCAGATCCGCTATCGCCATCCGGTGACCCAAAGCCCGGTTGCTCAAACCTCACTCGATGGGATTTCGGGTGATTTGGACCGATTGGCCACGGGGCGCAAGGCGCGCATCGTGATCAGCGTGACCATCTATAGTGGCGATACGCCATCTGTGGAGTTTGTAGGCACTTACATGCTACTGCCGAATTACCTGGTGTGAGGGATCTGTCGAGAGCAACTAATTAGCTTCATGGCAGATTGCTTCAATCTGAGTGTCACCACTGAGCAGATCAATCTGCCACTGCTCGCACTCGATCGCTAGCTCAAGTAGCACTGAGGTGGCTTTGGGCTCCACCCAGTCATACAAGCCACGAAACTGTCCCGAGAGATTGGGCCCGCTGAGTTGTTTGGTATCAAAACTCATTCGGCCACGATTAAAGTTGGCATAAAACCCATCGAGCTCGAAGTCTTGCTCAAGCGTTTTATCCTGACCATCGACGGACGCGTGATGTTGAAAACGCCCGCTACGCAGCCCCGCGTCAATGTGCCCATCAATCGAGTAACGCAGCAACTCCCAGTCACTGCTAAGCCCCTTGAGATCACCCTGAATATCCAGCAGCCCCTCAACGTCGAACGGCAGCTTGGTAAATGGCTCAAGAGCAGAAAAAGGCAAGCCATCAATGGTGAAATCAAGCTGCCAAGGCTGATTGCGCTCGGTGAGGTGACGTGTGCCCGAGGCATCGAGATAGCCTTGTTCGAGTGGAATAAACAGCCGCTTGAGCTGCATTTTTTGGTCGATGGTCGCCAGCTCAACAATGCCTTGGGTGGCGATAATCGTGTCAAAGCTGGCGCTATTGACCGACAGCTCCGTTTGTCCTTGCCACAGTCCCCAAGCGCCATCTTGCTTGAGCACCATATCGCTACCTCTGATGTTAAGTCCAGATAACTGCCAGAACGGTGCTTGCTCGACTTGGACCAGCTGTGAGCGTGAAACGGCTAAATCTTTAATGCTTAAGTTTCTGACTTTATTAAATTTACTAATTAGCTCGTTCGCCGCTTGTTCGGTTTGCTCTAACAGCTTAATCCCCGAAATGTGCAGCTTATTGAGCTTTAGGTCTACTGGTGACCAAAGCCCAGAGACCTGTACACGCCCTTGCCAGAGATCGCTGTCCCACTCTTCAATCTCAATCAGCTGTGGGGAAAAATTGACCCGGCTGCGCGGACTGACAAAGCTTAAATCGTCAATAACCAATAGATCGGCATCGAAGGACAAATAGCCTTGCTGCTGATTGCTAAGGGGTTGATCCAATTGGATCGATTCGATCGAAAGGTTAAGATTTTCCGCTTGGGCGATCTTAGTGATTATTTGGCTATTAATCAGATCTAAGCTATTGATATAGTTGATTTCAAAGCCCTCAATCAGCTGGGAAAAGTGCGACATCGAATCCTCTTCGCTGAGGTCGAGGTTAAGCTGATTTATAGTGACATTGGCCAGTGACCACTGATCGTTAAGGCGCTCTGCCTGACCACTGAACCTGGCCTCATTCCATTCAAACGACGCGCCGTAAACAGTGCTTTTTTCAGGTTGATGGACGACATGGAGCAGGGCGTTATTTAATGCTTCGCCCTCGATATAGACCTGATCGGCCTGAAACTGGATATCACCATAAGGCAGCCACTGGTGTTGATGTCGCCAGGTTGGCTCGGCGATCTGCAGGCTGGCATCGCGTAAGATCCAACCCGAAAAATCGATATCAACGTGCTTAAGGGCCAGTTGATGAAACTTGACCTGCTCAAGGAACCTTGGGTTAAACACTGGCAGAGAGCGCAGTTGCTGGCGATCATTGAGCTGAATGCCCTCAATCAGTACGCTGTCGATGATGATCTGTCGGTTATGCACCAACGAAGGGTTGAGCCATACCGTTGCAGAAGGCAGATACAAGTCGTACTCAATACTGCGCAGCCCCTCAACCTGAAGCTGATACGGCGGGGTATAATCGACGCGCTCAACACTCAATTGGTAGGGCTCAAGCAGGTGATTGACCAAGGTGGTTTTGTGCTTGACTGGTAACAGCCACAAGGATGTGACCGCCGCGCCAATCAGCACAACCAGGGCAATCACAACGATGACAAGCCATTTCTTCATTTCCAGCGCATCCTTGTGTGGGTTCTGATTGGGTTCCTGTGCTGTATAGATTGGAACAGATTTGATGACACGGCAACAAAAAAAGCCCTTCAAAAGAAGGGCTTGTAATCAGGTTATCAATTTTCTAGTCCAGCTGCGGCCCTGCAGCAACCAGTGCCTTACCCTCATCATTATCAGTGTATTGGGCAAAGTTCTTGATAAAGCGCTCAGCCAAGTCCGCGGCCTTGCTCTCCCACTGTAGTGGGTCGACGTAGGTTTCACGTGGGTCGAGGATCTCTTTATCCACACCTGGCAAGTCCAGCGGTACCTCTAGATTGAACACCGGCAACTGCTTGGTTTCTGCATTGTCAAATGAGCCATCCAGGATCGCATCGATGATGCCGCGTGTATCTTGAATTGAGATCCGCTTACCTGTGCCGTTCCAGCCAGTGTTGACCAAGTAAGCTTCTGCGCCTGCCGCTTGCATGCGTTTCACCAAGACTTCGGCATACTGAGTAGGATGCAGAGTCAGGAACGCAGCGCCAAAGGCGGCCGAGAAGGTCGGCGTTGGCTCAGTAATACCGCGCTCAGTACCGGCCAATTTCGCGGTAAAGCCAGACAGGAAGTGGTACTTGGTTTGCTCAGGCGTTAGTTTCGCCACTGGTGGCAACACGCCGAACGCATCCGCGGTCAAGAAGATAACTTTCTGTGCATGACCAGCTTTGGATACTGGCTTGACAATGTTATCAATGTGATGGATTGGGTAAGAGACGCGTGTGTTCTCAGTTTTTGAGCCATCATCGAAGTTGATCGAGCCATCGTTGCGCACGGTGACGTTCTCAAGCAGTGCATCGCGGCGAATCGCATTGTAGATGTCTGGCTCAGCTTCTTTCGATAGACGGATGGTTTTGGCGTAGCAGCCACCCTCGAAGTTGAAGATACCGTCGTCATCCCAGCCGTGCTCGTCATCACCAATTAATTGACGTTTAGGATCGGTCGATAGCGTCGTTTTACCTGTGCCTGATAGACCGAAGAACACTGCCACATCGCCTTCTTCGCCGACGTTGGCCGAGCAGTGCATAGAGGCGATGCCCTTTAGCGGCAGTAGGTAGTTCATCATCGCGAACATACCCTTTTTCATCTCACCGCCGTACCAAGTACCGCCGATAATCTGCATCCGCTCAGTAAGGTTAAAGGCGATAAAGTTCTCGGAGTTAAGACCGTGCTCTTGCCATTTAGGGTTACTGGTTTTCGCCCCGTTCATCACGACAAAGTCAGGTTTAAAGGTTTCCAGCTCGGCCGCCGTAGGACGGATGAACATGTTCTTAACGAAGTGCGCTTGCCACGCGACTTCTGTGATGATTCGTACACTCAGGCGAGTATCTGGGTTGGCACCACAGAAACCATCAATTACGAATAGGCGCTTGGCAGATAACTCTTCGGTTACTAGTTGCTTAAGATCGCGCCACACCTCAGTCGAGATGGGTTTGTTGTCATTCTTACCTTGATCTGACCACCACATGGTGTCTCGCGTCGAGTCATCTTTTACGATGTACTTATCTTTCGGCGAGCGGCCAGTAAAGATGCCGGTATCAACGGCGATCGCTCCTAGCTCAGTCACAGTACCTTTTTCATAACCTTCTAGTTCAGGACGTGTTTCTTCTTCGAATAGTTGCTCGTAGCTGGGATTGCGAACAATCTCCCTTACGCCAACAATACCGTATTGAGAAAGATCAAGTGTTGCAGCCTTTGTATGTTCCATAACAGTCATAGGTGCTCCTTTATAAGAAATGTAGGGATTTGAAATTTTTTAAATAGAGTAATCCTGTTGTAATAATCTTTTGAGTCTGCCTCCATGCTAACAACGCAAATGACTTAAAACAGGGAGGTAGTTCAAAAAATGTCCGCATTTTTTTCGTACATTATCTGCCTATATCACAAGCTAGTTTGAAATATTATTTGGTAAGCACTAATCCATGCAGGACATTCATTTTTTTGTTGTGAGTCTGAGTGAGGTTAAGCGTAGTCGAAAGTAGTGAGGATTGAAGGGTTTGTGAGTTTTTTATCAACAAAAAAAGAGGCGATAAGCGAGATCGGGCATTGCCCTGCGAGAGGCGAGGAATTTAGGCACGAGAGTCTAGAATCGAGAGACGAGGTTTGAGAGGTCCCCCTCTCGCTTCTCGCCTCTCGCAACGAAGTGATCTCGCCTCTTGTTTCACTAAAAGAAAATTTAGTGCAGAGTCTTATTACCCGACGCATGAGCGAATAACTCCGCCACTTGTGCAGAGTCGAACGCGTAGTTTGTGCCGCAGTAGTCGCAGTGTAGGGCGATACTGCCTTCGGTGGCTAGGATGTCATCTACCTCTGCGCGATCTAGCGTCACGATAGCCGCGCCGCTGCGTTCGCGTGAGCAGCCGCAGAAGAACTCAACTGGCTGTGGTTCAAATAGGCGCACTTGCTCTTGGTTGTAAAGGCGGTATAGCAGCTCCTGCGCTTCAAGCGTGAACAGCTCTTCGTCTTTGATGGTGTCCGTCAACTGCTCTAGGTGCTCGAAGTCATCCGGTGTGCCAGTGCCATCTGGCATGACCTGAATGAGCATGCCCGCTGCGTGCGGTTTGCCGTCCATCTCACCGGTGCGGATCCACAGGCGAGTTTTCAGCTGCTCTGAGTTGGCAAAGTAGTTCTCAATCACTTGCGTCAGGTTGTCACCTTCAAGACCGACCACACCTTGATAACGCTCACCCTGTTTCGGGTCAATCGTGATCACTAGGTAGCCTTTACCCATCATCTCGTGCAGCGTTGCGTCTGGGGCGATATCGCCTTCCCAGCGTGCCACTCCACGTACTTTTTGGTCATGGTCGCCATTGATCACTGCCAGTGATACTGGGCCGTCACCTTGAAGCTGGATGGTGATCGAGCCTTCAAACTTTAGGGTTGCAGTAAGCAGCGTGGTGGAGACGAGTAGCTCACCCAAAAGCTTTTGCAGCGCCGCTGGGTATTCCTTGCTGGTAATAATCTGTTGGTATGCGTCATCCAGTTGTACCAACTCGCCACGTACTGATAAATCTTCAAAGAGGTAGCGATTTAAAACATTGTTTGCCATAGAAGGAAGCTCCAGCTTATTGATGTTTGAACTTAATAATATCACGACGCTGCTTTTTGTCTGGGCGTCGGTCCGGACTCGGGTTGTGCGCGTGCAATTTGCGCTGTATGGCGTTGCTTTCGCGTTTTTCAACACTTTCTGAGGTTTCGCGGTACAGCGTTTGTGCCTCTGGCGCGCCGCGACGTTGATCGGAGATCCGCTCGATGACCACGGTTTTCTCTTCGTGGCCCTGACGCAGTGCAACAGTGGCTCCGACCTCAACAACCTTACTCGGTTTGCTGCGCTGGCCATTATAATGCACTTTACCGCCATCGATCATGTTGCGTGCGATGGAACGGGTTTTATAGAAACGTGCGGCCCACAGCCATTTATCGAGACGAACGGCTTGTTCGTTTTGGTCATTGTGTGATTTGTTGGAACCCATTTGTGCGCTATCTCTCCTACCATTAATATTGGATCAACCTCACAATGGTAGCGCGATCGCACTTTTTCAAGGTGTAAGAGTGTGTAAAGCACAAAAAACCATTTGCTTAAACCGCGTATGATATAGTGAAATATTTCTCATCTATACTAACGCACCATTTTATTTCAGTAAGGACATAGGTTTGGCAACTACCGCCTTTAATATGGCCCGCTTTGACGGACAGGCACTGATCAATTTCTTTAAGCAGCACCAGCAGCGTATCAGTGGTGTGCTGGTGATCGTGTTGCTCGCAGTGTCCGCTTGGATGTTGGGTAGGATGCTCTGGATGCTGGTGGAGCCTGAAGCCGAGGTTACCCCGTGGCGCGCTACGCAGACATCAGGCAATGCCAACGTGAACTCTTCGACGATCGATCTGTCCAAAGTGCATGACGGTCATTGGTTTGGTCGCTTTCAAGAAGACGCACAACCGGTCGAGCGTAAGCAGCCGGTGGTTCAGGATGCGCCCAAGACCCGTCTAAATCTGACCCTAGTTGGTGTGGTGTCGAGTGACAATATTCGCAAGAGTTTGGCTGTGATTGCCAATCGTGGCCAGCAGGCGACCTATGGCATCGACGAGACCGTTGAGGGTACGCGTGCTAAGTTGAAAGCGGTACTCGCGGATCGCGTGATCATTGAAAACGCCGGCCGTGACGAGACCCTGATGCTCGATGGTATTGATTACAACCAGCGTTCACAAACGCCAACCCAGAGCACGACGCAGTCTCGTTCACAGCCTGCAGCAGCGAGCCCAGACACTGACCGCCTAGCGGCGATCCAAGAAGAAATCTCCTCAGACCCACAAAAACTATTCCAGTATGTGCGTATGTCACAGGTGAAACGTGACGGTGACGTGGTGGGATACCGCTTAAGTCCGGGGCGCGATAAAGAATTATTTGAGTCCATAGGCCTGCAAAATGGCGACATTGCGACTCAACTCAATGGACAAGACCTAACTGATCCGGCGGCGATGGGTCAAATTTTTCAAGATATCAGTAACCTTACCGAGCTGAGCCTTACCGTCGAGCGTGACGGTCAGCCGTATGATGTCTACATCCAGTTTTAACACCCTGAGTAACAACAAAACTCAGCTTTAGGAGTACCGCGTGAAGCATTGGTTCAAGAAAAGTGCTTGGTTATTGGCAGGAAGTCTATTAACCACAGCACCTGTGCTAGCTAACGATTTTAGTGCAAGTTTTAAAGGCACAGACATACAAGAGTTCATCAATATTGTTGGCCGTAATCTCGAGAAAACCATCATTGTTGATCCCACTGTTCGAGGCAAGGTGGACGTGCGCAGCTACGATACGCTGACCGAGGAGCAGTACTACAGTTTCTTCCTTAACGTATTGGAAGTCTACGGGTTTGCCGTGGTTGAGATGGACAATGGCATCCTCAAGGTGATCAAGGCGAAAGACGCTAAAACTTCAGCGATCCCCGTTGTCGGTGATGACACCGCTGCAGGCGACAGCGTAGTAACCCGCGTGGTCGCGGTACGTAATGTCTCGGTGCGTGAGCTATCACCATTGCTGCGTCAGCTCAATGATAACGCGGGTGCGGGTAACGTTGTCCACTATGACCCGGCGAACATCATCTTGATCACAGGCCGCGCAGCGGTGGTTAATCGTTTGGCTGAGATCATCAAGCGAGTTGACCAAGCGGGTGATAAAGAGATTGAGGTTGTTGATCTGAAAAATGCCTCAGCGGCAGAAATGGTGCGCATCGTTGAAGCGCTGAATAAGACCACTGATGCGAAGAATACACCACCGAATATGCAGCCAACGCTGGTGGCAGACGATCGCACTAACTCGATTCTTCTTTCAGGCGATCCTAAAGTGCGTGCTCAGCTTAAGCGCTTGATCAAACAGTTGGATATCGAGATGGCGAGCAAGGGTAACAACCAGGTGGTTTATCTCAAGTACGCTAAAGCTGAGGACTTGGTCGATGTGCTACGTGGCGTATCTGACAATCTGCAGGCAGAAAAAGCCGCTGGTCAAAGTGGTAGCTCAGCAGCGCCAAGTGCACGTGGTGAAGTCACCATCGCTGCGCACGCACATACCAACGCATTGGTAATGACGGCGCCGCCGGACATCATGAATGCCCTGCAAGATATCGTGACTCAACTGGATATCCGCCGCGCACAGGTCCTAATTGAGGCGCTGATTGTTGAGATGTCTGAGAATGATGGCATCAACCTTGGCGTGCAGTGGGGTAACCTAGAGACAGGTGCTGTCATTCAATATAACAACACGGGTACCTCGATTGGTAGTGTTATGGTCGGTCTGGAAGAGGCAAAAGACCAGACTCGTACGGAGTATTTCACCAATAGTGATGGAAACCGTGTTCCTTACGAGGTGACTGAATCAGGAGACTACTCAACACTCGCAGCAGCCCTATCTGGCGTAAATGGTGCTGCAATGAGCCTGGTCATGGGTGACTGGACGGCATTGATCAGCGCGGTGTCCTCGGACTCCAACTCCAACATCCTGTCTTCGCCAAGTATTACCGTGATGGACAATGGCGAAGCGACCTTTATTGTTGGTGAAGAGGTTCCGGTTATTACTGGTTCTACCGCTGGCTCAAACAACGACAATCCATTCCAAACCGTTGATCGTAAAGAAGTTGGTATCAAGCTCAAAGTTGTGCCTCAGATCAACGAAGGCAACTCAGTGCAGATGAATATCGAACAAGAGGTATCGAACGTGCTGGGTGCGAACGGTGCGGTCGATGTACGTTTTGCCAAGCGTCAGTTGAATACCTCGGTTATGGTCGAAGACGGCCAAATGATTGTATTGGGCGGCCTGATTGATGAGCGTGCGCTTGAGAGTGAGTCTAAAGTTCCGCTACTTGGTGATATCCCACTCTTGGGTCAGCTGTTTAAGTCAACCAGCACCCAAACCGAAAAACGCAACTTGATGGTATTCATTAAGCCAACCATTATCCGTGATGGTATGTCAGCAGATGGCATCACCCAGCGTAAGTACAATTATATTCGTGCAGAGCAGCTATTGAAGGCAGAGCAGGGCCTGAAACTAATGGACGACGAAAACGTACCTGTATTACCAGAGTACGGTAAGTCGGTTGAGTTCGCGCCTGAGCTTCAAGTATTGATTGAACAGATGGAAGCGAAGTAATGCAAGCCGAGGCTATTCATCATCGCCTGCCATTCAGCTTCGCCAATCGCTTTAAGATGGTGCTGGAGCATGAAGAGCAAGGCAGTGTCCTTTATTATCAAGAGCCGATGACCATGAGCGCGCTGTTGGAAGTGCAGCGCGTGTCACCGCGTGTGTTTACCTTGCAAGTGCTTGGCAGCGAGGAGTTCGATGCCAAGCTGACCGAGGCGTATCAGCGTGACTCAAGCGAAGCGCGTCAGCTGATGGAAGACATCGGCGCCGATAGCGATGACTTCTTCTCGCTGGCGGAAGAGCTGCCACAAGATGAAGATTTGCTTGAGTCGGAAGATGATGCACCGATCATCAAACTGATCAACGCCATGCTGGGTGAGGCGATCAAAGAGGGCGCCTCAGATATCCATATTGAGACATTTGAGAAGTCGCTGTCGATCCGCTTTCGCGTCGATGGTGTGCTGCGTGACGTACTGGCGCCAAGTCGCAAACTTGCGCCGCTGCTGGTCTCGCGAGTTAAGGTTATGGCCAAGCTGGATATCGCTGAAAAGCGTGTGCCGCAAGATGGTCGTATCTCGCTGCGTATCGGTGGTCGCGCCGTGGATGTGCGTGTTTCAACCATGCCATCGTCGCACGGCGAGCGCGTGGTAATGCGTCTTCTGGACAAGAACGCCACTCGTCTTGATCTGCACAGCCTGGGTATGACGCCATCAACCCACGATAACTTCCGTCATATTATCGCCCGTCCGCACGGCATCATCCTGGTGACTGGTCCAACGGGTTCGGGTAAATCCACCACCTTGTACGCCGGTCTTCAAGAGCTCGATAGCAGTGAGAGTAATATCCTCACGGTTGAAGACCCGATTGAATTTGATATCGATGGCATCGGTCAGACTCAGGTTAACCCAAAAGTCGACATGACCTTTGCTCGTGGTCTGCGCGCGATCTTGCGTCAAGACCCAGACGTGGTGATGGTAGGTGAGATCCGTGACCTAGAAACGGCGCAAATTGGCGTCCAAGCGTCATTAACCGGTCACTTAGTGATGTCAACCTTGCACACCAATACCGCGGTTGGTGCGATTACTCGTCTGCGTGATATGGGCATCGAGCCCTTCTTGATCTCATCATCACTGCTTGGGGTTCTGGCCCAGCGATTGGTGCGCACCTTGTGTAACGACTGTAAAACGCCTTATCAGGCGGATAACGAGCAGAAGAAATGGTTTGGTTTGACGCCAGCTGATGAGCTGACCTTGTACCGCTCAAGTGGCTGTGAGCAGTGTAATCAGAAGGGTTATCGCGGTCGTACCGGCATTCACGAGCTACTTTTGGTCGACGATCAGGTGCAAGAGCTTATCCACAGTGAAGCGGGTGAGCAGGCGATTGAGCGCTGCGTGCGTGAGCGCACACCAAGTATTCGCCAAGATGGTTTGAACAAGGTGCTTGCGGGCGTCACCACGCTGGAAGAAGTCCTGCGTGTCACTAAAGATGGCTAACGGGGACGGCTCTAATGGCGGCGTTTGAATATAAGGCACTGGATGCCAAGGGTAAGCAGAAAAAGGGTGTGATTGAGGGCGATAATGCCCGCCAAGTCCGCTCACGTTTAAAAGAGCAGGGATTAATCCCGGTTGAGATCACCGAGACGCGCGCCAAGACGCGCAAGTCATCATCAGCCAAAAAGCCCGCGTTTCAGCGCGGGGTCAGCACGCCAGATTTGGCGCTGATCACTCGCCAATTGTCGACCCTGGTACAATCAGGGATGCCACTGGAGGAGTGTCTTAAGGCGGTCTCTGAACAGTCAGAGAAGCCACGTATTCGCACCATGTTGGCGGCGGTACGCTCAAAGGTCACTGAGGGTTACACCTTAGCCGACAGTTTGGCGGATTACCCACACATCTTTGATGAGCTGTTCCGCTCAATGGTGGCGGCGGGTGAAAAGTCTGGTCACTTGGATGCGGTGCTCGAGCGCTTGGCGGATTATGCCGAGAATCGCCAGAAGATGCGCTCCAAGCTACAGCAAGCATTGATTTATCCTGTGGTGCTGGTGGTGTTTGCCATCGGTATCGTGGCCTTCTTGCTTGCCGCGGTGGTGCCAGAGATTGTCGGCCAGTTTTTGACCATGGGGCAAGACTTGCCTTGGCAGACTGAAATCTTGCTGGCGGCGAGTGATTTTATCCAAGAGTGGGGGTTGATCCTGCTTGGGGTTATTGTGGTGCTGGTTTATTTAGCACGCTTTGCCTTATCTAAGCCATCGATTCGTCTTAACTGGGATCGCCGTATCGTGCGTATGCCAATGCTGGGTAAGATCAGCCGCGGTTTGAATACTGCCCGCTTTGCACGCACTTTGTCTATTTGTACCTCTAGTGCGATCCCAATCTTGGAAGGGATGAAGGTTGCGGTGGATGTGATGACCAATAAATTCATCAAGCAGCAGGTTAATATGGCCGCTGATAACGTGCGTGAGGGTGCGAGCTTGCGCAAGGCGCTCGATCAAACCCAGTTGTTCCCGCCAATGATGCTGCACATGATTGCCAGTGGTGAACAGAGTGGCGAGTTGGAATCGATGCTGACCCGCGCCGCGGACAACCAGGATGCGAACTTTGAATCAACGGTGAATATTGCGCTGGGCATCTTTACCCCAGTGCTGATTGCGCTGATGGCAGGCATGGTGCTGTTTATCGTCATGGCGACCATGATGCCGATTCTTGAGATGAACAACCTTATTGGTTAATCGAGTGACTGATATTTAGTGTCAATCAATTGATAGTATTGAATTTCTCGACCGAAGTTGGCACGAGAAAAATTTGTTTTTGGAGATTGTAATGAAAAACAGACGTAGCAAACAGGCTGGTTTTACCCTGTTAGAGATTATGGTAGTAGTGGTCATCTTGGGTGTGCTCGCTGCGGTTGTGGTACCTAACCTAGTGGGTAGCCAAGATACGGCAAACCAGAAAAAAGCGGTGAGTGATATCGTGGCGCTAGAGAATGCGCTGGATATGTACCGCTTAGATAACAGTGTTTATCCAACCACAGACCAAGGCCTTGAGGCATTGGTGACCAAGCCAAACAACCCAGAGCCGCGCAACTACCGCGAGGGTGGTTACATTCGTCGTCTGCCAAATGACCCATGGGGTAACGAATACCAATACCTAAGCCCTGGCGACAACGGCACAATTGATATCTTTACTCTTGGTGCTGATGGCCAAGAAGGTGGTGAGGGTGTTAATGCCGATATCGGTAACTGGAATCTAACCGATTTCCAATAAATCAATGAAATTGGGGTGAGTGAAGACTTACCCCAATTGAGAGTATGCTTGTGTTTTTTACCTCTACATCGCGTTCCATCCCCTCTTCGCGCGGCTTTACCCTACTAGAAGTTTTGCTTGTCTTAGTGGTGATCGCCGTCGGCGCGGTAGCCGCGATCTCGACCGTCGTCAGCTCAACTCAAGATCAGGCCAAGGATGAGACCCAGCGCGTGTTTCTGCAGTTGCAACTGCTCAACGACGAAGCGCTGTTGAGTGGACAAAACTATGGATTGCGCATAGATGAAAAACAGAATCGTATTCTTTTAATGGCACTGGGTGAAGATGGCTGGGAACCAATGGATATTGAGGGTAGGGCGAATGAGATCGCCCTGCCGGATGATCTGATGATGAGCATGACCCTAGGTGGTGATATCTGGAAGAACAACGACAGCCTGTTTTTGCCAGGCTCGCTGTTCGACGAGGAGATGTTTGCCGACGTTGAGTCTGACGCACCCCCTCAGCCACCACAGATTTTTATCCTATCAAGCGGGGAGATTACTCCCTTTACGCTGCACATCCTCGGCAACACGGATCAGGTCAACGATGATAACTGGCGCGTGATTGTCGGCGAAAATGGCGTTATCCATCGCCTTGAGCCGGGGGATGAGTATGAAGAGTAGGTCTAAATCAGCTGGTATGACCTTGATTGAGGTGCTGGTGGCGCTGGCGATTTTCTCTACCGCGGCCATCGCGGTGATCCGCTCGGTTAGTCAACATATCAACACCTTGAGCTACCTTGAAGAGAAGACCTTCGCCGCGATGGTGGTGGACAATCAAATGGCGGCGGTGATGCTTGACCCGAGTAAACTGAGTGCAAAAAAAGGCACTGAAGAGTTGGCGGGGCGAACCTGGTACTGGCAGGTGACGCCAGTCAGCACTTCAGACAACCTCTTGCGTGCCTTTGATGTGAGCGTGTCTGCCGAAGAAGGTGGCTCAACGCTAGTAACGGTAAGAAGCTATGTACCCTAAGCGTCCATTCTCGAAGCGATCCGTGCCAAACAATAAAGCCCACAAGGGTTTTACCCTCATTGAAGTGTTAGTGGCGATGGCCATCTTTGCCAGCTTGAGTGTTGGCGCTTATCAAGTGCTGTTTCAAGTTCAAGAGAGTAATGCTCAATCGCTGCAAAAAAGTGAGCGCTTGAAAGAGATCCAGCGCGCGATGGTGCTGATGGACAATGACTTTCGCCAGATGGCGACGCGCCGTATGCGCACCAATGGTGAGGCGCCTGCTGGGCAGTTGCTTTACTGGCAGGATTACCTGCTCGACTCTGACAGCAAAGGGTTAGTGTTTACCCGTCTTGGTTGGCATAACCCCGAGCAGCAATTTCCGCGCGGTGAGGTGACTAAGGTCGGCTATCGCACCCAAGAGCAAGTCTTAGAGCGCGTTTGGTGGCGCTATCCAGACACGCCGGTAGGCCAAGAGCCGATTAGCGCGCCGCTGCTGACTCAGGTTGAAAGCTTTGATGTTCGTTTTTACAACGGCTCGGAGTGGGTCACCGAATGGTCGACGAATGGGCAACTGCCGCAAGCGGTGTCGGTGCGTCTAGAGCTGGAAGATTATGGCGAGATTGAGCGTATTTACCTCACCTCAGGTGGTCGGCTCAATGATTTGGCAGGAGGCAATGATGGGTAAGTCTCCTTCACGCCAGCGTGGCGTGGCAATTATCGTCGTGTTGATGGTGCTCGCGGTGATGGCGGCATTGGCGGCCAGTATGTCAGGGCGCTTGTTCACTCAATTTAAGCGCGCCAATAACCAGATAAACTATCAGCAGGCGTATTGGTACAGCCTTGGTGTTGAGGCACTCGCGATTGTGGGTATTGAGCAGAGCTATAAAGACAGCGATACCATCAACACCTCGCAGGCGTGGGCGCTCGAAGAGCAAGTCTACCCGCTTGATTATGGTACGGCGCAGGGGCGCATTCGTGATCGCCAGGCGTGCCTGAACCTCAATGCGATTGGCTCGGCCGTGATGCCTAGCAACTCCAACCAAAGACCGTACGTGCTGCGCGTCTGGCAACAGTTGCTTGAAGCGACAGAGGTTGATAGCTATGCAGCAGAAACCATCAGTGACTCGACGTATGAATATATCAACCCTGAATTTAGCACCCAGACCTCAAATGGGGTGGGCGACAGTTACTACGAAAGCGTTCAGCCTGCTTATCTAGCGGCCAATGGTTGGTTGGCAGACAGCAGTGAGCTGCGCGCGATCAATGGCGTGACCGGTGAGGTGATGCAAAAGATTGGACCTATGGTATGTGCACTGCCGACCGATGAGTGGATCTTGAATGTCAACACGCTTGAGCCGGAGCAAGCGGTACTGCTAGAAGCGATGTTCTATCCACACCTGTCACAAAGTGATGCCAAGAATTTGATTGAGAGCCGCCCTTATGACGGCTGGGACTCAGTTGATGACTTTCTGGCTGAGTCAGAGATGGGCGGGGTTGAGGCCGCCGTTCGTGATGAAGCTAAGCCGTTTATCGGTGTTGATAGTCAATATTTCGAGCTAGATGCTCAAGTTTGGGTTGAGCAGTCTAGAGTAAGAATTAGAAGTCTATTGTACAGTGACAATAGAGAAACAGCGTCGGTGGTACGCCGACGTTTTGGAGGGATCAGTGAGCGAGTTTCTGACCGTTCGACTAACTAGTCAACCGGAGGCCGCCGTGCCTTGGTTGGTGTGGTCTACACAAGACAATGAAATTATTGCCAGCGGTGAGTTGGCAAGCAGTGCTGAGCTGGAGACTTTGCAAGATTATGCCGAACATCGCGGCGTGATCCTGCTGCTGTCTGCCAGTGATGTGGTGTTGAGCGAGGTGACGATCCCGGCGGGTGCCAGTCGTCAGTTTGAGTCGATGCTGCCATTTTTGCTTGAAGATGAGTTGGCGCAAGACGTCGATGACTTGCATTTTACCATCTTGAAGAAAAAAGGTGACCAGGCGCTGGTTGCGGCCGTTGATCGCCATTGGCTTGAGCAGTGCCTCGAGCAATGTAAAGCGCTCGGCTTTGAGATTAAAAAGGTGGTGCCTGATGCACTCGCCCTGCCGACCAACGAAGAAGGACTGAGTGCGGTTCAACTCGGCTCGGAGTGGCTACTGAAAAAAGGTGAGTATCAGGGCGCGGTGGTGCCGGATGCTTGGCTTGGTATGACGGCGCAATCGCCTTGGGTGCAAGAGCAAGGTGCCTACTTACCACTGAAGGCCTATAGCCCATTGCCTGAGCTTGAACTTGCAGATGAGCAAGGCTGGCAAATAATGCCAGCAGAGCTTGCGATGCAGCTACTGACCAAAGAGGCGATCGTCGGTAAGACAACCTTGCTAACGGGCGCCTTTAAGCAGAGCTCACCAATCAGTAAGTACTGGCGCGTGTGGCAGAAAGTGGCGATTGCCGCAGGGGTACTTTTGACGGTGATGATGGGACAGTATGCGCTAGAAACCTATCGTTTCGAGGCGCAGGCTTCGGTATATCGCGCTGAAAGTGAGCGTATTTTCCGTGATATTACCGGTAAAAGTCGCATTCCTACCACGGGCTATCTAAGACGTGAGCTTGAGAGTGAGATCACTCGACTGTCTGGAGGTGCTGGTGACAGCTCATTGCTTAACTGGTTCGTAGAGCTCTCTAATTCACTCGGCCCATCGCCGGCGATCCAAATGCAAAGCGTACGCTTTGATGGTAACCGTCAAGAGCTGCGTTTAGTTGCTGAAGGGAGTGATTTCCAGGTCTTCGAGCAGGCTCGTCTGGCACTCTCTGAGCGATTTGAGGTCGAGCAGGGGCCACTCAACCGTAACAATGAAGTGGTGTCTGGCACGTTCACCATTAAGGCGCAATAGGGGAGTATCATGGAGCTATTGACCAACGTAAAAAGCTGGTGGTACAGCCTGTCGGTACGTGAGCAGCGCTTGGTATCCGTGTGCGGTGTATTGCTAGCGATAAGTCTGCTGTATCTCGGGCTTATCAAGCCACTGCAATCGCGCGCAGAGGCAGCGCGTACGCGCATTGACTCAGAGAGACAGTTACTCGGTTGGGTCTCTAGCAAGGCCGATGAGCTGGTCGAGTTGCGCGCGCAGGGCGGGATTGTCATGAGCGATCAGCCACTTAACCAACTGATCTACTCCTCAGCCAGTCGCTACAGTGTGGAGATCATTCGTATGACCCCGCGTGATGACATGATGCAGGTTTGGGTTCAGCCGATTGCCTTTACTCAGTTACTCAACTGGATCACTTACTTAAAAGAGCAACAAGGTGTTGAGGTGGCATTCCTTGATGTAGACCGCACCGAGCGTGCAGGGCTTGTCGATGTCAAGCGTCTGCAATTTCAAAAGGGAGCCAATTAATGCGTCGAGTTATTCTGATTTCACTGCTGTGCCTGAGTGTTTTTGTCTTCAGTGTGATCGCGCATCTCCCAGCCAGCTTCGCACTTAACTATCTGCCGAATCAGGTCGCGCAGGTTGAGGGTGTATCGGGCACTATCTGGAATGGTCAAGTGCAGCGCGTTAGCGCGCAGGGTCAGCAGTTAGGTGAGCTGCAGTGGCAGATTAAGCCATGGTCGATGTTCACCGCTCGAATTGAAGCCGATATTCGTTTTGGCCGCGGTAGCCCGATTGACTTGCGCGGTCGTGGCACTGTAGGTGTTGGCCTATCAGGTCCTTACGCCGAGCAGTTCGTCGCCTCAATCCCAGCCGACTTTGTGATGAGTCAGATGCCAACCCCAGTGCCGATTAACGCGCTCGGTCAAGTTGAGCTGACCATGCGCGATTATCAGTTTGATCAGCCTTACTGCGCCGCAGCCGAGGGCACGCTTGCCTGGTCGACCGGCGAGCTAAGTACCCCAATTGGTCCGCTAGTCCTCGGCCCTGTCATCGCAGACATCAGCTGCCAAGACAGCCAATGGCAAGTCCAAGGCACACTGCAAAGCACCCAAGTCAGCGGCGAGTTCAGCGCCCAACTGCAAGCAAACAACCAGTACCAGTCAGAAGCCTGGTTCAAACCTGAAGATGAATTCCCATCGATTCTAGCTAACCAGCTGAGCTTTTTGGGCCAGCCGGATGGGCAGGGGCGATATCAGTTGAGACAAAGCGGACGGCTCTAAGGAGCCGAGAATCGAGAGGCGAGAAGCCAGAATCGAGAGTCGAGATCGTTTCACTGCGAGAACGCTTCGCTCGAGATGGTGAAATACTTGACAGCGGTGGCCAGGATTGAGAATTTTCTCGCCTCTCGCCTCTCGCCTCTCGCCTCTCGCCTCTCGCCTCTCGCCTCTATTATCCCTTGTGGATAATAATACGTTCCCAGTCCAACGATTCATCCCCAAGCACAATAAAGTTCGGGTTTTCTAGCGTTTCGCGTTGGTTGTAGGACAAGGGCTCTAGGTGGGTGTTGAGGATGCGGCCGCCGGCTTCTTCGACGATGCATTGGGTGGCGGCGGTGTCCCACTCGCCGGTTGGGCCTAGGCGTAGGTAGCAGTCGACGGCGCCCTCGGCGACGAGACAGGCCTTGAGTGCAGCTGAGCCTAGTGGGACGAGCTCATAGTTCCAGGCCGAGCTGAGGCGGTTGGTTATGCTGTTGATGTCTTGGCGACGGCTAATAGCGATGGCGATTGACTGATTTGGGCCTGGATGAAGGTGCGATTTGATCCGTACACTCTCATCCATCTCAGGGATCTTCCATGCACCTTTGCCATGATAGGCGTAGTAGGTAACACCAGAAACTGGAGCATACACCACACCCATCACCGGGCGATGATTGTCGACTAGCGCAATGATGGTGGCAAAATCCCCGCTGCGAGCGATGAACTCTTGGGTGCCATCAAGTGGGTCAACCAACCAGTAACGGCTCCACTGTGAGCGCTGCTCTAAGCTTATGTCGGCGGCCTCTTCTGAGAGTACGGGGATATCCGGTGTCAACTCGGAGAGGTGTTTCGTGATCAGCTTGTGGGCCGCGATATCTGCGCTGGTTACTGGGGTCTCATCCGATTTGGTGTACTCCTCATACTGCTTTTTCTGGTAGATATCCAAGATCAATTGACCGGCCGAGCGGGCAATCTCGATAACATTGGGGATCAGAGGAGACAAATCACTGGGCGTGGTCATGCAAAATCCTATCAGTCTTACCTAGCCTATCCATAAGTAGGTATGGGTTATTGGGCGTGTAGATAACGCAGCGCGAATAACAACGCGGTAATACTGCGCGCCTCACAAAAATCGAGATGGGTGAGCAACTCTTCTGCTTGCGCCAGCGGCCAGCGAACAATCTCTAGCGGCTCTGGCTCATCACCCTCGAGTGTTTCTGGGTATAAGTCTTTGACAACAAACAAGGTCATCTTACTAGAGAAGTACGATGGTGCAAGTACCACCTCTTTAAGTGCCACCATTTGATTCGCACCAAGGCCAATTTCTTCCTTCAGCTCACGGTTTGCCGCCTGCGCCGGGGTTTCGCCCTTATCAATTAATCCCTTGGGAAACCCTAGCTCATAACGCTCTGTACCCGCCGCATACTCTCGCACCAATAATAGGTCACCACTGTCGGTCACCGGCACCATCATCACCGCATTACGCCCGCTTGGCCTCATACGCTCATAAGTGCGTCGAGTGCCATTACTGAACTCCAAGTCTTGCGCCTCAATCGTAAACAGGCGCGACTGAGCAGCCACTCGAGTGTCAAGAATCTTAGGTTGGGTGCGTTTTTTCAAAAGAATACCCCTTTTTTCACGCGCGGTGGGCGCTGTTATTGCGGTGGATAGGTCTACTATAGGTGAAAACTTTGGGTCAGGGAATGATCAGGGGCGGGGTTCGGGGGCGGACTTCGTCCTACGAGGAGCGAGTAAAAGCCAAAAGCAAAAGAGTCGAGCTTTGCTCGACTCTAGTAAATAGTGTGCTTTTCTTAATACGGGAAGCGAGTGCATTTGGTTATGCTTCTATCGAGCTAACAGCGTGCACCCCTCGAAGCGAAGCGTACCCGGCCCTCGTAGCGAAGCGTCCCCGCCCCTTACTAACGAAGTTAGTAGTAAGAGTGCTCCCCAGCCTGGTGCTCTGTCGCATCTTTCACGCCAGTTAGTTCACCGCTAAATTCTTGTAATAGCTGTTTCTCGATGCCTTCTTTTAGGGTGACGTCGACCATTGAGCAGCCGTTACAGCCGCCGCCGAAGGCAACGATGGCAACGCCTTGTTCGGTGATCTCGACTAGGTTTACGTGGCCGCCGTGGCCAGCGAGCTGTGGGTTAACCTGAGTTTGAATAACATACTCAACACGCTCAATTAGAGGTGCGTCGTCAGAGACCTTACGCATTTTGGCGTTGGGTGCTTTAAGGGTCAGTTGCGAGCCCATCTTGTCGGTCACGTAGTCGATCTCGGCATCCTCTAGGAACGGCAGGCTGAGCTCATCGACAAAGGCAGAAAAGGGTTCATAGTTGAACTCGGTGTCGCTGGCTTCAACGGCTTCTGGTGGGCAGTAAGATACACCACACTCGGCGTTTTGAGTGCCTGGGTTAACGACGAAGACACGGATATTAGTCCCTTCGGGTTGTTGCGCCAATAGCTTGGCAAAGTGAGCTTGAGCGGCTTCTGAAATGCTGATTGGATTTGACACGGCTAATACCTGACTATTTTTGTAAACTATTATTGTATTCTACTCCTGAAAGCGCTGAAATCTAGTCTTTTATTTGACCCTTTTATTTAAACATGGCCTGATCATCGATTGCCAAAAGAACTGGAGAACACTGCGCTCAGTCGCCCGTTGTCGTGCGACAGATACAATAAATATCAATGGTTTCTACACCAACATCAAGCAGTAATTTGCATAGTTGCTCAACGGTCGCACCGGTGGTGACCACATCATCCGCGATGGCGATGTGCTTGTGATGCGGCACAGAGTTGAGGGTGAAGGCGCTGTACATATTGCGCTGGCGTTGCTTGGCGGTCAGTCCCCTCTGTGGGGGCGTATGGCGGCAGCGACGAAATAGCCAAGGATCAAATTGAGTAGCAAAGTGCTGACTGAGAAAGGCTGCAAGGTGCTCACTTTGATTAAAGCCTCGCCACAGTCTTCTGCGCCAGTGCATCGGCACACAGGTGATAAGTGGCGCAGGAGAGCAAATTTGACTGGCCAGCTCTAGGGCGAGGGGGCGAGCAAACCAAAAGCTGCGTTGGTACTTTAACTGATGAATGATTTGACTCAGAGGTGGGTGATATTGATTGAGACAAGTTAGGCTCGACCATAAAGGCGGTGATCTCAAGCATTGACCGCAATGAGGAGTCGGTTGATTAGTCGGTGCACCGCAGCGTTGGCAGCGATTAGGCTCAACAATAGCACTGCGACAGCTTGTACACCAAAAAGCCTGACCGGAGCTAAAAAGCTGTGGTTTAGCGATCGGCAGACCGCACAAGCAACAGCTCGGGACAGTCAGTCTAGCGATGTTTTTTTGCCACCAATTCGATACCATGGTTTTATAAAGGGTGCGCAAGGTTTATGGGTTATCCCACAAGTCTGGCTGAGATTGATACAGGCAATGACCGGTTAAAGTAGGAGAGTTTGCGATCATGGACACAATCCAAGCAGAGCAATTGCACTGGCAAAGCACAGGCCAAGGAGAGGACGTTATCTTGCTCCATGGCTGGGGGATGAACGGCGCGGTGTGGCAAGCGACCGCAGAGGTCCTCAGTGAGCGATATCGAGTGCATATTGTCGACCTGCCTGGTTATGGTCATTCGGCGCATGTCCATGCCAGTAATATGGATGAAATCGTTAAGCGATTGCTAGCAATGGCGCCACCACAGGCCGTTTGGATAGGCTGGTCGCTAGGCGGTTTGATTGCCACCCAGGTTGCACTCTCTCATCCACAGCGGGTCACCAAGCTTGTGACGGTCGCCAGCTCGCCCAAGTTTGCTGCAGATCTACCGTGGCGAGGGATAAAGCCTCAGGTCTTGAGTGCATTTACCGACCAGCTGCGAGAGGACTTTAGCGCGACGATAGAGCGGTTTATGGGCCTGCAAGCGATGGGCAGTCCCTCAGCGCGTCAGGATGTCAAAACTATCAAGAAAGCGGTGTTATCCAGACCCACACCGAAAACGGGCGCGCTGGAGCTAGGCTTGTCTCTGTTGGCCGAACATGACTTGCGCAGCGCACTTCACCAGCTCCAGCAGCCGCTACTGCGACTATATGGTCGTTTGGATGGTTTGGTCCCGGTCAAGGTTGCCAGCGATCTGCAAGCCTTATTGCCAGAGAGTGGTCAACATATTTTTACTGATTCCTCACACGCACCATTTATCACCGAGCCGGGCGCATTTAATCAGCGCCTAGTTGCATTTATCGGCTAAGTATTTTCATTTTGCAGTCGATAAAGGTATAGATAAACCGATGAAGTACTGACTGTCGCGGGTACGATAACCAAGGAGGAGCGATGATTGTTTCACCCAACAACATCAGCATGCCGCTGATTGCTCCCTCTGTGAATGTACAGACAGAACAGGTTGCGCGCGAGAACCGTACCAGTGAAGCAGTCAAGCCAGCGGTGGAGCTGGCCAAAACCAATCCAGAAAGAAAAATCAAACAAGACGATAAGCGGCAACGCCAGTCGGCTTGGGATCCTGCAGAGCACCCAGATTATGAGCTGGAGAATGATTCTGAGGATGCAGCTCAGGATGAGTTGGAACGTTTATTTAGCTTGCTTGCACTTGAGAGTTACAGTGAGAGTCAGGGAATGGGTTACACCATTCGATTTAAGCTTCCAAAGCACATCATTGAAGCCGCTATTCAAAAAGGACAGATGGCACGCAGACGTGCCGTAATTAGATATCACTACAGATGTAGCGTTGTTCCTAACCCTCCATCGGGCGTACTGGCTGTGCTGTGAATACCCACGACTAAATCTTGACGATATTTCTGAACATACTTTTCAGCTGTTTATTGGTTTTGTACATTCTCATTGGTGCAATGCAGTTGCGCAAAAAGTAGAGAACGTTACTTTTCTTAGGACCAAAACCGTCGATCATCTTGGGTGTAAAACACCCATTTTGGTCTTTTTGCAACAGAATGTTGCTCAGGCCTGCATCAGATATAAGGTATCGGTTTGATCGTACCTCTGACTTGATCTCGTCGATAAATGCAAGCGCCTCTTGGCGTGAGATGACCCCATTCTCCAGGTAATATGGAAGGGATTTCGATATTTCGCCGTTAAAGTCTCTGATCAACTCCACGACCATCCCATGGCCTAAATTGGTCTTGAGTTCACCAAAATAACGAGGGAAAAGGCTGCTGCCTGAGGAATTAGCGAGAAAGCGGGACTCTCGGTAGTTTTGCTTGCGGGCCTTTTTCGAGCTCTTTTCAATCTTTATACAAGCATCTGGGTTTTCAGGGTGAGTATACACATCTCGAGTAGCACCCGAAGCGATGTAGAGACTTGTATTAAGCTTTAGAGGCATCTTTAGACCAAAAATTCACAATAAGTTCAAATTTAATACATAAAAGGGGGCTCGTACAAGTTAATCGGGTAATTTTGTATTTTTTTGCGAGGAGCAAGGGGAATAGTCTTTGTATGACAAACAGACAAAGACTATATCTTGTCTTACTTTTTCGCTTTAGCAAACGCTGCTGCAAACGCACCACCCATGGCACTGTTGCCTGTAGGCTCGTTGCGTTGACGTTGCTGTCGGCCGCGAGGAGCTTTGTCGTTCGGGGTAGAGTTGCGTTGGCTGCGGTTGTCTTGCCCCGGCTCATCCTTAAGACGCATCGAAAGGCCAATGCGCTTACGCTGAATATCAACCTCCATCACCTTAACCTTAACGATATCGCCCGCCTTGACCACATCACGTGGGTCGGCAACAAAGCGATCGGTGAGAGCTGAGATGTGCACTAGGCCATCTTGATGCACGCCAATGTCGACAAAGGCACCAAAGTTCGCCACGTTAGACACCACGCCTTCCAGGATCATCCCCGGCTCAAGATCAGAAACCTTGTTCACCCCCTCAGCAAAGGTTGCGGTTTTAAACTCAGGACGTGGGTCTCGACCCGGCTTATCCAGCTCTTTGATAATGTCAGTCACGGTCGGTACACCGAAGCTGTCATTGGTGTAGTCAATCGCGTGCAGTGATTTAAGGAAGCCAGAGTCACCAATTAGGGCTTTAATGTCTTTGCTGTTCTTCTCAGCAATCGCTTTGACCACCGGATAGGCCTCTGGGTGCACCGCTGAGCCATCAAGTGGGTTTTTACCCTCCATGATGCGCAAGAAACCCGCACACTGCTCGAAGGCCTTAGGGCCGAGGCGCGGGACTTTCTTCAGGCTAGTACGCGCATCAAAGCGACCATTTTCATCGCGGTACGCGACAATATTTTGCGCGATAGTGGTGGACAGTCCTGCTACTCGATTGAGTAGCGCGGCTGATGCAGTATTCACATCTACTCCGACAGCGTTTACACAGTCCTCGACCACGGCATCAAGACGTTTCGCCAACATGGTTTGACTGACATCGTGCTGGTACTGGCCGACACCAATCGATTTAGGGTCGATCTTCACCAGCTCTGCCAGCGGGTCTTGCAGGCGACGAGCAATTGACACTGCACCGCGCAGAGAAACGTCCATATTCGGGAACTCTTTTGCTGCTAGCTCAGATGCCGAGTAGACTGAAGCGCCAGCTTCACTAACCATGATTTTCTGCACTTTGAGATTGCCGCGCTTGATAAGGTCAGCGACGAAGCTGTCGGTTTCACGCGAAGCGGTGCCGTTACCTATGGCAATCAAATCTACATGGAACTTACGTACGAGCTGATCCACCACTTGCGCTGCTTTGTCATATTGGTTTTGCGGTGGGTGAGGGTAGATGGTGTCGGTTGCGAGTACTTTGCCGGTGGCATCAACAACGGCAATCTTTGAGCCTGTGCGCAGGCCTGGATCGAGACCAAGCGTGGCGCGTGGGCCCGCAGGTGCAGCCATCAGCAGATCTTTGAGGTTAGTGGCAAATACTTCAATTGCTTCGATTTCCGCACGCTCTTTCATCGCGCCCATCAGCTCGGTTTCCATATGCATTGAAACCTTGATCCGCCATGCCCAACTGATCACTTGTTTGCGCCATGCATCGGCAGGGGCGCTACTCAAGGTGATGCCATAATGATCGGCAATCAGGGTCTCACAGTAAGACTGGCGCACGCCTTCCTCTTGCTCAGGGTCGGCATCCATCGCCAGCGTCAGTGCGCCCTCGTTGCGACCACGCAGCATCGCCAGCGCGCGGTGCGACGGCACCTTGCTCAGTGATTCATTGTGCTCAAAGTAGTCTTTAAATTTCTCACCCGCTTGCTCTTGGCCAGCAACGACCTTAGCTTGCAGTTGTGCATTACGATTAAGGTGCTTACGCACTTTTTCCAGCAGATCTGCGTCCTCGGCAATACGCTCCATGATGATCGCGCGTGCGCCATCGAGTGCAGCTTTGCTGTCAGCCACACCTTTATCGGCATTGATGTAGCTGGTGGCCTCTGATTCTGGGCAGGTTTGCGGGTGATGCCAAAGCTGGTCGGCGAGAGGCTCAAGTCCAGCCTCAATCGCAATCTGGCCCTTGGTTCGGCGCTTTGGTTTATACGGCAGATAGAGATCCTCAAGGCGCGTTTTGCTGTCGGCCTCACGGATGGATTGTTCTAGTTCAGCGGTGAGTTTGCCTTGCTCTTGAATCGAATTGAGGATCGTCGCACGGCGGTCTTCAAGCTCGCGCAGATAATTCAGGCGCGTATCAAGGTTACGCAGCTGAGTATCGTCCAGACCACCGGTGGCTTCTTTACGATAGCGGGCAATAAATGGGACGGTGTTCCCATCATCGATAAGGGTCACAGCCGCCGTGACTTGGTCAAGGCGAACACTCAGCTCACTTGCAAGCTGTTGATTGATAGTTTGGCTCATTCCGATGGCCTCGTTGTTAGTGCTTAATGGCAAGATATGAGGGTAATAAGGAACTTTTGCAATGCTATAGCCCTCTCACTGGGTAACAATTATTTCTAATTAGACATTTACAACCGTAAGAAACGTGTCAAAACTTTTAATAACTCATAGAATTAAATGATGTCGCACGTCATTTTTGGGACAATTGACCCCAATATGTGATGAGTCCGGCTGACAGTGTTCAGCCAGTGCCACAACTCACGGACAATAACAAATGAGAAAAAAAGCAATTACCCTTGCAGCGAGCCTGGCTTTGATTTTAGCAACTTGTGTCACCGCGCAGTCAAACAGTACTCTTGAAGCCACCACCCAGCATCCGGCTTTTGAGCTCGACGGTCTGCCAGTTCTTGGTGGGATTGAAAACGTCTACTACGACCAGATCCCAGAATTAGAGGGCGTGGCATTTACCGGCAAGATTGATACCGGTGCTGATACTACCTCGATGCACGCACTGGATGTGGAAATTTACAGCAACAACCCCATTTACCAAGATCTCAAAAACGAAGAGCTGTTAATGCAGATAGTTGAGGATCTCGGCGGGGTGAAAACCATGACCTGGCGAACCGGTTTTGCCGAGCATGCTGAGAGGGTCGCTGGCGTTGTGTCGTTTGTGATCCCACACCCTTACACCGGTGATTTAGTGCGTGTTGAACGCCCATTGCATAGACCGAGTGTGGTGCGTAGTCGTACTAGCGAGCAGCCGATCTATCGCCCAGTAATCGAGCTGCCACTGACCATCGCGGGCACGACGGTGATGACAGAAATCAATCTCACCGACCGAACCCATTTTTCGGCACCGATCCTGATTGGTAAGACCTTCTTAAAGGAAAATGCTTGGGTGTTTACCGGTTACGATTTTCTCCAAGCCCAATCAGAGGCGCAGTTGATCGGTAAGCGTGAGGTAGTCAGCGTTGATGGTCTGGATTACACCACCAGTTTATCGCTGGCTAACCGCTACAGTATTTTCCATGCCACTGATATTGAAGTGGATGAGAAAAAACGCCAAGTGAGCTTTATCTTGCATGGCAATGATAAAGCGACTAAGGCGATGACCTTGCCGTTGGTGCGCAGCGCCCGTATCTCAGGTAATGAGCGCCCATTGGTGTATCTACCAGTCGAATTTGGCCACCTTGGAACCAAAATGGTGCTCGGTTATCCAGCCGATCGCAGCAAGAGTAGTTCCACCTTGCGCCTTGGCCAT
The DNA here is from genome assembly GCF_055391395.1 of Vibrio sabulosilitoris. Taxonomy (NCBI): domain Bacteria; kingdom Pseudomonadati; phylum Pseudomonadota; class Gammaproteobacteria; order Vibrionales; family Vibrionaceae; genus Vibrio; species Vibrio sabulosilitoris. The sequence goes on from NZ_AP029599.1 coordinate 606,101, forward strand.
GAAATTCTCAATCAATGGTTTATGATCGATACCGACCGCAACCAGTGGCTTGATGGAGAAGGTATGAGCTATCAAGCGACACTAGCAGAGAAACCGTTGGTGCTCTCTCCGGTTGAGCAGGTGCATATCGATGGCATTCCGCTACCTGCGGAGCCCTCTTTTGTGGTTCAGACCTCGCTGCTGCGCGTGAGTGGGTTTGAGTTCGAGAAGAAGGGTAAGAGCGAGTTTGTGACTTTTACTCTGACTGACCAGCGCGGTGAGCCTGTAAGGATCACTAAACCGGTTGAGCGTAAAGTGCGTGTTGGCGAGACAGTGCGCCCGATCATCCGTGCAGAGCTGACACTGGGCAAGAGTACTGAGAGTTATGAGATTGCGCTTGGAGAGCTCTCGGGGGATGAAACGCAAGCCCACTTCGTTTTAGGCCAGACTTTGACACAGGGCGAGTTGCTGGTGGACACCCGTACCGAGAACATTCTAGATAGTTACCCTTTGTTCAAGGCCGGGTACGTAGAACAAGTGACGGTTGAAGGGCTCACCTTTCCTGCCAAGCTGGATACCGGGGCGGATGTAACCTCGATTAATGCTACTAACATTGAACAGTTTGAGCACGACGGCAAACAGATGGTCAGCTTTACCTACAGCAATAGCCTAGGTCAAGAGCAAGACTTTACCCTTGAGGTGGTCGATGTGATGCGCATTCGAGCAAAAGCGGGCGAGGAGACCAATGTTCGTCCAGTGGTGAAGATGAACATCAAGCTCGGCGAGGTTGAGCAGCAAGTACGGGTTAACCTGCAAGATCGCTCACGTTTTGAATACAGCATGATTTTGGGCAAGAACTTCCTCAAGTATGGTGCGGTAGTCAGCAGTGATGAGCAGTACCTCTATACTGACAATCCAAACCCTTAATTCAGTTAACCAAGCCAGTTAGCCAAGCGGCGGCACATGGTGGTGCTGCCCAATAAATAAGCCCGTAAATAGTTGTAAAAACGCCTGTGAAAACAAAACTGATTACCCGCGAGGGGTACAATAAGCTCAAGCAAGAGCATGATCACCTTTGGCATGAGAAGCGCCCTGAGGTGACCAAAATCGTCACCTGGGCAGCCAGCCTTGGCGATCGCAGTGAGAATGCTGATTACACCTTTAATAAACGCCTGTTGCGTCAGATTGACCGCAGGGTGCGCTTTCTGCGTAAGTTCCTCCCTGAAGTCACCATTGTCGATTACTCTCCCCAGCAAGAGGGCAAGGTTTTCTTTGGCGCTTGGGTTGAGATTGAGAACGAGCAGGGCGACGTGAAGCGCTTTCGTATTGTTGGACCTGAAGAGATCTACGGCGACTCAAAAGGCTACATCTCCATCGACTCTCCCATGGCCAGAGCGCTGCTGAAAAAAGAGGTTGATGACGAGTTTGTGGTGCACACTCCAGAAGGGCCGAAAGAGTGGTTTGTGAATGCCATCGAGTACGATAAATCGGGGCTTTAGGCCGATTTATATAGCTAGTTTGTACAAGAAATACTCATTAACAATTAACCACAGCGCCTCACAGCGAAAAGTGTTACATTTTAGCGATAATAATTGCCCCCAACGGATGCTACTTTGCCCTGCGTTGGAACAGTGGGTGAGTAATAACCTATTTAGTAGGATGGTTTCATGCAAGAAAACTTCAAGATTCTAGTGGTCGATGACGATGCGCGTTTGCGTGCGTTGCTCGAGCGCTACCTAACGGAGCAAGGCTTCCAAGTACGCAGTGTGGCAAACAGTGAGCAGATGGACCGTCTTTTAACGCGAGAAAGCTTTAACCTGATGGTGCTGGATCTGATGCTGCCAGGTGAAGACGGCTTGTCGATTTGTCGTCGCTTGCGTAATGCCAATAACACGCTGCCAATCCTGATGCTGACCGCCAAGGGCGATGAGGTTGACCGTATTGTTGGCCTTGAGGTTGGCGCGGATGATTATCTGCCAAAACCGTTTAACCCCCGTGAACTTCTCGCGCGCATCAAAGCGGTACTGCGCCGACAAAACGTCGAAGCGCCAGGCGCACCAAGCTCTGCAGAAGCCGTGGTGGAGTTTGGTGAGTTTCGCCTCAACCTTGGCACTCGTGAGATGTTCCGTGGCGAGGAGCCAATGCCCCTGACTTCCGGTGAATTTGCGGTGCTTAAAGCGTTGGTGACTAATGCGCGGGAGCCAATGTCGCGCGATAAGCTGATGAACATGGCGCGTGGACGTGAATACTCGGCCATGGAGCGCTCAATTGATGTGCAGATCTCGCGTCTACGCCGCATGCTTGAGGTTGATCCAAGTAAGCCGCGCTACATTCAGACGGTATGGGGTCTAGGCTACGTCTTTGTTCCAGACGGCAAAGCGGTATAAACTGCAACAGAATTGACGACAGGCGCTCATAGGGGCGCCTTTTTTGCACATTAGGGATCACAACTTAGGGACTACTATGCGTTTTCGCAGCTCAATTACTCAGTCGATTATCCTGTTTCTGACCATCTTGATCGCCAGTCAGCTCTACTCGTATTATGCGGTTTTCAACTATGCGCTGCTGCCGAGCTTGGGTCAGTTTAACAAACTGCTTGGCTATGAAATCCAATTGATGATTGGTAATCAGCAGAGTTTAGACCTTGATCAGCCAGAGCGTCGTCAGGTACTTGAAGAGCTTGGTGTAACGCTCCACACCTCAGACAGTGAAATCGGTCAGCGCTACTTGGATGCGATGAGTATTGATCTAATGAGCGAGGACATGAGTAGCGAGCTTGGTCATCCAACCGAAGTGCGTTTGAGTCTGGGTGAAGACAGTTATGTACTGTGGATGGAGATTGAGGCGCTGCCCAATTCGGTAATCCGTATCCCGCTTACTGAGCTGCAAGAAGAGGACTTTACTCCGCTGTTTTACAACAGCGTGTTTATGGCACTGGTCTTAGTATTGTGTGGCTGGCTGTTTGTTCGTTTGCAAAATCGTCCCTTACTCGCCTTGGAAAAGGCGGCGAAAAAAGTTGGCCGAGGCGAGATCCCGCAGCCATTGCCTGAGCGTGGCTCAACGGAAATCCGCTCGGTGACGCATGCCTTTAACCAGATGTCGAAAGGCATTCAAGAGCTCGAAGAAGACCGTACCTTGCTGATGGCGGGGATCAGCCATGATATTCGTACCCCGCTCACGCGCATTCGCTTGGCGACCGAGATGATGTCGCCAGAAGACAGTTACCTAGCCGAGGGGATCATCAGCGACACTGAAGAGTGTAACGAGATCATTAGTCAATTCATGGACTACCTCAAACCCGTCAAGAGCGATCAGTTTGTGGCGGTGGATATTAACGATATCGTTGAAGAGGTCGCTTCTGCTGAATATGGCCCTGATGTCGAGATTGAGGCGCTGCTCAGCGACGAGGTCATGCACGCCAAAGGCAGCCACATCGCCATCAAACGCGCCGTTGCCAACCTGGTCGTCAACGCCACCCGCTACGGCAACGGCTGGATAAAAATCTCCACTGGCATGACTGCAGACACCAAGCTGGTCTCAATCACCGTCGAAGACAACGGTCCCGGCATCGCCGACGATCAAATCAGCAAGCTCTTCGAACCCTTCACCCGCGGCGACACCGCCCGCGGCAGCGAAGGCACCGGCCTGGGCCTCGCCATCGTCAAACGCATCGTCAGCCAACACTCCGGCGCGATCGTGGTCAATAACCGCCGCGAGGGTGGGTTGAAGGCGCAGATTAGTTTCCCGACTAAAAAATAGAGTCGAGAGTCGAGACCGTTTCACTGCGAGTACGCTTCGCTCGAGGCGGTGTAACACTTGGCTGTCTTGGTCAAAGCGAACACAGCTCTCGCTTCTGATCTTAGGTTTTTTTGCTCAATATTTGGTCTTGTAGGAGTAGGGGGATTTATCTTTATTTTGCTGGAACCTACAGGTCGTAAAATGTTCGCCAACTGAATGCCCAACTAACAAAGTGCGAGAGACTTCCTCGCCTCTCGAATCTCGCTTCTCGCCTCTGCTCCTAGGCTTTAGCGTAATGATCCCTCTCCCCCAACCACCTTTCAATAATCGCCTTAGCATTGTCAGGATAGTTATCGTGTACATAGCGTGATAGGCGTTGGACTTCGGGGATCAGGCGTTGGTCGCGCACCAGGTCGGCGATCTTGAAATCGGCTAGGCCGGTTTGTTTGGTGCCTAGCAGTTCGCCGGGACCGCGGATTTCTAAGTCGCGCTGGGCGATGACGAAGCCGTCGTTGCTCTCTCTAAGCACACCTAAGCGCTTCTGAGCGGTTTTAGACAGTGGGGAGTGGTATAGCAGCACACAGTGGCTGGCGACCGAGCCACGGCCGACACGGCCGCGTAGCTGGTGTAACTGGGCCAGTCCCAGACGCTCTGGGTTTTCGATGATCATCAGACTCGAGTTTGGGACATCCACGCCGACCTCAATCACCGTTGTGGCGACTAGGAGATGGAGCTTGTTGTCTTTGAAGTCTTGCATCACGGCTTGTTTCTCAGCGGGCTTCATTCGCCCGTGTACTAGACCGATTTTGACTTCTGGCAGCTTACGACTTAGCTCTTGAGCGATCTCTTCTGCTGCTTGTGCTTCCAAAACCTCTGACTCATCGATTAGGGTGCATACCCAGTAAGCCTGTTTGCCTTCATTAACACAGGCGCTTTTGACGCGTTCAATGATTTCATCACGCTTGGTATCGGGTATGGCCACGGTTTTAATCGGCGTGCGCCCCGGTGGCAGCTCGTCGATAACCGAGGTATCAAGGTCTGCATAAGCGGTCATGGCAAGGGTGCGCGGGATTGGGGTGGCGGTCATGATCAACTGGTGGGGGAAAACACCTTGCTGCTCGCCCTTGGCACGCAGTTCAAGGCGCTGATGGACGCCGAAGCGGTGCTGCTCGTCGATAATCACCAGTGCAAGCTTCTTAAATTCAACCTGTTGCTGAAATAGAGCATGAGTGCCCACCACCATTTGCGCTTCACCCGAAGCTATCTGCTCGAGTTGCTTGTCGCGCGCTTTGCCTTTGAGTTTACCGGCCAGCCAACCGACTTTGATGCCCATCGAATCAAACCATGTGGCAAAGTTAACAGCATGTTGCTCAGCCAATAGCTCAGTCGGCGCCATTAGAGCGACTTGATGGCCATGCTCAATGGCACGAACCGCAGCAAGAGCGGCTACTAGGGTCTTGCCGGAGCCGACATCACCTTGAACGAGGCGCATCATAGGATGAGGCTTGGAAAGGTCCGCTTCGATCTCACTCACCACACGCTGTTGTGCTCCGGTAGGGGTAAAGGGGAGAAGATCGAGTAGCTGCTGTTTAAGCTTCTCTACCTTAGCTAATGGTAATGCTGCATCCTTGTGTCCCTGTGAGCGCACAGACAGCATCGACAGGTTCTGTGCCATCAACTCTTCTAAAATTAAGCGCAACTGCGCTGGGTGGCGCCCATCATCGAACTGCTGCATATCAAGGTTCGGTGGTGGACGATGGATGGTATGTAACGCCTGTGCCAGTGTGATCTGGTGATCATATAACCCGGAAGGCAGCAGCTCTTGCACCGCACTGCCCTCAAGCAATTTGATTGCTTGGTCAGTCAGGTTGCGCAGCGTCACTTGTCTCAGACCATCGGTGGTGGGGTAGACCGGTGTCAAAGACTCCTCGAGTTGCTCAGGGCGGTCACCTGTGTGTAGCTTATAATCTGGATGGATGATCTCTAGTCCCATATTACCGCGCTTAAATTCACCATAGGCGACCACGGTTTTGCCTTGGCTGAAGTTGTTCTTCATCGCAGCGGTGAAATTAAAGAAACGCAGTGTCACGCTGCCATTACCATCACTGATCTTTACCGTGAGCATTTTTTTGCGACCAAAGATGGTGTCGGTACTCATCACTTGCCCCTTTACACAGCCCCACAGGCCAGGGTGAATCCGTGCCATTGGGTAGATTCGAGTGCGATCTTCATAGCGCAGTGGCAGGTGAAAGAGTAGGTCTTGAACGGTGTTGAGACCAATCTTGGTTAATTTTTCAGCTACCTTCGCTCCTACACCAGTGAGGGAGGTCAGCGGGATAGCAGACAATAGCTGAGACATAGCAACTCGAAATTGTGTAAAGATTAGAAATAGTTAATCATTTAACTGTGAATTTGTACAGTTTAGCCAGAAATTTGCGCAGCATGTGACAAATTCTAAGCCTTACTAAACGTCGATTTAGTCTAATTTCAGCGCCTTGGAGGAAAATCATGAATTTTAGTTGTCCAAGGCACGAAATCTGCTACAATCCTTCGACAATTTTTAACCTAATTTCAGCTCTGCTCAAAAAAAGATCACGAAAACCTGCAAAAAGGATCTGTTCGGGTCTTGAGCAATGCTAGTCAAGTTAGTATAATGCGCGACCTTTGATAGCCTTGTATGGATTTTCCATAACGGTTTTTACCTCTAACTTCTGGTTCAATTAGAAATGGAGAGGTTCGGCCACCAAGGTTGATATCGAGCTGAAACGATTTGGAGAAGACATTCATGTCCCGAGTATGCCAAGTAACTGGTAAGCGTCCAGTAACGGGTAACAACCGTTCACACGCACGAAATGCTACTAAGCGTCGTTTTCTGCCGAACCTACAAACTCATCGTTTCTGGGTAGAGAGCGAAAAACGTTTTGTTAAACTACGTCTAACTGCTAAAGGCATGCGTATTATCGACAAGAAAGGCATCGATGCTGTTCTTGTAGACATCCGTGCACGCGGCGAAAACGTTTAAGAGGAATTAGGCAATGGCTAAAGGCATTCGTGAGAAAATCCGTCTAGTATCATCTGCTGGTACTGGTCACTTCTACACAACTGACAAAAACAAGCGTAACATGCCAGGCAAATTTGAGATCAAAAAGTTTGATCCAGTTGTTCGCCAGCACGTTATGTACAAAGAAGCGAAAATCAAGTAATTGATTGCTTTCTTGTAGATTGTGTTAAAACCCAGCTTTCGAGCTGGGTTTTTTATTATTCGGCGCTACACAAAATTGGCGTTATCTCGTCGATTTCCACTTTGATCATTGGTCACTGTAGTGAGTTACATTGCATTCTCAAAGTACTTTTTAGCGACGAGAAGTGACAGTAGCTGCTCTTTCTCTGGGTCTTGAAATTGAGCTATCCATTGATGAGCATTCGAGATGATTTCTTGTGCTTTGCTCGGGTTGCTTGAGTAGTATTTGAGTTTGTCGACCAAATCAGAGTAATCATCAGCCACTTGGACGTAGTGCACTCCAGCAACTAATCTCCCCTCCATAAACCATGTTTCGTACTTAGGTTTACACATCACTACGACTGAATTAGAAGACATCGCCCACTTTAAGTTGCTTGCGACATCGTTGCCCTCAATGGCCAGAATAAACTTATACTTCAATTGCTCAGCGATGCTTAGAAAGCCTTTCTCATAGGGCTCTCCTTCAATAGGTGCGACTCTTCCGATATCACACATAGGGTGATCGTGGAACTTCTCCAACACCAACTTTCTATGTGGTTTTTTACCCAGCCCGCGCCAGACAATTTTGTCGAGTTTGTCTTGGAAGGCTAACTTATCATCAACAAAATTAAAGTGGCGCACAGCATTCAGTTTAAGCAATACAGCGTTAGTATTATCCTCACTGATAGGCCGACTTTTCACAAAGCTAGGGCGCATGGGGACTTTGGTGACATCACCCGGAGCAAAGTCAAAGCGAAAACTCGGCTCAAATCCTTTGATGACTTTTATTAGGTCGAGGTAATAGGTTGTTCCGCCTGTCTTACGAAAATTTTTAATGGAAAAGTCACTTTGTGTGCTGTCGAAATGCATCGATAACTTGTTGTAATAGTTCAATCTACTACTTATTTCATACTCATCATATTTTGATAAACGAGATAAGAGGCGAGCTTTCTTCCAATAGAAAAAATGCCGCGGCAAAACAGAGAGTAGGCCGTTGTAGGTATAGTATTTGAACTTTCTAAGACTCATTGATTTAGCTTCTCTTGCAGGGCCAAACTAACATTTTCTGGTACGAATCTCTGTACGTCTCCACCGTGAATCGCAACTTCTCGAACTATGGTCGACGAGAGAAAGGCATACTCATCGGCTGGAGTAAGAAAAATGCTCTCTAGGTTGGGGAGCAGTTTGCGGTACATACTGGTTAGACCAAACTCATATTCGAAATCGACAGTGGTTCGCAGTCCACGAACAAGGATGTTAGCTCTCTGCTGTTGGGCAAAATCAACAAGCAAACCACTAAAACCAACGCATTGAACATTAGACAAATCTTGGGTTGCTTTTTGTACTAGCTCCACACGTTCAGAAAGAGTGAACAAGGTTTTTTTTGAAGGACTTTCAGCGATGCCAATGACGATTTCATCAAACATATTTGCAGCGCGGGTGATGATGTCCAAATGCCCATTGGTGATTGGGTCAAAGGTTCCTGGGTAGATCACTTTCTTCATTGGGTTACACTCTGGTAAATGTCTCTGTACTGCTGAGCCGTGTTGTGAATATAAAATTTTTCAAGGGTCTTTTTGCTGTGTGCAATGTATCTTTCACGGCGAGAACGATCTTGAGACATATCTTGGATAGCGCAAGCGAGTTGCTCCGGACTGCCTGCGGGGAGTAACATGCCATTATAATCATGCTCAATGATATCTGGGATCCCTCCTGTTTCGGTTGCTATAACAGGTAGACCCGCTTCCATCCCTTCGAGAATAACTGAGCCTAATCCTTCTGTGTAAGAAGGGTGGATTTGCAGATCCGCCGCCGTGAACCAATCGCCCATATTGGACTGTTTGCCCTCAAAGCTGATATTGGTTAAACCAACAGCTTGAGCCTCTAGCTCAGCACGCTCTTTGCCGTCCCCAAGCAGACAAATATGGATATTGGTATTTTGCTCCGCAAGCAATCGGGCCGCGCTAACCGTGATATCAAACCCCTTGTGCTTAACCATATTGGCTGCATGGATCACAATAAACTTACCTTTAAAGCGCTGCTTAAGAGCATAAACGGTGTTCTGGTCAGTAGGGTAGCTAACCGGCGAGCTGGGAATGCAATATGTGGTGAGAGCTGGATAGGCTTCTTTAATCCGGCGAACGATCTCTGAGCTTAGACCAACAACTGCAGATGCCTTGTTATAGGCGAGGTTGGCGAGCCATTTTCGTTTCAGTCGGTTATCGATGCGGCGTGTGACAAGGTATGGAACACCATACAGCAGGTGTTGTATCAGTGCCCAGTAGATAGCCCGTCCCTCATGCACATGGATCAAAGCGCAATCTTGAGTGATCTGCTTTGAGTGAGATTGAGTAAAGTGGGAAGCCAGAACCAAGTTCACGTCGAGCCGGCGCATAGCATCAGCAAACGGACTTTTAGGGTTAGCAACCACGGTCAGCTCATAGCCAAGGCTCACCTGCTGTTTGATAAGCGCTAGGGTTTGATTCTCCCCACCATGATAGCCAGAAGCTAAATTGACATGACAGATCTTCATTATTGCTGTTTATCCTGATTGTTTTTAACGTAGTCACGAAGCCACAAATCAGCATAACGGGTGAAGGTGGTGTTGGCGCTGAGGATCGCCAGCATCAAACCATGTCTGCCATCTAGGAAGCCAAGTTTCAGTACATACATCTTAAAGAAACGGAAAAAGCCGTGCAGAATAGCCCCAGCTAATGATGATTTTTTCTTGCCCTCTCGTTGGTCGGCCCAAGACTGCATATATAGCTGGGTCTTGCGGGTATATTCGCTTAATCGCTCAAAGGTGAAGTGCTTAAGGCGACCATCCAGCGACACGACTTGATAGCCTTCTGGAACTACCACGCTCTCATGAACCAGCGCATTGTTGTATCGGGTGTCGCGCGTTTGGTACAAGCGAACAACCCAGTCTGGCGACCAACCTGAGTAGTTGATCTCTTTGGCAAAGGCAGTAGTTAAGCGATTGATACGATACAAACTCTTGTCTTGGTGGTGACTGATTGCGCCAAGGATTGCTTGCTTTAGTTCAGGAGTGACTCGCTCGTCTGCATCAAGCCAAAGGACAAAGTCAGACTCGACATAGTCCTGAGCAAGCTGACGCTGTTTACCGAAGCCCGGCCACTCGCGGTTGGTGTAGAACTTATCGGTAAACTCTCGAGCAATCTGCTCAGTGGCATCGCTGCTGCCAGAGTCAAGGATCACGATTTCATCCACCCAGCCTTGGACTGTCTCTAAACAGGCTTTGAGGTGTTTGGCTTCGTTTTTGACGATCAGTGCCACAGCTAACGTTGGTTTAGGCAAGGGTTTTTCCTTTTTGTTCATTTTCCGAAGATTTTAGCTGGCACTCGGGTAGAAGTCCTCTACCAGCTTATCAAACATTTCAATCACAGCCTGCGGGGTAATGCGTTGCATAGCCTGCTTGTCTTTCACGCGCGTGCGCCAATCGAGCTCAGTGCTGTGCTTACCAGTTTCAGCGTGCAGAGCCTCTTCATAAACCGACACAACATAATCAAGGTAGTGATAGGGACCAACGCGCAGCGGGTTATGGTGAGCATAAAGCCCGATAACCGGTGTCTGCATCGCGTTTGCCATATGAGCTGGCCCCGTGTCTGGTGCGATAACGGCCTGGGCTTTATCTATCAGAGCAAGCATTTGCATCAGCGAGCTCTCACCAACCAGGTTTAGACACGGCTCAGTGAGCTTGGCCTGAATATTTTCGGCAAGGTCTCGCTCTACTTGAGCTGGGCTGCCCGCAAGGACTGCGTTCCAGCCGCGTTGTCGCGCATGCTCGATTACCTCTGCATAGCCCTCGGCTGACCAATTTTTGTATGCTTTGCTTGCCGCTGGGACGAGAACCAGGTTTGGCTTGTGCGGATCCAGCTGTTGCTGAGCCCAAGCGAGATCTTGGTCTGAGTAGGAGAGGGACCAGCTTAGCGTGTCAGCCTTGATACCTAAGGTATGAGCAAAGGCCATCAGGCCATCAGCGACATGCGGTGATGTTGGTGAGGGCACCTTAGTATTGGTAAAGAGGGTTTGTAGATCTTGGCTGCGTGCAGCGTCAAAGCCGAGCCGATATCTTGCTTTGATACCCAGAGTCGCCACACTGGCGCGAATCGCGTATTGCATATGCAAAAGGGCGTCAAACTTGCGACCACGGAGTTGGCGCCAAAGCTGGCGATAGCCCTGCCAGCCCGCCTTTTTATCAAAAACGATGACCTCGACACCCTCTATTGCTTCGAGAAGCTTGGCTTCTAATTTGCCCGTTATCCAAGTGATTTGTGCGTTCGGCCACTGAGCCTGGATAGCCTGGACAGTAGCGATAGTATTGCAAACATCCCCAATCGCAGACAGGCGAAGAATACATAGGGAGCGAGGAGGTGAGTGGAACAACGGCATGGAGTAAACTCTACAATCTTGATTAATAAGAATTATGCAGTTGCACCCAAGAAATGTAAAATACCATCACTTAATCCCGCGAGTAGAGTTGATGCAAACACGGAAATTTGATGATCAGGTTGTCTGGTTTGACCCATTATTAATTGATGAGGCGCATATCGAGCGTGCGTTTGATATCGATTACTGGCAAGCGCAGGATAAAGTCGTTGGCAGCGCTAGCGGGCGAGGTACAACTTGGTTTATTGAACTCGATACCATTCAGGCAGCGCTGCGCCACTATCGACGAGGTGGCCTGTTTGGCAAGTTGGTCAATGACAGCTACTGGTATCAAGGTGAAGCCAAAACACGCTCACGACAAGAGTTCGAGCTACTTAAGGTGCTTAAAGCGGCCGGCGTCAATGTGCCAAGGCCAGTCGCAGCGCGGGTCGTAAAAAGTGTGCTGACTTACCAAGCCGATCTGCTGAGTGAGAAAATTGCCAATTCTCAAGATCTCGTCTCCATTCTCAGCAAACAAAGTCTATCCGCCACTGTCTATCACAAGATTGCTGCAGAAATTGAAAAAATGCATGCTGCTCAGGTCAATCACACCGATCTTAATATTCATAACATCTTGATCGATGAGGATGAAAAGGTGTGGATCATCGATTTTGATAAATGTCATCAGCAAAGCGGCGATGACTGGAAGCTGGCCAATTGGCAGCGCTTGAAGCGATCATTTGAAAAAGAAGTGCACAAGCAAAGCATCATGGCAAATCAAGACTACCAAGTACTATTTGAAAATAAGGGATTGTAATGAAAATTGCGCTGGTTCATATGCGTCATGCCAATACGGGTGGTACCGAACTATTCTTAAACAACTTGTCACGTTACTTGGCGGCGAAGGGTGAAGACGTCACAATTATCTGTCGCACCCATGTTGAGCCCTCTCATCCTAACATCAAGTTTGTGGTACTGAGCCCGTTTGGTATTGGTAAAGCACATCGTATGTGGGCCTTTTCCCGTGCGGTTGAGAAACACGTTGCGAGTGAGGATTACGACTTTGTCTATGCACTGGGCAAAACCTGGTCTCATGACATGCTACGTATTGGCGGCGGCACTCATTACCATTTCCTAAAAGCGACTCAGAAAAAGGGTAATCGCCTTAAGGATCGAATCGCCCTGAAGATTGAGAGCCGGGCGATGGCAAAAGGCGCGTATAAGCATATCGTCGCCAACTCGCACAAAAGTGCCCGCGAGATACACGAGGCCTATTCTGTCCCACAAGATAAGATCTCAGTGATCCACAATTTCGTTGATACCCACAGATTTGATAGCAGTCGCTACCCGTCGGAGGTAGCAACCCTAAAGGATAAGCTCGGGCTGGATTTTGCAAAGCCGACATTTTTGTTCTTGGGGACAGGCTATGAGCGCAAAGGGCTGCGCTTTGCAATCTCAGCGCTTGCCAAATTGGATCTAGATTACAACTTTATTGTTGCGGGACGCGAAAGTAATCAAAAAGAGTTTGAGGACTTTGCCCGCCAGCAAGGCATCTTCGATAAGTGCTTGTTCCTTGGTGAGAGAAAGGACCCTGAACATTTGTTCTCGCTGGCAGATTGTTATGTCCTTCCAACGCGTTATGAGCCCTTTGGCTTTACTGCGATTGAGGCCATGGCGTGTGGCACTCCCGTGATCACCACCGAGCAATGTGGCGCCAAAGAGGTCCTCAACGACAAGGTATCCTCAATCCTAGCTAAGCCCGAAGACCCAGAAGCATTTGCAGCCGAACTAAAGCGCTGGGCAATTGCCAAAGGCGACACCGTAATAAGAGAGCAATGCCGCGAGACCGCAATGCTACTCGACGTCGATTACATCATGGACCTAAACTACAAAAAAATACTAGAGATCGCAAAATTGAAATAACAAGAGTCGAGGTCGTTTCACTGCGAGAACGCTTTGCTCGAGGGGGTGAGACACTTGACATCGCCAACTCAGGTTGGGTTCTCGTTTTTCGTCTTTTGGTTAGATTTCTCGTAGAGTTAACGCGATTGTACCAATGCACATATTCAAGGAGATTGACATGCGAGTTCGTTCGACCCAGCGTCAGCGGCGTTGGAATAATTATCTGATCCTTGGCATTGTGGCATTTATCGTCTTGCTTAATGGACCCAAGTTGATCCAATCGTATTTACTTGATGATACTCAGCCTGAGGCAGAGGTATCGTCAACTCATCCCAAGCTCCTTGACCCGAGCCACGCCATTGAGGCGCTATACTTCAAGCATGCCGAGTTCCAGTCGAAAAATGGTGAATGGCAATCCAATCTGAATCTTTCCAAGCAGGCGCTCTCTGAGCTGATGGAGCGGTGGCGAATGCTTGAGGGAACCTTGGTTGAACCAGAAATGTTTGAAGCGATGAAAGGGGCGTTGGGTATGCCTGAGACGATAGAGGTATGGTATGTTGGCATCGAGGAGCCGCAAAGGATCACGGTTTACCAGGGTGAGCAGTTCTGGCTGATGCAAAATTGGCAACAGCAATGGATCGCCATCTCGTTTGATTTAGACTACCTAATACCCTAGTTAAAACTATATTTGAGGTTGTTATGCCAGAATTACCAGAAGTGGAAGTGAGTCGTCTTGGTATTACTCCTCATCTGCAAGGTCAAACTATCGCTTGCTTTACCTTTCGAGCTCCTAAGTTGCGTTGGGATATTCCTCAACAGCAGCTCAAGCAACTGGAGGGGCAGGTGATTTGTCGGATCTCTCGTCGCGCTAAATACCTAATGCTGGAGACCAGTAAAGGGACCATTATTATTCATCTGGGGATGTCAGGATCTCTGCGAGTCTTGGACGGTGAGTTCCCGGCCGGAAAACATGACCACGTTGATTTACGCTTAACCAATGGCAAGGTATTGCGCTATAACGACCCGAGGCGGTTTGGCGCATGGCTTTGGGCTCCTGTGGGTAAGGAGCATCAAGTGCTCACTCATCTGGGGCCTGAACCACTGATAGAGGCATTCAACGCTTGTTATATTGCGGAGCGCGCAAAGGGCAAACGTGTGGTTGTGAAGCAGTTTATTATGGACAATAAAGTCGTGGTTGGGGTTGGGAACATTTATGCTAATGAGGCCTTATTTAAGGCCAAGATCAGCCCACTGCGCCCTGCAGGTAAGCTATCTCTCACCGAATGGCAGCGGCTAGTGAATGAAATTAAAGCAACCCTAACCATTGCTATCGAGCAAGGCGGTACAACATTAAATGATTTTGCCCAGCCAGATGGCAAGCCTGGATACTTTGCGCAAGAGCTACTGGTATATGGTAAAGGTGGGGAGCCATGTCCAAGCTGCGACAATGAGTTGATTGAACGAAAGATTGGGCAAAGAAACTCATTTTATTGCCCTGAGTGTCAGGTCTAGATTTTCTCATGGTGTGAGCCTTCTTATACTATCTGGTTAAGATATTGTACAATTTACCAATTAGGCTGTTGATATGCTGCTGCGACCGATGGCCGCGGGTAGAAAAATTGGTAAGTGATATGAAGTATTTAGTAACTGGAGCCGCAGGCTTTATTGGCGCTGCTGTTGTAGAAAGACTCTGTGAAGCGGGTCATCAGGTCATCGGTATCGATAATCTTAACGACTATTATGATGTTAAGTTAAAACACGATCGTTTGGCACGCATCAAGCATGATAACTTCAGCTTTTTCCAGCTTGACCTTGCCGACCGCGAAGGGGTAGCAACCCTGTTTGAAACTGAGCGTTTTGAGCGCGTGATCCATCTAGCGGCGCAGGCGGGGGTTCGTTACTCTATCGACAATCCATTGGTATACTCCGACAGTAACCTTCTTGGACATCTGACCATTCTTGAAGGGTGTCGGAATACCAAGGTTAAGCATCTTGTTTATGCCTCTTCAAGCTCCGTTTATGGCCTCAATCAAAAGATGCCGTTCTCGACCTCGGACAGTGTCGATCATCCGGTTTCACTCTACGCCGCAACCAAGAAGTCAAATGAACTGATGTCGCATACCTACTCTCATCTGTACGGTGTGCCGACCACTGGCTTACGCTTCTTCACTGTTTATGGCCCGTGGGGCCGTCCGGACATGGCGTTGTTTAAGTTTACCAAGGCTGTGCTGAGCGGAGAGTCAATCGATATTTACAACAACGGCGATATGCAGCGCGACTTCACTTATATCGATGATATTGTTGAAGGCATTATTCGCATTCAGGACGTGATCCCACGGCCAAATAGTGATTGGAGCGTAGAGCAAGGCTCTCCAGCAACCAGCTCTGCACCTTATCGAGTGTACAATATTGGCCATGGTCATCCGGTGAAGTTGATGGATTTTGTCATCGCAATCGAGCAAGCGACAGGGATTGAAGCGATCAAGAGTTTCAAACCGATGCAGCCTGGTGATGTCTACGCGACCTATGCAGAGACGCAAGACCTATTTGAGGCGATTGATTACAAGCCTCAGGTGTCAGTAACCCAAGGTGTGCAGAGTTTTACAAATTGGTATCGTGATTATTACAGTAAGTAGCGCGCGTTGATAATACGACTGTTTTAGTGTATCGCACAAAGGAAGCAATAATACAACCAGCCTCCAAGCCGAAGTTGTAACCGACTTGGTAAATTAACACGTCGCTAGCACATGGAAGTATTTTGGCGAGCTTAAGCATTATACGCATTTATGTGATATGAAAAACACTAGACGATGTAGCTAACATATGAAAAAAGAAATTAAACTAAAAATCAAAGTTACCCATTTAGTGTCGATCTTGTTGGTTGTCTCTAGTTGGACGCTTATCAATTACACCGTTGACTTATCAAGTCTATCAGGGAAATTGTTGACGCTGTTTATCTTGCTCACGGCTGGCGTGATGTTTTTTCTGTTTCGTGCAAAATTAAAGGCGAGCAACAAAAAAAGCTGGCAGGGAGCGCAGAACCTTCTCTCCGAGAGTAATGTCGGTATTTATCAGAGACTTCGTCTTGGTGAGTCTCAGCCGACTGCAATAGATGCCACTGATATAACCAGAGTATTTGGCATTCACGGTGACAAACAGGCTCGTGAATCGGTTCAATATGAGCGCAAAGAAGCCAACAACAAACATGATGTCGACTATAACTGTGGCCAATTCATCAGCTACGACTCAGCGGCTATCCCTTTCTATGAGTTGTTACCCAAGGACTTTGACCCAATCATGCGTGGTTATGATGAGATAAATCTCAGTTAACTAGATTCGATGTTTAGTGAGATAATCAAATAAGGCTTATTAAGTATATGTGTGGATTTTTCATAACCAACAACCCTCAAGTAAATATGCAACATGAGGCACTTGTCGAGCAATCACTGCGATTTCGTGGGCCAGATTGTTCGTCGGGGCTAATTGATATCGATAATGGGTGGTTAGCTTATCACTCTCGTCTATCCATTATCGATTTGAGCACTGGCGTTAACCAACCGGTTGTTGGCCAATCAGGCACGTTAGTCTTTAATGGTGAAATCTTAAATTATGTTGAGCTGGGGCTTAAGTACTTTGAGCAGCAATATAAAAGCGATACTGCATTATTGTACGATTTGATTGCTGAAGAACGATTGGACCTTAATGAATTAGATGGTTTTTTTGCTTTTGTGTTTATTGATGCCAAAGGCAACCTTAGTCACGCAGCGCGCGATAAATTTGGTGTTAAACCGCTCTTTTATCATCAAGAAAATGGCTACTGGTCATTTTCATCAGAGCCGTACTTGCTCAAGCAACTGTTTAATTGCCCAATCAACACCCAGGCTGAGCAAGAATACTATTCGGTTCGCGCGCCGATTTTCTCTCAGAGTTACTTTGTGGGAGTTAAACAAGTAGAGTCGGGACACTGCTTAATCGCAGGTGAGTACTTCAACTGCCTTGACCATATTCGTCAGTCATACGATAAGCTTGACCTTAACTTGGTTGACGATGCTCTTAAGCGTGGTTTGTCTACACGCTTGGTCTCTGATGCTCCCGTTGGGCTTCTGCTCAGCCGCGGGGTCGATAGTCACCTACTGAAGTCACTGGGTAACTTCGACAAACTCTACTCGATAGGTTTTTCTGGCGATGAGGATATCGAGTACCTTAAACAGCGAGGCTATCCAAATGTTGCCCTAGTTGAGGCGACACCAGAGCAGTACCTAGAAGACTTTAACCACCTCCTAAAGCTGAGAGGTGAGCCGATGTCAGTGCCAAACGAAGTGTTGCTTTACCGCGTGTCTAGGGTGGCGGCCTCTGAAGGGATTAAGGTCCTGTTGTCTGGAGAAGGGGCCGACGAGTTCTTTGCTGGCTATGACCGTATTTTTAAGTGGGCGGCACAGGCGGAGCATTTTGACCTAGACAAGTTCCTCGAGCTTTATTGCTATATTGCACCTGAGCGTCAATCGACGCTGTACCAAACCTTTGAGCAACTTTTCCAGGCACTGCCGGAAACGACCCCGTTTGAAACCGTGCGCTGGTACTTTATCAAGCATCATATGCCCGTGCTGTTCCGTCGTTTAGACTTTGCATTGATGGCCGCAGGGATTGAGGGCAGAGAGCCGATTGCCAACTTCCATACCTTTACAGTTGCGATGTCGATAGACCCTCAAGACTTGATGGGTGAGCTCCTTGGTAAATACCCACTACGCCATATTATCTCTTGCTATATGGGCGAAGAGTTTGCGTTTGAGACAAAAGTGGGCTTTCCGGTCGATTTGACCAAAATATTCGACAATCCACTGGGGCTGTCGTCATACGAACTTTGGTTTAAGAAGAATTTAGAGGTATTGGGATCATGATTATTGGTTACACCAGTGGGGTTTACGACCTTTTTCACGTCGGCCATGTCAACTTGCTGCGCAACGCAAAAGCCATGTGCGATAAGTTAGTGGTTGGAGTAACCGTGGATGAGCTTGTGGCCTATAAAGGTAAGCAACCGGTTATTCCATACGTTGAGCGAATCGAAGTGGTGAGAGCCTGTCGTTATGTTGATGTCGCGATCCCGCAACAAAATATGGACAAAGCGGCGGCAGCAAAAAAGAATCATGCCAGCTTGTTGTTTGTTGGTGATGATTGGTATGAAACGGATAAGTGGCAGCAGTACGAGGCTGATTTGGCTAAAGTTGGCTGTAAGGTTATCTATTTCCCTTACACACAAGGGACATCGACCACCCTGATTAATAGCACTCTAGAAGACCTAAGAGCGACTAACCGAGGCTAATAGTATTTTGTTCCGTAAATTGAAAGCTGCGTTAAAACAGCGAAGACGAGAGAAAAGCATCGCGAATGCTCTAAGGCTGAACCAACAGGGGGTACTAAAACTCAAGAATAAGAATGAGCCGATTAACGTAGCCTTCATTGTTTTGAGAGAGGCGGTCTGGAAACTTGATAGCGTATATATCCATATGATGGTTTCAGAGCGCTATAATCCTACTATTGTCATCGCTCCCTTAAAAAAACTGCCTGATGCCGAGAGACAGATGAATATTAACAAGGCATACGATTGGTTTGCCAGTCGGGGCTATCAGGTGGTCAAAGGGGAAGAAAACGGCCGACAGATAAACGTTAGGACAAGCCTATCACCTGACTTAATTTTCTACACAAACCCTCATAACGATACAAACAGTCGTTTTTATCCCTCAGGATTGATTGGGATCCCCTCTGTCTATGTGCCCTACGCCCATCAGATCAGTTGCTACAATAATTACCAACCACAATATAACCAGTTGTTTCATAACTTGATGTGGCGGATTTATACCACCAATGATCTGGATAAAAAAATTTTTGAGGACTTTTCAGATCTAAAAGGTAGCAACGTTGTCGTGACGGGATACCCTGGGATTGAGCCGCTGATAACCTCACAGCTTGAAGATAAAGTGAGTGTATGGAAGACACAAGACAAGTCTAAGAAAAGAATTATCTGGGCTCCTCACCATACGATCTTTCCAGGTTCTTCTTTGGGTTACTCAACGTTTATTGCCAATGCGCAATTCATGAAGGCTCTGGCCATCAAATTTGCCGATCAGGTTCAATTTGCCTTTAAACCCCACCCAATGTTATATGACAAGTTGACTCAGCATCCGGAGTGGGGGGCAAAAAAGGCCCAAGAGTATTACGATTTTTGGAAAGACATGGAAAACACTCAGCTAGAGCAAGCAGATTACCTAGTACTCTTCTATCAATCTGATGCTATCGTCCATGATTCGGGCTCATTTTTGGCTGAATACCTGTACGTTAACAAGCCTGCAATGTACTTATCTAGCTCACAGGAGCTCGAACTTGATTCGTATAACCCTTTCGGTAAAGCGTGTTTGGAGCAGTATGAAATTGGTGTTACAAAGGCCGATATTGAGGCGTTTGTACAGAGGGTTATCTTGAATGAGGATAAATATCTATCTGTTCGCACTGAGTTTTTGAAAGAAGTGTTACTACCCAAACAGCTGCCGTCGATACAAATTATGGATGATCTCAATAGGAGCCTCTTTGGTTAGGCAAGTGGCGAGCTAAGGGGCGATTTTACGCTTATGGAGTCCACCTAACTCATTCGTAGATTCTATAAGAGCCCTGTCTGATGCCTTTTTTAATTGTGATAAACACACTGTGAGGTGTGTACATACCATTGCTTACCGTGTAGAAAGCTACATAATTTGCTAGAGTCCTTGGTCTGTACTGCCCAACAGTAAGATAACGTCTTGTTTGTCAATGCAAAAGTTGAGCTTATTTTTATTGTTTACCTTTCAGGACGGCAATAATGTTACCTATCTGCTCATAGACACGAAAGAGCTCGATGTAGATTTTATCACGGATAGTCAGATTGACTTTAACTTTGCGTTTAGCACCAATTGTTGAAGGGATTCTGGCTCGTTTGATCAAATCAGGCTTTATCGAATAGGTAATAACCCCATGTTTGTATGTTTTGTCCATGTAGTCATCGACAGGCTCAACGAATTTATCAGCACCTTTGATAAATCTATCTGCTGCGGTTGGAGTGAGAACATAACCTCGTGCCCCCGTAGTGCTTTTGAGAAAGCGTACTACAGAAAACAAATCATTGATTTTTTCCAATGTGTAGTAGCAAAGGCGTTTTTTCGCGGCGCAAAGTTTAAGATAGTCATACTTCTTCGCAAGGACTTCAAGCTGACCAATATAATTTGAGAAATCAATGGTTAGGTCACAGTTGTCCTCTAATACTATTATTGGTTGCCCGACAGCGAGGCACTTCTCCCATGCTAAATAGTGGCTTGCAAAACACGCTACCTCATTAGTTACAAGACTGTGACCTAGTCTTTTCAGGCTTAAGCCATCATCTCTTCTATTCGAATAGATAAAGTCTGGGGTGGAGGAGTCAACAGCCTCAATGAACTCAAACTCTATGTTTTGCTTGTGTAAAGCGGATTCTATTCTTTGTCTACGCTCAACTGAACGTTTTAGGTTAATTACAAATACTTTCATGATTTATTCTGCATATACAGATGTAGGTTTAACACAAGTGACTATAGTAGCTTATCCTTTTTAGGACTATATGTGAGCTACAACTTTTGCTTTTGCTCCGGAGTTATTGGAAACAAAGTCTAGTAGGAGTTGTTTATGAAGCAATTGCTGATCACTATCTTCAAGGATACTAATTAACGATCGAGCTAATTGGCTTGCATCATTGATGATTTCAATAGCACCCAGTGAGGAAATAGCATCGACACTCTCCTTGAAGTTGAAATAACTTGGGCCAGTGATTATTGGTTTGCCTAGAGCTGCAGGTTCAAGGACGTTGTGTCCGCCGACTTTATCTCCGCATAGGCTACCACCCATAAAACAGACATCAGAGCACCCAATCAAAACCAGCATTTCTCCCATCGTATCTGCCAAATAAACCTGGCTGTCTATCACATTATGTTGAGCGTGCGTTCTACGAATTGTAACAAAGCCTTGGCTACAACAACTCTGATAGACCGAGTCGAAGCGCTCGGGATGGCGAGGCACTATGATCAGCAATGCATCTGGATGAGCTTTGAGGAGTGAAGTATGTGCATCCAGTATTATTTCATCTTCGCCTCTGTGTGTGCTTGCTGCAATCCAGACTGGTCGTGAAGGTCCTAGTTTGCCTCTAAGTTCGTGCGCTCGGTTAATAGTACTGTCAGAAATTTGGATATCGAATTTAATGGAACCAGTAACGAAAAGCTTGTCTGCATGCACACCAAGTTGTTCGAATCGTTCTGCATCAGCCTGTGATTGGCATAGTATCTTGTCCATGCAAGGATGCATAAGGTTAAACAGTGGCTGTATTCTTGCGTAGTTTTTGCGAGACTTTTCAGAAAGCCGAGCATTAACGACTGTAACAGGAACTCCAGAGCGATGGACAGCATATAGAGTATTTGGCCACAACTCTGTTTCGATGATCAACAGTTGTGAGGGTTGAATAGCTCTTAAAAACCCCCTGACCGCAAAGGCAAAGTCGACAGGCATATAACGATGCTCTACGAGGTGTCCTAATTGCTCTATTTGTGCAGCACCAGTGCTGGTGGTGGTGGTAACAACGATATTCTGTTGTGGTCTCTGTCTTTTCAGTTCTCTAATTAGTGGAATGGCAGCGACACACTCACCAACCGAGACTGCGTGAATCCATAATGGATTGCCTCTTACTTCTAAAGCAGGAGTGAGCCCGAAATGCTCCTGCCAACGTCCACCAAATTTTGGCTTATTTGGTTTACTCTTATATAAGCCAAACAATAGTACTGGTGAGACTAGAAAAAGAAGCAGGGTATAGAGCAAGCGTATTAACATGTCTTCACCGCACTCTCTTCAAGCCTCCTAATGGCCTTGATAGCTGAGCTCGCTGGCAACTCTTTCAGGCACTTCAGGTGACCAAGTGGGCATTCTCGCTTAAAGCAAGGGCGGCACTCAACATCGATGTGCACCATTTCAACTTTTTCCGCTAATGGTGGTGTGTATTTAGGGGAGGTAGAGCCATAGATAGCCACCACATTGCAACCCACCGCCGCTGCGACGTGCATCAGTCCCGAGTCATTTGAGATCACGGTATCACACGCACCCAAAAGGTCGAGGGCCTCAATTAGGCTGGTTTGCCCGGCAAGAACAATCACTTGTGACTGGTGCTTATCTGGCACCAAAGAACGAATTTTGTTACAGGTTTCGACATCCTTTTGAGAGCCAAATAGCCATACTTGAGCTCCTTTTTCGGTCATAGCGCTGGCAACCTCTGCGTAATGGGATTCAGGCCATTTCTTCGCCGGGCCAAACTCCGCACCAGGACAAAGACCATAGATCTTGCTGTCGCGGTTGAGACCAAACTTATCTAAGGTTGCCTGCTGGAGGGGTACATCAATTCTTAGTTTTGGCCTTGGCAAAGTCTCAAGGCCACCAAGAGAGGCTGAGTTTTGCATGCTTGATTTGGGAAAAGCCAGAGCCACATAGCGCTCAACCATATACTGGAAGTCTTTCTTGTTTGGGCGCAAGTCACTTAGCAACCCATAGCGCATTTCACCTTTCCAGCCAATACGAGTTGGGATTTTGGCAAACCAAGGGATCAGGGCCGATTTTGCCGAGTTAGGTAAGACAAATGCCTTGTCATAGCCTTCAGTACGTAACTGGACACCAAGCTGACGGCGCGCTTTGAGATTAAATTCACCATGACCAATTGGCATATCGATGGCGTGATTCACCTCTGGCATACGCTCAAGGATCGGCTTACACCAACCCGGCGCCATGACATCAATCGTGCAATCGGGGTTTTGCTCTTTCAGCGTGATATATAGTGATTGTGACATCACCATGTCACCCACCCAAGATGGGCCAATTACCAAAATCTTAGTCATTATTTTACCTGCCAGTCACTGTCATAGCGTGGTTTGTAGAGGTTATAGTAGTTATTACCATCTTCTTGGGTGTAAAGTAGTTGTAGAACCCACATATATTGATGTGGCTTGTCATGGACAAAATACTCAATTGCTTCATTGCAGGCACGAGCATCCTGCTCATCGCTTTGATTTAGCTCGAACGCTGGTAAGATCTCGATATCAAATTGGCCAGTTTCACCATCGATCGCGGCAAACATAGGAAGCACCTTAGCTCGAGAAAGCTTAGCAATCTTACCTAGTCCAGGTAGCGTCGCTTTGCGTGTAGAGAAAAAATCAACAAACACGCTGTGATCGCGGCCATGATCTTGATCGGGTAGGTAATAGCCCACGTACCCATCTCGGATTGACTTCAGGAATGGCTTTATTCCTCCAGAGCGCTCGTAAACACGACCACCGTACTGCACTCGCTGACGATGCATCAACCAGTCCGCCACTTCGTTTTTCTGTTTCTTCGCCATAGCAGAAACAGGCATTCCGAGTGAGGCTAACAACACCGCTGGGACATCAATTGCCCATGAGTGTGGCACCATCAAAATAACATTATCGCCGTTCTCGATGTGGCCTTTGAGGATCGATTCACCGCGAATGGTGCAGTTGTCTTGTAGCCACTGGGAAGAGCGTAAAGTCAGCAAACTAAAGCGGAAAAAGAACAGCGCAGCCGTATACAGGTTGCGTTCGATCATCGCCTCGCGCTCAGCAAAACTCTTTTCTGGAAAGCTCAACTCAAAATTGACCCGTGCACGATGCGCAGGGCCTTTGCGTGATTTAGTCAATTTTTCAGCAATAACGCGCGCCATCCATTTATGTACTTTGAGTGGCAGCAATGCTACGGGCAGTGATGCAATTGCCGCGAACCATGTTCCCCAATACTTGGGCGCAAGAAAGTGCCACTGAAACGTTGGGTTGTAAGCCTTAGAGTCAAAGTCGTCGCGTTTGTGGGTCATAATTTATCATAATAAAATAAAGAAGGGGTGCGGTTCAGTAACAGTTGCGAGATCGAGGACATATTGCCAAAGGGAGGAAAGCTCTAGCTGACAGAGTTAGCAGAGAGGCAAAATAACTTCGCCTCTCGCCTCTCGCCTCTCGCCTCTCGCCTCTCGCCTCTCGCCTCTAGCGATTGATCAGTGCCATGTATTCAGCCACGCCTTCAGCGACTGTCTTAAATGTATGGTCACAACCTGTGGCACGCAGCTTAGTTAAGTCCGCTTGGGTGTACTCTTGGTATGCACCTTTGAGGTGTTCGGGGAAAGGTACGGTCTCGATCTCACCTCTACCATGATGCTTGATCACGGCTTTCGCAACCTCTTCAAAGGACTCAGCGTTGCCAGTGCCCAGATTGAAAATACCCGAGGTGCCGCCTTCTAAAAACCAAAGATTAACAGCAGCTACGTCACCCACATACACAAAGTCACGCTTAAAGCCTTCGCTGCCAGCAAACAGCTTCGGATTTTCACCGGCATTCATTTGGTTGTTAAGATGGAAAGCGACGGAAGCCATCGAGCCTTTGTGCTGCTCACGTGGACCGTAAACGTTAAAGTAGCGGAAACCCGTGACTTGAGAAAGTGTTTCACCATGCTCCTCAGCATCTTGCCATACGCGTCGCACGTAGTTATCGAACTGCTGTTTAGAGTAACCATAAACATTGAGCGCGCCTTCGTATTGCTTTTCTTCAATAAAGGTATCGGTCTCGCCGTAGGTGGCAGCCGAAGAGGCATAAAGGAACGGAATCTCACGTTCAAGACAGTAGTGAAGTAGCTCCTTAGAGTACTCATAGTTGTTGAGCATCATATATTTACCATCCCACTCAGTTGTTGCCGAGCAAGCACCCTCATGGAATACAGCATCGATTGGGCCGAAGTCGTCACCAGCCATGATTTGAGTTAGGAAGTCATCACGATCCATATAATCGGCAATGTCAAGGTCAACCAGGTTTTTGAATTTCTTGCCATCGGTGAGATCATCTACCACCAAGATATCATTAATGCCTTTTTCATTTAGAGCCTTAACGATATTGCTACCAATCATACCAGCGCCGCCAGTCACGATAATCATAATTACTTCCTATCTCTATGATGCGTAATAATGGTTCAGTATATCACCCTCAATGCTGAGAGGCGAGAAACGGGATGATGGAACAAGGTGAGTTATGAAGAGAAGTGTGGGCTGCCATTTAGGTATGCTTTGTGGGTATAGTTCGTACGGATTGCTCGTGCGCGAAATATATTCAGATAATGTAGGCAGAATTTGCACCGCTTCTACTCACTATCTTACCGCCGTGAACTGGACTTTAACGAGATTAAAGCTGCGGATGGACGGTGCGCTGCATAGTCTCTTCCTGCAAGCGATGGATTACAACTAGATAGCCAGCAAAGCAGAGCAAAAAGCCATAAAACATCAGATACTCTGGCACTTTGAAAGCCTCACCTAGCATGCCAATGAAAGCAAATACAGAAGAAACAGAGCAGATGACTATCAGGGTTTGTGCCGGCGACATCCCATTGTGTTGGCAGATGTGATGCAAGTGCTGACGATCAGGCTTGAAGGGCGATTTACCCTCACGAATTCGCTTGATCATGATCGCCACCATATCCATTAGCGGAATAGCAATCAGCCAAAGCGCGGTGACAGGGCGGACGGAAGGTTGAGGTAGGTCTTGGCTTGAAAGCAGCAAAAACCAGATCACTGTATAACCGACTAACATACTGCCGGCATCCCCCATAAATACCTTGCGTTGGTGACCAAAGACACCCAAGTTAAGCATGATGTACGGAACCATTGCCGCGACAATCACTAGGCATAAATAGGACGTGTTAGTCTGGCCGTTTAATAGCAGTAACGCGCCAAGTGCACCAAAGGTCACTATCGATAGCCCACCAAGCAATCCATCGAGCCCATCTACCATATTGAACGCGTTCATGGCCCCCATTACTGCTAACACAGTGATGACGTAGCGTATCCAGTTGAGTTTTATAGTTTCTCCCTGAGAGAGAAGTTCCCCAAGTGTGTGAATTTCTATCTTCGCCAGATAGATCATCGCCACGGAAAGGAAAAATTGAATGATGAGGCGGTATTTAACTTCGAGGTCGTACTTGTCATCGATAGTGCCAACAATAACTAACACCACAATGCATGAAGCATAGACATGAGCATGATGAATAATGTCTGGGTTATTAAACAAGAAGTATAGAAGGCATATGCATAATGACAGACCGCCGACAAGCGGAACCTGCCCTTGATGCATTTTACGCGCAGAAGGGGTGTCAACTAACCCAATATTAGCTGCGATTTTTCTTAGGAAAAACAGCGATGTAAGCGAAAAGAAAAATACGAATGCAAGCTCAAGAAAGTTGTAAAGCACATAGCCACCAATAATCAAAGAGACGAAAACGACAACAGCTCCAGGTACCAAAATCTTAGTCAACCAGCATGCAATTGCAGTGAGACGATCACTCACTCACTATTCTAAGTTAAAATTCTCATAAGTGTAACTGAACTTTCATCCATGATGAAGGCTCTTTTATATAGGGAAAGTCGTAGTTTTGCTGATATTTTAGTTAAAAAGTGCGTGCATCTATTTGATATAAAAGCAAATGTGTCATAGATTTAAACGATGTATGCTTCAGTCTATGGTGCTGTACTGTAAAACCGAGCATTGAGCGCTTTTCCGTCGAGCTTTAGTACGGATTTACTCCTGTATTCAAAATGCATATACTGAAGCATTTTTTATGTGGCACGTCAATTTTGTTAGGCGTGTAACTTGGCCCAATTTGCGCATTCAGGGGATATGCTTAACCCTTGGGGCGGTAGCGTACCTAAAAACAAGAGTATGGAAAGAATGAGAGTTGTAATCAGTGCCCTTAGTGTGCTGCTTTTAAGCGCATGCAGCAGTCAGCCAAGACAAGTGCAAGCCAGTCTTCCCCTCGTTTCTGAGCAGTTCGCACCGATTGGCAGCCCAATATCAAGCCAATACTGGTCTTCACTGAATATCGAGAACACCACCAGTATTCCACACCCGCAATACTCAATTTTAGCGCAGCCTAGTTATACTTCGGCACTTGGAATCACCTGCCGAACCCTATCTATTACGCCGCTTGCAGAGCTAAACAGTGTCAGCACTACACCCATTACTCGCACCGCATGTCAACAAATGACCCAAGATGAAAATGGTAAACTAATCCCAGGGTGGTTTCTGGTCAAAGACATCGTCGAGAACTCATCAGCTGTAGAAATCTAGCCTATGTCCTATAGAACCATACTGAGCCTTGTTGCGATTGCCGCAACAGGTTACCTGACCGCTGCCAGCGCATATGCACTTACGCCAGAGCAGCAGATGGCTGCGTTGCAGCAACTGTCACCTTCGGCAATCCCTCCAACCAGTTTGGCTGGAGAAGCTAAAGCAGCCAACCCTACTCAAGCGCTCGAGGCGGGCTCGTTTCAGCCTGAGCTGCGAACGGGCACACTATTACCCGGTGAAACAGATGTTAGAGAGTTGCTCCCTTCATCCGGTGAGGCGCTGCCGCCGCCATACGGCGCCAATCTATTTGCTGGAGGGTATGAGACCGAGCGTAGCGATGGCCTCAATGACAACTATCTGATCGCGGCCGGCGATAAGATCAATATCTGGCTTTGGGGGGCGGTGAACTACTCCAATGTGGTAACCGTTGATAATCAGGGCAACATCTTTATCCCTGAGATTGGCCCCATTCAGGTTAAAGATGTTCGTGCGAGTGATGTTAATCGCCTAGTGACAACAAAGATCAAGCAGGTTTATACCAATAACGTCAGTGTTTACGTTAACTTGCTGACCGCAACGCCAGTAAGTGTTTACTTATCTGGCCCAGTAATACGCCCGGGACAATAC
Organism: Vibrio sabulosilitoris; assembly: GCF_055391395.1. Lineage (NCBI taxonomy): Bacteria > Pseudomonadati > Pseudomonadota > Gammaproteobacteria > Vibrionales > Vibrionaceae > Vibrio > Vibrio sabulosilitoris. The sequence continues at coordinate 634,161 of NZ_AP029599.1, forward strand.
GCTGGGATGGCTTCCGATAGCGTGCTTTATTTCCTCAAGCGTGCTGGAGGTATCGATTCTGAACGTGGCAGTTATCGTGAAATCAAGGTACTGCGTAACAATAAAGTTGTGCAAACTATCGACCTGTACGATTTTATTCAGTCAGGTGTGATGCCTGAGGTGAGCTTTAAAGATGGTGATGTGATCTTGGTGAGCCCACAAAAATCAGCCATTACAGTTGCCGGCGGGGTACGCAACCCGTTTCGCTTTGAGTTGGCAACAGAGACCGCATTGGGTGAGCAACTTGCCAGCTACTCGCGACCGCTCGCTAAAGTCAGTCACGTTGGTGTTATGGGCAGCCGCTTATCTGGCCCCTTCTCACGCTATATGACCTACGACGAGTTCCAGTCATTCGAGCTTGAAGATGGTGATAAGGTGCTGTTCAACGATGACCTACATGCGCAAGTCATTGATGTACAGGTGTCGGGTAGCTATCTAGGCCCTTCGTATTTTGTAGTGCAAAAAGCCACCCGCCTGCACGAATTGATGAGTCAAATCCCGATTGATCCTAATCTTGCTGATTTTAGCTCAGTGCATATCTTGCGCGAGAGTGTGGCACAAAAGCAGAAAGAGATGATTGACGAGTCACTCGACCGACTTGAGCGCACGGTATTTACGGCGCCAACATCATCGACGGGGGAGGCTGCGATACGTGCAGAAGAAGCCCGTTTGGTTCTTCAGTTCACCGAGCGTGCGCGCAAGGTGATGCCGTTGGGTAAGGTTGTTGTCGCTGAAAACGGTAATGTTGCCAATATTCTTCTCGAACAGGGAGACAAAATTGTTATTCCGGCTAAAACTGACTTGGTGCAAATCGGTGGTGAAGTACTCATGCCACAAGCGGTGGTGTTCAATCCTGATGCGACCTTAGATGACTATATCGCCTGGGCCGGAGGGTTTACTGAGCGCGCCGAGGATGAACGCATTGCGATTGTGCGTGCCAATGGTCTTGTGGAGTTTAATAGCCGTCGCCCAGTGCAGAAGGGTGACCAAATCCTAGTACTGCCGAAAGTTGATGTGAAGCTGATGCAGAACGTGAAAGATATTACCCAGATCATTTATCAGATGGCAGTGGCGGCGAATGTGGCGATCAACTAATGCGGCGGTCAACTAAAGCGATGAGATTGAGACTTGGCTAAAGTAAATAAACGATCGCTGCTTAAGGTTTGGGGCGATGTCATCTTTGCGATATTTCTGCGAGAAATAAAAAGTCGCTTTCATGACAAGATAGGCATCAGCTGGGCTGTTATTCAACCAGTGTCATTTATTTTTCTCCTATCTTTTATGCGCGGCCGACTTGATGGCGGAGAATCACATACACTACCGACATTCGTTTTTATTGTATATGGAATGATGTGTATACAGCTCTTCCTGACCACTATGAGTTCAGCGGCAAATAGCTTCAAGAAAAACAAGCCACTGTTCGCCTTCCGCCAAGTTCACCCTATAGCGTCGACAATAGCGGTTGTAGGCTTTGACTTATTAGTAAAAATAGCAGTTGCTATCGTTATCTTCTTATCAATGTACTTTCTTAGGATTGAGATAAGGATTGATAACCCTTTGCTCGTGATTTGGTGCTTCATTCTATTGTGGCTACTTGCTACCAGTGTTGGCCTCCTTTTTGCGATTGCGCGTTCGTTCGTATCAGAGGTAGATAAAGTGCGAAATATGCTTCAAAGGCCGCTACTGTTCATATCAGGCGTGTTTTTTAGCCTGCAAGATATTCCACGCGAAACGTGGAAATACTTTGACTGGAACCCGATAGTGCATGCAATAGAGTTGTCAAGGCAAGCCGCCTATTCATCATTTTCAGCAGAAGGTGTTAGTCACTTATATCTTTGTCTATGTACACTTGGGACATTGTTTTTTGCTCTAGCTTGTTACCAAATTAGTTGGAAGCAAGCAATTAGTCGTTAGTTAGGTTTTATTATATAGATATCAATATGATACAAAAAAAATTCCAAGAGTTTAGGAAGACGATTACCAAATCGCAATTTAACAGTGCTTTTTTTCTTAAACAGAAAGTGGCTGAGTTAAAAGATACTGACCCAGGCCTAGCGCAAAGAATAGAGACAAGAATCAAACACCTGAATGCCAGAAAGTCTAAAGCGGTGATTCAAAGCACCCAAGACAATGATTCTTTACCAAGTGCCCCACAGCAATCGCCTCTTGAGGGCAGCGCAGAAAAGGGTGAAAAAGGTGAAAAGGACGAAAAAGCGGAGCAAAGACCCAAGAAGACACTTTTAGAGTTACTTTCGGGTCAACCAATGATGATAATTGTTGTCATACCTGTTTTGCTATTTTCAATATATCAGGTGATGTTTGCGGCACCGAGATATGAGAGCCGAATCCAGGTTGTCGTCCAGCAGCCAGACGGTATGGCAACGATGGATGCTGGGATGGCATTATTGAGTGGGTTAGGTGTCAATACGACCAACAGTGATACTCAATTAGTCAGTGCATATATATATTCGAATGATATGCTACAGCACTTGGAAGAAGAGCTTAATATTCGAGAGCACTTTGAAAACAATGGTGACTTTTTTAGCCGGCTACATAGCTGGAATACGGTTGAGGACTTTTACAACTACTTCAGTCGCCGGGTTATAGTTGAAATTAGTGAAAAGTCTCATGTTATTACGATAAGAGCACAAGGGTTTACCCCAGACTTTGCACACTTACTAGCAGAGAGTATAGCCAGTAAAGCTGAATGGTATATAAATAACATCGGTCACCAGCTCGCTAATGCTCAATTGGAGTTTGTTGGTGAGGAGCACAAATTAGTAGAGAGCAGACTCCAACTTGCTCAAGTTAATTTACTTAACTTCCAACAGCGATTTAATTTGTTAAGCCCTGAGGCAGAAGGGGAGGCGCTATCAAAAATAGCCTATGAACTCGAAGCTCAGATTGCACGTAAAAGAGCTGAGTTAGCTGCGCTATCAAATGTTATGAGTGACTCTGCGCCCCAAGTTGTAGTATTAAAAAATAGTTTATCTGCGCTGGAAAGTCAGCTAGCAATAGAAAAGAATCGCCTGACACAAGTAAGTTATGAAGGAGCTGAAACTGTTGCTCATAACGGGGCTTCAGTAAGTGAAGTTCTAGCAGGTTTCACTGAGTTAAAAATCGAACTTGAGCTTGCATTAAAAGCCTATACTTCATCTACGATATCTTTAGAAAAATCAAGAATAGAAGCTTACAGACAATTGAAGCACCTAATTGTGGTTGAGTCGGCCACAAAACCTGAAGATAGCTCTTATCCTGAAAAAGGCTATAACATAGCCTTACTAACTGTCATTCTGATGCTGATTTATGGCGTAGGTAAGATAATTTTCGCGACTGTTAGGGAACTGAAATAGTCAGTCGTTATGTCCAAATAGACAATACCTCTTAATAAGTTCATTCAATTCACAAATAAAAAGTTGTGAGTTGAATGAAAAGTATGAATAGCCAAGCTGAGAATCTCTAGTATTAGTGAAAGATAAAAACATTTGATTTGCTCTTATTCAATATAACTTGTTTCCATGGAAGGTGGTTGATGTTATGAAAAAGGTATATCTACATGTTGGTTCACACAAAACGGGAACCACATCCATTCAAAAATCATGCAGATTAAATAAAGAGTTGTTGAAACAACAGGGAGTTGACTACTTTACAAAAGGTAGGGGTGGAGTCGAATTAAGCCAAAGGTTCTTGGGGCATTGGTTAAATAAAGGTAAGGTAATTACACCACATGAATCTAATGTCACGATTGAAGATCTCGATGAATTAGTTTCCTTAATCGAACAAACAGATTGTGAGAAAGTTATTATTTCTGACGAAAACTTGTCCTGGATTTTTGATGAGGCTGAAATTGAAAAAATATCACAAAAGTTTAAGTCATCTTTCGACTTCTATGTGGTGTTTTATATTCGTCGACAAGATGAGCTAGCCATATCACACCTAGCTGAGGCTGCAAAGCATGGCGGCGGCGGCGGGCATGCGAGAAGTCATTATTTGACTTGCGGCAAATCTTTACCCATGAAAAATGGCGATTCATACTATTATCGATATCTAGACTTTTATAGAAAGATCAACGCTTGGGCTTCGCATACGGGTATACAAAACGTTATAGTGAGAGTCTTCAACAAAAACACTTTACTCAATGGTGACGTTGTAGATGATTTCTATTCAAGCATAGGTGTCGACTCCTCCAGTTTTGCACGTTTTCAGGACTCGAATGTTTCTATGGGTTTTGAAAGAACAAAGGTCGGGCATCTTTTACATCATTCTGAAGAAGTCGGTAATAAATTACCTGTCGGTGTAAAAGCAGCAATCCTGAAGTCGACCAATAATTCTGGGAAATTACTGCCCTCAAGAGCTGAAGCCAGCGAATTTTACTCATGCTATCAGCAGTCAAATATTGACTTAAACAGACAAATGAACATCTTTGATGGGAGCGAAGATGTTTTTGATATGGACTTTTCCAAGTACCCGGAGATAGAGCAGGATACTTGGGACGAAGACAGCGCAAATAGCGCTATAGTAAATTTAATTCTGGGCTTATCTAAAAAAAGTAGAGAGATTGACTTACTCCGTGATTGTGCAATCGCACTAGAGTCTGTAGATATGCACAAGGCACTACAGCTTATGGAATTAGCACGAAAGGCTAGGCCTCATGGCGTGTTTATTAATCAAAAGTTAGCAGAATATAAAGCTACACTGATTGATGATGAGCCGCCCATCCCCACAGTTGAAAGATCAAATAGCAGCCTTTGTCAACCAATAAAGAATGAATGACATTGCTAAATACAGATGTCGCTAAAAATCGTGCCAATATGTGATAATTTAGCTATGTTTATTCTTTGTGTTCAATATTTGCTATCTAGTTGTTGAAATAGAGATTAATATGTCGACTAAAAAAATGGTTTACCTTCATATTGGTACCCATAAAACAGGAACGAGCGCAATATTTCAATTCTTAACGAAGAACAGAAATAAGTTATCGACTAACCATGACTGTTGCTTTTTTGAGCCGTCGCCTTGGCCGCTAAAAATGTCAAAGAACAAGCTGAAGTTTTCTGTTCTAACAAAAGGCTTCGGGCAATTGAAACAAATTGAACCGAGCAAAATTGTCATCACTCATGAAAATTATTCTTGGCTCAATGATGCAAAAGATTGGACTAAGATTAAAAAAGAAATTGATAAAAATGATTGTGAAAGCAAAGTTGTACTTTATTTGCGCAGACAAGATTCATTAGCTGTTTCTCAGAAGCAGGAAGGTACAAAATGGATTGATAACTCTCTTGCGTACGGTCACGACCTCGAACCACTGCCAAGTTATTCAAGTCTAACCAATGAAGCTCGATTATACTTGGATTACTTAACCCGCTATAGAACTCTAGTGTCTGTATTTGGCAAAGACAACGTAATCGTACGAGTTTTTGAAAAAGATAAATTATTAAACAAAGATATCGTGACTGATTTTTGTTCTGTAATTGGAATTAAAGATCTATCAGGTTTTTCGCTGCCAGGAAGAGTTAACGAATCTATTAGTGCAATCTGCCAAATATTCTTGCATAAGACTAGGAAATATTTTCCAGAGCACTCGCTTGCAAAGAGGATTTTAACTCAAACAGCCGTACGACAGGACAAGGGGAAAGATAAACACCTTCCTAGTAAGCAAGTCGCTAAGGATTTTTATAGCAACTATGCTGAGAGCAACGTCACCTTGTCAAAAGAAGTGTTTGGTGTAGATAAAGATCTTTTTGCTGACAAATGGGACATGTACCCAGACAGCATTGTTAGAGAAGACATCTCAGTTGATGAGCTCAGCAAAGTCTATGCTAATGTGATCACGGATATTTCTGAAGAGCTCGAGATGTGGCGAAATAAGTTTAAATCTCAAGATAAAGGGGCTGACGAAAGCCTGCTTGACGATTTGAGAAAACTAGCGATCAGCTTCGAAAAGCAGGGCGACTATAACAACGCGTTACGTACAATGAAGATTGCTCTTAAAGTTCGTCCAGATGGGCCATTTATAAAAAGAAAAATTGAAGAGTACAAAGGTAATCTGAATGAAAAAGATATCTAAGATAGTTTTACATGTTGGCCCGTATAAAACTGGAAGTACTTCGATTCAAAGTTTTAGCCATCGACATAGAGACGCAATTAGAGACGAGCACTCGATACTGTATCCTAGCTTTCACTACGATCATGGGCCGCTATTACGATCTGCGTTTAGCCAGGAACCAGAAAAGCTACATGATAATGTTGTAAGATCTCTTGATAAAGAACAAATCCTTGCAGAAGTGAATCATTGTTTGAGCTTTTTAGAGAAGGAAGTCTCATCACATCAAGTTGAGACTCTTTTCCTATCTGGAGAGCATATCTCTGACTTAAATAAAATAGAGCTTGATAAGTTGAGAGAATACTTATCTAAGTTCTGTGACAACATCAGTGTTGTCTATTTTGTAAGAAATCCGAGTTCCTTGATCATTTCTGATTTACAAGAATCAGTAAAAACTGGACGTGCCACTTTTAATGATTGGAAATTTGATTACTTACTGCCGCGCTATTTTGAAAAAATAGATCATCTTGAAAAAGTCTTTGGTGCAAATAATGTTGCCGTTCTTGAGTTTGAACGATTAGTGAAAAGCCCAAAAGGACTGGTCGGTGCTTTCTTTGAAGAAGTGCTCAACGTGACTGTCGATGTCGATAGAGAAGAGCGATCTAACGACTCAGTCTCCGATTTTGCGTTTAGAATGCTAGAGAAACTTAACATCAGCAGCCCATCGGTTGTTAATGGAAGTTTTAACCACCAGCGCAGTAAAAAACTAGTGTCTCTGTTGAAAAGTCACAAGGGTTCAAAAATTAAGTTCCCCTGTGATTTGACGACCAAATTCTGTGAACAGATAAATGACCGATTAAAACGCATTAAGAAAAAGTTCGCTATTTCTTATGGCAGTTTTCCGGCGTTCCCCTCAGGTGTGAGTTCGTCTGAGGACATGGTTAAGGTCGATGCAAACGACCTGCAAACGTTCGTCGATTTGCTGAATTCAACGTTTAACTCTGAAAAGGAGCATGCGAATAAGTTGGCGCACAGCATAAGAGATATCGCTTTAGATCTTGAAGAAAAAGACCCCACTGTCGCTTTGGAGCTGATGAAAGTTGCAGGTGAGTTAAAGCCTGACGGTCCGTATATCAAGCGTAAAATCGCCGAGTTAAGTAAAGGAGCTTAGGTTATGTTTAAGTTAGCGAGGCTTAAGGGGTTGGTCTCGAATGTTTTTGAGCTACTTGTCTATCTTGTAAAATCGAGTATTCACGGAAGAGACCTTCAGTTACGTAGTAGTGATCAATCTATATCGAGTAAAAACAGGCTTCTTTTTTGTACCCTTAGAAATGAAGCTCATCGAATCGAGTTTTTTCTAGATTACTATAGAAAACTTGGTATCGAGCACTTTATCTTTGTCGATAACGGCTCAACAGATAACTTCCAGGAACTAGTTAAAGACTGTGAAGATGTCACGATTTACCACACAGAGGCCAGCTACAAGGCGTCAAATTTTGGTATGCATTGGCTTAATTTTCTTCTGCGGAAATATGGTCGAGGCAAGTGGTGTTTGACTTGTGATCCTGATGAGTTTTTTGTTTATCCCAAAATCGAGCGTTTTGACTTGGGTGCGTTGACCCATTACCTCGATCAAAATCATCGTCCGGCCTTTTTCACCTTAATGCTGGATATGTATGGACACGGGAAGTTAACCGATTCTAATTATGTTGCAGGTACCAACCCTTTAGACGTCAACCCTTACTTTGACGAGAAAGGTTATTTCTATACTGAAAATGATAAATACAATTCACTCTGGGCACAGGGTGGGGTGCGGCTGAGAACCTTGTTCAAAGACAACCCATACGCCGCACCAGCAATCAATAAGACACCGTTGATCAAGTGGAGGTGGTATTACTCTTATACATCTTCAATGCATATGGCAATTCCGCGACGCCTTAATGGTGGATACAGGCATGAACTAACTGGTGTTCTACTTCACTTTAAGTTTATTGCGGCGTTTGAAGAAAAAATCGTCGAAGAGATGGAACGTGGTGAGCATTATGGTGACTCTACTGAGTACAAAAAATACCAGCAGTTTTTGGCCGATTCGCAAAATTATTGTGAGCAAAACAGCGTGAAATATGAAGGTTGGCAACAGCTTGTGAAGCTAGGTCTAGTTCGAGCGAAGGAGTGGATGTAATGCGTTTAGGGTATATCTTACTCGCTCATGAGAAGTATGAGACACTAAAGCCGCAGTTAGAAACGTTAACGTGTAATGATGACAAGGTTGTATTGCATTACGATGCTTCACAGCCACATATCGATGACATCGTAAAAATTCGTCAGCACTTCCCAAGTGTTGTGTTTGCTAAGTCTGAAAATGTGGAGTGGGGCGAAGCATCCATTGTCAGAGCGACCTTAAACGCTATGCGTGTCTTCTCTGAAATGGACGACTCTCCAGAATATATCACACTGTTAAGTGGCAGTTGCTTCCCAATTAAGCCCAGAGCAGAGTTAGTGCAGTTTTTGCAAGACAATCGTGGTGTTGATTTTATCGAGTGCCACGATCTCAAGCGCAAGGGGCCTTGGGTACAAGATGGTCTCGAGTGGGGACGTTGGGAGCTTTATCATTTCCTCAACTGGCGTAAGACCCCAAGACTATTTAGTTTGTCAGAAAAACTGCAACGTAAATTTCGCATCAAACGAGCGTTCCCTTTTGGTGACACCATGTATATGGGGTCGCAATGGTGGACGCTATCGATTGAGACCATTCGTGCGACGATTGACGTTATCGACAAGTATGACTTGATTCGTTTCGTCAATCGCACTTGGATTCCCGATGAGTTTTTCTTCCAAACGCTCGTTGGTAATATGGCCGGCTCAGACAAAGCCATAGCCAAGCCCCTAATGAAGCATCGCTTCAACAGTGCCGGGATACCCAAAATCTACAATCATGAGGACTTGTCTGAGTTGATTGACACCGACAAGTTCTTTTGTCGAAAGATTCAACATAATGATCAAGGCTTAATCGAGCAGTTAAACCGCTGCTACACGGACGCGATTCCGCTTGCTCCAACGGAGTATGATGTAATCGATACCGCATTTCAGTGGTACAAACGCAGTGGTTTCAAGGATTGGTTCCAAGATTGCCCGTTACCGATCACCGTGATTATCGACACATCCCACGCGAAAGACTTTATGCCATCTCTTCGTCAAAGCGTTAGAGAGCTGGATAGTTCGATCAAGGTGTATGGCAAGCTGTTTTCGTCTAAAGAAATTGACTACAACGGCGAACCGGGTCCAACCAACTATTCTCCACAAGACATTCGTTTAAGGGATTACGACTGGGATGAATTTATGGCGCAAGTAGCGCTAAATTCACAACGTGGCTTGGTTTTTCAAAGTACGTCGCGCAAACTGAATGGACTGCTCGATAGCCTCAAGTCAGCATCCAACGTTTTGTTCATTGACCTTAACGATGGTATTAAGAGTATCGCTGATGTCGAGCGCTCGAACCGGCTTGAACGCTACCTTTCACATCACGCATGTCGCTATATGAGGGCATCTCGCAGCGAGCTATCCGAAATCGCTCAGGCGGTGGTCGATAACTCTGAGTGTAACCTCTACTTGAGTGTTACCAAAGACACCTAGATGATGCGTTTACCTTGGCGGGTATGCCAATTTTCCGCAGTTTGGTTAATTAATGTCTGATTTTCCGTTAGTAATCGTTGTTACGAGAACAAAAAACCGCACCAGTTTGCTGCGCCGGGCACTGCAAAGTGTCCAGCAGCAATCGTATGGCAGGTATTACCACGTCATTGTTAATGATGGCGGTGATGCAAACGAAGTCGAAAGCCTGGTCAATGAGTTTCAAGACTCCAGAATCAAGGTGCTTCACAACCGTGAATCGTTAGGCATGGAGGGAGCAAGTAACCGAGGTTTAGAGGCCTATGTTGGAGACTTTGCTGCTATTCATGATGATGACGACTCATGGAGTCGTGATTTTCTTGAGAAAACGGTTTCGTACTTAGTGGACAACCCTGCGGTGGCTGGCGTGGTGACGAACATCACTCAGGTCTTTGAAACGGTAGAGCGAGGCGTTGCACAGCCAATTTCTTCAAGGCCGTTTAACCCGGCCGTGAAGCATTTTCGCTTCGACGACTTCTTAGTCGTCAATCAGTTTGTGCCCATCGGTTTTGTTTATCGCTATTCACTCCACCAGACGCTAGGTCTTTTTGACCCGTCACTGCTGGTTTGTGGCGATTTAGACTTCCACCTTCGGGTATTGCAGCAGCACCGAATTGGAAAGATCTCAGATTATCTCGCTAACTATCATATCCGTTGTGATAGCAAGGAGAGTGCAATGACCAACTCTGTGGCTCAATCCGTCAAGCATCAAAACTTTGCAGCGCAGGTTGTCGCGAAATATGAGCAACGAACTAGGTTGCGACGCTGGATGTCAGTAATTAGAGTGAAAGCGTACTATCGTGTTATGAATATCTTGATGCGCACAGGGTACAAACTGGGTATTGGAAGATGAAAATTGCCTGTGTCGGCGCAGGATTATCCTGCGCTGTGATTGCCAACAAACTTGCGAATGTGGGGCACTACGTCACCCTCTTTGAATCACGCAACCACCTAGCAGGCAACTGCTACACAGAGCGCGATCAAGAGACGGGTGTGATGGTTCACACCTATGGTCCACACATCTTTCATACGGATGATAAAGAGGTGTGGGACTTTGTTAATGAGTTAACGGAGTTCAAGCCATACACCAACCGTGTAAAAACCACCTCCCAAGGTGCTGTCTACTCACTGCCAATTAACCTGCACACGATTAACCAGTACTTCGGCAAAACATTCAACCCAACCCAGGCGCGTGAGTTTATCGAGTCGATTGCGGATCCCCGCATAGAAGACCCGCAGAGTTTCGAAGAACAAGCCATGCGCTTTGTGGGTCAAGACCTCTACGAGGCGTTTTTTAAAGGTTATACCCTCAAGCAATGGGGTATTCACCCAAGTAAATTGCCGGCGAGCATCTTGAAGCGATTGCCGGTGCGCTTTAACTATGATGACAACTACTTCGCGCACAAATATCAGGGAGTGCCGGCCAACGGCTATAATGAGATTGTCGAGAAGCTACTGAACAATGACAACATCGACATCAAGCTCGAAACTCAATTTGAACGCCAAATGGCTGAGGGATTTGATCATGTGTTCTTCAGCGGGCCGTTGGATAGCTATTTTGAATATGAGTTAGGTCGCCTTGGCTATCGCACCCTCGACTTTGTAAAAGAGACGCATCACGGTGATTACCAAGGTACAGCGGTGATGAACTATGGTGATGAAGACGTGCCCTATACTCGTATCACCGAGCACAAGCACTTCGCTCCATGGGAGGAGCATGCAGATACCGTCATCTACAAAGAGTACAGCCGATTGTGTAAGGGAAATGATATTCCTTATTACCCAATTAACCTCATGGATGAGAAAGAGCTGCTAGCTAAGTACGTTGCGCTGGCTAACAATACGCCTAATGTTACCTTTGTGGGGCGATTGGGAACGTATAAATACCTTGATATGGACGTCACCATCCGTAAAGCGTTAGACGCGGCGAAGCAGGCTGTTGCTCTTCTTGAGCAGGGAGAGACACTGTCGGCATTTTTAGAAAAGATGTAGCGGAACAACATGTTGCGCGCACATAAAAGGGGAGTTCGCTCCCCATTTTTAGCTTAAAAGGTACACGATATCAGTCACCATGAAATCACAGCGGTTGTTGTCACCTACAATCGACTGGCCAAATTAAAAGTGACCATAGATAGGTATCTGGCTGAGCCCAGTCTTGCGCAGTTGATTATTGTCAACAATGCCTCGAGTGATGGGACGACAGACTATCTTGAACAGTTAAAACACTCTGAGCCTCGACTCTGGGTGATCAATGAACCTTGCAACCTGGGTGGTGCCGGCGGATTTCATCAAGGGATAAAAACGGCTCGTGAGCGCGCAACAACCGATTGGTTGGTGATCTCCGATGATGACAGCTTCCCTGAACAAGGGGCTTTAACAGACTTTTCTGCCATTGTGCCAAAGCTACACCCACAATGTGGCTGGGTCGCCAGTCAGGTTCGCTATCCTGAAGGGGGCCTGTGCTCGATGAATGAGCCAATGAAGTTCCCTTCACTAGGAAGCGCCATCAGCCGCCTGTTCAAGCGCCAAAAAATTACCTGGGATCCAAGCCAAGATGGGCAAGAGCTTGCAAAAATTGATGGCTCCTCTTTTGTTGGAATGTTTGTCAAACGTGCGACCTTGCAACAAACTCAGGTACTGCCCATTAGTGACTATTTTATCTATTGGGATGACATTGCTTTCTGTTATGATCTTGTGAGGCAAGGTGCCGTTGGTCAGTACACCAGCCAACTTACTTTCATTCATGATTGCGACCGTCACACTAAATCGCTGCGAGAGCAACGGCTTTACTACATGGTGCGCAATGGTATCTGGACGATGGCCAAGCTGCCGATAAGCAAGCGCGTTTGGGCGATGCCGTTCAAACTGATTTCTTGGCTAATGATTGCCATTAAATCTCAATCACTCTCATGGTATGTCCAGGCTGTAAAACATGCAGCGCAGAGACGTACTTAATCATAAATAATCATGGATTGATTAATAAGATAAGGTTCGAGCTTGAAACTCCTTATTACCTCAAACACATCCTGGTTTATTTACAACTTCTTTCGCTCCTCGATCACCGAGTTTATGAGTGACGGTAACCGCGTGTATGTGCTTTCCCCGTACGACCGCTATGCTGATAAGCTTAACGAACTGGGTTGTGAGCACTTTGACCTCGATATGGACCGCTCTGGGATCTCCCTTTCGCAAGAAGTGCGTACCATGCGCCGTATCAATGTTGTTATGTCGGCGCTACAGCCTGATTGCGTGCTCAATTTTACCCCTAAGCTGAATATCTACTCGGCGATGATGGCCAAGCTGCAAAAGCGCCCAGTGGTCAACAGTGTCGCGGGTCTTGGCTCTATTTTTACCGAGAAAAGCATCAAAGCCACGATTGGCAAACAGTTGCTGCGTTTGACTCAGCCGATGGCCGATCACATTGTGTTTCAAAACCCTGATGACTGGAAGGTTTACCTTGAAAATAACTACGTCAAGCAAGACAACAGCTCACGGGTGCATGGCATTGGCATTGATTTAAGTCAGTTTATTCCTCATGAGGCACCGGATGATGAAATCACTCGATTCATTCTTGTTGCACGCATGCTCAAATCAAAAGGGGTGGAAGAGTTTGTCCATGCCTCGCAGGCGGTGGAAGAGCACTATGCCATTAGAGAGCTAGCGGGAGAGGCCATCCCTAAGTTTGAATTCTCTTTGCTCGGCTTTATTGATGAGAACAACCCGCAAGGAGTCTCTCAAGCTCAGCTTAAATACTGGCACGACAACACCTTAGTCGATTATCTTGGTGAAACCGATGACGTATTCTCTATTGTTAAGGATTACGACTGCGTGGTGTTGCCATCTTATTACCGTGAGGGTATTCCCCAGTGCTTGATAGAGGCGGCATCAATGGCAAAGCCTATCATCACTACAGATAATGTTGGCTGTAGAGAGACAGTCGAAGATGGTAAATCAGGCTTGTTAGTGAAGCCTCAAAGTGTCCCTGAGCTCAAAGAAGCCATGATCCAGATGATTGAGCTTGGCCACAAGCGTCGCCTAGACTTTGGAGCAAAAGGGCGCCGTAAAGCTGAACGCGACTTCTGCCACATAAAAATTTCTCAGCACTATCTTGATGTGATCAAGTTGGTCAGTCACCTAGAAGAAAAAGATGGCAATACTTGGTAGGTCACTGGCAAGATATTCACTGCAATATCTTATAGATATTTCATCTATGCATAACCCTTCCAGAGTCGTTACTCTTATGTCTATATTTTATAAGAAACAGAATGATAGAACTTCGTGATCTAACCAAGTATTACCCGTCAGACCTCGGTAATCAGTATGTGTTCAGGGACGTCAATTTCACTTTTCCCGAGGGGCACAACGTGGCTTTGCTCGGGTCGAACGGGGCAGGTAAGTCGACGCTATTTCGTATCATCGCGGGTAGTGAATACCCTAACTCAGGACGAGTGATTACGGACAAAGCCATCTCATGGCCAGTGGCGTTAGCGACGGGTATTCATCCACAGATGACTGGACGGGAGAATACTCGATTTATCGGTCGGGTGAATGGCGTTGCGGATCTTGATGAGTATGAGGAAAAGGTTAAGAATTTTGCTGAGCTGGGGATAAAATACGACTTGCCAGTAAGAGGCTATTCAAGCGGGATGCGCTCTCGATTAGCCTTTGGTTGCTGTATAGCGATTGATTTTGATATTTATCTTATAGACGAAGCCACCTCGGTAGGCGATCAAAAGTTTCGCCGTAAGGCCAAGCGCGCCCTGCTGGACAAGACCCAAGAGGCTTCAGTGATCATGGTGAGCCACGACATGAAAGAGATAAGAGAATTTTGTGATAGTGCAATTATTTTGCACCAGGGAAGCCTGACCTTCTATGACGATCTGGAAGAGGCTCTCCAAGTTTACCAAGAGTTATAATTAAAAACGATTTGGAGTTGTGGTGCTTTATTCATCTTCCACACTAGTGTTGCTGCTGTTTGTATTGACGATTGCAGGTCTGATCCGCTACCAGCAATCATCACACAAAGTCTTTGCCGCACTGTTTCTGGCTCTCTATCTTAGTGAGTTAGTCTCAACCGAACAGGTGATAAGTAGTTTTTCAAATCAAGGGCTGCTGACGTTAATGCTGATCATGACCTGCTCGTTGGCGATAGAAAAAACGCGCCTGTTGCGCGCTATCACGAGCTATATGATTGAGAAGGACTATCGCTTGACCTGCATTAAGTTGTTTGGTTTAACCGCGTTAGCCTCATCAACACTGAACAATACCGCGGTGGTATCGACGATGCTCGCACCAATCCGCAACAACCCGCATCATGCGTCGAGTAAGTTACTTATTCCACTCTCTTACGCGGCGATATTGGGCGGAACGCTGACCCTAGTGGGCACATCGACCAACTTGATAGTTAACAGTATGGTCATTGAAGCGGGTCTGCCAAGCTTGGGCTTTTTCGACTTCACCCCAGTTGGGATTGTGGTTGTGGTGCTAGGTGGGCTACTCATGCTGCTGATCAGCCGTTGGTTACCCGAGCGTCATCGTTCTAAAGAAGCGATAGCGGATTACTTTATTGATACCGAGGTGGGCGAGGGCTCAAGCCTTATCGGCAAGAGCGTTGAGCAAAACGGGCTGCGTCACCTTGAAGACTTGTTCTTGGTCGAGATCATGCGCAAAGGGCGCTTGATCTCTCCAGTCACCCCAGCAGAGGTGATTGAAGCGAGCGATAGATTGCTGTTTAGTGGTGATGTTAAAAAGGTCACCCTGCTCAATCAATTTGATGGGCTGAGCATTTTTGCCAGTCAAAACGGACTGCCGCTGGACAACCTCAAAGAGGTCGTCCTCAAACCAGACAGCCGCTTAGTTGGCAAAACCCTAAAATCAGCAGGGTTTCGTGCCTTGTTTGACTCGGCGGTCGTAGCAATGCGTCGCGATGGAGCGCCGATGTCAGGTAAGCTCGGCGAGGTCGTATTAAAATCCGGTGACTATCTTGCGTTGGCCACTGGTCGAGACTTTGCCGCTAGGCGCAATATCAGCAAAAACTTTTACATGCTCACCGAATTAGCAACCGAGCAAACGCTTGAGGGCTTGAAAGAAAAACTGGCGGTTGGTGGCTTTTTTGTTGCGATAGGCTTATCAGCATTAGGCATTATGCCGTTGTTTAAGGGCATGTTGTTGTTACTCAGCGCATTACTGGCGGCTGGGGCGTTGACGGCCAACGAGGTCTTTCACCGTCTGCCACGTAATATCTGGCTGATTATCGCCAGCGCATTGATGCTGTCACAGGCGCTTAGTAATACTGGTGCCCTAGATGTCATCGACCAGGTGGTGCAACGTAACCA
Source organism: Vibrio sabulosilitoris (assembly GCF_055391395.1). Lineage (NCBI taxonomy): Bacteria > Pseudomonadati > Pseudomonadota > Gammaproteobacteria > Vibrionales > Vibrionaceae > Vibrio > Vibrio sabulosilitoris. The sequence goes on from NZ_AP029599.1 coordinate 650,247, forward strand.
AGGCGTATTTACCCCATGGGTTGGCTTAGTGTTTATTTACCTCCTGGCATGGGTGATGACAGAACTGGTCACCAACAATGCTGCGGCAGCCTTGGTGTTCCCCATCGCAATTGAGCTTGCAGAGAGCCTCGCGGTGGAGCCAAAAATCTATATACTTGCCCTCGCGTTTGGCGCAAGCGCAAGCTTTATCAGTCCATACGGTTATCAAACTAACCTGATGGTATTTAATGCAGGTCACTATCGAATACAGGACTTTGCTCGAGTCGGCATCCCAATGTGTGTGTTGTACGGCTTGATTGTGATTGCAACCCTGCCTGTATTCGTTGGTTTTTAACAAAGGAAGTAGGAATGAATATTTCTCCAGAACGCATGACTCACCTTAAACAGCTTGAAGCTGAGTCAATTCACATTATGCGCGAGGTTGCCGCTGAGTTCGACAATCCAGTCATGCTTTACTCTGTGGGCAAAGACTCATCAGTTATGTTGCACTTGGCCAAAAAAGCCTTTGCACCAGGTATCCCACCGTTTCCTTTGATGCACGTAGACACAACGTGGAAGTTCAAAGAGATGATCCAGTTCCGTGACTACATGGCTGAAAAACTGGGTATGAAGCTGATTGTGCACCAAAACCCAGAGGGTTTGGCGATGAACATTAGCCCATTTACTCACGGTAGCTCGCAGCATACCGACATTATGAAAACCCAGGGTCTAAAACAAGCACTGGACAAGCACGGTTTTGACGCGGCCTTCGGCGGTGCGCGTCGCGATGAAGAAAAGTCACGCGCGAAAGAGCGTGTTTACTCATTCCGCGACGAGCACCACCGCTGGGATCCAAAAAATCAACGCCCAGAGCTATGGAACATTTACAACGGTAAGGTTAACAAGGGCGAGAGCATCCGTGTCTTCCCTCTATCAAACTGGACCGAGCTCGATATCTGGCAATACATCTACCTAGAAAGCATCGAGATCCCAGGCCTATACCTATCAGCCAAGCGTCCAGTGGTTGAGCGTGACGGTATGTTGATCATGGTTGATGACGATCGCATGGAGCTTAAAGAGGGTGAAGTGATCGAAGAGAAAATGGTTCGCTTCCGCACCCTAGGTTGTTACCCACTGACTGGCGCAGTGGAATCTGAGGCAACAACTCTGCCTGAGATCATCCAGGAGATGCTACTGACCACGACTTCAGAGCGCCAAGGCCGTGCGATTGACCACGACAGCGCTGGCTCAATGGAGAAGAAAAAACGCGAAGGGTATTTTTAATCGCCTTTTGGCGATTAAGAGGCGAGAGGCGAGGTGTCGCTCGCTGAATGCCATCGGAACCTCTTAAATGCAGGAAGTCGTTGAAGCCAAAGCGAGTATCTCTCGATTCTCGCCTCTCGCATCTCGACTCTATGTAAAACATCGAAGCAAGAAGCGTGCGTCCCTCGACTCTCGCCTCTCGCCTCTCGACTCTGAACCTAAAGAAGAATGAAGAACTCACCATACGAAAAAAAGTTAAATGGATCGATCAGTGATGACGTTGTGTGGCATAACAGCACAGTGACGCATCAAGACAGGGTTGAGCTTAAGCAGCAAAAGCCAGTGGTGCTTTGGTTTACGGGCTTGAGTGGCTCGGGTAAATCAACGGTGGCCAATGCAGTAGAGAGCAAACTGCTGAGCCTGGGTAAGCACAGTTATCTGCTGGATGGCGATAATGTGCGCCATGGGCTGAATAAAGACCTTGGCTTTAGGGATGCTGACCGCATTGAGAATATTCGCCGCATTGGTGAAGTGGCTAAGCTGTTTGTTGACTCGGGCACAATTGTCCTGACGGCGTTTATTTCGCCATTCATCTCAGACCGCGAGCAAGCTCGCAGCCTGATGGAAGAAGGGCAGTTCCTTGAGGTCTTCGTCGACACCCCACTAGAGGTGTGTGAACAACGCGACCCGAAAGGCCTATACAAAAAAGCCCGCGCCGGCGAAATCAAGAACTTCACCGGCATCGACTCAACCTACGAAGCCCCACAAACCCCAGAAATCCACGTCCTAACGGCAGACAAGTCGATCGAGGAGTGTGCTGAGTTTGTGGTGAGTGAGCTTCAGAAATTAAATTACATTTAAGAGGCGCGAGTCGAGAATTGAGATTAGGCACAATGCCCACGAGTACACCACTCGCCTCTCGCTTCTCGCCTCTCGAATTCTGCTTATGAACTATGACATTTTCAACGGCGACGCCGATGGCATTATCGCTCTAATCCAGCTCCGCCTAGCCGAGCCAAAAGAGTCAGTATTGATCACGGGCGTTAAGCGCGATATCAAACTGCTTGCTCAGTTGGTAGACCAGAATGATGTTTCTAGCGTCACGGCGCTGGATATCTCGATGGAGAAAAACCAACAACCTCTAGCAGCACTACTGGAGCAAGGGGTAGAAGTATTCTATTGCGATCACCACCGCACTGGTGACATTCCGCAGTCAGATAATTTGACCACGTTGATCGACCTAGACGCTGAGGTATGCACTAGCTTGTTGATCAACCAAAAGCTCGGTGGTCAATACGCCAAATGGGCAGTCGCTGCCGCATTTGGTGACAACCTATTCGCCAGCGCTGAAAAGCTAGCAGTCGAGATAGGCTTGTCCAAATCAGACACCGAGTTCCTAAAAGAGCTAGGCACACTAGTCAACTACAACGGCTACGGTGCTTCACTAGACGATTTGCACATCGCTCCAGCAGACCTATACAAGATGCTGCTGGAATATCCGTGTCCGCTAAAGCTGCGTGATGACAAAACCTCGCCATATTACACGCTGAAACAAGGCTACGAGTCCGACTACCAAAATGTCGCTGCCCTAAGCCCAATCAGCCAAAGCGAAGTAGCCACCGTCTTTGAACTCCCATGCGAGCCATGGGCAAGACGTATAAGCGGCGTATTTGGCAACGAGTTAGCTAACAAGGCACCCAACACCGCTCACGGCGTCCTAACCCTAAACGCCAGCGGCAGCGACTACACAGTCAGTGTCCGCGCGCCCCTCAACAACCGAGTCGGCGCCGACGAAGTCTGTTCGTCTTTTCCGACCGGCGGCGGAAGGAAAGCAGCGGCTGGGATTAATCAGCTGCCGGTTGATTCTAAGGCTGCGTTTATTGAGGCGCTTGAGGGGTATTACGGCGGTGGCCGCTGAGAGGCGAGAGTCGGGATCGGGCTTTGCCCTGCGAGAGGCGAGGGGAGTTCGTTGAGAGTTATCGTAACTTCTTAAGTGAAGGAAGTCGCTGAAGCGAAAGCGAGAGGGAGGTCGCGGAAAGTCAGTCTTTATTCGTCATATTTTTTGGCGCTTTGAGAGTAGTGTTTTAGGAAATGCTGTTCTTGGAGTGGGTATGAGATATGAAAAGTTGGCAGTTTGGCAGCGTAGTGTTGATGTGGCGGTAGAGGTCTATCGGTGTATGAAGCCTTGCAAGGATTATGGTTTCAAAGATCAGATTTGCCGCAGTGCAGTCTCTATCGCATCCAACATCGCAGAGGGCTCCGAGCGAGCCTACCCAAAAGAGCACAAACAGTTCCTTTCCTTCGCCAAAGGCTCAGTAGGGGAACTCAAAACACAGCTAATTATTGGTGAGAAGATCGGATACATTTCGTCTTCTCAGAGCAAAGAGCTAAAAAACGAGTGCGAAGCGATATCAAGAATCCTTGGCGCTCTAATAAAAAAAATTAATGAACTTGAAGGCTGACTTGAGTTGTTGATCGTGGCGTATATTGCCTCTCACTCCTAAGTACTTGCCCTCATTTTTCGAATCAAAATCAAATGGAAGTGAAGGTAGATTCGAGTTGGTTAAAGCGGGCGTTCCTCGCCTCTCGCCTCTCGCGTCTCGCCTCTCACCTCCGCAAGGAGTGAAAGATAATGTCACATTCTTCAGATCTAATCGCAACAGATATCGAAGCATATCTAAAAGTACACGAAAACAAAGACCTACTGCGTTTTCTTACCTGTGGTAACGTGGATGACGGTAAGTCGACGTTGATTGGTCGTCTACTGTTTGATAGTAAGTTGATCTATGAAGATCAGATGGCGGCGATTGAGAAAGACTCGCAGAAATTTAATACCACGGATGAAGCGTTTGACTTGGCGCTGCTGGTGGATGGTTTGCAGTCTGAACGTGAGCAGGGTATTACAATTGATGTGGCGTACCGTTACTTCTCGACGGACAAGCGTAAGTTTATCATTGCCGATACTCCGGGGCATGAGCAGTACACGCGTAATATGGTGACCGGTGCGTCGACTTGTGATTTAGCAATTGTGATGGTGGATGCGCGTCATGGTATTCAGACTCAAACCAAGCGTCACAGTTACATCTGTAGCCTGCTAGGTATTAAGCACATTATTGTAGCGATCAACAAGATGGACCTGATGGATTACAGCCAAGAGGTGTACCAGAAGATCAAGGCTGACTACCGTGAGATGGCGAAGAACTTCAATATCGACGATATCCGCTTTGTGCCAATCTCGGCACTGAAAGGCGATAACGTGGTCACACCAAGCGAAGCAATGGACTGGTACCCAGGTGCTACTCTGATGAAACTGCTTGAGACAGTAAAAATCGCCCAAGATAAAGATCTTGAACACATGCGCTTCCCAGTGCAGTACGTTAACCGTCCGAACCTGAACTTCCGCGGCTTCTGCGGCACTCTGGCATCGGGCCTGGTTCAGGTGGGTGATGAAGTGGCAGCATTGCCTTCAGGCAAAACCTCACGCGTCAAAACCATCTACACCCATGATGGAGAGTTGGTCACGGCCTACCCAGGTCAAGCGATCACGCTAACACTTGAAGACGAGATCGATGTCTCTCGCGGCGATATGCTGGTACACGTTGGCCATGAGCCAGCGGTGACTAACAAGGTCGAGGCGCACGTAGTCTGGATGGATGAAAACCCAATGCGTACCCATAAAGAGTACATCTTCAAGTTTGCTACCAAGTCTTGCCCAGGCAAGGTGACGGAGATAGAACACAAGATTGACGTCAACTCACTGGAGCAGCACGCTGAAAACAGTGAGTTGCTCGATCTTAACGAAATTGCACTCACCAACATCGCCCTAACGGATAAAGTGGCAGTCGACGTCTACGACGGCCTACCACAAACCGGTGGCTTCGTCGTCATTGACCGCCACACCAACGTAACCGTAGGTGCAGGTATGGTCCGTAAAACTACTGAGTCAAACGACGAAGAGCAGCGTAGCTACTCAAAAGCTGAAAAAGAACTCAACGCCTTCATTCGCAAAAACTACCCGGAGTGGGGCTGTACAGAGATTTAAAAAAGAAGGTTCGAGGGGCGAGTACGGGCATAGCCCTACGGGGTTCGGGGGAGTGAGTCATAAACGACGTCTTCCTCAGTCACTCTAGCAAGGTGAAAGCCTCCGCTCCTGAGTTTTGCGTGCTTCGAGTGTTAAAGGTCATAACTTTCGATGAGTAAGTCACGTGCGACAGAGTCCTCGGATCTCGGAACGAAGTGAAATCCGCACCTCGCACCCTGACTGAGCTTCGCTCAGTTTTGTGACCTTGAGTCAAATATGTATAAAAAGCAGCCAAGTGGCTGCTTTTTTTGATCATTTAACTACATAAATTTCATACACTTGTAATTAAATACGTTTATTGTCATTATAACGAGTTGAATATGTGATCGCACCCATTGTGTCGGATAGTATATGTAACACGTTTTAGGTAGAATACCCCGCACAAAAAGATAAAAACTACACACAGATTGCCATTAGGAGCGAAACCTAGGGGCGGTAGCGTGCCAAAATAATGCTAGTACGTCGTCAGAACAGTACGGTGTAAAACACAGGCATGGTGTGAAACGTCAGAATCGCTGGGATAGGTTGGTTAACCGGAGTGTGGGCAAAGTCAGTCTACGCAAAAGTTAAATGTTTTGAACAAATTCCACTCAACTTCCCCGCTAAAACTAATAACATTTACAATGCTTTAAAAGATTCCTTGAGAACTTTTCCTCGAGGGTATTACCTTGAAAGCGTTGCCTTGAAGCAAATGCATAGAACTAGCGCATGAAGCTGACAGCTTGAGCTGTCGTTAGTCTTTTTCAGGACAAAAGTGAATGTTTCTTCATTTAAATTGAAGTAATTCCCATTTCTATTCAATATGAACGCCTAATAATGACTTTTAAGTCATGATAGAAATATCTATCGACAACATTAAAATATCAATCATTTGGCAACAGAAGTGTGACTTTGCACACAGGTTGTTAGCGCTGTTGTTGAACCAATGCTCAGTTGTAACAAAGTTCACACCCTCTCTATGCTTTTGAACATAGTGGTTAAAAAACAACATGGATGTATGTCTAATAAATAGGCCAGTGCTTGGGGCGCACTAGAAAAAGTGGCGTAATATAAAGCGCTAGAAACCACTTCTGAACGGTGCTTTGCTGATGGAATGACACGATTTGGTGCTTTCCAGCGAAGTCTAGCATCGCAATGGGTACAATAAGCCTCCATGTATTTAACCCTATACTCAGGCATCCTGTATTGGGGCATCGATTTTTTAAGTTAGTATCCTGAGCGGACACTCAAACTTAGGTGAATAAAACATGTTTAATAAGATTCTGGTGGTTTGTGTCGGTAATATCTGTCGCTCACCCACAGGGCAATACCTGCTCAAAAGTCTACTCCCGCACAAACAGATAGATTCGGCTGGTGTTGGCGCCTTGGTTGGCAAACCTGCCGACAGTATGGCAAAGCAAGTGGCTAAAGTGCACGGCGTTGAGCTTGATGCGCATGTCGCCCAGCAACTGACTCGCGAACTTTGCCACGATTATGATTTGATTCTGGTGATGGAAAAGAAGCACCTAGAAGCGGTGTCTTCAATTGCCCCTGAGGCGAGAGGGAAAACCATGTTATTTGGCCAATGGATTGGCGGTAAAGAGATCCCCGATCCCTATCGTCAAAGCCGTGAAGCCTTTGACTTTGCTTATGACCTTTTAGAGCAGTCAGCTCAAGCTTGGTCAAAAAAATTATAAAGATCACTCATACCAAGTGAGATTCGATAGGGATTTGCGTTCTCGCCTCTCGCCTCTCGCCTCTCGCCCCTAAATAAAGAAGATTATGTATCATTCGAAGAAGTTATTACTAAGCTGTGTGATCGCCATGACGCTTGCGGGCTGTGCCGTACCTGGCTCTCACATGAGTATTGATGACAACCAGGTGGTTGGTGATGCTGAGCAACTGGATATCAGCCAGCAGGTCAACGTATACCCATTGACGCCACAGCGCGTGCGTGAGTACCGCTCGCCAATGGTAGTGTCACAGCCTAATCCAGCGTTGGATGCCGAGGTTGCCAACTACCACTACCTGATTGGTACGGGGGATATCCTCAATATTACTATCTGGGACCACCCTGAGCTGACTATACCGGCTGGGTCATACCGTAGCTCGGAAGAGGCAGGCAACTGGGTTCACGCAGATGGCTCTATCTTCTATCCATACATTGGTAAGGTTGAGGTGGCTGGCAAGACAGTCTCTGAAGTACGTGAAGAGCTGACTAGACGTCTAACCACTTATATTGAAAGCCCACAGGTGGATGTCAATGTTGCTGCTTTCCGCTCACAAAAGACTTATGTCACCGGAGAAGTGAATCGTCCAGGTCAGCAATCGATCACTAACGTGCCTTTGACTCTTTTGGACGCAGTCAACGCCGCTGGCGGCCTTGGCAGTGACGCTGATTGGCGTAATGTAACTCTGACTCGCCAAGGCGAAGAGCAACACCTATCACTCTATGCGCTAATGCAGCGTGGTGATCTAACCCACAACCGTCTATTGCGCCCGGGTGATATCGTTCACGTGCCGCGCAATGACAGTCAAAAAGTGTTTGTGATGGGTGAAGTGAACGATCCGCAATTACTCAAGATTGACCGTGCAGGCATGAGCTTGACTGAAGCACTCAGCAGCGTAGGCGGCATCAACCAGCTCTCAGCCGATGCGACGGGAGTGTTTGTAATCCGTGGGATTGAAAATACAAGCGGTGAAGCCAAAGCAATTGCCGATATTTATCAGTTAGATATCCAAGACGCCTCAGCATTAGTCTTAGGCACTGAATTTGAGCTGCAGGCTTATGATGTGGTTTACGTTACCGCCGCGCCGATTGCGCGTTGGAACCGCGTAATTTCACAGCTGGTGCCAACCATCAATGGGTTTAATAACCTAACTGAAGGTGTTAACCGAGTTCGTACCTGGTAACTCGTCCTATCGATAGTATCTGATCAGCCTGTTCCAGCTGGTCGATTTATAACAAAGAATTAGATTATTTATGAGTGTTAATCAAACCACTTCTTCAAAACCAGATAATGACGAGATCGATCTTGGCAAGTTGTTCGGCATCCTGCTTGATGGTCGCTGGACCATTGTTATTGTTACTGTCATTTTTGCTATTGCGGGTGTCATGTTCGCGATGCTCTCGACCCCGATCTATAAAGCAGATGCGCTGATTCAGGTTGAAAAAAAGTCCGGTGGCGTTTCAACGTTACTAAGTGATGGTATGGGTGATTTCTTTGCTCAAGATTCTTCTGCCACTACAGAGATTGAGCTTATTAAGTCACGTATGGTCTTGGGCCAAACCGTTGACAAGCTTAACCTAACAACGATTGCTGAACCTATTTACACTCCGTTCGTTGGTAAAGGTTTAGCGAGACTCGGTGGCAGCCAAGGCTATATCGATGTCGGTCGTCTGGAGCTTCCTGATCATTGGCAGTATGGGCAAGATAAGACCTTGATTTTGGTACAAACGGATAGCACCAACCAAGGATTTAAGGTTATTGATAGTGAAGGTCGTGAGTTGCTAGAGGGTCAAGTTGGTGAGCTTGCTAGTGATAACGGCTTTAATATCTTTGTCACAGAGCTACGCGGCGCACAAGAGCAGGCATATTCATTGGGTAAAATTGCTCGAATCGATGCGATTAATAGTCTAAACCGAGATCTATCGATTTCAGAGCGCGGTAGTCAGACCGGCATCCTTCAGCTTTCCCTTGAGGGCGAGCATAAGCCAACTATCGAGCGAGTGGTGAACGATATTGCTCAAAACTACTTCCTGCAGAATGTGGCGCGTCAATCCGCAGAAGCAGAAAAAAGCCTGACCTTCTTGAAAGGGCATCTACCTGATATCAAAGACAGCCTAACAGTTGCCGAAGACCGCCTCAACCAATACCGCCAGGAGCACGAATCGGTTGACCTTGGCTTAGAAGCGCAATCAGCTCTGCGTGTGATGGTTGAGCTTGAAGCTAAGCTTAATGACCTGACGTTTAAAGAAAGTGAAATTAGCCAACGCTTTACCAAAGATCACCCGGCCTATCGCTCACTATTAGAAAAACGCGAGACACTACTTGGTGAGCGTGAGCGTCTCAACCGACAAATTCAACAGTTGCCTAAGACCCAGCGTGAAGTCTTACGTATGACGCGTGATGTCGAAGTCAATCAACAAATTTATGTTCAGCTACTGAATAAAGTACAAGAGTTGAACATCATGAAAGCGGGTACGGTCGGCAATGTGCGGATTATCGATAGCGCACAGTCTTATACGCACCCAGTTAAACCGAAAAAAGCGCTGATTACTGTATTGGCGACTTTGCTTGGTGGCATGGCCAGCGTTGCTTTTGTGTTGGTTAAAGCTGCGTTTCACCGTGGTCTTGAGAGTCCGGAAGACATTGAGGCAGCGGGTATCGCTGTCTATGCGACGATTCCTAAATCTGACCAGCAAGAGCTGATGTCAATAAGGATGAAGAAAAAGCGCGCAAAGGGCAATCTACTTGCAGAAGTCAATCCGGCAGATTTGTCCATTGAAGCATTACGCGGCCTGAGAACCAGCTTGCACTTTGCCATGCTTGAGGCCAAAAACAATATACTGATGATTTCTGGTCCTGCACCAAACATTGGTAAGTCTTTTGTTTCTACTAACTTTGCGGCTGTCGCTGCTAAAACTGGTCAAAGAGTACTATTGGTTGACGCAGATATGCGAAAAGGCTATTTGCAACGTCCTTTTAACCTCAAGTGGGAAAACGGCCTATCTGAGCACCTGAGTGGAAAGCTATCAGTTGAGCAAGTGATCAAGGCAACGTCAATTAATGGTCTTGACATCGTTACCCGCGGCCAAGTCCCACCAAACCCATCAGAGCTACTAATGCATCCTCGATTTGCTGAGTTTATGGAGTGGGCAAGCGACAATTACGACCTAGTTATTGTCGATACCCCACCGGTGCTGGCAGTGACGGACCCAAGTATTGTTGGTGCTTTGTCTGGCACGACTTTGATGGTTGCTCGTTATGGTCAAAACACCTTGAAAGAGCTTGAAATTGCCCAATCACGATTTGAGCAAGCTGGAGTTTCAGTTAAAGGCGTGATATTCAACGCGCTTGAGAAGAAAGCCTCTAGCAGCTATGGCTACGGTTACTACAATTATACGTATGCGAGTGATAAGTCTTAATATGGTCGGGGCAGTAAATGACTAAGTTTGATGTTGTTCTATCTACATATAATGGCCAGAGCTTTCTTCATGAGCAAATAGAGAGCATCTTGGCTCACTCTGCTTTTAAAAAACTATTAGGTATATTTAACAACTCAGACCTAAACATGGAATTAACAATAGGTCGCAACAAGTATACTGTCTCAAAATAAAAAAGTGTCTTAATTGTTAAAAGTTGATTGACGTGAAAAGTGATAATTAAATCTAGGCTAAGCGGAGTCAAAAAGCTAAAGTGCTGATGGGTAGAGTTAAGTAGCAATATGATTAGCAAAAAAATTTTTAAAAATACTTTCATGCTATATATAAGGCAATTACTATTGTTAGCCGTAAATTTATATATGGTTAGGGTTGTTCTAGACGTACTTGGAGTGACTGATTACGGTATTTATAGTGTGGTTGCAGGGGTAGTAACGTTTTGCTCGTTTATCAGCGGAAGTATGGCATCTGCAACGCAACGTTATTTCTCTTTTGCACTAGGAAAAAATGATGAGAGTTTACTGTCAAGCACCTATTCGCTAACATTGGTAATCTACTTTGTGATTGGTGCATTTGTTTTACTTTTACTAGGTACATTGGGTGTCTATTATGTAGAGGAAAGGCTTAACTTGCCAGTTGATAGAGTTGAGTCAGCAATATATCTATACAAGTTCACAGTTGCAACTTTGCTAGTAACAATAGCCACTACTCCTTTTCTTTCGATAATAATCGCTCATGAGGATATGAAATATTTTGCGGCTATTTCTGTGATTGAATCTATTGCAAAATTAGCAGCCGTTACCACGTTAGTAATGATTCCAGGAGATAAATTGGAATTGTATGGGGTTGCACTATTCCTGGTAGCACTATTTACATATTTGGCATATTTTCTCATTTGTTTGATCAAATACCAAGAATGTAGGAAGTTAAATTTCTCGCTCGATAGAAAGTTACTGAAACAAATGAGTTCATTTACAGGTTGGACAATGTTTGGTCAGTTATCAACGGCTATCAGGGTCCAAGCTGTAACAATTTTGATAAACCAATTTTTTAATCCAGCCACTGTTGCTTCTAGAGCTATAGCTATTACAATTGCATCTAAGGTCAACATCTTTGCAACAAACTTCAATACTGGACTTTATCCTTCAATCATAAAAAGTTATGCAAATGGGTCTGAGAAAGAATTCAGTTCCTTGGTTTTTAATGGTTCAAAACTGGCATTTTTTCTTATGTGGGTATTGGCTCTACCGCTTTTGATAGAAATGGAAGCAATATTAAGCATTTGGCTAATTAACCCGCCCGATGAAGCCATTTTATTTGCGCGACTCGCTCTATTAGAGTCAATAATATTCTCGATCAGCTTACCTCTAGCAACCGCAGCTAGAGCTCCTGGAAAAATGAGGAACTATGAGCTCATATTAGGCTCAATGCAAATATCAATATTTCTTCTCGCCTATTTATTTTTAAGTCTTGGATATCAAGCGTATACAGTGTTTATCGCAGCTATTATTGTCAATTTAGTCATGTTTTTCACTAGGCTTCATATTGTAAGTCGTTTAGTTTCAATTTGCTTTTCTGGGTTCATGAGCAATGTTATAAACCCTATATTGAAAATCGTGACTTTAAGTTTGCTCATATCACTGCTAGTTAAAATTTCGCTGCCTCAAGGAATTATTTGGTCAGCGATTACTATAATTATTTGTATTACTAGCTCTTCAATAGCAATGTACTTTTGGGGATTGAGCATTGAGTGGAGAAATAAAATCAATCAAATAATAAAAAGCAAGCTAGGCAGACTGTCAGAAAATAATTCTTAACTATTTAAAGTAAATAGACACTCTTCTGTAGGTAAAATGAAAATTTATTAAGGTTGCAAAATTATGATTTTTGGCAAATTAAAGAAAGGTATTGTTAATAGCCTAAAAGCCATTGTCTTCTTGTTAAAAAATGGTGGTGCTACGTATGCCAATATTTCTCAAGTAAATTATGGTGGTATACTCGAAGGTAAGACAATATTGATCACTGGTGGTACTAGCGGTATAGGTCTCGCTATTGCTAAAAAGGCCCTTAGTGAGAAGGCAAATGTTATAGTTACAGGCCGTTCGAAAGAAAAATTAGAACGATTAAGGGAGGCTGTAAAAAATGATAGACTTAAAACCATGCAGTGGGATGTTGGTAATACTAGTAAGGTTTCTTCATATATAGAAGAAGCAGACAGTCTGTTTGGCAAGGTTGATGTATTAATTAATAATGCAGGTGTTTTACTAGAGCAAAAATTCCCTAATGTATCTGAAGAATCCTGGGATGAAACATACAAAATAAATTCAAAATCGGTGTTCTTTCTTTGTCAAACCATATCTAAACACTGGATTAATAGTCAACAACCAGGAAAAATAATTAACATTTCTTCCACTAGTGGTTTCTACGGCTCTGTGATTCCTTATGGTATGACTAAGTGGGATATAGTCGGGTTGACGGAAGGTTTAGCTAAAAGGTTAATTAAAGACGGAATTGTTGTCAATGGAATAGCGCCAGGGCGGACCGCGACAGGTATGCTAGGTAGAAATAGTGACGGTAACATATATGACGCAAACACCCTGCCTAAAAGGTTTGCTCTTCCAGAGGAAGTCTCTGAGTTGGCTTTGTTCCTTATATCCGATGCTTCGAACTTTATTGTAGGGCAAACGATTATCTGCGATGGCGGTTATAGTCTAGAACTATAAAAACAAATAGAACTAATTTAGGTATCTCATGGCAACTTTATATACTAGAGAAAAGAACGCTCAAATATTGATAGCGTTGTTAAAGAAAAAAAATATTAAAAAAGTAGTAGCTTCTCCTGGAAACACTAACATCTCATTTATTGGTAGTGTGCAGTCAGATCCCTTCTTCACAGTATATTCTTGTGTTGACGAAAGATCTGCAGCCTACATGGCTTGTGGTCTTGCAGAGGAAAGCTCAGAGCCGGTCGTTATTAGTTGTACAGGCGCAACCGCTTCACGAAACTATCTCCCGGGTATGACCGAAGCCTATTACAGAAAACTACCAATTCTAGCCATAACATCAACGCAACCAGTAGGAAGAGTTGGGCATCATGTTGCTCAGGTTCTCGATCGCAGTACTATTCCTAATGATGTTGCAAAAGCAAGTTATTCTTTGCCTATAGTGAAAAGCAAGGAAGATTTTTGGACCTGTGAAGTTAAAGTCAATAGTGCATTGCTCGATTTGGAGCATAAAGGAAAAGGTCCGGTTCATATTGACCTGCCAACTGACTTCACACTCCCATTTGATATTAAAGAGTTACCAACGGTTAGAAATATAGAAAGACTGACAAGAAATGATAGTCTTCCTGAACTAAAGGGTAAAGTTGCTGTTTTTGTCGGCTCCCATGAATCGTGGTCAGAAGAAAAAACTGAGATCTTGGACAGGTTCTGTAGTAGTAATAATGCAGTAGTCTTTTGTGATCACAGTAGTGGGTATAAAGGTAAATATAGAGTTCTTATTTCTCTTTTGGGTTTCCAATCATTAATGGAGCTATCAAGCTACAAACCAGATACTCTGATTCATATTGGAGAAATCACAGGAGATTACTCAGCTTCCAAGCTTGTTGGTCAAGAGGTTTGGAGAGTAAGTCCTGATGGTGTGCTTAGGGACACTTTTAGGAAGCTAACATGTATATTTGAAATGGAAGAAAGCGAGTTCTTCCAGTTGTACTCTTCAGACAAAAATTCAGCAATCGACTACTATGACTATATTAAGTCTACATTGATGGAATTAAGGTCTAACATCCCAGAGCTACCTCTTTCAAATATTTGGGTTTCTTCTATCTTATCTGATAAATTACCAAAGAACTCATATTTGCATCTTGGAATACTAAACACATTAAGATCCTGGAATTTCTTTGAGGTTGACGAAAGTATATCGACTAGCTCAAACGTAGGTGGGTTTGGGATAGATGGACCACTTTCAACTACAGTTGGTGCGTCATTGTGTGATAGTAGCAAAATTTATTACTGTGCATTAGGTGATTTGGCTTTCTTCTACGATATGAATGCGCTAGGAAATCGTCATATCGGAAGTAATATCAGGATTCTTATAGTTAATAATGGCAAAGGGACAGAGTTCAAACACTATAATCATCACGCAGCTTACTTTTCGGACTCCAGTGATGATTTTATTGCTGCTGCAAATCATTTTGGTAATAAGTCTGGAGACTTAATCAGGAATTATGTAGAAAGCCTTGGGTTTGAGTATATTTGTGCAAGCAGTAAAGACGAATTCTTAGCCACTTATGAAATGTTCACCAAAGCAGAAATTACCGATAAGCCGATAGTTTTTGAAGTATTTACTGATGATAAGTTGGAAAGTAGAGCTTTGCAAATGATACATAACTTAGTTTCTGACCCAAAATTAGTACTTAGAAGTAATGCAAAGAAAATCCTTGGTAAGAGCGGAATTAACGTAGTTAAAAAGGTATTGAACAAATAAAATGACCGTCAAAGAAAACAAAAAGAAAGTAGGGATAGTGACCTTTCATGATGCTCATAACTATGGCGCGCTATTGCAAGCATATGCGCTTAAACATAGAATTAGCTCATTAGGCTATGATGTAGGTTTTGTTGATGCAAAAAACGAGAAGTTAAGTGGAAAGTACAATATTTGGCCTACAATCAAAACCGATGGAAGTTTGGTGGTCGAAGCTAAAAAGTTTGTTAGGTTACTTCTTGATTTCAAGAGAAAAAAAGCGAGATATAGAGGTTTCAATCAGTTTATCAATAAATATGTAAACACCGATATGCCTAACTCATTGGATTCGATTGTTATCGGTAGTGATCAAGTATGGAATTTCAATATTACAGGCGGAGTTGATCCAATATACTTTGGTCAGATCGAAGGTGTTTCTGCAAAAAATATTATTTCTTACGCCGCAAGTATGGGCAATGGGATGAGGCCGGAAAGTTTCACACCAGAGTTCCGTGGCAAGCTAGGCAATATTAATTCAATTGGTGTAAGGGAGAATCAGCTTAAAGAAAGTTTAGAAGATAACTTTGGTGTTGAAAGTGTTGTGACTCTCGACCCAACGCTTCTGCTTACAGAGGATGAATGGTCGGCGATTACGCCTCCCAACAAGCAAGAAAAGCAATATGTTGTAGTATACCAGGTCGTGGAGCACCCAATGGCAGAGCCTATTGTAGAGCTCATAGCCAAGAAACTGGGGCTAGAAGTCGTAGTTCTCACTTCGAAGACAGATCATAGAGTAAGTAAGAAACACTTTTCCACCGCATCCCCTGATGATTTTTTGTCACTATTTAAAAATGCTGCATTTGTTATAACGAGCAGCTTTCATGGCACAGCCTTTTCTATCATTAATAAAGTACCATTCTATACGATGAAGTTTGGCAATACGGTAGACTTACGTTCTGCCAACTTGTTATCAAGCGCTAACCTACTAGATAGGCATATTTCTGACATTTCTGAAGTTAACCTTGATGTAGATATAGAGTTTGACAAGGCGCATGACAGTTTAAGTTTGTTACGTGATAAGTCAGTGGCATACCTTAAGTCTTCATTAAATTGATTTAATAGGTAGTATAACTAGCTACTCAAGGAAGAGTGGTTGATTTTCGAAAAAGCTAGACTCTTTAGTTTGTTAAAGTGTCAAAATATATTGTTAGTTGGTTTGTATGAAGCTGTCCATAGTTATTCCTTGTTATAATTCCGCAAAGAATATTTCTAGTCTTTTAAGGAACATTCTTTCTCAAATTCTTGATAATGTAGAGATCGTAATAGTTAACGATGGTTCTAAAGATAACACCCTTGAAGCTATTAACAACGTTCTAGGTGAATACAATGATCTTCGTGGTCAAGTCAATGTAATCTCCATTGAAAACTCTGGCGCAGGGATGGCTAGGCAAGTAGGCCTTGAGCAATCCAAGGGGCAATATGTTTCATTTTGCGATTCTGATGATCGAATATCAAACGATTTTGTCAAGCTAGTACTAAGCTCAATTGAGAATACACCTGATATGATTTACTTCTCTTCGGTAGTATCGGGTGTTGATGGACGTTATATTCGCGATAAAATCAGAGTGCCAGATTGTATGAGCCTATCGGATAATCGTGAAGCGTTTAATCTATTGTTTTCAAAGTTGGGCTACACTTCTGCTGTTTGGAGCTTTGCTTTCAATAGAGATGTTGCGATCTCTTCCGGAGCATCATTTATAAATAGAGCTGTCCATGAAGACCATATGTTCACACTTACAGTATTAAGTAGAGCAAAGCGGATAAATTTCCTGTCGAATGTAATTTATTATTATGTTGATGAGATGGGCTCTCTAACTAGAAGTGCAAAGAAAATTACTTACCTGGAGCAAAGATACGAAGCCTATTTAGAGACTAAGAACTTAGTAATGAATTCATTTGGGCTAGAAAACTTTGGTTTATATCGGGAGTGGACCATAAGAGCATTACTTGCTTTAGTTCGTGATAATAAACACCTTTTTTCTAATCCAAAAAATTTAGGTTTTCTAATTAATCTTCTTGCTAAAGAAGGTTTTTTTGCTGTAAAGGTAACATTCAATAAAATACTGCACTCTTAGGATTTATTGTGATGATTATGTTGATTTTTATCTGTTGATTTAAGGTTTAAAGATGAAAATAGTTCAAAAGCTGATGTTCTATACAGTTTCACTGATACATCAGATATATTATTTTTTGATTAACCGTCTTTCAAGTAGAGGCGTTAATCTCGATTCTGATTCTGAGTACTCTATATCTCTCACATCTTACGGGAAAAGAATAAGTACAGTTTATTTGGCAATTGAGTCGTTAGCTCGACAATCTGTCGCACCCCTAAGTATAACGCTTTGGTTGTCTAAACAAGATATTAGCCCTGAAGAACTGCCTACAACTCTGGTAAGATTGAAGAATCGTGGCGTCGATATTAAATTTGTTGATGAAAACATTCGGTCATACAAAAAATTGTATTACGAATATAAAAGAACTATCGGCGAAGTTGATTATATTATGACTGTTGACGATGATGTGTTTTATCCTAGTTGGTTAGGTAAACGCGCACTGGAGTATTCAAATAGAGAACTTAAGACTGTCGTTTGTTTTCGTTCTCACATTGTAGAAGCGTCAGATAGTGGAAGCTTGCTTCCTTACACTCAATGGAAAATGTGTAAAGGGACATCTATGGGACAAAATGACATATTTCCAACGGGAGTTGGGGGAGTGCTTTATCCAACAGGTTCATTAAAGGGCTTGGATATACAGAAACAAGCTTTCTTAGACAATGCCCCTCATGCTGATGATGTGTGGTTTAAAGTTCTAGCACTGAAGAATGGTTATACTTCTACAAATGTTGGTCATAGGCTTGAGCACTTCTATTGTGTATTATCTAGACAAAGGAAGGGGTTAGAATTGATTAATGTTGTCGAGGGCAGGAACGATATACAACTAAGATCTACAATGAGTTACTTTGAAGTTGATCCTAGCCAATTCAGTAATGGTGAGTAAGTTGAAGAGGTTCACCAGCGCGTCAATTTTCTATTGTTACTTCCCTCTGTTGTTTTTGTTACTACCTACTTTCCCAAATATAACGGGAGCTGGTGACTATTTAGTATTCTTCTTTGCAGTAAGTTTTATTTGTCTTACTTTCGTATATAGTCGCACAGGTATCATGCTTCCAATAGTACCAGGGTTATATTTTTCTTTTATGTTGTTTTGCCTATCATGGGCACTTTTTTTAGATGGCTATAGTGGGGTTATTAGCTATTCAGATATATCTGAGATTATTAAGGTACTATGCTATAGCATATTTTTTCTGTACTTTTATAATGCTAGGTTAAAGCCAGAAGAGTTATTGGGTTGTATCGTTAAGTTGATAGTCATATTTTCAGTTTTTGCTGTAGTGTTTAATTTTTTGGATGTGTTTAATGTTGGTGGTTTTCGGCGTATTTCATATTTGCTCTATAAACGAGAGTCTGTAATAATACTGAATAACAAAGCAATAGCGCCATTTTTTACAACATACAATTTCGCGTCATTCATGGTTTTACCACTATCATTCTTTTTTGTGTGTGCCTTCAACTTAAACCGCATTTCGCATAAGCTTCTGTCAATACTGAGCTTTTTAGCGATTTTTTTTGTTATTTTATTATCTCAAAGCCGCAGTAGTCTTTTAACAATATTTGTTGCTTTGATTATGATTTTGTTGCTTATCATAAGGCCAAAGCAAATATTTTCTCTGCTAGTCTTGTTCACACTGGTTGTTGCGGTGTTTATCTATAATTTAGATCAATTGTCTGAGTTAATGCCTTATTTGTTTGAGGGGGTTGAGCAGATTCAACAAGGTAATAGCAACTCTGTTAGCTATAGGCAAAGT
This sequence comes from Vibrio sabulosilitoris, assembly GCF_055391395.1. Taxonomy (NCBI): domain Bacteria; kingdom Pseudomonadati; phylum Pseudomonadota; class Gammaproteobacteria; order Vibrionales; family Vibrionaceae; genus Vibrio; species Vibrio sabulosilitoris. Next base: position 669,102 of record NZ_AP029599.1, read on the forward strand.
CAGATCGATTTCGTTATTGATAATACGACAAGCCCCTTTGGTTTTGGTGTTTCTAAATCACTATATATGTTTGAGTCTTTGTATTCATTGTATCCTGCTCGGTACGGGTTACTATTTACACTTATTTTTACTACTGCTTGTTTTTTTGTTTCTTATCTGTTTTTTGTGCATTCAAAGCGTCCAAATTTAGATAAGTATAATAAATGCTTGTTACTAGCTCTAAGTGTATGGTTTGTTACATATCCAGTCTCTGGGTTAAGCTCAGCTCATCATGACACAACAAAGTTTTCATTTTTTTTCTATGGATTTGTCGGTTTGGCTTTATATTTGAACCGCGCTAATAGTTATCGTCTTTCTGCACAGTGTGCTTAAAGAATAAAGTGTTGGCTTTAAAAGTGTCAAATCTATTTTGTTTGAATGTCAAAGTGTTATACCTGCTCGGGCGGGAGTTGTACGCTCGGCCGCATTAATCTTTGTCTATGATAATTGTATGTAAGGTTCTCTATGAATTGTTCATGTTTGAATGGTTTAGTGTCAGTTGTTACGCCTGCTTTTAATTGTAAAAGTGTTATTCAAAGGTGTGTAGAAAGTGTCGCAAATCAAACAGTAGCCGTAAAAGAGCATATTATAGTTGATGATGGTTCCGTGGATGGGACTGGTGAATATCTAAAACAGCTATGCCTAAAATATCCCCATTTAAAAGTATTTACCCAACGTAACCAGGGGGCTGGTGTTGCTCGAAATTATGCAATTTTAAAGGCAAAAGGAAAGTACATAGCTTTCCTAGATGCTGATGATTGTTGGCTTCCAAAGAAGCTTGAGTTACAGATAGGATTTATGGAGGAGAATAAAGTAGACTTCTCTTATGGTGACTATGAAAGGGACTATATTGACTTGCCAATAGACCGATCTGTTTTTGTAGCTCCTGAAACGCTTACATATAGAGATTTATTACTTAGTTGTCCTATTGGCTGTTTAACCGCAGTTTACAACCAAAACTCTATTGGAAAGCACTATATGTCTGAAGTTAGGCAAGGTCAGGATTGGTCTTTGTGGCTTAAAATCACTAAGTCAGGTGTAGTGGCAAGAAAATATTTTGGTGTACAAGCTATTTACAATATTGACGAGGGTTCTTTATCTTCTAATAAGAAGAAGAAGTTAATCAATATGTATAAAATTTATCGTGAGCAACCTTTCGGGCACATACGCTCCCTCTTTCTTTTAGTTTGTCACTCCTTTGGTGTTATATTTAGGAATAAAAGATGAATATATTGATTACCGGAAGTAATGGTTTCGTGAGCAAGCACTTAATTGGTCGCTTACAAGGACACAAACTTTCACTTGTTGATAGATCGCCATCAGTACACCCAGCAGACTTCTCCTTCCATCAACTTGATATCAATGGTTCAACTGATTTTTCAACGGCACTTACTGGCTGCGAAACAGTGATCCATTGTGCGGCTCGCGTTCACATAATGGGTGATGCTGTTGAAAACCCTTTAGAAGCCTATCGAGATGTTAATACTGCAGGAACCATAACACTTGCTGAGCAGGCAGTTAAAGCCGGAGTTAAGCGCTTTATATTTATTAGTTCAATTAAGGTAAACGGAGAAAGCTCTCGAGAAGGTTCCCCTTTTAAGGCGAGCGATCCACATGCATATGAGGATGATTACGGACAATCAAAATCTGAAGCGGAAATTGAGCTTCAGCACCTTGCTGATGCCACAGGCATAGAGCTAGTGGTCATACGACCAACATTAGTTTATGGTGCCGGGGTAAAGGCGAATTTTGCTTCATTAATGAATCTGGTCAACAAGGGAGTGCCGCTTCCGTTTAAGTGTATTTCTAACAACAAACGCAGCTTAGTCTCAGTGACCAACTTAGCCGATTTGATCGTAACCTGTATCGATCACCCGAAGGCGGCAAATCAAGTCTTCTTGGTTTCAGATGATAAGGATGTTTCCACGTCTGAAATGGTTGATTACATGGCAGCTTCCTTGGGTAAGAATAAATTTCAAATTCCAGTACCTCAAAAAGTGTTTCAGATCGCTGGTAAGGTATTCGGTAAAAGTGATGTGATAGACAGGCTATTAGGATCTCTCCAAGTGGATATTACTCACACTAAGCAAACCTTAGATTGGGTTCCGCCACAAAAAATTGAAGATGGTTTTAAAGAAGCGGCATCAGCAATAATAAACTCAACCGAGAAGTAACACAAAATGATTCGATTACTTGATTTTCTAGCAGCGTTTTTTGGCCTTTTGTTTCTTTGGCCAATATTATTAATTGTTTCGGTGATTGGCCTTTTCGATACGGGCTCACCCATATTTGTCCAAGAGCGGGTCGGGCGCTATAAAAAACCGTTTAAACTGATTAAATTTCGCACCATGTCTGTTGAAACAAAGTCTGTTGCAAGTCATTTAGCTAGCAATGCGTCTATCACCAAACTTGGAGGCTTTTTACGTAAAACCAAGATTGATGAATTGCCACAATTAATTAATGTGCTTAAGGGCGAGATGAGTCTAGTCGGTCCAAGACCAAATTTGTTTAACCAAGAAGAACTCATTAATGAACGCGATACAAAAGGTGTATATAATGTTCTTCCTGGTATTACTGGTCTTGCTCAGGTTCAAAACATCGATATGTCGACACCAGAGTTATTAGCTAAGACCGACAAAAAAATGATTGATACATTAACAGTGCGAGATTATTTCAAATATATCATTATGACGGCGACGGGTAGTGGTTCGGGCGATGCGGTTCAGGGCAAAGACTGATTAGCATTATTTGATTTAACTTAACCGATTTCTCCAGTACTCCCAATAGCAATATTGAGATGCAAACTCTAAATAACCCAACTATAAAAATACGATTATGCAACGTCTTCAACTTATTTGGCAGCTTTCACGCAGAAATAAGCGTATTGTCAGTGTGCTTATCGATTGTGCACTCATCTTCTTCGCCTTCCATTTAGCTCTGTTTGCGCGATCTGGAAATCTTGAACATTTGACAGAGCCCACTTTGTGGGGGCTATTAGTCTCGCTTACCATGGTATCTATAACGATCTTTACTCGTCTTGGTCTTTATCGAGCCGTGTTGCGGTACTTGACGTTTCAAGCCCTGTTTGTGATAAGTATTGGTGCGATTGGCTCCTCAGTGTTGTTTACAGCTATGGGTTTTTATATCGATTATCCTGTCGCTGGCACCGTGCCTATTATCTATGGTGCATTTCTGGCGTTGTTTTGTGGTGCGCCCCGTGTTCTCGTGCGTTCACTGGTTACACAAAGCTATGCCAAACAGAGCAAGGAAGTCGTTATTTATGGTGCTGGCTCAGGCGGACGCCAACTTGCTATGGCGCTGCGTGGTACGGGTGACTATCGTGTTCGGGCTTTTATCGATCAAGATAGGACGCTAACTAATACTATGATTTTGGGCTTGCCAGTTTTACCTCTTGATGAAGTTGCACCTATCATCGATAAATACGATGTGTCGCAAGTACTGCTCGCCGTACCAAGTGCGAGTCGAGCTCGTCGTAAAGTCATTCTCGATGAATTGACCAAGCTTCCTTTAGAAGTTCAGACGGTGCCAGACATGACGGATATTGTTTCTGGCAAAGCCAAGATTGACGAACTCAAAGACGTGCCGATTGAAGACTTGCTTGGTCGCGACCCTGTCGCGCCACAACAGGTTTTACTTGAGGCAAATATCAATGGCAAGGTTGTCATGGTTACTGGAGCGGGGGGCTCAATTGGTTCAGAGCTTTGCCGACAAATAGTGATGCAAAAACCGACTTCGATTGTCCTGTTTGAGCTGTCTGAGTTTGGTTTGTATCAAATCGACAGGGAACTTAACGAGCTAAAAAAAGAGAAGGGACTTACCTGCGACATTATTCCACTTTTGGGGTCAGTTCAACGAGAGCATCGCCTCGAAACTGCAATGAAGTCGTTTGGAGTGCAGACTGTTTATCATGCTGCGGCATATAAACACGTTCCTCTTGTTGAATATAATGTAATCGAAGGTGTGCGTAATAATATCTATGGTACCTTTTACACGGCCCGTGCTGCGATTGATGCTGGCGTAGAGTCTTTTGTTCTAATCTCTACCGATAAAGCCGTACGCCCAACTAATGTGATGGGTACCACTAAACGAATGGCAGAACTGGGTCTACAAGCATTAGCTGAACAAGAGAACAAAAAGAAAAAAGGCACGCGCTTTTGTATGGTGCGCTTTGGTAACGTTCTTGGCTCATCGGGCTCTGTGATCCCTTTGTTTAAAAAGCAAATTACTGCAGGCGGCCCTATTACGGTCACTCACCCTGATATTACTCGTTACTTTATGACGATTCCTGAAGCTGCCCAACTTGTAATTCAAGCCGGTGCCATGGGCAAGGGAGGGGATGTGTTCGTGCTTGATATGGGTGAGTCCGTCAAAATCATTGATTTAGCGAAGAACTTGATCCAGCTATCGGGCCTTGAGGTCAAGTCGCAAGATAACCCTCATGGTGATATCGAGATTCACTATGCTGGCCTTCGCCCCGGTGAAAAGCTCTATGAAGAGTTGCTGATTGGCGATAACGTCAATAAAACTGCACATGAGCGAATCATGACTGCCCATGAGGTTCACTTGCCGCTAAACCAATATCAAGGCCTACTTGATCAGCTCGATACTGCTTGTCACCAAATGCAGCATGAGACTATTCGTGAACTTTTATTAAATGCACCTACGGGTTTCGCACCAAGTGATGGGATTGGTGATTTAGTGTGGAATCACAGTCAAGAGCCTGAAAGTTCAAAATTAGGCGTTGTGGCCAATAGCTAACTGAACAAATGGTTGAATAAAGATTACTACAGCAGGAGTATCCACATATTCTACTAGTTCGAAGTTGAAAATTGTGAGTTTTGCTTTATTTTCTGTTAATTAAGGTTGTACTTAATGGAAGCTAAGAAAAAATACTTGGAATCACTTAATTGGTTTCGTGGGATAGCTATTATATTTGTTTTTCTAACTCATATTCCTAAGGAGGGAATGAGTGATAGTGTTGCTCACTTTGTGGCACTTTTTTTTGGGAATGGAACTTTTTTCTTTATGTTTATCTCTGGCTATTTGTTTTGGCACTTAAAAGATAGATATGACTACATTTCTTACTTGGAAACGAAGTTTAAAAATGTAATTTTACCATACCTGTTTATTTCCTTACCTGTATTGATTATGGCTGGCGTCCTTGGGGTTGGAGCAGGAGGTAGTAAAGAGGTCCTACTTTTTGACTTATTCTCTACAGGTGGGGTTTTATGGCATTTACTCGTGGGTGGAATGGGAATCAATGTACCAATGTGGTTCATTCCAATGATCTGTCTGTTTTTCTTTACCTCGCCTATAATATATGGGTTGGCAGAATCGAAATATTTCTCATGTGTATTTGCTTTGTCTATGGTATTTTCTTTATTGTCATTTAGGCCCGACTCCCTTCAGTACCCAATATACTCATACTTTCACTTTTTTGGAGTTTATTTGCTTGGTATTTTTTGTAAGAAGCATGAAGGATATATTTTTGAAAATGCAAAGTGGATTGCGTCGGTGTCGTTTGTTTTGTATCTGCTTCTTATAGTTCTTGATTACAATTATAGCTCTTACGGTATTGATGCGCCAAAATTTTACCCTATGTTTACAGAGCAGTTGTCAATTAAATATGTTAATCTAAATCAGTTGCAAAAACTCTTTGGGGTTTTGTTTATTTTGGCACTTCTTTTTTTTATTGAAAGTAATGGTAGGGTGAGATTGCCATTTCTTGATATGTGTGCGAAATATTCTTTTGGGGTGTTTTTTGTTCATTACTACTGGATTGTATTATTCAATATTGCTCTGTCTGAATTGCCATACAGTGTTGTTGTTGTCTCTTGTTTGTCATTCATTTTTTCATTGGGTAGTGTTTTTATATTTAAGAGTGTCTTGTCGAAGTTTAGGGCTGACTCCAGAGTTTTTATAGGGTGCTAATCGACTCTAAGAAATTACATCTGGCAGAAATCCAATATGCCAAGCAGCATTTGCACCATTAGATAGTATTGCTGCTTCAACGTGGACGAAAATCCAAGACTCGCACAAGATGAAGCGGAGTGTTGTGGCTAATAGCTAGTTGGTATGATGAATAGAGTTATATAAAGAGAAGATTGAATGAAAGTTGCTATAGCGGGTACAGGCTATGTTGGCCTATCCAATGCGATGCTTTTGTCGCAAAATCACGAAGTGATTGCCGTAGATATCGTTGCTGAAAAAATTGAGATGCTGAATCACAAGCAATCTCCGATTGTCGATGAAGAAATTTCAGATTTTCTAGCGAATAGGGCGCTAAATTTTACTGCCACGCTGGACAAAGAGCTCGCCTATAAAGGGGCTGAGTATGTAGTCATTGCAACACCGACAGATTATGACCCGCAAACCAACTACTTCAATACCAAATCTGTCGAAGCGGTTATTAAAGATGTGATGGCGATTAATCCAAGTGCAGTAATGGTGATCAAATCGACTGTGCCGGTAGGTTATACCAAGCGTATTAGCCATGAGTTGAGCTGTGAAAATGTTATTTTCTCGCCAGAGTTTCTGCGGGAAGGCCGCGCGTTATATGACAACCTTTACCCGTCTCGGATAATTGTGGGCGAGTGCTCAGAGCGTGCTAAAGTCTTTGCCGATTTGCTAATCGAGGGCGCATTGGAGAAAGATGTGCCCGTTCTGTTTACCGACTCAACTGAAGCGGAGGCGGTAAAATTGTTCTCAAACACGTACCTTGCTCTACGAGTCTCCTACTTTAATGAGCTCGACACCTATGCTGAGACGCTTGGTCTTAATTCCCGTCAAATCATCGAAGGGGTAGGCCTAGACCCACGTATTGGTAGTCATTACAATAACCCATCCTTTGGCTATGGTGGATATTGCCTACCCAAAGACACCAAGCAGCTTCGTGCTAACTATGAGGATGTGCCAAACGAGATTATCAGCGCGATCGTCGATGCCAACCGTACGCGTAAAGACTTTATTGCCGAATCGATAATTAGCCGTAATCCGAAGCGTGTTGGAATCTATCGCCTGATAATGAAATCTGGCTCCGATAATTTCCGCGCATCAAGCATTCAGGGCGTGATGAAGCGTATCAAGGCTAAAGGAATTGAGGTTGTGGTCTACGAGCCAGTCTTGGAAGAGAAAGAGTTCTTCCACTCGTTAGTGATAAAAGATTTAGAAGAGTTTAAAGAAAGCTGTGATGTGATCGTGTCAAACCGCATGGTGGATGAAATTTTCGATGTAGAAGACAAAGTTTACACGCGTGATCTGTTTGGTAACGATTAAGGTCTAGTCGTTCATTGTATAATGAGTCAACTCAATGTAACGTTTTCCTAAACTTTCTAAACATCAAGGTGATAGAAAGCATTCTTCACTTTAAAACAATGGCAGTTGACTTCGGTGAACTGCCATTTTTCTTACAATGTCGCTTGGATAGTTTAATAATGATAAAAAAATGTTTATTCCCCGCAGCAGGTTATGGCACCCGTTTTCTCCCTGCAACCAAATCTATGCCTAAAGAGATGATGCCAGTAGTTAACAAACCCTTAATTGAATACGGGGTTGAAGAGGCCATTCAAGCTGGCATGGATGGAATGTGTATCGTCACAGGGCGTGGCAAGCACTCGATCATGGATCACTTTGACAAAAACTATGAGCTTGAGCATCAAATCAGCGGTACTAGTAAAGAGGATTTGCTGGTTGATATTCGCCATATCATCGAAAGTGCTCATTTTACTTATATCCGCCAGCACGAGATGAAAGGCCTTGGCCATGCCATATTGACCGGACGTGAGCTGATTGGCGATGAGCCGTTTGCCGTGGTGCTGGCCGATGATTTGTGCGTTAATGAAGAGCAGGGTGTATTAGCTCAAATGGCTGCGTTATATGCACAGTTCCGCTGTTCAATTGTTGCGGTGCAAGAGGTGCCTGAAGATGAAACACATAAATATGGCATCATCTCTGGTGAGATGATCAAAGACGATATTATTCGTGTGGATGATATGGTTGAAAAACCGGCGCCTGACACTGCGCCAAGCAATCTCGCCATCATCGGGCGCTATATCCTAACGCCAGATATCTTTGATTTGATCGAGCAGACTGAGCCTGGTAAAGGCGGTGAAATCCAGATCACGGATGCTTTGCTTAAACAGGCTAAGGCGGGGTGTGTGCTGGCCTATAAGTTTAAGGGCAAACGCTTTGATTGCGGTAGTGTTGAAGGATATATCGAGGCAACAAACTACTGCTTTGACCGCTGGGTAACAGCACAAATGTAATCGATAGAAGAGAGTCTGACAGACGAGGGTATGATTGTCATGCTGTGGCCTTCAGATTTAAATCGATAGCAATAACTTTTATAGAACGGGCAATGAGTTTCAAACTCCTTGCCCGTTTTGGGTTTTACCCTGCATGAGTTAACGGGATAAAATGGGACACCCATATATTTGCTATCTGAGCCCATCCTGGCCAGTCACAGTTGTCCGTCGAAAATTCGGTAATTTTCCTATTTAGCCGTCATTCCGCACCTAATTTTAGAATTAAAACAGTGTGATCCAGTGAACATTTAGCAGTGAAAAGGATGATAACATCTTGACCGCGATCTGCAGGTTTGATCTATTACTGTTATTTGACGGTTTTAAACTATGCCTACTCAGCAACCTGTTATTAAGCGTTTGGATCACCTCGGGCTCATTGCTGCATTTTGTCACGAGATTGGCCTATCAAAAATGATAGATTCAGTCATTCCCAAGTACTCTAATCACAACGTTTCCCATGGTGATGCAGTCTTAGCCATGATTCTCAATGGGTTAGGCTTTCACAGTAGAACATTGCATATGTTCTCTGACTTCTTTGAAACCAAACCCATCTCTAAGTTGCTTGCTAAGGATATTGAAGCGCACCATCTCACCGATGATGTACTCGGCCGAACCTTGGATGCGCTGTATGAGGCCGATGTCTCAGCGCTTTATCAGGTCATCGCCGAACGTGTGGTCGATAAACTTGGCCTCGCTAGCGACTCTGTACACCTTGATATCACGAGCTTTCACGTTGATGGTGAGTATGCGCACGAGGAAGATACCAAGGCAATCAAGTTAGTGAAGGGCTATAGCCGAGATCATCGTCCTGAGCTCAATCAGGTGGTTCTTGAGCTCATTTGTGAAAACCAAGCTGGCCTTCCTGTTTATATGCAGGCGCTTAGTGGCAACACCAATGATGCCAAGGCATTCGCTGAAGTCACTAGTAATCATATCCATTGCTTAAAAGCGGCACAGAATAGTCGATACTTTATCGCTGATGCAGCCCTATACACTGAAGAAAGTATCTGCTCACTTGATGAGCAAAAACAAAAGTTCATTACCCGTGTTCCAATGACTATCAAGCAAGCAAAACAAGCACTACTTAGCCTAGAGCCAGAGCAGTTAAGTAAGATTGTAGATGGCTATTCAGGATGTTGGGTAGACTCAAACTATGGCAAGGTTGCTCAGCGGTGGTTGTTGGTTCACAGTGAGCAAGCAACTAAACGAGAAGAAATTACCTTCTACAAGAACTTAGAGAAAAACATGTAAGCGTTCACCTGCCCCCTATTGACACAGAAAATGTGACTAAGAGCACTTGATCCACTTTTGCCTATTGATTGATCATTCCGCTGGCTCATGCTGGAAACCATGAAAAAGAAAAAAGCCAGCTTTAAACTAGCCCCGCCTGAGGTCTCTAATCTAAGTGAGGCAAAGGCGCTTATTGACGAGCTCTGGGAGCAGCTTCGGTTTTATGAGGATAAGCTTGCGACCAGTTCACGGAACTCCTCAAAATCACCTTCATCGGACGGCCCTAAAGAGCGAGCCGAAAGAAAAAAGCTCAAAGCCCTAGTAGTGGCAATACGCGAGGAGCTCAACAAGGCCACACAGGGCATCGACGAGAAATCAGCAAACTAAAACCCACTGACAACGTTGTTAAATGCTTGCCTGACTCTCAATGTCCATGTTGTGGAAAACCCGACGTCAAAATAAACTCGTCGCCATTTTATCGCCACCAAGTTCACGAAATACCCGAGCCTGTTGTTCACATCATCGAATATCAACTTTATTCTGGCCATTGCTCCCACTGTCAAACCCAAGTTCGAGCCAAGAAACCAGATGATGCCCCACAAGGTATCTTGGGTCCGAATTTATTAAGCTACATCGCCTTGCTTGCGGGGCAGTATCATCTCAGTGTCCGTAAAATCCAATCTCTACTCAAAGAGCATTTGGGAACAACCTTTTCGATTGGTGCTATCAGTGAAGCTCAAACCAAAGTGGCCTCAATGCTAACACCACTGCACCAAGCCATTAAACTGGCAGTGAACAAAGCGCCGTTAGTTCATATCGATGAAACCTCACACATCCGTAATGATGAGCAGAGTCTAAGATGGTGTTGGCTGGTTGCCAGTGAGGATCTTGTTTATCAGAAGATCTTATACTCCCGCTCCATACACTCTGCCAAGCTTGTGCTCGGAGAAAAATACACAGGTATCGTTGTCTCTGATCAATATGCCAGTTACAACTGGCTACCTAGCGAAAACCACCAACTCTGCTGGGCTCATGTAAAACGAAACTTACAGCAGATGGCCGACTACAGTGGTGGTGGGCATACGGCCTTTATTGGTCAGCACCTATGCTTTATTGTCAACTTGGTCTTCCGTAATCGTCACAACTTAGAAGAAGGCCACATCACAGAACTTGTCTACCTTCGCAGAATGCAGCGCTTGAGGAAATCGTTACATAGTTGGCTCAACAAAGGCACAGATGTGATGGTTAAGCGATATCGAGGAAGGTGTGCTCACTTACTTAAGCATGAAAGTAGCTTGTGGGTCTTCCTCAAGGATCTCACGATCCCTCTGACCAATAATGAGGCGGAGCGACGTCTTCGAGGTTGCGTGATCATGCGTAAAATTAGCTATGGAACCACTTCTGATGCTGGTGACAAGTTCCGAAGCCGGATCCATACGCTTATCGAAACCTGCAAGAAACGCGGCCTATCAACAATGGATGTGTTGAGTCAGATTATCACTGCTGTTGTGCACCGCCAACCATACCCTGATGTCTTTGAGCTTGCTACTTGAGTCAAGCTACTCCGGTGAACGGTTACGTTCATTCTAGCCACTAATGACATCGGCAACGAAAGTCTGACAATGGCAGCACTTCTAGATCACTACAAGTCTCAACAAAAGGTTGAGCGTGGCTTCCGTTTTCTAAAAAGTCCCGAGTTTTTGACCTCTTCAATATTTTTGAAAAAGCCCCAACGCATTGAAGCGTTACTCATGATAATGACATTGAGTCTGCTAGTTTATGCCAGCTTAGAGCACAAGATCAGAGAGCAACTGGGACAAACCGAGGAGTTTTTCCCGAGTATGGTTAAGAACAAGCAAACATCGAAATCGACTGCACGCTGGGTCTTCTTGAAGTTCGAGGGAATAGATACCTTAGATATTAACGACCAACGATTCATTACAGGGCTTCAAGAGCACCAAACTCGGCTGCTTAGTTTACTGGGTAAGTTCTATGAAGCGGTTTATTCCTGAATAAGGTGCGGAATCTCGGATTTAGTGCATAAAAGTAAGAAAATAACCGGCCAATAACACCTGTGATGACTTGTGATTCACACTTGATACTCTTTCATCACATCGACTAAATTGTCGAGTGAGAACCCTCGATACTCAATGCTATAGCCTTTTAGGTTCATCTTTTTTAAAAGGTGATGTGATTTCTCGATCAATTTTGTCTCGCTATAGTGTTTTTGTTGGCGTTTGACTTCAGCGATAAGTACTTTTTTGTCTAAGTCATTAATTGCTACAATATCGATCTCGTTGTGACCTTTGGCATCCCAATACCCGCCAATCCTTCCAAACTGTTTAGATTCAACCAAGATAGCGGTGAACAGACTTTCTAATTCCAGGCCGGAGTAGACGGTAAAATCACGTGCTATGTATCGTCGGATATAGTCATAGTTTTCCATCTCAACCGCACTCTTGTTGGCATGAATGAATCGAAACCAGAAGTTTAAAAACGGGTCAGCAATGGCGTAGCGAATGTCTCGTGAATTCTCCTTCGAGCTGATAGGGCGTTTTTTGGTGATCACATCAAAGACTTCATCCAATTTTTCGAGATGAACCCCAACACTCATGTCTAAGAAATTCTCGATTCTAGCGCGGCTGGTGTGGCCTTTTGATATGGCGCCGAGGATGTCGAAGTAGACGCGATGTTCGGAGCCAAAATCTTCAACGAGTCGGTGTGTTCCCTCTTTTATCAAAGGGGAGAACTCAGAGATCACGCCTTCAAAGAGATCATCATGCTCAGCAGAGAAACGTGTTAACCACTCAAGGTATTTAGGGATCCCACCGGATAAACACCACCAAATGAGCAGGCTCTCGGCATCGAATTGATGGTGGTCTTTCATCACTTGAGATATGTAGGACGGTTGTAAAGGTTGGATTTTAAAGAATCGGTCATCTCGGTTGAACAAAGGCTCGTCATTGCCTTTAAAGATCTTGCTCATCATACTGTAGAGGGAGCCACAGCACACAAGATGCATCATCGACGTGCTCTTATGAGTATCCCATAAATTTTGTATGTCAGAGAAGAGGGCAGGATTGACGATATCAATGTCTTGAAACTCATCGATGATGACCGTCAGTGGGGTGTGCTGGGTATAATCGAGCAAGAAGTCAAAGATATCGCGCAGCGATTGTGGCTGAAAAAACTTCACCCCAAGTTCACTTGTAATGATCTCTGCAAATTCAGCCACTAAGGCGCTTTCAATCTTGCGGCTAATGAATAGGTAGAGAAATGGAATCGGCGCCTGATGAAATGCTTCGTTTAACAAGCGAGTTTTACCCACGCGTCTTCTGCCGACCATCACGCTCAGTTGTCCCTTTGAATCTGCAATTTGTGTAGAGAGTGTTTGTAGGGCTTTTAACTCTTTTTGACGATTGTAAAATTTCTTCATGGTGTTGGGCTTTGGCTTTTATGGGGTATTCATAAGTAAGATAGTGGATATGTGGGTTACTGTAAATATAGTTACTGTAAGGTTTAATACAGTAACTATATTTACGGTGGGAAGGAAGGAAATTGAAAACATAGAAAAACCACCACAAAAAGCTTAGGACACCAATTGATTTGTGGTTGTCATACTGCGGCTTTCAGATTTTAATCGACAGCATTAACACGTTAAATACAGAGAATACTGGACACCCACATACGCGCAATGCAAGTGTGTTGGTCAGAACAACTTACTATGTGAGCTAATTCTGGCCAGTTGCAGTTGTCCGTCGAAGAATAAATAAGACACCCATATTTTTCCTCTTTGATTAAGAGAAACCGCACTGAGGCTTAGCTGGTTACTTCAACGGGATCCCATACTGGCTAATATGAGCGAGCAGTGCCTCTGAAGTAATTGTGCGTTTGATCACCAGGTCAACCTTATAAGGGAGTGATGACTGCTCAAGCTGATCTTGAATCTGTGCGATGGTGGTTATAGAGAGGTCGGTGCCCTCTAGGGCAAGGTCGATATCTGAGCTGTCTTTGAAAGTTCCTAGTGCTCTTGAGCCAAATACCCAAGCTTGTTCTACGAGTGGGTGATGAAGAACAATATCTTCAATTAACTGGTATTGGTGTGGCTTTAGACCCAAGGCAGCTACTAAGGAGTTGAGGTTTTGCATAACTGTGCTTCGTTTAACCTTGCTTTATCTTTAAATATTCTGTGACTTGTTCAATCACAGGGGCAAAGGAGCCCAAGATAAGCTTCTGAGCCTCGAGAACATTTTCTTCATCATAAGTATGTGACAACAGGTTGCGTTTGATCAGCGCCTCCAGTAGCGTCTCACACTGTTGTGACGACAGGTGTCTTGCTTCTAAAGCAGTACGGATGACACTGCGCGGAGAGGCGACATCAAACCCTTCAAATTCGAGTAGATCTTTTAGCGTTTTCCATGTGAGCTCGAATGAAAACTCAAAAGTTTGCACTAGGCCAGCGAGCTCTAACTCATTGTAACTATCTTGCGCGCAGGCCTTCTTGAGCCTTTGCTGGGCTTTGCTTAAATTCTGTAAACGTTGTTTCCAGCGGTCTGGGTTTGAGTTCATCTTCGCTAACCTAAGTGTGATGTTAATCGTTGCGCTTACTTTACTGGGTTTGGGAGGGGGATGGTAGGGGAAAGGCTAAATAGGACACCCGTTAATTTGCCATAAATTTTGTCAGATTGACGGGCAAGGGCGTATAATCGGGCCTTCATCAAACTTATTCACCGTCGGGATCATCTGCTCATGACAGCGATAACTCTATCTTCTCTGGCCACCACTTCAGTGACCAAGGCACCACAAGGCAAGCTGAATCAATTGTGGAAAGAGATCGAGAAAAAAGCTCTGCGAAATCAGCGCTATCAAATCAAGCTTGAAGGGTTTTACCATGATTTTAAAGCATTGGTTGAGCCCCAGGAACAGGCTGTTTGTCGCGCCACCGAAAAATGGATTGGGCATTTGATTGGCTTTATTGCTCGTAAAACGATCAAAGGGTCGCAGCGTGAGGCCTTGTATGAGTGGATCGACCAAGAGCTGTCGATACTGGAGTCGAACCCCTTCAGCCCGGTAGAGTTGGGCGCATTGCGCGGTAAATTCAGTGAAGCCATGATCGCGTATACCGAGGGTCAATCCAGTGACGCTTCTTATTCCAAACATGATCTTGAGTTGATGCGCCATGAGTTATCAAAGATGCTTGGTATCAGCGTGGTGCTTACCGATGAACAATTGACAGAGATGGTGAACAATCCTCGTCTGTTTCAGGCTTACATCCAAGAGCAACTCGAACTGCAACATGAGCAGCAAGCGTTTGATGAGGATGACGATGAGATTGATGATATCGATTGGGGAGAGGAGCGCTTTTTTGAGCACGACTTTACAGCCGATGATGCGCCATCGCCTGATATCGCGCCAATGGCTGATGTGTTGTACAGCAATAAGGAAATGACCCGGCTTTATCGTCAGTTAGCGAAAAAGCTCCACCCTGATCGCGAAACCGATCCCAGCAAGAAAGCACAAATGCAAGTCTGGATGCAGCAGTTGTCTCAAGCCAAGAAAGACAAAGATCCGGTGTCCCTTATTTTGCTGGCGCAGCAGTTTCTTCCCGAGTATGAAATGATGCTTGATAAAGAGATGATCCAGCAATTACAGCGCACACTTGAGGACAAATTGGCCCAGCTCAACGCCGAGTATCGAGAGATGCAACACGGTGAGGGTCTCGAAAGTCAGCTTTGGCGCCGCTTTGGTGGAGGCAGCAAGGCCTCACGAGAAAAGGGCCTGAATCAATATCGCTCTCGGTTGGAGGAAGAGGTTGATGAGCTACATCAACAATGTGCCCAGCTTAAGACGGTCAAGCAGATCAAAGTGAAGCTGGCCGGACGCGTTGAGCAGGCGCAGCTTGAGCAGATGTTGTTTGAGCTTAATCCTTTTGAGTTAGATCCCTTCGAGCTTGACCCTTTTAACAGGCGCTAGATTTGAATAGATGAGAATAATACAAATAAAATAATACAGGACACCCATTAGTTTGACTAAAATAATAGAGGTAGAGTTTTCGTTGTTGGACTACTTAGCGTTAGTGGAAGCTTTGGGGCAGTCTGTAAGACCGAATAAGCGCGGAGTAATATCGTCAGGTAAACCTCCACTTCTCGAATGGTTAGGCATGGGTACAGAAGAGTGGTTAAAGTTCTCAAAGAGCTTTGGTGTCAGGTTTCGTTGTGCGGTTGGGACTATAGAAGAGCTGGCATCTTATGCTTCGCACACCAATCGAGCGTGGGTTGCGGGTCAAAGGATAGCGGCGATACCACTCTGAAAGAGCCTTCTATATTAGTGAGTAAAAAGGAGCGATGGTGTCCTATATCAAAAAGCAGGTCTCAATCGATAGCACCAACACGAAAAAACGGGCAATGAGTTTCAAACTCCTTGCCCGTTTTTGGTTTTACCCTGTATGAGTTAGGGTGTGAGGTGTGTTAGTCATCGGGAAAAATCACTAACACAGATTATTTTTCGAGAGTCCCCAGTGTGATGATTGAGCCTTCAGTAGAGTGAATTAGGCTCGGGGTAACTGATTCATCAGCTCCTATTGGCAGCATGTAAAGGTGGTTATCTCGGCTAAAGTAGATATTGTCGCCATGGATAGCTAAACCAAATACTTCTCTTGAGTGAACTTGAATGCTTTCGTCATGGAAGTGGGTGATTAAATTACTACCAGTAAGGTCGATGGACTGAATGGCCGATGCCGTATTCCAGAAAATTCTTGAGTTCTCTTCATCAAAAATCACGTTTTTGATTGAATCTTGTTCACTGATAAAGAGAAGGCCTGAAGATTGATTAACGATCGCTTGGCGGTCTTGGGTGCTATCAACGCCTCGTGTGGCACTAAAAATTGCCGCTTCATCATTGCTCAATGATGGATCAGACGCAACTCCGAAGTACATACGGTCCATGCCCACAGCGATACCCCATGGGCGACAGTTGTTTTTACAGCGCTCGGCAACAGGGTCATAAATGACATGGTGTGCGTCGCCTGAGTCACTGCCATCCCCATCCAAATAGTTTGCTAGGACATAGTCGATTAGCTCACTACTGTTATAGATGTAGTTGTGCTCGCTATCGACGATGATGTTACCCAGACCAAAGAATTTCAGATAATGGGAGGTACGAATATCGTTACCGTTTAAGTCGTACTGTTTTATACCATTAAAATTATTATGGTGAATACGAGTGAAAATCGTCTGATCGTGAATATCAAATGCTGTAAGTCCGTATTCTTCAATCAGGGTCTGGGTATCATGATTCTCCAAGCTCAGTGTGTTGAGTTTATTAGGTACTGTAAAATCTGTGTACTCTACCCAAGCTAAAGACACAGATAGCTCTTTTTCACATGTCACGCCGTTATAAGTGAACGATGCTTGGCCAACAAAGTCATGATTTTCTGCGCAAATCACATAGTCTTGTTTTCTAGGATCAAAAATTGCGACTTGGGAAATGGTGTCACCAGGTTGAATATCAAGAAGAGTAAGCCATTGATCATGCTCATCATAAAGGTGGCTTTTGTCTTTAGTGATTGGCCCATTAACGGAATCCTTTGATAGGTTTGGTGTGGCAGCAGATTGAAAGGCGCCAAAAACGGCGTTGTTGCCTACGTTAGTAATCTCGATGCTTGGCGATGAGTGGGGTAAAGCGCTGTGCGCTTACAGTGCCATCATTAATGATGATAAACCAATAAATAACTTCATTTAATAACCTGTTATATTTTTTGATAATGCTTTTGTTAATGTTCTGAAATGTTCAGACAATCAGAAGGTTAGTGACGTTACTACACTGCAGGGATTGTTATGTCACTAATAATGACAGAAATGTAAATAGATGGCAGAGCATCACATATTGATTTCAATGGGTGAAAATCTTTCCAAGTTGATGTGGCACAAGTCACTTAATTGAGCTTAGTTAACGCCTGAAGTCCTGCGTTTTTGTGCTACTGAGTTGATCGTTTTTTGTTCGATGTGTGAACCTCACCCAAGAATGGGGAAGCCGTTAGGTTTACTCTAGCAGGACTAAAATAAGCACACAGATGCTTATAAAAATATAAGTAGCTCACAAGATTGAGCTCAAATAAAACCAACGTCAGGTAAATTACTATGCAACGTCTGCAATTCTTTTGGCAGCTGTCACGTGCGCACAAGCGTATCATCAGCGTGCTTATCGATGGCGTGCTCATCTTCATTGCGTTTCATCTCGCAATGGTGGCACGTCTTGGTCACAACCAGCACCTGCTTGAACCTCAAGCTTGGCTTATCGTCAGTGCGCTTACGTTCGGTACAGTGCTGATTTTTGTCCGCGCAGGGCTCTATCGTGCGGTATTGCGCTACCTTACTTTTCAAGTCTTGTACGTTGTTGGGGTAGGTACGATGGCCTCAGCAATCTATCTGTATGTGCTTAATCTCAGTTTTGGATTGCCGCTGCCGCGCACCTTACCGTTGATTTATGCCGCCTTTTTAGCGCTGTTGTGCGGTGCGCCGCGAATGCTGGTGCGCTCGCTGGTAACGAAAAGCTCGGTAAAGAAACTCAAGCAGGTAGTTATCTATGGCGCGGGCTCTGGCGGGCGCCAACTGGCTATGGCATTGCGCGGCACGGGCGAATATCGTGTTCGTGCTTTTGTTGATAAAGATGCGACGCTGATCAACACCGTGATCCTCGGCTTACCTGTGCTCGCTATTGATGACGTTGCGCCATTAATCGACAAATATGAGGTTTCACAAGTACTTTTGGCGATCCCAAGTGCCCGGCGCTCTCGACGTAAGATGATCTTAAAAGAGCTCACTAAGCTGCAGGTTGAGGTGAGAACTGTGCCGGATATGAGTGATATCGTCTCGGGCAAAGCGAAGATTGATGAACTCAAAGATGTGCCGATTGAAGACCTACTTGGCCGCGATCCTGTCGCACCGCAACCTGCGCTGCTTGAGGCAAATATCAAGGACAAAGTCGTCATGGTCACGGGGGCAGGGGGCTCGATTGGCTCGGAGCTGTGTCGCCAAATTGTGATGCAAAATCCTAAGGCGATCATCTTGTTTGAGCTGTCTGAGTTTGGTTTGTATGAAATCGAGCGTGAGCTTTCGCAGCTGAAAGTCGAAAAAGGACTCTTGTGCGACATTGTTCCGCTGCTAGGCTCGGTGCAGCGAGAGCATCGCTTAGAGACGGCAATGAAGTCGTTTAAAGTGCAAACGGTTTATCATGCTGCCGCTTATAAGCACGTGCCATTGGTGGAATACAATGTTGTTGAAGGGGTGCGTAATAATATCTATGGCACCTTTTATACCGCGTGTGCGGCGATTGATGCTGGAGTCGAATCGTTTGTACTGATCTCAACCGACAAAGCTGTGCGCCCTACCAATATTATGGGTACCACTAAGCGTATGGCGGAGCTGGGGCTGCAGGCACTGGCGGAGCTTGAGAACAAGAAGCCGTTTGGTACACGCTTTTGCATGGTGCGATTTGGTAATGTGCTGGGTTCTTCGGGCTCGGTGATCCCACTGTTTAAAAAGCAAATTCAGAAAGGTGGCCCAGTCACGGTCACGCATCCTGATATCACTCGGTATTTTATGACTATTCCCGAGGCGGCGCAGCTGGTGATTCAAGCCGGTGCGATGGGTAAGGGCGGGGATGTGTTTGTGCTCGACATGGGCGAATCGGTCAAAATTACCGATTTGGCGACCAATCTGATCCAGCTCTCAGGTCTGGAAGTCAAATCAGAGGCCTATCCCGATGGGGATATTGAGATCAAGTTTACTGGGTTGCGACCGGGTGAAAAGCTGTATGAGGAGCTACTCATAGGCGATAACGTTAAACGCACCGCCCATGAGCGGATTATGACCGCGCACGAAAGCTACCTGCCACTGAATGATTACCAAGCCTTACTCGATAAGTTGGATAAGGCCTGTCATTTGCTTGAACATGACACGATTCGTCAATTGTTGCTCGAGGCTCCAACTGGGTTTGCGCCCACTGATGGAATTGGCGACTTGGTGTGGACGTGTAACCAAGAGCAGAATAAGAAAGTGGAGCATAAGCGAAGCAACGTTGTTGCAATTAAATTGGGTTAGCCGAGCAATGAGGCTGCCCAAGATGGAAAAACGATTTACTACATCGGTAAATCGTTGCAGTCGTGTTCGGGATTATTCTGGGATCACTCGGCGAAATTTTTCGGCCTTCTTGAAGAAGAGCAGTGAACACATGCATACAAAAATAACGGCCATTGCTGCGGTCATGTAGTGCAAGTTCTCTGTCAACATTAGCACCGCGATCGCAAGAAAGATCATGGCAATCACGCTCGCCTCGATAACCTTGCCAACATTTTTTCGTTTCTGGCGAAACTTTGCGTAACGATAAGTAAAAATGGTGCTCATGGGAACTGCCTCTCTTGAGGAAAACAATAGCGAATTGACCTAGTCATTATTAACGACCAATTGTGAAGGATTTAAGTGACAAGTCGATGCAAAAAAATACAGGGTGGAACAGAGATCTAATTTTACTTTGTTGTTTCTGATTAGGTATTTATTTTGAGTATGCTGTGCGGGTAAAAAGTGACCGTAAATTCACAAAAAGTATGTGCAAGATCACGTTATATGCAACAAAGTGAGCTTAAGCTAACCAGTTGCAGGGTCTGTCAGTGAATTAGATTGTTGATGTTTAAGTAATTTATTCTAGCTTACAACAATAGGCCATTTGAATATAAGGATGTAGATGGTGCTAGGAGTAGTGGGTAGCAACTTAGTGTGTAAAAAAACAGTGCTAAAAAGCAATGATATAGCCAAGCCGGTGACAAGGAGTGCATTGTTGGTAAAGAAGATAGCTGCCGTATTGGCGTTGTGTAGTCCAGTGGTTGTGTGCCCTTTAACCAACGCTGAACCACTGAAAACAACAGTAGCGCAAACGGGTTGGACAGGTGTGCTGAGAACACCACACGCCGATACCTTGCCTTTTGGTGATGTGACATTGACTTACAATACAGAGGATAACGTCGATCACACGGCCAGGAACCGTCAGGGGGCACATGAGACTCTTCTAATGGGGTTTGGGCTGCTGCCACACACGGAGTTTGTCGCGCAGTTAACTTACTATGATTATGACACCTGTAGTGGCGGGCTATGCGATCTCTCGGTGGCAGGCAAGGTGAACTTTGACTGGTTGATCCCCAAGGAATGGTTCCAGTTTGCCTTGGGCGGTAGCGATCTCGGTGGGCAAGCTGTGCGTCATCGCGCCTATTATGCGGTGGCCAGTAAGCAAGTCGCTCAATTTCGTTTCTCGCTTGGTTATGGTGATAATGATGCTAAAACCAATCACCAAATGGGTAACCATTATCTCTCGGGCATTTTTGGTGGTGTCGAATATCAACCCTTATCTTGGTTACAGTTAGTCGGCGATTACGATGGTACTGGGGCGAATGCCGGGCTGAAGTTGTTCACTCCAGAAGATTGGTTACCGCTAGGCTCTACCGCACACCTAACGCTGCAAGCCTATACGGATTCTGATACGCCGACGCGTGACAATAAATGGCTTGGGCTCGGGCTGACTCTGCCATTGGCAGGGCCGAATTTTGCGCCGCGCTATGTTCGTGGTAATGAGTCTGGGCGTGAAGGTGAGTCACGTCCGGGTGTCGATATCACTCAGCCAACCGCTATTGAGCAGGCTACGGATACAGCGATTAGTGAGTCGGCTGTCGTGATAGAGAACACCAACGCTAGTCAGACTGCTAATGCGGCCGTGACAAGCAATGAACGTATCTCTGAACCCACTATTGCTTCTGGCTCACCACAGCAACTTGAAGTTTTGCAAGATAAGTTGGTCGAATATGGTTTTGAGAATGTCTCGGTAGGGCGTGTCAATCAAACGGTGTTGGTGAAAGCGGAAAATAATCTATTCAACCGCAATGAACTGGACGCGATTGGGGTCATTCTTGGCTTGATCCTAGATAACACGGATTTTGCTGAGTTCTCTTTTGCCTTGCTGAATAACAACATTCCCGTTATTTACGTCTCAGGCAGCCAAGAAGAGCTACAAAGTCTCTTTGCGCCTCAGTCATCGGCCCAATCACCACGACTGCGTGTTTCAGAGACCAGTCGTGATTTTGATGATGTCCGCTGGGTGAATGAACGGCAGAACTCACACACATTTAAACCGAGATTGGTTTTTGCACCAAGCTTGTACTCGACATTAGGGACTGAGTTTGGCGCATTTGATTACTCGTTGGCTCTATCCAGCAACTTACAGATCCCAGTGTGGAGCGGTGGCTTGGTGGATGTGCGACATATGTTGCCGTTGTCGAACTCCGATGATTATGAGGACGGTAGGCGATTTGGTAACAGCCGACATCAAAGCAGTATTGATCGAGCGCTGTTCCATCAAGGGGTGAAGCTGCCCGGCAATCTTATGTCGCAATTGAGTGTCGGGATCATTATGACCGATTATTTAGGTGGTACCGGTGAGATGCGCTGGCAATCGCCACACGGGCGCCACCGACTAGGTTTTGAGGCATCTTACTATGAGCACCAAAAAGACGACAGGATTGAAGATGCGACACCTTTGATTGCCAATTATCGCTATTACCTTGACCGCTATGACTGGGCGCTGGAAGCCACTGTAGGCGAGTACTTTTTCGGTGATCAAGGCTTTACCGTAACCAGTCGCCACTGGTTCGGTGATACGTCTGTGAGTGTTTTCTATCAAGAAACCGATCAGAGCTTTGCTGGATTGAACATTTCGGTGCCATTGACGTTCAGAAAAGACATGGCGCCAAATCCAGTTCAAATTCGAGGAATCGATCAATGGACATGGGGTTATCGCACTATGGTGCGTAATCCTGTCAACTTGCTGGACTTCGGTGCAGCCCAGCAATCAGATTTGCAAAACAATATCGATCGTAATTATTACAATCGGGATAGGCTATCAGCTGGCTATATCAACGCCAATCTGACGAGATTGAGAGACGCCTACTTGCTTTATCGATAAGTTTTATAGGTTTTAAAGGATTATTAACAGAGGCTAGAAAATAAGGGAAGTACAATGAACAATAAACATTGTTTGGCACTGGCAGTGGTGTCTACCCTCACTGCATTTTCAACTGCCGCGCAGGAGATGACACCATCGCTATATGTGGGGGCTTCACTGGGAGCGGGGAAACTCACCGATATGGACTCGGCGGTGACCAATGCCACAAGTGTCGATCGCGATACGACGGTATGGACATTTTATGCCGGTGCGCAGCTTGAAGAGTATCCATGGCTTGCGCTCGAGGTTGGGTATGTTGACCTTGGCAAGGTATCGTTGGATGACGTGCGAGGGGATTACAAAGCATCGGGCTTTGATTTTGCAGCAAAACTGATTTACGACGTGGACGAGCAATTTAATGTGTTTGGTCGCCTTGGTGGCATTGCTTATGACTGGGAAGCCAATGGCAGTGCTTGTTGCAACGACTCTGACATGTCAGCTAGCTATGGCGCTGGTGTGACCATGAACTTCCAGAATAATTGGAATGGAGTGTTGGAGTATCGCTTTTACAACAATATCGGTGGCTCACCAGATTTCCATACCTACAACCTTGGCGTGCAATACGCATTTTAACGGCGCTCGGTTAGATCGACGTGTTGAAGTGAAATCAAACACAATTAAAAGGCTTAAATCATGAATAAGACGTTATTAGCGACAATGATAGGTCTGGCAGTGCTAACCGGGTGTGAGCGCTCAGACAATAAGAACTTTATCGATGAGGGGGTTGAGGTTGAGGCATTTAATTCTCCTTACGCGATTGACTTTCAGGGCTTAGGCGCTGGGGTAATAGAAGAAGATGTGCCATTTGAGCTAAAAAGTGCTGATGGTGAACTCAATTACCTTGATATCACCAATGCCGAGGAAGTGACCAACCCTGCGACGCGCAGTACGTTGGTTGAAAAGAAATATGTGACAAAGACTGGTGGATTCATTATTTCACGCACTGCCAACTCTTCTCCGGATCCGATTGTTTTGGAGTTGTTGGTTACTATTCCGGACTATTTTACTACCAGTCAAACCATTACCATTCCGGCATCATCTGATGTTCTTGAGGAGGGGGCTGGGTTTGAGGTGGTGATCGTTACGCCACTTGAACTGGATGTGGACGATGTTGGGGTGACGTCTCAAGAAGCAACGGGTAGATCGAATGATTCTGGTGCGGTAACCAAAGCGATTGAAGTGAGTACTCCCGTTCCCGGTGACGATGCGGCAAACGCTCAGGCTGTCGCAGGTGGTAAGGTTGACTTGACGGTTCCAGTCTCAACCGTAGTCCTTGATAGAGACGATAAGGCAGTTACTGGGCCTCTAACAGCCAATGTGGTTTACTATTCCAACGAGCCAGATGGCACAGGGAGTTTAGATATAGACTCAGCCTTGCTCGCTTTCCCTGGTGGGTTATCACCAACCGAAATTATCGGTGAAGGAAGTGATGAGCCTGATCCGGCTTACAATGACAGCACGTTTGTTTCGGCAGGCTTCACAGCAATTCAAATTCAGAATGACAAAGGGGATATCGTCTCCAAATTTGTACCGTCGGTTGAGTTGAGTTTCCAAGTCTCAGAAAATACCATTGCACCTGAAGGCGAGGTTATTGAAGTCGGCAACACTATACCAGTATGGTCTTACTCAGGGGATAAAGGTAGATGGAAAGCAGAGGGTGAGGCTAAAGTTGTTGCCTATAATGATGTGAGTAAAATGTACACAGTAACCAAGGAAATCAGTCACCTGTCTTACTATAACCTCGACTACTTATTAAGTGATAACTGCAACATCGATATGACGATTCAAGATGCAGACGGTCAGAATTATGCCACTAGTCTGTTGATGGTCAGAGGTGGGGGGGGCTGGAACAAGCGAAAATATATCAGTGGTTTCGGTGCGCATAAGTTTCTTCGGGTTCCGGTTGAAGGAGAAGGAACTCTTGCGATCACGCGTTCGTTTGGCGCTAAGCTAACTAGTTTAATTACATCTGCATCAGTCAATGGCACTGATATTGACATTAATGATGATGGTACCCTAACTTACAAGTTCTGTGATCTCGATGGTGGCACCATCACGATAGGCTCAGATGCGCCTGTGTCAGTAGATTATTCGGTGAAGTTGCAGACCTTCTGTTGGGATGGATCAAAGCAAGTGATTCAAAAGAATGTGCCTGGGTTCGTGCAGATATACCGAATGATTGGTGATGATCGCTTCAGTGTCGCCAAATTTAATGTCGGGGCAGGTATACCCTATTCACTTTTCCTCGAGCCTGGAGATTACAAAGTAAACGGTATCCTGCGTGGCAATCCAGTCGGTGATCAAGAAGCCAGTAACAGTATTACTATTGTAAAAGATACGCCTTTGGATGATAGCTTACTTTTCTATGCTGGTAATTCACAGTGTAGTACAACCGGTGGCACCGGAGGCTCTGGTAGCGGTGGCGCCAGTGGTGGTGGTACTGGTAACTAAACTACCTATTGAGTCAACAATAAAGAGAGCCATGCTGGCTCTCTTTATTTTTACAAAACAGATTTAGTGTACGAGTTATCGCCTCGTATCTGCTCTAAAAGCTATAACGGTATTGTACATACCCCGACATATCTTCATCATTATCCGCACCATCACGATACTTGATATAACTGTACTGCCCACCCAGTTCAATCTCACCTTGCTGCAGTGGGAAGCGATAGCTAAAGTCCACCACCCAAGTATCTTCGCCATCCGAGACCTGGTTTCCGCCCCATTCAGGGTTGAGAACAAAGTCATTGTTTTGCCTGTTCAGCTCAAGATAGCGAATATTGGCTCTCCACAAGTGGTTGTTGTGATTGTTGATACCAATAAAGCCTAGCGTGTAGGTGTTAGCATCATTGTCATAGGTTGAGCCAATCACGCGACCGTGATAGCGATAGCCAGATTTGTAGGTGCCGTGTTCATAGGCGCAGTTGTACTCGTAGAAACAGCTTGGCATCGTCTCTGAGTACTCAAAGAAGGTTGTGATACGCTGGTCGGCAATATAGTAACTGATGTCTGCACCATACAGGTGGCTGTGGGCATTAAATGGGGGAATACGCCATTTGAATGAATCCTCACCCATGATCTCATAATAGAGGCTGTAAGGCACATCCCGCAAGGTATGGCCCCAGCGAAAATCGATCGATGCGAGTTGGTTGGCCGGGTTATTAGCGATTGGGTTATCCTCATCTGGGTTACCACCAACATAATCGTTGGTATTACCAATCAGCATTTTCCACCACTCTTCAATAGCACACGACTTTTTAAAGCCCTCGTTGGTGGTGCCACAGATCTGCGCCGAGCGTGACACACCAATTGTAAAGTTTGGATGGGGTTGGATGGTGCCACGCCAGGTCCACAGCAGGGCATCAGAGACATAGCGGTCGTCATTCATCCAGCCGACGCCAGTGGTCATTGTCCACGGGCCGAGCCACTCGAGGATAGGCACATCGAACGCCTCTGGGCTGTGGCGCGTAACATTTACCGATGGCAATGGACGGGCGTTGGTGCTCATCAACAGGGTGGTATCCCAGCCAGGGCCATACCATTGTTGTTGATAGCCCGCGCTAATCACCCAGTTACCAACAATCCCTGCGATGTAAGAGCCATCTAGGCGAGCATCTTCACCGTCTTGTGCATCATAGGCAAGTGTGGCCTCTAGGTTATATGCCCACCATCGCCCTTGGTCACTGACGCCAGCAGTCACTTCGGCCTTCTCACGCATTGGTGTGCCAAAGTGTTGGAAGCGTGCCGGATCTGAGGCTATACCAGCCTCAAGTTTGACTTGAGTGCCTTGTGAGGCGCGATAAGCACGATTAACGCGCTGCAGCGCGCTGGCTTCAAGGCTAGTATTGGCCTTGCCACTATTAGCGCGTACATCACTGATGATCCCGTCCCACATTAGTGGATAGGTAGTGAGGGGGACGGTGATTATACCCGAATTGGCGAGTAGTTGTAGGTCGGCTCTTAGGTGCAGATCATTGGGTTCAACCCAAGGTTTTGCCTGAGCAAACGCCGCGCTGGCAAACAGGGCGAGACCGAACCCTCGCCATAGTGTTATTGGTTGTGACTTCATCGCAAGAATAGGTAGGACAACTAGTAATATTAATAGCAATTGATTAGTTTAGCACGGCTCACGGAGAACGCACCTTTTAACTATCTTTGATGAAGATCTTCATGCAAATAGTTGTTATTATTTGCCCAGTAAAATTAACTTAGTATGGCTTGGTAAATAAAATGAAAATAGCAATAGCAGGGACAGGGTACGTTGGGCTTTCGAACGCGATGCTGCTCGCACAAAACCATGAAGTGGTGGCAGTGGATATCATTGCCGAGAAAGTTGAAATGCTAAATCGCAAGCAGTCACCGATTGTGGATGCTGAGATTTCTGATTTTCTACAAAATAAAACTCTCAACTTCACCGCAACATTGGATAAGCAAGCGGCTTATGCGGGCGCAGAGTATGTAGTGATTGCCACGCCAACCGATTACGATCCGCAGACCAACTACTTCAACACCAACTCGGTTGAAGCCGTGATCAAAGACGTGATGGCGATTAACCCAGATGCGGTGATGGTGATCAAATCGACTGTGCCGGTGGGTTACACCCAACGCGTGAAAGAAGAGCTGGGTTGTGATAACGTAATCTTCTCACCAGAGTTCTTGCGTGAAGGTCGTGCCTTGTTCGACAATCTGCACCCGTCACGTATCATCGTCGGTGAGCAGTCTGAGCGCGCTAAAGTCTTTGCTGACTTGCTGCTGGAAGGCGCTGAGAAAAAGGATGTACCAGTTCTTTTCACAGAGTCAACAGAAGCTGAAGCAGTAAAGCTATTTTCAAACACCTACCTAGCGCTGCGCGTGGCTTACTTTAACGAGCTAGACACCTACGCAGAAACTCACGGACTGAACTCTCGTCAAATCATCGAGGGTGTCGGCCTTGATCCGCGTATCGGCAGTCACTATAACAACCCATCGTTTGGTTACGGCGGCTACTGTCTGCCAAAAGACACTAAGCAGCTGCGCGCCAATTACCAAAACGTGCCAAACGAGATCATCAGCGCGATCGTTGAAGCCAACCGTACACGTAAAGACTTCGTTGCCGATTCGATCATCAGCAAACAGCCAAAACGCGTTGGTATCTACCGCCTGATCATGAAGTCCGGCTCAGATAACTTCCGCGCCTCAAGCATCCAGGGCGTGATGAAGCGTATCAAAGCAAAAGGTATTGAAGTCGTGGTTTACGAACCAGTACTAGAACAAGACGAGTTTTTCCATTCACTTGTCATGCGCGACCTTGAAGAGTTCAAGGCCAGCTGTGATGTAATCGTCTCTAACCGTATGGTTGATGAGCTGAGTGATGTTGAAGAGAAGGTTTATACTCGCGACTTGTTTGGTAGCGACTGATTTTTCTTCGAAGAGGCGAGATTCGAGAAGCGAGAGTCGAGGTTTATCACTGGCGCTGAAGCTTATATGCACCTCTTGGGCTTTAGTGTCCTTGGCAACGTTCGAAATTAGTTGCTTGGGGCACCAATTGCTTTAGATTAGTCTCGCCTCTCGCCTCTCGCCTCTCGCCTCTCGCCTCTCGCCTCTCGCCTCTCGCCTCTCGCCTCTCGCCTCTGAACCGTATCGGCTCGCCAAGATCGCACAATAAAAAATCTGGATCTGGTGATAAAACATTATCGGCAGCAACAGCATTCCAAGCATCGGATCTGCGCCAAAAATAACCTTCGCCATCGGCACACCCGCAGCGAGGGTCTTCTTGGTGCCGCAGAAGACGGCGGCGATCTCATCTTCGCGGTTGAACCCGGCTCTGCGGGCTATCCACTGCATGCTGTGGACGACCACGATGAGAATGATTGAGGTCGCGGCTAAGGTGAGGGCCAGGGTTGATAGGGCAAAGTCACGCCAGATACCGTCGGCGACGGAATCACTGAAGGCATTGAAGACGATAAGCAGGATCACCCACTTGTCGATCTTGTTGATGATTGCTTTGTGTGGCTCAAAATGCGCGAGCAGGGCAGGTCGCAGCAGCTGGCCCAGTGCCATCGGTAGCAGTAGCATTGAGGAGATTGAAACAATCGTATCCCATATATCCATCTCCACACCATCCATGCCCATAAACCACTGGATCAGCAGCGGCGTGATTAAAACGCCCAACACACTGGATAGTGACGCATTAAAAATCGCGCCGGGCACATTGCCCTTTGCCGCACTGGTCATCGCCACCGATGAAGAAATCGTGCTTGGCAAGACAAACAAATAACAAAAACCAAACGCCAACGCCGCCGGCATCAGGGCATGAAATACATCCCCAAACACCAACCACAAAATGGGATAAGCAATAAACGTCGCACTCTGCACAAACACATGCAAGCGCCAGTTAGTCACCCCCGCCTTAAGCGCCTGTGGCGATAACCCAACCCCATGTAAAAAGAAGATCACCGCAATCCCCACCGCCGTCACCTGATCAAGGTGTAAAAGCCCAGCAGACTGACCAACAGACGGTATCAGCGCCGCCAGCGCCACGGCAGTGATCATTCCGGTTAGGAACCATTCTTTCTTCAAATAGGATAAAAAATCGTTTAGCACAGAGTTTCCTTGCACGGGATATGAGAGAATCTTGGTTATTCTACCAAATATGTTCCTAGGTTTAAGGGGTGAGGAGCGTATTTCGGGCGAGAGCCCAGCGAGGAGCGCGCGCGGTGGTTTTCATGGCCACGAAATTCCGTGAACTCGTTAGGTTCAGGGTGTAAATCGGGTTCAATTGGTTGAGGCATACCGTCAGGTGTATCGGGTGTTAGCGTCTGCCGCCAAGCGCTGAGCTGATGGCGAGAGAGGCGCAGCGCCCTGGCTTTGGCTAACTCGCTAACCTCAATCTACGCCAGGGCTACAGACATGCTTACTTAGCGGATCTGCAATCGTTTAAATATTGGTCAGTCAGGTTTGGGGTGGGCCTATCTGTCGATTGAATGGCCAATGTTTTCGTCGTGATCATCGCCATCTTGGTTGTTTTTCTCAGCGAGTCCCCCTTGCGTGAGTTTGGCGGGATCGAGTAAGCGCGTTAGCGTTTCTCTGTCTAAATCGGTTTCCTCTTCCGCAACATCAATGATGGCACGCCCCTCTTTGGAGGCTTTTTGGGCGATTTCCGCTGCTTTCAAATAGCCAAGCACTGGGTTAAGTACGGTCACCAGAATCGGGTTTTTAGCCAGTGCCACATCGAGATTGACCTTTTTTACGGTGAATGTGGAAATGGCCTTATCAGCCAGTGCGCGGGCGCTATTGCTCATCAGTTCGATGCTTTCCAACACATTGAGGGCAATTACGGGCAACATCACGTTGAGCTGGAAGTTGCCTGACTGTCCCGCCACCGTCACGGTGGTGTCGTTGCCGATCACCTGTGCCGCCGCCATAGTCGCCGCTTCTGGAATCACAGGGTTCACTTTGCCCGGCATGATGGACGACCCAGGTTGCAAGCCTTGAATCTCAATCTCGCTTAAACCAGCTAATGGGCCCGAGTTCATCCAGCGCAGGTCATTGGCAATCTTCATGATGGCGACTGCGGCGGTCTTGAGCTGGCCAGATAGCGAAACCATGGCGTCCTGGCTGCTGAGATTAAAGAAGAAGTTCTCGCTGATTCTGAAAGTTAAGCCTGTTTCCTGCGACAGGTTCGACGTGAAAGCAGAGGCGAAACGCGGATCAGCATTAATACCGGTTCCGACGGCTGTGCCACCTTGGGCTAATGCTTTGATGACGTTGAGGCTGTGCTCTATACCTTGCTTGGCGTGATCCACTTGGAATTGCCAGCCGCTGAGCTCCTGATCAAAGGTGACTGGCATTGCATCCATCAGGTGGGTTCGTCCTGTTTTTACCACGTTCCCAATCTTCTCTCGCTTCGTTTGTAAGGTACGGGAAAGATGAGTAAGTGCAGGCAGTAGTTGATTCTCTATCATCAACGCAGAGCTAACCTGAATGGCAGTCGGGATCACGTCATTGCTGCTCTGTCCCATGTTGACATGATCATTTGGGTTGATGGTATCGCCAAGAAGGGCGCTGGCAATGGTCGCGATCACCTCGTTGGCGTTCATGTTTGAGCTGGTGCCAGAGCCGGTTTGAAACACATCAATAGGGAACTGCTCGAGGTGTTGACCATCTATGATCTGCTGTGTGGCCTTAACGATAGCGTCGGCAATATCGCCCTGCAGCAATCCAAGCTGTGCATTGGTCATGGCCGCCGACTGTTTGATATGAGCTAAGGCCTTAATAAATATGACGGGCATGGTGTGATGGCTGAATTGGAAATTGTCTACCGCCCGCTGGGTCTGGGCTTGGTACAGGGCGTTGGCTGGAACGCGGACCTCTCCCATACTGTCTTTTTCTGTTCGGAATACCGGTGTCGTCATATTGTGTCCTTTTGTCATCCATCCAGTGGGTGAGTGGCGAGTTTCTTATAATATTAATACTCCAGATCATAGGAAGTGTTATGAAAACTCTCGATTGAGTGAGTATGGTTCCTGCAAACTGAGTGGTCGACAACACCAAGATGTATTGCTAATGAGACATGAGCAACTTGCTATTAATCAAGAATTACCCTTTCTAAATAAGTGGACTAATATTTACATAACCCCATCGCTTAGTGGGGACCCCTTGTACCCTCCCGAAATGACGCCTCGGCTCGAACTTGTTGCCCCCTAAGCCCAAACCCAACAAGGCTTGTAATGTCCATGGTATCGCTCCCCGAGTCACCCGAGACCGACACGCTTGACGTTCAACGGGTAAAACAGTTTTCAATATTGCTCTTAATCCAATCAGGGTTCAAACCTGTGCCTGCGGCCACTGTTTATGGCCAAGCGAACCTTGGAAGAATGAGCGGAAAAACCGCGAAGGGCCTTATTAGGCATTCACCAAACTGTCGTATTGTTTCGGTCATTGATAGCGCGAAATCCGGTTTTGATGCCGATTATATTCTTGATGGTGAATGCAACGGCACTCCTGTTTGTGCAAGTTTAAAAGATGCAATTAACAACGCTGGTAGTGAACTGGACGGCCTAATCTTTGGATTGGTACCTTCAAGTGGGTTGTACTCTGAATCTGAAAAGTCTCTTGTCCTTGAGGCCGAGGGACTTTTTTTGGGGGGGGCATAAATCATGATTCCTAATAATGAAAAAGGATGGTACCAAACGTATCAAAAGGCACTCAATGTAAAAGGCGTTGAGTATAAATACTGGTCATTAAGAACAATCGCTCAGGATTATCAGGCCGTTCTGTCAAAAACCCCTTTTGCTAAGCGCTTGCTTATTGAAAATGTTATGCGACAAACCTCTGATTTAAAAGAGTCATCTCGAATTATTAAAGCATTGTTTTTTAACAATACGACACGCGATTCAGAGCGCAAGGGTAAGTCATCAGAGTTTAGTTTCTACCCTAGCAGAGTGCTGATGCAGGACTATACCGGGGTACCGGCTTTGGTCGATATTGCCGCAATTAGAGATGCGGTTGCACAAGCTGGCGGGGAGCCAAGCCATGTCACACCTATGTGTCCAGTAGATCTTGTTATAGACCATTCTTTAATTGTTGATAAGTCAGGTTCAGAATCGTCAATAAACACGAATCGTGAACTTGAAATGGCGCGAAATAGAGAGCGCTATACCTTCCTAAAGTGGGCACAAAAAAATTTCCATAACTTGACCGTGATACCGCCTGGTAAGGGCATATGCCATCAAGTGAATCTGGAGTATCTATCACACGTTGTTCGTGCAGATGACCAACGTGTGTTAACACCAGATACGGTAGTAGGAACCGACAGCCACACCACGATGGTAAACGGGTTAGGTGTGCTTGGTTGGGGAGTGGGCGGCATTGAAGCCGAAGCCGCAATGTTAGGTCTGCCGCTCAATATTGCTGTCCCACGTGTTGTCGGCGTGCGTCTTGATGGCCAACTGCGTCCCGGTGTGACAGCGACGGATTTGGTTTTAACAATAACTGAAAGGTTAAGAGCACACGGGGTGGTCGGTAAATTTGTAGAGTATTATGGTTCTGGCATAGCCCATTTATCGGTGGCCGACCGTGCTACTCTAGCCAATATGGCGCCAGAGTACGGCGCCACATGTGGTCTTTTCCCCATTGATGAAAACACGATTGCCTATTTAACGCTTACAAACCGCCCCTCTTCGCTAGTCGATCGAGTGCGAGCTTACGCTCAAGAGCAAGAGCTATGGTGGGATTCAAACACGGCCTCCGCGGAATATGATGAAGATGTGGTCGTGGATTTATCAGCCATTGTCACTTCAGTAGCTGGCCCCAAGCGACCTCAAGATAGACTGAACATCGATGCAATTAAGCAGGCGACTCTTGACCAATGTTCAATTGACGGTGCCTCATACTTGCGTTCTCGACCAGAAGGCGCGGACTCACCTGCACTCTTAAATCATGGTGATGTAGTCATTGCAGCCATTACCTCATGCACTAACACATCGAACCCTTCCGTTATGCTAACTGCGGGCTTGGTGGCTATGGCAGCAGTGGAAAAAGGGCTAACTGTTCCTCACTACGTCAAAACCTCTCTTGCGCCCGGGTCATTGGCTGTCGCTCGATATCTCAATAATACGGGCTTGCAACACTACCTCGATCTCTTGGGGTTTCATCGTGTTGGATACGGCTGCACAACATGCATTGGTAACTCTGGGCCACTGAAAAATAATGTTGAAGCAGAGATCATAGAGAGAAGCCTTAACGTGTCGGCTGTGTTATCCGGTAATCGGAACTTTGAAGGCAGAATACATCCCTCCGTTAGCCTAAACTGGCTTGCTTCACCGCCACTCGTGGTCGCGTTTGCGTTAGCGGGTACCACCTGTATTGACTTAGGAAACGATCCAATTGCTTTCGATAGTAACAATGAGCCTGTCTATCTCAGTGATCTTTGGCCCAGCCAAATCATGCTCAATGAAATGCTGAAACTGTTACATAAGCGCGACTTTAGGTTGAGCTACGACGACATTACTGAGGGTGATGAACAGTGGGAGCAATTGTCGATGAAAGACAGTCCCTGCTACCCATGGGAGGAAAATTCCACGTACATACAACGCCCTCCGTTTTTGGAAATGCCACCGCCAACTTTTCCTGTTGAATCAGCGCGAGTATTAGCAATTTTGCGGGATTCGATCACGACTGACCATATTTCACCCGCAGGTCGCATTGCAGAAAATAGTCCGGCGGGTCAGTATTTGCTCTCAAAAAACATTCGCCCAGAAGAGTTCAATAGTTATGGCGCACGGCGAGGGAATCATCACGTCATGGTTCGCGGGACTTTTTCAAATGTACGTTTGGAAAACAAAATCGCCTTCCCGATCAGAGGAGGTGTCACGCGATGTTACGGCGATACCAAACTGGATCACTGTAACATGTCGACCACTGAGAATAAGCCTGCAGTCATACCTATTTTCGACGCGAGTAGACGGTCAATCGAGCTTCAAGTTCCTTTGGTTATCTTTGCTGGCAAAGACTATGGTTCAGGCTCCAGCCGTGACTGGGCCGCAAAAGGATGTTTGTTATTAAACGTAAAAGCGGTTATCGCGGAATCGTTTGAACGGATTCATCGCAGTAATTTAGTCGGTGTGGGCGTGTTACCACTTCAACTAACGCGACCAGGTGAATTGGATTCACTCGTTCTAGATGGAAAAGAGACGGTTTTTGTTGCGCCCAATGAGCCCATTAAGCCATTGCTAGATATGAATATTATCGTCGTAACCGCTCAGGGTTCGGAGCATGCCATTCCCGTTATTGTCCGCATCGATAATCTAAAGGAGCTGGAATATTTCAACTCGGGCGGCATCCTCAAGTATGTTCTCAAACAATTGACCTCGACCCTTAAAGGCTAATCGCTGTTTTAGTTTGTTATGAACGTCTAAAAGCAGTACTCGTAAATCGCTCGTTTGAGCACATCAACAGTAGGCTCCACAAATTCCAGTGCCAGATATTCATCCGGCTGGTGGGCCTGATCGATTGAACCGGGACCCATGACCAGTGTAGGGCAGAGCTCTTGCAAGAACGGGGCTTCGGTGCAGTAGTTGACCGTTTCGGTTTGGTGGCCGGTGAGATTTTCTATGCTGCCGATGAATGGATGGTCGTGTTGGCACTCGTAGCCGGGGATGGGCTCGTGGAGTGGGGTGATGGCAATGCGGCCGGGCCACGTGGCTTCGACCTCTTTGAGGGCGCCGCGCAGCATATTGTCGAGGCTGTCAAGGCTGATGCCAGGGAGTGGGCGCACGTCGTAGTGCAGCTCGCAGCAGCCGCAGATGCGGTTGGCGCTGTCGCCGCCGTGGATGTGGCCAAGGTTAAGCGTTGGGCTTGGAATGGCGAAGCCTGGGTGGTGGTACTCTTTGATCAGCTTGTCGCGCAGTTGCATCATGGCGAACAGGACTTCGTGCATGATTTCAATCGCGTTGACGCCAAGCGCCGGGTCGGATGAGTGGCCCGATTTACCCGTGATGCGGATGGCATTGGCGACATGGCCTTTGTGGCCGCGGATGGGCTTGAGGCTGGTGGGCTCGCCGATAATGCAGTAGTCCGGTTTAAATGGGGCGTTGGCGGTGAAATGGCGCGCGCCGAGCATGGTGGTTTCTTCATCGCAGGTGGCGAGCACATAGAGCGGCTTTTGTTGCTTGCTCCAATCGACGTTTTTTACTGCCTCAAGAATAAAGGCGAAGAAGCCCTTCATATCGGCGGTGCCTAGGCCATAAAAGCGTCCGTCTTTTTCTGTTAGGGCGTGCGGGTCAAAACTCCAGCGGCCTTCATCAAATGGCACGGTATCGCTGTGACCAGAGAGCAGCAGTCCACCTTCGCCGGAGCCGATCTTACCAATCAGGTTGTACTTGCCCGGCTCTACCAGCTCAGTTTCTACCTCGAAGCCGAGGTCTTTCATCCAAGTGGCGAGTTTTTCAATTACTTTTTCATTGCCCTGGTCCCAGCTCGGGTCCGTTGAACTGATCGATGGGGTGGCAATCAAGCCTTGATAAACATCAATAAATTTAGGTAATGACATATTCTCGCTACTTTCCCTGTTGACAGTGAGTTAAATTGACGGTAAAACACATATTAAGTCATTTTTAATGAATAAAAAACCACAATAAAACTAAAAATGAAAATTTATAGTCACTAATAGTTACGGCCATTAATGACTGAAGTGACTAACAACCAAAGTCATTAAAAACAGTTTAATGCTAACCAAATGGAATCGGTAGGATGTCAAAGCTTTTAAAAACGGTCATTGTCGGCGCAAGCGGATACACAGGGGCAGAGCTTGCTCTGATGGTGCACAAACATCCCGAGCTCACGCTATCAGGTTTGTATGTCTCCGCCAATAGCTTAGATGCGAATAAATCGATCGCGGAGCTGCACGGCAAACTGGCTGGTATCATTGATATGCCGGTTTCACCGCAGAGTGATGTTGCGGCGGTTGCCGCCAATTGTGATGTGGTATTTCTTGCCACCGCACACGAGGTTAGCCATGACTTGGCGCCGGTGTTTCTTGAGCACGGCTGTCAGGTGTTCGACCTTTCTGGCGCGTACCGCGTCAGAAGCCAGGCCTTCTACCAAGAGTTTTATGGCTTTGAGCATCAATTCTCGCAGCAGCTTGAGAGCGCGGCTTATGGCCTAGCAGAATGGAATCAAGAGGCGATTAAGCAGGCCAAGCTTGTCGCGGTGGCGGGCTGTTATCCCACGGCTTCTCAGCTGGCCATCAAGCCGCTGATTAAAAGTAACCTTTTAGACGCTCAGCAGTGGCCTGTGATCAACGCAACCAGCGGCGTATCGGGCGCTGGGCGCAAGGCCAGCATGACCAACAGCTTTTGTGAAGTGAGCTTGCAGCCGTATGGGGTGTTTAATCACCGCCATCAGCCTGAAATTGCCACGCACCTAGGGCAAGAGGTGATCTTTACCCCGCATCTGGGCAATTTTAAGCGCGGTATTCTGGCCACCATCACCATGAAGCTGAAACCAGGTGTGAGCCCTGAGCAGGTGGGCGAGGCCTTCCAATCGGCTTATCAAGGCCAGGCAGCGGTGCGCTTGAAAGCGGGCATTCCACGCCTGCAAGATGTTCAGTACACCCCGTTTTGTGATATCGGCTGGCAGGTGCAAGGCGAGCATGTGATTGTGGTGTCTGCCATTGATAACTTGCTTAAGGGCGCCTCGAGTCAGGCGATGCAATGTTTGAATATTCATTATGGTTTTGAACCACTTACTGCACTGGTATAGGGAGAGCAACGATGACCACTCCATTGGTGATTAAGTTAGGCGGCGCAGCACTATCGTGCCAAGATACACTGCAACAACTGTTCGGCGCGATTGCCGAATACCAGCAACAAGCTGGGCGTGCGATTGTGATTGTGCATGGCGGCGGCTACTTGGTTGATGAGCTAATGAGCAAGCTCAACCTAGAGACGGTGAAGAAAAATGGTCTGCGCGTGACGCCTTACGATCAGATCCCTGTGATTGCTGGTGCGCTCGCGGGTACAGCCAACAAGCTGCTACAAGGTCAAGCCGTGGCGGCCAAGCTCAACACAGTTGGTCTCAGCCTCGCCGATGGTGGTCTGTGTCAGGTCTCAGAGCTCGACCCAGAACTTGGCGCAGTAGGCCAAGCAACCCCGGGCGATTCTTCAGTGTTGCAAGCTATTCTGGCTGCGGGTGCTTTGCCTATCATCAGCTCTATCGGCCTAACGGTGGATGGTCAGTTGATGAATGTTAACGCGGACCAAGCGGCAGTGGCGGTTGCTGGCGCGCTGGATGCTGACTTGGTATTGCTATCAGATGTGAGCGGCGTACTCGATGGTAAAGGCCACTTGCTGCACTCGCTTGATGAGAAGCAGGCGCACGCTTTGATTCAAGGTCAAGTGATCACTGACGGCATGATTGTTAAGGTCGAAGCGGCACTTCAAGCAGCGCAAGAGCTGGGTCGCTCTATCGAAGTTGCCAGCTGGCGCTACCCTGATCAACTAAAAGAACTTTTTGCAGGCAAAAACATCGGTACCCAGTTTTTGCCTCACTAGTGCCTAATTTTTTAGGCATAAAGAATTGAAAATACAGATCTGTAGCCATCAGTTTTGTACTGAATAGATTTGTACTTAATGGATTTAGAGAGTAACGATTCCACCTGACCGCCAAGCTCAGTGTTGGAGAACATGGAGAAACAAAATGAGTAATGTTCAAGTAAATAAAGTCGTCGTAGCCTATTCTGGCGGTCTGGATACGTCCGTGATCATTCCGTGGCTAAAAGAGAACTACGATTGTGAAGTGGTGGCGTTTGTCGCCGATGTTGGCCAAGGTGCGGAAGAGCTCGAAGGCATCGAAGAGAAGGCTAAAGCTTCCGGTGCGTCTGAGTGTTATGTCGTTGACCTCAAAGAAGAGATGGTTGCTGACTACATCTACCCAACGCTAAAAACCGGCGCTTACTACGAAGGTAAGTACCTACTTGGTACGTCAATGGCGCGCCCAATCATTGCGAAAGCACAAGTTGAAGTAGCGCGTAAAGTGGGCGCAGATGCCCTGTGTCACGGCTGTACTGGTAAAGGCAACGACCAAGTGCGTTTTGAAGGCGCGTTTGCAGCCCTTGCCCCAGATTTGCACGTAATTGCCCCATGGCGTGAGTGGGACCTAGTGAGCCGTGAAGAGTGTCTGGATTACCTAGCAGAGCGCAACATCCCATGTTCAGCCTCTCTGACTAAAATCTACTCGCGCGATGCCAACGCTTGGCACATCTCAACTGAGGGTGGTGTACTGGAAGACACTTGGAACGCACCAAACGATGATTGCTGGGTATGGACCGTGGACCCTGAGCAAGCACCAAACGAAGCGGAAACCGTGACGTTGAAAGTGGAGCAAGGTGAAGTGGTTGCAGTTGATGGCGAAACGATGACTCCATACAACGCGCTTGTTTACCTCAACGAGAAAGGCGCCAAGCACGGCGTTGGCCGTATCGATATCGTTGAAAACCGTTTGGTTGGTATGAAGTCACGCGGCTGCTACGAAACTCCGGGCGGCACCATCATGATGGAAGCATTGCGCGCGGTCGAGCAGTTGGTACTGGATAAAGCTTCTTTCGAGTTCCGCGAAGAGTTGGGCGTCAAAGCCTCTCACCTAGTTTACGATGGCCGCTGGTTCACGCCACTGTGTAAGTCAATCCTAGCCGCTTCGGAAGAGTTAGCGCAGGATGTCAACGGTGAGGTTGTGGTTAAGCTCTATAAAGGCCAAGCCGTTGTGACGCAGAAACGCTCTGACAATAGCCTATACTCAGAAGAATTCGCGACATTCGGTGAAGACGAGGTTTACGACCAAAGCCATGCTGGTGGGTTTATTCGCCTTTACTCACTATCTAGCCGCATCCGCGCTTTGAAAAATAGCTAAGGCTATTTTTAGAGGCGAGAAGCGAGAGTCGAGTGGGGGGCGTTGTGAGTCCTTTACTCGCCTTTTTTAAGAGTCGAGAGACGAGAATCGAGAGGCGAGGGGGTGGGCGCTTTTGGGTTCTTTGTCACGCTTGTTAGATGGAGTGATTGCTTGGGGTCTTGCTCATAATTAATATCAACACGCTCAGTATTTTCCATTCATTTAATTCACTGCGCAAACGTAAAATTAGATAGTTAATACTTTCCACCTAAATCACCACTCCTACCCCTCGCCTCTCGCAGGGCAAAGCCCGATCCCGATTCTCGCCTCTTATCCGTCATGCATATTTATGTAAAAATTGTGAATTATTACTTTATTTCCACCCAAAATTACCGTACCTTATAATCCTATAGACGGATAAACCAAACCGACCAGGGAAGCATTAGGAGAACAGCAATGGCATTATGGGGCGGAAGATTCACCCAAGCGGCAGACACGAGATTCAAAGACTTTAACGATTCGTTGCGCTTTGATTATCGATTGGCTGAGCAAGATATTGTTGGCTCGATTGCTTGGTCTAAGGCACTGCTGTCGGTTGATGTGTTAACTGAAGATGAGCAGCAAAAGCTCGAGTTGGCACTGAATGAGCTTAAGCTTGAGGTGATGGAAGACCCACATCAGATCTTGGCATCGGATGCAGAGGATATTCACTCTTGGGTTGAGCAGCAACTGATCGGCAAAGTGGGCGACCTGGGCAAGAAATTGCACACCGGACGCTCGCGTAATGATCAGGTGGCGACAGACCTTAAGCTATGGTGCCGTCAGCAAGGGCAGCAGTTGCTGCTGGCGCTGGATCGCCTTCAATCTCAGATGGTGTCGGTCGCACGTGAACATCAAGGCACAGTCCTACCTGGCTATACCCACCTGCAGCGCGCTCAACCAGTGACTTTTGCGCACTGGTGTTTGGCTTACGTTGAGATGTTCGAGCGTGATTACTCGCGTTTGAGCGATGCGATTAAGCGTTTGGATACCTGTCCTCTAGGCTCGGGCGCTCTGGCGGGTACTGCTTACCCAATGGATCGTGAAAAGCTGGCGCATAACCTTGGCTTTAGACGCGCGACGCGTAACTCGCTCGATTCGGTGTCTGATCGCGACCATGTGATGGAGCTAATGTCGATTGCCTCTATTTCGATGCTGCACCTCTCTCGTCTGGCTGAAGATATGATTTTCTACAACTCAGGTGAGTCGAATTTTATTGAGCTAGCTGATACGGTGACCTCTGGTTCATCTTTGATGCCACAGAAGAAAAACCCGGATGCGCTTGAGCTTATCCGTGGTAAAACCGGTCGTGTCTATGGCTCGCTGGCGGGCATGATGATGACGGTTAAGGCGCTGCCACTGGCGTATAACAAGGATATGCAGGAAGACAAAGAGGGTCTGTTTGATGCTCTGGATACCTGGAATGATTGTATGGAAATGGCGGCGCTGTGCTTTGATGGCATCAGAGTCAACGGCGAGCGTACGCTGGAAGCGGCTAAGCAGGGTTACGCAAATGCGACTGAGCTGGCTGACTACCTAGTCGCGAAAGGTATTCCATTCCGTGAGGCGCACCATATTGTCGGTGTCGCGGTGGTGGGCGCGATTGCCAAAGGCTGCGCACTGGAGGAGTTGTCGATTGAAGAGCTTAAGGTCTTCTCTGAAGTTATCGATGAGGATGTGTATGACATCCTGACTATCGAGTCTTGTCTCGAGAAACGCAGCGCGCTTGGCGGTGTCTCACCAGCTCAAGTCTCGTTTGCGGTTGAGCAAGCAGAGAAGCGCCTGACTGCGCGTGATACGTCAGCGGTGAAGGTACGTCCAGCGCGTCTAACCGATATCGAATCACTCGAGGGCATGGTGACCTACTGGGCGAACATGGGCGAGAACCTACCACGCTCAAGAAACGAGTTGGTACGCGATATCGGCTCCTTCTCTGTCTCCGAGCACCATGGCGAGGTAACTGGCTGTGCATCCCTGTACGTCTACGACTCAGGCCTAGCGGAAATTCGTTCACTCGGCGTAGAAGCTGGCTGGCATGGACAAGGCCACGGTACGGCAATTGTTCAGCACCTAGTGGAAAAAGCCAAGCAGATGGCAATCAAGAAGGTATTCGTGCTGACTCGTACCCCAGAGTTCTTTATGAACCACGATTTTATTCCAACCTCGAAGAGCTTGCTGCCTGAGAAAGTCCTCAAAGACTGTGACCAGTGTCCGCGCCAACACGCCTGTGATGAGGTAGCACTAGAGATTAATTTCGCCGAACAATTGATTGCAAAACAGAGTGTTGCCTAACATTTGTGCGCTATGCACAAAAAAAGATCAAAAAGATCTTTCCAGCATGGAACCATTAACAAAAAGCCCGGTCTATTTAAGTACCACTGCTTTTTCTTAGAAGAATCTAAGAGAGCCCCGATATCTATTTTGATGTTGGGGCTTTTTTCTTTTAGAGCAGAGTCGAGAGGCGAGATCGGGCTTAAGCCCTGCGAGATGCGAGGGGGTGGGCGCTTGAGTTTTCGCGGTTTTCTTTTGAGGTGAGGTAGTAGGTATTTATCCAAAGAAAAAATCCCCAACCTCGACAATAAAAGGAAGGGGAGAAAGGGTTGCATCTACTTGCCTATTTCGGCATCTGAAGCGATAAATTTACGTAATCAATGTGCGCTGTATCGGCCACGCGTGAAAAACACCTCGCCTCTCGATTCTCGTCTCTCGCTTCTGCTCTTAACAGCCAGGCCCGCAATCCAAGCAGTGTTTAATCATCTCAGGTCCCAAATGCAGCTTGGCATTCAAATCACGTAGCGCAGTACGCACGCCTTCTTCAATCACTGGGTGGTAGAACGGCATATCCAACATTTCTGATACCGTCATTTTATTTTGGTGCGCCCAAGCTAGCAGGTGCGCTAAGTGCTCGGCATTGGGGCCGATCATCTCTGCGCCTAGGAAACGGCCAGTGCCTTGTTCACCGTAGACATGGAGTAGGCCCTTGTTGCGCAGCATGACGCGTGAGCGGCCTTGGCCCTCGAAGGAGACTTCACCGGTAGCAAAGCAGCCGCAGTTGCCAAGGCGCGTTTCAAGTTGGCGGAAGGTTTCACCGACCATGGCGATTTGTGGGTCGGAGAACACCGCTGATATTGGCGAGCGGCGCAGGCCAGCGCGGATGTCTGGGAAGCGCCCAGCGTTATCACCTGCGATGCGACCTTGGTCGGCCGCCTCGTGAAGCAGCGGGATCTGATTGCTGGCATCGCCAGCGATAAAGATGCTCTCGGCTGAGGTCTGCAGCGTGTAGTGATCTGCCGTTGGTACGCCGCGCGCGTCAAGTTCGACACTGGTGTTTTCGAGCCCCAGCTTATCAACATTGGGACGACGCCCCGTCGCGGCAAGCACATAATCAACGATAAAGGTCTCTAGCTCACCATCGTGATTGATAAACTGGATCTCGACCTTATCTTGCCCTTCTAGGCGCGTCATCGACTCGACTTTGACATCGGCATCCAGATAGAACTCTTGCTTGAAAGCGTTATCGGCGTAGGCCATGACTTCTGGGTCAGTGAGTGGACCCACTTGACCACCAAGACCAAACAGTTTGACCTTAACCCCTAAGCGGTGCAGCGCTTGACCTAACTCGAGGCCAATCACACCTGGACCGAATACGGCGACAGCTTCTGGCAAGTCATCCCAGTCGAACACATCGTCATTGATCACCAGACGATCGCCAAGCTCATTCCACACCGCTGGATAAGCGGGGCGTGAGCCAGTTGCAATCACAATACGCTTAGCATTAATTTGAGTATGGTTATCGACAATCAGGGTTGTGTCATCGACAAATTGGGCATAACCAGCAATCTTGTCTTGCGCTGGGATCTCATCGACTCCCTCAAGCACAAAGCCGACAAAGCGGTCGCGCTCGCGCTTAACTCGGTCCATCACCTCAGGGCCATTAATCACAATCTCACCTTGTGGGTGCACGCCAAAGCCAGGGGCTTTCTCGATTTGGTGCACGCTTTCCGTGGCCGCAATCAATAGCTTAGAAGGCATACAGCCGACACGCGCACATGTGGTGCCGTAAGGGCCGCCCTCAATCATTATCACACTCGGGGTGTGCGCTTTGGCTGCGCGGTAAGCACCAAGACCTGCGGTGCCTCCACCAATAACGGCAACATCGACGTTTAACTGTTTCATAATGGACTCTCTTAGGTGTTCCTTGTTCCAAGCACTGGAAGCAAAGGAGAAGACAAAAAGGGTTTAGAAGTAGGAAGTTACCTATCCCTAAGGATAGGTAACTGGATAGGGAATGGATTAACCTAGGTAAGCTTCAAGCTCTTCGCTGCCGCCGATGTGCTTACCACCGATAAACACTTGTGGCACTGTCGACTTACCCGTTACCGCACGAAGACTTACGGTGGTAGCATCTTTACCCAGTACAACCTCTTCATACTCTAGACCGCTGTCGATCAGATTTTGTTTCGCCTTAGCACAGAAAGGACAGCCAGGTTTTGAGAACACGGTGATCGACTCTTGTACTGTATGCTCTGGCGCAACATAGCTCAGCATAGTGTCTGCATCTGATACCTTGAACGGGTCGCCTGGCTCGTTTGGCTCAATAAACATCTTCGCCACCACACCGTTTTTCACCAGCATGCTGTAGCGCCATGAACGCTTACCAAAGCCTAGGTCATTCTTATCAACCAGCATGCCCATGCCATCGGTGAACTCGCCGTTACCATCAGGAATAAAGGTGATATTTTCTGCTTCTTGGTCTTGCTTCCAAGCGTTCATCACGAAGGTATCGTTAACCGAAACACACAGGATTTCATCCACGCCGTGCTGCTTAAATACCGAGAACAACTCGTTGTAGCGTGGCAAGTGGCTTGATGAACAGGTTGGTGTAAACGCGCCTGGTAGGCTGAATACGATTACGGTTTTGTCTTTAAATAGCTCATCTGTTGTTACGTTAACCCACTCATCACCTTGGCGAGTTGGAAAAGTTACTTGTGGTACTGCTTGGCCTTCTTTTGATGCGAACATATTGATACCCCTAAAAATCTAATTTTGCATTTGCTTTTTTTAAGCATTGGTTGTTGAGCATTGTTTTAGAGCGATTCTTATAATGACTTGCTGTCGCTCTTTGCTTCGATGGGTTCATTATTAACAAAAACTTTTGATAGGGATAATCGTTTGGTGTTATCGTTTCGATAGGTAAGTTCTATCATACGGTGGTAAATCAATGAATATTCGTGACTTTGAGTACCTAGTTGCACTCGCAGAACACAATCATTTCCGTAAAGCGGCCGAGGCGTGTTTTGTCAGCCAGCCTACACTCAGTGGGCAGATCCGCAAGCTTGAGGACGAGCTTGGTACCGCGCTCCTTGAGCGCAGCAGTCGCAAGGTGCTGTTTACCGATGCTGGCTTGCAATTGGTTGATCAAGCAAAACGGATTCTCGCGGAGATTAAGCTATTTCGTGAGATGGCCAGCGGCCAAAGTGGCGAAATGGTCGGCCCAATGCACATCGGCTTTATCCCAACTGTGGGGCCTTATGTGCTGCCAAAGATCATCCCAAGCCTCAAAGAGCAGTTTCCTCAGCTTGAGTTGTTCCTCCACGAGGCGCAAACCCATGAGCTAGTCAGAAGGCTGCAAGATGGCAAGCTGGATTGTCTGATGCTTGCGGCCGTTTCAGAAACCGAGCAGTTCAAAGAGATCACCCTCTACGATGAGCCTATGAGCCTAGCCGTCCCATGCGATCAC
The DNA here is from genome assembly GCF_055391395.1 of Vibrio sabulosilitoris. Taxonomy (NCBI): domain Bacteria; kingdom Pseudomonadati; phylum Pseudomonadota; class Gammaproteobacteria; order Vibrionales; family Vibrionaceae; genus Vibrio; species Vibrio sabulosilitoris. The sequence goes on from NZ_AP029599.1 coordinate 713,883, forward strand.
GAATGGTCACAGCACGACAGCATCGACATGCAGCACCTCAATGGCAAAACGGTGCTTATGCTCGGCGATGGCCACTGCCTACGCGACCAAGCCCTCGGTTTTTGTTTCGCAGCAGGTGCGAAAGACGATGATCGTTTTAAAGCAACTAGCCTAGAGACTTTACGTAACATGGTCGCAGCAGGCGCAGGCATCACTCTATTGCCTGATCTCGCCTTGCCTAAAGAAAAGCAAAAGGACGGCGTCTGCTATATCAGTGCCCAAAACCCAACCCCTTCGCGAAGAGTAGTGCTGGCGTATCGACCTGGTTCGCCATTGCGGGGGAGATTTGAGCAACTGGCTGAGTCTATACGCACTCGTCTTTTGGACGAGTAGAGGCTCGTCAGAATCGAGAATCGAGAGGCGAGAAGCGAGTGGAGTACGCTGTTACTTTGACGGATAGCCAAAGTTACCCAATCGCTGTTTGTCCAAAAAACAAAAGCGCCAAACACGGCGCTTTTTTCGTAAATACTAACCTCGAGTGCGACTCATCTCGCCTCTCGCAGGGCGCAAGCCCGATCTCGACTCCCGCCTCTGCCGTTAGGCATTAAAACAGTTCATCCCCATCAGCAAGCCCGCCACCCACATTGGAGCTAGTCACATAATCCGTTGGTTCGGTGCCTTCAGAGAAGTACTCGAACATGGTTGAGCCATCAAACTTGTTGGTTAGCAGGCCGCTGTCACGATCGATGCGCACGCGGATGATATCTTTTGGTACGTCCTTGCCTTGTTGTGGGACGCCATCAAGGGCGACTGACATAAAGTCTACCCAAGCTGGTAGGGCGGTTCGTGCGCCTGCTTCAGCGCCGGTGACCTGATTTTTACCCAAGTTTTGGTTGGTGGTAGTGCGGCCAAGTTTGCGTGTGTGGGTGTCAAAGCCGACCCAAGCCGTTGCCACTACACCAGGGCCGAAGCCGTTGTACCAGGCGTCTTTAGAGTCGTTGGTGGTGCCGGTTTTACCGCCGATATCACGACGTTTAAGTGACTGCGCGCGCCAGCCTGTGCCATTCCAGCCTGTACCTTCGCGCCAGTTACCACCGCCCCATACGTTGCTGTACATCATCTCGCGCATTAAGAATGCGGTCTGCTCAGAGATCACTTGCGGCGCATAAGATGACTCGAGATCTTGCTCTTGGAACTCGTCAATCGCGGCAGTGGTGCAGTCTTGAGCGCAAATCGTCTTTGGCTGCGCCTCGAACTCTAGCTTGCCAAATGGGTCTTCAACGCGCTCGATATAGAACGGCTCAACATAGTAACCGCCGTTGACGAACACTGAATAGCCCTGTGCCATCTGCATTGGTGTCAGACTGCCTGCGCCAAGTGCAATCGTCTCAGAGCGAGGAAGGTCAGATTTCTCAAAGCCAAAACGAGTGAGGTAGTCACGGGTTTCATCGAGACCCACTTCGCGCAGCACACGCACAGCCATCACGTTCTTTGAGGTCGCCAGACCAATACGTACGCGCGTTGGGCCGGTGTACGTCGGTGGTGAGTTTTTAGGACGCCATGCGGTGCCTTGGCTCTTGTCCCATTGGTTTATTGGCGCATCGTTAATTAGGGTAGCCAGCGTCATGCCATTATCGATGGCTGCCGAGTAGATAAACGGCTTGATGCTTGAGCCAACCTGGCGCACTGATTGAGTTGCACGGTTGAATTTGTTGTGGACGAAGTTAAAGCCACCCACTAGTGAGATCACCGCGCCGTTATCAGGATTCATTGCTACAAAGGCAGTGTTTGCCTCTGGCACTTGGCTAAGACGCCATGTGCTCACTACTTGGTTTTCTTGACCTTGTTCACTCTCAGCGAATTGTTCGCCTTCAACTGACTGTTCGTTTTCAGCTGTCTGTTCGTTATCAACTAAGGTTGCAAGCTCACGTACCCAGATCATCTCACCAACGCTTACCACCTCACTTGGTGATTTTGGCGCAGCACCTTGGCGATCATCATTGATAAATGGGCGTGCCCATTTCATGTTGTCCCACTCGATGATCTGTAGGCCACGGCTCTTGACCTGAACCTGTGCACCGGTGTCATCGACGCTGGTAACCACTGCCGGTCGTAGCTGGCCGTAGATAGGGTGCGGACGCAAGAAGCGGTTGATCTCATCGCTTGAGAGAGGGGCATCGCCTTCCGGCCACGCTGTTTCACGGGCACCGCGGTAACCGTGTCGCTCGTCGTATTCCAACAGGTTATCGATCGCTGCGGTGTTCGCGGCTTGCTGAAGCTTAGAGTCAACCGTGGTGTAGATGCTCATGCCCGAGGTATAGGCATCTTCGCCATAACGCTCAACCATCCAAGCGCGAGCCAGTTCAGCCACATAAGGAGCGCTGAGTTCTATCTCAGCGCCGTGGTATTTTGACACTACCTCATCTGCACGCGCATCATTATGCTGCTGTTGCGTGATGTAGCCCTCTTCAAGCATGCGCATCAGCACCACGTTACGGCGACTGATGGCGCGTTGTGGTGAGTAGATTGGGTTCATGGTCGATGGGGCTTTTGGCATGCCCGCTAGGGTTGCAATCTGACTCAGGGTCAAATCTTGCAGATCGTTGCCAAAATAGGTTTGCGCGGCGGCGCCAAAACCGTAGGAACGATAGCCAAGGAAGATCTTGTTGATGTACAGCTCAAGGATCTCTTCTTTGGTCAGCAGTTGCTCGATCTTCATCGCAAGGAAGATCTCTTGCACCTTACGCATGATCTTCTTCTCGTTAGAGAGGAAGAAATTTCGCGCCAGCTGCTGGGTGATGGTACTGGCGCCCTGCTGAGCACTGCCCGACATGACCACGACTACGGCAGCGCGGGTGATACCAATCGGATCAAAACCATAGTGAGAATAGAAGCGGCTATCTTCTGTGGCGATCAGGGCATCGATCAGCTCTTGAGGGATGTCATCAAACTGAACAGGGATGCGTTTTTTCTCACCAAATTGGGCGATCAACTTGCCGTCTTGGCTGAAAATCTGCATCGGCGTTTCGAGCTCGACTTGACGTAGCTCATCAACATTAGGCAGATCTTTCTCCACATAAAAATACAAAGCAAAAATTGCACTGACTCCAAGAATCATGCAAACCAATGTGAAAATGAATAATCGCTTTATGAATTTCACCGAAAAATCCTTGATTGGTTAAGGTTGCCAATTAGCAAACCCTTGTACTCTAAGCTAAAAAAAGCTCATGGCTAATTATCGCTTAAATCTGCAGCAAATGAAAAAAAAGATTGCTGCTTTTATCGAGGGAGCTTTCTACTATGGGTATTCCACAGCTCACGGGCATCGATTTTGGTCGCTATAGTATCAAGGCAGTGGTTGTAAAGCCCGCAAAACACCACTGCACCATTCTAGCGTGCCATGAGTTAACTGTGGAGGAGGCGTTATTTTGCGCTAACCACGAGCTGAAGTATCAAGACAGTGTCAATAAACTCAAACAACTGAACAAAAAACTACCAGGTTTTCGTCGTTATGCAGCGATCCCACTACCCAGTCATGCGGTGATTTGCAAGCCAGTCAGCTTGGATATCGCCACCGACAGCGCTGGGCGTGAGGCCTTAATAGCCGACCAGTTTGCTGCCCAATCGCCCTGTCATATCAGTGAGCTTTACCTCGATTACGTTGCCCAGCCTAGCGGGCTTGAGGTCAAAGAGTCTTATCAGGTTTATGCCACCAAGCGACATCTAGTCGACAACCGCACCGAGATTGTAAAGGCGGCAGGGCTTCGCCCGCTGGTGGTGGATACCCAAGCTCATGCCTTGTTACAAATCTGGTCCCTTGCCGCCGCCATGCACAGTAACAAGCGCTGGTTACTGGTGGACATCGGTATTAGCCAAGCGATTGTTTGCGCTGCGCCAGAGGACGGACAACAGATAGTGCAGGTGGTGCACTTTTCTATTGTACAGCCACAAACTTCCGATGCATCGTCACCAACTTATGCGAATGCCTCTAACCATGTTGATGCGAGCTTTGCTGAGTTACTGGATAAGCTGGCATCTTTGATGGTACGGATTGCCTCCAGTACTCCAGAGAGGATCGAGGGGCTTTGGTTGACAGGGGGCAATGCCGTCGAGCTGATGCAAGCGATTCAAGTCCGTATCAACCTGCCAGTTGAGTGTTTGGATCTTGGTGGCCTTATCAAGACGAGGTGTCAGCCAGTCGCGAGTTATTATGCTACCGCCTTAGGAGCTGCGCTGGGAGCATGGCGATGGCTGGAGGCACACTCTGATGAGCACGATTAATCTATTACCCTGGCGTGAGCAGCGCCGCCGAGCCCATCAGCAGCGATTTTGGCTGGTGTTGGTGTTTGGTGTGCTGGCTGCGATTGCGCTGCAGTGGGCGACCAGTGGTTACCTTATTTTGCTTGTGGATACTCAGCAGGCCCAAGTGAGCAGTCTTGAGCAGCGCAGTATTGCCGTGGATAAGCAGCTTAAGCAGTTAGCTGAACTCAAACAGCAGCACTCCGCGTTGATGAGCGAGTCTCATTTGCTGGAGCACAAGGTACAACGGCGAGCTATTGTCACCCAGTGGATGAATCTATTACCCCAATTGGTGCCTGATGCCGTGTATTTGGATACGGTGCGCCTTAAAGGTAATCAAATCAGCATCAGTGGCTTTAGCGATAGTACTTCGGCGATTGCCTCAATGCTCGAGAATATCGAGCGCAGTGAGGTATGCGCCTCGGTCAAGGTACACTCTATCGCTCATCAAAGGCGTTATGGCCTTGCGGGGCAGCGCTTTCAATTATCGATTCAGTTAGCCCCGTTCCAATCATCTTATCTGGGGAGTCAGCCAGATGCCTGATCTGCGAGAGTGGGAGTTAGAAGATATCCTCGACTGGTCGTTCCGCGCCCAGCTTGGTGTGGTGGTGGGGGTGATGCTGATAGTTCAGGTGATTGGCTCGATTTGGGTTCAATACGCACACTATCAGCAGTGGTCAGCGCTTAAGCTACGTCAGCAGTCACTTGAGCATACACTCAGTGTCAAAGGCGCACGCGTGTCGGCGCTAGCGAGGCAGCAAGCCGTGAATCAGCAAGCGCAGCAGCGTTATCGTCAGTTGTTTGATTTGCTCAGTCAACCGGTTGAATTGGCGACCATTGTAGCCGATATCCATTCCCACGGTCAGCGTTTTGCCCTGAGCTTTACTCACTTGGAGTGGGGAGATAAGCAAGCAATTGAGGGGATGACGCGAGTACCTGTGAATATTCACTTATCTGGGGCGTATCATGCCATTGGTCAATTCAGTGAGGCACTAGCGCACCTACCCTATGTAATCAGTATTGAGCAGGTCAGTTGGCAGCGCCTAACCTCTGATAGTGATTTGGTGGAGCTGCAGTTGCAAGCCTTTACTTATCAAAAGCTAACCTATCAAGAACAACAGGAGGTCAATGATGCAAATTAGTGTCCGGCACTTATTGGCGTCCGTGAGCCCGTTCTTATTGTTGCCGAAGTCGATGCTGTCGACTTTGCTCGTTGTTAGCTTCTATTTTCAATCTCAAACTGAGCTTACGGCGAGCCAACGAATGCCGCAAGAGCCGACAGAAGGGCCAAGTCGACTGAGTTATTTGGGAATAGGTTACATAGCCTCAGATTTACGCCAGCCATTTACGCTGCCAGCTCATACCACTCCTGAACCAACAGTCAGCGAGAGTGTCAGTCAACCCTGTTCTCCAAGTGATAGCAAGCAAGTCAAAGGGCAAGGCCAGGGTGCAGGGCTTCTACTGCGTGGTGTGCTCGGAACCGCGCAGCACCGGATTGCATTACTACAAACCTTGGATGGCAAGAGCTTACAAGTCAGAGAGGGTGATCGGCTGGACGCACAGGGCAGTATGGTGGCAAGGGTCATGTCTAATCGCGTTGAGATAGCGCAGGTGAGCCGCGACCAGCATGGCTGCATTCAGACACGCAAGTTAACTCTGACTCTGGAGCAAAGATGAGTAGGCACAGGTTTTCTCCGTTTTTACTCGTCATGCTATTGGCGATAATCATTGGCATTGCTTGGGTGGGTGTGGCGAATGCCAATACTCAGAGCAATTCAGTGTCGGCTAATCAATTGTTGGGCGTCGACTTTCAACTGACGGCGCAGCACCAGGCACTGGTTAAGGTGGCACTGGCCAATCCCAATGTTGCACTTGATGTATCACCCAGAGAGCGAGAGTTAAAGATCACCTTGTTCGACACCAGTGTGGCGGATTCGATGCTTAATCTTTTTGATGTGACGGACTTTGCTACCTTGGTCGAGAGTATTGAGGTGATGCGCCTTGAGCGCCAGACGCAGTTGGTGATTAGGGTCAGCGAGTCGTTTGAGTTTGAGCATCAATTAGCTAAGTCCGGGCTTGAGGTGGTTTTATGGCGCGCCCCAGTCAATGCGATGCAGCGGCTTGGCAATCAGGAGATCTCGCTTAACTTTCAGCACATTGCGGTGCGTGATTTGCTGCAGATGATCGCTGACTACAACAATTTTAACCTGGTGGTATCGGATGCGGTTGAGGGGCATTTAACCCTGCGCCTAGAGAGCGTGCCTTGGCAGCAGGTGCTGGATATTGTCTTGCAAGCCAAAGGACTCGATAAGCGTCTTGAGGGTAATGTGATGTTGGTGGCGCCCGTAGCCGAGCTGGCCGAGACTCGCCAGGCAAGGGCGATGGGGGCGTTGGTCTCGCGGGTGTTTGCGATCAACTTTGCCAGCGCTTCGGATGTGGCACAGGTGATCTCAGCGCAAGGCGAACAGGGTTTGCTGTCACCGCGTGGCTCGGTGACGGTCGATCAGCGCACCAACTCGCTGCTGGTGCGTGATGTGGCGGTGAATCTGGATGAGATAGAGGCCATCGTCACCGCGTTGGATATACCGGTTAAGCAGGTGCAGATTGAGGCGCGAATTGTCTCCATCAGTGAGGGGAACCTTGATGAGCTTGGGGTAAGATGGGGGCTGCGTGCGGTGGGTGACAATTATAAAGTGGGGGCGACAATTGAGGGCAATCAGGGTGATATTTTGGATGTTGACCGTGCCTTGGATGAGCTATTGAATGTCAACTTAGCGGTGAGCGCGGCAAGCGCCTCATCGATTGCCTTTCAGGTGGCTAAGCTTGGCTCAGATACCTTACTTGATTTAGAGCTTTCCGCTTTGCAGCGTGAGTCTAAGGCGGAGATCATCTCCAGCCCGAGACTGCTCACCACCAATAAGACGCCGGCGTATATAGAGCAGGGCACAGAGATCCCCTATTTGGAAGCCGCATCCAGCGGTGCGACCAGTGTGTCGTTTAAGAAAGCGGTACTCAGCCTTGAGGTAACGCCACAGATCACGCCTGATAATCGTCTGGTCCTGGATTTGAGCGTCACGCAAGACCGTCCCGGTGAGGTGGTCAAAACCGGCACCGGCGAGGCGGTGGCGATTAACACCCAGCGCATCGGTACTCAGGTTTTGGTCGAAGATGGTGAAACCGTTGTGTTGGGTGGCATCTATCAACACAGTGTGTCTGATGCGACAGAGAAAGTGCCCCTGCTTGGGGATATCCCCTTGTTCGGGGCTCTGTTTCGTCGCACCTATCAGCAATTGGGCAAAAGTGAATTGCTGATTTTTGTCACGCCTAAAGTAGTGCCGCAAGCCAAATAACCGTCACGTAACTAGACTCTGCCGACGATAATTTATCATCACATCAAAAATAAATTTGCATTACTGGCACCTTATCTAGATAATTTCGGGTCTTATCACGTCTGTCTGTGAGGAATTGGTGCTACAAGAGGGCGCTTTGCAACCCAGCTATTTCTGGGGTTCTTGTAGCGATGTCATTGATTTAAAAGTTGTAAGTTACTGCTAACATGGCTGAAAAACGAAACATTTTTCTTGTTGGTCCTATGGGCGCGGGCAAAAGCACAATTGGCCGCCACCTAGCTCAACAATTACACATGGAGTTTATTGACTCCGACACGGTTATCGAAGAACGCACTGGTGCGGACATCGCATGGGTTTTTGATGTTGAAGGCGAAGACGGTTTCCGCAAGCGCGAAGAAACAGTGATCAACGATCTAACTCAAGAGCAAGGTATTGTGCTTGCGACTGGTGGCGGCTCTGTACTTAGCAAAGAGAACCGTAATCGTCTTTCTGCTCGCGGTCTTGTTGTTTACCTAGAAACGACGATCGAAAAGCAGCTAGCCCGTACGAATCGCGACAAGAAGCGTCCACTGCTTCAAACGGATGACCCGCGTGAAGTACTTGTATCGCTAGCGGACGAGCGCAACCCACTTTATGAAGAAGTCGCTGACTATACCGTGCGTACTGATGATCAAAGTGCAAAAGTGGTAGCCAACCAGATCGTAAAAATGCTAGAAGAACGTTAATACGTTTTATTTTTAGCGGAGACAAACCATGGAACGGATTACGGTCGAGTTGGGCGAACGAAGCTACCCAATCTCTATTGGTGCCGGATTATTTGATGATCCGGCTCACTTCTCTTTCCTTTCAGGTCAAAAATCATCAGTGCAGAAAGTGGTGGTGATCAGCAACGTCACGGTTGCGCCTCTCTATGCAGAGACCATTTTGACCAACCTTAAACAGCAAGGCTGCGATGCCGCGTTGCTGACCCTGCCTGATGGTGAGCAATACAAAAATCTCGAGACCTTTAACCAAGTGATGGACTTCTTTATCGAGGGTAACTATGCCCGCGATGTGGTGGTTGTCGCGCTCGGTGGCGGTGTGATCGGTGATTTGGTTGGCTTTGCCTCAGCGTGTTACCAGCGTGGGGTGGACTTTGTCCAGATCCCAACCACCTTGCTCTCGCAAGTGGACTCTTCGGTGGGCGGTAAAACCGCCGTGAACCACCCGCTGGGTAAGAACATGATCGGCGCCTTCTATCAACCGCAAGCGGTGATCATCGACACCAACTGCCTCAAAACCCTGCCAGCGCGTGAGTTTGCGGCCGGTATGGCTGAGGTGATCAAATACGGCATCATCTACGATGGTGAGTTTTTCACTTGGCTGGAAGACAACCTTGATGCGCTGTATGCCCTGGATGAGCAAGCACTGACTTACGCGATAGCCCGCTGCTGTCAAATCAAAGCCGAGGTTGTGGCGCAAGATGAGAAAGAGTCGGGCATTCGTGCGCTGCTCAATCTTGGTCACACCTTTGGTCACGCGATTGAGGCTGAGCTCGGTTACGGTGAGTGGCTGCACGGTGAAGCGGTCTCTGCTGGCACTGTGATGGCGGCGAAAACGGCGCTGATGCAAGGCATGATTGAGCCGGCTGACTTTGAGCGTATGCTGGTGCTACTCAAGCGCGCTCAGCTTCCGGTGCAAACGCCAGATTCAATGACTTTTGCGGATTTTATGACCCATATGATGCGCGATAAAAAGGTCCTTGCAGGGCAGTTGCGTCTGGTGCTACCAACCTCGGTGGGTAGCGCACAAGTGGTCAAAGGCACCCCTGAAGACGTGCTGCGCGAGGCGATAGATTTCTGTCGTCAGGTGTAGTAATACCCGTTATAGTGATCGTGAGGTGACACGGCGATGAGCAATGCCCGAGTATTGGAGTTGGACTCGCAGCAAGAACTGCTCGAACGCCTGTCACTATTAACCCGCTTCGGTTCAAATCTGGTGGTGGTTGGCGGGCATGCCGGCTGTGGTAAGTCGTGGCTAAGCCAGCGCTTTTTAGAGCAGTATGCCGATGAGCAAAATCAGTCGCTGCTGCTATGCCATCCCAATCAAACCGAGCAACAGCATCGCACAACGATAGTTGAGCAGTGGTTTCCAGGTCATGGCTTGTATACTAATCAGAGCCTGACTGAAAACCTTGAGCGCATTCTCGATGGTGAGCGGTGTCAGCTACTCTTAGTGGTAGATGACGCGCATCTGCTGTCAGACCAACTGCTTAGCGAATTATGGCTGCTCAATGTCGCGGCCAATCAGCGCTATGCGTGGTCAGTAAATATCGTCTTGATGGTCAGCGAGGGCAGCGTCAATCCACTGCTCAGAAGGCTGAGTTTTGGGCAAGAGCTCAAGCCCGTTGAGATGGATATTGAGCCGCTTGACGAACACGAAGCGGAGCGATTTTTTGAATTTTTGGTTATGCGCTACGTTGAGCTGGATATGGAAAAGCAGGTTCGACGGTCATTTGCAACAGTGACACGATATCCAGGAGAGATTATGGCACTCGCAGAGCAGAAAAAAGAGACAAGGGTGATCGTGCGTTCTATCGTCGGCTCACCGATGTGGCTAGCACTGATCGTACTGATCGTCTTACTGTTGATTGGTGGGGGCTATTGGTGGCTTAACCAGCAAGCAACGCCGGATGAGAACCGCCAGCGGATCGAGTCCATGCTTGAGCAGACCGTGATCCCAACCCTACCAAGAACACGCACGGCCCCGACCAGCGAGCCAACCGAAGATCCACTCTACTCACAAGCTACCGATGACAGCTCGGCGCTGCCGCCTGAGATCACCAGCCAAACCGCGACCGTGGGAGTGGACGATAGCGATCGCCGTGTGGTGATCACCGCCGATGTGGTGGATGCCTTGCTCGATGAGAGCGCGACTGCCGAGTCGATTCCGCAGATGCAACAACTTGAGCAACTAGTGATCCAAGATATTGCGCCGCCGCCAACGATGGAGATGCGCGAACTCACTGAGACAGCGCCGCCAACACCCCCCACTCAGATTAACTTCTCTTTTGCCCGTGAGGAGCTATTGGCTTTCTCGCCGCGCAGTTACACAGTGCAGATCGCGGCATTGACTAGCCTTGAAGACGTGCAGGCCTTTCTCGATGAGCATCAGGTCGAGGGTGAGGTGCGTGTTTACCCAACCGAGCGCAGCCAGGTCACTTGGTATATCGTCACTTACGAGAATTACCCATCGATTCAAGCTGCGCGCGAGGCGATTGCAACGCTACCGGGCGATATCAAAGAGCTGGGCCCGTGGGCCAAGGCGATGACTCAGGTGCATCGTGAAATCGAGGCCGCAAACTAAGTTACTTGCACGGGTAAATGTGATACATTCCGCAGCCTAATTTTTCGAGTCAAGAAAACAGCAGAGCAGTAGATGAAAAAGCAGCGTGCCTTTTTGAAATGGGCTGGTGGAAAATACGGTTTGGTTGAAGACATTCAACGTCACTTGCCAGAGGCGCGCAAGCTGGTGGAGCCGTTTGTTGGCGCAGGCTCTGTGTTTCTCAATACCGATTACGATCAGTACCTGCTGGCGGACATCAACCCCGATCTCATCAATCTGTATAACCTGCTTAAAGACGATGCCGAGGAGTATATCTCTGAGGCCAAGCGCTGGTTTACCCCGGAGCACAATCGCAAAGAGGTTTACCTCGATATCCGCGCGCAGTTTAACCAGACTGACGATGTGATGTATCGCTCGCTGGCATTTCTGTACATGAACCGCTTTGGTTTTAATGGCTTGTGCCGTTATAACAAAAAGGGCGGCTTTAATGTGCCGTTTGGCTCGTACAAAAAACCGTACTTCCCTGAGCAAGAGCTAGAGTTCTTCGCTGAAAAAGCCAAGAAAGCGACCTTTGTTTGTGAGGGCTACGTAGATACCTTTAAGCGCGCTCGTAAAGGCTGCGTGGTGTATTGCGATCCGCCTTATGCGCCGCTATCGAATACCGCGAATTTCACCTCTTATGCGGGCAATGGCTTTAGCTTAGATGACCAAGCCGCGCTGGCGGATATCTCTGAGCGCACCGCCTTTGAACGCGAAATCCCGGTGCTGATCTCCAACCACGACACTACGCTGACGCGCCGTTTGTACCATGGGGCGAACCTCAACGTAGTCAAAGTAAAGCGCACCATCAGCCGTAATGGCGCCGGGCGTAATAAGGTTGATGAGCTGTTAGCCTTGTACGATCCCGCCAAACCAGTCAATTAAACGTTTGCGTAACCGGATCTGGGTTAGGTAGAATGGCGCGCAACTCATAACCGCCGTCACTTCACCGAGGTCCGAAATGAAAGATTTCCTAATTGCCCCTTCCATCCTATCTGCTGACTTTGCTCGTTTGGGCGAAGACGTTGATAAAGTACTGGCCGCGGGCGCTGACGTTGTTCACTTCGATGTGATGGACAACCACTATGTGCCTAACCTGACCTTCGGTGCGCCAGTGTGTAAAGCGCTGCGCGACTACGGCATTACTGCGCCTATCGATGTACATCTTATGGTTAAACCGGTTGATCGCATAATCCCTGATTTTGCCAAAGCGGGCGCGTCGATGATCACCTTCCATATCGAAGCCTCTGAGCACGTTGACCGCACCTTGCAACTAATCAAAGAGCACGGCTGTAAGGCGGGTGTGGTACTCAATCCTGCAACGCCACTGAGCCACCTTGAATACATCATGGATAAAGTCGATATGATCCTGCTGATGTCGGTGAACCCAGGCTTTGGTGGTCAGTCATTTATCCCGAATACGCTGGACAAGCTGCGCGCAGTGCGCAAGTTGATCGATGAGTCGGGTCGCGATATTCGTCTTGAGATCGATGGCGGCGTGAAAGTGGATAACATCAAAGAGATCGCAGAAGCGGGCGCGGATATGTTTGTTGCTGGCTCGGCGATCTTCAGCCAGCCAGATTACAAGCAAGTGATCGACCAGATGCGCAGCGAGCTAGCGCAAGTTAACTAATTGCCTGTCTCTGGCTGGCGCCAGAGACGCCTAACATTCAAGGACTGTGAATGAATAACATCAAGCTGATTGCTTTTGATCTCGATGGCACCTTGCTCGACAGCGTGCCAGACTTGGCGGTGGCGGCAGACCAAGCCGTGCAGGCGCTGGGCTTTCCCGCGGTAAGCGAGGCGCAGGTGCGTGATTATGTTGGCAATGGCGCTGACGTGCTCATCGGCCGTGCGCTGAGCCAGAGCTTAACGGTTAATCCTGAGCTTAGCCCAGAGTTGCGTGCCAAGGCGCGCACCTTGTTTGATGATTTCTATCAGCAAACGGGGCACAAGCTGAGCCACTTGTACGCTGCGGTGACTGAGACGTTGGAAGTCTTGCATCAAGCAGGGATAACCCTAGCGCTGGTGACCAACAAGCCATCGAAGTTTGTCCCAGATGTGCTGGCTAAGCATGACATCGATAAGTACTTTAGCGATGTGATTGGCGGCGACACCTTTGCTGAGAAAAAGCCTAATCCAATCGCGCTTAACTGGCTGATGGATAAGCATCAAGTCACCCCAGAGCAGATGCTGATGGTCGGCGACTCGAAAAACGACATTCTTGCCGCGCAGAACGCTGGCTGTTACTCGTTTGGCCTGACTTATGGCTACAACCATGGTGAGCCAATCAGCAACAATAACCCACACTATGTGGCGGACTCAGTGGCGGAGATTGTCGACTTGGTTTTAGTTTCGGCTTAATGTCGAAAAAACGACTAGCAAAATACTCGTTAATAAGTACACTGGCATAACCGTGTGGGTAAAACTCACGCGGTTTTTTCATTTTATTAGATTAAGAAGTCAAAGGAATTATTCCCATGAGCAAACCCATTGTATTGAGTGGTGTTCAACCATCAGGTGAACTAAGTATCGGTAACTACTTGGGTGCTCTTCGTCAATGGCAACAGATGCAAGATGATTACGATTGCCAATACTGTGTCGTCGACCTTCACGCGGTAACGGTTCGTCAAGACCCGAAAGCCCTGCATGAAGCGACCCTCGACGCACTTGCTATCTGTCTTGCGGTTGGTGTTGATCCTAAAAAGAGCACGCTATTTGTTCAGTCACATGTACCAGAGCACGCTCAGCTAGGTTGGCTTCTTAACTGCTACACCCAGATGGGTGAGTTGAACCGCATGACGCAGTTCAAAGACAAATCTCAGCGCTACGCGAATGACGTCAACGTGGGTCTGTATGATTACCCAGTATTGATGGCGGCGGACATCCTACTTTACGGCGCACACCAAGTGCCAGTGGGCAGCGATCAGAAGCAGCACCTTGAACTAGCGCGTGATATCGCGACCCGCTTTAACAACATCTACAGCCCAGAAACGCCAATCTTCGAGGTACCAGAGCCGTACATTCCAACTGTGAATGCGCGTGTGATGAGCCTGCAAGATGCGACCAAGAAGATGTCAAAGTCGGATGATAACCGTAAGAACGTGATCACCCTGTTAGAGGAGCCAAAGTCGATCATCAAGAAGATCAACAAGGCGCAAACCGACACTGAGACACCACCACGCATAGCCAACGATTGGGAAAACAAAGCGGGCATCTCAAACCTAATGGGTCTGTACTCTGCGGCGACAGGCATGAGCTTTGACGAAATCGAAGCCAAGTACCAAGGCGTTGAGATGTACGGCCCATTCAAGAAAGACGTTGGCCAGGCACTGGTTGAAATGCTAGAGCCAATTCAAGCCGAATACCGCCGCGTACGTGAAGATCGCGCGTTCCTAGACGCCGTGATGAAAGAAGGCGCAGAGAAAGCGTCAGCTCGCGCGGCAGAGACGCTGAAGAAAGCGTATGCTGCTGTGGGCTTTGTAGCTCGCCCTTAGTTGCCCTTCGGGCAGAGGCGAGAGGCGAGGACGCTGCGCTCGAGAGGCGAGTATTTTGAGCGCGCTGTGATGCCATCGATCTCCTAAGCACTATTTCATGACAATTAAGGCCCCAATGCCGAAGGCATTGGGGCCTTTTACATCTAGACCAATAACAAGCACGTCGAGTTCTGAGCATTAGGCCTTCCAACGCGCTCGAACCTGTCTCGCCTCTCGCCTCTGCCCCAAGGCATAAGATAGTTTTTACCTATCAAACCAACAGGCACAGCAAATTTGTCATGCCTGATTATGTCGCTATTCTGTCGTGGTTTTTATGGGAATTATCCTCTTTTATGGTCAATGTGAGACAGATAGCTCCTACCAGTGAATTAATTGTCTGACAATTGAGCATTATTGATAAATCCATAGTAAGATTGTGGAATTGGATAAACCTCCCCATGTCAAGGTTTGTCCGCACGAATAATAAAAAAGCTTGTTGAACTGAGCGTTAGAGTGCTTAGGAGGCACCTATGATCCAAATTGTCATTGATGGCAAATATCGAGTAGTAGAAGAAGGACTTACACTACTGGAAGCAGCAAAGGTATGTGGAGTCGACATTCCCTCATTGTGTGGATTGAACAAGAGCAATGAGAAAGTACCTTGTGACCTGTGTGTTGTCGAAGTAGAAAGCGGGGGCGTGAAGCGCTCTTGTGAACTGAATGTTTACGATGGTTTGAGTGTTGTGACACACTCAGACTATTTACGCGATCATCGCCGTAAGGCGCTCAATCGCATTATGACCGACCACTACGCTGATTGTGAGGCGCCGTGTAAGACTGCGTGTCCGGCGGGGGTCGATATACAATCCTATCTGTATCATATTGCTCAAAACGATCATCAAAAAGCCATCGAGGTGATCAAGCGCACTTTACCGATGCCGCTGTCGATTGGACGGGTGTGTCCAGCGTTTTGTGAAACCGAATGTCGCCGTGGTGTGGTGGATGACTCGATAGCGATTCGTCAGCTTAAGCGCCATGCGGCGGATGCGGATCTTGATGCTCAAGAAGCCTACGTGCCAGCAAAGAAAGCTGATAAAGGTAAGCGCGTGGCGGTTGTCGGTGGTGGTCCTGGTGGTCTGACGGCGGGTTACTATCTGTCGAACGAGGGCTATGAGGTCACGGTGTTTGAATCGATGCCGAAAGCGGGCGGTTGGCTGCGCTACGGTATTCCAGAGTACCGCCTGCCAAAGAGCATTCTCGACAAAGAGATTGAGTTGATGTGCCGCAATGGCATGACTATCGAGTGTGATAAAAAGCTCGGTGAAGACTTTACCCTGTCGTCGCTCAGCAATGAGTTTGATGCGGTGTGTCTGGCGGTTGGTGCCTCGAAAGCGGTTGAGATGAATTACACCGGTAGTGATCTCGATGGTTGTTACCTTGGGGTTGATTACCTTAAAGACTACGTTACCGAGAAAAACTACACCACCGGCAAGAAAGTCGCCGTAATTGGTGGTGGTAATACCGCGATTGACTGTGCACGCACCGCCGTGCGTGATGGTGCGGAGACCACGCTTATCTATCGTCGTACTCGCGCAGAGATGCCTGCGGAAGATTACGAGATTGAAGAAGCAGAGCATGAAGGGGTGAAGTTTCACTTCTTGACTAATCCTGCTGAGAACCTTGCCGATGAGAGTGGCCGTGTAAATGCAATCCGTCTTGAGAAGATGGAGCTGGGACCGGCGGATGCCTCCGGTCGTCGCAGCCCGAAAGCCACTGGTGAGTTCTTTACCGAAGCGTTTGATACTGTGATTGCGGCGGTCTCGCAAAAGCCAGATTTGAGCTTTATGGATGATGAAGCGCTGCAGATCCCTCTAACGCGCTGGAACACCGCTGACGTTAACCCAGACACCCTACATACGGGCACGGGGAATATCTTCAGTATCGGTGATTTTCGTCGTGGCCCTGCCACGGCCGTTGAGGCGGTGGCTGATGGTCGCGTGGTAGCTCAAGCGATTGATCGCTTCTTTAATGGCGATATGGATCAGATCCCAGTGATGCCATTTAACGCCCGCAAAGGCGAGAACGTTAAGCAGGTTGATCCGCAGCAGTTTGAACACCTACAGAAAGTCGCGCGCAAGATCATGCCGGAGCTGACCAGCGCGCAGCGAGAGCAGAGCTTCGCCGAGGTAGAGCTTGGCTTTGATAACGCCGAGGCCATGGCTGAGGCGGCGCGCTGCCTTGAGTGTGGCTGCCAGGCGAACACCGCCTGTGAGCTGCGTGACTACTCGACCGAGTATGGCGCACAGCAATCCTTCGAAGGCGCAGTGACAATCCAATCCGATGCTGACTGGCAAGTGGTGCGCAACAGCGACGCGCGTCAGAAGTTTGCGGTGGATACTAGCTCAGAGTTTATCGTCTTTGATGCCAACCGCTGTATCAGTTGTGGTCAGTGTGTTCAGGCGTGTCGAGAGAAATCTGTGCATGGTGTTTTGAGCTTTATGACCAACCAAGACGGTCGTCCGGCGTCACGTCCTGAGTGTCGTCCAAACTTTGGTCCAAATCAGACCCTGATGGGTGACTCAGCGTGTGTTCAGTGTGGTGCGTGTATCCAGGTGTGTCCAACAGGCGCAATGATCGATGGCCGCGATCGCGCACAAGGGCGTATCGAAGAGCTTAAGGTGGTTGACACCATTTGTACTTACTGTGGCGTGGGCTGTAAGCTCAGTATGCATGTTGACGAAGCGGCAAATAAGATCCGTTACGTCAAAGGCGGCGACTCACCAGTTAACGAGGGCATGCTGTGTGTTAAAGGTCGCTTTGGCTTCGACTTTATCGGTAGCGAAGAGCGTCTGACCACACCGCTGATCCGCAAGGATGGTTGGCTGCAGCCAGCGAGTTGGGAAGAGGCGATCAATCTGATTGCGACTAAGTTTACGTCCATCAAGCAAAGCTTTGGTAGTGGCGCTCTGGCCGGTTTCTCTTCGGCTAAGACCACCAACGAAGACAACTATGTGTTCCAGAAGTTTATGCGTCGCGAGCTGGGCACCAATAACATCGACCACTGTGCGCGTCTGTGTCACTCATCGACCGTGACTGGCCTTGAGGCCTCGATTGGTAGTGGCGCGATGACCAACGATATCCCGAGCATCAAGCACTCAGACGTGATCTTTGTGATTGGCTCTGATACCACCGCAGCGCACCCGATCATTGCCTCGCATATCAAGCAAGCGATCCGTCATGGCGGTGCTCGTCTGGTGGTGGCCGATCCTAAGCGTATTGAGCTGGCGGATCACGCTGAGCTGTATATGTCGCAGCGACCTGGCACGGACGTGATGCTGATCAACGGCATCATGCAGCAGATCATCAAAAACGGCTGGCATGATATGGAGTACATCGAAGATCGTGTCGATGGCTTTGATACGCTGCTGCAAGAGGTGATGTCGCCAAACTACGCGCTGGATAAAGTTGAGCTCGTGACTGGTGTGAAAGCCGATGACATCTATGCGATGGCGCGCCTGATTGGTACCGCTGAGCGTACCGCGGTTTACTACGCGATGGGCATTACTCAGCACACCACAGGGCACGATAACGTGCGCTCGATTGCGAACCTGCAGCTTTTGTGTGGCAACATTGGTGTTGAGGGTGGCGGTATCAACCCGCTACGTGGCCAATCTAACGTACAAGGTGCGTGTGATATGGGCGCGCTGCCAAACAACTACCCCGGTTATCAGAAGGTGTATAACCCACTGGTGCAGCAGAAGTTTGCCTATGAGTGGGATGCGCCGAATCTGCCGACCGAGCCGGGCTTGACCCTGACTGAGATCATTGACTCTGCGTGCAAGCGTGAAGTGCGCGGTTTGTATGTGATGGGGGAAAACCCGATACTGAGTGACCCTGACCAAACCCACGTAATTGAGGGTATTGAGGCGCTGGATTTCTTGGTGGTGCAGGACATCTTCCTCACTGAGACGGCGCAATACGCGGACGTGGTGCTGCCGTCGTGCTCTTTTGCTGAGAAAGCCGGGCACTTTACCAATACCGAGCGCCGCGTGCAGCGTCTCAACCCTGTGGTTAACCCACCTGGGCAGGCGCGTGAAGATTGGCTGATCATCCAAGATATCGCCAAAGCGATGGGCGGCGACTGGGATTACCAGCACATCAGCGAGATCACCAATGAGATCACGCGAGTGACGCCGCAGTACGCAGGCTTGCGCTGGGAAGCGATCCCAACCGATGGCATGCAGTGGCCGAGCAACAAGAACAACCCGGAAGGCACACGCATCATGCACCGCACCCAGTTTACCCGTGGACGTGGTCAGATGGAGGCCATCCCGTTCCGATACGCGGCTGAGCTGCCTGATGCTGAGTACCCAACGATTCTAACCACAGGCCGTATGCTTGAGCAGTTCCACACCGGTACCATGACGCGCAAAACCAAGGGTTTAGACAAGCTTGCTGGCCCACGTGTGATGATCAGTGTCACGGACGCTGAAGCGATGGGTATTGGCAACGGTGAGATGCTCACTTTGACTACCCGTCGTGGCTCAATTGATATTGCCGCGTTCGTCACTAAGCGTATTCAGCCTGGCGTGGTATTCATCCCATTCCACTTCGCTGAATCACCGGCCAACCGTCTGACTAATACTGCTAAGGATCCGCACGCTAAGATCCCTGAGTTTAAGGTTGCCGCGGTTCGGGTGGAGAAGAGTCGAGAGTCGAGAGGCGAGAAGCGAGAAGAAGCCGCCGCACGCTGATGTTTTGATGTGTATCTGTAGATTGCATCGTTAGCTTTTCGTTCAGAAAATCAAAAGCGCCGTACTCCGGCGCTTTTTTCTTAAGGGCGAATAACAAGTGCTTTTTCCTCGCCTCTCGCAGGGCAACGCCCGATCTCGCCTCTCGAATCTCTAATTAATGGTCATAGAAATCAGATACCCTACCGTAGTCGCCGTAACCACCCCAATAAACCCAGGCAGCAAGAAGCTGTGGTTGAGGACGTATTTGCCAATTTGGGTGGTGCCTGAGCGGTCGAAAGAGATTGCTGCGAGGTCGCTTGGGTAGAACGGGAAGAAGAAATAGGCGTAACAGGCTGGGAGTACACCAATAAGGACAGGGGCTGGGATACCCATTGCAAAGCCGAGGGGTAACATGATGGTCAGTACTGCGGCTTGGCTTTTGAGGAAGATTGATACCACAAACATGGCGATGGCGAAGGTCCATGGGTACGCGGCGACTAAGTCGCTCACCAAGCTTATTAGATAAGGCTTGTGGAAGCCGATAATGGTGTCACTCATCCAGGCGATACCAAAGATGATGATCACGGCTGTCATCCCGGCGATAAACACATTGCTGTGGACGATTTTTTTCGGCTCGACCTTAGTTACCAGCAAGATGATCGCACCGACGGACAGCATCAAGAACTGGATTGCGACCGACATATTGACGCCATCGGGCAGTAGTGACAGATCTTTACCAAACATAGCGACAAAGATCACCGTCGCGATACCCGCAAGGAAGATCATTAAGCCGCGTTTTGCGGTTGGCGCAACGCCATCATTGCCCTCATCACCCTCTTCGATATCGATCAACTGCGCTTTGAACTCAGGATCTTTGCAGCGCTCAAGAAACTCTGGATCTTGCTCGAGTTCTTTACCGCGCTTGAGGCTCCACAAACAGCCGGTTAACACCCCAATCAAGGTCGCCGGAATGGTTACCATCAATACGTTCACTAGGCTAATATCTAGGTTATTATCGGCGGCTGTGGCCATGACTACCGCCGCTGCGGCCGCAATTGGACTGGCCGTGATGCCCATTTGTGAGGCAATGGTGGCCATGGCCATTGGGCGTTCGGGGCGAATGCCTTTTTTATACGCCACATCGTAGATCACTGGCAGAAGGGGATATACTGAGTGTCCCGTACCAACCAATACGGTCAGTGAGTAGGTACACAGAGGGCCGAGGAAGACAATCTGGCTTGGATGCTTACGCAGCAGGCGCTCAGCAAAGCGTACCAAGAGTTTGAGACCACCTGTGGCCTCTAGAGTTGCAGAAGCGGCAACGACCGCAAGAATGATCAGCATCACGCTGATTGGTGGGGTGCCCGGAGCAATACCAAAAACGAAGGCTAGAATAGAGACGCCAAGGCCACCGAGTAGGCCAAAGGCGATCCCACCATGTCGGATACCGATAAAGATCACGGTAAGCAACAACAGCATGTGTACGTAAAACATAATCGTATCTCCAATGAGGTTACATGGGTATATAAGGGAAAGATTTATCGTAACGAAATTGATGTGCTGCTAATGTGAACTAAATGCCTTATTTATATTCGCTTTTTGTCTACAGACTGCTTCATTGTGTTGGGTCAAAGTTGCTCTCTAAGGGTCAAAAAATCGGCGGTTTTTGTGAGGTGTGCCACTTGCAGAGCTTTTAGGACATGGGTGGTAAAAAGGTGTTTAAGCTGTACGCTTGTGTTTGGTGTACAGCGATATGGGCTTTTGGGCTACGACAACCCAAAGCTCAAAAGGCTGCGCAAGATAGATTAATGAGCGCATAATTAGGTATTAGAAATACCAAGACAGGTGTTTGTGTACAGCACTAAGGGCTTTTGGGTTACGGTAACCTAAAGCTCACAGAGCTGCTTGAGAAAGCTTAATGAGCGCAAAATTAGGTAATAGAAATACCAAGATTAGCGTTTGTGTGCAGCGATAAGAGCTTTTGGGCTATGGCAACCCAAAGCTCAAAAAGCTGCTCGAGATAGCTTAATGAAGGTAAAATTAGGTATTAGAAATGCTAAGGTTGGCGTTTGTGTACAGCGATATCAGCTTTTAGGTTACGGTAACCCAAAGCTCGAAAAGCTACTCAAGGTGCAAATCGAGCGGGGTTTTACTCTTCTTACCACTCTGTTCACGGGTGAGTCTCGGTACCAAATAACCCGACACCTGCTCAATCAGACCGGCAATGATCTGACGTGCGCGCTCATCACTGACATAGAAGTGCGCAGCGCCCTGCACCTTATCGAGCACATGCAGGTAATAGGGTAAGATCCCAGCCTCAAACAGGCGATTGCTCAGGGCAATTTGGCTCGCAACATCATCATTGACCCCCTTGAGCAGCACGCCTTGATTGAGAAGAGTCACGCCACAGCGTTTGAGCGCAGTCATG
This sequence comes from Vibrio sabulosilitoris, assembly GCF_055391395.1. Taxonomy (NCBI): domain Bacteria; kingdom Pseudomonadati; phylum Pseudomonadota; class Gammaproteobacteria; order Vibrionales; family Vibrionaceae; genus Vibrio; species Vibrio sabulosilitoris. Next base: position 735,511 of record NZ_AP029599.1, read on the forward strand.
GCAGCCATCACCTCAGTATCAATCTCATTGGCATGGTTAATATGAGTGACAAGCACCACTTGTAGGCGAGTGGTGGCGAGTGGTTCGCACAGCGCTTGAGTCACACGAGCGGGCAGCACAATAGGCAGTCGCGAGTGAATGCGCAGGCGCGTGATGTGGGGGATCTGACTGATCTGCTCGATCAACCACTTTAGTTCATGATCCTTGGCCATCAGAGGGTCGCCGCCAGAGAGGATCACCTCGTTGAGCTCGCTATGCGCTTGAATATACTCGAGACTCTGTTGCCAAACCGACTTGCTGCCCTTGTTATCCTCGTAGGGGAAGTGGCGACGAAAACAATAACGACAGTTAACTGCGCAGCCACCCTTTACGATCATCAGCACGCGATTGCGGTATTTATGTAGCAGGCCTGGTTGCTGATTATCTTGCTCCCCAAGAGGATCAACAACATAACCCGCGGGCTGTTCAAACTCTTCAATAACCGGCAGCACTTGGCGTAAAAGCGGGTCGTTGACGTTGCCTTTTTCCATTCTTTCAACAAAACTCAAAGGCACGCGCTGAGCAAACAGCGACCGTGCGGCAAAGCCTGACTGCCAGTCTTGTTGATCAATTTCGAGGTATTCAAGCAGTTTATGAGGATCCGAGATCCCATTAGCTAGCTGTTTGAGCCAGTTTTGCTCAACAGAATCGACTTTTCGGGTTATGATGTGCGGCATTAAATTTAACTCGAAGAATGGTAAAGAGGAAAAAATGGCTACTGTTAGCACGAATGAATTCAAAGGCGGTCTTAAAATTATGCTTGATAATGAGCCTTGTGTCATTCTCGAAAACGAGTATGTAAAACCAGGTAAAGGTCAGGCATTCAACCGCGTTAAAATCCGTAAGCTGCTTTCTGGTAAAACTCTAGAGAAAACCTTCAAGTCTGGTGAGACGGTTGAAGTGGCTGACGTTCTAGATACTGATCTTGACTACCTATACAACGATGGTGAGTTCTTCCACTTCATGAACGCAGAAACCTTCGAGCAGATCGCGGCTGATGCAAAAGCGGTTGGTGAGAATGCGAAGTGGTTGGTTGAGAACAACACTTGTATGCTAACTCTTTGGAACGGTAACCCAATCGTTGTAACACCACCAAACTTCGTAGAGCTTGAAGTCACCGAAACAGACCCAGGCCTAAAAGGTGATACGCAAGGTACAGGCGGTAAACCTGCAACGCTAACCACTGGCGCAGTTGTTCGTGTTCCTCTATTTATCCAGATCGGTGAAGTGATCAAAGTAGACACGCGTACGGGTGAGTACGTAGGTCGCGTTAAGTAACTTAACACTTAACGCAGGGGCGAGGACGTTGCACTGCGGGTTACACTTCATTCCGAGGAGAGGTGATTCGTGGGCATAGTAAGTACTTGCTCTACTAAAAGTTTTAAAAAAAGGTCGCTTTTTAGCGGCCTTTTTTTTAGGCTCGGAGAGCGAATTGTGCATTGTATCGAGGAGTGAGGAATTCACCACGTGCGTCGAACTCCTCGCTACCCGCTCCTCGATACTCGCCTCCTAATTTATGGATAGATACATGACTCAAACATCGTCACCTAAAACTCTCTCTGTTTGGCTAAGTGCGGCGCGGCCGAAGACCTTGCCGCTTGCCTTGACGGCCATTATTACCGCCAGTGCGCTGGCCTGGAGTCATGGTGCCTTTTCATGGTCGGTGGCGCTGCTAGCGCTATTGACTGCCACCTTGCTGCAGATCTTGTCAAACCTTGCCAATGACTACGGCGATGCAGAGAAGGGCACGGATAATGAGCAACGCATTGGACCGATGCGTGCAATTCAGTCTGGTGCCGTAAGTCTTGGGGCAATGCGCAAAGCCATCATCATTAACGTAATTCTTACCATCATTAGCGGCAGCGCCTTGGTCACGGTGTCGTTAGAGTCTTTACAGAATGTATTGCTGTTTTTGACCTTAGGTGGGCTGGCGATTGCTGCCGCGATTGCCTACACGGTTGGGGCAAAGCCCTATGGTTATATCGGCTTGGGTGATATGGCCGTCTTTGTCTTCTTTGGGCTACTTGGCGTGTTGGGCACGTACTTTCTCCATACCGGTGAGCTGACTTTAATCACGCTACTGCCCGCGATTGGCTGTGGTTTGCTCTCGGTTGGGGTGCTAAACGTCAACAATATGCGTGATATTGAGAACGACGCTGTGTGTGGAAAACGTACCCTCGCTGTGAGGCTGGGTCTTGCTGGCGCTAAGCGCTATCACTACCAAGTCGTCCTGATTGGCTTTGCCTGTTTGATGATCACCAACCAATTGCTTGGGGCACCGTTATGGTTGATGCTGCTGTGGCTGGTAGCATTACTGGCTGTGCGTGGCCACCTGCTGGCTGTGAAGCGAGCTGTAAAGCCTATGGAGCTTGCTCCGCAACTGCCACAGATAGTTAAGTGTGCCCTGATTGCCAATTTAGTTTTTGTACTAGTGACTATTTTAAGCCTAATTGTGAGCTCGAATTAGCCCTGTCATTGCAATGACTTGTTGAGACGATATACTCGAATGTAGCCTTTTTGAGAGGAGAGAACTGCAATGGAATACAACACTTCAGCTCTTTGTGATATTTACCAAGACCAAGTCGACGTGGTCGAGCCCATGTTTACCAACTTTGGCGGTCGAGCGTCGTTTGCCGGTCAGATCACCACTGTTAAGTGCTTTGAGGACAATGGTCTGATCCGTGAGGTGCTTGAGCAAGACGGCCTGGGGCGCGTGCTGCTGGTTGATGGTGGTGGCTCACTACGCAGAGCCTTGGTGGATGCCGAAATCGCGACATTAGCCGAGGAGAATGAGTGGGAAGGGATTGTCATCTATGGCTGCGTTCGTGAGGTTGATGAGCTGGAAGATATGAATATCGGTATTCATGCCCTGGCTTCTATTCCGGTTGGCTCAGTGGTTCAGAGTATCGGTGAGGTCGATGTTGCGGTTAACTTTGGTGGCGTGACCTATCTACCTGAAGATTACCTGTATGCCGATAACACCGGCATTATCCTCTCTCAAGAGCCCTTAGACATCGAGCTTGAAATCGATGAGGGAGAAGAGGGCAGCGAGCAATAGTGCTTGTTTGACTCGCCGAGTGCTCTCCAGCGCTCGGCATTAATTATTGTGTAGCCAGTGTATACTGGCTGCGCAGACGCAGTGCATACAGATAGCCAAGGCACCCTCCCAAGACATTTCCGGCTGCAATGCCAATAAATACCCCTTCAGCACCATACCAATACCCGCCAAGCCAGGCACACGGTAGAGTAAACACAAATAGTCGCAGCGCATTACAGTAAAATGCCGTTAGCGGTTTGTGCATCGCATTCAGCGCAGAGCTGAGCATCATCATAATTCCTTGAAACCCGTAGCTTAATGGCACCAAGATTAGATAGCGCCACAGCAGCTTATCCACTGCAGCCTCTTGGGAAAACAGCGCGGCAATTGGCATACTTAGTGGCACCATCACGATAAAGATCAACAGCTGAAAGACGATTGAAAAGCGCATGCTGACAAATAGCCCTTGAAAGCTGCGCTCGGGCTTCTCTGCGCCAAAGTTTTGCGCCATAAATGGAGTAAGTGCAGACGTCAGCGCCATCAAGACCAAGATCAATAACGACTCAACCCGCTGTGCTGCCCCGTAAGCGGCCACAGCAGGGTGACCAAACTGGGAAAGTAGACGCATGATCACAGCGCTAGCAAGCGGCATCATTGCGCTCGATAAGGCGGCAGGCAGGCCTATCGTCAAGGTCGCACGCCAATCAGCAAATAATTGATTCAAATCCGGGAGCGCTAAGAGGTGTTCACGCCTAGCAAGCACATACAGTGAAGCACAGGCAGCCACTAACCAACTTATCGCGCTGGCAATCGCGGCACCTTGGATGCCTAAAGCTGGTATAGGACCCAGACCAAAGATCAGCAGTGGATCAAGCAGACCATTGATGAGCCCTGCCAGCATCATGATCATCGCCGGGGTTTTGGTATCGCCACTGGCACGGATCGCGCTATTACCTGTCATTGGGATGGCGAGCAGAGGAACCGCGAGATACCACACCACCATATAGTCATGGATCAGTGGCACAAGCGAAGGCGTTGCCCCCAAGGCAAGAAACAGCGGCTTAATAGCAAAATACCCCAGCGTCGAGGCCAGTGTCACCAGCGTGGTGGCAAGCAGCAGGGCATGAGTCGAGAAAGATGCTGCTTGCTTCGCTTGTCCCATGCCAAGCAGTCGCCCCAGCTGACTAGACAGCCCAACACCCAGCCCCATAGTGATGCAGTTAATCGCAAAAGTAACCGGAAAGGTATAGCTGATCGCCGCCAAGGACTCAGTCCCCAGCAAGGAGATAAAGAAGGTATCAACCAGATTAAACAGCAACACCGCCACCATGCCAAAAGTCATCGGCACCGTCATCTGACGTAATACTTGCGCGACAGGGTCGGTCAATAGGCCGTGTTTATCTATTTTTTTCCGCAATTGTCTTTTCTCTGGAGTGGCGAGTGATCAAGACTACTTGATTTGGGTGCTTGTGGATAGGTTTATGGGCCTGCGGAGAGGCGAGAATCGAGAGGCGAGAAGCGAGAAAGAGCGTTCAAGTGTATTTGACGCTGTCGAGTCTAGCGCCCCCTCGAGCGAAGCGTACTCGCAGTGCAACGGTCTCGCCTCCGATGTCGGAGAGTCGAGAATCGAGAGACGAGAAGCGAGAAAAAGCGTTCAAGTGTATTTGACGCTGTCGAGTCTAGCGCCCCCCTCGAGCGAAGCGTACTCGCAGTGAAACGGCCTCGACTCTCGCCTCTAAAAGCGAAAATGGCCAGCTAACCGCTGACCATCATACGTAAAATCGCTTTTAAAAAAGCTTAAGCTTTAGCCGCCGCAGCTGCTTTAGCGATAGCTGCGAAACCCGCTGCATTTAGAGCTGCGCCGCCAACTAGAGCGCCGTCGATATCTGGTTGTGCGAAGTAAGACTCAGCGTTTTCTGGCTTAACAGAACCACCGTATTGGATGATAACTTGCTCAGCAACTGCTGCGTCTTTTTCTGCGATCATTGCGCGGATAGAAGCGTGGATGCGCTGTGCATCTTCTGCTGTTGCTGCTTTACCAGTACCGATTGCCCAGATTGGCTCGTATGCGATGATTGCGCCGTTTAGTGCTTCAACGCCGTATGCGTCGATCACTGCGTTGATTTGACGAGCACAAACTGCTTCAGTTTCACCTGCTTCGTTTTGCGCTTCAGACTCACCGATACAGAAAACTGGTTTTAGGCCGTTCTCTTTTAGGAAAGCGAATTTCTTAGCGACGAACTCGTCTGATTCGTTGTGGTACTCACGACGCTCAGAGTGACCGATGATGATGTGAGTTGCACCGAAATCTTTCAGCATTTCTGGAGACATGTCGCCAGTGAAAGCGCCGCTGTTGTTTACGTCAGTGTTTTGCGCACCCAAGATGATTTTGTTACCACCTTCTGCGATTAGGCGCTCAGCCATATCTAGGTACAGTGCTGGTGGAGCAACGGCAACATCAACGCCAGTTACACCTTCAAGCTCTTTGTTAAGACCGTTTAGCAGCTCAGTTACCATTGCCTTGCTACCATTCAGTTTCCAGTTTCCCATCACTACAGGACGACGCATAGGAGTATCTCCATTTCAAATAAATAAAAAATAAAAAATAATAATCGAGGATGACCTGTTCTTGCCCCCGCAAGGCCATCCCGTTTAAGTGTTTCGAATATAACAGATTAATTTTTCCAGATCATGACTCCCGACAAACCTTTCTCGCCCACTACGCCTACAAAATGTGATCAGCCAAACGTTTTACGCGTCCGAGACGCTAGTATCACTGCGTTCCGAGGTGCGGGTATCACTTCGTTCCGAGCTGCGAGGATTTCGGCGCGCGAGTTAAATTCGTCGAGGCTCACGTTTTAGGTTCGAGGACGGGGTTTCGCTCTGCTCTGAGGGGCGAGGGGAGTGTCGTGTGTGGTAGACTCCTTGTTACTCAAGCGCCTTTAAATAGCGCCAAAGTACACAGAGTTCCATGGAGTGAGGAACATACCGAGTGCACTAAACCCCTCGCACCTCGAAGGGCAACGCCCGTACTCGCTCCTCAAACCTTTTTTAAGGAGAAAGGTAGATGCCGAATTTAATCATGGAGTACACCAACACGCTTGAGGAGCGAGTCAATGTTCAAGGGTTGTTGGAAGACTTGCATCAAGTGGTGCTCGACAGTGGCCTGTTTGAGCTCAACGATGTGCGCTCACGCGCGTTGCGCTACCACCACTGGCTAATCGGTGAGCATCAAGACGACGCCGACTTTATTCACTTACGCTTTGAACTACTGGCCGGCCGAAGCGATGTACAAAAGCAGACCCTTTCCGAACAGTTAATGGCGGTACTACAAGCGCAAGCAAGCCAAGTGGGATCGCTGAGTGTGGATGTGCGAGATATGGATCCTGTGGGGTTTGGGAAGCGAATCACCCTGTGATTCAGAGTCGAGAGGCGAGATCGGGCTCTGCCCTGCGAGAGGCGAGGGGAGTTGGTTGAGCGTTCAGGTGAAAGTTACTCAAGTTTGGGTGTTTGTTGCATGAAAAGAGGATTAACACGTAAGTGCCAACCCTAGATGCTACTCTGGAAAGGTTCCCCTCTCGCTTCTCGACTCTCGCAACGCAGTGGTCTCGCCTCTATTTCCTCAGGAGGATTTGTTCCACCAAGTGATTAGGCCCTTTCTTCAATATAAGTCGAGCGCGCTCCTTAGTAGGGAGGATGTTGTCTTGGAGGTTTTTGCCGTTGATCTCTTGCCAGATGGACTTGGCTTTTTCTATCGCCTGGTTTTCGCTTAGGCGGGTGTAGTGGTGGAAGTAGGAGTTTTTGTCCATGAAGGCACCACTGCGAAAGTTGAGGAAGCGCTCGACATACCACTGCTCAATCACCTCTGGCTCGGCGTCAACGTAAAGAGAGAAGTCTAAGAAATCAGAGATAAACGTGCGGTGTGGCTCGTGTGGGTAGTCCATGCCGCTTTGTAGGACATTTAGACCCTCTATGATGATCACATCCGGTGAGTCAATCACCTGCTTTTCATCAGTAATGTCATAGGTTAGGTGCGAATAGACCGGTACCTTGAGTGGAAACTGACCCGCTTTAGCGCGTGCGACAAAAGCAAGTAGACGACGAATGTTGTACGACTCGGGAAAGCCCTTGCGATGCATGATGTTGCGCTGCTCTAGCTCGCGCTTTGAGTATAGAAAGCCATCGGTAGTGACCAGATCGACCTTGGCATGGTTATCCCAGCGAGACAGAAGGGCCTGCAGCAGGCGGGCGGTGGTGCTTTTGCCGACCGCGACGCTGCCCGCCACACCAATAATGAAGGGTTGCTTACTAATCTTGTGACCCAGGAAGTTATTTAACACCGTATTGCGGCCCTGGCGTGACTTTATATATAGATTAATCAGACGGGCGAGTGGCAGGTAGATCTCGACCGCCTCTTTCATGGTCAGACTCTCGTTTACCCCTTGAAGCTCGATAAGGTCATCCTCGGTGAGGGTCATGGGGACTGAATTGCGCAATTCTGCCCATTGATGACGGTCGAAAGTTAGGTATGGGGTCATATCATTCGTCCAGATTGTTCTTCAAGGTTGTGGTGTCAATGGTGTTATCTATAAGGAGGATTGTTAATAAATTTCAACGAGCTCCTGCGAGGAACATACTCCAGTCAACACAGAATGCAAATAATGCACTAGGATTTCTGCGCACTTAGCGCAACTTTTGTCCAAAATCATGCCATTTAGAAAAAATGTGCCCAAAAAGCGTTTTTTTTTGTGATTTGGTCTTGCCAGCGAAGAAATCCTTCAATAAAATGCGCCCCACTTGTGCCGACTTAGCTCAGTAGGTAGAGCAACTGACTTGTAATCAGTAGGTCACCAGTTCGATTCCGGTAGTCGGCACCACTTTCACTTTGCCTCGGGCAATGACGACGAAAGTGGACAAGTTTTGTGGGGGGGTTCCCGAGTGGCCAAAGGGAGCAGACTGTAAATCTGCCGGCACTGCCTTCGATGGTTCGAATCCGTCCCCCCCCACCATTTTCTTTAGGAAATAGCGTTCAAGAGTTACGTGTTGCGGGCATCGTATAATGGCTATTACCTCAGCCTTCCAAGCTGATGATGCGGGTTCGATTCCCGCTGCCCGCTCCACTCTTTACGAGTGCTGATATAGCTCAGGTGGTAGAGCGCATCCTTGGTAAGGATGAGGTCGGCAGTTCGAGTCTGCCTATCAGCACCAGCTTCATGCATGCATTTCCTTTTGATCCTTTCTTTTAACTAAACTACGTTTAGTCTTTAAGAGGAAGTCTATTACCAAACTATTTTGGTTGCGTGGTCATCAAAGCCACTTAAATCCGTACCTATGAGGGACAACTCATGTCTAAAGAAAAATTTGAACGTACGAAACCGCACGTAAACGTTGGTACTATCGGCCACGTTGACCACGGTAAAACAACTCTAACTGCAGCTATCTGTACTACTCTAGCTAAAGTATACGGCGGTGAAGCGAAAGACTTCGCATCTATCGATAACGCTCCAGAAGAGCGTGAGCGCGGTATCACAATCGCAACTTCTCACGTTGAGTACGACACTCCAACTCGTCACTACGCACACGTAGACTGTCCAGGACACGCGGATTATGTTAAGAACATGATCACAGGTGCTGCACAGATGGACGGTGGTATCCTAGTTGTTGCTGCAACTGACGGCCCAATGCCTCAGACTCGTGAGCACATCCTACTAGGCCGTCAGGTTGGTATCCCATACATCATCGTATTCATGAACAAATGTGACATGGTTGACGATGAAGAGCTACTAGAACTAGTAGAAATGGAAGTTCGTGAACTTCTATCTGAGTACGAATTCCCAGGTGACGACCTACCAGTAATCCAAGGTTCAGCTCTTGGTGCACTAAACGGTGAGAAGCAGTGGGAAGACAAGATCGTTGAGCTAGCAGAAGCTCTAGATTCTTACATCCCAGAGCCAGAGCGTGCAGTAGATCAGCCGTTCCTACTACCAATCGAAGACGTATTCTCGATCCAAGGTCGTGGTACAGTTGTAACTGGTCGTATCGAGCGCGGTATCCTAACTGTAGGTGACGAAGTAGAAATCGTAGGTATCAAAGAAACTACTACTACTACTTGTACTGGTGTTGAGATGTTCCGTAAGCTTCTTGACGAAGGTCGTGCTGGTGAGAACGTTGGTGCACTTCTACGTGGTACTAAGCGTGACGAAGTTGAGCGTGGTCAAGTTCTTGCAGCTCCTGGCTCAATCAACCCACACACTAAGTTCGAGTCTGAAGTATACGTACTTTCTAAAGATGAAGGCGGTCGTCACACTCCATTCTTCAAAGGCTACCGTCCACAGTTCTACTTCCGTACAACTGACGTAACTGGTGACATCCAACTACCAGACGGCGTTGAAATGGTAATGCCAGGCGACAACGTTCAAATGACTGTTGAGCTAATCGCTCCAATCGCTATGGACGAAGGTCTACGCTTCGCAATCCGTGAAGGTGGCCGTACTGTAGGTGCTGGTGTTGTAGCTAAAATCTTCGATTAAGATTTGACGAAACACTACTAAAAAGGGCATCATTTGATGCCCTTTTTCTGCGCTGAAACAAGAGACTATTGCTTTCAACTAATAATTTCTTGTTTTAGCGTCGAGTTTAAATTGAGTTAAGTGCTTGATTGCTAAGGTAGTTGTCGTTTATTTCTCAGATTGGATAAACTACAAAAAAATAGTGAGCCCTGCTACAGCGGGGCTGTTGTCGTCTATATTTAAGACTTATTACAGGTTGGTTTTATGAAAGCAAATAATGCTGAAACTCCTGAAAGCTCGAATGGCGCAGACACAATTAAGTGGATCGTCGCTTTTGCGCTGGCCGCTGCCGCTGTCGTAGGTAATTACCTGTATGGCGAAATGTCTGTAGTGATCCGAGCTGCAGGTGTTGTTGTTCTTATCGCCGCTGCTCTTGGCGTAGCTGCAACAACAATGAAAGGTAAAGCTGCGATTAGCTTTGCGAAAGAATCCCGTATGGAAGTTCGCAAGGTTGTTTGGCCGACTCGTCAAGAGACAACGCAAACAACGCTAATCGTTTTGGCTGTAAGTATTGTAATGGCTCTAGCTTTGTGGGGCATCGACGGCATCATGGTTCGTCTGGTTGCATTCATAACTGGGGTATAGAGGGTTTTTATTCATGAGTGAAGCTCCAAAAAAACGCTGGTATGTAGTTCAAGCCTTCTCTGGTTTTGAAGGTCGTGTTGCTCAATCTCTACGTGAGCACATCAAGATGCACGACATGGAAGAGTTGTTTGGTGAAGTACTGGTTCCAACTGAAGAAGTTGTTGAGATGCGCGCAGGTCAACGTCGCAAATCTGAACGCAAGTTCTTCCCTGGCTACGTTCTTGTTCAGATGATCATGAACGACGAGTCATGGCACCTAGTGCGCAGTATTCCGCGCGTAATGGGCTTCATTGGTGGTACCTCTGATCGTCCAGCTCCTATCACTGATAAGGAAGCTGACGCGATTCTTAATCGTCTTGAGAAGGCGAGCGAAGCGCCTCGTCCACGTACTATGTACGAAGCGGGTGAAGTGGTTCGTGTGAACGACGGTCCATTTGCTGACTTCAACGGTACTGTTGAAGAAGTGGATTATGAGAAGAGCCGCCTGAAAGTGTCTGTATCGATCTTTGGTCGTGCAACACCGGTTGAGCTTGATTTTGGTCAGGTTGAAAAACTTGATTAAAAAAACACCTTTTTAGGGTTGTTTAAGGCGCGAATTATGACTATAATTTCGCGCCTTTTTACAGCAATGCTGTAAAAAAGTTCTTTATGAAATCACGGGGAGCTGACCAATCGGTTAGCGATTGAACCCAAAACTTAGGATATATCATGGCTAAGAAAGTTGAAGCTTATATCAAACTGCAAGTTGCAGCTGGTATGGCAAACCCAAGTCCACCAGTTGGTCCTGCTCTAGGTCAACACGGTGTTAACATCATGGAATTCTGTAAAGCGTTCAACGCGAAAACAGAATCTATCGAGAAAGGTCTACCTACTCCAGTTGTTATCACTGTATACAACGACCGTTCTTTCACGTTCGTAACTAAGACTCCACCTGCTGCAGTTCTTCTTAAGAAAGCGGCTGGCGTTAAGTCTGGTTCAGGTCGTCCAAACACTGAAAAAGTGGGTACTGTAACTGACGCTCAGCTACAAGAAATCGCAGAAACTAAAGCTGCTGATATGACTGGTGCTGACATCGAAGCGATGAAGCGTTCTATCGCAGGTACTGCTCGTTCAATGGGCCTAGTGGTAGAGGGTTAATAAGATGGCAAAACTAACTAAGCGCATGCGCGTAATCCGCGAAAAAGTTGACGTAACTAAAGAATACGAAATCAACGAAGCTATAGCTCTTCTTCAAGAACTAGCAACTGCTAAATTCGTTGAGTCTGTTGACGTTGCAGTTAACCTAGGCATCGATGCTCGTAAATCTGACCAGAACGTACGTGGTGCAACTGTACTACCTCACGGTACTGGCCGCGACATCCGCGTTGCAGTGTTCACTCAAGGTGCAAACGCTGAAGCAGCTAAAGAAGCTGGCGCAGACATCGTTGGTATGGAAGATCTTGCTGAGCAAGTGAAGAAAGGCGAAATGAACTTCGACGTAGTTGTAGCATCTCCTGATGCAATGCGCGTTGTAGGTCAGCTAGGTACTATCCTAGGTCCTCGCGGTCTAATGCCAAACCCGAAAGTTGGTACTGTAACTCCTAACGTTGCTGAAGCGGTTAAGAACGCTAAAGCGGGTCAGGTTCGTTACCGTAACGACAAGAACGGTATCGTACACACGACTATCGGCAAAGCTAACTTCTCTGCAGAGCAGATCAAAGAGAACCTAGAGTCTCTTCTAGTTGCTCTTAAGAAAGCTAAGCCATCTTCAGCGAAAGGTACTTTCCTGAAGAAAGTAAGCATCTCTACTACTATGGGTGCTGGTGTTGCGGTTGACCAAGCGAGCCTTGATACTCAAGCAAGCTAATTCAATTTGCAAAGGCGCAAAATTTGTGTATAATTTTGCGCCTAATATTTGTGGTTGGGGCTGAGTTAATTCTCACTGAATTAGTCTCCAGTCTCCGTCCAAGACCGTAGGTGTTTGACTCGTCAAACTTAATCACCCTACGTAGATGGTGCCCGAACTGACTGAAAGATTTATTTTTATAAGTAAACTTTCTTCTGGGACTGCACCTAATAAGCTCTCACTGTCGTGATGATAGTGAGTGGTGTAACGACAACCAGGAGTAAATCCAAGATGGCTTTAAACCTTCAAGACAAAAAAGCAATTGTTGCTGAAGTCAACGAAGCAGCCAGTGGTGCACTTTCTGCAGTTGTAGCTGACTCTCGTGGCGTTGAAGTTGGCGCAATGACTGTTCTACGTAAACAAGCTCGTGAAGCTGGCGTTTACATGAAAGTCGTGCGTAACACTCTAGCGCGTCGTGCGGTTGAAGGTACAGAGTTTGAGTGTCTAACTGACACTTTCACTGGTCCTTCTCTAATCGCTTTCTCTAACGAGCACCCTGGTGCTGCAGCGCGTCTTTTCAAAGACTTCGCTAAAGAGAACGACAAATTTGAGATTAAAGCTGCTGCATTTGAAGGCGCAGTTACTGATGCTGAAGTACTAGCGACACTACCAACTTACGACGAAGCAATTGCACGCCTAATGATGTGCATGAAAGAAGCTTCTGCTGGCAAGCTGGTACGTACTATCGCTGCACTCCGCGACCAAAAAGAAGAAGCTGCGGCTTAAGCCTTGCTTTTCACTGGTTGCTATTTAAACTTATTGTTGACTTAAAAGAGAATTGTTATGTCTATTACTAACGAGCAAATCCTAGACGCAGTTGCAGAAATGTCTGTAATGCAAGTTGTTGAACTAATCGAAGCTATGGAAGAGAAATTCGGCGTATCTGCTGCAGCTGCTGTTGTAGCTGGCGGCGCTGCTGGTGGCGAAGCTGCTGCTGAGCAAACTGAATTCGACGTAGTTCTTGAGTCTGTTGGCGGTAACAAAGTTGCTGTTATCAAAGCTGTTCGCGGCGCAACTGGCCTAGGTCTTAAAGAAGCTAAAGCACTAGTTGATAGCGCTCCAGCTCCTCTAAAAGAAGGCATCGAGAAAGATGAAGCTGAAGCTCTTAAAGCTCAGCTAGAAGAAGCTGGTGCAACTGTTGCAGTTAAGTAATTATTACTTAAGCTTCTTAGCCTAACGGCTAATGGCTGGTGGTTTTATAACCACCGGCCTTTTTGCGCTGTAGGGTCTAGGCGAATTTTCCCGCTGTTTTTCGCGCCTCACCCTAGCAAAAAAGTATCGCATTGCCACTCAGTGCGCTGCTCCTTCAGAAAAAACAGTCGTTATTAGTCACTGTCTCAATATGATTGGAGACAGTTTGGGTCACTTATCAGCGAGCTGAGGAACCCCATGGTTTACTCTTATACCGAGAAAAAGCGCATCCGTAAGGACTTTGGTACTCGTCCACAAGTTTTGGACATTCCATACCTGCTATCGATCCAGCTCGATTCGTTCGACAAATTTATCGAACAGGATCCTGAGGGACAATACGGTCTTGAGGCTGCGTTCCGTTCTGTATTCCCAATTCAGAGCTACAACGGCAATTCTGAGCTGCAATACGTTAGCTACCGTCTTGGTGAGCCAGTTTTTGACGTTAAAGAATGTCAAATCCGCGGTGTAACTTATTCAAAACCGCTACGCGTTAAACTACGCCTAGTTATCTTTGATAAAGACGCGCCAGCAGGTACTGTAAAAGATATTAAAGAACAAGAAGTCTACATGGGTGAGATCCCACTCATGACAGACAATGGTACCTTCGTAATCAACGGTACCGAGAGGGTTATCGTATCCCAGCTGCACCGAAGCCCTGGCGTATTCTTTGACAGCGATAAGGGTAAGACCCACTCATCGGGTAAAGTACTTTATAACGCACGTGTAATCCCTTACCGTGGTTCATGGCTCGACTTCGAGTTTGACCCTAAGGATAACCTATACGTACGTATCGACCGTCGTCGTAAGCTACCAGCTTCAATCATCCTTCGTGCCCTAGGCAAGTCGACTGAAGAGATCCTAGGTCTGTTCTTCGAGAAGGTGAACTTCGAAGTGAAAGATCAAACTCTACTTATGGAGTTGGTTCCTGATCGTCTACGCGGTGAAACTGCGTCATTCAACATCGAAGCGAACGGTACGACTTACGTTGAGCAAGGTCGTCGCGTAACGGCTCGTCACATCCGTCAACTTCAAAAAGATGGCGTTGAGCACATCGAAGTGCCAGTAGAGTACATCGTTGGTAAAGTTGCATCGAAAGATTACATCAACGAAGCAACTGGCGAGATCATCGTTGCAGCGAACCAAGAGCTAAGCCTAGAGGCGCTTGCTCACCTGTCTCAAGCAGGTCACAAATCTCTAGAAGTTCTGTTCACCAATGACCTAGACCACGGTCCGTTCATGTCTGATACGCTACGTATCGACAGCACGGTTGACCGTATCTCTGCGCTAGTTGAAATCTACCGCATGATGCGTCCTGGTGAGCCGCCAACGAAAGAAGCGGCAGAAGCCCTATTCGAGAGCCTATTCTTCTCTGATGAGCGTTACGATCTATCGACCGTTGGTCGTATGAAGTTCAACAGCTCTATCATGCGTGAAGATGCTCAAGATCAGGGTATCCTAGACGAAACTGATATCATCGAAGTGATGAAGAAGCTGATCGCTATCCGTAACGGTATTGGCGAAGTGGATGATATCGACCACCTAGGTAACCGTCGTATTCGTTCTGTGGGCGAAATGGCTGAGAACCAATTCCGTGTTGGTCTAGTACGTGTTGAGCGTGCCGTGAAAGAGCGTCTAAGCCTAGGCGATCTCGATGCGATCATGCCTCAAGACCTCATCAACGCGAAGCCAATCTCAGCGGCAGTGAAAGAATTCTTTGGTTCTTCACAGCTGTCTCAGTTTATGGACCAGAACAACCCGCTATCAGAAGTAACGCACAAGCGTCGTATTTCTGCATTGGGTCCTGGCGGTCTAACTCGTGAGCGTGCTGGCTTTGAGGTACGTGACGTACACGTAACTCACTACGGTCGTCTATGTCCGATCGAAACGCCGGAAGGTCCAAACATCGGTCTGATCAACTCTCTATCTGCGTTTGCGCGTTGTAACGAGTACGGTTTCCTAGAGACGCCATACCGTCGCGTTGTAGATGGCATCGTAACTGACGAAGTAGATTACCTATCTGCTATCGAAGAAGGTCAGTTCGTTATCGCTCAGGCTAACACCGTACTGACTGGCGAAGGTACCTTCGCTGAAGAGCTAATCACTGCTCGTCAGAAAGGTGAATCGGGTCTACACCCACGCGAAAACGTCGACTACATGGACGTTGCAACCAACCAGGTTGTATCTATCGCTGCGTCGCTTATCCCGTTCCTAGAACACGATGATGCGAACCGTGCATTGATGGGTGCGAACATGCAACGTCAGGCTGTGCCTACACTTAAGGCTGATAAGCCACTAGTAGGTACCGGTATCGAGCGTAACATCGCGGTTGACTCGGGTGTAACTGCTGTTGCTAAGCGCGGCGGTATGATCCAGTCTGTGGATGCTTCTCGCATCGTAGTTAAGGTTAACGAAGATGAGCTGATCCCTGGCGAAGCAGGTATCGACATCTACAACCTAACTAAGTACACACGTTCAAACCAAAACACGTGTATCAACCAGCGTCCATGTGTGATGCCAGGTGAACCAGTACTACGTGGTGACGTTCTTGCTGATGGTCCTTCAACCGACCTTGGTGAGCTTGCACTTGGTCAGAACATGCGTATCGCATTCATGCCTTGGAACGGTTACAACTTCGAGGACTCGATCTTAGTATCTGAGCGCGTAGTTCAAGAAGACCGCTTCACGACTATCCATATCCAAGAGCTTTCTTGTGTGGCGCGTGATACCAAGCTGGGTGCTGAAGAGATCACTGCTGATATTCCAAACGTAGGTGAGTCTGCTCTGTCTAAACTAGACGAGTCAGGTATCGTTTACATTGGTGCTGAAGTGAAGGGTGGCGACATCCTAGTTGGTAAAGTAACCCCTAAAGGTGAAACCCAGCTTACTCCTGAAGAGAAGCTACTACGTGCGATCTTCGGTGAAAAAGCATCAGATGTTAAAGATACATCACTGCGTGTACCAAACTCTGTTTCAGGTACCATCATCGACGTTCAAGTCTTCACTCGCGATGGCGTAGAGAAAGACAAGCGTGCGCTTGAAATCGAGCAGATGCAGCTGAAAGAAGCTAAGAAAGACCTAACTGAAGAGTTCCAAATTCTTGAGGGTGGCCTTCTAAACCGTGTTAAAGCACTTCTAATCGAAGGCGGCTACACGGAAGCGAAACTAGACACTATCGAACGTAAGAAGTGGCTAGAGCTGACGCTTGAAGACGATGCACAGCAAACTCAGCTAGAGCAACTAGCCGAGCAGTACGACGAGCTTAAAGCGGACTTCGATAAGAAGTTTGAAACTAAGCGTCGCAAGATCACTCAAGGTGATGATCTAGCGCCGGGCGTACTGAAGATCGTTAAGGTTTACCTAGCGGTTAAGCGTCGCATCCAGCCTGGTGATAAGATGGCGGGTCGTCACGGTAACAAGGGTGTAATCTCTAAGATCAACCCTGTTGAAGACATGCCATACGATGAAACTGGCCAGCCAGTAGACATCGTACTTAACCCACTGGGTGTACCATCGCGTATGAACATCGGTCAGATCCTAGAAGTACACTTGGGTCTGGCAGCGAAAGGTATCGGTGACAAGATCAACCAGATGGTTAAGGAGCAGCAAGAACTGGCTAAGTTCCGCGAGTTCCTACAGAAGGTTTACGATCTTGGCGACACGCGTCAGAAGATCGACGTTGCAGCTCTGTCTGATGATGAAGTTCGCACTCTGATCAAGAACCTGCGTGGCGGTCTACCGATCGCGACACCTGTCTTCGACGGTGCATCTGAGCGTTCAATCAAAGACCTTCTAAAACTAGGTGGCCTACCAGAATCTGGTCAGCTAACTCTGTTTGATGGTCGCACTGGTGATGCGTTTGAGCGTCCTGTAACTGTAGGTTACATGTACATGCTGAAACTGAACCACCTTGTTGATGACAAGATGCACGCACGTTCGACTGGTTCTTACAGCCTAGTAACTCAGCAGCCACTTGGTGGTAAAGCTCAGTTCGGTGGTCAGCGTTTCGGTGAGATGGAAGTATGGGCACTAGAAGCATACGGTGCTGCTTACACCCTTCAAGAAATGCTAACCGTCAAGTCGGATGACGTGAATGGCCGTACTAAGATGTATAAGAACATCGTAGATGGCAACCACAGCATGGAACCTGGCATGCCAGAATCGTTCAACGTATTGTTGAAAGAGATTCGCTCGCTAGGTATCAACATCGAGCTAGAAGACGAAGAGTAATCCCTTTCCCCAAGGCTTTGCCTTGGGGAGACAAAGCGATTATTTAGTAGAAGGCGCTCATCGAGAGGTGGGCTCCTTTTAACTCCTTACAGGAGCTGATTGTGAAAGACTTATTAAACTTTCTAAAAGCACAGCATAAGACCGAAGAGTTTGATGCAATCAAAATCGGTCTTTCTTCACCAGACATGATCCGTTCATGGTCTTTCGGTGAAGTGAAAAAACCTGAGACGATCAACTATCGTACGTTCAAACCTGAGCGCGATGGTCTGTTCTGTGCGCGTATTTTTGGTCCAGTTAAAGACTACGAGTGTCTTTGTGGTAAATACAAGCGCTTGAAGCACCGTGGTGTTATCTGTGAGAAGTGTGGCGTTGAAGTTACACAAACTAAAGTTCGTCGTGACCGTATGGGCCACATCGAGCTTGCATCACCAGTTGCTCACATCTGGTTCCTAAAATCACTGCCGTCTCGTATCGGTCTACTTATGGATATCCCACTGCGTGATATCGAGCGTGTTCTTTACTTCGAAATGTACGTAGTAACTGAGCCGGGTATGACGGATCTAGAAAAATCTCAGATGCTGACTGAAGAAGAGTATCTGGATCGTCTAGAAGAGTGGGGTGATGAGTTCACTGCGAAGATGGGTGCAGAAGCGATTAAAGATCTATTGAGCACAATGGATCTGCCTTCTGAGATCGAGCAGATGCGCGAAGAGCTAGAAACAACTAACTCTGAAACTAAGCGTAAGAAGATCACTAAGCGCTTGAAGCTTGTTGAGGCATTCGTTCAATCAGGTAACAACCCTGAGTGGATGATCCTAACTGTGCTTCCAGTTCTTCCGCCAGATCTACGTCCTCTAGTACCACTAGACGGCGGTCGCTTTGCGACATCTGATCTGAACGATCTTTACCGTCGCGTGATCAACCGTAACAACCGTTTGAAGCGTCTTCTAGAGCTAGCGGCTCCAGACATCATCGTACGTAACGAAAAGCGTATGCTGCAAGAGTCTGTTGATGCCCTTCTAGATAACGGTCGTCGCGGTCGTGCGATCACAGGTTCGAACAAGCGTCCTCTGAAATCTCTTGCTGATATGATCAAGGGTAAACAAGGTCGTTTCCGTCAGAACCTTCTAGGTAAGCGTGTAGATTACTCTGGCCGTTCTGTAATCACAGTAGGTCCATACCTTCGTCTACACCAGTGTGGTCTTCCGAAGAAGATGGCACTAGAGCTATTCAAACCATTTATCTACAGCAAGCTAGAGACTCGTGGCATGGCGACGACAATCAAAGCTGCGAAGAAGATGGTAGAGCGCGAAGAAGCGATCGTTTGGGATATCCTAGACGAAGTTATCCGTGAACACCCAGTACTGCTTAACCGTGCACCAACACTTCACCGTCTTGGTATCCAGGCGTTTGAACCAGTACTAATCGAAGGTAAAGCGATCCAGCTACACCCACTTGTGTGTGCGGCGTATAACGCGGACTTCGATGGTGACCAAATGGCGGTACACGTGCCTCTAACTCTAGAAGCACAGCTTGAAGCACGTACCCTGATGATGTCGACCAACAACATCCTGTCGCCAGCATCGGGTGATCCGATCATCGTACCTTCTCAGGACGTTGTATTGGGTCTTTACTACATGACACGTGACAAGATCAACGTGAAAGGTGAAGGCATGTACCTTGCTGGCCCAGAAGAGGCTGAGAAGGCATACCGCACTAAGACCGCTGAACTACACGCTCGCGTTAAAGTACGTATCACTGAAACTGTCGTTGACGAAGATGGCAACAGCACAACTGAGACCAAGATGGTAGATACTACTATCGGTCGTGCAATGCTATGGCAAATCGTTCCAGCAGGCCTGCCTTACAGCCTAGTTAACCAAAAACTAGGTAAGAAGCAGATCTCTAACCTGTTGAACGAGGCGTACCGTAAACTGGGTCTGAAAGACACAGTAATCTTCGCTGACCAAATCATGTACGCTGGTTTTGCTTACGCAGCACTATCAGGTGTTTCTGTAGGTATCGACGATATGGTTGTACCTGCTGCGAAATACACTGAGATCTCGGAAGCAGAGGAAGAAGTTCGCGAAATCCAAGAGCAGTTCCAATCTGGTCTGGTAACCGCGGGTGAGCGCTACAACAAAGTGATCGATATTTGGGCATCGACCAACGATCGCGTAGCGAAAGCGATGATGGAAAACCTTTCATCTGAAACGGTTGTTAACCGTGACGGTGAAGAAGAGCAGCAAGAGTCATTCAACAGCATCTACATGATGGCGGACTCGGGCGCTCGTGGTTCTGCAGCTCAGATTCGTCAGCTAGCGGGTATGCGTGGTCTGATGGCACGTCCAGATGGTTCAATCATCGAGACGCCAATCACCGCGAACTTTAAAGAAGGTCTAAACGTACTTCAGTACTTTATCTCAACGCACGGTGCTCGTAAGGGTCTTGCGGATACGGCACTGAAAACTGCGAACTCGGGTTACCTAACTCGTCGTCTAGTAGACGTAGCGCAGGACGTTGTAGTACACGAACACGATTGTGGCACGCACGAAGGTGTAGACATGATGCCGCACATCGAGGGTGGTGATGTTAAGGTAGCCCTAACAGAACTTGCTCTTGGTCGTGTTGTTGCTGAAGACGTACTTAAGCCTGGTACTGAAGATGTTCTGATCCCACGTAACACTCTAATTGATGAGAAGTGGTGTCAGATCATGGAAGAGAACTCAGTTGACTCGATGAAAGTGCGCTCGGTAGTAACCTGTGACTCTGACTTCGGTTGTTGTGCACTGTGTTACGGTCGTGACCTAGCACGTGGTCACCTAGTGAACCAAGGTGAAGCAGTCGGCGTTATCGCTGCTCAGTCTATCGGTGAGCCGGGTACACAGCTTACGATGCGTACGTTCCACATCGGTGGTGCGGCATCGACAGCGGCTGCTGAGAACAGCATCCAAGCGAAGACAACAGGTACTGTTAAGCTTCACAACGCTAAGTTCGTAATCAACAAAGACAAGAAGCTTGTGATCACTTCTCGTGCCTCTGAACTAACTATCATCGATGAGTTCGGTCGTACTAAAGAGAAGCACAAACTGCCTTACGGTTCTATCCTGTCGAAAGCAGACAACGACCTAGTGACTGCTGGTGAGACAGTAGCGAACTGGGAAGCGCACACCATGCCAATCATCACTGAAGTGGCAGGTCGCATCCAATTCGTTGACATGATCGACGGCGTAACGGTTTCTCGCCAAACCGATGACCTAACCGGTCTATCTTCAAGCGAAGTGACTGACGCGGCAGCTCGCCCAGCAGCAGGTAAAGATATGCGTCCAGCTATCAAACTTGTTGATGAGCAAGGTAACGATGTAATGATCCCTGGTACTGATATGCCAGCTCACTACTTCCTACCAGGTAAAGCGATCGTGAACATGGAAGACGGTGCAGAAGTAGGTATCGGTGATACGCTTTCTCGTATTCCTCAGAAGTCTGGCGGTAACAAAGATATCACCGGTGGTCTTCCACGCGTTGCGGACCTATTCGAAGCTCGTAAGCCTAAAGAGCCTGCGATCCTTGCTGAGCACACAGGTACTGTGTCATTCGGTAAAGAGACCAAAGGTAAACGTCGCCTAATCATCACTCGTGATGGTGGCGATACGTACGAAGAGATGATTCCTAAGCACCGTCAGCTCAACGTGTTTGAGGGTGAGAAGGTTGAACGTGGTGACGTGATCGCAGATGGTCCTGAGTCTCCGCATGACATCCTACGTCTACGTGGTATCCACGCGGTAACTCAGTACATCGCTAACGAAGTACAAGAAGTTTACCGTCTACAAGGCGTTAAGATTAACGATAAGCACATTGAGACTATCGTTCGTCAAATGCTACGTAAGTGTACTATCACGCACGCAGGTGACTCTGAGTTCCTACCTGGTGAACAGCTAGAATATGCGAACGTTAAGATTGCTAACCGTGACCTTGAAGCTGAAGGCAAAGAGCCTGCACGTTTCGAGCGTGAGCTACTAGGTATCACTAAGGCATCTCTAGCGACTGAATCGTTCATCTCTGCGGCATCGTTCCAGGAGACAACACGCGTTCTAACTGAAGCTGCGGTTTCTGGTAAGAAAGATGACCTACGCGGTCTGAAAGAAAACGTAATCGTGGGTCGTTTGATCCCTGCGGGTACCGGTTTCGCTTACCACCAAGACCGTCAAGCGAAACGCACAGAAGAGCAAGAAGGCCCATCAGCAGAGCAAGCGACGGACAACCTAGCTGCCCTACTGAACGCTGGTTTCTCGTCTGACGAGTAAAATCGCCAATCGCTTTCGCTTAGGCTAGACAAGTTGATTGATAAGAAGGCATCCACTTAATGTGGGTGCCTTTTTTTTCGCTATTGGCGAGAGGCGGGATCGGGCTGCGCCCTGCGAGAGACGAGAGGCGAGGGGGAGCGTGTTGTGCGTTTTGGCGGAAATCTAAAGAAATCGTTGATTGTGAAATAAAAAGGGTTGGCACTTTCACGCCAACCCATAAATTCTTTTCTTTTGACCAGGGCCTAGAAGCGAGAAATGCATCTAACCTTGGTCTATGTCTTAAAGCGTTCACCACCTCGAGCGAAGCGTACTCGCAGGGCACAGCCCGATCCCGCCTCTCGATTCTCGCCCTAGGCAAATAATAACTGTGGAACAAAAAAGTTGGCACTTTAATGCCAACCCATAAATTCTTTTCTTTTGATTAGGGCCTAGAAGCGAGAAATGCACCCAACCCTAGTCTGTTGTCTTAAAGCGTTCACCACCTCGAGCGAAGCGTACTCGCAGGGCGCAGCCCGATCTCGCCTCTCGATTCTCGTCGAAGGCGCGCTAGGCGCCTGGCGGGATAGCCAAACTATCCGCAATTAACTGAATCAGGTTGTCTTCTTGTGCAAACCTAATTTCGAGAATTTCACCCAGCCGGGATAAGTCATCTTCAAGGCTGTCTAGATTGGTTTCTTGGTTGGTTTCGGCGTAGTTGTCGGTGAAGCTGAGAAGAGGCTCGGTGGTTAAGACAATTTTGGCGTAGGCTTGATCAATTTCTTCAGTGGCTTTGAAGCCTGTCGAGCGCCATTTATCCATCACCATGTCGTAAATCTTGAAATGGCCTGCTGAGATATAGTCCACCAAGTGCTGACAAAAGTGCTGCAGTTCATCGGGGGAGGGCAGCGTGGCAAGCTTGTTGCTGTTAGGCGCGGTTTGGAGGTTCGCCAGTTTACAGTACTCAACGATTAAAGATTGACGAGTATCCAACCAGTGATCGATGACATCACTTGAGCCACCCCATTGATCTTGCGTTTGTTTCAGTTTTCTCAACATACGTATTGCCCTCTCGCTCGAAGCACCAATCAGCGCCCGAATTTGTGTGCTTTGGTAGGCACCTTCTATAGGATACCAATGCGTGGTCATTTAGGTTCATAACCTATCGATAAGACTGCATTTGTTTTAAAGTGGTATGATTTTAGATTGCCAGTAAAATGATGATTCTGCAAGCGACGAGAGGCACGGATGTTAGAAAATTGTGATGCAAATGAAACGAGTCCCATACTTTGGATCGTTGTAAGAGATAGCTCGGTTTGGCTGGTCGATAATCAATTGCCTAGCGGCTCTGGGCAAGCTTTGGGGTTGCCGGTGGAAAAAGCTTGTGCCATTGGTGAGTACCAAGGGCAAACCTGTGTGTGGCTTAATGAATCAGACGTTGAAATGCAGCTCGAGATGGTCTCGCTGCGCAGCTGTTTAGAGTTTCCTGAGCCACTGTTTCTGATGGTCAGCCGCGCAATCCAGTACGGCCACATGACCCAAACCATGCGCTACTGCCCGCTGTGTGGCGGGCGTAATCACCTTAACCACAACCAATTAGCCATGCAGTGCGGCGATTGTCGTACCTTACACTACCCAAGAATTTTCCCCTGCATTATCGTCGCCGTACGCAAGGACGACAAACTACTCCTAGCTCAACACCCAAGGCATCGTAGCGGCATGTACACAGTGATCGCAGGCTTTCTAGAAGTAGGGGAGACCCTAGAACAGTGTGTCGCACGCGAGGTAATGGAAGAGACCGGGATAGTAGTCAACAATATCCGTTACTTTGGCAGCCAGCCTTGGGCTTTCCCCTCAAACATGATGATGGCATTTTTAGCAGATTATGCCGACGGCAAGGTAAAACCCGACTATCGCGAGATATCGGATGCAGGATGGTTCAGCCCCGATGAGCTTCCCGAGGTCGCCCCAACCGGAACCATCGCCAGAGCCTTAATCGAACAAACCATCTCCGATATAAAAGCAGGTACGAGGTTCGAGGGCGGGCTTCGCCCAATGGGGGGCGAGTAGTTTGCAGCGCGCGATAGAGTATTCGCTCCTCGCAACTGTTTTTAGGGTCGAGGTTCGAGTACGGGCGTTGCCCTTCGGGGAGCGAGGAATTCAGAGCGCGCGACAAAGTCCTCGTACCTCGGAACGAAGTGTGACTCGACTCTCGCCTCTGTTTTTTGACAAAAAAAACCCTCCTACAGAAGGAGGGGGTAAGTAAGATGTCGTTATGAGATACCGAGTTGTAATAACTCATTTATAGTAGTTTTCGCTAGCAACCAAATAGTAAACATTGTTTAGGGTTGGACGCAAATTAAGCATTGTTATTAAAGTAAATAACATGATCCAGGGCTCAAAGCGTTGGTCTTTTTGCGCCCTAACAGTGTTAAGATAATCAGCGAGAAAATCAGTCTAGATTGGATGAAAAGAATGACAGAATTAAAAAATGATCGCTATCTGCGCGCTTTGCTCAAACAGCCAGTAGACTACACCCCAGTGTGGATGATGCGACAAGCCGGTCGTTATCTTCCAGAGTACAAGGCTACTAGAGCCGAGGCAGGTGACTTTATGTCGTTATGCCGCAATGCTGAGTTGGCTTCAGAGGTGACACTTCAGCCACTACGTCGCTTCCCACTTGATGCCGCAATACTCTTCTCAGATATCCTGACCATCCCAGATGCGATGGGATTAGAGTTGCGCTTTGCCGCAGGTGAGGGACCGGTGTTCGATAAGCCGATCACTTGTAAAGCGGATGTCGACAAAATTGGTCTGCCTGATCCCGAGGGTGAGCTGCAATACGTGATGAATGCGGTGCGCCAGATCCGTAAGGATCTCAATGGTGACGTACCACTGATTGGCTTTTCGGGTAGCCCATGGACGCTTGCGACTTATATGGTTGAAGGCGGTAGCTCAAAAGCGTTCACCAAGATTAAAAAGATGATGTACGCCGAGCCGCAAACCCTGCATGCGTTGCTTGATAAGCTTGCTGACAGTGTGATTGAGTATCTGAATGCGCAAATAAAGGCGGGTGCTCAGTCGGTGATGGTGTTTGATACGTGGGGTGGGGTGCTGACGCCGCGTGATTACAATCTGTTCTCGCTGCAATATATGCACAAAATTGTCGACGGTCTGATCCGTGAAAACGAGGGGCGCCGCGTGCCGGTCACCTTGTTTACCAAAAACGGTGGCATGTGGCTTGAGCAGATCGCTGCTACAGGTTGTGATGCGGTTGGTCTGGATTGGACGATCAACATCGCTGATGCTAAGGCGCGTATTGGGGATAAAGTGGCGCTGCAAGGCAACATGGACCCATCAATGCTGTATGCACAGCCTGAGCGAATTCGTCAAGAAGTCACGAGTATTCTTGAGGGCTTTGGTCATGGTGGAACCGGGCATGTGTTTAACCTTGGCCACGGCATTCACCTTGATGTGCCGCCAGAAAATGCGGGAGTGTTTGTTGACGCTGTCCATCAGCTCTCTAAGCCCTACCACCAATAGCTTTATCACCAAAAAGAAATGGGTCAATACCTCAATTGAGGCATTGTTTAATCAAGGTCAATCAATCGGCGCGCAGAGATCGCGCGCCTTTATCACAGTTAGGTATATACTCTAGAGAACCCTTCTAAGCACGAGAAAATAATAATGAAGACTCGGGACAAAATCGTCTCAGCAGCGTTAGAGCTGTTCAACGAGCATGGAGAGCGCTCGATTACCACCAACCATATTGCCGCACATATTGAAATCAGTCCGGGTAATCTCTATTACCACTTCCGCAACAAACAGGAAATTGTGCGTGATATCTTTGTCCTCTATTCGCAGGAGCTGCTAAAGCGATTTGAACCCGTCCAAGGCCAAACGGAGAGCTTAGTGCTGCTCAAGCAGTATCTTGATTCGATCTTCACTTTGATGTGGAAATATCGTTTCTTCTATGCCAACCTGCCTGACATTCTCCAGCGTGACCCGTCACTGCACCACGACTATATCGCTGTGCAAAAACAGCTGCAGGCTAATCTGAACGATATCATGCGTACCTTTGCCCAACTAGGGCTGCTGAAAATTGAAGAAAGCGAGATCCCGCAGCTAGTCGTGTCGCTGCACCTGATTGCCAGTGGGTGGCTTGCTTATCGTTCAGCAATGAATGCCAGTGAGAGTGTTACCGAGCAAGTCGTCCACCAGGGCATGCTGCAGATGATCTTAGTGGTCAAACCACTGGCAACACCTCTTGGACGTGAGCAGCTCGAGCTACTTGAAGAGAGTATCCGCACCACATACCCACAGGCCTAATGATCAACGGTCGGTGCGATGACTGATTAGCACGACTGACTGGTAACAGTGGTTATTGCAGCCAAGAGGTTGGATTATAGGTCTTGCTGTTGCGGCGTAGCTCAAAATAGACCGACGCTCGGCTTTGACCACCAGTGTTGCCAGCAAGTGCGATGGTTTCGCCTGCGGTCACCTTATCCCCCTCCTTTTTGAGTAGGGTTTGGTTAAAGCCGTAGAGCGTCATATCGCCCTTGCCGTGGTCAAGAAGGATCACCAAACCATAGCCTCGCAAATAGTCGGCAAACACAATGGTGCCAGAGTATACCGCCGAGACTTCTTGCCCATAGTTGGCCTCAACCACCACACCTTTCCAATCTATTTGACCGGCCTGTTTGCTCCCGTAGCGATGCAGCACATTCCCTTTCACTGGCCAAGGCAGTTTGCCTTTTTGCCTTGCCAAGCCATCCATCGGCACTGCAGCTCGTTTAGCCGCTTTGGCTATCTCAGCTTGTAGGCGCGTTTCATTGCGTTGTAACTCTTCAAGGTAGACTTGATCGGAGGAGATGTTTGAGCGGATCTTACGGATGGTCGACTTACGCTCGGTCTGACTATTGCTCAGAGCTTGACGCTGCTTTTTCTGCTCACTGAGTAGCGTTGTGATCTGCTGTTTCTCTACGCTGAGTTGTTGCTGTGTCCCTTCGAGCTGCTGTTGGGTAGTTTCAAGTTCAGCGATAGCGGTGGCACGTGCTTGAGCGATATGTTGAAAGTACTGGCCAATGCGATCTTCTTCTGCGCTGGTGCCGAGTAAATTTTCCGGCATCTTGCCATTTTGCGTGATGTAGTAGAGGCGCAGCAACTCAGCAAGTTGATCGCTTTGGGTCGCCCGGCGCTTATCCAGAGTCGCGACGCGCTGGTTGAGTGAATCAATCTTTTTGTTAGTGTCTTTAAGTAATTGCTCGGTGCTGCGGATCTTTTGCTCACTATTGTTGATCGCCAGCTCTTGCTCTTTGAGTGAACGCTGAAGCTTATCAAGCTCTTTCTTTTGTGAGCTGAGTGATTTTTGCTGACGATTGATCTCTCCCTTTACACCTTTAAGCGCCTCTTGTGAGTTGGCCATCGCATCGGCTGGACTATACAGGCAAACCACAGCCAGTCCTAAACCAACACAGCGAGAAAGCCGTTTGAGACAAATACAAGGGATCATAGGGGTCCGTCCGAAGTCGATTGGAAAGAATCAGTATAACTAAACTTGACGGAGAGTCGAGAATCGAGAGGCGAGAGGGTACACGCTTTCACTTTAGCGATTTTCTTACCTATCAAGTTAGTGATAAGCATAAAGCGCGCATTGTTTTGTCTCGCTTCTCGCAGGACAACGTCCGATCTCGCCTCTCGCCTCTTTTTCCCGAGGAACAAAAAAACCCTAGCTTAAAAGCTAGGGTCTATATCTCGGGAAAAATAAAACTTACTTAACCAAGATCTCGCCAGTCATTTCTGCTGGGATTTCTAGGCCAGTCAGAGACAGCATGGTTGGTGCTAGGTCAGACAGTTTACCGCCTTCTTTGAACTCAACCTCTTTGTCGCCGATGTACACTAGAGGTACTGGTAGGTTAGTGTGCGCAGTGTGAGTACCACCTGTGCTTGGGTCTACCATCATTTCTGCGTTGCCGTGGTCAGCGGTGATCAGCATTTGACCGCCCACTTCTTTAATTGCATCAACGATTTGACCAACACTTGCGTCTAGTGCTTCGATCGCTTGCTCAGCCGCTTCGTATACGCCAGTGTGACCAACCATGTCTGCGTTCGGGTAGTTACAGATGATGGTGTCGTACTTGCCAGACTTGATGGCAGCAAGCATTTTTTCAGTTAGCTCAGCAGAGCTCATCTCTGGCTGTAGGTCGTAAGTTGCTACTTTTGGAGAAGCAACTAGCTGACGCTCTTCACCGTCAAACTCGCTCTCAACGCCACCGTTGAAGAAGAAAGTCACGTGCGCGTATTTCTCTGTTTCAGAGATACGTAGCTGAGTTTGACCCTGCTTAGATAGCCACTCACCGAACGTGTTCTCAAGAGATGCTGGTGGGAATGCGATGGCTAGCGGGATGTCTGCTGCATATTGAGTCAGCATCACGAAGTTGATTGCTGGGAATACTGCACGCTCAAAGCCATCAAATGCTGGTACGAAAGTACGAGTGATTTGACGTGCACGGTCAGCACGGTAGTTCATGAAGATAACCGCATCGCCGTCAGTGATGATCGCGTCTTCTTGACCTTCAGTCTTGATAGCGGTTGCTTTAACGAACTCATCGTTCTCATCACGCGCGTAAGCTGCTTCTAGACCCGCAACAGCTGAGTCGAAAGTGAACTCTGCTTTAGCTTGAGTAAGAAGATCGTAAGCCACTTGAACGCGCTCCCAGTTGTTGTCACGGTCCATTGCGTAGTAACGACCAACTAGAGAGGCAACGCGGCCTTTGCCTAGCTTGGCAAATAACTCGTCAAAACGCTTAAGTGAGTTTTCAGCGCTGCGTGGTGGCGTGTCACGGCCGTCAAGGAAGCAGTGTAGGTAGATCTTCTCTGCGCCACGAGCTGCTGCCATTTCTACTGCTGCGTAGATGTGGTCTTCGTGAGAGTGAACGCCACCTGGAGACATCAGACCCATGATGTGAACTGCTTTCTCAGCTTTTACCGCGGTATCGATAGCTTCTACTAGAGCAGGTGTCTGTACGAAGTCACCGTCTGCGATAGATTTAGTGATGCGAGTTAGGTCTTGGTAAACAACGCGACCTGCGCCGATGTTAGTGTGACCTACCTCAGAGTTACCCATTTGACCGTCAGGTAGACCTACGTCCATACCAGAAGCAGAAATTAGAGTATTTGGGTTGTTTGCTAGTAGCGCGTCCATTACAGGTGTTTTCGCGTTAGCAATCGCATTGCTTGCGGTATCTTCACGGTGACCGTAACCGTCAAGAATAACTAGAGCCATAGGCTTCTTAGCAGACATAGTATTGACCTCGTCAAATCGTTGGTAATTTTTTGGTCGGATGACCTTGAAATAAATTAGCGTAATTTTACTACACTTTTTAGTCAAAACTGTAGGTTAAGATCAAAATTCGCCCCAAGACGGCAAGAAATTTATCTAGATTACAACATAATCCATGAATCAATCCGAATAGACCTAGTGATCTTTAATGATAATCAGCTCGATATAAAGCTTATTGTAGCTATCGATGTGATAGCTCGCAGCTATAGATCTTGATTTAGTACACAAGTAGTGCCGTGCCACTGACGGCAAACAGAGCACCTAGCCACGCGTAGCGATTAGGGCGCTGTTTGGTGTAAAACCAAATCAGGGGCAGCAGCATCACCGGCGTAGTGGAAGAGAGTAGAGCAACCATACCGACATGGCCATCTCGCAGTGCATACAGGATCAAGGTCATACCGACGGCCATCGCAATAAAACCGTTCAGGGCAGTGATCATAAAGATGCGCAGATTCATCAGTTGTGTCGGTTTAGCAAGGCGTGCACCAGTGAGCCTAAACAGGCAGTGAGCGACGAAGGCAGATATCATGCGGATCGCCGATGCGGCAACAGGATCGATATCAGTCATCATGACGGGCTTGGCAATAATGCCTCCCAGTGCCTGACAGAGCGCAGCGACTAAACCTAAAGCAATTCCGATACTGAGGGAGCCCGAGACTTGCTCCAGTTTTGAGCTAGGGGGCTTTTTGCGGCCGAAGAAGATGGCGCCCGCCACGCCGACAAAGACCAACAGCGAGCCCAAAAGCTCTAGGTGGGTCATCGTCTCGCTGAAGATAAAGAAGCCAAGGATCACGGAGAAGACCGCATGGCAAGAGAACAGCAGCCCAGCTTGACGTGGCCCCATTCGGTTGAGGCAGGCAAATAGCGCAGTATCACCAATAAAAATACCGATCAAACCGGATAGGACCATTGGTGAGATTAATTCGATTGAGACACTGGCCCAGCCACCGGTCATTAGCGCCATTGCCGTTAGGATCAACGAGGTACAGCCCATACGCCAACGACTGTAGGCAAAGGTACCCAAGTGCGCTGCGGGCGTGACCGACATTAAGCTTGCCACCGCCCAGAGAAATGCTGCCGCCAGCGCCAACCATTCGTATCCCATCTTATCCTCGAACCCTAGTATCTAAGACGGGATACTATGCCTGAAGTTGCTGGCTGGATAAATAGTTAGGTCAGGATCAACACCGCCACGTAAACGATCGCCAAGCCAATAAGCCCCATAATCAGACCGGTTTTCGCCATGTCCTTGCTCTCAATCAGTCCGGTAGAGTAGGCAAGCGAGTTTGGTGGGGTCGAGACTGGCAGGATCATACCGAGCGAAGCTGAGAAGGCGACCACCACGAGAAGGCCTTGAATGCCACCTACGGCCGCTAGGCTCTCCATTGAGACCCCAATTGCCGCAGCAATCGGCATCAACAAGTTGGCGGTTGCCGTGTTCGACATAAAGTTCGCCATTAACCAACAGATCAGCGAAAGCGAGATCAGTACGGCAACGGGGGATAGGGTGTCATAAGGAATGGCGTGGGCCAGTGATTTAGCCAGACCAGTTTTGTCCAGCCCCATCCCGATGGCGATACCACCGGCAACTAGCCAGAGTACATCCCAGTTAATTTGCTTAAGCTCAGGTTTGCCCATCACACCAGTTAGGGTGAAGACTGCGAGAGGAATGACCGACACCACGTAGGTGTTCATACCATGCAGTTGGGTGGTCATCCACATCAAGATGGTGACAGCGAACGTGGCATAGACGACCCAGGCACGCCAGCTCTTCTCAAACTTTCCGCTCAGATTCAATACCAGTTTATCTTCGCTGCTTGGGAAGAGCTTTTGCAGTAAGAACCAAGCAATGGTCAGCTGCACGATTACAAATGGTAGACCCATCATCATCCATGAGAGGAAATCAATCGCGTTTTCTCCAGTCAGGTACTGAAGGGCGATGGCGTTAGGCGGAGTACCAATCGGCGTTGCAATACCACCGGTATTGGCCGCGATAGGAATACACAGCACTAGGGCCTTGATGCCGAGATCGCCCTTGGGGGCAGCAGCAACAATTGGACCAAGCAATGCCAGCATCATTACCGTGGTGGCAGTATTGGACATAAACATCGAGAACACTGCAGTGATTAACATCAGCCCAAGCATAATGAAGGCCGGTTTAGTACCAAAGGGCTTGAGAAGTACGCGTGCAAGGTTGTTGTCGAGATTGTATTTAGAGGCAGCAATAGCGAGTGAGAACCCCCCCATAAACAGGATGATAATTGGTGATGAGAAGGCGCTGAAGATGTCGGTGTAGGACATCAATTCACCAAGCTCAGTTTGGCTGTTGTCCACCCGAAAGGCGTGTAGACCTTTATCGGAGATCATGATCAACTGCAGCGCGATGATTAATATCGAGGTCGCAAACACCGGCACAGGCTCAAATACCCAAAGCAGCGCGGCGAGCAAGAAGATCGCCAGCAGTCGATGCTGAATCACGGTTAGCTCAGCGATCGGTATCGACTCAGTGGGAAGTAAAAGAACAAACAGTGGAATAAGAATACAAATGGCTAGCTTAACCAAGGAAGCCGATAAACGAATGGGCATGTCACCTACCTAATCAAATCAGTATCTTTGATTACAATACAGTAACTTATCAAGCAACTCTTAGAGCCGGATTGGAGTTTTATTGACCAATTTGAGCAATTGAACATTAGTTTGTCTCAAGTCAAAAATTCTCTTGAGAAGAGGCGAGAAGCGAGAGGCGGGATCGGGCTTTGCCCTGCGAGGTTCGGGGACAGGCGTTGCCCTTCGGGGAGCGAGGAGTTCAGAGATTGTTATCAGATTGTCGTCTATCTCGACTAAGGGCGATGGGAACAGGAGTGAGGGCAGGTTTAAGGAGCGATAAACTCAAAGCGCACTAGGAACTCCTCGCTACTCGGAACGAAGTGTAACCCGCGCCTCGCCCCTTTTTCTTTGGAACGAAGTGTAACCCGCACCTCGCCCCTAACGCGCTAAAGCGCGTGCGCGTATGCTGTGCCCATAACCGTCGGGACGGTGTTTTGCATGCTGTCGTCGAAGCGGATGGCGTCTTTGGCGAACAGGTTGATTACGGTTGAGCCAAGCTTGAAGCGGCCCATTTCGTCGCCTTTTTTGAAGGTTATCGCTTTGTCGCCTTCGCTTGGGTAGTCCCAGCGGTAGACGGTGTTGCCGCGTGGTGGGGTGACTGTGCCTGCCCACGTTAGCTCGATACTGCCTACAATGGTAGCGCCGACGAGTACTTGTGCCATTGGACCAAACTCAGTGTCGAAGATACATACCACGCGCTCATTGCGCGCAAACAGGTTTGGCACATTTTCAGCGGTCAGTGGGTTGACGGAGAAGAGATCGCCGGGGACATAGATCATCTGACGCAGGGTTGCATCACATGGCATGTGTACGCGGTGGTAATCACGCGGAGAGAGGTACAAGGTCGCGAAGTTGCCCTCGGCAAATTCTTCGGCCAGCGCCTCATCACCACCCAAAAGCTCTTGTGCTGAGTAGTTGTGATTCTTAGCTTGAATTAGCTGACCATTTTCAATTGGACCAAATTGGCTTACACAAGCATCGGCAGGGTGGGTGATCACGGCTTGATCTTCAACAATCGGGCGCATACCCGGTTTCAGCTCGCGAACAAAGAACTCGTTAAACGTTGTAAAGTGCTTTGGATCCGAGTGAAGCGCTTCATCCATATTGACTTTGTACTGCTTGATGAAGCCGTTGATGATGGCAGTGGTTAGGCTTCCCGCTCTAGCTGAAGCAAGTTTACCGACTAGACGCGTCAATGCGTGCTGTGGTAGCCAGTATTGCAAACCAACTTTAAGTTTATCCATGATGGTAATCCAATCTCATTAATATAAGTGGTATTTTGGGCGCGAGATGGTACTGAATCGCAGCCCAAAAGTCAGCCACAAAAGCGTAAATTTTGTGGTTGGTCTAAATTACAGGTCAGCCTTCTTATTGCGTGAGTACTGACGGTTGGCACGCCCTTCAACCATGCTCTCAAGAATGCGGTGATAATTGTCAAAGCGAACCTGATTGATTTCACCGTTATCTACCGCCTGTTTCAATAGACAGCCGGGATCGTCCTGATGTTTACAGTCACGGAATTTACATCCGCCAAGGAAAGGGCGAAACTCAACGAACGCCTTGGTGACCTCTTCAGCTTCCAGGTGCCACAGACCGAACTCACGCACGCCTGGAGAGTCAATCAGGTCACCGCCACTTGGGATATGGTAAAGACGAGCTGCCGTTGTCGTATGTTGGCCAAGTCCTGAGTTTTCAGACACCGCACCTTCTTCAACATCGAGTCCTGGCATCAGTGCATTCACGAGGCTCGACTTACCTACACCTGATTGACCAACAAAGATGTTGATACGTCCGGTGAGCTCGGCCTCAAGTTCACTGATCCCAAGATCAGCTTCTTTACTGACATACATCACTTTGTAGCCAATACGCTCGTACTCTTTCAGTGATTGCTTGTACTTCTCGAGTTCCTCTGCTTTAAGTAGGTCGATCTTGTTAAGGACAATCAGTGGAGCGATGTTGAGTGTTTCAGCAGCCACGAGGTAACGATCAATAATGTTGAGTGAAAGCTCGGGCAGCACCGATGACACGATGATCATCTGATTAACGTTGGCAGCAACGGGCTTTAGGCCGTCGTAATAGTCTGGTCTAGTCAATACCGAGGTTCTTGGCTCAACGGCCTCAACCACGCCGGAGATACCATCCATAGACTCGAGCCCTGCACGCCACAAGACCTGATCGCCCGAGACTAGGCTCTCGATGCCACGTCTTAGATTACAGCGATGAACTTGCTTGGTCTCTGGATCTTCGATATCCGCATGCTGACCAAAGCGAGTGATCACGAGTCCAGTCTTAATCCCACCCAGCATGCTCTCATCCCATTGCACGGTATCTGGCTGTTTAAGCTTTTTCTTCTGATTGCTTCTGACTCGTCTTACTTGACCTTTGGTCAGCTTTTTCTTTTTCGCCACGTTAACTCTCAAATCTAGTGTGACCAAGATAGGTGTGATGGCACCAAGCTATCTTGAGGATCTTAATTTGGGTATAGTACCTTTTTTACGTGCAAACAAATAGGTGATAAAACTATGTCGTTCAGCGATCAGAACTTAATCTGGGTTGATCTGGAGATGACCGGGCTCGATCCTGAAACCCACAAAATCATCGAAATCGCCACTGTAGTCACTGACAGCCAACTCAACATATTAGCCGAAGGGCCTGTTTTAGCAGTAAAACAGCCTGAGTCTGAATTGGCCAAGATGGATGACTGGTGTACCAACACCCACACCGCGAGTGGGCTGGTGGAGCGTGTACGCAGCAGTAATATTGATGAGCAAGAAGCGGTTCGTCAGACGATTGAGTTCTTAGAGCAGTGGGTACCAAAGGGGCAATCACCTATCTGTGGTAACAGTATTGGTCAGGATCGCCGTTTTCTATACAAGCATATGCCTGAGCTTGAGCAGTACTTCCATTACCGCTACCTTGATGTGAGTACACTGAAAGAGTTGACCCGCCGCTGGAAGCCCGAGGTGTTGGATGGCTTTTCTAAACAAGGCACTCACCTTGCGTTGGACGATATTCGTGAATCCATAGCTGAATTGAAGTATTATCGCGAAACGATCTTTACGATCTGATCATCTTTAACTGATAGAAATCACTAGTTTAGGGTATGCGTAGTGGGTGTTTTTTCATCACTCTGATCAAAAATGATTTTTTTTTTGAAAAAGAACTTGCATCACAAAAAAATGCTCTTATAATTCGCAGCCCTAAACGACGGAAACGTTGTAAAAAGCGACACTAGCTCAGTTGGTAGAGCGCAACCTTGCCAAGGTTGAGGTCACGAGTTCGAACCTCGTGTGTCGCTCCAATTTGAATAGCTATCATCATGCTTTAAATGATGAAAATCGGACGCGGGGTGGAGCAGCTTGGTAGCTCGTCGGGCTCATAACCCGAAGGTCGTCGGTTCAAATCCGGCCCCCGCAACCAAATTTAATCAATAGCACTTGCTGTTGATATGCGACACTAGCTCAGTTGGTAGAGCGCAACCTTGCCAAGGTTGAGGTCACGAGTTCGAACCTCGTGTGTCGCTCCAGCTTAAAGTTCTCATTGTACTCAACAATGACATTGCGACACTAGCTCAGTTGGTAGAGCGCAACCTTGCCAAGGTTGAGGTCACGAGTTCGAACCTCGTGTGTCGCTCCAGCTTAAAGTTCTCATTGTACTTAACAATGACATTGCGACACTAGCTCAGTTGGTAGAGCGCAACCTTGCCAAGGTTGAGGTCACGAGTTCGAACCTCGTGTGTCGCTCCAGTTTGAAAGCCCTCATTGTGCTTAACAGTGAATATCGGACGCGGGGTGGAGCAGCTTGGTAGCTCGTCGGGCTCATAACCCGAAGGTCGTCGGTTCAAATCCGGCCCCCGCAACCAAATTTAATCAATAGCACTTGCTGTTGATATGCGACACTAGCTCAGTTGGTAGAGCGCAACCTTGCCAAGGTTGAGGTCACGAGTTCGAACCTCGTGTGTCGCTCCAGTTTGAAAGCCCTCATTGTGCTTAACAGTGAATATCGGACGCGGGGTGGAGCAGCTTGGTAGCTCGTCGGGCTCATAACCCGAAGGTCGTCGGTTCAAATCCGGCCCCCGCAACCAAATTTAATCAATAGCACTTGCTGTTGATATGCGACACTAGCTCAGTTGGTAGAGCGCAACCTTGCCAAGGTTGAGGTCACGAGTTCGAACCTCGTGTGTCGCTCCACTTTCTTCAAGGTGGAAAGTAAAGCTATCATCATGCTTTGAATGGTGAATATCGGACGCGGGGTGGAGCAGCTTGGTAGCTCGTCGGGCTCATAACCCGAAGGTCGTCGGTTCAAATCCGGCCCCCGCAACCAAATTTAATCAATAGCACTTGCTGTTGATATGCGACACTAGCTCAGTTGGTAGAGCGCAACCTTGCCAAGGTTGAGGTCACGAGTTCGAACCTCGTGTGTCGCTCCAGTTTGAAAGCCCTCATTGTGCTTAACAGTGAATATCGGACGCGGGGTGGAGCAGCTTGGTAGCTCGTCGGGCTCATAACCCGAAGGTCGTCGGTTCAAATCCGGCCCCCGCAACCAATCTTCCGATATCGTTCTTTCCCATGCTGTGAAGCATAATCCCCCAAAATACCGACCTGAAACTTAATTCCACTGTGGATTAAGGGATGCGCTGCGTTGTCGTCAGCGCTTTAGTGCCCTTAATTACTAGCCCTGTGGAACGTTTTTCTATTGTTGATTCACAGAGTTATCCACAATACGTGACCTGTGGATAAGTTGGTGGGTAAGTAAGATCAAACTTGTCAGTAAGTGCCCTTACACAAGATCATTTGGTTTTCAAATTAAGATAGCCAACATTTGCCCTTGTGTAAGCTGTTGTTTCAAATGGAAAAAAATCTAATTTTGGAAAGTGTGATTGTATTTTGTTGACAATCCATCATCTGGTTTTTTGATCTTTGTCATTTTTTTATAATGTGGCTAACTTTCATTTCCGGTGAAAAAACCAAGAAACAAAAAACATTTTCCACATTAATCAAACTTAGACATAGGTCATATTCTGTAGAGACTTATTTCATACGTTAAGCATCGCGCGGAAGGCCTTTCTCAACCACCCTAATCAGCCGTTGTTGTTTGCGGCTCAACTCTGTCTGCTGTAATTGTTGCTGTTTTTGTCGCTGAATTGCCCAATGAATATGCTCATCCAGCATATCGCTGATACCCAGTTTATCGTGTAATGCGGTAACGTATTGAGGCTGATATGGAGCGTTGCCAATCGCAATAGTGATATTGCGTAACCATTGAGTATAGCCAATTCGACGAATTGCGCTGCCTTGCATTCGTTGCAGAAATTCACTTTCAGACCAACTGAACAAACTCAGCAAGCTGGCATCATTAAAATCTTCGCGGCGATGGAAGTCGTCATGGGTTGTGATTGGAGTCTCGCGATTCCATGGGCAAATCAACTGACAGTCATCACAGCCGTAGATACGGTTGCCGATAGCTTCACGTAACGCTTCATCGATGATGCCGTCATACTCAATCGTGAGATAGGAGATACAGCGCCTTGAGTCGACCACTTTATCGTCGACAATCGCCTGAGTCGGGCAAGCGGTTTTACAGGCCACACAATGGCCACAATCGCCTAAGTTTGGTGGATCGATAGGCAGGGGAAGGTCGATGAGCAGCTCTCCGAGAAAGAACCAAGAGCCCGCTTGTTGATTCAGTAGCAACGAATGCTTACCAACCCAGCCTAATCCTGCTTTTTCTGCGAGTGGGCGTTCGAGAATCGGGGCGGAATCGACAAAGGGACGGTAGCCCAGTTGCTCGACTTCTTGCTCGATCTTCTGCGCCAGCTTTTTAAGTTGATTACGCACGAGCTTGTGATAGTCGCGACCAAGGGCATAGCGGCTGATATAACCCGCATGACGGTCTTTAAGATCTGCGGCAAACTTGGCTTGTGGAGGAAGATAGTTCATTCGAGCACTGATGACTCTAACTGTGCCCGGAAGCAGCTCATCAGGGCGAGCGCGCATCATACCGTGACGTGCCATCCAGTCCATCTCACCGTGGTAGCCTTTATCTAGCCAATTTTGCAGGTAGGCTTCATGGTTTTTAAGATCCACATCAGTGATACCGATTTGATCAAAGCCGAGCTCGATACCCCAAGTTTTTATCTGGTTGGCTAGGTCAGTAAGGTTCATCAAACTCGCTCCTTTTTCGCGGGGCGCTGATCCTAGCGGATCTGCTTGCGAAAGGACACAAAAAATTGTCACAGGGCTGACTTGAGGATCAATTTATCAGCGTATGACTATTTCCTATTCACTGAATTATATATACTTGAATATTAGCTGGCTTTTTACATAGTCAGAGGCAAATACTCGCTATAGTGAGAGTATTAACTGCCAAAGATGATCAACACTTATTACCTAAATCAAATGACATCAAAAACATTTTTACTTAAAGACGAGCAAGATACCATCAAGCTTGGGGATCATCTTGCACAGTGCTGTACTCAGCAGACAACCATTTATTTGCATGGTGATCTTGGCGCCGGGAAAACCACATTTAGCCGTGGTTTTGTCCGATCTCTTGGTCATCAGGGCAACGTCAAAAGCCCAACGTACACGCTAGTTGAGCCATACCAACTGGCTGACTGGATGGTTTATCACTTTGATCTTTACCGTCTCGCTGATCCAGAAGAGCTCGAGTTTATGGGGATTAGAGACTATTTTACTCATGATGCGATCTGCTTAGTGGAGTGGCCTGAGAAGGGACAAGGAATGCTTCCCGAGCCAGATCTACATATTGATATACGCTATGAAGGCACCCAGCGAAAAGCCACTTTACGCAGTGTGTCGGAATATGGAATTAAACTCGTTGAACAGATGGAGCTGGCATAACTCGTTATGTGGAGTCGTGGTTTTTCTTTTCTTGTGTTGATGGCGCTGGTGTCATCAACCGCTTGGGCCAATGTGCTGGAGAGTATTCGTGTATGGCCATCGCCAGATGAGACGCGAGTGGTCATCGATCTCAAAACTGAGGCGAAACACAGTTTTTTCACGCTTAGCAGCCCCGATCGTATTGTTGTCGACCTGCAAAATACGCAACTGGCAGCAACTCTACCGGTAGATATCACTGACAGCCCAGTACTTAAGCGCATTCGTAAAAGCTCCCCGCCTTCAAAGGGAACTTTCCGCTTGGTCTTCGAGCTAAAAGATAAAACCTCACCCAATTTATTTAAGCTGGCCCCGACGCCCGGTGGTCAATATGGACACCGATTGGTGATCGATATGCCACACACAGAGAAGAAGGCAGCACCGACGCCTTCTCCAAGCCAGGCCAGCCGAGATGCCTCACAGTTGGTGGGCAATGCCGATATCGTGGTGGCAATCGATCCTGGGCATGGCGGGGAAGACCCAGGCTCTATTGGTCCGACTCGAAAATACGAGAAACATGTGACGCTTGCGGTATCTAAAAAGCTTGCCGCTAACATCAACGCTATCCCAGGTATGAAAGCAGTCCTGACGCGTCAAGGGGATTACTTCGTCAATCTTAACCGACGCTCTGAGCTGGCAAGGGAGAACGGCGCTCACCTTTTGGTATCGATTCATGCCGACGCATTCCACTCACCTCAACCGCGTGGGGCCTCGGTGTTCGTCCTCAATACGTCGCGTGCCAATTCAGAACTCGCCAAATGGGTGCAAAATCACGAGGAGCAATCTCAACTGCTTGGTGGAGCGGCAGAGCTTCTGGGTAGAAACAGCACGGATCGCAACGTCAGCCAAACCGTGATTGATCTGCAATTCCAATTCTCACAGCGT
This sequence comes from Vibrio sabulosilitoris, assembly GCF_055391395.1. Lineage (NCBI taxonomy): Bacteria > Pseudomonadati > Pseudomonadota > Gammaproteobacteria > Vibrionales > Vibrionaceae > Vibrio > Vibrio sabulosilitoris. The sequence continues at coordinate 775,057 of NZ_AP029599.1, forward strand.
GAAGGGCATAAAGTCGCAACCAAAATCTTGCGTGAGATGGGGAAGGTGGCGCGCCTGCACCAGAAAGAGCCTATCAATGCCAGCCTAGCGGTGCTTAAATCACCCGACATTCCTTCGGTATTGGTAGAAACAGGCTTTATCTCTAACCCAACAGAAGAGCGATTGCTGTTCCAGCGGGAGCATCGAAATAAGCTGGCTCGTGCACTGACCACCGCGATTGTTCAGTATTTTGAGGGCACGCCGCCGCCAGGAACCTTATTTGCCAATCGCGGCAACACGGTCCAACATAAAGTGCAGCGCGGTGAGAGCTTATCGGTTATTGCCAATCGCTACGGCACGACCGTGTCGGCGATTCGTAGTGCCAACAATCTAACCAGCAGTAGTTTGGCGATTGGTCAGGAGTTAAAAATTCCAGCGGCTAGTCGAGCTGCATCGAGTAGTAATCTCCCAGCACTACGGACTAAGACAGTCACGCACACCGTAAAGCGTGGTGACTATCTGGGCAAACTGGCGCAAGACTACAAAGTGTCGGTGGCCACGATCAAGCGCGAAAACAACCTCAAGACAGACACGCTGCGTTTGGGACAAAAGCTAAAGATCACCGTCAATGTGAAAGATGTTCCACCCAAGCAACACAAGGTCAAGCGTGGGGAGTTCCTTGGTAAAATTGCTGGTCAATATGGTGTCACGGTAGCGAGTATTCGCACGGCCAATAACCTGCGTTCCGATCAGCTTGCGGTCGGGCAGGTGTTAATCATTCCTAACAAGTAGTACGAGTATGACGATCAAAATCTTACCAGCTCGACTGGCTAACCAAATTGCAGCAGGTGAGGTGGTTGAGCGCCCCGCTTCGGTTGTTAAAGAGTTGGTAGAAAACAGCCTAGACTCTGGCGCAACCCGTATCGATATCGATATCGAAAAGGGAGGCGCTAAGCTTATCCGCGTGCGCGACAATGGCAAGGGGATCGTCAAAGACGAGTTGGGGTTAGCGCTCAGCCGTCATGCTACCTCTAAAATTCATTCATTGGATGATCTTGAGGCGATCGTTAGCTTGGGGTTTCGTGGTGAGGCACTGGCCAGTATCAGCTCAGTAGCACGCTTAACCCTAACCTCGCGTCCAGCAACTCAGGAAGAGGCATGGTCGTGTTATACCGAGGGGCGTGATATGGAAGTCAAGTTGCAACCCGCTGCGCACCCAGTTGGTACCTCGGTTGAGGTTCTGGATCTGTTCTTTAACACGCCAGCTCGGCGTAAGTTCCTCAAAACAGAGAAGACCGAGTTCACTCATATCGATGAACTGCTTAAACGCATCGCCCTAAGTCGCTTTGATGTAACGATTAACCTGCGCCACAATGGCAAGATGATCCGTCAATATCGCGCGGCGAAAACCGAAGCTCAGGCGACCAAGCGTATTGGTGCGGTGTGTGGTAGCGCCTTTGTTCGCTCGATGCTCAAGGTTGAGCTTGAGCACAATGATCTAAAATTGCATGGTTGGATCACCACGCCAGAGGGGGCGAGGCAGCAAGCCGATCTCCAGTACTGCTATGTCAACGGGCGTATGATGCGTGATAAGTTGATCAACCATGCGATCCGACAAAGCTATGAGAGCACGCTGCGACCGGAGCAGTACGCAACCTATATCCTGTTTATCGAGATTGACCCACATCAGGTTGATGTGAATGTTCACCCGGCGAAACACGAGGTGCGTTTTCATCAAGCACGCCTGGTACATGATTTTATTTATCAAGCCCTTGCGGGCGCCTTAGCGCAAAGCTTGAGTATCGAGGCGCCCAAACAAACCGAGTCAGCCTTCCATCATGCTCAGCCAGAGTCTGCTGTGTCAACGAGTGATGCCAATATTGAGCAGCAGTTGTCGCAGGCGGTAGAGCGAACACCGGCCTACCCGAACAAGGCATCGGTCACTTCTGCCCCCGCAGAGTCCAGAGCAGTAGCTGCGGGGCCAAGAGTTGCTGAGTACAGAGTCGAGGAGGGGGAGGCGCGCCATCATTGGCAAGCAAATCGCTCAAGCTCGCCCGGCAGAAGAGAGACGGGCTCAGGAGCGTCAGCGGCACAAAAAAACGCGCCCTCCGCTAATGAGGTTGCGGCCTATCAAGAGCTGATGCAGACTTCTCAGCCTGATCCACAGGCTGGGGGCAATCCATCAGCGCAGACGCGTGACGTGTCCAAACGTGACTTGCCCAAGGCGAAAGGAATAAAGGTTTCAGCGGAACGTTTTGGCAAGGCAGTGTGTGTGATTGAGCACAAGCATCTTTTGATCCACCTTGATGATCAGTGCTCAATGTTGTCGATCCCTCGAGCGCAGTGGTGGCGCTTACTCGGTCAATTAAGCCCAAGACAAGGTCCTTTAACTATGCAGCCTTTGCTGATCCCTTTGGCGCTAAAGGTCGATCCAGCGCAGTATAAAGCACAAGAGGCACTCCAGAGCACGCTGTTGCAGTTGGGGATCAAGTTGGTTGCAAGGGATAAGTCGACCTTGATGGTGATTGCCGTACCGCAACCGATACGACAACAAAACCTTCAACAACTGATCCCAGATCTGTTATCGTACGCGGCTCAAAATTGTTTGGAGCAAGATCCTCAATCCGTCAAACAGGTAACGAAATGGCTGGTGAATCAGATCATTATTGAGAAACCTAGCTACACTTTATCCGAGGCGGTTCAAATAATTGGGGAACTGGAGCAGCTCTGGCATGGTCAACTACCTGTAGACGATCCGAAATTAATCATTGGCATCGACTTCACCGATACGATATCTGCTTTTACACTATGAACGAAAAATTACCACTTGCACTGTTTTTGATGGGGCCAACCGCCTCCGGCAAGACAGATTTGGCCATTCGCCTAAGACAGCGCTATCCCGTTGAGATTATCTCCGTGGATTCGGCTTTGATCTATCGCGGTATGGATATCGGCACAGCAAAGCCAGATGCAGACGAGTTAGCCCAAGCGCCACATCGCCTGATTGATATCTTAGACCCAAGTGAGGCCTACTCTGCGGCTGACTTTCGCCGTGATGCACTAAAAGAGATGGCCGACATCGTTTCTAAGGGTAAGATCCCATTGTTGGTGGGCGGCACAATGTTGTATTACAAAGCCTTGCTTGAGGGGTTATCGCCACTACCCGCGGCCAATCCTGAGATAAGGCAGCAGATTGAGAAAGAGAGTCAGGAACGGGGTTGGCAGGCATTACACGACCAACTTCGAGAGATTGATCCCGTATCAGCACAAAGAATTCACCCGAATGATCCACAAAGATTGTCTCGGGCATTGGAAGTTTATAGGATTTCAGGTAAAACTCTAACTGAGCTGACACAAACTAAAGGTGAATCACTGCCTTACCGTGTTAAGCAGTTTGCAATCGCTCCCAAGGATAGGGCAGAGCTGCATCGCCGGATTGAACTTAGATTCGATAAGATGGTGGAAGCTGGATTTGAACAGGAGATGCAAGCGCTCTATCAGCGTGAGGATCTTCACTCCGATCTTCCTTCTATCCGTTGTGTCGGTTACCGGCAGATGTGGGACTACTTGGACGGGAACGCCACACTTGAGGAAGCAATTTTCCGCGGTGTGTGCGCCACTCGTCAATTAGCCAAGAGGCAAGTCACCTGGTTGCGCAGCTGGGATGATCTCACTTGGTTGGATAGCGAAAATATTGATCACGCTTTAGAAACTCTGTCACAGGCAATCGCCACCGATTGAGAATACAGTGTATAATATTTTTGCTTTTGCGCAGGAGATCATTCTTACTTAAGGTGATCACTTGATTACTGTTTAGCTCAGATGCAAAGGCAGCGCAATTCTATTGCAAAGCACCACTAGCTAAATAACAACAACATAATTCAAATAAGGAAAATAAAATGGCTAAGGGGCAATCTTTACAAGACCCATTCCTAAATGCGTTACGCCGCGAGCGTATCCCAGTATCAATTTATCTGGTAAACGGCATCAAGCTACAAGGTCAAATCGAGTCTTTTGATCAGTTCGTGATCTTGTTGAAGAACACGGTAAACCAAATGGTGTACAAGCACGCAATCTCTACGGTTGTACCGGCTCGTCCAGTTAGCCATCACAGCGGTGACCGTCCTCAAGGCGATCGTCCTCAAGAAAAATCGGAAGATTAATCTCTGATCTACAATAAAATAATAAGGAGTTGAACGCTTGTTTGACCGTTATGAAGCCGGTGAGCGAGCCGTACTTGTTCATATCAACTTCACGCAAGAGGGTGAATGGGAAGACCTAGTCGAGTTTGAAATGCTGGCGTCTTCCTCGGGTGTCGATACGCTACAGGTGATCACCGGTAGCCGTCAGTCACCTCACCCCAAGTATTACGTCGGAGAGGGTAAGGCCCAAGAAATTGCTGAAGCAGTTCAGCGAGTCGAAGCCGATATTGTGATTTTTAATCACTCCCTTTCCCCAGCCCAAGAACGAAATCTCGAAGCACTGTGTCATTGTCGTGTGCTCGATCGTACTGGCTTGATCCTTGATATCTTTGCTCAGCGAGCGAGAACACATGAAGGTAAGTTGCAAGTCGAGCTTGCGCAGCTGAGACACATTTCGACTCGATTGATTCGTGGATGGACCCACTTGGAGCGACAGAAAGGTGGTATTGGTCTGCGTGGCCCGGGTGAAACCCAGCTTGAGACAGACAGACGCCTACTGCGTGACCGAATTAAAGCGATACTGCGCCGTTTGGAGAAAGTCTCCAAGCAGCGTGAACAAGGACGACGAGCTCGCCAACGCGCCGAGATCCCTACGGTATCCTTGGTTGGTTATACCAACGCAGGTAAGTCCACCCTGTTCAATCGCATCACACAAGCGGGCGTTTATGCCGCTGACCAGTTGTTTGCAACGCTTGATCCAACCTTGCGTAAGATTGAGCTGAAAGAGGTCGGGCCGGCCATCTTGGCGGATACGGTAGGTTTTATTCGTCACCTACCTCATGACCTGGTCGCTGCGTTTAAGGCGACATTACAAGAAACGCAAGAAGCTGACATTTTGTTACACGTTGTTGATGCCAGTGACGAGCGTTTTCGTGAGAATATTCATGCTGTTCATGAAGTTCTTGAGGAGATAGAAGCCTCGGAAGTACCCACGCTTGTGGTGATGAACAAAATCGATAATCTCGAAGGGCAAAAACCTCGTATCGAAAGAGATGAGGAGGGCGTGCCTACTACTGTCTGGGTTTCAGCCATGGCTGACCAGGGAATGGATTTGCTCTTTGAGGCATTGAAAGAGCGTCTTGCCAGTCAAATGGTGGAATATAAGCTGCAGATACCGCCAGCTTTTCAAGGCCGAATCCGGAGTGCCTTTTTTGAAAAGAAATGTATTCTGAGTGAAGGCTACGACGAGCAAGGGAATCTTCTGATCGATATCCGCATGCAAAGTGTCGACTGGCAGCGACTTGAAAAAAGAGAAGGGGCAGTTTTACGTGACTTTATAGTTACTTAAATGACTGCTACAGTATAACGTCATATCAAATGATGGAGCTTACTAATGGCGTGGAACGAGCCTGGTAATAATAACGGCAATAATGGCCGCGATAATGACCCTTGGGGTAACAACAATCGTGGTGACCAGAAACCTGGTGGCCGTGAGCAAGGACCACCAGATTTGGATGAAGTTTTCAGCAAACTAAGTCAAAAACTGGGTGGTAAGTTTGGTGGTGGTGGCAATGGTTCATCATCGGCTAATGGCGGATTCTTAGGATTCGGCGTTGTCGCTTTGATTGCCATCGTTATTTGGGTATTTGCCGGTTTCTACACGATTGGTGAAGCCGAGCGAGGCGTGGTATTGCGTCTGGGTAAATATGACCGCGTGGTCGATCCAGGCCTAAACTGGCGTCCATATTTCATCGATGATGTGGAACCGGTCAACGTTCAGGAGATCCGCTCACTGCGCTCATCAGGTCTGATGTTGACCAAGGATGAAAACGTCGTGACGGTGGCGATGGACGTTCAGTACCGTATCGCCGACCCATACAAGTCTCTTTACGTTGTGATTGATGCCGATGACAGCTTACGTCAAGCGACCGATTCTGCTTTGCGTGCGGTAATTGGTGATTCGTTGATGGACAGCATTCTGACCAGTGGCCGTCAACAAATTCGTCAAAGCACACAAGAGACCTTGAACGAAATTGTTGACGCTTACGATATGGGGATTGTGATCGTTGACGTCAACTTCCAGTCGGCACGTCCGCCTGAGCAAGTGAAAGATGCCTTCGATGATGCGATTGCTGCACGTGAGGATGAGGAGCGTTTTGAGCGTGAAGCCGAGGCCTATCGTAACGACATCCTGCCTAAAGCAACTGGTCGAGCTGAACGTTTGAAGAAAGAAGCCCTTGGTTACTCTGAGCGCATCGTCAATGAAGCTTTGGGTCAAGTGGCGCAGTTTGAGAAGCTACTACCTGAATACCAGGCAGCGCCGGAAGTGACGCGCAACCGTCTGTATCTTGATACGATGGAGCAGGTATACACTAGCTCGTCTAAGGTACTGATTGACTCTGAATCAAGCGGTAATCTTCTGTACTTGCCAATTGATAAGCTCGCTGGCGAAGGTCGTACTGAGACCAAGCGTACTCAGCGCTCATCAGCAGGCTACGATGCAATCGAACTGGAACAACAAGCGCCAATTCAAACCTCATCTGGTTCGCGCTCTACAGACACTCGTGAAGGGAGATTCTAATCATGCGTAAATTAATGATCCCTGTATTGGTTGTCGCGTTAGCGCTATTGCTGATGTCTATGTTCGTTGTTCAAGAAGGCGAGCGTGGCATGGTGATTCGTTTTGGTCGCGTACTTGATGATAACGGTGTTTCTCGTATCTACGAGCCAGGTCTGCACTTTAGAATGCCTTTGTTTGATCGTGTGAAGACACTTGAAGCACGTATTCAAACCATGGAAGGCCGCACTGACCGTTTCGTAACGTCTGAGAAAAAAGATGTGCTTATTGATACCTATGTGAAGTGGAGAATCGCAGACTTTGGACGTTTCTACTTGAGTACTGGTGGTGGTAACAACCTTACTGCTGAGGCGCTTCTTGAACGAAAAGTGATGGACGTGTTGCGTTCGGAGATTGGTTCACGCGAGATCAAGCAGATTGTGTCAGGTCCACGTAACCAAGACGTTCTACCTGACTCTCTAGAAGATGAAGAGATTGTGACTGAAGCCGCCCTTCAAGCGCTAGAGATCGACGGTGAGCGGGATAAGATCATGGAAAACGTACTGCTTGGTACCAGTGAAAGTGCGATGGCTGACTTGGGCGTAGAGGTGTTTGACTTCCGAATGAAGAAAATCAACCTCCCGGATGAGATCAGTGAGTCTATCTATCAGCGTATGCGCGCAGAGCGTGAGTCAGTGGCGCGTCGCCACCGTTCGCAAGGTCGTGAAAAAGCTGAGGTTATCCGAGCGCAAGCTGAACTAGAGGTAGCGACAGTACTTGCTGAGGCAGACCGTACTGCTCGTGTTACGCGCGGTGAGGCCGATGCAGAAGCTGCAAAAGTTTACTCAGATGCGTACAGCAAAGACCCTGAGTTCTTTGGCTTTATTCGTTCGCTACGTGCTTACGAGAATTCATTTAGCGACAAGAGCGATATCCTCGTTCTTGATCCAAAGAGTGACTTCTTCCAGTACATGAACAACTCTCACGGTAGCGCGGCACAGAACTAATAGCGCTTACCTGTGTCTATATCAAAGGCTCCCTGATGGGGGCCTTTTGTTTTAGTATCAAGTTAGAAATAAGGGGAACAGTGTGTCTAATGCAATTTGGTTGGCACTGGGGTTAGTGCTTATCATTGAGGGCTTAGGGCCATTACTGGTACCAAATGGTTGGCGAGCGATGCTGCGTGAGATCGTTGCACAACCAGACAGCCAACTGCGAAGATTGGGTGGCTGCTTGGTCGTTAGCGGTTTGGTGATGGTGTCTTTTTTTAGCTAGGTAATGGCTTTAGCTAAGTACCTACTTCAGCTAACCATCAGTAGTGCGGTGGTGGGGTCTCTTCTGATGGGTCAGCGAGGTTTGAGCTGTCTAGGTTCTTCACCTTACCCACTACATACTTCATCTGATCTTGCATCTTGGTGATCAGAAGTTGTTGTTGGCTCAGGGCGTGATTGAGCTCTTCAATCGTCTGTTCTTGGAATGCCAACTGACACTCAAGATCATTGACTCGTTGGTCTAACGCTTGAGTGGTGAGGGATGCGTTGTTGTCTGTATCGGTCATGACTAAGGTCGAAACTCCCATGCTTGTGCAATACCCGCCGATGTTGCAGCGACTATCTGCTGGTGATCAGTAAAGGCCGCATCATACACTACCGCGCGCGCAGGTCGGGTATCTTTTTGTGCTTGGGCCTGCATCTGTTGTACTTTTTTGCCACTTTGCGTATCCCAAACGGTGATCCTACCTGAGGGTGTTCCAGTCACCAGCCAGTGACCATCATCTGAAAAGCGAGCGCTCGAGAAGATCAACTGCCTTGATAGGCTCTTTAGTTCACTCACTTGCTCACCCGTTGTCAAATCCCAAATCACGGCCATATTGCCCCCATCAGAGGTAAAAGCAAGACGTCCATCTCGCTGCAGCGCGACTCGATTGACTCGGTTTTGATGGGTAAAGGTACGTAGGATATGACCAGTTTCGGTATCCCATAGGTAGGCATGGTAGTCATTCCCCCCAGTGAGTGCATAACGGCCATTGGCCGCAATTGCGACCGAGTTCACTTTTTCATTATGGGCAAGGAACTCTATGCGCCTGCCGGTGACTAAGTCCACGTGGATTGCCTTGCCATTGGTTAGGCCCAGAAGAACCTGTTGACCATGATTAGCGATATCAGCATCACGAATCAGCCCATCGGAGATGGACCACAAGCCTTGAGATTGGGCCCAACCGAGATCCCATACGGCGAAGTTGGTTTGCCCCGCCGTCACGGCAAAGCGACCACTATCTGAGATTCGCATTCGTGAGACACGGCTGGAGCTTGCGTCTAGGTGACCTAGGTCGGCTAATTTGCTATTTTGTTTTAGGTCCCAGATAACTAGTTGATTATCTGGAGAGTATGTCAGGGCAAAGTGCGCGTCACGGCTGAGTGCAAAACTTGATGCCCCTTGTGGTTCGAGCTCCCAAGAGGTGGTTTGCGCTGGACCAAAAAGGCAGCCGTTGAGGGCTAATAAGCTGATCCATGAGATGTTTTTAGCTAGAAATCGTGTAACTGACAAATTATTGACTTAATTTATAGGGATAATTGCTAATTACGAGTCTATAGTGGTGCATCTCTGTTGTACACGCCAAACGTAATGGCTGTTATATTTAACAAATCACTACCAGATTGAATCCGAATCAATTGGAGAATTTAATGAAATCTACGTTTAAAGTTTCACTACTTGCAGCAACAGTTTTGCTTGCGGTTGGTTGTCAGAAAGAAGAAGAGTCGAAAGCCCCTGTTGCGGCTGAAGCACAAACCGAGCAAGTTCAAACAGTCGCAGCAGCGAACTTTGAATCAGAGGATGATAAAGCGGCTTACGCAATTGGTGCATCTTTTGCTACTTACCTAACCAGCACCATCGATAAGCCAGCAGAGCTAGGAATCGAGCTCAAAAAGGAATTGGTACTAAAAGGTATCGAAGACGTATTCACTGCTGAATCTCAGCTTTCTGAGGAAGAAACGCGTCAAGCGTTAGAGTCTCTAGACCAGCGCGTGTCTGAGTCACTACAAGCTCAAGCTGCAGAGCAAGCGGCTGAAACTCAACAAGCAGGCGATGACTTCCGCGCTGAATTTGAGCAGCAAGACGGTGTAGTAAAGACTGAATCAGGTCTACTTTACCAAGTTATCGAAGCGGCGGAAGGCGACAAGCCAGCAGAAAGCGCAACGGTTGAAGTACACTACAAAGGTACTCTGATCGATGGTACTCAATTTGATAGTTCATACGATCGCGGCGAGACTGCGACTTTCCCATTGAATCGCGTGATTCAAGGTTGGACTGAGGGCGTTCAGCTAATGCCTGTCGGTTCTAAGTTCAAATTTGTTATCCCACCTGAGCTTGCATACGGCGATCAAGACACACCGACTATCCCGGCAAACTCAACGCTAGTATTTGAAGTAGAGCTAGTACAAATTGTTGATGTAGAAGAATAAGCTGACTTATCTTCACCTCTATCAAAGCCCAGCCTCGTGCTGGGCTTTTTACGTGGCGGAGTTCGAATATTCGCGAAATGACCGAGAGATTGCGCCAATAGATAGGTGTTTGATTAAAATTTTCTGATAAACTTACATTAATTTGTTGAATTTGTGCCCAGCAGAATCCATTTTCCTGTCGCGATGGCAGATGTATGGATGAAGCTTTTTGGGCAGTGTGAATCGGGGGAAAGAGAGTGACATCAACAGAAGCGATTAATGTCGATGCTTTGCTTGAGATGGAGTCGGTTAATGCGATGCCATTTAGCGAGCACGATAAGATCATCTTGAAATCGTACGAGGCTGTGGTCGATGGGATTGCGAGCCTAATCGGTCCTTTTTGTGAGATCGTGTTGCACTCGCTAGAAGATCTTAACACCTCGGCGATAAAGATCGCCAATGGTGAGAATACCGGGCGTCAAGTGGGCTCGCCGATCACCGACCTTGCATTGAAGATGCTTAAAGATATTGAGGGCTCTGAGCGAAACTTCTCACGCTCTTACTTCACTCGCGCCAAGGGTGGGGTGCTGATGAAGTCAATTACCGTTGCCATTCGTAACGGTGATAACCGCGTTATTGGCCTGTTGTGTATCAACGTCAACCTGGATGCGCCATTCTCACAGGTGCTGCAGTCGTTCATGCCAAATGAAGAAGCTAAGCAAGCGGCCTCGTCGGTTAACTTTGCCAGCGATGTTGAAGAGCTGGTGGATCAGACGGTTGAACGCACCATCGAAGAGATAAATGCTGATAAATCGGTCTCGAACAACACCAAGAATCGTCAGATCGTAATGGAGCTGTATGACAAAGGGATCTTCGACATCAAAGATGCGATTAACCGTGTTGCCGATCGATTGAATATTTCCAAACATACCGTCTATCTTTATATTCGTCAGCGTAAGACTGAGGATGACGAGATTTGACACCACTAAGTTACACCCTAGTTGTTAATGGCGCAGCGTACGGCAGCCAATCGGCGCGTAATGCGTTGCTTTTTGCCCGAAGCTTAATTGAGCAAGGGCATCAACTGGTGAGTGTGTTTTTCTATCAGGATGGCGTCAGTAATGGGTCGGCGTTGACCCTGCCAGCAAACGACGAGTTTGACCTGGTTGGTGGTTGGCAACAACTTGCCGAGCAGCACAGCGTTCGCCTGGAAACCTGCGTTGCTGCGGCGCTACGTCGTGGCATCATCAGTGAGGGCGAGGCTCGCCAACATGGGCTCGAGCAGCACAATTTGGCTGAGCACTTTACGCAAGCCGGTCTTGGTAGTCTTGCAGAAGCCATGTTGACCCAAGATAGAGTGGTGCAGTTTTGACAAGCCTAGGTTACCTTTTTTTTAGTGCCCCACATGGGCAGAGCCGCGGGCGAGAGGGTATCGATGCCCTGCTGGCCGCTTCGGCCTATTGTGATTCAATCAAGGTCATGTTCTGTGGCGATGGCGTGTTGCAACTGCTGCGTGGCCAACAGCCAGAGGTTATCTTGAGCAAAGATTATGCACCTATGATGAAGCTGTTCGATCTCTACGATATCGAGCAGGTTTATGTGTGTAAGCAGTCTCTTGCTGAGCGTGGCTGTGCCAATGCTGACCTGATCATTGATGTCGAGCTGCTTGAACGCGATGACTTTCAAGCTCAGCTGGCTCAGTGCAAATCCGTTTTGACGTTTTAAGAGAGCAAAGATGCTATTTATTGTTAAGTCCGTGACCGCGATTGAGCATCTGTCGGTGCTCAGTGGTGAGCACGACGCGATATTACTGGTGGAAGGTGCGGTCTATGCCAGTATCGCGCAGCATCGCGCATTTGTCGGTTTGAAAGGGCTGACGACATTTGTGCTCAAAGAAGACCTGCAGGCACGTGGCATTGAAAGCCGAGTCAGTCCTTCGATTTCTGAGGTCGATTTTGCTGGGTTTGTTCAGTTAACAGCAGAGCATCTGCAGTCAATCACTCTCAGCTAGGTGGATCCCGCACACAATCAGGATCGCTCTACTCTTAACTAGGTGTGTTTCGCTCTCGACCTAGCGTATTTCACACCCAGATTTGCATTTAGATTGCTTTATAAGCAAAAAAGATCTGTATATTTCTTGACACACCTCTCCCCTCTGAATAGAATTTTGCGTCCCTAATTACCACTTGTGATTAGGGCAAGATTTTTCACAAAGCTTACTTTCAGTAAATCAGGAGCTAGTTAATGGCAACTATTAACCAGTTGGTACGTAAGCCTCGCGTGAAGCAAGTTGCTAAAAGCAACGTGCCAGCGCTAGAAGCGTGTCCACAAAAACGTGGTGTATGTACTCGTGTTTACACAACTACACCTAAAAAACCTAACTCGGCACTACGTAAAGTATGTCGTGTACGTCTAACAAACGGTTTCGAAGTAACATCATACATCGGCGGTGAAGGTCACAACCTTCAAGAGCACTCAGTTGTTCTAATCCGCGGTGGTCGTGTTAAAGACCTTCCGGGTGTTCGCTACCACACTGTTCGTGGTGCACTTGACTGTGCAGGCGTTAATGACCGTAAACAAGGTCGTTCTAAGTACGGTGTGAAGCGTCCTAAGTCTTAATGGTTCCCCGTTAAGTAAGGCCAAACACTAAATTATTTTTAATTTTTGAAGAAACTGTAAAGTTTTGGATAACCTGAAGAAGACAACGGAGAATATCCATGCCACGTCGTCGCGTCATCGGTCAGCGTAAGATCCTTCCAGATCCAAAGTTCAAATCTGAACTGCTGGCAAAATTCGTTAACATCCTTATGGTTGACGGTAAAAAATCTACTGCAGAGAAAATCATTTACACTGCACTAGACACTATGGCTGAGAAGTCTGGTAAAGACCATCTAGCTATTTTTGAAGAAGCTCTTGAAAATGTTCGCCCAGCGGTAGAGGTTAAATCTCGCCGTGTAGGTGGTTCAACTTACCAAGTACCTGTAGAAGTACGTCCGGTTCGCCGTAACGCACTTGCTATGCGTTGGTTGGTTGAAGCTGCGCGTAAGCGTGGTGAAAAATCTATGGCTGCACGCCTAGCTGCTGAATTGCTAGACGCGTCAGAAAACAAAGGTACTGCTGTTAAGAAACGTGAAGACGTTCATAAGATGGCAGACGCGAACAAAGCGTTCGCTCATTACCGCTGGTAATGACTTTGTCGTGCTGCGAGCTTGCTCGCAGCACCCCAATAGTTCCTATGCGCAAGCTAGGAACTATTGCTATATCTGAGGCCCAGAAATTTCTATTAAATATGGAAATTTTACATTTTTGTTGCCTCTCGACATAGCAATAGTCCCTATGTACCACATGAAGAGGATTCTATCGTGGCTCGTAAAACACCCATCGAGCGCTACCGTAACATCGGTATTGTCGCTCACGTAGACGCCGGTAAAACTACCACTAGTGAACGTATTCTGTTCTACACAGGTCTCTCACACAAAATTGGCGAAGTACACGATGGTGCTGCGACGATGGACTGGATGGAGCAAGAGCAGGAGCGTGGTATTACCATCACTTCGGCTGCTACTACGACCTTCTGGCGTGGTATGGAAGCGCAATTCCCAGATCACCGCATCAACATCATCGATACTCCTGGACACGTTGACTTTACGATTGAAGTAGAGCGCTCGCTGCGCGTACTTGATGGTGCCGTGGTTGTATTCTGTGGTTCATCTGGTGTAGAGCCACAATCTGAAACCGTTTGGCGTCAAGCAGACAAGTACCACGTTCCACGCATGGTATTTGTTAACAAGATGGACCGCGCGGGTGCAGATTTCCTACGCGTTGTTGAGCAAATCAAGAACCGCCTTGGCGCGAACCCTGTGCCAATCCAATTGAACATTGGTGCGGAAGAAGAGTTCAAGGGCGTAGTTGACCTGATTAAGATGAAGGCGATCAACTGGTCTGAAGATGACATGGGTATGACCTTCACTTACGAAGACATCCCAGCTGACATGATTGAGATGGCGGAAGAGTACCGCACTAACCTTGTTGAAGCGGCGGCGGAAGCCAACGAAGAGCTGATGGATAAGTACCTAGAAGAGGGTGAACTGTCTGAGGCTGAGATCAAGCAAGGTCTGCGTACTCGTACATTGAACAACGAAATCGTACTGGCAACCTGTGGTAGTGCATTTAAGAACAAAGGCGTGCAAGCCGTTCTTGATGCGGTAATCGAATACCTGCCATCACCAGTCGATGTTCCAGCAATCAAAGGCGTTGATGAGTCTGAAAAAGAAGTTGAGCGTCATGCTGACGACAACGAACCGTTCTCAGCTCTAGCGTTTAAGATTGCGACTGACCCATTTGTGGGCACGCTAACCTTTATGCGTGTTTACTCGGGCGTAGTAAATTCTGGCGATGCTGTTTACAACTCTGTGAAACAGAAAAAAGAGCGTTTCGGCCGTATTGTACAAATGCACTCAAACAAGCGTGAAGAAGTGAAAGAAGTTCGCGCGGGTGACATTGCAGCTGCCATCGGTTTGAAAGAAGTCACCACCGGTGACACGCTGTGTGATGCTGGCCATAAGGTCATTCTGGAGCGTATGGAGTTCCCTGAACCCGTAATCCAGATCGCGGTAGAGCCTCGCTCAAAAGCCGACCAAGAAAAAATGGGTATCGCGCTGGGTAAACTAGCAGCTGAAGACCCGTCGTTCCGTGTTGAAACCGATGACGAGACAGGCCAGACTCTGATCTCAGGTATGGGTGAGCTTCACCTAGACATCATCGTTGATCGCATGAAGCGTGAATTTAGCGTTGACTGTAACGTTGGTAAGCCTCAGGTGGCGTACCGAGAAACTATCCGCGGCAGCGCGGAAGTGGAAGGTAAGTTTGTACGTCAATCTGGTGGTCGCGGTCAGTATGGTCACGTATGGATCAAACTGGAGCCTGCAGAGTTGGGTGAAGGTTTTGTCTTCGTCGACGAGATCGTTGGCGGTGTGATTCCGAAGGAATACATCAGCTCGGTATCGAAAGGTATCGAAGAGCAGATGAACAGCGGTGTTGTGGCTGGTTACCCAGTGCTTGACATTAAAGCGACTCTGTTTGACGGTTCTTTCCACGACGTGGACTCAAACGAGGTGGCATTTAGAATTGCTGGCTCGATGGCATTCAAGAAGGGTGCACTAGAAGCGAACCCAGTGCTTCTTGAGCCAATGATGAATGTTGAAGTAACCACTCCAGAAGACTGGATGGGTGACGTGGTTGGTGATATCAACCGTCGTCGCGGCATCATCGAAGGTATGGACGAGGGTGTGGCTGGTCTTAAGATCATCCGTGCACAAGTACCACTATCTGAAATGTTTGGTTACGCAACCGACCTGCGCTCTGCAACTCAAGGCCGTGCGTCTTACTCTATGGAGTTTAATGAGTACGCTGAAGTACCGAAAAACTTCGCAGATAAAATCGTTGCAGAACGAGGTTACTAATCTGGTCGCTTGATCTATAAAAAAGTCTGTGCTTTTTTTAAAGATCGAAGCGTCCAAATATTGCGCTGACGCACGTTGGCGCATAAAATAGCAAATTCTGGCGCGTCCCGGTCAATTCAGTCCGCGACGAATCATAACTAGGAAGGAACACGATCGTGTCTAAAGAAAAATTTGAACGTACGAAACCGCACGTTAACGTTGGTACAATCGGCCACGTTGACCACGGTAAAACAACTCTAACTGCTGCAATCTGTACTACTCTAGCTAAAGTGTACGGCGGTGAAGCGAAAGACTTCGCATCTATCGATAACGCTCCAGAAGAGCGTGAGCGCGGTATCACAATCGCAACTTCTCACGTTGAGTACGACACTCCAACTCGTCACTACGCACACGTAGACTGTCCAGGACACGCGGATTATGTTAAGAACATGATCACAGGTGCTGCACAGATGGACGGTGGTATCCTAGTTGTTGCTGCAACTGACGGCCCAATGCCTCAGACTCGTGAGCACATCCTACTAGGCCGTCAGGTTGGTATCCCATACATCATCGTATTCATGAACAAATGTGACATGGTTGACGATGAAGAGCTACTAGAACTAGTAGAAATGGAAGTTCGTGAACTTCTATCTGAGTACGAATTCCCAGGTGACGACCTACCAGTAATCCAAGGTTCAGCTCTTGGTGCACTAAATGGTGAGAAGCAGTGGGAAGACAAGATCGTTGAGCTAGCAGAAGCTCTAGATTCTTACATCCCAGAGCCAGAGCGTGCAGTAGATCAGCCGTTCCTACTACCAATCGAAGACGTATTCTCGATCCAAGGTCGTGGTACAGTTGTAACTGGTCGTATCGAGCGCGGTATCCTAACTGTAGGTGACGAAGTAGAAATCGTAGGTATCAAAGAAACTACAACGACTACTTGTACTGGTGTTGAGATGTTCCGTAAGCTTCTTGACGAAGGTCGTGCTGGTGAGAACGTTGGTGCACTTCTACGTGGTACTAAGCGTGACGAAGTTGAGCGTGGTCAAGTTCTTGCAGCTCCTGGCTCAATCAACCCACACACTAAGTTCGAGTCTGAAGTATACGTACTTTCTAAAGACGAAGGCGGCCGTCACACTCCTTTCTTCAAAGGCTACCGTCCACAGTTCTACTTCCGTACAACTGACGTAACAGGTGACATCCAGCTTCCAGAAGGCGTTGAAATGGTAATGCCAGGCGACAACGTTCAAATGACTGTTGAACTAATCGCTCCAATCGCTATGGACGAAGGTCTACGCTTCGCGATCCGTGAAGGTGGCCGTACTGTAGGTGCTGGTGTTGTTGCTAAGATCTTCGACTAATTTTTAGTTGAGTCTTGCAGCTCTTCAATTTGATTGAAGACCGCATCTTGAAAAAAGGGAAGCTTAGGCTTCCCTTTTTTAGATCACTACGTTTCGAGAATCGAGATCGTTCCACTGCGAGTACGCTGCGCTCGAGATAGTAGAACACTTGACAGCGGTGGTCAGGGTTGGGAAATTTTCTCGCCTCTCGCCTCTCGCCTCTCGCCTCTCGCCTCTCGCCTCTCGCCTCTCGCCTCTCGCCTCTCGCCTCTCGCCTCTCGCCTCTCGCCTCTCGCCTCTCGCCTCTCGCAAGATTTATCTTGCTATCTCTGCTTGCATTCTGTACTATTCGCGACTCTTATTTCTCGGTCAATTTATTCGTTCCTTGCTTCCTCTGGATGACCGGGCCATTTTGGAAGCTACTAATCCGTAAGGAGCAACCTATGCGTCATTACGAAATCGTATTCATGGTGCACCCTGATCAAAGCGAGCAAGTTGCTGGCATGATCGAGCGTTACACTGGTACTATCACTGAAGCTGGCGGTACTATCCACCGTCTAGAAGACTGGGGTCGTCGTCAACTGGCTTACCCAATCAACAAGCTTCACAAAGCTCACTACGTTCTAATGAACGTTGAAGCTGACCAAGCTGTAATCGATGAGCTAGAAACTGCTTTCCGTTTCAACGATGCAGTTCTACGTAACATGATCATGCGTACTAAGAAAGCGGTAACTGAGCAGTCTATCATGCTTAAGCAAAAAGAAGAGCGTGCTGAGCGTGCTCCTCGTCGCGAAGAGCGTTCTGAGTCTAAGCCAGAAGCAGCTGCTGAGTAATTTCTTTGATGACCAATCGAATGGAGCTCAGTGGCACGATTGTCAAACCTCCTATTCGGTCTAAAAGTCCCAGTGGCATTGAACACTGTCGATTCTGGCTTGAGCATCGCTCAACCGTTATCGAAGCGGATCTTCCCAGGCAAGTGTTTTGTCGCATGCCAGTGGTAGTAAGCGGACCTAGGTCACAAGCATTAACTCAGAACTTAGTATCAGGCAGTAGCATTAAGGTGGGCGGCTTTGTCGCTTATCAAACCGGCCGAAATGGCGTTGGTAAATTAGTGCTTCATGCCGACAACATCACTCAAATTTAAGATCAGGAGATAGCCCATGGCTCGTTTCTTCCGTCGTCGTAAATTCTGCCGTTTCACTGCAGAAGGCGTACAAGAGATTGATTACAAAGACGTAGCAACTCTTAAAAACTACATCACTGAAGCTGGTAAAATCGTACCTAGCCGTATCACTGGCACAAGCGCTAAGTACCAGCGTCAACTAGCTCGCGCTATCAAGCGTTCACGCTACCTAGCACTACTACCGTACACTGATAAGCATCAGTAATCGGTCGGTTTATTAAAAGAGGATTAAACAATGCAAGTTATTCTACTTGATAAAATCGGTAACCTAGGTGGTCTTGGCGATACTGTAAACGTTAAATCTGGCTACGCTCGTAACTTCCTTATCCCACAAGGTAAAGCAGTTATGGCAACTAAGTCTAACGTTGAAATGTTCGAAGCTCGTCGCGCTGAACTAGAAGCTAAAGTTGCTGAGCAACTAACTGCTGCACAGGCTCGTGCTGAGAAAGTTAACGCTCTAGAAGCAGTTGTTATCGCTTCTAAAGCTGGTGACGAAGGTAAGCTGTTCGGTTCTATCGGTACTCGTGACATCGCTGACGCAATCACTGCGGCTGGCGTTGAAGTAGCTAAGAGCGAAGTTCGTCTTCCAGAAGGTGCTCTACGCAACACTGGTGAGTTCGAAATCAGCATCCAACTTCACTCTGAAGTATTTGCTACAGTTAACCTACAAGTTGTACCAGCTGAGTAATTCAGTTTCGGTAAACACTTTTAGTGTTGATTGTAAAACACCAGCCCTCGGGCTGGTGTTTTTTTTCCTTGTGGAAAAGAGGCGAGAAGCGAGATCACTGCGTTTCGAGAGTCGAGAACCACTCGCACCTCGGAGGGCGAAGCCCGTAACCCGAACCTCGCACCTAATATTCTCAGAATGAAACCAGAATACTCACCGTAATGACGCTATCTGAGTGGCTTAGTCCCTCAGGAACTTTGTCGTGATATTCGCGGTTGTGGCTTACCTTGAGAGCGACATCCTCGGTAATGTTATTGGCAAAGCTTAGGTCAGAGTCAATGCGGGTATTACTGTCACCAGCGACGACCGTCATCGTGGCGGCAACCGTCACATTTTCTAGCGGTCGCCATTCACCATTAATGTTTCCACGAAAGATAACTTCCTGCACGATAGTCGGAAAAATAATATCATCATCTTTAAGCTCATCTAGATTAGGCTCTTGGTATCGATAACCAGGACCGACTTCCGTCTCCAATAGGAGCTCATCGGTGTTGAAGAATTGAAAACCCAAACCACCCGATAGGGTGTAGTCTTTAAAATACGCACTGTATTTAGAGTCGACGCCACGAAAGCTATTATACAGGTAGGTGCGGGGACCTAACTTATAGTCACTTTGGACGGCGTAAGTCGCTTGGCGCTTGTCTTCTTCCCCGTCTTTGTAAAGCAGGTAATACTTCCATTCACCGTAGGTACGGTGACGCCCAGAGATGTACTCGACATCAATGCGAGAGTTGAGTGATTTGGTATCGGAGTTGCCGGAGTGGGCTTGATAGCCAAACTCGATTTCATTTTTCCACGGCGAGGGGACAGTAATTGTCTCTGGCTCCTGAATGTCCTCAGCGAGTGCATTCGAGCCAATCAACAAGCTGGCACCGACAAGCAGCGATTTACGCACCGATCATACCTCTCATAGTGAAAACATGAATTTTAGATGAACCCAATTTTTGGTTAGTCATTGAACGGTCAATTCTACACAAGTTAGCGAGAAACATCCTCAATGCTAATTACAATTGCTCGATTACCGTTATAATGATGCACCAAGAGAACCAAGCAGAGTAATAACATGGCTGATCGACAAGCGGACTTTCGAACCTTGCCAAATTCGAAAAAGAACAAAGACGCCCAAGTGGATGCGATTAAAGTACCTCCACACTCTATCGAGGCTGAGCAATCGGTCATCGGTGGCTTGTTGCTGGATAACGAGCGTTGGGATACCGTGGCAGAGCGTGTTGTTACCAAAGACTTTTACAGTCGCCCACACCGATTGATTTTTGAGTCAGTGAGTGACCTGCTTGAGTCGGGTAAACCTCTTGATTTGATTACGCTGTCTGAGTTTCTTGAGCAGCGTGAGCAGTTAGAGGATGTCGGTGGCTTTGCTTACCTAGCCGATCTTGCCAAGAATACCCCGAGTGCCGCCAATATTAATGCTTATGCCGATATTGTTGCAGAGCGTGCATTGGTGCGTAATCTGATTGGTGTCGCGAATGAGATTGCCGATGCTGGTTACGATCCGCAAGGGCGCAGCTCAGAGGATCTTCTTGATCTTGCCGAGAGTAAGGTCTTTGCGATTGCAGAAGATCGCACCAACGAGAACGAAGGTCCACAGAACGTAGACTCGATCTTGGAAAAAACCTTAGAGCGTATCGAGATCCTGTATAAGACACCACAAGATGGTGTGACAGGGGTTAACACAGGCTTTAGCGACCTTAATAAGAAGACTGCCGGCCTGCAAGGCTCGGATTTGGTGATTGTGGCGGCGCGCCCATCAATGGGTAAAACCACCTTTGCGATGAACCTGTGTGAAAACGCCGCGATGGAGCAGGAAAAGCCAGTGTTGATCTTCTCGCTTGAGATGCCAGCAGAGCAGATTATGATGCGTATGCTCGCGTCCTTGTCGCGTGTTGATCAAACTAAGATTCGTACTGGCCAACTTGATGATGAAGATTGGGCGCGTATCTCTTCGACCATGGGTATTCTTATGGAGAAGAAGAACATGTTTATCGACGATAGCTCTGGTCTGACACCGACAGAAGTGCGCTCGCGCGCTCGTCGTATTGCACGTGAGCATGGTGGTTTGTCGATGATCATGGTCGACTACCTGCAGCTGATGCGCGTGCCAGCACTGTCGGATAACCGTACCCTAGAAATTGCTGAGATCTCGCGCTCGCTTAAAGCGCTGGCAAAAGAGCTTAATGTGCCCGTTGTAGCGCTCTCTCAGCTTAACCGCTCGCTAGAGCAACGTGCAGACAAACGCCCAGTGAACTCCGACTTACGTGAATCGGGCTCGATTGAGCAAGATGCCGATTTGATCATGTTTATCTATCGTGATGAAGTCTACAACCCAGAGAGCTCACTGAAAGGGATCGCAGAGATCATCATTGGTAAGCAGCGTAACGGTCCTATCGGCTCAGTGCGCTTGACCTTCCAAGGGCAGTTCTCACGCTTCGATAACTATGCAGGACCTGCTTTTGACGATGAGTAGCTCGGTAACTAGTCCTTTAAGCTATATGAAGGCGGCCACCGCACATATTGATTTGGCCGCGCTGAGGCATAACCTCAGTCAAATCAGGCTTCAAGCACCACAGAGTAAGATCTTAGCGGTAGTTAAGGCCAATGGTTATGGTCATGGACTGCGCCATATCGCCCAGCATGCACAAGGCGCGGATGCGTTTGGCGTGGCTCGGATTCAAGAGGCGCTTGAGCTACGTGCTTGTGGTGTGGTTAAGCCGATATTGCTACTTGAAGGCTTTTATTCAGCCATGGACTTGCCGTTGCTAGTCACCAGCCATATTCAAACCGTAGTGCATTGCGAGGAGCAGCTTGAGGCTCTTGAGCAGGCGCAACTCGACTCGCCGGTCATCGTGTGGCTCAAAGTGGACAGTGGTATGCATCGCCTTGGAGTAAGACCTGAGCAATATGATGACTTTGTTCGTCGTTTGCATGATTGCCCGAATGTCGCTAAGCCATTGCGTTATATGAGCCACTTTGCCAGTGCGGATGAACCGCAAAAAACGGTCACCTCTGAGCAAATTGAGCTGTTTTCTTCGCTTACCCAAGGCTGCTTGGGAGAGCGCTCTCTGGCCGCATCGGCGGGGCTATTAGCTTGGCCTGACAGTTATTTTGATTGGGTGCGCCCGGGGATCATCATGTATGGTGTCTCACCATTTGGCGATAAAACTGCCCAGTCTATGGGGTATAAGCCTGTGATGACGCTTAAGTCACATCTGATTGCAGTTCGTGAGGTGAAAGCGGGTGAGTCGGTCGGTTATGGTGGTACTTGGACCAGTATGCGTGATACCAAAGTTGGCGTGATCGCGATTGGTTATGGTGATGGCTACCCAAGAACGGCTCCTAATGGCACTCCTGTGTTGGTTAACGGTCGCCGCGTACCGATGGCTGGTCGCGTCTCTATGGATATGCTCACGGTGGATTTAGGCCCAGAGGCCAGTGACAAGGTCGGTGATGAGGCTATTTTGTGGGGAGGGGCTCTTCCGGTTGAAGAGGTCGCTGAGCACATTGAGACGATTGCCTATGAGTTGGTCACTAAGCTGACCTCTCGCGTCGACATGGAATACAGCGAATAGCCTGATGAAATGGATAGGACTTGCTAGCCTCTTATGCGTATTTTCCAGCAGCCACGCGCTGGCTAAGCAAAAAGATCTCGCCTTCGTACCTTTCTTTTTTCAAACCGAATCGTTGGGTAAATCCTTCGGTGTTGCGGGCGTCGCAAAAGGGGTTGGGCAGCCACAAACCGCTCTATTTGGCATGGGGTTGTATACCGATAAAGACAGCTATGTTGGCTTTCTTTCTGCCTTTAACTATGCCTTATCTGACTCCGTTACTTCCTCAGTACAGCTTTATCAGGGACAATTGAATCAGACCAAGTACTATGTTGGTGATCAGGGAAATAATGACTCATCTCTGGACGACTTTACCTTTACTGACGGAGCTGAAAATCGCTACAAGCTCGAGTTTCGTTTCTTCCTTCCTTGGGGGGAGATCGCACAGCAGGGACTTAAAGGAGCATTTATCCCACAGCGCGAAGTGCACCGCGCCTCTCCACTTGAAAGCGGAATATCTTCTATTTATGTCAAGCCATTTTATAGTTCTCGCACGCTTGAAAGCGATGGGGTCAGAAGCGAAGCATCAGGCGTAGAGCTTGTTGCTGACTGGGATAACCGTGATTCAAATAGCCGACCCACTCGTGGCTCCCACTCATCATTTACAACCACGGTTGGTGCGGACAACTGGTCGAATGACGACAAGTGGGTCAAGCTTGAGGCAGAAACCAGTCACTACGTTTCTTTAGGTGAGTTAGGGGAGTGGTTTGATCAGCAAGTTATCGCCCTTAATGTCTATACCGCTGATACACCAACGTGGCAAGATTGCTCTGCTGGTCAGCGCGAGTCGCGTTGTGGTCGGCCGGCGGAGCATGAGCAGGTGCGCCTTGGCGGGCTTTATCGACTGCGCAGCTACAGTGGCAGTCGTTTCCATGGCCGCTCAGCTGTCCATTATGCGGCTGAATATCGAGTCATCCCTGATTGGCAGCCTCTAGGAGAGATCCCCGTGATCAACTACTATGATTTGCCGTGGTGGCAATGGGTGGTGTTTGCCGAGGCTGGGCGCGTCGCCGACAGTTACAACCTCAAAGAGTTACACACCGATATGAAGTGGAGTCTAGGCGGAGCGATCCGCTTTCAGGTTGAGGGCATCGTCGTTCGTACTGAGATCGCTCAATCAGAGGACGACCGTGCATTCAGGGTGATGATAAACCAGCCCTTCTAGTTATCCTGTTTCCACTCTATTCACCTTGTAGTGTCGCAATCAAGGTTCGCCCTCCAGCATGGTCGCGATGCTCTCCAAGATAGATTCCCTGCCAGGTTCCAAGCGCCAATCTACCGCGCGTGATTGGGATCGTCACGCTTGAACCTAGCAATGATGCCTTGATGTGCGCCGGCATATCATCATCCCCTTCATAAGTATGACGGTAATAGGGTGCGCGCTCAGGTACATAGCGATTAAAGTGCTGTTCCATGTCAGCGCGCACGGTGGGATCGGCATTCTCGTTCAAGGTTAAGCTCGCCGATGAGTGCTGGATAAAAACATGTAGCATTCCAACGTTAATCGTACTTAGTTGGGTTAAATGTTGTTCAATTTCATCAGTGATCAGATGAAAGCCACGCGGGTAGGGGGGAAGTTGAATGGTTAATTGTGACCACATAGATTTTTACCTTGATTTTATTTGCACTAGATCAGTTTTTTTTGCTCAAAATTTGTCGGGTTCGTGATGTAACTCACCAACCGTGCGCTTTTACTGCTTCATAATGTCGTGACTGAAAATTTATTACAATTTGCCTTCAAGGCACTCTATTTTTTATATTTACTAAATCGGGGATTCTACTGAGGAAAATGGGCGTTCACGCTCCACGCTAGGTAGAATAGAACCTACTGTAACATCGGGACAGATGACATGTTAAAAAATATCAATCCAACACAGACGCAGGCATGGAATGCTCTGACAGCTCACTTTGAAACCGCTCAGGATATGGACCTGAAGCAGTTGTTTGCACAGGACCCTGCGCGTTTTGACAAGTACTCTGCACGTTTTGGCTCAGACTTTCTTGTCGATTACTCAAAGAACCTGATCGACGAAGAAACACTTAAGCATCTATTTGCTTTGGCGAAAGACACTGATCTAGCCTCGGCTATTGACGCCATGTTCAGTGGTGATGCGATTAACCAAACGGAAGGTCGCTCAGTACTTCACGTTGCTCTACGTAACCGCAGTAACACGCCAATCCTTGTCAAGGGTGAAGACGTGATGCCAGCGGTGAACGCAGTTCTGGAGAAAATGAAAGCATTCTCTGAGCGTGTGATTGGTGGTGAGTGGAAAGGCTACACTGGTAAGGCGATTACGGATGTGGTTAACATCGGTATCGGTGGTTCGGACCTAGGTCCGTACATGGTGACTGAGGCGCTAGCTCCTTATAAGACGCACCTAAACATGCACTTTGTGTCGAATGTTGACGGTACCCACGTTACAGAGACACTGAAGAAAGTAAATCCTGAGACCACTCTTTTCCTAGTTGCGTCTAAGACCTTTACCACTCAAGAAACTATGACTAATGCTCACACTGCACGTGATTGGTTCCTAGCGAGCGCGGGTGATGAAGCGCATGTAGCAAAACACTTTGCCGCACTATCGACTAATGCACCAGCCGTTTCTGAGTTTGGTATTGATACGGACAATATGTTTGAGTTCTGGGACTGGGTTGGCGGCCGCTACTCACTATGGTCAGCTATCGGTCTGTCTATTGCGCTAGGCGTGGGTTTTGATAACTTTGTTGAGCTTCTAACTGGTGCTCATGAGATGGATAACCACTTTAAATCAACGGAGCTTGAGGGCAATATCCCGGTTATCCTTGCGCTGATCGGTATCTGGTACAACAACTTCCACGGAGCTGAGTCTGAAGCTATCTTGCCATACGATCAGTACATGCACCGCTTTGCTGCCTACTTCCAACAAGGCAACATGGAGTCAAACGGTAAGTTCGTTGATCGCAGTGGTGAGGCCGTGACGTACCAAACGGGTCCAATCATTTGGGGCGAGCCGGGTACTAATGGTCAGCACGCGTTCTACCAGCTTATCCACCAAGGCACGAAATTGATCCCATCTGACTTTATTGCTCCAGCGATCAGTGCAAACCCAACTGGTGACCACCACCAGAAGCTGATGTCTAACTTCTTTGCGCAGACAGAAGCACTGGCATTCGGTAAGTCTGAAGAGGCAGTGAAAGCTGAGTTCCTTGCGGCGGGTAAAACTGAGCAAGAAGTGGCTGAGCTAGTACCATTTAAGGTCTTCGAAGGTAACCGCCCAACCAACTCTATTCTGGTTAAGCAAGTTGACCCACGCACACTTGGCCAATTGATCGCAATGTACGAGCATAAGATCTTTGTTCAAGGTGTCATTTGGAACATCTTCAGCTTCGACCAATGGGGTGTAGAGCTTGGTAAGCAGCTAGCAAACCAAATCCTACCTGAGCTAGCTGACGACAGCGCCATCACAAGCCACGACAGCTCAACCAACGGCCTAATCAACGCATTCAAAGCCTTCAAAGCTTAATTGAATTTACCTAACCTAAAAAGCTGGCCCAACAGGTCAGCTTTTTTTTCAAAATAGAAAGCGCGCAGACTCCGTTCCAAAGACCGATTCACTCAGCACACGCGCCAAATTCCTCGCCTCTTTTCCCATAAGTAACAGAACCCTGCGATAAGTTATTTCAAACTAAGACCCAAATCTTTCCAATCAGACTAAAATTAAAGGGCAGCGGTTAAAGCTAGATAGGAGAATATCATGAGCTTGATACCCAGAGACTCTTGGTCTGAGATTCATCGAGTGTTTGATCACTTGCCAAAATTTCGTGCTCACTCGGAGGGAGAGAACTTCTCACCGCGAGTAGATGTGGTGGAAAAGGCAACGGCATTCGAGGTAATTGCAGATTTACCAGGAGTGAATAAACAAGACATCAATGTAACCTGTGCTCATGGGGTGTTGACGATTGAGGCACAAACCTCAAACCATCACCAGTACGAGAGTGAAGACAAGGTGATCCATAAGGAGCGCTTTGAGGGCGTGATGAAACGCAGCTTTACTTTAGGTGAGCATCTAGAGTGGCAAGACATCTATGCTGAATTTGAAGATGGTGTACTGCTGGTGGCGGTGCCTAAGTCTGAGGGGCATCAAGACTATGAGGCGACCGTCGAGATACATTGATTATGACTATGAAAAAGCCAGCGAGGTGTTCTCGCTGGCTTTATTGTTCCTACTAGCTGCGGTTATTCGAAGCAGATCTCGATAAACGCATTTCCCCACTCAGAGGTGAAAGGCATGATAATGATGGCTCCCTCACACTTATGACGAAGGGTATGCCCCTTGCCAGAAACGACAACTGGCGTCGCCATTTCAAACTCAAAGCCATTATCCGCTAAGATACGTTTTGCTCCGCCAGTGACCATGTTGGTGATCTCCCCGACCATGTCGGTGACTTCCTCATCGATACTGCTCGGTTTCTCACCAAGCATTTTGTCCATGATTTCTAGAGCCAATTGCTCATCGAAAGTGATCGACATAGAGCCACGAGTCTGGTCGCCGACCATACCAATAAGACCAGAGACATCGCCACGGGCCACTTCATCTTTTTTGATGCGAGGTTTGAGTGGTTTTAGCTCCAATGATGCCATTGTCTTTAGGACGTTGATCAGTGAAGCGAGAAATGGATTTACAAATTCAGCGCGCATGGTTATTTACTTCTTCATTGTTGTTTTTTACACGATGAGCAGGTGCCGTGTGATTCAATGACATGATTCTGAATTTCGAAACCATGTTGCTGAGCATTGCTCTGTAGCAATGCGATTAGATTTGAGTCTTGCAACTCAACAACACTGCCACATTGGTCACAAATAAGTAGATGAGAAAAATGTTTCTTATCGTGACCATGACTGCATGAGACATAGCTGTTTGTGGATTCAACACGGTGAATGAACCCCTGCTCCATCAGAAAGTCTAAGGCTCGATAGACGGTAGGTGGCTTCGCGCTGGACTCGGTTTCTCGCAGCGCGTCGAGTAACTCATAGGCACTGGATGCCTTGGGGCTTTGACAGATCAACTCATACACTCGGCGTCGCTGTGGAGTGAGTCGCACACCGCGTGCGATACACAGTTGTTCAATCTGATTAACCGTTGCTTTCAATGCTATTACCACCTTTAAAATCGAACTTGTGAGTATAACACTAACTCATCGTGATCTGAGTGAATAGATCAAAAATAATGCTATACCCAAGTGACCTCAAGATGCTCTGAAGTCTGCATCTTGAGGTCACTTGGGTATAGAGCATACGAATAAATACTCGCGTTTAACCATCGAGGTTGAACGCGAGTAACATATTGATATTTTGAATGGTATTTTCTAGCGAGAATTCGGCATTGGTACCACGAGTATATCCACAGGTGATTTGTGGATCAGGTGGCGGGAGTAGGAAATGATCTTGCTCCAGAAGTCTTGGTGGTGACCACAAATTAGCAGATCAACCTGATGCTCTACCACAGTTTCATGGATCTTATCGCCCAAGTCTCCTGTGCCGACTAAAAAGCTCTTGAGTGGGTAGTCCATGTAGGACTCAAACTCATTGAGCTGATCCATGGCATTAATGGTCAAGGGACGTTGACTACTATCTTGTTTCATATCGACTAACTCATGATAAATTTCACCATGTGTCCCGTCGATATGGATAAAGGATACCTCGGCATCAAGCATTTTCGCCATCATCACTGCTTTATCGATTAGGGTGTGACTCTCTTCTGCCAGTTCGAGTGCGACTAAGATGTGCTTATATTTCATGATTCTGCCCTCCTATTGAAGATACTACCTCAATGATAGGTCGAATTTAGCAAGAATTATATTACTCAGCTCCTGATTCTAAAGGGCTAAATAGGCTTAAAAGTCAAATTGTGAGCTAGCGACATCGACGGCAATACTTAAATTCGATGAGTAAAGTGATTCAATATAACGCCATGCAACCTAGAAAAGAATCCATAGAATACAAGACACATAATCATGAGCATAACCCCCTGTTAAAAATGATAGTTTTAGCAAACGTTACGAAAGCAACATGCCGCTGATTATTTTCTAGGGGGTAAGTATCCTCTCTGCAAAGGTCAAAAATTTTACTTTGTCTGATCGTTGAGCTCTTGGGTTGGCTCATCCAGAATTTGTTTATTAGGATTAGCCTGCTGGTGGTTGAACTCTTTGCTGCTATTGGCTGGGCTCTCTTTTACTCCTTGGCAGCAGTGGCTAGCTCCAATTGAAATGATTGAATTCATTACGTGATTGTCATGTTTGGTTCTTTGCATAGAAGTTCTCCATCAATATATTTTTCTTGGTAATTTAGTGGTTTATATGTGGTTTCTCATCAATGTTTCTTATGGATAACAAAAAATTGTATTGGTTGATTTTTTTATAATTGGTTGTCCAATGTGTTCTCAGAATACAAGCCTAGAAGTAATTTACAGTGATCAGTCTCTCGTTGGGTCAAACTACACTGCAGACACGAAGATATTTTGGACTTGCATCACAACGAGCAAATACGAGGAAGGAAATAGCTCGAATTTAGTGAAGTGTTATTTGAATTAAAGTCTAATATTTTCAGTATCAAACTAACAAAGGGGTTTTTATCTATACCTTTAACGGTTGTTACGCTCCGAGCTTTTGGGCTGTTTAGAGTGGCTTTTTCTCTATGACCTATTCAAATACGACTGTCACCATGAGGGATTCCTCTCTTGTATCGAATGGTGAAAGGGTGTTGATGGTTAATCTACTAGTGCTTAATTGAAGCATTGGAGAGCAGTATGTATAATCCCGCCTCTGACTATAACCTTGCTTCCTTGTTGTCCCTAAAGACCCTCCCCTTAAGAGGAGGTTTAGGGGTAAAAGCGGTAGTTGTACTTAATGTAACTTGCTTTGCCGTCATGGATTGTATGGCTAAGGCCTTTAAAATTTGAGAGATTTTAACCATGCTTCCATCTTCTCGCTTATCCGTTGCCCCAATGCTCGATTGGATCAATATCCACTAATTTTCAATATCTTAACTAAATTCAGGCGTACTATGGGTGTACCATGGTTTTCTTGCTGGTCACGAAATTAGTGTTTTCGCCACTCATTATCGTTCACTCATCCAGTCTTTAGTGTTTCACTATTAAGTATTCAGTTTATTGCAATTCATGCTTTTCGCTTTAGGCCTTGCCAGTACTGGTGCTACTGTGGATTATGAGATCCTTTTTGATCCTTGAATAGTCCTAAAGTAACTGACCAAATCTATACATGTCCTTTAATTTCAGTAACTTGAGTCTTTATGCTAATCCTTTTGTATAGTGTGCAATTTCAATTCATTGCAAAGTTTCTCAATTTTTGAAATTCCCTATCTGGCCCTGTAAGCCATTCTAAGCACATTTAACATCAACTCTCACCCCAAGTTACATGGTGCTTCTTTCGTTTTACTATGGAGCTGATAGCTGCGCTAATTTCGATAATCAGAACTGAAATAAAAACTAGATCGCAAAGCGCGCCGGAGGGGGGGAGGAGTGCGGATTACGTCATCGAGTCATTCGATTAAGCCCGTTCTGAGAGAGCAACAAAAAAAGCGCCCGATTTGGGCGCTGTTGAGCGTTATAGTAAGTAATGTCGCTAGGTCACAGAGTAAGTTCCCGCAGAGCTACCACTTGTCACCGGCACTTTGGCATTCTGGGTCATCTCATCCACAACTGCGTTTGCGATCGCTTCTGCAAGTCGACTTGCCATCGCAAACTCTCCTTCAAGCACGAAGCCTTGCGCTTCTAACTCTATTTCGATTTTCTCTTTGAGTGAGTCCTTAGATAGTGCCATGTCACTTCCCTGCAAATACGGTGGATGATACATCTACATGTGGACTGCCAGTGAACGGGCAAATGGTATCGCCTGTGCAAACACCCTTACCACCATTCATCTTAATAGTATTGGCATCCTCTGTGATGTTCTTGGCTTTGATGATGAGGTCTTTTCCCACCGTCAGGTTGGCTTGGCCCTCAATATTCT
This sequence comes from Vibrio sabulosilitoris, assembly GCF_055391395.1. NCBI lineage: Bacteria > Pseudomonadati > Pseudomonadota > Gammaproteobacteria > Vibrionales > Vibrionaceae > Vibrio > Vibrio sabulosilitoris. The sequence continues at coordinate 805,496 of NZ_AP029599.1, forward strand.
CAACCTTATCTTTGAGTATTTTGATCTCTTCACTCTGCTTGACGATGACTTTACGCATCTCTTCAATTGTTGCGGTGTAGTTGGTGGCATTGACGCTACGGTCGATACAGTTCAATGTCGCGTTTTTGTCGGTGGTACTGACGAAATTGCCGTTTTCGTCAACAAGGTGATAGACCCCCATCCGTTGTTGGTAGCGGCTTTCACCCTCTTTGATAGTGGGTAGTTTCCAACCTAGGGGTAGCACGGTGCGAATAAACGGTTTATCTGGCTGGCCGAAGATAAAGCCAAGCTCTACTATGGCGCCAATGGCTGGCGGCTCGAGTCTACCGGCATGGTCGCCAATACCCGGTATCGGAAGCGGAACCACTTGCAGTGGAGGAACATCTAACTCAACGCCTTGTTCATCAAGGAGAACAACGTCTGCTGCATAGCGCGGTAAAAAGCGGTCAGAGAGATCGCCCTCTTTCGGAAGTTCTGGTAACCGGACTACCTTGCCCCAGCGGGGCAGATGCCAACGGCCTGTCATTTCAGGAAAGAGTCGATAGATGATGCGCTTGATGGTTTTTATATCCATGGCGTATTGCTTTCACTCCTACATCCACGTAAGGGTACTTTCTGTGGCAGTATGCTCCACCTCTGTCAGTTGAAGACCATTGACGATAGCGCCGGGTTTCAGTTGTGGAATGCAAGGCAAAGTCACGGTTTTGTTTGCTCGATGGTTAGTCATTAACTCATTAGGGATAGTGACCGGCTTATCTGCCCAGTAAGAGTCTTGCCAGCTGCCGACATAGACTTGGCCATTACCTTGTTGTTGCCACATGTAGTCGGTGATATTGAAGGCTTGGCCGATTTCATCCAAAACACGATAGCCGTTACCAATACTGTAGAAACAAGGGATTACCTGCTTGCTGTAGGCTTTTTCTGGTACCACAAACTGTAAGCCGGTTTGCTCCGTGAGGTTACTAAGCAGTTGCATCAACGTCGGTTGCCGGATCACGACGTTAAATGGACGATAAAGAATAGCGGCCATCTCACGACAGAATATGGCGCTATATCCCGGTTTTTCTGGTGTGACGCGCTCAATGTACCCGGTGAATACACGACAAACGCAATCCCCCCAACCAAGGTCAATGGCCACAATGGTGTGCACATCCGGTGTGCCTTTTACAGTGATTTGTGCCCGACCAGGCATATCAGAGGCAAAGCAAACGCGATAGTGTGTTACCTCAGCCTTTTGGCTCCCAGTGTAGATTTGAATCGTGAAATGATGGTTCATGAGAGTATTTTCTCCACATGAGTTGCCGCTTTCATGAATAACCCCATTTCAACTTCGGTATTTGGGGGAACACCCTCGACAGGCTCACCAGAAACTGGTGTGGCAACCCCTTCCACTTTCTGTTGAGCAGCTTGCTTGTCCGGCTCTCTGGATTCAACGCGCTCTGGTACGCTGAGGTGCTCTACCAGCTCAAAGGAGATGGTCCACTGACGCAGCGTCATCTCTTCTTGCGCGGTGATGTTGCCCTGGAACTTCACTTGCCGAATCGACAGAGCGTTTGCAGTGCGGTTATCGATTCGGTAGATTGTGCGGGCGCCATTGTCTTTGGCTCCCGCTAAGGTAAATAGACTACTTAGCTCTTTGGCATTGGCGAACGGCAAAAAGCCTGTCACAGCTAACACCTTTGCCTTATCGCCCGTTTCAGCTTGTGCCGTTGCTGCCGACTGGCCAGACATATCTTGCCCAGCTAGTCGCTGACGTGCCGTGACCTTGAGATTGCTTAAGGTGATAATTGAACCGGATAACGCTAACAACTATCAATCCTCAGAGATGAACTCAATTTTACCATTTGGGGTCGCGCTCTTGATGACCAATACATCATCAGAACCATCGTGTGTTTCTGTAATGTTGACATCTACTGAGTTGTTCGTTTTGTTTGATAGAGTGATATTGTATAGGTCTTTATCAGGCCCAGATACATCAACCCCCCACACATCGCCAAATGCGTTGTATATCTTTACTGTGGCCAAGTAGGCTTTATCACCTCCACCCTGATTGTTTGACCCTACAATATCAGCTTCAAACAAAGAGTGCCCTTGAGCTGAGCTTGGCTCACCAAAAATAGTTTCTGAAAAATCGAGGGCGAAGTTTATGCTTTCTCTCCAGAACACCTTTCTATTAAGAAGTGGGATATAGTCTTTCTTCCCATCGTTCTTTTGGAAGTTAGCTCCGGGAAGCAATCCAGATCCTGTAATGTTGACATTCCAGGCTGGGTTTTCATTTGCAAAGCCCTTAAACACGAGCCCCTTTTGTAGTGCATCGGTAATATCTGAGGCTTCAGAGAAGTGCAGTCCATTGTAGCAAGCTTTCATCTCAACACAGACTGTTGACAAGTCATCTACATGCCGGAAGTAGAACACTCGAGTATTGGTACCTAATCGCGTTCCGTTGAGTTCAATAGCGACATTATTATTCAATGGACAAATCGAGAATTTTTCAGCTCCAACAATAGAAAAGCACTCGGAAAGGTAACCGCCATCAATTTTCAAGAATTTTTTTACACGAAAGAAACGGTTGTACCCTTCAAGCCATAAAATTCCACCAAAGATCCCAGTGTCGAACTCTAATCCTGCTTCTTCATGGCTGTATGATGAATTATTGAATGATACGTTTTCACCAGCGACTCTATTTATGTCCCCAAGCTCGTAGTTATCATAGAACTTACTCCCTGTTATGTCTAAACCTGTAGTTGAAACAATGTTATCAAACACACGTCGGTTACCCGTCACCGAGTTATTGGTAAACTTGGTATGGCCTAAATACCCATGACCCGAGACTGGTTTCATTGTATGTTTCATGTTTGCAAATACGCACCCATCGACTTCAAACCCTTGCTTAATTCCCGAGGGGTCAATGGCGATAATCCCTTTATCTTCTGTCTTTGATAGCTCTTGCCATGGTGAATATGTATCCCCTTCAAATGATATTTTTCTAATCTTGAAGGACTGAATTTGAGTTTGCTCAGGTGCTGCTTTTAGTAAAGTGCCACCATCACCTAGCCAGCTCCTTTTGCTGGTAAAAACAACCGAGCGATTGTTCATTTCTTGCTCAAAGAGTGAAGTCAATGTAAATTGGGTTTTGCCCACAATTTGAGAGTGAAACTCATAAATTCCTTTTTTGTCGATAATAATCTGATTGTTTACTCTGTTTATACACGCTTGCCAAGCTAATGAGTTATCAACTCCAATTTTTGGACAAAATCCCCATCCACTGGCATACGAGCTTTCTCGACCGGCATAGACACTTGCCGACACTAACTCCACTTCTCCGCTAGTGGTGACTAAAACGGCTACGCGATATTCTAAGTTGTCCAATTTGGTAAAATTAGTGATCGACACTACTTCACTATCACTCGGAATGTTATCCCAAGCGTACCAAAGTTGCCCCTTATAGCGTAAACAGTTGACACCATCAGGTATTCTATCGCCAGCCTTAATTGACACCATTGGATCCACAGGAAAGATAGTTTTGTCAGTCAACTGCTGAGATATCTGATTGCTTAGTAATATTGACCCGCTGACTCCTCTAGAGTCCTTGATTTCGTCCTCGGATACCTCAGCCAGCTTACAAACATAATGAGGTACAGCAGGGTAAATAGTATTATCGAGATAATCATCCAGCTCATCATTGACAACGACAAAATTGAACTTCGTTTCCCATTCACCAGCAGGCGTGCCTTCACGGTAGGCATCGATATAGACGAAAGCGGGCTTTTCAGTGACATGGAGCACTCGTGGATAGTCAAGCTTGACGCGATTCCCACTTACATAACCGATACCCGGTGAAACGACGTAATGACCACTGTCCTTATCCTGAGAAACCGCAAAGCCATCTTCAACAAACCAATCTTTGCCATTCATATCGACTAGCGCTTGCGCGCTATCAGCTTCCATCCGACGCAGACGCTTGCCATTCTCATATTGCCAGCTTTCAGCCTCAACATTGATGTTGGTGATTTCTGCGATGTCTTTGTATTCCAGAACAATCGAGCGCACCAGAGTATTTCCTGCTACCCCTGGTTGATTGATGGTCTTGGGCGTGGTTGCGTGATGGTCAATCGTCACTAACACGTCATACTCAGAGCAGTATGCCCCTGTCCAGTTGAACTCAAATGGCCCAGTTGTGCTGGCAAGGGTAGTGGTGTAGATCACCGAATCTTCAGAGACACGGCCACGGGCCTCAACAGGCGCCTCATGCACCACATACTCAATCGGGATCGTGTCATCTGGCTGAGGGTAGTCCGGGCGGTCTGGAACATTCGCTAAAATCATCTTATCGATGACCAAAGCCTTCTCTTCTGCATTGACTTGTGCCAGTAGGGCCTTCCCTTTGGCGGTGACTATTTGACGTTCAGAAAGGTTAATCATGGTGGTCCCTTAACTGGTTATATGGCAAACATAAAAATCGCATTCCATCGCCAATACCTTAGGCAATGAGCCGAGACTAAATCGTGCGCTGGCATGACTGGTTATGTATTGGGCATCAGTTGATAACACCTTAGGCGTCATTGGCAGCGCTAAACGGGTGGTGACGTGTGATTGGTCAAAATCGGCGGTGATGGCTCGGCTTTTCGCCGCCAGTGGCATCTCGATATACGTAGTGTATTGGTAGCGACGGCACGTGCGGCCATATTGACGTATTACGGTGTCCAGCAACTTGGGCACTTCGGTCAAATCACTGTCACGTATCACTAGGCTCACCACATCCCAATCGACATCTTTCAGCCGCTCATTTTGGGAGATATGCGGATAACCCAACTTTTCAAACATCTCTTCCCAACCGGCTTTGCTGCCTCCGTCGCGGGCAAAGCTGTAAGCATGGGCAACACGGATACGAAATAGCTCTTCTGGCTCTTGGCCTAGTCGCTCCACATCACGCTGCCATGCCAGCAGCTCAACCAGCCCTATTGGAGCGGTCATTGGGTCGTGTTGCTCTAGTGGCATTTTGAGTGCCGCTTCAATATGAGCCCAGTAGTTGCGAAGCGCTCGGGCAAATTTCGCGAGCTCACCACGACCCATCCACCATTTGAATTTAATCTCAGGCAGTTGCAAGCTTCACCTCCAACGAATTAAGGCGAGGGATAGACATTGCATTGACGATATCCTCTTGATCAAACTGCAGCGAGGTGATGTCCTCGAACTCTTCATGAAGCTCTTGGCTGAGTTTGGAAAAGCTAAACCGCGCAACTGGACTGGTACGAGTTGGTGAATAATCGGTATTCTCACGAAAAGCCGCTCGAATAAAATTCCCAACTCGAGTCTTCAAGACTTCTCGCTCCTCATCCACCAAGCGATAATCCGGCCAGACGGTCACAGTGACATTGGCCTGCGTATTTGGCATGGACATCACCTGCAGGTCATCTCCATGCCCATGTTGGCCGTTGTCAAGAATATGCTGATTGAGACTGTCAATCATCTCTTGAGCAGGTTCGCCTGTATCAAGCAAGATGAACGCATTGGCGGTACCGGGACCGCGCGGGGCATCGTGCTCAAAGAAAATGTTGTCGTCTTGAATTCCGGATTTTTCCATTAGCAAGGAGCGATAAGCAGCATCAATGTGCCATTTGGCCACGGCGGACCATTGGTTGCGAACGCGCAATCGCAGCTCGTCGTCACTCTCTTGGTCGGCACCGGCCACGGTGAGCCAATCGTCGGTATTAGTGACCGCAGCTATACCAGGAATAGTCTGTGGCAGTATGTGGTAGTAACCACCACCGAGGTTAAATCCTGCACCGGCACTTTCTGCTTCAACAGGCACTAAAACACTAGTTTCATTTTCAACTAGGGTGGTGTCTTCCAGCACCCGCACACGATAGATTTTGCCGTTAATTGGCTCTGTCTGAATCCATCTATCTTTCGGAATAATAAGATCGGGGCCTTCTATTGCTGCTCGTTGCATCGCGATAAAGCCCTGTGCCTTACTGGCGGGTTTGCGCTCGACACGGCAAGCCCATGCGAGTAAATCGAGATAGGTGTCTTTTGCGGTAGCGAGAAACAAGTTCGGTAGTACGTATTTCACCAACAGCACGTTGATAAGCCAGGTGGTACAAGTGATCACCGCCGTTTCAATCATTCGCCAAAAAGGAGAGAAGCGGCTATCGTTATTAATCACGGCGCCTTCTTTGGCCATCTCTTCTTTTAGCACTTTACGCCAACTATCACTATCAGTTGGAATGCCAGCGTCTTTGACAACTTTTTCATAATCAGGCGTTGGGATATCAGACATTACTCACCTCCAGCTCTAGCCCACCAAACTCCGTTGTCGTAGCGAATATCCATATTTTGCCTAGCTCTGCCTCTTCGAGTCGAACTGTGCCGGGGATTAAGCGAACCTCTTCTTCAACCAGTAACTCAATCTGCTTTTTGATATCCGTACGACCGGTGCGGCTCTTTTCCCCGATTAGTGCAACCGCAAGGCCACTCTCAATGATGGCGTGTTTAATATCCTGCGCGATCACCGCCAAATCTTGAATCAACACCGGGTTGCGCCCCGCATCGAGAACCACGTCCCCGTTATCAATAAGAATGTCCTGATAGCGATAACTCATGGCGCCAACATCTCCATTTCTGTCGCAAAATCTTGAGGGTTGTTCATGGCGACTGGATAAATACTGACTCCGCCATAGTTCACGCTGCGCTGTTGATAGTTGGCCATGGTCTTAGCCACGCCACCTTGTTGCACAGAGAGTCTGGGTTTTGATGTTTGGATAGCTTGGCTTTGTGGCTCTTCCGTCTTATCCCCCCCTAAGCCTGGTATCCAAGACACCAACCCTTTGACGCGGTCAGTAATGCCGCTCAGAAGGTTGCGAAACCAATCAAAGACCTTACCGAACACGGCATACATCTCATCGGCCATGGCATAGATGAAATCAAAACCACTGGTATCGGTGAATCCACTGGTTACCCATTTCCAGCCACCATGGATAAAATTGAATAAGGTTTGGAATGGAAAGGTCAGCGTGCTTAGAGCATTTTTAAGACCTTCAAACCACCAAGTGTCGGCGAACATGGCGGTCATACTGTTCCACTTGTTGCCCAAAGCATCGAAGCCCTGTTTGAGATAATCGACAACCGGCGCAAATGCCGCTTTGATTTCATCCCAGTAGTAAATCAGAGCAACGACCCCTGCAATCAAGGCGACGATGCCAGCCACAACCCAAGTGATGGGGTTAGCTAGTAATGCTGCCGAAAATTTAAGTGCCGCTAACGTGCCTTTGCTTAGCGCTCCCCATAACCAACTGCAAGCGGCAGTGGCTGCGCCATACGCGGCAGTAGAGGCGATGATCGCTGCATTTTGCATCCATTGTGCTGCCGTAAGCAGTTTCGATTTCACGCCATAAATGGACAGCTGCATATGGGCGGCAAGCACGGCGGCTCTGAGAAATGTCATTATTTTGGTTTGAGCCAATGTCACAAGGCCAAGCGCTTTGGTGGCCAGTGTCCAAGTTAACATCGCTTGCTTAGAGAAACCGGCTGTTAGAGTGACGACACCGCCAGCGGCGGCTAAACCAAGCAGAGCAAGTGCCCCATAACCGACCCACCGAGTTATGTTTGGGAACATCTCAGTCCATTTAATGATTTCCATGGCACCATCAGCCATGGAAGAGATCATGGGCACTAGTGCTGGCATCAATGCTGCACCAATCGCCGTGCGAACCGCAAACACACCTTGCTCTAACCGCTCCCATTGGTCGGTCATTGTTGCGGCCATACGTTGCGCAGTATCGAGATTAGCGGCACCATTTAAAGACTGGATATTAGATTGAAGATCACTCGTTTTGCCAATCAGGTCGGTGATGAGCATCACCGCTTGGTCAGAGCCAAACGCCGTTTTCAGTTGAGCAATATCAGCGGTATTAAGATCGCCAAATCGCTGCTGTAGTTTGCCCATGATTTCATACATGGGGAGCATCTTGCCATTACTGTCAGTAAAAGAGATACCAAGCTGCTTCTGCGCTTTCATCACACCGCCTAAGAATGCCCGATAACGTGTTCCCGCCTCACTGCCTGACATACTGCCTTGCAGCATACCAAGCACGGCCATTTGCTCTTGAATTGCGACTCCGTTACTCTGTCCTAGCGAGCCGACACCTTTAAAGGCGTCCGCCATGCCTTGCCCAGTGGTTTTGAACATCTCCACGGACTTGGCGGTCATGCCTGCAATCTGTTGAGACCAACTGTCTTTACCCAGCAAGTCCGCTTGGTCTTGAAAGATTGAGTACATGGTACCCATGTAGCTGGTGATTGTCGCCGTATCGGCCTTGGTTGCAGCTGCGAGAATGGCAGAATTTCGTGTTACCCCGGCCAACTCATTTCCCTGCATGGCGCCCATCGCCGATTGAATGTCATAACTGGAGCGCACGAACTCGGTCGCTGACTTGCCGTACTCGACGGAAAACTGCATTGCGGTCTTGGTCAAGCCTTGTAATTGGTCATCAGCAACGCCGAGTGACTTCACTTCACCAATCACTCGATCCATTTCAATTGCGGGCATCATGGCTTGTTTTAGGGCAAAACCGGCGCCAAATACCCCGGCAGCGCCAGCGGCCATTGTGTGCGTCGCTTGGCGATAACCTTGAGTAAACTGATTCACTTGCCGCTGGATGTTTCCTAACGGCTTACTGATTTGGTCAATCAGACCAACCGTGAACTTAAGTGGTGCCGGTAGTGCCATTTGCCTTAATCCTATTTACCTGAGAAAGCTTTTGCTGTGCCATTGGCAATCGCGTTGGTCATGTTTTCCCAGTGCTCTTTCTCAAGCCATGCGGCTCTCGCGAGATTGATATCATCATCGAGCTCACCCGGTAGCCACTTTCGCCTCAGGGTGAGCAGCTTGCCTAAATCGCTACTTTCTAAGCCTGTAACGAGGCTGTCGATTTTTTTACTGAGATAGCAATTTGCGGCGCGTACTCAGCCATCAACAAGCCCGCAATTTGCATCATTGCCCCTGGGTTTTGATCATCGAGCTCACGCAGATACGGTTTGCCATCCTCAGTCACCGAGCGCATGACAAAGTTATGCGCACCATCTGCGATATTGCCTTGTGCCATTTGCCCAACATAATCGCCGTAGGTATCCGGTGTGGGCTCGAATGTCACATCGTGGTTAACGATCTCAAGAACAATTTGTTTTACTTTCATCGCCATCTCTCTATTCCTTTTGGTTCTCTGTGGCCTCTCGCCACATCAAGTAGTCATCAATTTGTGCGGCGCAGCGTGCTAATGCCACTTTTAGTCGTGGTACGTCCTCACTGGCTGTTTCCGCTGGGGTTCGCCCAGTTACTTCTGGTTTATGGCATGGCACAAGTAAACCTGCGGGTGGCAAACGGGTGATCACGTGCACCTGCTTAGTAGGGCTCGCGCAGCCGCTTAGTAACAGCATCAGGCCAAGGGCGCTGATAACAGTTGTCTTTTTCCAACAGGGCTTTAAGCGTTTTGATGTCTTCATTAAGTTTGTCCTGTTGCACCTGGTGACTGTGCTGCCGCTCTTTAAGGCGTCGCTGGGTTTCATATTCATCACTCATCAGGGTGGCGATAGTCACTAAGTTGGCTTGATTGCTGCTCTCAACATGGCTCAGCTTCTCCTGCATGAGCGCATTGTGTGCATAGCTGCTGCTCAACATTGCTGCCATCACACCTAACGCAGCGAGCCCAAGCAACCCAATCATCCACCTCGTCGGTATCATCATGTTCTCTAACCACTACCGACACATAAGGCGTACTCGTTAGCCCGCCGAGTCACTAATCCGGTGAGCCGCTCGCCACCGCTGTACACCCAACGGGGTAGCTGATGACAGGCTTGATGGTAGTCGCCTTGTTTAATCAGTTTGTAAATGCTCGTTTCACTGCCATTACGATTGTGACGATAGCGCTGGCAGCCGAGGTTAAAGACAAAACTGGTAAAGGCGTCATGTTGCCCTTGAGTGAGTGGGTTATCTGGCGGAATGTCCCGGAGCAAGCAGCGCTCTGCCTCAATAATGTTGGTGGTAAAATCTTTGGCGACTTGTTCTAGTGAAATTGCCGCATCAGGCACACCGTGGGTGTTGCCGATTCCATTGGTGATGAGCCCAGCCGGACAGGAGTAAGGCGCTTGACGACACCCTTCAGCATCACCAATCATGGCAAGACCTACTGGGCTGATTGTGAGCGTACCCTGCTCAATGCTATCGATGGTGACCTGCCCAACCGGCTGTGTTGATGTCAGTGGGACAGCACTGCCGGCAATAAGACCTATCACCGCGACCACGGAGCAGATCACGCCTTTGAGTTTAGTTTGCTTCATTGATAGAAATTCCTTGTTCTCTCGCAATGCGCTGGATTGCGCGCTTGTGCCAAAAATTGAGTCCGAGAGCGATAACGCCAATCACAATCGACCCAATGAAATACCATTGCTCAAGTGATAATTTGCTGACCGTGATGCCAAACAAAGACATCCCATAGGCGACAGCGCTTGTGACTCGGTCAAACCAATCTTTCATTGGTTACTCCTTACTCTCGCTTTGCTTGGCAAGCGGTGCAGAAGCGACAGCCCGGTACGTGTTGGCGGCGTTCTTGTGGGATTTCATCTCCGCAATCTTCGCACTCTGTTGCGCTTTCGCGTGTTGACCTCGCTTTTTGACTGGTAGCAAGCTGCTCGGCCAACGCCATTTCTGTGAAGAGGGCTTCAACGCCACTGGCATGATCAAATACATCCGGCATCCATGCCCCCTGTTAGTCGGTTAACTCTGAGGTTTCGTCTTCACGTAGGTAAGGCACCCCATTGATGCGAACAAAGTCTGGTGAAGTGACTTCGTATGGAATTTTGTGCACCAGTGCACTGCCACCATTACCATCCACATCGAGCAAGTCTGAAATTTTTAACCGGCAACCAAACATCTCCACTTTCAGCTCATCCTTATCCGTTTTGCCATAACCCAATGCATCAAATGCAGGTAAGGCGCGAAATGCTCCTGCTTCTTTGGCGGCTTCCATAAGGACATTGAACTGAGTCGTGGTTAGTTCAATTTCACCGCTGGCCTCCACATCACCATCGACATAACCATTTGGCACACCGTTGTCTTTTACCGTGGCGCTGTTATCGGTAATGGAGAGAGTGAACTTCTGAGCAGTGATTTTGAGATCGCCTAACGTAAACCGAAGATTCTTACCTGAAATTCGCATGGATTAGCCCTCACCAGCTGGATTAGAAAGGTCAAGTGCAATATTGACCACGATGTGTTTGGGGCAGTTATGGGGGCGTACCATGAGACCAATTTGCACTTTGGTTTTGGTCATCCACTCGATGGTGACGTCTTGATCACGTGGCGGCATGATTTCACCTGGGAACTTAATGCCACCAATGGTGATGCCTTTGGACATTTGACGCATGTCACCGCTGAAATACTGCCGGTTCATCTCGATAGACGCAGGCGTGGAATTTAGGATCTTGTCACCAATTCGACGAATGGCTTTCACTCGCACACGTCGATTGAGCTTATGAACGGGCCGCACATACTCAATCACCTGGTAATCACCGCCTTTGGCTTCCAGTGTCATGGCATCAGACCAATAAATCCCTTCATAGTCGGCGTACCACTGAGGAACGGAAAATCGGGCTTCAGCCAAGGTGCCAATGGTTGACATTGCGAGCGTCTTACCTGCGTTATCCATCGGCATTTCACCCAGACCCAGTACATTACCTGTCGCGACGCGCATCGGGGTATCCGCTATGGTGACGCTACGGTCACACAAACGCCCAGCCAACACCCCTGCGTTATTACCATTGAGCTGCGGTACTGGGATCACCATATTAGCCGCGACGTCTTTTTGCAGAGCAAGCTGCGCGGCCTCATAGTCAGCCCAGCTTTGACTGTTGCTATCAATGCCGGATGTGGCTGCGATAAAGAACACCCAACGACCGAGCTTACTCACCAGCTCGGAAGCTTTCGCCTGCATGGCATTAAAGTTGGCCGCATCGGTGGTGACATCGACAATCACAATACCCTCAAAGGAGTCTGTTTTGTTGGCCTCGTCAACAGCGTCTGTCCAGCTGTCGTCTTCCTTTAGGCCCCAAATTGCCGCCGTCCAGTTTTGTTTTCCGTTGAGCTGTGCCGCGATAATGTTTTTGCCTAGCGCGTCATCAACCACAATCTCTTCTAGGTTGGTCATGGCAGAGATACGTGTGACTTTACCCTGTAGCTCTGCTTTGTCAGTTGTACCGATGAAGAGCAGATGGCGTTCGATTTCAGGCACGCCGCCTTGCCCTAAATTGAGGTTGTTAACCTCGACCTTACCGATTGCCATGTTCTGCTGTCCTTTTGGTTATCTATCTGTTTGTTCTGGCTGCTCTACGCTTGATGAGCGGATGAATAGTCTTTCCCCACTGTGAGCCATAAGTCTCTTTCATCGCCTTGTAGAGCTGGTTGTATCGTTCAGGGTTTTGATTTGGGTCATCAAGCAAGCGGCGTATGGGAAGTTTGTTTATCCAGCTAGTTGCGGCTTGACCTGTCATCATGCGAATCAACATACCTGCCTGTTGTTCGCTGATATTGCTTTCTATCCATCTCTTCGATGGTCTACGAAGCTTCCCTTTTGGTGCAGAAGGGTTAAGTCGCCTTGCCCAGACGCGAAAACCCATTTCATAAAGTCGTAATGCTTGGTGCATAGTTGCCATGTTATTTACCCTCACGTTGCAATGCCCGTATTGCCTGGGCTCTTGTGTGGGTTTCGGCATGGCCAAGGTGATGGGCTGCGGCAACTTTTGCAGTGCGTTTGTTCTTCCAGCTCACTTCGACATAGGAGTTGGCCAGCTTGGACACTCCCATTGTTCGTGCCAAACCACGAAGCATTTTCTTTCTGCTTCGTCCCTTTCGTTTAGGCCACTTTTGACCGCTAGGACTACTTTGTTTTTTCGCATTAATGCGCCCTTGCTTGATGTACTCCTTACCCATTGCATGCAGGATTTTTCTACGTTTTGCCGCTGGTAGCATAAGTAAATCAGTGGCCTGCTTAATACGCTCGTTAGCTTTGGGATCACAGGTAACCTTAAGCATCATCTTTCTCCAGAATCTCTGCTTCTTCAGCAATCCAAATATCGTAGGGTGCTAAACTCCAACGGCGCTCATTCCAAAGTACATCGCCGTTATCATCGGGTAGCAGCATCATAGTCTCGCTAAACTCAAGCTCGAACGTCATAATCGCGGTGTCTTCGGACTCTGGCTCAACATCGAAAGTAGGGTCATCGAGATCACACTCATCACGCGATGGGTCATTGTCACAAAGCCAAACCGCCACATTGGCCATTACGCTGGCAGGGTCGGTTTTACGAAATGGAAAACCTTCGAAACTGAACACAGCGGTATAGCGGACGTGCCCAAGGTTGTAGCCGTTCCCCCGGTCTTCAGGGCTGATTTGGACAGTGATGTCCTCCATCCAAGCTTCCATTTTTCTCAGTACCGCATCAGGCAAGGCTTGTTGCAGATGTTCGGTTAGGCGGCGCAACTTGAAGCCTGTGCGAATATCAAGCTGACTCATAACAAATCCACCGTGGCTCGGGTTTGGCCTAGCATGTTACGAATGATCCGCTGGCTCTCTCCTAGTAGCTCAGAGCGAGTTTCATGGCTTCGCTCAGCAATGTTATTCCCGGCATCTCGTTGACTTAACGTCGCAATATCAGGCAGTAAGTCGGCCTTGGCCCGCGCAAAGACTGCTCGCTCGTATTGGATCTCTAAGCCGTTCTTATCATCTATCTTTGCTTTGCCAGTCACCTCACTGGCTTTGGTAAATCCATCTGCCATGTAATTGGCTTTTAAAGTGGCTAGCAATGGGTTCACTTCTTCAATTGCGGCTACGATGGCATAGGTAATGTTGTCAGCATCCTGCGCAGCTGGAATACCTCGACGTTTTTCAAATTCCCCAGCATGAAGATCGGGCCAGAAGCCATCATTCGTGATGGTGGTGTCTTGATAACTTTTGTCGATACCTGAAAACATCTACCAATTCCTTGTTAGGACGCCTCTAACCCACTGGGTCGATGAGATACGATAAGCGCCGCTTTCGTTCTCTCGCCAGTCGAGGCGTGAGGGTGGAGGAGCCTATAAATTCTTATTGTCTTCCAGTGCGTTAATTCGTGATTCGATTCGCTTGATCATCGTTCCCACACCCACTTTGTCGTGGAAGTTGTGCGCTTGCTCCAATAGCGCCTTAGCCTGCTCTAGGGTGCTGATGTCTCCAACCGCTGTTGCTCTGGGCTCACCCTTATCATCACGCAGCAGCCAATAGCCCGCGAACTTGTACCATTTGGCGTTCACCTTCTCGTGCAGTCGCCAATCGTTCTGAACCTTGCTAAACACCTGGCTAAAGTACGGCTCGATACTCTGACCGCGCTCGGCTTGCTTTTCAGCCCAATCAAAAACCACGTCTGCACAAAAGGTTGGCCAGTCGCGCTTGATAAACTCAGGCGTGGGTAAATTCAGCTCAATCGCTTTCAGGCACCAGTCAATACCCAGCTCGATTTCACCGATATCAAACAGCCATAAAATCAAGGTGCTAAAGATGGGGTTCTCATAGTGCTCACCACTACTTAAAAACGCTTCCGCAATTGGGCGCCACTTGGGCATCAACACATCGCGTTTATGGGTGACTTTGTCGGCAATCGCGTTGAATTGCTTCAAGCTTTGTCGATCATTGGCAAACTCAGTCAGCTGCAACTGCAGACTGTCTGGGCTTGCACTTGGGCTGGCTAACGGGGAACTCCCCGTTAGCTCTTGTTGAATAATCGCGTCTCGCGCTTTACGTAAAGGGCTGACCATCTTATTCACTCGGCGTTGCTGTTGGGTCGACAATGGTGACGTTTTCGATTGCCGCGAACTTCTCTAGCGTGCCAACCGCATAGCCTTCCATACGCAGGTATGAGTTCTCATACTGTTTGCGGTCTTCTTCATTGCGCGCTTTACGCCACTGAGTGCCTTTTTGAGTAAGCACTTGAAGATTGGAGAGGGAAGTCACCCACAGCTGATCTTTCTTGAAGAAAGGCGGCTTGTACGCTTTTTTAGCATCAATCGTTTTCGCCAGTGACTGCGCGGCTTTGTGCTCGGTTGGCGTATCGGCAGCGCTCAGCAAACGATGCTGCTCAGAGGCAATCAGATCACGACCAGACAACACCACAAGATCGCTGTCCTCATGAAACACCTCATGAATGTTCGTGTTCACCAAATCGTTGACGAGTGCATCAAGGTTTTTGTAGCTATCCGGCGTTTGCCCCGTGGGATCTAGAATGGCATTGGAAAGCACTTGCTCCGGCTTACGCTCCTTGACGTACTGCAACCAGCCCTTGTTAACATCTTCGCCATTGGGGTTAGTTTCGGGATCGGTTGTTTTTGCAATGGATTTGCCATGGAAACCAATACGCAGAATATCCAATGCAAAATGGCGAGTGGCAGCGGCATTCATTAACTTCACAAACTCGCCGGGCTTACCGCTGTTTGCCCACTGCGTGAGTGTTTGCCAAGCAATCACGGCGCAAGAGTCGGTTTCGGTTAACTCGTAGGTGTGACCGTCATGACCTAAACCACCACGAAAGCGCCCACCTTCCTTGCGACCTGTGAGCAGTCCGCCGGTGCCTACATCGACCACTTGTCCTTTGATTTGATCAACAGGGAGCAGTGATAGCATGCGAAGGAAGGCATCAGATTCCAAAATGGCCTGACGCAGCTTGGTTTCAATCACCGGCGTAACAGCAAACAGCTTGTTGGTGTCATTAGTGCAGTAGCTTTCTTGTAAGCTTGAGGCGTACTGTTCAATATATTGTGCGGCTTGTTGACTAAGAGACATAACTTAAAGCGCCTCCACTTTCTGGGTGTGACCATTGCCTGCTTCACCTGGGCGTTGCCCTGGTGCTTCTTCAGCGAGCTTGGCGAACTCCTCTTTCATTGCTGTAACTTGATCAGAAAGAGGTTTAATTGCGTCAGACAAGGCTTGGTTAAACTGCTCTTGAGTGAGAGTACCGGATGGGGTCTCTTCCTCTTCTTGTCCTGACTCGTTTGTATCTGTATTGAACTTGCCCTCCAGTTCACCGACAATTTCCTCTTTCAGTTCGGTGCGGAAGGTGCTGAACTGTGCGCTCAGAAGTTGATTCAATCTCTCTTCGTCCACGTCAGTGCCCTCGGGGTTAGTTTGGGGTGGGGTAGATGGTTGTTCGGTACTGGTAAAAAAGCACTTAACCATTTGGAAGAAGCTAAGTGCTCGCTGCTCCTCATTTTGTTCTTCCGGTTCAAACTGGAATGGCTCAAGCTGGCTGTATTCGCGGTTACATTGTTTCTCTCCCATCGAAAATTGCAGACGAGTGGTACCAGAGCTCGCGGGTGAGTCAGTGACCGCTAAGCCCATTAGGTAGCAGCGGCCAGTGCCACGAAAATCAAGGTTTGGTTCAATGCTGGTAAACAGTTTTTGCCCATCCTTGTTCGCGGCAAGGAGATATTGATTGGCAGTGATTTTGACGAATAGACGTAACTTACCGTCTTTTATCTGAGCTTTAGCGGCATCGACCGTGCCCCAATTTTTTCCGTCAAACTCAGCCCAATAGGAGCGCTTGTGTTCAGGCCAAATTAGAGCAGTGTATTCCTCTTGGCTGTACAGCTCAGCCATATCATTTATCCAGCTGGCGGTGATGGTGCGCCCGTCTACGGTTGCCCCTTCCGTTGCCACGATGATCCATCCGCTCTGTTTGCTCATAGCCCACTTCAATTGTTCGTTGATTCAGCATCAGATTAGGGCTTTATTAAAGTGTTTTCAGTAAGGTAGGTTCTTGAAAGTTCGGATAAATAGGGCTATCCGAATTGATCAGAATTTGGCTTGGCTAAAACAGTTCCCAGAGCCAGTAAACTGCTAGCATGGCATACTCACCAGAAATTAGAGAGGCGGCTAAACGCCTCTACTTACGGCGCTATACGCCGGATGAAATTCGCGAAGACTTAGACCTGCCGAATGCCCGAATCATTTATCACTGGGCGGACAAATACGGCTGGCGCGATCTGTTGCGCGAAGAAGAAGTGGACGAAGCGATCGCTCGTCGTATTGTGATGCTTACTGACTTATCCGAAAAGTCGCCCGGTCAGCTTAAAGAATTAGACATGCTGATTGAAAAGCATGTGAAGCTGAAAAAGCAACGGCTGCATGGCGGCAAAGACCCCAATTCATCTCGTCATGGTAAAGGGCCGAGCAGTCATCCTACTAATGAGCCCGCATGTGACGAGAGCAGCAGAGCTAAGCGAGGTGGAAAGAAGCCACGCAAAAAGAATGATATTAGCGAGATAAGCGAAGGTGACTTTGCTGAGTTAATGGATACTTTGTTTGCTTACCAGCTCACTATGTTGGCAAATAAGCATCAGCGAATACGCAATATTCTTAAATCTCGCCAAATAGGCGCCACCTACTATTTCGCTATTGAAGCACTGCAAGATGCGGTGTTAACTGGCGATAATCAGATTTTCCTTTCTGCTTCACGAGCGCAAGCCGAAGTGTTCCGGAGTTACATTGTTCAGGTCGCCAAAGAGTTCTTAGGACTAAACCTAACAGGTAATCCGATAATTCTAAGCAATGGGGCAGAGCTGCGCTTTCTTTCCAATAACAGCAAAACTGCACAGAGTTATCATGGCCATGTTTATATCGACGAATATTTCTGGATACCGAAATTCGACGAGCTCAACAAGTTGGCTTCAGCCATGGCAACACATAAAAAATGGCGAAAAACCTATTTCTCAACACCTTCGAGTAAAACCCATCAAGCCTATGCGTTCTGGACCGGTGATAAATGGCGTGAAGGCAAAGAGAGCCGCAAGTCTATTGAGTTCCCTACCTTTGACGAATATCGAGACAAGGGGAGAGTCTGCCCTGATAGGCAGTGGCGCTATGTGGTCACTATTGAGGATGCTGCTAATGGTGGTTGTGAGCTGTTCGATATTGAAGAGTTGCGTGATGAATACAGCGCCAGCGACTTTGCCAACCTGTTTATGTGTGTGTTTGTTGATGGTAACGCTTCGGTGTTCTCCTTCAGTAAACTTGAAAAGGCTATGGTTGATGCCAGTAAATGGCGTGACTTCAAGCCCAACCAAGGGCGCCCTTATGGTAGCAATGAGGTATGGCTTGGGTATGACCCTAGTCGAACCCGCGATAACGCCTGTTTAGTGGTCATAGCACCGCCAGCTACCGCCGTTGAGTGCTTCAGAGTACTAGAGAAACACTATTGGAAAGGGCTTAACTTTCAACATCATGTGGCAGAAATTAATAAGATATTTGAGCGCTATAACGTGACCTATTTAGGCGTTGATACGACAGGTATTGGTGCTGGGGTATGGGATTTAGTGAAAGCACAGCACCCTCGTGAAGCGAAAGCTATCCATTATTCAAACCAGAACAAGGAGCTTCTTGTGCTGAAGATGATCAACATTATTGATTCAAACCGTCTGCAGTTTGATGCGGTGCATAAAGACATTGCTATGGCTTTCATGGCCATCAAGCGAGTAAGCACCCAAAGTGGCAACAGGATGACCTTTAAAGCTGAGCGAAGTGCAACCACTGGTCATGCCGATGCCTTTTGGGCAATTGCCCACGCTGTGGTCAATGAGCCGCTAGATACCACCAATCAACGTAAATCAACTTGGGCGACTGCTGCATGATAGACACGGAAACGGCTGTAAACAATGAACAGCAAATTAACAATGACGAAGCTCGACAGCCTGTCAGTTGCTATTCGATCGATAGCAGCTTTGAAACAGTAGATAGCAACAGCTGGATGACTGAGTATACCGAGCTATTTTATAACGATTCCGATGACTATTGGGAGCCGCCAATCAACCCGGAAGGGCTTGCTCAGTTAGCGGGTGCCAATGCATATCATGGCAGTTTGTTGATCGCTAGAAGCAACCATGTTGCTGGTCGATTTCAAGGAGGGGGCGGTTTAAGGCTGTCGCAGTTTCAGCGTTTTTGTCGAGATTACACTCAATTTGGGCATGCTGGATTGTTGAAATTACGTGATAGGCTAGGGCGAGTGATTGGGCTGTTTCCGTTACCCTCAATGTACTTACGTAAGCGTAAGAATGGTAGCTTTTGGCTGTTAGAACGCGATGAGAAGAAACGCCCTTATCGTGAGCAAGATGTCATTTGGTTGACGCAATATGATCCCAAACAGCAGGTATATGGTTTGCCAGATTACTTATGCGGCCTACAAAGCAGCTTACTGAACAAAGATGCGACCTTGTTCCGCCGACGTTATTACCTTAATGGAGCGCACATGGGCTTCATTTTCTATGCGACCGATCCCAACCTGAGCAAAGAAGATGAGGATATGTTGAAAGAAAAAATCGCCAGCTCGAAAGGGGTTGGTAACTTCCGAAGCATGTTTGTGAATATTCCGAACGGCCACGAAAAGGGTATCCAGCTTATTCCTGTTGGTGATATTGCAACTAAAGATGAGTTTGAACGGGTGAAGAACATTACCGCGCAAGATATCTTAGTGTCACACCGTTACCCACCAGGTAAAAGTGGAGTGGTGCCAACCAATGCGGCTGGGTTTGGTGACATTGAGAAGACCAACCGAGAACATGCACGTGATGAGGTGATTCCCATCTGCAAAATAATGATGGATGAAATCAATGGTGATCCAGAGATAGCACTCAAGCCGGAGCTGCAAGTCACGTTTGATTTAGTATTACCTGGTGATAGCTAATCTGTATAAATATACAGTCTTAGTGATATACTCATTGGCAGGGGAGAGATATAAGGGACTGTTGCCAATGCGTATTAAATGCCAATGTGGACGACCGGCGGTAATTTCTAAGTCAGAAATTATATCTAAGGAGTCTACTGAGCTGTATTGTTCATGCACCGATGCCAGTTGTGGTCACAGCTTTGTGACAGAAGTCGCTTATAAGCACACTCTCAGTAAACAATGGTTAGGTGGCTATGCGGTAGGTGGTCGGGTGTATTGTGGTTGTGGTAGTAAAGCGATTATCACTAAAACAAACCGCCTTTCAACCAACGTTGCTGATCTCTATTGTCGTTGTACCGCCTGCGAACACCGCTTTGTGATGTCACAGGCGTTTAGCTTTTCCTTAAGCCCATCGGCAAAGACAACCGATGAACTTGCCATGGCGTTAGTTAGATCGCTTTCTCCTAGTCGACGTAATGAGCTTCGTCAGCAACTCTCCTTGTTCTAGCATCTTCTTTCACTAAGTATCTCAAGTACTCCACGACTCCTTTGTTGTCCTCCGAATGCGCTGTGTTTTCAGCTGCTCGAAAATCAATCCATTGCAATGTACGCTCTATCATTATTTTCCCTTTAATTTATGAACCAACTGAACGTTTCTGGCGTTGATAAGTGTGCGATTTGTAGATATGCGCTACTAATTTGACCGCCAAGTATCAAAATATAAGCAGTATCAATGCTAAAATGTGACTAATATCAATAAATAGTGGCTGGGTGCCATTTCTGGTATGTTTTCAATGATAATCAGGCGTTTATGAATGAGTTTTACGAATTGGTAACAAGTTATGCAGAAAGATTTTCAGTCAATTCAACCAGATAGCCTGATGGTCTATTTGAGTGTTCTAAGGCGTAAAAGGAACATGAGCCGGGAAGCACTGTCGTC
The DNA here is from genome assembly GCF_055391395.1 of Vibrio sabulosilitoris. Taxonomy (NCBI): domain Bacteria; kingdom Pseudomonadati; phylum Pseudomonadota; class Gammaproteobacteria; order Vibrionales; family Vibrionaceae; genus Vibrio; species Vibrio sabulosilitoris. The sequence continues at coordinate 826,173 of NZ_AP029599.1, forward strand.
GCGGTGTCAGTTTAGCTCGACAACGTTAGGCCGATGGGAGCGTGGTGAAAGTGAACCAACATTGACTCAACTTAGAGAGATAATGCGAGAGCTAAAAGTATCCAGTATGGAGCTGGCACTAGCCGATCTGCATTATCGTCCAGCAGAATCGGCAGACGTGCTTTCGGCGGTGATGCGCTTGCCACAAAATGTTCGTAAGCCAATGATTGAATTGGCGCTGGCAATTTCTGATGTATATAGACGTTAACCCTCTATTTGTTTTCCTCCTTCTGTAACAGTGCTAGCAGGTACGCTACAACTTTTTCATTTTCTTCGGGCTTAGCAGTGTTCTCAGCCGCGCGACATAGAATCCATTCAATAGCCTGTTCAGTCATGCATTTTACCTGTAATCTATACTGTATATATATACAGTATCATTTTTAGTGCAAATGTCACTTCTTTCAATAAGGGTATAACGCGACAATGCATATTCGGTTTAGACACAATTACAGCGTGGTAGAGCTGAGCGCTACTGGGATGGTGGGTAACAGTAAAATATTGACAGGAAACACCATTCCAGCGCTTTTGAAAGACGGGGAAAGTTGCTTTAAACCATACGGTGGTGATGTTGATTATCGTTTCATTGGTCAGAGCCCTAGGGTAAAGCTTATTGGTATTATTGCGTGGCAAGATGCAAGCGATGTTTGGCATGATTTACCGAGTGATCACTATTTGGTGGGTGTGTACCTGAAGAGGTGTTATCGAATACTGCTTAAGGAAGGAAAGCCCCTGATTTTTCAACTATCTTCAGTCCCTAAGAAGCAAACAGGTGAAGTGGTTGAGTTACGTCGATTCAAATGAACTAGTCTGGATAGAATGTGTAACTTTTTTAGGTGTGATTACAACTGGCAGATTCCCTTCAATCTGTTCTACCCCGTAGAGAGTTCCAAAATCGGTAATTTGTGTACCATGCTCTTAGCCATTTGACTATTTTTCAGTCAGTAAAGTAAAGTAGAAGCGTGTTTGAATGCCATATGAGTAGGATTAGAAAGTGGGTAGCGAAGATATGTCACTGAAAAAAAATGAATCATGCTGGTCGCTATTATTAAAGATCGTTATCATTGTGACACTCATTGTTCTCGTCATAATGTTTATTTTTATCCTCCGAAGTGACTACACTCCAAGAAGTGATGTAGAGGGCATGAATTTTCTTTTTGATGTAGTTTTAAAGGCCCCCTTGACCTTTCTATCTGTGTCACTGCCAATTGTGGTAGTGATAACAGTTATGATAAGGATGCTTCAAACCGAAAGACAAATCCAACTTACGATGATCCAAAATACAACAACTAACTTCTTTATGCATCGTAGAGAGTTTTATGATTTTTGTGACAAGCTTGAGTTAGAATACTGTTTTAAAATAGATAGCCAAAAAGCGTATGCCGCTATTTTTCCAGATAATAACCCACAAGAGTGCGTTTCACTAACAGGGAAAAAATTAGTCTTTGATGAAATAGACCAAGAATTACATACTCTACCAGATAGACTAAAGGCTACTTTTCCTAACTACAGTGGCCTTAAAGATAAAGCTAACCGTTCAGAACTGTTACAATATATACAGCAGGCACTTGGTATGATCAACTATAGTGCAGAAAAACTTGGAATCACCGTTCCCTACGACAGTGCCTTTAGAGTAGAGATCAAGGAGTTTGAAAAAGTCGGGAATACCATTCATATACCTGTTCCAATACCATCACTTCAAGAATATTTACAAATGGTACAGAGAATTGAAATTGATTTGGCGAAATTTGCTCATATAAAACTGCATACAACGCCCGTTGATGTATTAGCTATGCCAGGTATAAGTGACTTATCGCCGGTTAACACTCGGTTTGAACAAGGTGTTATGTTAACCAGCTACCCTCCAATTATATACTTCCCTCTCATTCAACATCAGAATACCCATATAAGTGAAATAGAGGGTAAAGATCTGATAATTAGCGCTAAAGGTGCATCACTACGGATACCAAAGAGTATGTTCTATGAGGTATGAGTGACATGCTCTCTATACCCTAATTTTATAGTCATAATTTAAAATCCTCATACTAACGGCCAGTCGTCATCCGCATAAAACAGAGATGGTTTAAGATCTGGCTGGGGTTGAACTTCCTGCTTTGATGGAGATAAAGTTGGCTCATCCCACCAATCGAAGTCATCTCTTATTGGCTCTGTATGCAAGCTGACTAACTCATAAGGTGCGTTAGGACTATCTGGTGTTTTCATCGAGCGTAATTGGTAGCTATCGACTTTATCGATCTTGATTATTTTGCCGCTCGCTAACAGCTCGGCGTTGTAGTCAGTGGCAAACACAGCCCCAATTACTTGGGTAATAGTGTTCTTAATCGATTCAATAACTTTTCGAGGGTACCCCGTACAGTTATTGACAGGACTCCGAGAGGAGCCAAAGGCTCCATTAACAGTCGCTTCGCTCCCTGAAGGACTCGCTTCAGCGCTTGTGTTATCAGTTGATTTCTTTTGGATAGTCCAGACTTTGGTGCGTGTTTTTATGGTCTCTTCTGGTGTTGAGAACCCTGAAATTTTTCGCACGTCCTCCCCATGAGGTGATGCAAAGGGTAAAACCTCATACGAGTTGACGATCAGCAAGTCCTCACGCTTAACAAATGGTCCGCCTTGACCCATGATGTACCCTTGCCAATTACCTTCGTCAGCGGCTATTAAAGTCTCTTTTATACTCGGTTGATCAGTCTTTATTCTGGATTGAAAGCTGGCGCCAATTACTTTTACAAGCTCTTCATTGCTGATCAGCTTACTCGGCTTAATGGGTCCAACAAGCTCACGTTGTAGCATCGAGTAGATCGTCAAAAGGTCACTACGCTGTTGCCTAAAGAGGTATTCCATAAAGGCTTTTTTGTTTTGGTTGGCAAAACGTCGAAGTTCTCGGTAGGTTGTGACTGGTGCTCCACCGAAAAACTGGAACTGTCGGATACTCCAACGGCTCTTCCAAGCGGTGACATTTTTAGCCATATCTTTAACGGCTTTCCCGGTTTCATCCGAAACTTCGTCATCCATCGCATAGCCGTCAATGTTCTTTGATATATATTTTGCAATGTAACCGGTTGCGGTCCCTTTCTCTGGGTCTATTTCTCCCACATCACACCGTGGGGTATGGTCAAAAATACCTCGTTTATCAATCAGCTCGTGCTTGTCCTCCTGTGTTGCGTAGTCAACAAATACTTTTGTAATTGCATCCTTATCCTCTGGTTTAACCCAGATCAGCAAATGCCAATGTGGCGTCCCATCGTGATGAGGCTCTGCAACCCGCAAGCCAAACCAACGTAGCTGGTCACGTCCAAGCTTGGCACGAACTCGTTTCCAAACGTTATTCAAGTAAGCTTGTGTATCTCGTGGGCTTGCTCCACTCCAGTGACTAATGAAGCCGCCTTTTTTATATGAGTTGTGGTACTTTGAAGGTGCAGTGAGAGTTAAAAACAAACCTTGCAAACCAAGCTCATTGCCGATGTCCTCACAACCACGACAGCGGACCATGAGTTCATGGCGCCTAATCGCTGGATTAGACACGCTTTTCAAGACCATCGCTTCCAGTTCGGTGGTCTCTCCCGTTTCCTCGTCCAATAGCTCAGATTGTTGAATAAACTTCCAGTTGCTGGTTTGTTGTTCACGATGTTCTCGAATACAGTCCCATGAAGCATATGGTGAAGCTTTTGATGAAACTTGCCCCATAGCAATAGCAAGGTGCTCACGCATGATCTTGCGAATTTTAGTGAGGCGTCGATACCACCAGTCTTCAGCCAGCATTCTTGACATATCGCTGAGTGCTGTCAGGTCAGTTTGATTCTTCTGCTTACGCGGTGGAGCGATACCAAACTGGCGAATAAACTCAGCGAGTTCCTCATAACCAACTACTTCAGGAGGAGCATCGTCTAAGTTTTCTTCTCTCGTGATACGTTCCACAATGAGGTTGAATTTTGTGTTAGTAATTTGACTGAGTTTGAATGCCATCTCTTTGACTTCAGATAGTTCTAGTTCAGCGAGTAGGCGGCTTTTTATTGGCTTTCTGTTGCGCTCTGCATGCTCAAAGTCAAACTGCATCTGTGCTTTTGTCTCGAAGCCACTTTGCTCAGTGTCGTTATATTCCTCACTGAGCAAAGCAACCTTTTGGGTTGTTGGTAACTTTTTGTATATCCGTACAACAATCAAGGCGCGTTCTGCGGCTGGCCCCATTCTTTCGCGAAGAAAGAGGTTGGCTTGTTTCCGCCCTTTTTTATTAAATACCGAGATGTAACGTGTGACGAAATACTTGGTTAGGTAGTCTGGTAGGTCTTTGATTTTGTCTCGTGCCCATTCAAAGTCATCTGGATTGGCTTCAAATAGCTTTCGCTCAAGAACACTAAGATCATCGGGTTCAATCACTGTGGTGTATCGACGTGCCCCAAAGCAGCCCTCGATAATCTTTGTTAAAGGGGCTTGCCATGGGTAATGGTATTGGTCTATTTCAGTTGGTTCCAACAATTGTTTCAATGTAACCACCTCAAAACTACTGTTCTGCTAGGGGGCTCAGCATCTGTTTCATACATCCCCCATGTTTTGGGTAGTGATTAGCATATAACCGCCTTTTCCATACCCCTTGCTAATAATGCCTTTCTCAATAGGAGGGATAATGCTGCAATCCAAGGCGAGACAAGCTTGATTTACGGCATCAGTCATTAACTCAAAATCACCTATCAAAACACTGGCAACCTCTTGGGTATCCTGATGGCGAACAATTCCGCCATCAGGACATAACATGATCGCTGCGTATTCCATCTAGCCCCCTTAGTTATCTATCGTTGATAGGCAGTACTGCTCAAACTGAAAAAGGGCTTCGTCATCAAAGTGCCCAAGGTCTCTTAACCCAAGCATTTCAACAAAGAGGCGACGATTCTTTCTGTCTAGTTGTGACCAATGATGGAGCTGTGGCGCCATTTCTTTGTTTTGGCGGTACCAGCTCACGTAGGAATGAGCAAAAAATACTCGAGCACGATCACCCTGCATTGCTTCTTGGATATCGCCCAAGACTCGTTCTTGTTGGCGGTGGGTTTCTATTGGGGTTAGTTTTGCGGCAATAGCATCAAGCTGGATGACCATTTTTTCCTGCTCATCTGCGTTACTCGAATTAAAACGTGCGGCTATCTCTTCCAAAGAAGTATTAAATAGGTACTCATAGATATTGCTCATGCCTGACCCCCTGCTGAAATTTCAGCAGCCTCACGGGCTTCAATGACTAACTCTGTCACTAGGCTTTCAACGTATAAAAGTTGCTCAAGAGCATTCTGACATCTGAGAAAAACTTGTTCTGACAAAAGCTCCAGGTGATATTGACAGTTATAGTTGGTTGAAGCGGGCCTGACTGTGATACGAATTGAGTTTAAATGGCCACTGAAATCAACAAACACATGAATCACATCTGTATTTGCCATGGCCAAGCTGGTTATTGCGTTTACCACATCGAACACATCAGTATTGATTTGATCACCATTTAGTAGCTTTTGCTTTTGTGCCAGAGACTCAGCGGGTAGGTAATCCGGTCTAAAAGAGCCCGCGCGGTTTTCTAGTGTTTGGTCGATTAGGTCTCTTGCCTGGCTAAGTTTTTGGAATGTATTCATCTTCCACGCTCCTATGTTTAGATGAAAAAAAGCCCCCTTTTACAGGGGCAAAGGTTAGTTGTGGCTCAAGAAAAACTGGATGGGTTTAGGCGGCTTAACGGGCCTATGCTATTTTCAAAGCGCTTAACGATGGTGTTTATTTCTTTAACTCCACGACCAATGGCTAGTGCTTCCTCGTCAGTAAAACTATCGAAGGCCATGTCACAGTGCTCCCTTTTCAGACCAGAGCAGAACACCACCATACGACGTTGCTTTTCGCTAAGGCTGGCATAGGCAAGGCGAATCCGGTTACGGGTGTATTCACTTGTGAACATTCCTTTCATGGCTGCGATGCTCTTTTCTGCAGGGCAAGCTGGTGAGCGATTTGCCGCTTGTTCAGCTGCCTGTTGAACTTCTTGTCGGTTACGTGGTTGGCTGCGCAACAATGGGTGAATGCTAGCCGGTTTAGTTTGGAGCTGTGGTGCTGTATTTGGCATGGTTGACTCCTATTGATTGACGCTTGCCCACTCATTAGCTGCTTTGGTGTACTGCTCATCGATATACGCAGCGAGATCTTCAATTTTGACGAATAGTGGCGCTTTCTGGCTGTCGCGCAGTCTGAAAGTTGGTACTGGAAAGGTGCAGTTCCTTGCTTTCTCAGCTGCAGTCTTCGGTGTTAGCCCGAAATACTCTTGTGCAACTTCCGATAACGGAATGGTGGGTTTTCCGTACATGGCGAGTAACGCGAATTGAGTTTGCATAGCGTCTCCTTACGACAATCCCGGTATTGGCATGCCGGAAATAACAAAATCTGAAGCAAATCCAAGTAACGGTGAGGTGCTGCCTGTGCGGTTTTCTAGCTCATTAACGATCAGGACTAAGTTAGCCAGTGCACTTTGGGCTGTTCTCATTACTTGGTTTCGTCTGCTGCGAGGTAAGCGGATGGTGTTGTTCAACTCCAAAGCTTCTTTCGCTAAGTCACCAGAGAAAGCGGCATTGACAAGCGCTCGCTCCGCTAGTGAACGGGATTCATTTTTCAAATCAATTGGTGCAGCAACCATATTGAGGTTGTGTAAAACACTTTGAGTGAGGCTGTAGTCACCACTTTTCTCTGTGATCACCATGAGGTCGGTGACGGTGAGTTGGTGTGGCTGCGATGGGTTGAGTTTGTTGCGCAGCATAGTTCCCGTGATTGCAGATTGCTTTGCAAGTTGCTCGACATTGTGGCGATTTGCAAAAGCGACACATGCCTCATCCAAAATACTTTGTTTGCGTTCGCGTAGTTCGCACATGGCTGATTTCTCGGTTATGACAGATACTCAAAAGCGAAGTTTGGGTGTGCAATAGCAAGAATGACGATGATGGTGCCTCGTAACGGGCTTTTGTATTTCTTGCTAGGACTGCCCTGCTTAACCCCGTGTAGTGGTGTGTAATTTACTGCTGGCACGGGGTTTGCCTTTGTTTTGGGTAAAGAGCGAAGGTGCATTAGGATTGCTCCGCTAGTTGCATGTTTAACTTCACTAAGTTGATCAGCACCTTTCGAGAGCCTTCTTCGTTTGGAAGGGTGGGGATATCGCCTGACTTAATTCGGCGGCGAATTGTCCCAATGCTCAATCCTGTTTGTCTATTGAGTTCCTCAATAGTGCAGAAAGGTGCGCTGGGTGCTATTTGAATGCTTTGCATACGTGGTATCCTTGTAAGTTGACTTATTTGAGCACTGCTGCTCACTTATGAGCACAATTGAAAGCCATTCCTCTTTTGAGATCATGATATGACGCATTTGAGGCTTATTTCAAGTTTTGGTGCTTCATTTGATCTCTTGGTGGTGGTTTTCATTATGTTTCATTCTTCTTTTGAGATCCTTGTCGACTTTGAGTTTGGTTTTGTTTTTTGAAGAGGTAGATTTAGATGGGTAGATTGAAGGCGATGATTCCACCTTATGACTATTTGAAAGGTGAAGAACTAGTAGATAGGTTGAAAGACATATCTGGAGTGAAACAAGATCTGCAGTTGGCAGATATATACGGTGTCCCTAGAGGGACTATAGGTACTTGGAAGCAAAGAGACCTTACCCCTTATGAGCTGATTATCCGTGCATGCCTTGCACATGGTGTTTCACTGAGGGCTCTAGCTTTAGGTGATGGTCCTGTCGTTGTGCAAGAAGAAACTACAATGCAAGCGCCACCAATGAACATAATGAAATTAGTTGACGGTGTAAAAGAGGCTATTGGACACACCAACATTGATGCATGGACGTTAGAACGTTACGGATTGAAAGCAGACAGTACCGAGGTGATTGATGATGAAGGTGCATTAGTCTTCATTAATACTGAGAACACAAGCCCATTTTCTGGTGAGTACCTTATTGATATTGATGGTCGCCTGTCTTTGAATAAAATTCAGCGACTACCAGGCGGTAAATTGTCCATTTACTTTGATGATGTTCCGACGGTCATTGACGAGTCAGATGTAAAGGTTGTCGGTAAGGTTGCAGCGTCTTTCTCGGCAAGATAAGTGGCAAATTTCCATATATCTTGCGCTGAAGCGGATTTTTTTAATTGGTTATTGAAACATAGCTTCTTAACTTAGGGGCAGTAGGGACTAGGGAAGAAGGAGAGTGATGGCAAAATAGGGATAGTAATGTGTCGAAAGATATATCGATAAAACCTTGCAAAAAATGCAAGGAGCCCGTTCAAAAGGCAATAGATAAGTGCCCCAAGTGTGGAGAGATCTATCCTGCTGGAATAGGGCTTAAGCGTGGCGTGAAGATGACAGTTGGATTTATAATTTTCGTAGGCGTCATTGGCTCTTATTTTGACAGTAAAGAAGATGAGCGTTCTACTGTTATTAGTTCAAGCTCACAAGGGGAATTTAGTAAAAGTGTAGTTACCGCTCAGGGTGATAAATGGTATCAGGGCAACAATCTTCAAGGTGAGTCTGCACTAGTTTGGCAAAAAGCTTCTTATGAAGATAAACTAGCGACCAGTGCATCAATTATTTATTCGGCATGGCAACATGACATGCTTAGTCCTAATTTCTCTAGTAGCATTTCATCAATAGATTCATTGCGACCTCTTTCTGAGCATTTACTTAATAATTTAGACGCAGCTTTTGAGTCTGAGGATGATCTGGCGTTGAATTCTCAAATATTTTCGAACCAAAGAGTATTAGATACAGCGGTTATATTGCTCTCTATGGATGGAATACTAGTTAGCAAATAAGGAGTAGCATTGTGAAATGCTTTTCTAGATTTTTAGCGATAATTATATTTTTTCTTTCATTACCTGTTGCTGCATTTCAAAAAACGGACTGTGAATATGCATTTGATGTGTTTTTAAAAACTTTACCGTTGCTAGAGCAAGCCGTAGATAAGTATGGCAATAAGGTTGACTATCAAGATTTTGCCCAGTGGAGGGTGTTTACAGAACAAGTAGAGCGTTCCAAGTTGGATGAGGAATTCAGATCTAGGCAATACCCTTTTGATGAAGCGAATTTTCCAATTTTTAATAGCATGTATTTTGGATATTTTGTTCAATCATCTCTATTGTTCGAAAGTCTGTATTCCGTTCTTCGTCATGGCGATGCTTTCAAAGAGTCTGTCTCTTTGCAGTGGGGACAAATGCGAGAGGTTGGTCAGTATTTTGCTGAGAACTGTCCAGAGCAAGCTGCAAGGAAATAGAGGTGTGTACACTCCGTTGAATCATCAATAATTATATTTGGCCTCCGAATATTCGTAGCTATTTGCTATGAACATTCGGAGCTAGCAGCTGTGAATGTTCGATGATAGATAGGGTATGACAAAGGAAAGCTAGGCGTTATCCCTATGTAGTTTATGTGGGTATAACTGAGTGTAGATAGTCCACAAAATGTTTAGATTTCTATGACCAGTGACCTGTGCTACCTCTTCAATGCTGTAGCCTTTTTCAAACAGGCGACTAGCACCTTCTCGACGTAGGTCGTGATATCTCAGATCATTAATACCCAGCTCATTTCTAACACGCTGAAAACCTGTGGTTACTGACCTTGGGTTATATGGAAAGATACGTTCACCTATTTTCGGTTGCTTGATAGCAATATCGAACGACTCTCCCAGTAATGGCACTATCATATGGTTACCATCTTTCTTACGAGGGTCTTTGCGATCACGGACTAGTATGGTTTTGTGGTCTACATTGAGATCTTCCCATTTCAGAGCACACACTTCGCCAATTCTCATACAGGTGAGTATCGAGAAATCTAGAATGTCGAGATAGGGAATACGAGTCGGGCCATTTGGCCGGTACGCCTCGCGTTTTTTCAGTCCTTCTCGGAGCTTTTCCAGTTCACCTTCAGTTGGGCGCCTAGTCCTCTTTTGGCTTTTGCCGATAAGTTTCATATCGATCAGTACTGGGACTGCCTCTTCAAACACGGCATAATTGCAGTTTATGTTGAATGCAGCCTTGGCTTTTTTCATTACTGTTCGGAGGTAGGCGATATCATGGTAGATAGTGGCAGGGCCGGCACCACTTGAGTGACGATGTTTGCAATGCTCGATGAGGTCGGTCGCCTTGAGTTGGTCAGTTTGCACCTTTGCAATCTCGCAGTCTCGCAGCATTTTGATGACGAATTGTTTGGTACGACCCGTGTTATTCCATAGGTGCGCCTCGTTAATGTATGAATCTAACAGTTTCCCAATAGACGTAGGTTTCTGACTATTAACACCATTTTCTTCTATTTCGGTAACCTGCTTCTTCGCCCATGCAGTCGCGAGCGGCTTTTTCCTGAAAGTCTTGGCAAATCGGTGTACAATCTCACCATATTTTTTGACCGTAATAGTTGCTTTGTAGCGTGATTCGCCACTTGCCAGTGTGCGTTTCTGAATACTGTAAGATGCCATCGCTTTCCCTCCGAGGCGTACCGTGCACCTCAAATTGAGGCGTACATAAGGCGTACTATATACCGCAAAACCATACGATATGAAGCAAAACTAAGCAATATATTGAATCACGTAAACTCCTTATGACACTAGATAAATCAACGAATACCAGTAATTACCCAATGCAGCGTTTGAGCGTTGCGCCCATGCTCGATTGGACTGACCGTCACTGCCGTTACTTTCATCGCCAGCTCTCTTCACAGACGCTACTCTACACAGAGATGGTGACAACAGGGGCGATTATCCACGGTAAGGGTGATTTTCTTGCGTACAATCAAGAAGAGCATCCTATTGCTTTGCAACTGGGTGGCTCAAACCCTCAAGATCTTGCTCACTGTGCCAAACTGGCTCAAGAGCGTGGCTATGATGAGGTCAACCTCAATGTCGGTTGCCCATCAGATCGCGTGCAAAATGGTCGCTTTGGCGCTTGCTTGATGGCCGAGCCACTGTTGGTGGCGGACTGTGTGGCAGCTATGCGTGACGTGGTGGATATTCCAGTTACTGTCAAGACACGTATTGGTATTGATGAGCAAGACTCTTACGAGTTTCTGACCGATTTTGTCAGCACATTGGCAGCGAAAGGCGGTTGTGAGCAATTTACTATTCATGCGCGCAAAGCCTGGCTAAGTGGCCTTAGCCCAAAAGAAAACCGTGAGATCCCACCACTTGATTATCAGCGCGCTTATCAAATAAAGAAAGATTTCCCTGAGCTTTCGATTGCTGTGAATGGTGGGATTAAGACGCTTGAAGAGACCCTAGAGCACCTTGCTCATCTTGATGGCGTGATGATTGGCCGAGAGGCTTACCAAAACCCATACCTTTTGGCACAAGTCGATCAGCAAGTGTTTGGTCTCAATACACCGGTGAAAAAACGCAAGCAAGTGGTTGAAGAGATGCTACCTTACATTGAGCAACAACTGGCAAAGGGCGCCTATTTAGGTCATATTACTCGTCATATGTTGGGACTTTTCCACAATATGCCGGGGGCCCGTCAATGGCGTCGTCACATCAGTGAAAATGCCCACAAACCAGGAGCAGGCATTGAGGTGGTAACGACCGCTATGAGCAAGATTCCAGCCGACTTAGATGTTTAGGCAACAGACAGGATAAAAAGAAAGATGAAAACAATCCAAACAGTGTGTCGTGGTTTATTGAGCCTCAGCCTTGTGCTCTCGCCCGCTGCTTTTGCCCAACAAGACTCAGTGTTCAAATTGGGCCTTGATTACTGGTGGGGGCAAACTGAGGTTAATGAAGTTCGTCGTGATAAAAACAATGCGCCTTCTTTTTATCTGGCCTACGAGCACTCGACACCTTACCTACCTAATGTGGGCTTCCGCTATACCACAGTCGATGCTGACTTTATGGCCTTCGACAAGTCAGACTTCATGTTTTACTATCACTTGTTGTCACGCGATGTGTTGAATTTTGATGCTGGTGTCACGGTCACAAATTATACCAACACCAAGTATGTGAATGCTGTTGACCCATCGCTAAATACTGATTTTGATACCACGACGTGGAATTTGTTTGCCCGAGCAGAGATCGCTATCCCAAACAGCAATTTCGACATCATTGGTGCGATGGAGTTTAGTGACCGCCGTAACCTAAAAACAACCGACCTCGAAGCCGGCGTCCAGTACAACATCGCTCTAGAACAGAAACGTAATATAGCACTGCGCGCGGGCTACCGTGTTATTGACTTAGAATCGAATGACTTCAAGATTTCAGGAAGTGATTTTGGTAAAGAATTCATCTTCGTCAATGGTTGGTTCCTTGGCGCAGAATACCAGTTCTAACCTAACCCCTAGACGACATAAAAAGCGCCACCTCCACAAGGTGGCGCTATTTTTAGGTGCGGTAAGCAGCTAACATGTTGCGCGCACCAATCTCCTCGAACCCCGTAGGGCTTTGCCCGTCCTCGCACCTCGCCCCCTTTCATTTGTACCTCGCACCTGTGCTTTTTATTCGCTCATTCGCCAAATATGCACCATGCTTAAAGAGATGTTTATCAGAGAGAGCGGTGTGATATGACAATTTCGGAACTTAGAGCACTGTATCGTGACGATCAATTGGTTGAAGCGATCATTGAGCCGTCGATTCAGGAAGGCTCATGGGTGGTGGAGTTTCGTCATCGCAGAGGTGGCTTGGTGCTGCTAACGGATGCGCATGGCGAGGAGTGCCTGTATCAAGACATTGACCTTGCTTCTAAGTCAGCAATGGCGGTTGGCTTTCAGCAGGTGCGAGTCGAAGATATCCCTAATTATTAACCAAATATCTTCACAACCATCCAAAAGGTTATAAAACATTCACTTCTATTCTTTCTTGTTATTTACCAGAGTGGTTAATCTAAATGTCACGTAATGATTAGGGATATCGTGACAATGTCCAAAGGAAACTCTCAACAACAAGAAGCGCCGATGATAACGGCACCTCTCAATGACCAGCAGCTCGGGCAGCTGCAGCAAACGGTCTCAGAACTTTCTTCACAGCAGCTTGCATGGGTGAGTGGCTATTTTTGGGGTTTGGCGCAAGCTCCATCCTCTGCCGCCAGTGTGCCGATTACTCAAGCGGCCACAGCTGTTGCCAGCCAACCCGCGGGTAAGCTCACCATTATTTTTGCTTCTCAAACCGGCAATGCTAAAGGGGTAGCAGAAGCTCTTGAAAGCGAGGCCAAGGTGCTGGGTATTGAGGCACAGTTGTTTGATGCCTCTGACTACAAGGGTAAACAACTCGCCAAAGAGACGCATGTGATCATCGTGGCATCGACTAACGGTGAGGGTGAAGCACCAGATAACGCTATCGAACTGCATGAATTCTTACAGTCGAAGAAGGCCCCTAAACTACCAAACTTAAAGTATGGGGTGATCGGTCTTGGCGACTCTAGCTACGAATTTTTCTGTCAGACAGGTAAGGATTTTGATGCCTTCTTATCTAAGCTAGGTGCAAGCGCATTCCTAGAGCGTGTTGATTGTGATGTCGACTATGAGTCGGCAGCGACAGAATGGCGCTCCAAAGCACTGGAAGTCGTGAAACAAGATCTTGCTTCTGCGACGGAAGCCGAAGTTGTTCAGCTTCCCGTAGGTCAGGCGGCAGTGCAGCCTTCTGCCTATAACAAGCAAAATCCTTATACCGCAACATTACTCACTAGCCAAAAGATCACGGGGCGAGACTCGGGCAAGGATGTTCGCCACATCGAGATCGACCTCGACGGGTCGGGCATGACCTACCAACCTGGCGATGCGTTGGGGGTATGGTTTGAAAATAGCTCTGAGTTAGTCAATCAAATCCTTGAGCGTACCGGGCTATCCGGCGTGGAAAGCGTAGATGTTGAGGGTGAGAGCCTATCGCTGCATAGCGCGTTAGTGAGTAAATACGAGATCACCGCAGCCAACCCGCAGTTGGTCACCAAGTTTGCAGAGCTTTCAGGTAGTAAAAAGCTGCTCAAACTGGTCGAGGACAAGAATAAGCTGCGTGAGTATGCCACGAGTACTCAAGTCGTGGATGTGCTAGGCGAGAAAAAGACCAAGCTAACAGCCGAGGAGTTGGTCGGTTTACTGCGCCGGTTAACACCACGCCTTTATTCGATCGCATCCAGCCAAAGCGAGGTTGAGGACGAAGTGCACCTAACCGTCGGTGTGGTTGAATACGCCAAGGGTGAGCAAGTACGTCAAGGCGCGGCCTCCAGCTACCTTGCCCATCGTCTGGAAGAGGGCGGTGAGGTTAAGGTGTTTATCGAACACAACAACAACTTCAAGCTGCCTCAAGATGACAATACCCCAATTATCATGATTGGCCCAGGCACTGGTATAGCGCCATTCCGTAGCTTTGTTCAAGAGCGCGATAACCGTGGGGCACAGGGTAAAAACTGGTTGTTCTTTGGCGATCGCACTTTTACCCAGGATTTCTTGTACCAAGTCGAGTGGCGGAAGTACCTCAAAAATGGCTTGGTTTCTCAGCTCGATGTCGCGTTCAGTCGTGACCAAGCGGAAAAGGTCTATGTTCAGCACCGAATCCTTGAACAAGCAGAGCAAGTTTGGCAATGGATCCAGCAAGGTGCGTATATCTACGTCTGTGGTGATGCTAACCGTATGGCAAAAGATGTGCACGAGGCACTAATAGAGGTAGGACAACAACAGGGGCAGCTCAGTCGCGCTCAGGCCGAAGAGTTCATCAATACACTACGTAAAGAAAAACGTTATCAGAGGGATGTTTACTAATGAGTCAGCAACAAGAAGTTTTAGGTCAAGTCTTAGGACCGCTCTCTGATAACGAGCGCCTAAAGAGCGAGAGCAACTTTTTACGTGGAACGATTGAGAACGATTTAGCTGATAAGATCACGGGTGGCTTTTCGGCGGACAACTTCCAGCTTATCCGTTTCCACGGTATGTACCAGCAAGATGATCGTGATATTCGTAATGAGCGCACCAAGCAAAAGTTAGAGCCTCTGCATAACGTTATGTTGCGTGCGAGAATGCCTGGTGGGGTGATCACACCAAAGCAATGGCTGGCCATTGATGAGTTCGCTACTGACCATACCCTGTATGGCAGTATTCGTCTGACTACACGCCAGACCTTTCAGTTTCATGGTGTCCTTAAGCCTAATATCAAGCTGATGCACCAAACGCTAAATAGCATTGGCATTGACTCGATTGCTACTGCTGGAGATGTAAACCGTAATGTGTTGTGTACCTCTAACCCGGTTGAGTCTCAGCTGCATCAAGAAGCCTATCAATGGGCAACTAAGATCAGTGAGCACTTATTGCCGAAGACCCGCGCTTACGCAGAGATTTGGCTAGATGGTGAGAAGCTAGAGACCACAGACGAAGAGCCCATTCTTGGCTCTACCTATTTACCACGTAAATTTAAGACCACAGTCGTGATCCCACCACTGAATGATGTGGATGTGCACGCTAATGACCTTAACTTTGTCGCGATAGCCGAAGAGGGTAAATTGATTGGATTTAATGTGCTGGTGGGTGGTGGCCTTGCCATGACCCATGGCGATACGTCGACCTACCCAAGAAAAGCTGACGATTTTGGTTTTGTCGCGCTCGACAAAACGCTTGAGGTTGCTGCCGCAGTGGTGACAACTCAGCGGGATTGGGGCAACCGTTCTAATCGTAAAAATGCCAAGACTAAGTACACCTTAGATCGCGTTGGTATCGATGTGTTTAAAGCTGAGGTGGAAAAACGCGCTGGTATCCAGTTTGAATCAAGTCGCCCTTATGAGTTTACTGAGCGAGGCGACAGAATAGGTTGGGTAGAAGGGATTGATGGTAAGCATCACTTAACCCTGTTTATTGAGAATGGTCGCCTATTGGATTATCCAGGCAAGCCGCTCAAGTCTGGTGTGGCTGAAATTGCAAAAATCCACAAAGGGGATCTGCGCATGACGGCCAACCAAAACTTGGTCATCGCGGGTGTGGCGAAGAGTAATAAAGCCAAAATAGAGAAGATTGCGATTGAGCATGGCTTGATGGATGAGACGGTCAGTGAGCAGCGCAAGAACTCGATGGCTTGTGTGGCTTTTCCAACCTGTCCGCTGGCGATGGCCGAAGCCGAACGATTTTTGCCGGACTTTGTTACTCAAATTGAAGAGATATTGGCGAGTCACGGACTCGACGAAAAAGACAATATCATTTTACGAGTCACGGGATGCCCTAATGGCTGTGGCCGAGCGATGTTGGCAGAAATTGGTTTAGTGGGTAAGGCCCCAGGGCGTTACAACCTGCACCTAGGCGGTAATCGTGCGGGCACCCGAGTACCGAAGATGTATAAAGAGAACATTACCGATAAACAAATTCTACAAGAGATTGATTCGCTGGTGGCGCGTTGGGCGGTTGAACGTCAAACCGGTGAGGCATTTGGTGACTTCGTGATTCGTGTTGGGATCATTGAAGAAGTCATCGTATCAAAGAGGGACTTCCATGCTTGATTCTGTCACTTCACCTTTGAAGTTAGCAGAACTGCTCTCATTGACTAAGACGGAGCAAATACTCCGTCTTGCTGAAATCAATGCTGAGTTAGAGAAGCTAACCGCCGAGCAAAGAGTTGAGTGGGCCGTGAGTTATCTACCAGGTACTCATGTGGTCTCCTCAAGTTTCGGCATCCAAGCCGCGTTGATGCTTCATTTACTGACTCAGGTGAAACCGGATATACCAGTGATCTTAACGGATACTGGATACCTGTTCTCTGAAACCTATAACTTCATTGATCAGCTGAGCGAAAGGCTGACTCTAAACCTCAAGGTGTACCGTTCGGCGCAAAGTGCCAACTGGCAAGAAGCGCGCTACGGTAAATTGTGGGAACAAGGTATAGAGGGAATAGAGAAGTACAATAAGTTAAATAAGGTTGAGCCGATGCGACGTGCGCTCGCAGACTTAGAGACGCAGACTTGGTTTTCTGGATTAAGAAGAGAGCAAGCCAAGTCGCGAGCGCATCTTCCAATCTTGTCGATTCAAAATGGCGTATTTAAGTTCTTGCCAGTTATTGATTGGAGCAATAAAGATGTTCATCAGTATTTAGAAGCCAATCAACTGCCTTATCACCCGCTTTGGGAGAAAGGCTATCTCTCCGTCGGTGATACTCATACGACTAAGAAGTGGGAGCCGGGCATGTCAGAGGAAGAAACGCGTTTCTTTGGTTTAAAACGTGAGTGTGGTCTGCATGAAGATGATGGAGAGCAGTACGGCTCAGGTATTTAATCGACAGATTCATTGTCGACAAAGATAAAAAGGCTGCTTTTAAGCAGCCTTTTTTGATGTCTTTAAGTGCGATTGTGGATAAGTTTGTGGATTTCACGTTTATATATGTGGGGTAAACTTGAATAAATAAAGCTTTGAATGAGAAATGCCCTTATAACCATTGTTTTTGCAATTTTATGAAAAAACCACTTGCCAAAGTGAGCGCGATCTCTATAATGCCACCTCGTCGACAGGGCAAGGGCTCACAAGGGTTCACAAGCCAGTCAGACAGGTCATAAAGACTAGCGAAATGAGCAATCGGATTTACTTTTTAAAAGTAAAGAAAATTGAAAAAAGTGTTTGACACTGACAATTATCTCGCTAAAATGGCCGCCTCTTCCGAAGTGATTCAGGTCACAAAAGAAGATAGCTCTTTAAAAATATAAACCTATCAATCTGTGTGGGCACTCGTTGATGATAATCCACTTTTGGTTTTCACTTTTTTATAAAAAGTAAAATCAAAAACTGATTCCTCGGAATCAACTGACTATCAATGAACTGAGTGACCAATTCAAGTTGGGAAGCAGCCTTGAGCTGTTTTGTTTTACTCCTTTATTTAAATAGAGAGGAAAAGTGAAAACCAATAAGAGCACAGTCAATTCAAACATTACTATGTAATGTTCAGTATTCATTGAGTCACAAAATCTTAAATTGAAGAGTTTGATCATGGCTCAGATTGAACGCTGGCGGCAGGCCTAACACATGCAAGTCGAGCGGCAGCGACAGTCACAATCCTTCGGGTGCGTTTCTGGGCGGCGAGCGGCGGACGGGTGAGTAATGCCTGGGAATATGCCTTGATGTGGGGGATAACTATTGGAAACGATAGCTAATACCGCATAATGCCCTTGTTTATAATGAACAGGAGCCAAAGAGGGGGACCTTTTAGGCCTCTCGCGTCAAGATTAGCCCAGGTGGGATTAGCTAGTTGGTGAGGTAATGGCTCACCAAGGCAACGATCCCTAGCTGGTCTGAGAGGATGATCAGCCACACTGGAACTGAGACACGGTCCAGACTCCTACGGGAGGCAGCAGTGGGGAATATTGCACAATGGGCGCAAGCCTGATGCAGCCATGCCGCGTGTGTGAAGAAGGCCTTCGGGTTGTAAAGCACTTTCAGTCGTGAGGAAGGTAGTGTAGTTAATAGCTGCATTATTTGACGTTAGCGACAGAAGAAGCACCGGCTAACTCCGTGCCAGCAGCCGCGGTAATACGGAGGGTGCGAGCGTTAATCGGAATTACTGGGCGTAAAGCGCATGCAGGTGGATAGTTAAGTCAGATGTGAAAGCCCGGGGCTCAACCTCGGAACAGCATTTGAAACTGGCTATCTAGAGTACTGTAGAGGGGGGTAGAATTTCAGGTGTAGCGGTGAAATGCGTAGAGATCTGAAGGAATACCGGTGGCGAAGGCGGCCCCCTGGACAGATACTGACACTCAGATGCGAAAGCGTGGGGAGCAAACAGGATTAGATACCCTGGTAGTCCACGCCGTAAACGATGTCTACTTGGAGGTTGTGGCCTTGAGCCGTGGCTTTCGGAGCTAACGCGTTAAGTAGACCGCCTGGGGAGTACGGTCGCAAGATTAAAACTCAAATGAATTGACGGGGGCCCGCACAAGCGGTGGAGCATGTGGTTTAATTCGATGCAACGCGAAGAACCTTACCTACTCTTGACATCCTCAGAAGAGACTGGAGACAGTCTTGTGCCTTCGGGAACTGAGAGACAGGTGCTGCATGGCTGTCGTCAGCTCGTGTTGTGAAATGTTGGGTTAAGTCCCGCAACGAGCGCAACCCTTATCCTTGTTTGCCAGCGAGTAATGTCGGGAACTCCAGGGAGACTGCCGGTGATAAACCGGAGGAAGGTGGGGACGACGTCAAGTCATCATGGCCCTTACGAGTAGGGCTACACACGTGCTACAATGGCGCATACAGAGGGCAGCCAACTTGCGAGAGTGAGCGAATCCCAAAAAGTGCGTCGTAGTCCGGATTGGAGTCTGCAACTCGACTCCATGAAGTCGGAATCGCTAGTAATCGTAGATCAGAATGCTACGGTGAATACGTTCCCGGGCCTTGTACACACCGCCCGTCACACCATGGGAGTGGGCTGCAAAAGAAGTGGGTAGTTTAACCTTCGGGAGGACGCTCACCACTTTGTGGTTCATGACTGGGGTGAAGTCGTAACAAGGTAGCCCTAGGGGAACCTGGGGCTGGATCACCTCCTTATACGATGATTATTGCGATGAGTGTTCACACAGATTGATGGTTTATAGAATTGAAGAGATGATGTCGGGTCTGTAGCTCAGGTGGTTAGAGCGTTCGCCTGATAAGCGAGAGGTCGGTGGTTCAAGTCCACTCAGACCCACCAATTTCCTCCCAAGAAATTGGCAAAGACATCAACCTATTGATGGGGCTATAGCTCAGCTGGGAGAGCGCCTGCCTTGCACGCAGGAGGTCAGCAGTTCGATCCTGCTTAGCTCCACCATCTTTAAGCACATTTCTTTCAAATAGAAAGTCTTGAGTGTTCTTAAAAATGGTTTTCGATAGAAAATCTGCTCTTTAACAATTTGGAAAGCTGACGAATAACAACAATCCCCTTATCTTTTAGATAAGCGTTGTTATTCAAATAAAAGTTCTCAAATCCTATATCGAACCTTTTTATTAAGGGAACATATAGGTACCAACACACATTCAAGTGTTCTTGGAAGTAGCGAAAGCTACTTAATATTTGAGTCCGGCAAAATCGAGTCTGCATCATGTATAAAAATTGCAGACAACTTTGGTTGTTTGATTAAACAATCTCTAGATTTTCCTTTGGAAACTCTTTGGGGTTGTATGGTTAAGTGACTAAGCGTACACGGTGGATGCCTTGGCAGTCAGAGGCGATGAAAGACGTAGTAACTTGCGATAAGCCCAGATTAGGTAGTAACAACCTTTGAGTCTGGGATTTCTGAATGGGGAAACCCACTCTCATAAGAGAGTATCACTAACTGAATACATAGGTTAGTGAGGCGAACCGGGGGAACTGAAACATCTAAGTACCCCGAGGAAAAGAAATCAACCGAGATTCCGAAAGTAGCGGCGAGCGAAATTGGACTAGCCCTTAAGCTTTTAATGATACAGGTGAAGCCTCTGGAAAGTGGCGCGATACAGGGTGATAGCCCCGTAACCGACATATCATAATCAGTGAAATCGAGTAGGGCGGGACACGTGATATCCTGTCTGAATATGGGGGGACCATCCTCCAAGGCTAAATACTACTGACTGACCGATAGTGAACCAGTACCGTGAGGGAAAGGCGAAAAGAACCCCTGTGAGGGGAGTGAAATAGAACCTGAAACCGTGTACGTACAAGCAGTAGGAGCACCTCAAAGTGTGACTGCGTACCTTTTGTATAATGGGTCAGCGACTTATATTCAGTAGCGAGGTTAACCATCTAGGGGAGCCGTAGAGAAATCGAGTCTTAACTGGGCGTCGAGTTGCTGGATATAGACCCGAAACCAGGTGATCTAGCCATGGGCAGGTTGAAGGTTGAGTAACATCAACTGGAGGACCGAACCGACTAATGTTGAAAAATTAGCGGATGACTTGTGGCTAGGGGTGAAAGGCCAATCAAACCTGGAGATAGCTGGTTCTCCCCGAAAGCTATTTAGGTAGCGCCTCGGACGAATACTACTGGGGGTAGAGCACTGTTAAGGCTAGGGGGTCATCCCGACTTACCAACCCTTTGCAAACTCCGAATACCAGTAAGTACTATCCGGGAGACACACGGCGGGTGCTAACGTCCGTCGTGGAGAGGGAAACAACCCAGACCGCCAGCTAAGGTCCCAAAGTATAGCTAAGTGGGAAACGATGTGGGAAGGCTTAGACAGCTAGGATGTTGGCTTAGAAGCAGCCATCATTTAAAGAAAGCGTAATAGCTCACTAGTCGAGTCGGCCTGCGCGGAAGATGTAACGGGGCTAAGCTATACACCGAAGCTGCGGCAATGACTTTTAGTCATTGGGTAGGGGAGCGTTCTGTAAGCCGTTGAAGGTGAGCTGTAAGGCTTGCTGGAGGTATCAGAAGTGCGAATGCTGACATGAGTAACGATAAAGGGGGTGAAAAACCTCCTCGCCGGAAGACCAAGGGTTCCTGTCCAACGTTAATCGGGGCAGGGTAAGTCGACCCCTAAGGCGAGGCCGAAAGGCGTAGTCGATGGGAAACGGGTTAATATTCCCGTACTTCTTACAATTGCGATGGGGGGACGGAGAAGGCTAGGTGGGCCTGGCGACGGTTGTCCAGGTTCAAGTGCGTAGGCTTAAGAGTTAGGTAAATCCGGCTCTTTTTAAGGCTGAGACACGACGTCGAGCATCTACGGATGTGAAGTCATTGATGCCATGCTTCCAGGAAAAGCCTCTAAGCTTCAGATTGTAAGGAATCGTACCCCAAACCGACACAGGTGGTCGGGTAGAGAATACCAAGGCGCTTGAGAGAACTCGGGTGAAGGAACTAGGCAAAATGGTACCGTAACTTCGGGAGAAGGTACGCTCCTCGCGGTGAAGTCCCTTGCGGATGGAGCTATGGGGAGTCGCAGATACCAGGTGGCTGCAACTGTTTATTAAAAACACAGCACTGTGCAAAATCGTAAGATGACGTATACGGTGTGACGCCTGCCCGGTGCCGGAAGGTTAATTGATGGGGTTAGACTTAGGTCGAAGCTCTTGATCGAAGCCCCGGTAAACGGCGGCCGTAACTATAACGGTCCTAAGGTAGCGAAATTCCTTGTCGGGTAAGTTCCGACCTGCACGAATGGCGTAATGATGGCCACGCTGTCTCCACCCGAGACTCAGTGAAATTGAAATCGCTGTGAAGATGCAGTGTACCCGCGGCTAGACGGAAAGACCCCGTGAACCTTTACTACAGCTTGGCACTGAACATTGAGCCTACATGTGTAGGATAGGTGGGAGGCTTTGAAACTAGTACGCCAGTATTAGTGGAGCCATCCTTGAAATACCACCCTTGTATGTTTGATGTTCTAACTTAGACCCCTTATCGGGGTTGAGGACAGTGCCTGGTGGGTAGTTTGACTGGGGCGGTCTCCTCCCAAAGAGTAACGGAGGAGCACGAAGGTGGGCTAATCACGGTTGGACATCGTGAGGTTAGTGCAATGGCATAAGCCCGCTTGACTGCGAGAATGACAATTCGAGCAGGTGCGAAAGCAGGTCATAGTGATCCGGTGGTTCTGTATGGAAGGGCCATCGCTCAACGGATAAAAGGTACTCCGGGGATAACAGGCTGATACCGCCCAAGAGTTCATATCGACGGCGGTGTTTGGCACCTCGATGTCGGCTCATCACATCCTGGGGCTGAAGTCGGTCCCAAGGGTATGGCTGTTCGCCATTTAAAGTGGTACGCGAGCTGGGTTTAGAACGTCGTGAGACAGTTCGGTCCCTATCTGCCGTGGGCGTTGGAAGATTGAAGGGGGCTGCTCCTAGTACGAGAGGACCGGAGTGGACGAACCTCTGGTGTTCGGGTTGTGTCGCCAGACGCATTGCCCGGTAGCTAAGTTCGGAATCGATAACCGCTGAAAGCATCTAAGCGGGAAGCGAGCCCTGAGATGAGTCTTCCCTGATACTTTAAGTATCCTTAAGGGTTGTTCGAGACTAGAACGTTGATAGGCAGGGTGTGTAAGCGTTGTGAGGCGTTGAGCTAACCTGTACTAATTGCCCGTGAGGCTTAACCATACAACACCCAAAGGGTTTTGATGGACTCAAAGCAAGAACTTTGAATGTGTTAGAGAATAGAAGCGAGAAACGAGAGTCGAGAGACGAGTTTTTAAGCTTACAGCTTTCCGAATTTAAAAATTTGCTTGGCGACCATAGCATTGTGGACCCACCTGATTCCATGCCGAACTCAGAAGTGAAACACAATAGCGCCGATGGTAGTGTGGGGCTTCCTCATGTGAGAGTAGGACATCGCCAGGCTTTAATTTCGACTTTGCTTATTATGTAAGCAAGTCACCATAAAATTCTAAAACTATTTAGTGTTTTATGTTGACTTACAGAGTCAATAGCGTATTATACGCATCCGCTTCGGGCTTAAGACCTTGAAAGCAAAGCTCTTTAACAATATAAACCTATCAATCTGTGTGGGCACTCGTTGATGATAATCCAATTAGAAATTTCTCTTTTATAGAGAGGGGTTTCAACTTTGATTTCAATGAACGAAGTGACCATTACGAATCATTAGATTCGGCACAGTCAATTCAAACATTACTTTATGTAATGTTCAGTATTCATTGAGTCACAAAATCTTAAATTGAAGAGTTTGATCATGGCTCAGATTGAACGCTGGCGGCAGGCCTAACACATGCAAGTCGAGCGGCAGCGACAGTTACAATCCTTCGGGTGCGTTTCTGGGCGGCGAGCGGCGGACGGGTGAGTAATGCCTGGGAATATGCCTTGATGTGGGGGATAACTATTGGAAACGATAGCTAATACCGCATAATCTCTTCGGAGCAAAGAGGGGGACCTTCGGGCCTCTCGCGTCAAGATTAGCCCAGGTGGGATTAGCTAGTTGGTGAGGTAATGGCTCACCAAGGCAACGATCCCTAGCTGGTCTGAGAGGATGATCAGCCACACTGGAACTGAGACACGGTCCAGACTCCTACGGGAGGCAGCAGTGGGGAATATTGCACAATGGGCGCAAGCCTGATGCAGCCATGCCGCGTGTGTGAAGAAGGCCTTCGGGTTGTAAAGCACTTTCAGCAGTGAGGAAGGTATCGTAGTTAATAGCTGCGGTATTTGACGTTAGCTGCAGAAGAAGCACCGGCTAACTCCGTGCCAGCAGCCGCGGTAATACGGAGGGTGCGAGCGTTAATCGGAATTACTGGGCGTAAAGCGCATGCAGGTGGATGATTAAGTCAGATGTGAAAGCCCGGGGCTCAACCTCGGAACAGCATTTGAAACTGGTCATCTAGAGTACTGTAGAGGGGGGTAGAATTTCAGGTGTAGCGGTGAAATGCGTAGAGATCTGAAGGAATACCGGTGGCGAAGGCGGCCCCCTGGACAGATACTGACACTCAGATGCGAAAGCGTGGGGAGCAAACAGGATTAGATACCCTGGTAGTCCACGCCGTAAACGATGTCTACTTGGAGGTTGTGGCCTTGAGCCGTGGCTTTCGGAGCTAACGCGTTAAGTAGACCGCCTGGGGAGTACGGTCGCAAGATTAAAACTCAAATGAATTGACGGGGGCCCGCACAAGCGGTGGAGCATGTGGTTTAATTCGATGCAACGCGAAGAACCTTACCTACTCTTGACATCCAGAGAACTTAGCAGAGATGCTTTGGTGCCTTCGGGAACTCTGAGACAGGTGCTGCATGGCTGTCGTCAGCTCGTGTTGTGAAATGTTGGGTTAAGTCCCGCAACGAGCGCAACCCTTATCCTTGTTTGCCAGCGAGTAATGTCGGGAACTCCAGGGAGACTGCCGGTGATAAACCGGAGGAAGGTGGGGACGACGTCAAGTCATCATGGCCCTTACGAGTAGGGCTACACACGTGCTACAATGGCGCATACAGAGGGCAGCCAACTCGCGAGAGTGAGCGAATCCCAAAAAGTGCGTCGTAGTCCGGATTGGAGTCTGCAACTCGACTCCATGAAGTCGGAATCGCTAGTAATCGTAGATCAGAATGCTACGGTGAATACGTTCCCGGGCCTTGTACACACCGCCCGTCACACCATGGGAGTGGGCTGCAAAAGAAGTGGGTAGTTTAACCTTCGGGAGGACGCTCACCACTTTGTGGTTCATGACTGGGGTGAAGTCGTAACAAGGTAGCCCTAGGGGAACCTGGGGCTGGATCACCTCCTTATACGAAACGGATAGTTTGCTTTCACTTTTTAAAGTGAAGACAAATAAGTCGCGATGAGTGTTCACACAGATTGATGGTTTATAAAGTTTGAGAGTATTGAATATCCCCCAAGATATTCACACCAGTGTCCCGTTCGTCTAGAGGCCTAGGACACCGCCCTTTCACGGCGGTAACAGGGGTTCGACTCCCCTACGGGATACCATTTCTTTTGAAATGAAATGGGTCGTTAGCTCAGTTGGTAGAGCAGTTGACTTTTAATCAATTGGTCGCAGGTTCGAATCCTGCACGACCCACCATTCTTTCTCCGCGAAGGAATCAAAACTATCGTGGGCGATTAGCTCAGTTGGGAGAGCACCTGCCTTACAAGCAGGGGGTCACTGGTTCGAGCCCGGTATCGCCCACCATTCTCTAAGTATTTTTGGATTCGGATTCCCAAACCACTTCGGTAACTTGTATGTGGTTGGATTCTTCGACTCTGAAAGTCTTTAGAAAATGTCTTCTTTAAGTAGAAACATAGCTCTTTAACAATTTGGAAAGCTGACGAATAACATTTTGATTTAAATGTTATTCAATAAAAGTTCTCAAATCCTAATATTCTTTGAAACATAAGAGATTAGGTACCAACACACATTCAAGTGTTCTTGGAAGTAGCGAAAGCTACTTAATATTTGAGTCCGGCAAAATCGAGTCTGCATCATGTATAAAAATTGCAGACAACTTTGGTTGTTTAAACGACAACTCCGAAACTCTTTGGGGTTGTATGGTTAAGTGACTAAGCGTACACGGTGGATGCCTTGGCAGTCAGAGGCGATGAAAGACGTAGTAACTTGCGATAAGCCCAGATTAGGTAGTAACAACCTGTGAGTCTGGGATTTCTGAATGGGGAAACCCACTCTCATAAGAGAGTATCACTAACTGAATACATAGGTTAGTGAGGCGAACCGGGGGAACTGAAACATCTAAGTACCCCGAGGAAAAGAAATCAACCGAGATTCCGAAAGTAGCGGCGAGCGAAATTGGACTAGCCCTTAAGCTTTTAATGATACAGGTGAAGCCTCTGGAAAGTGGCGCGATACCGGGTGATAGCCCCGTAACCGACATATCATAATCAGTGAAATCGAGTAGGGCGGGACACGTGATATCCTGTCTGAATATGGGGGGACCATCCTCCAAGGCTAAATACTACTGACTGACCGATAGTGAACCAGTACCGTGAGGGAAAGGCGAAAAGAACCCCTGTGAGGGGAGTGAAATAGAACCTGAAACCGTGTACGTACAAGCAGTAGGAGCACCTCAAAGTGTGACTGCGTACCTTTTGTATAATGGGTCAGCGACTTATATTCAGTAGCGAGGTTAACCATCTAGGGGAGCCGTAGAGAAATCGAGTCTTAACTGGGCGTCGAGTTGCTGGATATAGACCCGAAACCAGGTGATCTAGCCATGGGCAGGTTGAAGGTTGAGTAACATCAACTGGAGGACCGAACCGACTAATGTTGAAAAATTAGCGGATGACTTGTGGCTAGGGGTGAAAGGCCAATCAAACCTGGAGATAGCTGGTTCTCCCCGAAATCTATTTAGGTAGAGCCTCGGACGAATACTACTGGGGGTAGAGCACTGTTAAGGCTAGGGGGTCATCCCGACTTACCAACCCTTTGCAAACTCCGAATACCAGTAAGTACTATCCGGGAGACACACGGCGGGTGCTAACGTCCGTCGTGGAGAGGGAAACAACCCAGACCGCCAGCTAAGGTCCCAAAGTATAGCTAAGTGGGAAACGATGTGGGAAGGCTTAGACAGCTAGGATGTTGGCTTAGAAGCAGCCATCATTTAAAGAAAGCGTAATAGCTCACTAGTCGAGTCGGCCTGCGCGGAAGATGTAACGGGGCTAAGCTATACACCGAAGCTGCGGCAATAACTTTTAGTTATTGGGTAGGGGAGCGTTCTGTAAGCCGTTGAAGGTGAGCTGTAAGGCTTGCTGGAGGTATCAGAAGTGCGAATGCTGACATGAGTAACGATAAAGGGGGTGAAAAACCTCCTCGCCGGAAGACCAAGGGTTCCTGTCCAACGTTAATCGGGGCAGGGTAAGTCGACCCCTAAGGCGAGGCCGAAAGGCGTAGTCGATGGGAAACGGGTTAATATTCCCGTACTTCTTACAATTGCGATGGGGGGACGGAGAAGGCTAGGTGGGCCTGGCGATGGTTGTCCAGGTTCAAGTGCGTAGGCTTAAGAGTTAGGTAAATCCGGCTCTTTTTAAGGCTGAGACACGACGTCGAGCTACTACGGTAGTGAAGTCATTGATGCCATGCTTCCAGGAAAAGCCTCTAAGCTTCAGATTGTAAGGAATCGTACCCCAAACCGACACAGGTGGTCGGGTAGAGAATACCAAGGCGCTTGAGAGAACTCGGGTGAAGGAACTAGGCAAAATGGTACCGTAACTTCGGGAGAAGGTACGCTCCTCGCGGTGAAGTCCCTTGCGGATGGAGCTATGGGGAGTCGCAGATACCAGGTGGCTGCAACTGTTTATTAAAAACACAGCACTGTGCAAAATCGTAAGATGACGTATACGGTGTGACGCCTGCCCGGTGCCGGAAGGTTAATTGATGGGGTTAGACTTAGGTCGAAGCTCTTGATCGAAGCCCCGGTAAACGGCGGCCGTAACTATAACGGTCCTAAGGTAGCGAAATTCCTTGTCGGGTAAGTTCCGACCTGCACGAATGGCGTAATGATGGCCACGCTGTCTCCACCCGAGACTCAGTGAAATTGAAATCGCTGTGAAGATGCAGTGTACCCGCGGCTAGACGGAAAGACCCCGTGAACCTTTACTACAGCTTGGCACTGAACATTGAGCCTACATGTGTAGGATAGGTGGGAGGCTTTGAAACTAGTACGCCAGTATTAGTGGAGCCATCCTTGAAATACCACCCTTGTATGTTTGATGTTCTAACTTAGACCCCTAATCGGGGTTGAGGACAGTGCCTGGTGGGTAGTTTGACTGGGGCGGTCTCCTCCCAAAGAGTAACGGAGGAGCACGAAGGTGGGCTAATCACGGTTGGACATCGTGAGGTTAGTGCAATGGCATAAGCCCGCTTGACTGCGAGAATGACAATTCGAGCAGGTGCGAAAGCAGGTCATAGTGATCCGGTGGTTCTGTATGGAAGGGCCATCGCTCAACGGATAAAAGGTACTCCGGGGATAACAGGCTGATACCGCCCAAGAGTTCATATCGACGGCGGTGTTTGGCACCTCGATGTCGGCTCATCACATCCTGGGGCTGAAGTCGGTCCCAAGGGTATGGCTGTTCGCCATTTAAAGTGGTACGCGAGCTGGGTTTAGAACGTCGTGAGACAGTTCGGTCCCTATCTGCCGTGGGCGTTGGAAGATTGAAGGGGGCTGCTCCTAGTACGAGAGGACCGGAGTGGACGAACCTCTGGTGTTCGGGTTGTGATGCCAATCGCATTGCCCGGTAGCTAAGTTCGGAATCGATAACCGCTGAAAGCATCTAAGCGGGAAGCGAGCCCTGAGATGAGTCTTCCCTGATACTTTAAGTATCCTTAAGGGTTGTTCGAGACTAGAACGTTGATAGGCAGGGTGTGTAAGCGTTGTGAGGCGTTGAGCTAACCTGTACTAATTGCCCGTGAGGCTTAACCATACAACACCCAAAGGGTTTTGATGGACTCAAAGCTAAGAACTTTGAATGTGTAAGAGAATAGAAGCGAGAAACGAGAGTCGAGAGACGAGTTTTAAGCTTACAGCTTTCCGAATCTTTTGCTTTCACTTTTTGAAAAAGTGAAGACAAAAACAGAATTTGCTTGGCGACCATAGCGTTGTGGACCCACCTGATTCCATGCCGAACTCAGAAGTGAAACACAATAGCGCCGATGGTAGTGTGGGGCTTCCCCATGTGAGAGTAGGACATCGCCAGGCTTTAAATTTTGGACACTTGCTTGATAGCAAGTACGCCACTGCGGAGTGGTAGTTCAGTTGGTTAGAATACCGGCCTGTCACGCCGGGGGTCGCGGGTTCGAGTCCCGTCCACTCCGCCATTTATATTAAGCCTCAGCAGAAATGCTGAGGCTTTTTTGCATTTCAGAGGCGAGATCACTTCGTTGCGAGAAGCGAGAGTCGAGGGGGCGGGTACGTTGCACTTCGGGGACGCTTACGCTTCGAGGAACGAGGAGTTTCGTTGGCGTCGAACGTTTCACGCGCACCACTCGAACCTCGGAGGGCGAAAGCCCGAAACCCGACCCTCGCCCCTGAATTCGCACTTATCTTTTACTCGCTTCTCGACTCTCGACTCTCGTTTCTGGATTTTCATTACGAGGCTCGGTATTGGTCAGCTCCTGCGCCTCTTTAATTAGCTCAATTCGCGCCTCATCATTGTTATCAGTCCAAAGCACACCTAAGAAGGTAAAGAGCTCTCCCTCATCGCGTTGGTAGACAATCTCTGCATTGAAAAGCTGACCAGTTGAGGTTTCAATCAGAATATTTTTGGGTACTTCAACTCGGTTTGATACCAGGATTCCTGCCCCGCCTAAACTGATGTCTTTAATAACAGCGCGGCCTAGTAATTTGTTACTAAACCAGCCTGATTGTTTTAGTTGTACTGCTACGCCACTGGCTTGTGACTTAATTGGTTCATCCGGCATCCAAAAGTACCAGCGAACATACTTCCTATTTGTTTTGTTGCCCATTTTATATGTGACTCACAGATTGTTTGATAAACCTCTTCATAGGTAAAACGACCAAATTAGATGAAATCAAAAATTAATCTATCCGGTTTATTTAGACGTCTAGATATCTGTAGCTTGTGTGGTAGGATGTAGGAAATGAACACGGAATGAGGCTGTAAAGTGGGAACGAATGTAAGACAGCAGATTGAGGCTCAACTCAAGCAAAAGATACTGTTGATCGACGGTGGCATGGGCACCATGATCCAGGGACATAAGCTCGAGGAAAGCGATTATCGAGGAGCACGTTTTGCTGATTGGCATTGTGACCTAAAGGGAAACAATGATTTATTGGTTCTAACGCAACCAGAGCTGATTAAGGCTATTCACAGCGAATACCTAGAAGCCGGTGCGGATATTCTTGAGACCAATACCTTTAACGCAACCACCATCGCGATGGCCGACTATGATATGCAGGGCCTGAGCGAGGAGATCAACTATGAGGCTGCGAGGCTAGCTCGCGCTGCCGCCGATGAATGGACGCAAAAGACACCAGAGAAACCTCGCTATGTCGCGGGTGTGTTAGGTCCGACCAACCGCACGTGTTCTATCTCTCCAGATGTGAACGATCCCGGCTACCGTAATGTCAGCTTTGACCAGTTAGTTGAAGCGTATTCTGAATCAACCCGTGCGCTGATCAAAGGTGGCTGTGATCTGATCCTTATTGAAACCATCTTTGATACCCTTAACGCTAAAGCCTGTGCTTTTGCCGTTGATAGTGTCTTTGAGAAAATGGGTACCACATTGCCTGTGATGATCTCCGGGACCATTACCGACGCATCTGGACGTACTCTCTCGGGACAAACCACTGAGGCATTTTATAATGCGCTGCGTCATGTTAACCCAATTACCTTTGGCCTCAACTGTGCACTTGGCCCTGATGAACTAAGACCTTACGTCGAAGAGCTTTCTCGTATCTCTGAGACCTATGTTTCCACCCACCCTAACGCCGGCTTACCGAATGCGTTTGGTGAATATGACTTGTCACCGGAAGAGATGGCCAGTCATGTTAAAGAATGGGCACAAAGTGGCTTCCTTAATATGATAGGTGGCTGTTGCGGCACAACACCAGAACATATCCGCCAAATGGCTACGGCTGTTGCTGACCTCAAGCCGCGAGCTTTGCCCGAGCTTTCGGTTGCCTGTCGTCTATCTGGACTTGAGCCGCTAACGATTGAGAAAGATAGCCTATTTATCAATGTTGGTGAGCGCACCAACGTTACTGGCTCTGCTCGATTTAAGCGTCTAATCAAAGAAGAGCTTTACGATGAGGCTCTAGAGGTTGCACGCCAGCAAGTTGAAAACGGTGCCCAGATCATCGATATCAACATGGATGAAGGGATGCTGGATGCCGAGGCATGCATGGTTCGCTTTCTCAATCTGTGTGCGTCAGAGCCTGAGATCTCACGCGTACCGATTATGGTCGACTCCTCGAAGTGGGAGGTGATTGAGGCTGGGCTGAAATGTATCCAGGGCAAAGGGATCGTTAACTCCATCTCACTTAAAGAGGGCAAACAGAAGTTTGTTGAGCAAGCTAAGCTGATCCGCCGTTATGGTGCTGCTGTGATCGTTATGGCGTTTGATGAGCAGGGGCAGGCTGAGACTCGTGAGCGTAAACTGGAAATCTGTACCAATGCCTATCGCATTCTAGTCGATGAGGTTGGTTTCCCAGCAGAAGATATCATTTTTGACCCGAATATTTTTGCGGTTGCGACCGGTATTGAGGAACATAATAACTACGCGGTTGATTTTATTGAGGCTGTGGCAGATATCAAACGTGACCTCCCGCATGCGATGATTTCTGGTGGGGTGTCGAACGTTTCCTTCTCATTCCGCGGCAACAACTACGTTCGCGAGGCGATTCATGCGGTGTTCCTCTATCACTGTTTTAAAAACGGTATGGACATGGGCATTGTTAACGCAGGTCAACTCGAGATTTATGACAACGTGCCGGAGAAGCTGCGTGAAGCCGTTGAGGATGTGGTTCTCAACCGTCGCGATGATAGCACTGAGCGACTGCTAGAGATTGCGGAAGAGTACCGTGAAAATGCCGTGGGTAAAGAAGATGATGCATCGGCGCTTGAGTGGCGCACTTGGCCTGTTGCCAAGCGTTTAGAGCATGCTCTGGTGAAAGGGATCACTGAGTTCATTATTGAGGATACTGAGGAAGCACGTCAGAATGCCACCAAGCCTTTGGAGGTGATTGAAGGGCCTCTCATGGATGGGATGAACGTGGTCGGTGACCTGTTCGGTGAGGGTAAGATGTTCCTGCCACAAGTGGTTAAGTCGGCGCGCGTGATGAAGCAAGCTGTTGGGCACTTGGAACCTTATATCAATGCTGAAAAGCAACAGGGGAGCTCAAACGGTAAGATCTTGCTCGCGACAGTGAAGGGCGACGTTCATGATATTGGTAAGAATATCGTTGGTGTGGTCTTGCAGTGTAATAACTACGAGATCATCGACCTTGGCGTTATGGTGCCGTGTGAAAAGATCCTCAAGGTAGCCAAAGAAGAGAACGTTGACATCATTGGCCTGTCGGGTCTGATCACCCCATCGCTTGATGAGATGGTGCATGTGGCTAAAGAGATGGAGCGCTTAGACTTTGACTTGCCACTCTTGATTGGTGGCGCCACCACGTCTAAGGCGCATACTGCGGTTAAAATTGAAAAAAACTATTCGCACCCTGTAGTTTACGTCAACAATGCCTCACGCGCAGTGGGCGTTTGTACCTCACTCCTCTCTGATGAACTCAGACCTGATTTTGTGACCAAATTGGATGCGGATTATGAGCGAGTGCGTGATCAGCATAATCGTAAGAAGCCGCGAACCAAACCGGTGACACTCGAGCAGGCGCGAGAGAACAAAGTCGCAATTGATTGGAGTTCCTACACTCCGCCAGTGCCGGTGAAATCAGGTATTCACATCTTTGATGACGTCGATGTGGCAATATTAAGAGATTATATTGACTGGACCCCATTCTTTATGACTTGGTCTTTGGTCGGTAAGTACCCAAAGATCTTTGAACATGAAGAGGTCGGTGAAGAGGCTCAGCGCCTCTACCAAGATGCTAATGAGTGGCTAGATCGAGTCCAGGCAGAGGGACTACTCAAGGTCCGTGGTATATGCGGCCTATTCCCGGCAGCCAGTGTCGGAGATGATATTGAGGTGTATATCGACGAGTCTCGCACGCAAGTCGCGCAAGTGCTGTGTAACCTGCGTCAGCAGACAGAGAAGCCAAAAGGCTATAATTACTGTCTATCTGACTATATCGCGCCAAAAGAGAGCGGTAAGCCGGACTGGATTGGTGGTTTTGCTGTGACGGGTGGTATAGGTGAGCGTGAGCTTGCTGATCAGTTCAAGGCCGAGGGTGATGATTACAACGCGATCATGATCCAAGCGGTTGCCGATCGCCTTGCGGAGGCATTTGCTGAGTACTTGCATGAACGAGTACGTAAGGAAATTTGGGGTTATGCTGCGGACGAAGCCCTCTCTAATGAAGAGCTGATCCGTGAAAACTACCAAGGGATCCGCCCTGCACCAGGTTATCCTGCATGTCCTGAGCATACCGAAAAGGGCTGCATCTGGTCACTGCTCGATGTTGAGCAAAATATTGGCATGTCACTGACCTCAAGCTACGCGATGTGGCCTGGGGCCTCGGTATCAGGTTGGTACTTCTCACACCCTGAATCTCGCTATTTTGCCATTGCTCAGATCCAACCAGACCAGGTTGCGAGCTACGCCGATCGCAAGGGTTGGGAGCTTGAAGAGGCAGAAAAGTGGTTAGGGCCCAACATTAATGGCTAATCACTGATAAAAAAATAACAAAGCCCCTTACAATGAGGGGCTTAGTTTTGGTCAACCCCGGCGATTGGGGGCAACAAGCATTATGGAAAAGTCATTACTTCTCAAACAGCTCTTGGTGAAGTTTTTGCACCGCTTGCTTAGCAACAGATTCATGGAGCAAGAAGCACAGGTTGTGTTGGCTAGCACCGTAACAAATCATGCGTAGGTTGAAGTCTTCCAATGTGCCAAAGACTTGTTTTGCACAGCCTTTTGAAGCGCTCATATTGTTGCCGATAAGCGCTACCACGCTGAGGTTGTGCTCTACCTCTACATGACACATCTCTTCTAGCTCTTCGCGAACAGCGACAGGCAGTTGCGGTGCACCACCCGAGGTATCAGTTTGATCAAGGGTCAACGACACACTGATCTCCGAGGTAGTGATAAGATCGACCGAGATCTTATGCTTGGCTAGGATCTCAAACACCTTAGCGAGGAAGCCATAGGCGTGGAACATTTTTGCACTGCGCAGAGTCACCATGGTCTGGTTACTGCGCAGTGCAAGTGCACGATACAGCGGTGTGGTTTCAGCGTAGTGGCGGATCCAAGTCCCACCTTTCTCTGGCTCACGTGAGGAGCCCACAAATACAGGAATGTCGTGGCGCAGCGCAGGAACCAGCGTTGATGGGTGAAGGATCTTCGCGCCAAAGTTGGCCATTTCTGAGGCCTCACTGAAGCTGATCTCAGCGATAGGAGCGGCATTGGGAGCGATACGTGGGTCAGTAGTGTAGATGCCTGGAACATCGGTCCAGATCTCCAGTCCTGATGCTTCAACCGCTTCTGCGATTAGGGCGGCACTATAGTCACTGCCTCCTCGTCCTAGCGTTGTCGTATCACCTTCATCATTTGAGCCAATAAAGCCCTGGGTCACTACCACCTGCTCTCGACATAAAGGGACCAACATATCCTTGGCAAGAGCAGCGGTTTGTTCAAGGCTTGGCTCTGCACGGCCAAAGTTGCTATCGGTTTTGAGCACTTCGCGGATATCAAAGCGAACCGCGTTGATGCCTTGCTCGCGCATTAATTGGGCAAGGATGTGGGTTGACATCAGCTCACCACACGCAACCAAATGATCCGTTAGCTTAGTGCTAGATTGGATCGAGGCAGCCTCAGCTAGGCTGGTAATGGTATCTAGAATTGCATATACCTCAGCAGCTGCCTCATCTGCTTGATTGAGTTTTGCCAGGATAGCTTCATGAATATCGGCGATTTGCTGCAGGATCTCACTGCGCTGTTGTTGCTCAGGAACACCATTGGCAAGTGCCACCAACAAGTTGGTTACGCCTGAGCAGGCGCTACTCACGACAAGTCGTGTTGATGGGTGGCTCTCGATAATCGCTGCACAACGACTCATGGCGTCAAAATTGGCTACGCTTGTTCCGCCGAATTTGGCGACATTAAATGTGCTCACAGTTGGTCTCCCTATACTTCAAAAAGATTAAACGTCCAGTATGTTTGAAGAGGGAATGGGTGAGCAGAGGGTGAGAAAAGTGCCGTCACGACCTCAGAAGCTCATCATCAGACTGAGCTGATGACAGTTGAAGGGATTCAGCCCATTCAACCGACAGGAAAATCTCGCAAAAAATTCCTATCTCGGCGCTACTCCCCCTCGGTAAATAGTATCGGAATTGCGATTCCACTATCCACCTGCCTGGGCAGCGCTCCTCTTCTGTTCTATGTCGATCATTGAACGGCTTTGGTGCAAAAATGTCAATCAATATTTGAAGTTGTTAGCAGTTTTGCTATTTGCTCCCAATAGGTTGGCTGGTGACTCTATACTTAACTGTCCAATTTTGTTCCTATCTGGTCGATGCTTTAACGGCGTCGCTAGTTTTACAATAATAAATTTCAATGGAGTGATGTATGTCTATCCAAAGCTTTATTCCCCCTCGTCGAGTCTTGATGGGACCTGGCCCATCAGACATCTCACCACAAGTGCTTCAGGCAATGAGTCGACCCACGATTGGTCACCTCGACCCACTCTTTATCCAGATGATGGATGAGCTCAAAAGCCTACTTAAATACGCTTTTCAAACCCAAAATGCGTTTACTATTGCGGTATCTGCCCCCGGTAGTGCGGGCATGGAGGCTTGTTTTGTCAATTTAGTTGAGCCAGGTGATAAAGTTATTGTTTGTCGTAATGGGGTGTTTGGTGAGCGGATGCGAGAGAATGTTGTCCGTGCTGGTGGTGAAGCGATAGTGATAGACGATGACTGGGGAACCCCAGTTTCAGTGAGTAAGGTAGAGCAGGCACTGATTGAGCACTCAGATGCTAAGATATTGGCTTTTGTGCATGCTGAGACATCGACAGGTGCCGTCAGTGATGCGCAAGCATTGGGCGCACTGGCTAAACGTCATAGTGTGCTAACCATAGTTGATACCGTTACTTCGCTCGGAGGTGTTCCACTCAAAGTGGATGAGTGGCAGTTGGATGCGGTCTATTCTGGAAGTCAGAAGTGTCTATCCTGCGTGCCAGGCCTTTCTCCATTAACGTTTTCACCAGCAGCTATCGAGAAGATTCAATCACGTACCCATCCTATTCAAAGTTGGTTTCTCGACCAAAGCCTAGTGCTGGGTTACTGGAGTGGTGAGGGTAAACGTAGCTATCACCATACTGCACCGGTGAATAGTCTTTATGCGCTCCACGAGTCATTAGTCATACTCCAAAATGAGGGTCTAGAGCAAGCCTGGGCGCGTCACCAAGCAATGCACGACAAGCTAAAGCAGGGGCTGGAGAGTCTTGGCTTTACGTTTGTGGTTGATGAGGCATATCGCCTGCCTCAGCTCAACGCCGTTTATGTGCCTGAAGGCATCGATGAAGCGCAGGTGCGCTCAGAGCTACTCAATGAGTTCAATCTTGAGATTGGGGCTGGTTTGGGCGCGCTTGCTGGCAAGGCATGGCGGATTGGCTTGATGGGCTATGGTGCCTCAGAGCAAAACGTCGCGCTATGTCTAAAGGCGCTTGAGGAGAAGCTACGCTAGTTTTTTTCTGGCGCCGCCAAACATGGAGTTTGGTGGCGCTTGGCGATTTTTCTTATGCCGTCACGGTTGCAAGTCTGGAGTGATAACAGAAGCTCGGACAGGAGCGGTGCGACTCTGGGCCGGAAAAGCGAGCCTTGGGTACAAGAGTTCGGCTTCAGTGCGTACCTGCTTAGCTTTACGCTCATCCCCCATCGCAGAATACGCCAATATCAAGTTCTTATACAGCTCAGGCCTTGGTTTACGTTTGATCATATCAAGTGACCAGTTTATGTAGACTTGGGTGTAGCTATGGTCACCCGTCTGTAGGCCAATATCAAAATAGGTGCTGTAGATTGCC
Organism: Vibrio sabulosilitoris; assembly: GCF_055391395.1. NCBI lineage: Bacteria > Pseudomonadati > Pseudomonadota > Gammaproteobacteria > Vibrionales > Vibrionaceae > Vibrio > Vibrio sabulosilitoris. The sequence goes on from NZ_AP029599.1 coordinate 863,195, forward strand.
CATTGATAACGCTCTGCCCATGCATACGGGTTAGAGATTCGCTCAAGGATTTTGGGGTCCTTAGGCGAAGACTGCTCAAATTGAGTCAGGACATGGTTGGTATGCATAGCACTGACCATGTAGGTCATTGTAGCAACGGGAACAACCAAGCAGCTCACACGTAAACCAGCTTTGATCAAGGGTGAAAAGTGGGCGTGTCTTAGCTTGCTCGTGCGCTGGTCAACCCAGTACAGCAAGATGATCAGAACGATCCAATGGATCGCTGAGTGGTAAAAGGGATACTCAAGCTGAGAGTGGAGCAATAGCGGTACAAAAAGCGCCAGCAAAGCAAGACGAGTTCCCGGCTTTGCCTGTCTGATCCGCGCCACAGTCAGTAGGGCAACCAGCAATAGCCCAAATAACGGGACAATCCCACCTTCAATCCCCCACAACAAGATTTCGTTATGAGGATGGTCCATCGCCGGCAAGCCAGGTTGATATTTATGGTTGATTTGATGTTGGCGCGCTGTATACAGGGTGTATTGCGATTCAAACCGTCCATAGCCCCAGCCAGTAAACGGCTTCTCAATCATCATATCCATTGCTTGAGAGTAGATATCTTGTCGGACATCCGTCAGGGTCACTTTTTGTGCAATAAACTCGGTCTTGTGTTGATGTTGGCTTGCGACAAAGCCGAGCCCTGTGCCAATCACAACCATCGCTAGCCAAGTCAAGGCACGGCGTTTGGTAGAAAAGCGCCATAAGTAGGGCATGATCATCACGACCACAACAAGTGCACTAATCCAGCCCGTTCGTGAGGCTAGAACCACCAACATAGGGGTAAGAAGTAGCGGAGTGATATAGTGCAAACCAGTATCGAGCAGTGTACTGTAGCGGTTGTTTTTGCGTGCCAATAGATAGCCTGATAGAACCAGTCCAGTCGCAAGGAAACTGGCCATCACATTCGCTTGTTGGAAAATACCATAGGGGCGATTGTCGATAGCGTTATAGCCAAATTGATTGCCCGGCTCTAACCAGAAATACTGCCCATAACCAATTAGTGCCTCAATCACGCTGGCGATAACGATAAGCTCTAGGATTCGCTGCTTGTGTTTATTGCCCAAACGAAACTGCTGCAAGGCGATAAAAAACACCCATCCAGACCACAAGGCGAGTATGCGCGGTGCGACCGTTGGTATGTCGGCAGCGGAGTACAGCATTGGCAGGCTGAGTAAACCACAGGCAATCAACAGACCTATAGTGAACTTGTTGTAACGCAGGTAGTGGTTGATGCTGATTTGATATAAACCAAGGCCAATAGCTAGGCTAAGGCCAGCCCAGGTAGTATTGTTGAAGGTAAGCGCTAAGCCTGAGCCTCCCGGGTTAGGCATAAAAACATGCATAAATAGCAGGAACACCGCGCTGAGCGCCATGATGAATGGACGATTTAAAGGGATAACCGGTTTTGCCGGCTGAAGTTGTGTCCCGCTAACATGGATAGTGGCCATAATTTGCTCTGAGTGAGGGTTGCCCAAAAAAGAAACCAGCGCAAGGCTGGTTTCCTATCTTACCTATTTTGCTCACTTTAACATAGGCTTCAAGAAGCGAGCCGTGTGTGAGCCTTCGACCAGACTCACGTCTTCAGGTGTGCCTTGTGCAATGATCTCACCGCCTCCTTGTCCTCCCTCAGGGCCAAGGTCAACAATCCAGTCAGCGGTTTTGATCACATCGAGATTATGTTCAATCACTACCACGGTGTTGCCATGATCCCGCAAACGATGCAGCACAGTGAGCAGTTGCTGAATATCATGGAAATGCAAACCTGTGGTCGGCTCATCAAGGATATATAATGTCTTGCCAGTATCTCTCTTTGACAGCTCACGAGCCAATTTAACCCGTTGAGCTTCACCGCCTGACAGCGTGGTTGCCGCCTGTCCAAGGCGAATATAGGAGAGACCGACATCCACCAAGGTTTGCAGTTTTCTCGCGATCACTGGCACGGGGTCAAAGAAGTTGCGTGCATCTTCGACCGTCATTTCCAGTACCTCATCGATACTCTTGCCCTTATAACGCACTTCGAGGGTTTCACGGTTGTAGCGCTTACCCTGACACACATCACATGGCACGTAGACGTCAGGCAGAAAGTGCATCTCAACCTTAATCACACCATCCCCCTGACATGCCTCGCATCGCCCTCCACGGACGTTAAAGCTAAAGCGCCCAGGTTTGTAGCCGCGTGAGCGAGCCTCTTGGGTACCGGCAAACAGCTCTCGAATTGGCGTAAAGATACCGGTGTAGGTGGCCGGATTAGAGCGTGGAGTTCGCCCTATCGGGCTTTGGTCAATATCGATGACTTTATCAAAGTGCTCTAGACCTTCAATCTTATTGTACAGCGCCGGTACCTGGGTTGTTGCGCCATTAAGCTCGGTGTGAGCGATTTTGAAAAAGGTATCATTGATTAGGGTCGATTTACCTGAGCCAGAGACCCCCGTTATGCAGCTAAACAGTCCGACAGGGAGCGTAAGGGTGACATTTTTTAGGTTATTGCCCTTAGCACCAGTTAGTTTCACCACCTTCTTTTTATCAATTGGTGTACGATCAGTCGGGATCATAATCGCCTTTTCGCCGCTCAAATACTGCCCAGTCAGAGAGTTTGAGTTGGCAATGATCTCATCCACCTTACCCTCGGCGACAACTTGACCGCCGTGCACCCCGGCACCAGGGCCAATATCGATGACATGATCCGCCATGCGAATGGCATCCTCGTCGTGTTCGACCACAAGCACGGTGTTGCCCAGGTCGCGCAGGTGAGTCAGGGTCTTGAGGAGGCGCTCGTTGTCGCGCTGGTGGAGGCCAATTGAGGGCTCATCCAACACATACATCACCCCGACAAGACCAGCGCCAATTTGGCTGGCAAGTCGAATACGTTGCGCCTCTCCACCTGAGAGGGTTTCGGCACTGCGCGATAGGTTGAGGTAGTTCAGGCCGACGTTGACGAGAAAGTGCAGGCGGTCATTGATCTCCTTCATGACCTTATCGGCAATCTGCGCTTTTTGTCCCTCAAGTTGCAGTGACTGGAAGAAGCCCAGTGCATCGGCAATACTCAGCTCTACGATCTCAGGCAGAGTCGTTTCGCCGATAAATACATTACGCGCCTCTATTCTCAGACGTGTACCGTCACAGCTTGAGCAGGATTTGGTCGAGATGTACTTCGCCAGATCTTCACGCACGGAGTTCGACTCGGTATCGCGATAACGACGCTCAAGCGTGTTTAAGATCCCTTCAAAAGGGTGGCGCTTGACTCGAATATCGCCGCGATCATTGACGTAATGGAATTCGATTTGAGTTCGGCCGGAGCCCTTTAAAATCACATCGCGAATTGGTTTTGATAGGGATTTAAACGGGGTATTAAGGTCAAAGTCGTAGTGATTAGCCAGTGAGGTGAGCATCTGGAAGTAGTAATAGTTCTTCTGATCCCAGCCGCGAATCGCACCCTCAGCAAGACTCAGGGAGTCATCCACGATCACGCGAGCAGGATCAAAGTACTGCTGTACACCCAATCCATCACAAGTGCCACAGGCGCCCGCCGGGTTATTGAACGAGAACAAACGAGGCTCAAGTTCTTGCATGCTGTAACCACAGTAAGGACAGGCAAAGTTCGCTGAGAACACCACCTCTTCGCCGTCTCCATCCATCGGCGCGACGACGGCAATACCACCAGAGAGCTCGATCGCTGTCTCGAACGATTCTGCTAATCGTTGCTGTAGATCATCACGTACCTTAAAGCGATCAACCACCACTTCGATGGTGTGCTTTTTATGTAGCTCTAGCGGCGGTGGATCAGAGAGATCGCAGATATCCCCATCGATACGTGCACGAATAAAGCCCTGAGCTGCAAGGTTTTCCAGCGTTTTAACGTGCTCACCCTTGCGCTCTTTGATAATAGGAGCAAGCAGCATCATCTTACTGCCTTCTGGCATCTCGAGCACTTTATCCACCATCTGGCTGATGGTTTGTGCCGCTAAGGCAACTTTGTGGGTCGGGCAACGTGGCTCACCAACGCGAGCGTACAAAAGGCGCAGATAATCATAAACTTCGGTGATCGTGCCGACGGTTGAGCGTGGGTTGTGTGAGGTGGATTTCTGCTCGATTGAGATGGCAGGAGAAAGCCCCTCGATGTGGTCGACATCAGGCTTTTCCATCAACGACAAAAATTGACGCGCATAGGCCGAAAGCGACTCCACGTAGCGGCGCTGACCTTCTGCATAAAGCGTATCAAACGCAAGAGACGATTTGCCGGAACCAGAGAGGCCGGTGATGACAATCAGTTTGTCGCGTGGGATGGTGAGATGTATGTCTTTTAGGTTGTGGGTTCTCGCCCCACGCACTTCTATATTGTCCATATTCGCTGCGCTGTAAAACTTGAAGATGTTTAAGTATTACATAGTGTGCGCATTGTTCAAAGAAGATACTGGTTATAAAAACAGTAAAGCCACCAGGGGGACGGTGGCTTTACTTTTTAAATCAGTTGGCTAAAAAACGCTTAAGCGGTTTTTTCTGTTGAGTGCTTACCTAACTCTGTGGTTTTTTCATCTTTCAGATAGAGATTTTCGAAGCAGTAGTTTGTGGCCTCAATGTAGCCCTCAACACTGCCACAATCGAATCGCTTACCCTTAAATTTATACGCAAGCACACAGCCTGCTTGAGCTTGCTTAAGTAGCGCATCAGTGATCTGAATTTCGCCACCTTTGCCCGGCTCAGTCTGCTCGATAAGATCAAAAATATCTGGGGTCAAGATGTAGCGACCAATAATCGCCAAGTTGCTAGGTGCGGTACCTGGCTCAGGCTTCTCAACCATATCGTCGACGCGGAAGATATCGTCTTTGATCATTTCGCCAGAAATCACCCCATACTTATGTGTCTCATCTTCAGGAACTTCCTGAACGGCTACGATTGAGCAGCGGAACTGCTTAAAGAGTGCAACCATCTGTGCGAGTACGCCGTCTTGCTCATTAACACACAAGTCATCAGCAAGAACCACGGCAAATGGCTCATCACCCACCAACTCACGACCGGTTAAGATCGCATGGCCAAGACCTTTCATTTCGCGCTGGCGAATGTAGGTAAAGTGAGCGCTATCGATGATCTGACGGATATCAACCAACAGCTCTTCTTTGTTGGTCCCGCTGATCTGGTGCTCTAGCTCGTAGTTTTTGTCGAAGTGGTCCATGATCGAGTGTTTGCCACGACCGGTAACAATACACATACCGTTCATGCCAGCTTGAATCGCTTCTTCAACACCATATTCAATCAGTGGCTTATTAACCACTGGCATCATCTCTTTTGGCATGGATTTCGTCGCTGGCAGAAAACGTGTGCCATAGCCTGCAGCTGGAAACAGACACTTTTTAATCATTTTACCTAACCTTATCTATGTATTTGGTTTTACATTTCGTTACTTCCCGCCATATAGAGTATCACCTTTTATATGACTTAATCATTATTCCTAGCGATCAAACAATCTAAATCGAAGTAATTATTACGAGATTAGGTGTAAATCTGCCCAAGCCACAGCTTGAACACGATTTTTGACATTGAGTTTGCGAAAAATCTGGTAAAGATGAGACTTCACCGTGAACTCGCTGATAAACATGCTTTCGGCCATCTGAATATTCGATGAGCCACCCTGTAAGTAGCGCAGGATTTGCAACTCGCGAGCGGTCAGATCCACCACGGCTGGAGAGGTTTTATGTTTGTAGGTATGTCGGTAATAATGCAGCAGTTGGCTGGTTACTTTACGAGGTAGCCAATTTTGGCCATTGAGCACCTGCTGGCAGCCTTCGACTATTTCATTGGTATTCTGACCCCGCTCAAACAAGCCTTTTAAATTACCGTAGCGTACCAGCTCATCCGTAGTCATGCGTTGCATGACGTTAATTAGTATCGTATCAAACTCGAGAATGTCGATAGGTAAGCTACACACCTGCTGAGTAAAAAGGGTGCGAGTGGGATAGTCAATCAACAAGATTTTGTGTCTGTACTTCTGGTGTTTATCGAGTAACTCATGCGGTGTAATACGCAAAATGGGCTGGTCGAGATTCTGCTCAAGTCGGTTGATATGAAGATGGTTCTCTTGAGTGTCAGCGCAGAGGAAGAAGAGAGTTCGTGTGTATTCCGCTCTTGGTGAGATGGCTCGTTGTGACGACGAGGGTGTTTGAGATGGCATAGTACATTGAGATGACATAGTAGCTCCTAGCGTTTGGCATACTATCAGCAAACCATGGATACGCGTGACTTGCCGTGCTAACGCAATTAAAGTGCGTCTGACTTGGAAAAATCATCCTCAACTATTGAAAACGGGTTTGGGATAGGATGATGTCACTCGAAATTTTCTCATCCAACTGATTATGCACTTGTTAATCTCTGAATCATACTTAGGGCAGGAGCAGTGACAGGAATCGCCCCAGCTCTGGCTAGGCGATTTGTCACTAAGCGTGTTATCCTACCCGCTGTCTTTTGAAATAAACAAGAATACGGAGCAAATCATGGCTAGCCGTGGAGTAAACAAAGTTATCTTGGTGGGTAACCTAGGTAACGATCCGGAAATTCGCTACATGCCGAGCGGCGGCGCAGTAGCAAACATCACGATCGCCACTTCAGAAAGTTGGCGTGATAAAGCCACTGGTGAACAGCGTGAGAAAACTGAGTGGCACCGTGTCGCCCTATTCGGTAAGTTGGCTGAAGTGGCTGGTGAATACCTGCGTAAAGGTTCACAGGTGTACATCGAAGGTCAACTGCAAACGCGTAAGTGGCAAGATCAGAGCGGTCAAGATCGCTACACCACAGAAGTGGTTGTGCAAGGCTTTAATGGTGTAATGCAGATGCTTGGCGGCCGTGCGCAGCAAGGCGGTGGTATGGGCGCACCAGCTGGTGGCCAGATGCAAGGTGGTCAACAGCAATCTTGGGGTCAGCCTCAACAGCCAGCGGCACAAGCCCCTCGTCAGCAGGCGGCTCCGCAAAATGCCCCTCAGCAGCAGCCACAATACAATGAGCCACCAATGGACTTTGACGACGATATTCCGTTCTAAGTCGACTGCTCACCTTGTTGTGATATTAATGACCCCAGCCCTAGTGCTGGGGTTATTGTTAATGGCACGCTGGATAGTAGGTTCACTAAGTTAGCTAACGCACAAGGGCACTTAGGCACTTGAGCATAATTGAGAGCCCTTCTACTATTTTTAATTATTTCACACCGATATCTCGACTCGTGCTGACGCCGTCTTTTATACTGCGGTCTGAGGCAGGCTAAGGAAGCAACGCAACGGATGGCAAGGTATACACCAACCCTAAAACTCAGCACTCGGCTGGTGGCATTCGTCACTATGATAGTGATCAGTGCGACCTTTATCCTATTTGTCGGTGGTGCACTCTCTTTCAAACGTATTGGTCAAGACTATATCCATCAATCACTTGCAGGGATTGCCGAGGTGGTCGATAAGGAGATGGAAGACCCAGATGCGGCTTATTCGATGCAGAGCTGGATCCCGAAAATGCTTCAAGCAAACAACATTGTGGAGATGCGCTTGCTCTCTCAAGTCGGGGTTGTCTATCGCTATAAGAACACCGCCTCACGTCATGATACCGCTCTTCTGGTTGAGCAGAGTTTTGAGTTAGAGCGTAATCCCGGTTATTCGATCATTTTTACCGTCATGCCCCCTTACCTTGGCTTTGGTTATTCGATTGGGGCGCTGTCCTCGATCTCCTTAGCCTTTGCACTGATCGCATTTTGCCTAGTGCGTGGGGTAGGCTGGCTGCGCAAGCAGTTACACGGGTCCGAGCTCTTGGAGGAGCGGGGGCGGATGATCTTAGCTGGCCGAGTCGAGCAGTATGCTAAAGGTGATGAGCAAGAGTGGCCATTCACCGCGAGTGAAGCCCTTGATAAGTTGATTGAAGAGCTTAAAGATGCCCGTCAAGAGCGGAGTCGCTTCGATACTTTTATCCGCAGCCAAACCTTTCTCGATAAACTGACTGGCAATGCTAACCGCATCCTATTTGATAGCAAACTCGACTCAACCCTGAATGAAAGTGGCTCTGCTGGCGGGGTGTTACTGGTTCGTATTGATGACTGGGAGGCACTTAAAGAGGCCCATCCTCGTAAGGATATCGATGGTTTTGTCGTGCAAGTAGCAGAGAGCCTCGCTCATATCGTGCAGCGCTATCCCGATGCCATGCTGTCACGCTACTACGCCAGTGATTTTGCTTTGTTGCTGCCGCATCAAGGGGGCAAAGAGATCGCGACTATTGCCGTCAACTGCCTTAAGCAGGTGGAGAAAATTGCGCCACTAGCGCCTTTGGAGCGAGACAATTGGTGTCACATTGGCGCGACACTGTATCAAGAGGGGGAGCTCCCAAATCGAGTAATCAGTGAGGTAGAGACAGCGGTAAAAACAGCTCAGTTGCAGCGTGTTACAGGCTGGAGCAAGTTTGAAAAACAGACCTTAGATAACCAAGAGCGTGGAAGCGTGCGTTGGCGCTCCTTGTTTGATGAAGTCCTTCAGCCCGAGCGCTTGATCCTTTATACCCAACCCTGCTTCAAGCTCTTGATAGACAACCAAACATCTCTGATCCACCAACACGTTTCTATCCGGCTCGAGGACCCAGAAAAAGGCGAGCTCAAGAGCAGTCGCTTTGGCTTGGCGATTGAGTCAGTCGGGTATGAGGCTCGGTTTGATAAGGCGGTAATGACACGTATTATCAAAGAGCTCAATCAGGATACTTTGTCGGGTAATATCTCTATCAGCTTGTACGTCAGTCCTTTTTCAGACCGCAACTACCTACGCTGGTTTAGTTTCGAGTTGCTTCAGTTAACCTCGCAAATACGCAGTCGACTGGCGTTTGAGTTTGTTGAGGGACAGCTGGTGGAGCACCTTGATTATATGCGCCCGGTGATCCGTAGGCTTACTGGTATGGGGTGCCAAGTAGTGGTTGCTCAAGCCGGACGTACTATTGTCAGTACCTACTACCTTAAAGATCTCAACATCAGTTACCTTAAATTGCATCGCAGTCTAATTAAGCGCATTGATCAGCGCCAAGAGAACCAGTTGTTTATCCTGAGTATGATTGGGGCTTGTGAGAGTAATGAGGCGAGCGTGGTTGGGGTTGGTGTCGAGAATAGGGCAGAGATGAAGATGTTACGTGAACTTGGAGTTACGGGGGTTCAAGGGCGAATGTACCAAGCTGAGCAGCCATTGCTAGAGCCAGTAACGTCGCTTGAGCATTCGGTCTCTCGGGCTGAGCCGCTTTCTTCTCGGGTAAAGCCAGGTCGCCGCAACCGTTGGAAGCGAAGTCGCTGAGCACAACCGGGTGAGGGTTTTAAGTAATCGCTGTAGGTCTCAAATGAATCGAGAATGTCGCCTAATTGTGGCTACACTTTAACCGGTGTATCAATTCACAGCAATGCACAGGCATTAAATCTAAATTTCGCAGTTGAGGTATTGATCGCAATAATTTCGGCTTTCAAGCGGGTTTTACCGAACAGTAAAGGCAACAAATTTTTAACTCGGTAAAGAATCTGTCAGAAATTGTGCTTTTTACTCCATCTTTACTCAGCAATGCCTTGCTGTAACAGCAAGGCATTGGTACATTTAGAGCAATTTTCTATCTTCTAATTCTTGCAGGACGAGCAAAGAATATGTTCAAAAAACTTCGTGGCATGTTTTCGAACGACCTATCTATCGATTTAGGTACTGCCAACACTTTGATTTATGTAAAAGGCCAAGGCATCGTCCTAGATGAGCCTTCAGTAGTTGCTATTCGTCAGGACAAAGGTCGTGGCGGAAAAAGCGTTGCAGCGGTGGGTCATGCTGCGAAACAGATGCTAGGTCGTACACCTGGCAATATTTCTGCGATTCGTCCAATGAAAGACGGTGTGATTGCCGACTTTTACGTAACGGAGAAAATGCTGCAGCACTTCATTAAGCAAGTGCATGAGAACAGCTTCCTAAAACCAAGTCCTCGCGTGTTGGTGTGTGTCCCATGTGGTTCAACTCAGGTTGAGCGTCGTGCGATCCGTGAATCAGCGCTAGGCGCAGGTGCGCGTGATGTGTATCTAATTGATGAGCCAATGGCTGCGGCTATTGGTGCTGGCCTGCGCGTCTCTGAGCCGACAGGCTCGATGGTGGTTGATATCGGTGGCGGCACCACTGAAGTTGCAGTGATCTCACTCAACGGCGTAGTTTACTCTTCATCAGTGCGTATCGGTGGTGACCGTTTTGATGAGGCGATCATTAACTACGTGCGTCGTAACTACGGCAGCTTGATCGGTGAAGCAACGGCTGAGAAGATCAAGCATGACATCGGCTCGGCTTATCCGGGTGACGAAGTGCGTGAAATCGAGGTTCGTGGTCGTAACTTGGCCGAGGGTGTGCCGCGCAGCTTCAGCCTCAACTCGAATGAGATCCTTGAAGCCCTGCAAGAGCCATTGACGGGTATCGTATCTGCAGTCATGGTGGCGCTAGAGCAATGTCCACCTGAGCTGGCGTCGGATATCTCTGAAAACGGTATGGTCCTCACCGGTGGTGGCGCGTTGCTGCGTGACCTTGACCGCTTGATCGCTGAAGAGACGGGTATCCCAGTGGTGATCGCAGAGGATCCTCTGACCTGTGTTGCCCTTGGTGGCGGTAAGGCTCTAGACATGATGGATATGCATGGCGGCGATCTATTCAGTGAAGAGTAATGACATCAGCACTCAGTTGTTGTAAGGGGGAGTGTTGACTCCCCGTTTAATGATCGAGGAACTCTCATAATATGAAGCCGATTTTTGGCAGAGGACCTTCGCTTCAACTACGTCTATTTATTGCCGTTGTACTATCAGCCAGCCTTATGCTGGCTGATAGTCGTTTAGATGCGTTTTCAAGTGTCCGCTATTTTCTTAATACCCTAGTATCCCCTTTGCATTATGTGGCAGACACGCCTCGCCGTATGTTTGATGACTTCTATGATCGCTTTCATACTCGGGGTCAACTGCGTCGTGATAATATGGCGATGCGTCAAGAGGCGCAGATCCTGCAAAGTGAGTTGCTCTTGTTGCAACACTACAAAGAAGAAAACCAACGCCTGCGCAAACTGCTTGATTCACCATTCATCCGCGATGAACGCAAGGTCGTGACCGAGGTCATGGCGGTGGATACTACGCCGTACAGTCGCCAAGTCGTGATTGATAAAGGCTCTGTGGATGGTGTGTTTGAAGGGCAACCGGTGATTAATGAGAGTGGTGTTGTGGGGCAGGTGACCTTTGTTGGTTCGCACAACAGCCGAGTCTTATTGCTTGGCGACAATCACAGCGCGATACCGGTCCAGGTGCTGCGCAACGATATCCGCGTGATCGCCTCCGGCTCTGGTTCGATTGATTCCATCGAACTTGACCATATTCCAACCAGTACGGATATCCAAGAGGGGGATATGCTGGTCAGCTCTGGATTGGGTGGTGTCTACCCAGAGGGCTATCCAGTTGCCGTCGTCAGCTCCGTCAATAAAGACACGCGCCGTGAATTTGCCTCGATCCAAGCAGAGCCAACCGTCGATTTTGAACGCCTGCGTTACTTGCTGCTGGTGTGGCCAAGTGATGAGCGAGGTGAAAGAGTCAATCATACTGTAGAGGAAGAGAGCAATGAGGACTAGCTCGCTGGGTGGGCGTCTGATTATATACGCAACGTTTTTTATCGCCCTAGTACTGCAGATGTTGCCCTGGCCTGGTACCTTCGATGTTTTTCGTCCAGCATGGTTGTTACTCGTGGTCTGTTACTGGGTGATGGCGCTGCCGCATCGAGTTAATGTTGGCACCGCCCTGATCCTTGGGTTGTTGTGGGATATACTGCTCGGATCTACCCTAGGCATTCGCGGTATGATGTTCTCTATTATCGTATATTTAGTTGCGCTCAATTTTCTTGTTTTGCGCAACATGGCGCTTTGGCAGCAGGCATTATTGGTTGCGATATTAGCTATGCTATTGGAGATATTTGTCTTTTGGGGCGAGTATCTGATTCAAGATATCGTGTTTAACCCGTCCTCATTGTGGAGCGGATTGGTGACGTTTGTCCTCTGGCCATGGATGTTTTTGCTTCTTCGCCGCGTGCGACGTCACTGGCACATAAAATAACTATCCAAGCGGAGTTAGCAGGTGACTGAAAAACGGTTGATATTAGCCTCTGGCTCACCGAGACGAGCCGAACTGCTCGAGCAACTCGGTTATCGTTTCGAGATTATTAAACCCGACGTTGAAGAACGTCAACTGGCGGGAGAGAAGCCGTATGACTACGTCGCGCGGCTGTCACGAGATAAAGCCCAGGCAGGCTTGGATCTGATCCGTGATGATCAGGCGGTAGTGATAGGCTCTGATACGATAGTGGTCAGTGGCGACACGGTGCTTGAGAAGCCTTGTGATATGCCACATTCAAAACAGATGTTGATGCAATTGTCAGACAACCAGCATCAAGTCATGACAGCGGTGACCGTCGTGTCCTGGAAAAAAATCCACACCTGCGTAGTGACGACCAAGGTGTGGTTTAAGCCATTAAGCGAACAAGAAATCGAACAATACTGGCTATCGAGAGAACCTCACGATAAAGCAGGCAGCTATGGCATCCAGGGGCTCGGTGGGCGCTTCGTGACTCGCATTGAAGGAAGTTACCACGCGGTGGTTGGTCTGCCCTTGTATGAGACCGACCAGTTGCTGCACAAGTTTTTATAAATAGGATTGGGGTGCACATGAGTGCGGAGCTATTGATTAACGTGACACCGAGCGAGACTCGAGTTGCGATGATTGAAGGAGGAGTCCTTCAAGAAGTCCATGTGGAGCGAGAAGCGAAACGTGGCATCGTTGGAAATATTTATAAGGGTAAGGTCAGCCGAGTGCTGCCAGGGATGCAAGCGGCCTTTGTTGATATTGGCCTAGAGAAGGCAGCCTTCTTGCACGCGTCGGATATTGTGCCGCACACAGAATGCGTGGCTGAAAATGAGAAAAAGCAATTTCAGGTGCGAGACATCTCTGAGTTGGTACGCCAAGGGCAAGACATTGTGGTTCAGGTGGTTAAAGATCCGCTCGGCACTAAGGGGGCTCGCCTGACTACCGATATCACCTTGCCATCACGTTACTTGGTCTTTATGCCAGGCGCGAGCCATGTTGGTGTGTCGCAGCGTATCGATAGCGAAGAAGAGCGCCATCGCCTAAAGAAAGTGGTATCACAATACTGCGATGAAAACGGTGGGTTTATTATCCGCACAGCGGCGGAGGGCGCTGAGTGCAAAGAACTGGCTCAAGATGCCAAGTTCCTTAAACGCCTATGGACTAAGGTCCAAGAACGCCGCAGTAAGTACATCACGCGTTCGACTCTGTATGGTGAGCTTGGCTTATCTCACCGAGTATTGCGTGACTTCGTGGGTACTGAGCTGACCAAAATTTTGGTGGACTCACGCCTAGAGTATGAAAACTTGTTGGAGTTCTGCAGCGAGTATGTCCCTGAGCTTGCCGAGAAGCTTGAGCTTTACGAGGGCGATAAACCTATCTTTGATATGTACGACACCGAGAATGAGATTCAGCGCTCTCTAGAGCGCAAGGTGGAGTTAAAGTCTGGCGGCTACCTAATCATTGATCAAACCGAGGCGATGACCACAGTGGATATCAACACTGGGGCCTTCGTCGGTCGACGTAATCTTGAGGAAACCATCTTCAACACCAATGTTGAGGCCACGCAAGCGATCGCACGTCAACTACGACTGCGTAACCTTGGCGGTATCATCATCATCGACTTTATTGATATGGCTTCTGAAGAACATCGTAAGCGAGTACTTACATCGCTTGAGTCTGCTCTTAGCGCAGACCGAGTTAAAACCAATATCAATGGCTTTACTCAGTTAGGGCTGGTTGAGATGACTCGCAAACGTACGCGAGAGAGTATCGAGCACGTACTTTGCACGGGATGCCCTACCTGTGAAGGGCGCGGTAGCGTCAAGACAGTCGAGACCGTCTGTTATGAGATCTTGCGTGAGATCACACGAGTGAATCGTGCCTATGATGCGGACAATTTTGTGGTTTATGCCTCGCCTGCGGTTGCAGATACGCTTGAGGGTGAAGAGTCACATGCCCTAGCTGAGCTGGAGATCTTTATCGGTAAACAGGTACAGATACAGGCGGAGCCACTCTACATTCAAGAACAGTTTGACGTTGTGATGATGTAGGGGCTCTCGTGAGTAAAGCAATGACGCGCTTATGGCACGGTATTTTGTGGCTATTGGTTTCGGTGATGGTGATGTTGGCCATCGCCGTCACCGCTTTGCGCGTGACGTTACCTAAACTGAACCAATTTCAGGATGAAATCCACGTTTTCGTCAATCAGTACACTGGACTCGACCTTGAGATCCAAGATGTGCGTGGCTATTGGCGTAACACCCACCCCTCAATTTCATTACAAAGCATTCATGTTGACCTGCCTGCTGGTACGGAGATTCAGCTGGTTGCTGAGCGTCTGGATATTGAGTTTGATATCATCCAATCACTGTTTAGGCTCAAGCCGGTCGTGGCCGAGCTCAATGTGCACGGACTCGATCTCAACCTGCAGTCGGTTGATTTGTTTAACTCCGTCAACGAGGCTGGCGAAGAAGTACAGCCACGTGACACCAAATCGCAGCTACAACAGATCGAACAACTGTTTTTGCGTCAGCTCGATGATTTTTCCCTTTATGACTCAAGGATTGCGTATCTTGGTATCGATGATGAGCTGCGCGCCCTAGACATAAATAAACTACGTTGGCGAAATATTGGCAAACGTCACCTAGCCGAAGGCGTGGTAAGTATTGCCGATGCCAACATCAGCGCCCTCAAGGTGAGTGCCGATTTTCGTGACCATGGCTCATTAGCGGATATTTCTGGGGAGTTCTATCTTGAGGCAGAATCTCTGTTTGTGACCCCGTGGCTCAATAGTTACCTGCAAAGTGAGACGGGTATCCAGAGTGGGCACTTGAGCTTTGCAACTTGGATATCTCTGGCCAATAGCCGACCGGTTGATGCTTACCTTGAGTTCAACCCATCTGAGTTGATTTGGCAAGAAGGGGATCAACATGAGCTGATGCTTGAATCTGGTGTATTTAAGCTTTTCCCAACCGAAAATGGCCTGCAAGTGAGTGGTCACTCACTAGAGTTGCGAACCGACGATATTCAGTGGCCGGAGCTGGACTTGGCGTTTGAGCTGTCTAATATCGGCTGGCGGTTGAATGTCTCCGAACTGGACATTCAAGCGGTGACACCACTGGTAAAGTTGTTACCCGACTCTGAGCAAGCCTCACAAACTATTGAACAACTCGCCCCTTATGGTCGGGTGGAAGATCTACGCATCTCGATGAGTGAAGGAATTGACTCTCTCACTTATTCTGTCGACGTGCACAATTTAGGTATTGCTCAGTGGGGCCTATTACCTGAGGTGCATAAGGCGAACCTATCCCTGTTTGGTAATGCCTATCAAGCGCGTGCGACGCTGTCGTTATTTGATGATGTGCTACCCTATGCCGATGTTTTTCAAGCGCCTCTGAATATGCGTCAAGCCCATACCGATATCGTATGGCAACGCGATGAGAGCGGCTGGTCACTGTGGGCCGATAAGGTCACGGCAGCAACCCCTGATATTCAGGTATTGGGTGCGTTTCGTTTAGACTTTCCTAAACAAAAAAGCCCGTTCCTTTCTTTCTATGCAGAGGCAGACCTGTTTGATGCTGGTCAAGTGTGGCGCTACCTGCCTACGCGTGCTTTGGGATTGGGACTTACGGATTATCTATCAACCGCTATTCAGGGAGGTCGAGTCGAGACCGCCAAACTGCTTTGGTATGGTGAGTTAGGTGACTTCCCTTACCGTGATAACGATGGTGTGTTTCAGGCATGGGTGGGTCTGCGTGAAGCCAAATACAGCTTCGAAACCTCTTGGCCTGCCTTGACGGATATGCAGCTTGATTTGCTGTTCGAAAATGAGTCGATGTATCTTGATTCCCGTTCGGCCAAATTAATGGACATTGAGGCTTCTCGCGTAGTGGGGCGCATACCCGCATTACACAGTGATGGGCATATTGAGATTGAGGCGCAGGCAATTGGTCCCGGCCCGGCGGTGCGTGATTACATGACGGCTTCACCTTTGGTTGATTCTGTCGGGGCTGCACTGACTGCGATTGATGTTCAAGGTGAAGTCGAGGCGAGTTTTCAGCTTAATATACCTTTTGAGGGCAGCGAAGAGGCACGCGCATGGGGCCGCGCAGAGCTAAGCGATAATCTTGTCACGATAGATGCCCCGCCGATGGTACTCGAGTCGGTCAGTGGCACGATTGAATTCGATAATGATGTCGTGCGCTCGACAGGGCTTGATGCGCAGCTGCTCAGTCAACCTGTTTCAGTCGACTTTAGTGGTGAAAATGCCGGGCGTGGTTATGCAGTCAATGTTGATGTGCTAGGGGATTGGCAGATCAAGCCTCTTTATCCCTATGTTGGCCAGCAATGGCTTGAGCCTGTCACCGGGCATGCGCCATGGACTGTTGGCATCGATATCCAGCTCAATGATGTTGGATTCACCTATCAAATTGACGGTGAGGCGCAGTTGAGTCAGTTAGCAAGTACTCACCCTTACCCACTAAACAAGCCTCATGGTAAAGCCGGCAAGCTGCGACTAGAAGCCTCAGGTAATCAGGAGATGATTTCGGCGCGCTTGCAACTGCCACAGGCCAAATATCAAGCAGAGATTGATATCCGCCCGCAAACGCCAGTTCTGGCTGCCACTCATTTAGTGGTTGGCAGTGGCAGCTTTAAAATGAGTCCGATAGTGGGCCATACTGCTCAGATACGTGCGAATCGGTTTAACCTCGATCACTGGGTGAGTGCGGCAGAGCCGAGTCAAGGTGAGTCAAAGGTGGCGCTTGATGAGCTCAACACGCCGGAGATCCCACTACCTCAGCGAATTGATTTGGATGTTAAACGACTCTCTTTTGCCACCATGGACTGGCATGATGTGAGCTTTAACGCGCGCAAGCGTGGTCAAAATTGGCGCTTTAGTCTTGATAGCCAACAGGCTAAAGGGCGCGCCAGTTTTGAAGGCGGAGATCAACTTAATATCGCTCTTGAGGAGTTGAATATCTTTGTGCCAGGCCTTGAAGACAGTGCCGAACAAGAATCTAAGCTGGTGGAAAGTTTGGAGTCCAATCAGCCTTTGATCTCTGAGCATGATCGCCATTTGCACGCCAGCTTGCCCAACATTGATCTGCAGATTGATGATTTTTGGTTGCAGGGCTACAAGGTTGGTAAGGTCAATGTCGACTTGCGTAGAGAGGGAGATACCCTCAACTGGCACTCGATTAAGATCCAAAGTGGCAGAAATCAAATGGATATTTCGTCACAATGGACATTGACGGAAGATCAAAGCTATACAAAGCTGAAAGTAGACATCAAGGGTGAAAACAACAGTGATGTGCTGGAACGCTTTGGGATCAGCTCAGGTATTCAGCAAGCTCCATTTGAGTTGCAAGCCCAAAATCGATGGCAAGGGGCACCTTGGTCAATGCGTGTCGATAGCCTGCAGGGTAATGCCACCATTAAGTTGGGTAAGGGCATGGTCTCTGATGTCTCCGGTGCGGCTCGCCTGCTTGGCATGTTTAGTCTCGATTCGATCATCCGTCGTATGCAATTAGACTTCACTGATGTATTTGATCGTGGCATGGCTTTTAACTCGATTACCGGCCAAGGTGAGTTTCGCAACGGCGTGTTCGTCACCAACGATATCCGTATGGATGCGATTGCCGGTGAGATGGTCATCAAGGGACTGGCGAATCTCAACGATCAAACCGTGGATGCTGAGGTGACCTTTACACCGGACATCACCTCAGGGATCCCGGTACTAACCGCTTTCGCCGTTGCACCGCAGACTGCGCTGTATGTTTTGGCGATAACCACGGTGGTATCACCAATCGTTGAGGTATTCACCCAGGTTAATTATGAAGTCAAAGGCCCGTTTGATGCACCGTCGGTACGGGAGATATCTCGAAGCCAAGGCGAGTACACCTTGCCAGAGGAGCTAAGAGGCAAGTAAACCAATAAGGAAGTAGATGACATGGAGCGTGTCGGCATCATACAGATGACCTCGGGACCTGACCCGATAGAAAACCTTGCGTATATCAAAGAGCAAGTCTTTCACCTAGCTAAGCGTGGCGTCAAATGGATAATGACGCCTGAGAATGCGCTGGTGTTTGGGCGTAAGAGTGACTACCACGCTGTGGCTGAGCACTTAGGGGTTGGCGCGCTGCAACTGGAACTTGGCTTGCTCGCCAAAGAGGCAGGGGTATGGCTGATCATTGGCAGTATGCCAATACGCAGAGCTGGTGGCGTGTCCACCTCAACCTTGGTTTTTAATGATCAAGGGCTACTGGTGACACACTACGATAAGCTGCATATGTTTGATGTCGATGTGGATGATGCACACCGTTGCTACCGTGAGTCTGAGACCTTCACGGCAGGCAATGCAGTGGAGTGCATTGATACCCCATTTGGTCACCTTGGGCTGTCCATCTGTTATGATCTGCGTTTTCCACAGCTCTATTCGGAGCTGGTTCGCCTTGGTGCGAATATCCTCTTGGTTCCAGCAGCATTTACTGCGGTGACAGGAGCGGCCCACTGGCGCTCTCTTTTGACCGCGAGAGCGATAGAAAACCAAGCCTACGTGGTGGCGGTCAATCAAACTGGCCGACACCCATGTGGGCGAGAAACCTGGGGGCACTCGATGGTCGTGAGCCCTTGGGGAGAAGTGATCATTGAGTTGGGGCAGCGAGCACAAAATGGGATTGCGGAGATAGATCTTTCCGTGGTGAAAGAACTAAGACACAATATGCCCGTCACTCAGCATTCAAGATTTCAAAATCGATTGATCAAGTAGAATAACTTTTAATAAGAGCAATTTATGAGCATAGACCGCATTGAAGAGGCCCTACTGGCTCCAGCAGGATTAACGGAACAAGATATTGCCGATACGCTCGCCAGTATCGCGACACGTCAGATTGACTATGCTGATATTTACTTCCAGTCCAGTTGGCATGAGTCACTGGTGTTAGAAGACAGCATTATTAAAGATGGCTCGTTCAACATCGACCGCGGTGTTGGCGTTCGCGCGATCACGGGGGAGAAGACCGGTTTCGCCTACTCTGATCAAATCCAACTCGATAGCCTTAAGCAAAGTGCTATTGCAGCTCGTGGTATCGCTCAGCAAGGGCAAAACGGCTCGGTTCAGGCGTTCAAACGTAGCGATAACCAGGCCTACTATCAAGCGGTCAATCCGCTTGAATCTTGGCAAAAAGAGCAGAAAACCAAGTTACTTAAAGAGCTTGATGCCTACATTCGTACCAAGGAGCCACTGATCCAAGAGGTGTCGATTAGCCTTAACGGTGTGCATGAAAGTATGCTGGTGGCGGCGACTGATGGCACCTTTGCTGGTGATATTCGTCCACTGGTGCGCCTGTCGATCAGCGTCCTTGCCCAGCGTGGTGAGCGTCGTGAGCGTGGCAGTGCGGGTGGCGGTGGCCGTGTGGGTTATGATTTCTTCCTCGATGATCTTGAGGGTCAGCAACGTGCTTACCACTTTGCCGATGAGGCGATCCGCCAAGCGATGATCAACCTTGAGGCCGATGCTGCACCAGCTGGAACTATGCCGGTTGTATTGGGCAATGGCTGGCCAGGTGTACTACTGCACGAAGCGGTCGGTCATGGATTAGAGGGAGACTTTAACCGTAAAGAGTCTTCCGTCTTTAGTGGCAAAATCGGCGATCAAGTGACCTCGAGTCTGTGTACGATTGTTGATGATGGCACCATGGCTCATCGTCGTGGCTCACTCAATGTCGATGATGAGGGCGTCAATGGTCAGTACAACACCCTTATCGAGGGGGGCGTGCTCAAAGGCTATATGCAAGACAAGCTCAATGCGCGTCTAATGGGCGTTAACCCAACCGGCAATGCGCGTCGTGAGTCGTATGCCCACCTACCAATGCCACGCATGACCAACACCTACATGCTACCTGGTGAGCACACCCCGGAAGAGATCATCTCGACCGTGAAGAAAGGCTTGTATGCACCAAACTTTGGTGGCGGTCAAGTCGACATCACCTCAGGTAAGTTCGTATTCTCAACCTCAGAAGCCTACTTGATTGAAGATGGCAAGATCACCCGCCCAGTCAAAGGTGCCACCTTGATCGGCTCAGGCATCGAAGCTATGCAGCAGGTATCAATGATAGGTAACGATCTCGACATCGACCGCGGCGTCGGCGTGTGCGGCAAAGCCGGCCAAAGCGTCCCAGTCGGCGTCGGCCAACCGACCCTCAAGCTTGACGCTATCACTGTTGGCGGAACGGAATAACCGAAAAAAGCAGCCTGAGGGCTGCTTTTTTATTCCCTTCGGGAAGAGACGAGAAGCGAGATCGCGTTGCTGCGAGAGTCGAGATGTCACCGCGAACACTACTCGTCTCTCGCCTCTCGATTCGCGCCTCTGCCTTAAAGGCCATCACGCTCAATCGGGCAGCTCATGCAGCGGGCGCCGCCGCGTCCTCGGCCAAGTTCGTTGCCGGGGATAGGTAGAACCTTGATCCCTGCTTTATCATACTTTTCATTAGTATAGACGTTGCGCTCATAGCCAATCACGACGCCAGGTTTGACGGTCAGTACATTGTTGGCATCGTTCCACTGTTCACGCTCGGCCTCGTAGCTATCCCCGCCGGTGGTGATGATTTTTAGGTAATCGAGTCCTAGCGCAAGCTCAATCGCGTGGATAAAGCTTGGCACTTGCTCAACCTTTACCGCGCCATTTTTCGGTGACAGACGCCAAGTCGGTAGGTCATCACGCATGATCTCAGGGTAGATAGAGAAGGTATCGACGTCGATATGGGTCATGACGGTATCAAGGTGCATGCATGAGCGATGTTTTGGCAGCTCAACCGCAATCACTTGTGTCGCTTGGCCATGCTTGAACAGCTGCGCTGCTAGGTTCTCAACCCCTTGAGGTGTAGTTCGCTCTGACATACCAATCAATACTGCGCCCTTGCCAATCACCAGAACATCACCACCCTCAATGTTGGCGTTGTCATAATGCAGGTCCTCATCACCGAAGTACTTGACGAAATCTTGACCGGCGAATACCGGGTGCCAGCGATAGATCGCACGCAAATGATTGGTTTCTCGTTGACGCGCAGGCTTCATCATTGGGTTGAGGGAAACCCCGCCGTACACCCAGCATGAAGTATCGCGAGTGAAAAGGTGATTGGGTAGCGGCTCAATGACAAAATCGAGCGGGCGGTGCATCTTAGGCAGCATCGATGAGGATTTGAGCTGCAGCTCCGAATAAGCCAGACCACCTAGCAATACTGTTGCGAGGTGCTGGTTGTCCATCTCTGCCAAGTAACCACGCAGGTCGTGGGCGAAAGTTGGGCCATAGCGATAGTCTGAAATTTGATTAGTCAGTAGCCACTGCTTCGCCTCTGGCACCGTGAGGGTCTCTTCAAGCAAGTCGTGCAACAACAGAACCTCAACGTCTTGCTCGCGCAGGGTGTTGGCAAAGATATCGTGTTCTTCGCCTGCAGCCTCAACCGCGAGCACGTCATCAAACAGCAACTCATGACAGTTTGATGGCGTTAGGTGGGTGAGGGCGCGCTCTGGGCGGTTGAGCAGTACTCTTCTTAGCTGTCCAACCTCTGAACCCACGTACAACTTACTCATTGTGTATCCTTACTTGTTTGTCCTAAACGTATTTATGACAAGCTTGATATCAAGATGCAAGTTAAAAAATACCGCTCTCATCCTGTCAAAGGAACAAAATTAAGCAATTAATTTTGAATTTATGCGAAATGGCCAGACAAAGATTCAAGACACTGCGACTGAGAGTTAGATCACAAAAATGACTGGCTATGCGATGTGGATGACTCAAAGCGGGAGTCTATGCGTTCAAGAGCCATATCGAAGCGATACCTTGCCATAGTGAGGCACTCAAGCGATTGCACAATATCCTAAATTGCGCGGATGAGCCCGCTGAATGGATTGGACGGAGAGTGAGCGTAAAACATCGATTTATGAGTGAATATCTGGTATTTGGCAAGGATCCGTGCCATATTTCCACGCAAACTCATATCTTTAAATTATTCCACCTTGGAGTCCCTTACTATGTCTCATGAAGATGAATACATGTCTGTTGAAGAGCTGATTGAATTTCAGAAAGAAGAGACACGCGATATTATCCAAGCGCTGCTAGAAGATGGCAGTGAGCCAGATTCCCTGTATGAGATTGAGCACCACCTGTTTTCTGAAGATTTTGACAAGCTAGAAAAGGCGGTTGTTGAAGCGTTTAAGATGGGCTTTGAGGTGCTTGAGGCAGAAGAGACCGAAGACGAAGATGGCAATAAGCTACTTTGTTGTGATGCAACCATGGAGTCGGCATTGAACGCTGAGGCGATTGATGCTCAAGTAGAAAAGCTGGTTCACCTTGCTGAGAAATACGACATCATCTACGACGGCTGGGGCACCTACTACGAGGGCGAAGATGCCATTTACCCAGAGGAAGATGACGAGCAAGAGTAGTGACTATTTAGTACTGCTTTGAATTAAGCATCTTGGTGTGTCTTTGCAAAGGTCGAGCATCTGCTCGACCTTTTTACATTCCTTAAGCGGGTATTATTCACTACTATCAGCTAGCGCCTAGCTGCGAAATCTGCACCTTGAGGTTAGGGGGGGTTAGCGTTAGTATTTGCAACTCGAATTGATCACAAAAGATGGACTGGGCGGTGTTAAGAGTTGCCATTAATGGATTTGGACGAATTGGACGCAATGTTCTTCGTGCGGTGTATGAAAGTGAAAAGGATCAGCAGATCAAAGTTGTGGCGGTCAATGAGTTAGCTCAACCCGATGCCATGGCGCACCTGTTGCAATACGATACCAGCCATGGGCGGTTTAAAAAGCGCATCAGCAACGATCAAGAACATATCTATGTTCATCATGACACCGGTGAGCGAGACTCGATTCGTATCCTACATTTGGCTGAGATTGAGCTGCTACCGTGGCGCGATCTTGAGGTTGATATTGTCCTAGACTGCACAGGCGTGTTTGGCTCTCAAGCTGATGGACAAGAGCACATCAAAGCCGGCGCAGGCAAAGTTTTGTTCTCACATCCAGGTGCGACTGATCTGGATAACACCATCATTTATGGCGTTAATCACACCAGCCTGCGTGCAGAAGACAGAGTCGTCTCAAATGGCTCTTGTACCACCAACTGTATCGTACCCATCATCCAGACACTGGATGACGCCTTTGGCATCGATTCTGGCACCATCACCACCATCCACTCGTCGATGAACGACCAACAAGTGATTGATGCCTACCACTCTGATCTGCGCCGTACTCGCTCGGCTAGCCAGTCGATCATCCCAGTTGATACAAAATTACATAAAGGTATCGAAAGAATCTTTCCGAAATTTTCCAACAAATTTGAAGCAATTTCGGTGCGAGTACCGACGGTAAACGTCACTGCGATGGACTTAAGTGTCACAATTAACGCAAATGTGAAAGTTAATGACGTAAATCAAGTCATTATTGATGCCTCTCAGTGTACATTAAGGGGCATAGTTGACTATACTGAAGCGCCGCTCGTCTCCATCGATTTTAATCACGATCCCCACAGTGCGATCGTTGACGGAACCCAAACGCGAGTGAGCAACGGGCATCTGGTTAAGATGCTGGTCTGGTGTGACAACGAATGGGGCTTTGCCAATCGAATGCTGGATACAGCGCTGGCAATGCGGACATCAAGCGCCAGTTCATAAAACCGGGAGAATTATTTATTTTTTACTTGAAAATAAATCAAAGATCTCCATATTCGATAGTAGTTTGAAGGATTAACGAGTTCGGCCGGATGCCGGGCTTAACAAACACTTTAATTATTTAGTTGAGAGGACAAAATGTCTGTAATCAAGATGACTGACCTGGATCTAGCAGGTAAACGCGTATTTATCCGTGCTGACCTAAACGTTCCAGTGAAAGAAGGCAAAGTAACTTCTGATGCACGTATTCTAGCATCTCTTCCAACCATCAAGCGCTGCCTAGAAGCTGGCGCTAAAGTTATGGTGACGTCACACCTAGGTCGCCCAACTGAAGGTGAATACGCAGAAGAATTCTCTCTACAGCCAGTAGTAAACTACCTAAACGACGCACTAGACTGCGACGTGAAACTAGCAAAAGACTACCTAAACGGTCTTGAGCTAAACGCAGGTGAGCTTGTTGTTCTAGAAAACGTTCGCTTTAACAAAGGCGAGAAGAAGAACGACGAAGAGCTGTCTAAAGCATACGCAGCGCTATGTGACGTATTCGTAATGGATGCATTCGGTACTGCTCACCGTGCACAAGCTTCAACGCACGGCGTTGGCATGCACGCACCAATCGCATGTGCAGGTCCCCTACTTGCTAACGAGCTAGAAGCACTAGCAAAAGCGATGGACAAGCCAGCTCGCCCAATGGTAGCTATCGTTGGTGGTTCAAAAGTATCGACTAAGCTAACTGTACTTGAGTCACTATCAAAAGTGGCTGACCAACTGGTTGTTGGTGGCGGTATCGCAAACACCTTTATCGCAGCTGCTGGCCACAACGTAGGTAAGTCACTATACGAAGCAGACCTAGTTGACACAGCGAAGAAGCTAATGGACGAGTGTGCAATTCCAGTAGCGACTGACGTTGCTTGTGCAAAAGCATTCGATGAGAACGCTGAAGCTGAGATCAAGAACGTGGCTGACGTTTGTGATGACGACATGATCTTCGACCTTGGTCCTGACTCAACAGCTGAGCTTGCTGAGATCCTGAAAAACGCTAAGACTATCCTATGGAATGGTCCTGTTGGCGTATTCGAGTTCAAGAACTTCGAAGCAGGCACGAAAGGCATCTCTGAAGCGATCGCAGCTTCTGAAGGTTTCTCAGTAGCAGGCGGTGGTGACACACTAGCAGCTATCGACCAGTTCGGTATCAAAGCGGACGTCTCTTACATCTCAACAGGCGGCGGTGCTTTCCTTGAGTTTGTAGAAGGTAAAGTACTTCCAGCGGTTGAAATGCTAGAAGCGCGCGCTAAGTAATTTTGTAAAGCGGGGGACGAAAGTTTCCCGCTTTTCTATTTCTGCAGGCGGCAACAAAATTTGCTAAATTTTGATCACTGCAGGTAAGCAGAAGCAAAAGTTTAAACGTAACAGTTATTATTATTTAAACGACAGATATAAATAGGATTGGATCCATGTCTAAGATCTTTGATTTCGTAAAGCCTGGTGTTATCGCTGGTGATGACGTACAAAAAGTATTTGAAGTAGCAAAAGAGAACAAGTTTGCTCTTCCAGCGGTAAACGTTGTAGGTACTGACTCTGTAAACGCCGTTCTAGAAGCAGCAGCTAAAGTGAAAGCACCGGTTGTAGTTCAGTTCTCTAACGGCGGCGCAGCGTTCTTCGCAGGTAAGGGCCTTAAGCTTGAAGGTCAAGAAGCGCAGGTTCTTGGTGCAGTTGCTGGTGCGAAATACGTACACGCAGTTGCTGAGTCTTACGGCGTACCAGTTATCCTACACACTGACCACGCAGCTAAGAAACTTCTACCTTGGATTGACGGTCTACTAGACGCGGGTGAAGAGTTCTTCGCTCAAACTGGTAAGCCACTATTCTCTTCTCACATGCTTGACCTTTCTGAAGAGTCGCTAGAAGAGAACATCGAAACTTGTGCTAAATACCTAGAGCGCATGGCGAAGATGGGCATGACTATCGAAATCGAACTAGGTTGTACTGGTGGTGAAGAAGACGGCGTAGACAACACTGATATGGATCAGTCTGAGCTATACACTTCTCCAGAAGACGTTGCTTACGCATACGAGAAACTAAGCGCTGTTTCACACCGCTTCACTATCGCTGCGTCTTTCGGTAACGTACACGGCGTTTACAAGCCAGGTAATGTTGTTCTTACTCCAACTATCCTACGTGACTCTCAAGCACACTGTGCTGAGAAATTCGGTATCGCGTCTAACGCACTGAACTTCGTATTCCACGGTGGTTCTGGTTCAACTGAAGCTGAGATCCAAGAGTCTATCGGCTACGGCGTTATCAAGATGAACATCGATACTGATACACAGTGGGCAACATGGGACGGCGTTCGTGCATACGAAGCTGACAACCGTGACTACCTACAAGGTCAAATTGGTAACCCTACTGGCGACGACGCACCAAACAAGAAGTACTACGACCCACGCGTATGGCTACGTGCTGGTCAAGCGTCAATGGTTGCACGCCTAGAGAAAGCGTTCGCTGACCTAAACGCAGTAGACGTACTATAAGCTAGCCCTTGGCTTGCTGTTGGGGCTGCCTGATGCGGCTCATTGATTGATAAAAACCTGCTCATGAAGCAGGTTTTTTTATGTCTATCTTAAAACAATTAACTATCTGACAACAAAAATCTGGAATTAATATAAGAAGTTGCATAGGCTTGATAGCAAACAGTGTAGCTTGAGGGAACCAAGACTGTTGATTGTGTAGTGCGAAAGTTCACTACTGAAAACTAAAGGTATTTGCCAGTGCCAAGTGAGACTGTTGGTTTTGGGGTTGTAATACCAGATAAGCTCCAAGTTGAGCGATATAGATTGGATTTTAAGGGGTAACTATGTCAACCGAATCTATTGATATTGAAGAGTCCTTGGTCAACGGAGTTGCCGAGGCTGAGAAGTGGTTTAGTAATAACAGTGATCTGATTGTGCAGTATGGCGTGAACATTATTTCCGCCCTACTGATTCTGTTCATTGGTAATATCGTCGTTAAGATGGTGGCAAATAGTGTAGCTAAGCTGCTCAAGAGCAAGAACATGGACAACGCGGTGGTCGAGTTTGTCCATGGCCTCGTGCGCTATCTTCTATTCGTGATTGTTCTGATTGCGGCATTGGGTCGTATTGGGGTCCAGACCGCATCGGTCGTTGCCGTAATTGGTGCTGCCGGTTTGGCGATTGGTCTTGCCTTGCAAGGCTCGCTATCTAACTTTGCCGCGGGTGTCTTAATCGTTGCGTTTAGGCCCTTCAAATCCGGTGATTATGTCGAGGTGGCTGGCGTGGCGGGTAATGTCGCCTCGATTCAGATTTTCCAAACGGTTTTAACCACGCCAGATAACAAGATGGTCGTGGTGCCGAACGCTGGGGTGATTAATGGGCCCATCACTAACTATTCGCGCCATGATAAGCGTCGCGTCGACATGGTGATTGGGGTGGCTTATAACGCGGACCTACAGTTGACCAAACGCGTGATCCGAGAAGCGCTGGAGAAAGATGAGCGTATTCTTAAAGACCCTGACATTACCATTGGCGTTCTTGAGTTGGCTGACTCTTCGGTCAATTTTGTCGTACGTCCATGGTGTAAAACCGAGGATTATTGGTCAGTGTACTTTGAGTCGCATCAGGCGATCAAAGAAGCGCTCGATGCAGCGGGTATCGAGATCCCATTCCCGCAACTGGATCTGCATATGGACAAGGCGCCTGTTTAAGCGTCTGCGCTTGCGAGGTCGTCAAGACCTCGCTTTCATGACTTAGATAACATGAACAGGGTTAGGCAGTGTGGATAGCAGCTGTTCCAAACCCTTACCACTTAACGCAAAGGTGATATCTGGTTTACCTGGGGTGTAGAAAACCTCATCATGGCTTAGCAGGTGTTTATCAATCACTAGGCTAACGCTTGCATCTAGGCCAAAGGGGCACACGGCGCCAGGAAAGCAACCGATCTGGCTTTGCATCTCGTCATCACTGCAGATTGTGACTCGCTGACCGAGCACGCACTTAATCGCCTTGCCATCCATACGCGAGTCTTTGTCGGTGACAAAAACGGCGTAGGTGCCCGAATTCTTGGTCTTGATAAACAAGCTTTTGCTGTGTGTCCCTTGCCAGCCAAGCTGCTTGGCGACTTTGATATCGGTGGCGAAGTCAAAAATGGGCTCATGTTGCCATTGTTGATAAGCGATATTGTGCGCTATCAGCTGATCTTGATTCCAGGTAAAAAGGCGTTGGCAACTCTGCTCTATCTCGAGCGTTATCATTTTAAGTTCATCCTTGTTGGTTAGTATCCACGGTCCTAGAGTAAATCGATGGGTACACGATAGCCAAGAGATATTGGCAGTTAGGTTGAATTAATTGTCGAGTTTCCGGTCAATAGGGTAGGGCAGAAGCTCGTAATCTGATTGATATACAAAAAGGATTGATGGAATGATGATGAACTCTTTTCGAATGACGGGCTTTTCTCTCATAAGCCGGTTGATTTTGGCTGTAATTTCAGTGATGCCAGTAAGATCTGCAATGGCGATTCAGCTTGATTTTGCCCATATACAAACCAGCGGATTTGGTGAGGTAAAGGTGATGCCAGATCGAGCTTTGCTGAGGTTACGGGTTGAAGAGCAAGGTCAGACAGCAGAAGAGGCGAAATCAGCCGCTGACTCTAGTGTTGACTCACTGTTTGAGTTATGGATGAACGCGGGTATCAAGCGTGAACAAATCGAGAGCTCAAACCTGTATATCTCCCCTCAATACCACTATGCGAAGAACGATCGGCCCCGCGAGCTTGTAGGTTACAAGGCCTCTCGCAGCATCACGCTACACGTCGAAGATATTAGCCAGCTTGAACAATATATGGACATGGCAATGACCGCTGGCGTCAACCGGGTTGACAGCATCACGCTGCAGTCCTCACAGTTGGAGCAGCATCAACAGCGTGCCTTGCAGCTGGCGATTGAGGATGCTAAGACCAAAGCAGCCCGATTGGCGGCAGGCTTTGATCAAGAAATCGAACAAGCTTGGCGGATCAACTACTCACCCGCTCGGATCCAACCGATGAGGGCGCAAGCGATGGACAGTCAACTCGAGACTAATTCGTATCAAGATCAATCGATAGCGATCAACGAACGCGTCGAGGTGATATTTAAACTGGTGCAGTAAGCTTGATGCTTAAGCATTTATCCCTAGGTCACGCCTCATCGGGCTGCTTCTTGGTGTCACTTGGGTATAATGAGCCGCATAAATCTAGACCTGCAGAGGCACAGTAATCGATGCAAAAGAGAGATGATAGGTGAGACCACTGCGACTGCTTGGTTTATCCACTTTAGTTTTTATTACTTTGTTGGTGGTGATCTTTGGCAATTATTATCAGCGATATTTAGACAGTAAGGCCGCTACACAGGAGCTTGCTATCGCTGAGTCGCAAACTCAGCTGAACCATATCAAAAACGAGTTTGGTCTAATGCGGGGGAGATTGATTTCAGCCTCGCGTATGCTGGCTCAGAGCCAGACCCTAAATGATTACCTAAGGCACCCCAATGAGGACAGTCGGACGGTCTTGCATGACTTTTGGTTGGCTGTGGCAGAAGGGCAAGAGTGGTTCTCTTCAATTCAAGTGCTCAACCTAGAAGGCCAAGTAATGCTGGATATAGATTACTTGAATGACGGTGAGGAAACGAAGTTAGTCAGCCGTCAACTGCAAGATGGAGCAGCGGAGTATTTTGATTACCTGTCCAATATTCCCAATGGACAGTTTGCGACTTGGGGAATAGAGACCAGTTATCAGTATGGCAATGAGGTGCGACTTTCCCCATCCTTGAAGATCATGATGCCTGTTACGCATCGTGAACAACGGCTTGGTTATTTGGTGATTGATATCGACCTGGAGCAAGTCACATCTCTATTGACCTTCTCACCAGACCCTACTTTAGTTGCCGACCTGATCATCGGGGATGGACAGTATGTCAATCCACGCTCAAGGCATAAACGGGTAACCTTGTTTGCCTCACAATACCCAAGTTTTTGGCAGACTATGCAAGCTAATCCGGAGTTTGGTTACCAGTTACATGACGGGACGCTGTCTGTTTATGCATTTGTTGGTGTTGTCAGTGAGCCTGCCCTGTACGCTGTGATCCAGGTGAGTTCAGAGCAACTAGCGCAGCGAGCAGAGCAAGATATTAGTGGGATAGTCCAAGAGGCGATGTTTGTGGTCGTACTGCTATTGATCATTTTATTGCCAACCACTTATTTGGTGTTTATCTCTTCGAAAAAAAGTCTCGAGAGTAAGCTGGCTATGGCAGCCTTAGAGGGAGTTTCAGCGGTGATGATCACCGATGAGTATGAGCGCACCGTGCTGGTTAATCGAGAGTTTACTCGCTTGACGGGATATGGCGAAGCGCATGCTAAGGGGCGAGCGATGCTTGATGCCCTGCTTGGCGCTGAAGGGTCTGATGTGTATAGCAAGATTGAAGCGGAGCTCGCTGGTGATCGTGTTTGGGAAGGAGAGCTCGTGCTAAAAAAACGCGATGGGGGAAGCGTCGCGGTGATATGCCGCATCCAGGCTGATTTATCGCGTCGGGGTGAGCTCAACTACTACATTTTTTCGTTTGTCGATATCGATCAGCGTAAAAGATTAGAAGATCAGTTGCGTATATTGAGCGAGAGAGATGACCTTACGGGGCTGTGGAATCGCAGAAAATTTGAGAGTGAACTAGACATAGCCGCCTCATTGATTGAGCGCTATCCTGAGTCTCAGGCCTATTGTCTGGCTCTGATCGATATCGATCATTTTAAACGTATTAATGACCAACAAGGCCATGATGAGGGTGATCGTACCATTCGAGATGTCGCACAGGTGATCACGCGTAGTGTCCGAGATACGGATTTTGTTGCTCGGGTGGGTGGAGAAGAGTTTGCGCTTTTACTCCCTCATACCACACTCAGTGAAGCGCAAAGCCTATTGGAGCGGGTATTGATGAGTGTTGCGAACGAGCCAAAGCTCAAAGTCACGGTGAGTATCGGCTATACCGACATGACATCGGACAGGCAGCGCAGTTACAAGTGGGCGGATATCGCCCTATACGAATCTAAGGCGCTGGGGCGCAATCGAGTATCCCAATGTCTCAGTAACGAAGAGTACATGTAGGCGGGCTGAGGATAGAAAACAAAAAAAGAGAGCCGAGGCTCTCTTTTTTCTTAGCAAGTGTTCGACGAATTATAGTACGTGAACAGATGCAGTGTTAGTTGTACCAGAAGCAACTAGAGCACCAGAAACCATCACTACGATGTCGCCTTTCTTACCTAGGCCAGTCTCTAGAGCGATCTCTTTACCCGCTACGTAGAACGCGTCAGTGCTGTCGATAGACTCAACAACAACTGGAGTTACGCCTTTAGTAAGAACTAGCTGAGCAGCCGTCTTAGTGTTAGTTGTTACTGCAATGATGTTTGCAGTTGGGAAGTATTTACGCACAGAACGTGCAGACTTACCAGCTTCAGTAGCAACAACGATGATTGGAGAAGCTAGCTTCTCAGCTGTGTCTACTGCGCCTTTACATACTGCTTCAGTGATACGTAGACGTGGGCTGTCTAGACGAGAACCTAGTTCAGCTTTTAGAGCGCTGTCAGTACGAGCACAGATTTGCGCCATGATAGCTACAGATTCAACTGGGTACTTACCTTTAGCCGTTTCGCCAGAAAGCATTACTGCGTCAGTACCGTCCATTACTGCGTTAGCAACGTCGCCCGCTTCCGCGCGAGTTGGACGTGGGTTGTTGATCATAGAATCAAGCATTTGAGTTGCAGTGATAACCATCTTACGTGCACGGTTACACTTCTCGATCATCATCTTCTGAGCGAAGATTACTTCTTCAGCTGGGATTTCAACACCTAGGTCACCACGTGCAA
Organism: Vibrio sabulosilitoris; assembly: GCF_055391395.1. Lineage (NCBI taxonomy): Bacteria > Pseudomonadati > Pseudomonadota > Gammaproteobacteria > Vibrionales > Vibrionaceae > Vibrio > Vibrio sabulosilitoris. The sequence goes on from NZ_AP029599.1 coordinate 894,940, forward strand.
CCATGATGCCGTCAGAAAGCTCAAGGATCTCGTCGAAGTTATCTACACCTTCTTGGTTCTCGATCTTAGAGATGATGTGGATGTCTTGACCGCCGTTCGCGTCTAGAAGCTCACGGATTTCTTTAACGTCAGCTGCTTTACGGATGAAAGATGCTGCAACGAAGTCAACGCCTTGCTCACAACCGAATTTAAGGTCAGCTTTATCTTTGTCAGAAAGAGCTGGAAGCTGCACAGAAACACCAGGAAGGTTAACACCTTTGTTTTCGCCTAGTGCACCGTTGTTAAGAACTTTACACTTAACTTCAGTTTCAGTTGTTGCGATAACTTCCATTTCGATTAGGCCGTCATCTACTAGGATAGTGTTACCTGCAGATAGGTCAGCTGCGAAACCTGCGTAAGTTACTGCTACGATGTCTTTGTTACCAACTACAGAAGTGTCTGTAGTGAAAGTAAATTCTTGACCTGCTACTAGATCAACGTCGTTGCCGTCTTCTAGTTTGATAGTACGGATTTCTGGACCTTTAGTGTCGAGAAGGATTGCTAGCTGTTTACCAGTGTTAGCCATTACTTCACGGTAGTTAGAGATACGTGCAGCATGCTCTTCGAAGTTACCGTGAGAGAAGTTCAGGCGCATTACGTTCATGCCTGCGTTTACTAGTTCAGTTAGCTTCTCTACAGATTCAGTTTTAGGGCCAATCGTACATACGATTTTGGTCTTTTTCATGGAAAATACTCTCCGGTAAGTATTGTTACAATTTGAAATTAAAATTCTTAGCCAGAAGTGTAGGTGAAAAAATGAGAAATGCGTGCACTTCTCGGTCAGTATCAAAAGTATCACCTACCGTTCTGTTCGTGAAAGTCTTTCACGTGCTTTAGTCATTTTATGACTGTTTCATTTCCAAAAAATGAAAGATTATTTCGACTTTATCCCAGTTCACGTCATTGGGAGCAAAAAATCGCGGCTAATTTTGTAATTAACTTTCTTTTGATGGCCGAGATTCTACCACTGTAAGTCGACAAATTCACGATCAGAGTTTGTTTTAGGACAAGGTTTTGCCCTGTAATTTTAATTTTTCACTTCAAAATAAATAGACGGCCCCCTTTCGTTTCGACTACACTATGTTTCGTTGTGAAACTTACTGCTAATATTTTAATGTCGAAACGAAATACACAGATGCGCCGACATGCGATTTCTAATCTCGTCGAAGAGAAAGGAGAGATCAGTGTTGAGGAGCTATCAGTACGCTTTGAAACCTCAGAGGTCACGATTCGTAAGGATCTCGCCTCACTAGAGAAAAACGGTCAACTTTTGCGCCGTTACGGTGGTGCGATTGCATTGCCAAAAGAAGTGGTGACAGAAGCACTCAGTAGTAAAGTTTCGACTCGAAAGGTTATGCTTGCCAAGTGTGCAGCAGACCTTATCCGAGACCACAACCGTATCGTGGTCGACAGCGGTAGTACCACAGGCGCGTTAATCGAACAACTCAGCACAAAGCGTGGGTTAGTTGTGATGACCAACTCATTGATGGTCGCTAATGCCCTGAATGACTTAGAAAACGAGCCTACACTCCTAATGACAGGGGGCACTTGGGACCCACATTCTGAGTCGTTTCAGGGTCAAGTGGCCGAGTCGGTGTTACGCTCGTATGACTTCGACCAGTTATTTATCGGTGCGGATGGCATCGATCTTGACCGCGGCACCACTACCTTTAATGAGCTGGTGGGGCTGAGCAAGGTGATGGCCGAGGTTTCACGCGAAGTGGTTGTGATGATCGAATCGGAAAAAATCGGTCGCAAAATCCCGAATTTAGAGCTCAGCTGGGAGCAAATTGATGTCTTGGTCACCGATGCAGATATCAGCTTGCAGCAGCGAGAGATCATTGAAAATAAAGGCGTAAAGGTTATTTGCGCTAAATAATTAACCCTCTCACATATGGCGAGCCTATGGCTGTCATTGGATGAGAAAATCATTACTTGGAGTAACGTTATGTGTGGAATTGTAGGAGCTGTCGCTCAACGCGATGTCGCTGAAATTTTGGTTGAAGGTCTGCGCCGTTTGGAATACCGCGGTTATGACTCTGCAGGTGTGGTTGTGGTTGATAGCGAGAGCAATCAAACCCGCGTGCGCCGCCTAGGTAAGGTTCAAGAGCTAGCTGATGCTGTCGATGAGGCCAAAGTGATTGGCGGCACGGGTATCGCGCACACTCGTTGGGCAACCCACGGCGAGCCTTCTGAAGTGAATGCTCATCCACACATGTCAGGTGATATTGCGGTAGTGCACAACGGTATCATCGAAAACCATGAAGAGTTGCGTGAGCTTCTCCAATCACGTGGTTACGTCTTCGAGTCGCAAACCGATACCGAGGTGATTGCACACCTGGTGGAGTGGGAGCGTCGTTCATGCGATAGCCTACTTGAAGCTCTACAGAACACGGCTAAGCAACTTGAGGGCGCCTATGGTACGGTTGTGGTTGATTGTAAAGATCCATCTCGCATAGTCGTCGCTCGCTCGGGCAGCCCAATTGTGATTGGCTTTGGTGTAGGTGAAAACTTCCTCGCCTCGGATCAGCTTGCACTACTTAGCGTTACTCGCCGCTTTATGTACCTTGAAGAAGGTGATGTGGCTGAGATCACGCGTCGTGAAGTTAACGTGGTTGATATCAATGGCGCGCCGGTTGAGCGTGAGATCGTTGAGTCAAATGCAGAGCATGATGCCGGTGACAAGGGTAAGTTCCGTCACTTTATGCAAAAAGAGATTTTTGAGCAGCCAAAAGCGCTGATTAACACCATGGAAGGACGCCTGTCTGACTCTGCCGTGATCACCAATGCGATTGGCGTGAATGCTGAAGAAATCCTGAGCAAAGTCGAGCACGTGCAGATCGTGGCTTGTGGTACCTCATACAACTCTGGTATGGCGGCGCGCTACTGGTTTGAGGATATCGCTGGCGTCAGCTGTGACGTTGAGATTGCCTCAGAGTTCCGTTACCGCAAGTTTGTTACTCGTCCAAACAGTTTACTGGTGACGCTTTCACAGTCGGGTGAAACGGCAGATACACTTGCAGCGTTGCGCCTAGCCAAAGAAAAGGGCTATATGGCAGCGATGACGATTTGTAACGTGGCAGGCTCTTCGTTGGTGCGTGAATCCGACTTTGCCTTTATGACCCGTGCTGGTACTGAGATTGGCGTGGCATCAACCAAGGCGTTCACTACCCAGTTAGCAGCAATGCTGATGATGGTGGTATCAATCGGTCGTCTGCAAGGTCGCGTTGATGAGGCTCGTGAGACAGAAATCGTACAAGCACTGCATGAGTTGCCAAGCCAAATTGAAGCGGCGCTAGAGTTTGATGCACAAATCGAGGCGTTAGCCCCTGATTTTGCCGATAAGCATCATACCTTGTTCCTAGGTCGTGGTGAGTTTTATCCAATCGCAATGGAGGCGTCACTTAAGCTAAAAGAGATCTCCTACATCCACGCAGAAGCGTACGCTGCGGGCGAGCTCAAGCATGGCCCACTGGCATTGATTGATGCGGATATGCCAGTTGTTGTGATTGCACCAAGCAACGAGCTACTTGAGAAGCTTAAGTCTAACGTTGAAGAGGTGCGCGCTCGTGGCGGCATCTTGTATGTATTTGCTGATCAAGACGCAGGCTTTGAAGAGGACGAGAGCATGAAGATCATTCGCATGCCACACGTCAATGAGATCACCGCGCCTATCTACTACACGGTGCCAATGCAGTTGCTGTCTTACCACGTAGCATTGATTAAAGGTACGGACGTTGACCAGCCGCGTAACCTAGCCAAGGCTGTTACGGTAGAGTAACGGAAGATAGTAAGTGAGTTAAAACGGCGGCTTGCCCTCTGGGCATGCCGCCGTTTTTTTCTCAGCACACTACTTTTTCTTCTGGTATTTCATCGAGTCGAGTGCCACGGCGAAGATAATGATGCTGCCCTTGATGATGTATTGCCAGTAAGGACTCACGCCGATATAAGTCATGCCGTAGTTGATAACAGTGAAGATCAGCACGCCAGTTACTACCCCGGCAACACTGCCGACACCACCGGCAAAAGAGACCCCGCCGACGACACAAGCCGCAATCGCATCCAGCTCATACATAAAGCCAAGGTTATTGGTAGCACTACCGATTCGTCCGGCTTCAAGCATCCCACCGAAGGCGTAAAATACACCAGATAGCGCGTAAATTTTCAGCAGTGTTAGCGGCACATTGACCCCAGACACTTTTGCCGCTTCTGGGTTGCCCCCGATGGCAAAGATGTTTTTACCAAACACGGTCTTATTCCACAACACCCAGACAAACGCCGTGGCAATAATGGCGTAGAAGGTAATGTAGGACAGCCTAAAGTCGCCTAGCTGGACAAAACCCTGAGCAAACGTCGAGAATCGTTCATCAAACCCAGCAACCGGTGAGGCACCGACGGAGTCAAAATAGAGCGAGTTGATCCCATAGACAATGATCATACTGCCTAAGGTAGCGATAAATGGTGTGACCTTGAGATAAGCCACAACAATACCGTTCATTAGGCCAATCAGGGCACCGACACAGCACACTGCGATGATCACTGCGACAATCGGGATCTCACCTAGGTTAGGGAACACCTTATTGACGTTGTCGACCGATTGAAGCAAGGTTGCTGACAACACTGCGGCAAGGCCAACTTGGCGACCGGCGGATAAGTCGGTACCTTGGGTGACAATCAGGCCAGCAACCCCGAGGGCAATAATGATCCGCACCGAGGATTGAGTCAGAATGTTACTTAGGTTTCTTAGGCTCAGAAACGAAGGCTCTTGAATAATGATAATAGCCAACAGAATGATCAGAACCGCATAAATGCCGCCTTCTTTGAGGTAATCAGCGATTTTTATGTCTTTGGGTGGGCGTAGTTTTGCGATATCCATTTGCGCGTCCTTATAAATACTTTGAGGCGAGACTGAGGATCTCATTTTGATCGGTGTCTTTGGTCACGAGCGTACCGGCTGCTCGACCATTACTCATGACTAAGATGCGATCGGTGATCCCGAGCAATTCCGGCATCTCAGAAGAGATGATGATGATGCCTTTGCCTTTTTTGGCCAGATCCAAGATCAATTGATAGATTTCAAACTTTGCTCCAACATCGATCCCGCGGGTCGGCTCATCCATCATCAGTACCTCAGGCTCGGTTAGCAGCCAGCGACCAATCACGACCTTTTGTTGGTTTCCGCCGGAAAGGGAACCAATTTGAGTCTTATGGCTGGGGGTTTTGACGCTCATGGAGTCAATTACCCACTGGGTATCGCCCTTCATTTGTTTGTCACTGAGCAACCCCGATTTCTGGCGGTAGCTCTCGATATTGGCAACCAGGGAGTTGAAGGTCACATCCAGATTGGCATAGATACCAGTCGAGCGGCGCTCTTCTGTGACCAGGGCAAAACCATTTTGGATGGCCTCATGGGCATCTTTATTGCGCATCAGTTTGTCGTGCAAATAGATATCCCCGGCCTGTTTCTCTCGAACACCAAAGATGGTCTCAACGATATCGGTGCGCTTGGCGCCGACCAAGCCTGCAATACCTAGGATCTCGCCTTTGTGTAGCTCAAAGTTGATGTCATTGATTGAAGGTTGGTTTTTGGCAGTCAGGTTGTTGACCTTAAGAATGACCTCTTGAGGGGTATTATTTTTCTGCGGGAAGCGTTGGGTCAATTCGCGGCCGACCATCATCGCAATGATCCGGTCCATGGTCAGGCCTTGCAAGCGGCAGGTTTGTACCCATTGTCCATCGCGCAGCACCGTGAGCTCATCGCACAGGGCAAAGATCTCTTCCATCTTGTGTGAGATATAGACAATCCCACAGCCTTTGTCTTTGAGTTTACGAATGATGGTGAAGAGGTGATTAACCTCTTTCTCTGTCAGCGAAGAGGTGGGCTCATCCATGATCACAATTTTGGCGTCATAAGAGAACGCCTTGGCGATCTCGACCATCTGCATTTGTGATACCGAGAGGGTGGCGACTTTTGCTCGTGGATCGATATCGATATCGAGTTCTTGAAAGATGGCGTTGGTATCGTGGTACATCTTGTTGTGATCAACGAAGAAGCCGTTTTTGGGGTAGCGTCCCAGCCACATGTTGTCCATTACTGTGCATTGCAGGACTTGGTTGAGCTCTTGGTGCACCATAGACACACCATTATCGAGTGCCTCTTTGGAAGAGGTGAAGTTGACGCTTTTACCCAAAAATTGAATTGAGCCTTCGTCTTTCTCGTAGATGCCAAATAGGCACTTAAGGAGAGTGGATTTGCCTGCGCCGTTCTCTCCCATCAGGGCATGGATAGAGTGGGGGCGCACTTTTAAAGTGACATTATCCAGAGCTTTGACCCCGGGAAAAGACTTGCTGACACCGGTCATTTCGAGTAGCCACTCTGGTTGGGTTTGGGGTTTTAATACAGCAGTCATAGCAGTGTCTCTATAAGCAAATAGGGCAACCCGAATGGGTTGCCCTTGAGGAACTAGTCGAGATTAGAGGCATCAACGCCGACGTAAGGAACACGGACAACCTTGTTGACAATGTTCCACTCAGTGCCTTCATCTGGCAACTTACCTTGGGCAAGGTTACGAGTGATCTCAAAGGTTGCCTTGGCTTGATTGCTCGCATCATTGAGCACGGTGCCTTGCATCTCACCTGAGCGCACCAAAGCCAACGCTTCGTTGAGTGCATCCACACCAAATACAGGGATCTCACTACGACCAGCGGCTTTCAGCGACTCAATCGCCCCCATCGCCATTGCGTCATTATTAGCGATCACCACCTCAATATTTTTACCGTTCGGGCCCGATATCCACGCATCGACCTTGTCTTTGGCCATCGCGGTATCCCACATCCCGGTATCTAGGTGCAGCTCTTCGGTCTCGATATTGTGTTGCTCATTGAGGGTTTTGATCACGTAGCTCGATCGCGCTTCAGCGTCTGGATGGCCGGGCTCACCCTTGAGCAATACATATTGCAGCTTGCCATCACCATTAACATCCCAATCAGGGTTTTGCCCCCAGTGCTGCGCAATCAAGTCGCCTTGAATAATACCCGACTCTTTAGAGTCGGTGCCAACGTAATAGGCCTTGTCATAGCTAGCCAAAGCCTCAGGACTGGGCTCTTTGTTGTAAAACACAATCGGTACGTTATCGAGTTTGGCTTTGTTGATCACCACTGGAGCGGCAGCAGGGTCAACTAGGTTGATGGCGAGTGCTTTGACTCCTCGAGCCAATAGAACATCTATTTGGTCGTTTTGCATCGACTGGTTGTTTTGCGAGTCGTTCATCAGCAGGCGGACATCTTTGTCGGTTGAGGCTTCCGATTCAATCGCTTGCCTAACGACAGACATAAAGTTGTCATCATACTTATAAACAGTAAAGCCGAGGGTGGTTTTTGCTTGGGCAATGCCCGATACAGCGAAGCCAGCAAGCATTGACAGTAAAAGTGTTTTTTTATTCATTATGCATTCCTAGTTAACGTTATTGGTTTGATGAACTAGCTATGTGACGTTAACGCAAAAGACTTTTTCTAAATGTGATTGATGTTAAAAACTGGTATCGTTTACATGTTGTGATTGATTAAAGTGTGAACAGTGCGAGTGTTTGGAGACACTAAACTCGAGGAATCTTTGGTTAATAAAATGTTGTTATTTATATGGTTTGAAGAGTGTGAACGGTGGTATAGAAGTACTATAATCGGTTGGTTCAACAGCATTTATCGACATGCAATCGTTTGAAGGTAAATAATTTGTTAACGATTACATTCTTTTTCTGAGTTTTCCGAAGCCTAGCATTGGGTCAAAACTAGGATAGTTTTCGCGACACGAGTCTGAAGGGATTGCTGCTGAATAGGGGAGACAACCTTAGACCTGTAAGCTGATTAGGCTAGCAGATCGAGATACGGGATAACTTGGTCCAGCGATGAGAGTAAGGTGACTCTATCCTGATACTCAGGTAGTGCAGGCAGTAGGTCAGGGATCATGATCACTTGGCAGTTCGCGGCCAATCCTGCGTGAGCCCCATTATTGGAATCTTCCAAAACCAAGCACTGTCGGGCGTCAAAGCCCAAGTTTTGATAAGCCATTTGATAACAGTCGGGGTTGGGTTTTCCACGTTGGACATCTTCGGCCGTGATGACGAGATCAAACTGGGAGAGATAGTCACTTCTTGAGAAGTTGTGCTCAACATCAGCAAGGGGCGCAGAGGTGACTATTGCTGTTTTTAATTGCTTGGACTGGATGGCTGAAAAAAGCTCGGCAAAACCAGGCTTAAAGTCGATCCCTTGAGCTCGTGCGTTGTGAAAGTGTTGATCGCGAACTTGCGTAAAGCGCTGGCGATCAAATTGATCAGCAAACGCCTCGACCAGCATTTGTTCACACTCTGGGTCTTGTACACCAATAAAGTTTTGGTAGAGGTCCTCACTGATCACCAAGCCTTGCTCGCTCGCGGCAAACTGCCAACTGCGCTTGTAGAGTGATTCACTATCAAAGATCAATCCATCCATATCAAATAGCACTGCTTTGATCATCTTATCTCTCCATTTTTCGCATCGATTACCTTGATTAAGTAAAACACAAGTTAATCAAATCTGAGGTCGGTTAATGCTGTAATAAAATTACTAAACGTGTTTTATGGCGCTATCTAATGATAAATCTATGGCTAAAAATCAGGCTAAATTTGGAGTGTATCCAGCTTTTTGCTAAGTAATTTTTTCTTAGTGTGATCATAATCAATATTTACCAATGAGCAATTGACTTACTTAATGTGATCGGTGTCACATATTAGTGAGAGTTGTTCGCAACTATATTGGTGTGTAATTTATAAACAAGTAAAAAATGTGATCCATGATCGATGATTGACATAAGTGATAGTTTACATATGTTACATAGATCACAAATTTGCAGCCGCTGGGGTGTTTTTGAAACCTTGTGTTACATTTTATTCAAAGTACACACAAGATAACGCGACCTTATGTCGCCCAATAACAAAAACTGAGGCACCTGTATGCTATCACCTGATGCAAAGATCAAAGTGCAAAACTTTGGCCGATTCCTCTCCAACATGGTCATGCCCAACATCGGCGCATTCATTGCTTGGGGTTTTATCACCGCTCTATTTATCCCCACGGGTTGGTTGCCTAACGAGACTTTAGCAGCCTTAGTCGGGCCGATGATCACATATTTACTGCCACTTTTGATCGGCTACACTGGCGGTAAGATGGTTGGCGGGGACCGAGGTGCAGTGGTTGGTGCGATCACCACCATGGGTGTGATTGTCGGTACCGATATCCCTATGTTTATGGGGGCGATGATCGTCGGGCCACTGGGTGGCGCTGCGATCAAACGCTTTGACCAAGCAGTTGAAGGTAAGATAAAAAGCGGCTTTGAGATGCTGGTCAACAACTTCTCAGCCGGTATTATCGGTATGATCTGTGCCATTATTGCCTTTGTCGTGATTGGCCCAGCAGTTAAGGTGCTGTCCAACCTGCTTGCCGCTGGAGTCAACGCCATGGTGGAGACTGGGCTATTGCCACTGGCGTCAATTTTTGTTGAGCCAGCGAAGATTCTATTCCTCAATAACGCGATCAACCACGGTATTTTCTCTCCGCTCGGCATTCAGCAATCGGAAGAGGTGGGACGCTCGATCTTCTTCCTAATTGAAGCCAACCCAGGCCCTGGACTTGGGCTGCTCCTTGCCTACATGGTGTTTGGTAAAGGCAACGCTAAGCAGTCTGCTGCCGGTGCTTCGATAATTCACTTTCTCGGCGGGATCCACGAGATCTATTTCCCTTATGTATTGATGAATCCACGCTTGATTATTGCTGTGATTGCGGGTGGCATGGCCGGGGTGTTTACCAACGTGATGTTCAACTCTGGTTTGATTTCACCGGCCTCCCCGGGCTCTATTTTTGCGGTGTTGCTGATGACGCCAAAAGGCTCGTACATCGGCGTGATCCTTTCAGTGATTGCCTCTGCCGCTGTGTGCTTTGTTGTGGCATCGATTCTGATGAAGACCTCGTCGGCAACCGATGACAACGAGTCATTAGAAAAAGCCTCTGCAGCGATGCAAGACATGAAAGCCTCATCTAAGGGGGCGACGTCTGGTGCGCAGGTTAACTTAGCCGATGTGAAATCCATCTATGTGGCTTGTGATGCGGGCATGGGCTCGAGTGCGATGGGCGCCAGTCTGCTGCGTAAAAAGGTTGAGGCCGCCGGTCTAGGCATCGAGGTGAGCAATTTGGCCATCAACAATCTGCCGGCTGACTCGCAGCTTGTGATCACCCACAAAGACCTTACCGACCGCGCTCGTACCCATGCGGGCAGTGCAATGCACATCTCTTTGAATAACTTCCTCGACGGCGATATCTACGACAACCTAGTGAGCAAGCTGCTCGGCAGTCAGAAGGCGGGAGCGTCTGAGCCACTGACTGCGCCAAGCATTGGCAGTGAAACTCAATCTAACACTCTCAGCTTAACCAAAGACAATATTTTCCTAGGGTTGCACGCAAGTGAAAAGCACCAGGCCATTCAGTTCGCGGGTGACCAATTAGTTAAGCTTGGTTACGTCAACCCAGAGTATGTCGCAGGGATGTTTGCTCGTGAAGAGATGGTGTCCACTTACCTGGGCGAGTCGATTGCCGTACCACATGGCACGATTGAAACCAAAGAGCATGTACTAAAAACCGGTATTGTCTTCTGTCAGTACCCAGAGGGTATTCGCTGGGGTGAAGACGAAGGTGAAATTGCCAAAATGGTCATCGGTATTGCCGCGCAGGGTGATGAGCACAATATGGTGCTGATGGCGATCACCAATTCACTTGATGATGAGGCGGCCGTTGAGCGTTTGCAAAACACCACAGACCCTGAGGATGTGTTGCGGATTCTCAATAGCTGATTGTGTCTCACTCCTGAGTGAATGAGGCCAGCCTTTCCCTCCGCTGGCCTCCCTGTTAGCCCAGTCTGTATAGCCTACCGTTCAGAGGGATGTTGAGCTGTTCGCTATAGAGATTCATTAGGTATAGGGTCTAAATTATGAAAGCATTACATTTTGGCGCCGGGAACATTGGACGTGGCTTTATTGGCAAGTTGCTCTCTGATGCCGGCATTAGCGTGACATTTGCCGATGTGAATGACACCGTGGTCAACGCGCTACAATGCCGTAATCAGTATCCAGTGAAGGTGGTTGGAGAAGAGTGTGTGGTTGAGACGGTAACCAAGGTGACCGCTGTCAATTCAGCTACAGCCGCGGTGGAAGATTGCATCGCGGAGTTTGACTTGGTGACCACAGCCGTCGGACCGACGGTGCTTAAGATCATCGCGAAATCGATAGCAGCAGGCATCGAGAAGCGTGCCAGTCGAGCCCACGCTACGCCTCTCAATATTATTGCGGCAGAGAACATGGTGCGTGGGACCAGCCAACTTAAAGAGAGTGTTTATCAGCTGCTTTCTCCGCAGATACAGTCTTTTGCTGATGAGCATGTCGGTTTTGTTGATTCGGCGGTCGATCGTATTGTGCCACCGCCAGAAGCGGGCGAAACGGACCCTCTTTCCGTGACCGTTGAGACGTTTAGCGAGTGGATTGTTGATCAAAGTCAGTTTAAGGGGTCAATCCCGAATATTCCCGGTATGGAGTGCACTGACAACTTAATGGCGTTCGTCGAGCGCAAGTTGTTTACCTTGAATACAGGGCACCTGATCACCGCCTATTTAGGCGTACTGGCAGGATATGAAACGATTAAGGAGTCGATCGAGGATCCAGCAATACGCAGTGATGTGACCGCCGCGATGCAAGAGAGTGGCGCGGTTTTGATCCAGCGCTATGGCTTTGATCCGCAGGCGCATGCGGCTTACATCGAAAAAATCTTAGGCCGTTTTGCCAATCCTTATCTGCGTGATGAGGTTGACAGGGTCGGGCGCCAGCCGATTCGCAAGCTCAGTCCGCAAGATCGTCTAATCAAGCCGCTCAATGGTACTATCGAGTACGGATTGCCCAATACTCATTTAATCAAAGGCATTGCCGCTGCGTTCCACTACAAGAACGATGATGATCCCCAGGCGGTCGAACTTCAAGCCATGTTCGCCGATAAAGGCTTTGCTGAGACATTAGCTCACTATTCAGGGCTGAATGTTAGCGATGAAGTTGTTAAACTAGCTGAAAGTGCGTATCACGCGCTAATTTAATTGATTTACAAAGTGCCACCTCGGTGGCTCTTGTTGTTATGAAGTCGCTATGCCTGTACACAGTCGCCACGAAACTGAGCTCCTAGAGGCGCTCGCTGAGTCCAACAACGCTGCAGAGTGTCTGCTCTGCGCCTTTGATGCCCTGGAAGATATGATTGACGCTCTTCTACATAGTGTCTTTCACAAGGATGACTATTCGGTCAAATTTGTTGTTGAGCCGTTGCTCACTGCGGATGGTCCGCTGGGGGATATCATGATCCGCTCCAAGTTGCTGCTTGGTCTTGGGATATTGAGTAAGGCCAACTACGATGACATTGAAATCTTCGTTACACTCAAAGAGTGGGTCAAGGCGCAGCAAGGGCAGGTAGATTTTTGCGATGAGAATATTCTGTTTGAGCTCAACCGAGTCCAAGCTATCAAACAGTCGATGCCGATTGAGTTTTCCACCGCTGCGCTCAATGATCTGTCTGATGAATTAAAACAAATGTACCTAATGCGCCATTTCCAAAAAGTGCGCTCAACCATCGTACTGGTGGTCACAGGCCTCACTCAGGGCCTAAGCCAAGACAACCCCCTAATCTCATAACTGCTCAAAATAGTTTTTGTGGTTAGGGCGAGTAAGCACTGAGGAGTTACGTTCTCTAAGTCGGACATTTCCCGCACGCAGCTCTCCTCGAACCTCGTAGGGCAACGCCCGTACCCAATGGTATGGACTCCCCACCTTAACCGACGTTGTCAGCTAAAGTTAAAGCGTCAACCAAAAAAGGAGCCCATACCATGAATAAGCCTAACACCATTTCTATCGATCTTGCCAAAACTGTCTTTCAAGTTGCGTTGTTCAACCAGGCTGGAAAGTTAAAATCTAATCGAGCTATGTCACAAAAACAGATGCTGGCTTTTATTGCCCAGCATCCGTCTGCTCACATCTATATGGAAGCCTGTGGGTCTGCGCACCATTGGGGACGTTACTTTCAAAAGCGCGGGTACCAAGTTCGTCTTCTTCCTGCTCAAATAGTGAAAAAATATCGTTCTGGCAATAAAAATGATGCCAATGATGCACTGGCGATCTACGAAGCTTCTAAGCGCTCAGATATTCACTTTGTTCTAGTAAAAACCACTGAACAACAAGACATTGCAACTATCTTGCGCTTGCGTCAAAGCTACCTTAAACAACGAACCGCTACTGCGAATCGAATTCGAGGTTTTGCAATGGAATACGGCGTTAAGTTCCCACAAAGCATCAAAAAATTACGCCAATTACTTCCTCAAGAATTAGAAAATCCAGACAATGGGTTAACTCCTGCTATCCGGTTCAGCTTACAATTACTGCTTGATCAGCTGATTGCTCTTGATAAGCCCATCGATGATGCAAATAAGCAGTTGATTGCTTATGTGAGGCAGATCCCTGCCTGTCGTTTACTGACGTCATTGAGAGGTGTCAGTTGGATAGTTGCAGCAGCTTTATACGCCCGGATAGGGGATGCTTCAACTTATAAGTGCGGTCGCGATGCCAGTGCTAGCATTGGGGTTGTTCCAGCACATACAGGTAGTGGCGGTAAAAACAAAAACCTTGGTATTACCAAAAAAGGTGACCGAACACTTCGCTCTCTGGTAGTACACGGAGCGCGAGCGGTGGTCAGTAATATCAAAGATAAAACTGACCCATTAAGTTGTTGGATACGCTCCTTGCTGGAGAGAAACCACTTCAACAAAGTCGTTCTGGCCTTAGCCAACAAGACCATCAGAATAGCATGCGCTATGCTGAAAAAAAATGAGCCTTATAGAGAAGAACTATCCGCTTAATAGTATCTAGATAAGGCTGACTGAGAGGTTAAAGAGCGACAGCTCACCAATGTAACTGCAAGAAACTATGGACAACGTGCTATCAAAGCCGGCAAGGAAAACTCTGAGAGGAGCGGTGGTACTGAGATACCTTAACCTCGTTTAGAATCCTTGCTATGTGGATGAAGCCATACAGGTTCGGGGTAGCGCCCCATTTAGAAACCGAATATACGTGCACTTGCTAACACGCGTCCTTGATTACTTGCACTACTAGGGGAGTCCATATACGCTCCTCGTCTCCTTTGTTATTAGAGTCCTTTGATATTTTCCGCTTCTAACTCAGAGAAGTATTTCACCGTCTTGACCTTAAGTTCCTGTTGAGCAGGTTCATCAGCAACGATGATCGCTTTAGGATGCATCTGCAGAGCTGTCACCGTCCACATGTGGTTAATTGAGCCCTCAATCGCCATCTGTAGTGCGAGTGCCTTGTTGTGCCCCAAAGACAGGATCATCACCTCTTCGGCATCAAGCAAGGTCGCCACGCCAATCGTGAGTGCGTATTTAGGCACTTGATCAATATCGTTGTCAAAAAAACGTGAGTTTGCGATTCGTGTGTCTTCGGTCAGGGTTTTAATTCGGGTACGCGAGCGCAGTGAGGATCCTGGCTCATTAAAGGCTATGTGACCATCAATACCCACTCCCCCCATAAACAAATTGATCTTGCCATAGGATCGGATCTTCTCTTCATACGCGGTGCAGTGTGCATCGATATCGGTGGCTAAACCATCGAGCAAGTTGATGTTCTTTTCCTGAATATCAACATGATCAAAGAAGTTGCTGTACATAAAGGTGCGATAGGACTCGGGGTGACTCGGATCAATACCGACGTATTCATCCATATTGAAGGTCACAACGTGCTTAAAGCTGACAAAGCCTGATCGGTACAGCTCGATCAGCTCTTTATAGGTGCTCAGCGGGGTGCCACCGGTTGGTAATCCCAGCACGAAGGGCTTGTCTTCGCGCGGTTTAAACTTATTGATCTTTTCCGCAATATGGCGCGCTGCCCACTTGCCGACTTGTGCTGCGTTTTGAAGAGGAATCAGTCTCATGGTCAATGTCCTATGTGAGTGTTAGGTAGCCCTACTAAGTTATTTTGCATTGTAAATTAACTTTATTGCTGTCGCTATCATTTTGCGAAAGTAAGCTAAAAACTGTGATCTTTGATCGCAGTGACGGCGAATTAAAGATCATAGATGTGAGGTTATTTTACAGGGAGTATTAAGTTGATTTACCGATAAGCGGAGAAGTAGACACAGCCTTAAGAGCACTCAAGGCTGTGTGAGAGCGTGTTAAGACTGGTGATGATTCAGGTACTGTTCAGCGCTTTCCATACCCATGTAACGTCCTAGGGTCTTGCTTGGCACGCTGCACATATCGACCACAATCAGACCATCAAGAGCGTTATTAAAATCAGGGTCAACATTAAAACACACCAGCTTGCCATTTAGGCCAAGGTATTGTCTAAGCAGCACAGGCACGCCTTTGCCAGCATCGACGCGTGCAATCACCCGCGATAGCAGTTGTAAATCAACCAAAGAGGCAAGCAGCTCGCTCTGCCAAGAATAAGGCTCAGTAACTAGAGGATTAAGAGGTTTCACTAAACAAGCTGACTCTTGGTCGTAATGATGCAGAGCCAGTGTCTCAGTCAGGAGTTGCTTGGCTGTGTCATTATATTCATCACTGATGCTTACCGGTCCGAATAAATGGGTGTAATGTGGGTTGCGCGTGACAAAAATCGCAATCCCTTTCCATAGCAGCAGCAGGGCGCTCATGCTCTTTTGGTACTGTTTGGCGATCACTGAGCGCCCCATTTCGATCGCATTACCGTGCCCCATGCGATCGACAAATTGCTCTTGGTAGTCAAACAGCGTGCGAGAATAGAGTCCATCAATGCCATGACTAGCAAGGATTTCATCGACTAACCCTAATCGATAGGCGCCGACCAATTGCTGCTGCTGTTTATCCCAGACAAACAAGTGGCGGTAGTATTGGTCAAAATGGTCGATATCGAGGGCTTTGCCTGTACCCTCACCAACCGCACGAAAGTTGATTTCACGCAAGCGACCGATCTCATGCATTAGGTGGGGGATGGCCTGTTGCTCTGTGCAATAAACCTCAAATTGCCCACTCTCAAGCAGTTTTGCCTGCAAAGGCAGAGCGGCAATCTCAGCTAATAACAGACCAGCAGGCTTGGCAGGAGCCACTGCAGTCATCGACTGGCTATTATCTATTTTGGGCTGCGTATGTTGGACGCGATGGCGAAGTAAGTAAGTGTTAAGGCGCAAATAGTGCACCGCTTGCTGATCGGTGAGTGAGTGGATCTCTTTGAACTTGATCGGTTCACCCACACTGAGTGAAATTGGCGCACTTTGCTTGTTAAGAAGCTCTCTACCGAGCATGAGGGTGCGCAGCATAGGGTGAATTTTACCCGCCATATAAAAGTGTTTTGAATTGTGGCCGTGAATAAAGAAGGGCACGGTCGTCGCTTTATGGCGTTTGATCAGTGAGGCGATGGAGCGATGCCATTCCTTGTCTTCCACACGGGTCAGATCGCGCACCGTAGGGTGCGACACCTCACCAGCAGGAAAAACTAACAGCAGCCCGTCTTGGGCAAGGTGTTGATTAGCTTGACGCAGGGCATGAACATTGGTGCTTTTGCTACGATCTTGCTCGAGCACATCTACGCCGATAAACAACTCACTCAGCTCCGGAACCAATTTAAGGTACTGATTGGCTAGGATCTTAACATCCGGTCTTACCATCAGCAGCAGCTCGGCAAGGATCACGCCTTCAATACCGCCGAGTGGGTGATTGGCAATCACTATGGTTGCGCCTGTGCTCGGCACTGAGCTCATCTCACTACTATCGAGCTGGTAGTCGATACCCAGTGCCCCTAGTGTGAAACGCAAAAACTCTTTTACTCCGCAACCGGCGGGGCGCTGAGCGTAAAGTCGGTCGAGACGATTTAGTCCGGTTGCCCACTCAGCCATGTTTTCACCAATGCCGAATGGGGTTTTTCTTGGTAAGCGAAATGGACTCGTTTCCATTTTTATATCCCTAAGCGTCAATCCTGACACACCAACATAGAAGAGCAAAATGACATTTTAGCGGCGAAAATATGAACAACCCATGATCGAAGTATGAACTTCAACTAAGCAGTAAAAAGTGAATAAAAGTCATTGAGCTTACAGTTGTACGCTGATATTCTAGCTTACAGTTGTTCACTGAAATGGTAAATAGGGAAATGAAACAGGATGCAAAAATGATCGAGGAGAAACCGCCTCTGATCTGGCTTAATGTGATGATTTTTGCGTTAACGGCATTGATCGCGCTGATCGGCGTGCCTTGGTACGCTTGGCAGGTTGGCTTTGAGTGGTATCACTTGGGGTGGTTTTTGATCACATTCAGCTTTTGTAATTTGTCGATCACGGCGGGCTATCATCGCTTGTGGTCGCACAAGGCCTATCAAACGAAAGAGTGGATCCGTGTTGTGTTTGCTCTTGGCGGGGCGTTTGCATTGCAAAATAGTGCCCTGCATTGGTCTTCAGATCATCGCCCTCATCATAAGTTTGTTGATGATAATCAGAGAGATCCTTACAGTGCCAAACGCGGTTTCTGGTATTCACATATCGGCTGGATGCTAAGGCACTACAACCATGCTTGCTATGATGATTATGCTAATTGTCGCGACCTGCAAAAAGACCGCGTAGTGATGTGGCAACATCGCCATTATATACCGCTCGCCATAGCGACCAACTTCGGTATTCCGTTGCTTTTGGGGCTAATCTACGGGGATGTGCTCGGGATGTTATTAGTCGTGGGTATCGTTCGCCTAGTACTCAGCCATCACTCGACCTTTTTTATTAACTCGCTGGCACATATTTGGGGCTCTCAGCCATACACAACTAGGAACACTGCGCGTGACAATGGTGTGCTGGCGGTGTTTACCTTTGGCGAGGGATATCATAACTTCCACCATATCTTCGAGGGTGATTACCGTAACGGCGTGCGCTGGTGGCAGTATGACCCGACCAAATGGCTGATTGCTAGTTTGGCACGTTGTGGTCTCGCCAGCAATCTGCGTATTACGCCAAACTTTCGGATTGAAAAAGCTAGGGCGCTGGCCAAGCTAAGCAAGGCCAAAGATCACCTAGCGCAGCGTCCAAACTGCCAGTACTTGATGACTCACCTGCAGACGGAGTATGAGCAGTTGATTGCCAAGATGGGTGATTACTACGACCTGAAAAAGCGTCTGTTGGAGAGTAAAAAGCACAAACTATCAAGAAAATATGAGCTCTCGGTTGCCAAGCTAGAATGCGAACAGATGAAGCGTCGCTTCATTGAGCAGAGGGCGCGTTGGAATGCGTTAGTGGGGCAGTACGCCTAGTTTGAGGTGCTCGATAAAAAGAAAGGTCTGAGAAGTCACTATCTTCTTAGGCCATATGACTACTCTATTTTTAAGCGACTTAGTGATGGGATTGGAAAAGTTAGGCGAGTAGTCTTTGCTCGCCAGCATAGCCTTAGCCAAACCAGTGTTGTATGCCCTAGACGGCCTGGGAGGGAGACTGTATTGCAGTTTGGTTGAGATATTTAGCCTGATCAATGAATAAGAGTTTGGCGGAAGAAGCCAAAGGCCTGAGATAGATAGGCCAAGACGAAAAAAGCCTGATGAGTTTCCTCATCAGGCTTTCTAGAATCTGGTGGCCCCTCGCAGACTTGAACTGCGGACCAATCGATTATGAGTCGACTGCTCTAACCACTGAGCTAAGGGGCCGAATAGGTGGTTGATTATAGGGGAAGGTCGCGAAGCTGTCTAGGTGGTGGGCAAGTAAATGTGTTTAGTTTTTACCCACTTAGACCTGGAAATAAAAAAGGTGAGCATGTGCTCACCTTTTTTGGTCTATTTAGCGACTTGATTACTCGTCAAGGAAGCTGCGCAGCGTTTCTGAGCGGCTTGGGTGACGCAGTTTACGTAGGGCTTTTGCTTCGATCTGACGGATACGCTCACGCGTTACGTCGAACTGCTTGCCCACTTCTTCAAGCGTGTGGTCAGTGTTCATATCGATACCAAAGCGCATACGCAGTACCTTCGCTTCACGCGGCGTTAGGCCAGCAAGGACGTCTTTAGTCGCCCCTTTTAGGCTGGTTGCGGTCGCTGAGTCTACTGGTAGCTCAAGGGTGGTATCCTCGATAAAGTCACCTAGATGCGAATCTTCATCGTCACCGATTGGCGTCTCCATTGAGATTGGCTCTTTAGCAATCTTGAGTACCTTACGGATCTTGTCCTCAGGCATTTGCATGCGCTCTGCCAACTCTTCTGGTAGCGGCTCACGACCCATCTCTTGCAGCATTTGGCGCGAGATACGGTTGAGTTTGTTGATCGTCTCGATCATGTGTACCGGAATACGGATAGTACGTGCTTGGTCAGCAATCGAGCGAGTGATCGCCTGACGGATCCACCAAGTCGCGTAAGTCGAGAACTTGTAACCGCGACGGTATTCAAACTTGTCTACCGCTTTCATCAGACCGATGTTACCTTCCTGGATCAGATCCAAGAACTGCAGGCCACGGTTGGTGTACTTCTTCGCAATCGAGATAACCAGACGCAAGTTCGCTTCTACCATCTCTTTCTTCGCGCGGCGTGCTTTCGCTTCGCCGATAGACATACGACGGCTGATGTCCTTGATGCTCTGAACGGTCAAAGAAGTCTCTTCTTCGATCATCTTCAGCTTCTGGATGCTGCGACGGATGTCTTCTTCGCTGCGACGGATCTTGTCCGCGTATGGCTTATCTGAAGCCAGTACTTCATCTAGCCACGCTTCAGTCGACTCGTTGCCAGTAAATAGAGCAATAAATGATTTCTTAGGCATCTTGCCGTATTCCACCACTGAACGCATGATTAGGCGCTCTTGGGTGCGTACACGGTCCATCGAAGTACGTAGCGATTCTACTAGGTAATCAAACTGCTTAGGCGTTAGACGGAACTCAGCGAAGACTTCTTTAACCAACTCACCGGTTTGCTTAGCTTGTTCGCTATCTGGACCGTGCTCGTTGATCGCTAGCTGACGGTTTTGGAAGGTGTTACGTAGTTCAGTAAACTTCTCAAGCGCCAGTTCAGGGTCGATACCTGTATCTTCTTCTTCGTCGTCATCGTCGCTGTCTGAATCTTCATCAACATCTTCGCCATCTTCATCTTCAAGATCAGATTCTGCCAACTCTGAGCCGATGTGCGTTGCAGTAGGTGCAGCCGTCTCATCATCGTTCGGGTCAACAAAGCCCGAGATGATGTCAGTTAGGCGCAGCTCTTCTGCTTGGACTTTGTCAAATTGCTCAAGAACGTATGGGATGGTACCTGGGTATTCAGTTACCGCGTTCTGCACCTGGTTGATACCATCTTCAATACGCTTAGCGATATCAATCTCGCCTTCACGGGTAAGAAGCTCAACGGTACCCATTTCACGCATGTACATGCGCACAGGGTCAGTGGTGCGGCCAATTTCGTTTTCTACACTTGAGAGTGCAGCAGCAGCGGCTTCAGCAGCGTCTTCATCGGTGATGTTGTTATCATCATTGATCACAAGATCATCAGCATCAGGAGCGGTTTCAACTACCTTAATGCCCATGTCGTTGATCATTTGAATGATGTCTTCTACCTGTTCTGAATCGACGATCTCAGCAGGTAGGTGATCGTTAACTTCTGCGTAGGTCAGATAGCCTTGTTCCTTGCCCTTGATGACAAGACTTTTTAGCTGTGACTGCGGATTTTGCTCCATAGACGGTATCCAACTTCGTATCTGGTAAAGTTTAGTATGCGAATGCAAACCACGAATGATAACAAATTTTCTTTATGCTGACTAATTCAACAGGGTTACGCTTTTAAATCAAGCATCAAGGCTTGTAGCTCCCTTTTTTCCTCGGTTGATAAACCGATGCTTCTTGCTTTTGCCTGCAGGTTTTCAATTTGCTGTTCAACACATTGGGCAAGGATTTTGTCCAATGAGTCGATAAATATGTCTTCTTGATTGTCATCGTCGAGGGGGATATCCCAGCTCGCGAGACGAGACAGAAGTGCCTCATTTTGGCGTCCACGCCACTGTTCCATTAACTGGCCTGTGCTGATATTGGGGCTGGCTTGACAATATTCAAGCACCTCCATCAATAAACTTAGTCCAGGAAGTGATAAATGTCTCACGGTTGATAAATCGGGCACCATTTCAGCATAGCTTGGATTTTGGATAAGCAAAGCGATAACCGCACGCATCGGGGTGCGTTTTATCTCTTTATGTGGCTGTGGTCGAGTTTCTGCCGGCGCCTTGCGCTTGGCTCTTTGACCCATAAAGCCCGTCAGCTTGTCGAGCTTCTCATCGAGCTCTTGCTGCAGCCCTTCATTAGGGATCTTATTAATCAACTGATTGGAGACATTGCGCAGGGTAGATTTCCCTTCACTGTTGCCGAGATTAATGTTGTTAGTTTCAATCAGGTTGAGAAACAGGTACTCAGAGAGCGGGATCGCGCTGTGTACTTGCTGCTCAAATTGCTCTTTGCCGTATTTACGGATATAGCTGTCTGGGTCCTCACCATCGGGCAGGAACAGGAACTTCAGGGTGTTACCGGATTTGAGGTATTGCAGCGCATTTTCAAGTGCGCGCCACGCAGCCTCTTTACCTGCTCGGTCACCATCGTAGCAACACACCACGGTATTGGTTTGACGAAACAGGTTATGGATATGCTCACCAGTGGTCGAGGTGCCAAGCGATGCGACAGCGTAGTCGACACCATATTGGGCCAGCGCCACTACATCCATATAGCCTTCCACCACCAGCACTTGGGGCGGCTCACGATACGCTTGCATCACTTCATACAAGCCGTAGAGCTCTTTACCCTTATGGAAGACTGGGGTTTCTGGCGAGTTGAGGTATTTTGGGGTGCCATCACCGATAACGCGACCACCAAAGCCGATCACCCGTCCGCGACGATCGCGAATTGGGAACATGACTCGACCACGAAAGCGGTCATAGCGGTTGCCTTTATCGTTTTCGATCAGCATGCCGCCAGAGACGAGCATCGCCTGCGCAGATGGATTGTTGCCAAAGTTCTTGCGTACCAAGTCCCATTCATCTGCGACATAGCCGATACCAAATTTTTGCACGATCTCTTTGGAGAGGCCGCGCTGCTTGAGGTAATCGATAGCCACTTTGCTGCTGCCGAGTTTTAGCTGCTGGCGATAGAACTGAGCAATACTGCCCATCATATCGTACAGGTTGCGCTTTTGTTCGGTATTCGCGGTTGGACCTTGATGGGCTCTTTGGCCTGAGCGCTGCTCGCGCGGGACATCTAAGCCGAGCGATGAGGCTAGCTCTTCAATCGCTTCGACGAACTCGAGGCGTTCGTATTCCATCAAAAAATCGATGGCATTGCCGTGCACACCACAGCCAAAACAGTGATAGAACTGCTTTTCTTGGCTAACACTAAAGGATGGGGTTTTCTCGTTGTGGAAGGGGCAGCAAGCGCCGTAGTTTTTGCCTTGCTTCTTTAGCTTTACCCGCGTGTCAATGACGTCGACAATATCCAGTCGAGCGAGTAGGTCATCAATAAAAGCGCGAGGAATGATTCCAGCCATAGAAGAAAATGTAACCCTTTGACAATGAGACT
Source organism: Vibrio sabulosilitoris (assembly GCF_055391395.1). Classification (NCBI taxonomy): domain Bacteria; kingdom Pseudomonadati; phylum Pseudomonadota; class Gammaproteobacteria; order Vibrionales; family Vibrionaceae; genus Vibrio; species Vibrio sabulosilitoris. Next base: position 917,636 of record NZ_AP029599.1, read on the forward strand.
ATATCAATAGCAGGTATGAACGACAGATACAAACAAGCCGTGCATTCCGAAGGAGAGCACGGCTTGTTGTAATTAGGATTGGGAGTTAAGCCAATTTAGCGCGAACTAAACCACTTACTTTACCCATATCTGCACGCCCTTGAATTTGCGGCTTCAGCACACCCATCACTTTGCCCATGTCTTGCATGCCCGCAGCACCAGAGTCGGCAATCGCACTTTCAATCAGTGCCGCTACTTCATCTTCGGTTAGCGGTTGAGGCATAAAGTCCTCAAGCACAGCGATTTCGGCCTGTTCCGCGTCTGCCAAGTCTTGACGACCTGCAGATTCGTACTGAGCGACAGAATCGCGACGTTGTTTAACCATCTTGGTCATTACAGCAAGAATGTCGTCGTCTGAGAGAGTGATCTGCTCATCCACTTCACGTTGCTTAATCGCCGAAAGAGCTAAACGAATAGTGCCAAGGCGCAATTTGTCCTTGGCTTTCATCGCTAATTTTTGCTCTTCTTTGAGAGTATCAATCAGAGCCATAACTAAAATCCTTTACAGAGCTTTAGTTATTAGTACAGGCGAACGCGACGAGCGTTTTCGCGAGCTAGCTTCTTAGCGTGACGCTTTTGAGCTGCTGCTTTAGCGCGTTTGCGAACTGTAGTTGGCTTTTCGTAGTGCTCACGACGACGCACTTCAGAAAGGATACCTGCTTTTTCGCAAGAGCGCTTGAAACGACGTAGAGCAACGTCGAACGGTTCGTTTTCACGTACTTTAACTACTGGCATATGCCTTTCACCTCAGGGGTTATTCGTTAACGCTGGAAAATACTAGGACCAGAACACACTATTTGTTCGGTCAATAACCAGCTTGATCAAAAATGGTGCGGAATTTTAATCCGATCACAGTGGCTTTGTAAAGCCTTTTGTCGATTATTGTCTGTACAAAATTTGTTTGCAAAGCCAAGGCGCGGTAAGATTGCGCCCATTGAGAGAATTATCGAAAGTGAAACGAGAATATCATGCGTATTATTGGCATTGAAACCTCATGCGATGAGACAGGAATTGCGATTTATGATGATCAGCAAGGCCTATTGTCGCATCAACTCTATAGTCAGGTGAAGCTGCACGCTGACTACGGTGGTGTCGTACCTGAGCTCGCTTCGCGCGATCACGTTAAGAAAACCATCCCTCTTATTAAAGAGGCCCTTAAAGACGCCAGCCTGACCCCAAAAGACATTGACGGCGTGGCGTATACCGCAGGCCCTGGGCTGGTGGGTGCGCTGCTGGTAGGCGCGACGATTGGTCGCAGCTTGGCCTATGCCTGGGGTGTGCCTGCCGTGCCGGTGCATCATATGGAAGGGCACCTGCTTGCCCCGATGCTGGAAGAGAATCCGCCGCCATTCCCGTTTGTCGCGGTATTGGTCTCTGGTGGACACACCATGATGGTGGAAGTTAAAGGCATTGGTCAGTACAAGATCTTGGGTGAGTCGATTGACGATGCGGCGGGTGAAGCGTTTGATAAAACCGCTAAGTTGATGGGGCTGGATTACCCCGGTGGTCCGCTGCTCTCACGCCTTGCGGAGAGTGGAACGCCAGGTCGCTTTAAGTTCCCGCGTCCAATGACGGACCGTCCAGGTCTGGATATGAGCTTCTCTGGCCTTAAGACCTTTACGGCTAACACCATTGCCGCCAATGGTGACGATGAGCAGACACGCGCTGACATTGCTTTGGCGTTTGAGGAAGCGGTGTGTGATACCTTGGCGATTAAGTGTCGTCGTGCCCTTGAGCAGACAGGCTTTAAGCGTATTGTTATCGCCGGTGGTGTGAGCGCCAACAAACGCCTACGAGCCGAGTTGGCTAAACTGGCAAACAAAGTCGGTGGTGAGGTGTACTACCCGCGCACCGAGTTCTGTACCGACAATGGCGCCATGATCGCCTTTGCTGGTATGCAACGCCTGAAAAATGGGGAAGTAGCGGATCTGAGTGTTCAAGCCACGCCGCGCTGGCCAATTGATAGCCTGACGCCAGTGGCGTAACGCAAACTCAGTTTTCTAAGAAACATCCAGCTATTTGAGAAACGCGCTTTAGGCGCGTTTTTTTTCACCTACTTTAGGCTCAGTGCCCTCTAACAGTCGGCGAATGTTTTGATGGTGGCGCAAGATGATCAGGCAGCACAGCATCGCCACGGGCAGCGTGTATTGTGGTTTGATCCACCAGGTGTAAAGTGGCGCAAGCAAGACAGAGATGATCGCGGCCAGTGAGGAGTAACGGAAAATCGCCACGATGAGCAGCCAAGTGGCAATCACTAGGCCAGTCAGATCCAAGCCGATCGGGGCGAGTGCACCCAGGGCAGTCGCCACGCCTTTGCCACCGCGAAAGTGGAAAAAAAGTGGGTACATATGACCAAGGCAGGCCGCAATCGCAATCACACCCAGGATAACGGCGTCAATTTGGAGGAAGTAGCCAGACCAAACGGGGATAGTGCCTTTGAGCATGTCGCACAATAACACCGCCAGAGCGGCTTTTCGTCCGCCAATGCGCAAGACATTGGTGGCGCCCGGGTTTTGCGAGCCTTGCGTGCGTGGGTCGGGCAAACCTAATAGCCGACAAATGAGCACAGCACTGGAGATCGACCCAAGTAAATAGGCAAAAATGATCATGCTAAGCGCAAGTGGCGTCATACAAGGTTACTCGTGTTAAAAGATGGTCTTATGACCGATAGCTGGTATCATATCGCGATATTTTTATATGCACTACCGTAATGATGCGATTGATTATCTTTGGGTAAATGTCGATACCTTGCATTTTGTTTTGCAAGGCAAACTAGGCTGACCTGATTATAGTAGGTGCTTTGATTCATTTTAGGTATCCGACCTCTCTAGTATCGGTACCGCAAGCGAATAGGAACGTCATTGTGAAAGACATGGTTTTTATCGAGCAGCTCGAGGTGATCACCACGATTGGTGTGTATGACTGGGAGCAGGAGATCAAACAAAAGTTGGTGCTGGATATCGAGATGGCTCACGATAACCGTCCTGCAGGTTTGAGCGATGATGTGCAAGATGCCTTGGATTATTCCGAGGTGAGTGAGGCGGTACTCAATCATATCGAGAATGGTCGTTTTCTATTGGTCGAACGTGTAGCAGAAGAGATCGCTCAGATCATCATGGACCGCTTTGGTGTTAGCTGGATCCGTATTCGCTTGACTAAACCTGGCGCGGTCGCTCAGGCACGCGGTGTTGGTGTTGTCATTGAGCGAGGAGCACGATGACTGAAGTTTATATTGGTGTCGGTACCAATATACAGCGCCGTAAACATGTTGAGGCTGGGGTGCGCGAGTTGATGCAACTTGGCTCAAATACGCGTGTCTCGACCATCTACGAGTGTGATGCGGTCGGGTTCGATAGTCAGCCATTTTATAATTTGGTGGTTGGCTTAGAAACCTCACTCTCTCTTAATGAACTTGCGAGTAGACTTCGCGCGATAGAGATCAAGTGGGGCCGTCCAAGCGATGCGCAGAAAAACCAAGCGCGCACCCTCGATCTGGATATCTTACTGTTTGGTGAGCTCGTCGCACAGAAGCCTCAGCTTCCTCGTGACGATATTTATAAGTTTGCCTTTGTGATCCAGCCTTTGGTTGAGCTGTGTCCAGGACGGGTTATTCCCGGTCGTGGTCAAACTGTCAAACAGTTATGGCAAGCTAGCCATTCCCTTTTAACCCAACCACTGACCAAGGTGGCTCCTTGGTTTTCAATCCAACAATAAAAAGAGAGTACAATGACGTATTTTGAGGCATTAGTCTTAGCACTAATTCAAGGCTTAACGGAGTTCTTGCCTATTTCCAGTTCGGCTCACCTAATTCTTCCCTCTGCCCTTTTAGGCTGGGATGACCAAGGTCTTGCATTCGATGTGGCCGTGCACGTGGGCACGCTGGCAGCGGTGATGATCTACTTCAGAAAAGAGGTAGTGACCCTGCTTTCTGCCTTTATCGGTTCTATTTTCAAGGGTGAGCGTGGCAAAGAGGTCACCTTGGCCTGGATGATCATTCTCGCCACCATCCCTGCCTGTATTTTTGGTCTACTCATGAAAGACTTCATCGAGGTGTACCTGCGTAGCGCCTGGGTGATTGCTGTGACCACCATAGTGTTTGGCTTGCTGCTATGGTATGTCGATCGCCGTGCGCCGCAGCAGATGGATGAGTATCAAGTTGGCTGGAAGAAAGCCCTATACCTTGGCCTAGCGCAGGCAGTCGCTTTGATCCCAGGCACCTCACGCTCGGGTATCACGATTACCGCAGCCTTACATCTTGGCTTTACCCGAGAAGCGGCAGCGCGTTTTTCATTTCTGATGTCGATCCCGATTATCCTGCTCGCGGGTGCTTACTTAAGCCTAAAGCTGGTCACCAGCGGAGAGCCGATTCACATGGGCCACCTTGGAACTGGGCTTGCGGTCTCATTTGTTAGTGCTTATTTGTGTATACACTACTTCTTGAAGCTAATATCTCGTATGGGTATGACGCCATTTGTGATCTATCGTTTGGCACTTGGCATCGGTTTATTTACGTTCTTGATGATGGGCTAACGATATGCGCATATTGGCCTTGATGCTGCTCGTTGTTGTCGGCTGGCTACAATATCTATTGTGGTTTGGCAAAAACGGCGTGGCAGATCTGACTAGCACACAAAATGAGCTTGCGGCTCAGCAGCAGGTGAATCAAAACCTGCGCGAGCGCAATGACGAGATGTTTGCTGAGATAGACGACTTACGTCAAGGCCTTGATGCCATTGAGGAGCGTGCCCGGCATGAGCTGGGCATGGTCAAGGATGGCGAGACTTTCTACCGAATCATCGGTGAGGACACACAACCCTAATAAAAGGCATTCAATGCAAACCATCTACGCGATTATACCTGCCGCTGGTGTAGGGAGTCGTATGCAAGCGGACAAACCTAAGCAGTATCTGTCACTCCTAGGAAAAACCATCCTCGAACATACTGCCGAACGCTTCCTTCGGCGTGACGACATAACACAGGTGATCATCGCCACCTCTCAAGGCGACCCCTATTTCCCACAATTACCCTTGGCGCATCACCCAAAGGTCACGCGTGTTGAGGGTGGATCAGAGCGGGCTGATACGGTGCTCTCAGCGCTGAACTATATCGCCGAGCACGAGAGCCAACCATGTTGGGTGATGGTACATGATGCCGCGCGGCCATGCCTTGTGCAGGCGGATATCGATGCACTGAAAAAGACCGCACTTAATCACCCTGTCGGGGCGATACTGGCATCACCCGTGCGTGATACCATGAAGCGCGGCAACGAAGAGCATAATATTGAGCGAACGGTTGAGCGTGACAACTTATGGCACGCTCTAACACCGCAGATGTTCCCTGTCGACACCCTTAAACACTGTCTTGAACAAGCGCTAGACCAAGGCTTTCAAGTTACGGATGAGGCATCTGCGCTCGAATTTGCAGGACAAGCGCCAGGGCTACAGCCTGGGCGCGGTGACAATATTAAAATCACTCGGCCAGAGGATCTGGCGCTGGCCGAGTTTTATCTAATCAAGAGTAAGGAGCCTTTATCATGAGAATAGGTCATGGTTTTGATGTGCATAAATTTGGTGGTGAAGGCCCAGTTATCATTGGTGGCGTTGCTGTTCCTTACCAGCAAGGGCTGATTGCCCACTCTGATGGTGATGTCGCCTTACATGCCCTGTGTGATGCCTTGCTGGGTGCGATTGCGGCAGGGGATATTGGTCGCCATTTCCCTGATACCGATGACAAGTGGAAGGGCGCCAACAGCCGAGATTTACTTAAAGATGTTTATCAACGCGTCAAAGCCCAGGGCTACCAGTTGGGTAATGCCGATGTGACCATAATGGCGCAAGCGCCGAAGATGGCCCCTCATATCGATGACATGTGTCAGGCGATTGCCGAGGATCTCGAAACGGACGTCAGCAATATTAACGTCAAAGCCACCACGACTGAGCGACTAGGGTTCACCGGTCGCAAAGAGGGAATCGCGACGGAAGCGGTGGTTTTGCTTATCAAACAGGAGCTGTGAACGTGACTGATATTCTTGAACAATTTGCCTATGCTAATGGTAAGCCACAGGCCAAGGCGAAGATCAAGGCTCAAGCCAGTGACTTTGTCGTGGTTGAAGATCTTGGTTTTGAATTTACCGATGACGGTGAGCATCTGATGGTGCGGATCCAGAAAACCGGTGAAAATACAGCTTTTGTTGCCAATGAACTGGCGAAAGCGTGCGGTGTTGCCTCAAAAGCGGTCAGCTGGGCAGGCCTTAAAGATCGCCACGCCGTTACCGAGCAGTGGCTAAGTGTACACCTGCCGGGTAAAGAAACCCCAGATTTCAGCGCCTTCTTGGCTCAATATCCAAGCATTAAAATTTTGGCCATGGCGCGTCATAACAAAAAGTTACGCCCGGGTGATTTGGTTGGGAACCATTTTGAACTGCGCTTGACTGAAGTAACAGAGGTGGAGGAGGTGCTGACTCGTTTAGAGCGGGTTAAGCAGTTTGGGGTGCCTAATTACTTTGGTGCTCAGCGTTTTGGACGTGAGGGCAATAACCTCAATGAGGCGAGGCGCTGGGGACGTGAAAACGTTCGAACGCGCAATCAGAATAAGCGCAGCCTGTACTTGTCAGCGGCACGCTCGTGGATATTCAATCGCGTGGTTTCTGCGCGTATCGAGCAAGGGTTATTTGACCAAGTTATCGAGGGCGATATCGTCGCGACCGAGCAGGGCGTGTCAGCGCCAGTGACATCCGAGCAATTGGATGAGTTGAATCAGGCCCTGAAGGCTGGCGAGCTGTTCGTGACCGCGCTGATGGCGGGGGACAATCAATTACCGACGCAGGCTCAGGCCCTAGACCTAGAGCAGCCAATTGTTGATGACGAGCAAGATTTGATGGCGTTGATCCGCGGTAACCGCATGCGACAAGAGCGACGCTCAATCGCACTGATACCAAAAAATCTTGTTTGGCAGGTGGAATCGGACAATATCACCCTATCCTTTAGTTTAGAGGCTGGCGCGTTTGCGACGTCAATTGTCCGTGAACTGATAGAAGAGATCCCTGTTGAGCGAGTGTACGAGTCGAACTAATGAAGATCCTACTGAGTAATGACGACGGGGTGCATGCAGAGGGCGTCCATCAATTAGCCGATGCACTGCGAGACATTGCTGATATCACCATTGTTGCCCCGGATCGCAACCGCTCGGGTGCCTCTAACTCGCTCACGCTCGAACAGCCGTTAAGAGTGAATGAGATCGCACCACGTGTGTTTTCCGTTCAGGGCACGCCAACCGATTGTGTGCATTTTGCGCTCAATGAGCTGATGAAAGACGATCTGCCGGATCTGGTGCTATCGGGGATAAATCACGGTGCAAATCTCGGTGATGATGTACTGTATTCAGGGACAGTGGCGGCGGCTATGGAAGGGCATTTTCTCGGTGTTCAGTCGATTGCTTTTTCACTCCTTGGTAGCCAACACTTTGAACAAGCAGCAAAAGTGGCTCGCAGATTGGTGCAGCAGCATTTAATCCAGCCGATCCCGACCAACCGCTTGCTCAATGTCAACATACCTGATATCAAGAGTGACAAGCTAGAGATTACCATCACCCGCTTGGGTGCAAGGCATCATGCCGAGAATATGATCAAGCAGACCGATCCTCGTGGTCATGAGATTTATTGGTTAGGCCCCCCGGGTAAAGAGCAGGATGCTGGTGAAGGAACAGACTTTCATGCGATAGAGCATGGCTATGTGTCGGTCACCCCACTACAGGTTGACCTAACAGCCCATGAGTCGCTTCGTGCAATGAATGAGTGGTTAAAGGAAAAGAGTGAATGACGAACCCGCAAGCGGATAAATTAGTGTCGTTTTTGATTGCCAATGGTATTCGCAATCAGGCGGTGCTCAATGCCATCTATTGTTTGCCGCGCGAAAATTTTGTCTCTCAGGCGATGGTTCACCAAGCCTACGACAACAATGCCCTGCCAATTGGTCAGGGGCAGACCATTTCTCAGCCCTACATCGTCGCTAAAATGACCGAGCTTCTGGAGCTTAAATACCACAGTAAGGTTTTGGAGATTGGTACAGGTTCCGGTTATCAAACCGCAGTGCTGGCGCAGTTGGTTGAGCACGTCTATTCCGTTGAACGCATCAAGGCACTGCAATGGGCGGCCAAGCGCCGTCTGAAGCAGTTGGACTTTTATAATGTCTCGACCAAACATGCTGATGGCTGGCAAGGTTGGTCTGCCAAAGGCCCGTTTGATGCGATTATCGTGACCGCTGCTGCGCAAAATGTGCCGCAGGCGCTCCTTGATCAATTGGCCGATGGTGGGGTGATGGTTATCCCGGTTGGCTCTGATGAGCAGCAGTTGCTGCGCATTCGTCGGGAAGGGGATGATTATCGCTCTGAGGTGATCGAATTGGTCCGCTTTGTGCCATTGGTCCCTGGGGATGTCGCCTAATGATGCCTTCTTCTTGGCGTATTTATCTGTTTGCTTCAATCTTGGTGCTGGGAGGATGCGCTGCGACCTCTCCTGCGCCTATCTCAGGTTTGAGCAAATACGAAAATAGCCAGAGGGGAAGTTACCGTGGCAGTTTTTATGAGGTGCAAAAGGGAGACACTCTCTACTACATCGCCTACATTACCGACAAAGATGTTAAAGAAATTATACAAAACAACCGTTTGAAAGAGCCATACACCATTTTTCCTGGCCAAAGATTACGCCTTTGGGGACGCTCATATCAGGCGCCAGTGTACGGCCAAGCGCCGCAACCTACCGAGCCAAGCGTAAGCCAAACGTCTAATAAACCAGTCGTTGCAGCAGCCCCAGTTGTTGCTAAGGCCCCGCCGCCAAAGGAGAGTAATAACTCTAAAACTGATACACCACCAGCCAAATCTGAGCCTAAACCGCAGGTTGCGGCCCCTGTGCCACAAAAGCAGGTTGATCAATCGAAGTCAAAAGAGTATGTTGGGGCTAAGAGTCAACAAACTGTTAACAAAAACAGTCAAAACTCTCAACCTACAAACGGTAAAGTGGCCACTTGGCTGTGGCCAACAAAAGGTAGGGTTATTAAAAACTTTTCTGCAGGAAACCAAGGCAATAAAGGGATAGATATTGCTGGACAGCGAGGGCAAGCAATCGTGTCTACTGCAGATGGTAGCGTTGTGTACTCAGGTAGTGCTCTGAGAGGGTATGGCAATCTAGTTATCGTCAAACACAATGATGATTACCTAAGCGCTTATGCTCATAATGACAAGCTACTGGTTAACGAAGGTCAAAGTATCAAAGCCGGCCAGCAAATCGCTACCATGGGTAGCTCTGGCACCGACAGTGTTCGATTACACTTTGAAATTCGCCACCAAGGAAAGTCTGTTAACCCTAAAAAATATTTGCCGTGATAACAATTTACTCTTAATCGAGTAGATGACTTTGAACTGAGCAAACTGTGACATTTTAGGTAGTAATGTCTGTGTGCTCGCCAGGGGAGGCGCTTATGAGTATCAGCAACACAGCAGCAAAAGTTGAAGACTTCGAGTTAGATGCAGAGCTAGAGTCTACTCTAGAACAAGACGTAGAAGAGTCGACACCCGAAACCGTCGGCAAAGAATCCCCTCGAGAGGAGTTTGAGGCTTCATCGAAAAGCCTAGATGCAACCCAACTGTATCTCAGTGAAATCGGCTTTTCGCCACTGTTAACTGCCGAAGAAGAGGTGCTGTACGCACGTCGAGCCCTGCGTGGTGACGAGGCAGCTCGCAAACGTATGATTGAGAGTAACCTGCGCCTAGTGGTGAAGATCTCCCGCCGCTACAGCAATCGTGGATTGGCGCTGCTCGATTTGATTGAAGAGGGCAACCTTGGCCTGATCCGCGCGGTAGAGAAATTCGACCCTGAGCGTGGCTTCCGTTTCTCAACTTATGCAACTTGGTGGATTCGCCAAACCATCGAGCGCGCCTTGATGAACCAAACCCGCACCATTCGCTTACCTATTCACGTGGTTAAAGAGCTCAATGTGTACCTACGTACCGCTCGAGAGTTATCACAAAAACTCGACCACGAGCCAACCGCTGAAGAGATCGCCAACCAATTGGACAAGCCTGTGGGTGATGTGAGCAAGATGCTGCGCCTTAACGAACGTGTCAGCTCAGTCGATACCCCGATAGGCGGTGACGGTGATAAAGCCTTGCTGGACATCATTCCTGATGCGGTTCATGCCGACCCTGGTGTCTCCACGCAAGACGATGACATCAAACACTCGCTGCTTGACTGGCTCGATGAGCTTAATCCCAAACAGAAAGAGGTACTGGCCCGCCGCTTTGGTTTACTTGGCTATGAGCCATCGACCCTTGAGGAAGTAGGCCGCGAGATCAGCCTAACCCGCGAGCGTGTTCGCCAGATCCAAGTCGAAGGACTGAGACGCCTGCGCGAGATCCTTATCAAGCAGGGGCTTAATATGGAGAATTTGTTCAGTTTTGATGATGAACAATGATTGAAAAGGCGCCGATACCGGCGCCTTTTTTTCCCTTCGGGAAGAGGCGAGAGGCGAGATCACTTCGTTTCGAGAGACGAGAGGGTACGAGGCACCTTTTCGGTTCTCTTGCTTGAACCAAACTTCATCTGTAGCGGATGATATGCAGCGTGCGCTGACTTCCTCGCCTCTCGAATCTCGCTTCTCGTCTCTATCCCCTAAAGTAGTTGCTTTAAACGATACAAAGCTTCCAACGCCTGACGAGGAGTTAAGTCGTCCGGGTCAATCGCAGCAACGGCTTCTTCAATCTCGCTTGGCTCAGGGATTAAGCTCAGTTGAACTTCTGCTTTCGGCTCAGTGTTAGCTTGGCTGGAAGCGTTGTTGCTTGCGCCAGTGCTTATCGACAGTTGCTCAAGTTGGGTAAGCTTTGCGCGCGCGTTTTTAATCACCGTTTTTGGTACGCCCGCTAATCCTGCTACCGCTAGGCCGTAGGACTTGCTGGCTGCGCCTTCTTGAACCGCGTGCATAAAGGCGATGCTGTCACCATGCTCAACCGCGTCGAGGTGTACGTTCGCTAGAGTGTCGATCTGCTCTGGTAGTTCAGTCAGTTCAAAGTAGTGAGTGGCAAATAGGGTTAGTGCACCAATCTTCTTTGCTAGCCACTCTGCCGTTGCCCAAGCCAGAGATAAGCCGTCATAGGTGCTAGTACCGCGTCCAATCTCATCCATCAAGACTAGGCTGCGATTGGTCGAGTTATGCAGAATATTAGCGGTTTCGGTCATCTCAACCATAAAGGTCGAGCGGCCAGAGGCTAGATCGTCTGATGCGCCGATACGAGTGAAGATGCGATCAATTGAGCCAATCTGCGCCGCTTCAGCAGGAACAAAGGAGCCAATGTGCGCCATCAAAGCGATCAGCGCGGTTTGGCGCATGTAGGTGGACTTACCCCCCATGTTTGGCCCGGTGATGATCAGCATGCGGCGAGAATCATTGAGGCTAATCGGGTTGGCGATAAACGGCTCATCCATGACTTGCTCGACCACTGGATGACGGCCACCCTGAATTTGAATGCCAGGCTCTTCACTGAGCTGTGGGCGGCAGTAATCAAGCGCATCGGCACGCTCAGCGAGGTTTTGCAGAATATCGAGCTGTGACAGAGCTGAGGCAAGGTTTTGCATCTGCTCAAGCTTGGGCAGTAGCAGGTCGAACAGCTCTTCCCAGAGCTTTTTCTCCAGCGCCAGTGCCTTTGATTTGGAGTTAAGGACTTTATCCTCATGCTCTTTGAGCTCAGGAATGATGTAGCGCTCAGCATTTTTCAGGGTTTGACGACGCACGTAATGTGGCGGCACGAGATGGCTTTGACCACGGCTGACCTGAATAAAGAAGCCGTGGACATTGTTGTAGCCGACTTTTAGCGTATCAATGCCGTGATGCTCACGCTCATCTTGCTCGAGCTTGTCAAGGTACTCCGTCGCACCGTCAGCCAGATCGCGCCACTCATCGAGTTCGGTATTATAGCCAGAGGCGATTACGCCGCCATCGCGGATCACCACTGGTGGATTATCTTTGATCGCATGCTCAAGTAGCTCGCAGGTTTCATCCATAGGCGCACTGAACTGAGCCAGTTGCTTAAGGTACGGATGCTCAACTGCCTCTAGATGCGTTTGCAGCTCAGGAAGTTGCTGCAGTGCTTGGCGCAGACGAGCCAAATCACGCGGTCTGGCGCTACGCAGTGCCAAGCGCGCGAGAATACGTTCGATATCACCAATCTGCTTGAGCACGGGCTGCAGGTCAGTAAATAGTGCCTGATCTTTAAACTCGCTGATGGCATCAAGACGCTGATTGAGCGTATCGAGATTGCGCATCGGTTGGTGCAGCCAGCGTTTAAGCATTCGGCTACCCATAGGCGTTGCCGTGCAATCGAGCACTTCTGCCAGGGTATTATCAATGCCACCGGACAGGTTGTGGGTGATCTCAAGGTTGCGGCGCGTGGCGGCATCCATTATCACATTATGGTCTTGGCGGTCGAGGGTGAGTGAGCGGATATGCGGCAGCGCGGTGCGCTGGGTGTCTTTCACGTACTGGATCAAACAACCAGCAGCACATAGCCCTAGGTTGGCATGTTCAACGCCAAACCCAATTAGATCACGGGTGCCAAATTGCTGATTGAGCTGCTGGCGAGCAGTATCGAGCTCAAACTCCCAGATTGGACGGCGGCGGTTACCATTGCGGCTACTCATCAAATGCACCGGCTCAAAGTCTTCCGGAAACAGCAGCTCACGTGGAGAGGTGCGCTGCAGCTCAGCGCTCATTGCCTCTTCACTCTCAGGTTCGATAAGCTGGAAGCGCCCAGAGGTCACATCAAGAGTGGCGTAACCAAAGCGACCGTTTTGATGATAAATAGCCGCAATCAGGTTATCGATGCGCTCAGAGAGTAAGGCTTCATCAGTGACGGTACCTGGCGTGACAATACGTACCACTTTACGCTCAACTGGGCCCTTGCTGGTGGCTGGGTCGCCAATCTGCTCGCAGATAGCGACAGATTCACCAAGTTGAACCAGTTTAGCCAGATAGCCCTCAACCGCATGGAAGGGAACACCCGCCATTGGAATTGGTTCACCGCCAGATGAGCCGCGCTTGGTCAGCGAGATATCTAGCAGTTGTGAGGCGCGCTTGGCATCATCGTAGAAAAGCTCATAAAAGTCGCCCATACGGTAAAACAGCAGGATCTCGGGATTCTCTGCTTTGAGCTTGAGATACTGCTGCATCATCGGGGTGTGTTTTGGTTGTGCTTTCACTACGCTTGCCTTTAGTTCATTTTTTTCGCCGCTAAGGATACGCCAATCCTAGAACAGCGAAAAGCCTTTCTCATCAAACTATCGACGGCCATAGCACGCAAACTTACCAAGCAAATGAAGTCCTATTCGCGTCACTTTGGCCACTTGTGCTAATGTGCTTGCAATACACCTGTACACGGAGACGTCATGCCATCATTAATCGAATTAAGTGAGCAGTTAGGACTACGCCTAGCTGAGCAAAATCACGTTTTGACCAGTGCTGAATCTTGCACTGGTGGAGGCATTGCAACCGCAATTACAGACATTGCGGGCAGTTCGGCTTGGTTTGACCGCGCATTTATCACTTACAGCAATGAGGCAAAGGTTGAAATGCTGGGGGTGAGCAACCAGACATTGCGCCAACATGGGGCAGTCAGCGAGCCGATTGTGCTTGAGATGGTTGAGGGCGCACTGCAACGTTCGAATGCCACGATTGCTGTATCTGTCAGTGGGATTGCTGGGCCGGGTGGTGGCAGCGAGCACAAGCCGGTTGGCACTGTGTGTTTCGCCTTTGCCAGCCGTGATGGTTGGTTGGAGGCACAGACCTGTTATTTTGCGGGCGATCGCAGCCACGTTAGAGCGCAAGCAATCGAATATTCACTGAGTAGGATATTTGACTACCTGGATCGCAATTAAAAAGCTGCGGCAAATTTTTTTCCTATCCAGGTATGGACACTGTATGAATCAACAGTATAATAACTGACAAATAACGCAGGGTTGCAACACCCTAGTGTCGAACTAATATCGTATTCATCAGAGTAGATGAGTTTTTGGAGAAAGAGATGGACGAGAACAAACAGAAAGCGCTCGCCGCTGCGCTAGGTCAGATTGAAAAGCAATTCGGTAAAGGCTCAATCATGCGCCTGGGTGACAACCGCGCAATGGACGTTGAGACAATTTCTACTGGCTCACTCTCTCTGGATATTGCTCTTGGTGCGGGTGGCCTACCTATGGGCCGTATCGTTGAGATCTATGGTCCAGAATCTTCAGGTAAAACCACTCTAACTCTTGAGCTAATTGCTGCGGCTCAGCGCGAAGGCAAGACCTGTGCGTTTATCGATGCAGAGCACGCGCTGGATCCTGTCTATGCGAAGAAGCTCGGTGTTGATATCGATGCACTATTGGTTTCTCAGCCAGATACCGGTGAGCAGGCGCTTGAGATCTGTGACGCACTAGCACGCTCAGGTGCGATTGACGTTATGGTTGTCGACTCGGTAGCAGCACTGACACCGAAAGCGGAAATCGAAGGTGAGATGGGTGATAGCCACATGGGTCTGCAAGCTCGTATGCTGTCACAAGCGATGCGTAAGCTGACGGGTAACCTAAAGCAGTCTAACTGTATGTGTATCTTCATCAACCAAATCCGTATGAAGATTGGTGTGATGTTCGGTAACCCAGAAACCACCACCGGTGGTAACGCACTGAAGTTCTACGCTTCTGTCCGTCTTGATATCCGCCGTACTGGCTCAATCAAAGAGGGCGATGAGGTTGTTGGTAACGAAACCCGTATCAAGGTTGTGAAGAACAAGATTGCGGCACCATTTAAGCAAGCGGAAACGCAAATCATGTACGGTGCTGGCTTTAACCGTGAGGGTGAGCTGATTGACCTTGGTGTGAAGAACAAGCTGGTAGAAAAAGCCGGTGCTTGGTACAGCTACAACGGTGACAAGATTGGTCAGGGTAAAGCGAACGCATGTAAGTTTATGCGTGAGAACCCAGAGGCAGCACAGCAGCTTGATAGCAAACTGCGTGAAATGCTGCTCGTACCGGCTCAGCCTGAAGAGCCAGAAACCGGTGAAATGCCGAAAGAAGAAGAGCTATAACCTTTTCTCGACTGATTCCAGAGCCTCGCATTATGCGGGGCTTTTGCTTATCTGACGTATACCTTATTTCATAGTATCTACACTTATATTTATGTATCAACGCTCTACACCACCGGCGCTGTCGGTCAAAGAATCGGCCATTCAATTGCTTAGCCGCCGTGACCATGGCGAGTATGAATTAGCACAAAAGCTCAAGCTTAAAGGCTATCCGGATGAGGAGATCAGCCAAGCGATCGCCTTTTGCCTTGAGCATTGCTACCTAGATGATCTGCGCTATGCCAAAAGCCAAGTGCGCCAGCATATCTATAAGGGCCATGGAGCTCGCCGGATTAGCCAAGAGCTTAAGCAAAAGCGCGTCGATGAGGACGTGATTGAGATGGCACTTGAGGAAGAGGGCTGTGATTGGTTTGAGCTGGCGCGCACTACAGCAGAGAAGAAGTTCGCCGGTAAAAAAGCCGAAGATCAAAAGCAATACGCCAAGCAGGTTCGTTTTCTTCAGTATCGCGGCTTTAGCTTTGAGCAGATCCAGTACGCCCTGCAAGAGCTTTAAGCCTCTAGCATCCATGCCCCGCTTGGGTATACAATACCCAAAATTTTATCTCGACTATTTTCAGGAAGAGCTGCATGTACATGAGCACAGACGAGGTTCGTAACGCGTTCCTTAAGTTCTTTGAAGGCAAAGAACACCAAATCGTAGAAAGTTCATCGTTGGTTCCGCATAACGACCCAACCCTGCTATTTACTAACGCAGGTATGAACCAGTTTAAAGATTGCTTCTTGGGCGCTGAAAAGCGTGCCTACACACGAGCAACTACGGCTCAGCGTTGTGTACGTGCTGGTGGTAAGCATAACGACCTTGAGAACGTTGGCTTTACCGCTCGTCACCATACCTTCTTTGAGATGCTGGGTAACTTCAGCTTTGGTGACTACTTCAAAGAGGACGCGATTGCGTTTGCTTGGGAGTTCCTGACAGAGGTTCTGCAACTGCCAAAAGAGCGTCTATTGGTAACTGTGTATGAAACCGATGACGAAGCGTTTGACATCTGGAACAAGAAAGTCGGCGTACCGGCTGACAAGATTGTTCGCATTGGTGACAAGCCAGGCGGCAAAGCGTACGAGTCAGATAACTTCTGGACTATGGGCGATACGGGTCCATGTGGTCCATGTACTGAAATCTTCTACGATCACGGTGAGCACATCTGGGGTGGCCGTCCAGGCACACCAGAAGAAGATGGCGATCGCTTTATCGAGATCTGGAACAACGTATTTATGCAGTTCAACCGTCACGCCGATGGCACGATGGAGCCGCTACCTAAGCCTGCAGTAGACACAGGTATGGGTATTGAGCGTATCTCAGCCATCATGCAGGGCGTGCACTCAAACTACGAAATCGATGTGTTCCAAAAGCTAATCAAAGCGGCAGCAGGCACGATCGGCTATGATGACCTATCGAACCAGTCTCTACGTGTTATTGCAGACCACATCCGTTCATGTTCATTCCTTATCGTTGATGGCGTCATGCCTTCAAACGAAGGTCGCGGTTACGTGCTGCGCCGTATTATTCGTCGTGCGGTTCGCCATGGTAACAAGCTGGGCGCGAAAGGCGTGTTCTTCCACAAATTGGTTGGTGTTCTGGCTGAGGTGATGGGCACCGCAGGCGATGAGCTGAAGAAACAACAAGCCATGGTAGAGAAAGTGCTGCGCATCGAAGAAGAGAACTTTGGTCGCACGCTTGAGCGCGGTATGGCGATCCTTAATGAAGCGCTAGATAGCCTTGATGGCAAGGTGCTTGATGGTGAGACGGTATTTAAGCTGTACGACACCTATGGCTTCCCAGCGGATTTGACCAAC
Organism: Vibrio sabulosilitoris; assembly: GCF_055391395.1. Taxonomy (NCBI): domain Bacteria; kingdom Pseudomonadati; phylum Pseudomonadota; class Gammaproteobacteria; order Vibrionales; family Vibrionaceae; genus Vibrio; species Vibrio sabulosilitoris. The sequence goes on from NZ_AP029599.1 coordinate 934,631, forward strand.
GATGTCGCACGTGAGCGTGACTTTGCTATCGATGAAGCGGGCTTTGAGAAAGCGATGGAAGAGCAGCGTCAGCGCGCGCGTGAAGCGGGTCAATTTGGCGCCGACTACAACGCGACTATCAAAGCGGATACTGAGACCGAGTTCTGCGGCTACACAGGCACAGCGGGTCGCAGCACCGTTGCTGAGATCTTTGTTGACGGTGAGGTAACTGAGTCACTATCTGCAGGCGAGAAAGCGATCATCATTCTTGGTAAGACACCGTTCTACGCTGAATCAGGCGGTCAGTGTGGTGATGCTGGTGTACTGAAAACCGACTCTGGTTTGTTCCAGGTTGAAGACACACAAAAGCTTGGTAATGCGATTGCGCATCACGGCATTCTTGCTGAGGGTGTGGTTGCTAAGGGTGACGAGGTTGAGGCAACCGTGGATGCTGAGCGTCGCGCGTCTATCTCACTCAACCACTCGGCAACTCACCTGTTGCACGCAGCGCTACGCCAAGTTCTTGGTGAGCATGTGACTCAGAAAGGCTCGCTTGTTAAGCCTGAAAACCTGCGTTTTGACTTCTCGCACCTTGAAGCAGTAACGCCAGTGGAGCTGAAGGAAGTTGAGCGCCTGGTTAATGCACAAGTGCGTCGTAACCACTTGATTGAAACTAATGTCATGGATATTGAAGCGGCTAAGCAGAAGGGTGCTATGGCACTGTTCGGCGAAAAATACGATGACGAAGTACGCGTCCTGTCGATGGGTGAGTTCTCAACCGAATTGTGTGGTGGTATTCACGCTGACAATACCGGTGATATTGGTCTGTTTAAGATCACCTCAGAAGGCGGCATTGCTGCCGGCGTTCGTCGTATCGAAGCGGTCACTGCAGATGCAGCGCTAGATGTGATTGAAGCGGCGCAAGACAAGGTTGAGCAGAAACTGGCTGAATCGGCCAAGAAGACCAAGTCACTTGAGAAAGAGATCCAACAACTGAAAGACAAGATGGCGGCAGCAGAAAGTGCCAATATCATGGACAAGGTTGAAGAGATCGCAGGTATCAAGGTACTGATCGCAGGTCTTGAGGGCGCAGACAGCAAAAACCTGCGCACCATGATGGATGACACCAAAAACCGCATTGGTAGTGGCGTGATCTTGATTGCCAACGTAGCGAATGACAAGGTTGGTTTGATTGCGGGCGTGACCAAAGATCTGACCGGTAAAGTCAAGGCGGGCGAGCTAGTTAATATGGTTGCTCAGCAAGTCGGTGGTAAAGGTGGTGGTCGACCAGATATGGCCCAAGCCGGTGGTACAGACGTGGCCGCGCTTCCAGAAGCACTAAAATCTGCTAGATCTTGGCTAGAAGAGCGTTTATAACGCCTTTTATCAATAAAAATTGATTTTTTAGCTGTAACCAAGTGGTTTTCTTGGCGTATAATCCGCCACCGTTAAACCACTTGGTTTTTTTGTTTAATTTTATCGGGCGCTTGAAGAGCCGTTTGAGGATGTCGAACCGACATTACCAAACGCGTTCTCAGGCGCCTTGATACGAATGAGACGAAATGTCTCGGGAAGGTGAAGACTGGTGAAAAAATCCCTAATCGTGCAGAAGTTTGGCGGCACCTCAATGGGCTCAATCGAGCGCATTCATACCGTTGCCAAACACATCATTCGAGCGAAAGATGATGGAAATCGAGTTGTTGCAGTGGTTTCGGCCATGTCAGGCGAAACGAACCGCTTAGTTGGGCTAGCCCAGCAAGTGGATAGTGTACCAAACGCTAGAGAACTCGATGTGTTGCTCTCCGCAGGTGAGCAGGTGTCCATGGCACTGTTGGCGATGACGTTAAATAAGCTGGGTTATAAAGCGCGTTCAATGACGGGCGGCCAAGCAAATATCATCACTGATGGACAGCATAACGATGCCACGATAAAGCAAATTGATACTTTGAAGCTCGACACGCTCCTTGACGATGATTACATCGTGATTGTGGCTGGGTTTCAAGGCATCAATGAAAATGGGGATATCACCACACTCGGTCGCGGTGGCTCAGACACCAGTGCCGTTGCGCTGGCAAGTGCGCTGTCTGCGAGCGAGTGTCAGATCTTTACCGATGTTGATGGTGTGTACAGCTGTGACCCTAGGGTGGTCAACACTGCCCAGCGTTTGGATGTTGTTGATTTTCCTTCAATGGAAGAAATGGCACGAAAAGGCGCAAAGGTGCTACATTTACCTTCAGTACAGACGGCGTGGAAGAACCAAGTTCCTCTGCGCGTGCTGTCGACCTTTGAGCTTAATCAGGGCAGCCTGATCAAGGGTGAGAAGTGTCAGCAAGCTATCTGTGGTGTGGCGATTCAACGCGATCTGGCTCTTGTTTCTGTGCAGCCTGACTCGGTTGAATCGATAAAAAAACACTGCCAGATGATGGGTGTGTCCGTTTGGGATGTGGTCAATGACGCTGATGTGTTGATAAAAAGTGATTGTTTAGCAAAATTGCAACAGTCTTGCGACAGTAAGCTGTTGGATACGCAACAGGTAGGCCAACTGACCGTAGTGGGCACTATCGCTGGACAAATCGCTGAGCATGCGCTGGAGTTGTTGTCAGCCGCGCAGATTGATGTGGTTCATGTTTCTGCTGCTAATCAGTCACTTAATTTGATTATGTTACCAGATTGTGTCGACAAAGCTGCAAACATACTGCATGATTCATATATTACATCGGCGGAAGCTGTGGATTTTCATCCGAAAAAGGCGTTTCTGGGGTAATGGGCGGTTCTCCCGCCATCAATATTTGTTAAACAATAAAGCCTTATAGCTAAAGAGATGACTCAAGGAGCATAGAATGCTAATTTTGACCCGCCGTGTTGGCGAAACTCTAATGATCGGTGATGAAGTAACTGTGACTGTTTTGGGTGTTAAAGGTAACCAAGTACGTATTGGTGTTAACGCTCCAAAAGAAGTCTCGGTACACCGTGAAGAAATCTACATGCGAATTCAAGCTGAAAAAGGCAATGGCAACGTTGCTCCAAGCAGCTACTAATTTGCACCAGAAAAGTCAGCGAGAAGCTGGCTTTTTTGTTATTTACGCTCAATAAAGTCTATTTTTTGAGTGGTTTGGTTAAATCGCCAACGGTTAGACGTTTTTTTCCAAATTTTATCGATAAAGTGTTTGACTTAATTTTGGAAAATCGTAATATGTGCCTCCGCAAGACGGTGAGGTGGCCGAGAGGCTGAAGGCGCTCCCCTGCTAAGGGAGTATACGGTTTGTAGCCGTATCGAGGGTTCGAATCCCTCCTTCACCGCCATTCTTGCACTGCTTCTTTTGAAGCGACAGCGCGTCCTTAGCTCAGCTGGATAGAGTACCTGGCTACGAACCAGGCGGTCGGAGGTTCGAATCCTCCAGGACGCGCCACTTTCCTTCTTTTGGGAAGGTAAGAATCTTTTGAAGGCAAGAAGCTTTCTTTAGAAATATACGACGGTGAGGTGGCCGAGAGGCTGAAGGCGCTCCCCTGCTAAGGGAGTATACGGTTTGTAGCCGTATCGAGGGTTCGAATCCCTCCCTCACCGCCATTTATTTCACATGGAATGTTGACCTAGAGTCAATTTTTTTGTTTCAAAAGAAAATAAGTGTGACGTAAATCACACTACTGCGCGTCCTTAGCTCAGCTGGATAGAGTACCTGGCTACGAACCAGGCGGTCGGAGGTTCGAATCCTCCAGGACGCGCCACTTTTTTCGGTCTTAGACCTTGGATTGAACTACAATGTTCAGTACTAAAATTTTGCGCGTCCTTAGCTCAGCTGGATAGAGTACCTGGCTACGAACCAGGCGGTCGGAGGTTCGAATCCTCCAGGACGCGCCACTCTTTAGGTCTTTAGACCTTGTATTGACCATGTTTGTGTTTATATAACTGAGTTAATACTAAATCTTGCGCGTCCTTAGCTCAGCTGGATAGAGTACCTGGCTACGAACCAGGCGGTCGGAGGTTCGAATCCTCCAGGACGCGCCACTCTTTAGGTCTTAGACCTTGTATTGACCATGTTTATATCTATATAACTAAGTTGATACTAAACCTTGCGCGTCCTTAGCTCAGCTGGATAGAGTACCTGGCTACGAACCAGGCGGTCGGAGGTTCGAATCCTCCAGGACGCGCCACTCTTTAGGTCTTAGACCTTGTGTTGACTATGTTTATATTTATATAACTAAGTTGATACTAAACCTTGCGCGTCCTTAGCTCAGCTGGATAGAGTACCTGGCTACGAACCAGGCGGTCGGAGGTTCGAATCCTCCAGGACGCGCCACTCTTTAGGTCTTAGACCTTGTATTGACTATGTTTATATTTATATAACTAAGTTGATACTAAACCCGTGCGTCCTTAGCTCAGCTGGATAGAGTACCTGGCTACGAACCAGGCGGTCGGAGGTTCGAATCCTCCAGGACGCGCCACTTTACAAAGCCTCGCTTAATGCGAGGCTTTTTTTGTATCTGCTCGTCAGCTATCTCTGCGCAATCTAAGCCTTATTTGATTCATTTGTATCTTTTCTAAGACAAACGATTAAGTTTGGTCTGCAGGTTGCAGAACTCAATTTTCCCGCCTAAACCTTAAATACAGTCAATAGCTAAGGAAGACTAAATGTTAAGGAAGACACTGGTTGCTTACGCCCTAGGTTTGAGTTTTGCTGCCCCGATGGTTTTCGCTGAAGAGGGTGATGGAACAACGGCTCAAAGGGCACAAAATGTTGTAGATGTCATTGAACGTCCTGGTGTTTTAACGCCAAGAGGGAAGTGGTCATTTGATACCTCATTTAGTTATTCACAAAACTCAGCCAATCGCGTTTCTGTCATTGGCTACACTGTTTTGCCATCTCTTTTGGTTGGTTTAATTGAAGTTAGCGACTCAGACCGGACAACAATGACCCTGGGCTTTACAGGTCGCTACGGCATTACGAATGCGACAGAGATTGAGGTTCGCGTACCCTATGTTTACCGTAATGACCAAATATCAGAACGCAGTCTTACCGAGGGTAGTGACGAGCCTACAAACTTTTCTCTTGATGGTGGTGGCATGGGGGATATTGAGTTCGCTATGCGTCATCAGTTCAATTTCGAGTCGGCACCCTACTGGGTCGGCGGGCTAAGGGTTAAATCTGATAGTGGCCGCTCTCCCTATGAGATTGACGTGGATGAAAATAACAACTTCACAGAGGCACCAACAGGATCAGGTTTTTGGAGTGTTGAGCCAAACATTTCAATGATTTACCCTTCAGATCCTGCCGTCTTGTATGCAAACCTAAGCTATATCTATAACTTTGAGGATGAAAAGCGTGTCGGCGATCGCAACGACGATATTCAACTGGGCGATACCATCTCGATTGGTGGGGGTATTGGTTTTGCTGTTAATCCAAGACTTTCGTTCTCGCTTGGTTTGAGCCACCGAACCATTTTCAAAAGCCAAGTTAACGGCTCTACAGCGCCAAACGCAAAAGTCTTGCAACTCGACTATTTAAATTTTGGCGTCAACTACAAAATCAATGAGCGCACCTCAATCAATGTTGGCGGCCAAGCCGGCTTGACTGAAGATGCGCCCGATTTTCAACTTACTATACGCGTCCCATTTAACATGTAGTGGGTTGCTGTTGAGCTAATGAAGATGGTTGAGCAGGGCTTCATTAAGTTGTTGGTTAGCCCTGATTCTCCTAATCGTATTGTCGGCCTGAACATCAATGTCCACAATGGTGTTCAGACCTAGTATGCTGTCATCCATAGTGTTTTGAATGACATTAATAAGGCTTGCATTAAGAGTCTCTGTATTGAGTGTTGTGACAAGAGGTGCTGTTGGACTTGTATCCGACGGTGCACTTGCAATACTGGCTGGTGTAGCGTTTGCTGGTGCTGTGGTTGGCCCCCCGCTCGTGACAACACTACCAACCGAACTATCACCTGAGTCACCGCCCAAATCATCAGCCACCGCTTGGCTAGATGGCGCAGTGATACCCTCGACAAAATTACCTTCACCTACTTGGACAATATTGACCACGCCTTGATCGAGCAGAGGTGGCAATGGCGCTGCTGCTTGTGCTTGCTCAATCGCATTGGTCGCAGTCAGAATACCGTTTTCTATCATAAGATTAGCTATTGAAGCGCTGTAGACAAGCTCACCATTGATTGCCGTTGTCACACTTAGACCAATATTAATCACGTAGTCATCGGCTAGTTGAAAGCCGCCGCGATACTGATCAAGCTGTTCCACTGACATGGGTTCAAACTGGTCCATGGCAATGAAACTATCAGCGCCGCTAGACTGCACCGGTAGGGCGCAGCAAAAAGTTGCTAGCATTGTGGAAGGGATCATCAGCCGATCTCCTTGTTAATATTTAATACTCTCCCGCTGCCGGAAGAGTGATACTGAAAAAGCCTAGTGAGTCTCGCGAAACACCAGAGCTCAATGGGGATGCGGTGTACACTGCAAACTGGTCGTCGTTGATGAAGCCAGAACGCCCCGCGTCAGCTTCGTTTTTTATGAGCAAGACAACCCCTTGGTAGAACTGATTAAATCGTTCATGTGACATGACTAAGGTTCCACGTGAGGGATCACCAAGGATAACCGAGTGCTGGTTGATGCCTTTGATCACTACAAAGTGCATGTAGCCATCAAAATTGACCAAGGTAATACCCGGTACGCCCACGCTCTGAATTTTTTCTAAGTCAATTTGAAAGCCATCAGCGCGAAAACCTTTTTTCTCTAAGTAGGACTTCATATCCAGCAAAGAGAATCCTTGTTGCTTGATCTTTTCTTTGTCACCGTACTCGTACATCGACTTGAAGATGTCTTCCTCAGTGACGGGCGAGTCGTAGTGGAATGTAAGTAATGAGGCGAGCGCGGCTGAACCACAACTAAAGTCGTAAATCTGGCGAAATACATCACCAAATACGATCTCTTTGTAGCTCTTCACCGGCACGGAGTAGTGCCCTCGGTTTGGCAGATATTCTAAAGAATTGGCCGATGCTGCAGCCAGCAACATCAGCCAAGTTAGTTTTTTCATAACGTTTCTTCAATTAGTTACTTGAGTGTCACGTTAACAACGGTTGCGTTCTGGATCAGAACATTATTACCGGTGTTCTGGATAACGCTTGAGATACCAGAACTGTCTGTAAACGCCCCGGAAGTAAGGTAGTTATTCCCGGTTACAGTATTTAGAGCCTCATTACCTGCGACAAAGCCATCGATGTCTGAAGTGGCCGAGATGAGGTCAAGCTCGATCTCAACGAGCTGACCTCCTCTGGCTTCTTCCATTGCTTCTAGGCTGATTTCATCAGTTAACGAGATCTCATCGGCGCTTGCAGAGAGGGCAACAACCATACCCATGATGCAAAGTGCCAGACGCATCTTACGCTCCTATCCGATTACTCATCGGTAAAAATGTTGGCGTTAGTAGCAACGTTTTGTTGAATAAGCGTGTTACCACCAGCGCTTTGAGCAACTGTAGTAATACCTGACGCACCGCTTAGGCCGCTAAGGTCATTGCTGTTCGCCACGTCCACGCCACTACAGCAGCTACCACCCATGTTGTTGATACTGTTACCGTGTACGCTACCTAGCGCTGATGCACTTGCTGTTACCATATCGACATCAAGGTCAATGGTGTTGAAGCTGTCAGTGTAGGTGTCATCATCTGAGTAAGTCATGGTCACGTCATCGTCACTGTAAGACGTTTTTGTGGTGTCATCGTCACTAGATGTGTAGGTGTAAGTATCGTCATCACTGGTTTGCGTGATATCGTCGTCACTAGTCTTAGTCACATCATCATCCGAGTATGTGTAAGTGTCGTCATCACTAGACTTGGTTACGTCGTCGTCTGAGTAGTTAGATGTGTAAGTGTCATCATCACTAGTCATAGTGATGTCGTCATCACTGGTCTTAGTTTTGGTCACGTCGTCATCAGAGTAACTAGCAACATAGCTGTCATCGTCGCTGGTTGATGTCTTAGTTACATCGTCGTCTGATGAAGAGTAGTTCGAGCTATAACTGTCATCATCGCTGGTTGATGTCTTAGTCACGTCGTCATCAGAGTAACTAGCAACATAGCTGTCATCGTCGCTTGTTGTTGTCTTAGTTACATCGTCGTCAGATGAAGAGTAGTTAGAGCTGTAACTGTCGTCATCGCTGGTCGATGTTTTAGTAACATCATCGTCAGATGATGAGTAGGTTGAGCTGTAGCTGTCGTCATCTGTAGATAGCGTATAATCGTCATCACTTGAGTTGGTTTTGGTCACATCATCATCTGATGAAGAGTAGCTTGAGCTATAGCTATCATCATCACTCGACCATGAGTAATCATCATCGCTGGTTGATGATTTGGTGACGTCATCGTCAGATGAAGAGTAAGTTGAGCTGTAGCTGTCGTCATCACTTGACCAGCTGTAATCATCATCGCTAGTACTTGTCGTCGTCTTAGTCACGTCGTCATCGGTTGACGAGTATGTGCTGCTATACGTATCGTCATCAGATGTATACGTGGTGGTTGTATCATCATCCGTTGTGGTTTCGTTAAAGCTGCTGCTATAGCTATCATCATCGGACGACGCTGCTGGTGTTACCGCTAACGCACCGCCGGCGAAAAAAATTGCTGAAATTGCAATCGCAAGGCCTGTCTTATGAAATCTCATGGTGATTACTCCGTATTCCTAGTATTCCTATTAGAAAAATTACTGCGTATACACTTTTCACTTTTCAATTTTGTTCCCGAGCCATGGGAAGCAATCGAATTATAGGTAAGCTGGCTATGTGAGCTATCTCATACTTGAGAATGATTCTGGGCGGTTAGCTGGTACTACTCGGGCATACGTTGTGAGGGGTAAAAAACCTCACTTTTTACAGCTGCTTATTTAGATTAGAGACACTTTGGCTGTTCCAAGTATGAAACTTGAGATGATTAAAGGCTGAATAAGTATGTATTTTCTTGAAGCCATAACAAGCCTACAACTAGGGCTCTACTGATGAGTTATACCGGTTGATAAAATAATCAATATATAAAACAGAATGTTAAAATATTACAGGCATGAAGCGATGTAGTACTTAAGCAGAAATACATTATTCATTTGGCTTAGAAGTGTAGATTTAACGTTGCTCGTGAACTCAGCCTTAACTGCTATATTTCTGATATTGAATTTCGAGAGGCTCTTGATTCTAGTGAAAGTAGTACTGAGGCAACTAGGATGCTTGGTAAATCGTCATTGAAGTGGTGGTACTATGGGAATGAAACACGTTCTTCTGTTAGCAGAAAACAACCTGCAATCTAACTTAATAGAAAAGCAATTGCTCTCCATCTCGAGCTTGGAGGTACAAACCTGCTTGCCCCAAGAGGCAATCTATCAAAGTCACAATCTGCCCGTCGATTTGGTGTTAATTGACTTTAGCTTTCTTCAACAACTCGATCAGCAAGAGGTCGCGCCGGACTTCGACTTGTTTGGATGGTCCTTGATGGTGCTCAATGTCCCTGACGACAAGGTTTATAAAGAGCTGCTGCGCTGGAAGTTTCTCAAAGGAATATTGATGAGCAGTGCATCGATAAAGCATATTACCGATGGTGTGGAATACATCTTCGATGGTGGCTTGTGGTTACCACGCTCTTATCTCGAGACCCTTCTCAGCACCTATCGACACTCAGGGGTTGCGGTGGATCGCCAGTTAGACATCTTGACCAGCCGAGAGCGGCAGGTATTAGAGCTTCTTGCTTACGGTATCTCCAACCAGCAAATTGCCTCGAGATTATACTTATCCGAAAGCACGATAAAGAGTCATATCTACAAACTGTATAAAAAGCTCGACGTGCACTCGCGCCACGATGCAATCAAAATGGTGCGCATGAATGCTGGACTAACAGGGCCTTAGGTTCGGGGAGCGGGTTTCGCTTCGCTCCGAGGTGCGAGGAAGTTGCTACACGCGGTAAACTCCTCGCACCCCGCAGGGCTTTGCCCGTACTCGAACCTCGCACCTGTTCTTTACCGTATGCGGTACATTCCTCGCTTCTCGTAGGGCTATGCCCGTCCCCGATCTCCGCCCCTTTTTTTTGGGGTTTTTTCAGACATTCCACCTCTATCACGCTTTCTTGTGTGGCAAAAACTTAGATATTGAATTCGTTATCATTGTTTGATATTGGTTTGTAAATCTTTTTAGTATCTTTGGTGTTGCACGGAAACTTTGTCTAAACAAAATTGACAAAACATCACCATTCGAGATAATTCTATGTCACTCTACGTTGGCGAGGATGCCTATTTGAGAGTGCTGCTGTCAGGATGACAATGAAGGGAAGTACTATGACAACTATTGGAAGCCAACTGCTGGATGCTGCGACACTCATGATGACTGGGATGGCGGTTGTATTCATCTTTCTCACTATTCTCGTGTACCTAGTGAAAATCATGTCCAGGCTGGTACCAAGCGATCTGCCACCAGAGACCACTCCCGCTATTAAACATAGCGTGACCAAATCCGCTCACACAGTCGACCCTAAAGTGGTGGCTGCGATCTCGGCTGCGATTCACCAACATCGTGCGGCCATGGCGAAATAGATTTCAAGCATTTAAATTAAAAGGAGTTAATAAGTATGTCGAAACCACTTTCGATTACTGATGTGGTGCTGCGTGACGCCCATCAATCGCTATTTGCGACACGTATGCGCCTTGAGGATATGCTGCCTATCGCAGCCGAGCTGGACAAGGTCGGTTACTGGTCTCTTGAGACTTGGGGCGGTGCGACGTTTGACGCTTGTATCCGCTTCTTAGGAGAAGATCCTTGGGAGCGACTAAAAGCGCTCAAGCAAGCGATGCCGAACACACCAATGCAGATGCTTCTGCGTGGCCAGAACCTGCTTGGTTACCGTCACTATGCCGACGATGTGGTTGAGAAGTTTGTTGAGCGTGCCCATGCCAATGGTATGGATGTTTTTCGTATCTTTGATGCGATGAACGATGTGCGTAACTTCCAGACCGCAGTTAAAGCAGCGGTGGATGTCGGCGCCCATGCGCAAGGCACACTGTCATACACCACCAGCCCAGTTCACAATAGTGAAACTTGGGTCGATCTCGCCAAGCGCCTTGAGGATCTTGGTTGTCACTCACTGTGTATTAAAGACATGTCTGGTCTCCTCAAGCCATATGAGGCAGAGGAGCTGATCACTCGCATTAAAGCGTCATGTGATGTCCCGCTAGCGCTGCACAGTCACGCAACAACCGGCCTGTCAACGGCAACCGCAGTGAAGGCGGTGGAAGCGGGGGTCGATATCCTCGATACCGCTATCTCGTCAATGAGTTGCACTTATGGTCACACGCCAACAGAGACCGTGGTTGCCATGCTGCAAGGCACTGAGCGTGATACCAATCTTAAACTTGATCAACTTGAGTCTATTGCCAGCTATTTCCGCACCGTGCGTAAGAAGTACGCTAAGTTTGAAGGCCAACTTAAAGGCGTTGATTCTCGCATCCTGATTGCCCAAGTACCGGGTGGGATGTTAACTAACATGGAAGGCCAGCTCAAAGAGCAAGGTGCGGCTGATCGTATCGATGAAGTACTCGAAGAGATCCCACGCGTACGTCAAGATCTTGGCTATATTCCACTGGTGACTCCAACCTCACAGATCGTGGGTACCCAGGCGGTGATTAACGTTCTGACTGGCGAGCGATACAAGTCGATCACCAAGGAAACCGCTGGTGTCCTTAAGGGTGAGTATGGCGCAGCACCAGCTGAGGTTAACACCGAGTTACAAGCGAAAGTGCTGGACGGCGCAGAGCCGATCACTTGTCGTCCGGCTGATTTGCTGGTGGCGGAGATGGATACCCTAACGGCCGATCTACTCGATAAAGCTAAGCAAGAGTCTATCTCACTGGCTGACGATGCGGTTGATGATGTGCTCACTTATGCCCTCTTCCCACAAGTGGGTCTGAAGTTCCTGAAAAACCGTAATAACCCAGATGCTTTCGAGCCAGTACCAACAGCAGAAGCGGCGGCTCCAGTGGCTGCGCCAGCACCAGCTGCGGGCGGTATTGAGAGCTACAGCGTGAAAGTGGATGGTCAGGTTTATGATGTTGAGGTGGGCCCACAGGGTCAGCTGACGTCGGTAACACCAGCGGCATCGACTACGGCGCCGGCTGCTCCTGCTACACCGGCAGCGACGGCTGAAGCTGAAGCGGTTCCTGCGCCTTTGGCTGGCAATATCTTTAAGGTAAATGTGCAAGCCGGTGCTCAAGTTGCTGAAGGCGATGTGTTGTTGATCCTCGAAGCGATGAAGATGGAGACTGAGGTTCGTGCGGCGCGCGGTGGTGTGGTGCAAGATCTTCATGTTAAAGAGGGTGACTCTGTGACGGTGGGTGCGCCACTGGTTAGCTTGGTATAAGGAAGAATCATGGAAGGATTATTGATTCTTTGGTCAAGGACGGGCATCTCCAACTTTGAGTGGGGCCAATTGGCGATGATTGCGGTTGGCTGTGGCTTGCTGTTTTTGGCCATTCGCAAAGGGTTTGAGCCCTTGCTTTTGCTACCAATCGGCTTTGGCGCCATCCTGGCGAATATCCCCAATGCCGGTTTTACCGAGCCTGGCGGGCTGCTGTACTACGTCTACTACATTGGTATTGAATCAGGTGTGTTCCCACTGCTGATCTTTATGGGTGTTGGGGCAATGACGGACTTTGGGGCGCTGATTGCGAACCCCAAAACCCTCTGGCTTGGTGCTGCAGCGCAGTTTGGTATCTTTGCTACCCTGTTTGGCGCTATCTTGCTGAACTTTGTGCCTGGCATGGAGTTCAGCATGCAGGATGCGTCTTCGATTGCCATTATCGGTGGTGCAGATGGTCCAACCGCGATCTTCCTCGCGAGCAAGCTATCACCGGATCTGCTCGGTGCGATTGCGGTTGCCGCCTATAGCTACATGGCCTTGGTGCCGATCATTCAGCCGCCAATCATGAAAGCGCTCACTAATAAAGAGGAACGCCAGATCCAGATGGCGCAGCTGCGTCATGTGAGCAAGGGAGAGAAGATCTTATTCCCGCTGGCTGTGCTGGTGATGACGATCCTCTTCTTGCCTTCAGCGACACCCTTGGTAGGGATGTTCTGCTTAGGTAACTTGATGCGCGAAGCTGGCGTGGTGGATCGCTTGTCGAAAACCGCCCAGAATGAGCTGATCAACATCGTGACGATCTTCTTGGGTCTTGGTGTCGGCTCTAAGTTGCAGGCGGATCAGTTCCTCAATGTTTCGACATTGGGTATTCTGGCGCTAGGTGCCGTTGCGTTTAGTATTGGTACTGGCACTGGTGTGTTGATGGCAAAACTGCTCAACCGCTTCTCAAAAGAAAACATCAACCCCTTGATTGGTGCTGCGGGTGTCTCTGCCGTTCCGATGGCAGCGCGTGTTGTCAATAAGGTGGGCCTAGATGCCAATCCGCAAAACTTTTTGCTAATGCATGCGATGGGACCAAACGTGGCAGGTGTGCTTGGTTCTGCGGTTGCAGCGGGGATCTTGTTGGCGCTGGTCGGTTAACAACTATCGAGCAAAATTAAGCTAACTATCAGTATTTTGTCAAAGTTCGTTAACCGAACGCACAGTGAAACAAAATTGAGATATAGTCCATGGGGTGCGCAATGCACCCCATTTTTTTTATTACTCGATACTTTTTCACACTAGACTCGTTTATGGCCGACTTTTTCTCAACCTTGTTTTCTGATGTTGCTCTTTGGTTTTCAGACTCAGCGCTTTGGGTGCTGTTTGTGACGGGTTTTTTGAGTGCCACTTTGTTACCAGGTGGCTCGGAAGCGGGCTTAATCGCGACACTCGCTCTTGATAGTTTTAGCCCAAGTTGGATCATTACCGTTGCAACTATTGGCAATACACTTGGTGGCATGACCAACTATTTCATTGGCCTGTGGCTGCCAAATCGAACTGAGTCAGAGAAACATGGTCATAAGGCCATAGCCTACTTAAAAAAATACGGTTATTGGTCGCTTTTATTCAGTTGGTTACCGGTGATCGGAGACCCACTCTGCCTTGCTGCCGGGTGGCTTAGAATGAATATATGGCTCACAACATTGTTAGTTTTTATCGGTAAAGCAGCACGTTATTGTGTTCTCACCGCTGTTTTTTATGGATTTTTCTGAGGGGAAACTATGCGTATTCTCGACAAGCGCACCCTATGGGTGGGCTTAGCCTCTATCGCGACGCTGGTGGGTTGCAGTCAAACAGAGCCATTGGCCGTTCCGAGCAATGATTTGCCAGCGGGTGTGACGTTATTAGATAAGTCACAGCCAGCACTCAATAATGCCGATGTCATGATCCCTTATGCCAAGTATCAGCTTGAAAATGGTTTGACCGTTATCTTGTCTCCTGATCATTCCGATCCTCTCGTGCATGTTGATGTGACCTATCACGTTGGCTCTGCGCGTGAAGAAGTGGGAAAATCGGGTTTTGCCCACTTCTTTGAGCACATGATGTTTCAAGGCAGTCAACACGTCGGTGATCAAGAGCACTTTCGCATCGTTACGGAAGCGGGGGGCTCGCTCAATGGCACGACCAACCGGGATCGCACTAACTACTATCAGACCGTGCCCTCAAATCAGTTGGAGAAAATCCTTTGGCTAGAGGCGGATCGGATGGGCTTTTTGCTCGAGGCGGTCTCTCAGCGTAAGTTTGAGATCCAGCGTGACACGGTTAAGAATGAGCGTGCTCAGAACTATGATAATCGTCCTTATGGCTTAATCTGGGAGCGTATGGCAGAGGCTCTGTATCCGGAGGGGCACCCATACTCTTGGCAGACCATCGGCTATGTTGAGGATCTTGACCGTGTTGATGTGAACGACCTGAAAGCATTTTTCTTGCGCTGGTATGGACCGAATAATGCGGTGATCACCATTGGTGGCGATATTGATAGTAAACAGACACTAGAGTGGATCAATAAGTACTTTGGCTCCATTCCACGTGGCCCAGAGGTTGAAAGTGCTGAGAAGCAGCCGGTGAGTCTGAGTGAAAGTCGCTACATCACGCTTGAAGATCGCATTCAGCAACCGATGCTAGTAGTGGGTTGGCCCACGCAATACCGCGACTCTGAGCAGCAGGTGAATCTTGATATGCTTGCTAGTGCACTTGGCAGTGGTGCCAACAGTGAGTTCTATCAAAAGCTGGTTAAAACCCGAAAGGCGGTGGATGCCGGCGCATTTCACGATTGTGCTGAGCTTGCGTGTACCTTCTATATCTATGCCATGGCGCCATCGGGTGAGCAAGGGCAGCTCGATGTGCTTTACCAAGAACTTATGCAGGTGATGGATGACTTTGGCCGCAATGGTGTACAAGAGCAGCGCCTTGAGCAGATCATCGGTCAAGCGGAAGCCAGTGCCGTATTTGCATTGCAGAGTGTGCGCGGCAAGGTAACACGCTTGGCATCGAACCAGACCTTCTATGACCAACCGGATCGTATTCAATTGGATCTGGACCGATTGAGGGGCGCCAATAAGCAAGATATCGATAATGCCTTTGAACAGTTTATTGAGCAAAAGCCTTACGTGGCCCTGAGTGTGGTGCCACGTGGCCAAACTGAGAAGGCGGTGAGAGAAGCCACATTCATGACGCCGCCTCGCACGCTGCCTGATTATGTCAAGGTGGGTGAGAGCAGCCTGAACTATCGTACTGTCACCGATAACTTTGATCGCAGCGTGGTGCCAGCGCTTTCTGGTGCGGTGTCCGCGCAGCTGCCCAAGTTACACAGCTTTTACTTTGATAATGGTATTGAGGTGCTCAGCACAGCCAATACCGAGACGCCTACCACCGCGATACAAGTGTACATTCCTGCCGGTGAGCGCCAAGTGCCGCGTGGAAAAGAGGGGCTGGCTAGCCTGACGGCCTCGATGATGCAAGAGGGCAGTGAGGATCGCTCTATTGAGCAGATAAAAGCAGAGTTGGATAAACTTGGTAGTTCGATATCGGTGTCACCAAGTCGCTATTCGACTGTCGTGTCTATTTCCTCACTGACAGCCAACCTTGATAGAACGTTAGAGATCATTCAAGAGGTGCTGTACCGCCCCGCGTTTGCTGAACAAGACTTTGAGCGCCTCAAGCAGCAAATGTTAGAAGGATTGGTTTATCAGCAGCAGAAGCCAACCTGGATGGCATCGCAAGCCACACGTCAGGTGCTGTACGGTGAATCGATCTTTGCCCGCTCGGGGGATGGCAGCTTTGAATCAGTCAACAGCATCACGCTAGATGACGTCAAACAGTTCTACCGCCGTCACTACACGCCCCATGGAACCCAAATCGTTGTGGTATCTGATTTGCCGCCTAAGCAGGTAGAGCGCAGTCTTGATGGCTTAAAAAGCTGGCAGGGAGACGTTGCGCCTTTGATTCAACCTGAGGTACTTGCCCCGTTGGGAGAACAGGCAATTTACCTCGTCGACAAGCCTAATGCCCCGCAGAGTATTATTCGTTTTGTTCGTCAGGGCCTGCCATACGATGCGACGGGTGAGGTTTATCGAGCCTCGCTAGCGAACTTTAACTTAGCGGGTAACTTTAATAGTCGATTAAACCTTAACTTGCGTGAGGATAAGGGCTATACCTATGGTGCGAATGGATATTTTGCTGCCAATCGCGAAACAGGCGCGGTAGTTTTTAGCACTCAAGTACGCGGTGATAGCACAATAGCGTCTATACTCGAAATTCAGAGCGAGCTGGAAAAGTACAGTCGCGAAGGAATGACGGATCAAGAGCTTGAGTTTATGCGTTTAGCGGTTGGGCAGCAGGATGCGTTGAAATACGAAACCCCATCGCAAAAAGCCAACTTGCTAAGTTCGATTTTGATTTATGGATTGGATGAGGACTACCTCAAACAGCGTAATGAGATAGTCGATACCATTAGTAAAGAAGAGCTTAATCAGTTAGCGGCGAAGTGGTTTGCACCACAAGATTACCAGATTATCGTTGTTGGTGAAGCTGAACAATTGAGAGGCGAACTAGAAGCACTAAATATTCCCTTGGTCGAGCTTGAAATCCGTCACTAACATACCAATATACAGGGAAATATGCCTTCTCTGAGTGTTGCAACATTAAGAGAGGGCGAGTTCTGATTGTTGTGCTAGCAGGCTTAATGGCGCTGGCACCTCTCCAATATAAGTGAACGCGTTTTGACTAATTTTGTTGCCCGCTTGGAGCGAATCGCCGAGCACACCCAAGTATTCAATGACTACACTCGCGGTGTTGAGCGTGAGACGTTGCGCTACCAAGAAGATGGATCTTTGGCACAAAGCCCTCATCCATCATCACTTGGCTCTTCCTACTCAAACCAATGGATCACCACTGATTTTGCGGAGTCATTACTGGAGTTTATTACTCCGGTGAGTCACTCTGTCGATGAGCTATTGGCGCAGTTAAAGGATATCCATCATTTTACTCAAACCAAGCTTGGTGATGAGTCGATGTGGCCACTCTCGATGCCCTGTTTTGTTTCTGATGAACAAGATATTCAACTGGCCCAGTACGGCAGTTCGAACTCTGGGCGAATGAAAACGCTCTACCGAGAGGGGCTTAAGCGCCGCTATGGTAGCCTGATGCAGGTGATCTCCGGCGTTCACTTTAATTTCTCTTTCCCGGATAGTTTCTGGGATGCATTACACGGCGAACAGAGTGAAACATTGCGTCAAAAGACCAAGTCTGACAGCTACTTTGCGATGATCCGTAACTACTATCGCTTTGGCTGGTTGATCCCTTATTTCTTCGGCGCATCACCTGCTCTATGTTCCTCTTTCATTGGTGGTCGTGAAACGGAGCTGCCGTTTGAAAATATCAATGAGACATTGTACCTGCCGCATGCAACCTCATTGCGTTTGAGCGATCTTGGCTACACCAATAGCGCGCAAAGTGTACTTAGAATCGGTTTTAATGGCTTAGATCAGTACTTGGATGGGCTGAATAATGCCATCCGTACTCCTTCAGACGAATTTGCCCAGATTGGGGTTAAAGTGGATGGTGAGTACCGTCAGTTGAATAGCAATGTGCTGCAAATCGAGAATGAGTTGTACGCACCGATCAGGCCCAAGCGTGTCGCAAAAAGTGGCGAGAAGCCCTCAGAGGCACTAGCTCGTGGAGGCGTCGAATACATCGAGGTGCGCTCGCTCGACGTGAACCCATTTAGTCGTGTCGGTATCAGTGATGAGCAGATCCGTTTCTTAGACCTGTTCTTGACCTGGACAGCACTGACCGATTCAGCACCAATGGACGATTGTGAGCTGACCTGTTGGCGTGAAAACTGGAATAAGGTCATCACCCATGGTCGCCAGAAAGGTCTGGAGTTAACCATAGGCTGCCATGGTGAGGTTCTGACCCTGCAAGACTGGGCTAAGCGTGTATTTGTCGAGTTGCGTGAAATTGCCAAAGTGATGGATAAGGCCAAGGGTGATAACGCCTATCAAGCGGTGTGCGATAAGCTATCGAGCTGGATTGAAAACCCAGAACTGACCATTTCAGGTCAACTTCTGGCAGAGATAAAACAGCGTGGTGGTGTGGGTGAAGTGGGGCGTGAACTGGGTCAGCGCTTTAAACAGCAGCATCTTGCTCACCAGTACCTTCATTACTCTAAAGCTGAGATGGAAGCGGAAGTCGAACGCTCTATCACAGCACAAAAACAGGTTGAGCAGCAAGACAGCATCGACTTCGATGCGTTTCTGGAGCAGTACTTCGGCTACCTAAAATAGGAACATGGATGAAACCAAGTTGTATCGGTAAGGGATTACTCGTTCTCCTGCCTGCAGTATTACTGGTGGGGTGTGCCACCCCACCACCCTCAAATCAAAATAATCTGTGCGATATTTTTCGCGAGCACCCAAGTTGGTATAAAGACGCGGTCGCGATGGAGGAGAAATGGGGCACGCCTATCAATATCGCCATGGCGTTTGTTAAGCAGGAAAGTAGCTTTCGCCACGATGCGCGCCCGCCGAAAAAGTATGTCTTGGGCTTTATTCCTTGGGGACGTGTCAGCAGTGCCTATGGTTATGCGCAGGCGCAAGACCCCGCTTGGTCGGATTTTCAGGCTGCCACACGCAATGGTGGCTCACGGACCAATTTCGATGATGCCATGATGTTTATTGGCTGGTACACCCACGAGACTCGTCGCCAGCTGGGCATATCGCTATGGGACCCGTATAATCAGTATCTGGCCTACCACGAAGGGCGTGGTGGCTATCAACGCAAAACCTATCAAGCGAAACCTTCGTTAATTACGGTTGCAAGGCGCGTTGAGCAGCAAGCCAAGGACTATGGGTGGCAACTCAAGCAGTGCCGCCAAGAGCTAGAAGATAAGCGCCGCCGCTGGTGGTTCTTCTAGGGGACAATGACAGGATAATCAGTGAGAGAAAAACGATGCCTTTACTAGACAGCTTTACCGTTGACCACACTCGTATGAATGCGCCAGCTGTGCGCGTTGCGAAAA
Source organism: Vibrio sabulosilitoris (assembly GCF_055391395.1). Taxonomy (NCBI): domain Bacteria; kingdom Pseudomonadati; phylum Pseudomonadota; class Gammaproteobacteria; order Vibrionales; family Vibrionaceae; genus Vibrio; species Vibrio sabulosilitoris. The sequence goes on from NZ_AP029599.1 coordinate 954,062, forward strand.
CGATGCAAACGCCAAAGGGCGACACCATTACTGTGTTTGATTTGCGCTTTACCGCCCCAAACAAAGACATTCTTTCTGAGCAGGGTATCCACACTCTAGAGCACCTGTATGCAGGCTTTATGCGCAATCACCTCAACGGTGACAGTGTTGAGATTATCGATATCTCACCGATGGGTTGTCGTACCGGTTTCTACATGAGCTTGATCGGCACCCCCGGTGAAGAGCAAGTGGTCGCGGCTTGGACAGCGGCAATGGAAGATGTGCTGAAAGTAGAAAGCCAGGACAAGATCCCCGAGCTCAACGAATACCAATGCGGAACCGCCGCAATGCACTCACTAGACGACGCCAAAGCCATCGCAAAAACCATCCTAGATTCCGGCATTAGCGTAAACAAAAACGACGAGCTAGCCCTGCCAGCCGCCATGCTCCAAGAGCTCAAAGTCAACTAACGAACCTCGTTCGTTCAGGGTGCGAGGAGCGTATATGGACTCCCCTAGTAGTGCAAGTAATCAAGGACGCGTGTTAGCAAGTGCACGTATATTCGGTTTCTAAATGGGGCGCTACCCCGAACCTGTATGGCTTCATCCACATAGCAAGGATTCTAAACGAGGTTAAGGTATCTCAGTACCACCGCTCCTCTCAGAGTTTTCCTTGCCGGCTTTGATAGCACGTTGTCCATAGTTTCTTGCAGTTACATTGGTGAGCTGTCGCTCTTTAACCTCTCAGTCAGCCTTATCTAGATACTATTAAGCGGATAGTTCTTCTCTATAAGGCTCATTTTTTTTCAGCATAGCGCATGCTATTCTGATGGTCTTGTTGGCTAAGGCCAGAACGACTTTGTTGAAGTGGTTTCTCTCCAGCAAGGAGCGTATCCAACAACTTAATGGGTCAGTTTTATCTTTGATATTACTGACCACCGCTCGCGCTCCGTGTACTACCAGAGAGCGAAGTGTTCGGTCACCTTTTTTGGTAATACCAAGGTTTTTGTTTTTACCGCCACTACCTGTATGTGCTGGAACAACCCCAATGCTAGCACTGGCATCGCGACCGCACTTATAAGTTGAAGCATCCCCTATCCGGGCGTATAAAGCTGCTGCAACTATCCAACTGACACCTCTCAATGACGTCAGTAAACGACAGGCAGGGATCTGCCTCACATAAGCAATCAACTGCTTATTTGCATCATCGATGGGCTTATCAAGAGCAATCAGCTGATCAAGCAGTAATTGTAAGCTGAACCGGATAGCAGGAGTTAACCCATTGTCTGGATTTTCTAATTCTTGAGGAAGTAATTGGCGTAATTTTTTGATGCTTTGTGGGAACTTAACGCCGTATTCCATTGCAAAACCTCGAATTCGATTCGCAGTAGCGGTTCGTTGTTTAAGGTAGCTTTGACGCAAGCGCAAGATAGTTGCAATGTCTTGTTGTTCAGTGGTTTTTACTAGAACAAAGTGAATATCTGAGCGCTTAGAAGCTTCGTAGATCGCCAGTGCATCATTGGCATCATTTTTATTGCCAGAACGATATTTTTTCACTATTTGAGCAGGAAGAAGACGAACTTGGTACCCGCGCTTTTGAAAGTAACGTCCCCAATGGTGCGCAGACCCACAGGCTTCCATATAGATGTGAGCAGACGGATGCTGGGCAATAAAAGCCAGCATCTGTTTTTGTGACATAGCTCGATTAGATTTTAACTTTCCAGCCTGGTTGAACAACGCAACTTGAAAGACAGTTTTGGCAAGATCGATAGAAATGGTGTTAGGCTTATTCATGGTATGGGCTCCTTTTTTGGTTGACGCTTTAACTTTAGCTGACAACGTCGGTTAAGGTGGGGAGTCCATACCATTGGGTTACACTTCGTTCCGAGGTGCGAGGGTCACGCCACGCGCGTTCAACTCCTCGCCTCTCACCTCTGCTTTTTCCTCGCTCCCCGTAGCGCAGCGTCCTCGAACCTCGCCCCCCTTTTTTAAGACGCTTTTTGCTGCGCCTTAGGCGGGTAGACCTTAACGAGTTTGATCTTATTCTCATCGACCTCGATGATCTCCATCAGCATGCCTGACACTCGCACGCTAACTTGGCTGCGTGGGATATCTTCTAGGTGCTCAAGGATCAGACCGTTCAGGGTGCGCGGGCCGTCGGTGGGTAGTGCCCACTTGAGGCCTTTGTTGATATCACGGATGTTGGCGCTGCCCTCAATCATAAAGCTGCCATCGGTTTGCGGGGTGATCTCGTCAGAGAGGCTCGGTGCGATTGAGGTGGTGAACTCGCCGACGATCTCTTCAAGGATATCCTCAAGGGTAATCAGGCCAACAATATCACCATACTCGTCCACGACTAGACCAATGCGCTCTTTGTTTCTTTGAAACTTAAGCAGTTGAACGTTAAGTGGTGTGCCTTCTGGAATAAAGTAAATCTCATCGGCTGAGCGCAGTAGGGTCTCTTTGTTGAACTCATTCTTCTCGAGCATCAGGCGATACGCCTGGCGCAGACTCAGCATGCCGACCACTTCATCAATCTGATCGCGATACAGTACGATACGGCCGTGTGGTGAGTGAGTGAGCTGGCGAACAATTGATTTCCAGTCATCATTGATATCGATGCCGGTGATCTCATTACGTGGGATCATCAGGTCGTTGACCGTAACATGTTCCAGGTCGAGGATGGAGACCAACATATCTTGGTGGCGGCTTGGGATCATACTTCCCGCTTCAGCAACCACCGTACGCAGTTCATCGGTGCTGAGGTGATCCTCAACCGTGTGTGAGGCATTAAAGCCGAGCAGGCGGATAAAGCCATTGGTAATAAAGTTGACCAAGATCACCAGAGGCGATAGCAGCTTCATCAATACCATCAGCACAATCGAGCTGGCATAAGAAACACGCTCAGGGTGGATCGCCGCGACGGTTTTTGGGGTCACCTCGGCAAATACGAGCACGACTAAGGTTAAGGAGCCGGTCGCAATCGCCACGCCATAGTCACCATACAGGCGCATACCGATAATAGTGGCAATCGCCGAGGCTAGGATATTGACCAGGTTGTTGCCAATCAAGATCAAGCCAATTAGGCGATCGGGGCGATTGAGTAGCTTTTCGACGCGTTTGGCACCCTTGTGCCCTGATTTTGCTAAATGTCTCAGACGGTAACGGTTGAGAGACATCATCCCTGTCTCAGAGCCGGAGAAATATCCGGATATTACAATGAGGCCGGCGAGGATGGCGAACAAAAAGCCAGTCGATATGTCGTCCAATGTATGGGGTATCCTTTGTTTTGATTAATCTAATATATGTTTGAGCACAGCAAGAGTGTCAAGTGAAAGTTTTTGTGTCTCTAAGACAAGATAATCTCTTTGACAAAGCGGCTGCCAAAATAGGCCAGAGTCAGTAGCCCAGCACCCACTAGGGCAAACCAGGTGACTTTTTTGCCCCGCCAGCCGCGTTGGTAATGTCCCCACAGCACCACGACGTACACCACCCAGGCAACCAAAGACAATATCGCCTTGTGCGCTTTACCTTGGGCAAACATATCGTAGACGAACCCATAGCCAGTGAGCAGCGTCGCGGTGAGGAGCACAGTGCCAATGACAATGATTCGAAACAGCTGGCGCTCAACGAGCATTAGAGGAGGCAGGTTAGGGTTAATCGCCAGTGCCTCTTTTTTCTTTAGCTTCTCATCCAGCCAAGCCAGTTGCAGCGCATACAGTGCCCCTATAGTTAGAGTCGAATAGGCGAACAGTGCCAGCGAGATATGGACTAACAGCTTGGGAGTGTGCTCAAGATGAGTGATAAAGGCGCCGGGAATAAAGGCAGAAGTCAGTAGGTTAATGATGGCAAACCCGTAAGCCACCGGGAGCAAAAACCACACCCGCATCTTGAGCATGGCGCCAGTGAGCACCACACTAATGATAAAACTGATCAGGGTAGCCACATTAAGAATGCGCAGGTTCTGGCCGGAGTCAGCTAAGATCAGGTCACCGATAAGCCACCCATGTAAAATCAGCGCCAGAACAGCACTGATGAATACTGTTTTCGACCGGATGCCCGTTTGCTGGAGCAAGCCCGGTATGATGGTGGCAATGGCTGCGCCGTAGCACAGTGCGGCAGCAACAGCGATAATGTGATCCATGGTGGTAAGACGGTTCTCTGCGTATTGAGTAACAGCACCCGCCTAAAACGGGGCGCGAATTGCCGTTATTATAACCTGCATCAATGCGTGGGGCTATCGGCAATCTGCTTGATTATTGAGTGATTTGGGTAGTGATCACCCTGCAAAGCTGTGAAGCTTGAGTTGGCTAATGTATACTCGCTGCAATGATCGCACAAAAGCGAAGAGAGAAAGATGTTTGATAATTTAACGGATCGTTTATCCAAGACGCTGAAAAACCTCAGCGGCAAAGGTCGACTGACCGAAGACAATATTAAGGACACCCTGCGCGAAGTACGCATGGCGTTGCTTGAGGCAGACGTTGCGCTGCCCGTTGTACGTGACTTCGTCAAGCGCGTCAAAGAGGGTGCGGTGGGTGTTGAGGTTTCTAAGTCTCTAACCCCAGGTCAAGAGTTCATTAAGATCGTTCAGCGTGAGCTAGAAGCGGTAATGGGGGAGTCGAATGAGGCTCTTAACCTTGCGGCGCAGCCACCGGCGGTGATCTTGATGGCAGGTTTGCAAGGTGCGGGTAAAACCACCAGTGTTGGCAAACTGTCTAAGCTACTTAAAGAGCGCGACAAGAAGAAAGTCTTGGTTGTTTCCGCTGACGTGTATCGCCCAGCGGCGATCAAGCAGCTTGAAACCCTAGCGAGTGACATTGGCGTTGATTTCTTCCCATCAACGGCGGATCAAAAGCCGATTGATATTGCCAACGCCGCTATCGATCACGCCAAGAAGAAATTCTATGACGTGCTGATCGTCGATACCGCTGGTCGCTTAGCGATCGATGAAGATATGATGGCCGAGATCAAAGATCTTCATAGCGCTATCACGCCAGTAGAGACGCTGTTTGTCGTCGATGCCATGACAGGTCAAGATGCGGCGAATACCGCCAAGGCGTTTGGCGATACTCTACCTCTTACCGGTGTAATCCTGACCAAGGTCGATGGTGATGCGCGTGGTGGTGCGGCGCTGTCGGTACGTCATATCACTGGTAAGCCGATTAAATTCCTCGGTGTGGGTGAAAAGACTGACGCTCTAGAGCCATTCCACCCTGATCGTATTGCATCGCGCATTCTTGGTATGGGTGACGTGCTGTCGCTTATCGAAGATCTGCAGCGCAACGTTGACCAAGATAAAGCTGAAAAGCTGGCCAAGAAGTTCAAAGAGAAGAAAGGCTTTGACCTAGAAGATTTCCGTGAGCAGCTTGGTCAGATGCAAAACATGGGCGGCATGATGGGCATGATGGATAAGCTGCCGGGCATGGGTAACCTGCCTGACAATGTTAAAGATCAAGTCGATGACAAGATGTTTAAGCAGATGGAAGCCATCATTAACTCAATGACGATGAAAGAGCGTCAGCGCCCAGAGATCATCAAAGGCTCACGTAAGAAGCGTATCGCGGCGGGTTCTGGTACCCAAGTGCAAGACGTAAACCGTCTACTCAAGCAATTCACTCAGATGCAGAAGATGATGAAGAAGATGCAGAAGGGTGGCATGAAAGGTATGATGCGCAACATGCAAGGTATGATGGGTGGCATGGGCGGAGGCGGCGGCTTCAACCCCTTTGGTCGTTAATTGAGCATAACGCTCAATTCATCATATTGAGTTTCAAGGTGTTAGCTGACTCACAGTTTGGCCACAGGCTGAATGTTGGTGAAAAAGTAGCTAAACACCTTGCATTGGTCGGGAATAAGAGTAAAATTCCCGAGCTTTAATTTGGCACGAGACCCCAACCTGTTCAGGTTTTTGAGCGGACTTTGGGGTTAATTTTATTTTTGAGAAAGCAAAGAGGACGACATGGTAACCATTCGTTTGGCACGTCACGGCGCTAAGAAGCGTCCATTTTATCAAATCGTAGTAGCGGACAGCCGCAATGCTGCAACTGGCCGTTTCATCGAGAAAGTTGGTTTCTTCAACCCAACTGCTAAAGGTCAAGAAGAAGGTCTACGTCTAGACCTAGATCGCGTTAACCACTGGGTTGGTCAAGGCGCATCTGTATCTGACCGCGTAGCTAAGCTAGTTAAAGACGCTCAAAAAGCGGCTTAATTGAACAGCTTAAAATCGATGGAAGGTAAAGAAACTATGAGCAAGCAAGACGATAAAATTGTTGTAGGCAAGCTTGGTGCTACCTATGGCATTCGCGGCTGGCTTAAGGTTTTTTCTTTCACAGATGATTCTGAAAGTATTTTTGATTACGCCCCTTGGTACATTAACCAAAAGGGTAAGTGGGTCGAGTACAAAGTAGAAAGCTGGAAGCGCCATAACAAAGGTATGGTGGCTAAGCTTGAAGGTCTAGATGTTCGTGAAGACGCGCACCTATTGACCAACTTTGAGATTGCTATTGACCCGGCAGCACTGCCTGAACTGTCAGAAGATGAATTCTACTGGCGTGAATTGTTCGGTATGCAAGTGGTGACCACAAAAGGCTACGACCTTGGCGTTGTAACTGACATGTTGGAAACCGGCTCGAACGATGTTTTGGTAGTTAAAGCCAATCTAAAAGATGCTTTTGGACAAAAGGAACGGTTAATCCCGTACCTTGAAGAGCAAGTGATCATCAAAGTTGATCGCGAAGCTCAACGGATCGAAGTTGACTGGGATCCTGGATTCTAACTCCAAGTAATAAGGCGCATGAGCATGTGGGTTGGCGTAATTAGCCTGTTTCCTGAAATGTTCCGCAGTGTTACTGACTATGGAGTAACAGGTCAAGCGGTTAAAAAAGGTCTCTTATCGATTGAGACATGGAATCCTCGCGATTTCACTCACGATAAGCATCGCACTGTCGATGACAGACCTTACGGTGGTGGGCCGGGTATGCTGATGATGGTACAGCCTTTGCGCGATGCCATTCACGCCGCCAAACAGGCCGCACCGGGTAAGACGAAAGTAATCTACCTGTCACCTCAAGGTCGTAAACTCGACCAACAGGGTGTAGAAGAGCTAGCAACCAATGAGAACTTGCTTCTGATTTGTGGCCGCTATGAAGGGGTAGATGAGCGCATCATTCAATCTGAGGTTGACGAAGAATGGTCAATCGGGGATTTTGTGATGACGGGTGGTGAAATCCCCGCCATGACGTTGATTGATTCCGTGTCCAGGTTTATACCTGACGTACTGGGAGATTTCGCGTCAGCAGAAGAGGACTCTTTTGCAAATGGCTTGTTGGATTGTCCCCATTACACGCGTCCTGAAGTATTGGATGGACAAGAAGTACCAGCGGTACTCAAGTCTGGCAATCACAAGGATATTCGTCGCTGGCGATTAAAGCAATCGCTGGGCCGTACTTGGCTAAGAAGACCAGAGCTCCTGGAAAACCTAGCTCTGACTGACGAACAGGAACAATTGTTGGTTGAGTTCGTGAAAGAACATCGAGCTCGTTAAAGCAACCAGCAACCTATTTAAATTAGTATCAGTTTATTCTAGGAATTTAAAAAATGAGTAACATCATCAAAGCTCTTGAGCAAGAGCAAATGAAACAAGACCTACCTACATTCGCACCTGGTGACACTGTAGTAGTTCAAGTTAAAGTAAAAGAAGGTGACCGTGAGCGTCTACAGGCGTTCGAAGGCGTTGTAATCGCAATCCGTAACCGTGGCCTTCACTCAGCATTCACAGTTCGTAAGATCTCGAACGGTGAAGGTGTTGAGCGTACGTTCCAAACTCACTCTCCAATGGTTGATAGCATTGAAGTTAAACGCCGCGGTGCAGTACGTCGTGCCAAACTGTACTACCTACGTGAGCGTTCTGGTAAGTCAGCTCGTATTAAAGAGAAACTTGCTAAGAAGTAATGCTATTAATAGCGTTCTCATAGAAACGGAGACCTTCGGGTCTCCGTTTTTTTTTAGAATCGATTTGCGATTCTAAGAGTCGAGAGTCGAGATCGTTTCACTGCGAGTACGCTGCGCTCGAGATGGAGTCATACTTGACAGCAGTGGCTAGGGTTGAGACATTTTCTCGCCTCTCGCCTCTCGCCTCTCGCCTCTCGCCTCTCGCCTCTCGCCTCTCGCCTCTAATATTGGTCTTCCGACCACCCATCCGCATCCGACATATCTGGTGCGCCAGGAATGCTGTTTTCTTCGTCCGCCCATTCGCCAAAGTCGATCATTTGGCACTGTTTGCTGCAAAATGGGCGGTGAGGGCTTTGCTCGCCCCATGCGACATCCTTACCGCACTGTGGGCAAGGGACGATGGTGGTTTTCTTGGTCATAACTAACTCTGTGGTGGTGGTGAACTCTTTATAAGCTTAGCTACAAACGGCCAGCTCAAAGGTAATGTTTTGGTTGATGGCTTTGCCGGTACGAAAGTCGAGGAACTTGATCGCGAAGCGGTTTTTGTGACCAGAGATCATCGGGTAGGCGCCATAGTGGATTGGGATATTCAGGCGCAGGATATTGGCTTCCTCGGCATCACTCTGGAAAAAGCCATTGCTCGCCAGTTGCTCGCGAAAGTGCCCCGTCTCGCGGGTGAGCTTTAGCCACAAGTGTAGGGCGTCTTTTAATGGCTCTAAGCTCATCAGCCAGCGCTGAACATCGCCTTGCTTGTTGTCATTATCAAGGTGCAGCCAATGGTGCAGTGCCGGCAGGTCAAAGCAGCAAGCGCCACCCGGCAGATTGAAGCGTTGTCGAATGGTGCTTAAGAAGCGATCCTCTTTGAGTGAGTGACCGAAGCGCTCTGCCGAGAGTAGACTTGAGTGAACAATATCGATATCAGTGAGGATGGTGCGCAGGATCTCTTGATTGACGCCCTCGATATTAAGCCAGCTTTTGTAGGCCTGACGCTGTTTCTCGATATCTTTCGCCAACTCACTTTTTAGCTGGATTTGGTCAAAGATCTCGAGCAAATCAAACAGTGAGCGAAAGAACAAAAGATGCTGATCACGAATTTCTAAACACGACGAAGAGTTCAAAGTATTGAGCAAGGATTCCACTCGCAGGTAGATGCGGGTTTTTTCATTCAGTGGGTGTTCAAACTTTGATGTACTCATTCATTCGCCTTCGTTTCAACCGTGCGTTACAACTTCCCTTGCTGGCTGATTGTAGTAAGTTCGACAAACCGAGTATGCAGCTTCTCGACTTGCGGTAATAAACTGTTGGGATTGCTATTATTTTTAATGATCTCGTCGGCAATAGCCAGTCTTTCTTGTCGATTTGCTTGAGAGTTGACAATGTTAAGCGCTTGTTCGCGCGAGACGCTATCGCGAGCCATGGTTCTTTGCAATTGAGTCTCTTCGTCCACATCAACCACCAGCACACAATCCGCCATTAATTGCAGCCCTCCTTCCACCATCAATGGAATCACCAAGAGGACATAATCCGACTTTGCCTGGGTGATCTGATGCGCCATTTCTTGACGGATCAATGGGTGCAGGGTCTGGTCGAGCCAGGCCTTTTGATCTACCGAGGAAAATACAATCTCGCGCAACTGGCGTCGATCAAGTGTGCCATCTGCGTGTAGGATCTTATCCCCAAAGCGAGCGACAATCGCCGCCAGCCCTTGGGTATTTGGCTCAACAACTTGGCGCGCAATAATGTCGGCGTCAATGATATCGATATTAAAGTGCTGATGAAAGAGATCAGCAACGGTGGTTTTACCACTGGCGATACCGCCAGTGAGCCCAACAACAAATGGCATACAGTTACCTTATAAGAAACGACCAGTACAGAGAGAGAATGTCATCGCCCCACAGCATAGTGATCCAACCGGCAATAGCCAGATAGGGACCAAAGGGGAAGGCTTTTTCGATCCCTTGTTTACTCAGGCGCAGCTGGAGCACGCCAAACACAACCCCAACCATAGAGGAGAATAAAATGATCATCGGTAGGGCTTGCCAGCCGAGCCAGGCACCCAATGCGGCAAGAAGCTTGAAGTCGCCATAGCCCATTCCTTCTTTGCCTGTCAGCAGCTTAAAAGCCCAATAGAGGCTCCATAGTGATAGATAGCCCGCCATGGCACCTATGATGCTATCGGTTAAACTGACCGGACTGATAGCGAGAAGGGCCAGTGAAATTCCACCCCACATTAGGGGCAGGGTCAATTGGTCAGGCAGCAGCATCGTATCAAAATCGATAAAGGTCAGCGCAATCAAGGCGAAGGTCAGAGCGAGAGCGGCCAGGGTGTAGTAGCTAAAGCCCATGTGCTGGGCAACCAAGTACGCGCTCAATGCCGATAGCAGCTCTATCAGTGGGTAACGCACACTGATGCTCTTCTGGCAGTGGTGGCATCGCCCGCGTAGCAGTAGCCAGCTAATCACGGGGATATTATCCACTACCCGAATGCGGGTTTGACACTCGGGACACGTTGAGTGGGGCTTGCTGAGTGTGAGCTCCTCAGTGGGTGGCGTGATCTTATATTCAGGAAAATAGTCAGCGCACTCTCGGCGCCAGTCGAGCTCCATCATTTTCGGCAGACGATAGATGACCACATTGAGAAAGCTGCCGATTATTAAGCCAAACACAGTGGCAAAAACCACGAACAACCACGGATGATAGATAAACACGTCCATAAATGCGCTCAAAATAAAAAGGGGATTCCGCAAGTCAAACCGTCACTTGCCCTACCAACAGCTCACTCTAGAGCCGTCACTATCCTAGCACATTCATAAGGTTAAATATGGGTAAATACATTGCCAATATTAATCCGCCAATCAGCCCTCCCAAACCTAAAATGATCAAGGGCTCTATTACCTTGCTAAGACTATCGACGCGCTCCTCAACCTCGGCCTGATATAACGATGCGCAGCGATTAAGCATCTCCTCAAGTTGCCCTGATTGCTCTCCCACCATCACCATCTGCACCATTTGCTCTGGTATCGCGCCACTGGTGCGCATTGCCGTGTGCAGAGCGATGCCACCAATGATGTCCAGATAGATCTGTGTGATTGCCTGATGGTGATAGGCATTACCCGAGGTTGCCGCACTGTTTTGTATCGCGCTGACAATCGGAACCCCTGCCTTAATGGTGGTGGCCAAAGTGCGACTGAATCTGGCCATTGCTGCCTTGAGTAAAATCGAGCCCAAGACAGGTATCTTAAGTACCCCCTGCCAGGCGATAATCTGCGCACGTTGGCTGCGCCTGATCCAGTGCCTTACCCCCCAACTTGCTCCACCAAGGGTGAGCAATAGCATGAGTGCGTACTGCTGAGTCCACTGTGATAGCTGGATCACCGATTGGGTAAACCAAGGTAGTTGACCACCAAAACCACGTAACATCGACTCAAATTGGGGGATAACTAAGGCGAGCATAAGATAGGTCACGCCGAATGCGGTGAGGATGATCATTCCAGGATAGATCATCGCCTTAGTGACCTGTGTTTTTAATTGCTGACTCCTTTCTCGATAGTCTGCCAGATTCAGCATCACCTCCTCGAGTGATCCTGAATATTCACCACTGGCAATCAAGTCGATATACAAGTTATCAAACAGCCCACTGCTGGAACGCATCGCGCTAGAGAGTGGGGTGCCGGACTCTATAGCTGCGGCGATTTGGCCGATAATCAGACTGACTTCTCGCTTGCGATAGCTGGCGGCAATCAGTTTTAGCGCGGTAACAATCGGTACGCCTGTCTGCAACATCACCGCAAGTTGCCGGGTTAGTTGGGTAATATCGGATGCGGTTGCACGATGTGAATACTGTACCCAAAAAGGCGCGCGTCGCTTGCTCAACTTGGTGGTCACAATTTGCTGACTTTTAAGCCAATCAATCACGTCGCTCGCGCTTGAGGTTACCCGATGACCTGAGCGTGGTTTACCCATCGCATCAATGCCTTGCCAACGATAACGACTCAGGCGCATGAGTATCCTACCTTTGATAAAGAAGGGTTAGAGAAAGAGAACCCGTTGCAGCTCTTCAAAGCTGGTGAGCCCTTGACGCAGTTTATCGATGCCGGCTTGCTTAAGTGGCATCATTCCCTCGGAGATCGCGATAGATTCCAGTTCGATACTGCTTGCCCCCTTAAGCAGAGCCTCGGCGAGAGAGGCAGAGAAACTCATCACCTCGTAGATACCCACGCGGCCACGGTAGCCATGGATGCACTCACTGCAACCTTGATGATTAGCTTGATAGATCCCTTCAACCTCCGTGATACCAACCGCTTTAAGGTTTGGGTTGGTTGATTGGGGCAGTTTGCAGTGCTGGCACAGGCGACGAGCCAGTCGCTGGGCAATGAGCAGACTCAATGAAGAGGCGAGATTGGCTGCATTAACCCCCATATTGCTAAGACGAGTGAGTGTCTCTGCTGCGGAGTTAGTGTGTAGGGTTGACAGCACTAGGTGGCCGGTGTGCGCCGCTTTGATAGCGATCTCGGCCGTCTCAAGATCGCGGATCTCACCCACCATAATGATGTCTGGGTCTTGCCGCAAAAACGCGCGTAGAGCCTCGGCAAAATCAAAGCCTATTTTGGGGCGCACCTGGACTTGATTGATCCCCTCAAGGCGTATTTCAACAGGGTCCTCCGCCGTTGAGATATTGACCATCGAGGTATTGAGGTGCTTAAGCCCAGTATACATAGACACGCTCTTACCACTGCCGGTTGGGCCGGTCATGAGGATCAGGCCTTGCGGTTTTGCTAAGGCTGCGAGGTAGCGCTGCTTTTGGTCTTGGGTGTAACCGAGTTTGTTGATATCTAGGCTGGTGGTGCGATTATCGAGCAGACGCAAGACGATCTTCTCGCCCCAGAGCGTCGGTAAGCTGGAGATCCGCAGATCAATCGATAAGCTCTCGCTTAGACGTAATTTGAGTCGGCCATCTTGCGGCAAGCGTCGCTCAGCAATATTCAGCTGCGCCATGGCCTTGAGGCGCGCTGACAGGCGTTGGCTAAGTTGCACTGATGGCTGCTGGACTTCGGTCAAGATACCGTCGCAGCGCAGCCGGATTCGATAGGTGTTCTCATAGGGCTCAAAGTGAATATCGGAAGCCTGTTTAGCCACGGCATCGAGTAACACTTGATTGATGTATTGACTGATCGGCGAGCTATCGAGCTGGGTATCATCGCTGGCGTCTTGCTCTTGTTTGGTTAACTCCACCATTTCAGTTAAGGCTTTGTGATTGATCTGGGATGAGCTCGCCGATGGAGACTCGAGCACTTGACCAAATAAGTGGCGGGTCATGGTCTTAATCTCAGCGTAATTAGCCAACACCCACTCGACCTTAAGGCCTGTCGCGAAACCAAACTCACTCTCCGCCTCCCCACAACAGGGGTCAGCCGCTGCCAAAACCAGTTTGGTGTGGTTATGGCTAACTGGGAGACACTGATAACGCATCACCAACTCTTTAAGGCCAAGTGAGCTGCACAACTCAGCGATAGGAACTTGTTGTAGCTCAACCACCTCAAGGTGAAATAATTGCTTTAGGTGACTGCACAGCTGCTGAGCACTAAACACATCAAGCGCCATCAAGGCCTCAAGCATGCTCACCTGATGATGAGAGGCAAAGGCTGACAAGCTTTGTTCTTGCTCGCGAGTCAGCAGCTCTGCTTGGCGCAAAATAGCGCAGAGATTACTGGCCATAGCTTAACAGTTACTCGGAATGGCTTCTTCGGGAATATTGGTTGCGGTGCATTGCCAACCTTGGCCGTCGGTGCGCTTTAACTTCAGTATCCCCTCATCAGCCATAGAGCCAGAGGTAAAACTAAACTGCAGGGTATTGGTTTCAGGGATACTCACCGTCCCCAAGGTGCTTGAGGCAGAGGAGATGCCAATTTCGTTGAATACCGTTGCCTGATCATCGGCATCGAAATCCCCATTTTGCAGGATATAGAGCTCGGCTGGCGTGACAGTCGCATTGAGTGTAGCCAGGGCCGCAGAAGCCTCGCTTTTGGTCACATAACCTTTGTACATCGGCAGCGCAATCGCCGAAAGGGTACCAATAATCGCCACCACGATCATCAGCTCAATCAAAGTGAAACCGCGAATCCGCGACGGGGCTGCTAAATCTCTTCGTTGCTGTTGCGTTTGCTCTTGCTGCATAGTGACTCCGAGTAATTGGAAGCGGAGCAGCGAGATTAGATAAGGGGTTAGACAATCGCCCGACAGAACAGATAGACCACGCGAGTCAGATTAGGCAAATGATGGTAAGAATTGAGCGCTAGGGTGAGATGCCGCGAGCAACTTCACATTCTAAGAGGCGAGAATCGAGAGGCGAGAAGCGAGAAAGTTTGATGCGCGCGGTTAACGCCTCGAACCTCGGAACGAAGTCGAAGTGTAACCCGCCCTCGCATCCAAAAGAGATGGTCGAGAGTTGGGAGGCGAGAAGCGAGATGTCTAACGCGCGCGGGTGACTCCTCGCACCTCGGAACGAAGTGTACCCCGCCCCTCGAACCTTTATTTCTCGAACCTTTATTTAAAGCGCATGGAAAGGTCCATCGCTTTCAGGTGTTTGGTCAGTGCACCAACCGAAATGTAGTCCACACCCGTTTCAGCAAATTCGCGGATGGTTTCTAGCGTGACATTGCCTGAGTTTTCTAGTGCTGCACGCCCAGCATTGATCGCAACGGCTTCGCGCATCATGTCGGTGGTAAAGTTATCCAGCATGATGATATCAGCGCCTGCATCGATGGCCTCACGTAACTCATCAAGGCTCTCGGTTTCTACTTCCACCGGCTTGCTTGGGGCTAGTGCTTTGGCTGTCTCAATCGCTTGGCGAATACCACCGCAGGCAATGATGTGGTTTTCTTTGATCAGGTAAGCATCAAATACACCAATGCGGTGGTTGTAACCACCTCCGCATGCTACCGCGTATTTCAGTGCGCTGCGCAGGCCAGGGATGGTTTTACGCGTGTCCAATAGACGACACTCAGTGCCCTCTAGTTGAGCGGTGTATTCTGCGGTCGTTGTCGCGCAGCCTGACAGCGTTTGAATAAAATTCATCGCATTGCGCTCGCCGGTAAGCAGGATGCGTGCAGGTCCGGTTAGGGTGCATAGGGTTTGGTCTGGAATCACCTTATCGCCATCTTGCACGTGCCAATCGATAGAGACCTCTCCACCAAGCTGCTTAAACACCTCATCAGCCCAAGCCTGTCCACAGAAAATACCGTGCTCGCGGGTAATGATGGTGGCGACACTCACCGTATCAGCCGGGATCAGGTTTGCAGTGATATCCACATTCACATCCAGCGCGCCGCCTAAATCTTCACGCAGGGTATCGGCGACCGCTCGGGTGATCTCTTGTGGAAGTTGTTGCTTTAGGTATTCAAGGCGCTCTTGGCTGTTGTGTGTGTTTTTCATTGCAAATCTTTATCGTGTGAGACTATGCGCTGAATGATACGCCGAGCAGGCAAAAAATTCAGCAGATAAATACCGAAATTTTCTTGCGCGCGGTAAACTGAGCAAGCAGAAGAGAAAGACTGAGATTGGGGAGCAAGATGATCGATAAGCAAGGCTGGTATCAAGGGGCACGCCATGTCCCCTCAAATCACTGTGACCTGCGCAGCGATGAGCAAGATATCTCGCTGTTAGTGATGCATAACATCAGTTTGCCCCCAAGCCAATTTGGCGGCCCCTATATTGAGCAGTTTTTTACCGGCAGGCTTGTTGCCACCGAGCACCCTT
Organism: Vibrio sabulosilitoris; assembly: GCF_055391395.1. Classification (NCBI taxonomy): domain Bacteria; kingdom Pseudomonadati; phylum Pseudomonadota; class Gammaproteobacteria; order Vibrionales; family Vibrionaceae; genus Vibrio; species Vibrio sabulosilitoris. The sequence continues at coordinate 969,748 of NZ_AP029599.1, forward strand.
TCTTCGCGCAGATAGCGGCAATGCGCGTATCTGCACACTGTTTGATCCGCCGCGATGGTGAGGTGGTGCAGTTTGTCTCTTTCCTTCAGCGAGCCTGGCATGCCGGTCAGTCTTGCTTTGCCGGGCGAGAGAAGTGCAATGATTATTCGATTGGTATTGAGCTCGAGGGGAGTGACTATATTGCTTATACCCAGGCACAATACCAAGCGCTGGCTACGCTAACTCAAGCCTTGATGAGACGCTTCCCTAAGATTGAGCCGACGCGGATCACCGGTCATCAATACATTGCACCGATGCGCAAAACCGACCCAGGGTTGGTTTTCGACTGGCGAGGGTTTCGCGCTATGTTAGGCAAACAGTCCGTGAGCAAATAATCGCTGAGCAGTGACTCGCTGCTGGGTGCAGGTTAGAGGCTATCTTGATATTCAATCAGGATCTGTTCCATCCAGGCGGCGATGCGCTCATCACTGAGTTCATATTGTGAATCTTCATCAAGCGCGAGGCCGACAAACTGGCTGCCATCTTCAGTCAGTGCCTTCGAGGCATCAAATTGATAACCCTCAACAGGCCAATAACCAATGACCTGAGCACCACCGAGCTTAACCTGGTCGTGAAGTAAGCCCATGGCATCGAGAAACCACTCGCCATAGCCCTCCTGATCGCCAAGACCAAACAGTGCAACGGTTTTACTCGCCAGTGAGATGTTGCCTATTTGCTCCCATATCGCACTCCAATCCTCCTGGATTTCACCGAAATCCCACGTGGAAATACCTAAGATCAGCAGGTCATAGTCCAGCATCTGTGACAGCGGCGTGTCCTTTACATTGTGCAGTTCAACCAGGTCTTCACCTAGGATAGCTCGCATCTTCTCTGCTGCCATTTCGGTGTAGCAAGTGGTTGAGCCGTAAAACAAACCTATTTTCATTTATTACTTTCACGTTGTTATGATTTGACAGCATCTAAGCATACATTTTTATAGCATTCAAACCGACTCTCGCTTAACCTGTCGCTAAACGATACCCAAGTTAATCTGAGGCCTGTTACCAAGCGGATTGACTTGGCGTGCAGCCAAGACGCTGATTGGAAGATTTAGCCTGACTAAGCAAAGCCGTACGTGGTGCCACAACTAAGCATTTCGGAGAACAATGTGACTGAACAAGATAGCGCTATGATGCAGGAAGAGGACTTTGCGACTGTGGAGCGATTCCTCGATGCAATGTGGATGGAGCGTGGCCTGTCAGAGAATACGCTCACCTCTTATCGCACCGACTTAATCAAGCTCTTACAGTGGATGAATGAGCGTAACTTTCGGTTAAACTTCATCAGTTTGGCGGGATTGCAGGAGTACCAAGGTTGGCTGACGGATAAAGATTACAAGCAATCGTCCCGAGCCAGAATGATCTCGGCGATAAGAAGACTGTTTCAGTATCTACATCGTGAGAAGATGCGCAGTGACGACCCTTCCGCGCTGCTCGTCAGTCCTAAGCTGCCGTCGCGCTTACCCAAAGATTTGTCTGAAGAGCAGGTCGACGCCCTTCTCGAGGCCCCCGATCCCAATGATGCGCTAGAGTTAAGGGACAAGGCGATGCTCGAGCTGCTTTATGCGACAGGCCTGCGCGTGACGGAGTTGGTCAGTTTGACCATGGAGAACATCAGTCTGCGCCAGGGCGTGGTACGGGTCGTGGGTAAGGGCGGTAAAGAGCGCTTAGTGCCGATGGGCGAAAATGCCGTTGATTGGATTGAAACTTTTATCGCCCAAGGCCGGTCTGAGTTGTTAGGCGAGCAGACCTCGGATGTAGTGTTTCCCAGTCGCCGAGCAAAACAGATGACGCGTCAAACGTTTTGGCATCGGATTAAACACTATGCCGTTCGCGCGCAGATTGACACGGATAAGTTGTCGCCGCACGTGCTACGCCATGCGTTTGCAACTCACCTGCTTAACTATGGTGCAGACTTGAGAGTGGTGCAGATGCTACTGGGTCATAGCGACTTATCCACCACACAAATATACACGCACGTGGCAACAGAAAGGCTCAAGCAAATCCATCATGAGCATCACCCTCGAGCGTAATTTTGATTCAATAATTAGGAATGTAACTATGCGTTTATCACGCCCTTTATCTTTTTTATCTGCCGCGCTTTTAGTAGCGGCCTGTAATGCTGAAGAACCCGTCAATGAGACTGTGTCAGCGACTCAACCAGCAGCCGTTGCTGCCGCTGATTTTGACCGTCAAGCTCTGATCGACAAGTTTACTCAACTGCGCCTGCAAGTCGTGGATGTGGTTCCATCGGATATCGATGGTATGGTTGAAGTCCAAACGAGCAGCGGTGTGCTGTTTAGCTCGCTTGATGGGGAGTTTTTCATCGCGGGCACCCTGTATGGCTATGATGCACAAGGTAACGTTGAGGATGTGATCGCCAAGCGTCAACAGCCACTCAATGCTAAGTTGATCGAGCAATACACCGATAGCATGATTGAATTTAAGGCGGACAATGAGAAGCATGTGATGACGGTATTTACCGATATTACCTGTGGCTACTGCGTGAAACTGCATGAACAGATGAGCGACTACAACGACCGCGGTATCACCGTGCGCTACCTAGCATACCCTCGTCAGGGACCAACCGGCCAGGTTGCTGAGCAAATGGCGCAGATTTGGTGTGCTGAGGATCAGCAAGCGGCAATGCGTGATGGTAAACTGACTCGCAAGTTCCCAGCCAAGACAGCCAACTTTGACCAGTGCCTAGAGACGGTGCAAGACAACTTTGCCCTTGGTCGTCAGCTGGGTATCAGCGGCACACCGGCGATGTTTACCACTAAAGGTGAGCTAATTGGTGGTTATGTTCCTGCCGAAGCGCTTTTGCAACAACTTGAACAATAGTCAAGCTTGAACGAAAACTGACTCTGAACCAAAACGATAAAGATAAGCCCTAAACCATGATAGAGATACAACGTCGACCAGAGGTCGATATTAGCCAACTCCCAGATAACATTGATCCACTGCTAAGGCGTTTGTATTTGGCACGGGGCGTTGCCAGTGAGCACCAATTGGTCAAGACCGCACAAGGTTTGCATACTTATCGAGACCTGCATGGCATTGAGCAGGCGGTCACTTTGTTGTTTGAGGCAATACGCACCAATAAACGCATTATTGTCGTCGGCGATTTCGATGCGGATGGGGCAACCAGCAGCGCGTTGTCGGTGCTTGCACTGAGAATGCTGGGTTCAAGCAACGTCGATTACCTGGTGCCAAACCGTTTTGAGGATGGTTATGGCCTGAGCCCCGAGGTGGTTGATCAGGTGCTTGAGCTCAAGGCAGACCTGATCATGACCGTTGATAACGGTGTGTCCTCAATTGAAGGGGTACGCTACGCCAAGCAAAATGGGCTGCAGGTACTGGTCACCGACCATCACCTTCCCGGCCATGTTCTGCCTGAGGTCGATGCGATGGTTAACCCGAACCTTAACGAATGCGCGTTCCCGTCAAAGGCGCTCGCTGGGGTGGGGGTGGCGTTCTACCTGATGATGGCGCTGTGTGTTCATATGCGTCAGTCCGGCTGGTTTGCCCAGCAAAATGTTGCCGAGCCCAAGCTGATGGAGCTGATTGACCTGGTCGCGCTGGGGACGGTGGCGGACGTGGTGCCGCTTGATGACAACAACCGCATCTTGGTCCATCAAGGTTTGCAGCGCATTCGTGCGGGTAAGGCGAGGCCGGGCATTCAGGCGCTGATTGACGTTGCCAAGCGCGATGCACGCAAACTAGTGGCGGCCGATTTTGGTTTTGCACTCGGCCCTCGTATCAACGCGGCTGGGCGCTTGGACGATATGTCGTTTGGGGTTGAGCTTTTGATGTCGAATAACATTCATGCCGCGCGCCGAATGGCCAGTGAACTGGATGGTCTCAATCAGACCCGTAAGGAGATTGAGGCGGGCATGAAACAGGAGGCGATGGCGTTTTGTGAGCGTCTGCAGTTTGGTGCAGATAGCGAGCTGCCGTATGGTTTGGTGCTGTTCCAGCGTGACTGGCACCAAGGGGTGATTGGTATCTTGGCCTCTCGGATCAAAGAGCAGTTTCATCGCCCAGTGATTGCGTTTGCTGACGGTGGTGATGGGATGATCAAAGGCTCGTGCCGCTCGATCCCTGGGCTGCACATGCGTGACACGCTGGATCGCATTGATACCCAAAATCCGGGACTGATCGTCAAATTCGGTGGCCACGCCATGGCTGCGGGTCTGACCATTGCCGAGAAGAACTACGATCAATTTGCTCACTTGTTTGATCAGGCGGTCAAGCAGGATCTCGATGAGGCCGCACTGAAAGGCATCGTGCTCTCTGATGGAGAGCTGCAGCCAGAGCAATACTCAATGCAGACTGCCGAGCTGATCCGCGCTGGTGGCCCTTGGGGCCAAGCGTTCCCAGAGCCGGTATTCGATGGTGAGTTTAAGGTGTTGCACCAAAAGTTGGTCGGCGAAAAACACCTTAAACTGATGGTTGAGCCACTGTTCAAAGGTCATACCACTAACATCATGCTTGATGCTATTGCCTTCAATGTCGACCTGCGCCGCTGGCCTGACGCCTCAACAACTCGCGTGCGTCTTGCTTATCGATTAGATATCAATGAGTTTCGCGGTAACTCCTCATTGCAGCTCATGGTTGAACACATCGAGCCTATCTAGCGTTTCGCCACAATCTAACCAGGCACCAACCTTACAATGTGATCTGCAACACAGTTTGTAGATCATATTGTATGACAATTCTATGAATCTCTGATTTTCATTTGTATATTTGCACAGCAATTATCGTGGTTGTGAATACATCATCACTCACTTTCACCTCTCTCGTGCACTTTCTTAACACCTTCAAAATACAATCCCCTGATTATTTTCAACTACCAGCAACACCTCCTTAACTTTATTGCTATGTAGTTGTGTGGTAAATGTTGCTAGGTTGTAGTTCTGGATCTTATTCCATGACCTGAATCAATTTTTCACTAGACAAGCTCAAATGTCCTGTGTTAATTTTTTGGTCAGATTCAATTGGTAATACCAATTAACCTTGATGGCAGAGAGACAGGACGATGGCTTACCAAAGGATTCGACAGCCGAAGCTCTCCGATGTGATTGAGCAAGAAATAGAGCGGCTGATAGTAGAAGGGACGCTGGCTCCGGGTCAGCAGTTGCCACCCGAGCGCGAGCTGGCGAAGCAATTTGATGTATCTCGCCCATCAATCAGAGAAGCGATCCAGCGCCTTGAAGCCAAGCAGCTTCTCACTCGCCGTCAAGGTGGGGGGACATTTGTCAGTGAGTCGATTGGCAAGAGCTTTTCCAATCCACTGCTCGACTTGTTAGCAAACCATCCCGAAACACAACTGGATTTACTTGAAACACGACATGCAATGGAAGGCATTGCCGCCTATTTTGCCGCCCTGCGTGGCACCAAAGAAGACTTCCAACGCATCGAGCTCAGCCTAGTCGTGATTCAGCAAGAGCAGCAAAGTGGTGATATCCGCGCCGAATCAACGGCCGTGATGCAATTTTTGATCGCCCTGACTGAGGCCGCTCACAATGTCGTGCTACTGCATGTGGTGCGCAGCCTCGCTCCTCTGCTCGAACAAAATATTTTACAAAATTTAGAACTATTACACCGCCGCAGCGAAGTGGTGGAGAAAGTAAGTAAACACCGAGCCAATATCGTGAAGGCGATAGTTTCGGGTCAGCCTGAGAAGGCGCGCGAAATGTCACACTCACACTTGGCTTATATCGAAGAAACGCTGCTGGATCTCAACCGCGAAGAGTCTCGTCGAGAGCGCTCTTTGCGTCGGATTCAGCGGGGAAATGAGTCGTGATTGACTCGTAACCAGTTTAAGTAGATCCAACTAACAAAAGGATAGATCGCCATGTCTGACATGAAGCATGACGTAGACGCACTAGAGACTCAAGAATGGCTACAAGCACTAGAGTCTGTAGTTCGTGAAGAAGGTGTAGAGCGTGCTCAATTCTTACTCGAGCAAGTTCTGGATAAAGCACGTTTAGATGGTGTCGATATGCCAACCGGCATCACGACCAACTACATCAACACCATCCCAGCCGACCAAGAGCCAGCTTACCCTGGCGATACCACGCTTGAGCGCCGTATTCGTGCCATCATCCGCTGGAATGCAGTGATGATTGTCCTACGCGCGTCGAAAAAAGATTTGGAGCTCGGTGGTCATATGGCCTCGTTCCAATCTTCAGCCGCTTTCTACGAAACATGTTTCAACCACTTCTTCCGTGCTCCAAACGACAAAGACGGTGGCGATCTGGTTTATTACCAAGGTCACATCTCTCCGGGTATCTACGCGCGTGCCTTCGTTGAAGGTCGACTCACTGCGGATCAGCTCGACAATTTCCGTCAAGAAGTCGATGGCAAGGGTATCCCTTCCTACCCACACCCGAAACTGATGCCTGAATTCTGGCAGTTCCCAACCGTCTCTATGGGTCTTGGCCCTATCTCTGCGATCTATCAAGCCCGCTTCCTAAAATACCTCGATGGCCGTGGCTTGAAAGACACCACCGAGCAGCGTGTGTACGCCTTCTTAGGTGATGGTGAGATGGATGAACCAGAATCTCGCGGTGCGATTTCATTTGCTGCGCGTGAGAAGCTCGATAACCTATGCTTCTTGATCAACTGTAACCTGCAGCGCCTAGATGGCCCAGTAATGGGTAACGGCAAGATTATTCAAGAGCTTGAGGGCCTATTTAAAGGCGCTGGCTGGAACGTGGTTAAGGTTATCTGGGGTCACAACTGGGATGCACTACTGGCCAAAGACACCACAGGCAAACTGCTGCAACTGATGAACGAAACAGTTGATGGTGATTACCAGACCTTTAAGTCAAAAGATGGCGCCTACGTGCGTGAGCACTTCTTTGGTAAGTACCCAGAGACCGCAGCACTGGTTTCAGATATGACCGATGAGCAGATCTTCGACTTGCAGCGTGGTGGTCACGACTCTTCGAAGCTGTACGCAGCGTATAAAAATGCTGAGCATACCAAAGACCGTCCAACCGTTATTCTCGCTAAGACGGTGAAAGGTTACGGCATGGGTGAAGCAGCGGAAGGTAAGAACATCGCGCACCAAGTGAAGAAAATGGATATGACGCATGTACTTCACCTACGTGATCGCCTAGGTCTGCAAGATATCCTGACCGATGAAGCAGTAAAAGAGCTACCGTACCTGACTCTAGAAGAAGGCTCAAAAGAGCACGATTACCTGCACGCGCGTCGTCAGGCTCTGAAAGGTTACACACCTCAGCGTTTGCCTAAGTTTACTCAAGAGTTCGTCACTCCAGAAGTGGATGAGTTTAAGCCTCTTCTAGAAGAGCAAAAGCGTGATATCTCTACGACTATGGCGTTTGTTCGTGCGCTTAACGTGCTGCTGAAGAACAAAAACATTGGCGAGAACATTGTGCCAATCATCGCAGATGAAGCGCGCACCTTTGGTATGGAAGGTCTATTCCGTCAAATCGGTATCTACAACCCACACGGTCAGAACTATACGCCACAAGATCGCGATATCGTTTCTTACTACAAAGAGGCGACCTCAGGTCAGGTGCTTCAAGAGGGTATTAACGAGCTGGGTGCGATGTCATCTTGGGTAGCGGCGGCGACGTCATACTCGACCAATAACCTACCGATGATCCCATTCTACATCTACTACTCAATGTTCGGCTTCCAACGTGTGGGCGATATGGCGTGGATGGCGGGTGACCAACAAGCGCGCGGCTTCCTTCTTGGCGCAACTGCGGGCCGCACCACACTCAACGGTGAAGGTCTACAGCACGAAGACGGTCACTCCCATATTATGGCGGGCACAGTGCCAAACTGTATCTCTTATGACCCGACATTTGCTTATGAAGTAGCGGTGATCATGCAAGACGGTATTCGTCGCATGTACGGTGAAGACCAAGAGAACGTGTTCTACTACCTGACACTGATGAACGAGAACTACGCCATGCCAGCGATGCCAGAGGGTGCTGAAGAGGGCATTCGTAAGGGTATTTACAAGCTAGAGACCTACACTGGCGCGAAAGGCAAGGTTCAGCTGATGAGCTCAGGCACCATCATGAATGAAGTGCGCAAAGCAGCGCAGATCCTAAGCGATGAGTACGGTATTGCTTCAGATGTTTACTCGGTAACGTCTTTCAACGAAGTGACGCGCGATGGCCAAGCGGCGGAGCGTTTCAACATGCTGCACCCAGAAGCTGAGGCGCAGGTACCTTACATCGCACAAGTGATGGGCAGCGAGCCTGCGATTGCGGCAACGGATTACATGAAGAACTACGCCGAGCAGGTACGCGCATTCATTCCTGCAGAATCATTCAAGGTGCTGGGTACAGATGGCTTCGGTCGCTCAGACAGCCGTGAGAATCTGCGTCGTCACTTTGAAGTTAACGCCGGTTACGTCGTGGTTGCAGCGCTGACTGAACTCGCCAAACGAGGCGAAGTTGAAAAGTCTGTGATCAGCGATGCAATCAAGAAGTTCGACATCGACACTGAAAAAACTAACCCACTATACGCATAACACTGGCGCTTAATTAGAAGGAAGATTAGCAATGGCAATCGAGATTAATGTACCTGACATCGGTGCGGATGAGGTTGAAGTCACTGAGATTCTCGTCAGTGTTGGCGACAAGGTGGAAGAAGAGCAATCACTGATCACTGTTGAGGGCGATAAAGCCTCAATGGAAGTGCCAGCGTCTCAAGCGGGCATCGTTAAAGAGATCAAAGTGTCTGAGGGTGACACGGTTTCAACCGGCTCTCTGATCATGATCTTTGAACAAGAAGGCGCTGCTGCTGCGGCGCCTGCTCCTGCAGCACAGGCGGCTCCAGCAGCCCCTGTCGCAGCAGCAGAGCTAAAAGAGGTTCACGTACCAGATATTGGCGGTGATGAAGTTGAAGTGACTGAAATCATGGTTGCTGTGGGTGATAGCATCGAAGAAGAGCAGTCACTGATCACAGTGGAAGGTGATAAGGCTTCAATGGAAGTGCCTGCCCCATTCGCTGGTGTGCTAAAAGAGATCAAAGTCGCGGCGGGCGATACGGTTTCAACTGGGTCATTGATCATGGTGTTTGAAACGGCCGGCTCTGGCGCGGCACCTGCTCCTGCAGTAGCGGCTCCAGCCCCAGCAGCGCCGGCGGTTGCAGCGGCTCAGGATGTCAATGTACCGGATATCGGCGGTGATGAGGTTGAAGTCACTGAGATCATGGTTTCGGTGGGTGACACTATCGAAGAAGAGCAATCTCTTATCACGGTTGAGGGCGACAAGGCCTCAATGGAAGTACCGGCGCCATTTGCTGGTACGGTGAAAGAGATCAAAGTCGCTGAAGGCGATAAGGTATCAACTGGCTCATTGATCATGGTGTTTGAGACGGTTGGCGCAGCGCCATCCACAGCAGCCCCGGCGGCTGCAGCACCGGCCCCATCCGCACCTGCACCAGCAGCGAAGGCAGAGTCTGCCCCAGCCGCTGCGGGTGATTTCCAAGAAAACCACGAGTACGCTCATGCCTCACCAGTGGTTCGTCGCCTAGCGCGTGAATTTGGTGTCAACCTGTCGAAGGTCAAAGGCACAGGTCGTAAGAGCCGCATCCTCAAAGAAGACGTACAGAACTACGTCAAAGAGGCGCTTAAGCGTCTTGAATCGGGCGCAGCAGCGTCTGGTAAGGGTGATGGCAGTGCACTTGGTCTATTGCCGTGGCCAAAAGTGGACTTCAGCAAGTTTGGTGAGACGGAAACTAAGCCGCTGTCACGCATCAAGAAGATCTCTGGGGCCAATCTGCACCGTAACTGGGTGATGATCCCACACGTTACCCAGTGGGATAACGCAGATATCACCGAGCTTGAGAAATTCCGTAAAGAGCAAAATGCGATTGAAGCGAAGAAAGACTCAGGCATGAAGATCACGCCGTTGGTGTTCATCATGAAAGCCGTGGCGAAAGCGCTTGAGGCGTTCCCTGCGTTCAACTCTTCATTGTCAGAAGATGGCGAGAGCTTGATCCTCAAGAAATACGTGAACGTCGGCATCGCGGTCGATACGCCAAACGGTCTCGTGGTTCCTGTGTTTAAAGACGTCAACAAGAAGGGCATCTATGAGCTTTCTGAAGAGCTGATGGCGGTATCGAAGAAGGCACGTGCCGGTAAACTGACCGCAGCAGATATGCAAGGTGGCTGTTTCACCATCTCAAGCCTAGGGGGTATCGGCGGTACGGCATTTACGCCTATCGTTAATGCGCCAGAGGTGGGTATCCTTGGGGTGTCGAAGTCTGAGATGAAACCGGTGTGGAACGGCAAAGAATTTGAGCCGCGTCTGCAACTGCCACTCTCACTCTCTTACGATCACCGCGTGATCGATGGAGCGGAAGGTGCACGTTTCATTAGCTTCCTCAATGGCGCTCTATCTGATATTCGTCGCTTGGTTCTGTAACCTGCGGCATACTTGAGAGGCGGCAGCTGCCGCCTCGATTAAATTTAAAAGGCGAGAAAAGCCAAACATTTGTCGCCTAGCTCACAGGCTATGTTGATTTACTTTTCACACCATTAACATCTCGATAAACTATTGCTTGGTATGAAAAATATTTAGAACGACTCGGTCTAAACATAACAATCAACCCTCACTAAGCCTGTTAGGGATAATGACTACAAGAGGTCAAAATGAGCAAAGAAATTAAAGCCCAAGTTGTTGTACTAGGTTCTGGTCCTGCTGGTTACTCTGCAGCGTTCCGTTGTGCCGACCTAGGTCTAGAAACGGTTCTCGTTGAGCGTTACAGCACGCTGGGTGGTGTGTGTCTTAACGTGGGCTGTATCCCATCAAAAGCACTACTGCACGTATCTAAGGTGATCGAAGAAGCTAAGGCAATGGCCGATCACGGCGTAGTCTTCGGTAAGCCGCAAACGGATATCGAAAAGATCCGCATCTGGAAAGATAAAGTGGTTGATCAGTTGACTGGCGGTCTGACTGGCATGGCCAAGATGCGTAAAGTCACTGTAGTTAATGGTTACGGCAAGTTCACCGGACCGAACACGCTTGCAGTGGAAGGCGAGGGTGAAACCACTGTGGTCAACTTTGATAACGCTATCGTTGCGGCAGGTTCGCGTCCAATTCAACTGCCATTTATTCCGCATGAAGACCCACGTATTTGGGACTCGACTGATGCACTTGAGCTGCGTGAAGTACCGGAGAAACTTCTGATCATGGGCGGTGGTATCATCGGCCTTGAGATGGGTACGGTTTATCACTCTCTGGGCTCAAAAGTGGACGTGGTTGAGATGTTCGATCAGGTTATACCTGCGGCAGACAAAGACATCGTAAAGGTCTACACCAAGCGCATCAAGGATAAGTTCAACTTGATGCTCGAGACTAAGGTGACAGCGGTTGAAGCTAAGCAAGATGGCATCTACGTGTCGATGGAAGGCAAGAAGGCCCCTGCTGACGCTGAGCGCTATGACGCGGTTTTAGTGGCTATCGGTCGTGTGCCAAACGGCAAGCTACTCGACGCTGAAAAAGCAGGTCTTGAAGTTGATGAGCGCGGCTTTATCAATGTGGATAAGCAGATGCGCACTAACGTACCGCATATCTTTGCGATTGGCGATATCGTAGGTCAGCCAATGCTGGCGCACAAAGGCGTGCATGAAGGTCACGTCGCAGCAGAGGTGATCTCAGGTAAGAAGCACTACTTCGACCCGAAAGTGATCCCATCGATTGCCTATACCGAGCCAGAGGTGGCTTGGGTTGGTAAGACCGAAAAAGAAGCGAAGGCTGAGGGTATTAACTATGAGGTCGCTTCTTTCCCTTGGGCGGCGTCTGGTCGCGCGATCGCGTCCGATTGCTCAGACGGTATGACCAAGCTTATCTTCGACAAAGAGAGTCATCGCGTGATTGGTGGTGCGGTTGTTGGCACCAACGGTGGTGAGTTACTTGGTGAGATCGGTCTTGCAATCGAGATGGGCTGTGATGCAGAAGATATCGCCCTGACAATCCATGCTCACCCAACACTACACGAGTCAGTCGGCTTGGCGGCGGAAGTCTTCGAAGGTTCGATTACTGATTTGCCAAATAAAAAGGCTGTAAAGCGTAAATAATGGCCTCTAGATAGCAAAATGCCGCTGAATCAATCAGCGGCATTTTTTGTTTCTATCAGCCCAAGTTTACTGGGCTGGAGGAACAAATCACTATTTGTAGATGCAGAGCATTCTCAGATAATCATCGGTCAAGCTATCTAGGCACTCACCCTCTTCAGCGCGGTTAGCCTGTAGGAAGAGTGAGTACATCATGCCGTGGAACAGTGACGCCATATGGCGCGGCTCGTGCTCATCACATACCTCTTGACGCTCAATCGCTGCCTTGAACATGTTTTCTAGCAGCTTAAGGTTAGTCTGGTTGCTCGACAGGAATAGCGGCCAAACGTCGCTGCGTGTTGACGCGCTCCATTCAAACCAAACCTTAAGCCAACTGCAGTCCTCTTTGACCAACTGAATGATCGAGTTAGCGATACAGTTAAGGTTTTCTTTGATTGGTCTGTCTAGGTCGATGCAATCTGAAAGAAAGTTAGAATACTTGTATTCGATGAACTGAAGTACATCGTCAACTAAGTCTTCGCGAGTTGGAAAATAATTAAAAACCGTCGCAACAGAAACATTGGCGATTTCTGCTATATCTGCGTGGCCGCCACGGCCGATCCCACGACTGGCAAACACTTCCATCGAGATTTCCATTAGCTGCTCACGACGTTTTTGTGGTGATAAGCGAGTTCTAGGTCTAGATTTAGGTTTGTCCGGTGTGCCAAATTCGGGCTTTTGAGTAGATGAGTCCATAAGTATAAATACCTTGCCTAAGTAACGTTTATGCACGTCGGTTATTATTTATATGGTATCAACGTGCGGTGCAGCGATGAGCAACATCCCGATGAAGGGTAGAGACTCATATTATTTTTATAATTAGTCCTACTAAGTGTACTGATGCATATTCATTGGGTCAATAACATACAAATCGGACGTGTGCTACTAGGGAATAATCGACGCAAATATAACGTAGGCAGGTGGTTTGCTGGTGACATCAGCTATGGCATCGCCTTTGTCGATGATAGAATAGCGAAGTTTTTTCAGATAACGAGATGATTATGAAACATAAAGTAGAGATCATGATCACTGAACAAGAAGTTCAGGATCGAATTCGCGTGTTAGGTAAGGAGATCACTCAACACTATCAGGGCAGTGAAGACCTGGTGTTAGTTGGCCTTTTGCGCGGCTCATTTGTGTTTATGGCTGACCTTGCTCGTGCGATTGAGCTCACCCACCAAGTCGACTTTATGACCGCATCGAGCTACGGCAATGCAATGGAAAGCTCTCGTGATGTGAAAATTTTAAAAGACCTTGATGATGACATTAAGGGCAAAGATGTGCTTTTAGTAGAAGATATCATCGACACCGGCAATACTCTCAATAAGGTCAAAGAGATCTTGTCCCTGCGCGAGCCAAAGTCGATCCGCATCTGCACCCTGCTCGATAAGCCTTCACGTCGTGAGGTAGAGGTGCCGGTTGACTGGGTTGGTTTCTCTATTCCAGATGAGTTCGTGGTTGGGGTAGGTATTGATTACGCTCAGAAATACCGTCACTTGCCTTATATTGGTCGCGTCATACCACTCTAAGCGCACCAGTGTTTGTGTTGACTAGCCCACCTTAATGGTGGGCTTTTTGATCTGTGTCTCAGGGTTTTGATGATGATTGGCTTTTTTATGGTCGTTTTTTATCAAAATCAATTGCTTGTATATTACTTTGTTATAGCCTGTTTGATGATGTGCAAGGCAAGCTGAAAACAGTTTAGGATAAGAGAAATATGGATAAAGAAGTGCATGTAAATCCGCTGAGCTTTAAAGGGCAAGGCAGAGAGTTTTTTGGTATTTGGATCGTTAATATTCTGCTTTCGATAGTAACACTAGGCATTTACTCCGCGTGGGCAAAAGTACGTACTAAGCGTTACTTTTACGGCAATACTTTTGTTGCAGGGGACAGTTTCGAGTATCACGCGACACCGATGCAGATTTTACGTGGACGCCTGATTGCTGTGGGGCTGATGATCATACTTTTGATCGGCAATATGCTTTTTCCTGTGCTAAGCGGCCTACTTATGTTGCTTTTTTACATTGCATTGCCTTGGCTGTTGTGGAGCAGTGTGAGGTTTAATGCTGCGATGACCAGCTATCGTAATGTACGTTTTGCTTTTACCGCTTCGCTCAAGGACGCCTATAAAGTGATGCTTGGTAGAGGGTTCATCGCACTACTTGTCATGCTTGGCTTTATGATTTTGATGATACTAACGCTCGATTTTATGGCCGGCGCATTTATTCCGCTAGCCATCGTTGCACTTGTTGGGAGCCCCGCGCTGTATGCTTGGGTGCTGGCAGGTGTTTATCGCTATTTCGCCAATGGCTATTGCTACGGTGACTGGCGAGCTAGCGCGCAGATAGAGAATGGCTTCTTTGTGCGAACTTTTTACAAAGCGGCGGTATTAGGCGGGATAGTGGCATTGGTGGGCGTTACTTTTGCGTACCTTCCAATGTTTAATACGACTGGGCATCCCATTGTGACGGTCGCAAGCACTTACTTGGGCACTCTGACGGTTATGATTATCCTAACTGCTTATGTAAAGGTGCGTACTCGAAACTTTATCTTTTCTCGTTTGGTCGTGGAGCAGCTCGATAACCAAGAGAGCCACCCCTCAAGCTGTGATGCACAAACCCAAGATACAGAAAGCAAATCGAATCAATTTGGGCTAGGTTCCTCTTTCACAGTGTCTAGCTATTGCAAACTGGTGGTGACAAACTTCCTATTGCAACTATTTACTCTAGGTATCGCACGCCCATGGGTTATGGTGCGTACGGCCCGCTATAGCGCAGAAAATACCACGGTAATGGGGGATATGAGCCTGCTTGTTGCTAGTGATATCAATACTCAACCCAAGTCCGCAGTAACCGATGAGGTTTCGCAAGCCTTGAATGTCGACTTCGGACTAGGCTGATAATGTTGATTAATGGAACTGCGTTCGCACCCAATTCATCGAAGCGACACACTGCTCAATTAGATCTCGCACAAAAAGAACAAGTTTGCTTGATCATAGGTGGGGAGCGTTTTATTGCAGCTCGAGAGCAGCTTAACATTAGTGCCCAAGTGGGCAACTTACCGCTCCGATTTCATCTACCTAACGGTTGGATATTCGTCGCTGAGCGCAGCGCTCGCCTCGACCAATGGCTAAACGATAGCCGTCCGGGTTGGCTGGAGCGCGCCGAGTCTAACATTTTTGCGTGGCTTGCGGCGAGCCTGGCCTGTGTTGCGCTGCTTCTCGCCAGTTATTGGTATCTGTTACCATGGGCGACTCAGCAAGTGACACAAGCGGTTCCTGATAGTGTTGTCGTCCAACTCGGCGAGCGAGTATTTGAAAGTCTGGACACACACTGGCAGCCCAGTCAAATAGCAGTGCAAGACCAAGATGCTATCCGCGCTCGTGTCATAAGCCACATTGATCAGTTGGGCGAACTTCGTTATCCGGTTGAGGTGGAGTTTCGCGCTGTAGTTGGGGACGCCAATGCGTTTGCGCTACCTGGTGGAAAGTTAGTACTGCTAGATGGCTTAGTTGCAATGGCCGAGACACCAGAGCAATTAGACAGCGTGATCCTCCACGAGCTTGGTCATATTCATCACCAGCATATGATGAACCGTGTCGTGCGCAGCAGTATCCTCTCGATTGCGGTAGCATTGATCACTGGAGAGAGCTCTGGGATCATCGATAACCTTACCGGCATGGGGGTATTTTTACTTAACAGTGGCTATTCACGTGAAGCGGAAATGGAAGCCGATCAGTATGCCAAGCAAGCGATGCAGCTAATATACGGTACAAGCGAGCCGATGGCAGAGATGTTTGAGCGCCTAGCAGAAAAACATAGTCACGATGTGCCGAAATGGTTAAGTACTCACCCGGAAATGCAGCAGCGAATCATAGAGGCCCGAGTCGAGAATCGAGAATCGAGAGGCGAGTAATATGCGCTGTCATACCTCGACTCTCGCAGCAACGCGATCTCGCTTCTCGCCTCTTCCCGCAGGGAATAAAAAAGGCAGCGGAAACGCTGCCTTTTTTTTATAGTGCCGCAATCGTTGTTTTCTGCTCTTCAAGCTTAGTTAGGGTCTCTTTGTAGCCCTCAAGCTTTTCACGCTCTTTGGCGACAACCGCTTCTGGCGCTTTCGCTACGAAGCCTTGGTTACCTAGCTTGCCTTCGATACGCTTGATCTCACCGTGAGTCTTCTTGATCTCACCGTCAAGACGAGCCAGCTCGGCGTCTTTGTCGATAAGGCCTGCCATTGGGATCATCAGTTCAGACTTAGCCACTAGCGCGGTTGCGCAGGCTGGAGTCTCTTCGCCAGCTTCAAGGATGCGCACAGACTCAAGCTTAGCGAGAGAAACCAGCACTTGCTTGTTGGCCTCTAGGCGAGCTGCGTCTTTCTCATCAGCCGCTTTTAGCATCACCTCTAGAGGCTTACCTGGGTTGATGTCGTACTCAGCACGCAGGTTACGGATGCTAGAGATAAAGGTCTTCACCCACTCGATATCATCCAGTGCGTCTTGGTTGAAGTTTGCTTCATCATATTGAGGCAGAGCCTGTAGCATAATGGTGTCGCCTTCAACGCCGTCAACTAGCGGCTTGATGCTTTGCCAGATAGTCTCGGTGATATATGGGATCACTGGGTGAGCCAGGCGTAGCGTCTTTTCAAGCACAGTGATTAGCGTACGACGAGTACCACGTTGTTGTGCCTCGTTGCCTTTCCATAGAACAGGCTTGGTCAGCTCTAGGTACCAGTCACAGAATTGGTTCCAGATGAACTCGTAAATCGTGTTCGCAGCCATATCAAGACGGAAGTTATCAATGTGACCATTGAACTCTTTCGCTGCTAGCTCGAACTGAGACTCGATCCACTTATCTGCTAGAGAGAATTCAATCTCACCTTCACCAAAGCCACAATCTTGCTCTTCGGTGTTCATCAGCACGTAACGGCTTGCGTTCCATAGCTTGTTACAGAAGTTACGGTAACCCTCTAGGCGCTTCATATCCCAGTTGATGTCGCGGCCTGTCGATGCCATCGCAGCTAGGGTAAAGCGCAGTGCGTCAGTACCGTATGGTTCGATACCATTTTCGAACGTCTTACGCGTGTTCTTCTCGATCTTCTTCGCTAGCTGAGGCTGCATCATGTTGCCAGTGCGCTTCTCAACCAGAGACTCAAGATCGATACCGTCAATCATGTCGATTGGGTCAAGTACGTTACCTTTAGATTTCGACATCTTGTCGCCATTTTCGTCACGGATAAGGCCGGTCACGTAAACCGTCTTAAACGGTACTTGTGGCTTGCCGTCGTCGTCTTTACAGAAGTGCATGGTCATCATGATCATGCGTGCAACCCAGAAGAAGATGATGTCGAAACCGGTGACCAGCACATCTGATGGGTGGAAGGTCTTCAGATCATCCGTGTTTTCTGGCCAGCCCTGAGTACCGAACGTCCAAAGTGCAGAAGAGAACCAAGTGTCCAGTACGTCATCGTCTTGGCGCAGAACCACAACTGGTGCGAGACCATTCTTCTCACGAACTTCTTCTTCAGTGCGGCCAACATACACGTTGCCATCGTTGTCATACCAAGCCGGAATGCGGTGACCCCACCAAAGCTGACGAGAGATACACCAGTCTTGAATGTCACGCATCCAAGAGAAGTACATGTTTTCGTATTGCTTAGGTACAAACTGGATCTCGCCATCTTCAACTGCTTTGGTCGCTGTTTCAGCAAGCGGCGCTGTGCGCACGTACCATTGGTCGGTAAGCATCGGCTCGATAACCACGCCGCCACGGTCACCGTAAGGCACTGTTAGGTCGTGATCTTTGATTTCTTCGAGAAGACCGAGCTCATCAAATTCTGCCACGATCGCTTTACGTGCAGCAAAACGCTCTAGGCCTTGGTATTTTTCAGGTAGCTCAGTTGAGTAAACATCACTTGGCTCACCATTAGTGGTGAATACCTCTGCCGCAGCGCGAATATTGGCGTCAAAGGTCAGGATGTTAATCATCGGCAGGTTGTTACGCTTACCCACTTCGTAGTCGTTGAAATCGTGCGCAGGGGTGATCTTCACACAACCTGTGCCTTTCTCCATATCCGCGTGCTCATCGCCAACGATTGGGATGCGGCGGTTAACGATCGGCAGAACCAGCTCTTTACCGATCAGATCTTTGTAGCGTGGATCTTCAGGGTTTACTGCAACGCCAGTATCACCCAGCATGGTCTCTGGACGCGTGGTTGCCACCACGATGTAGTCTTTGCCTTCCGCTGTCTTAACGCCATCCGCTAGCGGGTAGCGGAAGTGCCACATGTGGCCTTTCTTGTCTTTGTTCTCAACTTCTAGGTCTGAGATCGCCGTGTGCAGCTTTGGATCCCAGTTAACTAGGCGCTTACCACGGTAGATAAGGTCATCTTCGTAGAGGCGCACGAACACTTCTTGTACGGCATTCGATAGGCCGTCATCCATAGTGAAACGCTCACGATCCCAGTCTACTGATGCACCTAGGCGACGCAGCTGTTTAGTGATAGTGCCGCCAGACTCGCCCTTCCATTCCCAGATTTTGTCGATAAAGGCATCACGACCGTAATCGTGCTTGGTTTTGCCTTCTTCTGCTGCGATCTTGCGCTCAACAACCATTTGAGTTGCGATACCGGCGTGGTCAGTACCCACCTGCCAAAGGGTGTTCTTGCCCTTCATGCGCTCAGCACGGATCAGGGTATCCATGATCGTATCTTGGAACGCGTGGCCCATGTGTAGGCTACCAGTGACGTTCGGTGGCGGGATCATGATGCTGTATGATTCTTTCGTCGTGTCACCGTGTGGCTTAAAGTAGCCTTTTTCTTCCCAAGCTTGGTATAGAGCTTGTTCAATTGAAGTTGGGTTGTATGTCTTTTCCATAGCGCTCTTTTAATGGATACGTTGATGGTTAATGCGAAGTCAATCTTTATAAGTGAGGGATCTTGGTCAAGATCGCCTTATGTATAAGGATTGACCGTTACTGATATTCAATATCGATAGTTTGCAGCTGATAGCCGCTCTGACGGTAGATTTTATATCTTTCTCTCGCCAGTTGCTTGGCTTTTTCTTCGCAAGGGACGAAGTCTACCACTTCGGCAAACTTGTGCGCAAAGGTTGTGTTATTTTCCGCCAAATTAATTACCAGTTGGCGATTCCACAAGGGCTTGACCCCAGGGTAACCAATCTCGATGCTGGTGCCGTACTTTGGTCCTTCCCCAACTAAGTTGTGGGCAATAAACTCACTCGGCTCGACCTGCCAAAAAAGCTCCGCCAGTGACTCCGCTTGCGCCTTATCATGCCCATTGATATAGACCTTAGCACCTTGCTTGGCAAAGTGCTGAGCAAGAAACACGCTGTAAGCAAGCAGGCCCGGCACTTTGGCTTGCTCACTGTCTGGCTTAATGATGTAGAAGGTCGCGGTTGCCATGGTTTGCCTGTTCTCCAAAAAGAAAAAAGGGCCTTACGGCCCTTTTAAAATCAGAATCTTACTCTTCTGTTTCTTGGCCACTGCGATTCAGCAGGAATTGGACAAGCATCGAGACCGGACGGCCCGTCGAGCCTTTTGCTGCGCCAGATTTCCAAGCAGTACCTGCAATATCAATGTGGGCCCAGTTGTACTTTTTGGCAAATTTAGCCAAGAAGCAGCCAGCCGTGATGGTACCCGCTGGGCGGCCACCAATGTTCTGCATATCAGCAAATGGGCTCTTGAGCTGCTCGTGGTACTCATCCGCCATCGGCAGGCGCCACGCGCGATCGCTAGCTTGCTCAGAAGCGTTGACCAACTCGTGCGCCAATGGATTGTGATTCGACATCACGCCACTGATGTGATGGCCAAGGGCAATCACACAAGCGCCGGTTAATGTAGCGACATCCACCACACAGTCTGGCTCAAAGCGCTCAGCGTAGGTGAGGGCATCACACAGAACCAAGCGACCCTCGGCGTCGGTATTAAGCACCTCAACCGTTTGACCTGACATCGTGGTCAGGATATCGCCTGGGCGGTAGGCATTGCTGCCTGGCATGTTCTCACAACCGGCTAATACGCCAATCACGTTGATAGGCAGGTTGAGTTTCGCCAGTGCTTTCATCGCACCGAATACTGAAGCGGCGCCACACATGTCGTACTTCATCTCATCCATGCCTTCGCCAGGCTTAAGAGAGATGCCGCCTGAGTCAAAGGTCAGGCCTTTACCGATCAAAACGATAGGTTTGGCGTCAGACTCTGGGCTGCCTTGGTATTCGATCACCGACATCATTGACTCGTTCTTCGAGCCTCGACCAACGGCAAGGTATGAGGTCATACCGAGCTTCTCCATCTCCTCTTCACCAATCACTTTGGTTGTGATCGACTCATAGTCGTCGGCTAAACGACGTGCCTGAGAGGCGAGGTATGCTGGGTTGGCAATATTTGGTGGCATATTGCCAAGATCTTTCGACGCCTTGACGCCAGATGAGATAGCCAAACCGTGGCTAATGGCTTTTTCACCTAGGCTTAACTCACGGCGGGTTGGTACGTTAAACACCAATTTACGCAGTGGGCGACGAGTTTCAGGTTTTTGGCTCTTAAACTGGTCAAAGGTGTACAGTCCATCTTTGGTTGCCTCAACGGCCTGACGCACTTTCCAATAGGTGTCGCGTCCTTTGACGTGCAGCTCGGTCAAAAAGCACACAGCTTCCATCGAGCCAGTTTCGTTAAGGGTGTTGATGGTCTTTTGAATGATCTCTTTGTATTGACGCTCACCCAACTCGCGCTCTTTGCCGCACCCAACCAGCAGAACGCGCTCTGAGAGCACACCCGGTACTTGATGCAGCAGTAGCATCTGACCTGGTTTTCCTTCTAGATCTCCGCGGCGCAGTAGTGAGCTGATGTAGCCGTCACTGATTTTATCAAGTTGCTCGGCAACTGGAGAAAGTCGGCGCGGCTCAAACACGCCAACGACGATACAGGCGCTGCGTTGCTTCTCCGGACTACCACTTTTTACACTGAACTCCATGCGTACTCCTACATCCTAAAGACAAATAGTGCTAAATGTTAGATAATGACGATTCTTTTTCACCTGCGTATTTGCTTTGGCGAAGTTGAACCTCTATTTAACATTGAGACAAAATAGATAAAATTAAAAGGTTCATCCAGAAATTATAGTTATTCGACCAAAAAAACAAGTTTTGTATAGGTAATTTCAGCGTGATTATTGTTCGATATTTGATCCGGGAAACACTGAAAAGCCAATTTGCTATCTTCTTTGTCCTGTTTTTAGTGTTTTTCAGCCAGAGTTTTATTCAAGTTTTGGCCGATGCCTCCGATGGGGATGTGCCAGCACGAATGATCCTGTCTATTGTAGGCCTAAATATGCCTGCCATGGGCCTTCTGATGCTGCCACTCAGTCTGTATATCGGTATCTTGCTGACCTTTGGTCGCTTGTATGCAGAGAGTGAGATCACGGTGATGAATGCCACCGGGATTGGCAATAAATTTCTTGTGCGGGCATCGCTGTATCTTGCGGTGATTACCGGCACGCTTGCTGCCTTCAATGCACTGTGGTTAGCCCCCTGGGCACTGGATAAAGAGGCGAGAATGCTCGAAGAGTTTGCCGCCGAGAACAGCGTTGAGCTGCTCAAAAAAGGGCATTTCCAGCGCACTCCGGATGGGTCTTCGGTGGTGTTTATCGATGATATTCAAGGTCAGGAGCTGCAGAGTGTGTTCGTGGCTCAGCTGCGACCAAAAGACTCGATCTTACCGAGCGTGATGTTCTCTAAATCCGGCTTAGTGCAGGAGACCAGTGATGGGCGCCAAGTGATCAATATGTACGACGGAACGCGCTACGAGGGCCTGCCCACGCGTGTTGACTATCAGATCACCCACTTTGAGCAGTACGCTGGGGTGATTGGTCAGCGTGAGGTTAAACGTCGTGATCGGAAATGGGTCGCGATGCCAACGCTTGACCTGATTGAGAACCCGCATCCGCGAGCACAAGGGGAGTTGCATTGGCGTATCGCTTTGGTGGTGTGTATCCCGCTGCTTACCATGCTGGTGGTGCCGCTATCCGCGGTTAACCCACGTCAGGGACGTTTTGCCAAAATGGGGCCGGCTATCTTGATCTATCTGGCGTACTTTTTGTCGATCAGTGCCACCAAGTCAGCAATCGAGGATGGACGGATAGCCAGTGAAATCGGCATGTGGCCGATCCATTTTGCCTTGCTAATCTCGGCGATCAGTGCCAACAGTTTTGACAGTATTTTCGCGCGTAAGATTAAAGATAGACTAAGACAGAAAAGGATAGCCAAGGCTCGTGTTTAAGTTAATAGATTGGTATATCGGTCGCACCATTATCGTTACTTCGTCAATGGTGCTTGCAACGTTTGTAGGTCTCTCAGGCATCATCAAGTTTGTTGACCAAGTGCGGCGCGTCGGTGATGGCAACTATGACCTGCTGCAGGCCCTGTTGTACGTGCTGCTCAGCTCACTGCGCGACATAGAGATGTTTTTCCCTATGGCAGCGCTACTTGGCGCGCTGATTGGTCTTGGCGCTTTGGCGGCGAGCTCAGAGTTGGTGGTGATGCAAGCGGCAGGTGTGTCTAAGCTCAACATTGGGGTATCGGTGTTGAAAACCGCGGTACCACTCATGATTGGTGTTACCTTGATTGGTGAGTGGGGGGCACCTCAGGCGCAGGTGATGGCGCGTGATATGCGCGCGGCGGCGCTGTCTGGCGGTAAGATCCTTTCTGTACGTACTGGTGTGTGGGCGCGTGACGCTAATGACTTTATTTTCATTGCTAAGGTCGAGGATGAACACCTATATGGCGTTAATGTCTGGCGCTTTGATAACCAGCGCGACTTAGAAAAAGTGATATTTACCGAGCAAGCGCAGTTTGTCGATAATAATGTCTGGCAGATGCAAGAAGCGGTGGTGACCAGCTTTAGTGATGGGGTGGAAATCTCCAAGCAGCAGGTCGATAACTTCGAGTGGCGTACCTCACTTGAGCCAGATAAATTGGCAGTGGTGAACGTGAAACCGGAAGAGCTGCCTATCAGTGGCTTGTGGGATTATGTCCAATACCTCGAGGCCTCTGAGCAAGATCCATCGCGTTATCAGTTGGCACTGTGGCGAAAACTCACTCAGCCATTTTCAATTGCGGTGATGATGTTGATGGCGCTGTCGTTTGTGTTTGGTCCGCTGCGTAGCGTGACGATGGGGGCCCGAATTTTATCCGGGGTCGTCGCCGGTTTTGCTTTCTACATATCGAGTGAATTCTTTGGGCCATTAAGCCTAGTGTACGGTTTCTCTCCGGCTATTGGTGCGATAGCACCTAGCGTGGTGTTCTTAGTCGTGGCAGTGGCACTATTGCGGCGCAATCTCTAGGGCGAACCCGTTTCTCAACTCACTTCAATATAAAAGGAAGGCAGCAGCCTTCCTTTTTTTAATGATTATTTTAATATGCCGGTGTTGAGGATTTTTTCCATCGCAGCAGGGTAGTTCCTATCAAGGCTGTCATTATCTCTACAGCGCACACCAAGGTCTTTCAGCACGCCATCGCCAATGCCGTACACCACGCCATGGATCTCGATCTCCTGTCCACGCTCCCAAGCCGATTGTAGAATCGTCGAATTACCGAGGTTGTAGACTTGCTCAGCCACGTTGATCTCACACAGCTTGTCACCCCATTGCTCACGGGGCAGCTTTTCTAGTGAAGATTTGTGGGTGCGATACAGGTCGCGGATGTGCAGCAGCCAGTTGTTGATCAAACCCAGTTGTGGGTTATCGATCGCTGCATTAACGCCACCACAGCCATAGTGACCACAAACAATGATGTGTTTCACTTTGAGCACGTCTACCGCGTACTGCACAACTGACAAGCAGTTGAGGTCGGTGTGAACGACTTGGTTAGCCACGTTGCGATGAACAAACAGTTCACCGGAATATAACCCAGTCAGGCGCTCTGCTGGAACACGACTGTCTGAGCAACCAATCCATAGAAAGCCGGGGCTCTGTCCCTCTTCAAGCTTGGTAAAATACTCTGGGGTCTCGGCCTTAATCGACTCGGACCACTTGGAGTTGTTGTCAAATAACTCTTTAATCTCAGGCATCTTGCTTGTTAACCCTATCTCAAAAACTCAAGACACTATACACAATCTTGTTATCGTGTTCCTTATTTAATCGTTTGCTTTTCACTGCTCAGACTTCTTCGCAGAGGCGAAAAAGCAGAGTCGAGAATCGAGATCGGGCTTTGCCCTGCGAGAACGCTTCGCTCGAGGTGGAGTAACACTTGACA
Source organism: Vibrio sabulosilitoris (assembly GCF_055391395.1). Lineage (NCBI taxonomy): Bacteria > Pseudomonadati > Pseudomonadota > Gammaproteobacteria > Vibrionales > Vibrionaceae > Vibrio > Vibrio sabulosilitoris. The sequence continues at coordinate 994,163 of NZ_AP029599.1, forward strand.
GTGGTGGTAAAGGTTGAAAAATTTTCTCGCTTCTCGCTTCTCGCTTCTCGCTTCTCGCTTCTCGCTTCTCGCTTCTCGCTTCTCGCTTCTCGCTTCTCGCTTCTCGCTTCTCGCTTCTCGCTTCTCGCCTCTATATTTCCAATAGTATGGAAATATAAATTGTAGTTGTGTTGGTTCGGCGATAGACTGTGCGCATTGCTAGCGACTGTCGTGTTTGCTAGCGCTTTCCATATAGACAGTGAAGAATAGCTATGTACGCGTTAGAAATTGAAAACCTGCGTAAGACCTACGCGGGTGGCTTTGAGGCGCTCAAGGGGATCAGCCTTAAAGTGCAAAAGGGCGATTTTTACGCCCTGCTTGGGCCAAATGGAGCCGGCAAGTCGACCTCGATTGGGGTGGTGTCATCTTTGGTCAACAAAACCTCGGGTGAGGTGAAGGTCTTTGGCTTTGATATCGATACGGATCTCGAGCTTGCTAAGCAGAACTTAGGTTTAGTACCTCAAGAGTTTAACTTTAACCAGTTTGAAACCGTTGAGCAGATCGTACTGCAGCAAGCGGGTTACTACGGTGTGCCGCGCGATGTAGCTAAGCAGCGAGCGCAAAAGTATCTGACCAAGCTGGATTTGTGGGAGAAACGCGCTGAGCGAGCACGCAACCTTTCGGGTGGGATGAAACGCCGCTTGATGATCGCACGCGCCTTAATGCACGAGCCGAAACTGTTGATCTTAGATGAGCCAACGGCTGGGGTTGATATTGAGCTGCGCCGGTCAATGTGGGAGTTCTTGAAGGAGATTAATCACTCTCAAGGGATCACGATTATCTTGACCACTCACTACCTTGAAGAGGCAGAGATGCTGTGTCGCAATATCGGTATCATCAACCGTGGTGAGCTGATTGAAAACACCAGCATGAAGGATCTGCTGAGTAAGCTGCACGTTGAGACCTTTATTCTTGACCTGGCTGAGGACTCAGCTGCGCCAACCCTTAGCGGTGTCAATAGCCAACATTTCGTCAATGGCTCGCTCGAGATCGAGATTGAGAAGACCCAAGGCCTGAACGATATCTTTACCCAGCTCTCTGAGCAGGGGATTCAAGTGCTATCGATGCGCAACAAGGCCAACCGCCTTGAAGAGCTGTTTGTGACCATAGTGCGTGAGCAGTCGGGCGCAAACTCTGGCTCGGTTAAGTAAGGATTTATTATGTATCAACTGTACTGGACGGCATTTAAAAGCCTGCTGACCAAAGAGATCAATCGTTTTACTCGCATCTGGGTGCAAACCTTGGTGCCGCCTGCGATCACTATGACGCTCTACTTCATCATTTTTGGTAGCCTGATTGGCTCAAGAATTGGGGAGATGGGCGGTTTTAGCTACATGGAGTACATCGTTCCTGGTCTGATTATGATGTCGGTGATCACCAACTCATACTCGAACGTCGCCTCGTCGTTCTTTAGTGCTAAGTTTCAGAAGAACATTGAAGAGCTATTGGTCGCGCCGGTACCAAACTACGTGATCATTGCTGGCTTTGTGATGGGCGGTGTGACGCGCGGCCTACTAGTGGGCGCGATCGTCACCCTCGTCTCGCTGCTGTTTGTTGATCTCCAGGTACAAAACTGGGGCATCATTATTGCGACGGTGTTTATGACCTCGGTGGTGTTCTCGCTCGGCGGTTTGATTAACGCAGTATTTGCTAAGACCTTCGATGATATCTCAATTATCCCAACCTTTATCTTGACGCCGCTGACCTACCTTGGCGGGGTGTTCTACTCTATCAGTTTGCTGCCGGATTTTTGGCAGGGAGTGTCACAGGTCAACCCAATCGTCTACATGGTCAACGCGTTCCGCTACGGCTTCCTTGGCGTATCTGATGTCGGGATCGTGACCTCATTTGGTGTGCTAAGTGTATTTGTCTTGGCCCTGTACGGCGTGGCGCATCACTTGGTGAGCAAGGGGATTGGGCTACGCTCTTAACCGTCACAAAGCCAATGTCATCAAAAAAGGTCAGCGCAAGCTGACCTTTTTACTATCTGTAACCCAAGCGCTCTAGGCGCTTAATCTGCTGCAGAGTTTGATGTTTCGGCTTCCACATCATCTTTTTCGGTTGCTAGATCGATGGTTTGATTATCAATCAAACGCACATTACCAAGGAAGGCCGACATCAGGATCACCGCTTGAGTTGACTCCGGTGTTACCGCTTGTAGAGTACGAGCATCGCGAATGAAGATTTCATCTGGATTAAGACCAGCAGCACGCAGCTGATCATTGGCATCTTCAATCACAGAAGCGTAATCATCACGACCGCCGCGCACAGCACTGCTGATCCAGCGCATGGTGCGGGCCAAAACAGGCGCACGCTGGCGCTCATCGATGGTCAACAGATTATTGCGTGAGCTCATCGCAAGACCATCCATCTCGCGCACGGTCGCAACGCCAATAATCTCCATATCCATTGCCAAGTCTTCAACCATCTTGCGGATCACCGCTAGCTGTTGGAAGTCTTTCTCACCAAAGCATGCCACGTCAGGCTGAACAATATTGAACAACTTAGTGACCACGGTTGCCACGCCACGGAAGTGACCTGGTCTTGAGGCCCCCTCAAGCATGGTCGACAGTCCAGGGACCTCAACCGAGGTATGAGAGTCAAGTCCTTGTGGGTACATCATCTCAGGCGTTGGAGTGAACACTACCTCGACCGCTTCTGCTGATAACTTCTCAAGATCAGCGTCCATGGTGCGAGGGTAGTTGGCTAAGTCGTCAGCACGGTCAAACTGCATTGGGTTGACAAAAATACTCACCACCACCACATCCGCGTGCTCGCGAGCCTTGCGGACCAGTGTAAGGTGGCCGTCGTGCAGGTTGCCCATGGTGGGAACAAACGCCACTTTACGTCCTTCACGCTTGTAAAGCTTGATCTGCTCGCGCAGTAACGCAATATCATCAAATGACTGCATGCTGGTTCCTCTAAGCTATTGTGTGCGCAGCATCCGGGAAGCTCCCTGCTTCCACTTCTTGGATGTATTTTGCAACGGCTTGGCGCATATCGCCAGTCTCGGCTAGGTAGTTCTTTGAGAACTTCGGCATATAATTGGCAGAAATGCCAAACATGTCATGCATCACTAGGATTTGACCATCAGTGCCATTACCAGCACCAATGCCAATCACCGGCACATCCAGTACCTCGGTGATGCGCGCCGCCAGATCCGCAGGAACACATTCTAGTAGGACAATTTGCGCGCCCGCTTGTTGCAGTGCAAGAGCATCACGCACCATACGGTCAGCCTTGTCTTGCTCGCGGCCCTGCACCTTGTAGCCACCAAAGATATTCACCGACTGAGGGGTTAGACCTAGATGCGCACACACAGGTACGGCGCGCTCAGTAAGCATTTTCACCGTATCAACCAACCAGTCACCACCCTCAAGCTTGACCATGTTGGCACCGGCACGCATCAGCTTACCTGCGCTCTCACACGCTTGCTCAGGGGTTGCGTAGCTCATAAACGGCATATCGGCCATCAATAGGCTATTTGGGCTACCAGCGCGCACACAGCGCGTGTGGTAGGCGATATCATCGACAGTCACTGGTAGGGTGTCGTTTTGACCCTGTAGAACCATGCCCAGTGAGTCACCGACCAACAGTACCGGCATTTCTTGGCCTTCAAAAAGTTGCGCAAAGCTCGCATCGTAAGCGGTAGAGCTGGCAAATTTACGACCTTCGTGTTTCCACTTCATTAGGTCGTTGATATTGATTTTTTTCATGATTTTTCCTTACTAGGATTTGGCTATGATTGCCAAATGTCGAGCCCGTTTTTATCAACCTGGTTTAGAAGGTCAGAGAGCTCGCTCCCATCAGGGAGTGTTAAACTTGGTGCGATTTCTGCGAGCGGATAGAGGACAAATTCTCTCACTTTCATCCCATAATGTGGGATGGTGAGGCGCTCGGAATCTATCACCTCATTGCCGTAAAGAATCAAGTCGAGATCTAGGGTTCTTGGTCCCCAGCGTTCATCCTTACGGACACGCCCTTGCTCAAGCTCAATCGCTTGGGTGCAATCGAGCAGCTCAAGGGGCGTTAATTCGGTGTGGATCTCAGCCACCGCGTTGATGTAGTCAGGCTGATCCTGAGGCCCCATCGGGGTGCTAGAGTACAGCTGAGAGCTACAGATAAACTGAGATTTTGGCAGTGTCTTTAATGCTTCGATGGCTCGCAGTGCCTGTTCGACCGGTTGCGCCATGTTACTGCCAATGGCGATGTACACGGTGATCATGACTGCGGCTTACTCTTCTTGCTTCGGCTGCGACGGCGGCGTGGAGACTTACCCGTCCCTTTCTCATCGAGATCGGCAACCATCGCTTGACGCATGGTGCGCCCAGCCGTTTGGAATTTTGCCCACCAGTCAGCGAGCTGTTTGGTTTCGCCCTGTTCAATCTCTCCACGCATCTCTAGGAAGTCAAAGCCAGCGCGGAATTTATTGAGCTCCATCAAGCGAAACGCGCGTTTACCCGTGCGACGCGGCAGGCGCAACTGCAACTGCCAGATCTCGCGAATGGTAGCGGTATGGCGACGTGGGATCGCAGTGCTACGCACCTGCTCATCCAGCACGACGTTACCTGCTTCCATGATCGCGTCGTACTCGGTCATTTTACGCGTGGCAACAAACTCATCGGCGAGCGCTTTGACCGGGTACCACAAGATAGCCGCAAACATAAACGCAGGGTTGATACGCTTGCCTTCATCGTGGCGCAGATCGGTTGAGTCCAAAGACAGGTCAAGCATCTGTTCGGTCAGCGACTCGTAGTCGTCAGTAAAGTGCTCTGCCACGCGTGGGAAGAGCTGCTGGAACAAGTTGTATTCACGCATCAGGTGATAGGTCTCAAGACCAAAGCCTGACTGGAGCATCTTAAGGGACTCTTCGTACAGGCGCGCGGCTGGGATATCGCGCAGCAGCGGAGCTAAGTATTCAATTGGCTCTGCCGTGTCTTCTTCGATATCAAAGTCGAGCTTAACCGCAAAGCGGATCGCGCGCAGCATGCGCACTGGATCTTCGCGATAACGCGTCTCAGGGTCACCGATCAGACGCACTAGCTTATCTTCCAAGTCTTCTACACCGCCGGCGTAGTCATGGATGCTGTAGTCTTCGATGCTGTAGTACATCGCGTTAATGCTGAAGTCGCGGCGCTCGGCATCTTGGTCAATGGTGCCGTAGACGTTATCGCGCAGCAGAAGTCCGGCATCAGACTTTTGTGAGATATTCTTGCTGGTCTCTTGATGATGACCACGGAACGTCGCCACCTCGATAATATCGCGGCCAAACATAATGTGAGCTAGACGAAAGCGACGGCCGATTAATCGGCAGTTACGAAACAGCGCCTTGATCTGCTCTGGCGTGGCGTTGGTTGCAATATCGAAGTCTTTCGGTTGGCCACCAAGCAGGAGATCGCGAACTCCGCCACCGACAAGAAAGGCTTGAAAACCTGCCCCATTGAGTCGGTAAAGGACTTTTAGCGCGTTATCACTGATCTGTTTGCGCGAAATATTGTGCTGCTCGCGAGCAATAATATTTAGCGACAGTTCTGGATATATCATCGATGTTTGGTCGTTTATGTTCATGAAGTTTCGATATTTTGTGTGTATTTTACGGCGGCAATCTTGAATGCGGCGCACAATTTGCGGCTAATAATAGCCTAGACCGAGCCATTTGAGAATCTTGGCGTGATCTCGGTGCTCTCTGGCAGTTGGCTCACATGCCAGTGGCGCACGCCCCAAGCGATGATTTCTTCTATCGTACCGTCGCTCAATGACGGTTCGATGGCAAAGCCCAAACACGCCATTGCATCGAGCAAAGTCGCCTTGGTATCGAGCGCATCAATCGCCGGTGCATGGTTCTGTTTTGACAGTTTATTGCCGTTGCTATCCAGTGCCAAAGGCAGGTGGAGGTAGCTGATCAGTGGCTGATTGAGTTGATGATAGAGCGACATCTGACGCCCGGTTGGCTCAATCAGGTCGGCCCCGCGCACCACTTCGGTCACCCCTTGGTCGATATCATCCAGCACCACCGCAAGGTTGTAGGCATACAAGCCATCACGGCGACGGATAATAAAATCCTCGGCCGCCAGTGCACTCGGTAGTTGGATACGGCCGTGTTTTAGGTCGTTAAACTCTGTGACCGGTTGTTGGATATGCAGTCTTACCGCGCAGTCAGTTGAGTCACTGATTTGCAATGGTCTGCAGTGCCCATTGTAAAAGCCACCCATGGCTTTGATTTGCTTGCGAGTGCAGCGGCAGTAGTAAGCCTCGCCTGAGTTCAACCATTTATCTATCTGCGCTTGATAGAGGCCATGACGCTGACTCTGGTACACCACCTCACCGTCCCAGCCAAGCTGATAGGCTTCCAGGGTACGTAAGATGGAATCGGCAGCACCGGGCTGCTCGCGTGGCGGGTCGAGATCTTCAATCCGTACCAGCCATTGCCCCTGTGAAGACTTGGCTTGAAAATAGCTGCCGAGCGCGGCAATCAAAGAACCAAAGTGTAGCGGCCCTGATGGTGAGGGCGCAAAGCGACCGACGTAGTGACTCATGCCTTATCCTAGCTTGGTAAAACAACCTTTCTAAAAACAACAAAAGGGAGCCTAGGCTCCCTTGTGACAATCAGTCGAGACCAATTAACCCTGCATCTGACGCTCTTTGATCTCTGCAAGTGTTTTACAGTCGATACAAAGATCAGCGGTCGGACGTGCCTCTAGACGACGGATACCGATTTCGATACCACAAGACTCACAAAAGCCAAAATCGTCTTCTTCGATTTTGGTTAGGGTCTTTTCAATCTTCTTGATCAGGCGACGTTCGCGGTCGCGGTTACGTAGCTCTAAACTGAACTCCTCTTCCTGAGATGCACGGTCTACGGGATCTGGGAAGTTAGCCGCTTCGTCCTGCATATGGTGAACGGTACGGTCTACTTCTTGATGTAACTGGTCGCGCCAAGCTTTCAAAATTGCTTCAAAGTGAGCCATTTGCTCCGGTGACATATACTCTTCACCTGGCTTTTCTTGGTACGGCTCAACTCCAGCAATAGCTAGGATGCCTAGCGCTTTTTTCTTAGATTCTGGCATACAGCATCTCCTAATAACACCTAGCCAACTGTTTCCTACAGTTGGTATAAGGCGGGTATCTATAGCAGAAAGCAGCAAGTGTGGCAAACGATCCGGGACAAACTGTCTATCTATGTGAACACGACGGCATTTTTATTGCCCAGTGTGTACAAATTGTACAGCGTTTTGCAGTTGGATCTCTCGCTGAGTAAGTACTGCTTTATAGCACAGTACTTCGACACCTGCTGAATGTGCTTGTTTCAACAATTGATGATATTTCGCGTCTATATGGTGGGCAGCAGCGACTTTTTCAATCCCTGAGTGCAAAATAGTGAACAATAAAACTGCCCTTTGCCCTGATTGTGCGACCTCTTGCAGCTCACGCAGGTGTTTTTGGCCGCGTGTGGTGACCGCATCGGGGAAGTAGCCTTGTCCTGGGTCCTGCGCATCGAGCAGGGTGACACTTTTGACCTCTATATAGCAAGAAGGGCGCTGATTATCCTCGAGCAATATGTCAATTTTACTACTCTCCTGGCCGTATTTTACCTCGGTGCGTAGTGACTCGTAGCCCTGAAGCTCGCTGATGGTACCGTTATGAATCGCCTCAACAGCCAGCTGGTTAGCACGAATGGTGTTAATCGCGATCATATCGCCGTTGGGCTTTTCAGTCAGCTCCCAACTGTTGGGATATTTGCGCTTGGGGTTGTCGGAGGTGGAGTACCATATAGTATCACCGGGATCGGCGCAGCCAGTCATGGCGCCTGTGTTGGCGCAGTGGATGGTACGCACTGAGCCATCGGCAAGGGTGATGTCGGCCAAAAAGCGCTTGTAACGCTTAATCAATGTCGCCGATTCAAGGGGAGTATCAAATTTCATAATCGGTGGTGAATTCAAAGGTTGTTGAGCGATTATGTCAGCCCGGTCTTCGCAAGGTCTCGGTAAGGTCTAAGCAAGAGAGCTGCATCCGTGCTGACTTGGGGTTAGAATATGGGCAAACATTACATCACAGGAATCGTGAGTTGTCACAACTACCTATCATCTCTGTTCTGCCGCAACTGCTTGAGGCGGTTAAGCAATCTGCCCAAGTTATCCTCAAAGCGGCGCCCGGTGCCGGTAAGTCAACCTATTTCCCCCTTAAGTTGCTTGAGCAGCATCAAGGCAGTGGCAAGATCATCATGCTCGAGCCGCGTCGTCTTGCGGCGAAAAGCATTGCCAGTTACCTTGCGGCGCAGTGTGGCCAGAAAGTCGGTGAGCAGATTGGTTATCGGATCCGAGGAGAAAATAAGGTCAGTCGTGATACCCGGCTTGAGATTGTGACTGAGGGGATTCTAACTCGGATGATCCAGTCGGACCCTGAGCTTATGGGGGTAGATGTGATTGTGTTTGATGAGTTTCATGAGCGTAGTCTGCATGCGGATACGGCATTGGCACTCAGTCTAGAGATCCAGTCGGCATTGCGTGATGACCTAACTTTAGTTGTTATGTCGGCAACGCTTGATGACGAGGCGCTGCAAAAGCTTCTGCCTGATGCGCGCTATATTGAATCGCAAGGGCGCGCCTATCCCGTCGAACATCGCTATCGACCACTGACCCCCAATGAGCGCCTAACCAACGTGATGAGCGCTCAGATCCAGCAATTGATGGCTAGCCAGTCAGGCTCGCTGTTGGGATTTTTGCCAGGTGTCGCGGCCATTAGGCAGGTGGAAAATCGGCTGCGAGAGTCCGGTCAGCTCAGCAAGGATATCGATGTGTTGCCACTTTATGGCAGTTTGGACTTCAAGCAGCAACAACAAGCGATCGCTCCCTCGAGTAATGGGCGGCGCAAAGTGGTGCTGGCCACCAATATCGCGGAAACCTCATTGACCATTGAGGGCATTCGTATGGTGGTGGACTCGGGCCAAGAGCGAGTGGCGCGCTTTGACCTCACTACTGGGATCACACGTCTGGAAGAGGTGCGCATAGCTCAATCTTCTGCTCAGCAGCGCAGTGGCCGCGCCGGGCGACTGGAGCCCGGTGTGTGTGTGCGCCTTTACTCCGAGACGCAAATGACCTCGCAGCCTCTAGTGCCATCACCGGATATCCTCCACTCCGATCTGGCTCCTTTGGCGATGGAATTGCTCAACTGGGGAACGCAAGACCCCAGTGAACTGTTGTGGCTCGATACGCCAGCACCAGCGGCAATGAATCAAGCATACGACCTATTGGCATCGCTTGGACTGATTGATGCGCAGCGGCGTCTGACCTCGATGGGTAAGCAAGCCTATCAACTCGGATTAGAGCCTCGTTTAGCGACTATGCTGCTGCAAGCCAAAGCGCAGTCGCCTCAGTTGCTTAATGAGGCGATTGTTGCGGCGGCGTTGACGGAAGAGCCGGAGCGCAATGTGGTTGACCTTGGCCATTCGCTGCACCGCTATCAATCGGGGCGTCACGACAGACAATCACTGCTCAAGCGACGTATTGACAGTCTGGCGCGTAAGCTTGGTACGACAATCGACCCGAAGCTGTTGAGTGAGGGAGGCTTGGCTTTAGCACTGGCGCATGCTTACCCAGATCGTATCGCGCAAAAGCGTCGCCGCGAAGGGCAGGAATACCGCCTCGCTAACGGACATGGTGGTCAGGTATATGATCCGACGTTGTTTGCTGAACCGGGGTATATTGTCGCTGTGGATCTGATGGGCACCAGTGGCCAAGCAAGCGTGATCCAATTAGCTTGTCGCCTCGAATTGGAGGAGCTTGAAGTGCTCTCTCCCCATTTTATGACAGTCAGTGAGCAGGTTGACTGGAGTGACAGTAAAGGGCGCCTTGTTGCTGAGCGGCGCACGTGTCTTGGCAAGCTGATTGTGCGCACAGAATCTCTGCCAGAGCCTGATAAGAGTCAAATGGCTAGGGCACTCCTTAGCTATGTGCAGCGTAAAGGTCTGGGGGTACTCAATTGGAATAAAACGGTTGAGCAGCTTCACCAACGGATACTATGTGCAGTGGATTGGCTGCCCGAGCAACCATGGCCTACCATGGATAAGCTCTCACTCAAAAACGAGCTTGAGCAGTGGCTGATGCCTTATCTAAATGGTATTAATAGCGCCAAGCAGCTGACACAAGTCGATATTCAAGCCGCTTTGCTGGCGCGCCTCGGTTGGCCACTCGATCAGCAGCTCAATGAGTGGCTACCAGAGAAAATTATTTTACCCACAGGACGCGCTCAGTCGTTATATTACCAGCAAGGACAAGAGCCAACGCTCTCGGTGAGAATGCAGGAGATGTTTGGTGAGCCGCAATCGCCAACGGTGGCGCAGGGGCGAGTGCCAGTGGTGATTGAACTGCTATCGCCCGCACAACGGCCTCTGCAGATCACCAAAGACCTAGCCGGTTTTTGGGCTGGCTCCTACAAAGAGGTGCAAAAAGAGATGAAGGGACGCTACCCCAAGCATGTGTGGCCAGATGATCCTGCAGCGCATCAAGCGACCACCAAGACCAAGCGTCAATTGGGGAAATAAAAGACGATAATCATGAGCGAATCGAAGAAAAATCCGCCCACCAAGCGCCGCGCAACGGCCGCGAAGAAAACGCCAGCTAAAGCAAAGCCCACAAAACGGACCACTTTGCGCACCAAACGTAGCATCAAACGCAACTGGCTTAGATCATTGTGGTCTCTGTTTTGGAAGGGCTCATTGGCCTTGGTAGCCGTTTTGCTCGTAGTGGGGATCTATTTAGACACTCTAGTGCGACAGAAGTTTGACGGGCAGTTGTTTGATCTACCGACGGTGGTTTACGCACGCGTCTTGACCCTGACACCGGGTCAAGAGTTCAGTATTCAAGAGATGCGCAATGAGCTTGATGTGCTCAATTATCGTAAGGTCGCCACGCCAAGGTATCCCGGAGAGTACTCTTCCTCATCGACACGCATCGAGCTGATGCGTCGCGGCTTTGAGTTCACCGATGGCAAAGAGGCTGAACGCCATGTAATGTTGCACTTTAACGACTTACAGTTGGAGCGCATCCAGTCACTCGACCGTGGTCGTGATCTTGGCTATCTGCATATTGACCCTAAGCTGCTTGGCATGCTGGAAAAAAACGTCGATGAGCAGAGACTGTATCTCAAACGTGAACAGTTCCCAGATATTATGGTTGACGCCCTGCTGGTCACAGAAGATCGCCACTTCTATCAGCACGACGGCGTGTCTCCAATTGCCATTGTGCGGGCATTCTTGGCCAATATTAAGGCGGGGCGCACGGTTCAAGGGGGGAGTACCCTAACGCAGCAATTGGCGAAAAATTTATTCCTCTCTAGCGATCGTACCTTGTGGCGCAAGCTTCGCGAAGCGTATATCGCCATTATACTTGACTATCGTTACGATAAAGACCGAATCCTAGAGGCGTACCTTAACGAGGTCTACATAGGTCAAAGCGGTGGGCAGGCCGTACATGGATTTGGTCTTGCCTCTCGACTGTACTTCGGTAAACCTCTTCAAGAGCTGCGCATCGATCAGCTCGCACTGCTAGTTGGGATGGTCAAAGGACCGTCTTACTACAATCCCGTTCGCTTCCCAGAGCGCGCCAGGCAGCGCCGCGATTTGGTGCTGCGCCTAATGATGCAGAATCACCAGTTGACCCCGAGTGAGTACGAAGAAGCGATCGGTCGACCACTGGATATTCAGGATAATCCTCACATCGCAAGTCGTCAGCCAGCGTACTTTCAACAGGTGAATCGCGAGCTAAGCGAAAAGGTCGGCAGCGCGTTTCGCTCTGGTGTTGGACTGCGGGTTTTTACCTCACTTGACCCAGTCTCACAAACCAAGCTTGAGAAAGCGATTGCGACTAAGGTCCCTGAGCTTGAGCGTGTTGGTGGTGATGGGCTTGAGGGAGCAGCGATCGCCGTCGATCGTCAAACGGGTGAGATCCGCGCTATGGTGGGTGGCAAGCGCACCGGCTATGATGGCTTTAATCGTGCGCTCAACGCCAGTCGTCAGATTGGCTCATTAGCCAAGCCCGCGGTGTATCTAGCGGCCCTGTCTCAGCCTTCAGAGTACCAGTTATCGACCACGCTGCTGGACAAGCCGATTACCTTGCGCGGTAATCAGGGCAATGAGTGGAGCCCGAGAAACTACGATCGTCAATTCCGTGGTGAGGTTCCGCTTTACGAGGCGCTGTCTAAGTCACTGAATGTGCCTACCGTGCAGCTCGGAATGGATCTTGGCCTACCTAAAGTGATTGATACGTTTGAAAAGCTTGGCGTCGATCGCGAAGAGATCCGTGAGGTGCCCTCGATGCTGCTTGGCTCGTTTACCCTAACGCCATATCAAGTGGCGCAGATGTATCAAACCCTGACCAACAGTGGGCGTATCGCTCCGTTGTCGGCACTGCGCTCGGTCGTAGATAACGATGGTCGGGTGTTGTTTGACTCACTACCACGCGTCTCCAAAGCTGTGCCTGAACAGGCGGCGTGGCTGACCACTTACGCAATGAAACATGGCGTAGTCAGTGGTACTGGACGTTATCTCCATTCTCAATTTGCTTGGGCGCAACTGGCAGGTAAAACCGGTACCAGTAATGATACGCGCGATAGTTGGTTTGTTGGGGTCGATGGGCGAGAGGTGACCACGGTTTGGCTAGGTCGAGATGACAACTTACCGACCAACCTTACCGGCTCGAGTGGTGCTCTGCGTGTTTACGCCCATTATCTGGGCGATCGAGTACCACAAAGGCTGGTTTTGCCATGGCCACAACAGATTTCAACGGTTGGGTTTAGCCATCAAAATAACGGCGCACTGGCGTACAACTGCCGCAGTGAGTTTAAGCTGCCGGTATGGGATCCGGAAGAGCGATTTAAGCAAGGTTGCGAATCGAATCCAATTGGGTGGTTGAAAGGGCTATTTTCCCGCTAGAATGTAATTTGCCCTTTAATCACTTACATAGGAAGAATATGTTTCGATGTCTGCTGCTCAGTTGTTTTCTGATAAGCGCTTCAACCTTGGCTTTTGCCTCATCACATGTGTCAGATGCATCTTCTGATACGATTAAAGCGCGGCCGAAGATAGCTTTAGTACTTGCTGGTGGTGGTGCAAAAGGAGCGGCCCATATTGGGGTATTGAAGGCACTGGAAGAGATGCAGATCCCCGTCGATTACATCACGGGTACCAGTATGGGCGCCTTTGTTGGTGGTCTTTATGCGACTGGGATGTCTGCAGATGAGATCGAGAGCTTTATCTACAGTGTCGATTGGAATGGCGGCTATCGTGATCGGATTGAGCGCAGTGAGCGGCAGATTCGCGATAAAGAGCATGAGGACAGGTATACCATCAACCCCCAGCTTGGTATTGGTTGGGGGGAGTTTCGTGCTCGCCGAGGTATCGTCCAAGGGCAGGGCATGCTGAAGCTGTTGCGTGAAACGACAGGTAACGTGGCCAAGCTTGACTCGTTTGATCAACTGGCAGTCCCATATCGTTCGGTGGCAAGTGACATTGTCGAGCTTGAGCCAGTGGTGATCGATGATGGTTTTTTGGTTGATGCGATGATGGCCAGTATGTCGGTGCCCGGCGCGCTGCCACCGTATGAGATTGATGGGCGGCTGCTGGTGGATGGTGGCGTGACCAATAATATGCCAGTGGATGTGGCTTATGAGATGGGGGCCGATATTGTCATTGCTGTAGACATTAGTAGCGATTACAAAGATTTGGATGAGTTTACCAATTTGTTTACCGTTGCTGATCAGATATCAAACTACATGGTGCGCCGCAGTACACGCGAACAAAAGGCCCTTCTGGATGATGATGATATTTTCTTACGCCCTGAGGTGGGCGATATGCAAACCACCGAGTTTGAGCGCATGCCACATGCCTTCAATAAGGGGTATCTCATCGCTCAAGAACAGCGTGAGCAGCTGCAGGCGTTGTCTGTCTCTGGAGAAGAGTTTCAGGCCTATATCGACCTTAAACAGTCAAGAAGAGCAGAGCTCGCCTTTGGTCATCAGCTGACGATAGACAGAATTGAATTCGATAATGATTCGCACTTTAGTGATGAGGTGGTCAATAGCCGACTGAAGATCCCCCAAGGTGAAGCGATCAGTTTTGAGCAGCTTGAGGAGAGTGTTGACAGTCTGTATGCCCTCGATCGTTTTGAACTGATCTCCTACGAGTATGAGCAGCGTGAGCAGGAGAATGTGCTGCGAATCGATGTTCGCGAGAAAAAGTGGGGGCCTAACTACCTGCGCTTGCGTTTTTTCCTTGAAGATGATTTTGATACCACCAGCCAGTACGCGCTAGGTGCCTCGGTTAACTTTACCGATATTAACCGCCATGGTGCTGAGCTTACTACCAGTATAGAGATGGGGACCGATAAACTCGCTGCAGCTGGTTTTTATACCCCGTTGACCTCGAGTTTAAATTGGTTTGCGATCGCCGATGTCACCTACACAGAACAGCAACGAACGATGCCGATCGACGTAGAGACAGACAGTATTCCCGACCCTAGCTTGGGCGCACTTGACGATTTTGTTCCAGTTACCTATAGCTCATTGGAGACAGAGCTTGCACTTGGCTTTCAAGGAGAGTTATGGCGCAGGTTCAAAGCCGGTGGCCGCTATACGGTGGGCAGTTCAGATTTCACTACACTGCGATCAGCGGGCAGTGTTGATTTTGACCGCGTTGGTGCCTTCGTTAACTTCCGCCATGATACTTTGGACAGCCTCGCGCTGCCGAACCGTGGTTATTATTTCGATATTGAATACCTCTATTCGATCGATTCAATTCGACCAAACAGCAGCTTCGATTTCATTGAGCGGATTGATAATGACGAGGTTCAAGAGTTCTCGGTCGAGATGATTGGGGCACATAGCCACAAGCGCCATACCTTGGTTGGTAATTTCAACTATGGCGTTGTACACAACGCCAAGGGTGAGTTTCCTATTGCGCCAAAAGAGCTGGGTGGCTTTTTGAAACTATCAGGGATCTCGCGCAATAGCCTGATTGGTAATAACCTAGTCTATGGCAGTATGGTTTACCGTTATCGTTGGTTTGATAACGACTTTGGTATGTTCAAATCACCGATCTATCTTGGAGCTTCTCTCGAATATGGCGGGGTATGGAACGATACGGACGTAGAGTTCTACAATGCTGACCTGTATAGGGCTGGCTCTGTGTTTGCCGGGGTTGATTCGCCGATTGGCCCGATAATGTTCGCTTATGGTCGCACCGAACAAAATATGGATTCGGTCTACCTAATCATCGGCACTTCATTTAAGTAAACGGTTAAAAAAGCTCAGCTTTGCCACAACTTGCTATGTTGGTCAAGCTGATGAGATTTTAATTTTGCGTTAAATTTGCTATCTTACGTCCCACAGTTTGGCCTCTTCGACGCTGTTCATCCAAATTTTGCAGTGACCACAATCGATTTGAATGAGCCAAAGGCGCTGGAGAAGCCAAGTTTTCCAAGGATGTCCACTCCTATTCTAACTATAAGGATGGACCGCAATGAGAGGAAATAGTCGTGCTTGAAGCCTACCGTAAACACGTCGCAGAGCGTGCTTCTGAAGGAGTTGTCCCTAAACCATTAGACGCTGAGCAAGTGGCGGCACTTGTTGAGTTGCTAAAGACTCCACCCGCAGGTGAAGAAGAGTTTATTCTTGACCTACTTGAGAATCGTATCCCCCCAGGTGTTGATGAAGCCGCGTATGTTAAAGCTGGGTTCCTCACTGCTGTCACAAAAGGTGAGGTAGAATCACCACTAGTAAGCCGCGAAAAAGCCGCCAAGTTACTTGGCACGATGCAAGGCGGCTACAATATTGAGCCTTTGATCAGCTTGCTCGATGATAGTGAGCTTGCACCGATTGCCGCTGAAGCTTTGTCGCATACTCTACTGATGTTTGATGCGTTCTACGATGTCGAAGAGAAAGCCAAAGCGGGTAACGCACTGGCACAGCAAGTGATCCAGTCTTGGGCAGATGCTGAGTGGTTCTTGTCTAAGCCAGAGCTGGCAGAAAAAGTTACCCTAACCGTATTTAAAGTCACTGGTGAAACCAACACCGATGATCTCTCTCCTGCCCCTGATGCTTGGTCACGTCCCGATATCCCAGTGCACGCGTTAGCGATGCTGAAAAATGCGCGTGAGGGCATCAATCCTGATAAGCCGGGCGAAATCGGCCCAATCCAGCAGATTGAAGAGCTAAAAACCAAAGGTCATCAACTGGTTTATGTTGGCGATGTTGTCGGTACCGGCTCATCGCGTAAATCGGCGACCAACTCTGTGCTGTGGTTTATGGGCCAAGATATCCCATGTGTACCAAATAAGCGTGGTGGCGGTTATGTGCTTGGCGGCAAGATTGCCCCGATTTTCTTCAATACTATGGAAGATGCGGGCGCGCTGCCAATCGAGGTTGACGTGACTAAGCTCAATATGGGCGATGTGATTGATGTCTACCCATATGAAGGCAAGGTATGTAACCAAGATACAGGCGCTGTACTGGCTGAGTTCTCGTTAAAAACGGATGTGCTGATTGATGAGGTACGTGCTGGTGGTCGTATTCCACTGATCATTGGCCGTGGCTTGACTGATAAGGCGCGTCAGTCGCTTGGCCTTGAGCCATCGGATGTATTCCGCAAGCCAGGTGAGGTTGCCGACTCAGGCAAAGGCTACACACTGGCGCAAAAAATGGTGGGTAAAGCATGTGGTGTTACTGGTATTCGCCCAGGCACTTACTGTGAGCCGAAGATGACCACCGTTGGCTCGCAAGACACCACCGGTCCTATGACTCGTGATGAGCTAAAAGATTTGGCTTGTCTTGGTTTCTCTGCTGACTTGGTGATGCAGTCGTTCTGTCATACCTCGGCCTATCCGAAACCAGTCGATGTGAATACTCACCACACCCTGCCAGATTTCATTAAGAACCGTGGCGGCGTCTCGCTTCGCCCGGGTGATGGTGTTATCCACTCTTGGCTGAACCGTATGTTGCTACCTGATACGGTAGGTACAGGTGGTGACTCACATACTCGTTTCCCACTGGGGATTTCTTTCCCTGCTGGCTCTGGTCTTGTCGCCTTTGCCGCGGCAACAGGTGTTATGCCTTTGGATATGCCTGAGTCTATCTTGGTGCGCTTTAAAGGTGAGATGCAGCCAGGGATTACGCTACGTGACCTTGTGCATGCCATCCCTTATTACGGCATCAAACAAGGCCTGCTGACGGTAGAGAAAGCCGGTAAGATCAATGAGTTCTCGGGTCGCGTACTCGAGATTGAGGGCGTTGAACACCTCACTGTTGAGCAAGCTTTCGAACTTTCAGATGCTTCGGCAGAGCGCTCGGCAGCAGGCTGTACAGTTAAGCTTTCACAAGCCTCTATCGAAGAGTACCTTAACTCGAACATCACCATGCTTAAGTGGATGATTGCTGAAGGTTATGGCGATCGCCGCACCATTGAGCGCCGCATCGTCGCGATGCAAGAGTGGTTGGACAAACCTGAGCTGATGGAAGCTGACAGTGATGCAGAATACGCGCACGTGATTGAGATTGATCTCGCTGAGATCAAAGAGCCAATTCTTTGTGCGCCGAATGATCCAGACGATGCTCGTCTGCTATCAGAGGTGCAAGGCACTCAGATTGATGAGGTATTTATCGGCTCGTGTATGACCAACATTGGTCACTTCCGCGCAGCAGGTAAGCTTCTCGATAACTTTACCGGTCAACTCGATACACGCCTATGGGTGGCTCCGCCAACCAAGATGGACCGCGATCAGCTTACCGAAGAGGGCTACTATGGCATCTTTGGCCGCGCTGGGGTACGTATTGAAACTCCAGGCTGTTCACTGTGTATGGGTAACCAAGCTCGCGTGGCAGAGAAGTCGACTGTGATGTCTACCTCAACGCGTAATTTCCCGAACCGTCTTGGTACGGGCGCGAACGTGTACCTATCTTCAGCAGAGCTTGCCGCCGTTGGCGCCATCATGGGACGCATTCCAACACTCGAAGAGTATCTAGAATACGCTCAGCAGCTGGATGCAACTGCCGCCGACACGTACCGCTACCTAAACTTCCACACTATGGAGCAGTACACCAAGCGCGCTGAGGAAGTGATCTTCCAAGAACCTGCTTAAAACCAGAGGCGAGATCGCTGCGCTGCGAGAAGCGAGAGGCGAGTGTTTTATCACTCGCTATGAGCGTCTCGCTCCCCCTTAGGGAAACACTTGCCCTTACTCTGAGCCCCTGTTTTGAGAGGCTCAGTCGTTTTATTTTCTGAGGACTTCTCGCCTCTCGCCTCTCGATTCTCGCCTCTTCATTTCAATGAATAAATAGCAGCCACATTGCGCACGGTTAGCTCAATGTTCTGTGCCGCCTCTGCGAGGGCGGTGGGGAGGTCGACGGCGGCATTGACGACGGCAAATACGGCGTCGATGCCGTGTTGGTGGACAACGTCGCAGTCGCTGGCTAGGCAGCCGGCGATGCCGATGACGGGGAGGTCGTATTTTTTGGCGGTGCGTGCGACACCGATGGGGGTTTTGCCGTGGATGGTTTGGCTGTCGATGCGGCCCTCGCCAGTGATCACCAAGTCGGCATCGGCGATGACCTGATCAAGGTTGACTGCATCCATGACAATGTCGATGCCTGGGCGAAGCTCAGCACCTAGTAGGCCAACGAGGGCGGCGCCGAGGCCGCCAGCAGCGCCTGCGCCAGGCATGTTGATGACATCGCGATTAAGTTGGGCTTTCATCAGCTCGGCATAGTGGGCGAGATTGCTATCAAGCTTAGCAACCATTTCTGGCGTGGCGCCTTTCTGTGGACCGAATACATGCGAGGCACCTTTAGGGCCACATAGTGGGTTGTCGACATCACATGCGACTTCTAGGCGAACCTGGCTAAGGCGAGGATCTAGATCGGTTAAGTCGATGTTGGCTAGACTGGCAAGTTCGCCACCGCCGTAATCCAGCTCTTGTCCTTGCAGGTCGAGCATGCGGATGCCAAGAGCCTGAGCCATTCCAAGTCCACCGTCATTGGTGGCGCTACCGCCGATACCGATAATAATATGCTCAACGCCCTTATCTAGCACCGCTTTGATCAGCTCGCCAGTACCGAAGGTGGTGGTTTTGAGTGGATTACGCTTATCAGGCTCAACCAAGTGCAAGCCTGAAGCGGCGGCCATCTCAATAATGGCAGTCTTACCATCGCCGAGCAGGCCGTAAAACCCTTCGACCTTTTGACCTAAAGGACCCGTCACAGGGTGGGTGATGATGCGACCACCAGTGGCATCCACCAAAGATTGCACAGTACCCTCACCCCCATCAGCCATGGGCAACTTGATGTATTCGGCCTGAGGAAAAACCTGTCTAAACCCAGCTTCAATCGCTTGAGCAACGCCCATAGCAGTGAGACTTTCTTTGTACGAATCTGGAGCAATTACAATTTTCATTTCAATACCTTAAGACGTTAAACAAACAGACCAAATACACCAAACATCATCACAGAGACAAAGGCGATCATCAGACCCACCACCGACTAATAAGGGATCAGCTTGAAGCGCTCGCGGATATCCATGTGCACCGCACTGCCAGTGGCATGGAAGAAGCTGCCACTGGCATATGATCGAGCACCATGGCGCCAAAGAGCATGCCATAAGC
The DNA here is from genome assembly GCF_055391395.1 of Vibrio sabulosilitoris. Classification (NCBI taxonomy): domain Bacteria; kingdom Pseudomonadati; phylum Pseudomonadota; class Gammaproteobacteria; order Vibrionales; family Vibrionaceae; genus Vibrio; species Vibrio sabulosilitoris. The sequence continues at coordinate 1,013,845 of NZ_AP029599.1, forward strand.
GGGTGGGACCTTTTTCAGGATAAGGGCGATAGTAACAACCAGTGCCGAAAGTACGCCAAGGGAAGAGACTTCGATCATGTTCTATTTTCCGGGTAAAGCGAGTAAGGGCTTTTCGCCAAATATAGGGCTAGAAGCGCAGTGAGTCTTTAGTCGAGCGGACAAATAAACATCGGCTGAGAGGCGTAAAAATTGTGCAGCTGCACAATTTTAATGGTTGCAATGGAATAGGTTGATGGCGATATAGAGCTGAATCATATCATCTATATTGTTGATATTTAATGAGGTTATCTGGTGTATCTTTTCGATTCGATAGCGTAGGGTGTTCCGGTGAATATGCAGCTTTTTACAAGTGAGAGCTGAGTCGCAATTTTGCTTAAAATAAGTCTTGAGGGTCTTAATCAGCACGCCTTTGGTGTCTTGATTTTTGAGCAATAGATAAGGGGCCTCCAGCTGCTCACATCGCCACGAGTCATCAAGCAGGCTACTCATGATCACGGGAAGACGATGATCTTGGTAGAAAAACACCTCTCCTGGTCGATTGGCTACGCTATCAAGCGTGAGTTTTGCGGTGTCATAAGAGCGTGCGAGACCCGATAAGCCGGAAAAGTGGTCGCCAAAGGCCATTTTTATCTTAAAGCTTGCCTCTATTTTGACTCGCTTTAGTAATTGATTAATCCGTTTGCTCTCAGCTTGGCGAGACCATCCGTCAGCGGTGAGGCTAATCGGTTTAAGCACGACGACTTCATGATTGGACACCGACAAGATCCCAACTAGGTTATCTCGCTCAGGGTACTCGAGCAGATGAACCAGTTGCTGAAGGTTTTCCAGCGTTGGTGCTTGACTGCCGCTTGGAAGCACTTTGACTACCGCCGCAATGCGTGGCTGGCTGAGATCTAAGTCGAGCCGCTGTGCAATGGCCTTGAGCTGGAGCTCATTGAGGCTGCTGCCACGGATCAGCTGTAAGACGAGTTCTTCGCGATGGCGCTTGTTCCATTCCACCTGTGACATCAAAGCGGCTTGCTCAATGATGAGCTCTGCGGTCATTTTGACCAATTCACCAAAATGATGCACCTGCTCAAGTGTGCCAGAGATGCCGATCGCGCCAATGACCTGTTGGTCAAACAGGATAGGTAAGTTTATTCCCGGCTTAACGCCTTTAAGCCGCTCTGCGGTGGCTTCATCAATCTCAACCACCCGTGATTCAGTGATGGCAAGCACTGCACCCTCGTGCTTCTGGTGTAGACGGATGGGGTCGCTTGAGCCAATGATGCGACCTTGGTTATCCATCACATTGATCGCATGGGGGATAATCTTCATAGTTCGCTCGACAATCTGTCGTGCAATCAATTCGTTAAGTTGCATTAGTGGCTCCAAATAGCAAAGTTGGCGCAATCATGGCACTAGCATAGCTAGAGCAATTCGATCGTCAATCCAAACCAGTGGTACAATAGCACGTAATTCCCCACAGATAATCTCATCAAGCTCAGGTTGATTTATGGATTTTGAATTTAAAAAGAACACCTTACTCGGAACCTACACGGTTTACTGCAGCATGGGTCACGAAGCCATTGCCCAGTGGGTTGAATCTGAATTAGGCACAGATATCAGTGCTATCGACAGCTACTTGGCGCAAATCGACCAGGCTCGCGCAAATCCGTTCCAAGAAGTGCGATCTTTAGGGCAGGGCTACAGCCTATCCATCTATGACCATGAGGTGACTATCAAGGCCCATACCGTGTCAGACGACAGTGATGCTTGGCAGGACGAGGAGCTGAGCAGTTATTCCGATGAGACTGAGTCGATGTGTGGCTTGGATGATTTTGAATCCCTGCTGATCCAGTGGCGAGGGTTTATCGACTAGCTTGCACCGTTATGGTGAGTTGTTAACGCTTTGCTTCATTTTTGTGAGTTCGGCGCACCAAAATAGTGCGCCTTTTTTGTGCGTAAAATCACGAATGTGATGTAAGTGATTGATTGTATTGAATTAAAAAAGTTGGCACGTAGTTTGGATTAGTAGAGTCACACCAGACTTAAGATGTTTTCGGAGAGGAAGCGATGAAACTAATCAATGCGATTGTTAAACCATTTAAATTAGACGACGTGCGTGAAGCACTTGCTGATGTAGGTATCGAAGGGATGACGGTATCTGAAGTAAAAGGCTTTGGTCGTCAAAAAGGCCACACGGAGCTGTACCGTGGCGCAGAATACCAGGTGGATTTCCTACCTAAAGTAAAACTAGAAATTGCCACTCAAGCAGAGAATGTTGACCGCGTCATTGAAGCGATCACTAAGGCCGCGCACACAGGTAAAATTGGCGACGGTAAAATCTTCGTTTATGACCTAAGCCAAGCGGTTCGCATCCGTACCGGTGAAATGGACACAGAAGCATTATAACAATTCAAAGGATTGGAGAATAACTATGGAACTTTCAGTAACAGTAGCTGAATTACGTTACGCACTAGATACCTTTTTCTTCCTCATCTCAGGTGCGTTGGTGATGTGGATGGCAGCAGGCTTTGCCATGCTAGAGGCCGGTCTTGTGCGCTCTAAAAACACCACCGAAATCTTGACTAAAAACTTCTGTCTATACGCTATCGCTTGTACGATGTTCTTGCTTGTGGGTTACCACATCATGTACGTCGACAATGGTGAGGGCGGTTGGCTACCATCGATTGGCGGCCTAATCGGCGAGCAAGCGGCGGATGCTGACCACTCGCTAGAGTCAGACTTCTTCTTCCAAGTTGTGTTTGTAGCGACAGCAATGTCTGTTGTTTCAGGCGCGGTTGCTGAGCGTATGAAGCTGTGGTCTTTCCTTATCTTTGCTGTCGTACTCACTGGCTTTATCTACCCAATGGAAGGGTACTGGACTTGGGGCGGCGGTTTCCTAGCGGAAGCAGGATTTAGTGACTTCGCAGGCTCAGGTATCGTACACATGGCGGGCGCTGCAGCGGCATTGTCTGGTGTGCTTCTACTTGGTGCTCGTAAAGGTAAATACGGTAAAAAAGGCGAAATCTTCCCAATTCCTGGTTCAAACATGCCACTTGCTACACTGGGTACGTTTATCCTTTGGCTAGGTTGGTTCGGCTTTAACGGCGGCTCTCAGCTAATGGTTTCTGATTTCGAGAACGCAACGGCAGTCGGTCAAATCTTCCTAAACACTAACGCAGCGGCAGCAGCTGGTGCCATCGCAGCGCTACTTGTTTGTAAGACAACTTGGGGCAAAGCTGACCTAACAATGATTCTTAACGGTGCGCTAGCAGGCTTGGTGGCCATCACGGCAGATCCACTTTCACCATCACCACTAGCTGCATGTAGCGTGGGTGCGGTAGCTGGTGCACTGGTTGTATTCAGCATCATCGGTCTAGACAAGATTAAGATTGACGATCCAGTGGGCGCTATCTCAGTTCACGGTGTGTGTGGCTTCTTCGGTCTAATGGTTGTGCCACTAAGCAATGCAGACACTACCTTCGGTGCTCAGCTTCTTGGTGCAGTGGTTATCTTTGGCTGGGTATTCGCGGCAAGTATGGTGGTTTGGGGTATCCTAAAAGCGACTATCGGTATCCGTGTCAGCGAAGAAGAAGAGCTAGAGGGTATGGACATGCACGACTGTGGTGTTGGTGCTTACCCAGAGTTTGTTACGGTGAAATAATCACCAAATAGAAAACTTATTTACAAAAACCTGCCCAATGTGGCAGGTTTTTTTGTGTTTGAACGTTGCAATGAGGATGTTGCTAAATATAATAACGAAAGTGATAAACGTTATCATTCCCGATTTGATTTGCATCTGACTGCAGATCACTCATTTTGACAATCGCTTATTTGCCGATTGTTATCAGACAATGGAAGACTTACGATGAAAAAAATGCTGACTCTCTCTGCTTTAGTCTGTGCGACCCTCGCACCGGCGGCAATGGCTTCTGGCGAAGTGAATGTTTACTCTTACCGCCAGCCTTTCTTGGTTGAGCCAATGTTTAAAGAGTTTACGCAAGAGACCGGCATTAAAGTCAACGTGATGTTTGCTAAGCAAGGTATGGCTGAGAAGTTGGCGCAAGAGGGGCAGTACAGCCCTGCTGACGTTCTTTTAACCACGGATATTAGCCGCTTAGCTGAGCTTACCGACAAAGGTTTGGTGCAAGCTGTAGAGAGCGAGGTGATCGAGCAAAACGTGCCAGCGCAATATCGTGATACTGACAACGAATGGTTTGCACTTACTCTACGTACTCGTAATGTCTACTCCTCTCGTGATCGTGTCGGCAAGCTGGGTGAAGAGTTCAACTATGCTGATCTCGCTAACCCTGAATTCAAAGGTAAAATTTGTACTCGTCAGGGCAAGCACCCATATAACATCTCGCTAGTGTCATCGATGATTGCGCACCACGGCGAAGCAGAAACTAAGGCGTGGCTAGAGGGCGTAAAAGCCAACCTAGCGCGTAAGCCTCAGGGCAATGATCGCGGCCAAGTAAAAGCAATCCGCGAAGGCTTGTGTGATGTATCTCTAGGTAACAGCTACTACCTAGGCAATATGGTCAATGATGCCGAGCAGAAAGCTTGGGCGGAGGCGGTTTACATCAACTTCCCGAATCAACAAACTGAGGGCACTCACGTTAACGTATCTGGTATGGCGATGGCTAAGTACGCGCCTAATCAGGATAACGCACTGAAACTGATGGAGTTCCTTACTGCAGATAAAGCCCAGCAGATGTACGCTGAGGTTAACTTTGAGTACCCAGTGAAAGAGGGTGTGAAGCGCTCTGAGCTGGTTGAGTCTTGGGGCGACTTCAAGCCAGATAGCATCGCTCTCGATGAGATTGCGTCATACCATTCTGCGGCTATCCGCCTGTTAGACGAAGTGAAGTTTGATCTCTAGTAAATACAGGAGTATAAATTGCCCCTTACTTTATTAAGGTCTATTAAGAGTGACCCAGCGCTGCGCTGGGTTTTGCTACTCAAAGAATGAAAACAACAATTTTAACTTGGAAGACCAGTAGTTTCGCTTTGGCCGTGCTGCTGGTTTTGCCTATTTTAGCCATCTTTTACACCGCACTTGGTGATGCAGACGATATCTTCGCTCACCTGATGGCGACGGTGATGCCTACCTATATCTCGAATACCCTTTTGCTAGTCGCTGGCGTGATGCTGCTGTCACTGGTGTTTGGTATTCCTTCAGCTTGGCTGATGGCCATGTGCCGAGTGCCTGGCGCGGGTGTGTTGCAGTGGGCGCTCGTCCTACCCCTAGCCATGCCGGGCTACATCGTTGGTTATATCTTCACCGACTGGTTTGATTTTGCTGGGCCGGTGCAGATCATGCTGCGCGATATGACTGGTTGGGGACCAGGAGAATATTGGTTTCCCGATATTCGAACCTTAGCCGGGGCAACCTGGGTGTTGTCCCTAGTGCTGTATCCGTATGTCTACCTGCTGGCCCGTGCGGCCTTTATGGAGCAGAACGTCTCGCTGCTGCAGTCGGCGCGGCTGCTAAAATGTTCACCTTGGGAGAGCTTTGTGCGCATCTCACTGCCACTGGCGCGCCCTTCGATTGCAGTGGGTTTGTCACTGGTTGCGATGGAGACAATAGGTGACTTTGGTACGGTAAACTACTTCTCTGTCAGTACCTTGACTACGGCAGTTTATGATACTTGGCTTGGTTACTCTAGCCTGTCAGCCGCGGCCAAAATCTCAGCGGTCATGCTGGTGTTTGTGGTGCTGCTGCTCAGTGCTGAGCGCTATAGCCGACGTCGACAAAAGCTGTTTCAAACCACGTTTAGCAGTCATGAAGATTTTCGCTATGAGCTGCACGGCTGGAGAAAATGGCTCGCAGCTGGTTGGTGTTGGGGGCTGGTGACGATTGCGTTTATTCTGCCGCTTGGGCAGTTGATCAAGTACGCGATGGCCTACTTTGAGCAGAGCTGGACCAGTCAGTTTCAGGAATACGCGATCAACAGCCTGCAGGTATCCATCAGTGCCGCAGTAATCGCAACGGCGGTGGCCATCGTGGTGAACTTTAACCATCGACTCATAGCCAGTCGCTCTAACGTGGCGGCGATGCGCTTATCATCAATGGGCTATGCAGTGCCAGGCACAGTGCTCGCGATTGGTATTCTAGTGCCGGTGATTGCACTTGATCATTTTGTCAACGATATCGCTCGTTGGATGGAGTGGGGCAGACCCGGACTGATTTTCTCAGGCTCGATGTTTGCAATCGTGTTTGCCATGGTCGTGCGCTTCTCGGCAGTGGCGATTGGCAGTATTGAGAGCAGCCTAAGCAAGGTTTCTCCATCGCTAGATATGGCTTCACGTACTATGGGCTGCGATTCAAACCGGATGCTGTGGCGCGTGCATCTGCCGTTGATCCGCCGCGGCGCATTGATTGCAGGCTTACTGGTCTTTATTGAGGCGATGAAAGAGCTCAATGCGGCGCTATTGTTGCGCCCGTTCAATTTTGAAACGCTGGCGACCTATGTGTACAACTTTGCCTCTGATGAACAGCTTGAGCTTGCCGCCATGCCTGCTGTGCTGCTGGTGTTGGTCGGCTTAATCCCCTTGATTGTAATTAACCGCTCGCTTGAGCACTCTCATTAACTGTTTGGAGCATCGACTATGAGCTGCGCACTTTCTGTTCAAAATCTTACCTGCCAGTACGATGACCAAACCGTGTTGGATACCCTGTCGCTTGAAGTGGCGCATGGTGAGATCGTCTGCCTGCTTGGCGCGAGTGGTTGTGGTAAAACCACGCTACTTAAGTCGATCGCCGGCCTGATCCCACTAAAATCCGGCCACATGAGTCTCAATTGCATGCTGATCGACGACGGCGAGCACTGGATACCACCTGAGCAGCGTAATATCGGCATGATCTTCCAAGATTATGCACTGTTCCCACACCTAACGGTGGCGGAGAATATTGCGTTTGGTCTACGTGATATGGATAAGTCGGCCAAACAAGCCAAGGTGAAAGAGATGCTATCACTGGTGCATCTTGAGCCGTATGGCGATCGCTATCCGCACCAACTCTCTGGTGGTCAGCAGCAACGTGTGGCAATTGCTCGCGCGCTGGCATACAAGCCCGATCTGCTACTACTCGATGAGCCGTTCTCGAATATCGATACCCAAGTGCGTCACGAGCTGATTGGTGAGATCCGCCGCCTGTTTAAAGAGCAGGGCGTGACGGCGATCTTCGTTACCCACTCGCGTGAAGAGGCGTTCGCCTTTGCTGACAAGATGGCGGTCATGAATCAGGGCGTGATCGAGCAGTATGGCACGGCGTCGGAGCTGTACTTCGAGCCGTCTAGCAAGTTTGTTGCCGATTTTCTTGGTGGAGGTAGCTACCTTAAAGCGACTCGTGTTAGTGAAGATACTTTTGAGACTAGCCTTGGCATTATCGAAGCCAAAGCACAAGATCAGATAGAGCTTGGTAGTGGGTGTGAGTTACTCTTGCGCCCGCAACATATCGTGATCAATGCTTCAGACGAGAGCAAGATCACTGTGCTCGAACAGCAGTTTATGGGAGATCACTGTCGTTATGTCATCGATATCGATAGCCACAGCTTGTTGGCGACCTCACCGCAGCCTTTGCAGCGAGGGCAGGCGGTAAGTGTTGAAGTGGACACGCAAGGGATTTTGGCTTACCGCTGAAAGACAGGGACGAGAATCGGGTTACACTTCGTTCCGAGGGGCGAGTAATAAGACGCGCGCGTAGAGCGCCTCGCGCCTCGAAGGGCTGTGCCCGTACTCGTATCTCGCCCCCTCGCGCTACGCGCGGCGAGCGTGATATATGGTGAACTTGTTGGTTTTAGCTGGGGTATCACAGCGGCCAAAAGCAGCTTCAATAATTGGGATGTATTTTAGGAAGCTGTTGGCGACAACGAACATCTCACCTTGGGATTTGAGGTATTTCGGTGCCTCGGCGAGCAAGGTTTCGGTGGCGCTGTAGCTGGTATCGAGACCAGAGTGGAACGGTGGGTTGGTGACTAGGTAGTCTAGGTCCGGGTTAATGTCACTGAACACATCGGAGGCCAGCACTTTACCTTTTAGGTTATTGGCGGCTAGTGTGGCTTGGCTCGAAGCAATGGCTAGGGCACTAATATCACACATCTGAAGGTCAATTTCTGGGTTGAGTTTTGCCATCACAGCGCCAAGCACGCCTGCACCGCAGCCAAAGTCGAGTACACGACCTCGCAGCTTAGGCAGGTTATCGAGCAGTAAGCGGCTACCAATATCAAACTCACCATGGCTAAATACGCCTGGCAGGCTGTGGATCTCTAGCGTTTGGTCGGCGTAGGTCACGGAGTACTGCTTAAACCAGTCTGTCAGTTCAAACGGCTCCGGTGTCTCTGTGCATTGTCCCCAGTAGAAAGAGCAGCGGCGCGCTGAGTCATACTTAGTGATGCGCCCATAAGAGGCAAACATTTTCTCGACGCTTTTCACTCCAGAGCGATTCTCACCCACGACAACAATTTCGGTATCTTTGCCCAGTTTGGCCATCAGCATGCGTAGTAAAAATTCCGCCTCCGCTTTCGCTTTAGGCCAGTAGAGCAGCACCATATCGGCTGGGGTTTCCATGCTGAGCTCGGCGGCAAATTGGCTTTTGATCGATGAGTAATTTTGTATCTGTCGATAGTAGCCGTAGTGAGTGGTGAACACGCTGACTGAGTTACAGTGTTTTTGTAGCTCGACCGGGAACAGGTCTTCAATCTCTCCCGCGACTAAGACGTGTTTACCAGCAAAGTACTCAAGTTGACGCTCGGCTACCTGGCTTGGGGCAATATAAGCAGACATACAAAATCCATCAAAAGTGAAAAGGCGCGCGATTGTCTCACAACCAAGCGCCCGCTTGAAGTCGGGTTAGTTATTATCTTGGTAATCGAGGAAGCTTTTGAACTCTTCTTCGTAAATATTAAACAAGGTAATGGTGATAGCAAAAATCAGTGGGCCATAAATCAGACCAATCAAGCCGAACAAGTGGATACCACCGAGCAGCGAGAAGAAAATCATTAAAGTGTTCATTCCTGCGCTGCCCTGCATCAGCAGTGGGCGCAAGATATTATCTATCGAGCCGACGATCGCGATACTCCAGATGGCAAGGAATGCGGCCCAGCCTACCTCACCAACCAAGAAGAGGTAAGCCGTGGCAGGTATCCAGATTAGTGCCGTTCCGACCACAGGAATAAAAGAGGCAAAGCCCATCATGGTTCCCCAGAAAAGCCCCGGAAAGCCGGCGAGCCACATACCGATACCGCCAGCAAAACCTTGCGCAATCGCAGTCAGAAATGAGCCCATGACCGCAGACTTAGAGACCTGCTCAATCTCATCCAACAACTTGTCTTCTTGGCTGCGGGAGAAGGGCAGGATATGGCGCATCACACTGATGATCTTGTCGTGGTCACGCAGCAAAAAGAACAGCACAAACAGCATCAAAAAGAACGACACCAAGAAGTTGGTCGCATCGCCCAGGACTTTGGCGCTTATGCTCACAAGCCCTGTCCCAAGAGTTGAGGCAAACTGCGCGGCTTTCTGGGCAATTTGCTGTGGGTCGATATCATCAAACGGTAAGTAACTGTTCACAAAGCTGAGCCCTTTTCCCACCCAAGGGTGATTAAGCAGCTCTTCAATCCCACCCTGAGTCACCCACTGATAGGCGTTTTGCGAAAAGCTTGAGCCTTGCTGAATAATTGCACCAAACACAAACAGCAGTGGAATCACGATAATAAACGTCAGCACAATGCATGACAGCAGCGCAGCAAGGTTAGGTGAGCTAGGCATCTTGCGCTCAAACCACTCATGCATCGGAAACATCAGCAGCGAGATAATAAAGGCCATCACGATAGAGTTGATATAAGGTGCAATCAACAAGTAACAGGCAATCGCAGCAGCAATCAGCGCAACGATTAAAACTCGATGACTCGAGGTGATCTTAACTTTTTCACTCATACCAGGGTCTCTACCGTGTCGGCTTTTGGTTTCAGGACTTTCTTTATAATGGATGTAAAACAGAGGGTTATCAACATAAAACAAAGGGGCGAGGAGCGGGGACGGGCGTTGCCCTACGGGGGACGAGGAAGAGCAGAGGCGGGAATCGAGAAGCGAGATGCGAGGAAATTACCGCGCACTGCGGATTCCTCACATAATCTCAGGTACGAGGGGCTAGGACGGGCTTTGCCCTACGGGGAGCGAGGAGTGTATCACGTGTTGTATACTCCTCGCTTATGTGGACTCCCCCTTGTCAACAGCAGTAATTAACAAATAAAGAATAAATGCGTGCTTATGTACGAGCTCTGATTGAGAAGCAATCTCTGGCTCTGTGATATTTACGCGAACTCGTGGTCAACTCTCCTCGGCGAGCTTAATGCTCCTAGCGAGATACTGACTCTACGAGCTGATTTTCATCTTTTATTGAGCATTACTGTTGTTTAACGCTTTAAGCCTCTAAAGGCTCGGCTTTGTATTCGGTATTTTTGGTTAGCATAGAGAACGCTGTTCTGACTGTTTTATTTGCTAAAGCCACAGCAGCACAGCGCTTTCCTCGTCGCTCAACCAACTGTTGGATCCACTGTTCTTTTTTGGTTCTGGCTTCGCGGCGCATTACTTGATTTATCACCGACATCGCTCCACTCACCAAGTAGCTCCTAACCATTTTATTTTTGACATACTTACCTATGGAGCCCAGTTTGGTCTTACCACCAGAAGAGTGCTGTATTGGGGTCAAGCCAATACAAGCTGCTGCATCACGCCCTGTTTTGAAAAACCCCATCTCGCCACAACCAAGAGAAATATATAGATTAATCGCATTCAAAGGGCCTACACCCTCTATCGCCATAAGCTTTTTGCATTCCTTCTGCCTATGTGCAGCTTTTTCTATACAGCTATCATATTGGTCGACGTTTTCAACATGGGTTAAATACTGTTGCCAGGCCGTATTAAGTGCCACCCTAAATTCACTAGAAAAACCATTCTCTGCATCTTCTAGAGCCGATGCAACAACACCGTTTATTCCCCCTTTACTCGGCGAAATACGGATATTGAACTCGAGTAATAGAGAAGAGAGTTGATTGAGACTGGCGACCTTGTGTTTCACTGCAAGGTCTCGTAGGCGAATAAGGCTTTGCTTCTCTTGTTGCTCTTTAGATTTGCCATTAATAAACTGAATATCAGTAACTTGCGAAGCCTGAACGATAGCTAATGCATCATTCTTATCGGTCTTTTGGTTTTGTCGAATACTGGCAACCAGCTTAGCTGAAATGAGTCTGGCATCATGCCCGCACGCTATAGCTTGTTGCTTCCAGTAGTTAGAGGTGCCACACGCTTCGAAAACGATGGTCATCGGTTTAGACGTTATAAGCCAGTGGTTAAAATCCTGAGGTGTCATTGCCTTATTGGAACGCACTTTGCTGTGTTGCGTAACACAAACTTGGATTTCACTCTTTGCTAAATCAACACCAGATACTATACGTTTCATATTGGACTCCTTTTAACATTTAGGCTTTACAACTCAAATGTTAGTCAACCTTTCGGGGTTGGGGGAGTCCAATTATCTCCTCGGAACGAAGTGTAACCCGCTCCCCGCCCCCTAAACCGCGTGCGGTGAGTTTATTCCGCGAGTGCAGCAAAACAGCGATCAGCGGCCGCCAAAGTGTTTTGAATTTGCTCTTCGCCGTGTGCGAGGGAGGTGAAGCTTGCCTCGAATGCGGATGGGGCTAGGTAGACGCCCTCTTCTAGCATTAGGTGGAAGAAGCGCTTGAAGCGTTTGATGTCGCACTTGGTGACGTCTTCGTAGCAAGTGATCTCGGTTTGATCGGTGAAGAAGAAGCCGAACATGCCGCCGACTTGGTTAACTAGCAGTGGGATACCGTGCTTGTCGGCGCTGGCTTTAAAGCCATCGGCCAACTGCTTGGTGATCTCGGCTAGGCGCTCTTCGTTGCCCGCTTGACGCAGGAGAGACAGAGAAGCTAGGCCTGCTGCCATCGCGACTGGGTTACCAGATAGCGTACCTGCTTGGTAAACCGGGCCAGTTGGGGCGATGTACTGCATGACGTCTTTGCGGCCACCGAAAGCGCCGACTGGCATGCCGCCACCGATTACTTTACCTAGGGTAGTAAGGTCTGGCTTGATATTGTAGTGTGCTTGCGCGCCGCCCAGTGCCACGCGGAAGCCGGTCATGACCTCATCAAAGATCAACAGCGCGCCTTCTTGGTCACAGATTTCACGCAAGCCCTCGTGGAAGCCTGCGATAGGTGGGATACAGTTCATATTGCCCGCGACAGGCTCGACAATAATACAGGCGATTTCGCCAGGATTAGCGCTAAATAGCTCGCGTACTGACTCAAGGTCGTTAAACGTTGCGGTTAGGGTATGTTTGGCAAAATCCTCTGGAACGCCCGGTGAGCTTGGCTGGCCTAGGGTGAGTGCGCCTGAGCCGGCTTTGACAAGTAGGCTGTCAGCATGACCGTGGTAGCAGCCCTCGAACTTGATGATCTTGTCGCGACCAGTAAAACCACGCGCAAGACGAATTGCGCTCATGGTGGCTTCGGTGCCCGAGCTTACCATGCGTACCTGCTCCATCGAAGGCACCAACTCACTCACCAGTTCCGCCATCTCAATCTCGGTCGCGGTTGGGGCGCCAAAGCTCAGGCCACGCTGGGCTGCTTCAATCACCGCATCGCGGATCGCTGGGTGGTTGTGACCTAAGATCATCGGACCCCAAGAGCCAACATAGTCGATGTAGGCTTTGTCATCAGCATCAAAAATCAGTGGGCCATCGGCACGCTCGATAAAGATAGGTGAGCCCCCAACGCCATTAAAGGCGCGCACGGGTGAATTTACGCCGCCAGGAATGGTTTGCTGAGCTTTTTGATAAAGTTGTGCTGATTTGGTCATTCGACAATCCTCTTGTTATTTTTACGGGACCAACTGGCAAGCATTGTACCCCTTCACACATTCAAGTAACAGGTTTCCTAGGCTCATCGCGGCGTAATACTTGAATGGTTCACTCAGGTATTAGATAATCCCACCAAACTATAAACGTAAGATCGCGTTGTTATCTCTAGTGCTTAGATACTAAGCTTATGTAAAACAACGAGTTCGGCTCTATGGGAGAGTATTTGTGAGCGAAGTAAGTATTCCATTGTCGTTTTCTGAAGCGGCAGCAACACGAGTAAAAACTCTTATCGCTGAAGAAGAGAACCCAGCGCTGAAATTGCGCGTGTACATCACCGGTGGTGGTTGCAGTGGTTTCCAATACGGCTTTACCTTTGATGAGGATGTGAACGAGGGCGATACCACGATTGAAAACTGTGGTGTGACTCTTGTGGTTGACCCGATGAGCTTGCAGTACCTTGTCGGTGGTGTGGTGGATTACACCGAGGGGCTTGAGGGCTCGCGTTTCTTCGTCGATAACCCAAATGCTACCACGACCTGTGGTTGCGGTGCGTCGTTTAGCGTATAACATCAGTGAGTAAATAACTCATGTGATGCAGCAGTTGGTGTGAGCCAACTGCAGATGCTTACGTAGGTGTGAACAAGGAACCCGGTGCTACATGCGCCTGTTCACATGTAAGTAAATAATTAAAAGGATTTTGTATGTCAAACCTCCCCTATGCTGGCTTGGGGAGACTAGGCTCGGCGATCACTCAGCGCCCTTGGCTAATCTCTCTTTTTCTCCTTGTCTCGCTTGGTCTGTGGCTGATGATGGGACCTGCGCAAGCAGACAATGACCCTAATCGCCAATCCGACCAACAAGTGCCGCTTGCCAAAGTGGTCTATCAAACCTTTCGTGCCGAAAACACCTTTAAAAGCATTGATCTTTACGGTCGCACTGCGCCAAACAAAGCTGCCAACCTTGGTGCTGAATTTGCCGGGAAAATTGACCAACTGGCGATAAAAAAAGGCGATAAAGTGACTAAAGGTCAGGTGGTTGCCACGATAGATAAGGGTGACCTTGATATCCAGATGGCACGTGCACAAGCCATGCTCAAGGTGCGTAACAAAGAGTTCAACGCCGCGCAGTCGCTGAAAAATCGAGGCTTACAGGGTGAGGTAGCGTTTGCTAGCGCTGAGGCCTCACTAGCGGAAGCCAAGGCAATGGTCAGCGCCGTGCGCCTGGCGCTGCGTAATACCCAAGTGACTGCTCCGTTCAGCGGCATTATCGACACCTTACATATTGAGCAAGGCGACTATGTCGCGGTCGGTGACCCCATTGCCCATCTCATTGACCTTGAAAAAGTGGTGATTGAGGCGGATGTTAGTGAGCGACACGTGCAAAGCCTCGAGCTAGGACAAAATGCCGCTATTCGCTTTATCCAAGGCGATAGCGCGACAGGCGTAGTGCGCTATATCTCGCGCGTCTCTTCCCCTGCGACCAACACCTTCCCGATTGAAATCGAAATAGACAACCCCGAGCAGCGCATTCCGGCTGGGATTAGCTCTGAGGTGACACTGGCGCTAAGAGAGATTATGGCGGTCAAAATTACCCCAGCGATGTTGGCGCTTGATGAGTCCGGCGATCTTGGCGTGAAGACGTTAGTCGATGAGCAAGTTCACTTTGTGCCAATCCAACTCGTCAAAGCTGAGCAAGATGGCGTGTGGCTATCGGGGCTCGGTGATGAGGTGGATATCATCACTACAGGACAGGGTTTTGTGCGTGATGGCGACCAGGTGATCGCGACACGAGCAAGCAATCAAGCAAGCCAATAGGGGGCAGTAATGTGGTCTATCATTGATGCGGCGCTGTCGCGCTCGCGCACCATGTTAACGCTATTGGTGCTGATCCTTATTGCAGGCACGCTCACCTATATCACGATTCCTAAAGAATCGAGCCCGGATATTACCATCCCAATCATCTATGTTTCCGTCGGGCATCAGGGCATCTCGCCAACCGATGCGGAGCGATTGTTAGTCAGGCCGATAGAACAAGAGCTGCGTTCTATTGAGGGCGTCAAAGAGATGACCTCGACCGCTGCGGAGGGTCATGCCTCGGTGATGCTCGAATTTAGTGTCGGCGTTGATTTGGCCAAAGCGATGGCAGATGTGCGTGATGCTGTGGACCAAGCCAAGCCTAAGTTGCCTAGTGATAGCGATGAACCCACCGTCAATGAGGTGACCCTGGCCTCAGAAGAGCCAGTGCTGTCGGTGGTGCTCTACGGTACCGTCCCAGAACGCACGATTGTGCAAATTGCGCGTCAACTGAGAGATCGTCTGGAGAGCTATCGCCAGATCCTTGAGGTGGATATCGCAGGGGATCGTGAGGACATCGTTGAGATCATCGTTGATCCGCTGTTGATGGAGAGCTACAACCTTGATCAGCAAAGTATCTTTAATCTTGTTGCGTTGAATAATCGGGTTGTGGCAGCAGGTTTTGTTGATACGGGCTATGGGCGCTTCTCCGTTAAAGTTCCCTCAGTGTTCTCTACTTTGCAAGACGTGCTTGAGCTTCCAGTCAAAGTGGATGGGCGTCAGGTGATCACCGTTGGTGATGTGGCCACAGTGCGCCGGGCCTTTCGTGATCCAGACTCTTTTGCGCGTATGGATGGCAAATCGGCGGTAGTGTTAGAGGTGAAAAAGCGCGCTGGCGAGAACATCATCGATACCGTTGCTCTAGTAAAAGCCGTAATGGAGGCGGCGCAGCAGCGTGAAGACTGGCCGAGTAATTTGCTAGTAAAATATACCGGCGACCAATCCAAAGATGTGCAGATGATGCTTAACGATCTGCAGAACAATGTGTTATCAGCCGTGATTCTGGTGGTGATCGTGATTATCGCCATCTTGGGTGTGCGTACGGCTCTGTTGGTGGGCATTTCAATTCCGGGCTCGTTTTTAACTGGGTTACTAGTCCTGTCAGTGTTTGGTTTGACGGTCAATATTATCGTGTTGTTTGCGCTGATTATGGCGGTTGGCATGCTGGTGGATGGGGCGATTGTGGTCACCGAGTTTGCTGACCGACGTATGCAAGAGGGCACACCTCGTAAGCAGGCTTATCGTGATGCAGCCAGACGTATGGCATGGCCAATTACGGCATCGACCGCGACCACTTTGGCCGCCTTTGCGCCCTTATTGTTTTGGCCTGATGTCACCGGTGAGTTTATGAAGTACTTACCGCTGACCCTAATTGCCACTTTGTCTGCCTCTCTGGTTATGGCGATGCTGTTTGTGCCCGTGTTGGGCGGCCTAATCGGTAAGCCACAACATGTCAGTGAGGCCAACCGGATAAAAATGGTCGCTCTGCATGAGGGGGACTTTTCTAAAGCAACCGGGATAACCAAGCTTTACTATCACACCCTAGCGATCGCTATTCGCCATCCACTTAAGATCTTATTGGCTGCAATACTAATGGCAGTTGGGGTAGGGTTTGCTTATAGCAAAGCAGGATTAGGTGCAGAGTTCTTCCCGGAAGTCGATCCACCTCATTTTACGGTCAAGGTGCGCTCATATGGGGATCTGTCCATCTATGAGAAAGACAGCATTATGCTTGAGATTGAGCAAGTCGTGCTTAATCACGATGAGTTCGACAGTATTTACACTCGCACCGGCGGTGATAACGAGATTGGTCAAATCCAGATCACGCCCGTCGATTGGCAGTATCGACGCTCAATAAAGGCCATCATCGATGAGCTTGAGCAGCAGACGGCCAATTTTTCTGGGGTCGAGATTGAGTTTAAGTTCCCTGATGCCGGGCCACCTGTTGAACATGATCTGGTAATTGAAATGACCTCCAGTGAGCCGTCGGTGCTCGATGGCGCGGCTAAGCAAGTACGCGCTTGGGCCGATGGCAATGCGGCGCTGACCAATATCAGTGATTCATCGAGTAAGCCGGGCATTGATTGGCAAATTGATATCAAGCGCGATGACGCAGCTCGCTTTGCCGCCGATGCCACTTTAGTCGGTAACACGGTTCAATTTGTGACTAATGGACTTAAGATAGGGGAGTATTTGCCGGATGATGCCAGTGAAGAGGTGGATATCTTGGTGCGCTACCCTTCGAGTAAGCGAGATATTGGTCGCTTCGATGAGTTGCGAGTGAAAACGGCAACGGGCCTAGTACCTATTACTAACTTCGCCCAAATTACCCCCGACCACAAGCAAGATACCATTACTCGAATTGATGGCGAGCGAGTGATCAATATCCAAGCGGATATGCGCGAAGGGTATAACCTAGCGCTCGAGTTGCCTAAGATAGAACAAGTGCTCAGCGCACTGCCATTGCCTGCAGAAGTTGAGTTTAAGATCCGAGGTCAAAATGAGGAGCAAGAGAACTCCTCGGCCTTCCTGCAAAGTGCGTTTATCGTCGCGCTCGCTGTGATGGCGCTGATCCTGATTACTCAGTTCAATAGCTTCTACCAGGCACTGTTGATTCTAAGCGCGGTGTTGTTTTCCACTGTTGGAGTGTTCGCGGGACTACTGATCTTCCAAAAACCCTTTGGCGTCATCATGTCAGGGATTGGCGTGATTGCCTTAGCGGGGATCGTGGTAAACAACAATATCGTTTTGATTGATACTTATAACCAACTGCTTAAGCGCGGTTTAAGCAAGCACGAGGCTATCTTACGCACCGGTGTGCAGCGTTTGCGTCCAGTATTGCTCACCACGGTTACAACCATCTTAGGTTTAATGCCGATGGTGCTGGAGATGAACGTTGATCTGATCAATCAGAAAGTAGAATTTGGCGCACCCAGCACCCAGTGGTGGTCGCAGCTCGCGACCGCTGTCGCGGGTGGGCTGGCGTTTGCTACTGTACTGACGCTGGTGCTCACCCCTTGTTTGCTGATGCTTGGGCGTGGTCAAGGTAAGAGCGACAGTGCCAATCAGGATAACTCGACTCGAGAGGTATCCGTTCGCGATATCACCCAGCGGCCGCTGCAACGCCACGATCACAAGGCAAGCTAATTGGCGACCATTAAATCGCTGTAGCGGCTCAGTTTCGCCAGGTGGGTCGTTGCGTTGGCGATAAATTGGCTCTTGGCTTGCCCCTTGAGTGATGGGGATAGGGGTAGGTCTACAGTGCGCGGATTTTTGTGCACGCCATTGACTAAAAACTCGTAGTGCAAGTGTGGCCCGGTGACTCGGCCTGTGCCACCCAATGTGCCGATGGTCTGCCCCTGTTTTACTCGCTGACCGGTTTTGACGCTGCGTTTAGTTAGGTGGAGATACTTGGTCATATAGGTGCGGGTGTGGCGGATAAACACATAGTGGCCGTTGAACTTGTTGTAGCCAGACTTTTCTACTATCCCATCGCCTGCAGCCCAGATAGGGGTCCCTACGGGCGCAGCGTAGTCTGTGCCGTTGTGTGGTACCACGCGGCCTGTCACAGGGTGGCGACGTACTGGATTAAAGTTGGAGGTGACGCGGCGAAAATCCAATGGAGCACGTAAAAAGGCTTTTTTCATCGCTCGGCCATGTTGATCAAAGTACTCGCCGCTGCGCTCATCAAGGATGGCGATAAAGGTTTGTCCTTGATTGCGAAACGAGGCGGCAATGATCAGGCCGGTTGACACCACTTCTCCCTCCACCAGTTGCTCTTGATAGAGCAGCTCAAAATGATCGCCCTTGCGAATATCCAGAGCAAAGTCAATATCCCAACTGAAGATACCCGCCAGCTCCATGATCTGGTTTGCCGTCAGACCGGCCGAGATCCCCGCATTCCAGAAGTTGGAGTGAATGGTCGCTTGCGCGTAGTTGTATTGGGTGATGACTGGCTTTTTGGCCAGTTGCGATTCGAATCCATCCGCAGCGCGGGTAACGATAAAGGTCTCTGTCGCACTGCGTGGGCGGCGCAGCTCAATCAGGTCACCATCATCATCAAATCCGAACTCAAGCGTATCGCCGGGCATGAGGCGGGAGAGTTGGCGCTCGATATCCGGGTTGGTGGAGGTTAATTGGTAGAGTAGCCGTGAAGAGAGGTTGAGACGCTTAAATAAGATAGCGGCACTCTCGCCATTGCCGACTTGGTGTTTTTGCCAATTGAGGGAGGTATCACTGGGCAGCGTAAGGGTGGGAGCCAGCCTGCGCAGGTTTATTTCAACTGGGTATGGCTGACCCACTTTATAGTGGTTGTCAAAATGCGCCAGTGTGTGCGGTTCGGGCAGAAAAAACGCAGCAAAGGCCATCAATGCGAGTGATAGCCCAATTAGGATACGGTGGAGCCAAGGGAGACGCTTAAATATTGACAATATCATCGGCGCGATTCGCTTATTGGTTGTTTTTTTGCTCTAGGATCAGTCTAACTGGTTTCAATTGTTGCGGCGATTAAAGTACACTGTCGGACTATTAAATTTTCCGAATATGTGTGGGAGCGAACAAGAATGGCGAGCATTGAAGCTGCACTGGCTGAGATTACGCGCGGTGTTGATGAACTGATTCCAGAAGAAGAACTGATTGCGAAACTGAAAGAGGGTCGTCCTCTGCGCATCAAACTGGGCGCTGATCCAACGGCACCCGACATCCACCTGGGTCACACGGTTATCCTGAACAAGCTGCGTACTTTCCAACAGCTAGGTCACGATGTGACGTTTTTGATTGGTGACTTCACCGGTATGGTGGGTGACCCAACGGGTAAGAACACCACGCGTCCACCACTGACTCGCGAAGACGTACTGCGTAATGCTGAAACGTACAAAGAGCAGGTGTTTAAGATTCTAGATCCTGCTAAGACTAAGATTCAATTCAACTCTGAGTGGCTATCTGAGCTCGGTGCTGAGGGCATGATCCGCCTAGCAGCAAACCAAACGGTTGCTCGCATGCTAGAGCGTGATGACTTTAAAAAGCGCTACACCACAGGCCAGCCAATCGCTATCCACGAGTTCATGTACCCACTGCTACAAGGCTATGACTCGGTGGCAATGGAAACCGACGTTGAGCTTGGCGGTACTGACCAGAAGTTCAACCTGCTGATGGGTCGTGAGCTGCAAAAAGCACACGGTCAAAAGCCGCAGGTTATCTTGACCATGCCACTGCTGGTTGGTCTTGACGGCGTGAAGAAGATGTCGAAGTCAGCGCACAACTACATTGGTGTTAGCGAAGCGCCAAGCGAGATGTTCGGTAAGATCATGTCGATCTCTGATGATCTAATGTGGAGCTACTACGACCTACTGTCGTTCCGTCCTCTAGGAGAGATCGCTGAGTTTAAAGCAGGCGTTGAAGCAGGCAAAAACCCACGCGACGTAAAAGTACTGCTAGCCAAAGAGATCATCGCACGCTTCCACTCAGAGGCCGATGCAGAAGCGGCTGAGCAAGAGTTTGTTAACCGTTTTGCTAAAAACCAGATCCCAGACGAAATGGCTGAGTTCAGCTTCGAAGCTGGCCTGCCGGTGAGCAACCTGCTTAAAGAAGCGGGTCTGTGTTCATCAACGTCTGAAGCGATGCGTATGGTGAAACAGGGCGCAGCGAAGATCGACGGTGAAAAAGTGGCAGATGCCAAGTTTACCCCTCAAGCAGGCACGTTCGTGTTCCAAGTGGGCAAACGTAAATTTGCGCGTATCACGATTCAATAATGCCCTCAGGGTGCAATAGTTGATGGGTGGGTCAGGATGGAAACATTTTGACCCACTTTTTTTTGAGGGGCGGGGAGCGGGGTTCACTTCGTTCCGAGGTGCGAGGTGTTTGCCACGCGTGAGAGATTCCTAGCGCATCATTGGCTTTGTCTCTCTAAATCTTATCCCTTTTATCATAAGGCCTTATAGCGGATTACAGTCCACTTCGACATGCGATTGAGTATGCCGCGCGTGATGGACACCTCGAACCCCGTAGGGCTTTGCCCGTCCCCGCGCCTCGCCCCTTTGTCTTAAAAATATCATGATCTGACTCACAATTGTTGTTATACTCCGCCGCGCTGCAATTGTTGCAGTACTTTTGGAGATAACTATGAACAATACCGACCATCCTCCTAGTATGAAGGGAGAAGAATAATCCGCTTCGGTATTGGCGATCTCTGTCTCTACCTTGCGGTAGAGAATCGACTTTTCTAAAGAGCTCACTTGTTTAAAGAACTTACTTTTTCAAAGAACGAGCAGCTCTAACAACTTCTTGAAACGTTCCTCTCTTATTTTTCTCCTGTTTATCTAGATTCGAGATATTCTGCAGTCGCAGCGCGAGTGTTGCGTGGCTGTGTGTGTCTTTGATGGTCGTTACCTGTTGCCAATCGGGAGATTCGCCATGACGGTAATGAGCAATACTACTTTGGAACAAGCGCCACGTTATTCTCGTGAAGAGATCGGGGCGGCACGGAATGCATTTTTACAGTACAACCAGGATAAGCAGGTTGAACTGTTGACTGTGATGCCAATGGAAGAGGCAGTGGCCATTTTGCACTACTGCTCACTGGGGCATGTACAAGATTTGATAAACCAACTCGATATCGATGGTCACGACAAACTGGCGCGTCACTTTGCGCACCACTTGGGTTTGATCCACTCGGAAGTCGAGCCGGCCAACACCTATTTATCGACCTCGGTGTTTGGTCACTTTAAGCAGCGTATCGGGTGGATTGTGGCGTTGGCGCTGCTGGGTATCGTTTCGGGCTTGATTATCGCCCAATACGAAGACACCTTGAGCCAATTGGTGCTGCTCGCTATCTATATGCCGGTAATCGCGGCAGCGGGTGGTAACACAGGTACTCAGGCGGCAACCCTGGTTATCAGGGCACTCGCCACGGGCGAGCTGAAAAAGCGCCAGTGGGTTGAGGTGCTGTGGAAAGAGAGTCGCGTGGCTATCTGTATCGCGGCGGTAATTGCGCTGGTGATTGTCGGTCGTATCCTAGTGTTTAGCGATAGCAGCTCAACTGGTGGTTTTGACCTGAATACCATCGCACTAGCGATTGCGGTTGCGCTGTTTATTCAGGTGACGATTTCGACCATTTTGGGTGGTTTGCTACCGATTTTAGCGCGTGCGTTTAAGCTTGACCCTGCAGTACTGGTGAGCCCCGTACTGGCGTCAATCGTTGATATTTCAGGCATGTGGATCTACTTCACCGTGGTGAACTACTTCTTAGGCATTGCCTGAGAAAACTCAACCACTTGCTGATAAAACTCGGTCTCAAATAGCGTAATTGGCGCGGTGGTAGCAATACCATCGCGCTTTTTTATTGGGTGGTAATCAGCAACAAACTGAACAAACAGGGTTTGCGGCTTACCTTGCTGATCTAAACCAAATCCCGCCATATTATAAGTGCCGTATACCGAGCCACTTTTAGCAATAATGTTACCCTTCACTGGCGCCTTGCGCATGCTGCGGCGGTATTGCAAAGTCCCGGACTCGCCCGCGGTCGGCATCAATTCAATTAAGCCCAAGCGCTCCTCTTGCTGCCAGATATAGCGCAGCACCTTAGCCATATCTTCACTGGTCAGCAGATTATTGCGTGAGAGGCCAGAACCATCGGCTAAGCGTGCATGGGTTAGGTCAATGCCACTGTGCTCAAGCACCACCTGCTTGATCGCCTCTGTACCATTGGTAAAGGTTCCCGGTGTTTGAAAGACCACATGACCAAGGGTTTTGGTTAGGTTATCCGCAATCAGGTTATTGGAGCTTTTGAGCATCTTGACCAGCAGTTGATCGAGTTCGACGGAAGTATGCTGCGCAAGCGGCTGACCATATTGGAAATCGGGCTTAGCACCGACGTGGATATGCCCTTCAAAGGCGATATTGTGTTGGATAAGCAGTTGTTCAAGCACGAGCGAGACATACTGCGCCGTGTTTTGCACCGCAAAGCGCAGGGGGAGCGGCTTATCTCTGGCCACTAGGCAGCCATCAAGATGATAGTGGTTATTGTCATCTGGGGTAAGCTCTAGCGTGCAGTGCGTTTCTTGCTGCACTTGTGTAGACACCGTGGTTGCGCGGGTGGTGGCGATGATCGGTTGATGCTGGGGAACGAACACCCGTGTTGAGCCGTCTTGATTGGTGTAAATCGACGCTTGGATACAGTTTTTATCTAGTGAGATAGCACTTGATGGCGCGCTGTAGCAGACGCCTAGGATATCCCAGGGCCAGCCAACGGCGCGCTCGTAGCCATCGAACACACTGTTATCGAGCCAGATGTCACCTTGAATAGTCGTGATGCCTTGCGCTTTGGCTTGGGTTAATAAATTGCTCAGGTGCTCACGTCTAAGTAGAGGGTCGCCGCTAAAGCGGATAATCAGGTCTTCTTGGTGTCGGTAGATCTCGGTCGTAAAGCGAAAGTCTTCGGCTAGAGTGAGCTTGGCCGCTAGCGCTGTGACGAGCTTGAGCGTACTGGCGGGTGGGAAGAGTTGTTGGTTGTTGCCCAATGCTTGTTTTGAGCTAGATTCACCTAATAGTTCGATCTGAGTGGTAACACGGCTTCCGTAAGGGAGCGTTTCGATAATGTTCTGCGCGGCAATCGAGGTGGAGATGATTAAGCTAGCCAAGAACAGCCCTTGGCGAGAAATATAAGCAAGCGGTTGTATCATCGGAGTCGGTCCATGACGTCAGGTTAGTGCTTGTTTATCTTAGCTTGTTTTGTATTAGGGTGTGACATTTGTTCGAAAAGACTTTGAATATTATTGTAAAAAACGCCTGCTATGTAAGCAGGCGTTATGTAGCTTAGTCAGAACTAAGACTTAAAAGTCGTAACGTAGACCAAGAGCCAATTCATCTTCAGCATCTGCGCTTGAACCTGCGTCTTTGGTGCTCAACAGGTTGAAGTTGTATGAGATATAGCTGCGGAAAACAGGGTTAAAGTAATAGGTTGCATCGATTGCGAAGTTATCTACTGCATCGTTGTCGTCAACTTCTAGGTAGTTATAGGATGTGGTGAAAACCAGCTGATCAAGGGTGTATGCAGCCGCGAATTCATAACCTGTAGAATCTGCTTTGCCAAAACTAGTAGCTTCGTTTGTGCCATCCACAAACACACCGGCCAAGTACAAATCGTTCAATGTGAAAGATGCTGCAAGCATATATTGGTCGCTTTCAACATTCGCATCTTTATCACCTTGAGCAGCATAACCTGCTCCCAGCGCTACACCAGTATCACCGATGTTGTAGATACCTGAAAAAGAGTAACCATCTGTTTTGTTATCACTAAAGTTACCACTGGCCGTTTCGATACGATCAGCAAATCTGTAGGTAGCCTTTAATCTAAGATCTTGAAACGCTCCAACATACCCTAGTGTGTTATCGATTCTGTTAGCAACTTCGAGCTTATATGCAGCTGAGTTACCGTGATATGCCATGATATCGGTGAAGTCAGTAATTACGCCCAGAGCACCATCATTTTTACCATAAGTTACTTCACCAAAATCCCCGCCGAGGCCTGCGTAGGTATAACGATGCTCGATGCCAGTGGTAAGGTCATTAGGGTCGGTGTCTGCTGTGGTGTACTCAGCTTCATAAAACCCAACACCGTATAGTTGATTGGTTATTTCAGTTATACCTTTGACGTTGAAACGGATTCGCGTTTTATCTTTTGCTTTGCCATCTTGGATGGATAATCTGGCTTCAGCACGACCACCGATAGATAGTGACGTGCCATCTTTGCTATATACTTCGCCAGCGTTTGCGCCGGTAGCCACTGCAGCAGCTGCCACTGCTAATGCGATCACATTTTTTTTCATCTTATTAGTCCTAATTTATTGTCCATAAATCATTGTCGTTATTGTCGCGAGGTGAAGGGGACCTCCCCCGCGCGAACCATCTTGTGATTAAATTTCAACCAGTTCAAGGGGGTTGTGTCACGTTTGTAGGTTTCTTATTGCCAAATTGTGATCTGTGCAGCGTAAATATTGTGCTTTGGTTGATAAATTGATAATTAGTTCTTATGAATCAGTTACTTAATGACGTATCTTTTATAAGGGAATGATAGATTTATTATCCAAGCTGCTGATTTTTAGGGGTTTAATCGCAGTTTTGGTGAAGGCAAAAAAGTGCTACAGGTGAACTTTTTCACTATTTGACTGTCACGTTCGAGAGAGAAGGTTCAATTCTGCCGATAAAGGGCCTTGCGACTTCGCAAGTCGTGATTCAACGCGCAGAATGATCAATTTAGATGATTTACCGCGCGAGTTTGTTTACACTCAACACATCATCCAAGTTCTATCCACTTCCTGATCATATGATTGGGCGGTGTTTTTTTGTCCAAAGACATCTTTGGCATAGGGGTAAAAATAATGGAAAAGGTTCCAATGACTGTTCGTGGTGCGGATCTTCTGCGCCAGGAGCTTGATCGCCTACTTAAACTGCGCCCACAAATTTCTGAAGCTATCGCAGAAGCGCGCGAACTCGGCGACTTGAAAGAGAATGCCGAATATCACGCCGCGCGTGAAGAGCAGGGGATCTGTGAAGCGCAGATCCGTGACATCGAATACAAGCTGTCTGTGGCGCAAATCATCGATGTGACGCAAATGGACAACAACGGTAAGGTTATCTTTGGTTCAACCGTTACGTTGATCGATATCGATACTGACGAAGAGAAGACCTACCAGATCGTTGGTGACGACGAGGCAGACATCAAAGCCGGTCGTATCTCAGTCAGTTCACCGATTGCTCGCGGCCTTGTGGGTAAGATGGAAGGTGATGAGGTGACGATTACCACGCCGGGTGGTGCGAAAGACTTCGAGATTGATAGCGTCGAATACCTATAAAACACAGGGGCGAGGTGCGGGGACGGGCGTTGCCCTGCGGGGTTCGAGGAGTTTTGCGCACTTGGTATGTTCTTCGAACACAGTCTGTTTCGCTCAGCGCTTGTGAAAATTTGGTACAAAAAAGGTCGCTTTGGGCGACCTTTTTTTTGCTCTGCGACTGGAGTAATTTGATTACTTGCGCGGCAGCTCGATTTTACGCTCTTCGGTTTGGCGGTACAGTACCAGTGTTTTACCGATAGTCTGTACTTTTTCGCCGCCGGTTTCACGCACGATAGCATCGATGATCAGGTTCTTTGTCTCACGGTCTTCCGATGCAACTTTTACCTTAATCAATTCGTGGTGGTTGAGAGCAATTTCAATTTCCGCTAGAACAGCCTCTGTCAGTCCATTTGCGCCAAGTAGCACAACTGGTTTTAGAGAGTGTGCTAGGCCTTTTAGATGCTGCTTTTGTTTAGTGCTTAGGTTCATTACGCGGCCAATTTTCTTTAGTCTTAGGGTTGAAAAGCACCATTTTAACGCCATCTATGGTGGAAGACTATAATTTATTAACCCAATCCTCACTGCGCTTAAGGTTGCGGCGCCCACTTTTAGCAAATAAATAATTGGTTTTTTTACCATAATTGCATAGTTAGACTATCATGTTAGTTAATGACCCTGTCAATAACTGCGCTGCTTCTCCAACCTAGAGTCTGAGGATTGGACCATTGATACAACCGCTCCGTTTGGTGCCTTACTGGGAATAGAATGAGTAAACAAAAGCACTCGGCCAGCTCTGGTCGCTGGTTGAAGGAACACTTCGATGACAAGTACGCGAATGAAGCACGCAAAAAGGGTTACCGTTCGCGCGCGTACTTCAAAATGGAAGAGATCCAAACAAAAGATAAGCTGCTTAAACCCGGCATGACGGTGGTGGATCTTGGCGCTGCGCCTGGGGGATGGTCACAATATGCTGCTAAAATTGTTGGTGAAGCGGGACAGATCATTGCGTGTGACCTGTTACCTATGGATCCAATTGCCGGCGTGAGTTTCCTTCAGGGTGATTTTCGTGATGATGCAGTGCTTGAGGCTCTGCTAGAAAGAATCCAACCGTCGATGGTTGACGTAGTAATGTCTGATATGGCTCCCAATATTGCAGGTAACAACTCAGTCGATCAGCCCAGAGCGATGTACTTGGTAGAGTTAGCGCTGGATATGTGTCGACAAGTTCTAGCCACTAATGGTAGCTTTGTGGTTAAGGTCTTCCAAGGAGAGGGCTTTGACCAGTACGTAAAGGAAATACGTGAGATGTTTAGAACCGTTAAGGTGCGAAAACCAGATTCATCACGAGCGCGTTCTCGTGAGGTATTTATTGTAGCCACTGGTTACAAAGGCTAACTATTTTGCCCTTGCTGGCGAGAGTTAACACTATAGCTACAGCCAATAAACTGTAGTACCCTACCTTTAATTACAATTAGTTATCGAGAGGCTGACACCTTGAGTGACATGGCAAAAAATTTAATTCTGTGGCTAGTAATCGCTGTCGTGCTAATGACGGTTTTCCAGAGCTTTGGCCCTGGAGACGGGAATAGCAGAACAGTAGACTACACCGCGTTTGTACAGGATGTTGGCCAAGGCCAGATTCAGGAAGCAACCTTTAAAGACAGTGAAATTACCTTTACGCGTAGAGGTAATGGCACTCGCTTTGTAACTTACATGCCAGTGTATGACCAAAAACTGCTGGACGATTTGATTAACCAAAACGTGAAAGTTCAGGGCACCCCACCTGAAGAGCAAAGCTTGCTTGGCTCGATTTTCATCTCTTGGTTCCCAATGATCTTGCTGATCGGTGTATGGATTTTCTTCATGCGTCAGATGCAAGGCGGTGGTGGCAAAGGCGCGATGTCGTTCGGTAAGAGCAAGGCGCGCATGATGAGTGAAGAGCAAATCAAGACCACCTTCAGCGACGTCGCCGGTTGTGATGAAGCAAAAGAAGACGTAAAAGAGCTGGTGGACTACCTGCGTGACCCAAGCCGTTTCCAAAAGTTGGGTGGTAAGATTCCAACTGGCGTATTGATGGTCGGTCCTCCGGGTACCGGTAAAACGCTACTTGCAAAAGCGATTGCGGGTGAAGCGAAAGTACCATTCTTTACCATCTCAGGTTCAGACTTCGTTGAAATGTTCGTTGGTGTTGGTGCATCTCGTGTGCGTGATATGTTCGAGCAGGCGAAGAAAGCTGCACCTTGTATCATCTTTATCGATGAAATCGATGCCGTAGGTCGCCAGCGTGGCGCGGGTGTCGGTGGCGGTCACGATGAGCGTGAGCAAACCCTAAACCAAATGCTGGTTGAGATGGATGGTTTCGAGGGTAACGAAGGTATCATCGTTATCGCGGCAACCAACCGTCCTGACGTGCTTGACCCTGCACTACTGCGTCCTGGTCGTTTTGACCGTCAAGTCGTGGTTGGTCTACCGGATGTACGCGGACGTGAGCAGATCCTCAAAGTGCACATGCGTAAAGTGCCACTATCGGGTGACGTTGAACCGTCGCTGATTGCACGTGGTACGCCAGGCTTCTCTGGTGCAGACCTTGCAAACTTAGTTAATGAAGCGGCACTATTTGCAGCACGTGGCAACAAGCGCAACGTATCAATGGTTGAGTTTGAACTGGCGAAAGACAAAATCATGATGGGTGCAGAGCGCCGCTCTATGGTGATGTCTGAAGAGACCAAAGAGTCAACCGCCTACCATGAAGCCGGACACGCGATTGTCGGCCGCTTGGTGCCTGAGCATGATCCTGTGTACAAGGTGTCTATCATCCCACGTGGTCGTGCACTGGGTGTGACCATGTATCTACCAGAGCAAGACCGTGTGAGCATGTCTCGCCAGCACTTAGAGTCGATGATTTCGAGTCTTTATGGTGGTCGTCTAGCAGAAGAGCTGATTTACGGTTCTGACAAGGTGTCAACGGGTGCTTCGAACGATATCGAGCGAGCAACCGATATTGCGCGTAAGATGGTCACTCAGTGGGGCTTCTCGGATAAACTTGGTCCACTGCTCTACGCAGAAGAAGAGGGCGAGGTCTTCCTTGGCCGCAGCGTGACCCAGACCAAGCATATGTCGGATGACACCGCTAAGTTGATTGATAATGAAATCCGTCAAATCATTGATCGCAACTACGATCGAGCAAAGCAAATCCTCGAAGACAACATGGATATCATGCACTCGATGAAGGACGCGTTGATGAAGTATGAGACCATCGATGCCGGTCAGATTGATGATCTGATGGATCGTAAAGACGACATCCGCGAGCCTGCTGGTTGGGGTGATCAAGCGAAAGCACAGTCTGAAGCACCTGCACAAGCTGCAGAAGCGAAACCTACCGAGCAAGCTCAGCCTGAGAGTAAGCCTGAAGCGAAACCAACCCAAGAGCCGTCAAGCGACCAAGATGCTGACTAACGCTCTTTGAGTTAACTCACAATCAAACCCCGACATGCTCGGGGTTTTTGTCTATTTAGTGATTATGTTTATTCAATCCAAACACAAAACACTCGATTTATCCTCACCCCGAGTAATGGGTATCCTCAATGTCACGCCTGATTCCTTCTCTGACGGCGGTCAATACAACTCGCTAGACTCCGCATTGGCACAAACTCAAGCTATGATTGATGCGGGTGTCAGCATCATAGATATTGGCGGCGAGTCGACACGTCCCGGTGCGCCAGATGTGATGTTAGAGGAAGAGCTGGGTCGGGTGATCCCGGCCATCAAAGCGATACGCCAACATCACCCTGATGTCTGGATCTCTATCGATACCAGCAAGGCTGAGGTCATGCGCCAAGCACTTGAGAGTGGCGCAGACCTGATCAATGATGTACGTGCGCTGCAAGAGCCCGGTGCACTAGCGGTTGCTGCCGAGTATCAGGTCCCTGTATGCCTCATGCATATGCAGGGTCAGCCGCGTACCATGCAGCATAATCCGGAGTATGATGACTTGCTGCAGGATGTCAGCGAATTCCTTAACGAGCGCGTCGCCGCGTGTGAGCAAGCCGGTCTTGGCAAAGATAAGCTGATCCTAGACCCAGGCTTTGGCTTTGGTAAGACGTTGGAGCACAACTATCAGCTGTTAGACCAGCTCGATGGTTTCCATCAGTTGGGCCTGCCTCTTTTGGCAGGAATGTCGAGAAAGTCGATGATTTTTAAGCTGCTCGATAAAGCACCCGCACAAAGCGTCAATGGCAGCGTGGTGTGCGCGACCATTGCCGCAATGAAAGGCGCGCAGATTATTCGCGTGCATGATGTTGAGGAGACGGTAGAGGCGATGAAGATTGTCTCTATGCTCAAGAATTCAGAGCGTTAGACTGATGCAAGTTGTCAGTCTGCGACGATAACAATATACAATGATTAACAACGAAGGTTATTACTATGTCTAATACACGACGTTATTTTGGCACCGATGGTGTGCGTGGTAAGGTAGGTCAGTACCCAATCACGCCAGATTTTGTTCTAAAACTTGGCTGGGCTGCGGGTCGCGTCCTAGCTAAGCAAGGCACCAAGAAGGTCATTATTGGTAAAGATACGCGTATCTCTGGCTATATGCTGGAGTCGGCGTTGGAAGCCGGTCTTGCGGCTGCGGGTCTGAAAGCAACATTCACCGGTCCAATGCCAACCCCAGCGGTGGCCTACCTGACCCAAACCTTCCGCGCGGAAGCGGGGATCGTGATTTCAGCGTCGCACAACCCGTTTTACGACAACGGCATCAAGTTCTTCTCGGCTGAGGGCACAAAGCTACCAGACGAGGTTGAGTTGGCGATTGAGGCTGAACTCGATAAAGAGATCGAGTGTGTGGAGTCTTCACTGCTGGGTAAAGCTACTCGTTTGAATGACGCGGCAGGTCGCTATATTGAATTTTGTAAAAGCACCTTCCCGCACGCTCTGAGCCTAAAAGGCCTTAAGATCGTGGTCGACTGTGCGCATGGCGCGACTTACCATATCGCGCCGTCGGTCTTCTCTGAGCTGGGTGCTGAGGTGATTGCGATGGGTGTTGAGCCAAACGGCACCAATATCAATCATGAGGTCGGAGCGACCGATGTACGCGCTCTGCAGCAGCGCGTAGTCGCTGAGCAGGCGGATCTAGGTCTTGCCTTTGACGGTGATGGTGACCGCATCATGATGGTTGATCACCTGGGTAACAAACTTGATGGCGACCAAATCGCCTACATCATTGCCCGTGATGCATTGCGCCGTGGCGAGCTTAAGGGTGGTGTCGTTGGTACGCTAATGACCAACCTTGGTATGGAAAATGGCCTTAAACAGCTCGGTATTCCTTTTGCACGTGCCGCGGTCGGCGATCGCTACGTGATGGAGCAACTGCTTGAGCGCGGCTGGAAGATTGGTGCTGAGAACTCAGGCCATGTTATCTTGCTTGATAAGGTCACCACAGGTGATGCAATTGTAGCAGCGCTGCAAGTACTGGCTTCTGTCGTCGGTAGTCACATGACGCTTAACGAGCTGTCTCAAGGCATGACACTATACCCTCAAGTACTGGAAAATGTGCGTTTTACCGGTGATTCGAACCCACTAGAGGCGCAAGCGGTACAAAGTGCCACTGAAGAGGTTGAGGCGCAACTCGGTGACAAAGGACGTGTGTTGCTGCGCAAGTCTGGCACTGAGCCTTTGATCCGTGTGATGGTCGAGGGTGAGGATGCTGAGCTGGTACAAGCAAGTGCAACTAAGATTGCCGATGCTGTGCGAGCAAGTTGCTAATTTTTAGCTATATTCTATCGACGTTAGGCTGAAAATAGGTCTTGGCGTCGATATTTTGAGCACTTGACGGCGGTATTACACTTTTTTGTGAAATATCGCTTGTCAGGGTATGATGGTTCGGCTAGTATTGGCTCCGCCTCCAGAGAGGAGGGTGCTTGTTTGACGCTGGAGTTCATGATGAACTCAAAGCGTATTTAGCTGAACAATTTAGACATAGGTGGAAAATATGTTTCAGGTTCTACTTGTGATTTATCTGTTGGCGGCGCTTGGTGTCATTGGCCTTGTGTTGATTCAACAAGGTAAAGGCGCAGATATGGGAGCTTCTTTCGGCTCTGGTGCTTCAAACACTGTTTTTGGTGCATCGGGCTCAGGTAACTTCCTAACTCGAATGACTGCATTATTTGCAACAGTATTCTTTGTGATTAGCTTGGTTCTAGGCAATATGTCAACACATAAGCCTGAATCTAACTGGGTTGACCCACTACAAGGTCAAGTTATCCAGCAAGCTGATGACAGTGCGAATGATATCCCTGCTGAAAGCGGTGACGAAATTCCACAATAATTGAAGCTTTAATTAGCTTTGTGCCGAGATGGTGAAATTGGTAGACACGCTAGCATGAGGTGCTAGTGCCTTTGGTGTGAGGGTTCGAGTCCCTCTCTCGGCACCATTTTTTACAAACTTGTAAACTGAGTATATAATGCTCAGCAAGTCGGACGCGGGGTGGAGCAGCTTGGTAGCTCGTCGGGCTCATAACCCGAAGGTCGTCGGTTCAAATCCGGCCCCCGCAACCAATCTTAATTGAGTGACACACTGATTAAGATATTGCAAGTTTGGCAGTGCGCGTCACTGCAGATTGGGTCATACTCAATCTATCAGGGTCCAGCAACAAAAAACCCCGACTTTCGGGGTTTTTTGTTATCTGAATTTTGTAAATTCAGGTAATGCATGGAATTTAAATTGGGCTCTTATGCCCTTTTTTTGTTTCTGGAGTACGTCTAAATGACAGGTTTAGAGCGACAACTTACTGAAATGCTTGAAGTGCCAGTGGAAGCTTCAGGCTATGAACTGGTTGGCATCGAATTTATTCGTGCGGGCCAACACTCGACACTGCGCATCTTTATTGACCACGAGAATGGCATCAATGTTGACGATTGCGCGGAAGTTAGCCACCAAGTGAGTGCAGTATTGGATGTTGAAGATCCTATTTCTGTCGCTTATAGCTTAGAGGTGTCTTCTCCAGGACTAGAAAGACCGCTATTTAAAGCGGCTCACTATGAACAGTTTATTGGTCACGAGGTAAATCTTGTCTTGAAGATGGCCGTGGGCAACCGCCGTAAGTGGAAAGGAACGATCCACGCTGTGGATGGCGAGACCATCACGGTAGCTGTTGAAGGACAGAATGAAGAGTTTGTTTTGAGTAACATCTCAAAAGCCAACCTTATCCCGAAATTTTAGTTCTCCTAGAGAAATTGAGCTTAAGAGGCTAGATAAATGAGCAAAGAAATTTTAGCGGTAGTTGAAGCGGTTTCTAATGAGAAAGCGGTACCTCGTGAGCGCATCTTTGAAGCGCTGGAGATCGCACTAGCGACTTCTACTAAGAAAAAATACGAAATCGAAATCGAAACTCGCGTTGAGATCGATCGTAAAACCGGTGAATTCGAGACTTTCCGTCGTTGGGAAGTGGTTGAAGAAGTAGAAAACCCAACTCGTGAGATCTCATTTGAAGCGGCACGCTATGAAGATGAGAACATCCAACTGGGTGAGTTCATTGAAGATGATATCGAGTCGGTAACTTTTGACCGTATTACTACTCAAACCGCGAAGCAAGTGATCGTACAAAAAGTACGTGAAGCTGAGCGCGCGCAGATCGTTGAGCAGTTCATCGATAACGAAGGTGAGCTAGTCACTGGTGTGGTTAAGAAAGTAAACCGCGACACCGTGATCCTAGACCTAGGTAACAACGCAGAAGCGGTTATCCTACGTGATGATCAACTACCACGTGAAAACTTCCGTCCAGGTGACCGAGTACGTGGTCTACTGTACCGTGTTGCACCAGAAGCGCGTGGCTTCCAGTTGTTTATCACTCGCTCTAAGCCTGAAATGTTGGCTGAGCTATTCCGCGTTGAAGTCCCTGAGATTGGTGAAGAGCTGATTGAACTAAAAGGTGCTGCACGCGATCCTGGTTCTCGTGCTAAAATCGCGGTGAAAACCAACGATAAGCGTATTGACCCTGTGGGTGCGTGTGTTGGTATGCGTGGCGCACGTGTTCAAGCCGTTTCTGGCGAACTGGGTGGCGAACGTATCGATATCGTACTTTGGGATGATAACCCAGCGCAATTTGTTATCAATGCAATGGCACCAGCGGACGTAGCTTCAATCATCGTAGATGAAGATGCCAACTCAATGGATATTGCGGTTGAAGCTGACAACCTTGCCCAAGCTATCGGTCGCAGCGGTCAGAACGTACGTCTAGCTTCACAACTGACAGGTTGGACGCTAAACGTAATGACGGTTGAAGACCTACAGAAGAAGCACCAAGAAGAGTCTCAAGCGTCAATTGACAACTTTATGAAGCACCTAGACATCGAGCAAGATTTTGCTGAGATGCTAGTGGAAGAAGGCTTCTCAACACTTGAAGAAGTTGCTTACGTTCCTGTAAACGAGCTGCTTGAAGTAGAAGGCCTAGACGAAGACCTAGTTGAAGAGCTACGTGGTCGTGCGAAAGATGCACTGACGACACTAGCCCTGGCACAAGAAGAGTCTTTCGACGGTCTAGAGCCAGCAGACGATCTATTGGGCCTTGAAGGCCTTGAGCGCGAAATGGCGTTCAAACTAGCTGCAAAAGGTGTAGTTACTCTAGAAGATCTCGCTGACCAAGGTATTGATGATTTAGAAGGTATTGAAGGCCTAACCGAAGAGCGTGCGGGCGAGCTAATCATGGCTGCGCGTAACATCTGTTGGTTTGGCGAAGAAGCATAATTTCAGCGAGGAGGGAGCTACATGACAGAAGTCACAGTAAAGGCCTTAAGTGAAGAGATTGGTACGCCAGTTGAACGCTTAGTAGAGCAACTTGCTGATGCAGGAATGAAAAAAACGGACACGGACACTGTTTCAGAAGATGAGAAGCAACAATTGCTTACTCACCTTAAGCGTGAACACGGTGATACGTCGGGTGAAGCTCAACCAACTCGTTTGACTCTACAACGTAAAAAGCGTAGTACACTAAGTGTTAATGCTGGCGGTGGTAAGAGTAAGGATGTTCAGGTTGAAGTGCGCAAGAAGCGCACCTACGTTAAACGTAGCTCCATTGAAGATGAAGCGAAGCGCGTCGCCGAAGAAGAAGCGAAGCGTCTAGCGGAAGAAACGGCAAAACGCGAGGCTGAAGAGCTAGCCAAGCGTGAAGCTGAAGAAAAAGCAAAACGTGAAGCTGAAGAAAAAGCCAAGCGTGAAGCAGACGAAAAAGCGAAGCGTGAAGCTGACGAAAAAGCGAAACGTGACGCAGAAGAGAAGGCGAACAGCCAAGCAGTAGAATCTGCGAAGCCATCGTCGGAAGATAAATTGAAGCAAGAAGCAGCGCAAAAAGAAGCCGATGAGCTAAAACGACGTCAGGAAGAAGAAGCTCAACGTAAAGCTGAAGAGGAAAGTCAGCGCCAGCTTGAAGAAGCACGCGAAATGGCAGAGAAGAACAAAGAGCGTTGGTCTGCAGAAGAAAAGAAAAAGGGTAGTATGGAAAATACAGATTACCATCTGACAACTTCGAGCTACGCTCGTGAAGCTGAAGACGAAGCTGATCGCCGTGAAGAAGGTGGTTCTCGTCGTAAGAAGAAGAAGAAAGCAACTTCTAACGACCAGAACCGTAATGCACGTGGCGCGCGTGGTGGCCGTAAGGGCAAACTCGCGAAACCAGCAAAACCTGCTTCAATGCAGCACGGTTTTGATAAGACAGCAACCGTAGCGAAATCTGACGTTGTTATCGGTGAAACCGTTGTTGTTTCTGAGCTTGCTAACAAGATGTCGGTTAAAGCGACTGAAGTTATCAAAGTGATGATGAAGATGGGTGCAATGGCAACCATCAACCAAGTGATTGACCAAGAAACTGCTCAACTTGTAGCAGAAGAAATGGGTCACAAGGTGATTCTGCGTAAAGAGAACGAGCTTGAAGAAGCGGTTCTATCTGATCGTGATAACGATGCAGACGTATCACCTCGTGCTCCGGTTGTTACCATCATGGGCCACGTTGACCACGGTAAGACCTCAACACTGGACTACATCCGTCGTACACACGTTGCTTCAGGCGAAGCGGGCGGTATTACCCAGCACATTGGTGCCTACCACGTAGAAACTGACAACGGTATGATCACCTTCCTGGATACTCCAGGACACGCAGCCTTTACAGCAATGCGTGCTCGTGGTGCACAAGCAACGGATATCGTTATTCTTGTGGTTGCAGCGGACGATGGCGTAATGCCACAAACGGTTGAGGCAATTCAGCACGCGAAAGCGGCAGAGGTTCCTCTTATCGTCGCGGTAAACAAGATCGATAAAGAAGGTGCAAACCCAGATAACGTTAAGAACGAGCTTGCTCAATACGACGTTATTCCTGAGGAGTGGGGCGGTGAGAACATGTTCGTTCACATCTCTGCGAAACAGGGCACGAACATCGATGGTCTACTAGAAGCTATCCTGCTTCAGTCTGAAGTTCTTGAGCTGACGGCTGTGAAAGAAGGCATGGCATCTGGTGTTGTGGTTGAATCACGTCTTGATAAAGGCCGTGGTCCAGTAGCAACTGTACTGGTTCAATCTGGTACGCTGAACAAGGGCGACATCGTTCTTTGTGGTCAAGAATACGGCCGCGTTCGTGCAATGCGCGACGAGCTAGGCAAAGAGATCACAGAAGCCGGTCCATCTATTCCAGTTGAGATCCTAGGTCTTTCTGGTGTCCCTGCATCGGGTGATGAAGCGACAGTTGTACGTGATGAGCGTAAAGCACGTGAAGTAGCGAACTACCGTGCTGGTAAGTTCCGTGAAGTTAAGCTAGCGCGTCAGCAGAAATCTAAGCTAGAGAACATGTTCTCTAACATGGCTGCAGGCGAAGTTGCTGAGCTAAACGTGGTACTGAAAGCGGATGTACAGGGCTCTGTAGAAGCAATTGCAGACTCACTACTGAAACTATCAACTGACGAAGTGAAAGTGAACATCGTTGGTTCTGGTGTTGGTGGTATCACTGAGACTGATGCTGTACTGGCTGAGGCGTCTAATGCTATCATCCTTGGCTTTAACGTTCGTGCCGATGCATCTGCTCGCCGTGCGATTGAAGCTGCAAGTGTTGATCTACGTTACTACTCAATCATCTACCAGCTAATCGACGAAGTGAAACAAGCGATGGGCGGTATGCTTGCACCAGAATTCAAGCAAGAGATCATTGGTCTTGCTGAAGTTCGTGACGTGTTTAAGTCGCCTAAACTTGGTGCCATCGCAGGTTGTATGGTAACTGAAGGTCTGATTAAGCGAAGCAACCCAATTCGCGTTCTACGTGATAACGTGGTTATCTACGAAGGTGAACTTGAGTCACTACGTCGCTTTAAAGATGACGTTCAAGAAGTTAAGAACGGCTACGAGTGTGGTATCGGCGTTAAGAACTACAATGATGTTCGCGTTGGTGACCAGATCGAAGTCTTCGAAATTGTCGAAGTTAAACGTACTCTGGACTAATTGACAAAAATTACTAATGTTATCTTGTTAGATACTTAGTGATTGGTTGTTGAATACACCATGGGGGGCTGGTATTTACCATCCCCCCATTCTTGCTAATTGAGAGTAATAAAAATTTATGTCTAAAGAATTTAGCCGCACGCAGCGTGTTGCACAGCAGCTGCAAAAAGAATTGGCGTTGATCCTCCAGCGCGAGGTGCGTGATTCTCGCCTTGGTATGGTGACGATTTCTGACGTTGAGGTCTCTCGTGACCTAGCATATGCCAAAGTGTTTGTGACCTTCCTGTGTGTGGGTGAGCAAACGCCTGAGTCTTGCCTAGAAGCGCTACGTGAGCACGAAGTGCACATCCGTATGATGCTGGGCAAGCGCATTCGTCTACGCCTAACGCCTGAAGTGCGTTTCTTCTACGACAGCACCTTGGTTGACGGCATGCGCATGTCTAACCTCGTGTCTGAGATCGTCAACGAAGACAAGCGTAAGATTGAACAAGCCGGTCGTGGCAACGATGAAGAGGCTTCATCGGGAGAAGAGAGCTAATGGCACGTCGTCGTAAAGGTCGCCCAGTCAATGGGGTGATCCTACTGGATAAGCCAACGGGCATTTCATCGAACGATGCGCTGCAGAAAGTCAAACGCATCTATTTTGCTGAAAAAGCCGGTCACACAGGCGCACTTGACCCGCTTGCGACGGGCATGCTGCCAATCTGTTTGGGTGAAGCGACCAAGTTTTCTCAATTCCTATTGGACTCAGATAAGCGCTACCGCGTGATCGCTAAGCTTGGTGAGCGCACCAACACCTCAGACTCTGATGGTGAAGTGGTTGAGACGCGTCCTATCGATGTCGATCTTGCTAAGCTTGAAGCGTGCATCGATAAGTTCCGTGGTGAATCGGACCAAGTGCCGTCAATGTTCTCGGCACTTAAGTATCAAGGCAAGCCTCTTTATGAGTACGCTCGTCAAGGTATTGAGGTGCCGCGTGAAGCGCGCAAGATCACCGTGTATGAGATCATCTTACACCGCTTTGAGGGCGATGAGGTAGAGATGGAAGTGCACTGCTCTAAGGGCACTTACATCCGTACTATCGTTGATGATCTTGGTGAGATGCTTGGCTGTGGCGCGCACGTCACTATGCTGCGTCGTACCGCCGTTGCTAAGTACCCTTACGAGAGCATGGTGACCCTTGAGCAACTTAACGAGCTGCTTGAGCAGGCACACCGCGAAGACAAAGCGCCGCGTGAGCTACTTGATCCTCTGCTACTGCCTATGGATACTGCTGTTCAGGATTTACCTGAAGTTAACTTGGTGCCTGAGTTGGTGGATATGGTTCAACATGGCCAGCCGGTACAAGTCTTTGGCGCACCAGAAGGGCCATTGCGCCTAACGGGCGGTGAGGGTGACAACAAGCTGTTCGTTGGTGTGGGGGAGCTCAACAACGATGGTAAGGTCGCACCTAAACGCCTCGTTGTTTATCGCGACCAATAGTCTTCTCTCGATCAATAGTTTTCCGCGATCAATAGAGCCAGACTCAAATTAGAAAACCCGAAGCTTGGCTTCGGGTTTTTGTTTTTATGGGATAAGTAAATCCGCCTCGCGCAGTTTACTGCGCAGCTGCTCAGCACGTTTCCTATTGACCCCAAAATCGGAGTGTCCAACCCGTGATTCAGAGCGGACTATCAGGTTTTGCCCGTCAATTTTAAGCTCTAAGTCATCGACAAAGCGCATGACCCGTGAGGTGCACTCGATGCGCAGGTAATCTGCCGCTTTATCAGTGCGCTTAGCGCCAGGAAGAGTAACAGCAACTTCTTCAACTTGTTCTAATGTCACTCCTTGTTTGAGTGTAAATGGCTCAAGGGTGAACCTTTCTCGCTCATCAATGGTCGAGACACAATTGGGCTTGTCACCACACGGCTGCGCTGTGCGATCGGTCATCTGTTCTACTCCTTGGCTGCATGCGGTCAGCGCGAATAGACTCAGCGCTACAAAAACCGTTTTACTCATACCAGCATCCTATGGTTTCAACCCGATTGGGTTATTGCTTGGTAAAGATTAGATCTCGAGATAGTCGAGGATCCCTTCGGCGGCTTTTCTGCCTTCATCGATTGCGGTCACGACCAAGTCTGAGCCACGCACTGCATCACCGCCAGCGAAGATTTTCGCATTGGTGGTTTGATATTGAAACTGTTGATTTTTCGGCGCTTTGATTCGACCCCAGTGATCTATCTCGACATCATACGGCTCAAGCCAAGCCATTTGATGGGGCTGAAAGCCAAACGCCATGATCACCGCATCGGCCTCTAGTACGTGCTCACTGCCCGCGACAGGCTCTGGTCGCCGGCGTCCTGCTTGATCGGGCTCTCCGAGTGCTGTTTTGACTACTCTAACGCCACTGACCTGCCCCTGCGCATTAACCTCAATGCCGACGGGTTGAAGGTTAAATAAGAAGTTCACGCCCTCTTCGCGCGCATTTTTGACTTCACGCCTTGAGCCGGGCATGTTTTCTTCATCACGGCGATAGGCACAGGTCACCTTCGCTGCGCTTTGGCGTATCGAAGTGCGTACACAGTCCATCGCGGTATCACCACCCCCTAACACCACCACACGTTTGCCTGCCATGTCGATGAATGGCTTATCATGAGCCATCTCCATCACCTTGTAGGTGTTAGAGACCAAAAATGGCAGGGCGTCATAGACGCCTTGAGCATCTTCATTATCGAGATTCGCGCGCATATTTTTGTAGGTCCCTACGCCAATAAACACGGCATCATACTCATCGATGAGTTGCCGCATGGGCACGTCTTTACCCACTTCGATGTTCAAGCGAAATTCAACGCCCATCTCGGTGAAGATCTTGCGCCGATTCTGCATCACCGACTTCTCCAGTTTGAACGACGGGATGCCAAAGGTCAGTAGGCCGCCAATCTCCGGGTAGCGATCAAACACCACTGGTTTGACGCCATTGCGTACTAAGATATCGGCTGCGGCTAAGCCCGCTGGCCCTGCGCCGATAATCGCGACTTTCTTGTCGCTCCATTCCACCTTGGACATATCGGGCTTCCAGCCCATCTCAAAGGCTTTATCGGTGATGTATTTTTCGATGTTGCCGATGGTCACGGCACCAAAGTCATCATTGAGGGTACATGACCCCTCACACAGGCGATCCTGAGGGCAGACTCGTCCGCACACCTCTGGCAGGCTATTGGTTTGATGTGCAAGCTCTGCCGCCTCAACGATTCGCCCTTCGTTGGCGAGCTTTAGCCATTGCGGGATATAGTTGTGTACTGGACACTTCCACTCACAATAGGGGTTGCCACAGTCTAGGCAGCGATCGGCTTGCGCAGTCGCTTGCTGCTTGGTAAATGGCTCATAAATCTCGACAAACTCAATCTTACGGATATTGAGCGGCTTTTTAGCGGGGTCTACGCGCTTGACGTCAATAAACTGATACACGTTCTGACTCATTGCTCTTATCCTCCTTGATTACTGGGCTTGCACGCGCAGCTCAGCAGCGCTGCGACTCTGATGACCAAGCAAGGTACGCAGGTCGGCAGCCTTGGGTTTGACTAGGTAGAAGCGGGGGATCCACGCATCGAAGTTGGCGAGAATACTTTCCGCATGCACAGATCCAGTCTCGTCAAGGTGCTCGGCAATCAGCCCGCGCAGGTGCTCTTGATGGATATACAAGTCTGACAATGCCACGGCCTCAACCGACTCGTGATTGACACGTCCTGTGAAGTCGTCATTCTCATCCAATACATAAGCAAAGCCTCCGGTCATCCCCGCACCGAAGTTGACGCCAGTGGCACCCAAAATTGCGATGATGCCACCGGTCATATACTCACAAGCATTGTCTCCAGCGCCCTCTATCACTGCAATGGTGCCAGAGTTACGTACCCCAAAGCGCTCACCGGCGGTGCCTGCAGCAAACAGCTTTCCGCCGGTCGCGCCATAGAGGCAGGTATTGCCGATAATCGAGGCCTGATTACAACGAAAGGCGGTGCCCAGATGAGGCTTAATCACCAGCTTGCCCCCTGCCATGCCTTTGCCCACATAGTCGTTGGCATCACCGGTCAGATAGAGCTCAACACCACCGGCATTCCAAACCCCAAGTGATTGTCCAGCTGTGCCATCAAGGTAGATTTTGATTGGGGTTGCGGCCAGTCCTTGGTTGCCATAGCGCTTGGCGACCTCACCAGATAAGCGAGCACCAACCGAGCGGTCGGTGTTTCGTACCTGATAAAAAAGGCTTATCGATTGCTGATGCTCAAGAGCTGCCTGTGCGTCGTCAACCATGGTTTGATTGAGCGTGGCTTTATCAAACGGTGAGTTTGGCTGTGTCCAGTAAACAGGCTGGCCAGTCGGAGAGAGCGGTGCGTCCAAGATGCCACTGAGATCGAGTTTGGTTTGCTTAGCGGTGACGCCATCGACGACCTCGAGCAGGTCAGTACGGCCGATGAGATCAGTTAGCTTCTCTACACCCAGCATCACGAGCAGCTCGCGCACCTCGTCTGCAAGACCAGTGAAGTAGTTGACCACCATCTCAGGCAGCCCTTTGAAATACTCTTTGCGCAGCGTTTCGTCTTGAGTGGCAACGCCGGTCGCGCAATTGTTGAGGTGACAGATACGCAGGAACTTACAGCCCATCGCCACCATAGGCGCCGTACCAAAGCCAAAACTCTCTGCGCCGAGAATCGCTGCTTTG
The DNA here is from genome assembly GCF_055391395.1 of Vibrio sabulosilitoris. NCBI lineage: Bacteria > Pseudomonadati > Pseudomonadota > Gammaproteobacteria > Vibrionales > Vibrionaceae > Vibrio > Vibrio sabulosilitoris. The sequence continues at coordinate 1,055,570 of NZ_AP029599.1, forward strand.
ACCACATCAAGGCCGGTCTTAAGGCCGCCATCCACCTGCAGGCGGATTTTATGTCGCAGACCGTTAGCAACCAATGCCTGCTGAGTTTCAGCCAGGCCAAGCTCCCACGGACTACCCGCATACTTGACCGAGGTAAGGGGGCTAGCAGCCGTACCGCCATCGTAACCAGAAATGGTGATCAGGTCGGCGTATGCTTTAGCCACGCCAGTGGCAATGGTGCCCACCCCTGGCTCTGAAACCAGCTTGACGGAGACCAGTGCGTTTGGATTGACCTGCTTGAGGTCAAAGATCAGCTGGGCGAGATCCTCAATCGAGTAGATATCGTGGTGTGGTGGCGGAGAAATCAGGGTCACGCCTTGCACAGAATAACGCAGCTTAGCGATTTCTGCTGTCACCTTATGACCGGGGAGTTGCCCGCCTTCACCGGGTTTAGCCCCTTGTGCGACCTTGATTTGTAATACATCGGCATTGGATAGATAGTGCGGGGTGACACCAAAGCGACCCGAGGCCACCTGCTTGATGCGTGAGTTGCGCTCTGTACCAAAGCGGCGTGGGTCCTCACCCCCTTCGCCTGAGTTCGAGTAACCACCGAGGCGATTCATCGCGATAGCCAGCGCCTCATGGGCCTCAGGGCTGAGGGCGCCAATCGACATAGCTGCAGAATCAAAGCGTTTGCACAGCTCGCTGTTTGCTTCGACTTTATCAAGGGTAAGGGGCGTTTGGGCTGGCTTTAGCTTGAACATATCACGCAGCATCGCAATAGGGCGCTGGTTGACCTGATTGGCAAAGCGCTGATAATCACTCTCTTGCCCAGATTTGACTGCGGTTTGCAACGTGCCAACCACATCGGGGTTATAGGCATGAAACTCACCGCCGTGGACGTATTTGAGTAGCCCACCGTGTTCAACGGGTTTGCGTTTCGCCCAGGCGCGGCGAGCAAGGTTGTGCAGGTCCTGCTCGAAATCACTAAAGTCAGCCCCCTCAATGCGGGTAGCAACGCCGTGAAAACACAAATCAACCACGTTTTGACTAAGACCGACCGCTTCAAACAGCTGTGAGCAGCGATACGAAGCCACCGTAGAGATACCCATCTTGGACATGATCTTAAACAGTCCTTTGTTGATCCCTGCTTGGTAGTTGAGCATCACATCACGATAGCTTTTATTCAGTGCGCCATTGTCGATGGCCTTACCCAGCGCTTCATAGGCGAGATAAGGGTAGATAGCGGTCGCGCCAAAGCCGAGCAGCACGGCAAAATGGTGTGGGTCACGAGCGGCTGCAGTCTCAACCACGATGTTGGCATCGCAACGCAGGCTCGCCTCGGTGAGGCGGCGCTGCACAGCCCCCACCGCCATTGCAGCAGGAATTGGCAGCTTGCCCTTGACTAGCGCGCGGTCAGACAGGACTACGAGTACTGTGCCGTCACGCACCACCTGTTCCGCTTTATCACACAAGGTGATGATCGCCTCCTCGAGGGTGCTCTCTTGCGGGTCGAAGTTAATGTCTAAAATCGTATTGCGATAGTGCTCATCACCGAGCTCAAGCAGTTGCTGCATGTCTGAGAACAACAATACCGGTGAGCTAAAGGTCACGCGGTGGGCATGGCCGTCGGTTTCGCAGAACACATTCATCTCTTGGCCAATGCTACTGGCAAGCGACATCACGTGTTTCTCGCGCAGTGGGTCGATAGGCGGGTTAGTCACCTGAGCGAACTTCTGCCTAAAGTAATCGGTGATCAAACGCTCTTTTGACGACAGCACCGCCATCGGTGTGTCGTCACCCATTGAGCCGGTGGCCTCTTGACCGAGATCGCCAAGCACGCGCACCACTTGATCCAGCTCTTCATTGGTCATGGCAAACTGCTTTTGATAGGTGCTTAGCAGGTTATCATCAAAGCTGCGGGTGCCAACCTGATCATCGGGAAGTTCAGTGAGTGGGGTTAGGGTCTGGACATTGCTTTGCATCCACTCTCGGTACGGATGGCGCGACTTGAGGTCATTGTCTATCTCCGATGAGTTCCATAACTTGGCCTCTTTGGTGTCGATAACCAGCAGCTCGCCCGGTCCAACGCGCCCCTTGTGAGAGACCTCGTCAGGTGCATAATCCCAAATCCCAACCTCAGAGGCGAGGGTGATCAAGTTGTCCTTAGTGATCACATAGCGCGCCGGACGCAGCCCGTTGCGATCAAGATTACACGCGGCGTAGCGTCCATCAGAGAGCACGATACCGGCGGGGCCATCCCACGGCTCCATGTGTTTGGAGTTAAAGTCGTAGAAGGCGCGCAGGTCTTGGTCCATATCGGGATGGTTTTGCCAAGCTGGCGGCACGAGCATGCGCATCGCGCGAAAGATATCCATCCCACCGGCTAGAAATAGGTCGAGCATGTTATCCAGGCTCGAAGAGTCAGAGCCGACCTCATTAACGAACGGAGCGGCGGTCTGCAGATCAGGCAGCAGCGGTGAGGCAAACTTATAAGCGCGGGCACGCGCCCATTGGCGGTTGCCCTCAATGGTGTTGATCTCACCATTGTGCGCGAGGTAGCGAAACGGCTGAGCCAGTGGCCAGCGGGGTTGGGTATTGGTTGAAAAGCGCTGGTGGAACAGGCAGATCGCAGACTCCATCCGCAGATCAGCAAGATCAAGGTAGAAGCGTGGTAGATCGGCCGGCATGCATAAGCCTTTGTACACTACAACTTGAGTTGAAAGGCTACAGATATAAAACTCATCATCGTCGCTGATGTGTTTTTCGATTCGGCGCCGCGCAATGTACAGGCGCCGCTCAACGTCTTTTTCTCGCCAACCGGCGGGTGCTGAGATAAACACCTGTTGGATACTTGGCATTGAAGCCAGGGCGATGGGGCCAAGCACCTCGGGATTGGTCGGTACCTCGCGCCAGCCTGAGATGGTGAGTGTCTCTTGAGCAAGCTCTTTGTTGATAATATCGCGTGCTGACTGGGCCTTAATGGGGTCTTGACTGAGGAACACCATGCCAACGGCGTATTGCTTGGCAAGATGAAAGCCGAGCTCTTCGGCGACCAAGCGCAGATAGGTATCGGGCTTTTGTAGCAGCAAACCGCAACCGTCGCCGGTTTTGCCATCGGCGGCAATCCCACCGCGGTGGGTCATGCGATCCAGTGCGGATATCGCGGTGCGCACTAGCTTGTGGCTGGTTTCACCCTGCATGTGCGCAATGAGGCCAAAGCCACAATTGTCTTTCTCTAATGAAGGGTCATATAACGCCATAGCAAACTCTCCCTGTGCCATCTGCTTCCGTGCCATATTTTTTTGCTCTTGAGACAAGTTTAGCTGCCAAGCGCATTTTTGTTATTAGGCGACAAACTGCATACGTACCTTCTAGTACGACGGAGGTAGATGGATCATTCTTCAAACAAATTCACCACTTAGGTGATTTTTGAATGTAAATATACCCAAGTGACCTCAAGATGCCGCTTCAGCGAGATTTGCTTGGTTTGCAGCCAAGGCGGTCACTTGAAGATTTAGTGGCTCTAAATCGAGAGTGACCAACGCCGGCTGCGAGCCAAGCAAACTCGCCCGAAGGGAGCCAATATACAGGCTCATCTCCGCGTCAAATGACCTTGAAAGGGGTTGCCATTTCTGCAGCCATTTTCCTTGATATGAGCCTGTATATTGGCTCTGAAGTCTGCATCTTGAGGTCACTTGGGTATAAAATGCTGCCATCTCTGGCGTGAATTTAACAAATTATATGGGCGATCTGAAAAGATCAAGCTTTAGATTGGTTGATTCGACGTGCTGCATTAGAAAAGAGACAGAAAAAAGACCAGCCAAAATGGCTGGTCAAATTTCAAAAGGAAGGAAATTGAAAGTTACACAGACAGCATCAGCGAGTCTGCTTTTGCTTCTAGATTGGTGCCACCCATAAGGTACTCATCCACCGCACGAGCACACTCACGACCTTCATTGATACAACGCACAACCAGTGACTGACCGGTGCGCATATCACCTGCAGCAAACACACCGGCTTGGTTTGTTTGGAAGTCTTGGGTTGCGACATTGCCGCGCTCATCAAGCTTGATATCCAATTGTGCAAGCACGCCGGTTGGCTCTGGATGTAAGAAGCCCATGGCCAAGAACGCCATATCACAAGGAATCACGCGCTCAGAGTTCGCCACCTCTTCAAAGCCCGGGCGCTCACCTGGCTTGGCGTCTTGCCACACGATGTCAGCAATACGCAGACCAGTAACCTCGCCTTGATCGTTACCGATAAACTCCTTGGTTAGGATGTTCCAGTGACGCTCACAGCCTTCCTCGTGCGAGGTCGTGGTCTTCATGATCATTGGGTATTGCGGCCATGGCATGTTTGCCGGGCGCTTCTCTGGCGGTACTGGCATGATCTCAACCTGAGTGATGCTCGCCGCTTTGTGGCGGTTTGAGGTACCGACACAGTCTGAGCCAGTATCACCACCACCAATCACCACCACATGCTTATCTTTGGCATGGATCTCTTCACCTTTGAGGTCCATGTCATTGGCACGGCGGTTGTTTTGCGCTAGGAAGTCCATTGCAAAATGCACGCCTTTGAGCTCACGACCCGGTACAGGCAGATCGCGCGGCACGGTTGAGCCACCGGTCAGCAGCACGACATCAAATTCTTGACGCAGCTGCTGTGCATTAACCTCAACGCCAACGTGTTGGTTGACCTTGAACTGTACTCCGGCCTCGGCCATCAGGTTGACCTTGCGATCAATGATGTCCATGCCCAGTTTAAAGTCAGGGATACCAAAGCGCAGCAGACCACCAACCTTCTCATCACGCTCAAACACGGTCACAGAGTGACCGGCGCTATTAAGCTGCTCGGCCGCCGCAAGACCCGCTGGGCCAGAGCCGATGATCGCCACGGTTTTACCGGTGCGCGAGCGTGGCGTTTTTGGCTTAGCGTAGCCCTCACGGTAGGCGGTCTCGACAATCGTCTTCTCGATATTACAGATAGTGATTGGGTCTTGGTTTATCCCTAGCACACACGCGCTCTCACACGGCGATGGGCAGACACGACCAGTAAACTCAGGGAAGTTGTTGGTCGAGCTTAAGATGTTCCATGCCTCTTCCCAGCTGTCACGATACACCGCATCGTTAAACTCAGGGATGATGTTACCAATCGGACAACCGCTGTGACAGAACGGCACACCACAGTCCATACAACGTGAGGCCTGGGTGTTGATCTTGTCACCAAACTCCTCGTTGAGGACAAACTCTTTGTTGTTCTCGATACGAACCTCAGGAGCGAGCTTGCCTGGCAGCTCGCGACCATGTTCTAAAAATCCAGTAGGCTTACCCATTATACGGCCTCCGCTTCTGCTGCTTGCTCTTCCTGTGCCTTGCGCTTTTGCAGTACTGCTTTGTAATCGCGTGGCATGACTTTCACCATAGTCGCTAGGCTGGCTTCAAAGTTGTCTAGGAACGACTGAGCGACTTCACTTGCTGTGAATTCGACCTGCTTGGTGAGCATCTCTTTGAGTAGTTGACGATCTTCCTCTTCGATAGGGTCAAGGTCGACAAGTTCAGGGTTCAGCTTGGTTTCAAAGTCACCAGACTTGTCCCACACGTAAGCGACACCGCCGCTCATACCCGCCGCAAAGTTGCGACCTGTTGAGCCAAGGATCACCGCAACACCACCGGTCATGTATTCACAGCCGTGGTCACCCACGCCTTCAACTACGACTTTCGCGCCTGAGTTACGTACACAGAAGCGCTCGCCGGCCATACCACGGATGTAAGACTCACCTGATGTCGCGCCGTAGAAACACACGTTACCCACCACGATGTTGTCTTCGGCAACAATGGTTGATTTCGCGTCTGGGTACAGTACCAAGGTACCGCCTGATAGGCCTTTACCCCAGTAGTCGTTCGCATCACCCTCAACCTCGAACTTGACGCCTTTGGCTAGGAAGGCACCAAACGATTGACCCGCAGAGCCGGTGAACTTGACGTTCATTGGCTGTGGCAGACCTTGGTCTTTGTAGACCTTCGAGATCTCATTCGACAGCATGGTACCTGCTGAGCGGTCCGTATTGATGATTGGGAACTCAGCGTTGACCGCTTCACCCTTCTCAAGCGCTGGAATTGCCGCTTGAATCAACTGACGGTCGAGAACTTGCTCTAGGTTGTGGTTTTGTTCCGTCTGGTTGTACACGCCATCTTCTTCACGTGCCTGCTCGATGTGCAGCACTGGCGTCAGATCGAGGTTCTTGTATTTCCAGTGGTTAACGTCGTCACGAACTTTGAGTTTGTGTGATTGACCGACCATCTCATCAATGGTGCGGAAACCAAGCTCAGCCATGATCTCACGCAGACCTTCTGCAAGGTATTGGAAGAAGGTCACCACATCTTCTACGCGGCCATCAAAGCGCTCACGCAGGGTCTTGTTCTGGGTGGCGATACCGACAGGACAGGTGTTCTTATGACACTTACGCATCATGATACAGCCTTCAACCACAAGCGCTGCGGTTGCGACGCCCCATTCTTCTGCGCCAAGCAGCGTTGCGACGGCAAGGTCACGTGGCGTTTTCATCTGACCATCCGATTGCACCACGATACGGTTACGTAGGCCGTTTTTCAGCAGTGTTTGGTGCGTTTCGGCCAAACCAAGCTCCCACGGCAGGCCCGTGTGGCGAATTGATGACATAGGTGAAGCACCCGTACCACCGTCAAAGCCAGCGATCAGAACTACGTCCGCTTTGGCTTTTGCAACGCCTGAAGCAATCGTACCTACACCTGCTTCAGAAACCAGTTTGACGTTGACACGACCATCGCGGTTTGCGTTCTTCAGGTCAAAAATTAGCTGCGCTAAATCCTCGATCGAGTAGATATCGTGGTGTGGCGGTGGAGAGATCAGACCCACGCCTGGGGTGGAGTGACGTGTCGCACCGATCCAGTCATCGACCTTATCACCTGGTAGCTGACCGCCTTCACCTGGCTTAGCGCCTTGCGCCATCTTGATCTGAATCTCATCAGAGTTAGTGAGGTAGTAAGAGGTTACCCCGAAGCGACCAGAGGCCACCTGTTTGATCGCCGAGCGCTCCCAATCACCGTTTTCTTTACGCTCGAAACGGGTTGGGTCCTCACCACCTTCACCTGAGTTAGATTTCGCGCCGATGCGGTTCATTGCCACGGCTAGGGTTGAGTGCGCTTCGTAGGAGATCGAACCAAACGACATTGCACCAGTGGCAAAGCGCTTAAGGATGCTCTCGATCGGCTCGACTTCCTCTAGCGGGATAGAGCCGGCTGGGTTTTTCACAAAATCGAGCTGGCTGCGCAGGGTCGCTGCATTATCACCTTGGTCATCGACCGCTTTGGCGTACTGCTTAAACTGAGCAAAGTCTTTATTGCGAGTTGACTCTTGCAGCAGTGAGATGGTCTCTGGGTTGAACAGGTGCTTTTCACCACGCTGTTTCCACTGGTACACGCCGCCGACATCCAGTACTTGTACCGGGATCTCGCGAGTAGGGTAGCCGATACGATGACGAACCAGCACTTCTTTGGCGATATCATCGATAGTCAGGCCTTGAATACGCGATACGGTGCCGGTGAAGTATTTATCGACGACAGACTTGCTGATACCCAGCGCCTCGAAGATCTGCGCGCCGTGGTATGACTGCAGGGTCGAGATACCCATCTTGGAGAAGATCTTCAATAGACCGCCGTTGATGGCTTTGCGATAGTTATCGAACAGATCGCGGATGCTGGCTTCAGGGTCAAGCTTCTTGATGCGCTGCAGCTCAACCATGCTCTCGATCACTAGGTATGGGTTAACCGCGTTTGCGCCGTAACCAACCAGAGTCGCGAAGTGGTGCGTTTCACGCGCATCACCCGTCTCAACCACGATGTCACACTTAGCACGCAGACCCTTGCGGATCAGGTGGTGGTGCACAGCGCCAACCGCCAGCATCGCTGGGATGGCTGCGTGGTTCGAGTTCACCGCGCGGTCAGTCAGGATGATGATTGAGTAACCGTCAACCACGGCATCTTCAGCGTACTGACAGATACGCTTAAGCGCACGCTCAAGCTTGCCTTGGTCTTCGCTCGCTTGGAACACGATATCTAGCGTTTTCGCTTGCAGGTGCTCGTTATCAATCGCACGTAGCTTCTCAAGCTCAGAATTAGCCAATACTGGCGACTCTAGCTCGACTTTTTGACAGTGCTCTGGCGATTCTGCCAGCAGGTTCTGATCCTTACCGAGGTAAGTATTCAGCGACATTACCATGCGCTCACGGATCGGGTCGATCGGTGGGTTGGTCACCTGGGCGAACAACTGCTTAAAGTAGTTGGATAGGTGCTGAGATTGATGTGAAAGAACCGCCAGCGGCCAGTCGGCACCCATGGCAGACAGAGGCTCTTTCGCGTCTTTCGCCATTGGGATGATGATCTCGTTGATTTCTTCAGAGCTGACGCCAAACGCCTGCTGTTTATGCAGCAGTTTTTCCGCCGATGGTTGGCTGAACTGGTTGCTCGCATCCGGCAGTTTTTTCAGGCTCAATAGGTTCTCTTTAACCCATTTCTCGTACGGCTGAGCGTTGGCGATACCGTCTTTAACTTCTTCATCTGAGATGATGCGGCCTTGCTCTAGGTCGGCAACGAAGATACGACCTGGCTGGAGACGACCACGGAACTCAACATTCTCAGGCTCAATCTCAACCACGCCAGACTCAGAGGCCATGACCAGGAAGTCATCTTTGGTCACTGTGTAGCGCGATGGGCGCAGGCCATTACGGTCAAGCGTTGCACCAACCTGTACACCGTCAGTGAAACACACCGATGCCGGGCCATCCCATGGTTCCATCACGTTCGCGTGGTACTGATAGAACGCACGACGAGTTGGGTCCATGTTTTTGTTTTCTTGCCATGCCTCAGGGATCATCATCATCAGCGCATGTGGCAGGCTGCGACCAGAAAGAACTAGGAGCTCAAGTGCCATATCGAAGTTAGATGAATCCGAGCTGCCCTCTTGACAGATCGGCAGTAGCATATCGATCTCAGCCTGGGTAAACAGGTCTGATTCAATGATCGCCTCACGCGCCTTCATCCAGTTGAGGTTACCGCGGACGGTGTTGATCTCACCGTTGTGGGCAATGTAACGGAAAGGCTGCGCTAGGCGCCATTTCGGGAAGGTGTTGGTCGAGAAGCGCGAGTGAACCAGCGCCAGCGCCGTCACCATAGTTGGGTTTTGCAGGTCAAGGAAGTACTGCGGTACTTGCTCAGTGGTTAGCTGACCTTTATAAACCAAGGTTTTGTATGACATTGAGTTGATGTAAAAATCATCACCAATGTTCGACACGCTCTCTAGACAAACGCGTACTGTGTAGTTACGCAGTACATATAGCTTACGCTCAAGCTCTTGTGGCGTGATGCCAGGGCCGCCAGAGACAAACACATGCTCAAACTGAGGCTCAGTGCTAAGAGGGTCGGCACCAATCATTGAGTTGTCGGTTGGCAGTACGCGATAGCCGATCACATCCAGCTCAAGGCGTTTGGCGTTGCGCTCTAAAATATCACGACACTGTGCGCGCTTGTGTTCGTCTTTCGGGAACAGCACGACACCCACGCCGTATTTATCGAAAGAAGGCAGCTTGATACCAAGCTTCACCGCTTCTTCGAGGAGGAATTCATGGGGTTTTTGCAGGAGTATGCCTGCGCCATCACCCGAGCATGGATCGCAGCCTTGACCGCCACGGTGTTCCATGCGAGCAAGCATATCCAATGCCTGTGTTACGACGTCATGTGATTTACGGTTCTTGAGGTGAGCAACAAAACCGATACCACAGGCGTCATGCTCCAGCTCAGGAGTATACAGACCCTGTGTATTTTGCTCTCTATCTACCATAGATACATCCTTCCAATTTAATTGCAGACGCACTCAGCCAAACGTTTGTTCCGCGCGAGGGCGCGAAATAGGGACGCTAGGTCACTTTGTGAGGTGTCTATTCCTTTCTAATAATGATTCCCAGCCACCATGCTGGTGGCCTGATTCCATTCTGTCACTCGCAGGAAATGTGTTGCGAGAAAAACAATCCTTGGAGATATTGCGCAGTTATTTTTCACTTTATAGTGATTTATATAGGTGGGTTGCAATACCATCCGAACATTTCGTCACTTAATCTGGTGTGTCAATCTACTAGATCATCAGAAACGTGTAAGTATCCTACAATTTTGCACCACAGTTTGGCAATCGAAAACCATACTGGTGCAGAGAAAAATCGTCATAAAAATGCCGCATATCGATTAACAGACAATTAACAACCGAGAAAGACACACAAGGCGAGGTTTTGTTGTCCCCAGCTATCCTCATTTCCCCCAACTGGTGGTATTATGCGCGACCTTCGTTGACACGGATGTAATTTACTTTCATTGAACGAAGCCAGCACGACTAACAGGTGAGATGATGCAACTACATGAACTGGTCAACACAATTGGGCAAGACTTGCAGCGCCGTTACGGTGAGAAAGTCCATAAGCTAACCCTGCATGGCGGTTTTAGCTGTCCAAACCGAGACGGCACCATAGGTCGCGGCGGGTGTACCTTCTGTAATGTTGCCTCATTTGCCGATGAAGCGACTCAACAAAAATCGATTCAGCTCCAGTTGCAAGACCGCGCCGGTGAGGTTAAGCGAGCGAAAAAGTACCTTGCGTACTTTCAGGCCTACACCAACACCTATGCTGAGGTGCAAGTCCTCAAGAACATGTATGAGGAAGCGATCTCTTCTGCTGATATCGTTGGCCTGTGTGTGGGCACGCGCCCGGACTGTGTGCCGGATGCTGTACTTGAGCTTCTCGCGGGTTATGTTGAGCAAGGCTATGAGATCTGGCTTGAGCTGGGTTTGCAAACGGCCAACAATGGCACGCTCAAGCGCATCAATCGCGGCCATGACTTTGAGTGCTACGTTGAGATGACCCAAAAAGCACGTGCGCTAGGGATTAAGGTCTGTACCCACTTAATCGTTGGTCTGCCCAAAGAGACCCATCAAGACAACATTGAGACTATGGGTAAGGTCCTTGAGGTAGGCACCGATGGTATCAAGCTTCACGGCCTACACATTGTTGAAGGCAGCACTATGGCCAAGGCCTGGCGTGCAGGGCGCCTAGACGCGCCAGAGCTTGAGACTTACGTCGAGACCGCATCAGAGATGATCCGTATGACGCCGCCAGAGGTGGTGTTCCATCGCGTCTCTTCCTCAGCAAGACGTCCGACACTGCTTTCGCCGCTATGGTGTGAAAACCGCTGGTTGGCGATGACCGAAATTGGTCGCTCATTGGATAAGTTAGGTGCTCAGGGCAGCCTAGTCGGACAGCCATTTGTTTATCAGCCGCCGGCGTAACACGAAACTTTAACGAAACCATTGAACCTGCTAGGTAGGGTGATACCCTTATTAAACTGCATTCAGGTTTGGAGTCGTTAATGAAGCAAATCAAAGGCCTTGCCCAGTTCTATGTTGACCTGTTGGTCAAGCTGGGTATCGTGCGCTTCTCTATGCTGCTCGCCATCGCTTTGGTAGCGTTGGCGGTGGTGGTCCAAGTGGGTATTACCCTCGCTTTTGAGGGGAGTGTTGATGACCTTGATATCGTCCGCTCGGTCTTTTTTGGCCTATTGGTCACGCCGTGGGCGGTGTATTTCTTATCGGTGGTGGTCGATCAACTCGAAGAGTCGCGTCAGCGACTGTCTAAAATGGTCTCCAAACTGCGTGATATGCGCAATCGTGACCAAGAGCTCAACTACCAATTGCAGCAAAACATCGCCAAGCTCAATCAACAGATTGAAGAGCGGGTCAAGGCGGAAGAAGCGCGCGAGGAGGCAATGCTCGACCTCGAGAACGAGGTTTACCATCGCGAGAAGACCCAGCTTGAGCTGGCTGAGCGTACCGCACTGCTGCGCTCATTTATCGATACCTCACCTGACCTTATCTACTACCGTAACGCCGAAGGGCTTTTTTCTGGCTGTAACCGCGCCATGGAAGAACTGCTTGGCCGCACTGAGCGTGAACTAGTCGGACTAACCCCGTGGGATGTTTATGACGAAGAGACCGCAGAAACCATTGTCACTACTGACCAGCAGGTGTTCTCCGAGAATCAATCCGTGACCTATGAGCAGTGGCTTGAGTACCCCGACGGTCGTAAGGCCTACTTTGAGCTGCGCAAGGTACCGTTTTACAGCAAAAATGGTCGTCACCTTGGGCTAGTTGGCTTTGGGCGTGACATTACCGAGCGTAAGCGTTATGAGGAATCCCTTGAGCAGGCCAGTCGCGATAAGACCACCTTTATCTCCACCATCAGCCACGAGCTGCGCACCCCCCTCAATGGCATCGTCGGCTTGAGTCGAATGCTGCTCGATACCCAGCTGGATAAAGAGCAGCGCAAGCACCTGCAAACGATCAATGTCAGTGCCGTAACTCTAGGTAATATATTCAACGATATCATCGATATGGATAAGTTTGATCGCAGTAAGCTTGAGCTGCTGCCTGCGCCGGTCAATTTTGAGGATCTGGTGGTGGAGATTGAGAACATCGCTGCCCTGATGGCCGAGCAAAAAGGTCTGCGCTTTAACCTAGAGCGCTTGAGTGACTTGCCGAGCATGATTGAGGTTGATGGTACTCGCCTGCGTCAGGTGCTGTGGAACTTGATCAGTAACGCCATGAAGTTTACCAAAGAGGGCGGGGTCGTGATGAGCGTTAGTGCCACGGTGCAGGCTGAGCGCGCTCAGATCACGATTGAGATTGAAGATACCGGGATTGGTATCCCAGAGCCCGAGCTCGAAAAGATCTTTGCGATGTATTATCAGGTAAAAAGTGGCGAACACAACCTGCATGCCGTGGGCACTGGTATTGGACTGGCGGTATCTAAGCTTCTGATCAATATGATGAATGGAGATATCACCGCCTCAAGTGAAGAGGGCTTTGGTAGCGTGTTCACCATTGACATCGATGTGCCGCTGGCCGACGCACCCGCAGAGATGCAACTGGCGGAGTATCAGCAGTGCAGCCTGAACATCTTTATGGTTGAAGATATCGAGCTGAATGTCACTGTGGCACGCTCACTGCTCGAAAGTCTTGGTCATTCGGTGACTGTGGCCATGACGGGTCAAGAGGCGCTAAGCCGCTTTGAGCCTGATGTCTATGATCTGGTGCTTTTGGATATTCAACTGCCCGACATGACGGGCTTTGAGGTGGCACATCAGCTGCGTGAGCGCTACACCAACCTGCCACCTTTAGTCGCGCTAACGGCAAATGTGATTAAAGACAAGACGGAGTATCTTAACCAAGGGCTCGATAATGCCATCAGCAAGCCGCTCTCGGTTAAGGCCATCTCAAAAGTGATCGGCAAGGTCTGTTGTGATCAAGGTTGTGGGAATGCAACGCTGGGTAAGGCAGTTGGCGGTGACGTTGAAGCCGCTCAGGCCCCAAGCAGTCCACCAGAGCCATCGAATAATAAGGTCATCTCAGCAGAGAAGTACCAGCAAATGCTCGATATCGAGATGCTGACCTCCTACATTGATATAGTCGGCACAGCGCCTGTGCTCGATAACGTCGCGTTGTTTGAGCAGAGTATGCTAGATTACATTGAGATTTTAGACTCCAACATGATGGCCAAAGATAAGGCCGGAATCGTGTCGGAGGCACATAAAATCAAAGGGGCGGCGGGCTCAATTGGGCTTAAGCACATCCAAAGTGTGGCGCAAAAGGCACAATCACCGGATTATCCAGCCTGGTCGGAAAACATCGATGACTGGGTCAATGAGATAAAATCGCAGTATGTCGCGAACATCGAGATACTCAAGCAATGGCTACAAGAGAGGGACGCACAATGAGGCGAATGCTAGTATCCACCCTAATTTGTATTGCAATACTTGGCTGTCAATCCATGCCCAACTCGCCGTTTTCTAGGTCGGTCGAGTATCACTGGTCAGTCACACTTAACAGTGTATTGTGGTTCAATATGATGCCGGCACTTGGTGATACCCCAGAGTTGCGTCTTCACGGGGCGTTGACACTGATTAATATTGATGGATTTAGTGCAGCAATGGAGATCATTGAGGTTGAACTGCATCAAAACGGTGAGAAGTATCGGATCGGTGCTGAACAATATGAGCTTCGCGCCCACTCGCAAAATCAATGGGAGGTGGTGTTTAACCTACCCATCCCCCTAGATGACCGCCGACCTGTCGACGTCTTGGTGAAGGTCTCTGAACAAGGGAAGACGTTTTGGGTGGTTGAGGAGGATGTGGGGATTGATGTCGTCTATTAAACACAGGTTCGAGGTTCGAGGACGGGCGTTGCCCTTCGAGGAGCGAGGAACCCATCGCGCGTGAAAGACTCCTCGCACCTCGGAACGCAGTGTAACCCGCACCTCGCCCCTGCAAGCATAAAAAAAGCCGCACATTTTTGTGCGGCTTTTTTTATGCTTGTGTCGGTTAGTCTTCCAACTCACCACAAAAACGGTAACCCTCACCATGGATAGTGGCGATGATTTCAGGTGTGCCTGATACCGATTCGAAGTGTTTACGGATGCGACGGATAGTGACGTCTACTGTGCGATCGTGTGGTTTAAGCTCACGGCCAGTCATCTTCTTCAGTAGGTCAGCACGTGTTTGAATTTTGCCTGGGTTCTCACAGAAGTGCAGTAGTGCGCGGAACTCAGAGCGAGGCAGCTTGTAGCTCTCGCCTGCTGGGCTCACTAGTGAGCGGCTGTTGATGTCGAGCGTCCAGCCGTTAAAACTGTACTTCTCAACCACACGCTTCTCTTCCGGCGCAGCGGCAGCGTTCATTGAGCGGCTAAGCAGGTTGCGTGCACGGATGGTCAGTTCACGTGGGTTAAATGGTTTGGTGATGTAGTCATCCGCGCCGATTTCTAGGCCAAGGATCTTATCGACTTCATTATCACGACCGGTTAAGAACATAAGTGCGATGTTGGCTTGCTCGCGAAGCTCGCGCGCAAGAAGAAGACCGTTCTTACCAGGAAGGTTGATGTCCATGATGACTAGGTTGACGCGTTGTGCTGAAAGCACTTGGTGCATCTCTTCACCATCGCTGGCTTCGAAAACAGCATATCCCTCTGCTTCAAAAATGCTCTTTAACGTGTTGCGAGTTACTTGCTCGTCTTCAACGATAAGAATCTGCGGAGTCTGCATTGGCGGTTCCTAAACTTGTAAAAATAAATGCTAAATATGAAACTCAAGCAACTGATCAACATACGAGCTACCAATTGCTAATAATAAACCAAAGTCGTTAAAAAATCAGGGGCTTTGGCAATCCGCCATCCGTGGAGCCATTCTATTATGCAGATACAATCGCTTATACGATCATACCTACTAGATTTTGATGAGCGGATTCTATAGATTTAACAGCATTCTAACAATAGTTTGATGTTAAATTCCTGCTTTTTTTTGATTTGTATCAATAGTAAACGGTTCAGTAATATCAATCAAAAATAGGTCAGGCTATAAAGAGTGATAACTGATATGACCAAGCCGCTACAAAATGAGTATACGCAGGTGCGTTTCGAACTCAGTACACAAGACTATCAGTGCTGGCGTCATTTATCGTTTGTTATTGTGACAGCATGGAACCCTGGAAGCCTGCACTTGTCACAACAAGAGAATGGAAAAAGAAATGCAGCGCTTGAAACAGACTTGGAGTCTGTTTTTTCACATAAGCTGTTGGTTGGTAACGAAAATCTTTCGTGGTCTGAATGGTCTTACCTGGTAAGGTTAGACATAAAAGACGGATTAAAACTGGCCAAAAAGTATCAACAAAAAGCGATTTATTGGGTGGAAAATGAGCAGGTTTTCTTGGTGTATTGCCAGGATAAACAACCTATAGCGATAGGCCATCTGGGCTCTTTTTTACGCCAGAAAAGGATTCAAAATTAACTCATGGAGGATATATGCAAGATATTACACCAGATATCTGTGACCACTATTCAGAGCAGGTAAAGTTGATTGATCTGCCTCTGCAGAACTATGGGCGAAGGACTGCATTTTGGGGTGAAGTTGTAACAATTTGTTGCTATCACGATAACTCCAAGGTGCGAGAGGTATTATCTCAACCAGGTCAAGGCAAGGTGTTGTTTGTTGACGGTAATGGTTCTTGCCAGAAAGCGCTACTCGGCGATCAGTTGGCTATTCTGGCGATTGAAAATGGTTGGGAAGGGATCATCGTCTATGGTGCGATACGCGATGTTGCCGCATTATCTGAGATGGACCTGGGTGTTAAAGCCCTTGCTGCTTGCCCTTTTAAGACCGAAAAACGTGGCCTTGGTAAGGTTAACGTCACCCTAACAATGCAGAACTACATGGTTCAGCCCGGTGACTATATCTATGCCGATTGGAACGGCACGCTGCTATGTGATCAAGCTCTTGATCTAGATACTGTTTTGAGTAACTAATGTTACTTTAGTGAGGTTTGGGGAGCGTTTAGAAATGCAAGCGTGTATTAAAGGTAAATAGGCCTAAAAGCGGAACCCCAAACCGAACTCAACCCCACCTTCAAGGTCTTGATAATCAAGCGTGGCATGGATATCGAGGTTTTCATGCAGGCGTAAGCGGCTCGTCAGCTCAGCAGAAAGCGTAGTCTCCGCTTCAGCTTCGTCAACTTGGTCATAGTCTTTATAGGTGTGCAGTGTTCCGTGAATTGACAATCGCTCAGTCACACTATAACCCACACCACTGAGAAGACTATTATCCCCCTCATTGAGGCGCGCCCCAATGTAGACATCAAAATTATCAAACACGCTGTAGGCATAGCCGCTGTCGATGCTCATAGTTTGATAAGCAGAGGTGATGGTGTAGCTTGAGACAAATAGCTTGTGCGATGAGACTGCTTTTTGATTGGGTAGTTGAGGTAGAATAGTGGCCGAAACCCCTGTGCTGGTACAGGCGGCAACAATGCACAGTAACGGCATAAACTTACGCATTGTAATCCTCCCTAAAACCAGCTCCTTAGCCAAATTAGTAAAGCACAGTTTGAGCGATGCGACTACGTTAAGCACAAATTTATCCCCCCTTTATCTCGATTTTTCGCAGTGGCTCAAATTTTAGTCAGAATATGTTTCTATTCCGTTACTTAAGTCACGGGGAATTGACGGGCTGCAAGGCATTTGCCTAATTTGCTCTAACTAAGTTAAATAGGGTTAATTGATTGTTTGTATAAATTAACGATTGACTTACCTATCAAAAATACGGTACTCATAGATACAGTTCACTGAAATATTGAAGAAATAGCTGTTATGTTTGCGCCACGCACTGTAATCACCACAACCACGATTATTACCGACATGACCACTGTTGGGGCGGGCTGCTGAACGAAATAAATTTCAAAAAAAGGCCTGTATCCCCAGCGGAACAGGCCTTTTTTTATAACCAAATTTGACCATTGGGAGTGAAGGG
The DNA here is from genome assembly GCF_055391395.1 of Vibrio sabulosilitoris. Lineage (NCBI taxonomy): Bacteria > Pseudomonadati > Pseudomonadota > Gammaproteobacteria > Vibrionales > Vibrionaceae > Vibrio > Vibrio sabulosilitoris. The sequence goes on from NZ_AP029599.1 coordinate 1,072,975, forward strand.
ATGCGAGTTTTAAAATTTGGGGGCTCATCGTTAGCCGACGCTGATCGATTTTTGCGTGCTGCAGATATCATCGCTAATAATGCCCAGCAAGAAGAGGTGGCCGTGGTGCTCTCTGCGCCGGGCAAAACCACCAACAAACTGGTTGCGGTGATCGATGCTGCGCTGGCTGGCGGTGAGGTGGATCAGCAGATCAATGATCTAGAAATCGGACTATTCGAGTTGTTTGAGCAGGTACAAGCGGGCGTGGGGCAACTCAACGCACAAGGCTTTACCAGCCAAGTCAAAGACTCGATGGAGAATCTGCGTCAGTTTGTGCACGGGATTGCGTTATTAGGGATGTGTCCAGATAACGTCAATGCTCGGATTATCTCTAAGGGGGAGCGTGCCTCAGTCGAGCTGATGAAAGCCGTGTTAGAGGCGAAAGGCCAACCAGCCAGCCTAATTGACCCGGTAAAATACCTGCGTGCCCAAGGCCCTTCTCTCGAGGCAATGGTCGACGTCGAAACGTCATCGCATAACTTCTTCACTCACCCGTTGCCGGTAGAGCACGTTAAGATCATGCCAGGCTTTACAGCAGGTAATGATCAAGGCGAGCTAGTGACTCTAGGGCGCAACGGCTCTGACTATTCTGCGGCGGTTCTGGCTGCCTGCCTACGCGCTGAGTGCTGCGAAATTTGGACCGATGTCGACGGGGTGTACAACTGTGATCCTCGCTTGGTCGAAGATGCACGCTTACTCAAATCGCTTAGCTATCAAGAGGCAATGGAGCTTTCCTATTTTGGTGCCTCGGTATTGCACCCAAAAACCATCGCACCTATCGCGCAATTTCACATCCCATGCTTGATTAAGAACAGCTTTAATCCTCAAGGTGCCGGTACGTTGATCGGTCAAGACACCGGTGAGGACAACCTATCGATTAAAGGCATCACCACGCTGGATAACTTGGTGATGGTCAATGTTTCTGGCCCAGGTATGAAGGGCATGGTCGGCATGGCTAGCCGCGTCTTTGGTGCAATGTCTTCGGCAGGTGTCTCGATTGTCCTCATTACTCAGTCTTCATCTGAATACAGCATCAGTTTCTGTATAGAATCGGGTGACCGAGTGAAAGCGGAGATGGCGCTGAGCGAACACTTTGAGCTTGAATTGAAAGATGGCCTGCTAGAGCCGGTTGAGTTTATTAACGACCTTGCGATTGTCACACTGGTTGGTGATGGCATGCGCACCTCACGCGGTGTTGCCTCACAGTTTTTCTCCTCTTTAGCTGAGGTGAACGTCAATATCGTTGCGATTGCTCAAGGCTCATCTGAGCGTGCAATCTCGGCGGTGATCCCGGAAGATAAAATCTCAGAAGCGATCAAGGCGTGTCACGAAAACCTATTTAACTCGAAACACTTCCTTGATGTGTTTGTCGTTGGTGTCGGCGGCGTCGGTGGTGAGCTGGTGGATCAGATCCAACGTCAGCAAAGCAAGCTGGCCGGGAAGGGAATCGTGATCCGAGTGTGCGGCCTTGCGAACAGCAAAGGGTTGCTCCTTGATGGTGATGGGCTGCCACTAGAGAGCTGGCGCGATCGCATGCGTGATGTGTCAGAGCGATTCTCAGTGGCGAGTCTTGCCGCTCACGTGCAACGCAATCACATTATCAACCCAGTCTTAGTCGACTGTACTTCCAGTGAGGAGATCGCCAACCAATACGCCGACTTCCTCGCTGCGGGCTTCCACGTGGTAACACCAAACAAGAAAGCCAACACAGCAAGCATGGCTTACTATCACCAGCTGCGTGATGTGGCGCGTAACTCTCGTCGTAAGCTGTTGTATGAGACTACCGTTGGCGCAGGTCTCCCTGTTATTGAGAACTTGCAGAACCTCATCGCGGCAGGTGACGAGCTTGAGAAATTCAACGGCATCTTGTCAGGCTCACTGTCATACATCTTTGGTAAGCTTGATGAAGGCATGACGCTGAGTGAAGCGACCAATATCGCCAAAGAGAATGGTTTTACTGAACCTGATCCACGCGATGATCTATCGGGCATGGATGTGGCGCGCAAGCTTTTGATCCTTGCACGTGAAGCGGGTATGAACCTCGAGCTTGAAGACGTGGTTGTCGATCAGGCGCTGCCACCGGGCTTTGACGATTCAGGCTCAGTGGATGAGTTTATGGCGCGCCTACCACAAGCGGATGAATACTTCCGTGAGTTGTCGGCCCAAGCGGCCGAGCAGGGTAAAGTGCTGCGCTATGTGGGTGAGATCCTCGATGGTCAGTGCAAGGTTCGCATTGCATCGGTCGATGACAACGACCCTATGTTCAAGATCAAAGACGGTGAAAATGCACTGGCGTTCTATAGTCGCTACTATCAGCCGATTCCACTGGTGCTGCGCGGTTATGGCGCGGGTACAGAGGTGACTGCAGCGGGTGTCTTCTCGGATGTGATGCGCACCCTTGGCTGGAAATTAGGAGTATAAGCATGAGTCATGGACTAGATGTTACTGTTTATGCCCCGGCATCGATTGGCAACGTGAGTGTTGGTTTTGATGTGCTTGGGGCGGCGGTGTCGCCAATGGATGGGCAGCTTTTGGGCGATTGCGTCAAGGTCACTCGCGGCGTGGAGCCATTTTCGCTGCGCTGTGTTGGGCGGTTTGTCGATAAACTGCCTCAAGACCCAGAGCAAAACATTGTGTTTAACTGCTGGCAGGTGTTTGCGCGTGAGCTGGAAAAAAAGCGTATCGACCTGCTTGCGGTTGATATGACCCTTGAAAAGAACATGCCAATCGGCTCGGGGTTGGGTTCTAGTGCTTGTTCGATTGTGGCTGCGCTTGATGCACTCAACCGCTTTCACGGTCAGCCGCTGAATGAGATGGAGCTGCTTGCCCTGATGGGTGAGATGGAAGGTCAGATCTCTGGCGGCGTACATTATGATAATGTAGCTCCCTGCTACCTTGGTGGCTTACAACTGATGCTTGAAGAGCTCGGCATTATCAGCCAGTCAGTACCCTGCTTTGAGGAGTGGTACTGGGTAATGGCATACCCAGGCATCAAGGTCTCAACGGCTGAGGCACGCTCGATATTGCCATCTCAATATCGACGCCAAGATGTCATCGCTCATGGTCGTCACCTTGCTGGCTTTATTCATGCCTGTCATTCAGGGCAAGATCAGCTGGCAGCGAAGATGATTAAAGATGTGATTGCCGAGCCGTATCGAGAAAAACTCTTGCCAGGGTTTGCCAAAGCGCGGCAATATGCATCAAGCGCGGGCGCCTTGGCAACCGGAATATCAGGCAGTGGCCCGACTCTGTTCAGTATCTGTAAAGAGCAGGATGTGGCAGAGCGTGTGGCCAACTGGTTGGAACAAAACTATGTACAAAATGAAGAAGGATTCGTCCACATTTGCCGATTGGATCAAATGGGTTCGAGAGTGACAGGAAGCGAGCTATGAAGCTGTACAACATTAAAGAAAACGATGAACAAGTCTCCTTTGGCCAGGCGGTGCGCCAGGGGCTAGGGCGCAATCAAGGGCTATTTTTCCCAGCCGAGCTACCGTATTTTGATGATATTGATGCGTTGCTGGAGCAAGACTTTGTTACTCGCAGCAGTAAGATCTTATCGGCCCTGATTGGTGACGAGTTATCGGCCTCTCAAGTTGAAGCACTCGTCGATGCGGCCTTTCAGTTCCCAGCACCAATCAAGGCAGTGAAAGATGGTGTGTATGCCCTTGAGCTGTTCCATGGTCCGACACTGGCGTTTAAAGACTTTGGCGGTCGTTTTATGGCTCAGTCTCTGGCTGCAGTCTCCGATGGTGGCAAGATCACTATCCTAACGGCCACCTCGGGCGATACTGGCGCGGCTGTGGCGCATGCCTTTTACGGTATGGAAGACATCAATGTGGTGATTTTATATCCAAAGGGTAAGATCAGCCCGCTGCAAGAGAAGCTGTTCTGTACGCTGGGTAAGAATATTCATACTGTTGCGATTGATGGTGATTTTGATGCCTGTCAGGCGCTGGTTAAGCAGGCCTTTGATGATCAGGCGCTACGTGAAGAGATTGGTCTTAATTCTGCCAACTCTATCAATATCAGCCGCCTAATGGCGCAGATTTGCTACTACTTTGAGGCTGCCTCACAGCTGACCAAGCAGCAGCGCGAGAACTTAGTCGTTTCCGTACCAAGCGGCAACTTTGGTAACCTCACCGCTGGCCTGTTGGCCAAAGCCATGGGGCTGCCAATCAAGCGCTTTATTGCGGCCACTAACGCCAACGATACCGTGCCTCGCTATCTAGAGACGGGTAAGTGGGAACCAAAACCAACTGTCGCAACGACGTCAAATGCTATGGATGTCAGTCAGCCAAACAACTGGCCGCGCATCGAAGAGCTTTGCCGTGTTAAGCAGTGGGGGCTTGAAACCCTAGGTAAGGGTGCAGTAAGCGATGCGCAGAGCAGCGAGTCGGTGAAAGAGTTACATCAGCAGGGTTACCTATGTGAGCCCCATGGTGCGATTGCCTATCGCGTGCTGGATGAGCAATTAGCTGATGGCGAGACCGGCCTGTTCTTGTGTACCGCACACCCGGCCAAGTTTAAAGAAGTCGTCGATGAGATCCTAGCGACCGATATCGAGCTGCCAGGGCCTCTGGCGAAGCATGCAGCGATGGAGCTTCTGTCTGAAGATCTTGCCAACGATTTTGACGCTCTTAAGGCGGTACTGCGTAAAGTACAATAATTAGTGTGGGGGAGCCGTGGCTTCCCTGTCATTTGAAAATCCGATGATTTTTGAAAATAAAAAAACGGCGCTCATTGAGCGCCGTTTTTCAATTTGGATTACAGATTATAGAGACTCTGTAAAGGTACGTGCGATTACGTCACGCTGCTGCTCTGGAGTTAGAGAGTTGAAGCGAACTGCGTAACCCGATACACGGATAGTCAGCTGTGGGTACTCTTCTGGGTGCTTAACAGCGTCTTCTAGCGTTTCACGCTTAAGAACGTTCACGTTTAGGTGTTGACCACCTTCGATGCGTGCAGCTGTTTCGATAGCCACTTCGCGAGACTCGAATTCGCCTAGGTCAGAAGCTGGAACAACTTGGTCAGCTTCGTAGCCAGTGTTAGCCACAACACAGCGAGCTTCGTTAGTCTCGCTATCTAGTAGCCAGATAGAGTTAAGTAGAGCGTCGTTTGCTGATTTTGTAATTTGAATGCCTTGAATCATCACTTTCTCCTAGTCCACTTAGTGGAAATATGTTGATGTTAGTTTTCAGTATTATTGTTGAGCTATGTATCTTGTAGCTGATGGAGTCTATTCTAATATTGATTTGAGTCAAAAAACAACTAAAAACCACATCTTTTTTAAGTTAATTTTTTTGTTCTATATCAATAAAACCCCGTAAAATAAGGTCTGGTAACTATATTTTAATGTTTAAAATATTTTTAAATGGACATTTTGTAGTAAATTTACTACAAAATGTCGCTGGAAATTTGCTCAAGCTCCCAAGTTACGGTGGGCAGCTTGGGTGTCATGTAAGTTTAGAGAGATCAAATGTTACAAACGAAAAATGCGGCGATGGCAGGCAAATTTGCTGACGCAAATGTGAAATTTGTTGGCGCGCACGTGTCGGCTGCGGGTGGGGTGGAGAATGCACCATTGCGAGCGCACCAAATTGGTGCCAATGCATTCGCTTTGTTTACCAAAAATCAGCGTCAGTGGGTCGCAAAGCCATTGACCCCAGAATCGATTGAGCAGTTTCAATACAACTGTGAGCAGTATGGCTTCTCGGCGCAGCAGATCCTACCGCACGACTCCTATTTGATTAACCTAGGCCATCCAGAGGAAGAAAAGCTTGTCAAGTCCCGCGCCGCCTTTATTGATGAAATGGAGCGTTGCCAGCAGCTTGGGTTGACTCTGCTTAACTTTCACCCTGGTAGTCATTTAAAACAAATCGATGAGGATGCGTGCCTCGACTTGATTGCCGAATCGATCAATCTTGCCCATCAAGCGGTGCCCGATGTGATAGCGGTGATTGAGAACACTGCAGGCCAAGGTTCCAACTTAGGCTGGGATTTTGCTCACCTAGCGCACATTATTGATAAGGTAGAAGATAAAAGCCGTGTTGGCGTGTGCTTAGATACCTGTCATCTGTTTGCCGCTGGCTACGATTTGAGTTCGGAGTCGGCCTGTGAGGCGACCTTTGCTGAGTTTGATCGCGTGGTTGGTATGCACTTTCTTAAGGCGATGCACCTAAATGATTCAAAGACACCACTGGGTAGCCGAGTGGATCGCCATCATTCTTTAGGGGAAGGGCATATCGGCTGGGCATGTTTTGACTATATATCGCGTGACCCTCGCTTTGGCCAGATGCCGCTGATCCTTGAAACCATTGACTCCGAGCGCTGGCCAGAGGAGATCATTGCTGTGCGTGAGGGGCGCTAAGAATAATTTTGTGAGGTGGCTGAAAAGTTGGCACTGTTTTTTCATATAGAAAATTGAATAGTGAAAATAGAGCACTATCTAGTGAACCATCAACCATCGGAGATTTTGCCATGACAACTCGTTTCTCAGCCCCTCGCACCAGCCTACACAGAGCCGTTCCTAACCGTCACGTTTCAGGAAGAGGCCACTTCCGTGTACCTCAACCGAGACGCTAATTATGAACCTAAGACTTATCTGTCCAATGATGACCCAGGCTCGGTAACGCGCTACAATCTACCGCTTACTTGGTTGTAACGAGATTGAGACATGGTCACTTGGACAGAGGTCATTGGCTGCGAGAAGCAGCAACCCTACTTTCAGCAAACCCTAGAATTTGTTCAGCAGCAGCGTAATGCGGGTAAAACCGTTTTTCCACCAGAGAAAGATGTCTTCAATGCCTTTCGCGCCACCGAGTTCGCTGACATCAAAGTGGTCATCCTAGGCCAAGATCCCTACCACGGTCCCAACCAAGCCCATGGCTTGTGCTTCTCTGTGCTGCCCGGCATCAAAACCCCGCCATCTTTGGTGAACATGTACAAAGAGCTTGCCTCCGATATTGAAGGTTTCACTATTCCAGCGCATGGCTACCTGCAGAGCTGGGCTGAGCAAGGTGTACTGCTGCTCAACACGGTACTGACGGTGGAGCAGGGTAAGGCACACTCTCACGCCAAGTCAGGCTGGGAGACGTTCACTGACAGAGTTATAGAGGCAATAAACCTGCACCAGTCTGGCGTGGTGTTCTTGCTTTGGGGCGCTCACGCGCAAAAGAAGGGACGTTTTATCGACCGAGACAAGCATCATGTTTTATCTGCGCCGCACCCGTCGCCTCTGTCTGCGCATCGAGGCTTCTTTGGCTGCAAGCATTTCTCTATGGCAAACCAGATACTTAAATCTCAATCAAGAGCGGAGGTTGATTGGTGCCTGCCGACGCAGGTTGGTGTGGTAAAAGAGCAATTGTCTAAAGATTGAACAGGGTCAAGCTAATGTTGTCTACCTTGCTATACACTTACTGAATGTAGGTGTTAAGGAGAAACATCATGATGATCGAACGCATCAGGCGCGAGCATGGCTATATGGTGCGCCTGTTGGCCATGTTACGTCGCAAGCTGGTCTCTATCAAAGACGAGCAGACAATCAACTACAGCTTGATCCGAGAGATAGTCGCGTATCTTGCCAATCATTCAGAGAAAGTTCACCACCCAAAAGAGGATATTCTCTATCGTTACTACATTGAGCACTATGATGCCAATGGCGCGATGGCCAACCTTGAGCAGGAACACGAGCAGTTATCGGGCAAGACCCATGACTTTTTAGATACGCTGGATATGATCCTGGCTGATGCAGTCATACCGCAAGATGTGTTTGTTGCCCAGCTTGAAGAGTTCCTCAATCTGCAGCGCAACCACCTCGACTTCGAAGAACAATCAATCCTGCCTCAGATTGCCAACTCGTTTACCACCAAAGATTGGCAACGCGTTGAGGCGTTATGGAGCACTGAAGAGAGCGATCCGGTATTTGGTGATACCATTGCCGATGAATACTTGCTGCTGGCGGATAGGGTACGCCGTGGTGAGCGAGAGTGTGTATAACCCAACCTATCTAGGAATCACGGGATACATAACTAAAAAGGCACCATCAGGTGCCTTTTCCATTCATTTAGTAATCCAAATCATCGATATCGTAGGAGATATCCATCTCCATCAACTCTTTGCGTAGGCGCTGCCTATCTTTAATTGCCTCAATCTCGCGCCACTTTCTCTTGATCGGTTTTGAGCGCGATGCTTTTACTACTGGGATTTCCATATCTAGCTGGTCATCGAATTGTAAGCCTTCCATAAGCTACCTCTGACGTAGTTCCTGACAAATAGGGTCAATATTGTTGTGGCCGCCCAAGCGAGCCGTTCTAATAGCATGCATGCCGTGTGCCAAACGTGTGGTACTCGCCGCATTGCGATCGTTTCCTCGCAACGGTTTATTGCGGCAATTTCATGCGACACTAACGATATATCATGAACATCCCCAACCTAACCATGATTTATTTCTCATTTGTTGCACAGGGGTGAAGGTTTTACGACGCTTTTGACGTCGAATTCACACTATTAAGGCTGTTTGAGTTCTACGCTTTAGCCTGTCGCCCTAGCTCGGACGCAAGCTGAGGGCGTCATTCTCGACACTAACTGTCTAATTATTCATCGTTTGAATGTTTGCGGCGAAAAAAATTCGATGCAATGACCTTGTTAAGTGACAGTAGGAACTTTGTGCTGCAATTAGGGGGTAAATTTTAGGTCGTTGGGAGGGAGAGTTATGCTGAGCTTGAGTGTGACTCCGGTAGTGCGTGCCTGATGATGTCGGGTCTAGTGAGCATCTTACCTCTTTTCTCCCTCTAAGTAGGTAGATAACGAGATAGAAGACGATGTGAGATGAAAATTAAACACACATTTCGTCATGCCCATGTAGTATTAATGTAAATATTCTGTTTGGTTTTGCTTTGGGTGTGTAATGTTGCATATTGATTTTTGAACTGGCTCAACGCATCATCCCGCCGTCAAAATTCGACAACTACAAGTCATAATGCATGACTATGCATTAATGAACGGATAACTTTCGCCTAGATCATGTTTTTTTGCATGAAGATACATCGGCCGTTATTCGCAATGAGAGGTTACAGTGACAGATATCATCAATCTAATGAACGATCTCCTTTGGGGCTCGATCCTAGTTTATTTGCTCGTCGGTGTCGGTATCTACTTTACCGTCCGTCTGGGCTTCATTCAGTTCCGCCATTTCCGCCATATGTTCTCGGTACTGCGCAACAGTCGCAAGGCCGATAAAGCGGGCATCTCTTCCTTCCAAGCCTTGTGTACCAGTCTCGCAGCGCGTGTTGGTACCGGGAACATGGCCGGTGTGGCTGTGGCGTTGACCGTCGGTGGTCCTGGCGCGATCTTCTGGATGTGGTTGATTGCCATGCTAGGTATGGCGACCTCGTTCGCAGAGAGCACTCTGGCGCAGCTATACAAAACCAAAGATGAAGACGGTAACTACCGTGGTGGTCCGGCTTACTACATGGAGAAGGGCCTTGGTATGCGCTGGATGGGCGTGCTGTTCTCTATCTTCTTGATCATCGCCTTTGGTTTGGTGTTTAACGCCGTTCAAGCTAACTCTATCGCTAGTGCGATGAACACCGCTTTTGGCTGGGATGAGACTTACGTTGGTGTCGGTGTGGTTGTTTTGTCTGCAGTGGTGATCTTTGGTGGGATCAAGCGTATTGCGCGCACAGCTGAGCTTATCGTGCCTTTGATGGCGCTGCTGTACTTGTTGCTTGCACTGTTCATCATGCTGACTAACCTAGACAAGCTGCCTGCAGTCTTGTCACTCATCATCAAGAGCGCGTTTGGTCTGCAAGAGGCTGCAGCGGGTGGCCTAGGCTACGCCATTGCTCAAGCGATGATTAATGGTATCAAGCGTGGTCTGTTCTCGAATGAAGCGGGTATGGGCTCTGCGCCAAACGCAGCTGCTTCTGCAACGCCTTACCCGCCGCACCCGGCATCTCAAGGTTATGTTCAGATGCTTGGCGTGTTTATGGACACTATCGTGATCTGTTCAGCGACAGTGGCGATCATCTTGATGTCGGGCGAGTATCTAGGCACTGAAACGGCTGTTACGGGTATTGAGCTAACTCAGCGCGCAGTGAGCTCGCAAGTAGGTGACTGGGGCGCGGTGTTCGTCGCGGTAGCTATCTTCTTCTTCGCCTTCACCTCGATCATCGCGAACTACTCTTACGCGGAAACGAACTTGATCTTTCTAGAGCATAACCACAAAGGTGGTTTGGGTCTGTTCCGTCTTGTGGTGCTTGGCATGGTCATGTTTGGTGCAGTGGCTTCATTACCTGTAGTATGGGCGTTAGCGGATGTCTCTATGGGCTTGATGGCGATTGTTAACTTGGTGGCCATCCTATTGCTATCGGGTATCGTGGTGAAACTGGCCAAAGACTACAACCGTCAGTTGTCTGAGGGTAAAGTGCCAACCTTTGATGCCAATGACTTCCCTGAGCTGCAATCTCAGCTTGAAGAGGGCATCTGGGATAACAAACAGCCAAAGCAGTGAGCGATAGCTGTTGCCGATTGAAATGATTGAAAAAGCCATGCAGACAACGCATGGCTTTTTTTATAACCTATAAACACCCGGTCATGTGGGAATAAGAAAAAGATTATAAGGAAGTGTTGTCATGCTTATCGTTGTTTCTCCAGCCAAAACGCTCGATTATGAGTCGCCACTGGCGACGGAGCGCTATACTCAACCTGAATTGATTGAGCACTCTGCTGAGCTGATCGAAGAGTGTCGTAAACTGACGCCGGCCGATGTCAGTGCACTTATGAAGGTCAGTGATAAGATTGCCGGACTCAACGTGGCGCGCTTTGAGCAGTGGAGCGAGAGCTTCACCCAGGACAATTCTCGTCAAGCGATCTTAGCCTTTAAGGGCGATGTCTATACTGGTTTAGAGGCGCAAACATTGGATGAGGCAGGGTTTGATTATGCTCAGCGTCACCTGCGTATGCTGTCAGGCTTGTATGGTCTACTCAAACCTCTGGACTTGATGCAGCCCTATCGCTTAGAGATGGGCACCAAGCTTGCCAACCGTCGCGGTACTAACCTGTATCAATTCTGGGGGGAGATCATCACCAATAAGCTCAATCAGGCCGTTGCTGAGCAAGGCGATGACATCTTGGTTAACTTGGCCTCAAACGAATACTTTAAAGCGGTCAAGCCAAAACAGCTGGCAGCGAAAGTCATCACCCCAGTTTTCAAAGACTGCAAAAATGGTCAGTACAAGGTGATCAGTTTTTACGCCAAAAAGGCGCGCGGTATGATGGCTCGCTATATCATCGACCATCAGGTGGACACTATCGAAGCGCTGAAGAGTTTTGATGTCGCCGGCTACTATTTCGTCGCAGCCGAATCTACTGATAGCGAGTTGGTGTTTAAGCGCGAAGAGCAACAGTAGGCGTAAGAGTTGGCGGTAAAGGAGAGGGTGTATGTGGAATCGGTTTAAGCAATGGATAGCGCGTGGCATAGCACGCTACGATGCGTGGTGTCAGTCGCTCGGTCTCACGCCAGAGAATAAACGCAGTTGTGTTCCGTACCGCCGCGACCCTGCCTCTGATCCCGAAATGACCTGTACATCGAAGTCCAATGACGATCATTAACGATCAGATTGAGGGAGCCAGCCTCCCTCTTTTCGACACCCATTGTCACTTTGACTTTGCGGTGTTTGAGGGGCAGTTTGATAAGCACCTCTCCTCTGCTCAGCGGCAAGGGGTACAGAAGATCATGCTGCCCGCGGTTGGACCGCAAAACTGGCATCGACTTGAGTCACTCAGCCAGCGTCATTGTGCGATATACTGGGCGCTTGGTTATCATCCAAATTTTCTCACCACAAAATCACTCGATCTCACCCCCTCTCTGTCCAAGGCGTTCGACCAAGCAACACAAAAACCACTCGCGATAGGAGAGTGTGGCTTAGATGGTTTGACCGATATCGACGCTCAAATGCAACAAGCAGTGCTGCAATCTCATCTCGATGCTGCTAACGAGCTTGAGCTACCTGTCATTTTGCACTGCGTAAAAGCGCATAATGAGCTTTTACGCACCTTGAAGCAAACACCTGCCAGGGCGGGCGGGGTGCTGCATGGCTATTCTGGCAGTTATGACCTGGCGATGCGTTTTGTTGATAAAGGGATAAAAATTGGTGTCGGGGGTGTGATCACTTATCCGCGAGCAAACAAAACTCGCAACGCAATCAGTGCTTTGCCAAACGATTGCCTAGTGCTTGAAACCGATGCCCCCGACATGCCCCTAAGCGGTTTTCAGGGGGAGCCCAATCACCCCAAGCGTTTACCGCTGATCCTCAACACAGTTTGTGATCTAAAGCAAACGGATACGCAAACGATTGCCTCACAGTTTTGGCGAAACTCTCTAGAATTGTTTTCGATTTGTGAATAATCTAGAGGTTTTCTGTGTTTTAGAACTGCTCATTTAAATTTGAGTGTGATCTTTGTCACATTTTTGATTGTGCGTGTCATGAATACCCTAAAAAAGTGTGAGGGTGGCATTACTTTCTACCTAAAGTGATGAGTATAATTGCGCCGCTTTTGAGCTTCACTATCTAATCGCCTAACAAATAACCTATAAGGAAGTCATAAACTATGAGCCTGTTTATGAGCCTGGTTGGTATGGCTGTGCTACTTGGTATCGCCCTTGCACTGTCTAGCAACCGCAAAGCTATTAATCTACGAACTGTTGGTGGTGCATTCGCTATCCAATTCATCATCGGTGGTTTCGTTCTTTACGTCCCTTGGGGTCGTGATCTACTTGCTGGTTTCTCAGCAGGTGTACAAAACGTTATCGACTACGGTAAAGACGGTACTGGTTTCCTATTTGGTAGCCTAGTTAACTTCTCAGTTGACGGTATCGGCTTCATCTTTGCGTTCCAAGTACTGCCAACACTAATTTTCTTCTCTGCACTTATCTCAGTACTTTACTACGTAGGTATCATGCAGTGGGTCATCAAGGTTCTTGGTGGCGGTCTGCAAAAGGCGCTAGGTACTTCTCGTGCCGAGTCTATGTCTGCAGCAGCAAACATCTTTGTTGGTCAAACTGAGGCTCCTCTAGTTGTACGTCCATTCGTACCTCGCATGACTCAATCTGAGTTGTTCGCGGTAATGTGTGGTGGTCTAGCTTCTGTTGCTGGTGGTGTACTAGCGGGTTACGCATCTATGGGTGTGCCTCTTGAGTACCTAGTTGCAGCGTCATTCATGGCAGCACCTGGTGGTCTACTGTTCGCTAAGATCATCATGCCTGAGACGGATACACCAAACGATGACCTAGACTCTGACATCGACGGCGGCGACGACAAGCCAGCTAACGTTATCGATGCAGCGGCAAGCGGCGCGTCTGTTGGTCTACAACTGGCTCTAAACGTTGGTGCAATGCTACTGGCATTCATCGGTCTAATTGCTCTCGTTAACGGCGTACTTGGCGGCGTTGGCGGTTGGTTCGGCATGCCTGAACTGACTCTAGAACTACTCCTAGGTTGGATCTTCTCTCCACTAGCATTCCTAATCGGTGTGCCATGGGATGAAGCTGTACTAGCAGGTTCTTTCATCGGTCAAAAACTGGTTGTGAACGAATTCGTTGCTTACCTAAACTTCGTACCATTTGTGGGTGAAGGCGCTCAAATTGTTGAAGCGACTGGTCAAGTAATGACAGAGAAGACTCAAGCAATCATCTCATTTGCACTATGTGGTTTTGCGAACCTTTCTTCTATCGCAATCCTACTAGGTGGTCTAGGTGGTCTAGCGCCAAACCGTCGTCACGACATCGCTCGTATGGGTGTTAAAGCCGTGGCAGCAGGTACGCTATCTAACCTAATGGCAGCAACTATTGCTGGTCTATTCCTATCTTTCTAATTACTTAGAAAGAAATATATAGACGCTAAAATGTCGCCCCGCAGCATCCCCATGCTGCGGGGCTTTTTTATGAGGGCGACGGTTTTGGGGGCGAGGAGATTTAGCGCGTGATGCACTCCTCGTTACTCGTAGGGCAAAGCCCGTACCCGCACCTCGCCCCTGTGTTTTAAGTTTTTTTGAGATACAAACCGTTTGCTTTTCTCATTTGGCTACAGGGCCGCGACAAATATCTATACTCTGAGTATCGATAAACAAACAGGTAACACACATGAACGAAGTTCTCCTTGCCACCGTCGCGGGCTTCGCGGTTGGAATGCTCTTTACTGCCATTAAACTGCCAATCCCAGCGCCGCCGGTTTTATCTGGTGTGATGGGCATCGTTGGCGTCTATCTTGGCGGCCTCTCATACCAGTGGATTGTTGAGCGATTTTTTAGCTAAGCAAACCTGAGATAGCGATGGGGTGTTCTTACAGCACGAGAGAGAAAAGTAAACGTGCCCCTAGCGGTGAAAAGGAAATCAATTGCTCAAGTGAGCGCTTGAGCAAGTCTTCAAGGAACCAAGTCCGTTCATCATTAGCAGCGAAGTTGTGCATCAAGAGTGCACTTGGCTGAGATAATTTTGAATATTGATCGGAGATAGAAATGAGCGACTTAAAAACAGCAGCACTGCGTGCATTGAAACTAATGGATTTGACCACACTGAATGACGATGACACCGACGCTAAGGTGATTCAGTTGTGTCATGATGCAAAATCAGCAGTGGGCAACACGGCTGCAATCTGCATCTACCCTCGCTTTATTCCTATTGCGAAGAAAACCCTGCGCGAGCAAGGCACGCCTGACGTTCGCATTGCCACAGTCACTAACTTCCCACACGGTAACGATGATATCGAGATTGCCGTGGCTGAAACCAAAGCCGCGGTTGCTTATGGCGCCGATGAGGTTGACGTCGTGTTCCCATACCGTGCGCTGATCGCAGGCAATGAAGAAGTCGGCTTTGAGCTGGTGAAACAGTGTAAGGCTGCTTGTGGTGATGTGCTGCTGAAAGTGATCATCGAAACCGGTGAGTTAAAAGAAGAAGCGCTTATCAAGAAAGCCTCACAAATCTGTATTGAAGCAGGTGCTGACTTTATCAAGACCTCTACCGGTAAAGTGGCTGTCAATGCAACCCCAGAGTTCGCGCGCATGATGCTCGAAGTGATCCGTGATATGGGCGTGGCTAAGTCTGTGGGCTTTAAACCAGCAGGCGGTGTACGTACCGCAGAGGATGCCGCTCAATACTTGGCGATGGCCGATGAGATCCTCGGCGATGACTGGGTAGATGCACGTCACTACCGCTTTGGCGCATCAAGCCTATTAACCAACCTATTGAATACATTAGACGTTACCGACCAAACGGCCGATCCTTCAGCGTACTAACACAAGGTTGCAAAGGGGCTTGCCCCTTTGCATGAGTCTGATAGCCACGCAATAACGTGGGAGGCAATAATGTATTTACCTCAAGAGATCATTCGTAAAAAACGCGACGGCGGCATCCTAAGCGACGAAGAGATCCAATTTTTCATTCAAGGCGTCGCCGATAACAGCGTCTCAGAAGGGCAGATTGCCGCCCTAGCAATGGCGATCTGTTTCAATGAGTTATCGATGCAAGAGCGCATTGCCCTGACCTGTGCCATGCGCGACTCTGGCATGGTGATCGACTGGAGTGCTCAGCAGTTTGGTGGTCCGATTGTGGATAAACACTCAACGGGCGGTGTGGGGGATGTGATCTCGCTGATGCTGGGGCCTATGGTGGCGGCCTGTGGTGGCTTTGTACCGATGATCTCGGGACGTGGGTTGGGTCATACAGGTGGCACACTGGATAAGCTTGAGTCGATTCCTGGGTATAACGTGACCCCGACTAACCAAGTATTTGGTGATGTCACCAAAGATGCCGGAGTAGCGATAATCGGCCAAACTGGCGATCTGGCACCGGCGGATAAGCGCATCTATGCCACGCGTGATATCACAGCCACTGTTGACAACATGAGCTTGATCACCGCGTCTATCTTATCCAAGAAACTGGCCGCAGGCCTTGAGTCTTTGGTGATGGACGTCAAAGTGGGTAGCGGGGCCTTTATGCCGACTTATCAAGAGTCGGAAGATCTGGCTCGCTCGATTGTTGCCGTTGCCAACGGCGCGGGGACCAAGACCACAGCCATCTTAACCGACATGAACCAAGTGCTTGCCTCATCAGCGGGTAATGCGCTTGAGGTGCGTGAGGCGGTACGCTTCTTGACTGGTGAGTATCGCAATCCGCGCTTGTATGAAGTGACCATGACCTTGTGCGCTGAGATGTTGGTGCTGGCCAAGTTAGCGACTGATAGCGAGGATGCACGAGATAAGCTCGATCAGGTGCTCGATAATGGCCAGGCTGCCGAGTGCTTTGGCAAGATGATCGCAGGCCTTGGTGGTCCGGCAGATTTCATTGCCAACTACGCACAGTACCTCGAAACCGCACCACTGTTGAAGCCTGTGTATGCCGATAAGACCGGTATCGTCAGTGCGATGGACACCCGCGCGATCGGTATGGCGGTGGTTGCTATGGGCGGTGGCCGCCGGGTTGCCAGCGATAAGATTGACTTTGCTGTGGGCTTTGATGGTTTTATCCGTCTGGGTGAGTTCGCCGATGACAAGACGCCATTGGCTATGATCCACGCCCGTGATGAAGCGCAGTGGCAACAAGCGGCGGATGCACTTAAAGCGGCGATAGAGATTGGTGGCAACTACCAAGCTACCCCAGATGTCTATCGACAAATCCGCGCAGAGGACATAGACAATGAAGAGTTGGCCTAGCCAGCTTTAAGGATGATGTTATGAAAAGAGCCTTTATTTTAGTACTCGATTCGTTTGGGATCGGCGCTGCAGCAGATGCAGACAAGTTTGGTGACGTGGGCTCAGACACTCTAGGCCATATCGCTGATGAGTGCGCGGCTGGCCGCGCGGATAGCGATGAGCGAGCAGGCCCGTTGACCCTACCCAATCTTTCCAAGCTTGGTTTGGCAATGGCGCACAAAGAGTCTACCGGGCACCTAGCACCGGGTTTGCGTGATGATATTGAAGTGATTGCCGCCTACGGCCATGCCGCTGAGCTGTCTTCGGGTAAAGACACGCCATCAGGGCATTGGGAAATTGCTGGTGTGCCTGTGCTGTATGACTGGGGTTACTTTACCGATAAGGAAAACAGCTTTCCCAAAGAGCTGACTGACCGCATCCTTGCGCGTGCGGGGCTCGACGGTTTTCTCGGCAACTGCCATGCCTCTGGCACACAAGTGCTAGAAGACCTGGGTGAAGAGCATATGCGCACAGGGTTGCCAATCTTCTACACCTCGGCTGATTCAGTGTTTCAGATTGCCTGTCACGAAGAGAGCTTTCGCCTAGATCGCCTGCTTGAGTTGTGCCAAATCGCCCGTGAAGAGCTTGAGGGCTATAATATTGGCCGCGTGATTGCACGACCATTTATCGGTAGTGGTAAGGGTCAGTTTGAGCGCACCGGTAACCGACGCGATCTGTCGGTTGAGCCGCCATCGGCAACGGTATTGCAAAAACTGGTGGATGAAAAGCAGGGACAAGTTGTCTCTGTGGGTAAGATTGCCGATATCTATGCCAACTGCGGGATCACCAAGAAGGTGAAAGCGACCGGCCTTGCGGCGTTATTTGATACGACGCTAGAAGAGATCAAGCAAGCAGGCGACAACACGATTGTGTTCGCGAACTTTGTCGACTTTGATTCGCATTACGGGCACCGTCGTAACGTCAGCGGTTACGCGGGGGCGCTCGAGTACTTTGACAGTCGTGTCGATGAGGTGCTGGAAATCATGCAGCCAGATGATGTGTTGATCCTCACTGCTGACCATGGCTGTGACCCAACCTGGCAAGGCACTGATCATACCCGAGAGCATATTCCAGTACTGGTTTATGGTCATAAGGTTCCCGCGGGCTCACTGGGCAAGCGCGAGACCTTTGCTGATATCGGTCAAACTTTGGCTAGCTACTTCGGTACAAGCCCGATGGATTACGGCAGCAACTTTTTGTGATGAACATCGCTGGGCCTTGCTCGGCATTAGACAATAATGACTTTATTACCCAAGTGAGTGGCGTAATGCGTTAAAAACTATATTTACACTCACTTGGGTCTATAACAACAAGAGAAACAAAGGAATAAACAATGGCTACTCCTCATATTAATGCAGAAATGGGTGATTTTGCTGACGTCGTATTGATGCCAGGTGATCCACTACGCGCCAAGTACATCGCAGAGACGTTTCTTGACGATGTTGTTCAGGTGTGTGATGTGCGCAATATGTATGGCTACACCGGTACGTACAAGGGTCGTAAGATCTCAGTAATGGGTCACGGTATGGGTATCCCTTCGTGCTCTATTTATGTTACGGAATTGATTAAAGATTACGGCGTGAAAAAGGTCATTCGCGTGGGTAGTTGTGGTGCTGTGCGCGATGACGTAAAACTGCGTGATGTGGTGATCGGCATGGGGGCGTGTACCGACTCTAAAGTTAACCGTATCCGCTTTAAAGATCACGACTTTGCTGCAATCGCAGATTATGACATGGTACGTAATGCCGAAAAAGCGGCCCAAGCACGCGGTATCGACGTTAAGATTGGTAACCTATTCTCAGCCGAGCTGTTCTACACCCCGGAGCCAGAGATGTTCGACGTAATGGACAAGTACGGCATCTTGGGTGTTGAGATGGAAGCGGCGGGTATCTACGGTATCGCAGCAGAATATGGCGCCAAGGCGCTGGCTATCTGTACCGTTTCTGACCACATTAAACGTGGCGAGCAAACCACCTCTGCTGAGCGTCAAACCACCTTCAATGAGATGATGGAGATCGCACTCGATTCAGTATTGCTTGGTGATGAAGAGTAATCGACTCTTACCCTAGAAATATGGGTTTAGTAACAAAAAACCGCCAACGTGATGGCGGTTTTTATTTGCTTGTTGCTCAAGACATTAGCTGTTTGGCTTGATGGCAAAAGTTGGTAAGGAAAGGTGCCAACGGATCGCACCAAGGCGAATGATCAGAGTCGAGCTTACACCTGCGACCAGTGCTGTGGTGGTGTCATAGCCAAGCGCCAGCGCACCGGTGTGAAAGATGCCACCCATGATACAAGCGGTGGCGTAGACCTCACTACGCAGCACCATTGGGATCTCGCGCGCTAATACATCGCGGATGATGCCGCCGCCACAACCAGTGATCACGCCCATGATGATCGCCACCATGTAGGAGTCTTGAAAGCTGAGGGCTTTCTCCACGCCGATACTGACAAAGAATGCCAGGCCAATCGCATCGCTCACAGGCAGAACCCACCAAGGCAGGCGTTTCGGGCGTCGCACCACCAGCATGGTGAGAATACAGGTAATAAAGATCACCCACAGATAGGTAGTATCACCAATCCAGAAAACCGGCGTTGCGCCGAGAGCCATATCGCGGATAGTACCGCCGCCAATTGCCGTAACACTCCCTAGTACGATTACGCCGAAAGGATCCATTTTCAAGCGTCCAGCCAGTAGAACCCCTGACACGGCAAACACTGCTGTGCCGAAGAGATCCACTAGATACAAAAGTAGTGAGTCCATAGTTGTGAACGTTCATTGCAGACCAAAGAAGAATGGCGGGAATTGTACTCAGTTTGACCGTGTTATAAAAGGCTTATGGCACGTGATTATCGCGCGCTTGGTCAAGGTAATAACAAACTTGCTCTGTCGCGAGCAGTGAACGCAAGGTTGGACGGTTCAGCCAATCGGTATTGAGTGTCCAAATATGTTGCTGTTCTATGGCTGGGATCTGTTCTTGCCAGCGCTGCCAAGTGCTCATATCAAAGTTGGCGTGACGCGAGGTAAATAGCACCTCGGGCTGCGCCACCACCACTTGCTCAATACCCACTTGAGGATATGGCGCACTACTAGTGGCAAAGATATTCTCACCGCCACACAGGGCAAACACATCGCTTGGCCAGTGAGGGTCAGAAACGGTGATCAGTGGCGCAGCACTGAGCTGGTAGAAAAAGCGCACTTTGGGTTTGTTTTGATAGCGCTGTTTAAGCTCACTGATCCGATCACGCATCATCTGAGCTTGTTGCTGCCCCTTGGCTGGCTCCTCGGTGTAAAGGCTAAGATCACTGATGATATCGGGTATCGTCTCTAGGCTTTGGCTATCGGTATACACAATTGGGTAGCCTAAGCTCTTTAGTTGCTCGAGTGATTTGTGTGGATTGCCGCCTCGCCAAGCCAAGATAAGGTCAGGCTTGAGCGCAATGACGCGCTCGAGATTAATGGTTTTATGGTTGGCGATGCGTTCAAGTTGCTGTGCTTGAACGGGAAAATCACTGTACTCACTTGCGGCGATAAGATGCTCTCCCAAGCCTGCGGTATAGGCAAGTTCAGTGGCCGACGGAGCGAGCGAGATTACGCGTGTAGCAACAAAGGGTGTCTCTTGTGCTGTAGCCATCGAAGCGAAGAGGTGCAAGCCGCAAAGCAAGAGGCTTTTTAACCCCAAACCCTTAGGCGCAAAAAGAGTGTGGTACAACATGACAAGCAAACCTCAGGTGGACAGAGTCGGTTACAGACCCTGGTTGATAGTAAGTAAAAATAGGCTGAGCAGGGCCACCCATATTAGGGTTCGAGCCGTCATCATCTGACGTAATTGTGATAGGTGGATTGCAGCCGGAGCGATACGTCCTCCAATCTTAGCGCGCAAGCTCTTACGGGATTCATAAATCGCCGGGCCACCAAGGGCCAGCTGGTATTTTGCCGCGCTGCTAATCAATAGCCAACTTGGGCCGGGCAGTGCCCAAGAGGTCGCTTGCTGACGAACCAAACTGAGGTTGTGCTGGGGGTGCTTGCCAATCAGAATAAGTAGGCTGAACAGGCGCAGAGGGATGATATCCAGCGCGGCGGTCAGGCGAGTACTAGCCTGGCCAAAGGGGCTATAGCTTTGACGAGAGGGAGACCACACTCGCGCAAGCTCAATTGTTAATCGGTAAAGTATCGCGCCAATGCCGCCAAGCAAACTAAACCAGAACAACACACCAATCACGCCACGTCCCATCGCCATGAGGTAGGTCTCTGCCCCCGCTTTACCCAATCCAAGCATGGAGAGGCTGTCAGTTTGACGATTAACCCAGGGCGCGAGCAGGGCGCGAGCGCGAAATTTGTCTTCATCCGCCATCGCTTGAGTGAGTTCGCGCACCAAGCCATCGCTGTTGCGCCAGTCCAGTGCGAGGATAAGCAGTCCGAGTTGAAACAGCTCACTTTGCCAAGACAGAGTATTTAACGCTATCAGCAGCAGGGCGGTTGGCAATAGCATCAGTGCCATTGCTAGGCTCCCGGCGAGAGCCGCTTGCTGAGGATTGTGGCTGTTGACCTTAGCAGAGAGTAGCAGGGCGAAACGGCGCCACCACTCGATAGGATGGCTAAGGCGAGGGATAGGAAGGGCTAGGTGTGCCAGTAGCGCGCCCCACATAACGAGCACCATGCCATTGGCGTAATACGGACCAAGAATGCCTTCCACTGAACTCCCTCTCCTTTAAGATTGATGACTTAAGTTGATTACTTAAGTAGGTCAACCATCTTAATCACCATCTCAGATGAGCTTTGCGCAGCCAGAGGCAAGAACTCTTCAAAGCTCATTGGTGACTCTTTATCGGCAACATCAGAGATGGCACGCACGACCACGAATGGAACGTTGAACTGGTGACAGGTTTGAGCAATGGCTGCTGCTTCCATTTCTACCGCGATCACGCCTGGGAAGTGCTGGCGAATAAATGCTTGGCGCTCAGCCGTACAGACAAAGGCATCGCCGGTACAGATAAGGCCGCGCACCGCGTGCTTATCTTCCATTTGTGCTAGTGCTTGCTCAGCAATATCCATTAGCTTGTTATCTGCACTAAAGGCTGCCGGTTGACCCGCCATCTGACCAATCTCGTAACCAAACGCAGTTACGTCAGCGTCGTGGTGGCGCACTTCCGTTGAGATCACCACATCACCAAGGTTAAGGCTGGCGTCAAATCCGCCCGCGCTACCCGTGTTAATCACCACATCCGGTTGGTACTCATCAAGTAGAATTGACGTGCCAATCGCCGCCGCTACTTTACCAATGCCCGATTGCAGCAAAACAACCTCAACGCCGTTAAGTTCACCAGAGAAGAAAGTGCAGTTGGCTTTGTTCACCTGCTCAAGGTTAGTAAGGGCGTTTTTTAGGATGGAAACTTCTTGTTCCATGGCACCGATGATACCGATTTTCATAACTAATTCCGTCATTTCAATGTTGCTTGAATTTGCCGCTAAGGATAGCAGAAGAGTAGGGCTCTAGGCTATGGCTGTACTCGGGCACAAGAAAAAGTCAGTTAATTGAGTGATGTTTAAGTGGCCACTTATTATGGCGCAAATGTAAGTATATCGATGGGTTTTAGTAAATCAGTCGTGTCACGTTACATTGTGTGGCAAAAAAAACGTGATCTTTATCCATTTGATATTTGAGTGCAGTAAAAAAGCAATCAAAGAGCAATAAAATTGTCATTTCATCACTTTAGCCTGCCGCTGTTTTTGTATTTGCCGAGAAAATCATGAAATTAAAGTCACTCTCTGTTGCGATGCTCAGCGCACTTGCGTTGTCAGGTTGTAACTCTTCAAGCTCAGATGAGCAGCCTTCACTTCCTCTTGAGGGCATGAAAGTTGCCTTCATGCCAGATATCCATTTCCATGATGTTTATGGCGACTTTGAAGATGGTTCGTTTGATGGCCTGCCAAATAGCATCACGGGTCAAGGCGCGACCATTCGCACCATGCAGTCACAGATGAAATCAACGCGTCTGTTTAATGAAAACTACTTTGCGATGATTGCTGCTCTTGATGACGTTGTTGAGCGTGGTATTAAATACGTGGCGTTGCCGGGTGATTTTAGTGATGACGGTCAGCCAGTACATATGCGCGGTCTAGTCAGCATCTTTGATGAGTACCGCGAAAAGCATGGCCTAGAGTTCTTTGCCGCTCCTGGTAACCACGATCCAAATCGTCCTTTCAGTATTCCCGCTGGTAAAAATGATTACCTAGGTGAAGAGGGCAGAGATCAGCGCATCAAGAGCCGTGGCAAAGATGAGTGTGACTTTGACTATGAAGGCGATTGGACCACAGTTGATGGTGGTCATGACTTACTAACTATCTGTACGGAAGAAGTTCAAGAGTGGGGATATCTGGAGATTATGGATATCCTAGGTCACCACGGCTTCTACCCACAGGAAGAGTATGTTTACTTCGAAACTCCGTTTAGCTCAGACGAAGCGCGTGAAAACTACTCGCTAGAGCTCGCACAGAAGGAAGCGGCATTCGAGCTGCGTCAATACGAGATCTGTCACGAAGGTGCGGGCGGTGAATACAAACAAGACGATTACACCAGCTGTTCGATGGTGCCAGATTCAACTTACCTAGTTGAGCCGGTTGAGGGGCTATGGCTGATGGCGATTGACGCGAACGTATACCGTCCGAGAGCTGATCGACCAGACAACTCAACTAATGGCGATGACTTTGAAGGCAGCAGCAATGCCGGCTACAACATGATGCTGACACATAAAATCCATGTTATTGATTGGATGAAAGAGGTCACGAAGGCTGCGAAAGAGCAAGGTAAGGTACTGATGTCATTCAGTCACTTCCCTATGACTGACTTCTACAACGGCGCCTCAGAAGAGATCGAAGATATCTTTGGGGCAGGCAACTTCCAGCTGGCTCGTGAGCCAGAGGATGATACCAGTAAAGCCTTGGCCGCTACGGGTCTGAGCATCCACGTTGGCGGTCATATGCACTTCAACGATACAGGCATGAAGCAGTACACCATTGACGGTGAAACTTATACTCTGTTCAATATTCAAGCGCCTTCATTGGCGGGTTACATCCCTGCCTATAAGATCTTAGAGATCAAACCAGACAACCAGATTGAGGTTGAGACGGCAGTGATTGCTGACGTGCCACGCTTTAATGAGCTGTTTGAGCACTATGCAGTCGAGGCTGACTACCTAGAGTCGATTGATTTTGAAGGCCGTTGGAACCGCGATATCCTTGATGCCGAAACTTATTATGACCTGACGGATTGGCATATTATTGAGCTGACGCGCCTACGCTTCCTTCCAGAAGAGTGGCCTGATGATATCAAAACGATGCTGTTTAATCTTGATGGCGCTGAAATGTTGGTTCTTTCTCAATTAGAGACAGACATCACGGTATGTCAGCTGCGTATTCTTCTTGGTCTAGATGCGTGCGTTGAAGGATTTAACTCAGACGATGATGTTCTACAGCAATTGCTGCGTGACTGGTCGATTGCGACAATCAAGGCAAACAACCTTGCGAATGAAGCAGGTCTAAACATTGAAGACTTCACCCTTTGGAATGGTGAAGACTTGGCACTCGATTTCTACCGTCTGCGTAACGCCGATGAGCTGGCTTTCCGTGATATCGACCCTGAACGTCTGCCACTTTACAAGTTGCTAAGTGAAGCGCTGTCTGAGATGGATATTAAAGTGACTATCGAAGGTGTAGAAGAGAACGAAAACGAAATCACGATTGATTACGCGTTTAAGGTTCGCTTTGGTACGCTGTTCTACATTCTTGACCGCTTCGCGACGGGAGAGGCAAGTGACCACTTCCTGATCGATGTAGACAAGGGAGAGCTTTACGACCTGAAAACAGCTTACGATCGAGATAGCCTATAATCCTAAGTTATAGACTCATATCTTCATCGCTGAAAAGCCAGTCCTAAGTGACTGGCTTTGCTCTTTTCTTTTGCGCCAGATTTTAGTTGCGCAGCTACTACGCTTCGCCTATAATTCGCGCTCCTCGTGTCGGCTGAATCAGAGATTGGCGGCACAAATATTAACCTAACTCTTATTAGGAGAGAATTATGTCTCTGAATGCAGAAACTAAAGCAGCAATCGTTGCAGAATACGCACAATCTGAAGGCGACACTGGTTCACCAGAAGTACAAGTAGCACTACTAACTGCTTCTATCAACCACCTACAAGGTCACTTCAAAGCGCACAAAGGCGATCACCACAGCCGTCGTGGTCTTCTACGTATGGTTTCTCGTCGTCGTAAGCTTCTAGATTACCTAAAAGGTAAGAACCTAGAGCGTTACCAAGACCTAATCAAGCGTCTAGGCCTACGTCGCTAATCAGCGACTGCTTAGCAGTTTGTCAAAAAAGGGGCTTTATGCCCCTTTTTTGTTGGCTAAATTTAGCCAAACCCCATTTATACCGTTATACTACGCGTCAAATCCCCTCGGGGTTTCAATTAGCTCATTGCATTACAACTACTAAACGAACTCAGTCATAGAATTTAGTTTCTAGCTTCTCGTGTTAGATAGACAATCCCATATTGGGAGCTAGCAACTAAACTCTAGACTGTTTAATTTGTAATGCCTTGAGTGTCATAAACTCACTAAGATTCTCTTAGAAACTTTCTTAGAAACAAGGAATAACAATGTTTGAAAAACCAGTTGTTAAAACGTTCCAGTACGGTAACCACACTGTTACCCTAGAAACTGGCGTTATTGCACGTCAAGCGACTGCTGCCGTTATGGTAACAATGGACGATACCACGGTATTCGTTTCTGTTGTTGGTAAAAAAGAAGCGGTAGAAGGCCAAGACTTCTTCCCACTAACGGTAAACTACCAAGAGCGTACTTACGCTGCTGGTAAAATCCCTGGTGGTTTCTTCAAGCGTGAAGGTCGCCCATCTGAAGGCGAAACGCTAACGGCACGTCTAATCGACCGCCCAATCCGTCCTCTGTTCCCAGATTCGTTCAAAAACGAAGTACAGGTTATCGCGACAGTAATGTCAGTAAACCCTGACGTTCAACCAGATATGGTAACTATGATCGGTACTTCAGCAGCACTTGCTATCTCTGGTATTCCGTTTAATGGCCCTATCGGTGCAGCACGTGTTGGTCACATCGACGGTCAGCTAGTACTGAACCCAAGCAACACTGAGCTAGAAACGTCTAAGCTTGACCTTGTGGTTGCTGGTACTGAAGGCGCTGTTCTTATGGTTGAGTCAGAAGCAGACAACCTAACTGAAGAAGAGATGCTATCTGCAGTGGTTTACGGCCACGACCAACAGCAAGTTGTGATCAACGCGATCAACGAATTTGCCGCTGAAGTTGCGACTCCAGCTTGGGATTGGGTTGCTCCAGAAGAGAACACTGCGCTGGTTAACAAGATTGCAGAACTTGCTGAAGCTAAGCTAGTAGAAGCTTACCAAATCACTGAAAAGATGGCTCGTTACGACCGCATCCACGAGATCGCTGGTGAAGTAAACGATGTTCTTCTTGCTGAAGATCCAGAAGCAAACACCAAAGAAATCCACACTATCTTCCACGATCTAGAGAAGACAGTAGTACGTCGCAGCATCATTGCGGGTAACCCACGTATTGATGGTCGTGAGAAAGACATGGTTCGTGCGCTAGACGTACGTACTGGTGTACTTCCACGTACACACGGCAGCTCACTATTTACCCGTGGTGAGACTCAGGCAATCGTAACGGCAACTCTAGGTACACAGCGCGATGCTCAAATCATCGACGAGCTAACAGGTGAGCGTAAAGATCACTTCCTACTACACTACAACTTCCCTCCATACTGTGTAGGTGAGACTGGTTTTGTAGGTTCTCCTAAGCGTCGTGAAATCGGCCACGGTAAGCTAGCTAAGCGCGGTATCGCGGCAGTAATGCCTTCTGTAGATGAGTTCCCGTACACAGTACGTGTGGTTTCAGAAATCACTGAATCAAACGGCTCATCGTCAATGGCTTCTGTATGTGGTACTTCTCTAGCGCTTATGGATGCTGGTGTGCCAATCAAGTCTTCTGTTGCGGGTATCGCAATGGGTCTGGTTAAAGAAGGCGATGATTTCGTGGTTCTTTCTGACATCCTGGGCGACGAAGACCACCTAGGCGACATGGACTTTAAAGTAGCAGGTACTAACACAGGTATCACTGCACTTCAGATGGACATCAAGATCGAAGGTATCACTAAAGAGATCATGCAAATTGCTCTTAACCAAGCGCAAGGTGCACGTAAGCACATCCTATCGGTAATGGATGAGGCTATCTCTGGTGCTCGAGACGATATTTCTGAGTTCGCTCCGCGTATCCACACCATGAAGATCAGCGCTGAGAAGATCAAAGACGTTATCGGTAAAGGTGGCGCGGTTATCCGTCAGCTAACGGAAGAAACCGGTACAACTATCGAGATCGAAGACGACGGTACTATCAAGATTGCGGCAACCGAAGGTACCGCTGCGAAAGAAGCTATCCGCCGTATCGAAGAGATCACTGCTGAAGTTGAAGTAGGTCGTATCTACACTGGTAAAGTTGCCCGTCTAGCAGACTTCGGTGCATTCGTTACTGTTTTACCTGGTAAAGATGGCCTAGTACACATCTCACAAATCGCTGACAAGCGCGTTGAGAAAGTGTCTGACTACCTAAGCGAAGGTCAGGAAGTAAAAGTGAAGGTTCTTGAGATCGACCGTCAAGGCCGTGTTCGTCTGAGCATGAAAGAAGCGGTTGAGCAGCAAGACGCACCTCAAGCAGGCGCACCAAGCGCTGACGCAGAGTAATTTGCGCATTGGCTAAATTAGCTGAATGCACTTAAGCGTGTTATAAAAGGGGGCAGTTATGCCCCCTTTTTTTATCCTACCCAAGGACTTCAGGGCAGATAGTTACCGACTCAGGTTGCTAACTAAAGCCTGTGAATATCAGGGTATACAAGGAGTTTGTTAGTGAAATGGTTTAAATCGGCAGCGATAGGTGTTGCCCTAGCGGTATTAAGTGGCTGCAGTGCGATAGATGATCCGCAATCTAGCAGCAGTCAGTGGCTGTATCCGCCGATGGCTGTACCACTGCAGGCAAGCATGCAACAAGAGGTGCAGATCGCAAGATTGACTCAGTTGCTACAGCGCGGCGATTTAAGTGATGATGTTCGAGCTAAGATGTTGTACGAGCGTGGTAATTACTATGACAGCGTCGGTTTGCGTGACTTAGCGCGCCTAGATTTCAATCAGTCTCTTGCGCTCAATCCAGCCCAGCCAGAAATCTTTAACCTCCTTGGTGTGTACTACACACAAATTGCTGAATTTGATGCAGCGTACGAGGCATTTGATTCAACACTTGAGCTTGATCCCGCCAATAGCTATGCCACGCGCAATCGTGCCATTGCACTCTATTATGGTGGTCGCATAGAGCTAGCACTTGAAGATATTCAGGAGCATTTTGCCGAAGATCCAAACGATGCTTTCCGAGCGCTTTGGCTCTATATCATTGAGAGTGAGCTCAACCCCGAGCAAGCACATGCTGAGCTAACGCAACGCTATCAACAGCGTGATGAGCAGTGGGGGTGGGTGCTGGCAGCGCTGATGCTGGGTGAAGTCTCGGAAGAGCGCGTCTTTCAGATCATCTATTCGACCAGCACAGACAACACCTTGCTGGCTGAGCAGTTGACCGAGGTGTACTTCTACCTAGGTAAGCGCTATCAACAGCAGGAGCGCTACGCCGACGCGATCTCCCTCTATAAGCTTGCGATGTCGTTTAATGTCTATGAGTACGTTGAACACCGCTATGCCTTCTTAGAACTTGGACGAATCTATAAGCTGCTTAGTCAAGAGACGGATATCTATTGATTTTAAAGCCGCGACGAGTTCGCGGCTTTTTCAATGGGCGAGAATCGGGTTACGCTTCGTTCCAAGGAGCGAGTATTTTGTAGCAGCTGAAAGCTCACTAGTCATAGAAAACCGCAGAGGAGTAGTTCTCTAAGCTTGGCCTTTTCAACTAAACTCATCATTATTCTATAGGCTACTCGCTCCTAGTAATGTAACACCCGTCCTCGCGCCTCGGTACTTGGTCTTGCTTTAACTTGCTAAAAGATTAAGATAGTTAGTCTAACTAACTACTTGGTCGAAATCCGATGTCATTAGAAAAAGCCCTGATTGATCTTGAGCGTTACTGTGCCAAAGCATGGCGGCAGTATGCTAAGCATGACGAGTTGTCTCAGCTGAGCTTTAATGAGTTTGATTATCTGCGGATGATCAAAGAGGCGGGGGATAACGGTGTGCGTATTACTGACCTCGCTGAGGAGATGTCGGTTACTAAGCCATCGGCGTCGAATATGGTGGCGCGACTAGAGCGTAAGCAGTTGGTTATGCGCCGTCCCTGCCCGGAAGATGCTCGTTCAAGCCGAATTGTTGTTACACAGCAATTGCTTGAGCAGTGGGCACTGGAGAATGTGGTCTATCGAGATATCGTCTCTAAGTTAAGTTCGAAGCTCACTGACGATGAGACAAGCCAACTCATCCATCTATTGAATAAGTCACTGTCCTAATTACCAGCTCGGGTCGGCTTTAGTCTTAATTAACGACAATTTAGTTAGCTTGGCTAACTGCTACTGGAATCATTATGAAAACCTCAATTGTGCGTCAGTTTTGGCGCTATACCATCCCAACGGTTGCCGCGATGCTGGTCAATGGCCTTTATCAAGTCGTCGATGGGATATTTATCGGGCAGTATGTTGGCGCCGATGGTTTGGCGGCAATCAATGTCGCCTGGCCTTTGATTGGTACTATCTTAGGCATCGGCATGCTGGTTGGGGTGGGGACTGGCGCCTTGGTCTCGATTCGCCAAGGTGAGCAAAAAATGCAGCAAGCCAAACAGCTGTTGGCAACCGGCTTACTCTTGCTGGTAATGATCGCGCCGATTATCGCCACGCTATTGCACTTGGTCGGTGACGATTTTATCCGCCTGCAGGGTGCCGAGGGGCGAGTCTATCAGCTTGGTTGGCAATATGTTTCAGTCTTGGTCTATGCGTGTATCTTCTCGCTTGGCTCGATTGCACTGCCCTTTTTACTACGCAACGATAATAGTCCTAATATTGCCACTCTACTGATGGTGATTGGCGCGATTGCCAATATTGTGTTCGATTACCTGTTTATCGCTTGGCTCGGTTGGGAGCTGCGCGGCGCCGCTTTTGCGACGGCTTTGGCACAATTGATTGTTACTGTGCTGGGACTCGCCTATTTCTTCTCACCGCGGGCAACGCTGCGCTTGAAATTGAGTGATCTCAAGGTGCAGTGGGCGAGCATTCCACAAATTGCTTCGATTGGCACCTCCAGTTTCTTTATGTATGCTTATGGCTCAATGATGGTCGCAGTGCACAATGGACTGTTCGCCAGTTATGGCAGCCCAGTACTTATCGGTGCTTATGCTATCTTAGGCTACATTGTCACCGTCTACTATCTCACAGCAGAAGGTATTGCCAATGGTATGCAGCCCCTAGTCAGCTATAACCACGGCGCAGGCAATCAAGACAATATTCGAACTTTGCTCAAGGTGGCAATGTCAACGGCTGTGCTGCTCGGCTTGGTATTTGTTGTTGTGCTTAACCTCTACCCATACCAGTTCGTATCCATCTTCAACGATCAAGATCGGGCTCTGATAGATGGGGCGGTATTAGGGATTAGATTGCACATGTTTGCGCTATTCTTAGATGGCTTTTTAGTCGTTGCCGCGGCTTATTATCAAGCGATCAACAAAGGCAGCCGCGCTATGTTTGTCACCGTAGGGAACATGGCAGTCCAATTACCATTCCTATTTATTCTGCCACCGCTTTTGGGCGTAACTGGTATCTGGCTAGCCTTCCCAATCTCCAATGTCGCGCTGAGCTTGGTCGTCTTTCTAATGCTGTATAAAGACGTCAAGCGAACGCTCTATAGATAAACCCAAGAGGGTGGGGTACGAGGACGGGCGTTGCCCTTCGGGGAGCGAAGAGTTCAACGCGCGTATATTCCTCAATGGTATGGACTCCCCACCTTAACCGACGTTGTCAGCTAAAGTTAAAGCGTCAACCAAAAAAGGAGCCCATACCATGAATAAGCCTAACACCATTTCTATCGATCTTGCCAAAACTGTCTTTCAAGTTGCGTTGTTCAACCAGGCTGGAAAGTTAAAATCTAATCGAGCTATGTCACAAAAACAGATGCTGGCTTTTATTGCCCAGCATCCGTCTGCTCACATCTATATGGAAGCCTGTGGGTCTGCGCACCATTGGGGACGTTACTTTCAAAAGCGCGGGTACCAAGTTCGTCTTCTTCCTGCTCAAATAGTGAAAAAATATCGTTCTGGCAATAAAAATGATGCCAATGATGCACTGGCGATCTACGAAGCTTCTAAGCGCTCAGATATTCACTTTGTTCTAGTAAAAACCACTGAACAACAAGACATTGCAACTATCTTGCGCTTGCGTCAAAGCTACCTTAAACAACGAACCGCTACTGCGAATCGAATTCGAGGTTTTGCAATGGAATACGGCGTTAAGTTCCCACAAAGCATCAAAAAATTACGCCAATTACTTCCTCAAGAATTAGAAAATCCAGACAATGGGTTAACTCCTGCTATCCGGTTCAGCTTACAATTACTGCTTGATCAGCTGATTGCTCTTGATAAGCCCATCGATGATGCAAATAAGCAGTTGATTGCTTATGTGAGGCAGATCCCTGCCTGTCGTTTACTGACGTCATTGAGAGGTGTCAGTTGGATAGTTGCAGCAGCTTTATACGCCCGGATAGGGGATGCTTCAACTTATAAGTGCGGTCGCGATGCCAGTGCTAGCATTGGGGTTGTTCCAGCACATACAGGTAGTGGCGGTAAAAACAAAAACCTTGGTATTACCAAAAAAGGTGACCGAACACTTCGCTCTCTGGTAGTACACGGAGCGCGAGCGGTGGTCAGTAATATCAAAGATAAAACTGACCCATTAAGTTGTTGGATACGCTCCTTGCTGGAGAGAAACCACTTCAACAAAGTCGTTCTGGCCTTAGCCAACAAGACCATCAGAATAGCATGCGCTATGCTGAAAAAAAATGAGCCTTATAGAGAAGAACTATCCGCTTAATAGTATCTAGATAAGGCTGACTGAGAGGTTAAAGAGCGACAGCTCACCAATGTAACTGCAAGAAACTATGGACAACGTGCTATCAAAGCCGGCAAGGAAAACTCTGAGAGGAGCGGTGGTACTGAGATACCTTAACCTCGTTTAGAATCCTTGCTATGTGGATGAAGCCATACAGGTTCGGGGTAGCGCCCCATTTAGAAACCGAATATACGTGCACTTGCTAACACGCGTCCTTGATTACTTGCACTACTAGGGGAGTCCATATACGCTCCTCGTAGCGCAGCGTCCCCGCACCTCGCACCTGTTTTAGAGGTTTTTGATTTCAAGTCCCGCTAGCTGATGCCAGAAGCCATTACACTGCCTGTTTGCAATCGGTTGGGGTTTTTGGCCTTTTTCATTGCCGCGGAACTGCTCGAGCTCGGAGAAGGTACTTACCCCAAGTGGGCTGAGGCGCACGACATCGACCAAGCCTTGCATGCTTGGTAAATCATTGACCAGATTGTAGCAGTAACCGGACTGGGTCTGGATACCATTGAGGTTAAACACCTCTTGTCCTTCCTGGCTGCGCACCTGAATACCGGTAGGGTATTTGATGCAGCAGGTCTCGCAGTCATCTTTAGAGCGGTTCTCGGCGCGAGCAGTAAAACAGCGTGCGGAGTAGGCCAGTGGCAGGTAGCCATGACTGAATACCTCGACCTCGAACTGATTGCGGATCCCTAGCTCGTCACACTGCGTAAGTGTGTTACTTAGCCAATCGCGCGAGAGCTCAACCGGCATACACCAACGAGTCATGCCCTGCTTGAGAAACAGCTTGAGCGTGTGGGCGTTATAGGTATTGATGGCCGGTCCCACCACAAACGGTACCTTGCTTTGGCTGGCAAGCTGGATAGCGGAGACATCATTGGCCTCAATGGCAAAGTCGCCATTATCAATGTACTTTTTCATCACATTAACCTCGCTTGGTGCTTCAAGCAAAGCCATGGTTGAGATCACCACCTGTTTACCGGCGTTCGAGAGCTCTTTGGCGATATCAAGCCAATGGTTGGCCTTCATCTCACGGCGCTTAGAGCACACAGACTCACCAAGATAAACAATATCAGCTGAGCTATTTTTGGCTTGCTGATAGAAGTCTTCCACGTCCTGTTTTGGCCAGAAGTACAGCAGGGGTCCTAGGGCGTATTTCATTGAGTGTTCCTCTATTGCCATTTGCGGTGGTAGGCACCAAGGGTGGTTTGCGAGCCCTCAGAGACATTAGCCAAGGCACTGTCCCAGGCAGGCTCGACAGTGTAGCCTTCTGGATCGGCTAGGTAGCGATCGATAGCGGCGCGCCAAGTGCGAGTGACTTGCTCAACATAGGCCGGGCTACGTTGGCGTCCCTCTATCTTGACTGAGGCGACATTAGCTTTAAATAGCTCTGGTAGCATCGAGAGGGTATTGAGACTCGTCGGCTCCTCCAGAGCGTGGTAGTGGTTGGTATCACCAGTGAGGTCAGTGGTAAAACGGCCCTTACATAGGGTCGGGTAGCCAGCGTTCTCTCCAGCGGCATAGCGATCGATCAAGATATCGTTCAGGCGTGACTCCAGGCCTTGCTCGGTTTCTTGCCAACGAACAAACTTTGCAGGTGAGCACGCGCCGACGGTGTTAGGTGACTCGCCGGTCATATACGAAGACAGATAACAGCGTCCCTCAGACATGATACATAAGCTGCCGAAGGCGAAGACCTCAAGTTCGACATTAGAGGTGATATTACGTGATAGCTGTTTGACTTGATGAATCGATAGTACACGAGGTAGTACGACGCGCTTGACGTTAAAATTCTGCTGATAGAAGTCGATGGCTGCCACATTGGTGGCCGAAGCTTGCACTGAAAGGTGCAGCTCAAGATGAGGGTGTCGAGTTGCCGCATACTCTAGCACGGCGATATCTGCGACGATAAGGGCATCTACGCCGATCTGAGCCGCCATGTCTACCGCTTGGGTCCAGCGCTCAAAACCATCAGGGTGAGCAAAGGTGTTCAGGGCAACGTGGATTTTTTTGTTGTGATCGTGAACGTATTGAACCGCTCGCTCTAACTTTTTACCAGTAAAGTTTAATCCAGCAAAGTGACGGGCATTGGTGTCATCTTTAAAGCCGATATAGACTGCATCCGCACCGCAGTCGATGGCCGTTTTTAGTGCAGGTAAGTTACCTGCAGGACATAGTAATTCCATTACACATTGTTCATTTTTATTTGTGAGTAACTGGTGATTTTATGCAGAA
Source organism: Vibrio sabulosilitoris (assembly GCF_055391395.1). Lineage (NCBI taxonomy): Bacteria > Pseudomonadati > Pseudomonadota > Gammaproteobacteria > Vibrionales > Vibrionaceae > Vibrio > Vibrio sabulosilitoris. The sequence continues at coordinate 1,107,133 of NZ_AP029599.1, forward strand.
AGCTCGAGGTTAGATTTGATATAAACCAGATTTGGCAGAGTTAATCGGCGATCGGGATGATTCTATACCCAAGTAAACTCACCCAGCGCGCAGAGATGTGTCGGCACCGACGTGTGTATCTTGATAAGCTTTGGGTTTAAGCCCAGCAACAGCGTGTCTAGAGGTTAGTTTTTATGTTGACGATGCTGCATAAATAGCTCTTCGACATCTTGCTTCGGCTGTGGGCGATAAAAGTGAAAGCCCTGAATCGAGTGGCAGCGTAAATTGGACAAAACGGTCGCTTGGTGCTGAGTTTCTACCCCCTCGGCAACAATTTTTAGCTCGAGGGACTTGCCAAGGTTGATGATGTTCTCGATAACCGTAACCTGCTTAGGCTGCTTATCCATTTGCTGAATAAAGGTTCGGTCAATCTTAAGCTCATCAATCGGAAAGCGAGCTAGGTAGGCCAATGACGAGTAGCCAGTACCAAAGTCATCAATTGACAACGCAAAGCCGAGTGTTTTGATCGCATTGAGCATTTGAATCGTGTATTCGCTGTCGATCATTACTGCACTCTCAGTCAGCTCAAAGGTAATCAAGCTTGGTGTGAGATTGGTCGACTTGAGGAGTTTTTGCATGTAATCGATCAGCTTAGGATTGGCAAACTGCTCTGGTGACAGGTTGATTGCCACGGGGCCTGGCAAAATACCTTGCCGATGCCAGCCCTTGACGGTATTGAACACCTCACGCATGACTACCATTCCCATCTGCTCAATTAATCCGGCTTTCTCTGCCACGGGGATAAAGGAACCAGGACTGATGTAACCCTCAACGGGGTGTTTCCAACGTATTAGCGCCTCTGCACCATTGATACTAAAGTCCTTGGCACTGACTTTGGGCTGATACCACACCTCGAGCCCGTTTTGCTGCAGCGCTTTTTGCAGCTCAATCTCGAGCCAAAGGCGCATTCGCGCCTCCTTATTCATCTGCTCACTAAATCGGATCAGTCGGTTTCTTCCACGGGCCTTAGCCTCATACATCGCTGTATCGGCATTTTGCAGCAAGATACGCGCATCATTGCCATCGCCAGGATAGACGACACTGCCGATTGAGCAGGCGAGTCGCTTGCTAAAGTGGAGCAGATCAAACGGTTGGTTAATTAAAGCGATTATTCTCTCAGCCAGACTCTCAGTGCGCCGATTGTTTTCCTGACAAGGCAATAAAACCCCAAATTCATCGGCACCTAAGTGACCAAGTGTTGCCGACTCAGGCAGGACGCGCAGCAGGCGTGATGCGACCTCTTTGATCACCATATCTCCAACGTGATGACCAAGTGAGTCATTGATATTTTTGAAGTTATCAATATCAAGGTAGAGTACGGTTAAAGGAGTTTCACAGTTGATGTAATACGCCACTCGGTTACTAAACCCAAAACGATTGATAAGACCGGTTAGTGGGTCAACGTCGGCGATGCCTTGAGCCGATACGGCTGGGCGATGACGCTGGTCCAGATCTTGGACGATGACAATCGAGCTGCGCTGCGCGCGTGACGCGAGGGTATCGGTGTAAAGCCTGACGCGTTTGCACTGTTTGTCGTCTTGGTAAGTCATACCGTCTAAGGTGCTTTGCTCTGCCTCGATAAGTTGATCTTGGCTCAGAGGGTTACCTTGCTCGTCGAGCACGTAATCACTTAGCGTTTGACCAATAAGATCATGATAGTGATTGCAGCTGAAGATTTTTGCGGCATTGGTGTTGGCGGAGACAATCGACTCTCCCTCGAGGATGAGCAAACCCTCGGGGAGAATATGTGAGAGGGTGAAATACTTGTCTTCTAGTTCCTCTAACGAGCGCGCGAGGATCTGCTTTTCTGATGTATCAATTGCATGAAATAAAATGTGCTCTATCTCATCACCGCAGCTTATGGGCGAGATACAAAAGCGCAAACTGGTGTCTGTATCGACGAGATTTAGCGTCAACTCAGTGTCGATAGTTTCGCCAAGAAAGGCACGCTGGTAGTAAGGTTTGAACTGTTGGTAGAAATGCTCCCCAAGTACTTGGACATCGCTCATGCCAATTAGCTCATGCGCTTCTAATCCTGTTAGCTCTGAGTAGCGGGCATTGACGCTGGTGTACTGATGTTCGCGGTTAAGGATCGCGAAATAGTAGGGACTCGTCGAGGTAAACTTGGAAAACCAACTTTTTAACTCTGTGGTGGGCATCAATAACAACCGATTTGTGACGTCTGCGAAAATTCCATGGTACTCGTACACTATAACGCGCTATCGTGGCGGTGAAAAGAACTTGCCCAATGAAGGGTTTTATTGATACACAACAGGAATGATGAAATATAACTCCCATAATATGGAGAGTTATCAGGATAAATTAACGGAAAATACGCGTGATTAACAAGATTCGCACTCAATTAGTTAGAAATGCGGCTTCAATTTTGAGATCTCCGATCCACTTGTTGCCACAGGCGTTACAAAAAAAAGCGCTGCTGGAAGGACTTAAGGTCGTTTTTCAAGAAGCCTTAGAAGATGGCGACTTCGAGTTTTTAGAGCGTAAGTGGCTTAAAATTGCAATTTCCGATTTACAGGTAAGCTGGCTGATCAGTTATCAAGGTGACCAGTTGGTGGTCGCCGACAGTCCCATAGATGAAGACGTAAGCTTTAGCGGCTCTCTCAATGATTTAGTGCTTATTGCTGGGCGTAAAGAAGACCCTGATACCTTGTTTTTCCAGCGCCGTTTGTCAATTGAAGGCGACACAGAGCTTGGTCTTGAGGTTAAAAACCTGATGGATAGCATTGATTGGGATTCATTACCAAAGCCGATGCAAGTGATGATCAATCAACTGGCGGACTTCGTGCAGAAAGGCCTGCAAGGCAATCAAGAGCATAGTGAGGTCAGCAATGCTTATTAGGAGTGAAGCGCCAGCCGATATGCTGGTTATCGATCAGCTGTTACGTGAGGCTTTTCCAACCGAGGCGGAAGCAAAGTTGGTGCAGAGTTTGCGCGAGAATGGCCAATTTACTCTCTCGCTGGTGGCGTGTACTGATGAAGGGCAGGTGGTTGGACACTTATTGTTTACCCCGGTTTCTATCGAGGGGCACGATGTTACATGGCAAGGGTTAGCACCACTGTGTGTGCACCCCGATCACCAAGGCCAAGGTATTGCGCGGTTGCTGATCGATGAGGGATTTGCCACCCTACCTGAGCTTGGGTACGCCGGTGTGGTTGTATTGGGTGACCCGGCATTTTATGGCAAGTTTGGCTTTGAAGCCGCTGAGCAATCAGGCTTTGACTGTCAATGGGAGGTGCCGCCGGGAGCATTTCAAATTAAGCCACTGATCGCAGGCACATTCGATGGCCACTCTGGGCTTATCCACTATTGCCCAGAATTCTCTGAGTAAGAACAGATAGCTGATGCCGGCTGGCCGTCAAAGGGTGTGGAGATATGCCGCGCCATTTGCTAGTATCTCCCACCGTTTCAACCCATCAAGTGAGAGTAATGACCAATCCGACCCCAGCCCAACGTCGTGCCGCTTATCTTACCGAAATGGGGATCACCCAGTGGGTTGTCACGCATCCGGAACGTTTGACTGGCGTGAGCATCGCTCCGCAGTCTCTCCCTGACGACTGTCGTTTATTGTTTGTTTCCTCTCAGTGCCCAAAGGGCCCCTTGGCTGAGTTTCTCGAAAAAGTACTTAAAGCGATGGGGCTGTCGCTAAGTCAGGTGCAACACATTGAGCCACAGCATTGGAACGAACTCGATAGCTCAACGGCCGAATGGGTATGGTTCGCAGGTTGCGATGAGCAGCCAACAGGCGCAAAGCGCTTGCTCAGCCCTAAGCTTGAGATGATCGACGGTAATAATCAGCAGCGTCGAGCACTTTGGTCACAGATCCAATCACAGCAGTAACAATTATGGCTAATATCTCTATTGTCGCACTTGAGCGTACGCATCTTCCTGCGGTGAAGGCCATTGAACCGAAAGCCCATAGTCACCCATGGAGTGATAAGCTACTTAGCGACCTCGACAGTCGCGGCGCCGAGCATCATGCGATGCTGGTGGACCAAGAGTTGGTCGGGTATTTTTATGCCCAACATATCGTTGGTGAGGTGACTCTTCTGAATATTGCTATTGCGCCTGCTTGGCAGGGAAGAGGCCTTGGTAGGCGCTTACTAGAGGCCTTTTTAGCCCGCTGTGAGGCGCTTAATGCCGAGAGTGCCTGGCTTGAAGTGCGTCAGAGCAACCTGCGCGCGTTCGAGCTCTATCAAGCCGAAGGGTTCAATGAGGTTGATCGTCGCCGCAACTATTATCCAACCGAGCGTGGCAAAGAAGACGCGATTATCATGAGTTATCTCTTCCTCTAGCTTGGTCTAAGCCGAGCCTACAGGGAAACAGTCGCTAATCTAGCGACTTTTCTGTATAATCCGCGCACAAAATTTTAAGGTAGAGAGTCGCGCAAGGCTCTCTACGCTTCACTCATGAATGACAGCAAAGGGCGTTTATGTCTTTTCAACAAGAAGTAAGCAAGCGCAGAACGTTTGCGATTATCTCTCACCCGGATGCGGGTAAAACCACCATCACCGAAAAAGTGCTTTTGTTCGGCAACGCGATCCAAAAAGCCGGTACAGTTAAAGGTCGTGGCTCGGCGCAGCACGCTAAATCTGACTGGATGGAGATGGAGAAAGAGCGTGGCATCTCGGTCACGACCTCGGTGATGCAGTTCCCATACAACGACTGCTTGGTGAACCTGCTCGATACCCCGGGACACGAAGACTTCTCGGAAGATACCTACCGTACCCTAACGGCGGTTGACTCGTGTCTGATGGTGATTGACGCAGCGAAAGGTGTCGAGGATCGTACTCGTAAGCTGATGGAAGTGACCCGTCTGCGTGACACCCCGATTGTGACCTTCATGAACAAATTGGACCGTGATGTGCGCGATCCAATGGAAGTCCTTGATGAGGTTGAGAGCGAATTGGGCATGGCGTGTGCGCCAATCTCATGGCCAATTGGTTGCGGTAAAGAGTTTAAGGGTGTTTACCACATCCACCGCGATGAGACGATCTTGTACGAATCTGGCCACGGGCACGAGATCCAAGAAGTGCGTATCATCAAGGGTCTAGATAACCCTGAGCTTGACGAGAAAGTTGGCGCTGACTTGGCCGAAAGTGTGCGAGAAGAGCTTGAGTTGGTGATGGGTGCTTGCCCTGAGTTTGACCTAGAGCTATTCCTAGCTGGTGAGCTAACGCCAGTTTACTTCGGTACCGCACTGGGTAACTTTGGTGTCGACCATATGCTGGATGGCCTGACCAAATGGGCTCCTGAGCCTAAAACGCGTCAAGCGGTTGAGCGTGAAGTGGAAGCGACTGAAGAGAAGTTCTCTGGCTTTGTGTTCAAGATCCAAGCGAACATGGACCCGAAACACCGTGACCGTATTGCGTTTATGCGTATCGTTTCTGGTACCTACAAGCAAGGCATGAAGATGAACCATGTGCGTACGGGTAAAAACGTCAGCATTTCTGATGCCGTGACCTTTATGGCGGGCGATCGCTCACGCGCAGAAAATGCCTACGCAGGCGATATCATCGGTCTGCACAACCATGGCACCATTCAGATTGGTGACACCTTCACTCAAGGTGAAGCGCTGAAATTCTCGGGTATCCCGAACTTTGCGCCAGAGCTGTTCCGTCGTATCCGTCTTAAAGATCCATTGAAGCAGAAGCAGCTACTGAAAGGTCTGGTTCAGCTCTCTGAAGAGGGTGCGGTACAGGTTTTCCGTCCATTGCAAAACAACGATTTGATCGTTGGCGCGGTCGGTGTACTTCAGTTTGACGTGGTTGTCGCGCGCCTGAAAGCAGAATACAACGTGGAAGCGATCTACGAGGGTGTTAACGTAGCAACGGCTCGCTGGGTTGAGTGTGGCGACGATAAGAAACTTGAAGAGTTTAAGCGTAAGAACCAGGCGAACCTAGCGCTGGATGGTGGTGATAACTTGTCGTACATTGCGCCGACCATGGTGAACCTGAATCTCGCGCAGGAGCGTTTCCCTGACGTTGAGTTCCGTGCTACTCGCGAACACTAAACCCAGAGGCGGGAGTCGAGAGGCGAGATGCGAGGTGGTTTACCTGCGCTGTAATTTGCTCGCTTTTTGAAACGCAGTGTTACTTGTTGCTCGATTCTAAAAAAGCCACTTGCTTAGCAAGTGGCTTTTTTGTGTCTAGTCAGAAACGAGGACTGTGGGCTCCTCACGCATAAAAAGTGCTACTTTTTCTTCTTGCCGGCGGTTTTTTTGGCGTTTTTCTTTTCAGCTTTTTTCTTGTTCTTTTTCTTAAACACAGGTTTTTTGTGTTTTGGACGTAGCTCTTTGATGTAGCGCTCTTTGATTTCTTCTTTTACGTAGCGGGCGACGCGGTCCATCATTGGTTGGTCGTGGGCTTCGACTAGCGAGATTGCGTTGCCTTTTTTGCCTGCGCGGGCGGTGCGGCCGATGCGGTGCAAGTAGACGTCGGCGGTGCGTGGCAAGTCGTAGTTGATCACGTGGCTGACATCTGGAAGATCGATACCACGCGCGGCAACATCGGTGGCCAGAAGAACGTTGACGGTGCCATCGCGAAAGCGAGAAATCGCGTTGTTGCGGCGATCTTGTGGCATCTCACCTTGGATCCACGAGCATGGGATCTGGGCACTCTCAAGTTGGGCGCGCAGCTCGGCTAGGCGCTCGCGGGTTTTGAGGAATACAATCGTGCGCTCGGCTTGCTCGGTGAGGATCACCTTAAGTAGCGCCAGTTTGTGCTCCATATCATCCGCGCGGTGGTACCACTGAGCGATCTTTTTGCGCTCACGGCGTGATGGCTCGGCATCAACCTCAGCTGGGTTTTTTAGCAGATCCGCAGTAAAGCCTTCCACACCGCGACCTTCTAGGGTTGCAGAGAACAACAGGGTCTGCTTACGCCAGCGACACTCGCCCGATAGGCGATCGACAGTCGGACCGAAGCCCATATCCAGCATGCGGTCGGCTTCGTCGAGGATCAGCCACTCAATCGCGCGGCAATCAAAGCGCTCAGCATTGATGTACTCCATCAAGCGTCCCGGAGTCGCAACCACGATATCTTGGGTCGTCTTTAGGATGTCAGCATGTTCTTCGTACTGCACGCCACCAGTGATGGTAAAGATGTTCAGACGCGTGTTCTTAGCCAGTGCACGTGCTTGGTCGGCAACCTGCATGGCAAGCTCACGGGTTGGGGTGAGGATCAGTACGCGTGCTGGGCCAGACTTCTTACGTGGAAAATCTTGTAGGTATTGCAGCGCTGGGATCACAAACGCGGCAGTTTTACCTGTGCCAGTTGGCGCTGATGCTAAAACATCACGTCCATCTAGTGCCTGTGGAATGGCCTCGGCTTGCACTTGCGTTGGGCGAGAAAAGCCCATTTCTTCAATAGCGTCAAGCAGGTTAGGGTCGAGGTCTAAATCTGCAAAGTTTTTAATCACAGTGGTTTCTCCACAAGCAGGGTCAAAGGAAAGGGCGCGTATTATATACCCAGTCTAGACAAGATGCGAGTACGAGTGATCTAGATCACTGATAAGTCAGGCGGCCTACACCTTGAGCAAGCCTACATCTTAAGATAGAAGTCGTGAGTTAAGGCGATAAAGTCATCGCTGTAATGACCATCTTTATGAATCGTTATTTCATTCTCTTGGCACTGTGTGGTGCCAAGCCGCTGCTCATTGCTTAGCTCAATCAGCAGGCGAGAGACGGGTTTGGTCGCTGTTGGGCGCACTCGACATAAGCGCGTCAGGTGCAACCCAGACTCGCGAGCGAGGTCAATAAACTGCTCCCCCTCTGTTTTAGGCAAGATCAGGCAAGCACGACCAAATTGCGGGGCAAGCAGACGCCCAATGTGCTCAGCCAGCTCTTCGTGACTGAGTGAGCCGGTATGGCGCGCGGTGGCACGCTGCTGATTTTGCGCTGATTCACCGGCGTTGAAGTAGGGTGGATTGCAGATAATGGCATCGTAGCTAGGATGGTGGTGCTGCGCTACTGGATGATGAAAGACCTGAATGCGTGCAGACCAAGGACTATTAGCGATATTATCTGATGCGGCTTCAAAGGCTTGCTGGTCAATATCAATCGCGTCAACACTCAGTGATTCGAAACGCTGCGCGCACATCAGTGCCAACAACCCAGTGCCCGTGCCAATATCGAGTAGGCGCTCGGCATTGGCAAAGTCAGCCCAAGCTCCGAGCAGCACCCCGTCGGTGCTGACGGCCATACCCGCATGGCCACCGATAATACTGAATTGCTTTAAGTGAAAATTCTTGGTTTTGCGTGCCATTGCCCGTCTGCTGTTGGGATGAAAAAGTGGGGGAATAATAGCAAATGCCTTTTCGCGGGGAAATCTCAGTAGGAAGTCATGCGTCGAACAAGCTTGGCAATCATGGGAAGTGGACTCCTAGACAGACCACATCGTAAGCAAAATCAACACCCTTTAATGCCTAGCCAGCAAGGCGCGCCTATGGGGCTACCAGTTTTAGAAATTTCAATCCAGTCAGCGGCGATTTTTTCTGTATCTTCATCACATTTTTGAGTACACTTCCTCGGTTAAATTCTATTCTAAAATGTTGAGTAAACATGTTTGAAATCAATCCTATTAAAAACCGTCTAAAGGACGTGACTGAGCGCACGAATGTCCTTAGGGGGTATCTTTGACTATGACGCCAAGAAAGAGCGTCTAGAAGAGGTCAATGCAGAACTTGAACAACCGGATGTGTGGAACGAGCCTGAGCGTGCACAAGCGCTGGGTAAAGAGCGCGCCTCACTGGAAGCGGTTGTTGAAACCATCGACCTTCTTGACCAGGGTGTGGAAGACGTAGACGGTCTTCTTGAGCTGGCGGTTGAGGAAGAAGATCAAGAAACCTTTGATGAGATCGAGCCAGAGTTGGCTGAGCTTGAAGCCAAGCTTGAGAAGCTAGAGTTCCGTCGCATGTTCTCAGGCGACCACGACAGCTCAGATTGCTACATCGACTTGCAGTCAGGCTCAGGTGGTACTGAGGCGCAAGACTGGACATCGATGATGCTGCGCATGTACCTGCGCTGGGCAGAAGCTAAGGGCTTCAAAACCGAGGTGATCGAGGTTTCAGAGGGTGAAGTAGCCGGTCTGAAAGGCGCGACTGTGCGTATTTCCGGTGAGTATGCTTATGGTTGGTTGCGCACGGAGACAGGCGTACACCGCCTTGTGCGTAAGTCGCCGTTTGACTCAAGCGGCCGTCGTCACACCTCATTTGCGTCTGCATTTATCTACCCAGAGATTGACGACAACATCCAGATCGACATCAACCCATCTGATCTGCGTATCGATGTGTACCGTGCCTCGGGCGCGGGTGGTCAGCACGTTAACACCACCGAATCGGCAGTGCGTATTACCCACGTACCGACCAACACCGTGGTGCAGTGTCAGAATGACCGCTCTCAGCACAAGAACAAAGATCAGGCGATGAAGCAGTTACGTGCGAAGTTGTTTGAGCTTGAGATTCAAAAGCAAAATGCTGAGAAGCAGGCCAACGAAGACGCCAAGTCTGACATCGGTTGGGGTAGCCAAATCCGCTCTTATGTTCTTGATGACTCGCGCATCAAAGACTTGCGTACTGGCGTTGAAAACCGCAACACTCAAGCCGTTCTTGACGGCGACCTAGACAAATTTATTGAAGCTAGCCTGAAGTCAGGTCTTTAAGCTTTTCACCGAAAAAGAGAAAACAGGGTACATCGAAAATGACTGATGCTGTTAACCAAGAGAATCAACAAGAAGAAAACAAGCTGATTGCTGAGCGTCGTAGCAAGCTGGATCATATCCGCCAAAGCTGCAAAGCAAACGGCCACCCAAATGACTTCCGTCGCGAGCACCTAGCGGGCGATCTTCAGGCGGAATTCGGTGAAAAAACCAAAGAAGAGCTAGAAGAGCTAAATCACGTAGTAGCGATTGCGGGTCGTGTAATGGCTAAGCGTGGTCCATTCTTGGCTATCCAAGAAACTTCTGGTCGCATCCAAGCATACGCTGCAAAAGATGTGCAAAAAGAGCTGAAAGAGAAGTACCAGGGCCTAGATATCGGTGACATCATCGGTGTAAAAGGTGCACTGCATAAATCAGGTAAGGGTGACCTTTACGTGAACATGGAAGAGTACGAGCTACTGACTAAAGCGCTGCGTCCACTGCCAGAGAAGTTCCACGGCCTGACTGATCAAGAGATGCGTTACCGTCAGCGCTACGTTGACCTGATTGTGAACGATGACTCACGTCAAGCATTCATCATCCGCTCGAAGCTGGTATCGGCAATCCGTAACTTCATGAGTTCAAAAGGCTACCTAGAAGTGGAAACGCCAATGATGCACGTGATCCCGGGTGGCGCGACGGCACGTCCGTTTATCACTCATCATAACGCGCTAGATATCGACATGTACCTACGTGTTGCGCCTGAGCTATACCTTAAGCGCCTAGTTGTGGGTGGCTTTGATCGCGTATTTGAGATCAACCGTAACTTCCGTAATGAAGGTCTATCACCGCGCCACAATCCAGAATTCACCATGATGGAATTCTACCAAGCTTACGCAGACTACAAAGATCTGATGGATCTAACCGAAGAGATGCTAAGCACAGTCGCGCTGGAAGTCCTTGGCTCGACGTCTATGCCTTATGGTGAAGAGACAGTTGAGTTCGGTGGCACCTACGCGCGCATGAGCATGTTTGAAGCGATCAAGCACTACAACCCAGACCACGCAGAGATCCAAGCGCTAACTGAAACGGATCTGCAAGACCGTGAGAAGATGGTTGCGATCGCGAAATCAGTCCACGTTGAAGTAGAAACCTTCTGGACCTGTGGTCAGCTTCTAGAAGAGATCTTCGGTGAAACGGCTGAGCCTCAGCTTATCCAACCAACCTTCATCACAGGCTACCCAGCGGATATCTCACCACTGGCACGTCGCAGCGATGACAACCCATTCTTCACTGACCGCTTTGAGTTCTTTATCGGTGGCCGCGAGGTCGCGAACGGCTTCTCAGAGCTGAACGATGCAGAGGATCAAGATGCGCGTTTCAAAGCTCAGGTTGATGCAAAAGATGCTGGTGACGACGAAGCAATGTACTACGATGCAGACTACATCACCGCTCTAGAGCACGGCCTACCGCCAACAGCAGGTCAAGGTATCGGTATCGACCGTCTAGCGATGCTATTTACCAACACGCACACCATCCGCGATGTAATCCTGTTCCCAGCAATGCGCCCACAAGCGTCTGCTTAAACTTAATCGTTTAATTGCATATCAAGAGCTGCCTTCGGGTGGCTCTTTTTTTTTCCTATCGGAAAGAGGCGAGAGGCGAGATCACTTCGTTTCGAGAGGCGAGAGGTGCTTGCGGAAATTTCTCGCTTCTCGCCTCTCGATTCCCGCCTCTGCTTTTTAGTTTGATTTTCTCAAATTTGTCCTACCTTAATATTTAGGTAGTTGGGTGAATTTTGTGCTCAACCTAGAATGTTACAAAATGTTACTGTAGTCTTAACGTTGAAACGGAATCACGGGCTGACACGTTTGATGCATGTTTGTGGCTAGCAAATAAAAAGTGGATAGCAAATAAAAAAGAAGGAAAGGACATGGGCTCTAACTTTAAACAAGACACAATACCCGGTTCCTTAATCGTCGTTGGTGGTACCTCTGAGCCTTGGCTAAAAGTACTGGAAAACGCCGGTTGGCGCTGTACCATCAGCGGTGACTTGCGCAAGGCTGATGCACTGTTTACTGAAACCGGGCCCTGTATCGGTGTTGTTGACCTCAGCCATGATGAGTTCAGTCTTAATGGCATCGCGAGCCTGGTCAGCCAGCATAAACACGTGCGTTGGCTTGCGCTTATCCGCGAATCGCAGATCAAGTCAGATACCATTTGCCAGTTTATCGTCAATTTCTGTATTGATTTTTTCACCACTCCGATCCCCGACGCACAACTGCTGAGCACGATAGGTCATCAATTAGGCATGCTCAAGCTTGAGACACGGGTATGGCCACACTACGGCACCAATCACGATCTTGGCTTAGTGGGTGAATCAATGCCAATGAAACGCTTGCGTGATCAGGTCAAGCGTATCGGTCCGACCGACGTCAGTATCCTCATCTATGGTGAAAGTGGATCGGGTAAGGAGAAGGTTGCAAGAGCCATCCACAAAACCTCTTCACGTTCACAGCGTGAGTTTATCTCTGTCAACTGCCGAGCCCTATCAGAGAGCAGCCTCGAATCAGAGCTGTTTGGCATCAATGGTGAAATCGGCTGCAAGTCAATGTTAGAGCGTGCTGATGGTGGGACGGTACTGCTTAATGACATCCTTACCTTACCTAAATCGCAACAACTGAATCTATTAAGGTTTTTGCAAGAGGGAACAATTGAAACTCAAGATGGCCTGAAGAAAGTCGATGTGCGCATTCTGGCAGCTAACTCGATGGATATTGAAAAAGCCCTGATCGACGGTGATTTTAACGAAGATCTTTACCACTATATCAATGTGTTGCGGATCAATGTGCCAAGCCTCAAAGAGCGCTCGGGTGATATAGCGCTGCTGGCTAAACACTTCCTTCAGGTTTATGCCAAGGATTACAACGCCCAAGCACGGAGCTTCAGTGAGGAGTCTATTAAGTCTTTGGCTCGTTATCATTGGCCAGGCAACGTCCGCGAGCTGATGAACCTTATCAAGCGGGTAGTGCTGATGTCGGAGCAACCGATGATCGAAGAGTCGCAGCTTGAGCTACCGATTCGCAATAACGGCAAGCGTAGTCTGAAGAGTATTCGTGAGCGCAGCGAGCGGGATGCTCTGATGTTGGTACTAGAGTCGCACGATGGCCAGGTTTCTCAAGCGGCAAAAGAGCTGGGGGTATCAAGAGCAACCATGTACCGTTTACTGAATAAGCATAATCTGATAAGTGAAAGCTCGGTTTAGCTCATTTTGCTAATCACTCTCTAACTAAGGCAGCGTAATCGCTGCCTTTTTTCATCTATGATAAACAGCAAATTCATTGATAAATATAGAATAATCCACCAGTTTTTTAGACTTAGGGCAGACATATAAAGAGCTTTGTGTGTTTTTTACTCTTAAAGTGATTTATGGGTTGTTTTAAGCGACTAGTTGCGTAAATATTGACCATGAGTCTGATGAGACTCTCAATATATTCAGGAACTTATTTAGATTTGGAGGTAAGCATGATTTTGATTCAAAAACATAAATTTGTCGCTAAACCTTCACTTGTGCGCGTAGGCGGATCGATGTCGCATGCGTCCGATATCGCTCGACCTAAAGCGATGGCTAAATAACGTTCCCGTAGTCTTTTCCAGCTGCGGTTAACTGCAGCTGAGTCCCCACCCTAGTTAGGATCCCTGCAGTTCTCCGCGATACATCTTCAACAGGAGAACCACAATGAACCACTCAATCTACCTAAAACTTGCCGCTTGGTGTGTACTTGCCGATCTCAAACAAGAGGAGCGAGCATGGCGTCGTCGCGTACGCAAGAGCAGCTATGCACTGCCTCTACATAGTGCCCACCTATTGCGTGATATTGGTCTGGATAAAGATGGTCGTCCGCTCGGCTGTGAGCAGCAACCACAAGCCTTAGCGAATCGCCGTATTAGACATCTTCGGCGCATCCTCCAATCTAGATTAACCACGTAACACTAGGGGGAGAGCAGATTTTGCTCTCCCCCGGTAACACGTTATGGGCAGGGATTGGAGTAGCGTACTCCGATTTGCGCGATGCCCTCAAGCAACTCTTCACTAAGCTGTATCTCGACACTGTCGATATTATCTTTTAATTGCTCCATCGAGGTCGCACCGATGATATTAGCAGCAACAAATGGGCGCTGATTGACAAACGCCAGCGCCATCTGCGCGGACGTTAAACCATGCTGTTTAGCCAGTTCAACATACGCTCGTGTGGCCTCAATCCCTTGTGGAGTAAAGTAGCGCACAAAGCGTTTGTACAAGGTGCAGCGGGCGTTATCTGGCCATTGGTCATTGAGGTATTTGCCGCTTAAACAACCAAAGGCGAGCGGCGAGTAGGCTAGGAGCTTGATGCCCTCATAATGACTCACCTCAGACAGCCCAATTTCAAAGGTGCGATTGAGCAGGTTATACGGGTTTTGAATCGACACCACCCGCTCTAAACCATGTTTCTCGGCGAGCCTGAGCAAAGACATCACCCCCCAAGGTGTCTCGTTAGAAATTCCAATATGACGTACTTTTCCTTCTTTCACCAGCTTACTCAGAGCTTCGAGTGAATCGAGCAGGGTCACCTCTTCCTGTTTTTCAGGGTAGGGGTAGTTCAGTTGGCCAAAGCAGTTGGTCTGACGCTGTGGCCAGTGTAATTGGTAGAGATCGATGTAGTCGGTTTGCAGTCGACGCAAGCTATCGTTGACCGCATCATTGATATTGTTGTGATCAAGTGCCATGTTGTCGCGAATATAGGGAAGATTGCGCGGCCCCGCTACCTTGGTCGCGATAATGACTTTGTCTCGTTTGCCCGATGCGCGCAGCCATTTGCCTATATAGTCTTCCGTGGTGCCCTGAGTATTGGGCTGAGGCGGAACCGGATACATCTCTGCGGTATCGATAAAGTTAACCCCGCGCTCAAGCGCATAATCAAGCTGCGAATGTGCCTCGGCAAGCGTATTTTGCTCACCAAAGGTCATAGTACCAAGACAAATCTTACTCACCTCAAGCGATGAGTGGGGAAGCTGAGTATATTCCATTATAAAAACCTCAAATTAAGGTGCGAGGACGGGCAGAGCCCTACGAGGTGCGAGGAGTCTTACGCACGCTGTGAACCCCTCGCATCTCGGAACGAAGTGATCCTCGCACCTCGGAACGGAGTGAAACCTTTTTCTCAACTATAAGCGAAGAAATTCACTGAGAAAAGAATCACCTTCGATTCCCTTGACTACAATAAAAAAGATGGAGGTGTGCAATGCAAAAACGACAACTTGATAAGTGGTTGCATGGTTATCACAAAGCGACGTATCGCACTCCTAAGGTCTTTGTGATTGGCTGTGCAGACTTAGCCAAATACCAAATTGCGGTGGAATATAAACACAAGCTTGAGCCTGTTACGATTGACGATGAACCGATCCGTTTTGACTCCTTGGAGTTAGTTAAGGAAGAGCTGACCCGTCTAGGTCTTGATAAGGCCTATCTGCGTCTTCACAACGCCTATGATGAGTGCGGGTCGAGTTCACCGGTGGGGTACAGTGATATTGAGCTATCACTGATGACTCACTAGGATACTTGCGGTCCAATTTATGAGGTCTCTTGGGTACATGCTTATGAATAGTAATTGGTGAGAATCTGGGCGGTAAACTGGGTGCGTAAATAAAACCCGCGAGGGCGGGTGCGGATCACTTTACCGCTCGCACCATAGGCCTCGGTGAGTGCCCGACCATTCGCGGCCTTGGGCCGAAGCTGCAAGACTTCGCCATGCTTAGCAGTAACCTGTTCAATTCGACCTAGCACGATCATATCCATCAACTCCTCCCAATCTTGGCGCAGTTGCTGTTCCTCTTCAGAGCTAGGTGACCAAAGTAGCGGTGCCCCGACTTTACGCTCGGCTAATGGAATCTCTCGCTCTCCCTCGACGGGCACCCAAAGCACGCGAGAAAGCTTATTACGTACGTGGCTGCTCTCCCAGGTCAGGCCATGCACGCCAATAAGCGGTGCCACACAGACAAACGTTGTCTCGAGTGGTTTGCCCTGATAGCTGATTGGAATGCTCTTTAATTCGATGCCCAGTTGTTCAAAGTCTTGTTGCGGTTTGCTGCCGGCAGTCGCACCTAAGTGCCATTCAAGCAACTGACCCACCCATCCCTTATCGCGAGTGAGATCATCGGGAACCGTCATCTTGGCTTGTTCTGCGAGCTCCGCAAAAGTGACTCCTGCCATCAGCCATGCGCGCTCGATCAGCTCTTGTTCGGTTTTGGGTTCAGGTTTCATAGTCAAATGGGCAAATAGTCAAATGGGTAACGATGATGTTGAAGGGGATATATTAACAGATAGCTTTGTATGGGAAAGCAAGGATTGGACGATAGCTTTACTGTCCAAAGGTTCACATTAAGTCAATCTAACGGCTAATTGACAATGGTTTTACTTTACTTATCCACAGTCTTTGATTAGCTAGTTGACTCATGTATGAATTAACAGGAGTTTAATCATGATTAACTGCTTGAAAAAAAGAAAATATCCTAATTTTACATCCCTTAGTGTGGATAAAAACGTGGTTGGATGTTTTTTGTGCAATTTAAGTGAGTGTTAGCACAATAGTCAATCAATACAATGTAAAAACAAAATAGCTTCAACTAAACTAATGAAAATTAGATGGTTTTATTTTGGCAGCTAGGTTTGTGGGTTTTAAGTCCTGTGCGGGTTTAAGCAGTTATCACATTCCATATGGTTATTTTGCACATAGTTATTCACAGAAAAGGTGAATAAATGTGGGCTAGGTCGCATTCTTGTGTTGATAAGTATTAATTCGGCTAAAATCTATCCATATCTGCCTGTGGTCCGCATAAATTATGCATTTATCACATTTGTGGGTTTGCTAGTGTTGGGGATATGTGGAAAAATCACTGTCATTAAAATTTTATTTTGAGGTTGGCCAGTGATCGATGGCGATGGTTACCGCTTAAATGTGGGAATAGTGATTTGTAACAACCATGGTCAGGTATTCTGGGCTAAACGATTCGGACAACACTCATGGCAGTTCCCTCAAGGGGGAATTGATGAAGGCGAGAGCGCAGAGCAAGCCATGTACCGTGAGTTATACGAGGAAGTCGGCTTAACAAAGAAAGATGTGAAGATCGTTGCGACTAGTCGTCATTGGTTGAGATACAAGCTCCCCAAACGCCTGGTTCGATGGGATTCAAAGCCGGTCTGTATTGGCCAAAAACAGAAGTGGTTTTTGCTGAAGTTGGACTGTGATGAGTCACGGATCAATATGCAGCGAGGAAACATGCCTGAGTTTGATGGGTGGCGCTGGGTAAGCTATTGGTATCCAGTGAGACAAGTAGTATCTTTTAAACGTGATGTGTATCGACGCGCGATGAAGGAGTTTGCCTCAGCAGCCATGCCATTTCATGAGCGTAAGCAGAAGTCCAAGCGCAAGCACCGACGGGGATAAATATGCTCTCTCAGCTAAGGGACATAGTTGAACAAGTATCACGGGTTGATGATCTTCAGCAGGCATTATCAATCCTAGTAAAACAGACTTGCAGCGCGATGAGTACCGAGTGCTGCACGGTCTACCTCGCTAATGAAAAGATGGAACGCCTCGAGTTGATGGCCACCCAAGGCCTTATCTTCAAGGGTGATAGTGTCCACATTCGCTTCTCTGAGGGATTGGTGGGCATGGTTAAGCGTACCGCTGAGCCGATCAATGTCGCCGAGGCCTCCAAACATCCTAGTTACAAATTCTTCCCCGAGCTTGGTGAGCAAGTTTACCAGAGCTTCCTCGGTACTCCGATCATTCACCGCAAGAAGGTGCTTGGTGTTTTGGTGGTGCAGCAAAAGCAGCCGCGCCTATTTGATGAAGCAGAAGAGTCCTTTTTAGTTACCTTATCAGCTCAGCTTGCGGTACTGATCGCTCATGGTCAGACGCTGGGCCATTGGTTACCGACTCAGAATGCGCGAACACTCAAGGGTGTTCCTGCCTCGAGTGGTGTTGCGATTGGCGAGTTTTGGCTCGATAACACCCAGCCCAGCTTGGCAGAGATTGCACCAGCTTCTTCGGTGGATATTGACCAAGAGCATGAGCGTCTTGCCCTTGCGATGGAAGCCGCTCAGGCCGATTTCCGCCGGATGAGAAAAAAGCTTGAGGGGGAGATCACCTCTGAGGCGAAAGGTATCTTTGACCTGTTTGCCCACCTGCTCAATGACCCAATGCTCAAGCAGGATCTGAAAAAGCACATTCAGAATCACGACCGTGCTGAATGGGCGCTGCGCCAAGTGATTGACTCTTATTCAAGTCGCTTTGCCAAGATGTCCGACCCTTATCTGAAAGAGCGTGCTCAGGACTTTCGCGAGCTAGGGCAGCGATTGTTGTTTTTCCTCCACAACACTGAGCAGACGCATCAAAGTATTGATGATCCGATTATCTTGGTGGTGCAGGAACTGACCGCGAGCTTGCTCGCCTCTGTGCCCAAAGACAAGCTACTGGCTGTGGCCTCTATAGAGGGGGCGGCGAACTCTCACGCTGCGATCTTGTCGCGTGCGCTGGGTATACCCGCCGTGATGGGGCTTGAATGTGATATCAGTCAGCTCAATGGTCTTACCGGCATCGTGGATGGCTACAGTGGCAAGCTGTTTATCTCACCAAATCAACAATTGCTGCATGAGTATCGTGGCCTGTTGCATGAAGAGCGAGAGCTGGCGTGTATGGTCAGCAGTCACAGCGACAAGCCGGCCATTACCGAAGATGGGCTCGGCGTGAATATCATGCTCAACTCCGGGCTCAGCGCCGATAGTAGTATCGCGGTGAACCAAGGGGTTGATGGAGTTGGCTTGTATCGCACCGAGATCTCCTTCTTACTTCAGCACCGCTTTCCCTCTGAAGAAGAGCAGGAGGGTCAGTACCGGGCCGTGCTCGCAGCGTATCCGAACAAAAATGTTGTGATGCGCACACTGGATATTGGTGGCGATAAGGCGCTGCCCTATTTTCCGATTGAAGAAGAGAACCCTTTTCTTGGTTGGCGGGGGATCCGCTTTACCCTCGACCACCCGGATATCTTTTTGATCCAGATGCGCGCTATGCTGCGTGCCAGTCAAAACAACGACAATTTGAGCATTTTGCTACCCATGGTCTCAAATGTTCAAGAGCTGGATGATGCCTTAAAGCTGTTTGAGCAGGCGTTTACGGAGGTGAGTGCTCTGTATCCGATCCAGCGGCCTTTGATCGGTGTGATGATTGAAGTGCCTTCGATGCTGTACCTGCTGCCACACTTGGCAGAGAAGATCGATTTCGTCTCCGTTGGCACCAATGACCTGACGCAATATTTGCTAGCGGTCGATCGTAATAACAGCCGTGTCTCGACCCTGTATGAAACCATGCATCCAGCGGTGTTATCGGCGCTCAAACACATCCATGTGATCTGTGAATCGGTGTCGCTGCCCGTATGTGTGTGCGGTGAGCTCGCTGGTGATCCTATGGGGGCCCTGTTGCTGGTTGGGATGGGCTATCGCTCATTGAGTATGAACACCTCAAACGTGGCCAAGGTGAAGTACCTGTTGTGCCACAGTAGCCAGCAAGAGTTAGAGCAATTGGCGGAAACCGCTCTTACTCAACCCTATGCCCAAGCCATCTATGATATGATGCTAAGTCACTTTGAGTATAAAGAGTTTGCCGGTTTTGTCCGTGCTGGTAAGCACTAATTGTCTGTAAGGAAGCCTAGTGTCGATTGAATTCTTGCTTGTGTTGTGTCTGCTTGGTGGAGTGGTTGGCACATTAGCGGGCCTATTAGGCATCGGCGGCGGCTTGATTGTGGTGCCGGCACTCACGTTTCTTCTGCCCCTGATCGGCACGAGCCCCGAGTACGTGATGCCAATGGCGCTGGGTACCTCATTGGCGACCATCATTGTCACTTCGGCTTCTTCCGCTGCTAATCACCTTAAGCTGGGCAATGTTGACCTGTTTGCGATTAAATGGCTGATGCCCGGAGTGGTGCTTGGTGGCTTTTTCGGGGCTTATCTGGTTGAGTTAATAGCTAGCGATTATCTACCTAAAATCTTCTCCTTGATTGTTTTTATGCTTGCTGTGCAAATGTTTGTCTCGTCGAGGAGTCTGGCGTCATATTCGATGCCCTCGAAACCCACTACACTGACTGTCGGCTCGGTCATTGGTGTGGTGTCAAGCTTGGCAGGGATCGGTGGCGGCTCGATGTCGGTACCCTTTTTAAGTCGTCATGGCGTTGAGATGCGCCATGCGGTTGGCTCCTCATCGGTCTGTGGCTGTATGATTGCCATCGCCGGGATGCTGGGCTTTGTCCTTAACGGGATTGGGGTTGAGGACCTACCTCAATATAGTGTCGGTTATGTTTACCTACCGGCACTTATTGCGATTTCATTGGTCTCAGTGTTTACCACGCGCATTGGCGCGGTGATGGCGACATCAATGCCTACAGGGCAGCTAAAGCGAGTGTTCGCCGTTTTTTTATTATTTGTAGCGGGTATCATGCTGTTTAAGTCGTGATGCTGATTGAATTTTTTTAGAGAAAATAACTATGTCTCAAGGATTTATTGACTTTCCCAATATCGATCCGGTGCTGTTTAGCATCGGTCCATTGTCTGTTCGCTGGTATGGTTTGATGTACTTGGTTGGCTTCGCCTTTGCCTTGTGGCTGGCCAATCGTCGTGCCGATAAAAATGGCAGCGGCTGGACGCGCGAGCAGGTTTCAGACCTACTGTTTGCCGGCTTTCTCGGGGTAGTGATTGGCGGTCGCGTCGGCTATGTATTCTTCTATAACTTTGACCTGTTTATTCAGAATCCACTGTACCTGTTCCAAGTCTGGACAGGGGGGATGTCATTCCATGGTGGCTTGCTGGGTGTGATTGCGGCCATGTTCTGGTACGCCAAGCGCAATGGTCGAACCTTTTTTGGCGTCGCGGACTTTGTTGCTCCGTTAGTGCCGTTTGGACTTGGTATGGGTCGCCTGGGCAACTTTATGAACAGTGAGTTATGGGGACGCGTGACGGACGTGCCATGGGGGGTAGTATTCCCCAACGGCGGACCACTACCACGTCATCCATCGCAGTTGTATGAAATGGCCCTTGAAGGGGTAGTACTGTACTTTATCCTTAATTGGTTTATCAAAAAACCACGCCCGCTTGGCTCAGTTTCGGGACTTTTCCTGCTCGGTTATGGTACCTTCCGTTTCCTAGTGGAATATATGCGAGAGCCGGATGCTCACTTAGGTCTCTTCGGTGACTTTATTTCGATGGGACAGATCTTGTCTCTACCTATGATTATTATTGGTGGACTGATGATTGCCTGGGCATACAAGCGTGGCCAATTTTCAGAGCAGCAATCGGCAAAAAAGAGTGAATCGTGAAACAGTATCTAGACTTATGTCAGCGTATCGTCGAGCAGGGCGAGTGGATTGAGAACGAACGTACCGGCAAGCGCTGCCTGACGGTCATCAACGCTGACCTCACTTATGACGTCGCGAACAATCAGTTTCCTTTGGTCACCACACGCAAAAGCTTTTGGAAAGCGGCAGTGGCAGAGCTACTAGGCTACATTCGCGGTTATGACAGTGCCGAGGACTTCCGTAAGCTGGGCACCAAGACTTGGGATGCCAACGCTAACCTAAACCAAGCATGGCTAGACAACCCATACCGTAAAGGTGAGGACGACATGGGACGAGTTTATGGTGTTCAAGGGCGTGCCTGGGCCAAGCCAGATGGTGGCCACATCGACCAACTGCGCAAGATAGTCGATGACTTAACTCGTGGCGTCGACGACCGTGGTGAGATCCTTAACTTCTACAACCCAGGTGAGTTCCACATGGGCTGCTTGCGCCCATGCATGTATAGCCACCACTTTTCGCTGCTTGGTGATACCCTGTACCTGAACAGCACACAGCGTTCTTGCGATGTGCCGCTGGGTCTGAACTTCAATATGGTTCAGGTGTACGTATTCTTGGCGATCATGGCTCAGATCACTGGTAAGAAGCCAGGCGTGGCGTATCACAAAATCGTCAACGCACACATATACGAAGATCAGCTCGAATTGATGCGTGATGTGCAACTCAAGCGCGAGCCGCTGGCCGCGCCACAGTTTAAGATCAATCCAAAGATCAAATCTCTTGAAGACCTTGAAACCTGGGTGACCCTAGATGACTTTGAAGTGATTGGCTACGAGTCACACGAACCGATTAAGTATCCTTTCTCGGTATAAAAAAGATCGGGCTTTTAGCCCTGCGAGAGTCGAGATCGGGCTTTGCCCTGCGAGTACGCTTCGCTCGAGGGGGCGAAACACTTGACGGCGGTAGTTAGAGTTGGAAAACTTTCTCGCCTCTCGCCTCTCGCCTCTCGCCTCTCGCCTCTCGCTTCTCGCCTCTTCTAGAGTCCTTTAAGCAACAAGTTCTCAGTCTTCTTACTCGGCTTACGACGTAGCAAAATGACCATCAGCATGCCACAGACAAAACTGAGGGCGATGAGCCCGTACATGTAGCGGTCACTCTTGCGGTAGAAGTGATCCGAGATTGCGGTTACGCGGCCGGTTTCAAAGGTGATGCGCACATAGCCGATGATCACGCCGTCGTTGACCACGGGCTCAACCAGCTGCTGGCGACCGATACGCGCGGTGGCTAAAGGGGTATCCAAGCCAAGCGCCTCGCGAACGCTCTGTGCATTGTCGCTGGCGGCCAGTCGTACCCCCTCAGCGTCATAGACGCTGGCATCAAATACCAAGCGATCTTGCGCCAGTTGGTTAGTCAGAGTGCGAAGGCGCTCTTGCTCGTCGTTAACGATTTCTTGGCGTGCGGAGAGCGAAGCCTGAGAGATAAGAATTTTGGTCAAGGTTTCAAGCTGGTTTGCTTGAATACGCTCATTCTCTTTACTGATACGCAGACTGTTGACGGCAATGACTATAACCATAGTGGTAAGTAGAATCAGACCGATCACCTTGAGTGCCGTGCGAAATGAGAACAGAGACTGGTTCATTGCCGATGCTCATGAAAATTTGGGATTGTGTCATATTGAGACTTGCGTTTATAAAAAGCAATAGGGTAAGTTTGACCAAACGGATATGGAACAAAGGACATGGAATTGTTATCTAAACTACCGATTCATCGGCACACCTCACTTCTCAAACGCTTCCCTGAGGTAAGAAACGTCTCACAATGGGAAAAAAGCAAAGCCAACTGGCTTATTTATGGTCACTTCCTCGCGTGTCGTCAATTGGAAGATATCGACTTTTTTACCGGTGTATACAACCACATTGTCGACGTTTGGCAGGTCGGCCCTTATGAGGTTGCTTTGATGCGTGGTAACTTGACGCCAGAGCACAAGCAGATTCTTGATGAGCTAGAGCTGGAGTATGCCTCACTCAACGATGTGCCCGATCTGTCTAAACCAGGCCTGATTGTGTTTGATATGGACTCAACCGCCATTCAGATTGAGTGTATCGATGAGCTGGCAAAGCTCGCTGGTGTTGGGGACGAGGTGTCGGCGGTCACTGAGCGTGCTATGCAGGGGGAGCTCGATTTTGAGCAGAGCCTGCGTCAGCGCGTTGCTAAGCTGCAAGGCGCTGACGAGTCTATCTTGCAAGCGGTACGCGCTGAGCTACCACTGATGCCTGATTTGGTTGAACTGGTGACTGCGTTGCAAAGCTTTGGCTGGAAGACCGCGATTGCCTCAGGCGGTTTTACTTACTTTTCGGACCACCTTAAGGCGATGCTCGGATTAGATTACGCGCGTTCAAATCAGTTAGAGATTGTCGATGGTAAGCTGACCGGACAAGTGCTTGGTGATGTGGTGTGTGCCCAAACCAAGGCCGATATCCTGCTTGAACTTGCCGAGCAATACGATATCGAGCTGCACAACACCATTGCGGTCGGTGATGGAGCAAATGATTTGGTGATGATGCGTGCTGCTGGACTTGGCATCGCCTACCACGCCAAGCCGAAAGTTGAGCGTGAGGCGCAGGTCGCTGTACGACACCTTGGCCTGGGGGGAGTATTGTGTGTCCTTTCCGCTCAATACGCGAAGCAGGGCAAACTGAGCTGGCGCCCAAGATAACCTTGGAGCACTCAGGATAACGATGACATAAGCGCTTGGAGCTAATCTGTGATCTCCAGGCGCACCAGCACCTCATCGGTAATATCTACCATCTCACTATAACCAACAATTGCCAGCATCTCTCTCTCTAGCGTGCGCGCTTGAGCCAGGCTTATCGACAAAAGCTCTTCTATATCGTCACGCAACAGGTTGGTGATTGGGTTAAACACAGGCGCGGCACTGAGTCGGAACGCGTAAAAGTCACCATGAAGCTTGGCTTTCTTAATGAAGGTTAACCGCTCTTGCAGGCTATTGAATTCGCTGAGTAAACGCGTTTGGATATGTTGGGTACGGTCATTGAGCAGTATCGCATGCACGTAAACCTCAAAATATTGTGGGCCGTAACCATCAATGCGTTTCATTGGGCTGGCCATTAGGGTGTTGGTTCTGCCTTTAAAGATCGGGTCGAGCACCAACTGCTCTCCCGGCTCTAGGCGGGTAAAGGGAGTCAGGAAGTTCGGCAGAGGATAGTTGACTCCGATAGTGCGTGGCAGGAGGGTATTTTTCGGTTTGTCATAAAATATCGGGATAGTGACAATCTTATCGAGCAAGATATTGTGTAACCCTTCCAAGACATGATTGCTCGGCAGGGCCTCTCCACGCTGCTTCAACTTATCAAGATTGTGCTTGATGATCCGCTCGAATAGGGCAGAGATGTGCCGTTGGCTATCATTTGGTTGTAGCTGGAGCTGCAGTTGTCGTCCGCCTCGACAGACACGAACGGTTTGATAAAGGACCTTATCAAGCCCTAAGTCTGTTTTGTATTGCTGTAATTGAGTAAAACTGACCACGCACTCTTGCTGAGCGACCAGGTTGGCCCGGCGCTCAAGCAATATGCCCAATCCGCGCTTAGAGATATCGGTGGTAAAGCCACGCACTTGCTCCCCATCTGGGGTTGTGATTACTAGCGGTGACTTGAGGGTGTAGCGTGGCTCCTTGCGACGACTGCAGGCGTCGAAGTAGAGTGAACGAATTTGATGGCCCGGTACCCTGGGGTGACAAAACTTGCGCAAGGCCTTGCCACTCAGGGTTGACTTCTGTGTTAGTAAGTAGTCACTTGCAGCTTGCTCGTCACCAAGCTCTTGTAAGATCCCACAATGGGTTAGCTCCTCGATAGCGTGATTTGATTGAATCAAACCAAGCTCTTGAGCGTGTTGTGTCAGCTCGTCTCGTTCCGCTTGTTTAAGCTCGAAGATATGCAGCCTAAAGACTTTCCAACTGGGCTTGCAAGCGCCAACGCGCCAGAATAGGTGCCGCTCTTCGCGCGTCGCCTCCGGCACCATCATGGAGTAATGCAGCAGCTTCCCCTGGTGTTCATGCTGAAAAGCGTACAGGATATTGTTTGATGTACTGAGGCCTTGTGGCGCCATTCTTTCCATGCGCTGCTGATGAAATAGGGAGCTTAACACCTCTTGATTGCGTTCATTCTGCCAGTATTGCCAAATCGGTTGGTTGTTCTCAGTTTGCAGCACTAGCTTAAGCTGCTGGTGGCTAAAAAACACCGGAAGGTTACCGGTGTGTTTGAGGAAGTTGTGTTCAAAGCCTCGCGTGCGTGCACGAAGTAGCTTATCTTGGTTATCGTGACGCAAGCGTTGCTCCGAACTAGCTAACGTCTCACTGATCAATTGGCTAGGGATGTCACTCTCGGTTAACTTGAGAACGCGTAGATAACAAATCGCCTCATGCTCACTGCAATCATCAATACCGACTACGCGATAATTCAAGGCCTGATTGATGTCTTTGAGCTTAGGGTTGTGATTCAATTCGGTGAACACGATTTCAACCACTTCCCCCAATTTATAGTTAAACGCCGCCGGGACCTTGAGTTTGGCCCCAGAGGCAGACAAGTCGACGGTAGTCGCGTGGATCAATTGCCCGCGAGATAAGGTGATCTCTATCTGCGAGCCAACCTTGAGGCGGTTTTCTTTGCGTTTTAGGTCATAGCCAAGCTGGAGCGGCTCAACTCGATATTGATGTTTGGGGGGATTACCTTGAGTGGAGGATGGCTGTTTTTGGTTCATTACCCGATAGTTGTTGTGGGTGTTGATCAGCGCTTCCCACACGCCCTCGGTATAGCGACCAAAGCGGGCAATGTTTTTGTTGTAGGCATTAAAGGCCACATCATCTAGCCAGTGATCAATGCCATCAAGAGAGAACTGGCGACATTCACCCTGGACTCGACCGCGTAAATCGATCTTTTTGGTGCAGGGCGCCATCAGTCGTTTGAGCTCCATTTTGACCAGTAACCGGGTCGACGGAGAGTATTCGCTTGTTACTTGACCCAGCACTTGCTCAAAGTCTGCAGATTGGTAAGCAGGAATTAGGCGGTTAACGATGGAAAGAATTTCAGCTTGCTGCATGATTTTTTGTTAGACTTCCTATTCATCAAATCTATCGAAATGAGACCGTTAATCCGTAACGGTGTACCGTTTATATGGCACTTCGCTAGTATCAATGAATTTCTTCAATTTATCAAATAGGTAGCTATGGCTAAGGCAAAACGCGCCTACGTGTGTAATGACTGTGGCGCGGACTTTCCGCGCTGGCAAGGGCAATGCAATGCGTGCGGCGCATGGAACACAATTGCGGAGGTGCGACTTGCCGCATCACCAACAGTGGCGCGTAACGAGCGCCTGACGGGTTATGCAGGTGCAACCAACGATGCCCAAGTGCAAACGCTGGCGGAGATCGACCTGCAGGAGGTCCCGCGTTTTAGTAGTGGCTTTAAAGAGCTCGACCGGGTGCTTGGCGGCGGTGTGGTGCCAGGGGCCGCGATATTGATTGGCGGTAACCCAGGCGCTGGTAAATCCACCTTGTTGCTGCAGACCATGTGTACGCTCGCAAGTCAAATGCCAACGCTGTATGTCACCGGTGAGGAATCGCTTCAGCAGGTGGCACTACGCGCCTCACGCTTGGGCCTGCCTAAAGACAACCTAAAGATGCTCTCAGAAACCAACGTCGATCGTATCTGTCAGATCGCTGAAAAAGAGCAGCCTCGCTTGATGGTTATCGACTCGATTCAGGTAATGCATGTCGCGGATGTGCAGTCATCACCGGGCAGTGTCGCCCAGGTGCGAGAGGCGGCAACCGCCTTGACGCGTTATGCCAAACAGAACAATGTCGCGGTGTTTATTGTTGGGCATGTGACCAAAGATGGCACATTGGCCGGTCCCAAGGTACTCGAGCACATTATCGATTGTTCGGTATTACTTGATGGCGGAGCGGATAGCCGTTTTCGTACCCTGCGCAGCCACAAAAACCGCTTTGGTGCGGTTAATGAACTGGGCGTCTTTGCTATGACGGGACAAGGCCTGCGCGAGGTGAGTAACCCATCAGCGATTTTCCTCTCGCGTGGTGAAGAAGAAACCTCGGGCAGCTCAGTGATGGTGGTGTGGGAAGGCACGCGTCCACTGTTGGTGGAGATCCAGGCGCTGGTAGATTATTCGCAACTGGCCAATCCGCGCCGTGTCGCTGTAGGTCTTGAGCAGAACCGCTTATCTTTACTGTTGGCGGTTTTACACAAGCACGGCGGGCTGCAGATGGCTGATCAGGATGTGTTTGTTAACGTGGTTGGTGGTGTCAAAGTCACCGAGACCAGTGCCGACTTAGCCTTGGTGATGGCATTGCTGTCGAGCTTTAGAGATCGCCCACTGCCAAAAGATGTGGTGGTGTTTGGTGAGGTCGGCTTAGCCGGCGAGATCCGCCCAGTACCGAGTGGCCAAGAGCGACTCAATGAAGCCTTTAAGCACGGCTTTAAAAAAGCCATCGTCCCTGCGGCGAATATGCCAAAAGGCGGAATTGAGGGCATGCAAATTCACGGGGTAAAGAAGCTTTCGGAGGCTATCACGGCATTTGACGAGCTTTAGTGAGCGACCCTGCCCACATATATAATGCTAGGTGAGGGTGATAGTTGTGGAAACGCAAAATTTCACCTAGCTTTACCTACCAGAGATATGAAATGCACGGTCCCAATCGACTGTGTAACTTTTTTTTCACCTAGCGGCTCGCAGGGCTATGAGTTTTAACCGAATGTGATATACTCTGCGCGCACTTTATACCTTATTAACAGAGTAAGACAATGGCAGATTTATCGAAATACAGAAACATTGGTATTTTCGCGCACGTTGATGCGGGTAAAACAACTACCACTGAGCGTATCCTGAAGCTAACAGGCCAAATCCATAAAACTGGTGAGGTTCACGATGGTGAATCTACAACTGACTTCATGGATCAGGAAGCTGAGCGTGGTATTACAATCCAGTCAGCTGCTGTAAGCTGTTTCTGGAACGGTCACCGTCTAAACGTTATCGATACTCCTGGACACGTTGACTTCACAGTAGAAGTATACCGTTCTCTAAAAGTACTTGATGGCGGTATCGGTGTATTCTGTGGTTCTGGTGGTGTTGAGCCTCAGTCAGAAACCAACTGGCGTTACGCGAACGAATCAGAAGTATCTCGTCTGATTTTCGTAAACAAACTGGACCGTATGGGTGCAGACTTCTTTAACGTTGTTGACCAAGTTAAAAACGTTCTAGGCGCGAACCCACTAGTAATGGTTCTACCAATCGGTCGTGAAGACGACTTCGTTGGTGTTGTTGACCTACTAAGCAAAAAAGCTTACGTATGGGACGACTCTGGCCTACCAGAAAACTACGAAGTACAAGACATCCCAGCTGACATGGTTGACGACGTTGAGCAATACCGTGAAGAGCTTATCGAGACTGCTGTAGAGCAAGACGATGACCTAATGGAAGCTTACATGGAAGGTGAAGAGCCTTCTATCGAAGACATCAAGCGTTGTATCCGTAAAGGTACACGTGACCTAGCATTCTTCCCAACATTCTGTGGTTCTGCATTTAAGAACAAGGGTGTTCAGCTAGTACTAGACGCTGTTGTAGATTACCTACCAGCACCAACAGAAGTTGATCCTCAGCCTCTAACTGACAAAGAAACTGGTGAGCCAACTGGTGAAGTTGCACTTGTTTCTGCAGAAGAGCCACTACGTGCACTAGCATTTAAGATCATGGACGACCGTTTCGGCGCACTAACGTTCATCCGTATCTACTCTGGTGTTATGAAGAAGGGTGACACTGTTCTTAACGCTGCTACAGGTAAAACTGAGCGTATCGGCCGTATGGTTGAGATGCAAGCAGATGAGCGTAACGAGCTGACTGAAGCACAAGCTGGTGACATCATCGCTGTAGTTGGTATGAAGAACGTTCAAACTGGTCACACTCTATGTGATCCTAAGAACGAGTGTACTCTTGAGCCAATGATCTTCCCTGAGCCAGTAATCTCAATTGCCGTATCTCCGAAAGACAAAGGTTCTACTGAGAAGATGGGTATCGCTATCGGTAAGATGGTTGCAGAAGATCCATCATTCCAGGTTGAGACTGATGAAGAGTCAGGCGAAACTATCCTGAAAGGTATGGGTGAACTTCACCTAGACATCAAGGTAGATATCCTTAAGCGTACTTACGGCGTTGAGCTAGAAGTAGGTGCTCCTCAGGTAGCTTACCGTGAAACTATCACTCAACCAGTTGAAGATAGCTACACGCACAAGAAGCAGTCTGGTGGTTCTGGTCAGTTCGGTAAGATCGATTACCGCATCAAACCAGGTGAGCCAAACTCAGGCTTCACGTTCTCTTCTACAGTTGTTGGTGGTAACGTTCCTAAGGAATTCTGGCCAGCAGTTGAGAAAGGCTTTGCGTCAATGATGGACAACGGTGTTCTAGCTGGCTTCCCAACGCTAGACGTTGAAGTTGAGCTATTCGACGGTGGCTTCCACGCAGTTGACTCATCAGCAATCGCTTACGAAATTGCTGCTAAAGGCGCATTCCGTCAGTCTATGCCAAAAGCTGGCGCGCAACTTCTTGAGCCAATCATGAACGTTGACGTGTTCACTCCAGAAGACAACGTTGGTGACGTAATCGGTGACCTTAACCGTCGTCGTGGTATGATCAAAGACCAGCAAGCTGGTACTACTGGTGTTCGTATTAAAGCTGACGTACCTCTATCAGAGATGTTCGGCTACATCGGTCACCTACGTACTATCACTTCTGGCCGTGGTCAGTTCTCTATGGAATTCGGTCAATACGCACCGTGTCCACAGAACGTTGCTGAGCAAGTAATCGCAGAAGTTAAAGAGCGCAACGAGAAGAAGTAATTCTTTTTTAAACGCCAAATAGCTTAAAAAAGCCCCACTGGTTTTCCGGTGGGGCTTTTTATTTTCGGGGCAGGGCTTTTTCAAGGTGCGAGGTTCGGGTTACACTTTGTTCCGAGGTGCGAGTAGCCACCGCGCGTGATAAGCCCCTCGCTCCCCGAAGCGAAGCGTCCCCGCACCTCGCCCCCTTAGCCCTTCGGGCTATAAGTCTTCTTCCCATTGCACAAGTACGCCCTTCGGCCAGACTTGACCGAGCTGGTGGTATTTCTTCTCAAGCTCGTGGCGTTTTATTTTTAGGGTTGGGGTTAGGATGCCGTTGGCGATGCTCCAGGGCTCTTTGATCATCAATACGCCCTTGATCTGCTCATGGGACTCGAGCTGCGCGTTCATCTTGGCGATGACCTTATGTGAGCTTGCTTCGTATCTGGCTTTATCGAAGTTGGGGAAGTCATGCGGAACGACCAGTAGCACGGGTGCGGGTAACCCTGACCCAATCAGGCATAGCATCTCCACTCTGCTGTATTCGACCAACTTCTTCTCTATTGGCACTGGAGCGACGAATTTGCCCTTGGCGGTTTTGAAGGTGTCCTTTTTGCGTCCTTGAATGGTCAAGAATCCCTCTTCATCAATGGAGCCAATATCGCCAGTATGCAGCCAACCTTGCTCATCGAATGACTCTTTGGTGGCTTGATCGTTTTTGTAATAGCCTGAGAATAAGCCCAATCCCTTCACCAAGATCTCTTCATCATCGGCGATTTTCAATTCAATACCGGGGCCAGCCTGCCCCACCGAGCCTATCTTGTCAGCACGAAATGGGTAGTTAAGTGTGCTGTAGGCAAAGGACTCTGTCATGCCCCACGCCTCAGTGATGTTCAGTCCGACACTGTGATACCACTCGAGAAGCGCAGGAGAGACTGGGGCAGAGCCGCAGCCGAGTACACGTGCCTGATCCAGTCCCAATCCATCGGCAATTTTTCGCTTGATGATGTTATTAATGAAAGGCACTTTGAGTAAGATAGCGAGTTTCTTCTGTGGCAATGTGTCTTGAATGCGCTGCTGAAACAGGGTCCAAAGCCGAGGTACCGAGATAAATAAGGTTGGCCGATGCATTTTGACATCTTGGATAAAGGTGTCCAGTGACTCAGGGAACGCGGTGGTGACCCCACCGGCGATGGATGAGCCAAAGATGTACACACGCTCGGTGATATGCGCCAGTGGCAGGTAAGAGAAAAGTCGATCGCTAGGCTCAATTCCTATCAAAGTTTTGAGTTGTTCAACCGACCAACTGAAGGCCCCATAAGTCAACATCGCTCCTTTAGGCAGTCCTGATGTACCCGAGGTGTAAACCAAAGACATGACTTTATCATCATGGTGCTCTGCTCTAAGCTCACTGGGTTGGTGCTTAGCGATCAACTCATTGAGTTGATACTGGCATGTAGGGGCAGTGTCATAGGGCAAGGCGATGGATATCAGCTCGGGTTTACTGTCCAAAACTTGTTGTGTTTCAGCAGGATCATCGAGCTTTCCTGCGAGCACCACCTTACTCTCACTGTGAGTGATACAGTAGTCAATCGTGTCAGCAGCGGCGGTCGGAAAGATGGGAACACTGACGAAGTCACCCAGCATCAGGGCAAGATCGCAAATAAACCATTCAGCACAATTTTTCGATATTAGGGCGACTCTATCACCGGGTTTTACCCCAATTTGCTGCAGTGCACTGACCAATCTCAGTGCCTTGTCTGCGACTTCAGAGAAGGTAAATTCGACAAACTGTCGGTTAATTATCTGCTTGAGGTACACCTCATCGGGGCGCTCTTGGGCCCACTTTAGGATCAATTCGTTGGGCGGGGGAAGGGTACACGATGTTTGAATAGCGTTACTGGGCTGACTCATTATTGGTGCTCCACTTTTTATGCATGGCCATCGGTTAGTGTGATTAATTGACGGAATCAATGGGTGTTAACGTAATGTTAAACGTAGCATAGGTGTGCAAAAAGTAGAAAGGCAACTCAGTGATTATCTTCAATATTGTTGTCGGTAGCCTGCCGGAGTGAGGCCAGTTTTTTTCTTAAATATTCGCGAAAAGTAGGAGACGTCTTTATACCCGCATCGGTAGGCAACAGTGGCAATTTTTGACTTACGATCTTCGATTAGAATCTGCTTTGCCATCCCGATACGCTTTTCAACCACGTAATCGCGAAAGCTGACACCCATGGTTTTGCGAAACAACTTGGAAAAATAGGTGACAGAATAGTGGCATTGCTCAGCGAGGTGCTCCTCCCGTATTGCATTAGGCAGATTATTGTTGATAAATTGCACTACTTTATCTATCTCGGGGGAATTAGTGGGGATGATGGCTTCAATTGTGTCACCGGTATCAAACTCAAGGTCGACATAATCGTGGTTTAGATTAGTACTCAGGTTTGCGGCCCATTTGGCCGAGTCTTTTGAGGCGGTGTTGAATGCCGAGTAGATATACGTTGATCCAGAAGTGACAAGGGAGCTCACAGACCCAGAGTGGATAAGAATGACCTTCTTATTCAGGTTTTTACACAGGCGCAATGCAAATTGAAGTAACTCGAGCTGGCTTTGGCCCTCAAGGTAAAAAAAGCAGTAGTGGACGTCGGGCTCACTGAGTATCGAGATATCCGCGCCGATCTCAATAAGCTGAAAATGAAACAACAGATCGTTTCGAATCGTACTAGGAACTCCAGTGCTGCTCGCACCCAGCCAATAACCTTTATGCAAATTGTTCATCCACTCCCCTGACTATCAACCTGTTGCGTGTCTGATCTAAGGTTAGGATCGCTCAACAGGCGTGTAAACCTGCCCAGTGTCTACGGAATGATAATGAGTCGTTGTGAACTATGTTGGTAGTACTTTCTAATTAAATCGTGACTGAAATTAGACTGAAAATAGACAAAAAGACGTAGTCTCAACTCTTAGATTAGGATTTTTATGTTGTACGATAAGATTGCGCTTTTTAATCTCTTAAAGGAAAAATAATAGCTATTAATATCATTGATTTATTAGTGTTAAATGGGTTTCTTATATCTGGGATTATATCGATTGTTTCATATCAAATTATAAATTTAAGTCGTTGATTTAGATTTAATGCTCAAGTTTTAATGACAAGAAAGTGCCAGAAATAATCAAGAAAGTCCTAACTCCAAAGTTTATTCGCTCCTAAATTAAGACTTAATCACAGCGCAACGTGCCTCGGTTGGTATGGTGCAAAATTCAAAAGGGAGAGAGTGATATGCGTAACTTAGTAACCAGCATTAAAACATTTATGCAAGATGAAGAAGGCCTTTCAGTGGTGGAATACGTGGTAGGAGCAGGCCTGCTTGTTACCGCTATTGGCGTTGTATTTGGGGAATGGGGTACCACTCTAGATACAGAGCTAGACAACGTATTCTCATAAGCATTCACTCATCAAGGAGAAAAACAATGAATAGCATGATTAATAACGTCAAGGCGTTTATGCAGGATGAAGAAGGTTTATCAGTGGTGGAATACGTAGTTGGGGCCGGTCTTCTGGTTACTGCGATTGGTGTTGTGTTCGGTGAGTGGGGTACCACGTTGGATACCGAGCTAGACAACGTATTCTCTTAAGAGCAGAGAGACAGAAGGAGAGAGCGATATGCGTAATTTGGCAGCAAGCATTCTGAATTTTGTTCAGGATGAGCAAGGGCTCTCGGTCGTTGAGTATGTCGTTGGTGCAGGGCTGTTGGTGACAGCGCTGGGGGCTGTCTTCCTTGATTGGGGAACTCTGCTAAACACCGAATTAGACGACGTATTTTCATAGACTTATTTAAGTTTAGGGAAGAGCACGGATGCAATAGCGAGAAAGTACCATTCTGTGGGGGCAGTGCAACGAGTCATGACATGTACCTGCCCCCCCCCTCTACACGCTAATCCTTCCGGATAAAAACGGATATAAAGAGAGTTGATTTTAGAGACGATTAATTAAAGCAGGCACGTAGTCGTTTGCAAAATCAACCCATTTATATGTCTTAAAAGCTGTTGGACTCTTTATTGTTATGGAAGACAAATAATGTACTTATCAATCGTATGCTGGTCATTGTGGGTGCTGATAGGCACCTTCGATGCGCGGGAAAATAGAATCCCTAACCAGCTAGTACTTCTACTGATTATTGCTTCACTTACCCAACACTGGGCACAGACCCATGATCTAGGCAACGTGTTGGCTGCGGCTGGCTGCGGGGCTGTGGTCTTTGCGGGGGCATTGGTTTTGCACTTACTCAAAATGATGGCACCGGGCGACGTAAAGTTAATGGCGGCTTTTGGTTGCTTCGTTGGATGGGTAAGCATCGGTTCTGCATTGTATTGGGTGTGCGTGGCCACAGTCATTGTGGGGTGTTTTTACTGGGTACAGAAGCAGGTATTTAATCTCACACAACAACAAAGCGATGTGTCGTTAGCACAACACGTCATCGGGTCCGCAGTCGTGAGTGCGTCACTCAAGGGACTCAACAAGAAGAAAGCACTGATGCCTTTTGCTCCGGTGGTGGTGATTGGCCTTGCATTACATAATTACTTTATCTAGGGGGCAGGGATGACAGAAGCAGTGACAGGGATAGCTGAAGAAGCAATCTTTAATGCGGTGGATGCACCTATTCCAGCAGTGCCGACTTCGTTTGAAGAGGTAGATATCCCACGAGTCGTACTTGACAACCTTATGCTTAAGATCCTCTCGGCGTACCCAAAGTCAGATGCAATGGAACTGACACGAGCTATTGGGCTAAATAGCCATTTAGTTGATGAGATCTTGGCTGACCTCAAGCGCAAAGCTCTGGTCGAAGTATTTCAAGCCGATGGCGCATCCCCCCTTCACCAGAGTCTGGGCCATGTGCGTTTTGCGTTATCGGAAGCGGGTATGACTGCCGCTGATGGCTGTTTTGCTCAAGATGCTTATATTGGTCCGGCGCCAGTTTCAGCAAAACAGTATGAAGAGATGGTTCAAGCCCAGGATGTGCGGTTGAATCAGATTTCAAGAAGCGCGGTCTGTAGCGCGCTCAGTGACGTCTATGGGGCAGAGCGCATTATTAGTCTGTTTGGACCCGCGATTAACTCAGGTCGGGCTTTGCTGCTCTATGGTGATGCTGGGACAGGTAAAACCTTTGTCGCGAGCAAGATTTTAGCGTCTTTGGACTCGTCAGTTTTCATCCCTTATTCCGTTTACGCTTCAGGCAACATCATTAAGGTCATGTCGACCCAGCACCACACTGTGTTGGACGATGGCTGTCACAGAGACAGTGTAGTTTTCAAAGAGCAATTCGACCGCCGTTGGGCGCGCTGCTCGCGTCCTAACATCCAGGTGGGCGGAGAGCTAACCATGGATATGCTCGAGGTCAACCACAGCGGGCACAACCGTGTATGGTTAGCACCTCTCCAAATGATGGCTAATAACGGCGTGCTGGTAATTGATGATTTAGGTCGTCAGGCGATGTCTGTTGAAAGGCTGCTCAACCGCTGGATCATCCCGATGGAGTACTGTTTTGACCAGTTCTCATTACCTAACGGTCAGCAGATGACCATTCCATTTATTTTAACCTTGGCGTTCTCGACTAACCTCGACCCCGACGTCATTGGCGACCCAGCGTTTTTACGTCGCTTGGGTTACAAGATTCAATTCAAGCCTTTGGAGCAGCATGACTACCTTGCACTATGGCAAGAGGTCGCGCAGAAAAAAGCGCTGGTAATTGATGAAAATACAGTAACAAAGCTTCTCTCGCTGCATCGCCAGCGCGGGGTTAGCTATTACCCTTGCCTACCCAAAGATCTGGTTGGTATCAGTAGTGACATTATTGCCTTTGAAGAGGTAGCAAGCGTGATTACACCAGAGATTTTGGCGAAAGCTTGGGAGGTCTACTTTACGGCTGAAAAAAATGAGCAAGGAGGCGCCCAATGAGCCGGAGTCAATTATTTTTAATCTTTCTACTGTCGATCGTCTTGGGATTAGCAGCGGTATTTTTTGCCAAGAAATGGATGGATAGACAAGTGCAGCCGCAGGTAGAGGTAGAGGTGGTCGAGCGCGAGCCTGTCGTGGTCGCCATTCAAGAAATCCCTGCTGGTACGGTGATTTCAGGCCAGCACCTAACTACGCGCTTACTCGAGAAAGACTGGCGCAGTGAGGAGCAGTACCCGTCAGAAGAGCAGTTGATTGGTCAGATTGCTGACACCACAATTTTTGCGCAGGAAATCGTGATTAAGTCTCGCGTAGCCCTACCTGGAGAAGGGTCAACCTTGGCAGCGCTAATTCCTGAGAATAAGCGCGCGGTAACCATCCGGGTTAACGACGTGATTGGTGTCGCTGGCTTTCTTTTGCCGGGTAATAAGGTCGATGTATTGAATACCGTGAATTACTCGAAAACTTCTGCTAATACCTCAACCATTTTACGCGACATTAAAGTCCTGGCGGTCGACCAAACGGCCAAAACCGATGATAACAAACCAGTTATAGTGCGCGCCGTGACGCTTGAGGTCACTCCGATTGAAGCAGAAAAATTATTGACCGCGCAGAATAAAGGTGACATTCAGCTGGCGCTGAGAAATCCGCACGATGATTACAAGCCGGTTGCAAGAAAGCGCTACGTTGCCCCAAGCGTCACTATTATCAAGGGCACAGAATCTTCCAATGTTCGAGTCAGCAATTAAGGTGTGACACATGAAAAAAATAATATCTATGCTGTTCACCCTGTTGGTTATAAGCAGTGGTAGCATTGCGGCGACAAGCCAAACGGGACAAACAATCACAGTTCCTCATCATAAATCGATTCAAATCAACCTCGCGGGTAAAGCGAAAAAGGTTTCGCTCGGGGATCCAGAGGTGCTCGATATCGTGATGTTAAAGTCCAACGAGTTATTCTTAATTGGTAAGAAACTCGGCTCGACCAACCTGATGGCTTGGGACAGTCAAGGCCGTTTGATTGAGTCGGTAAACATTCAGGTTACTCATGATCTAAACAGTCTTAAATCCAAGCTGTTTGAGTTTCTGCCCAACGAGCCCATAGAAGTGCATAGTGCGCAAAACCGCTTGGTGTTGAGTGGTCAGGTAACCAATCAAGCGGCAATGAGCATGGCACTGCGTATTGCTGAAACTTACGCTGCGGGGCAGACAGCAGACGAAGAAAATGAGTCACTGAGTACTCAGGTCGATCAGACGGGTGTTATCAATCTGATGACGATTGGTGGCGCCCAACAAGTCATGCTAGAGGTGACCATTGCTGAGGTGCAGCGCAGTTTAGTTAGACGCTTTGATGCTGATTTTAACTTTTTCCAAGACAACGGCAGCTTTTCATTTGGAGCAACCTCTGCTGGTGGTGCGTTGTTGGGCGGTCTTGGCCCCATCCTTAATCCGCCGACCGTTCAGGACACCGGGCTACTAGGCTCGTTTATTGATAGCAACACCTTATTTACTTTTGCACTAGACATCGCTAAGCAGAATGGTACGGCTAAGGTGCTAGCAGAACCCAATCTCACCGCGTTAAGTGGTTCAAAAGCCGAGTTTCTTGCCGGAGGTGAGTTCCCAATTCCAGTGCCCGATGACGATGGTATTACTATCGAATACAAAGAGTACGGTGTTGGTTTGAAGTTTATCCCAACAATATTAAGCGACCAAAAAATCAATCTGAATCTGGCGGTTGACGTGAGTGAGATTGCCAACTCTAGCTCGCTTACCCTGCAGCCTGGTGGCACCAATGGTACTTATGTTATTCCTCCAATTACTCGTCGTAGTGCTTCATCAACGCTCGAGCTTGCTGATGGACAGACCATAGGGATTGCAGGGTTGCTGAGTGAAAACGTTCGCGATGTGATCGATGAAATGCCTGGCTTTAGTGACATTCCTGTGCTCGGGCAGATGTTCAATAGCCAAGAGTACATCTCGGGTGAGACCGAGTTAGTCATCCTGGTCACACCTCGCCTCGCTAGGCCGGTCGATCGCAGTCGGATCACTTTGCCAACCGATGCGTTTGTCGAGCCAAATGACTTCGAGTATTACCTCCTTGGTCGCGGGGCAAAAATCGATACAGAGGCGTCGTCACAAGCAGCCTCAAGTGCGCTATCTTCTTCAGACTCAATTATTGAGAACTCGAGAGGTGGTACTGAAGGGTCTTTTGGACACAGTTTATAGGGTGAATCAGGATGAAACCAATCATTGTTGTATGCAGCATATTTGGGCTATTGCTGGGATGTGCAAATCAGGCCCCGCTGGGCAGCCACGTGGCAAAACTTAGTGCTGAGCAAACTTATAACCCCAGTGCGACGAGCGAGAATTTAGGGGTAATCCCAACGGGAAGTGGTGAGCGAATGGAAGGCGCTTATCAGGTTTATACCGGTAAACAGGATGCGGATTTGCGAGGAAGTGATAGTCAATTTGTTGATGGCTTCGCGAGCGACTAAGCCGTGGTAAATTGGGCGCACGACACGTGCGCCGGGGTTGCTGAGGTAGGAGTTACCTCGAGCCAAAAATAGCATTTTAAGCGTTGTGTAAGGATGAGGAGCGAGTTATGGCAGAGGCACTAAAGCTGACGACTGAGGCGGATGAGCGCCCGAGGCTGAGAACCAATCTTGTGGTTTGGGTTTTCTATATGAGTGAGTCATTTCTCAACCACATCACCACCCAACTGAAAAAGTGCGACAACATTCATTGTGAGTCTGTGTCACTGATGAACGTGAGTCTGGTTGAACTGTCGAAACTGGCACCACCGGACATCATTTTCGTTGAAACTGGTGAGCACTGGGCGCAGCGCGTGGTGGAGCTACAAAACTCAGAGACCCCGATTGTGCCTGAGGACAACGAGGCATCGCTAATCGTCTTTGGTGACGAAGAGGACAATCGTTCGTTGCGTGTTGCGCTTAAGCTTGGTGCGGCAGATTTTCTTTCCTCGAAGTCACACCTCATTGATTTTTTCCCGATTCTAAAGGGCGTTGCAGACGAAAAGCTGAGTCGCCGCCAGATGGGCGAGTTTATTGTGTTCATCAATAGTAAAGGAGGCAGCGGCGCTTCAACCTTGGCGCTTAACTCCGCGCTTGAAATTGCGGCTCATCATCCAGAGCAGGTGCTGTTGCTTGATTTAGACTTACAGTTTGGCGTGATAGAGGACTATTTGAACATCAGTTCATCGTACAGCCTTGCCGATGCCATTGCTCAAGTAGGTGACATTGATGAAAGCTCACTCGGCGGACTGGTCTCAAAACACTCCTCAGGGCTGCATGTGCTGGCTTTTGACCATGATCATAGCCATGACAATTATGAGAAAGCCCCGCAACTGCGCAAGCTTCTGCCGGTTTTGCGTGAGTACTATCAGTTCGTTATCGTCGATATGTCGCGTGGCATGGATCGTTTGTTCGCCAATGTATTGGCCCCTGCGACCAAAACCTACATTGTCGCCCAGCAGAATCTTGTCTCTATCAAAAATGCCGGCCGAATGATTAAGCAACTCTCTTATGAGTTTGGCATTCAAGCCCCGCAGATCGAGGTCGTTGTCAATCGTTATGAGAAACGGGGAGAGATAGGCATCAAGGACATGGAAGCAACAATAAATGGTTGTGATCTGCACTTGATACCTAACGATTTCAAGGTGGCAATAGAGAGTGCCAACTTGGGCAAACCTTTGATTGACGTGAAAAGCAACAGTGCGATTTCCAAGGGAGTCAAAGAGTTTGCGCATACCATGATGCCAAAACAAGATGAAAAACAGAGTTGGATTAAACGTCTGTTTACCTGAAAAAAGCTAGGGGAATATTATGTTTTTCAAGAGAAAAGCGATTAACCCTGAGTTGCAGGATAAGTTAGCCACAGCGGATGTGAGAGCACAAAACACACGAGATGAGGCAACTTTGGAGAGGGGTGTCGTACAGCCCCTGCCGACTCAGGCTACTCAGTCGAAACTGAGCGAGAAAGAGGTACAAGCGCAAAAAAACGCCGTGCAAAAGGTACTTCAGCAGCAAGAGCAAGAGCAAGAGATTAAGCACTTTTATCACAAGAAACTGTTGGAGACACTTGATCTTGGATTGTTGGCAAGTCTGGAGACAGAGCGAGCGAAAAAAGATCTTCATGAGGCAACCGTGCAGCTCATGGCAGCGGATCAAACTCATGTGCTCAGTGCTGAGGGACGTAAGCGTATTATTCAGCAGATCGAGGACGAGGTATTTGGTCTTGGCCCCCTTGAGCCGCTGCTCAATGACTCTACCGTTTCTGATATTTTGGTTAATGGTCCCAAAAGTGTGTACGTCGAGCGTCATGGTAAGCTTGAGCGCACTCTCTATACCTTCTTAGATGAACGCCACTTGCGCAATATTATCGATCGTATCGTCAGTCAGGTCGGCCGTCGTATCGACGAGGCCTCCCCAATGGTAGACGCTCGTCTGCTTGATGGCTCGCGTGTTAACGCCATTATTCCCCCTCTAGCCCTCGATGGTCCATCCGTCTCTATTCGTCGTTTTGCGGTTGATAAACTGACCATGGATAACCTGCTTGGCTACAACTCCCTGTCGAATGAGATGGCGCGTTTTCTCGACGCTGCCGTTCAAGGCGAACTCAATATATTAATTTCTGGTGGTACAGGCTCAGGTAAAACCACGACATTGAACATATTCTCAGGCTTTATTCCTGAGACGGCACGCATCGTGACCATTGAAGACTCTGCAGAGCTGCAACTTCAGCAACCCCATGTGGTTCGACTAGAGACTCGTCCAGCCAACCTTGAGGGGAAAGGGGAGATCACCCAGCGTGACTTAGTCAAGAACTGTCTTCGTATGCGACCAGACCGAATCATTCTTGGTGAGGTACGTGGCGCAGAGGCTGTTGATATGCTTGCTGCCATGAACACCGGCCATGATGGCTCTTTGGCGACGATTCACGCTAATACCCCAAGGGATGCGTTGAGTCGAGTAGAGAACATGTTTTCGATGGCAGGCTGGAATATGTCCACCAAGAACCTGCGCTCGCAAATTGCCTCAGCAATCCACTTAGTCGTTCAGATGGAGCGTCAAGAGGATGGTAAACGACGCATGGTCAGTATTTCTGAGATCAACGGCATGGAAGGAGAAATCATCACTATGTCAGAGATCTTCCGTTTCAAGCGTCAAGGTGTGGATTCTGAGGGCAATGTAATAGGCGATTATACCGCCATGGGTATCGTTCCAGACTGTCATGACCAGCTGGTAAAACGTGGCTTAGATGTGCCGTATGAACTGTTTAATGAGCGCAATTCGTAGGGGGTTGTCATGACTGAAACACAAGATGCGGGCTACTTTTTTTTCCTTCTATTTCTCGCTGTGGTCTTTATCTCACAGGCGTTGATACTTCCTGCGGCGGGCAATAAAGTTCGCCACAAGGAACTGACCAAACGATTAAAAGAGTCTCAAGCTGATTTAGATGATGAAACAACCTCTTTGCTCAATGAGCATTACCTTAAAGAACTTACACCACTGGATAGGAAGCTAGTCTCTTTCAAGTTTCTAGCCTCTCTTAAGAAGTCTATTGAATTATCAGGGTATAGTTGGAGTCTATCTCTCGTGGTGTTTCTTGGGTTAGTGGCATCAACGTCACTTGCCTTGGTCATGGTGGTGCTCAAGCAGCCTTTTTATATTCCGGTGGCCGCATTTGGCCTGGTTTGGGCTTGTATTCACTTCTTCTTTCAACATAAAACCAG
The DNA here is from genome assembly GCF_055391395.1 of Vibrio sabulosilitoris. Lineage (NCBI taxonomy): Bacteria > Pseudomonadati > Pseudomonadota > Gammaproteobacteria > Vibrionales > Vibrionaceae > Vibrio > Vibrio sabulosilitoris. Next base: position 1,148,810 of record NZ_AP029599.1, read on the forward strand.
TCAGCGGCTGGCAGAGTTTGAGAACCAGCTCCCGGAGGCGCTAGACATTATGCGTCGGATGCTCCAGGCAGGCCAGCCGATCAGCCAGGCATTTGGCGAGGTAGGAAGAGAGATGCCATCCCCTCTTGGACCAGAATTTACCCACACCTTCAATCTGCTGAACTACGGGTATGATATGCGACTAGCAATTATGCAGATGGCAGAACGTACCCCAACGGTATCAATGCTGGCATTCTCTAGTGCGGTGTTATTGCAAAAGGAAACCGGTGGTAACCTATCAGAGAATTTGGAAAAAGTAAGTCAAATTCTGCGGGCACGCTTTAAGCTGGCAAGAAAAATCAAGACTATCTCTGCAGAGAGCCGTCTGTCTGCCTGGATTTTGGTGCTGTCTCCCTTTGTGTTATTTGTTGTGATGTACCTTATGCATCCGCATTATGTCGACCCTCTTTTGACGGATCCACGCGCCCCTTCCGTGATTATATATGGAGTGATTAGCTTGTGTATTGGGTCACTGTGGATCAGAAAAATAGTGAACTTTGAGGTGTGATATGGAAACGATTTTTAGTTGGCTGGAGAGTTTCGAGCTCAATGAACAGACTGTGTTCCTTTCTTTGACCCTAGTCTCAACAGTACTAGTGGTCTTAACCGTATCGGTCTTGCTCGTTGGAACACGTAACCCTTTACAAGACAAGTTAGACACGCTCAAGAGTGACGATAGCGGATTAGGTACACAGAAAAATCAACGCCTGGAAAATACTCTTGAGTCGTTGGCACCGATAATGGCGCCAAGCAGTGGTAAAGAGCGGGAAAGTGTCAGGCATCGCCTGATGCATGCGGGTTATCACAACGCTAGTGCATTGAATATCTTCTACGCCCTAAAAGGAATTGCTTTGTTTAGTGGTGGAGCCATTGCTGCCATGCTGTATTTCCTGCGTCCGGATATGTCCAATGTGGAGCTTTGGATGATTGCCAGTGTCGCCGTCGGGCTCTATTTACCGAATGTGGGACTAAACCGTTTAGCAGACAAACGTCAGTCAAAAATGCGAGCGGGTGTTCCTGACGCTCTGGATTTACTCGTGGTATGTACCGAATCGGGTCTCGGTTTCAACGCCGCTCTGCGCCGCGTAGCGGATGAGCTGGTCATTTCTCACCCTGATTTGGCCGACGAGTTGGACACGGTTTGTGTCAAGATAAAAGCTGGTTTTGAGATGTCCGATGCGTTTCAGGATTTGGTGACGCGAACGGGCTTAAAGGATATATCGGGCCTGGCGTCTATGTTAGCTCATGCCAACAAAATCGGTGGTAGCTTATCGCAAACCCTACGCGAATACATTGATGACTACCGTGATCGTAGAAACCAAGAGGTGGAAGAGATTGCAGCGAAGATCCCAACCAAGATGATTTTTCCATTGCTGATGTTTATTTGGCCATGCTTCTTTATCGTCGCCGTTGGCCCTTCTATTCTCTCTTTGACAGCAACGTTGGGTAAGTAATAAGGACAAACTATGAAAACTATACAGATAGGATGTATAACCCTAGTCATGTTATTGGCTGGCTGTGCCAATACCAACTCAGATTCTGCCTCGGCGCTAGATACGTCCCTGTATGAAGGCAAGCCGATCGACTCAATCGCAGGTAAAACGCCGTCAACCAGTGAAATAGAAGCCATTCAGCGTGGTGACCAAGCATTGAGTGAGGGTAACTATGACCTTGCGCTGTACGAGTATATTCGCTCTCTATCCTTTGATGATGCGGCAATGAAAGACCAATCGCTCTACCAGATTGGTCGAATACATCAAGCGAGAGGCAACGGGCCATTAGCTGAAAAGGCGTATTTACAAGCGGTAGAAGAAAACCCCAATAACGCACAGGTTCTTGAACAACTTGGTGTACTTTATACCAAGTCTGGGGATGTTGTTCTGGGAGAGACCTACTTCTATCGTGCCATCAATGCAGACCAAATTCGTCAAGGCCATAATGTCTCGATCAAGGTCCAGGATGAGGATAGAGGTATTAAAGTAAACGGTTTGGTGATTGACCGACAGTCTCCTCTAAAGGCCTACTCTGGGCTTGGGGTGATTTATGATGTTGAAAAAGAACATGACCTAGCACAGGTGTTCTACCGTAAGGCATTGCAAATCGATTCGGCTTCTGTCAATGCACTGATTAATACCGGGTATTCCTTCTATATGTCCGGCGATTATTCCGCAGCGCGACGTTATACCTTGTCCGCTCTGGATAAACAGCCTGACAATGAGAAAGCTTTGAACAACCTCGCCCTGATTTATCTGGGTGATGGCGAGATCAAGCGTGCCTTGAATGTTTTTCAGCAACAGATGGATGTGGCTGAGGCGTTAAATAATGTCGGATATTTCCTCATGCTTCAGGGTAACTATGAGCAAGCCATCCCATATTTAGAACAGGCGATCGATAAGAAGCCTACCTACTATAAGGTTGCCAATGAGAATCTAGCTCGAGCCTTAGAGAAGGTAAGAGAGGCGAATTTAGTCGTCGCCCAAACCAATGAATAATCCCTGCCCCCAAAGGCTAGCTTTGGGGGCTTTTCTCTTTACCACATCTGCGTGATCAGGCCGCTGACAGAAAAGAGCGCGACCATCCAAACGATCGGCAACTTTTTGTGCTTAAGCAAATAAAGACCGGCAACCACCAAGGCAAAATCTACTCCGGATAAAACCGCACTGGTGAAGACAGGTTGATACAGCGCTGACAGCAGCAAGCCAACGACTGCAGCATTGACCCCTTTTAGAGCGCCCGATACCTTGGGTATGGCGGCCAGTGCGTCCCAATGCTTTAACACGCCCAGTAGTAGCAAGAAACCTGGCAAAAAAACTGCTAGGGTAGCCAACACTGCCCCCCAGATAGGTGCAGTTGGTAGCAGGTCATAGCCGAGGTAAGTCGCAAAAGTAAACATCGGCCCTGGTACGGCTTGAGCCGCGGCGTAGCCAGTTAAGAAGGTATCGGGACCTAGCTGCTCACCCACTAAATTTTGTAGTAGGGGCAGGACCACATGACCGCCACCGAAAACCAAGCTGCCTGCTTGGAAGAAGCTATTGAACAGGTTCAACTCTGGAGTGAGGTGGGCGATAAATGGCAGACCCGCAAATAAGGCGAAGAAAAGAAGCAAGGGTGACCAACTCGCGGTAAAGCGCACATTGCTTTTTGGCGCCTCACCTTGCAGGGTTTGCATTCCGATGACTGCGGCAATCATTAACACAATGATTTGAGTGGCAATACTTGGCAAGATAAGTAAGGCGAGCGCAGTAAACACAAACAGGCTAAGCCCCACTTTGCTCTTGCAAAAATTGTTATACATTCCAAAGGTCGCATCAGCAACCACTACAACGGCGAGCAGTTTTAGCCCATGAATGACAGAGTCAAACCAGGTTAAGTCTGAGAGCTCGGCACTTAAGGTGGCCAAAACCAACATAATGATCACAGAAGGCAATGTGAAGCCAATAAATGCCAGCCCCCCCCCGATGAGCCCGGATTTCTTATAGCCTACCGCAAAACCAACCTGACTGGAGCCGGGGCCTGGCAAGAATTGACTGAGCGCTACCAATTGAGCGTATTCATCATCAGTAAGCCATTTTAGCTTTTCAACGAAGGTCTTGCGAAAGTAGCCAATATGAGCCGCAGGCCCACCAAAGCTCACCCAGCCGAGCAGAAAGAAAGTTTTAAACAGGGAAAACATGATCCAGAGTCTCTTCTCAAATTAGTTAGTGCACACCTTAAAGAATGGATTAAAATTACTCAAATTAATGCTTTTAATACATTGTATGAATCAAATGGGATTTACCAATGAATCAGTTCAATTGGAAAGGCGTTGACCTCAATCTGCTGGTCGCCTTTCAAGCCCTTTACCAGACGCGCAGTGTCAGCCTCGCTGCAGAGCAGTGCTTTGTCAGTCAATCTGCCATGAGTCATACCTTACAGAGAATTCGTCACCTGTTTGCCAATCCGATGTTTGAGCGCGTGGGCACACGCATGGAGCCAACACGGCGTGCAATTGAGCTTGCACCCAAGGTTGACTTACTACTTAGCACCATTCAGTACGAGTTTTTAGCTCAAGGCGAGTTTGTTGTTGATGCATTTAAGGGGGTGTGCAAAATCGGTTTAACGGATTATGCAGAGCAGTTGTTTGCCCCTGCTTTGTATGATGCTATCAAGAGTCAGGCGCCGCAAGCACAGGTGAGTTTCTTCAATGTCAATCGTAGCAATTACCACGAGATGGTTGAGCGTCATGAGATCGATGTCGTCATCGGCAGTATCGAGAAAGCCCAGTCAAGGTATTGCTCAGAGCGGCTTTATACCGAGCAACACTTATGCTTGTTTGACCCCAAAATGGTGCGTTTTTCCGACCCTGTTTCATTAGAGGAGTTTATTCAAGTAGAGCAGGCTCTGGTGAGCCCGGATGGGAACTTACAAACTATGGTGGATGCTTTGCTGGCGCAGCAAGGCATAAGCCGCCGGGTCGGAGTAAGCTCTCGTCACTTTTTAACCATCCGCCGCCTGCTTTCAGGGCGAGAGTTGGTGTGCACAGTACCAAAGCGCTTTGCTGAAATGGAGATGGACAATCATGCGCTTAAAGCGGTTAAGGCGCCGATTGAAGTTGCCGATTTTGATATTCAACTGCTGTACCTCAAATCTCGCCAACATGAAGAGCCGCTAAAATGGTTAATTGAGTGTGTGCGAGCTGTGGTCAAGTGAGTCACTTCCTGTCGGGGTCTGCGCTGCAGTTGTATCCCAACCAGAACTGAGTTTTTATCTGCGGTTGATATTCTGGGTAGTGGCTTGCTCTCTGGTAACCTTTGTAGGTGAGTGAGCCAAGAGAAATCAGGGCAACAGCGATCAGTATAAACCCCAGGCGGTGAGATTTTTTTTCCGTGCTTGGGGGAGATGGGTGCAGTGCCCCCCAAAAAATCGCACAGCTCAGCACGGCTAAGAGCTGACTGAGCGGTGAGTCTAGTACCCCCGAGACTAGGCTATAGGCTAGTCCCGCCAAGAGTGTTGCCCCAGCGACACGAATGCGGGTGCTGGTGGCGCGTAAGGTAACCAGCAGTGCCTTACCGCTCAATAATACGTAGGATATCGCTGCCAATACCCCCCAATGAACCAGAACATTGAGAACCGAGTTGTGTGGCCGGCCAAACTTATCGCTATCACAAACAAAAGCTTCACCTCCCAACCCCCAAAAGTTGCTCATCGACAAGGTCTCTTTCCACAGTTGAAGGCGGGCAGACTCCTTAATCTCCTCTGAGACAAGTTCAAAAGTGTGGCCAAGCAGGAAGCTTGGCAAAGGGTAAAGAAAAATCTTGCTGACTATAAAGCCGATTAATGCGCTCTGCCACATAAGTTGCCACCACAGTTGGCGATTTGGTTTATCTGCGTAGATGAGCAGCAAAGACGCACCGAGCAAGGCGACAACTGGCCCTCGTGCGTTGGTGGCGGCGATAATAGCACAGTGGAGAATGAGTAAACTACGGGTGAGAAGAGTACTGTTTCCTTGCCGCGTTTGGAGAATAACCAGGTAGGCTATTGGGATCACGAGCCAGATCTGTACCTGATTGAGAAAGCGCGGATTGACAAAGCTTAGCACCGTTGACTGGCTGACATTGAGTCCCTGTCCAAGCCGCATCCAGAAGCCAAGAGCAACACTTAAAAATAGCAACACACTGATCCAACAAAAGTACAGCCAAATCCTATTTCGCTCACGATAGGCGATAGGCTGAAGGGTAAACAGCAGAGCCGTTAAACCAATCAAATATAGCCAGTGTGTTATAGCGCCAAATGGATAGACAGCAAACAGGGTAGCAATCAGGCTAGAAGAAAAAAACACGCCAACTAGGCTTTGTGTCGTGAGAGTGAGTGATTGCCAACTGGCGACAATAGACTGTCTAACCAAGGGGATTAGCGCTATCGCCATGAGGCTGAGACCGATCACCGCCATGGCAAAAAAACGCTTACTGTCATAGAGGAGTAAGGTCTCCTCACGGGCTATAAACGGGTTGAAGGCAAAAAGCGCGATGCCCATTAACAACAGGATTAGCAGATTGGTTATCAGGGTGTGTTGCTGTCTCATACTTTCCCTAGTGTTTGCCAGTAACTAGGCATAAGTCTAGGAAAGTATGAGACTTAGTTCTTTAAGAGCGCGAGTTTTTAGCTAAGATGTCGCGTCACTGAGTCACGACGCACTAGGGTAGGCGTGTAGCAAATTGAATCTTGATTACTTTGATCATCGTGAGCCAAGGCCAGGGCAAGCTCGGCAGCCTTTTCTGCCATCATAGCGATAGGGTAGCGCACGGTGGTCAGTTGTGGGTAGACGTAGCGGGCGATCAAGCCATCATCAAAGCCGACAATCGACAGCTGATCAGGCACAGATATGCTGTTTTCCTGGGTGATCGACAGCGCGCCTGCGGCGATATAGTCGTTGTACGCTACGACCGCAGTCATATCGAGTGACTTACTCAGCAGGGTAGTCATCGCCTGCTCTCCACCTTCACTGTTCGGCTCACAGTATTCGATATAAGAGCTATGCAGCTCGATACCATTGTCTTTGAGCGCCTCTCGATAGCCTTTAATCCGCTCTTCGGCATCGTCAATTTGATGCGTTGAGGAGATACAAGCAATTTTGCTATGACCCTGTTTGATCAGGTGTTCGGTAGCCAGGTAGGCACCACGATAGTTATCCAGCGAAATGCAGCGCTCTGCGATCTCAGGGATGGTGCGATTGATCAGTACTAAGCCTTTGACTTCTCGGGCATAGGCGATCAACTCCTCATCAGTCAAGCCCTTAGAGTGGATCACCAGCGCATCACAGCGACTATTGATCAGCAGTTCAATCACGCGGCGCTCACTCTCAGCATCGTGGTAACCGTTACCAACTAGGATGTGCTTGTCATTTTGATGGGCGATACGGTCGATGGACTTAAGCATCACACCAAAAAAGGGGTCCGAGACATCACTTACCAGCACACCAATGGTGCTAGAGCTCTTACTAACCAGTGCTCTGGCTGTGGCATTAGGGCGGTAACCCAGCTTTTTCATCGCTGCACTCACCACATCGATGGAGTTTTTGCTCGCTTTCGGCGAGTTGTTAAGAACCCGAGAGACCGTGGCGACAGAAACACCTGCTTCTTTCGCGACATCCTTGATGGTAGCCATTGGTTCTTCTCCCTTATGTTTTGCGCATCTTGAGGTTAATTGGGTATAGCTATTACAACCTAAGTGTAACAACAGAGCAATAATAGAAATGAAAAAAATATCTTATAATATATATCATTGATAATTATCAACTTAACAATATGGAAACGTTGACATATAAAACATGTATATGTTGTGCATGTTTTAAAGTGTAGATACACTGAGCAAAAATGCACCGCAGAGGACTTTTTTCCATGTTAAACATCACTGACCGAAAGGTTGAAGAGGGCATTACCCCGGTATTGCGACTTGGCTTTCGACCTTTTTTCTTACTGGGTAGCCTCTACGCCATCGTGGCTATCGGGCTTTGGGTATGGATGTTTCGCACTGGAGCCCCCTCGCAGCTGTCCGTTCCTCCACTGTGGTGGCATGTACATGAAATGATGTTTGGTTTTGGTATGGCGATTGTTGCTGGCTTTGTGCTGACGGCAGTGCAAAATTGGACGGGAATACTTGGAGTTAAGTCTTACCGGCTAGGGTGGCTTGTTACCCTGTGGCTTATGGTGCGAGTATTATTCTGGACACCAGCCCCTTTGTGGCTAGTGGCGACAATTGAGGCGGCTTTCTTGACTTTGACTGCATTTGAAGTTGGTAGCCGAGTGTTTAAGGCTAAGGGTTGGCGCAACCTCTTTTTTGTTCCGCTATTCTTACTTGCCATCGCAGCCAACTTTGCCAGTTATGCGACGATCAAGGGAGTCGCCCCGTTCAGTGCCTCGGTGGTTTGGCAAGCGATGCTGTGGTGGTTCGCCTTGCTTCTTTCTGTGATGGGGGGGAGGGTTATCCCTTTTTTTACTGCGCGACGGCTTGAGTTTAGTAAGCCACAGCCATTGCTTTGGCTAGAGTGGCTCAGTAACCTGCCTTTGATTGGATTGTTTATTTTAAGCTTTTTCCCTCTGAGCTATCTCCAACTCGCCCCCACCCTAATGCTTTCAGGTGGCCTGTTTCAGCTTGCGCGTGTGTTACGTTGGCGACCATGGTTAACCTTAAAGGAGCCGCTGCTGTGGTCATTGCAACTGAGTTATTTGTGTTTACCAATTAGCTTGGTGCTGCGTGGCGCTTGGGACAACCTCGTAGCACAGCACGCACTTATCCATTTGTTTGCGATTGGTACGTTTGGCGGTGTTATCTTATCGATGATTGCTCGCGTCACTATGGGGCATACTGGGCGCGCCATTTATCAAGGCCCCTCGATGAGTCTGGCCTTTGCTGCCATCATCGCTGCCGCATTGTTCCGCAGCCTTGGGACCGCCTTGTATCCTGAGCTGATGTTGCGCTGGATAGAGTTAAGTGCTGGCTTATGGGTGTTGGCGTTTAGCCTATTTGTGGTGAAATTTGCCAGAATGCTCTATACACCAAGAGTGGATGGGCATCCTGGCTAATAGGTTACTTGCGGAATAAGTAGCAAAGCTTTGAGTGTTGTTGTTGAATATACTGTTCAACGCTTTGCACTTGTGAAGCGGATAGCTCGAGGCCGACCTTGGTACGACGCCACAAGATATCCTCGGCATTATAGGCCCACTCAGTGTTCATCAGGAAGTCGACCTCGTGCTGATATAAACTGCCACCAAAGTGCTGTCCCATGTCCTCAACCGATTTGATCCCCTCGAGAAGTTGCTTGACCTGCGAGCCATACTGCTTGGCATAGCGAGCAAGCTGAGTCTTTTCAACAAAACGGTAACGCACCTCAAGCTGCAGGGTATAGCTGCGAAGGTCAGTATCTAAATCTCCCCCAAACAGTGGCTCGGCGCACTCTAGTGGTGGGGCGATATGACGAAAATAGGGCGTGAGCTTGTCGATGGCCGTTTGGGCCAGTTTGCGATAGGTGGTGAGCTTACCACCAAATACTGACAGCAGCGGCGCTTCATCCAACTCTTGCTCTAACTCTAACGTGTAATCGCGGCTGATCGCCTGCGGTGAGGCTTCTTCGTCATCACACAGAGGGCGTACCCCACTAAAGGACCAGACAATATCGTCACGCTCAATACCCTGCACAAAATGCTGGCCAATGATATCGATCAGGTAGTCAATCTCATGGTCTGAGATAGCCACATCGCGTGGGTCGCCATGGTACTCTTGGTCGGTGGTGCCAATCATGGAGTACTTGTCGAGGTAAGGGATCACAAACACAATTCGTCCATCTTGGTTTTGCAAGATGTAGGCTTCATCACTGTCGTAGAGCTTGGGCACCACGATATGGCTACCCTTAATCAGGCGAACATTATGCGGGGACGGGTTGGTTAAATGGTGATCATAAAAGTGTTTAACCCAAGGACCGGTTGCGTTGACAAGTGTTTTGGCAAAATACGTTTCTTTGCGCTTGGTACGCAAATTATCAACCCAAACCTTCCATAAACCTTGCTCGCGCTGCGCACTCACCACGCGAGAGTAGTTTTGCACCACCGCACGATTATCTCGAGCCGTCTGCATGTTGGCTAAAACCAAGCGCGCATCATCAACCCAACAGTCGGAATACTCAAAACCAATACGGATATCAGGCTTGAACAAGCCTGTCTCACTCAGGTTGACCCGCTTGCTACTGGCTAATACTGAGTCTTCACGACCAACCACAGGATATTTACCAAGGGTATCATAGAGAAACAGACCGGCACGTATCATCCATGCCGGGCGCAGAAACGGCCGATGGGGTAGGCGAAAGCGCATTGGAAAAGAGAGGTGGGGCACCTTCTTAAGCAGGATTTCCCGCTCAGCAAGCGCCTCTGCCACTAAACGAAATTCATAGTGCTCTAGGTAGCGTAGTCCACCGTGTATCAGCTTGGAGCTTGCCGAAGACGTCGATGAGGCAAAGTCTGCAGCATCAAAAACACCGACCGATAAGCCGCGAGTCGCGCCTTCCGCTGCAATACCGGCACCGTTAATCCCCCCACCAATGACCAAAAGATCAAGTGGGTTGCCTGGGTGTGCATAAGGGTTGTTCAATCCATTCATTCTGTAGTGCCTAATCTTGTGTCATCCGCAGCCATTTTGACGTGAACGAATTAGGGGTATCGCTTACGTAAAAACACCATGGATATGGAGACCTGTAGTCAGTATATTGAAAACGTTTTCAGGCTAACCGTGAGCAACCCAGTGTTTTGGCTTGAAGCTGCGGCTCAATATTCATTTTTGCGAGACTGAGCCAGTGAAAACTTACTTTGGTTTTATTGGTTATCACCACTTTCTAACTCGGCCCAAACCCGGGCACACTTGATGGCCCGCTGCCAACCTGTATAGCGCTGCTGACGCTTAGTGTCATCGGGGTGTGGTTCGAAACAGGTATCGATATCCGCTTTGTCTCTGAGCACATCAATATCGGGCCAAAAATCCACTGCCAGTCCCGCTAGGTAAGCCGCGCCGAGTGCCGTGACTTCGGTGATCTTAGGTCTTATCACTTTACAGTCGAGCAGATCGGCTTGGTATTGCATCAAGAAGTTGTTGGCAACCGCCCCGCCATCCACTTTGAGGGTGCTGGTGCTTAGTGCCGCATCGGCTTGCATGGCATTGAGAACATCATAGGTTTGATAGGCGATGCTCTCTAATGTGGCGCGGATAATGTGATTGCTGCTGGTACCGCGGGTGAGGCCGACAATGGTGCCACGCGCATAGGCATCCCAATGTGGCGCGCCCAGGCCAGTAAAGGCGGGTACCACATAGACACCGTTTGAGGAGTCAACTTTAGTCGCAAAATACTCACTGTCTTTGGCGTCGGCAATCAGCTTCAGCTCATCTCGCAGCCACTGGATAGCTGCTCCGCCCATAAACACCGAGCCCTCGAGCGCAAAGCATGGCTTTCCTTGGCTATCACAAGCGAGGGTGGTCAGCATCCCATTTTGAGACACCACCTTCTCTTTGCCCGTGTTCATCAACAAAAAACAGCCTGTCCCGTAGGTGTTCTTGGCTTGCCCTGGCGAGACACACATCTGACCGAACAGCGCTGCTTGCTGATCGCCCGCAATACCAGCGATGGGGATTCGAGTACCGCCCTTGCCACCGATATTGACCTGCCCGTACAGGGACGAAGAGGGTTTAACCTCTGGCATCATACTGGCCGGAATGGTGAAGAGATCAAGCAATCGCGGGTCCCACTCGAGCGTGTTGATATTAAACAGCATGGTGCGTGATGCATTGGTGTAGTCGGTGGCATGCACTCGCCCTGCCGTCATTTTCCATACCAGCCAGGTGTCTATGGTGCCAAACAATAACTCGCCAGCCTCGGCTTGCTCTCGAGCCCCTTCGACGTTATCCAAAATCCACTGCACTTTGGTGGCAGAAAAGTAGGGGTCAAGCACCAGGCCGGTTCTATCGCGGATCTCTGGTTCCAGTCCTTGTTTCTTCATTGTCTGACAGATTGCCGAGGTGCGCCGACACTGCCATACAATGGCGTTATGCACGGGCTTGCCAGTGTGCTTATTCCACACCACGGTTGTTTCACGCTGGTTGGTAATGCCGATCGCTGCGACTTGATCGCTGCGAATTTCAGACTTAGCAAGCGCTTCGACCAGAGTAGCGCTTTGGCTTGCCCAGATCTCTAGCGGGTCGTGTTCTACCCAGCCAGCGTTAGGATAGATTTGGCTAAACTCGCGCTGTGAGGTAGCGACAATATTGGCATCATGGTCGAGAACCACGGCACGCGAGCTGGTGGTGCCCTGATCAAGAGCAACGACATAACGAGGGGTGGAGATAGCATTGACTGGCATAGGCACATCCATACTTAATTCATCATTGAGTAAAGTATGCACCGAACTGGGTCATTCTACAGGGGAAGGGGAGAAAACTGTTGCAATAGACGAAAAAACGGCCTCATCGCGAGACCGTTTTGTGATATTCAATAGGCAGTTGTTTACTGCATGAACAACCTAATTAGTTGTTTTTGTGCAGCTCGCTGTTCAGCTCAACCGCTGACTTGTTCGCCAGACACTCAATTTGACCAGTTACCGAGTTACGACGGAACAGTAGGTCGGAAACACCGGCAAGGTCACGCGCTTTAACCACTTCCACTTCGTTGCCCGTAGAGTCAAGCATGCGCACTTTTGAGCCAGCAGTCACGTAAAGACCAGATTCAATCGTACAACGGTCACCCATAGGGAAGCCAAGACCTGCGTTAGCGCCAAGTAGTGAGTTCTCACCGATAGACACAACCACTTTGCCGCCGCCCGATAGCGTGCCCATGATAGAGGCGCCACCACCGATATCTGAGCCATTACCAACCACAACGCCGGCAGAGATACGGCCTTCAACCATGCTCACGCCAGTGGTACCTGCGTTGAAGTTGATAAAGCCTTCGTGCATGACTGTGGTGCCTTCGCCTACGTGTGCGCCAAGACGCACGCGAGAGGTATCTGCGATACGCACGCCTGTTGGTACCACGTAATCCACCATTTTCGGGAACTTATCCACGCAGTCTACGCTGAGCGCACGACCCGCTAGGCGAGCTTCGATTTGGCGATCAGCTAGCTCAGGCAGATCGATTGGGCCTTCGTTAGTCCATGCAATGTTGTGCAACAGGCCAAAGATGCCATCAAGTACTGTGCCGTGCGGTTGAACTAGGCGGTTTGAGATAAGTTGCAGCTTAAGGAAGCCCTCAGCAACGCTCTGTGGCTGCTCATCAGTCGCTAGGATAACCAGCACCAATGGCTGCGCTGATTGCGCCGCTTTTTCAGCAAAAGACGCGTTAGCCGCATCGCCATTTGCAGCAAAAGCTGTTGCTAGCTCAGCTGCTTGCTCAGCAGAGATTTCAATAGCCTGGTTACCTTGCTCGTAGCCTGCAACGCTAGCAAGTGCTTGAACAAGTTCGTCAGCAGGGTTAAAAACAGGGTTTGGAAAAAACGCTTCGATGATTTTACCGTCACGGTTTTTGGTTGCCGTACCGAAGGCTAGAGAGAAGTAAGCCATGATTGAATCTCCATGTATCAATTCGTTGTTGTATGAGCCCAGTGTAAATGTTTGCCAGCACTCATCAGTTGAGAGCCATCTTAAATACACACCGACAGACTTTAAAGACCCTAAGCACTTAAAGTCCGTAAATGAATACCATCTGTCTTTTTAGCGATAGGTTTGTCTATTCAGCAAAACACGGGACAAAAAAAGGGTGCGAGGTGCGAGTACGGGCGTTGCCCTACGGAGAGCGAGGAGTTCAGCGTCAGCTGTACATATATTCGACAGATGGGCATACAACACCCGCTAAAACTCTCGCTTCTCGCAGCGCAGCGATCTCGAATCTCGCCTCTTGTTCAAAACAAAAAAGCCCGAAGAAAACTTCGGGCTTTTATCGTTAAGACTTTACTTGCTAATGCTAAAACTGATTGGCGTTGGTGCTTTTTGCACCGATTGTTTTATAACTTTCCAACCAAGGCACCAGTTGAGCGCTGGTGCGAGACCCTTACTTAGCTAGGTCTTCTGCGTGCTCAGATAGGAACGCTGCAACACCTTTTGGTGATGCGTCCATACCTGATTTACCTTCTTCCCACTGTGCAGGACATACTTCGCCGTGCTTCTGGTGGAAGTTTAGAGCGTCTACCATGCGTAGCATCTCGTCGATGTTACGGCCTAGTGGTAGGTCGTTAACAACTTGGTGACGTACTAGACCGTCTTCGTCGATTAGGAAAGAACCACGGAAAGCAACGCCTGCTTCTGGGTGCTCAACATCGTACGCTTTACAGATTTCGTGCTTAACGTCAGCAACTAGTGGGTACTTAACTTGACCGATACCGCCATCTTCGATAGCAGTGTTACGCCATGCGTTGTGAGAGAACTGAGAATCGATTGATACACCGATAACCTCAACACCTTTAGCTTGGAAGTCAGCTAGGCGGTTATCGAAAGCGATCAGCTCTGATGGGCAAACGAAAGTGAAGTCTAGTGGGTAGAAGAAAACAACCGCTTTCTTACCTTTAGTGAACTCTGCAAAGTTGAAGTTATCAACGATTTCACCGTTACCTAGAACCGCTGCTGCAGTGAAGTCTGGGGCTTGACGACCTACTAGTACCATTTTTTTGCTCCTAAAAAATTGTTTTATTCCAAACCGTTAATTATCAGGTGTTGGTTTGGGTCTCGTTTGTACGGGACAAATACTAGTACAAAAGTTAATATAGAAAAAAGCGAATTAAATAGATTGAGTTAATCGAAAAAAGCGATAGTTAAACCTATGCCGCCTGCGATGTTAGCTCGGTTACAAATTGATGATATTTACCTGACATTCCTATGAATAAGTGGCCCAGTTTAAAGCAGATCCATTACCTGATCACCCTGCACGAAACCCGTCATTTCAGCGAGGCCGCTGAAAAGTGTTTTGTCAGTCAATCGACGCTGAGTAAGGGGATCCAAAACCTCGAAGAGCTGATTGGCTGTCCGCTGTATGAGAAAAAAGACAAAAAGAGCCCGCTGGTGTTCACCCATGCCGGTGAGCTAGTGGTTGAGCATGGTCGTGAGCTTCTTGCCAAGGGGCAAGATATCGTCGAGCTTGGCTATCTGTGCCAGGGTGACTCGATGCAAGGTCAATTGCGCGTCGGTTGTATCCCAACCATTGCACCGTTTTTACTCTGTGATTTGGTCCAAGAGGTCAATGCCCGCTACCCACAGCTGGACTTGCTGCTGCGAGAAGACACGACGACTAACTTGTTAGCGGCGCTGCGCCAAGGCTCGCTGGATGTGCTGATCTTGGCCTTGCCGGTGGATATCGACGAGATGCACAGCCGTATCGTGGGCGAAGATCCGTTTAAGATGATCATCAGCCGCAATCAGGCCGATCAGATCACCGCTCCCATCCGTTACGATGATTTGCCCAATGAGTCGGTATTCTTACTCGAAAAAGAGCACTGCTTGACCGAGCATGCCGTGTCCGCGTGCGCACTGACCGAGAAAGAGAAGATTAACCCATTTAGCGCCACTAGCTTGCACACACTTGTGCAAATGGTGGCTAACGGCCTTGGCACCACTTTTATCCCACAGATGGCGATTGAGCACGGCTTGCTCGATAACCAAAACTTGGTCATCGTCGATCCACCTGGCCAAGAGGCTTATCGTAAGATTGGCCTGGTGTGGCGCCCAAGCTCCTCGCGCACGGCGACCTTTGATGAGTTGGCCGAGGTGGTCTCTGAGCTTCTATAACTTGCACACAGCCAGCAAGCCCAAATATGCTTAGTTTTTTCGCGTAGGAGGCACACAATGTGCCTCTGAAATGAGTCAAGTTAGTCGCATTCAGCACATTTCACCCTAGTCTCATGCCAGTATAAATCTAATTTTCCAGTTATTATGCTGAGTTTTCTGTTCCGATTGGTTTTTTTAACTATCTGTGATTTTTTTATTGTCAAATTTCACAGCTTTTCTGTGGGGAAGTTTTCATAAAATTGTGAAATTTCACAATGTTAATTTTACACTCATTACGGATACGCTCGCTCATTGTCTACCCCTTCATAATTGCAAAACCTCTCTAAATTACAGTGCCTTGTCAAACGTGCTACAAATCATATCGATGCGGTAGGTAATTCAGTAGCAGGATTGGTGTAATTAAATTACGTAAGTCTTACTAAATAAGTCGATTAGGCAAGGCATTAGAACAGACAATACAAAACTTCAAATTTAACTTTTGATTAACTTTGAAGGTTTTCCTTTTTCGCCCTTTGATATAAGGTTTTACTATGTCAAGCAAGCTAAATTAGCACCTAAGGTATGACGACTAAAAAGGATGAAAAGTGAGGTTTTACTCAGTAGTCGCGGTGTCGATATCGAAGGAAAGGATAATAAAAATGTAGTTTGTAAGTTACAAATGAAATCTGACTAAGGACGACGGATCATGTTAACGCAACCGACCTCAAGCAACTCAAACAGTCACGCCCAAGATAACCCACCTATGGTCTCGCTAACGCACAGCCTAAGTATCGAGCATCAAGGAATATTTCCCGAGCAAGCGCAAGTCTTCTTAACTCAGTTGTGCGCACGATTCGCCGGTCGAGTCGACGAGTTGCTTGTCGAGCGCGAAACTCGTCAGCAGGCGATTGATAATGGACTATTACCAGACTTTAACCCCGACACCGCAGATATTCGCGAGGGAAGTTGGAAGATCATGGGTATCCCTGCCGATCTGCAGGACCGACGAGTGGAGATCACCGGTCCCACTGATCGTAAGATGGTCATTAACGCTCTCAACGCCAATGTTAAGGTGTTTATGGCCGACTTTGAGGACTCAATGTCGCCCGCTTGGACCAAAGTACTCGATGGCCAAGTAAACCTGCGCGATGCGGTGCGCGGTGAAATCGACTACACCAACCCAGATAATGGTAAGCACTATCAACTGTCTGACGATCCGGCAGTCTTGATTTGCCGCGTGCGTGGTTTGCACTTAAAAGAAAAGCACGTTGAATTTAACGGCGCCATCATTCCCGGTGCACTGTTTGATTTCGCTTTGTACTTCTACAACAACCACCAAGCCTTGCTAGCTAAGGGCAGTGGTCCCTACTTCTATTTACCCAAGCTACAGTCGCACCATGAGGCCAAGTGGTGGAGTGAGGTATTCCACTTTACTGAGGATTACTTTGGCCTTGATACCGGAACGATCAAAGCCACAGTGCTGATCGAGACCTTGCCGGCCGTGTTTGAGATGGATGAGATCCTATTCGCCCTCAAAGAGCACATTGTCGGGCTTAACTGTGGGCGTTGGGATTACATCTTTAGTTACATCAAAACCCTGAAAAAATACCCTGAGCGCATCTTGCCTGACCGCCAGGTTGTCACCATGGATAAGCCTTTCCTAAATGCATATTCGCGCCTGTTGGTGCGCACCTGTCATAAGCGCGGTGCGTTTGCGATGGGCGGTATGGCGGCGTTTATCCCTGCCAAAGACCCACAGCAAAACGAGCAGGTGCTCACCAAGATCCGCAACGACAAATCCCTTGAGGCCAACAATGGTCACGATGGTACATGGGTCGCTCACCCAGGCCTTGCCGACACGGCTCGAGAGATATTTGATGCCACACTTGGCGAGCGTACTAACCAGCTTGATGTGCTTAGGGACACCGATGATCCAATTACTGCCGAGATGCTGCTTGAGCCTTGCCAGGGCGAGCGCACCGAGCAGGGCATGCGCCACAATATTCGCGTCGCTTTGCAATACATCGAGGCCTGGATCTCAGGTAATGGATGTGTGCCTATCTACGGCTTGATGGAGGATGCGGCCACCGCAGAGATCTCACGCGCCTCAATCTGGCAATGGATCCAGCACGAAAAAGCACTCGATAACGGGCAAGTAGTGACTAAGGACTTGTTTGAGCAGTATCTGGCTGAAGAGATCGAGGTGGTTAGACAGGAAGTGGGCGAAGCCCGCTACCAAAGCGGTCGCTTCACTGAGGCTGCTGCGCTGATGGCAAGACTGACCACCAGCGACGAGCTGACCAACTTCTTAACCGTACCGGGATACGACTATTTAGATTAACCATAACTATAACCACCATAAAGGTGACACTGAACTCGCTTTAGTTTCGTTCACGAAATCATTGGTACTGCGAGCAATAACTAACATGAAATGAAAGAGGGAACGACCATGACACTTACTCGCCGCCAACAAATTGAAGCACTAGAAAAAGACTGGGCAGAAAACCCACGCTGGAAAAACGTTAAACGCACCTACACCGCAGAGGAAGTCGTCGAGCTACGTGGCTCTATGGTGCCGGCGAATACTATCGCCCAGCGCGGGGCGGACAAGCTTTGGTCACTGGTCAATGGCAGCGCGAAAAAGGGCTATGTGAACTGCCTTGGCGCGCTAACTGGTGGTCAAGCAGTGCAGCAAGCCAAAGCAGGCATCGAAGCGATTTACCTATCAGGCTGGCAGGTAGCAGCAGATAACAACACCGCCTCGACCATGTACCCAGACCAATCGCTTTACCCGGTAGACTCTGTGCCTTCTGTGGTGAAACGCATCAACAACTCGTTCCGCCGCGCAGACCAAATCCAGTGGTCAAATGGCAAAGCGCCGGAAGATGAGGGTGGTGTTGATTACTTCTTGCCTATCGTCGCCGATGCGGAAGCGGGCTTTGGTGGTGTGCTCAATGCTTACGAGCTGATGAAATCGATGATCGATGCAGGAGCGGCTGGTGTGCACTTTGAAGACCAGCTGGCTTCAGTGAAAAAATGCGGTCATATGGGCGGTAAAGTATTAGTACCAACTCAAGAAGCTGTACAAAAGCTAGTGGCAGCACGTTTGGCAGCAGACGTAGCGGGCACCACTACTTTGGTTATCGCGCGCACCGATGCCAATGCGGCTGACTTACTGACTTCCGACTGTGATCCGTACGATCAGGACTTTATCCAAGGTGAGCGCACGCCAGAGGGCTTCTACCGCGTTCGTGCGGGTATTGATCAGGCGATCGCACGTGGCTTGGCCTATGCGCCATACGCAGACCTTATCTGGTGTGAGACCGCTAAGCCATGCCTTGAAGAAGCGCGTAAATTTGCTGAAGCAATCCACGCTGAGCACCCAGAGCAACTGCTAGCGTATAACTGCTCGCCATCGTTCAACTGGGAGAAGAACCTTGATGCGGAAACCATTGCTAAGTTCCAACAAGAACTAGCGAACATGGGCTACAAATACCAGTTCATCACCCTAGCAGGCATTCACAACATGTGGTTCAACATGTTTGAGTTGGCTCACGCGTATGCACAAGGCGAGGGTATGCGCCACTATGTTGAAAAAGTGCAACGCCCTGAGTTCGAAGCAGCAGAAAAAGGTTACACCTTTGTCGCGCATCAACAAGAGGTGGGCACCGGCTACTTTGACCGTATGACCAACACGATTCAAGGTGGCAACTCCTCTGTCACGGCGTTGACCGGCTCAACAGAAGAAGACCAATTCTGATGGTAGCCGATTAATCATCGTGACCTGATAACCGCGCGGTTGGCTTACTGCCAAGCGCGCGGTTTTCTTTTATACTGCCCATAACATGGAACGACGAGTCTAGGGCATGCTGCCGTTAATTTACCACCCCATCTATTCCCAACTGCCACTGCCCGAAGGGCATCGTTATCCGATCAATAAGTATCGTTACTTGCACCGCGCCGTACAAAAGCGCTGCAACGCTGATCCTCACTGGGACGCTCAAGTGGCCTTTTTCCAACCACAAGTGCTCGAGCTTGAGGTCGTCAAGCAAACCCACAGCTCTGATTATGTCGATGCGTTGGTTTCAGGAGATATTGCTGCTGCCAAGATGCGTCGAATTGGCTTTCCCTGGAGTGAGCAGTTGATCACCCGAACTCTTACCTCAGCCGCGGGCACTGTGCTAGCGATGGAGAAAGCGCTAGAAACTGGTCGGGCGATTCATTTAAGTGGTGGCTATCATCATGCGCATGCGGATTTTGGCAGTGGTTTTTGCCTGTTCAACGATTTGGTGATTGCCGCGCAGCAGGCACTAGAGCGTGATGAGATTGGCACCGTGCTGATTGTGGATAGCGATGTCCATCATGGCGACGGCACGGCTACATTGTGTGGCAATAATCCCGATATCATTAGCTTGTCTTTTCATTGTGAGAAAAATTTTCCCGCCCGTAAGCCGGCTTCGGATTTGGATGTGCCATTAGCGATAGGGACACAAGATGATGAGTTTTTGAACAGCTTTGAGCAGGTGGTGCGAATGGCGATAAATTTGCACCAACCAGACATGATTATCTACGACGCTGGAGTGGATATTCACCAATCTGACGAACTCGGCTATCTGTCTATCTCGGCACAAGGCATCTTACATCGAGACAAACTGCTGTTTGAAATCGCCAGTCAGGCAGGTTTACCGGTCGCCACGGTGGTCGGTGGGGGCTATCGCACTAATCATGATGACCTGACGGGGTTGCATTTAGGCCTAATAGAGGCTGCGCTTGCCCCATAATGTTTCTCAATAATATCCACTTGCACTGGTAGTGCGCAGTGTATGCACCTATCTCTAAGCAAATTCTTCATTTTGGTTCAATAGAGTCAATATTGCACCAAGCTGAGGCAGTGATGGTGGAGGTTAAAATGCAGTTAATGAGGTGCCCCCTGTTTTATGTCCTTATAAATCAATGCTTTAAGTTTTGATTCTAACTCTAAGACAATCTGGCACCGTTTTTGTAATCCATTGAATGAATAACAATTCACTTTGATGGAGTATCCTCTATGAACAAGAAGTTCAACTTATCGGTAGCAGCACTGTGCACCTCTTTAACCCTTTCTTGCGGTGCGGCTTTCGCTGCAGACGACACAATTAAAGTCGGCGTTCTGCACTCGCTATCAGGCACGATGGCGATTAGTGAAACCACACTGAAAGATACCGTGTTGATGCTAGTTGATGAGCAGAACAAAAAAGGCGGCCTGCTAGGCAAAAAGCTTGAGGCAGTTGTCGTTGACCCAGCGTCTAACTGGCCAATGTTTGCGGAAAAAGCCCGTGAGCTGATCGAGAAAGAGAAGGTCGACGTGGTGTTTGGTGGCTGGACGTCGGTATCGCGTAAGTCGATGCTACCAGTCTTCGAAGAGCTCAATAGCATTCTTTTCTACCCAGTACAGTACGAAGGTGAAGAGTCATCGAAAAACGTATTCTACACAGGTGCCGCGCCAAACCAGCAAGCTATCCCAGCGGTTGATTACCTGATGGAAGAGCTGGAAGTAGAGCGTTGGGTACTGGCGGGGACGGACTATGTTTACCCACGTACAACCAACCGTATCCTTGAGGCATACCTAAAAGCTAAGGGTGTCGATGAAGCCGACATCATGATCAACTACACGCCATTTGGTCACTCAGATTGGCAATCAATCGTTTCAGACATCAAGCGCTTTGGCTCGGAAGGCAAACAGACTGCCGTTGTCTCTACCATCAATGGTGACGCGAACGTACCATTCTATAAAGAGCTCGGTGCGCAAGGTGTGTCATCGGAAGACATCCCGGTTATCGCTTTCTCGGTCGGTGAAGAAGAGCTATCTGGTATGGATACAGAGCCACTAGTCGGTCACCTAGCCGCTTGGAACTACTTCATGAGCGTCGATACTGACCAAAACGAAGAGTTCGTCGAAGCTTGGCACAGCTTTATCAAGAACGAAGACCGCGTCACTAACGACCCAATGGAAGCGCATTACATCGGCTTTAACATGTGGACTCAAGCGGTCACCATCGCAGGTACCACTGACTCTGAAGCCGTTCAAGATGCGATGATCGGCGTCTCAGTACCAAACCTATCAGGTGGCTACTCGACTATGATGCCTAACCACCACATCACTAAACCAGTACTGATTGGTGAGATCCAAGACGATGGTCAGTTTGATATCGTATGGGAAACTACCGGTCTAGTCGCAGGTGATGCCTGGTCTAAATACCTTCCTGAATCGGCCAAGCTGTACTCGAGCTGGTCTAAGCCATTCTCTTGTGGCGCATTCAACATCGAAACCAAGACATGTGCAGGCGGTAACTAATCCCTGACTGTTACGGCGCCTCAGGCCTTGAGGCGCCGTTATTCGTGGTACCCAAGCAAAAAGAACATGGTAGGCCAAAAGCCTAACCAACCAATAACAATGCTTGGTTGATGAAGGACCTAAGAAATGAAGAATGTATTAAAAATATTTCAAGCAGTGTGCTTACTGCTTGCCTCGCTAAGCGTGAGCTGGGCGGCGGTGAGCGATCAGGCAAGCTTCGAGCAAGCCTTGATTGGTAAGAACAACAGCCACAAACAGCAAGCGATTGAATGGCTGGTGGCCAACAGTGAAGCCAATCAGGCCAAACTCATCCTTAACAGCTGGCTGAACGGCCAATTGTACTATTTTGATCAATCCTCAAGCGAGCACCATCAGGCGCTGTTCGTGATTGATGATCCGAAAAAAGCGCCACTGGCACAGTATGCTTGGAGCGAGCAAACGCTGGCGATCGAGAACAGTCGTCAATTTAAACGGGTGCGAGTTAACAACCGCTTACGGCGTGAAATTCGTGCTGAGCTTGCCTCGCTGGGTATCAATAGCGATGAGGCCAGTGTGCGTCAGAGCGCCGTGATGGCCCTGCTAGGTACCGAAGATGATGAGCTTCTTGAGGCACTGGCGACTCGTCTGACGATTGAAGACGATAGCAAGGTCGCTGAGCTGATTGAGCTGGCCCTGGCGATAGATATCGCTAATGACGCAGAGCAAAGCGATGCTAAGCGCGTCGCGGCGCTTGATACCATCGGTGACTATAAGCTGCCGATTGTGGCGCAGACCCTTAATAAAGTTTTGGCGACTGAACCTGCAGCCGAGGTTGCGTCTGCTGCAAACAAAGCCTTGTCCCAGTATCAGCAATCCCAAAGCCTATATGCTGGCGTTGAAACCGTGTTCTTTGGCTTGAGCATGGGCTCAGTGTTAGTCCTCGCCGGGATTGGTCTTGCGATCACCTTTGGCGTGATGGGCGTGATTAATATGGCCCATGGTGAGCTGATCATGATTGGTGCCTATACCACCTACGTGATGCAGCAACTGCTGCCACAGCAAGTAGGCCTTGCATTAATCCTATCGATTCCAATGGCCTTTATCGTCTCCGGTCTGGTCGGTATCTTGATTGAGCGCAGCGTGATCCGCCATCTCTATGGCCGCCCGCTGGAAACCTTGCTTGCGACCTTTGGTATCAGTCTTATCTTGCAGCAAGCGGTGCGCTCTATCTTCTCTCCACTCAACCGTTCAGTAAGTACCCCAAGTTGGATGTCAGGGGCGCTTGAGATTAACCCAATGCTCTCGCTGACTTATAACCGCCTGTACATCATCGTCTTCTGCGTGATGGTGTTCTTTGGCCTTCTGATGGTGCTTAAGAAAACCCCGCTAGGCTTGCAGGTTCGTGCGGTTTCGCAAAACCGCGCCATGGCGCGCGCAATGGGCATTCGCTCTGAGCGCGTCGATGCGATGACCTTTGGTCTTGGCTCTGGTGTGGCCGGTATCGCTGGGGTTGCATTGTCGCAGCTGACTAACGTCGGGCCAAACATGGGCCAAGCGTACATCATTGATTCGTTTATGGTGGTGGTGTTTGGCGGTGTCGGCAACCTATGGGGCACGCTGGTGGCAGGTCTCAGCCTTGGCCTGTTTAACAAGGTGCTTGAGCCATGGGCCGGTGCGGTTCTAGCCAAGATCTTAGTCCTGGTGTTTATCATCCTATTTATTCAAAAACGTCCACGAGGCCTGTTCCCTCAACGTGGCCGTGCGGCTGAAGGTTAAGGAGCGCATTATGCAGTCGAAATCGTTTGTTCTTTCAGCCATGCGCGGCGATCGTGGTGGGCAAATTACCCTCCTGGTTCTGCTTGCTGCTGTTATTTTTGTCCCGTTGGCCAATACGTTACTCCCCATTGGCCACCCACTGCACGTTGAGACTTTTACCGTCTCACTGCTAGGTAAATACCTCAGCTATGCGATGCTGGCACTTGCCTTGGACTTGGTCTGGGGTTACCTCGGCATTCTAAGCCTTGGCCATGCGGCATTCTTTGCCATCGGTGGCTATGGGATGGGTATGTACCTGATGCGCCAAATTGGCGACCGTGGGGTCTATGGTGACCCAATCCTGCCGGACTTTATGGTGTTTCTTAACTGGGAGGAACTGCCGTGGTTCTGGCATGGCTTCGATCAGTTCTGGTTTGCAGCCTTGATGGTGGTGCTGGTACCTGGTGCTCTGGCGTATGTGTTTGGTTACCTAGCTTTCCGCTCACGGGTGTCTGGCGTTTACCTATCCATCATGACTCAGGCATTGACCTACGCCTTGATGCTGGCATTTTTCCGCAATGAGATGGGCTTTGGTGGCAACAATGGCCTGACCGATTTTAAAGATATTCTTGGCTTTAGCCTACAAAGCGACAGCACTAAGGTTGCCCTGTTTGTGATCACTGGCGTGGCACTGATGCTGAGCTACCTAGTGTGCCGCATGGTGGTCACCTCGCGTTTAGGACGAGTAGCACTGGCTATTCGTGATACCGAGTCGCGCACCCGCTTTATGGGCTATGACGTTGATGGCATCAAGCTGTGGGTGTTTGTGCTATCGGCAGTGATCGCCGGTATTGCTGGTGCCCTATATGTGCCTCAAGTCGGCATTATCAACCCAGGTGAATTCACGCCAATCAACTCGATTGAGGTGGTGGTTTGGGTTGCGCTTGGCGGCCGTGCAACCTTGTTCGGTGCTATCTTCGGCGCGCTTATCATCAACTACGCCAAGAGCTGGTTTACGGTTGAGTTTCCAGAAGTATGGCTGTTTGCCTTAGGTGGCATCTTTGTTCTATCGACCATGTATTTCCCGCAAGGGGTGATGGGCTTTATTAGCAGCAAAACTCAGCTGCTTGCCAAGCTATTTAAGCGCGATAAGAAAGCAGAGACACCAGTGAAGGAGGCCACGGCATGAGTGCATTGCAATCGGTACAGCAAATCAAGAGTAACTACCAATCCTTCACGCGACGTGATGAGGTATTTTCTTTTCTAAGGCCGGATGTGCACCCGGCGATCGATACCCGCCACAACGTACTGTTGTATGTCGAAGGGGTGAACAAGAGCTTTGATGGCTTTAACGCCATCAATGATCTCAACCTCTATATCCGTGAGGGTGAGTTGCGCTGCATCATCGGCCCCAACGGCGCTGGAAAAACCACCATGATGGACATCATCACGGGTAAGACCAAACCTGATAGTGGTCAGGTGTGGCTTGGCTCAAACATCAACCTGCTTAAGATGAACGAAGCCGAGATCGCGAATGCGGGTATCGGGCGTAAGTTCCAAAAGCCAACCGTGATCGAGTGTCTCACCGTATGGCAAAACCTTGAGCTGTCGATGGCGGGCGTGCGCTCGGTGTGGGGAACCTTCCGCGCACAGATGAGCGGCGAGCAGCGCGACAAGCTGGAGTCGGTGCTAGAGCTTATCCATCTCAAAGATGAAGCGACCAACAGCGCCGGTAACCTATCTCACGGTCAGAAGCAGTGGCTGGAGATCGGCATGCTGCTGATGCAAAACCCAAAACTGCTGCTGGTCGATGAGCCCGTTGCAGGGATGACCCACCAAGAGATGGACCGTACCTCAGAGCTGCTTAATTCACTGGCCGGTAAACACTCGGTAGTGGTGGTTGAGCACGATATGGACTTTGTGCGCTCGATTGCCAGCCACGTGACCGTGTTGCACCAAGGTCACGTACTGGCTGAAGGCAGCATGGACCAGGTTCAAGCCCACCCAGAAGTTAAACAAGTTTATCTCGGAGAATAGGATGTTAGAGATTCAATCGTTAAACCAGTTTTATGGTGAGAGTCATACCCTGTGGGATCTAGATATGACTATTCCCGAGGGTAAGTGCACTGTGCTTATGGGTCGTAACGGCGTGGGTAAAACCACGCTGCTGCAATGCATCATGGGCCTAGTGAAAGTCCAGAGCGGTGATATCAAACTTGGCGAGCAGTCGCTACTCAAGCTGGATGCCGAAGAGCGTCCACGACAAGGGATTGGCTATGTCCCGCAGGGAAGACAGATTTTTCCAATGCTGACGGTCCAAGAGAACCTTGAGGTGGGTCTGCCGATCCGCGCTAAGGGCGATCGCAAGATCCCTGAGTTTATCTTTGAGCTCTTCCCAGTGCTGAAAGAGATGCTTCATCGCCGCGGCGGTGACCTTTCCGGCGGTCAGCAGCAGCAACTGGCGATTGGTCGCGCGCTGGTGGTTAACCCGAAACTGCTTATCCTCGATGAGCCTACTGAGGGCATCCAGCCCAATATCGTCCAGGAGATCGGCGATATTATCCGCATGCTGAATGAAAAGCTCGGCCTGACTGTGCTCTTGGTGGAGCAGAAACTGCCGTTTGCGCGTAAGGTTGGTGATCGCTTCTGTATCCTCGACCGCGGTCGCCAAGTCGCACAAGGTGAGATTGATGAGCTGGATGAGCGCTTGATCAAGGAGTATCTGACCGTATGAGTGCAGTGCTGGAGTGTGATACGACGGCGAGCCACCAGATTGGTGGTGCAATTGAGCAGGATATCCGTGATGGCTGGAAGGCGCAGCTTGACCTGACCTTTACCCAGCGCGGCGATAAAACGGTGCTCAAGCACCGTTCTCAACGTGGACCGCTGGCAATCCAGCGGCCGCTTTATCCTGATGGCACCACTTGTCATACCTATCTACTCCACCCGCCAGGTGGAGTAGTGGGTGGCGATACCCTATCCATCAATGTCGATGTCGACCATGGTGCCGAGGTCCTAGTGACCACACCGGGGGCGACCAAGTTCTACCGCTCTGATAATAAATACGCGCGCCAAACC
The DNA here is from genome assembly GCF_055391395.1 of Vibrio sabulosilitoris. Taxonomy (NCBI): domain Bacteria; kingdom Pseudomonadati; phylum Pseudomonadota; class Gammaproteobacteria; order Vibrionales; family Vibrionaceae; genus Vibrio; species Vibrio sabulosilitoris. The sequence goes on from NZ_AP029599.1 coordinate 1,175,259, forward strand.
CAAGTATTGCGGGTCAAATCGGGGGCGCGATTGGAGTGGTTTCCCCAAGAGAATATCTTTTTTCCCAACGCGCACAGTCGCTTGGACACCGAAATCCACCTGGATGCCGATGCACAGTTTTGGGGCTGGGAGATGCACTGTTTTGGTCGCCCTGCACTAAATGAGGGATTTGACCGTGGTCATCTGATTGGCAAAACCGAGATATTCGTCGATGAAAAACGAATTATCACCGAAGGGTTAAATTTTATTGGTGGTGATAAGTTAATGATTAATAAAGGTTTGCTTAATTATCCATTGGTTGGAGCTCTGTATATCAAAACCAATGATATGCACTTGCTTGAGTTGGTACAGAGCTTGCTCTGTTCTAGTACAACAGGGATCCCAAAGGTCAATGGGCAGCCAGGTATCTTACTTGGTGTAACTCAGGTTGAACAGATGTTGGTCGTGCGAGCACTCGGTCACTGGAGCGAGTCGATGATCGATATTTTCAGCGCCGTGTGGCAACTCACCCGCGCGCATCTCACCGATACCACGCCAGACCGACCTAGGATTTGGGCAACATAATTTCAAATAAGATGTGAGCGGTAACATGGAATTATCACCAAGAGAAAAGGATAAGTTACTGATTTTTTGTGCAGGCCTACTGGCTAAGCAGCGCAAAGACAAAGGTTTAAAACTTAATTACCCAGAGGCGATCGCCTTTATCAGCAGCGCCATCTTAGAGGGCGCTCGCGAAGGAAAAACTGTCTCTGAGCTAATGGATTATGGGCGCACCCTGCTTGGCGTTGAGGATGTTATGGAGGGGGTGCCCTCGATGATCCCGGATGTTCAAGTCGAGGCAACCTTTCCTGATGGCACCAAGTTGGTCACAGTGCACGAGCCGATAGTCTAAGGAGGCGATGATGGCAGCAAGCAAAGTAGCCGTCGGTGGCTTCGTCCCTGGCGCAATTGAAACCCCAAGCGGTGAGATAGAGATCAACCAAGGACGTGATACCTGCAAAGTGGCCGTCAAGAACCTTGGCGACAGGCCGATTCAGATTGGCTCTCACTATCACTTCTATGAAGCCAACCAAGCGCTCGAGTTTGACCGTGAGCAGACCAAAGGCTTTCGTCTCAACATTCCTGCTGGTACCGCGACGCGCTTTGAGCCGGGCCAATCGCGCACGGTTGAGCTGGTGCGTTACGCCGGCAAGCTAGAGGTGTATGGCTTCCAAGGTAAAGTGATGGGTAAGGTCTAACCGCCTGCCTGAAAACTTCAATTTCTGCCCGCAAGCTCTGCGGGCAACCAAAACAAAAACAAAGGATTGAAAATGGCGACGATATCCAGACAGGCTTATGCCGAGATGTTTGGTCCCACGCTGGGAGACCGGGTACGTCTAGCAGATACAGAGCTGTGGCTTGAGGTTGAGAAAGACTTCACCGTGTATGGCGATGAAGTGAAATTTGGCGGTGGCAAGGTGATCCGCGATGGCATGGGGCAGAGCCAGCGCCCAAGTGCAGAGACCCCCGATTTGGTGATCACCAATGCCGTGGTCTTGGATTACTGGGGCATCGTTAAGGCCGACGTGGCGATCAAAAATGGTCGTATCCAAGCGTTAGGTAAAGCGGGCAACCCAGATGTGCAGCCGGGCGTTGATATCGTAATTGGCCCAGGTACTGAGGTCCTAGCGGGTGAGGGCAATATCCTCACCGCGGGCGGTATCGACTCACACATTCACTTTATCTGTCCACAGCAGATTGAAGAGGCGCTAGCCTCTGGCGTCACTACGATGATTGGCGGCGGCACCGGGCCTAACACCGGCACTAATGCGACTACGTGTACCCCAGGGCCTTGGAACATGCATCGGATGCTGGAATCGCTCGATCAGTTCCCAATGAACTTTGGCCTGCTGGGCAAGGGTAATGCCAGTCAGCCTGAGGCGCTGCGCGAGCAAGTTGCCGCTGGTGCAGTCGGGCTCAAGCTGCATGAAGACTGGGGTACCACACCGGCTTCCATCGATACCTGCCTTACCGTGGCGGATGAGATGGATGTGCAGGTAGCCATCCACACCGATACCCTTAATGAGTCGGGCTTTGTCGAATCGACCCTAGGCGCGATTGGTGATCGCGTGATCCACACCTATCACACCGAAGGAGCAGGTGGTGGTCATGCGCCAGATATTATTCGCGCCGCAGGCGAGGCGAATGTTCTGCCATCTTCTACCAACCCAACTCGCCCTTACACCATCAACACCGTTGATGAGCACCTCGATATGCTGATGGTGTGTCACCATCTATCGCCATCGATAGCCGAAGATGTGGCGTTTGCCGAGTCACGTATCCGCCGCGAGACGATTGCGGCCGAGGATATTCTCCATGACCTTGGGGCATTCTCGATGATCGCGTCCGACTCACAAGCCATGGGCCGCGTGGGTGAGGTGATCACCCGCACCTGGCAAACCGCGCACAAGATGAAAGTGCAGCGCGGCAGCCTGCCGGAAGACTCTAGCTACAGTGATAACTTCCGCCTTAAGCGCTATGTTGCTAAGTACACGATTAACCCTGCCATCACCCATGGTATGGCGCACGAGATTGGCTCGATTGAGCCGGGCAAGCTTGCCGACCTGGTGCTGTGGAAACCGGCCTTCTTTGGCGTTAAGCCAAGCGTGATCCTAAAGGGCGGCATGATAGCGATGGCGCCGATGGGTGATCCAAATGCGTCTATCCCGACCCCGCAGCCCGTTCACTACCGCTCGATGTTTGGTAGCTACGGTAAGGCGAGTCAGAACACATCAATGCTGTTTGTTTCACAGCAAGCAGCCAAAGACAACATCGCTGAGCAGTTGGGTCTCAATAGCCTGATTGGTGAGGTTAGCCACTGCCGTGATATCAGCAAGTCAGATATGAAGCTCAATGACTGGATGCCGAAGATTGAGGTTGACTCGCAAACCTATCAAGTGCGCGCCGATGGTGAGCTTCTAGTGTGTGAGCCAGCCGACGTGCTGCCGATGGCCCAGCGCTATTTCTTGTTTTAATTTCCTGATTAAGTTGTATAGGAGCCGATAACAACATGATTGAACTAACTCAGATCGACAGCCAAGGCAGTAATCAGGCCGACGGTTACTTGAGCCTGCCCATCGATAGCCGGATCAAGAGTCGCCTAAAGGTCACCCTCGACGATGGTCGTGAGGCCGGGCTGTTTTTGCCGCGCGGGCACATTCTACGTGGTGGTGAGCAGCTGCACAGTGAGTGTGGCTTAGTGGTTGAGGTCAAGGCTGCCCCTGAGCAGGTATCGAGTGTGTATTGCGATGATGCGCATCTGTTGACCCGCGTTGCTTACCATCTTGGTAACCGTCACGTGCCGCTGCAAGTTGAAGCGGGCTGGGTGCGCTACCAGCACGACCATGTGCTTGACGAGATGGTGGAAGGCTTAGGGGCAACCGTGACCTCAGAGCTGCAACCATTTGAGCCAGAGGGCGGCGCTTATGGCGGCCGCTCAGGTGGTCATCATCATCACCATTAATGCAGATACGCATCGTTATTACGGAATAAAAATACCCCTAAAGGAATCGATTATGAAAACCAAATTTACTGCAGCTCTAGCGCTGTTGGCTACCCCTTCTCTGGCATTGGCACACCCAGGTCATGACCACCACTCTTTCTCTGCAGGCCTTTTGCACCCTGTGACCGGTGTGGATCACCTGATCATGCTGGTCGCTTTTGGTCTACTGGTAGCCTGCGTTGCACTGACGCGCACGAAAGCACTTAAACTGGCAGGTGCAGGCATTGCGTCATTGATGGTGGGTCTGTTTGCAGGTCAAATGCTGGGCTTTGCCGCTATGGTTGAACCTGCGATCATTGCTTCATTGTTTGTGGTGAGCGTTTGTCTATGGCAAGCCTTCTCACCTTCAACTGCACGCGTTAACGTCGCTAGTGGCGCCGCGGTAGCGATGCTGTTTTTCCACGGCTACGCTCACGGCGTTGAAGCGACCGGTAGCGTATCTTTGTTTGCAATGGGTATGTTGCTCAGTGCGGCAGCGCTAATGGCGGCAGGGAACATGGTAGGCCAAGTGCTCCGCTCTAAGTGGCTATCGCTTGGTGTTGCTTCAGCAAGCGCCGTGCTACTACTGGCTGCATAAGCGCGGAGCCTGCCAATGAATCCGCTCAGCACAAGCCCGAAGCAGATCGCTTGCTACCGCTTGTTTCAGTTGATCAGCCCATCGCTCCCGATTGGCGGCTTTACCTACTCTCAAGGGCTAGAGTATGCCGTGGAGGCGGGATGGGTACATGATCGCGCCAGCATGGAGCAGTGGCTTGAATACATGGCGCAGTCGAGCATTGCGACCCTCGAATTGCCAGTACTAGAAAAGTTCTACCACGCGCTGGGTGAGCAGGATACGGATACCTTAATTCACTGGAGTGAGGTGCTGTACACCAGCCGTGAAACCAGTGAGCTGCGCGCCGAAGAGCGCCAGCGTGGCCTGGCAATGAGCACCTTGCTTGGCAAACTGGATATCGATTTAAGCCTGATACAGGACTTACCCTGTCAGCCCAACCAGCTATTAGGGCTGTGTGTTGCGGCTAGGGCGTGGTCTATCGATATCGATACCTTAAAGCAAGGCTATCTATGGAGCTGGCTTGAGAACTTGGTGACTGCCGGGGTGAAATTGATTCCCCTTGGGCAGACCGATGGCCAGCTGGCCTTGATCAATATTACCGACAGCTTTCCTCGCGTGATCGCGAGCGCATTACAAATAGAAGAGTGGATGATTGGCAGCTTTACGCCGTCGATTGCCCTAGCCAGTGCCCTGCATGAAACCCAGTACACGCGGCTATTTCGCTCATAAAAAAGATAGGAACAGAACAGAATGGAAACTTACAAACAACCACTACGTATCGGGATTGGTGGGCCGGTGGGCTCGGGTAAAACAGCCCTGCTTGAGGTCTTGTGTAAGTCGATTCGCGATAAGCTCAATATCGCCGTGGTGACCAATGATATCTACACCCAAGAAGACGCAAAAATTTTGACTCGCGCTGAGGCGCTAGAGCCGGATCGGATCATCGGTGTCGAAACCGGTGGCTGCCCACACACAGCGATCCGCGAAGATGCCTCAATGAACCTCGCCGCGGTTGAAGAGCTGGCGAAAAAGCACAAAAACCTCGATGTGGTGTTTGTCGAGAGCGGCGGCGATAACCTCAGCGCCACCTTCAGCCCAGAGCTCGCGGATTTGACCATCTATGTGATTGATGTTGCTGAAGGCGAGAAGATCCCGCGCAAAGGTGGTCCGGGCATCACTCGCTCAGACCTTTTGGTCATCAACAAAATCGACCTCGCCCCATATGTAGGCGCTTCCCTCGAGGTTATGGAGCAAGACACCGCCCGCATGCGCCCAACCAAGCCTTACGTTTTCACCAACCTCAAAGAGAGCCAAGGCCTAGACACCATCATTGACTTCATCGTCACCGAAGGCATGCTCACGCTCAAAAGCTAGCGTTTTTGAGCAGGTGCGAGGTTCGAGTTTCACTTCGTTCCGAGATGCGAGGAGTTTATCACGTGCGTTTGACTCCTCGCACCTCGTAGGACGCAGTCCGTCCCCGCACCTCGCACCCTAGCGCAAGTCCCCTCGAATCTTCTTATTTACCTTTGAACTGACGGCTTGCGCTTTGCACGCTTCGGTACATTTTCCCAAGCTGTTTGTCATGCGCACGCTGTTCGGCTAGGGTGGCGCCGTTGTGGCGTTGCTCGCGGAGGAGTTTGAGGTAGTTGTTGAGTCGGCGGGGCTCGAGCTCGCCGGAGTCCAGTGCGGCTTGGATGGCGCAGCCTGGTTCGGTTTGGTGGGCGCAGTCACTGAAGCGACAAGCACTGGCGAGCGTTTCGATATCGGCGAAGGTCTCGCTGACGCCTTGTTCGCAATCGGCCAACTGCAACTCGCGCATTCCCGGTGTATCAATCAATACTGCGCCAGCAGGCAGCACGTGAATGGAGCGTGAGGTAGTGGTATGGCGACCCTTGCTGTCATCCTCGCGGATCGAACCGGTGGCTTGTGCCTGTTGCCCCATCAGGGTATTGACCAGGGTTGACTTGCCGACCCCCGATGAGCCCATAAAGGCGACGGTTTGCCCTTGCTTGCACCAAGCCTCTAAGCTTTGGACGCTATCGGCGTCTAGAGCATTGACGGCTTCAACCATCATCAGCGGATTCAGTGCGCTGACCTGCTGCTTGAGCATGTCGCTATCGAGACACAAGTCTGCTTTAGTCAAAACCACCACAGGCTCAACCTCAGCATCCAGTGCAAGTGCTAGGTAGCGTTCAATACGACTAAGGTTAAAGTCATCGTTAAGCGAAACCACAATAAACAGGGTATCGATGTTGGCGGCAATTAACTGCTCCGCTACCTTGGTTCCGGCTGCTTTACGACTAAAAAGACTACGACGATCCAAAAGCCTCACAAACTGCTGGCCTTCATCGAGGATCACCCAGTCGCCGACCGTCATTGCAGGTAGGTTATGGTGAATATCCAGACGGATCTCACCTTGTTCAGAGCAGAGCACATAGCCGCTGCGATGGTGTGCGATAACGCGCGCAAACACTCTGCCCTCATAGTCTTCGAGTGACAGTTGCTGTTGAAAATACCCTTTCCATCCAAGCTGTTGGATTGAAGGTGTTTGAGTGTTTGTTGTGGTTTCTAAATTAATAGTTGATTGAGAAATAATCGTTTTTTGGTTCATTGCCGAATTGTCCCAGACGCGATCTTTAGATGTGACGATGCGCCTAAAAGTAATAACACGATTAGGGTCAAATTCGAGATGAGTTTAGACCCCGGATAGTCCGGGCTATGAAGATAAAAGTAGGGAAGTACTAGTAAGGAAAGGGTTGTGGTTTTCGTTACTTCTGCATAGCCCAGTGGTTAAAAGTCATTACAATCATTCGTGTCCTCCAGTTTTTGTTAGTCGTTACAGTTAATATACGTGGCGATTATAGCGATGAAATAATCGCCTTGTCTCTATTTTTTTCGTTTTGCGGCACACTGCAGGTAAATTCGATAACCCATTGCTAGTAGCGCGCAGATGGCCGAGGGCGCCATCAAGGCAAAAAAGGCCCAGCGGCTGAACAGGTAAGCTCCGACTGCGCCACCGCTGATAAAGCCGAGTGTGATCAGGCTAAACAGCAGTACGCGTCGACGGTTAAATGACTCACCGCGCAGCATAGAGCCAAGCATGATCCCAAGGTCGGTGATGATCCCCGTTAGGTGCGTGGTGCGGACAATCGCGCCGCTGTAAGTGGTCACCATGGCATTTTGCAGGCCGCATGCGGCAGAGGCAGCAAAGTGGCCATAGAAGGAATCATTCGCCAGCAGATACATCGCAATCAGCAGTAATAAGGCCTCAATCGCGAGGGCGGTATCGTAATGACGGCCAAGCTTAACGGCCGTGCTCGGTAGCAGTACGCCAGAGAGGGCAGCACCGGCAAAAAAAGCCACCACGACACCAGCGAGGTGCAAGGTGACTGAAGGGGTATGATTAAGCAGGCTGGCACCGATCAGCGTTGCCGTGCCAGATAGGTGTGACACCGATTGGTGCTCAAAGCCGAGCAAACCAATAGCATTAATACACCCCGCGACAAACGCGAGAAGAAATGCACCGTACTCGATCCATTTGGGGAGTTTTGTAATCAACCTATACCTTGCCTAAAAAATGTGCCGCTTATTACCCTCAACCAGAAGCTGGCGTGCTGGTCACGGGCGAAAAAGCGGCGCATTATATCGGCGAAATTAGGCTGCGGCTAGTGCTAGTTTGTGCAGGCGCTGCGACATCGAGGCAAGGCCAGCGCCGCACAAGAAGATGGCCCCACCAATGCCAATGAAGATGGCAGCATCTGATATGCTTTCAGTGGTGAAGGCAAACAGCGAAACAATGACTCCAAGTGCCACCATTGCTCGGCCCATAAAGATACCATTGGCATGGTCAATCGGTGTTTGCTCTTGCTCGCTCATCGGTGTGGCAAGGCGTTGCCCTACCTCTGAGCTATGACTATGGCTTGGCGCCATCCAACGCGTAGCGATAAAGAAGCCACCGGTGACCACGATATGCGCAACCAGCGTCAAACCAATCACCAAATCAATCTGCTCGCGACCATTGAGCACGCCCGTCCAAGGCTCAAGCCAGTGCACGTCAAAGATAAAATGCATGAAGGCCGAGACCAGCAAGCCAACACATACGGTCGCCCAGCCAGACCATGATGGGGTGCGCAAGTTCACCAGCGCGAGGAAAGAGGGTACTGAAAGCGGCATCTGCAATAGCGCGGTAAAGATCATCATGATATCAAACAGGCTGTAGCCCTCGATACGAGCGAAGATCAGCGCGACTGCGCCAGCCAAAATACCGGTGGCAAGGGTCGAGGCTTTACCCCACAGCATCTGCTGTTGATCGCTTGCTGTCGGATTAATCAATGATAAGTACACATTGTTGACCACGATCCCTGCATTGCGATTGAGCGCGGTGGTCATGGGTGACACCGTCGCGGCCAACATCGCGACCATCACCAAGCCTAATAGACCATGGGGCATGTAGTATTCGATGTAGTAGAGATAGGCGGCATTGTTCGCGCCCGCACCAAGGTTTGGATAGGTTGAGGCTAAGTCGACATCCAGCGAGGCAACAAACCATGGCGGTGAGAACCACAACAGCGGTGCGAAAAGAAACAAGAATCCAGCAAGCAGTGCAGAGCGTGTTGCTTCTTTTTCGTTACTGGTGATTAAAAACCGGTAGCTGCTCAGGGCATTATTGGTGTTAAGGGTTTGCTTGAGCATCATCACCCCGGCCCACAGAACAAAGATCTGCCATACCGAGATATCATCGCCCATCATCATCTCAGGGACGGACTCTACCGGCAGGCTTACCACATGTTTTGCTGCGGTAGCGCCGACCACGACGGTGATGGTGACCAGCAGCACCAACTGGATCACGTTGGTGGCGGAGACTGTCCATACCCCACCTGCCACTGCGATAAAGGTCACCAGTGTGGTAATCGCAATAATCGTGATATCGATACTGATGCCAAAGGTCGCCGATAGGAATGCCCCCAAGCCATTGAGCCAGATGGCGGCACCGACCAGCGTGATCGGAAAGCTTGACCAGGTAAAGACTTGCTCAGACAGCTTATCAAAACGCAGGCGGATCACGTCCATGGCCGTCGCCACGCGCAAGCGGCGATAGCGCTTGGCAAAGTACAGCGCCGAGACAAAAAAGCCCAGCGCATTGCCCCAGAAAACAAACATAATACTCAGGCCGTCTTCAAACGCTTTCGCGGCCGCGCCGGTAAAGGTCCAAGCGGAAAACTGAGTCATAAAAGCGGTGGCACCCGCCATCCACCAAGTCATGGCGCCATTGCCCTTGATAAAGCCATCGGCGCTGCTGGCATGGCGCTTAAACGCCGAGGTTACGATTAGTAAAAACACAAAATACAGTGCTAGTACTGACCAATCGAGATGTGTCACGTGAGTTACCCAAAATGTGAGAAAAACAGGGAGGCGCTATTTTTGCAAACAGCCTTTTCAAAGAGTATTTTCAAAATAATGTTTTAAAAATATTGTATGACAAAAGCATGATCGCATTTTGCGATATCGATCACTATTAGTGGAGAAAGCACTCTTATTGTAAAGCCTTACCCAGGCGACCAATAACGTGGCTTGGTGCACTTTGACGAAAGTTAACAGTATGTCAGTGCGCTCTCGGAGGGGCTATTTAGCCCAGTCTACTGGGCTGTGATGGCAGGAGGTGGAAATGAAACCCGACTGCTGGTCGCAATGCCGGCGCTCTCGCCTGCTGGTGCCGCCAGCGTGGTGAGCATGGTGAACGGTATCTATCGCGGAATTAAGCTGATAGCGCGCGACTAACATCGCGCTATCAGGTAACTTATATCGTGACCTATTCTGGTCGCTTACGACTTTGTGCTACGGACTTTTGGTTACGTGATGACAGGCGTTGATAGCACTGAGTTAGGCGGTAGTTTACTTGCTCCATCATATCCGCAAGCACTCGCACCACACCTTTACTCTTTAGCTTGTGCATCAGATAAAGCAGGTAGGCGTTACCCGTTTTTGTGCTCTGATTGATCACACCAGAAAGTTGTTCAGCAAGGCGTTGATATACTCTGCGCTTATAGTGGCGAATATCATAGGCGTAGTCGCTGGTGCTGGTGATGAGCTTCCTCACATCCACTAGAGTAACCCGCTCTGAGTTCTCACTTACAAAGCGATCAACAACCTTGTTCATCTCCTTGTGCCTTGCTACACAGCCAGGCTCAACCTTTAAAGGCGGCTCAACCTCAGCACCATTAATCAATATTAAGCGTGTGTTAGGTGCGATAACGTTCAGCAGTTGGTTGAGATTGGTATAGAACTCTTCACCGCTAATTGGGCCAATGTTGGTATGTGTCTTATAAAACTGCTCAAGCTGGGCAACTTCTCGCTCATCGATGCCCTTGGTTTTGAGGGGGCGGTAATAACCCGCAAACGGTGTGATATGACCATCTTCAGAGCGATACAGGTCCTGGGTATAGTCCATCAGTACACTGAAGATCACGTAGTCAAAACGTGAGTCTGACAGTTGGGACTCAAAGGCTGAGCGCGGCAGGAATGGAACATTGTCGCGATAACGTGTCTTACCCAACATAACGTATGAGTGATCAGGGTGAATGGGCATATTGCCTGAGCTGGTATAGTTCACTTCCTCTTCAATATCGTTTTTGCTGGTCAGATAGATGGTCATTTGGGTCAAATCACACCCACCTTTTAGTAGGATATGTAATTGCTTTGTCTTGGCTTCTGGCTGTGATTGCACACCCTGCGTCGTATTCTCGCTTAGAGCTATCCAGTCTGGGCAAAAGTCGCTATCTAACTCACCGGATACATCACCTACAATGTTGAGTTTGGGGGCCCCTAGGTAATGATAAAGAAATTGCTCCACACCAAGGTTGAGGATCCGGCAAGAAAACACAAAGTGGACTAGCTGCTGATGCTGCTTATGCACCGCGATAAAGCCAGTTAAGCCATAATCACCATAGTTATCGGCCACCTTGACACTCAAAGTCTCGAAATCGTCTGAGCGTATTAGCGTCGTCAGTGCTGATTGAGAGTCACGCTGCTTAGTAAAATTGAGCTGATTGGTGCGTGATACTAACTCGGTGAGTCGTTCAATATCGGACTCAACACTTGAGTTGAGGTAAACATGAATATTGGAGTCGCGCAGAAAATCCAAGTCAGTGTCGTAGTGGCTCTTGGCTTGATGCTTTTGTTCCAATAGTTTGTATTGGTTTAGGCGGCTGTGTTGTCTATCATCCTTGCCTTTTACGTCATACAGCGATTCTAATTGTGACAACTGATCTGGATGCATGGTGTGGATCGACGGAACAACGGTCTGTACTTCTTTGAGGTTTAAGTGATTATCGTCAATAAACAGCACATTCACTGGCCGCAGTCCCATCGCCTCAATAGTGTCTTTGACCGCGTTGCCCTTGGCATAAAAACCAATTTTGGCGAAGACAAAATAGGACCAAACCCCCAAATCCTCGAGCTTTTGCTGAGTTTGGTCATAGTGGTTTTTCGAAGAGATTGAGTTGATGATCCCACGGTCGGTCAAGCGCTTGACCAAATCAATGTTGCTCTCTATCGGCGTGATCCCTTCTTCAGAAAGCGTCCCGCTCCAGAAGGTCTCATCCAGATCCCAAATAATGGCTTTAATCAACGTCATGTCGAACCTACCAAATTTTCTCAATCAAAGTGAATATAGTGTGAAGGTGCAGCTCTGTTGGCTGATGCTTCATGGGTTGCAACGTGACGTACTGTGTAAAGTTATTATTTTCATATTGTAAGGTTGCTTTCTATCAGCAGTACCTCCCTCCTTGGGTGTACGTACTTTCATCGCTGGGCTAAATCCTATCCGCATCTTGACCAGAGGTAGGTGTCGGCGACTTGAAGGTTTTCAGTCGCTCTTTGATGAGTAACCAGGCAAAGGTGGAGTTGGTGACCAGGTAGCGCCTCCACATCCGACGTGGCTCTTGAATGACTCGATGTAGCCACTCTAAACCGGCACTTTGCATCCACAATGGCGCACGTGTGACCTTGCCTGCCACAACATCAAAAGTCCCACCCACTCCCATAACGAAGTTAACGCCAAGTTTATCTTTCCACTGGTTGATAAAGTTCTCTTTTTTTGGCGAGGTGATCGCCACGAATAGAAGCTTGGCACCAGAGAGGCGGATCTTGTCGACCACGGCTTGCTCGTTATCCCAGAAATAGCCATGGTGGTAACCTGCTATTACTAGGTCGGGGTGTTGCTGACTCAAGGTCTGAGCCGTTTTTGCCACCACTTCCTCTTGGGCACCAAGCAGAAAAATGGGCAGCGAGCGCTTTGCACTCATGGTGACAAGGCTGTGGAACAGGTCCACACCAGCCACACGTTCAGGGATGTCATGACCGCAAAAACGAGCGCCCCACACCACACCCATACCATCGATATTGATTAAGTCACACTCTGTCACCGACTGGGCTAGCTTTGGGTCGTGTTGCATGTTCACCAGTTTGGCGGCATTGACGACCACGTGTTGAGTAAACTGGCCATCAAGTATCGCGGTTTCAATCTGCGATACGGTTTCATCCATACTAGCGACATCCATAGGACTGTTGAGAAAGTTGATTCGTTTCACCGGGAGCTCCTTGCGACTTGATTCGGCTAAAGTATGAAAAAGAATAGTAAACCCAGGCCTGTGTCCATCGCATGTAGTTTACTGAGTTGGTCATGAGCGAATGCTTTTGATAAACAAAGCGCCGCTGTCTTTTGCTGTAGAGGGTATCGATTGAGCGCTGGCATATTTTCTCCACCCAACGCATGTCTTGGGGCGTGCCTCCAACTTTGGTGAAAGTCAGGACCGCCTGAGCAACAGAGTGCATATCAAGGGGATAGCGAGATTGCTGGTAATACTTAGCTGTACCATCTTGCTCGAACAAGGCGCGGCGATAGAAGTTCAATCCTTTTTTTATTACCACATCAAACTCGCTGATACTGAGACTCTCTCTGATCAGGTGCAGCGCCTCTAAGTTGTACCCGGTGTGGAACCCATCGATGAACTGGTGGTGACTGCGGGTGCCATAAACCCAGGAACCATCATCTTTTTGTGCGCGAACTGAGCTGCGAGCACAGCGCAGGGCCAACTCGATCATCGCATAGTCGTGAGTGATACTGGCAGTTTTAGCCAGCCACGCCGCTCCCCATAAGTTGGCATTGTGAACAAAGGCTGTCTCTCCAGGAATGTAGGCGATATAGCTCTCATCCCCTTTATCAACCACTAAGGTTTGCGCGATAAAGTGGGCTGCATCCAATGCTGGTCGCATGTACTTTAGATGATCCGTAATCTTGCCAAGCTGGTAGAGCGCTTGTGCTACATAGATGGTAGTGATCACATTGGGTTTGCCTTTGGGGACATAAAACGCTCGGGCATTCCAGTCAAAGTGATAACCCCAGCAGCTGTGTTGCCAAACATCAGGGTCGCAGCGTTGATCAAGAAGCCAATCACCCAACTCGATGGCTTGAGCAAGATAGGCTTGCTCGCCTGTTCTTTGGTAATTCTCTAATAGGCCGAGTATAAATAGCCCAATGCCCTTTGGGTTGCGATTTTTTGCTACACCTAACAGAGGTCGAAAATTAAAAATTGAGCGTTTATTAAATTGAAGCCATATTAGTCCAAAGAGACTTTTGCGCAATTTAGGGTGCTTAGTCAAATATTTGCTGTTTAGACCGTCAAAGGGATCATAGCCAGCAAAATTATCCTGTTTTGCATTATTAAGAATGTCTTTAGAAATCCTGTCTAACATTATACAGCGTCCATTGTGTTCAAGTTAGTTTATGGTTTTTGGATTCCTAGCCAATAAACGATGCGTCTTTACATATTAGAAATAACTTGTATGACTTTGCCATTTTCAGTTCTTGGAATCTGCTCAACTTCTTTAATGATCACATTCATCGATTCGCCGAGCTTAAGCTTGCATTTAGCAATCAGTAGGTCTTGCTGGTGGCTATCAAACGCCTCATTGACCACCACATGGGCCTCAATGGTATTCTCTGAGTGCTGAATGATCTGTGTATCAAGCAAGCCGTGAATCCCTTTCGAGATGTGCGCCACCGACGAGACATTATTGCCGAGCTTGTCGGTAATGTAGTCACACACCCGTCCTTCGATGTAATCAAAGCTCGGTGTGACCTTACCGCATTGGCAAGGCCCTTCGCTGGTGATGGTCACGAAATCTCCGGTGCGATAGCGCAAAATGGGGTAGAGATGATTAATAAAATTGGTGCCGATGATCTCAAAGCGGTTGTCACCAACCGGATCCAGCTCAACATAGCTGTAGTCCTCATTGATGTGGTAGCGACCATGCTCACACAGGCCTGCACTGGCGACACGCTCAGACAGCCCATACCAGTCAAAGACCTTACACTTAAAGCGCTCTTCGACGATGTGGCGCATCTCTGGTGGCAGCCATTCTGACGAAGTAATGATCGATTTGAGCGTGCCTTGATAATAAGCGTCATTGGCCTCAAGATACTTCGCCAGCGCTAGTATCGACGATGGGGTCGCCTGGATGATTTGAGTGCCAAACCTCTCTAGTGCCTTTAGGTATAAGGGAATCGATTGGTTAGTCAGGTGAAATGAGGACATCAGCATCATATTTTCGAAATAGGAATAACGCCAGTACGGTGGCTGTTTCGAGGCGAGCGGCACAATCAACTCTGCACGTATCCAAGCGCGCTTGTCACCCTTGACATAACCAGCCTGTTGCAGGTAACGGCTAACGAATGCCTGCTCGATCTTGACCGTGCGCAAGTCTTGGCGAATGGTGACCGGAATACCACTGGTACCACTGGTGCAGTTTTTGATGGTGACCCCTTTCTGGTTTACGTTGACAAAGGCGTGTGGGTTGTCCACCAGGTCCTGTTTGTTGATGGTGGGGATCTGCTTGAGTATCTTATAGGGGTCGGACTCAGTTTTGAGCAGATCGCGGTAGGGGCGATAGTATTCGGTATTTTCCAGTGCGTTATGCAGCGTGTCGCTCAGGCACTGTTTCTTATAGGCGTCCATCGCGGCACGGTCATATTCTAGGTTGAGGACATTTTCCATTATTTCATTGGTATCACCACGTTCTCGGACCAGCATTCTCAGTAATCCTCGGATCGAGATGAGGATGCTCTGAATATAGTGGTGACTTCTAATGTATATTTGAGTTCTGAACATTACAGTTTGCCTCTCAATACCAAACTGGCTGCATCGCTAGTCATATTTGCTATTTTGTAGGTTCTTAATATTGCTCGTTCATTATTAAAATGCACTAATTAGAACGATGTAAGCTATTTATAAGTTGTTGCTTAGAATCGAGTTAGGTGCCTCGGGGCTTGGGTCCTAAACACGCCTTGTTGAGAGCTCGTCAGGTCAGAAGCTCTTTATATATTCTTTCTAGCTTGGGCATGATCACCATAGGGCTGAAGTTACTACAGTACTTCTTGTACGCCTGCTGGGAAATGGTGTCGCGCAATGCATCGCTGGCCAGCAGTGAACTGAGCGCTTCGGCCAACGCCTGAGTATCACCAGCTTCAATCAACAGTCCCTCTTTGTCGCTGGTTATGGCATCAGGGATACCACCGGCAAAAGAGGAAACCACCGGGATTTTGGCCGACATTGCCTCGAGTATTCCCATCGGAAAGCCCTCATTATAGCTGGGTAAGACGTAGATACTCGATTTGGCCATCCAGTCGTTTTTTTCCTGGCCAGATATCCAACCGAGGAACAGCACCTGGTCGTATATCTCAAGCCGTTTGGCCAAATCTTTGTAAACCTCGATATCGCCATCCCCTCCGAGCACCAAGCGACTGTCGGGAAACTGAGGAGCGATGCTGGCAAACGCACGCAGCAGGTCTTCGGTGCCCTTGCGTTTGCTCAGTCGCCCGAGGAAGAGGATGTTACTGGTGCTGCTGGGAATCGTCTCTAGGTGCATCTTGGGTACCGAGTTATGCACCACAGTGACTTTGGCTGGCTCGTCGACTATGGCCTCCATCCAGCTCAACCACTGAGTGGAGAGGACGATCACCTTGTCTGCTAGGTTAAAGGTATTCCGGATGGCTTGCTGCTTGGCGGGCGTGCACTCGTTAGCGTAGAACTTT
Organism: Vibrio sabulosilitoris; assembly: GCF_055391395.1. Taxonomy (NCBI): domain Bacteria; kingdom Pseudomonadati; phylum Pseudomonadota; class Gammaproteobacteria; order Vibrionales; family Vibrionaceae; genus Vibrio; species Vibrio sabulosilitoris. The sequence continues at coordinate 1,191,447 of NZ_AP029599.1, forward strand.
CTGAACTCTGCACCATGCAGGTGAATAATGATCCGGGCACCGAGCCATTTCCCTAAACGAACAACTTGAGCCTTACGCATATAGCTACCGCGTGAGGCCATATGAACGTGGATCAGGCCAATTTGGAACCTTAAGCCATAAGCTATGATGGTTGCCAAGCAGCGCAGGTGGGTCAGCAGCGCTTGCAGTTTGGTGGTATTACGTGAGGAGTGGCTGGCGATGTAACGAAAGTTATGCTTGTGCAGCAACCCTTCTTGCTGATAAATGCTGACGACGGTGGCGATGCCTCCCTGCCCCGACCGGTCGGTGCCGACCATAAGATTGATAGATTGACGCATGGCTACAGTCCCCCAGTTCTGATTACTGAGCGGAACTTGCCCGCTGCGGTACGAGGAATCTCCTCGGTTGCCTCAAATTTGAGCTGGACCAGTGATCCAAGCCGAGATCGCAGCCCCTCTTCCATTGCCGATTCCAACTTAACCAAGTTGGTGTTTTGGTGGGGGACGTAGCGAACAATCAGTTCATCGTTGAGACGCTGCTCAATTTGACACTCGATAAGGTCATTGAGCCCCTTAAAGGCCACGTCTAGACGACCAATACGTCGCCCATCTGCCAACACCACGTAGTCATCATTCCGCCCGAGGATACGGGTGACAAAGGGTGCCGAGTTACCACACGGGCAGCCACCATCGGTATGCAGCCCCTCAACGTAATCCTTAGTATCATAACGCAGCAGTGGCATGGCGTTGTTGTGGACGTTGCTACCAACAATCTTAGTGCCGTACTCATCTTCAACGAACTCGACTATCGAATAATCATCTCGCACGTGATAATTGCCATAGCGGCACTGCTGGAGGGTAGCCACACGCTCAGCTTGACCATAATGGTCAAACACGCTGCCAAAGACACGCTTGACCAGTTGTTGATTTTCATCGCTAAAGGTTTCACTGCTGGTAAATACACATTTTAGATCCCAACATGGCTGCCAGCCGATACTTTGCGCCATTTTAGCTAATGGTGTGATTGTGCTTGGATACGCCATGATTACATCTGGCTTGTAGTGCTCCAGCTCCGTCAAATAGTCGACGAAGGTATGCTCAGATAGGTGAAAAGAGGACATCATCAGTCGTTTGGTGAAGGGCATTTTTCGCCAGTATGGAGCTACTTTCCTGTCTGGGTCGCATACATTGTCGCCGCGTAGCACCGCAATATTAGGCCGAATGGGAACACCTTGTGCTTTGAGGTGGGTCTTAACGATGTACTCTTCGAGAATCACTGATTTATAACTGCGATACACCGTCATTGGTGAATTAGTCGTGCCACTGGTGTAGCCCTTAATGAAAAAGCGGCTGTTTCGCCGCTCAGACTCGGCTCGTTTCATTAAGTCGGTTTTATCAATGATGGGCAGATTCTGGGTGCTAACTTGGTATGGGGTAAAGTTCTTGAAAATCTTCCCTAAATGGTTTCGATAGATAAAATTGGCGGCATGATTCTCCTTGAGGAGCCACCAAAAAAAATCTTTTGTGTATACCGGCAACTGCTTAAACATTGATTTATATCCTATAAACTTGCAGTCAGTAAAATGACATCAATAAGGTTAGCCGCGCTCAAGTCCCTGTGCTAATGAAGTTAGTTGGGTATTGAGTTATTGCGAATCGGCGCAGACTTTTTTGGCCATCTTGTTGTCATCTGGTCAATCATGGTCTTTTGTTTTTTATCAGGCGCTTACAGTGGTGAGCCCTTTGAGTGTTTGACCTCAATATTGGTTGTTGTCTTCAGTGACGTTGGGCTTGCCGTATGGTTACGGTTCATTATTTGTGACGCGTAAAGGTGGTTGAGATACAGTTTTATGCACTGAAAGCCAACAAATAACAGCATCAATAACAAGGCACGATCGTAGCCTTGATCCATGGTTAAAAATGCAAGACCACTGGCTAAAGCGAGCAATAGCGACGAGAAGGCATTGATCTTCATTATCGTGCTCGAACGGCCACAAACTTGCAGAACATTCGAAAAAGGTAGGCTAAGCTGCGAGACCTGCATGGCAACAAAAATCAGCAAAAATGCCAGCCAGCTTTCTGGGTAGACATATTGGACCACCTGCCACACCGTAAAAATGGCCACACTGGCAAAAGCGAGGATGCAAAAAAAGAAGGTGTAAACATTTTGCTTGTGGATGCCATTGAGGCGCATATCGGGAATATGCTTGGCTGACATTGCTCGTGGGATCAAATAAGCCACACCCGAGATATAGAATACCTGGGTGATCTGAGGCGCGAGGTCTTCACCCAGCTCTCCAATCAAGACTAAGGGAACGAAACACATCAGAGAGGTAGAGAACATATTTGATGCGGCGTACCTAAAATAGTGTGAAATAGCCTCCCGATGCCCGACTGACGGCGCTTGGTCAGCACATTCGTCCTCGGCCTTATCAATCAACAATAGTGGCAGGAAAAACAGTAAGATCGACATGGTGAGCAGCAAAGGCGCGTTGTCGATGACAAAGTAAGCGCAGACACTAAATAATACCGTAGTGGCAAAACTAGCCTTGAGGAGTGGTTTAAAAGCCGCGATATTGAGGTGCTCTCGCTTGGCTACTTCATAAAGTGATAAGAAAATCGTCGACAGCAGCACCGCGACACAGTAGGCAGTGCCATCGTCCTTTAGAGTGAGGGCGTAGGCAATCAGAAATGCCAAAAATGAGAAGATAATCGGGATAAGATATTTCTGCTGAAGGCTGAGTTTATAATCTTTTGACATCATGATTGAGGCGATCGGTAGCCCGGTAAATGACGACAAAAACGCCACCCAAAAGAAGCCCTGCGAGAACTCTTTAGCGACTTCATGCCCAGCTAAAACGGTGGCGACCAACACCACGAACAGCTTGTAGCCACTGGGAAAAGAGATAGCGAGTAAGGGATAAATTTTATTGATCATGCTGTTCTTCTTGATAAAAGTAGGCGAAGGCTAGGGCCAGCGAGACGTAAAACACGTACGCAGGTAAAGGGCGTGTAATCAGCCCGTTACTAAAGGTGATGGTGAACATGAAGGCCAGGATGATGAAGCGCACGCCTGATTGGGCGAACATTCGATACAAGTAGGCAAAAGTCGCCAAAGCTAGCCCAAGATAAATCACGCCCCCTTCAACCAAGAAGGTCAACACGTCACTGTGCGCCCCTTTCTCCTCCCACCACCATATCTCAGTGATGATCAAGTCGCTGCCGGCACCGTTACCGATTAGCCAGGCGAGAGGCTCATTGTTGCCCAGTTGCTCGACTTTTTCCATGTACATCGAGGTGCGCCCAGAGGTGAACAGTTCAAACTCGGGCGTAGCGACCACAAAGGCAGCGATAAAGAGTAGGACGACCCCAAGCAGCGGTAAAAGCGACTCAAATAACGATGACTCACCAAGCCGCATTCGGTTTGAGAGTAACAACCCGAGGAAGATCAGGCCGGCACCGGTTGCGGTGCGCACGCCCCAACCGACACTAATGGTCACAAGGATAGCCAAGCCACATAGCGTCAGTAGCCGCAGGCTGACTTGGTGACTAATGTGCAGTACGTACAGAATAAAGAACACCGACAACGCGACATAGGCTGTGGTATGCAAGCCACCAAAGTAGGAAGGTAGCCACAACTCAAGGCGGTTTCCTGAGTCGGGTAAAAGTACTAAACCGGCAATCGTCAAAACGGCAATGTACAGACACAGCCGCTTAGCGATCAGCGATGCAAGGGAAAAGTCCTTAGAGAAATAGGACGCTAGCATCGGGAAAAGCATCAAAGGCAGATAAACGCGCAGGTGTGCGGTGATGGCGCGCACTAAGCTTTCGTCGGTGTATATCATGGTCGACAAACAGAAGGTCAGTCCTGAAATCAGGGCAACCACGTACAAGAAAGAGAAGGTCCGTAAGGTGAATGGGATATAAATCAGCACGCTGCATAGGATCAGGATATCGAACAACTGCGCGATACTATTGACTGAAGCTGTTTCATAAACCCCGGTCGCCCAAGGAGAAATCAGTAGCTTCATGCACAAAGCAAACAGTGCGATATTGACGTACACCCGCTCTATCGGGTGTACTGAGAGTCTAGATAATTCCATGAGTATCTATCACCACTTTTGCGGTTAGCTGAGTCTTATCGATATCAGCAAACTCTTTATGGTTCACCAGTGCCACAATGATGTTAGCACCCTCAACGGCCGAATCGAGTGGCATCAACTCAACCCCAGCCCGCACCAAGTCTTCCGGCAGAGCATGGATGTTTGGCTCCACGACGTACATCTTGTTGCCATAGTGTGCGGCAAGCTCTTGAACAATCTGTAGTGCTGGGCTCTCTCGCATGTCATCAATATCAGGCTTGTAAGTAACACCCAAGCAAGCGATCACTGGCGCTTTAAACTCTTCGGCATGGCGGGTCACCTTGTCGACGACGTAATGAGGTTTGGCGTCATTGGTTAAGCGTGCCTGGAGAATAAGCTTAGCCTCCTCTGGGCAACTATCGACAATAAACCATGGGTCGATTGCGATGCAGTGTCCGCCAACGCCGGGACCTGGGCTTAGTACATTGACGCGTGGATGGCGATTGGCCAGTCGAATGAGTTCCCACACATTGATCTTGAGTTTGTCACAGATGACGGAAAGCTCATTGGCATAGGCGATGTTGACATCACGAAACGAGTTCTCGGTTAGCTTGGACATCTCTGCGGTGCGCGCGTTTGTCGTGATGCAGTCACCACGGACGAAAATCTTGTACAGCTCGACCGCGCGTTGTGAGCAGGCCTTGGAGAGGCCACCGATGATGCGATCGTTGGATACCAGCTCTTGCAGGACATAGCCTGGCAATACTCGCTCTGGACAGTGGGCAATATGAATATCCGCTTGATCAGTACTATCACAAGGAAAGCACAAGTCCGGACGTGCATGTTTTAGCCACTCAGCAACCATTTCCGTTGTGCCGACAGGTGAAGTGGACTCGACGACCACCAAATTGCCTTTTTCTAGCACAGGTGCGATGGCTTTGGCCGCTGCTTCCACATACGAGAGGTCGGGTTGTTTGTTGTCAAGAATCGGGGTGGGCACGGCAATCAAAAAGGCATCGCTTGGTTCCGGCGTTGTGGTGGCACGCAAATTTTCAGTCTGAACCACACTGCGGACGACGATATCCAAATCTGGCTCGATAATGTGGATCTTTCCTTGGTTGACGGTATCGACGGTGTTCGGGTTCACATCGACGCCCAGTACGTTCACGCCACGCGACGCTAGCACAGCTGCGGTAGGTAGGCCGATGTAGCCCAGTCCGATAACAGATACATTTTTGAATGGCAAAGACATAATTACGCTCTCTATTCCGTGAGACAAAAAGTTGAACTAGTGTGTTTAGCGTGTGGCTAGCGCTGCCAAAATTCGCTCTGTTGCCTTACCATCCCCATAAGGGTTGGTCGCTTGCGCCATGCTTTGATAGGTGCTCGGGTTGGTCAGCAATTCGTCCAAAGCTTGAGAAATGGTGTCAGCGTCAGTGCCGACCAGTTTGACTGTGCCTGCGTCAACAGCTTCTGGCCGCTCGGTTGTATCGCGCATCACCAAGACAGGCTTACCCAGCGATGGTGCCTCCTCTTGGATACCGCCGGAGTCAGTCAAGATGATGTGGGCTTGATTCATCAGGTATACAAACGCCAAATACTGCTGCGGCTCAATCAAGTGCACGTTGTTGATGCCATACAACAGCGCATTGACCGGCTCTTTGACATTTGGATTGAGGTGCACTGGGTAGACGATCTGACAATCGGGGTGTTTAGCCGCGGTAGTGGCAAGAGCCTGGCAAATCTGCTCGATACCAGAGCCGAAGTTTTCTCGACGATGCCCTGTGACCAATATCAGCTTTTGCTCTAGGTTAAGTTGCGGGAACATTACCGCTAAGGTGGCCTTGAGATCGTTATCACTCTCAATGCGATCGCGAATCATAAACAGCGCATCAATCACAGTATTGCCGGTGACATAAACATGGTTAGGGTCAATGTTTTCTGCCAAAAGGTTGTCTTGTGACGTACTGGTCGGAGCAAAATGGTATTTGGTCAGGCAGCCTGTTAACTTGCGATTTGCCTCTTCTGGCCATGGCGAGTAGATGTTGCCGGTGCGCAAGCCGGCCTCAACATGTCCAACGGAGATATGCCGATAGTAAGCCGCTAATGAAGCTGCAAACGTGGTGGCAGTGTCACCGTGAACTAACACCACATCAGGCTGAAACTCCTCAAGTACGGCATCAAGCGCCTGAAGGATATTCGATGTAACCTGACCAAGGGTTTGTTTGGGACGCATAATATCTAGGTCAAAGTCGGGTGTGATTTGAAACAGATCCAGTACTTGGTCGAGCATCTCCCGATGCTGACCAGTGACACAGACTTTAGCGTCAAATCGCTCATCGTCCTTAAGCGCTTGTACCACAGGCGCCATTTTTATCGCCTCAGGTCGGGTACCAAAAACAGACAGTACTTTCTTACTCATCGGTCTCTAAATCCATTTAATCAGTGAATCAAACAAGGTGCTATTAATGCTTCGAAAGGCAAAACCTTGGCAACAGCTGCCTCGGTTACTGCCCCGAGATCTTGTGCACCGTAGCGCTCTTTTGGTAGTTGTTGCTGTAGCCATCGTAATAGCTGTACAAATCGGAGTGCTTCTTCTCGACTTGGTTTAAGATCACGCCACCGATGTTGATGTCACAGTTGATCAGCTTTGAGATGGTTGACTTCACCAAATTGACCTTGGTTGAGCCAGCGTGCACAACAAGTTCCACTGAGCCAGTCTGGCGGGCAATCAATAGGGCATCACTTACAGCCTGACATGGCGGTGTGTCGACCACGACCTTGTCGTAGTGGTTCTGTACCGTTTCAAGCAAAGTCTCGAGCTTCTTCGAGCTAAGAAGCTCTTGTGGATTTGGTACTAACAAGCCCGCAGGCAGTACATCCAAACCAGACTTCTCATCACGATAGATACACTCCTCAATGGCCGTCCCTGAAACCAAAATATTGGATACGCCAGGATGCTTCGGGTCGAGGCCAAAGCGCTCGCCAACCGATGGTGAACGCAGGTCAGTATCAATCAATAGCACCTTGCCGAGGCCAGCGAGTGAGATCGCCAGGTTAAGAGAGGTCGTGGTTTTCCCTTCCCCTGGGATCGCCGATGTCAGTGTGATGAGCTTGCTGTGTTGTCGGTGCGCATTAAGTTGTAAAGTGGTGCGAATCGAGCGAATCGCCTCGGTATATGGGTGATGTTTAGGGTCAAAATACAGGTCAGAGTCGAGTGCTTTAGACCCAAGGCGGCGAGACTTCACCAGAGGCACCGAGCCAAGCAGGGTCAGGCCGAGTTTACTTTCCACATCTTCTGGCTTTTCAATCGTGTCACTGAGTGCTTCAAAGAGCAGCACCACCGACATGGAGCACAGAGCAGACATGATGGTTGCTAAGCCAACAATCAAGCTCTTGTTTGGCTTAACGGGTTGTTGCGGCGCAATCGCTACATCAGAGAAGCTGGCGTTAACGCTGTCGAACTTGCCACTGGCATTGGTTTCTTTCTGACGAGTCAAAAAGGTATCGTAAAGCTGGCGGTTACTCTCGACTTCGCGTTTGAGGGCGTTAAACTCAGCCTCTTTGATTGTAAGTTGTTGGTACTCGCGTTTCTTCTCAGCCAGCATCTGCTTAAGGCTTCGCTCTTGTTGTAAGGCCGCTTGTCGCTCCTTATCTTGCTCAGCTAATAATTGATTGAGTAGCGCGTTGGCACTGCGGCGCGTTGCTTGCAATTGTGCTTGTGCTTGAACCATTCTGTCATGTTTTGGGCCGTAGCGGTTGGACAGCTCAGACACATTCCGCTCAGCCTCAAATTGTGCCATGCGGATGTCACGCATTTGTGGGTGGCGAGAGATCTCAGAGATGGACGATGAGTTGCGACTGCTACGCAGTTGGCTGGCGGTTGCCTCTGCAGCGATGCGTCTCTCATTAGCTGCGGCGATACGACTGGTCAGATCTGACAACTCACTCGAAGCCAAGCTGTCGATACCACCGATAGCACCGAGATCAACCAAGCCTTCCTGCTTAAGGTAATCGGTCAGGGCCTGCTCAGAGTCCTCAAGTTGCTGCTTGAGCTCGGTCAAGCGATCGCCAAGCCAACCAGAAGCGTCATTAGTCACACTAATACGCGCCTCAAGGATTGAATTGATGTATGCCGTGCCAACCTCGTTTGCCACTTGAGCGGCTAATTGTGGGTCTTGCGACTCAAAACTGACATTAACTAGACGAGTCTGCTTGATCGGAGTTACGGTGAGACGCTCCTTAAATCGACCCAGCACACGGTGCTCTATGCTGGTCTGTTTTTGCTCAGCAGTAGGTACTGGCTGGGCAGGTAAATAAGGTTGAAGTAACTCGATTGAGTAGACTTTTTGCTTAATCTGGTCAATTAGGCCCGGCGATTCACCTTCACCACTGAACTCGGGTAGCGCGGAAAGATTGAGGGTACTAATTACGCGCTCGGCGATACGGTTTGATCTCAGCACCTGGTACTGGGTTTGATGGTACTCTTGCTGGCTGGTATCAATACCCATAACATCTTCTACAGACACAATGTTTGGCTGCTGGTTATCGATCAATAATACGCTGGTTGCTCGATATATTGGGGTAATAGAGATAGCAGCAATAACAGCGATAATTGCTGCACTCAGCGTGATCAAAATAAGCCAGGTGCGATATTTATTGAGTATATTTAAGTACTTTTTAATATCGATAAGCTCATTTTGACGGCTAATATTTGTTTTGTTTGTATCCAACATGGTTTTTTATCCATAAATATGAGATGCGCAAGTCCGTGGCTGTGTTGTACAGACAGCATGCTTATTTCTCAATGGTCATTGTCTACCATTATTTCCATGGTTTATCGTGTGTAATTGCCGTGTCCGGCGCTACGATATGATTTTAGTTTCACTGGGAGGGAATGATGTGTAGTAAAAGTAAGATTCAGGAGAGTAATTAAAACTTTTAGTTTAATTATCTCAGCCTGAATTCATACTTTCTTAGCTAGGCTGTTGAGTTTTAAATAAAAGGCTTAGAAAAAACTCTCATCAACTACGATGATTTCGCCAGGTTTGACTTCAGTGTCTAAGCTGACTTTCTTAGCCTTGGTACTATTGGGTTTATTAATCGTGATACCTCGACGAGAGGCTCGGTCAGTAAAGCCACCAGCTAACGCAATGGCTTTATCAACCGTTAAACCAGGGCGGTACTCATACCCTCCAGGTCTTTGTACCTCACCGTTGATGTAGATATTTCGAAACGTAATGATATTGACCCGGATTTTTGGCGCGACTAGGAACTCACCATCTAATCCGGTGTAGATCTCCTGTTGTAGTTGCTCTGGAGTTTTGCCCTTTGCTAAAAGCTTGCCCAAGTAGGGGTAGTCGAAATTGCCGCTGGCCCCAATAAGTAACTGGTCAATCGACAAGTCAGGTTCATTGTAAACCTCAATCTGGATAGTATCGCCGGCATCCAATTGGTAGTTTTGCTCATATTCATTCGCATGAGCGCCTAAGCTAGCGGCGAGAGCAATAAGTGCGAGGTGTTGTTTTAACATGGGTCTAATACTCCGTGATGTGTACTGTCCTTAAAGGGAGACATCAGCAGTGAGATACCATATATGTTGCTGATGACCGATCCCGTCTTGCGTTGACTCTTTGTCGTTGTAGCGCCACCCTAAAGAGAGGGATACCCAACGACGCAGGTCATAGGTCGCTTCGAGATTCCATAGATTGGTCTCGTCGTCGCGATTGTCACCGGTGTACTCTTCATCTAGGTAAGTATAACCGGCGAGTGTTGAGAATCGCTGGCGCCAAAAATGACGCCAGCTAACGGCGTAGCGATTTTCTTCAATAAAGTCACCAAGCTGATCTGGGTCCTTGGCGCGTTGTGAGGTCTCGAATTCCAAACGCGAATGACGCTTGGGTAGGTAGGTGAGGTTGGCGTCCCAGCTAGTGCCGTCAAAGTCTTCACGCCCGCTATCGTCAAATTGTTTATCTTGTAAACCCAGGCGCACTCGCCCAGTGGTTTTCTCGGTGATATCCCACTCGACGCCCCCGTAATAGAAAATAGTATCGCTACTCAGGTCAGGCTGATTAGTTGCTTGTTGCTTGTAGGTGCGATCCTCTTTGAGGATATTGGCGAATACTCGAGTCGCGGGCCGAACTCGAACGTAAAGAATAGCCTCATAGTGATTCTGGTCATAATCACGAACTCGAGTCCGTTCAGTAAAGTTTTGATATCTTCGATCGGAGTAGCCAATTGTTCCTTCGATACGCCCACGCGCACCGTCTGCGCCATAACCATAGGTCAGTTCAATCAGATTGGTTGAGTATTCCAGTGGAGCATCAAATGCATTGGGCACTCCCTCGGTCAGCTCCGTCCCACGTTCCTCATGACTGAGGTTGTACTCATAATTGATGTACAGGTCGTTACGAACGTTGATATCCCACTCGGCATCAAGATTAATCCTATGGTCGAGGTAATTATCTTCGCTACTGCTAAAGTAAGTGCCGCTGCTCAGCAGATACTCTGCACTGTAGGTTTGCTTCCCACGTTCAGCGACTGCCCTGACTGAGGGTGTAATAACGAACACGCTCGAAGATATCTGATCACCGCTTCTAAGCTCATTGGTGACGTTGTCGTTATACTGCAAGGAAGTGGAAACTTGCGGGATAATGTCAATACCGAGCTCGGTGGTGTATGGGGCTGGTGATACGGCTGCCCAGCTTGGCATAGCGGCTAATCCGACAATTGCCCAATGAACTTTTGCCCCATAAAATTTTGTCCAATAAACACTGTTTTCCTTAACGTTTTTTTTATCCATAACCGACCCACTTTATAATTGTTTAGTAAGCGACGTCGTCGGTAAACCCCTTGTGGATCGTGGCAAGAATAATTTTAAGATCCATCAAAAGTGACCAACGCTCTATATAAGCTAGGTCATACTTCACCCTACTTTCCATTTTATTTAGGGTGTCAGTTTCGCCGCGGAAGCCGTTGATTTGTGCCCAACCGGTGATCCCGGGTTTCACCTTATGACGCAGCATGTACCTCTCAACAATAGTACGATATTCCTCGTTGTGGGCGACGGCGTGTGGTCTAGGGCCTACTATTGACATAGTTCCTCGTAAAACATTGAAAAACTGTGGGAGCTCATCGAGTGATGTGCGGCGGATAAAAGCGCCAAATCGAGTTACTCTGGGGTCATTTTTGGTGGCTTGTTTGACGATGTTGCCGTTATCAGTACAGGTCATCGAACGAAACTTCCAAACCTTGATCCGTTTTCCGTCCAAGCCATAGCGGTCTTGCTTAAATATGACGGGGCCTGGGGAGGAGAGTTTGACACCAATCGCGACGGCCAATAAAACGGGTGAGATCAAGGTCAGGATCACAGTGGATAGAACGATATCTTCTGCGCGCTTAATAAATGCAGAAATACCGTTGAACGGCGTGTCGTAGACACTGAGCACTTGCACTTTACCTATGTTGACCCAGCGTGAATACAGTAAGCGGTAATCAAAAAAGTCCGGAATCAAGTAGGTGTTAGCCGTCGTATCGGAGAAGCGTGCCAATAGTTGTTTTATCCGGTCTCGTGCATACAAAGGCATTGCGATGTAGATCTGCTGGAGATCGCCTTTCTTGGCTCGTTCCAGAGCATCTTCAATAGTGCCGCATAGCTCTGCGGGTAACCGTTGGTTTAGTTCAGTCTCAATGCGCTCAGGGGAGCGTTCATCAAAAAAACCCACTAGATTGATACCTGAGTTGTCATGATGTTGTAGCTCTTTGGCTAACTCGTAGCCGCCGGTTGTTACCCCGATTATCGCCGCTCGTTGTGCATACATACCTTTTTGATACAGATGACAAACCAGGGTTCGCAGAACAAAGCGCCAGCCGAGTAGCAGGCATGGGGTGGTGAGTAACCAGACACCGATAACCACCCGCGAAAAAATGGCCCCGGTTTTGGTAAAGTAACCGAGCATCGCGAGGATAAAGGCGGTGATGACCCACGGGATCAAAGTGACAATCGCATGGTCACGGAAAGAAATATTTTGCCAGCAGCGATACAAATCACTAGATTCTGCCACCAGCAGGAAGCACAAAATGCCAAAAGCACCGACAATCACAAATTCAACATCGACACTGCCAGTATACAGCCTGGCTGAGATATATAAGGTTAGCCCGACAACAATCATATCGACCAATCGGTAAAAAATCCCAAACCCGGGCTTATTGGCTCGGATTTGGTTGAGACTCTTAAGATCCTGGTTTGTCTCATTCTGTTCCATGTTGCTACCTATCAATTGTTCTGGGTTAATATTCTCACCGCAAAAAGAGGCTTTAAAAGGCGCTTAGAATATTGAGACTAAAAATAGTGCTATGCCAATTTTGGCACGCTACCGCCCATGGGTCTCAGCCCCCAATATGCTCTGTGTTTAATATTGTTTTTAATCATCTAAGTTGAACGACAAGCGCTTTGCTGGCTTATTATTTTTTTCTGAATGTTCGACCTAGAGTAAATACTACTTAAGTTCATTCGAGTTAATTTTAATGTCGCTAATTAGTATATTATTGTCACGATGGGTTGCTTTTATTATGTAGCGTGAATTAAATGTGGTCTTAAATTGTAGACGATGTATGAGTCACTAGAGTGATCAACACTGTCGACTGCTGTGAATATTTTTAATGCCAAGTAAGCCATTGTCGAGCTAGGGTTTTTCTATGCTCTAGTAAATAGGTGTATGATTTGATGGGTTTAATTTCTTGGACGAATTCAGTTGCGGTAGCAGCGGGGTAGAAAACGACCACTATATTTTTAGGGATAGAGGTTAAAATATAAAATGTTCGGTTTTACTTTTAGCGTGTGTATTTTTCTGCTTGTCAACCTATAGAGAGGTTGAAGTTAGTACTATTTTTCTGCTCATATATTTCAACTAAGGTCTCCATTTGAGCCAGCGTTTGTACCATAACATCATTTCTAGAGCGGCGAATATCTCTGATAATTTGAGCGAGACTGAGCGTTGGGTATTTGCTCATTGCCAGCGCAGCGATCACTTGCCCAGTGCGTCCTACACCAGCTCGACAATGGATGACGGGTAGTAAGTTGTGCGATGACTGAGTGATTGATGCACCGAGTTTGCTGTAGTGGGCGTGCTTTTGAGTGATTTTTTCCTCGATTAAGTGGACAAGACCACAAGTCGCTTGAGCGGAGACCGTCTCGTGGTCAAGCCAATCGTATACATGGATAACAGGTACATTGACAAAAGCTCGCGAACGAGTGATCTCAATGTCGTAAAGATCAACATCTATTTCATCTGATAAACAGTGTTTGCCAATTTTCTTGACTTGAGTTTGAATTGGGCCGTAATTGCATGAGTGGGCGAAATAGCACGGAAGGAAGTGACTCTCGATATCCTTATGACTGGCAAGAACCACCAGTACAGGCGTGTAGTTATCCATCAGCATTTCAAGATAAGGAGCCAGCTGCGAAACCGTTGGGTATTGGGTCGCGATAGCGATTTGTTGGCCATTGGTGAAGATACGATTAGCATTTAAATCAGGCCTGACGTTAGTCTCAATATTGTGTGGAAGATTAAACCTATCACGTTCACCGTTGTAGGCTAGCTGTTTGGCCTCACCCTTAATATTCATTAACTCGCTCGCCATGAGCATTTCCGTGTTTGAAAGTGCTTGTTGCATACCTACACCCATGTACTGACCTTAACAACCCATCGCGAACAATGGTAGCTCGCGCCTAGCCAGAGGAGCAAAGAAAGGTCGGTGATATCCTTTTCCCTCTTTATGTACATTGTCCAACAGGGGACCAACGCATCTCCCTACTTTAGTTTAGTGTGATCACCTTTGCCTGAAGAGTTGTAGGTTTTTTGCTGATGTATCAATAATGCTGCACCAGATGTGGTAACCCATTTCAACTTGAATTGCTGATTGGAGCTACCAAGATTGGTGTTTAGGGCTTATCTCCTGGTTGCGGCCATGGCTAGGCATGTCATTGGAGTAGGGCTCTTCTCAGTCATCGACATCTAAGATGTCGAACTGTGAGAGGTACAAGGTACCTTGTGGATGGCTATAAAAACGACCTTGTGAGTTCTCACGAATGGTGAGACTTCCGTAGCTATCAGTCACCTCGTAGCGGGTGCTGGGTGCTAGGCCGATAAACAATACATCAGAGTAGGTTTGGTTGGTCACCACATCGAGCTCTATCGACTGGTTGAGCCCGTCTTGCTGCTTAGCAAACACGACTAAGGTATGCTTTTCCTCGTCAGCTGAGATTAGGGCAGCGTCTAATTGATCTGATGAAAGATAAGCCGCCTCGACCTGACCACTGCTTGAGCTGCCATCGGCGATACTCAGCACGTTCAAGAAGCGATCCTCGAGGTTAGCGGTGGTGGGTGATACCTCAACTCGCCAGTTACCCGCTTCAACACGTGCTAGGTTGTAGGCGGTTGAGCTACCGCTATTTAGCCCATCAATATAGTTATAACCCACCGGTGAGCATGAGCTGTTTCCGGCACAGCTGCCATCATCATCAACCCAAAATCGATAGTTGTCTCCACCGACAATTTGCAATGGTCCTCCTGTTGGGAGTAGGGTTTGTTGGTAAAGGCTTGCGATATCGTCGGGGTCGACCCCAGTATCAATACTCATGCGCACGGTGTCAGGCTCGGAGACCATTACGGGTTGATTGATACTGTGCAGTAGATAGGTCTTTTTGTACTCAGCATCGGTTGAGACTACCACGTCGTAAACGATCACCACCGGGTGACTGCCAGAATAATCGCGCAGTGAGACAAGATGGCGTTCAAAGCGGTCGAGTTTGTGGCTACTGTAGGCCTTGGTCGCATCCCCCATGGTGTAGGTGTAGTCATTGTGCTCTTCAAAATGAATAATGCCGTCGATATGGCTTGCGCCCCCTTCTTTAACATCTTCGAGGGTTGGGTAGGTGTCCCACTGACGGTAACGCTGACCGCCATCGTTGGACAGTTGTCCGTGCTGATAGACGCTGCCAAAGTCTTCTGTTTGGTCGTATATCAGCACCGTATTGTGGGCAACGCTGCGCGTATAGTAGTTCCACCAGTGATCACTGGCATAGGCACCCATCACGTTGTACCCCCCGGAATCAATCGCCAGTGGTCCTTTGTAGTAAATGGTAAACGAATTGGCATCGAGGTGATGGTGGTTGACCGAGTTAAACGAGGTGGACTTGAAAATCGTCAAAGTGTTTTGCTCTGGGTCCCAAGAGTCGCGGATCACCACGAGTCCCGAGTTATAAAAGTGTCGAGCCAGCGGGAGACTGCTGGGGTGGACTGGACTTATCGGGTATGGGTCTGCATATAAGATGTGCCAGTAGTAGTTTGACTGATTAAATTGCTCGTAAAGCCATTGTGCGTAGCCGTTATCAAAAAAGGTTGAGGCGACCATCAAGGGTACACCTTGAAACTGGCGAGAGTAGTCGGTAGCCCATACATCGCCATAATAGGGGAAGTTATAGTAGCCAGGGTCGTAGTGACTATAGCTATTGAAGTTACGGTAGCCGTACAGGTAGAGATACACCTGTTCAACGTCTGCTTCCGTAAGCCAAGACTCTTCTTGGGTAGCATATTCCCAGAGAAGGTTGACATCGAGCGAGCTGTAGCTGGTGGCGTATGCCCAGGCTTTTTCGCTTCCTCCATTGCGCCCACTCCAGGCTAAATACGGGTTGTAGCCTGCCTCAAAATTATTGATCACCGTCGCCAATCGTGCATAGTACTGAGTCTGAAAATCACCGCTTTCTTGGCCAACATCATTAAAGATGGCCAGCAGTGCTGTCAACGCACAAACATTGGCTGCGCGGCTGTGACCACCGCTAAATTGAGGAGCAGAGAAGTAGCTCCATTTATCATCGATTGCGTTATATTGCTCTAAAACGGCGAGACGGAGCTGACTCTTTTCCGTGTCAGAGAGTTGTGAGTAAGCCCAGTCGTAAATCGCTCCTAGGGCAAACAAACGTCCACGTGGTATGTCATCACCCGACTGTGATGCCGCGACGTCCAGTAGCGCCAGTGCGTAGGCTCGCGCATGGGTGTTGGCTTGGTCGGTCGGGTTAAAATTGGCCTCCATGCCATAGTACATCGAGGCATCAATAAAGCTTGCCATATTGTTGAAAGATTTAATTTTATTGCTTACATAAGCGTAAGGGTCTGAGCCATCCGTGGCAAAGTAACCCTTGGAGCTGATCAGACTGCTCAGTCGAGAGCGGTCGGTGGCCTTATCAGAAGAGAGGATCTGCTGGATAAGTTCGCTGTCGACAAATAGATATGGGTGCTCAGTATTCACTTTAAGTGAGCGGACACTGTTCCCTGCGCCTTGGTCGCTCCAAACGATGGGGGCCACTGTCACGATTTCCTGATCCTCAAGCGAAGCCGCACCATCATTATCAAATGCGATAGCGCTAAATCGCTGCTCACCAACGGGTGGGATGTAATCTATTGCGTAGGGGGCACTGGTGTCTCTTTCTAGCTCGTAGCCGTCCAGGTAAAAGATCACGCTGGAGATGGCACCATCGGCATCATCGACATCAGCACTGATTTGCAGGGTTTGATAGTGATCAATTGAGGTGCTGCTAACCGCCAAGGTTAAAGTTGGGCGTTCATTCTCATCACACTCAAAAACCTCACAGTCGTTGTCACCACCACTGCCGCCACCGTCGCCGCCACCGTCACCGCCACCATCACCACCGCTGCCACCACCATCGCCGCCACTTCCATCCTCACAATCGCCGGCGTCATTGTAATATTGGCACTCGTCTTCACGTCCGTCGTTGCTGTCACTCTCCTCATTACACCCCGCGAGGGTGACACATGCAGCGATGAGAGTAAGCTTCAGGACACCAGGTGACCCTTGTAACAGCTTGGGTAAAACCAAATCAGATTTTGCTTCAGATTGACGTTGTGACCGCTGAACCATATCGTTACTCCTGTACGCTGCAAGTGGGATGATAGGTAAACAGATAAACCTAGGCCTGAAAATAAGGGTAGGTCAGATTGTCCAGCGTGTCGCGAAAATGAGAGGGTGCTTTTGGTGGTTAATCGACGAGAGGGAAAAGTTAACTTAAGGGTTAGTTGGACAAGGTCTAGCCAAACTTTCTAGCGTACGATGGTTGATTAGTGATTGAAAAGCAAACAAATCTCATTAACCCAAAGAATAAGATTGATTCGCGCGTCAGGTCGATCCACTCCGTGTGCCTAAACCAGCACAGGTAGTGAGTCATCTCTCGAACCGGCAAGTGATTAAAGTGTTGATATATCGATTATTACTCGTGCCAGCGTGAGTAAATAGCGACGCATTTCTCACTAATTACGACTAATAATCGTCAAAGTTTCGTTAAATATCCGCTAGGATGGTGAGCATTGGTTTTGATTATGAGTAAGCGCGACGTGAATCCAACCCCTCTTGATGTCTTAAAATCCACCTTTGGCTATGACCACTTTCGTCATCAGCAGCAAGCTATCATCGATACTCTTGTTGCCGGTCAGGATGTCCTCACTCTCATGCCAACCGGTGGTGGTAAGTCACTCTGTTATCAGATCCCTGCGATTGTGCGTCATGGCGTTGGGATTGTTGTCTCGCCACTGATCGCTCTAATGAAAGATCAGGTCGATGCCTTGCATCAGGTTGGGGTAGCGGCGGCCTACCTCAATTCTACCTTGAGTAGTTATGAGCAGCGTGAGGTGGAGGACCTACTCCGACGCGGTGAGATCCAGCTTTTGTATATCGCCCCAGAGCGATTGATGATGGAGCAAACGCTGGCGCTGTTATCGCAGTGTCATATTTCGCTGTTTGCTATCGATGAGGCGCACTGTGTCAGCCAGTGGGGACACGATTTTCGGCCCGAGTATCAGCAGCTATCGGTTTTGCATCAGCGCTTTCCCGATGTGCCGAGAATTGCCTTAACCGCAACGGCCGATGAGCGAACCCGCGGTGAAATTATCACTCAGCTTGCCCTTGAACAGGCCGAGGTGTTCGTTCACAGCTTTGATCGCAGCAATATTCGCTACCATGTCAGCGAGCCATCGAACGCGAAAAATGACCTTTGGCGCTTTATCAGTGAAGCGCATGCCAATGATGCCGGAGTGGTGTATTGCTTATCGCGCAAAAAGGTCGAAGAGGTGGCGCAATGGCTGGTTGATAAGGGGCGCGTTGCACTGCCGTATCACGCGGGTCTGCCCGTCGAGCAGCGTAACTTACACCAGCAGCGATTTTTGCGCGAGGAAGGGGTGGTTATCGTTGCTACTATTGCCTTTGGCATGGGGATCGATAAGCCCGATGTGCGCTTTGTCGCCCACTTGAGCCTGCCGAAAAGTATCGAGTCCTACTATCAGGAAACTGGTCGAGCGGGGCGTGATGGTGAGCCAGCCAATGCCTGGATGGCCTACGGTATGCAAGATATGGTGATGCAGCGTCAAATGGTGGAGAACTCTGAGGGCAGTGAAGCCTATAAGCAGGTACAGGTGCAAAAACTAAATGCGCTGCTTGGCTACTGTGAGCTTATCACCTGCCGCAGGCGAACCTTGTTGGGATACTTTGGCGAGACGCTTGAGCGCCCTTGTGGAAACTGCGATAACTGTCTTTCGCCACCACAAACCTGGGATGGGACTCAGGCGGCGCAAAAAGCCTTATCGACTGTGTACCGCTGCGATCAGCGCTTTGGTGTCACCTATCTGACCAACGTGTTACTCGGTAAAGCCGATGAGCGCATGACGCGGTTTGGTCACGATAAGGTCTCCACCTTTGGCATCGGAACGGAACTCAATGCCAACCAATGGAAAGGGGTGTTTCGTCAGCTGATTGCGATGAATTATCTCAGGGTGGAAGGGGAGTACCACAGTCTCAAATTAACCCCACAGTGCCGCGCGATCTTAAAGGGTGAGCAGCAAGTGCAGATGCGTGAGTTAAGAAAAACCAAGGCGAAAAAGTCATCTTCGAGCAAGTCGGCTGCCACAGACCTTTCGGCGTCTGACCTGAAACAATTTGCGGCACTCAAGGCGGTGCGCTCCGAGTTGGCTAAGCAGCAAAATGTACCAGCCTATGTGATATGCCACGATGCGAGCTTGAAAACGGTGGCGAAGTTAAGACCAAAGAGCCTGATACAACTGAGCGAGATCTCGGGTTTTGGTGAGGCCAAGATCGAGAAATATGGTGAGCAACTGCTTGCCGTGGTCGAGCAAAAGCCAGCTGAGGTGCGCGCTTTATCCGAGACCGAGCAGAAATCCCTCGAGCTTTTCCAAGCACATAACAGCATCGATGAGGTCGCGCGGCTAAGGGAGCTTAAGGCAACCACTGTCTATAGCCACCTGAGCGCGGCAATCGAGAGTGGTGCCTGTCAGCTAGAGCAACTGGTTCGTTTAAGCAAGGATGAGATAGAGCATATCGCTCAGGCTGCGAATAGGCTCAACGCGGTCGAGGCGTTTAAGCTCAAGCCCTTGTTCGATGAGCTGAACGAGCAGTACGATTACGGCACACTGCGCTGCGTACTCGCCCACCTTAAACACCTTCAGGCCTAGCTATAAGCGCAAAGCCTAACGCATTTGAGGGCGGTGACTCACTAAAAATGCAATCAAGCCCGTAGCTAGATTTCATATTTAGGGTTATTGGCCTATGGGTATCCCCACCGATCATTAGGGCAGTAATAGCAAGTATGACTCCGCCATGCTGGGCTATTGCTCGGCGTCCAGCACATCCAACTGTGACAAGTAGAGTGTGCCCTGAGAGCTGCTGTAAAAACGCCCTTGACTGTCTTGCTTAATCGCGAGCTTGCCATAGCTGTCCGTCACTTGATAGCGAGTATGGGGCCGCAAACCGACAAACAGCACGTCGGAGTAGGTTTGATTCTCTACTACATCTAGGTCAATCGATGAGTTGAGGTCATCTTGCTGTTTAGCAAAGACCACCAGCGTGTGCTGATCGTCGCTAGCCGAGATAAGTGCAGCATCGAGCTCTGAGCCGGCAAAGTATTGGGCATCCACTTGACCAGAGCTTGAACTGCCATCAGCAATCGTGAGCACGTTCAAAAAGCGATCCTCAATACTCTTGTAGCTAGGCGTGACCTCAATGCGCCATTCTCCCGCTTCAAGCAGAGCTAACTTGTTGCTAGTGTTGTTGCCCGTCCCGCGCCCCTCGACATAGTTATGACTGACCGGGGTGCAATTGTTGTCGCCGGCACAACTGCCATCGTCATAGACCAAAAACTCAGCGCCATCGCCGCCGACAATCGTGACCTGACTATCGAGCGGTAGCAAGGTTTGTTGATACAAGCTGGCTATATCTTCATCGTCCACACCGGTGTCGATAGTGACACGCACCGTATTCGCCGCACTAAGCTTGGTGGGCTGATTGACGCTGTGCAGCAAGTAGGTTTTGCGATAGTCGGCATCGGTCGACTCAACCACATCATAAACCAGTACAACCGGGTGAGAGCCGGAGTGGTGACGCAGAGAGACGAGGTGGCGCTGAAACAGAGCGAGCTTGTGACTGCTGTAGGCCTCTGTCGCGTCACCCATGGTATAGGTGTAATCGCCTTGCTCCTCATAATATACAATCCCCTTTATGTGGCTAGCACCCCCGGCTTTCACATCCTCAAGTGTTGGATAGATATCCCATTGACGATAGCGCTGTCCGCCATCATTGGAGCGCTGTCCGCCATCATTGGAGCGCTGGCCGTGAGTCGCCACTGAGCGAAAGTCTTCAGTTTTGTCGTACACCAAAATCGTATTGTGGGCGATACTGCGGGTGTAGTAGTTCCACCAGTGTTTGCTGGCATAGGCGCCCATGATGTTGTAGCCGCCAGAGTCGATCGCCAGTGGCCCTTTGTAGTAAATCGTGAACGCGTTGCTATCGAGATGGTGGTGGTTGATGGAGTTGAATGAGGTCGACTTGAAGACAGTTAAGGTGTTTTTCGATGGATCCCATGAGTCACGGATCACGACCTGACCTGAGTTATAGAAATGGCGCGAGAGCGGCAGTGACGAGGGATAAATCGGGCTAATTGGACTTGGGTCGGCGTAAAGGATATGCCAGTAGTAGTTAGTCTGAGAGAGCGATTCATAGAGCCACTGGGCATAGCCATTGTCAAACAAGGTCGAGGCGACCAGCATCGGCAAGCCCTGGAATTGACGCGAGTAATCGGTGCCCCAACTGTCACCGTGATAGGGGAAATTGTAGTACCCGCCGCTGTTATAGGCTGACCAGCCGTTAAAGTTACGAATGCCGTACAGGTAGCGATAGAACTGATCAGCATCGACCTCGGTGAGCCAGGAGCTCTCATTGGTGGCATACTCCCACATCAGATTGACATCCAATGAGCCGTAGCTGGTGGAGTAGCTGTAGGCTTTCTCGCTACCACCGTTGCGCGATGTCCAGGCGAGGAAGGGGTTATAGCCCGACTCAAAGTTGTTCACCACGCTAGCGAGCAACTCATAATAGCGATTTTGCATATCGCTGCTGTCTTGGCTGATGTCGTGGAAGATGGCCAGCAGCGCCGTCAAGGCGGTGATGTTGGCTTTACGGCTGTGCCCGCCGCTGTAGGCAGGGCGAGAAAAATAACTCCACTTTTGATCGACATAATCGGCCTGCTCCATGATTGCTGCGCGTAAAAGGCTGCGCTCACTACTAGAGAGCTCATCATAGGCCCAGTCATAAATAGCACCGAGCGCAAACAGTCGGCCGCGTGGTGGACCATCATTGCCCCAGATTGCCGGGTACTCGAGCAAGGCTAAGGCAAACGCACGGGCGTGGGTTTTGGCATTATCACTGGGGTTAAAATTGGCCTCCATTCCGTAATACATTGAGGCGGTAATAAACTGATCCATACTGGTGAAGTTACTGACTTTATTCTCGACCCAAGCATAAGTGTCGGAGCCGCTTGGGGTATAGTAACTGCCCATTAGGCTACTCAGGCGACTTCGATCCTCTGCTTTCCCCGCCGAGAGGATCTGAGTAATCAGACCACTATCAACAAACAAGTAGGGGTGCTGGGTATTCACATTCAATGAACGAATGCTGTTAGTGCCGCTCTGGGCTGTCCACACTAGTGGTGCGACTGAGACGGCTACGACATCCTCATCGGATGCTGCGCCATCATTGTCGACCGCTACGGCGCTGAACACCTGCTCACCAACCGGGGGCACGTAATTTAGGGTGTACGGAGCTTGAGTCAGGGTTTGCAACTCATAGCCGTCGAGCATAAATCGTACCGCTTTGATGGCGCCGTCTGGGTCATTGGCGTCTGCTTCAATCTGCAGCTCTTGGTAGTGCTCGATGGAGGTACTGCTAACCGAGAGGCGCAGGCTAGGTGGCTGGTTATCGTCGCAGTCATCACCACTACAGCCACCGCCACCAATCGGTCCCTCATCGCCGATATCGCCGGTGTCACCAGGTCCGCCAACGATAGGTCCTTGGTCACCGACATCACCAGTATCGCCGGGGCCGCCAACAATCGGCCCCTGGTCACCAACATCCCCAGTATCTCCGGGCCCGCCCGCGACAGGTCCCTCATCACCGATGTCACCGGTATCGCCTTGGTCACCAACAATGCCGCCACGGTCGCCCTCTTCACCGACCTCACCCTCTTCACCAATAATGATGTCGTCACTGCTGCTATCACCGCCATCATCACACCCAACAAGCATTAGGCTAGCAACGACCAACATAAAAGTGCTGCAACAATGAGTGAGTGAAGAAGTGCGTTTCGTAAGCTCCGACTCAGGGTCGGTAGCCGTGTTGTTTGAGGGGGAAGTCATACTAGCTGTCCTGTTTAGCGCGGGGAACCTTGGACTAGCGTAGACTATTTTTACCACTCTCGATGGCAGGCCGAGTACCATTTAAGTGGGATACGCTTGCCGATCTGCCCTCAACTCTTGAACCAAAGGCTTGTGTCTCACTTGGTAGAATCGTCGGCAACTATTGCAGCGTGTTGCAACAAGTGAAGGGGTTACCTGACTGAAAAAAGAAAAATCTCTCTGCGTCGCAGAGAGATTTTTACCAACGTCATTTAGGTTTTGACCAACCTAGGAGAGCAGGTCAAGGAAGTCGGTGGAAAGCGGAAACAGCTTATCCAACGGACTATCACTAATACCTAGGTGTTTGCGCAGCGCCAGGTGGAGGTGAGCTGGTGTCAGCTCAACGCCGCTCTCGTCGGGCTCGAAGGTTTCTGGATTGATCTTAACCGATTTGAGCTGACCGTTAGTGGCACCAATCACTCGATTGCCTGGCAGCATGCGGCTCCAGACGATTGAGCTGCCTACTGTCCAGTGATCCTTACCATTATTGACGTTGTAGTAAGGCGTGCGACCAAAATCTGAGCTGAGCAGAATCGTGGTTCTATCGGCAATACCATGGCGCTCGAGCTCACTGATCAGGTGATTGACTGTGGCAAAGTAGCTCATCAAGGATTTGTGCTGTCTTGAGTCATTACTGCCATGTGTGTCAAAACCACCAAGGGTGATGAGGGCGCTATTGGACATCCCTGAGCCAAATGCGGCTGCAGCGATCTCCGCCTCCTTTAAGGCACCCGAGGATAGGTTCGTGGGCAACGCATTCAGCAGGGGATTAAGCTCACCTGCATTGGCGTGTCCCTCAAGGTATTCCCTCATCGCTTGAAGGTCTGCATTGGTATTTAGTGCCGCTTGAGTTGCAGCGCTGGAGAGCTGATGCTGAGCGGCGATTTCTGAGCCAATCGTATCTGAGAGATAGCGGTTTGGGTTGGCCAGTTTATCGAGGGTAGACACATCACTTAGCCTTGTTGCAGCGACGGTACCAGCCGTCGTGGTACCGCCCGAACCAAGGTAGTAGGCCAAAGGCTTCGTGTCTTTTTTCAAGGCGCCCATTAGTGCCGTGGTATCGGGTTGGCTAGTGCTACTATCACCGGAGCGATTGAGCCGTTTGCCAACCGGGTGGGCATTGGTCCCCCCATTGATGCCATTGAACACCCGAATATTGGGGTAATGGTTTTGAAAGAACACATCAATCTGATCAACACCGGTGTAATTGGGATCGAGCAGGGGGGCGTAGCGTAGACGCCCAGCCTGACGAATGGCATCGACCGAGTACTTATTGATCACGCCGCGACTCTCGCTGTGCAGAATATCCCCTTTAGGGTCACAGAGCGACGTCGTATCCCAACCACCTGCTGCGAGAATATTAACGAAGTAATGCTCGCGAGTTTGCGCTGACCAGGCGAGATTCAATCCACCGAGTTTTAGGTATGTGCCACCCGCAATCAGTGCTTTTAGTAAGTTTCTTCTTTGCATCATTTGATCCCTCGTGGTTACTCGTAGAAGAAACGCTGGTCTTGGAGCAGGTAAGTCATGACTGCAATCCAGCTTCGGGTGTAATAGTGAACATCGCCACTGACGTGTTCGTTAATCGCGATCACCTCGTCGCCACGCAGGTGCTGTGACGCGCGACAATCGTAATCAAGGCGATAATCGACACTGCGTTCATACACCTCTTGCTGACCAACTTGCTGTGCAAAACGTAATAGCTGATAGGCACGCTCAACCTGGTCATCGCTGACATCGACCTCTTCGCCATAGAAGCGCCAATGCAGGTCTGCTAGTAACTGACGAACTCGCTCTTCATCGGCTGCGAGCGGTCTGAAGCTAATATTATCCAGCAGTATGTAATTGCCATTAGTAGATTTGACTATCTGAACTTGGTGTTGGCCTGCCTCGAGGTAGATTGGGTCAACGATAGCATTGCGCCAGCGTCCACCACCGAAGGATCTTTCCAGTACCAACTCTTGAACAAACTCGCCGTCGATCCATAACTCTAGGTAACGAATCGGATCGGTATTGGTTTGGTAGCTGATATTCAACTGATATTGATCAGAATGAACAAGATTTACCTGATGGGTGATGCTCTGGCCCTTGCTGGTCATGGTTACGTAACCCGTGCCCGTGTGATTGCCGTAGCTTGCCTCGACCACAGCCCCTTCAAGCTCACCCTCCTCAAGCTCAAAACGCTGACGATAACCTTCAGGCGACAGCTCATTGAATATCTGCCGATTATCAGGTAGTTGCGAGAACTCGAACGGCACGATTTGACAGGCAAAATCATGAGCAAAGAAGTTTTGCACCGCGGCACTTACCCCATTGAGACGATAGTCGCGCTCGGTTACTGATTTATCATCGGTCCCGCCATACATCAAGTTGAGCTTATCGGCGTCGCGCGACAGCCATTGTGTGTCACCGCGATAGCGCCACTCTCGGCCAAATAAACTGCTGACTTTGCGGTCCAACAGCTCAGGTGTGAGCAAGCGACGCGTGCCACCGAAGCGGTTAAAGCGCGGTGCATACTCTGAGAGTAGGAGATCTTTTGTCAGTGCTTTGAGTTGATAGCCACCGGCAATAAAGCGCTCAGCCAGCTTACTGATGTCCTGTTGCTGGCGCTGATACGCGCCGACTTCAATATCACTGGCTCCCTCAATTGGTGCGCTCATCAGTTCATGACCGGTGATCGGAACGAAAAGATGCTTGACAGTAGCACGGGCAAACCTTGGATCCTGCGCTGCTCTCTCGGTTAGCCAAGGCAGGGGCTGTGGCTCATAGTAGTCTGCGCTCTCACCATTAAATGCCAGTGGAAGCAGGGTCGATAACGGCCAATCTTTTTCACTCAATAACGACTTATAGTTGATGTAGGTCTCACCAACCCAGTGCTTAAACGCTGAAGCGACCGGATCCATCACCGAGTGGCACCCGGTACATGCCGGATTAGCAAGCGTAGCGTTAGCCGCCTCTAAATCGTCACTACTGGGTCGCGATCCGCCAATCGCCATAATATCGGTATCCAAGAACTTAGCGTAGAAGGTCGCTGATCGAGCTCGGTTGATATTGGTGGCCGTGGTTGGGTAGGTGATCAGATAGGCCGGTGTCGACACCACCCCAGCATGAGGGTAGCCAAGATTGACCATCTGATAATCCGCCGGATCCCATGGTGCTTCAGGGTAAGCCGGATCATCCAAGCTGCGGAAGTGGACCTGTCCCTGCACGCCGTAATAATGCGCCGAGAACGCATTAACCATGGTGTAATTGGCGGTGAGGATCTCACTAAATGGCAGGTTGTTATCCACCACAAAACGGATCAATGCTAAGGCTTCACCTTGCAACGCTGCGTTGGTCTGAGTGCGTAAGTAATTACGCAGAGCGTTGTTGCCATTAGCATACTCTTCATACCACTCGTGGTGACCACCATTACGGCTGGCAACATTACGTGCATAGCTGCGCACATTCGGCGTTTTACGCATGTGTAACAGATCGTTATAGATCTCCTCGATCCGGCTAAGGTAATCCTCTTCCTCGATGAGTTGGTCAAGGATACCCTCAAGCGCGCCCGCGCCATATTGATCAACCTCACTAAGCTCATCATCGGTTGGCTGACGACTAACCAGGTTCTCGGTGAGTTTGTACAGATAGCCACGCGCCTCCCAGTTAGCAACTAAATGATCGAGGCCCGTATCACCGCCTCCAATAGGCGGATTGCCACCACCACCGTCGATAAAGGTTGTATACATCCAGTCATAAAGCTTTTGCGCACAATCAAGATCACAAGAGCCGACCTTACCGTAAGGCATAGTCATCGAAATCAGGTCGAGGATATCCTCACGATAGAGAGAATCGATAATAGGTGTTTGCCCGCGGCCATCGGTACCATGACAAGCTACACAATTTAAGGCTTGGTAGATTTGTGCACCATCCATATCGGCAACGGGTGGGCGAGAGCCATTATCGCCATTATTGTCATCGATACTATCAAGGCCTGAGTTATCTGCCATCTGGTGGAGTGCGAGTACCTCTGCAGGGCTTAATACGCGGCTGTAGACGCGTGTCTCGTCGATTTTACCCAAGTTACTGTTCGCGTTCATTGCCAGATTGGGCAGTTTAATATCAAGGTTATGAATACCGCTGGCGACTTTCACTCCATCGATATAAAGAACGGCTTGCCCATTTGATTCGCGGGTGTAAACAACGTGCACCCACTGGTTAAGAGGGAAGTTGCCAATCGAGAAGCGTTGCTTTTCTGGATCAGGACCTATGCGGAAGGTTGTACCCCAGAGGAAGCGGCTAAACCAACCGTATTGAGTCTCGAACAGTTTATTTTGCTGACCAGTTGGTTTGACGGCATAAGTCCAGAAAGACACCGACATACCATTCGAGCTTAAGTCCATCTGTTGCTCATCACTGAGGAAAAAATCTTGACGGCCGTTATTTGGTAGTAGGGCCTCACCAACCAAACCTTGTGGAGTAAAGCGTTGCGTAACCAGCGGCAGATGGCGCTGATGACCAGAGTGATCACGCACTTGAAACACATCCGGATCGTCAAAATTCCAGTACAGCTCAAGAGATTGATTGCTTACCGACGAGGTTGCTAGGGTATCGACCGTAATCAATTCTGACTCAGAATAGGTGATCCCACCCTGTTGGTCGAAGCTAACGACTCTGACTTCAATTTCACCGCCAAATTCAAGCTCAAGGGTCGCTGTCCGCTGATCCAAGTCATCGAGCTCAAGTCGCTTCCAAGCGCTTGGCTCGGGTTGAAGGTAGCGATAGTCGATAAAATGTGACGCCAGTCTTGGGTAGCCCCCATCAGGCATATAGTTGATACTACCAAGCAGTGGCGCAGCAATAACTTCAATGTTGCCATCGTCCATTTGCCAGCCAACACTGACGTGGTCGTTACCCGAATTTTCCATATACAGCGCTTCGAGGTAGTAGAGCTCACCCTTGATGAGGTGCTGCAATGACGATTTTTGCTCGGCAAATCTGTTCCACTGATTGAAACCAGTGGATGAGTTGCGGCCCGCTATTTTACTCATTGAGGCCAAGCTACTGCCTAGGTAGAGCTCATAATGATCATTACCAGCGATATACAAGTGATAGTCACCAGTGACTTCTGGAACAAAGAATCCGCGAACAACGCTGGAGTAGTAGTTACCAATCCATTGTGCCGTCTGCATCTGCTCTAGGTGCCAAACCTCATCGGCTGGCTGGCCACTTTCAAGGATCTCGCGCGCCCCTGCTAGGTTCACATTCCCCCACCACAGCTGTTGGCGGGCGCCAGTTACCGGTGCCCAAGTGAGGTCGTGCTCTTCACTGGAGTAGGTAAAGCTGACTTGTAAGGATGAGTCGCTTGATTGAACTAGTGGAGAAAGGATGGCTTTTGGCGCATCGCCAGCCGTAGGCTGACCATCTCCCGGCAGTTCAGGCGGGTTATACGCTCCCCAGCGGTCAAGCCATAATGTGCGCGCGGTTTGCTGAGCACAGACATCGTCGCACTGAGCAGACATTCTATCCACCGTGGCGACCAAACCATCGAAGCCGAGTCCAAACCAACGCTCGGCATAACTCTCTTTGTTTAGCCTGTACGAGTCTTCACCATGACAGCGCTGACAGGTTTCGGCGAGCACCACATTGCCCACGTCACTGGTTGAGCGCATCTGCCATGAGAGTTCGTGAGTACGGCTGTGCTTATCAACAACAACCGAGCGACTGGTTGGCGCAGGGATGGCGTCATATTGATAACCAAAGTAAATTTGGTAGCTGTCAAAGTCGAGCTCAAGCAGCTTGGTTTCGTTCCAAGCCATTGAGACTGTTTTAGTGGAATCACTTCCAACGATGGTGACCTTGGTCGCCTCTGCCTCAACACCGAAAGGTCTCGCTGGCGCATGAAGTGTGAGTGTCCCCTCAACCGAGGATAAGTTAAGCTTATAATCACTACTTGGTGCCAGCACCCGATTGCGCTTGGGCTCTAAATTGGGCAAAAAAGTGCCTGATAGGGGGTCAATTTGACCAGCGACTAGCAGATTACTCTCGTTGTTCAGGCAGTCACTAAGTGCAAACGACCAGCTTGCTTGAGAGGACCACTGCTGCGATGACAACTCACAATTGAAAGACTCGCTGATGAGTGACCCGCGTTTGAGCTCGATACGTACTGGTGTGTCGTGGGTCAGTGAGTTGTATTGTGATTGCAGATGGGTGATCTCAACCATATCCAACGCGTTTGAGTGGAGCTTAGAGCCATAACTGGTATCCGGCGCCCAGATGCGGTTGTTGGATTCATGATTTGGCGTAGATAAAACGCCTTTGTCATTGAAACTACCCGCGAGGATGGTCTGACTATTTTTATTAATGCATGTAGCAACCTGTTGCGCCCAAGGTGCATTTTTCTTCCAAGTAGCGGTCCAATGATGGCAATAAAAGCTCTCTATCTCACTGCCTTGTTGGGTGATTTCTACTTTATAGGGTGATCGCTTTAGCATCTCTTGATATTGGTACCCAACCGAGTCGATCTCGACCCATTCACTGTTGGCATAAGTGCTGCTCATTGACAATATCAGCCAAAGCGGCGCAAGTCTGAACAGGGCGTCGAATTTTCTTCGGTAATTTGACATACGAATACACACTCCTTTGTGGTAATTGATATCAAAAAAAGCTGTAGCACGGCAGCGTATTACACTAATTGAATAGAAATGTAATTAATAGTGC
Organism: Vibrio sabulosilitoris; assembly: GCF_055391395.1. Lineage (NCBI taxonomy): Bacteria > Pseudomonadati > Pseudomonadota > Gammaproteobacteria > Vibrionales > Vibrionaceae > Vibrio > Vibrio sabulosilitoris. The sequence continues at coordinate 1,221,039 of NZ_AP029599.1, forward strand.
ATGGGGATTAATATGGAAGATAAATTAATACTTGTGAGCGTTATTCAGTTGTCTTAGCTTGTTAGTGATAATATACTTTTCTATTAAATAGTACCTCATGCTATATATTGGCTGACATCGAAGTGGGAATGATAACTGTTAGTTCGTGCCCACTATTTTTTTGGGTGCTTAATCTACTGGATTTGCTCTTATTTATCTATGACTGCCGTGATTGACCTTAAAGTAGATCTTTGGTCTAAGTTACTGGTTTTAAATGTCTGTGCGAGGGTGTGTAAATTCTAATATCTATATAGATTATACTTGGACTTTTTTAAGTGTTAATTTTATGATGACCCTTTGGCTTGATTGCCATGTTTGGCAGGTATGGTTGGTTTGCTCATTTTTAGTTTTATTTTCTATTAACAAATGTTGTAATTTAAAGTTGGCCGAACTGATGGGCAAATTAGTTTCTTTACTCTAATTGCTTTGATTGTTTATTAAAAGTGGCGTGATATTTTCAATGAAATGGATAGGTTTGAATAAGAAAGTGAGTTGTGATCCAATCAACTACTCGTGATGCTGCTTAAACTGCAATTCAACCAGTCTTTGGTAAAGCTCACATCGACCCAGCAATGTGGTGTGATCACCTAAATCAATCAAGTGCCCCTGGTCCATAACTGCAATCTGATCGGCATGCTGGATGGTTGATAGGCGATGCGCAATGATCAAAGTGGTTCGATCGCGCATCAGCTCGTCAAGGGCCTGCTGAACATGATGTTCACTCTCGCTGTCCAGGGCGCTGGTGGCTTCATCTAAGAGTAAGATATCCGGGTTGCGCAGAATCGCCCTTGCAATTGCAATCCGTTGACGCTGGCCACCAGAGAGTCTTACACCTCTATCGCCCAAGAAGCTGTGATACCCGTCGGCGAGTTGTTCGATAAAGTGATGGGCATGCGCCTTTTTAGCCGCTTCAATTACCTGTTCATCAGTGGCATCCGGGGTGCCGTAACGAATGTTATAAAATACATCGTTGCTAAATAGAGCTGGTTGTTGCGGCACCAGTGCCATATGCTGGCGAAGTGCTTGAGGCGATAGCGTGCGGATATCAGTGCTGCCAAGTGCGATAGCGCCCTGTTGCGGATCGTAAAAGCGTTGTAGCAACTCGAACAAGGTCGTTTTGCCTGCGCCAGATGGGCCAACAAGTGCCAGTACTTTGCCCTTTTGCGCCTTAAGAGAGAAGTGTTGAATGGCTTTATATTCGGGTCGAGTCGGGTAGTAGAATGACACGCTATCAAAGGTGACCTCGTCATGCTGGATGACCGTTGCAGCGTTATCAGGCGCTTTTATTGGGTTGTCTATCTCCAGGATCTCAATCAGGCGCTCGGTGGCACCAGCGGCGCGTTGCAGCTCGCCGTAGATCTCAGATAATGTTGCCAATGAGCTGGCTAGCATGACGGCAAAAAACACAAACGCACCGAGGTCTCCCTCGGACATGTTGCCCGCCAGCACATCACTGCCACCAACCCATAGCATGCCGGTGATGGCGCTAAACACAATCACGATGACACCGGCAATCAGTATTGCTCGCTGCTTTACCCGTTGACGCCCGAGTTGATAGGCTTTTTCGACCTGAATGGAGAATGCGGCTTTTTCATGCTCTTCGCTATTAAAACTTTGCACAGTCTTGATGTGCTCAATCGCCTCTCCGGCGTAGCTGCCCACATCCGCCATTGAATCTTGGCTTCGTCGAGACAGTGCTCTCACTCGACGGCCATATATCAGCAGCGGCATCAGGACAAAAGGCACCGCCGCTAACACCACCAAACTTAGCTTTGCGTTGGTGGCAAACAACATAATCGTGGCACCAATACTCATCAACACGCTGCGCAGGGCCATCGAAAAGGACGAGCCAATGATGCTTTGCAGTAACGTCGTGTCAGTGGTAATGCGTGACATGATATCGCCGCTACCACGGGTTTCAAAATAGCTTGGATTAAGGTTGATCACATGGTTAAACACCGCCGCACGAATATCGGCACTGACCCGCTCGCCAATAGAAGAGATAAGGTAGAAGCGAAAGAAAGTGCCAAAGGCGATTGCCAATGTGATACCAAGTAAAAACAAGATCGCGTTTTCTAGCTCATGCTGAGACTGCTGACTAAAGCCATTGTCAATCAGTAGCCGCACACCTTGCCCGACCGACAAGGTCATTACCGCGGTAAACAGCAGTGCGAGCATCGCGGCAAGCACTTGGCTTTGATAGGGGCGAATGAAGGCCACAAGTTTAAAGAGTATGCCGAGGTTTTTGCTGGTCTTGGGTGTGGATGAAGCAGGCTCTGACATCGTGGTGACCTTTTGTGTGAGTGATCTTTGAGATCGTGATTGTAGGTGCGCTAGTCTGCACCATAAAGGCAAGGCTTACGCTGATTAGTAAGCCTTTGTCCTTTAATGATAATCTAATTCGAAAGTATCATTTTTCTCTCTTGAAGTTCAGCTTCTTTACGGCGGATCTTCTGCACATAATCTTGATACTCTTGCTCCATCAGTTCAAGCATAGCTTGGTCAAACCCTCGCTGCGCCTTGGGGAAATACAAAGCGAATTTAGCGATGTCGAGTTTATCGATATCACTCTCACAATCGCTCTCTATACCAGCGCTTTCAACCAACAGAGCAATATCATCACAGCCTAATATCGCGCTGTCTTGATTGTATACCATCACGATCGAACCAAAATTGACCATGGCAGATTGGCTTGCTAACGGCGTCCCTGTAGTGAGGTAGTTGACCAGAGATTGAGTTTGGCTGTTGTTATAAGCATACTCCATCAGTTTATTGACGGTCCCAGAGGCGCCACTGATGCGTGGGTTTGCTTCAATCAGCCGGAAACTGCCATCCGCCAATTGAAAGACCTCGGTGTGACAAAATCCATTATGAAAACCCATCGCGTCGAGCGTCTTAGTGGTAAAATCCGTTAGTGCCTGGAGTAGGGTAGGGTCATTAATCACATCGATAGACTGGAAAAAGTATTTGTTTTTGATTCGGTACTGGCATACGCCGCAAATATAGTGCTTACCATTGACTGTAAAAGAGTCGACAAAATACTCCTCACCCTCAATATACTCTTGAACGATATAGCTATCGACGGAGAACACCTTAGTACCTTTTGCCTTCTTAAAACCAGCAAGCAGCTCAGCAAGGTTATTGGCTTGGAAGACACCAATAGAGCCATGACCGTATCGTGGCTTGGCAAAGACAGGGTAGGCTAGGTTTTCAACCATAGTGTTATCAATGTTGTCGATATTGATTTCAACTTGAGGTACGTAAGGCAGCCCTGCAGTTTTTAACGCCTCTTGCTGATTATATTTGTCGACCCGCTTGTAAAGGGTGCTGTTATCACTGGCAAACTTTGGGAGCAGTGACTCGGTCAAGAACTCGGTCAGTTCCAGTGAGTCATCAGTGCCACAAAGAATATAGTCAAACTGTTCTTCACTCTGCTTGAGGGTGTCCAACATCATGCTGCCGGAGTAGCCAATGCAATCAAAAATCACATCGGCAAGGCGAATGTCGAAACTGTCTCTGTAGCATTCTCGACTAAAGATAACACTGATTTGAACCTCATTTTGATGTAATGCGCCAAACAGATGCTCAACAGAGCTGTATGGGTTAACAACTAATAAGCTTTTCATTGATAAAGTCCTTTTTATTCTTCTCACTAAAATAGTCATTTAGTGATTCGCAGAGCAATGACAGAGTGGGGGCAATGTCATTTTCGTTAATACGTGTAAAGTTAATTCTGATCGCCGGCTCGACATTGTCCATTGACGGGTAGAAGGACACACTTGGCATCACTGCGATGTGTTTTTGTAATAGAAATCGGGCTAAGTGTAGTGAGTCACAATACGGTACTTTTATCCATAAAAACATACCCCCTTCAATCTTGTTAACCGTAAAGCGATTTGATAGTAACCGACCAAGAACTTGGTCAGCAATTTGATATTTATCACGATAGTGACTGACGGTGGTCTCCAAATGGACTGGGAAGCGTGGGTCTTTGAGTAACCCCAGCAACACGCTTTGCAGCGGGACGGATGAGTGAACATCGGTTATCTGTTTGGTCGTGGACAGTGCAGAAATCATGGCTCTAGGACCATATATGGCGCCTAACCTGATCCCAGGTGCGACCGTTTTAGAAAATGAGCGCAGTACAATCGAGTGATCAGGACAGTAGTCCGAGGCCAAAGGCAATGGTTGGCCTGAGTAGCGGAGCTCTCGATAGGGAGCATCTTCAACCAAAACCACATTGTGCTCGACACACAGCTTGGCAACGTGTGCTCTCTGCTCTTGAGACCAGGTTAAACCGGTTGGGTTAGAAAAGTCGGGGACGGCAAAAAACAGCTTTGGGCAATGGGTGGCAAAGACAGATTGCACGGAAGATGCCCAACTGAGTGGATCGACTTCAATGATCTCTGCCCCAACCAGCTTTAAAACTTGGATTAAGCCCGGAAAGCAAGGGGTTTCGACAGCAACCTTGTATCCTGGCTGGAGAAAGGTGCGACAAATAAGGTCGAGTCCTTGCTGCGCGCCATTGCTGATCATCAGCGCTTGGTTCGTGTTGAGCTGATACCGCTTAAACAGGTGATCGATCAGCGGCTGGTAACCCGACGGTGATGAGTATTGGTAAAGGCTACGCTCAGTCAGTAATTGGGTTGCATGCTCATTAATCAGGTCTATGGGAAAAGATCTCTCTGATGGCAGGCCTCCGGCTAAGTGCTTTATGTTGTTATTATTGATAGATGAAAATATTTCTTCCACAAACGGAATATTCGACAAAGTTATTTTATCAATCGGATCCAAAATCAACATCCTACAGGCTGACGGCAATTCAATATTAAGCGCATGAGCAAGCTCGTATGATGTGACAACAATCATACACGGTTATGAATTACTCATGGATTATTTACAATGACTAACGTATGAAGCTAAGTTTACTCTTAGTCAGCTTTTGATATCATCAGTGTCATTGGCCAGTTTAAATAGAAGTTGTCATCAATATATTCAATGCCGAGTATTGCTTCTGCAATGCCGGTAGTATCTTCTACACTCACTCCTGGCTTTGTTGACAGTAATTGGGATATAAAAACACCGATATCGCTTTTAAGATTAAATTTCCAACGCAGAGGAATATCGATAAACTCGGGGGCCTGCCAGCCGGTATTGAGACATAGTGAGGTCGCAAATTCTTTGCTAAGGAAACTGACCTCATGACCCGTTGTACAGGTTTGTGCGACAAATTGATCGAAAAACTTAGCCGTAGAGCTGCCGGTAAAAATATCAAAAATCACGCAACGTGCATCATCTTTACTCTGTGCTCTGAGCTTACTCATGACAGCGGTTTTGTCTTTGACATGATGAAAAGCACCGCGACTCCAGATGAGATCCAAACATACGTCTGAGGGCATAACTGCATCCTCAGCGGTGGCGCAGTGGATAAGTAGATTGTCTGCCTTGTGCTCATACAAAGGGGCAAGCTGTTCACTAGAGGGGTCTATCACCACCAATGTGCCCGTTGCTTGGATCTTATCCAAGATTGAAAAGCTAAAGAAGCCGCTCCCAGCTCCCAGTTCGGCAATTGTGTTTCCCGGTTTAGGGTCGAGGTATTTCGCCATGATGTCGAGGTCTTGTTCCCACACATCGGGAAAATTGGATATCGCGGCTTTATAAGATTTAGAGCGATTTTCTTCAAACTCTACTACCATTTTACTTTCCTTGTAAATTGCTGCTTATTTATTTGACAATTACCGACGTGAAATAGAATTTATGGGCGGTGAAATGCCATGTATATATATATTATACTGAATGCTATGCGTATAGTTGGGGTTGGAATAATAACTCTAATAATACCCTGAGAGATACTATCAACCGACTTTTGTTAGTGTTTGGTACGATGGGTATTATACAAGTGCGACAGAGGGTGTCTATTATTTGTATAAAACTTATTGCGTATGCGATTTGGTTAAACAGAGCTGGACTATTTTAGTGATGAATTACACTATAGAGGTTTAATATCCACAATATTGCAATGAAATTGTCAGATGATTTTGCTTTGTCTATGCTAAGTTGCATCGCCAGTAAGGTATTTTTGAGCACAATCTAGGATAATCGCTTTAATTTCAACCACGGTCTTGTTCGCCTCAAACGCATAGGCATCAAAAAGCGAGATGTTGATGGTATAGGGTTGTGGAAGCTCTTTGAGTCGAACCTCTTTAAGCCAACCAACCTGCTCGTACTTTTTGGCATCCAGTCGATTCAGTGCACTCCATCCACGATTCTCCAGCAGGCTGACTATCAGGTCATTATTGCTGACAATATGCTGAAAATTCGAATGCTTCAAAACATTAAGGTTGATTGAGTCGACGTTTTCACTCACATATTGAATCTCTTCAGCGAGATCTAAAAGGGTGATCTCTTGTCGACTAAATAGTGGCGAGCTCGGATGAGCATACGGTGCAAACTGGGTTACGCCCAGATGAGACACCCCAACAGCATCGTTGGGAAAGGCATCGCCCTGCGCAGTGAGCAGCGCAAAATGGGCCGCGCCTTGCTCTAGCGCATGCATACTCTCGCGGCGGTTTTTATGCAGCAGCTTTATTTTGATGCTCGGAAAGCGTTGATTGATACTGTTCTCAAGATGGGTAAGGTAGGTCAGTGGCAACAGTGTCTCATGAATAATGATGACTTCATTCAGTTCAGTTTCAAAGCTGGCCAATGCGACACGCTCAAAATCTGTCATCTGCTTGGTGATGTGTTTAGCGCGAGGGTAGAGCTGATCGGCGGTTGAGGTTGGCTCGAGCCTTTTGCCCACGACAGTAAATAGCGATTTACCAATACTGTCTTCAAGCGCCATCACATGCTCGCGAACCGTGGCGCGATCTTTACTAATCACACGTCCCGCCGCGCTATAGCCTGAGGTTTCATAAGCGGCTTTAAAGCTGACTAATTGGTCGATGGTCATCATAAAAACACCTTTGGACGGAAGTTCCGTCCATTATGCAGTTGTTGTGTTATTCGTGCCAGTCTTAAACTTGCCTAAATCTACCTTGGTCCCTAAATCGCTGAAAGATAGGAGTCGATGTGATGGCGGATGAAAGGAACTCTGCGCCGCTGAAGTAGAGAACACCACCTTTTCTAAATAAAGTTAAAAAATATAAACGGTTATCTTCAATGACAATGATTCAAAAAACCAGCATTGCAGCGGCATTGGCAACCCTTATTGGTTGTGCTGACGTAGCACCAGAGCAGCAAATCCAAGACGTCACACTATTGGTAAACGCTGACATTATCACCATGAACCCAGAGCAGCCTTCAGCACAAGCGATGGCCTACAGCAATGGCCGTATTCTAGCGGTTGGCACCGAGCAAGAAGTGCGCGCCGTGGTCGGCAAGAGTGCGGTGGCGGTTGATTTAAATAATCAAACCGTCATTCCAGGTCTCTTCGAGACCCATGATCATATCTTCCTCTCGAGCGCCACCTCTGTGATCACCGATGTCGCACCATTTACTAACCCTAAACTTGCTGATGCTATGCAGCAACTCGCTCAGGCTGAGCCGAATGAAGACGGTTGGGTGCAAGCCTTTGGCGCAGACCAAACCCTTTATGAAGAAGAGCGTGGACCACATATTGATGAGCTGGACGAGTTGTTCCCTGATGTTCCTGTGGTCGTTTACCACTTGAGTGGGCATGGCGGTTTCGTTAACAGTAAAGCACTCGAGATTGCTGGCGTTGACGAGAACACACCTGATCCACAGGGTGGCTACTTTGAGAAAGATGAGAATGGCCGCTTAACCGGTTTCCTATCGGGTCAGCCGGCGCTATTCATGGTGACTAACTATCCAACTGCAAATGCGTACACCACCACAGTGGCGGCGCAGCAGCGCGCCGCGATGGGGATCACGACAGCATCAGATTTCAGTGTGATGAACCAGAGTATCCTGACGGCTCTGTCTGAGGCGACATCACAAGAGGGCTTTGCAACACGTATTGTGGGCGGTCTCTCTTCAGCCGCAGCCGACTTTGAACAGCTGGTGGAGGCCATCAGTGAGCACGAGAATGAGCTGTTTACTGTACCTTTTGTTAAAACCTGGACTGATGGCTCAATCCAAGGTGGTACTGGCAACCTGACGGAAGGTTACTACGATGATTCATACGGCAGTGGCGGCGCGCAGGGCACTCAAGAGTTCTTTAATCAGCAGATGCTCGATATCTACGGTCATGGCTTATGGCCAGCATTCCACACCAATGGTGATGGCGCGACGGATATGGCGCTCAACGCGATTGAGCATGCGCAGAAGAAAACCGGTAACCACGTGATCCGCCCACAGCTGATCCACGCTCAGTACACGCGCCCAGAGCAGATCGAGCGCATGGCAGAGCTGCAGGCCAACCCAACTTTCTTTACCACTCACGTGTTCTACTGGGGTGACCTGCATTACGAGCATACCTTAGGTGCAGAGCGCGCCCAGCGTATGAGTGCGATGAAAGACGCCTATGATGTGGGCCTTAAGCCATCAATGCACAACGACAAGCCGGTTTCTGATATTGACCCGCTGCTTAACATGCAGATTGCAGTGATGCGTGAGTCAACATCAGGCCGCGTGATTGGTGCAGACCAAGCGATCACACCTTATCAAGCGCTCGAGTCTTACACTATTAACGGTGCGTATCAGTTTGGTATGGAAGAGGTTGCGGGTAGCCTTGAAGCAGGCAAATACGCCGACTTCGTGGTATTAGACGCTAACCCTCTAACAGTAGCGCCTAACACTATCCGTGACATCGAGGTTCAAGGCACAGTGATGGGTGGCAATGTCACTTACTCTGCGTCTAGCGAGTTTGAAGCCCTATAATCGGCTTATCGAATAGCCAGACCTATCGCCCCCAAAGCCTTATTTTGGGGGCGATGTTATACCAATACACGGAAGTCTTGAGGAGTCGTAATGAAACGTATTATTTCGCTTGGGCTTGCGGTATTACTTGCCAGTACCAATACCTTTGCCTGTGGTTTCCACGATGGTGCAGGTGCGCTCAATATTCCCAATTACCCCGGGATCATGTATACCCTTGCAAGAGTTAAAGCCGCTACCGATGTTGAGATGATCTCAGAGATGGAAAAACCAGCAGCGATGTTGAATTGGCAGCTTGCTCAGTTACTTAGAGAAACAATGCCAGTGGAGAGCATCACTTTCTATCAGGTGATCGAGGGCCATTACTCAACCATCACTAATGACTCTTACCGCTGGCTGAGTGATTACCTTGGTGATACGAGACCCGTGTTAGGGGAGCTAATGATCCTAAGTGAACTGAATGTGCTCAATGCGTTGCTTGAAGGGGAAATCACGATTGATAAGGCGCTGGATGAGATGTGGATTAAGGTCAATGGTCCTCGTGAGCAACGCGAGGCCGTGACGCATTGGTTGCGCACGTCTTTCGGGTAAGCCTAAAAAACGTGTTGATTTAAACTGAGCTGTTTTTTTAAATCTTTAGTCCAATTTAGTGATGAATCAACTCGATAGCGTATGGCTTGAAGTAGAGTTCACAAGAGCTCCAAGTTCATCATACGTTATGTTGCTTTATAGGATTGGTGCAAGACCGTATTGTCGGGGCTGGATAATGAGTTTTTCATTCATTGAATAGAGATATTCGTAAAAACCGAGTGCACAGAATGCACTCGGTTTTTAATCAGATGAGAGGTTGATTCAACCAATCATTGCCAACTTTATCGTTTAAAGCTTAGTTCAGCGCAACAAAGCTTTTCACTGCCATCTCAGACTCATCAGGAATGTCGAGGCTTTCACCACGAGCTTCCAGCTTCTTGATGTAGTTGATCAGCGAGTCAGTGTATAAAAGGCCGGTATCTTCGCGACGCTCTTCATCTTCATAGACAGGAACAAACGAGTCGTAGCGGTCACCACCTTGAGCGATGAAGTCGTTGGTGACAACAACATAATCTCCGTCTAGCTCAATGGCGTGCCATTCACCAAATGAACCATCTTCATTCTTGCGACGTGCTTCCACATTGGTGATGCGTGCACCCTTCGCTGCATTCATATCGACATCAAAACGAAGGTTAGCGGCCACAGGGAAGGCACCACTTGAACTGTTTACAACCACATTATCGATGGCATCTTCGATGGTGTTGATGATCTCTTGTCCTTTCATATCTAGGTTGACTAGCAGGTTATCAAACGGCAAAACGTTAAACGCATTACCGACAGAGACTTCACCTTTTGAGATTGTATTGCGAACACCGCCACTATTCTGGATAGCGATATCGGCTCGGATAGATAAATCCACAAACGCTTCTGAAACCACGTTACCCATGATACTCCCATGCTGGTTCATGAATTCACGCTCAGGGCTTCCTGCCACACACTCGGCACCAGAAGAGTGGTTAGAGCCTGGTGTACGTTCATTACATAGAAGTCCATCGCTAAAACCAATGATCTCTTGCATCTTCTCTTCAACCTGATCGGCATAGTAAGATAGCTTTTCAGCGGTGGTCTCATCCTCAGCAACTGAACTCAGCGCCTTCTCACTAGCAATGAACTGCTGGATTGCCGCTAACTCTTCAGTAGTGTGTGTGGCATCAGGGTTTTCTTCTGCATCAAAGTCTGGGTGAATAAACTCATCGCCCAATAGTAAGTGAGGTGTGCCTGAACATTGAGTCACGTTACCGTTCGTATCAAAGCTGACGTTTAGCTCACCAAGCAGTAGAGCATTTTCCCATGCTTGGACAACACACACATCGTTACCATCTGCATTTTGCACTATGGTTGGGTACTCACCATCAGGTGTACCAAAGCCGATTTCTGCGTGCAAATCACCGTCAGCTAGAAGTGAATGACTATCACCACCGACAATCACATCAACCCCATTTAGCTGCTTCGCCATTGCGATGTCATTGCTGTACATGTAGTGCGTCAGAAGGACGATTTTATCGACGCCTTTTTCTTGCAGGATATCGATATAACGTTGTGAAGTTTCAACTTCATCGAAAAACTCAGTATCAGGGGATGGTGAAGAAGAAGCCTGAGTCTTGCTAGAGATATCGATACCAATGACACCAACTTGCTGGCCTGCAATATCGAAAATCTTGTATGGTTCGTAGATACCATAGATAGGGTTGGTTGATGGGACTTCAATGTTCGCCGCTAGAACTTCAGTACCACAAGCGTCTTCACCGTTCTTCAGGGTAGCAATAAAGTGAGCAAGCTGCACGTTACCATCATCAAACTCGTGGTTACCCAGAGCAAATGCATCAAAGCAGACCTGATTCATCATCAGGGCATCAGGCAGCTCCTCTCGGAATAAACTGTAATACATGGTGCCTGTAATAGCATCACCGGCGTGCAGGCGAAGCGTGTTACTATTTTGTAGCTCGTTAAACTTCGTTACTAAGCGTGGAAAACCACCGATCTCAACTTGAGTGTCAACACCACCAAGATTCAATGATACTGGTCCAGTTGCATCGAGTTTAGAGTGATGATCATTAATATGGAGGATACGAAGATCCAGTGCTACTTGGTTATCTGAGTCGGAAGAGTTACATCCAACCAAACCTACGGAACCCAAGGTAACAGCTAACGCTAATAGTTTCTTGTTCATTTTATATCCAGGTATATTTGATTTCGACTATAAATAGTCAGACCGAAAGACGAGATTATCGACAGAGGGTTAAATTACTATGTCAATTTTATGTAAATTAAACTATTACGGAAACATGAGCTGTTAATTACATGGGCCTGTATTCATCTGTGGCGGTTTGAATCTCTATTCGATTTTCACCCTACTTTTGTGGCAAGGTTGGGAGCGGTTACCCTGATGGATGTCACTTGATTTTCTTGCCACTAAATCTTTCGGGCTAGCCACCTCTCAATGGGCGTTGATATGCTGAAAAGCATTAGAGAGGTAGTAAGGACTTACATAGCAAACTAGATCATACGCGACACAGAGCCAAAGATAATCATCAGTGATGAGATTAAAATAGATGATTTAAATATCTTATCAAATAACGATTTATTGACTTTATCAAGTAGGCTACGGCCAAGGTAGGTGCCTACAAGCGAGAATAGAAACATCGCAAAAATGATCGGTAGATAGGTGCTAAAGTCATCATACACGGTATAGCTATTGATGGTGTTGGTTTTATAAAGTAAATAAAAAACCACAATTTTAAATATATGCCCCATCAGTTGGCAGTAAGACGAGGTGGCCACAATCTGACGTTTACAGCTTATATCTTGAGCTATTTTCTTACCAATCAAAGCACCATTGGCACCAAAGGAAACACTGACTGGCATGGCAAACATGCCCAGCTTCCAGTAGTTAGTGGATTGATTATCTTTTTCAGTCTGTTTTTTCTTGCGCAGAGTCGAAAGTATGTACAAGCCTATCGCCATCTTGAATCCATCCTCAAACCAGCTTACCGTTGCAATCAAATGATTAAACACGAAAACAGTGGCAATGGAACTGGGCAGCCCGCCAAGCAGAAACAGAGCGACCTTTCTGTGCTGCACATCTTTTCTCAGGGCAATCGCACGAGAAATATTACTCGATAGGCCAAACCAAGAGTGTAGCGTGAGCGCGAGTAGTACGTTGGACATGGTTGAGTACATGACTGCCAGTACAATAATGCCACCGCCCATGCTAGTGATGGCCGAGATGGTGGAGGCAAGCAGTGATGCGATAACAATGATCAGGTTATCGAGTTCGAACATGGTCTATTTATACCTTCTTGATATATCGAGTCTCAATTACCTTGAGGAGTGATAGGATAGCGACGGTGACACTCACCACAACCAGTGCCATCGCCATGGCAAGACTGGTATTACCCTGGTCAAATTCACTAAAAATAAAGGTCGCCGTCGTGTCTACGCCCGGTGGTTTAACCATCAGTGAGCCCACCAGCTCGCGTTGGCCAATAATGAAGCTCATCGTCCAACCAGCAAGAACGCCTGGGAAAATCAGAGGTAAGGTAACTTTAGTCAACTGGAACCAATCAGATGCCCCTCCGACTCGCGCAGCATCTTCCAAGCTGGAGCTGATTTGCTCGGCGGCGGATTTAACATACTGGACAGTGTAAGGCAGAAACAGCACGACATAAGTCAGGACAAGCATGGCGCTGGTGTTGTATACCGGGGCAGGATTGAGTGGTGAATTCCAAAATAGTATTAAGCCAAATACCACCACAATGCCGGGCACGGTATTAGACAACAAGCTCGAAAAATCAATGACTTTGCTAAGTTTAGTTCGACCTTTTACGATGATTAGCCCATACCAAATACCCAGTACAGCACACAGAGTTGCTGCATAGAAGCTGAGCTTAACGCTGTTGGTTAAAGCGCTAAATGCTGCGCCATCGACATCAAATACGCTGGCAAAATGCTTTAGAGTGAGGTTGCTCCAGCTCAGTCCTAGTCCCGCGAGATCAAGCAGAGCGGTCGCTGTGATAGAAAAGTAGGGAATGCCGATGGACAAAAACAGCACAGCACCAATGATCAGCCAACACAGTACTTGTTGCCAACGCCCCAATGTAATTAAGCGCGACTTGTTACCTTTACCACTAATAAGTTGATACTGATAGCGGTTAGAGATATGCAGCTGAGCCATCCACATCAGCATACTGACGGTCAAAAGCACTAATGAGAGCGTGGCCGCTTTAGCAAAATCGATTGGCCAAGTGGAGGTGAAACGGTGGATTTCAGTGGTCAGTACGTAGTAACCAATTTGTTTGCCTAGGGTCGCGGGTGTACCAAATTCAGAGATCGTCTTAACAAACACCAGTAACGCCCCCATGACATAACCAGATAACACCAGAGGTAGGGTCACTTTTGTCAGCGAATAGAGCGGGGTGGCGCCATAAATAACTGCCGCTTCTTCAACGCTGGCATTGATGCGCAATAGACTATTTTTAATCACCAAATACATGAATGGAAACAGCGATAAACTCATGATGAGTACCATTCCAGCCAGAGAGAAAAAGCCAGACTGGAAACCCGCTAAACTTGGTAACAGCTGCTCAAGATAGCCGCGTGGACGCATAAAGATCATCCAGCCCATTGAATCGATGAACGGTGGTGTCATAAATGGGATCAGCACCACGATATCCAGCCATTTGTGCTTCCCCATCGAGGTTTTAGCCGTGATCCATGCCAGGGGGGCTGCCAGCAGCGTGGCAACGAGGGTCACCAATAAAGCCAACTGGATCGAGTTCCAAAGTACATTTAGGGTGTAACTATCGACAAGTTGACGAAATAAGCTGACAAAGTGCCATTGACCTTGTTGATAAATGCTATGGGCTAAAATCGTGCTCACAGGCAGCAGGATCAGGATAAACAAACTGAGTAAAGCGAGTAGTACATGTTTAGGTGGGGTTGAGGGAGAAGCAAAGGCGGTCATAGAGGTTCTTAGACTAGAAGTAAAACAGGAGCTGGAGAGGCACATTACCTCTCCAGTTGAGAGTATTAGCGGAACATATTGCTAAATTTTGTAGTGACCGAGGCTTGGTTATCGAACATCCAGTTCCAGTCATAATCCAGCAATTTGATATCGGCATAGTCAGGGCGAGAAGGGTGAGCTGGCACGTCGCTGCGGCCAGGCAATAGCATTTCGTCTGCGACTATTTGTTGTGCGCGCTCGCTCAATAGGTAGGAAACAAAGTCCTCAGCGGTTTGCTTGTTCTGGCTTGATTTTAGAACCATTGCCGCGCGAGGAGCAATAACGGTGCCTTCTTCTGGATAGATAACCTCAATCGGATTCCCCTTGTTTTTCTCGCTGTAGCCCATGTAGTCAACCCCGGCTAGCACAACGGCCTTTGAGCCATTGACGACTTGGTTGAGTGCAGGGCGGTTGGCACCATTCACATCAATACCGTTGTCTTGCCACGCAGAAAATAGCTGCCATGCTTTGTCAGCGTCGTCAGCAATAAAGCCCGAGAGAAAGTCGAGCGCTGAGCCTGACTCAGATGGGTCTGGGATCACAACCTGATCCTGCCACTTTTTTTCAGCATAACTTGTTAACGAGGTTGGCGCTTGCTCAACCAAAAGCGTGTTATAGGTGATCCCCAGTGCAGAGCCAGAGTAGGCAAACAGTTGGTTGTCGCTATTCCAGCCTTCGCGCAGGTGTTCTGCGTGCTCAGGCTCAAAGCTGTGCAGTAGGCCTTCACTTTGCAAACCCATCGCTGCTGGCCAAGAAGCCAGAATCACCGCATCGGCAACTGGGCGTGCTTGCTCTGCTTTCAAGCGACCTAAGATACGACCTGTCGTCGCTTCATACGTTGCGACTTTTTTACCTGATACTTGCTGGTAGTCGTTGATGAGTTTATCCGATAGCCCTTTTGGGCCTGCTGTGTAGACAGTGAGATCAGCGGCAGAGACAGCGCCCGTAGCCAGACCAAGAGAGATGGCTAAGAAAGTCAGCTTTTTCATTGTATGTACCTTATGCAGGAATTGAGTAGATATGTTCACGGTTACAGTACAGAGAAACTGACTGACCGGCTGTTAACGGCTGGTTGGCACTGAAGTGCCACTTTTCACCACTCATATCGGCTTGGATAAGGTAGTGCTGACCGTGAAACTTGGAGGCGGTGATCACAGCGTCAAACTTAAGATCATCACTGTTTTGATTAGGTTGTGAGCGGGTATGCTCCATACGAACGAAAGAAACTCGCTCACCTTGACGAATTCGATTGTTTTTACCAATAAAGTTGGCGACAAATTCAGATTTTGGCTGGTGGTAGATCGCTTCTGGTGTTGCAAATTGCTCCACCTTGCCATCGCTAAGTAGCATTACTTTATCTGCCATCGACATCGCTTCCGATTGATCGTGGGTGACATAGACAGCCGTCAGCTGGTTCTCCTTTAGCACAGATACCAACAGGTGCTGAATTTGCTCTTTTAGTACAGCATCGAGGGCTGATAAGGGCTCATCAAGCAGGATTAAGGCTGGCTGGGTCACAATAGCGCGTGCAATGGATACACGTTGCTGTTGGCCACCAGAGAGCTGACTTGGGTAACGGTTTGCAAACGCACCGAGTTGAACCTGCTCTAATGCGGCACTAACACGCTGGCTAAGGTTCTTGGTATCTTTGCGTGCTTTTAAGCCAAATGCGACGTTTTCGAATACGGTCAAATGAGGCCATAGTGCGAAGTCTTGAAACACCATGCCTAGCTGTCTTTGCTGAGTCGAAAGGGCGACTTTTTTGCCGTCTTTTTGACCAAAGATCAAACGATCACCAATCATAATCTCACCGCTGGACGGCTGTTCTAAACCGGCAATACAGCGTAAGAGAGTGGTTTTACCACACCCTGATGGGCCAACGAGTGCAACGAGTTCCCCTTTGTCTAGCGACATATTAATATCGCTAAGAGCATGAACATCATCAAAGTACTTATTAATTTGGTTTAATTGCAGGCTCATCAAAGCTACCTATTCTTTTTTTTCGTTAGGTTAGAGTGATGATATGACATAACTAAGTACTTAATATGACACTCATGTTAAAGCCCACAATGATGTGTTTTGTCGCGTAACTGTTTTAATTGTCAATTGTAATAAATTTGCTGTAGAAATGACATAATACTGAATTATAGATTAATTAGACCCTTAATATTGTTCAGATATCTTATTCATTACTAGTGTTAGGTGTTTAAGGGAAATGATATGAAATATATTATAATGACGGGAGTAGTTTTGCTCTCTGCAAGCTGCTTAGCGAGTCCAGATGTAACCTCTCGTGAGTACAAGCTTATCTTGAACCATGAAAAGTTTTCTTTTGACAATGAATTTCAACAAGTTGATGGATTTCTTTCTTTAGCGGCCAAAAATATTGAAGAATCAATTGATAGAAAAGTGAATGGCAGCCCATTTTTGTCGAAAGAGCGAAGTGTCGC
Organism: Vibrio sabulosilitoris; assembly: GCF_055391395.1. Taxonomy (NCBI): domain Bacteria; kingdom Pseudomonadati; phylum Pseudomonadota; class Gammaproteobacteria; order Vibrionales; family Vibrionaceae; genus Vibrio; species Vibrio sabulosilitoris. Next base: position 1,237,959 of record NZ_AP029599.1, read on the forward strand.
ATTTTACGATGTGCCAAGAGAATGCACGTTAAAAAATATAGGTTACTCTTTTCGAGATCGCGTTACGGATGGGGACTCAGAAGTGACACTAAAGTTCCGCAGTCCAGATAGGTACATATCTGGATTTGAAGACCTATCTTCTTCATCGAGTTCATCAAAAACTAAATTTGAGAGTGATATTGGTGCGAATGCAATAAATGAATTTAAAGTCATCTATAGCTACTCCACGCGAGTGCCGAACTCACGCAAAATTAATGACATGAAGGATATTAATTATCATTTTCCTGGATTTGAAGATGATTATAGCTTTGATAATAATATTGCCATCGCCCCAGTTAGCGACCTAATTATTCATGAGAGAGTCTATGAAGGTCTAGAGATTGACTTAGGAAGTATCGATGCAGAAATGTCATTAACGCTTTGGTATTTGTCAGCGCCTTCAGGACAAGATGTGCCACTGCTCGCAGAAGTCGATTTTGATTATGCCGACAACTCAGCCAAGTACACGAAGAAGGTAGTTAATCGTGCCAAAGTTGCCTTTGATACTCTGCGAGCCATGGATGATTGGGTTTCTCCTGACTCTGAGACTAAAACTCAATTTGTCTATAACTACGATCCCTCGTTCTGTAATTAATGTCGAACGGCTATGGAAGTTATGCTGACACGCGTAACTTCCTCTTGATTTTGTATACGGCGGCGATCGAGTCCAAAGCTATGGTGATGAATTCCCCAATCTCGAAAGGACGGCCGACCAGGAGATAGAGACGTCTAAAGCAACTCTGGGTAGCAGCCAGAGACTAGAATGTGATTAGCCAAATTTCCTTTGACTGACTGATCGACAGGCATATTGGGTTGAGTCTGTTTGCTCTGGCAGGCATACAGCAATAATACGGGCAGCTTGATCCTCTCTATACATCCTTAGAATGAATACTTAGTTGTATTCAGAGAAACGCGCTAAATTGATAGTCTAAGCTATCACTGGGTATCACTTTGATAGCGATTGGTGCGCTCAATAACCTTGGTCTACTCACGCTCGCCGCTGGACACTTCATTGATATTTCTAAACTGATTGTTGGACTTGCTGTAACAGATCCGTTCTTAGGTGCCATAGATACCCAAGTAACTCTGACTAAAGCTGCAGTTTGAGGTTACTTGGGTATAGTCATTGAGAATGGGCGAGCTGTTTTACCCGTTACTTAGTGAGACTCCATGGGAAGAAATAGGATTGCACCCAGTGAACTAATTTGAATAACAGTAGACTGACTAATGCCAGAAAAACCAAACCTGCAAATGCTTGCGGTATCTTAAAAAATGACGTTGAAAATTGAATGAAATAACCCAGCCCCTTTTCGGCAGCCACAAACTCAGCTACTACTGAGCCAATAATTGCCAATGTGATCGCCACGCGCAATCCACTAAAAATATGTGGTAGTGCATACGGCACTCTGATTTGCCACGTCTCTCGATAGCTTGGCGCCCGCAGCGAGCGACTTAACTCGATAAGTTCAACCGGCGTCTCTTTCATCCCGGTTGTTGTCGAAACGACGATTGGGAAAAAAGAAATCAAACAGGTAACCAGGACTCTTGATGAGTCGTCGGTGCCGAGCAGGACGATGATCAAAGGAGCAACCGCTACAATAGGGGTTGACTGAACGACCACCAACAATGGATAGAGTGTTCGATTGAGCAACTCGGAGCGAGCCATTCCAATCGCCATAGGGATGGCGATCAGCACCGACAAAGCAAAGCCCATTAGGGCCACCCGCAGCGTTGCCCATAAATGATCCAACCAACGAGATGCGTCAACGTCAATAAATGCTCGAGCAATGGTCGTAGGGCTTGGCAGCATATAGTCAGGTACTTGACCAATATGACACACCAACTCCCAGACCAAGACAAGACTGACAAAAAAAGCCACCGGAGCAATTTTATAAGTTAACTCAGTTGTTGATAGTTTATGCCGTCGCAATTGGTGCATAAATGTGCCCTCGAATTTGTTCTGCTAGTTGGATAAAACGTGGCAATGTCACGGTATGATTTGTGCGTGGTCGTGGGAGATCAATATCAATAATGTCGAGCACTGTGCCGGGCCGTTCACTCATCACCAAAACACGATCAGCAAGCAGCACGGCTTCGCTGATCGAATGGGTAATGAAAAGGACGGTTTTAGGCTTTTCCTGCCAAATCCTGAGCAAATCAAACCCAATTTGTTCTCGCGTCAAGGCGTCGAGCGCGGAAAAAGGCTCATCCATCAGCAGAATGTCTGGGTCTAAAAGTAAAGCCCTGGCAATACCCAATCGCTGCTGCATTCCTCCAGACAATGCACTTGGTAAACTGTCTGCAAACTGGGATAACCCCAACATCTCAAGCAGCTCATCAGCACGTTGCTCGTCTTTGACGCTATAGCCGCCATATTTGTGTTTTAAAGGAAATAACACATTCTTTTTGGCGCTGAGCCAGGGGAGCAAACTGGCTTTTTGAAACACGATCCCAACATCATCACGAGGCTGTGTCACGGGGCGATCAAAGACTGAGACAGTGCCTTGTGAGGGCAGTAATAGCCCTGAGACTAAGCGTAATAGTGTTGACTTGCCACAGCCAGAAGGGCCGACAACGGCAATAAACTCATGACGTCGGATTGAAAAATCTATGCCTTTGATGGCCATTGGTGCGTTTGGGTTTGGATCATATTGATGTCCAACGCCATTCATCTGCACGTAAGCCCGGTTGTTAGTGCTTTTCATACTACTACTCGCTTAGAAAGTCAGAGCTAATCACTGTCTGAGGATCTAACACGTCAAAGTCTATCGAGTTAGCCGTTGCAACATATTCCCATGTCTTCTCGACCCTTTGAGGATTAAAGACACCAAAGCCATCATCTTGTGTCACATCGTTGTACACCAGATCAGTAATGCTCCTGATCTGATCCGCTGCAATCGCTGGATCGACTTCTGGTACCATTGCGTGGATCGCTGCTGCGGCTTGATCGGGATGCTGATAAGTAAACTCTATCGATTGGGCGAAAGCCGTGACAAATCGTTTGGCCACATCGGGACGCTGCTCAAGAAAACGCTCTGAGGCCACGAGGGACGAGCTATATAAATCAAACCCTTGGGTATGCCACGGCATAACATTGATTTGCTTGCCAACCGTAGCAGCTTGCGCACGAAAGAGAGGTGCATTGGTTACCCACGCGATCACTGCGTCGGTATTACCCGCGACCATCATCGGCCCAAGTGCGCCAGGATCAGCCTTGAGCAAATTCACCGCATCCTCACTTAACCCGCTTTTACCCAATATGAGTGGCAGATACACATTCGATGCGGAGAATGGAGATGTGGCGACTCTTTTGCCCTCGAGATCGTTGAACGACTCGATGCCGCTGCCTTGTAAGCTATAAAACGCTTGGGGTGGCTGGGTAAAATAGGGCAATACTGCCTTAATTGCGACATCATCTTGGCCTTTGGCCATCATTAAGGCACCGATATCAACCGTACCAATATCAGCGCGACCCATAGCCATTCTGGTTAATGCATCCGTTGCGCCGCGCCCATTTGCGATAGAGACCTCAATGTCTTGCTCAGCAAAAAAACCTTGTTGGATACCGACATAAACAGGCGCGTAATCGCCACCTGGCAACCAATCCAACTGATAAGTCACTTTATCTGCTGCAACAACTGGTGAGAGTATGGTGTGCACAACGAGTGCTAGCTTGATTAATTTTTGCATTGTTTTCCCTAACTTAGCTATAAATGAAACTTGTAATTCATCTATGAGAAGCAAAAATAGCGCCAAATAGTCACTGACAACACCCTTACTTATGTTATTGATATTTATATATAAAAATCAGCATGGGTATTTTGGATGAATACGTTGGGCCAAGGTGGTGCGAAAAGCAGTTTACTTGGTGGGAGCTAGTGCGCACTGTTTTCCCAACAGCAGGCGCTTTTGTATGATCCGCAAATCTTGTACGGTTTGCTCGTTGCTGTCACGCCATATCAGTTGACTGAGCTTGATGCTGTTTTATGGGTTTGCAATGTTGAATACAGTGTTACTGGTGAATTGTCTGACCATGCGACCAATAGTCACCTAATTAAAGTGCTAACAAGTTCACCATTCATGTATGCGATTAGCTTCTGCACTACCAGCTCTCATCATCATTGTGATCTAATGAAGTTACCTGTCGTTTTTCTTGGATACTCAATGTTGCCAATGTTTTTATTGGCAAAACGTTTACTCAAGCCTCTAAATCGTCGCTTGGAAGTGTAATGTTCAGTACCTACAGCATTCTTAACGCGAGTAAACCCTACCAGTCATGCTGATGAGAAAATCGCTCAACCAAGAAATCAATTAGCCCTCGCAAGGCAGCGGACATATGCTGACGCGACTGATAAACAGCCCAAATATTCATCGGCTTTGCTTGCCATTGTGGCAATACTTCAACTAAAGCGCCGCTGAGGAGTTCCTCACTGACTAGGTATCTTGGCAGTCGGGCGATACCCGCGCCATGCCTAGTCGCCTCGAGTAATGCCAAGACATCGTTAGAGCGTAATCGGCCACACACCGTCACACTTTCACTGGTGTTGCCATCACTAAGGTGCCACTGATGGGTATCAAACTGAGCAAACAGCAAACAGTTGTGCTGGCTCAAATCAGACAACTGTTTGGGCTTTCCACTGGCCTGTAAGTAATCTGGTGAGGCGCATAACACGGAGTGGCACTGGGCAATCTTTCGCGCAATTAGCCCTGGGTCGAGCTGATCAGCGATTCGGATTGCAAGGTCTACCTGATCATCAATCAAGCTGACTTTCTCGGATACCATCATCATATCCACGGAAACTTTGGGATATAGGGAGAGGAAATCGGTAATCGCTGAGGAGAGGTGGCTAATGGCAAAGGCCGTTGTGGCCGTAATACGCAACTGCCCCTGCGGAATGGTTGCTGCACCTGCAACGCAATCCTCCATTTCTTCAGAGATGGCCAACAATGAATAACATTGTTGGAGAAAATTCTCGCCTGCAGGTGTGAGTGATAAACGTCTTGTGCTGCGATGAAGAAGACGTACACCCAACCAACTCTCGAGCTCAGTAACATAGCGTGTGACTTTAACTCGATTGAGTTCTAGGTGTTTTGCCGCTAGCGTAAAGCTGCCTTTCTCAATAACGACAACAAACACCCGCATTGCACTCAATCTATCCATAATTTGCACACTATATGAAACAATCCTTTTCATATTAGAGCATATATCTGGACAAATATTCGAATTATATTTAACTCAAACTTGCCACCTCTTCTCCACTTGGCTCGAGTATTAGTTTAATCAATAGAGAGAATGCTGTTATGAAGTCAATCCTTACGATTGTTACCCATTCAAACCGTTTACCCGTACTTGAGGATGTAAGCTTACTGTTGGTTCGTATTGGTATTGGTTTGGCGATGCTGACCCATGCAATACCCAAGTTAGTGAACTACTCGACGCTGTCACAAACTTTTTTTGACCCATTTGGTCTTGGCTCACAGGTAAGTCTTACCATGGCACTCTCGAGCGAGTTGGTTTGCTCACTGCTTTTAATTCTCGGCCTTTTCACCCGTTTTAGCGCAGCTATGCTTCTGTTTACTATGGGTATTGCAGTGTACATGGTTGGGATGGCTAAGGGGTGGGCCGGCAACGAACTGGCGACAGTATACTGTTTTGTCTATGTCTTGCTGATCACCTTTGGTGGAGGAAAATATTCGCTAGAGCGTCGAATCGTACCATCGGAGTCTGAGGCTGTTTCACCACAGAGCGCTAAGCTTGCCTGATAGGGCAGTCACCATGGTTTATCGATTTTTATTTTAAGTGTTAGTGAAGACTCCTGAGCTAAACGCCGAGGGGCAGTAGGGCACCTAAGCGACTGTGAAACGGCGCTTTGCTGCCCTGCAATGTTATGAGTGCCATGATAACGTACGCTGAGTTAAAGCGTCTCAGATATAGTTTTTCTACTCTTAAGCAAAGCTCTCCAACAGCTTGGCATTTACTGCCAATGGAGGAGGTATACTTACCAGACTTGTCTTTGGTTGCTGCTTTCCAGTAGTGGATAAGCTTGCTACAGCGTCCCTGATATGACTCGTCGCACTATTATGCTTCTCATATTCACCTCTCATAGCATGAATTGGTCGAGTGCCCCAGGCGCAACTAAAAGTAACTTAGGCTTCATTAACCGAAATCAGCGTGCCATTGGCAGCGGCCAGCCGAGTCTGACCATCAACATCAAGGGCGCTAGTGGGCCATCTGGCACTGAGTAAGCGATTTTTTGCCACGCGCGTGATGCTGACTGAGTTTGATTGATTACCACCAAGAATGTGGTAATAGTCTTGATCTTCGGCCCAGTAAAAACCTACATGTCCTTTGCCACAATCAGGGTTTTGGCGCCAAAACACCATCACAGCACCCAGTTGAGGGCTGAGCGAACAGCCAAAATTCAGCCAACTTCTGGCCCTTAGCGGATAGACAGGGAGGCTTTCTTCACTGAGTTGGCTACCAATGCAGTGAGCGACAAACAGGCCACACCATGGGATATCGTCATCGTGATAGTCGCTGATGCCAAGATTTTGTGCCCAGCCAATGATCGCTTCGTTAGAGCCGAGCCCTGGTTGCTCTCGGGAGCCAATCAGTTGAAAGGCGCTCTCAAGCCAAGGCATCGAGGTCGGAATACGAAACGCTTGTTCAGCCTCTGGCTTTTGGTTAGCAAACAGTATCGCACGGGTTTGTGGCCCAACTAGGCCATCAACTGCCAGTTGGTGGGCCGCTTGAAAGGCTTTAATGGCCTTGATGGTGAGTCGACCTGGAATACCATCAATTGGGCCGGGGTTGAAGCCGTGTGTATGCAACGCTCTTTGAATATCGATATAGCTCATTTTGATTCCTCAGTTTGTGGTTGCCGCTGGCGTGATTGTTCGACTTTTTGCTTACGCTAAGCTGGGCTGCGGATCACTCGTCGAGTTAATGGTTCCAAATACGATGTGACTACCACCAGCGATAAGAGGCGCGGCGAGTAAAATAATCCCTGTTTTCATTGCGCTATGCTGCTGCCTCCCTAGCCAGACGGAATATCAACTTAAGACATCATTAGCATAGGTAGGGCGACTTTTATCTTCATCCCCCAAATGGGGGATGCTGAGCATTAAAGTAGACTAGATTTGATTTAGATCAAGTGAGACTAAAGAGCAGCAAGTGGGAGTGCTCACGGTTATTCGATAGCAAAAGATAAGGCCAGAGAATAGATATCTTCTCTGGCCTTTGGTTTAAGTGAAAGTATGATAGTGTGCTAGTTTTGCGTTTAACGTAAACTAGTAGATATCAAACCTAAGATTCTCAACTTCTATGAGACTACCAATTGGGTCAGAGCTCGAATCTTTGAAGACAACCTTAACTGTAGAATGAGATAAGTTGTAACCCGAAGCAGTTGGTAGGTAGGCTCTTTTGTTTCTGTTCGTTGTACGGAAGGCTTCCCAATCCTTGCTGCTTGGATACCATCTTACTGGAGGGTCGTTGGCCGGATCTCTTTGAGTAAATTCGATGAAATCAAGGTCATCCCATGTCAATTGACTATTTTCACCAAACTCAATGATTGGCTTTTTAAGATCGCCTATTCTAGTTTCATCAGCAATAAGATCACTGAAGAATATAGCTTCGCCATTGTGCGCGTAACCACTAAATTGTCTCTGCCCTTTACAGGATATGAAGTTTTCCTCATTAAGCATGTTCGTTGGTAAGTCGCAACCGTTATCAAATAGGTGAAAATCAACGACGGTGGACTCGTTAGTTTCTGCGTCTGGGTCAGTATACTCAACACTGATTGAGGCAAACTCATTCAAGTTACTATTGCGACTGCTTGTGAAACGATAGTCAGCATGCTCTCTGAAGTACTTTATAGGGTCTGTCACTCCCGTTACTAGAACAACGTCTTCCCCATCATTCGTGATAGCATAAAAAACTGCATGAAAGTAATTCATGCCGTCTTGTCGTAGTTCAAATAGAGATTCTGCAAGTGCTGAACCTAATATTGGTTTGCCAAAAGTATTCCCTACACCAAAGGCATGGTTATAAGTTTTATTTTTCCCATAAATCTTGTACCCATTGCACACGGTATTAGAGGAAGTTGAAGTGATGAACCCACACCAAGCCTCACCAATATCAATATCTTCCATTTCCCAATCAGCATCAATATCAAAGTCTGCGTCGCTATCGCTAGAATCATCACCAATTAAGCGATAGTGATGATGCATACCTACGACTGCATCGACTCTTCTTTCTACAATGCCACCAGGCATCATGAATTGAATGTGATAATCAGTGCCATTAACGAATCCATGGCGATACCATTTTTCTTTACTCTCCACGTATTGGTCGTTGATGACAAGATCATTTAACATCTTGTTGTCTTGAACAGTAACAAAAGTGAAGTCGTTATTTTTCATTTCAATAGTGACATTGCCCTCATCTTCTATTGAGACAACATGTCGACCTCGCAATACATACTCATCCGTCACAGGCTCATCAAGATAATATGACTCGTCATCAGAGTATATCGTCAATACAGCGCCAGCATTCAGTGTGATTGAAACAGTTTCATCAAGATTAAAATAGCCGACTGTATCATCTACCGTACCATTGACTGCCAATAAATAGTTTTGGGTATTTAGATAACTGCCAAACTCTTGAGTGCCCAATTTACGGGCCATAGGACTACTCTCCATACCCACATCGAAGCCGAGCGTAATCGTTTTTTGGTTGCTATTTACAATTGAGTCATCTTCACTGACGCAACCTAATATGGCGCTTATAAATAGTGCAATAACAATAATTTTCTTCATTTGTAGTTCTTCACTTACTTGTTATAATTGAGCTCTATGCCTGTAATGTGAATAGTCGCATCAGGATCAGTTGGAGCTTCCATTACTACGGTCAATTGATTGGTATATTGATCTCTATGTGTTGACAAACTAAACCAAGTTCCTATTGTATGGGCTCCATTCACATGCACAAACTGATCCCAAGTATGACGTTCAAGCTCCCAACGCACCGGATGTTCACTTTGCCCCTTATAATAAAATTCCACCCACCATATTTGATCATAACTACCGGGAGCAAAGGTAATTCTAGGCTCATGCAAAAGATCTTTTATTAAGATTTCATCATCTTCATCAAATAGATCGCTGAAATAGAGATAAACATAATCACCATCGGTTTTTACTTTAATTGAATGCCCGTCGCAATCAACAATATTCATTGAGCCAGAGTTATAATATAAAGCAGCACCAACTTTACACTCATTCGAAACCAATTCTATTTTGCGTACAACTTCATCATGACCTACACCACCTGTTTTCATTTTTCCAACGAACTTCATAAACCCATCTTCATATGAGCTTTTAAATGGTATAAGCCTTTTATTGACGTGGAAGTGCTCATGATCATTCCACCATTCATAAAAAGACTGTTCTTCACTATTATATGTGAATGTACTGTAGCTATCTTGAAAGGTCAGTTTAAAGTCAATGAGTTCCTCTTCAAAATCGAGAATCGATTCAAATAAAGATTGTGCCGCAATAGAGTCCTCTGGGAAATCAATATTAAAACTAAATTCTGAATAGCTATCGATTGGTTTAATGGCATATCCGTTACAGGTCGCATTTTTAACCTGTGTGTATGCACACCAAGGATTGTCTATGTCGACATCTTCACGGATCCAATCTTCTTCATAGTCAAAGTCAAGATCGCCATCACTCCCCACATTGATCGTATAGTGATGGTGAATACCCGGTTGCACCTTTTCAACTTTAGTTACCACATCACCATTAGGAGAAGTAAAAGTAGCTTCGTATTCACCATCATTATTTCCACTGACAATGGCGTGGCGGTACCATTTTTCATCGACGTAGGGGATATCTTGGTCGTTTACGATAAATGACTCCAACCCATCGTTACCGACAGTAACCAACGTAAAATCATGGTTCGTTAGTCTTAATCTAACGCTTTCCTCTTCACCTTGAGTAACAGTGTGCTCACCAGCGACGGTGAACACTAAAGAGGCGTCTTCTGCGATTAATCGCTCCTCATCGAGAGAATATACGTAGAGTTTATACCCGTCAGCAACTTCGACCGTGATGGTTTCATCAAGTGAAAACACACCTACTGCATCGTCAATTTCGCCATTAACCTTGATTACATAGTTATCGCTTTGAAGATAACTCGCAAACTCATCTGTTTTCAATCGATGTGCCATTGGACCGCTGTCCTGATAAACATCGAAACCAAGACTGACACTTCTTGTATTTTCGTTTTTATTTTCTTCAGCGGTACACCCAATCAATAAGGTGATCACTGAAAGAGCTATGATTTTTTTCAACTTTCTACTCCAGTTGTCGGTTCATACGTTAGCTGAAAGCTAAGTCGCAGATGACGTTCAATTAGACAATGTCATCAAAGCATTAATAAGCAAGCGATTTCAGCCAACACCTATGCATATAAACCGACACAAAAGCCAGAAAATTAAATAAGTTTGGTTACATAGACTAAACTAGTAAAAAATAAAACCAAGCACTAACATTATTGCAAAACAAGAGAAATCAAACTTGTTGCAATTTAACAGAGAGTCAACAAAGATGGCCTGGTATGCTCACTGAGTTTGATAAGCTGAAAAGTAAATCCAGATAAACAAGATAGACTTAACTCGATTGGCTAAGCTTGCTATTGGCTCTCTTAGTTGGTGACTTTACTACCCCATACTTTCATCCCAAAACGCCGCTTCGATCTTGTGCCCGTCTAGATCCCTAACAAAGCAGCCATAATATGGCGCCCCATACTCTGGTCTCGGGCCAGGCTTACCATCGCATATGGCCCCCAACTCTATTGCTTTATCATAGAAAGCATGTACCGCCTGTTTTGAGGGGGCAATAAACGCGAAGTGAACGCCGTTGGCCACCTGTGCGGGCTTTTGGTTATAGGGTATTTGTACCCAAAACTCTGGAAACTTCTTACCATAAGCGACTGCGATTTCAGGTACCTCTTCTTGGCGACTGGCACCGATGGTGGCCAGCACTTGGTCGTAAAAGTTTAGTGCTTCATCGAGCTTGTTTGTGCCTACTGAGATATGAGAAATGATGGAAGGGATATCGTCGATAGTTTGAGACATAACAATGTTCCTTTTGTTTTTCAAAATACGATTTGATCCCCATAACAATAACATGTGACCGAAGATGGCACGAATAGCTGATGGTTTTTTGCCTTGTTACAAGCGTAGCCATGAAGTCTCTTTTGTACATTTTTGCTCTTTCTGCAAATTTTTGGAACATCTAGGGCAGAGGTTATGATGAGTAAAATGTTTGGGGGCCATTATCATGGGTGTCTCATGGTTTAGGTCATCTATTTAGTTTAGATAGATTTGCAAGATACCTGACAGCAAATTGGAGTATTTTTACCAAGTTAAGCTTCGTTATTACCTAGCAACACTCTTGCTCAATTTTGTAAAGTAAGGCTTGTGCCTTATCATCTGAACAAAGGCTAAAATACTGATATAACGTATTGATTTGATTTCCTATAAAGTGCAAATTGTCTCTTTCCATCTTTAGTTGTTCTTTGCGTTTTTCAACAAAGTAATTTACCCATTTGTCAGGCCCAGCGCCTTGAGCGAGATACTTATCGAGTACCTCAATTAGTGCGTTGGCATTCTCTTCGCAATTGATCCCGCAAAAGCTTATATAGCGATCGGTCACAGGCTCTGTCATCATTTCCTCCTCATCGTGAATTGATTACACAGAGAATTGCATAATATGCGCCACATTTATGCGATTATAAGTGTATGATTTTATGTGTTATAGACTTATTGATGAATCTACTTTGTTACTAAGTTGACAAATTGATACATTTCATTGGCTGGATAGAAGTCAACGTCGCGGACACTGTATGTTGGTCTTGTCTTGATATAATTGCTAATAATATGAGTGTCTTGATAATTTCCCAAATTAACTAATGCCATTAACATGGGTGTCTTGTGATCTTTTTCCTTTGATTAGTGCTTGAACTTGTCGCAAAGGAGGGATGGACAATTATCCCGACTAAGCTGATCGATCGGGAAGGAACTCGCGATGAGTATAAAAAGCTAAACTTGGTGTTTCTGCTGGTCGATGCACGAGTAGGCTATGTACTATTTTCAAAGGTTGAACCTCTGAAAGGCAAAGCAACAAGATATCTAGAGGGGCTTGTCGTGGAGAGCTTTAAGCTACTTGATGTCTAATCAATCAGCAATATCGTAGGTGCACTAAGTTCAGTAGAACTCATCATAGAGCACTCTCCTTGGCATCCCTCACCTTCACAGAAAGTATTGAAAAACAACTTTAAGTTGTTGGTAGATAGACATACAACTTAAAAGTTGTGATTTGACATCTATACAACTAAAATGTTGTAAAGGTGTTCTGGAACAACTTTTAGGTTGTTTGGTGGAAATAATGAAAAGCGTAGAAGAAATTGCAACCTTGCTTACTGAGCAGCGCAGAAAGCTCGGTATCGAGCAAAAAGACATGTATATGCGGATTGGCATGAAGCAGCAACAATATCAGCGCATTGAAGCGGGCAGTGATGTAAAGCTATCCACCTTACTTAGGGTATTGGAAGGGCTCGACTTGGAACTCTCGATCACGCCCAAAGGCAGAAAAGCGCATCCAGCTCTTCAAGCGAGTGCTATTCAAGGTCAGGGCGAAGGTTCAAAAAGTGACCAATTACCAGACGACGGGGATGACCTTGGTTTTTGGTTTGGCTCTGAGGATAAATAATGAGTAAGCAGATAGAGAAGGTTGAAGGTCTGAATATTCAGCTTCATGGTATCGATGTTGCGGTTATTGCTCATTATGCTGGTGGCAAAAACATTCTGACTTTCAATCCTGATTTTGCTGCCATACCAGATCACCAGCGCCCTGTTTTTACTTTGAGGCAGTTGCTTGACCCTGCTTATTTGAACAAGCCGCAAATTAGAACCGATAAGATTCCCCCAGTCCTGTCTAATCTGTTGCCTGAGGGGGCGTTAAGAGAACTGACAGCGCGATCGCTTCGTTGCCACACCAATAATGAGTTTTCAATCCTTGCCTATCTAGGCTCCAATTTGCCGGGAGCCATTATTGCCCGGCCAATAAAAGCAGGGGATTTACCTGATTGGGCGTTAGAGCAACGACTGTCGACAGAGCCTCAACAGATTGATGTGAAGCATGCCGATACCAAGTTTTCTTTGGCTGGTGTACAGATGAAGTTCTCGTCGTCTCACGTGGATGGCCGTTACCATATCGATCAGGAAATCTCTGAGGATATGTGGATTGTCAAAACACCATCGACGGTTCACAAAGGTGTCCCTGTCAATGAGTATACCTGTATGAAGCTGGCTGAAGCCGCTGGGGCGGATATTCCGCAAGTACGACTGATCGAACTTAGTGAGCTAGAAGGGTTACCAAGCATCCGATTGCCAGATGAGCAGTACGCCTATGGTATCAAGCGGTTTGATCGTAGCAGCGCTGGTCGTATCCATACTGAGGACTTTGCACAAGTTTTTGGTCTGTATCCCTCAGATAAGTATCAAAAAGTCAATTATGAGCAACTTGGCAGCGTACTTTATCGAACAAGCGCGGAGCGATTGAAGGATATCCAACAAATGGCTCGAAGACTGCTTATTAATATCTTGCTTGGTAACGGTGATGCCCATTTAAAGAATTGGACGCTTATCTATGCTGATCAGCAATCTCCGCGTCTATCTCCACTTTATGATGTGGTGTTTACCGCCCCATACATCGAGCATGACAGCCTAGCGCTTAACATGGTGGGGACCAAGCAGTGGTTTGGTATTACGATCGAGCATTTCGAAGTATGGTCAGACAAGGTGGGGGCTCCTTGGATTGCTATTAAGCCTCATCTGCTGGAAGTCATGACCGTTGCGAAAACTAAGTGGCCGGGGTTGTTAAAGGAGCTTCCAATGCTTGAGGAACACAAGACTAAACTTGAACAACACTGGCAACAGTTGAACTTTTGATTCGAAGGTTGGGTCAATGGGGAACAAAGGCTTGCTGTACTTCGTCTCTATGCAGCTTTGAAACAACGCTTTGCGGCCCCAACGCCTCTGATCCGCAGTAAACCCTTGTGACTTTGATATTGACGCAATGATTGCTCACCTCCGATTGGGCCAGTGAACTCTTTCTCAAGCGTAGTGATCAGTGACTCCCAAACAGATTCGCTGATTTGCAACCGCGTAAGGATGGGAAGGTGTTGCTCCGAGATAGCACCACGCTTGTCTTGCCGGAGAATTCGTCCACTGATGTCAACTAGAGCCAGATAATCTTTGAGTCGAAAGGGCAGCCCTTGAGGCATGTGCTTGCGTGGGTTACCGACGAATGGAAACAAGGCCTTAGGCTGAGGTGGCTTATTAGCGCTCGATTGATGCAGGCTCTCGACCCGCTTTTTAACGCTAGTATAGTTTGATTGCTCTGGTGTCTCAGCGATCTTAGCTCGAACCGGGTTTAGGTCAACGTAAGCCATGCAAGCCGCTAAGGCTGCTTCATCAAGCAGTGCCTGTGATTTAAATCGCCCCTCCCAAAAACGACCAGTACAACCATCTTCTTTGTTGGCTTGACGAGCAATGCTCTCATTGAGGTTGCGCATAAACCAACTGATGTCATACAGCCGCTTGCGATATACTTCAACCGTTTCCATCACTGACTGCAGTGAGGCCTTGTCCAACGATTCACCATTGATAAATCGGGTGGTGAGCAAGGTGCCTTTATGCAATTGATGCCAGCGCCGTAATATCTCGTGCGTATCCCAAGCCATCGCTTGCTCTTCATTAATATGCAGCACAATATGAGTGTGATTACTCATCACGGCATAAGCACAAACATCAATCGCGAAAATGCTAGCAAGCTGCAAAAGTCGGCTCTCTACCCAACCGCGACGATGCTCATAGCTCTTACCCGAAGCGTCATCAAACCCACACAAAAAGGCACGACGAACACATCGCGACACGCAATGGTAGTAGGCGGTATCTTCAAGGCTGATTTGTTGTGAGCGTGCGGTTGGCATTTTGAAGCTCCTTTGGTGGGGTGCTGTTTGAGTGTAGGAGCCTCAGGTTGATAGTGCCAATATCATGGGTGTCTTAATATCTCTTCTGTATCTGTCAGCCGGGCTGAGGAATATGGTGTAGAATAATGCTCAGAGACAATCAACACATTGAATTGAGATAAAGCAAGTATGTATGCAACCAATGATCAGGAGATAAGAGAAGCCTTTCACAAGAAAAAGCTCAAACGAAAGCATGAGGACAAACACACACTTGTGATAGATGAGTTAGGTCTCATGCATGGATCTAGCAGAATTGATATAGCGGTCGTGAATGGGTGTATTCATGGCTTTGAAATTAAGAGCTCCAAAGATACTCTTTCGCGATTTAACGATCAGCTCAGCACTTACCTAAAAACGATGCAAAAACTTACACTGGTAGTTGCACCAAACCATTTGAAAGGTATTTTGGAGCTAGCACCTGATTGGGTGGGGGTTATTGTTGCTGAAAAAGGTGCGAAAGGAGGAATACACTTCAAAACAATCAGAAATACTAGAAAAAACCCCAATGTGGAGGCCATAAGCATCGCTCACTTGCTATGGAAGGGAGAAACTCAAGCTTTGTTAGAAAAGCTTGGAGTTCCATCCAGTGTCCGGCGCGGCACAAGGCTTGATTTGTATAAGGTTCTAGTTAGCCATATCAATCTTGAGGAATTGGTCAGAAATATTAAGGTAACTTTTGAGACCCGTTCAAATTGGCGATCTGGCTCACAACTAATGTCAGGTGGTGACTGATACTAGCCTCTTTCCAAGTGCTTAGGTTGCCAGTGCCGCAGGCCCCTGTAGAACAGTCTGAAATCTTCTTGTCCCCCGGGGAGAAGTTCTTGCCATAGAAATAATTATGGGGACTGGATATTAAGCTATTGCATAGCGTTTTCATTTGAGAAGGGTTGTCTCGGAATGAACCACCTTTATAGACAAGCCACTTGTCTTCATAGGAATACACAAGTTTTGCAGCCGGTTTCATCATTCGCATGTCTAAGGATGTAAAATCTGGTGTTTCAACAGTGTAGTCTCCAAAACCTAAGTTAGGAAAATCTGCTTTTAAAGCGGAGTGTAATTGCTTGTAAAATGCCCAATCATCGCGTTCTTGTTCTGCTCCAGGTTTTTTTACCATCTCTAGCTCAAGTGAAGTACCAATAACGTAGATTGAGCGATAGGTAGCAATTTTAGGGATAACGCCAAGCAAGGTTGATGTCATACAAACAACATCTTCAGTTGGTTTGTAGTTTGCTCCTTTCCTGAAATCAACGATTAGGTCCACTTCATGGCTATTGCATCCAATTTGAATGAGCAATTGTTCTATCTTGTTGTAACTAGACGGATCAGCTAGCTCATCTAGAGAGACTCTAATACCAATCCCATATGAGCGATCACAGTAGGTTTTTTTTACTGCACGAATATAACTAACGTCATAATCCAAGTGAATCACTGGGGAAAAATGGCCACCGATTGAGCTGATCTCATCAAAAATAAACTCAGGTATTGTCCTACCATCCTTGACACTGTCTAAGTGGAGGCTCGGATCTATATCAAGTAAACAAGGTAAGGCTCCCCATTTATCCCAGTAACGCCTAGCGAGTTTTTCTACGTGCTCCTCTGCGGTCTTTTTGGGTTTTTGTTCCTCAAAATCATATTCAACAGGGGGAATGACAAACAAAGGGTAAAGCAATTTTTTTATGGATTTATCCAGGCGCAACAAAGCCTGATACTCACCTTGTCTCCACTTTAGGACGGGAAGGTATTTAACATATGAATGCTGGTTATCATCGATCATTTAAAACCACTCTCTCACTTTTCCATAGCCGACGAGGTTACTAAACTTGGTATAATCTTTTAGCTCTTTCCTTAATCTTCCGGCAACAATTGCGGGGTGCACTCCCATTCTTTTGGCATCTCCCAAAATTGCTGGTTCGGTTACCATTACTCTTGAAACTGCAGTTTTCCAAGTTTCAGGTGGAATAAGAGCATTTAACGCAAAGAGGTCTGCTTCTTCTTCGATAGAATCTGTATTTTCACCTACATTCTCATCAACGAAATCACTCCCAAAGTTTGCTAAGTGCAGAAAAACATGCCCAAGTTCATGCATCAATACAAACCAAAAATTGTCTAATCTATCATGCCTTATAGTGATACCAATGATTGGAGTGCCATTTTCAGATAACATTGCTGCTCCATCCAGGTATGTTCCTTTTAAATGAGGTTCATAAACTAGAAGAATACCTTTGCTTCTTAGGAGGGTGCGAGCTTGCAAAGGGCCTTCATCCTCTGTGCTCAGGGCAACTAGCTCAGTGAGCCAGCCGTCATCGAATTCGAATGGGGGAACTGCTGAAGTTTCTAGCTCCTGCTCTGCACTAGATAGAACTTTTGCTTGCCAAGCTAACAATGAAGCCTGATGTGCCGTTTTTCCTGAATAACTTGTCTTTCTGTGAAGTGCTGGTTGTAACCCGTGACCAAAAGCCGTTTTAATGAAGGATTCTGCCGCCTTGATAGCATTCCTTCCTTCTGATATCCAACCACGCTTTTTCATCTCATCTATAGGGAAAGTGTTCCATTGAATCTCAGCAGCTTCATCTAAGTCAAAGATGACTTGGCCCGAATCATCAAATACTTTTCTAATGGCCAGATTCAAGTGATCAGCGATTTTTAAGGCCCTCGATAAGCTGACTCCAAAGTAGTTGCCAGACTCGATACCTTTGAATTTGGCTTCAGAAATGTTTAAAAAGTTAGCCAGTTCTTTTTGGCTGACACCTTTTGCTATACGAGCTTTGATTAGATAATTTGCAAGCGCTTTAACGTTCAGCTCTGATACTTCGGTTAGTTCGCCACTGATGAGTCTGGTATAGCTCTCAACCTGGCCATCAAGGTCAAGAATTTGATTTTGGAGTGACTGTCTTTGCAAATCCCCCACCCACGATGAGTCGGTGGCTAGCGAGTTTAAAGCCTCTACTAGTTTTGCTCGAGCTTGTGTTGAAATTTTTAGTTCAATGTCATTGAGTATCATGTAACACGCCCTAACAATCGAATTCACTGTTGAGTTCTAGCAATACAATTCCTTTACGTAAGCCGGAGTGCTTTTCTTGCTGAAAGAACTCCATATAAGGGGTTCCCAAGTTGTCAGCGTGAAATTGTGCAGGAAAAAACTCCCCTTCATACTTAGCTTTCTGAGATGCTCTTCCATTTGAAAAGTCTAAGAAAACGGGCTCCAATTTGTATTGATTAACATTTGTAACATCCCAACATGCATCATAATCGCCTGGTATTGGTTTTTTCGTAACATAACTACCATCAATATAGACCTTAGAACAGCCAGCGTGCTTTAAGGCCTTCATAGCTAGGACTAATCCATTGAATTGTTTTCTTCTATGAGGGTTGAAGGCAAAAATTTCCCCAAATTCGTGTATGTCTAGTTTGTGTATACCCTCTGTTAGTACAGGCCAAGGTGCTAGAGGAATTTCATGAAAGCTAATTGACATTATTTAATACAAAAGCAGTTAAATATAAACTAGTTGTATATCATAAGTCGGACGTAAGCTCAGTGATAGAAGTTTTAAAGTTAAAAAAATATCGTTAATCGTCAATAGATACCTAGATCAGTAAAGTCACATAAAGTTGGTGGCGTTACATAAACTAGATAACAGATTTTAAGGCTAGCGTATTAGTAACCGATAGCTTTCCTGTAGCTGCTTCATCAATGTGTTCACTCCACCAGATCATCATTGGGCGGCGACGTTCCAAATAGTCGGTACGGTTATAGGCACTACGAACCTGATTGTCGTCAACATGTGCCAAAGCTGCTTCAATTATATCTTTATCAAAGCTCTGCTCGTTGAGGGTGGTACTTGCCAGCGAGCGAAGACCATGACTCACTAAGCGACCTGCAAACCCCATACGTTTGAGGGCCATGTTTGCTGTTTGGCTATTACATGGCTTCTTAGGGTCCCGATCAGAAGGAAATATGAACTCACGGTGGCCGCTTATCGGTTTGATGACTTCGAGCAGTTCAAGCATTTGTTCAGTCAGCGGTACGCGGTGTTCTCTGCGTTTTTTCATCCGTTCGGCAGGGATAGTCCACACCTTTTCATGCCAATCAATTTCTTCCCAGCGAGCTCCAGAGGCTTCACTAGGGCGTGTCATTGTATGAAGTTGCCATTCTATCAAGCAGCGTGTCGTGCGCTTTATGCTTGCATTGGCTATTGCTCCCATAAGCTCAGGTAGCTCTGCAGGCTTTAGGGCAGCCATGTTCTCTTTCTTGGGCTTTTTGAATGCAGCCTTGATACCTGTGAGTGGGTTGGCTTGCACGAGCCCACAGTTGGTCGCATAGTTCATTACTTCGTTGAGGCGCTGAGCAAGACGTTTGACGGTCTCTAAGCTGCCTTTGGCTTCAATTGGTTTGAGAAGCTCTATAACTTGCGGAGCGTTGATTTCACGGACAGGTACATCGGATAGGTGAGGGAATATGTGTAACTCAAGAGAGCGCCATATATCGACTGCATAGTCGGGAGTGACATCATCTTTTTTGATTTCAAACCACTTGGTCGCCACATTGAGGAAGGTGTCTTCATGAACGGCTTTTAATTCTTGCTGGTGGCGCTTTCGCTCTTCTTGAGGGTCAATGCCTTGAGCTAGGAGTTCTTTCGCTTCCATTGTCAGCTTGCGAGCATTGGCCAAGGATAGGTCAGGGTACTTGCCGAGACTCAGGTTAGCTCGTTTGCGATTGGTTGGCCGATAGTAGTTGAGTATCCAGTGCTTTGAACCATTCGGTTTGATGCGCAAGCGAAGCCCTTCGCCATCGAAAAGGTTGTATTCCTTATCGGTTGGCTTTGATGCTTTGATTTCCTTGTCGGTAAGGCGTGTTGTTGTTTTTGCCATTGTGGGTACACCATATTGAACTCTTAAATTCAGTGTACCTTGTGATGTACCTAAAGATCAAAGAAGCCCTGGGATACTATAAGACGCAAAAGACGCTAAGTTATTGATTTTACTTTGCTGTAGGCACAAAAAAAGACGCCCTAGGACGTCTTTAAATGTAGAATTGGTGGAGCTGGCGGGAGCCACCTACATTGGTTTAAGTTACTGATTTATTGTGATTTTATCTGATGGTTTTTCTATGGTTAGTACCACAATCTAGGCAGGTTCACTTAGTTCGTCAAATACTTTTTTGAAGATTTTAGATATAACGAATAGATCCTTAACGGCACGGGAGCTTTGGAAATGTGGACGCCAGTTCAACTCCCTAAGTCAGTGGAAACAAGGTTGTTCTTGAAGTAGCACCTAAAAAGCCCTCAATATAATTCGTCTATCTCTAGACATAGAGTCACCTAGTTTGCGAAAAGGTCGCTTTCGCACCACTCCTACCAACACACCTATACCTCCCGTAGCCCCTCAGTATCGTTTACCAAAGCATCGTTAGAAGAACATCTAATGTAACCGTAACTTCAAACGCATCGATTGCTTGCTATTGATATGGCTGTGCGGCTTGGAGTTTTTACATCAAGAGTTGTTCCTTAGAGTGTAAAACCCATAGCGCAAAGCAACCCCTTTGGAATTTGCTAAGTCGTCCAAAAAGCCAAACTACGACGTTTATTTAAACGGTTGACTAAAAAATAAGCATTCGAACAACTATTTTTAATAAACACATTATTATCATGGTAATAAGAGGTGGACTACATTGGCTATAACAGTTTAGTTACATCTGAGTGTGGTTTAATCAAATTTAGGCTTGCTATAAGACTCTTTGAATGCCTTTATGTTGTTGCCGGGCGAGGTTGCAAGTAAAAAATACTTGCAATTATGTTGTCATATGGTTTTGTTGTTTGCATTAATGTTACGCCCTCAGGTGAGGGTGTGTTTGCATTATTTTAAAGGGTTGGTAAGGTGGCCGCAGTTGTTTGACGGGGGCTAAAATTGAGGAAGAAAAAAGTAGACGAAATAATGGAGCGTTTTTGTACTTATAGGAAAGCTAAAGGAGTTAGTAAAAAAAGTATAAATGATTACCGTGACATGAGTTATAAGGTTCTATCTATGGTTGATAAACCTTTAAATAGATGGACTAGGGAAGATGCCATTCATGTTTACAGTTCAATATATATAATGCCTCCATACACGGGAACGAAACCAGAATTCAAAAATATCTCAATGATAGAAATTATCAAGTTGGCTGAACAGGGTGGCTACGAGAGGATATCGATTGAAACTGCTAATAACTATTTTCGAGCATTCAAAGCATTTTTTAAATGGGCTATGAGTTCTGGATATGTGAAAAATGATATTTTTCTAGGAATTGAAGTTAGACCTAATAAGAAAAAGCCCAATAAACAAAGGGACATTTTCTCCAATGAACAACTTAGTGAAATATTTGGAATGAGAATATTCAATTCGAAAAGTCAGTCAGCTTCATTTAAGTACTGGATTCCGATAATAGGACTGGAAATGGCAATGAGACAGGGGGAAATCGCACAGTTAAATTGCAGTGACATAAGACAAGAAGACGGAATATGGTTTATATCTGTAAGTAGTAATACAGAAGATCAGAAAGTTAAAAATCCCAGTTCAATACGAGATTTACCAATAACATCGAATCTTATTAGATTAGGTTTTTTAGATTTTGTAAAAGATAGAGGACAAGGTAAGCTGTTTTCTGACGTTAGATACAGTGAAATAAATGGATATGGAGACATTGTATCTAAGTGGTTTAGTCATGAAAAAAAGCAGCTAGGTTATAGTAGAGAAAATACATTTCATTCTCTCAGGCATAACGCTATAGACAGAATGAAAAAATATGAAATTAATGAAGCGTTAGCCGCGGAAATATCTGGGCACTCATATAGAAGTGAAACATACTCTCGGTATGGAAAGAGCTACCACCTAAAAGTAAAAAGAAACATTTTAAATAAAATTAGTCATAAAGTAATTAAAAGGCTCCCGAGAGTTTATGGCAATATTGGGATAAAACACAAAGTAAGTAACACTATAAGAAAGTTAATTTAGATATTTAGATATCAATACAAGTGATAGCGGCTTTCGGATAGTTACAACCAAAATTTGAGGAATATATGAAATCAATCCTAGCTAGTTTCATTGATAAGGCAAAGGTTAAATTTTCTGGCGATGGGAATAAAGTAAACCTGCCTAAGGACTGTAAAATATCAGAGTCCTTAGACTTTCCGAGTGAAAATATGAGTATTTCATATAAGAGTAATAAAGACACAAATAACTCAAAATTAAATCTTGGAGTTATAAATGAACATCATGATGAAGTTGAGATGAAAAATTTAATGGAAGTGGAGCAGGAGCATTATATTTACACAGTTGAAGATAAACCTAATCAATTAGGAGGTATTGATAGTCTTGAAAAAAATACTAGCTATGAAAATGTAGAAGAAGTTAATTGGGATGACGTGCAAGATATACTTTCTTATAACAGCCTCAGAGCTGACGAATTAGATATAGCAATGCTTCCCAATGTTTTAGGTGAGTATGTCTTCGAGCAGTCAAAATCTGTCAACGATACCAGTCCAGACTACTTAGCTGTGTCTACCGTTGTTGCTGCCGCAAGTTTGATTGGAGGCAGCGCTATAATTACACCGAAGAAAAATGATAAGTCTTGGGAAGTAAAGCCTACTTTGTGGGGGGTAATTATAGGTGAACCTTCTAAATATAAAACTCCAATGTTAAGCAAAGGGATATCACCAATAATTAATGCCCAAAAACAATATATTGACAAGAAGAATATTGAAGGTCTGAAAAGACAAAAATTTAAAGATGAAGTAGTAAGGCTAAAAAAGCAAGAGCTTGAAAAAACCTTGAAGAAGGCAGTGCTTGAAGGGAAGGAAAGTAAAGTCAATCAGATAGGCATAGAGCTTAGTTCGCTAGAGTTAGATAATTTCTTAGAAAGAGAGGTTCTTATAACCGATGCTACTCCTGAAGCATTATTACAAAAGCTTCAAAGTAACCCTTTAGGCATTTTATTATATAGAGATGAACTGTCCGGAGTGTTTGCATCCATGACAAAAGCAGGTAGAGAGCAAGAGCGTGCGTTGTTATTAGAAGGATTTAATGCTTCAGGCTCACCATACACTCAGGAACGAATAGGACGTGAAAAGCTCATCGTACCTTGCGTGCACATTAATATATTAGGCGGAATACAACCAAAGATGCTGCTACCAATTATTGCAGATAGGAAATCAGGTATAGCAGATGATGGTCTACTAGAGAGGTTCCAGTTGATGGTATACCCCAACGATAAGACTACATCGTACACTGATGTATTGCCGTCTACTAAATCGAAAGAGAAAATTAATAATATCTTCCTCCTATTAGCAAAGCTAGGGGATTTTGAAGAAAAAAAATACAGTTTTGATAATAAGGCACAATTGCTTTGGGATCAGTGGTCAATTGAATTTCACAAACAATTAGGAGGCCTTACCCACGACCAGCAATCAATTGAAACTAAATATCCAGCTTTGGTGGCAAAACTTGCGTTAGTTTTTCATATTTTATTAGAAGCTGAAAACCATAGTGGTGGCGAGTTCTCACCACTAGGCGAAGTTAGCCCGGATAGTTTGAAGATGGCACTAGACTGGTTACAGTACTTGAGAACACACTCAAATAAAGTCTTACATATGGTAAGCAATGAAGAGGATAAAAGCGTAAGTGCTTTAATTACTAAATTACCTCAATTAGGAAAAAGCTTCACACGACATGTTCTAAGTCAAAAGTGCTGGAAGAATTTGACTAAGTCAGAAGATCGGAACCGTGCTCTTAAAGTGCTAGAAGGTGCTGGTTATATAAAAGAAATAACAAAACCTAAGACAGGTTTTATTGTAAATCCCAAAGTGTTGTATAAAGGAAAAGTATCATAATGAATTGTATTAAGAATAAAGGTTTAAAGGTTATTAGTGAGTGGAGCCTTGACTATCGAGGGATTGATCCTATTCAAGAAAAATTCTGGAATAATGCAAGGTGTAAAATTGAGGGTAATATTGATTTTACAAATAAAGAAAAAAAGAATTACTCAGATGAGATTAATATGCGTATTCATACTAGTTTTATATTACCATTGGCTGTTGGTCAGGTCGATGTAAGTTGCATCACAGAAATCGCGTCGGAAACGATTTTCTTGTTTGAAAATTTTGAGGAAGTTTTTGGTTTTAAACAGTTAGATTAGAACTTGAAACCCTGCATAGCCTGCAATATCTAAAATTTGCAGGCTATGCAGGTTATTTTTACTAAGAAATCTTCTTTTTTGATAGTGTCTCTATAGTTGATATTTTTCTATTTAATAGATCCAAATTCTCTGGGCATGTGTTGATTTCAACAAGTTCTAAGTAACTTTTTTTAATTCTATTGAACTGTCTGTTCATTTGTTTTGTGTTGCTACCATTATAAGATTCGAACCATTTGTCTATTTGCTTTTGAAGTTTTACTAGTGTTTTTGAACTATCGATGGCTTTTTTGTTATTATAAAAATGATGCTTCCAAATTTCCATTTTATTAGTCTTGTTTAACTCTGATGGGGTGTAGTCTTTATAGCTAATTCCTAAATGTTTAGTAACTGCAATGTTAAAGGAAGATTTGATTATTTGAGTTGCTTTTTTCTTTTGTAGTTCTTTCAAAACACTAGGTTGCGAGCTATTAAGTATTTTTCCAATTATTAAATGCACATGATCTCCAGTCCCTGATTTTATACTTTGGTCTTGCCTATGGAGAACTGCTCTGATATTTCTTTCAAAGAGCACTAGATCCTTATCATTTAATTTACAGAAACGAGCTAGGGATCTACAACAATATTTGATAATTTCTCGCCACTGACTATCAGTAGCATTAATTCCTTTAGGAAGGGTTAAGCAATACTCCATGGCATATGAAGATAAGTGCCGCCCTCTTTTCCCTGATAACTTCTGGTTTAACTTGTATCTTTCACCTAGTAGAGATATATATCGTACAGTACTTTTGTTCCCGACAATTGATTTTATTGACGATGTATTTTTGTGATTCGGGTGGCTTTTTGATGTCAAATACCTTTCTCTAGCAATTAACCCATCAATTCCATTCCTTACTGGTTGAGTAACGACCGTCCAATTTTTAATCATTTATTTGTATGGTACAAAAAATTGTCGGCTATTAACAATAATTTTCTTGGGTTCAAGATAGGACAAATTGCTTCGCTTAAATTTATCCATCTTGTTGGGGAGTCCCCAAGCCCCTTTCTTTTTTTATCTATGAAATGTATTATTGTAATAAATATGACTTTTACCGAGTTCGCTATTAACGATTATTATCGTAATCAATTATATCTTAAGGTTAAGGAAGAATTTTATATCAGATGTTTGAAATGTGGAATTATTTCAAGCAAAGATGTTATAAAAAGGACAGAGTTATTTCTGGTTTTGGAAAGAATTTCTACAGTATTAATATGTTCGATGTCTATTTATTCTGAAGTAGAGAATGAGAAGGAATTTGCTCTAGACAAAAATAATATACAGTTAGTTGTGAATCAGAAGGTTGATAGTATGATGAAAATCGTCACTAAAGATTTGGTTGGTTCAGTTTCTGATTACAACTTACATAAATACATAAGCTAGATATATCTAGCTTATGTATTATTGGCTGATAACTTGTTAATTATAACCTGAGTTAAAGCTTAACAACTTATCCCAATCTATTTCGCCCTCTTCAGTGCAATACTCGAGGGTGAACTCCATAGTGAACTTGTTCAGAACCTTTGCGTACTCGTCATCAAAGCGGCTGTTTCTTTCTTCAGCTTTATGTCCCAGTGGTTCAATTATCTTTGTATATAGCTCATTATCCCCTGAAATTTTAGTCCAGAACTTCTCACCACAAAGCTTATGATACTCTTCTTTTTCAGGCTTCTTATCCTTACCATAACAGCAGCCATTAATAGCAACTACTGGTATTGGTTTACCCTGATTAGTTCCCAAAATCCTTTTAGCTTTTCTAAAATGATCTTTCATTTTAGCTATTTGAGAGCTATTTCCCCAGTGTGGCCCTGATTTTATAGAGATGATATACCTCACGTCTTCATGGATAAACTCTAAATCGATTCCTTCCGCTGAGGATTTAATGCCTCCATATGTTCTACCACATATAAAAATCGCTAACTCTTCCAACAGTCCACCAAAAATCGCTTCTTCTTGAGAAGATAGGTGAGCATCCAAAATGGACTTTATTAGGTCATGACTAGTGTTTAGATTCTTTACCCTAAACAGGTAAGGATTTTTTCGCTGGAGGATTTTCGCTAGTTTTAGCTTTTGTAAGCGGTCAAGAATTGTATCGTGGTAAGTTTTGATACCCTCTTCGATAAAGGTATCTAGCTCTATGTCTTTGTCCATATGGCACCAGAAGAAGTTCAATATTCTCTTTACTTTACATTAGCATACAACCTTAGTCTAGCTAGGCCTTAGGCAAGTGCTTGGCTGGAGTCCCATGTTAACTACAGTCATCCAGCCAATTTGGAATTATCTGAAAAAAGAACGCTTCCACTCATGGTGAGATGTGTTTTTGTATCTTGAATAAGAGAAGTCAGGATAACATTTGATGTCTTCACCGTTGAGAAGCTTTGTAATGTGTTTGCCAATAGCGTACCCCAAGCCAACTGGAACAGCATTTCCTACTTGCTTATAACGCTCTTTGAGGCTCCCACATAACTTCCATTCTTCGGGGAACTGTTGGACAGCTCTATACTCTTGAATAGATAAAGGCCGATCTTCTTCGGGGTGAGCCAAGTCAGTAGCAGGCATTGTTGGGCTTGTTACCATCGTCGGGGCAGGTTTGTTCCAATCTAATCTTCTCAAAAAGCCACTTTTACCACCGCCAGAATAGAATGCTTTGCCCATTGCCTCTTTTTGAAGACTTTCAGGTAGAGCCTTCCAATTTTGACCAGATTTCAATACACGATAGTACTTTAGCCTCTTTTCAGGAAAATCCTCATGCTCATGCGCTTCGTTACTGTTGAGCAAAGAAGTAGCATCTTTGAACGTCCTCCACTTAGGAAGATCATATTCACTATTTTGAGTATGTGTTGGTTCCAGAAATGGGGCCTCTCGCCCATCTTTAGAGCAAATAATTACTACACGCTCTCTTACTTGCGGAACCCCAAAGTTTGCAGAATTGTAAAGCTCGAAGCTTATGCCATAGCCATTGCTCTCAAGTATTTTGATAATGTGGGACAAAGCACCTCCTTTTTGTTCTTCATCACTTAAAGGAGCATCGTCAGATGTTCTTTGATTATGCGGTCTGTGCTTCAGTGGTGATGATAGTAGTCCTCTAACATTTTCAATGACAAAATACTCAGGCTTGATCTCCATAGCAATATCTATGAATTTAAGAAATACGTTTCCCCGTTCGTCTTCGAAAGACTTGCGTTTTCCGGCTGTACTAAATGCTTGGCATGGCGGGCCTCCAACGATAAGGTCAACCTTATCGCCTAGCTTCAACCCGGCATTTGTCATAATTGATTCGGCATCATAGTTTCTGATATCACCAATCAGTGCCATATCGTGTTTGTTCTGTTGAATAGTCTGCCTTGCGTGTTTGTCGACTTCACATGCAAGTAAGCATTGGAATCCTGCCTGTTCTATTCCCAAATCAAGTCCCATAGCTCCGGAGAAGAAGCTTAAAACGATCGGTTTATCTGAATCACGGGGCATAGTTGCGCCATGATCAAGCGATGCATTTTGAGATACATAGGTTTGGAAGCTTTCTTTTGTCGCTACCCAAGACTTACCAACCTGTTCCGCGATGATCTTTCCGCTACTGCATAATTTTCTTGCAGATTGAGGAGTAATGGCTAGACTGGTCGCGATTTCTTGCACCGTCATTAGGGACTTCATTTTTTTTCCTAATAGTAAAAATCATACGTCCCTATCTTCTCAAGCTCTTTGCTGTGTGTCAATACGGCTGCTATGGTCGTTTCATCAATTACCAAAGGATGAGATATAGCTACTTGGTTTAAAGTTAAGTACTTGGACTAAGGAACTGTATTGATTTATATTTGTGTGCGTTGTCCGCTTTCATCACTCTGTTTTTCAATCATGGCCCGAATGATAGGCAGCGGAAGTGGACAACTCCTAAATCACTCTAAAACACACAGCTAAATATCCTGCTGTTTTGGCACGATAGCGTCGTTTCTGTCTATCGAAAAGCGCAGTCTATCATCAAAATTTAACTTCTATTTCCATAATTGCGGCTCTCAATGTTGATATGTCAATTGATTTGCCGTATCGATCATATGTGATGTTATTTTGTATATGTCCCAGAAGCTCCGCTGCTATTACTGGAGATACGTTTCTGTTTTTTAGTTGGGTAGCGACAGTGTGTCGAAAAGAATGGAAGTCATATCCTCGTTCAAATCCCAATGATTTTTTGAAGCGACCAAACCACTTAGAGGCAGCAGTGCCATAACCATCCCTCTCATGTTTTAGTACAGGAAATATGCGCTCATGTTGTATGCTTTTTACGTAGTCTATGAACCCGAGTTCTAGTAACTTGTCATGGATAGGGATTGTCCTTCTACTACTGTTGTTTTTTAAACGTTGACCCTCGAGTTTATCGTCAATTCTGATTACCCAGATATCATCTTGCTTGAAGATATCCTGCTTATAGAGCTGGCACAGTTCATTTAGTCTTGCACCCGAGTACACACCCAATAGTGGCAACCAGTAGTAATGGGGGTGCTTGTATTTCTTATGGGTGTGTATTTCAGTACCAAATAGCCTTTTCAGATCTGAATTGCTGTACGCGCTTTTCGCTTCACTATCCTTTCGAGTTTTTCTGAATTTCATACCTTTGAAAGGGTTTATATCAGTCAATTCCATCTGCAGGCACCATTCGAAGAATGAAGAGCATTTTTGGATGTAATCTTTTACGCTTTCAGGGCTTAAAGTTGGTAGTTTGTGTTTTTTGTTGGCCCTAATCAGTTGCTGTCCATTTAGCCCCTCAAATTGTTTGTGTTTTTTTGCATTGACCGGATATTGCGTTAGAAGAGAGCGAGCGTCTTCTGCCTGCAGTCGGCGAATATCTCTGATTTTGCTAGCTTTGAGTAGTGTAAGTACTATATGGCATTTAGCATAAGCCATCTCAAGGGTTTTGGGGCTTACTAGCCCTTGTTTAGACTCTTTGTACATTTCTAAACATGAGAATGCATCAAGTAAGGGTTTTTCATTCAGTGATGCAGGTGATGCAGGTGATGCAGGTGAAGTTGACTCTATATTACGGTCACTTAGTGCGCGATTTTTCTGTATGGAGATACGGATATCAAGTTCTAGCTGAAGCGCTTTCACAATCGCGACTTGTTTATCCGATGTACGGAGAGATCGTTTGATCTCAAATTTATGATTGAATAGATGACGGTAAGGAGCTGGTATTTGGTAGCGAAATTGCCAAATGCCATTCTTAGATATTTTTATCTTTTGCATGTTTTAGTACCTTTTTCTAGTACCAAACAGCTAAAATCAGCAAGTAACAAATACAAAAAGGGCGGTAAATCAGTGACTTACCGCCCTTTCCAAACGTTTGGTGGAGCTGGCGGGAGTTGAACCCGCGTCCAAAAATCATTCATCATTGGTACTACATGCTTAGTCGATCTTTAAATTCACCACCCACCTGCGAACCGACACGCTAATGAATGACTAACCTGAATTAAACTTCGCCGTTCATCTCTCAGGTGGGAGAATCCGGGCTAGCGCGTTTGGGTTTGATCTCTCGTTGGTCCCCGTCTTACGTGCGGAAGCTAGGGCGAGAGAGCTCTGAGCAGGTTATTAAGCTGCTAGTGCGTAGTTTTCGTCGTTTGCGACTATTTTTTTGCGGCTTTTTACGTGGCCAACCGCCCCACGGCATGCACCTCAGACTTCAAAATTCCTGTCGAATCCTAAATCAGCCCCGAAGTGTTCCTCGCATACTACCAGAATTGTTTACCCTGTCTAGCTTTGCGAGTTTAAGTGATTAATTTTAGCGCAGTGAGCTCTTCATAACGCGCGCTTTCTCACGTGCCCAATCTTTTTCTTTCAGATCAGTACGCTTATCGTGCAGTTTCTTACCTTTGGCGACACCAATCTTCATCTTGACCCAAGACTTAGACCAGTACAGAGAAAGGGCTGCCAGTGTCATACCTTCACGGTTGATGCGACCGAGTAGGTTGTCGAGTTCGCGGCGGCTCATCAGCAGCTTACGAACGCGGGTTGGGTTGGCGACAACGTGGGTTGACGCTTGATTAAGAGGAGTAATCGTCATGCCGCTGACAAAGGCTTCTCCATCACGCATGAAAACGTAGCTTTCGGCGATGTTGGCTTTGCCTTGGCGAAGGGCTTTTACTTCCCAGCCTTGAAGCTCTAGACCCGCTTCAATCTCATCATCGATGAAGTACTCGTGTCTCGCTTTTTTGTTTAGCGCGATAGTGTTGCTACCCGCTTTTTGTTTTGATTTTTTCTTTGCCATAATCATTGCATTATACGGTGGAGAATCGGCTTAGCATATCCCTTTATTTGCGCTCAGGCCAAATAAAAGAGAAAATGGTGAACTAGACGGTACTCAACACGTCCATGAGGAGAGTTTATGAAGCAAGTCAGTCGTTCGGCACTCGTGAGTTTTAGTGCGGATCAGATGTATGACCTAGTCAATGATGTATCAAACTATCCGGAGTTTTTACCCGGCTGCGCGGGCGCGGCGGTATTAGAAGCCAGTGAGCAGCAGATGGTGGCGTCGGTGGATGTGGCCAAGGCAGGGATCAGTAAGACCTTTACCACCAACAACGTACTCTCACCAGGGCGCTCGATCATGATGAATCTGGTCGATGGGCCTTTCAAGTCGCTGCAGGGGGGCTGGTACTTTACTCCGCTTGATGATCAGGCGTGTAAGGTTGAGCTAAAGCTCGAGTTTGAATTTAGCAGTAAGATGATTGAGCTTGCCTTTGGTAAGGTGTTTCATGAGTTAACCAGTAACATGGTCAATGCGTTTACTAAGCGCGCAAAGCAGGTGTACGACTGTTATGAGTATTGAGTCAGAGATGATCCACGTTGAGGTGGTGTACGCACTGCCGCACGAGCAGCGTGTGTTTACCCTAGTCGTTAACCGCTGCATGACCGTGGAAGAGATCATTCACCAGTCTGGTGTGCTGGAGCTCTATCCTGAGGTAGACCTAGCCAAAAACAAGGTTGGCGTGTTTAGCCGCAATGTGAAGCTCGATGCTACGGTGCGCGATCGTGACCGCATTGAGATTTATCGCCCGTTATTGGCCGACCCTAAAGAGATCCGCCGCAAGCGTGCTGAGCAAGCTAAGGCGTCTGGCAGCGCTGATCCTGTGACCGGCGGTAAGCCTAGTCCACTGCGCAAGACTGAGCAGTCTTAGCGACAGCATGGCAACAGATAAATGAAAAAGCTCGCCGATTTGGCGAGCTTTTTTGATCTGGGACTGGGCGTGTTAGCGCAGCTCTTGGAAGAAGCTATCGCCGATGGTGTAGTCACCATCCACTTCCACCAACGTACCGGCTTGGTCGAAGTCCACCACTAGGTTGCGTTGGATCGAGTCATTATGGCCTGGCGTGTGGTGATAGATGTAATACCACGTGTCAGGACGTCCATTCTCAATCAGCATTGGCGAGCCAAGCACAAAGCGCACCTGCTCTTTGGTCATGCCGAATCTTAGTTTGTCTACCGCTTCCTGCTCGACATAGTTACCCTGGTTGATATCGATTCGATACACCAGTTTCTCCAGTAAGGAGCAACCCGTTAACATCGTCATGGCAAGAGGGGCTGCGATCAGCCACTTCTTAAACTGCATAGGTAATTTCATTGTGTCTAGTGAATAAAACTTGGCTGATAATAAACAAGCTCGCGTCAGATGTATACCCAGCCGAGGCAAAGATGCGGGTTTCATCCCTTGCGCGCTTGGTTGCGCTGAGTATGACCCGCATCGATATTAAGACCACAAACACGTGGATTAGTTGCAGAATAAATAATGACTTATCACGCTGCAAGCTTAAGCGGCGATGAGTAGCTCTTTGGCATTGGCCAGTGTGCTCTCGGTGATCTCGCTGCCGCCAAGCAGTCTTGCCAGCTCGCTGACGCGCTGGTCGGTGTCGAGCACGCGCATTTGTGTCTCGGTTTTGCCTGCCTTGGTGTGTTTGGCGACGAATAGTTGCTGGTGGCCACTGCCTGCGACTTGCGGCAAGTGGGTCACACACATCACCTGGGTCGACTCACCCAGTTTGCGCAGCATTTTGCCGACCACGGCTGCGGTTGGGCCACTGATACCCACATCCACCTCATCGAAGATCAGGCTTGGGGTATCGACTTTTTGTGCAGTAATGACCTGAATCGCCAGGGAAATACGCGATAGCTCACCACCTGAGGCTACTTTAGCAATAGGCTGCATCGGCTGGCCTGGGTTGGTGGAGACAACAAAGGTCACGGTATCGATGCCAAGCGGTGACGGGTGCGGGGTCTCACAGCATACCTCAATGCAGAACTGGGCCTTTTCCATGCTCAGTTCGTGCATGCTTTGGGTGATCAGCTTGTTGAGCTCTTTGGCGTAGCGCACGCGGGATTTATGCAGCTTCTCAGCGCAGACTAGGAAGCGCTGATGCTTAGTTTCGACATCTTGTGCCAGCTCATCGAGCTTTTCATCAGAGCAGTCTAGGGCCTCGATCTGCTGAAGCAAATCTTGGTGATGTTGGTAAAGCTCTTCTGGCATTACGTGGTGCTTGCGCGAGATTGACATCACCTTGGAAAAGCGCTCTTCGACAAAGGCCATGCGCGCCGGGTCAACATCGATATTGTCTAGGTATGCACGCAGCTCACTGTTGGCTTCTTCGATCTGGATCATCGCCTCTGCCAGCATGTTTGGCAGCTCCGCGAGCTTTTCATCCATCTCGGCGAGATCAATCATCGATTGGCTGGCAGTTTGCAGGATACCGAGTGCGTTAACCTCATCGTTTTCGTAGATAAGATCGATGGCCTGCTGACAGCTGTGCGCTAGCTCACCGCTGTTGGATAGGCGTTTGTGCTCTTGTTCTAGCTCGGCAAACTCGCTTTCACCAATTGCTAGCTCGTTGAGCTCTTTGATTTGATACTCAAGCAGCTGTTTCTGCGCCAGGTTAGCCTGGCTGTTTTCTTTGAGCTGCTTAAGGGCATTATCCGCTTGGCGCCAGGTTTGATAGGCGTTACGGGTTGATTTTATTAGGTTATGGTGACCAGCGTATTGGTCGAGCATCGCCATCTGATAGTCAGATTTCATCAACTGATGATGGGCGTGTTGACCATGGATGTTGATCAGCATTTGGCCGAGTGATTTTAGCTGAGACAAAGGCACCGGGCTGCCATTGATAAAGGCGCGCGAGCGGCCTTCTTTAGTGATGGTGCGGCGCAGGATGCACTCATTGCCATCGAACAGGTCGTTGTCCTCCAGCCAGCGGGTGGCGTGGAGGTTATTATCCAGATGAAAGGCAGCGCTGACCTCGGTTTTCTCTTCACCTTGGCGCACCATGCCGGCTTCAGCGCGCCCGCCAAGGCACAGCCCTAGGGCATCGATAGCAATAGATTTACCTGCACCGGTTTCGCCGGTAATTGTGGTCATTCCTTGAGACAGTTCAAGTTGCAATGCTTTTACGATCGCGAAGTTGTTCACACTCAAATGGGCCAGCATCTTTTCATCACCTGTATAATTGAACATACTGTATAAGAAAACAGTATATACTGTTTCTTTATACAGTAAAGGCAGGGAATAAAAAAATTTTGTGACAATGGCTAAATTAAACCAGCAATAACAATAGGTTCACTTAGCAGGCAAGCAAAAGAATGGTCTTGGAGATGTGGTATCGGGAGAAGGGCTATGGCGGACCGGGAGTCAAGAACCAACCTCGCAGGGCAACGCCCGATCTCGCTTCTCGACTCTCGCCTCTGAATATTGGTTAAAACAGCTTACTTGACCAGCCGAGTTTATTGCGCAAAACGCGATAGTAGCTGTAATCCTTAGGGTGGATCAGCTTGAGTATATTCGGGCTGCGGTAGATATGGATCTCATCGCCAGGTGAAACCGGCAGCGATATCTGACCGTCGCAACTCACTTCTTGCGTGCCGCGATTCTCTGGTGAGACAACCAGCTTGATGCGGCGATAGCCATCGACGACCAAAGGTCGACTCGATAGGGTGTGCGGGAACATCGGCACTAAGCTTATTGCGTTCATGCTGGTGGAGAGAATCGGGCCGCCGCCAGAGAGTGAATAGGCAGTTGAGCCGGTTGGCGTGGCAACTATCAAGCCGTCTGAGCGCTGTGAAAACGCAAAGCTGTCATCGATGTAGACCTCAAATTCAATCATATGCGCTACTTGACCAGGGTGAAGCACCGCTTCATTAAATGCGGCGTTTTGGCTTTTTATCTGTCCGTGGCGGTGGATCTCGGTCTCAAGCAGGAAGCGGTCCTCAACGATGTATTCGCCGCGTAAAACCTCGGTTAGTGTGGTTTCAAAATCATCGGGGTTGATGTCGGTGAGAAAGCCAAGGTTGCCCTTATTGACACCGATAACGCAGATATCGAAGCGAGATAGCACCCGCGCCGCGCCCAGCATGTTGCCGTCACCGCCCACAACGATAGCCAGATCGGCACTCTCACCAAGCTCAATCAGATTGGCAAAGTGCTCTGCAGGAATATCGACCAAGATCTCTTCAAGGCGATCGTCAATGTACACGCGCTTGCCCTGTCCCATTAGCCAATGGTAGAGGTCGCGGTGGGTCTGTATCGCGTGTTGGTCGCGCGGTTTACCGATGATTGCAACGGTGTCAAAGGACTTATTCATGGGGTAATTTAGCCTAAGTGACGTCTGATATTGTTGTGTTTCAACAAATTACTTTACCGTCAAAATGAAAAACATGCACCTCTTGCGCTCAATAATCGCCCGCCGGCCAAGGTTCAATGGGTGATTTTTGCGAGCTGGCAGGTTTATTCGGCACTCGATTACCCATAATCCGAGGCGAAAGCCTTGAAACAGGGCTCATCATCCCCATAATAGTGGCAAGTTACCCTTACACGCGAATTTTTATGTCGTGACGCAGCGGGGCAATCGCACCCAAGGCGGCGTCATGCGTGAATCGTTGAATTCTGGAGACATCATGAGCAACGAAGAAAACAAAGTAAATGAAGAAGAGCTAAAGCAGCAGGCTGCTGAGCAGGAAGTTGAATCAGAGGTTGTTGGTAGCGACGCTGATATCGAATGGAATGAAGAGAGTGCGCAAGAGGTTGAGCAGGGCGAGACCGAAGCCAAGATCGCTCAGCTAGAAGCTGCACTGCTTTCAAGCGAAGCCAAAGTACAAGAGCAAAAAGACTCGGTACTGCGCGCCAAAGCAGAAGTTGAGAACATGCGCCGCCGCACCGAGACTGAAATCGACAAAGCGCGCAAATACGCTCTAAACAAGTTCGCGGAAGAGCTGCTACCGGTTATCGATAACCTAGAGCGCGCTATCCAAGCGGCAGACACAGAAAACGAAGCAGTGAAGCCAATCCTGGAAGGTGTTGAGCTAACGCACAAGACATTCGTTGACACGGTAGCCAAGTTTGGTCTGAAAGAGATCAACCCAGAAGGCGAGAAGTTCAACCCAGAGCTTCACCAAGCGATGTCTATCCAAGAAAGCCCAGACCACGAATCAAACACCGTCATGTTCGTCATGCAAAAAGGCTACGAACTCAACGGCCGCGTGGTTCGTCCTGCGATGGTTATGGTCGCGAAATAGTCACACCATTTAAGTTATTGAGAAAGAGAGAGGTTTTGCCTCTCTCTTTTTGTTTTTAGAGGCGAGAATCGAGAGGCGAGACCGCTAACGCGCGAGGAGGTGGTTGCTTTGACCCATGAGGTAGATGATTAGCTTCCATGATCGCTTCTCTTTAGGTTTTATCTAGATGAAATGGGCACGAAAAAGCCCCAGCAACTACAAAACCACCTCGACTCTCGAATCTCGCTTCTCGCCTCTGCGGGGTTTTAACCGCTAAAATTAATTTTTTTTCGATCCAACCCTTGAAAACCCCGCTGAAGGCCTTATCTATGGTGCATACGAGAAACAAACATCTTAGTTTTTGTTTGTAATTAGGGTTGAAACCCAATTCTCCATCCCCACATAAGGGGATATAACCAAACGAAAATAGAATTTATTCGGAGATAGCCTGATGGGTAAAATCATTGGTATTGACTTAGGTACTACTAACTCTTGTGTTGCTGTTCTTGACGGTGACAAGCCACGCGTAATTGAGAACGCGGAAGGCGAGCGTACAACAGCATCAGTAATTGCATACACAGATGGTGAGACGCTGGTAGGTCAACCTGCAAAACGTCAAGCGGTTACTAACCCAACCAACACGCTATTTGCAATTAAGCGTCTAATCGGTCGTCGTTTTGAAGACGAAGAAGTACAACGCGACATCGAAATCATGCCTTTCAACATTGTGAAAGCGGACAACGGTGATGCTTGGGTTGAAGCACAAGGCCAAAAAATGGCGGCTCCTCAGGTTTCTGCTGAAGTACTGAAGAAAATGAAGAAAACTGCTGAAGACTTCCTTGGTGAGGAAGTAACTGGCGCAGTTATCACTGTACCTGCTTACTTTAACGATGCTCAGCGTCAAGCAACTAAAGATGCTGGCCGTATCGCAGGTCTAGAAGTTAAGCGTATCATCAACGAACCAACAGCGGCGGCTCTAGCTTACGGTCTAGACAAGTCAGGCGGCGATCGCACTATCGCGGTTTACGACCTTGGTGGTGGTACATTCGATATCTCTATCATCGAGATCGACGAAGTAGAAGGCGAGAAAACTTTTGAAGTTCTAGCGACTAACGGTGACACGCACCTAGGTGGTGAAGACTTCGATAACCGCATGATCAACTACCTAGTTGAAGAGTTCCAAAAAGAGCAAGGCATCGATCTTAAGAACGATCCTCTAGCGATGCAGCGTGTCAAAGAAGCAGCAGAAAAAGCGAAGATTGAGCTTTCTTCTACTACTCAAACTGACGTAAACCTACCTTACGTGACTGCAGACGCGACTGGTCCTAAGCACATGAACATCAAGGTGACACGTGCGAAGCTAGAATCTCTAGTTGAAGACCTAGTACAACGCTCTCTTGAGCCACTAAAAGTTGCTCTAGCAGACTCTGACCTATCAGTTAACGACATCACTGACGTTATCCTAGTAGGTGGTCAGACTCGTATGCCTATGGTTCAAGCGAAAGTCGCTGAGTTCTTCGGTAAAGAAGCTCGCCGTGACGTTAACCCTGATGAAGCAGTAGCAATGGGTGCTGCAGTTCAAGGTGGTGTACTAGCGGGTGAAGTGAAAGACGTACTGCTTCTTGACGTAACTCCACTGTCTCTAGGTATCGAGACAATGGGTGGCGTAATGACTAAGCTGGTTGAGAAGAACACCACTATCCCAACTAAAGCGAACCAAGTTTTCTCTACAGCAGAAGACAACCAGAACGCGGTAACTATCCACGTTCTACAGGGTGAGCGTAAGCAAGCGACTTACAACAAGTCTCTAGGTCAATTCAACCTAGAAGGCATCCAGCCTGCTCCTCGTGGCATGCCACAAATCGAAGTTACTTTCGACCTTGATGCTGATGGTATCCTACACGTATCAGCGAAAGACAAGTCGACTGGTAAAGAGCAGAAGATCACTATCCAAGCATCTGGTGGTCTGAGCGATGAAGACATCGAGAAAATGGTTCAAGAAGCAGAAGCGAACAAAGAAGCGGACAAGAAGTTCGAAGAGCTAGCGACTGCACGTAACCAAGCTGACCAAATGATTCACGGTACTCAGAAGCAGGTAGAAGAAGCGGGTGACGCTCTACCAGCAGAAGAGAAAGAGAAGATTGAAGCAGCAATCAAAGAGCTTGAAGAAGCGAAGGGCGGCGACGACAAAGAAGCTATCGACGCAAAAGTTCAAGCGCTAATGACAGCAGCTCAGAAGCTGATGGAAATCGCTCAGCAACAAGCTCAAGCGGCTCAAGGCGCTGAAGCAGGTGCAGAGCAGCCACAGCAAGACGACGTTGTTGATGCTGAGTTCGAAGAAGTTAAAGAAGACAAGAAATAATTCTTGATTCATAAGTGTTAACTTTTTAATCTTGCGGGCGTTTGGGGAGACTCATACGCCCGTATGTTTGTTGATAACCTTGTCGCTCTAGCTAAACCCTTTGCCTTAATTTATTGATAACTAAGCGCAAAAGCTTTTAGCTAGAACGATACAAACACCAGACGGTGTGGGCTTTCCCACTGTTTGCAGTAACAAATTTGGTGACGAAGAACATGTCAAAACGTGATTTTTACGAAGTATTAGGCGTTGGCCGTGATGCATCAGAGCGCGATATTAAGAAGGCGTACAAGCGCCTAGCGATGAAATTCCACCCGGATCGCAACCAGGGTGATGAGTCTGCTGCAGAAAAGTTTAAAGAAGTAAAAGAAGCGTATGAGATCCTGCTTGATCCACAGAAGAAAGCAGCGTACGACCAATACGGCCATGCGGCATTTGAGCAAGGCGGTATGGGCGGCGGTGGCTTTGGTGGCGGCGGTGCTGATTTCGGTGACATCTTTGGTGATGTATTTGGTGATATCTTCGGTGGCGGCCGCGGTCGCGGTGGTCAGCAGCGTGCTCAGCGCGGTGCCGATTTGCGCTACAACATGGAGCTATCGCTAGAAGAAGCGGTACGTGGCGTTTCGAAAGAGATTGAAGTCCCAACCCTAGTTCACTGTGATACTTGTGATGGTAGCGGCGCGAAGAAAGGCTCTAAGCCTGAGACGTGTGGCACCTGTCATGGTCACGGCCAAGTGCAAATGCGGCAAGGCTTCTTTGCAGTACAACAGACCTGTCCTACTTGTCACGGTAAAGGTAAGATCATTAAAGATCCTTGTAACGAGTGTCACGGTCAAGGTCGTAAGCAGAAGACCAAGACGCTTAACGTTAAGATCCCAGCGGGCGTGGATACCGGCGATCGCATCCGTCTATCTGGCGAGGGTGAAGCGGGAGAAATGGGCGCACCAGCGGGCGATCTGTACGTTCAAGTGCACGTGCGCGAGCACCACATCTTCGAGCGCGATGGCAACAACCTGTACTGTGAAGTACCAGTCAGCTTTGCAATGGCCGCACTGGGTGGTGAGGTTGAAGTCCCAACTCTTGATGGTCGCGTGAACCTGAAAGTGCCAACCGAAACCCAAACTGGCCGTATGTTCCGTATGCGCGGTAAAGGCGTGAAAGGCGTTCGTGGCGGCGGTGTAGGTGATCTGATTGTCAAGCTAGTGGTAGAGACACCGGTTAACCTAAGCTCACGTCAAAAAGAATTGCTGAAAGAGTTTGAAGAGTCTTGTGGTGGTGATGCGGCAACGAAGCACAAGCCAAAGGCTGAGGGTTTCTTCAACGGCGTGAAGAAGTTCTTTGATGATTTGACTAGCTAATCCTACATTAGCAAACAGTCACTGACAGTTATAAAAAACCTGCACTTTAGTGCAGGTTTTTTTTTGCCTAGCATTTTGACCCAGTGCGCAAGATCGCAAACTACAAAATCACCGGTTTAGAGAGTAGTGAGCAATAACAAAGTCGCAACACACAGTAAGTTAACTCAGAGACGCTCATCAATTAGCTTGGTTTTGGATTTGTACAGGTCAATGGGCTATAGAGGCCGAGCCTGGTCAGAGTCGAATTGGATCAATAGCGATAGTGTTAACGCGATATCGCGATTGCTCAACCCTGTCGCATAGAGAGTGAGGCCCTATTACAAGCTTGTTTTATGCTGTCACTCTAAGTGGTACTTATACCTGCTATCGATGTGATTAATTGCAGTGTTGACGATAGAAACTACACTGCACCACGTGACATACGTTAATCAATCAAGGCGATATATGAAAACCAAGTTTACGAAACACAAGTCTATGATCAAAAGCTCAATTGCGCTGAGTATTATGGCAAGCTCTTTTGCTTTTGCCGGTGAGTATGCTGACAGCATCTACTTTGGTGGCAACATTCTGACCATGGAAAGTGATCAGCCTGAGTTTGCTCAAGCTGTAGCGGTTAAAGATGGCCGCATTACCTTCGTCGGTAGCCAAGATCAGGTAAAACAGCACCAAGGCGATGACACTCGCCTAGTAAACTTGGAAGGCAAAACCATGCTGCCAGGTTTTGTTGATGGTCATAGCCACTTCCAGATCGCGGTGGAGAACGTGGCGAAGGTTGACCTGACTGCGCCACCGACGGGTGAAGTTGGCGATATGGCGACCTTGGTTGAGCGTCTTAAGACTTTCCAGAAGGAAAACAATATTCAGAAAGGTGAGTGGATCTTTGGCTGGGGCTATGATGAAAACATGCTCGCAGAAAAGCGTCACCCAAGTATTTTTGACCTTGATGAAGCGTTCCCAGATAACCCAGTGTTCATGCGCCATATCTCTCAACACGGTGCATCAATGAACTCCAAGGCACTTGAGGCTCTGGGTATCGATGAGAACTTCGAGACCCCAGACGGCGGCGTCGTGACTCGTGTTGAAGGAACCAATAAACCATCAGGGACCTTGTTTGGCACAGCGCTTTTGGCCGTGCTGAAAGAAGTTCCTGGTCTGGATGATGATATGTATCCAGAGCTTGTACGCCGCGCCCAGTATATGTATGCGCGCAATGGTTACACCTTTGCTCAAGATGGTGCTTTGCACCTTGATGAGCATATGAAAATGTTGCAAGTGGCGAACACCGAGGGCTTTGACATTGATATCGCCTCTTTGATGCTGTTTTCTGAGGTGATGAAATGGGCGAACAACCCCGACGTCAAATTCGGCGAGCTGGAAAACGGCTACAAAGTCCAAGGTATGAAGTTCGTGATGGACGGCTCTCCACAAGGTAAAACCGCTTACTTTACGACGCCGTACCTAACCGGTGGTCTTAACGGTGAAGAAGACTGGACGGGTAAACCGTATATCAGTAAGCCTGCCGCCAAGCAGATGATGGCGATTGGCTTTGAAGCGGGCGCGCAGCTGTTTGCTCATGCTAATGGTGATGCGGGCATCGATATGCTGCTCGATATTATTGATGAGTTTGAGATGACCGCAGAAGACGATCACCGCTCAGTGGTGATCCACTCGCAGTTTATGCGTCCAGAGCAGCTCGAGCGTTACGTTGAACTAGGCATGACACCAAACTTCTTTACCGCGCACACCTGGTTGTGGGGTGATGCTCACTTGCAAAACCGTGGTGAGAAAGAGCCGCACTTTATCAGCCCTGTTAAAGCGGCGCTTGATCATGGCTTAGTCTACTCTAACCAATCTGATTACCCGGTAACGCCGCTGGATACTCGTATCCAACTGTGGAGTGCAATGGAGCGAACCACACTCAATGGCAAGGTACTAGGAGCTGATCAGCGTGTTGATGCCTACACCGCGCTTCAGGGCATCACCTCAGGTCCAGCTTGGCAGCACTTTGAAGAGCACAACCGCGGCATGATCAAAGAGGGCCTGATGGCGGACTTCGTAGTGCTTGACATCAACCCAATCGAAGCGACCTCTGAAGAGATTCGTCAAATGCAAGTACTGACCACAATCAAACAAGATGAAGTGATCTTTGAGAAAAAATAATTAGCGTCTTTAAGCACGCGCTAGAGTGAGCCGCCTATTTTGGGCGGCTTTTTTCGTTGGTTTGAGTCATTATTTCAATAATGGCTCGGCGGATAAACTGATGCAGCTTATCCTGGTGTGAGCGGCTGTGCCAGTAACAGTAAACCGTTTGCTTGCTCCCCATCGGCAGCAGACGCATTTCCATCGCTCGCTCACTAGCG
This sequence comes from Vibrio sabulosilitoris, assembly GCF_055391395.1. NCBI lineage: Bacteria > Pseudomonadati > Pseudomonadota > Gammaproteobacteria > Vibrionales > Vibrionaceae > Vibrio > Vibrio sabulosilitoris. The sequence goes on from NZ_AP029599.1 coordinate 1,279,890, forward strand.
AGTCCGTCAGCAATTCGGTCCGTGATCAGGCCGACACAGTCATTTTGCGCGATGCATTCCGCCATGACGGAGAAGTTACTGGTTTTGAGCGCAAAATGACGCTCGACTCCCAACTCTCGAGCAATCTTATCAACTTCTGTTTCGATTGACTCGGAGCTGGACAGGCGAACATGGGGAAAGTCGAATACCTGTTCGATAAGCTGTTCTGGAGCGAGTGTGGCAAGGGGGTGACCTTTGCGCATCAAAACCCCAATCGCTATTTTTCCCAGCTCATAGCCGTGAATATTGGCTGAGAGGCGTGACATTGGGTTGACGGCAATATCAATCTCACCTCGCTCGAGTTGCTCACGGACATTGGGGTTCCACTCGCATTGTTCTATGGTAACCCCCGGCGCTTCTTGAGCTAACTTGGCTAACAGTTGAGGTAATATTCGCGATGCGGGATAGTCTAAGATAGCAATGCGGATCACCCGTTTGACTTGAACAAGGTCGACCTCGGCTTCAAATAAAGTCCACTCTAATTGCTCCAGGATATCACCGAGAGTTCGAGATAGCTCGGTTGCGCGCTCAGTGAGGTGCATTGTTTTACCCGTGGCAATGAGCAAAGGATCATCCAATTGTTGTCTTAACTTTCCGAGATGGTAACTGACATTGGCTTGCGTAATGCCGAGTATCTCTGCAACTTTGGTGGTGTTTTGATGCCTAAGTAGCAAAGACAAGATTCGAAGGGATCGCAAATCGATTTGCTGCAGTCGCTCGTGTTGAGACATAGCATCATCGCCTTGATGGGTTGTTAATAACCGGGCAAAGTTAACACTTTCCGAGCAGATAGACAAAGTTTGACAGGGCTGAGCCTGGCCAAGGATATCGCTTGGACCAACGGCGAATAGAGACTGCTTGAGGCGTTGCTCAGGACAAATGGTACTGTTAATATATACAGTTATCGAAGAGCTTTTTTTTTTCTATCTTCCGTTCAGAGAGCCAGTATAGATTCAACCCTATGACGCGAAAAATCATTCATATCGATCTTGACTGTTACTATGCCGCGGTTGAGATGAGAGACAATCCAGAGCTACGTGATATTCCGCTGGCGATCGGTGGCTCACAAGATCGGCGTGGCGTTATCTCTACGTGCAACTATATTGCGCGCAAATTCGGTGTTCGCTCGGCGATGGCCACGGCGCATGCGCTCAAGCTGTGCCCGAATCTGACGGTGATCCCTGGTGATATGGCCAAATACAAGGCGGTATCGCGCCAAATCCATGCTATTTTCTCACGTTATACGGACTTAATTGAGCCGCTTTCTCTCGATGAGGCTTATTTGGACGTGACGGATTCGACGCTGTTTCATGGCTCCGCCACCCTGATTGCCGAAGATATCCGCAAGGCGATTGAGACTGAGCTCAATCTGACGGCCAGTGCCGGGGTGGCACCTATCAAGTTTGTTGCTAAGGTGGCCTCGGATGTGAATAAGCCCAATGGGATCTGTGTTGTTCCCCCTGATAAGCTGCAGGGATTTATCGATGACTTGCCCCTGGAGCGCATCCCTGGGGTGGGTAAGGTGTCGCTGGAGAAGCTGCACAAAGCGGGGTTGTATAAGTGTCGCGATGTGACTGCACGTAGCCAGGCGGAGGTGATCCGCCAGTTTGGCCGTCTTGGCGCTTCGCTGTGGAATCGCAGCCATGGGATTGATCGCCGCTCAGTCGAGACCCATCGTGAGCGTAAGTCGGTTGGGGTTGAGCGCACCTTAGTCACCGATATCTTTGATTATCAGCAGTGCTGGACCCTGATTGAAGAGACCCTGTTTCCCGAGCTTGAGCGGCGCCTTGCACGCCACAGCGAGCACGGCGCGATCGCCAAACAAGGCATCAAGCTCAAGTTCGCCGATTTTCAGCTCACGACGATTGAGCATCAACATAATCAGATTGATCTGCAGGACTTTAAGCCGCTGCTCAAGGAGATCCTCGAGCGGCAGAAAGGGCGTGGTATTCGTTTGATTGGCCTGAACGTGACTCTCAAACCTCAGGCTGACACACAGCAACTGTCTTTGATTTAGTCTTGAATGAGAGCAATAAGGAGAGCAGATAATGAAAGGAAAACAATGGGCGCTGCTGCTGATGGTGCCAAGCTTGGCTACCGCGCAGTGCCGAGTGGATATTAATAACGAGGTGCACATTAAGGGTGATACGCTTGAGATTGTGCAGTCGGAAACACACAAGCTGGTGGTCGATGGTGACGATCAGTTAGCGGTCGAAGGGGAAATATTGCCTTTAACACCAGAGCAGCGCCAAGCCTTGAGTGATTACAAGCAGCGCCTGTCTGAGTATGGGCCGAAGGTGAAACAACTGACCGACGATGGCTTGGCCATGGCCTTAGAGGTGGTGGATGAGGTGGCGCAGGCGCTCGATGATCCCGACGCCTTTGATAACCTTAAAAGCTCGATGAGAGAGTACTTTGCGGGCCTAGAACAGCGCTATTACAGTGAGGGTGAGTATTCACTACCCAAGGTGGAATACGATGATTTTGTCGCTCAGTGGCAGGAAGAGTTAGATAAAGCTAAAGCCCTGTTTACCAGCGAATTCTTCAGTGATGCGTTCACGGCGATGTCGGAAAAAATGCAGCTCGAGGGCGGGATTAATCTGACTCAGATGGCTGAAGAGATGGGTGAGTTGAAAGATAAGCTTGAGGCGCGATTGAAGGCGCATCGTGAGCAGCTTCGAGAAGATCAGAGGGCTTTGTGTGAGGAGCTGGAGGGGCTGAAAGAGGATGAGGAAGCCTTGCACCTTAAAATCCCGCAATTGGAGAATTATCGCGTGTTTACTATTTAGCGGTTTGCGGGATAGAGGCGAGAGTCGAGAAGCGAGAGGCGAGGGGTTTTGAGCACTCTGAGAGTGTGGGTGCTTAAAATAGGCTTTTTCGTTGGAAATCGGATGTTTGACAAGGCAGAGCGGGGCTCTGCCTTGATTGGTTTTGGGTGATGGTTAGGCTTTGGCTGGGATGGCGGCTAGGAGGGCGACCATTTGTTGCCAGAATAGGTCGACGGTGTCGATCTTGACCTTTTCATCTGGTGAGTGTGGGAACTTGATGGTTGGGCCGAAAGAGACCATGTCCATCTCTGGGTAAGGCTTCTTAAACAGGCCACACTCAAGACCGGCGTGGATGACCATGATATTTGGCTTATTGCCGTAGATGTCTTGGTACATGTCACGGAAGATGGCCATGATCTGTGAGTCTGCGTCTGGCTTCCAGCCAGGGTAGGCGCCGCCGAAGGTCATCGTCGCGCCTGCCAGCTCTGCCACTGAGTTAAGTGTCCCTTCAACCTGCTCGCGACCTGAGTCAATCAATGAGCGGATTAAGCACAACACAGTGATCTTGTCACCTTCAGTGGTGATCACGCCAACGTTGAGTGAGGTCTCAACCACACCCTCAATCTCATCACTCATACGCACCACGCCATTCGGACTGGCATTAAGCGCGGCAACGAAGCGGGCTTGGTCAGCAACAGACAGGACCTGTTGCGTGGTTTCTAGCGTTTCATTGAAGCTGACGATGTCGGTTTCAACGCGGCCAAGCTCTTGTGATAGCAGCGCGGTGTAAGCGTCAAAGCGCTCAGCCAATAGCGCTTGGTTTTCAGCAGGTAGCGCGACAGTGATGAAGGCTTCGCGTGGAATCGCGTTGCGCAGGCTGCCGCCACGGAATTCAATTAGGCGCAGGTCTAGCTCGCCAGCGTGCGCAGCAAGAAAGCGTGCGACAAGCTTGTTGGCATTGCCGCGACCGGTGTGGATATCACAGCCAGAGTGGCCACCTTTCAGGCCTTTTAGTGTTAGCTGACGAGTTACAAAACCCGCAGGAAGCGCTTCACGCTGGACATCAAAGGTCATCGCACCATCAATACCACCAGCGCAGCCCATGTACACCTCACCCTCTTGCTCTGAGTCAGTGTTGAGCAGGATATCGCCCTCAAGCCAACCTGACTCAAGACCGAAAGCACCGGTCATGCCTGCTTCTTCATCGATAGTCAGTAGTACTTCAATCGGACCGTGTGCGATATCATCCGCGTCTAGCACCGCCAAGCATGATGCCATACCGATACCATTATCAGCACCCAGTGTGGTGCCATCAGCGGTTAGCCACTCACCATCAATGTAAGGGCGGATTGGGTCGGTCTCGAAGTTGTGCTGGGTGTCTTCATTTTTCTGCGGCACCATATCGATGTGTGCTTGCAGAACCACGCCTTTACGATCTTCCATGCCCGGTGTTGCTGGCTTTTTAATGAATACGTTGCCTGTCTGGTCGCGTTTGACCTCAAGGCCTTTACCCGTTGCCCACTCAACAATATGTTGGGCTAGCGCCTCTTCGTGCTTAGACGGGTGGGGGATCGAGCAGATGGTCGCGAAGAAAGGCCAAATTGGGTTATTGGTCTGGGTTTGAATCTGAGTGAGGAAGTCTGTCACGGTGTGCTCCTTAAAAGACTGGATAAGGGGAAGTGCTAGCAACCTTGGTTTTTTATTGGCAGCGACGCGCTGCATTAACAGCCACGAGCTGATTTAATGGTTGAATACACTGAGCTTTACTTGAGGGCTAGCATATCACTCCAGCAGGCGCTGTCCAACTTTGGCATGCACTGTCAGGGCGTCGGGCAAGTTAAAAGGCGTGATTTTGTGTAATTTACTTACATAAATTAATGATATGGCGACATATTAGTCAAATTTACACTTTATTGATGAGTTTTGATTGTAATAAATTTTCAAAATGATATATTTGATCACGTTGCTTAGGCAGCGAAAAATGCTCACAGGACGAGCCCGATTTATCGCCTCCAAGGAACCGAGAAATCACTTAATTTAAACGATTGATTTATAGGTGATAGCGATGAAAGGTTTATCTTTTGCAATGTTTTGGAACAACATGGGCGTTTATTCCGCTAACTTTGCATACCCAACAAGCTTTGGATTCTAAGCTTGTTACTCGAACATCTTGTTCACCCCCGATTTTTTTAGAAATTTTATTGCAACCTACGTTTAGGTTGATTGATTCTACCGCCACTCGTTTTTTACGAGTGGCGTTTTTTTTATCCCCTATGGGGAGAGTCGAGAGGCGAGATCGCGTTGCTGCGAGAGGCGAGGGGGGCCTGTGCGCACCTTCTGCTAATTGTGCCTACCCAATCAGTTTTGAATTTCTACCGGTGAATTCAAATATCTTGCTCCTTCCCTTTAGGGCAGACGAGAAGCGAGATCACGGTGCTGCGAGAGTCGAGACTGTCACAGCGCGCTGGTAACAACCTCGCATCTCGCCTCTCGTCTCTCGCTTCTGCTCTTAAGTTGGTGTTTTTATCAATGTAATCCTTTGCATTAACGTGCTAAAGGTTTGGATATTTTTCAATGGTACGTTTTTTGCGCATTACGTCTTTATTGAATTACTAATTTAAATAAATGAATTCATTGGTGAATATTTGCCTGCATGACTTTTGTGAGTAACTGTTTTATTGATAAATATTAAGTTTTCTTTACTTTAAATTGTTTTGGCAGTGGAATTTGCAATTTGATGACTTTATAATTCGCACAATCGTTTACGCAATCGTTTACTTTTCCGATAAAGGATAAATAAAATGTTCGAAAAGCTGTTTAAACTCAGTGAAAATGGCACTAACGTTCGCACCGAGGTTATTGCAGGTATCACTACCTTCCTGACCATGGCGTACATCATTTTTGTTAACCCAGCAATCCTAGCTGACGCGGGCATGGACCGTGGGGCAGTCTTCGTGGCGACTTGTTTGGCCGCGGCAATTGGCTGTTTCATCATGGGCTTTATTGCTAACTACCCAATTGCACAGGCGCCGGGTATGGGGCTGAATGCCTTCTTTACCTATGCGGTTGTTCTGGGTATGGGTTATACCTGGCAGGTCGCACTGGCAGCGGTGTTTGTTTCGGGTATCTTATTTATCCTGCTAAGTGTGTTTAAGATTCGTGAGTGGATCATTAATTCGATTCCACTGTCGCTGCGCACGGGCATCTCTGCCGGTATTGGCTTGTTTTTGGCGTTTATTGCGCTAAAAAATGCCGGTATTGTAGTTGATAACCCAGCGACTCTGGTTCAATTGGGTGACATCACGTCAGTTCAATCGGCGCTGGCTGCATTTGGCTTCTTTTTGACGATTGCGCTGGTACATCGCGGCTTTAAAGGTGCGGTAATGATCGCCATCCTAGCGGTGACCCTACTCGGCATTATCGTGGGTGACGTTCAATGGGGCGGCGTTATGTCAACGCCACCAAGCATTGCACCAACCTTTATGCAGCTTGATTTCTCTGCCGTGTTTGAAGTGGGCATGATCTCGGTTGTGTTTGCGTTCTTGTTCGTTGACCTGTTCGATACGGCGGGCACCTTGGTTGGCGTAACGCAAAAAGCCAACCTAATGGACAAAGATGGCAAGATCCCACGCCTAAACCGCGCGCTATTGGCTGACTCAACCGCGACGTCTATCGGTGCGGTACTGGGTACCTCAAGCACCACCTCTTACATTGAGAGTGCGTCTGGTGTCGCTGCGGGTGGTCGTACTGGTCTAACTGCCGTGGTTGTTGGTGTGTTGTTCTTACTGGCACTGTTCTTCTCGCCTTTGGCGGGTATGATTCCAGCATACGCAACCGCAGGGGCATTGTTCTACGTTGCGATTCTAATGATGTCAGGTCTTGTGAGCGTTGATTGGCGTGACCTGACTGAAGCAGCACCCGTTGTGGTGACTTGCTTGCTAATGCCACTCACTTTTTCCATTGCGGAAGGTATTACGCTAGGCTTTATTTCGTACGCTGTGATCAAGACCATGAGTGGCAAAGGTCGTGATGTATCAATCAGTGTATGGGTTATGTCGGCAATCTTCGTTGTGAAATACATCGTTGGTTAACACCACAGTAAATATTAGGTTTGAATAATGAGTAATAAATTCATCATCACTTGGGACAACATGCAGAACTACTGTCGTCAACTGGCTGAGAAGCAGATGCCAGCTGAGCAGTGGAAAGGCATTATCGGCGTAAGCCGCGGTGGTCTGGTTCCGGCTGCGATCCTAGCGCGTGAGCTAGGCATTCGTTACGTAGATACCGTGTGTATCTCAAGCTACGATCACGACCATCAGCGTGACATGAGCGTACTAAAAGCGCCTGAGCACGACGGTGAAGGTTTCCTAATCGTTGATGATTTGGTCGACAGTGGCGACACCGCACGCAAGATCCGCGAGATGTACCCGAAAGCGAAACTCATTACGGTATGTGCTAAGCCTGCTGGTGCTGAGCTGGTTGATGAGTACATTGTTGACATTCCACAAGACACGTGGATTGAGCAACCTTGGGATATGACTATCCAGTACATCGAGCCAATCAACCGTAAGCACAAGTAATCTTACATTGATAGTTTGAAACAAAAAGCTCCGCGTCCAGCGGAGCTTTTTTTTTGAGGAGAATGTACTATGGTTGCTAGTATTTAGATGAGTATTCCCTCCATTATGTCCAAAGATCCTCAGCAACCTGCGAGCGCAGGTGAAGAACAAAAATCATCAACCAACAACCTATCTGAGAAGCTGTTTACCCAGCATAAGCAAGCCAAAGAGACATCAGGGCTGACCAACTACCTGCCTAACGACCAGCAGTGGCTCGATGAACGCCACGAGTCTGAGCAGGCCAGTTGGTATCGCAGCTTGCGCCGTATGCAGTGGATCTGGCAGGGGGTTGACCCGGTTGATTTAGAGGAAGTGTTGGCAAGGATCGCCAGTTCAACCCACTCACGCACCAACGATGATTGGTTGGATACCGTGATGGGGTATCGCTCGGGTAACTGGGCCTATGAGTGGACCAAGCTTGGTGCTCGTTATCAAAAGCAAGCCGCTGAATTAGAGGGAGAGCAGAGTGCCGACCGCTCCTTTGCCGCTTCCCTATGTTATTCGATTGCTGGTTACCCACACCTGAAAAACGACAATCTATCGCTGCAAGCCCAAGTCCTGGCAAATACGGCGTATGATGAGGGCGCGAAGGCGACCAGCAATTATATCCGCACAATTAAGATCCCGTTTAAAAAGCGTGAGATTGAGGCGCGTCTGCACGTGCCGCATACCCAAGAGCCGTTTCCTGTCGTGGTGGTCAGTGCAGGGCTAGACTCGCTGCAGACTGACCTGTGGCGCCTCTACCGTGATTATTTGCGCCCGCGTGGAATTGGTATGGTCACCGTGGATATGCCGTCAGTCGGTAGCTCAAGCCACTGGACCCTGAGTGAAGATAGTTCAGAGATCCATAAGGCGGTGGTCGAGCACCTACCCAATCTTCCTTGGGTCGCGCACAACCGGGTTGGTCTGCTTGGCTTTCGTTTTGGTGGTAATGCGATGGTGCGTTTGTCGTTCCTTGAGCAAGAGAAAGTACGCGCCTGTGTGTCTTTAGGGGCACCAATCCACAAGGTATTGTCCTCGCCAGAGAGCATCAAGGCGATGCCGAAGGTTTATCTGGATATGCTGGCGTCACGCTTGGGTAAGACCATGGTGGATATCTCTTCGCTGAGCTTCTTTATGATGAAATGGTCGCTCAAAGTTCAAGGTATTATCAATACCCGCCGTACCAAGGTACCGATTTTGGCCATTAGCATGGAAAACGATCCTATCTGCCCGGCTTCTGATAATCAGTTGGTGGCGATGTACAGCCTTGGTGGTAAGGCAAAGACAGTGAAATCCGCTAATATTTCTCAGGGTTATGAACAATCACTCGAAATGGCGATAAAATGGTTGGAAAATGAACTTTTGAAGTGACTTTGTTGTGAAATTGTTGAATGATAGTTAAGTAACAAGATGTTACAGACTGGCATAGACAACAATAAAAGGCAGAGGAGTTCTCAATGTCTGAAGTGACAAAAGGCCCAACTCATTACCGTTTGCTTTCTGCGTTTAAGGCCATCGGACCTTACCTCAGAGAGCAAGAGTGTACCAAGCAACAGTTTCTATTCGATTGTCTCGCTGCGTGTGTTGATGACGCTAAATCGCCTGAAGAGCGCGAGTTCTGGGGTTGGTGGCTGACACTCAGTGTCGAGGAAGGTAGTTTCGTCGCCAAATATCACAAAGGTCGTTACACCCTCGCAGGTGAATGGAAGGAAGAGGCTGTGCCGACTAAGGCCGAATCAGAGGTTAGTCGTACTCAGGCAAGCTTTCACACTAAGCTGATTGAGGCGCTAGACAAATTCTCACTTGAAGTGACGCTCGATGAAGAATCCCACGTATTTGTTTAATTAATTGTGTTGATTTAACTGAAAAAGGTGCCAATGGCACCTTTTTCTTGTTTATTGGTGGATTGATTGTTAAAACAATGAGTCCACCAATAAACAGTGATTGATGTGAATTAAACATTATGAAAGCGACGCAGCAGCAACAGATTGCTGAAAACAAACAGACGATTGTCGTCAAACTGGGTACCAGTGTCCTCACCGGGGGCACACAAGCGCTGGATCGCGCTCATATGGTAGAGTTGGTTCGCCAATGCGCACAGCTAAAGCAGCAAGGCCACCAAGTGGTTTTGGTCTCTTCTGGCGCGATTGCCGCAGGTCGAGAGCACCTGAACTACCCCAAACTCCCCAATGCGATGGCAACCAAACAACTGTTGGCTGCAGTCGGTCAGAGTCAATTGATCCAAACCTGGGAGGCCTTGTTTGGTATCTATGGCATCAAGATAGGTCAGATGTTGCTGACACGCGCCGATTTAGAGGATCGCGAGCGCTTTCTCAATGCGCGTGACACCATCCAGGCACTAGTCGAAAACGATATTGTGCCGGTAGTAAACGAAAATGATGCGGTAGCGACAACCGAGATCAAGGTTGGGGACAACGATAACCTCTCCGCTTTAGTCGGCATTTTATGCAGTGCAGACAAGCTGCTGCTTCTCACAGACCAAACCGGGCTATTTACCGCCGATCCGCGCAAAGACCCGAACGCCGAACTGATTAAAGAAGTAAAGACCATTGATGCCACGCTGCGCAAGATTGCCGGCGGCAGTGGCACCAACCTAGGCACGGGCGGTATGGCCACCAAGTTGCAGGCGGCTGATGTTGCGCGCCGTGCGGGCATCGAGGTGATCATCGCTGCGGGCAGTGCGCCGAATGTGGTATTTGATGCGCTGAGTGACGAACCGCATGGCACCCGTTTCTTGCCTTGTACCGAGGCATTGGAAAATCGCAAGCGCTGGATCTTAGCCGGTCCCTCGGCCACTGGCGATATCGTCATCGACCAGGGGGCAGTTAAGGCACTTAGTGATACTGGCAGTAGCCTTTTGGCGAAGGGCGTCACCCACATCAGCGGCACCTTCTCTCGTGGTGATGTGGCGCAGGTGGTGAGTGCGCAGGGTGAGCTGGTTGCGAAGGGGATTGTCAGCTACTCAAGCCAAGACCTTGGTAAATTGATTGGCAAACACAGTAAAGATTTTATCTCGATTCTCGGCTATGACTACGGTGCAGAAGTGATCCACCGTGATGATCTGGTCTTGATTCAGGAACAGTAAATTTAAGGATTACCAGTATGGATTTAACCCTCATGGGCCAGGCGGCCAAACAAGCAGCCTTCGAACTGGCGACAGCATCAACCCAGCAGAAAAACCGCGCATTGGCGCTGATCGCCGATGAGCTTGAAGCCAATGAAGCGACCATCTTGGCAGCCAATGGTAAGGATATCGCACTTGGACGCGAGGCAGGCCTTAGTGAGGCCTTGCTTGACCGCTTGCTGCTTAACTCAGACCGCCTTCAAGCCATCGCCAATGATGTGCGCAATGTGATCAGCTTAAATGACCCGGTTGGCAGCGAAATTGACAGTAAAGTGCTTGAGAACGGCATGTCACTTGCCCGCCGCCGCGTGCCACTGGGCGTGGTTGGTGTGATTTACGAAGCTAGACCCAATGTAACGATTGATATCGCGGCATTGTGCCTGAAAACCGGCAACGCAAGCATTCTGCGTGGCGGTAAAGAGACTTTCTTCTCTAATATGGAACTGGTGAAGATCATTCAATCAGCCCTGGCTAAAGCAGAGCTACCTGGGGCATCAGTGCAGTACATTGAAAAGCCAGATCGTGAGCTGGTTTCTCAGCTGCTCAAACTGGACGAGTATGTGGATATGATTATCCCGCGTGGTGGGGCTGGTCTACACAAGATGTGCAAGGAGAACAGTACTATTCCCGTGATCATTGGTGGTTTTGGTATCAGCCACATCTTTGTTGATGACAGTGCCGATGTTGATAAGTCGCTGCTGGTGATTGAGAACTCGAAGGTGCAGCGTCCATCGGCGTGTAACTCGCTAGATACGCTACTAGTGCATCAGAGTGTGGCAGCCGAGCTGCTACCAAAGCTGGCGAATAAGCTCTCTGGGCGCGTGGCGTTTGTGGCCGATGGCTCGGTTGGGGATTTATTGGCTGCGGCAAAAGACGTACGCGAGGCGCAAGCCGGGGATTTTGATACCGAGTGGTTAAGCTATACCCTGGGTGTTAAGGTGGTGACGGATGTTCATGCGGCGATCGATCATATGCGTGAGCATAATGCCAGCCATTCGGATGCGATCATGACCAATTCGCTGCAAAATGCTGAGCGGTTTATCAACTCGGTGGGCTCTGCCGCGGTGTATGTCAATGCCTCGACGCGCTTTACCGATGGCGCGCAGTTTGGTCTTGGTGCGGAAGTGGCAGTATCAACCCAGAAGCTGCATGCCCGTGGCCCAATGGGGCTTGAAGAGCTGACCAGCTACAAGTGGGTGGGTAAAGCCGACTATCTAGCACGTAGCTAAGTCACAAACTTATCGCTTGCGTTGAAAAAAGGGACCACTCGGTCCCTTTTTCTTTTCCTCAAGCAGGCAATTCCGCTACACTAGTCCGGTTAATTTGGAGGTGATATGCATTGTCCTTTTTGCTCAGAAAACGATACTAAGGTGATTGATTCACGCTTAGTTGCCGATGGCCATCAAGTGCGCCGTCGCCGCCAGTGTTTGGCGTGCAGTGAGCGATTTACCACATTCGAGACCGCGGAGTTGGTGATGCCGAAAATCATCAAGACCAACGGGAATCGTGAACCCTTTAATGAAGATAAGATGGTCGGTGGGTTGCAGCGTGCGCTAGAGAAGCGCCCTGTGCCGGCTGATGCGGTTGAGCTGGCGATCAGCATGATCAAGTCGAAGCTGCGCGCCACCGGTGAGCGCGAAGTGCCGAGCGAAATGGTCGGTAACTTGGTGATGGAACAGCTCAAGGAACTGGATAAGGTTGCCTACATTCGATTCGCTTCAGTGTATCGTAGTTTTGAAGATATTCGCGAGTTTGGTGAAGAGATCGCTAAACTCGAAGATTAAGGAGCGAGGGAATGGTCCCTTTTACGTCATTGGACTATGACATGATGAGTCGCGCCATTAAGCTTGCTTGGCGCGGTCGCTTCACCACCGCACCCAACCCCAATGTTGGCTGCGTGATTGTTAAAGATGGTGTAGTTGTTGGTGAGGGCTATCATCAACGCGCCGGTGAGCCACATGCCGAGGTGCATGCGATGCGTGCGGCGGGTGAAAAGGCCAAAGGGGCCACCGCTTACGTCACGCTTGAGCCCTGCTCACACTTTGGCCGCACACCACCGTGCGCCAAGGGATTGATAGAAGCGGGCGTTGCGAAGGTGGTCTGTGCCATGGCAGACCCAAACCCTCAAGTCGCGGGTCGTGGTTTTAAAATGCTCGAAGACGCGGGTGTTGAGGTGCTGGTGGGTCTTCTCGAGCACGAGTCCGAGCAACTGAATCGCGCCTTTCTCAAGCGAATGAGAACAGGCCTACCCTTTATTCAGCTCAAGATGGCTGCCAGTCTGGATGGTCAAACCGCTCTAGCAAATGGGGTTAGCCAATGGATCACCGGCAGCAAAGCGCGCCGCGATGTGCAGCGCTACCGCGCTCAGGCAGGTGCGATCCTCTCTACTAGCCAGACCGTGATTGCCGATAATGCCTCACTCAATGTGCGCGCTACCGAGCTTGATACCGATACGCTAGCAGCAATTGAGCCACAGCCAGTGCGCCAGCCGCTGCGTGTGATCCTTGATCGTCAAGCTAGTTTAACCCAAGAGCTCAAACTGTTTGATGTTGAGGGTGAACTGCTGGTATTAACCGCGCAGCAGCAGTCATTGTTGAGCGATGAACAGTTTGACCTTGAGCAGGTGTGTCGTTATCTCGCCAAAGAGCATAACGTCAACCACCTTTGGGTTGAGGCGGGTGCGACGCTTGCCAGTGGCTTTATTCAGGCAGAGTTGGTCGATGAGCTAATCGTCTATTTAGCGCCTAAGATTATGGGAAGTGATGGACGCGGTCTGTTTGGCGCATTGGGCCTTGAACAGATGAGTGAGACCATTGAGCTTGAATTCAGTGATGTGCGCCTGGTTGGCGACGATCTGCGCATTGTGGCTCAACCGAGTGCGGCCCAACCCAAGCGACATGCTGAGCCAAAAAACGCATCGCCTAAACCGAACAGATAGAAGAAAGAAGCAGGATGTTTACAGGAATTATTGAAGCTGTTGGGACGCTGACGGCGATCCAACAGAAAGGTGAAGATATTAGTATCACCGTTGAGGTGGGTAAGCTGGATATGGCCGACGTCAAACTCGGTGATAGCATTGCCACCAACGGTGTGTGTTTAACCGTCACGCACTGCTCCGAGAGCAGCTACAGCGCTGATTTGTCGGTTGAAACCTTAAATAAAACCGGCTTTGTTGATTACCAAGTTGGTGGTAAGGTCAACCTAGAAAAGGCGATGCTGCCGACCACCCGCTTTGGGGGGCATATCGTCTCAGGCCACGTCGATGGTGTGGGCACGATTGTCGAGCGCACACCGTCAGGTCGCGCGATTGACCTTTGGGTTGAGATGCCAGCAGATCTCGAAAAATACGTCGCAGAAAAAGGCTCCATCACGGTTGATGGCATCAGCTTGACCGTCAATGACGTGCGCGATAAAGCCTTTAAGCTGACGATTATTCCACATACCTCAGACGAGACCACGATTGAAGAGTTTCAGGTCGGGCGTAAGGTTAACCTTGAGGTGGATGTGCTCGCGCGCTACATGGAGCGCTTGATGAGCAAGCAGGCTAGCGAGCAGCCGCAATCACGCCTGACCATGGAATTCCTACAACAAAATGGCTTTGCATAAGCCGACAAACAATAAAGGGTAGATAAGATGCCGATTAGCACGCCGCAAGAAATCATTGAAGATATTCGCTTGGGTAAAATGGTTATCCTGATGGATGACGAAGACCGCGAGAATGAGGGTGACCTGATCATGGCCGCCGAGCACATTACGCCGGAATCCATTAACTTTATGGCGACGCATGGCCGTGGCTTGATCTGTCTGACCATGACTCAAGAGCGCTGTCGTCGTCTAGGTCTACCACCGATGGTGCAAGACAACAATGCTCAGTACACCACCAACTTTACTGTATCAATTGAAGCGGCAGAGGGCGTAACGACCGGTATCTCTGCAGCTGACCGCGCGCGCACCGTGCAAGCGGCAGTGGCGAAGGACGCGAAAGCGGCGGACCTAGTTCAACCTGGGCATATCTTCCCTCTATCGGCTCAAGATGGTGGCGTACTGACACGTGCTGGTCACACTGAAGCGGGCTGCGATCTTGCGCGCCTTGCAGGCTGTGAGCCAGCTTCGGTGATTGTTGAGATCCTCAATGACGACGGCACTATGGCACGTCGCCCTGATCTTGAAGTGTTCGCTGAGAAGCACGACATTAAGCTTGGTACTATCGCGGACTTGATTGAATATCGTAACAATACTGAAACGACCATTGAGCGCGTAGCGACTTGCCGCCTGCCGACCGAGTTTGGTGAGTTTGAACTGGTAACCTACCGCGATACCATCGATAACGAAGTGCACTATGCGATGTGTAAAGGCGATCTGACTGGCGAGCCACCATTGGTGCGCGTGCACTTACTGGATGTGTTTACCGACTTGCTGCACAGCGATCGCAATGCAGAGCGCAGTTGGTCTCTCGATCAGGCGATGCAGCGTATCGGTAAAGAAGGTGGCGTTTTGGTGGTCTTGGGCCACGAAGAATCGACCGACCTACTTATCCACCGCGTGAAGATGTTTGAAGCGCAAGATAAGGACGAGGCTCCGACCCTGGCGAAGAAGCAAGGCACCTCACGCCGCGTGGGTGTAGGCTCACAAATCCTGGCGGATCTCGGCGTGCATGATATGCGCTTGCTATCGTCAACCAATAAGAAGTATCACGCGTTGGGTGGCTTTGGCCTTAACGTGGTTGAGTACGTCTGCGAATAATCTGAAATTAAATCTGGCTGACGACGCGCAGCAATGACCAAGTGATGACTATACTGGTGTCTGTTAGGTCAATTTAAGCCGTCGTCGACCGTTATCCAATCTGTATTCGCCGGACACCAATTTTCCATTAGATATGTGTCACAAATTTGTGCTAGAATCCGGCGATTCTCACTTGATGAATGTAGTTAAAGGAAGGCTTATGAAAGTGATCGAGGGTGGTTTCCCTGCACCAAAGGCAAATATTGCTATCGTTATTTCTCGTTTTAACAGCTTTATTAACGAAAGCTTACTCTCTGGTGCTATCGACACTTTAAAGCGTCATGGACAAGTTAGCGAAGACAACATTACCGTAGTTCGTTGTCCAGGTGCTGTTGAGCTGCCATTGGTAGCGCAACGTGTGGCAAAAACCGGTAAATTTGACGCTATCGTATCGCTAGGTACGGTGATCCGTGGTGGTACGCCACACTTTGACTATGTTTGCAGTGAATGTAACAAAGGTCTAGCTCAAGTATCTCTAGAGTACAGCCTGCCAGTGGCATTTGGCGTACTGACTGTAGATACTATTGACCAAGCCATTGAGCGCGCGGGAACCAAGGCGGGTAATAAAGGTGCAGAGGCTGCACTAAGCGCACTTGAAATGATTAACGTTCTTTCAGAAATCGATTCCTAATGGGGGCCAGTGTGAAACCAGCCGCACGTCGTAATGCACGTCAATTTGCTCTACAAGCAATTTATTCTTGGCAAATTACAAAAGAAAATGTTGCTAACATCGAAGAGCAATTCTTATCAGGTGGTAAATATGAGGAAGAGGAGCACCACGCCTCTGAACCCGCGCTGTCTGCACCTGAAACTGACGTGGCATACTTCCGTGATCTTCTGACTGGTGTCGTACTGAGTCACAACGAACTGGACAGCAAGATCCGTCCGTACACTTCTCGTCCAATGCAAGATCTAGACATGATGGAACTTGCACTGCTACGTTTGGCTATGTACGAAATGACACGTCGCGAAGATGTACCTTTCAAAGTCGTGATCAACGAAGCCATCGAACTGGCGAAAGTGTTTGGTTCAGAAGAGAGCCACAAGTTCGTCAATGGTGTACTTGATAAAGCCGCACCACACGTTCGTAAGAAGAAATAAACGCGGATTATCCTCATTTTTTGAGGTTATAGTTGATAAAAGGCCAGTGGGTAGTTCCGCTGGCCTTTTTTATTCCCGGAGGGAAGAGGCGAGAGGCGAGATCGGGCTGGTCGCCCTGCGAGAGGCGAGGGGAGTGTGTTGTACTGTCTGGCGAAAAAATAAACTTCTTAAGTTTTTAATCATCTATATGGAAAAGGGTTGACACTGTTGCGTCAATCCAGAACGCTTTTTCTCGCCTCTCGCCTCTCGCCTCTCGCCTCTCGCCTCTCGCCTCTCGCCTCTCGCCTCTTTTTAATATAAGCTTTGGCGCTAATAATCTGTTTATAAAAAGGGAATGGCTGGCCAATGGCGGGTGAGTTTAACCTGATCGAAAAGTATTTTGTTGACCGTCAAGCGCGGCGCAGTGATGTGTTGTTGGCGGCGGGGGATGATTGTGCGTTGCTTGAGGTGCCAGAGGGGATGTCGATTGCGCTGAGTACTGACAGTTTAGTGGCGGGCACGCACTTTCTTGCCGATGCGCCGCCGGCTTGGGTGGCGCATAAGGCGCTGGCATCAAATCTCAGTGATCTTGCTGCGATGGGGGCGACACCAGCTTGGGTATCGATGGCTCTGACGATGCCTAAGCCTGACGAGGCTTGGCTGGCTCCATTTTGTGAGGCGTTTTTTGCCCTAGCAGATCGCTATAATCTGCAGTTGATTGGTGGTGATACCACCAAAGGCCCATTGAGTATTACTCTGACGGTACAAGGTTTTGTGCCTAAAGGTCAGGCGCTGCGCCGCACAGGCGCGCAAGTTGGCGATTGTGTTTATGTCACCGGCCAACTAGGTGATAGCAAGGCGGGGTTGGATGTTATCTTGGATCCAAGCCAACAGGACAGACCTGATGCGCAAGCCCTGGTTGAGCGCCATTTCCACGCCACGCCACGCATCGAGGTGGGAGAGGCGCTGCGCCCCTATGCCAGCGCGGCGATCGATATCTCAGATGGCCTGATTTCCGATCTTGGCCATATCCTCAAGGCCTCCGAGGTTGGCGCTCACATCAATGTTGATGCCTTACCGTTCTCAGCGTCATTGCTGTCATTTGTTGCTGACCACTCGTTAGCCCGCCAATATGCGTTGACTAGTGGCGAAGAGTACGAGTTGTGCTTTACCGCCCCACTGCAGCACCAAGCGCAGATAGACCATATTGCTGCCCAGTGCGGAGTAGCACTGACTTGTATTGGCACTATTCACACAGCGCCACAACTTACCCTTCATGCGAGTGGCGAGCCGCTCGATTGGACTATTTCTGGTTACGATCACTTTAAGGAAACACCATGACCAACCCAAAACAACACCTCTCTATGTCCAACCCATGGCATTTGCTTGCAACAGGTTTTGGTAGTGGTCTCTCCCCAGTTGTGCCAGGCACCATGGGCACGCTAGCATCAATCCCGTTTTACCTATTACTGGTTCAACTGCCACTGTGGCTGTATATCGTTATCGTGGCGGCCTCTTGCTGGGTTGGGGTGACGATTTGCCAAAAAACCTCTGACGACATGGGCGTCCACGACCACGGCTCTATCGTGTGGGATGAGTTCGCAGGCTTCTGGATCACTATGCTAGTGGTGCCTATGCTGTCGATTTCACCGTTCGACTGGAAATGGCTGATTGCCGGCTTCGTCCTGTTCCGCTTCTTCGACATGGTCAAGCCCTGGCCAATCGGCTGGCTCGACAAACGCATCCATGGCGGCCTGGGGATTATGGTTGATGATATTGTGGCTGGGGTGATGTCGGCGGTTGCGTTGGTTGGCGTGGCGTTGGTTTCTGGCTGGCTATAGCCTGTAGCCAGAGAGGCGAGACCGCCTTGCTGCGAGAAACGAGAGGCGAGTGTTTACTCGCTTTTCGAGAGCAGTCTTCTTAACAACGTCATGAGCGTTTAGCTCCGGAAGTTCAACGCGCGGCTAACAACCTCGCCTCTCGACTCTCGCTTCTCGCCTCTGCTACTTGATTTTTTGAAGATCAGCCTCGATCTCCGCGATCTTACTCGAGACGACTTTTTCAAGATGGCGTAGGTCGCTGAGGATCTTTTGTTTGACGTCGACTTCGGCGATTCTTTCTGGTTTGGTGATGGTGTTGAGTTCGTCGATGACTAGGGTTAGGTTGCGGTTGATCTCGGTGACTTCTTTGTAGTGGTGGGTACTGCTGTCGACCAGGACGTGTTTGACTTGGCGTGGGTACTTGAACTTAACGCTTTTGGCGAACAGCTCCCCTTTTTGCTTGCGAAAATAGATCTTGAGCACGTCTTTGTGCGCTTCTTGACGTAGGGAATAGCGCTCGATCTGCATTGGGTCTTGAATGCCTAAACCATTGAGGTTGGGGAACATAACAGGCCTCTCTTATTTTACTGGGTAGAGCATGACTGACTGGAGTTATCATCGAAACGGGTCCGTAAGCGTGAACATCGCCTCGAACCTTCTAATAACTGTAACAGTAGAGGCCGCATCTCGACAGTGAACGGCGGCCTCTTTTAATGAAAAACCAGTGAGTTGTGCACGAGATCGCTATTCTGGTGCGAGCTCTAAGACACTCTTTTTCAGTGACTCTGTCAGTTGTTGCTCTTGCTCAGCATCCAGCTTGCCGCCACACGGACCGGTGATGATAAAGAAATCCTCCGCGCGCTCACCAATGGTGGTGATCTTAGCGGCATGGATACTGATATCTAGCTCCGAAAATGTCGCCCCGACCTTGGCGAGCAGCCCAGGGGTGTCCAAGGCCACAAACTCGACAAACGAGTGCTTTTTACTCTTGGTTGGCAAGAAGTTGACCCGTGTTTTGACCTTAAAGTGCTTGAGGTTGCGCGGTGCGCGTCTGGTGCGGATCTTGGTTGGTCTGCCGTCTTCAAGCACATGCAATAGGTGCTTAATGACTGCCTTGTGGCGCGACTCATCGATTGCCTCGCCATGTTGATCAAGCACCATAAAGGTATCGAGCACAAAGCCATCTTTACTGATCATCACCTGCGCATCATGGACGTTAAAGTTACGTCGGTCGAGCTCGGCAACCACAGTTGCAAACAGGGATTGCTGATCCTTACTGTAGACAAACACCTCAGTGCCGCCGCGGGTTGCCTTTTTACTGATCAGCACCATTGGCTGCTCAGGGTCTTTATGGCGCAGCAGATTCATGCCGTGCCAAGCGATCTGCTTGTGGGTGTGGCGCAGGAAGTAATCGGCCTTAAAGCGTTGCCACAATACTTCAATCTCACGAGCGGTAAAGCCCTCTTTGCGCAAGATGGCAGAGGCGAGGTGCTGGTTGTGGCGAATTCGATCGCGCACATCGACCGGGTTTTCCAGGCCACGGCGCAGAGCGCGCTGTGTAGAATAGAACAGCTCAGCGAGTAGGGTGCGTTTCCAACTGTTCCACAGCTCGGGGTTGGTAGCGCAGATATCGGCAACCGTCAGACAGACCAGAAACTCTAAGTACTCTTCGTCGCGTACCTTTTTAGCAAACTCGGTAATCACTTCTGGGTCATAGATATCGCGACGCTGCGCAGTAACCGACATGAGAAGGTGGTTTTGCACCAGCCAAGAGACCAGTTTAGATTCTGGCTTCGACAGGCCGTGTTCAAGACAGAAGTCATACGCCTCGACCGCGCCAATTTCGGAGTGATCACCGCCGCGCCCCTTGCCGATGTCATGGAAGATGGCCGCCAGGATCAGCAGCTCCTTCTTCTGGATACGCGGGAAGACCTCGCAGCAGATTGGGTGCTTGTCGCGGTTTTTAGCGTAGCTATAGCCATTGATGTGTTTGAGCAGGCGCATACTGTGCTCGTCTACTGTGTAGACATGAAACAGGTCAAACTGCATCTGACCGACAATTTGACTCCACTGTGGCAGGTAGGCAGAAAGTACGCCCAGGCGGTGCATTAGGCTGAATGCCTTGTGCAGTGAATTCGGGTGGCGACACAGCGCCATAAACTTCTCGCGCGCTTCAGGCAACTCATGCAAGAACTTGTTGAGGCGACGTCTGGCGGTGCGCAATTGACGCATGGTGGCCGGTGCGACGCCCTCAATGGTCGAGTCGTTGGCGATATGTAGGAACATATCTAAGATGGTGTCAGGGCGGGCTTGGAACAGAGCAGGCTTGCGCGCCTCAATCAGCTTACCGCGACGTTGGAAATCGTCACTTAGCTCGACCGCATCTTCTACCACACCATTGTTGAGGATGGCCTGATCGAAGATCTTAAGCAGCATCTTATTCAGTTCAGCGACGCGGCGTAGAGTGCGATAGAACTCTTTCATCATCATCTCAACACCACGATTCCCTTCACCGACATAACCAAGGTGCTCAGCGACATTGGCTTGATGGGCGAAGGTCAGGCGATTATCGTAGCGGCGCAGGTCGATATGCAGCGCAAAGCGCACGCGCCAAAGGAAATCTTGGCACTCCAGCAACTCGCGATATTCGGCATCGGTTAGAAAGCCGTAGCGGCTCATCTCCAATAGTGATGTCGCGCCAAAGTGGCGGCGCGCAATCCAGCTTAGGGTGTGGATATCACGTAGGCCACCGGGTGTTGATTTGATGTCCGGCTCAAGGTTATAGGTGGTGTCATGATAGCGTGCATGACGCTCTTTCTGTTCTTCGAGCTTGGCCCTGTAGAACACCTCACTTGGCCAGAACTGTTCTGAGTGGATCTCTTGCTCTAGTAGTGAGAAGGTCTCTTGACAGCCGCACAGCAGGCGAGCTTCTTGCAAATTGGTTGCTACCGTCAGGTCATCGCGCGCAATCTCTGCACACTGAGTAACGGTACGCACCGCATGGCCGACCTCAAGACGCAAGTCCCACAGCAAGGTAATAAACTCACTGACCTTAGCTTCTAAATGGGTGGGTAGGGTAAGTTTGGAGACAATCAGGATGTCGATATCGGAGAGAGGGTGTAGTTCAGCACGCCCATAGCCACCGACCGCAACCAGGCTGATATGTGGCAGCTCATTAAAGCCAAAGTGTTGCCATAACCTTTCGAGCAGGTTATCCATATAATTGGAGCGACCCAGCACCAATTCGGTAATAGGCTGGTGGCTAAAAAACCGCTGTTTTTGGTGCTCAGCAAATTGCTCTAACTGCTGTTTGAGAGCGGTGATGGAGAGCTGCTGCTCTTCCAATGTCAAAGGTGATTGAATCGACATAGATGCATTCCGTGCAAGCTTTTAATAAAAATACTGTATCAAAAGCTTAGAACTGATGTTACTAAAAGGTTCATCAGTTTGACGTGAGAACCGGGATTAGGGGCGAGGTGCGGGTACGGGCTTTGCCCTACGAGGCGCGAGGAGTATCCAGCGCGTTGGGACTCCTCGCGCCTCGGAACGGAGTGAAACTCGAAGTGAAACGTCCTCGAGCCTCAGCCGTTGTTGTTCATGTGGCGTGGGATCGTGTCGTCTGAACGTAGGGTCAAGACTTCACAACCGTCTTTAGTTACTACGACCGTGTGTTCCCACTGGGCCGAATTTTTGCCATCGCCAGTGTAGACTGTCCAGTCATCTTCGGCGTCCACGCTACAGCCGAATTTACCGGCGTTGATCATTGGCTCGATGGTGAAGCACATGCCTTCTTTGAGGATGCGACGGTCGGCGTTTCTGTAGTGGACGACTTGCGGCTCTTCGTGGAACTCATTGCCGATACCGTGGCCACAGAAGTCCTTGACGATAGAGAACTTATTGCGCGGGTTTTTCTTGTTGTTGTCTTTGATGTACTTCTCAATCGCGGTGCCGATGTCGCCAACGGTTGCACCTGGCTTAACCTTGCGCATACCGATGTACAGCGCTTCTTGCGCAACCATACATAGGCGTTTGTCCGCTGGAGAAACATCGCCGACTAGGAACATCTTTGAGGTGTCGCCATGGTAACCGGCTGGGCGGGTTGATAGGTCTGCGTTCTCATCATCTGGGATGATCACTGTGATGTCGACGTTAATGATGTCGCCACTTTTTAGCACTGCAGGTTTTAGCTGACCATTGCTGCCCATCTCATCTTGTGTGGCCGGGATACCGTGACACACGATGTGGTTGATTGAGGTACAGATTGATTTAGGGAAGCCATGGTAATCCAGGGGCGCCGAGTACGCACCACGCTCTAGTGCGTAGTCGTGACAAATCTGGTTTAACTCTTCGGTTGTCACACCCTCTTTGATGTGTGGCTCGATCATCTCAAGAATCTCGCCTGCGAGTTTGCCCGCCAGGCGCATACGTTCGATTTCTTGTTCTGTTTTGATTTTGATTGACATAAATCTTTCTCAATAAGCTGCTCGCGCAGGTTGGTTGCTGGCGACTATTCTATCAGGATAAGTCTGCACGTGTAAGTGAGAAGCGACTGCATCTTGCGTCTACCTTAACAGGATGGATGACTTTACCGAGATTTTACTAGCCTAAAGGCACAAAAATATGGTATAAAGCGCGCCGGAATCATCACAGTTGTCTTCGTTATCGGCGATGCTGCGGTAGATTCTACACTTAACTTTAAATCACACACATTCCGACACATGTTCCGGGGTGCCCGCTTTTAGGCAGGGTCGGATACATGGGGGATGTGGAGGCCTAACCCCATAGAGGATTTTAAAATGGCAACTGTATCAATGCGCGATATGCTAAAAGCTGGTGTTCACTTCGGTCACCAGACTCGTTACTGGAACCCAAAAATGAAGCCATTCATCTTTGGTGCTCGTAACAAAGTTCATATCATCAACCTAGAAAAAACTGTACCTATGTTCAACGACGCTTTAGCAGAACTTGCTAAAGTTGGCGAGAAGAAAGGTAAAGTACTATTCGTAGGTACAAAACGCGCTGCATCTGAAGCTGTTAAAGAAGCTGCTATTGCAAGCAACCAATTCTACGTTAACAACCGCTGGCTTGGCGGTATGCTAACTAACTACAAAACTGTTCGTCAGTCTATCAAGCGTCTAAAAGAGCTAGAAGCTCAAGCTCAAGACGGTACTTTTGAGAAGCTAACTAAGAAAGAAGCTCTAATGCGTACTCGCGAAATGGAGAAGCTAGAGAAATCTCTTGGTGGTATCAAAGATATGGGCGGCCTACCAGACGCTCTATTCGTAATCGACGCTGATCACGAGCACATCGCAGTTAAAGAAGCTAACAACCTAGGTATCCCAGTTTACGCTGTAGTTGATACTAACTCTAACCCAGACGGCGTTGACTTCGTTATCCCAGGTAACGACGATGCAATCCGTGCAGTACAGCTTTACCTAAACGCTGCTGCATCTGCGGTTTCAGAAGGTCGTAACAAAGACGTAGCTCAAGCTGCTGACAAAGACGGTTTCGTAGAAGCTGAATAATAGCGGCTCACTGTTAATCTTGGTTTGCGTGAAATTATCTGTTCACATAAACTAAGTTATAGTTAGTTACAGGGGCCCCCAAGCGGCCCCTGATTTTTACCTTATTTAGAATCAACCGAGGAACAGAGAATGGCTGTAACTGCTGCTCTAGTTAAAGAACTGCGCGAACGTACTGGCGCAGGTATGATGGAATGTAAGAAAGCGCTTGTTGAAACTAACGGCGACATCGAACTAGCAATCGAAAACATGCGTA
The DNA here is from genome assembly GCF_055391395.1 of Vibrio sabulosilitoris. Classification (NCBI taxonomy): domain Bacteria; kingdom Pseudomonadati; phylum Pseudomonadota; class Gammaproteobacteria; order Vibrionales; family Vibrionaceae; genus Vibrio; species Vibrio sabulosilitoris. The sequence continues at coordinate 1,303,906 of NZ_AP029599.1, forward strand.
AATCTGGCGCTGCTAAAGCTGCTAAGAAAGCAGGTAACGTAGCTGCTGAAGGCGCAATCATCATTAAAGAAGAAAACGGCGTTGCTGTTCTTCTTGAAGTTAACTGCCAAACTGACTTCGTTGCTAAAGACGCTAGCTTCACTGCTTTCGCTGAAGAAGTAGCTGCTGACGCACTTGCGACTAAAGCAACTGCTGAAGAGCTTCAAGCGAAATTCGAAGAAACTCGCGTTGCTCTAGTAGCTAAAATCGGCGAAAACATCAACATCCGTCGCGTACAATACGTTGAAGGCGAAGCTATCTCTACTTACCGTCACGGTGAGAAGATCGGTGTTGTTGTTGCTGGTTCTGGCGACACAGAAACTCTTAAGCACGTTGCAATGCACGTTGCTGCTTCTCGTCCAGAGTTCGTTAACCCAGAAGACGTACCTGCAGACGTAGTTGAAAAAGAGAAAGCGGTTCAAGTTGAAATCGCAATGAACGAAGGCAAGCCTGCTGAGATCGCTGAGAAGATGGTTGTTGGCCGCATGAAGAAATTCACTGGCGAAATCTCTCTAACTGGTCAAGCGTTCGTAATGGAGCCTAAGAAATCTGTAGGTGAAATCCTAAAAGAGCGCGGCGCTGCTGTAACTAACTTCGTACGTCTAGAAGTTGGTGAAGGTATCGAGAAAGCGGAAGAAATGAGCTTCGCTGACGAAGTTGCTGCAGTTCAAAAAGGTTAATCCTTTCTGATTGCGCAATGAATGGACCGTGGCCTTGGCTGCGGTCTTTTTGTGAGTAATCGTCCCGAATTGGAATTGCGGACTTAATAGTTTCAATTCGTGACTGTTAATCAATAACTCTCTACTGGAAGGTAAACTCCATGGCTACAAACCCTAAACCAGCATATCAACGAATCCTGTTAAAACTGAGCGGCGAAGCACTTCAAGGCGACGAAGGCTTTGGTATCGATCCAACTATCCTTGATCGTATGGCTCAAGAAGTAAAAGAACTGGTAGAACTGGGTGTTCAAGTGGGTGTGGTTATCGGTGGTGGTAACCTGTTCCGTGGTGCTGGCCTTGCTGAAGCGGGCATGAACCGTGTTGTGGGTGACCACATGGGTATGCTAGCAACCGTAATGAACGGCCTAGCGATGCGCGATGCGCTGCACCGTGCTTATGTTAACGCACGCGTGATGTCAGCTATCCCACTAAAAGGTGTGTGTGACGACTATAACTGGGCAGACGCAATCAGCCAACTGCGCACCGGTCGCGTAGTGATCTTCTCAGCGGGTACTGGTAACCCATTCTTTACTACCGATTCTGCAGCGTGTCTGCGCGGTATTGAGATCGAGGCTGACGTAGTGCTTAAAGCGACTAAGGTTGATGGCGTGTTTACCGCTGACCCAGTATCAAACCCGGACGCTGAGCTACTTGAGCATCTTTCTTACACGCAAGTGCTAGAAAAAGAGCTGAAAGTGATGGATCTTGCGGCCTTTACCCTAGCGCGTGACCACAAAATGCCAATCCGTGTGTTCAACATGAACAAGCCGGGTGCTCTTCGCCGTGTGGTGATGGGTGAAGCGGAAGGCACACTAATTAGTGACGCAGAATAAACTCTGATAAAGAAAGGCTTGAGGAAGCTCCCTCAAGCCTTTGAGTTCTGATAGAATGTCGAGATTCGGTTCTGTTAGACCTCATTCTACCGTGGTATTAGGTGCCAATGACCACCTGATAAGCGGCAAAGAAAACAATATTAAGGTGAGATTGTGATTAACGAGATCAAACAAGACGCTCAAGAGCGCATGGATAAGAGCGTTGAAGCTCTACGTAACACCCTTTCTAAAGTACGTACAGGTCGTGCACACCCAAGCCTACTAGCGGGTATCTCAGTAGAGTACTACGGTGCGCCAACGCCTCTTAACCAAGTAGCAAACGTGGTTGCAGAAGATGCGCGCACACTGGCTATCACTGTATTCGACAAAGAGCTAACGCCAAAAGTTGAAAAAGCGATCATGACGTCTGACCTAGGTCTAAACCCAATGTCTGCGGGCACGATTATCCGTGTTCCACTGCCACCGCTAACAGAAGAGCGTCGTAAAGACCTAGTTAAGATTGTACGTGGCGAAGCTGAAGGTGGTCGTGTTGCTATCCGTAACATCCGTCGTGACGCAAACAATGATCTTAAAGCATTGCTAAAAGACAAAGAGATCTCAGAAGACGAAGATCGTAAAGCACAAGACGAAATCCAGAAGCTGACTGATGCGGCAGTGAAAAAGGTTGATGAAGTTCTTGCTGCAAAAGAAAAAGAGTTGATGGAAGTATAATCCCTCTTACTCTCTCCCTAAAACGCTGTGCTGTGTCACAGCGTTTCTTATTTATCTATCATCTATTTCACTTCCAATTGTAACGCTTATGCAAACTAACCAACTCGCCTCTGACAGTCTTCCAAAGCATATTGCCATTATTATGGACGGCAATGGCCGTTGGGCTAAAGAGCAAGGTAAACCAAGAGTGTTTGGTCATAAGAACGGGGTAAAATCCGTGCGCAAGACCATCTCAACCGCCAGCCAACTGGGCATTAAGGCCGTGACGCTCTTCGCGTTTAGTAGTGAGAACTGGCAGCGCCCAGAAGAAGAAGTCGGCGTATTGATGGAGCTGTTTATTACCGTTCTATCAACAGAAGTCAAAAAGCTACACCAAAATAATCTACGCTTACGTGTAATTGGCGACACGCAGCGCTTTAGTTCGCGCCTGCAAGACAAGATTGCTAAGGCACAAGCATTGACGGCAAACAATACTGGAATGGTGATCAATATTGCAGCCAACTACGGCGGTAAATGGGATATCACCCAAGCGACACGCAAGATTGCCAAGCTGGTTGAGCAAGGCCAATTGGCTGCAGAGGCAATCGATGAATCGTTGATCACCTCGCACCTAACCATGTCAGATTTGCCTGAGGTTGATCTTTTGATCCGCACCAGTGGTGAATGTCGCATCAGTAACTTTATGCTGTGGCAGTTGGCGTACGCAGAGATGTACTTTACCCCTGTCTACTGGCCAGATTTTGGTGAGGACAGTCTAATTGAGGCGGTAACCTGGTTTATCAATCGCGAGCGCCGTTTTGGTTGCACTGGTGAGCAAGTGAAAGCTCTAATGACGTCATCATAGAGTAGGACATAAAGTTTGAAGCAAAGAATAATTACTGCGTTGATACTCGCACCTCTTGTCATTTTGGGCATCTTTTTCTTGCCCCTAGGTTATTTTGTATCTGCTATTACCCTTATTACCCTCCTTGGTGCGTGGGAGTGGACCCAGTTTGTTGGTCAGCAATCTCGTCCTCTTGCCCTGCTGCCTATAGTGATTGTCACGGCACTCTCTTTTGTTGTTCTTCCCTTTGATGCACTCAGCCTCAACTCCGTTGGCGCTGGGCATGTTGCCTTGTTGGCCATTGGCAGTGTTTGGTGGCTGTTTGCTTCAGCCTTGGCGTTGAGCTACCCAAAGTCTGCCAAGTTTTGGTCTGACTCGTGCCCGCTGCGACATGTCTTCGGCATGCTGACCTTACTGCCTTTTTTGTGGAGTATTGTTATCCTGCGAGCGGATAGCGTCCTTGAGCAACCCTACTACGGCGCTAAGTTGGTGCTATTCGTGTGCTTGATTGTTTGGGCAGCGGACAGCGGCGCCTACTTTGCTGGCCGTGCCTTTGGTCAGCGCAAGATGGCACCGCACGTGAGTCCTAATAAGACGATTGAGGGGCTTGTCGGTGGCATAGTGACTGCGCTTGTGGTGGCGTTTCTGGCGGCGAAGGGCTTTGAACTTGAATTTTCAAGCACCGGCAGCATGCTGATGATTACCTTGCTGACCGTGATTATTTCGGTCTTGGGCGATCTTGTGGAAAGCATGTTTAAACGCGTGGCTGGGATCAAAGACAGCAGCAATCTTATTCCGGGTCACGGTGGAATTCTAGATCGCGTCGATAGCCTCACGGCAGCGTTCCCGGTCTTTGCTTTCCTTTACTACGTATTCTAAGTCAGGCGATATCGTCTGACCCTGATTTTATCGGTTGTTTCAATGAGAAAGCTTACTATCCTTGGCGCTACTGGATCGATTGGCGCCAGCACCTTAAAAGTAGTCGAAAATAATCCTGAGCTCTATTCGGTCGTAGCGATCGCCGCGGGCTCAAACCATCACAAGATGCTTGAGCTGTGTATCAAGTGGCAGCCACGCTACGCGGTCATGGCGGACAAACAGGCTGCTCGCCTTCTCGAGCAGGCGATTCAAAACCACTCGCTAGCGACTAAAGTCTTAGCTGGTGTTGAGGGTATGGTTGAGGTTGCGACGCTGTCTGAGGTGGATACCGTGATGGCGGCAATTGTTGGCGCAGCGGGTTTGGTGCCGACGCTGGCCGCGGTTAAGGCGGGCAAACGAATCCTACTGGCGAACAAAGAAGCACTGGTGATGTCAGGGCAGGTGTTTATCGATGCTGTGCAGGCCTCGGGCGCTGAGCTACTGCCTGTTGACAGTGAGCACAATGCAATCTTCCAGTGTTTGAATCGTGATATTCAAACGCGAATGGGCCATTGCGATTTGGCCGCGCACGGTGTGAGTAAGATCTTGCTCACGGGCTCGGGCGGACCATTTCGTTATACCGACGTAGAACAACTTGAACTTGTTACTCCGCAGCAAGCCATTGCTCATCCGAACTGGTCGATGGGACCAAAAATTTCGGTGGATTCTGCGACGATGATGAACAAGGGTCTTGAGTATATCGAGGCCAAATGGCTATTTAATGCCGTGCGTGAACAGCTTGAGGTGATTATTCACCCTCAATCGGTGATCCATTCGATGGTGCAGTATAACGATGGCTCAGTGTTAGCGCAGATGGGTGAGCCAGACATGGCGACTCCGATTGCGTGCGCGATGTCGTATCCACAGCGAACCCCATCGGGTGTCGGTGCTTTGGATTTTACCACGCTTGGCCAGCTGACATTTATGGCGCCGGACTATCAGCGCTACCCGTGTCTAAAGTTGGCCATTGATGCTTGTTATGAGGGGCAGCATGCCACGACGACCATCAACGCAGCCAATGAGATAGCGGTTGAGGCTTTCTTGCAGGGGCAGATCCGCTTCACAGATATTGCTCGCATCAATGAGAAGGTTCTGAATAAAGCTTGTACGATGAACCAACACTCACGTAGCTATGACTTGGAAAGCTTGATTGACCTCGATAGAATGGCTCGAACACTCGCAAATGAATCGCTAAAGGAACGCTAGCTATGACTGGTATTTTATGGAACTTCGCCTCCTTCGTCATTGCGTTGGGTATTTTGGTTGCCGTACACGAATTTGGTCACTTCTGGGTGGCTCGCCGTTGTGGTGTGAGAGTTGAGAAATTCTCTATCGGGTTTGGTAAGTCTATCTGGTCGCGCATTGGTAAAGATGGCACAGAGTACAGTGTCTCGATTATCCCACTCGGTGGTTACGTTAAAATGCTTGATGGCCGTGTTGACGACGTGCCAGCAAGCGAGCAACAGTTTGCTTTTGATAAGAAACCCCTCCTGCAGCGCTCTGCCATCGTGGCGGCGGGACCTGCGTTTAATTTTGCTTTTGCTATTTTCGCCTATTGGTTGGTTTTTTTGATTGGTGTGCCTGCGGTGAAGCCAGTGGTAGGGCAAGTGACCCCTCAATCGATCGCGGCAGAAGCTGGATTGCAACCTGGCATGGAACTTATTGAAGTTTCTGGCGTCAAAACGCGAGACTGGGAATCGGTTAACATGGGGCTGATCGCGCATATTGGCGATCAGCGCATGACACTGACGGTGACCACGCCAGAGCGAGTAGGCAGCTCTGAGATCAAAACCCTTGATTTAACTGAGTGGCAATTTGACCCTGAGCGCGAGTCTGCATTAACCTCACTCGGCTTTCGCCCCTACACCCCGGAAATCCAATCCGTATTGACCAACGTTGCGGATGATGGTGCTGCTGCTCGAGCGGGCATGCAAGTGGGCGATGAGATCATTGCGATTGGTGGCTTTGAGTCGCCAAGCTGGGAGCAGGTTGTCGAGGTGATTCAATCAAGCGCTGGCATCCCAATTGAGGTTTCGGTGGCGCGTGAGGGCACTACCGTCAATGTTACTCTTGTTCCTGACTCGCGTTCTGAACGTGGACTCGGTGATGTGGGTTTTGCTGGTATTGCTCCTCAGATCTCAGAATGGCCACAAGACTATCGCTTCGACCTGCAATATGGTGTATTTGAGTCAGTGGGCAAAGCGGTCGAAAAGACCGGGCAGGTGATCGGCTTGACCGTCACTATGCTCAAAAAACTGATTGTCGGTGATGTTGGTCTGAACAACTTAAGTGGGCCGATTTCCATTGCCCAAGGGGCGGGTGCAACCGCCGACTATGGTTTAGTGTACTTTCTTGGTTTCCTCGCCCTGATTAGTATCAACCTTGGAATAATAAATTTAGTGCCATTGCCGATGCTCGACGGTGGCCATCTGCTGTTTTTCGCTGTTGAGGCGGTGACTCGCCGTCCAGTACCAGAGAAAATTCAAGAGATGGGCTATCGTGTCGGCGGTATGATTATTTTTGCCCTAATGGCGGTGGCTATTTTTAATGATTTTGCGCGCCTGTAGAATAAGGCAGTAGTGAGTAGTAAGGAATAACTAACAACTTATGGCGATGAACAAAACGCTGCTAGCAACGCTGCTTGCAACCAGCCTGTCCGCTCAAGCTTCAGAGAGCTTTGTGGTACAGGATATTCAGATCGAAGGATTGCAACGCGTAGCGCTTGGTGCGGCGTTGTTAAACATGCCTGTGCGGGTCGGAGATGAGATTGATCAACAAGACATTGCTGAAATCATTCGTTCTCTCTACGCCTCAGGTAACTTCGAAGATATCCAAGTACTGCGCGAAAACGACGTATTGATTGCTCGTGTCACTGAGCGTCCAACGATCGCCAGTATCTCATTCTCAGGCAACAGCGCGATTAAAGATGAGCAGTTGGAACAAAACCTTGATGCTTCAAGCGTTCGTAAGGGTGAGGCGCTCGATCGCACCACGCTATCGTCGATTGAAAAAGGGCTAGAGGATTTTTACTACAGTGTTGGTAAGTACAACGCTCAAGTACAAGCGGTTGTTACGCCATTACCACGTAACCGTGCCGACCTAAAATTCGTCTTTACTGAAGGTGTTTCGGCGAAGATCGAACAGATTAATTTCCTGGGTAACCAAGCCTTTAGTGATCAAGAGCTACTTAATCGCTTCAATCTGAATGTGAATGTGGCCTGGTGGAACTTCCTCGCCGACGACAAGTACCAAAAGCAAGTCCTTGCTGGTGACCTTGAGGCGCTGCGCTCTTTCTATTACGACCGTGGCTATCTCAAGTTCCAGCTTGATTCAACTCAAGTTGCGATCTCTCCTGATAAGAAGGGCGTTTATATCACCCTAGGATTGGAAGAGGGTGAACCTTACACCATCGATCAGGTGAAATTCCGTGGAGATTTGATTGGCAAACAGGCGGAGTTTGCCGCCCTAGTGCCGTTTAAAGCAGGTGATATTTACAATGGTTCTGAGGTTACACGTCTTGAGGAAGGAATAAAGCGTATCCTTGGTGAGGCAGGCTATGCCTACCCGCAGGTGACGACGATGCCTGAGTTTGATGATGAGAATCAGCAGGTATCTTTGGTGGTGAATGTGGAGTCGGGTAACCGCATTTATGTGCGAGACATTCGCTTTACCGGCAACAACTCCACCAAAGATGAGGTATTGCGCCGCGAGATGCGCCAAATGGAGGGCAGCTGGCTCAACTCCCAGGCGATTGAGACTGGTAAAAACCGCCTTAACCGTCTTGGCTTCTTCGAGACTGTCGATGTACAAACCGTGCGCGTGCCTGGCAGTGAGGATCAGGTTGACTTGGTGTACAACGTCAAGGAAGCCAACTCGGGTAGCATCAACTTTGGTGTTGGCTATGGTACCGAATCGGGTGTCAGCTTTCAGGTCGGCTTGCAGCAAGACAACTTCTTGGGTACTGGTAACCGCGTTGGTATCAGTGCGATGATGAATGACTACCAGAAGAACGTCAGCCTTGACTATCGCGATCCGTATTGGAACCTCGATGGGGTGAGCTTAGCCGGCTCAATCTTTTACAACGAGTTTGAGGCGTCTGAAGCGGGTATTATCGACTACACCAACGAAAGTTACGGTACCTCGGTGACTTGGGGTTTCCCATTCGATGAACTCAACCGTTTTGAGTTTGGTGTTGGTTATACCCACAACAACATTGGTAATGTGCCGACCTATGACCAAGCACAGCGTTTTGCGCGCAGTATCGGTCAGGGGGATCAAAACGAACTGCGTACCGATGATTTTGACGTCAACCTATCTTGGACGCGCAACAACCTTAACCGAGGCTTTTTCCCAACCGCCGGCAACCATCAGCGTGCTTTTGTAAAAGTGACTGTGCCGGGTTCGGATGCGAAGTACTTTAAGGCTCAGTATGATGTCCGTCAGTACTTCCCATTGACAGAGAAGCATGACTTTTCACTCCTAATGCGTGGTCGACTTGGCTATGGTAACGGCTATGGTACGACGGGCGACAGCGATAACATCTTGCCGTTCTACGAGAACTACTACGCGGGTGGTTTCACTACGTTGCGTGGCTTCCGTTCCAATACGGCTGGTCCACGAGCGGTGTACAGCAACTTCAATGGCTCATGTGGTAACAATGGCTGTGTTACCGCGACCGATGATTCGGTGGGTGGTAACGCAATCGCGCTGGCGAGCCTTGAGCTGATTGTGCCAACGCCATTTGCTTCTGATGAGATGCGTGGTCAGTTGCGCACCAGTGTATTTGTCGATGCGGCTAGTGTATGGGACACCGAGTTCTTTTATGACTCTACGGTGAGTGAGCGTTACTACTACGACTATTCTGACTGGACCAACTACCGTGCTTCGTACGGTGTGGCGCTGCAATGGATGTCACCAATGGGACCTTTGGTCTTCTCATTAGCTAAGCCATTGAAAGATTTTGATGGCGATGATGACGAATTCTTTACTTTCACCATTGGACGCACCTTCTAAAACTCGATAGTCTGGTGCCAGACTATCGTTCGACTCCCCTGTGCAGCCTTTTCGGTTTTCCTGTTGCTAGGCTGCGCATTTAACCCTATTGAGGATGAAATTTTGAAATCTATGATCAAAGCGGCTGGTTTAAGCCTTGTAGTACTGAGCTCTTCTTTTTTCGCCCATGCTGCTGAGGCCGCGCAAAAGGTGGGTTACATTAACACCGCACAGGTTTTCCAAGCACTGCCGCAGCGTGAGGCGGTTCTGCAACAATTGCAAAACGAGTTTAAAGATAAAGCCGATGAGCTTAAATCGATTGAAGCCAAAGCGCGTACTCAGGTTGAGAAGCTGCAGCGCGATGGCGAGCTAATGAGCCCAGAGCAAATCGAGCAGGCGCGCATGGAGATCGCGCAGCTTGAAAACGAATTCCGTCTCAAGGGTCAGTCTCTTGAGCAGGCGTCTGCGCGCCGTGAGGCAGAAGAGCAGCAAAAACTGTTTGTTCTAATCCAAGGTGCAGTAGAGAAAGTGGCAGAGCAAGATGGCTACGATATGATCATCGACATTCAAGCAGTGTCTTACGCTAAGCCAGAATTTAACATTTCAGAAAAAGTGATTTCAGCGATCAAATAATTGATGATGACGACATTGACTCTAGAACAACTTGCCCAGATCACGGGCGGCACTCTGCACGGGGACACTAGCGCAGTAGTGACTCAAGTGGCGCCAATGGATAAGGCTCTGGAGGGTCAGGTGACCTTCCTTTCAAACCCAAAATACGCCAAGCACCTCGCCGATTGCCAGGCAACGGTGATTATGGTCAAAGAGGCGCAGTTGGCACTTTGCCCGAGCAATACCTTGGTAGTGGACGACCCTTATGTCGCGTTTGCTAAGGTGGCTCAAGCCTTGGATACCACACCTGCAGCGGCGAATCAGATTGCACCATCAGCGGTGATTGCTGATGATGCTCTGCTTGGTGACAATGTTTCGGTGGGGGCAAATGCCGTTATCGAATCCGGGGTGGTTCTAGGTGACAATGTAGTAATTGGTGCTGGCTGCTTTATCGGTCAAGGGGCAAAGCTGGGGCATAGAACTCAGCTGTGGTCCAATGTGAGCATCTATCATCGGGTTGAGATCGGCAGTGAATGCTTGGTTCAAGCTAATACGGTGATCGGGGCGGATGGTTTCGGTTATGCCAATGACAAGGGTGAGTGGGTTAAGATCCCACAGCTTGGTACGGTGCGTATTGGTAACCGGGTCGAAATCGGTGCCTGCACGACGATAGACCGTGGAGCCCTGGATGACACCGTAATCGAGGACAATGTTATCCTTGATAACCAAATTCAAATCGCGCATAACGTGCACATCGGATATGGTACGGCGATAGCTGGTGGTACAGTAGTGGCCGGCAGTACCACGATTGGCAAATACTGTGTCATTGGCGGCGCGTCGGTGATTAATGGCCATATCAATATTACCGATGGCGTTACGATTACCGGCATGGGTATGGTCATGCGCAGCATTGAGGAGAAGGGCATGTACTCCTCTGGCATTCCGTTGCAGCCCAATCGTGAGTGGCGCAAAACTGCGACTCGTGTACACCGAATTGATGACATGAATAAACGTTTGAAGGCGGTAGAGAAAAAGCTCGAGTCTGAGTAATCATCGTCTCGTGTCCATTTGCTTTTGAGTGAATGGGGTGTGCATCAGGCAAAACAACGTAAAGACTCGCATCTCGCGAGTCTTTTTCTTCGTTTCAACTATCTCTGACTCTGGATGGAGTCGGATGCCCAAGCTTGGCAAGCCTTTTTGTATGCCCATTGCTTATCATCTGCGACCACCGATGGATGCGGTGTATTTATTGACTATTTTGACACTTGCCAAGTGCAGCCCTTAGGGCTTTGGGTATAATATTAAGAATTAAATTAGTAAGGATTAGGACTGTGACTACAGAAAACAAAACGATGAACATTACTGAGATTCAAGAGCTATTGCCTCATCGTTACCCGTTTTTGATGATCGACCGAGTGGTTGATTTTGAAGAAGAGAAATTTCTAAAGGCAATCAAGAACGTCTCGGTTAATGAGCCGCAATTTACTGGTCACTTTCCACAGTTGCCTGTTTTTCCTGGTGTGATGATCCTAGAGGCGATGGCACAGGCAACGGGCCTTCTGGCATTCAAATCGTTTGGCGCGCCGCAAGGTAACGAACTGTATTATTTTGCTAGTGTTGATAATGCAAAATTCCGCAAACCAGTAACACCGGGCGATCAGTTGGTCATTGAAGTAGAATTTCTTAAAGAGCGTCGCGGCATCGCAGCCTTTAATGGCGTAGCCAAGGTTGACGGCGAGGTTGTGTGCTCAGCTGAACTAAAATGTGCGCGTAGAGAGTTTTAATATGATCCATGAATCAGCTCAAATCCACCCGGCAGCCGTTGTCGAAGAGGGTGCTAAGATTGGTGCCAACACCACGGTTGGACCTTTCACCTACATCACCAAAGACGTGATTATTGGTGAAGGCAATGAGATCATGTCGCATGTGGTGATCAAGGGACATACAACCATCGGTAATGATAACCGTATTTTCCCACAAGCGGTTATCGGTGAAGAGAACCAAGACAAGAAATACGGCGGTGAAGACACCACGGTTGTGGTGGGCTCGCGCAACGTGATTCGTGAAAGCGTACAGATCCATCGTGGCACGATACAAGACAAGAGTACCACGGTGATCGGTGATGATAATCTGCTGTGCGTGAATGCTCACATTGCCCATGATGTGATTGTTGGTAACCACACCCATATCGGCAACAACTCTATCCTCGGTGGTCACGTTACCGTTGGCGATTACGCGGGTGTAATGGCCCTTTCGGCTATCCATCCATTTTGTAGTGTTGGCGCATATGCCTACATTGGTGGTTGTTCGGCAGTGGTTCAGGATGTATTGCCATACGTACTGGCACAAGGAAATCACGCAACGCCATTTGGTCTTAACTTGGTGGGGCTAAAGCGTAATGGCTTTGAGCGTGCTGAGCTGCGTGCTCTTCAGAACGCTTACAAAGAGATCTATCGTTCAGGTAAGTCGTTAGATGAAGCGAAAGCGGTCTTGGCTGAAATGGCACAAGAGTGGCCAGCGGTTCAGCCAATGTGTGACATGTTAGAGCAGTCTGAGCGTGGTATCATTCGCTAATCAACGCTTGCGGTGGTTAGCAAAAGATCGCCCCCGTGGCGGTCTTTTTTCATTTTAAGGAACAGAAAGTTATGGCGAGACCATTGCGGGTTGGAATAGTCGCCGGCGAGTTATCAGGAGATACGCTTGGTGAGGGGCTGATAGCTGAGATCAAGCGCGTCCATCCAGACGCTGAATTTGTCGGTATTGGCGGACCAAAGATGATCGCCCAAGGTTGTCAGTCGCTGTTTGATATGGAAGAGCTGGCGGTGATGGGGCTGGTCGAGGTGCTTGGGCGCTTAAGACGCTTACTGCACGTCAAGGCCCAGCTGGTCAAACACTTTACCGCTAATCCACCGGACGTGTTTATCGGTATCGACGCGCCCGATTTTAATCTGCGTCTTGAGCGTGACCTTAAACTCGCTGGGATCACCACAGTCCATTACGTGAGCCCCTCAGTGTGGGCCTGGCGACAAAATCGCATTCATGGCATTGCCAAGGCAACCAACTTGGTGCTGGCGTTTCTGCCTTTCGAGAAGGCGTTCTATGATCGCTTCAATGTGCCTTGTGAGTTTATCGGTCATACTTTAGCTGATGCGATCCCGCTTGAATCGGATCAGCTAGCTGCGCGTCAAGAGTTGGGTCTTGCCAACGATAAGCGTTGGTTGGCAGTGTTACCAGGCAGTCGTGGTGGCGAGCTGGCAATGCTGGCTGAGCCGTTTATTGAGACGTGTAAGCGCCTTCATAAGGATGATCCAACACTTGGCTTTGTGGTCGCGCTGGTGAATGACAAGCGCCGTGCCCAGTTTGAACAGGCTTGGCAGCAAGTCGCGCCAGAGCTGGATTTTACCTTGGTCAATGATACCGCGCGCTCGGTGATCACGGCCTCTGACGCGGTTATGCTTGCATCGGGTACCGTCGCACTCGAGTGTATGTTGGTGAAAAGGCCCATGGTGGTGGGTTACAAAGTGAATGCCGTCACCGCCTTTTTAGCTAAGCGTATGCTTAAGACCAAATACGTCTCTTTGCCAAACATATTAGCGGATGAGCCCTTGGTGACTGAGCTGTTGCAAGAGGAGTGCAGCGTGGACAATCTCTATCGTGAGGTCAAGGCGCTGCTCGAGGGCGATAATCAGCAGGTCTTAGACAAGTTTACCCAGATGCATCAGTGGATTCGCAAGGGTGCAGATAAACAGGCAGCGGACGCCGTACTTAAATTAATAAATAGAGGTTAATCATGGCGGCAAGTAAAGCGTCAGAGCTTCCAGAATTTGAATACCCTGTAGGCTATCAGCTGGTCGCAGGTGTTGATGAAGTTGGCCGTGGCCCACTGGTTGGTGATGTGGTCACTGCAGCAGTGATCCTTGACCCGAATAATCCGATTGAAGGGTTGAACGACTCAAAAAAACTCTCAGAAAAGAAGCGCCTTGCGCTGCTCCCTGAGATCAAACAGAAAGCGCTTGCATGGTCGGTGGGGCGCTGCTCTCCAGAAGAGATCGATGAGCTCAATATCCTGCAAGCGACCATGGTTGCCATGCAGCGTGCGATTGCAGGCCTGTCAGTTCAGCCTGATCTTGCGCTAATTGATGGCAATCGTTGTCCAGAGCTGCCAATGGCCAGTCAAGCGGTGGTCAAGGGCGATTTGCGCGTCGCAGAAATCAGTGCCGCGTCGATTATCGCCAAGGTCGTGCGTGATCAAGAGATGGAAGCGCTGGATAAGCTTCATCCACAGTTTGGCTTTGCTCAGCACAAGGGTTACCCAACCAAGGCACACTTTGCCGCCATCGAGCAGCATGGGGTGATTGAGCAACATCGTAAGAGCTTTAAACCGGTTAAGCGTGCCCTTGGCCTAGAGTAGAAAAAAATAGCCAAACTGGGCGGAAATTGCAGCAGTTGGCGAGAATCAAGCATAGATATTGAATGAAATTGCGTTAGAATTTCATGAGCATCGATCCAAGATAGACAGTAACCGGACCGTTTAATGGCAGACCCAAAGTTTATACACCTTCGCATTCATAGTGACTTTTCCATGGTGGATGGAATTAACAAAGTCCCACCCTTGGTGAGTAAAGTCGCAGAGCTCGGCATGCCAGCGATGGCACTGACCGACTTCACCAACCTGTGTGGGTTGGTAAAATTTTATGGCAATGCGCACGGCAAAGGTATCAAGCCGATCATCGGTGCTGACTTTGCGGTTCAGTCAGAGGAGTTTGGCGATGAGTTGACGTCACTGACGGTCCTCGCTGCAGATAACGAAGGCTACAAGAATCTCACCATCTTGATCTCAGAAGCATACCTGCGCGGTCATGTTCAGCATAAGCCGGTGTTGGATAAGGCGTGGCTTGCCAAGTATGCAAAGGGTTTGATTTTGCTCTCTGGTGGTAAAGAGGGCGAGATCGGTCGAGCACTGCTCAAGGGCAACCAAGGGCTGGCTGCGCAATGTGCTGAGTTTTATCAGCAGCATTTTGCTGACCGCTTTTACCTTGAGCTGACGCGCACCGGTCGCGCGGATGAAGAGAGTTATCTGCACTTTGCCTTGGAATTTGCCGAGCTGCATCAACTGCCTGTTGTTGCCACTAATGATGTCGTCTTTATCGACCAAGATTTATTTGACGCGCATGAAATTCGTGTTGCGATCCACGATGGCTACACCCTAGATGATCCGCGTCGACCGAAAAATTACAGCCCACAGCAGTACCTGCGTAGCGAGCAGGAAATGTGCGAGCTGTTTGCCGATATTCCAGAGGCACTGGAGAACAGTGTCGAGATTGCCAAGCGCTGTAATGTTACGGTGCGCCTTGGCGAGTACTTCCTACCTGAATTCCCAACTGAGGGCATGCTGGAAACCGACTTCTTGGTGAAAAAGTCGCAAGAGGGGCTAGAAGAGCGCCTTGAGTTTCTGTTTCCCGACCCACAGGTGCGAGCGGAAAAACGCCCTGAATACGATGAACGCCTTGAGATTGAACTGCAGGTGATTAACCAGATGGGGTTCCCTGGTTACTTCTTGATCGTAATGGAGTTTATCCAGTGGTCTAAGGATAACGATATTCCGGTTGGCCCTGGACGTGGTTCGGGTGCGGGCTCGCTGGTGGCTTACGCACTCAAAATCACCGACTTGGACCCACTTGAATACGATCTGCTGTTTGAGCGCTTCTTGAACCCTGAGCGTGTCTCGATGCCCGACTTCGATGTCGACTTCTGTATGGATAAGCGTGACCAGGTGATTGACCATGTAGCGGAAATGTACGGTCGTGACGCGGTATCGCAGATCATCACCTTTGGTACCATGGCGGCCAAGGCGGTGATCCGCGATGTTGGCCGTGTGCTGGGTCACCCATTTGGCTTTGTTGATCGCATCTCGAAACTGATCCCACCTGATCCTGGCATGACGCTGGAGAAAGCCTTCAAGGCTGAACCTGCACTGCCTGAGCTCTATGAGCGCGATGAGGAGGTTAAAGATCTGATCGATATGTGTCGTATTCTTGAAGGGTGCACACGTAACGCGGGTAAACACGCCGGGGGCGTGGTGATCTCACCGACCACGATCACCGATTTTGCGCCAATTTATGCCGATGCTGAGGGTCACTTCCCGGTTACCCAGTTTGATAAGAACGACGTTGAGACCGCAGGCCTGGTCAAGTTTGACTTCTTAGGCCTGAGAACCCTGACCATCATTGATTGGGCGCTAGGCCTTATCAACCCACGCCTTGAGCGTGAGGGGATTGAGCCGGTGCGGATTGAGTCGATTCCACTGGAGGATGAGGCGTCATTCCGCTTACTACAGAACTCGGAGACGACGGCGGTATTCCAGCTTGAATCGCGCGGGATGAAGGAGCTGATCAAGCGCCTGCAGCCAGACTGTTTTGAGGACATCATCGCTCTGGTGGCACTTTTCCGTCCCGGTCCACTTCAGTCAGGCATGGTAGATAACTTTATTGACCGTAAGCATGGTCGTGAGGCGATCTCTTATCCTGACGAAAAATGGCAGCACGAGTCGCTCAAAGAGATCCTTGACCCGACCTACGGCATCATCTTGTACCAAGAGCAGGTGATGCAGATTGCTCAGGTCCTATCTGGCTATACCTTGGGTGGCGCGGATATGCTGCGTCGTGCTATGGGTAAGAAAAAGCCAGAAGAGATGGCCAAGCAGCGAGCGACCTTTGAAGACGGCGCAGTTAAGAATGGCGTAGACGGCGAGTTGGCGATGAAAATCTTCGACTTGGTGGAGAAGTTCGCCGGTTACGGCTTTAACAAATCCCACTCAGCAGCCTACGCTCTGGTTTCCTATCAAACCTTGTGGCTTAAAACTCATTACCCGGCCGAATTCATGGCGGCGGTAATGACTGCCGATATGGACAACACCGAGAAGGTGGTTGGTCTGGTGGATGAGTGTTTGCGCATGAAGCTGACAGTATTGCCACCAGACATTAACTCGGGCTTATATCGCTTTAATGTCGATGAAAAAGGCGCGATTGTTTACGGTATTGGTGCGATCAAAGGGGTCGGTGAGGGACCGATTGACGCTATCTTAGCAGCGCGAGAGAAAGATGGTCACTTCAAAGACCTATTCGACTTCTGTGCACGGATTGACCTTAAAAAGGTCAATAAGCGCGTGATTGAGAAGTTGATCTATGCAGGCGCGCTCGATCGCCTAGGTCCGCATCGTGCCGCGTTGATGGCATCGCTTGATGACGCGGTTAAGGCGGCGGCGCAGCACCACCAAGCTGAGGCTTATGGTCAAAGTGATATGTTCGGTGTATTAACTGACGCGCCTGATGAGGTTGAGCACAAGTACACCCAAGTACCACCCTGGCCTGAAAAGGTCTGGCTTGAGGGTGAGCGCAGCACCTTAGGGCTGTATTTGACCGGCCACCCGGTCAATGAGTATCTCAAGGAGCTCGGCAAGTACACCAGTTGCCGACTCAAAGATGCCACCCCGACCCGTCGCGATCAGAGCGTGACCGTTGCGGGACTGGTTATCGCTTCACGCGTGATGACCACTAAGCGTGGCACGCGGATTGGTATCATGACTCTCGATGACCGTAGTGGTCGGATGGAGGTGATGCTGTTCTCTGATGCGCTTGAAAAGTACGCTGATTTATTGGAACAAGACAAAATTTTGGTGGTTTCTGGACAGGTCAGCTTTGATGACTTCAACGGTGGACTTAAAATGTCTGCGCGCGAGGTTATGGACCTGGGGTCGGCGCGTGAGAAGTACGCCCGTGGTCTGTCCATTTCTATTAACCAATCACAGATCAATGACACATTTTTTGAGCGCTTTAGCCAGATATTAGAACCACATAGGGCCGGTACAGTGCCAGTCCATGTATACTATCAGCGGTCTGATGCACGTGCGCGTATCACCATGGGTACCCAATGGCGTGTGACCCCAAGTGATACCTTACTAGATGAATTAAAACAGCTACTTGGTAAGCACCAGGTAGAACTCGAATTTCACTAACCTCGACTGTCACGGATAACGTTGCGGTAAATCGAGTAAACAAGGATCTATAGATGAGCCTAACTTTTTTAGAATTTGAAAAGCCGATTGCAGAATTAGAAGCCAAGATTGAAGCTCTGCGTGATGTCACTCGTCACGGCGGCGAGAGCGCTGTGGACCTAGATAAAGAGATCAAACAGCTTGAAAAGAAGAGCTTAGAACTCAAGCAAAAGACTTTTAGCGACTTGACTGCTTGGCAGACAGCGCAGCTGGCTCGCCACCCTCAGCGTCCATACACGCTAGATTATATCGAGCACATCTTTACTGAGTTTGATGAGCTTGCAGGCGATCGCGCTTACGCCGACGACAAAGCGATTGTTGGCGGTATTGCGCGATTAGAGGGACGACCTGTGATGGTGATCGGGCATCAGAAGGGGCGTGAAACCAAGGATAAGGTGAAACGTAACTTTGGCATGCCGAAACCAGAGGGCTACCGCAAGGCGTTGCGCTTAATGCAAATGGCTGAGCGTTTTAACATGCCGATCATTACCTTTATTGACACGGCCGGTGCATACCCTGGGGTTGGCGCTGAAGAGCGTGGCCAATCAGAGGCGATTGCCACCAACCTGAAGGTGATGGCAGGTTTGAAAGTCCCTGTGATTTGTAACGTCGTTGGTGAAGGCGGCTCAGGCGGCGCACTGGCTATTGGTGTGGGTGATTACGTGAATATGCTGCAGTACTCGACCTACTCGGTGATCTCACCTGAGGGTTGTGCATCAATTTTGTGGCGTGATGCGGAGAAAGCCCCTCAGGCAGCTGAGGCGATGGGACTGACCGCACCGCGCCTGAAAGAGCTTGAGCTGATTGATCATATTATCGAAGAGCCACTTGGCGGCGCGCATCGTGATTATCCAGCGGTAGCCGAGGCGATGAAATCACAGTTGCTTGCTCAGTTGGCTGAGCTGGAGCAATTTGACAACGAGTCATTACTTGAGCGTCGCTACCAACGTTTGATGAGCTACGGCTACTGCTAAGCACATCGTGACAGCACATAAGGGTTGGCCAAGGCCAGCCCTTTTTTTCAGCGGGATGAATAACCATGAGTAACGTTGAGGCGGTATTTGAAGCCGATATACAGCCCCATATTCAATCGGATACCCAGTTGCTGGTGGCACTCAGCGGTGGGCTCGATTCGGTGGTTCTATTGCATTTGTGCGCGCGGCTTGCGAAGCGGCTTGGCATCCAATGCCGGGCCGTGCATGTGCATCACGGCCTGAGTGCCAATGCCGATCACTGGGCGCAGCAGTGTCAGCGTTTATGTGCCGATTTGGCAGTCGAGCTAACGGTTGCGCATGTTCAGCTCGATGACTCTCAAGGGCAGAGCATTGAACAGCTCGCTCGCGACGCTCGCTATCAGGCGCTGCGTGCACAAGTTACGCAGCAAACTTTGGTGGTTACCGGGCAGCATGGGGATGATCAGCTTGAGACCTTGTTACTGGCGCTCAAGCGTGGCAGTGGCCCGAAAGGGCTGGCGTCGATGCCAAGCATGATGCCTTTTGCCTGCGGTTGGTTAGTGCGGCCCTTATTGGCCCTCTCGCGTGAGGCGCTGCACGATTATGCCCAGAGTCTGGCTTTGAGTTGGGTTGAGGATGAAAGCAATCAAGATGTTCGCTTTGATCGCAACTTTTTACGCCATCAGGTCACGCCTATTCTCAAGCAGCGTTGGCCCGGGATCCTTGAGGCCAGCGCGCGCTCAGCCAGACTGTGTGCCGAGCAAGAAGCGCTGATTGATGAGCTGCTTGACGAACAACTGACCGTCGCCTGCAATGAATTTGGCGGTCTGATGCTCCCGCCAATTGTTAACAAGAGCCGAGCGTATCGAAATCGTCTGCTGCGAATGTGGTTAGGCGCTTGTGGTGAGCGCATGCCAAGTGAGGCGCAAATGGACCAGCTTTGGCGTTCGGTCGCTTGTGCGGGTATGGATGCCAACCCAGAGTTGAAACTCTCAAAGGGCACGGTGAGGCGCTTTCAAGGTACTCTGTACTGGCTCCAGGCCAGTAAAGATGTGAGCGACTGGAGTGCTCAATTGCAGCTCGATCAACCGGTTAGGTTACCGGACAATCTTGGTCAGCTGCAGCTAGCTCGAAGCCAACTTGGTTCATTGCGCACACCCGATGTAACCGAGCAGTGGCGCATTACCTTTGACCCTACCGGTTTGAGCGCACATCCGCAGGGGCGTGGCCATAGCCGCAAGCTAAAGAAACTGTTTCAAGAGTATGGCGTGCCGAGTTGGCTGCGCCGCCGTACACCCATTGTGATGTGTGAACAGAGGGTCGTGGCGGTGGCGGATCTGTTTATCGATAGGCATTTTTCCGGGCAAGAGTGTGAGCTGATGTGGACAAAGTAAGTAAACTCTTTGTCCCTTGCAGGCAAACGTCTTAATCTGAGACTTACTCTGTGAGTGAATCGATGTTGCCGGTTACGCCAACTCAGGCGCGCGTAACCTTGGTATGGGGCCAAAGAGTAAGGTTTGATGGCAGCCTAGTTCAAATAAATCTGCAACAATGCTGCATCTTGTTGAAGCACGGGTATATAATAGCCCTAACCAAAATAGGCTCAAGGGACTAAAAATGAAAAAAATTGAAGCGATCATCAAGCCGTTCAAGCTTGATGATGTGCGCGAAGCACTAGCGGAAGTGGGGATCACGGGGATGACTGTCTCTGAGGTAAAAGGCTTTGGACGTCAAAAAGGTCACACTGAACTCTACCGCGGTGCCGAGTACATGGTGGATTTTCTGCCTAAAGTAAAATTGGAAATTGTGGTTGGTGCTGACGTGGTTGATCAGTGTGTTGATACCATTATTGAAACGGCACAAACGGGTAAGATTGGTGATGGTAAGATCTTTGTGACTGATATCGAGCGTATTGTGCGTATCCGCACCGGTGAAGAAGACGAGGAAGCGATCTAGTCACCGAGTCCAGTTTGTCGGCAGATAAAGCCGTTGAAAAATTGACCATTTATTATCAAAGGGAGCGCGAGCTCCCTTTTTGTTTGTGCTAGGGTTAGTTGGGTATTTATTATGACATTGACCTTTGGGGGACATTAGGGTTTGAAAATGATGTTTTTGCTCATCGTTGGCATTGGTGTTGCCAGTATGAGTTTTGAGCTGATCTTTACTGCGGCCGCGACGCCAAAGCTGGTGGTTCTTGACGCGCCTCAAGATGGACAACATCAGTTACAGTGTTATCAAAATAACCAACCAGTGGCACTTGATCGAGACGGTCAGCTTGAGGTGCTGGTGTGGAATATCTACAAACAAAACCGTGCCAATTGGCAAGCAAGCCTTGAGCGCTTTAGTCAAAGCAGCGACCTGGTGTTGCTGCAAGAGGCCAGCTTGACCGATGAGTTGCGTCATTGGATCAATGCCAGTGATTGGAATGGTAATGCTGTGGATGCGTTTAAAGTATTTGATACCTCAGCAGGGGTTTTGAACCTTGCCCGTGAGCTGCCTTCGAGGGCATGCGCTTATATTGAGGTTGAGCCTTGGCTGCGCCTACCAAAATCTGGCTTGTATGCGACCTATCCACTGTCTGATGGGCGTGAATTAGCCGTGGTCAATATCCATGCGATCAACTTTACCTACGGAACCCATGAGTATCGTACTCAGATAGAGCGATTGACTGCGGAGCTAGAGTCACACCCAGGACCGGTCATATTAGGCGGCGATTTTAATAGCTGGAGCCAAGATCGGATGGCGGTGATGAGTGAGGCTGTCGAGAGAATGGGCTTGGTGGCAGCGACGTTTACGCCAGATGCGCGCACCGAGTTTATTACTGGGCTGGCGCTTGATCATATCTACTATCGCGGATTAACCCTAGAAAGCGCAGAGGCGCCTGAAACAGACGCCTCCGATCATAACCCGTTATTGGCTCGATTCCGGCTTTAACCCAAGATCAGGATATACAGCGCCCAGATGGCGTAGAAAGCGACCCAAGGAAGGGTGGCAATCACCAGCGCAGGGCCGCGCTCGAGCTGAGTCCAGGTACCGAGAGCGGCATAGCCAAGCACAATATACCATGGCATCAGTAGAGGAAAGGCACTACTAAACTGTGCCCAACTGTGGCCTAGCGGCAACTTAATCAGCCCATTAAGGCTGTTGAGGTCAGCGGCGTAAATCATCACATCACCGTGCTGGAGTAGCACACTCACATAGCTGGCGAGATCACCAAGCACAGCAGGAAAAATCATCACACTAGCGGCTGCAAACCATTTCCAGAAACCCAGTTGTAACTGGTTGTTTTTGGTCGCGAGATTAAACCACATCGCCAGCATAATGATGGTCAGGGTGCGGCCAAAGACATCACTGATGATCTCGCTTGCCATCAAGGTATTGGCATCGATTTGCGCGATCTGCTCTGGCGTCGCGTTAGGTAACTGACTAACCAACACCTGACGCATTGCCTCGAAGTCGGCCAAGTCAAAGTATGCGCCCCAAAACAGGAAGGGGCTCAAAACCAAGAAAATGTACGGCTGCCAACCCCAAGCCCCGCGCTGGTAAAGCGCGAGAAAACAGGCTGATGGTGCGCGGAAGATATCTAACAACATCACCAGCGGGTTGCTTGATGGGCTCATACGCTCACCTTAGTCACATCGACATACAGGGTTAGGCGTTGACCTGGCTGAAGGTATTTCTCGCCTTGAAGGTTGTTCCACTTCACCACATCGCTGCTTGTGACTTTAAATCGGTTGGCAATACCACTGATGGTGTCGCCCGAGCGCACGTTGTACACCACAGTGCGGATGATCGCGCCTTCTTTACCGTCCTTCCAAACCACAAGTTTTTGACCTACTCGCAGCGTGTCATTCGGCGCCATGCCATTCCACTGGGCCAGCGAGCGGTAGGAGACCTTATGCTGACGTGCAATCGTCCACAGGCTCTCACCGCTTGTTACAACGTGATCAATCTTATACTGACCACGTGATTGCGACTGAGTGCTGCGCAGGCGATTGTTGGCGGTCAATTGATACTCTTGCTCATTCTTGATTGAGTTTGGCACCATTAGGTATTGGCCGATGCGGATGTTGTTATCGGTCAGACCATTCGCCGTGCGGATCACACTGGTGGTGGTGTTGTGGCGCTGAGCGATCACGCTCAGGCTATCACCAGATTGAACTTGGTAGCGTACTAGACGCACACCTTTACCACGGTTCTCATCCAGGCTCTGCTCGAACTGCGCGACAGCGCTGGTCGGTAGCAACAGTTTGTGATGCTCTTCTGGCGCTGTTGACCATTGGTTGTAGGCTGGGTTCAGGCTTTGTAGCTGCTTAACACTGATGCCTGCGTACTCAGCGGCAACAGCCAGATCAAGCTGCTCTTTAGGATCAACAAGGGTGACGACTTTTTGGTTAGGGATCGCTGGGATCTCAATGCCGTATTTTTCTTGGTTGGCAATCACGTCAGCCAGGGCAAGCAGTTTCGGCACGTAGCCGCTGGTCTCTTTAGGCAGATCCAAAGAGAAAAAGTCGGTGGGCTTGCCAGCATTGCGGTTTTGACGGATGGCACTATTGAGGCGACCGCCGCCGCTGTTGTAGGCCGCAATTGCGTGGCTCCAATCACCAAAGCGCTGGTGCTGCTGGGCGAGGTAATTCAAGGCGGCGTCAGTCGATGCTGCAACATCACGGCGGCCGTCGTACCAAAAGTTTTGCTCAAGGCCCATCGCCTTACCCGTCGCTGGGACAAACTGCCACAGACCCGCAGCACGGCCATGAGAGTAGGCAAACGCATCAAATGAGCTTTCGACGATTGGCAGAAGTGCCAATTCTAGTGGCAGACCACGCTCTTCAATCTTCTCAACAATAAGGTGCATAAACGGCTGGGCACGCTGCGAAACTGTTCTGAGATGGCTTGGGTGCTTGAGGTACCATGTGCGGTAGTAGTTTACCGTCTTGTGGTCAGGGACCTCCATCTCAAATTGCATTGCCATGCGCTGCCACACATCCTCTTGGGATTGAGGGGTGATGACAGGCTCTGGCTGCTTCTCCTCAGCGATCACTTCAGTCTCTAAAGCATCAGTCTCATCATCCTGTACTGATGATGGAGTGACTTCGTCACTTGAGGGCGTGGACGACTCCACTGATTGGCTCACGTCGTCGTTAGGTTTTTGTTGCTTTTGTGAGTCAGAGTCAGTAGAGGGAGCGAGCTGGCAGCCAACCAGAATCGTTCCCAATAGACCACTAATGAGTATTCGCATGGATACAGCCTTTTGGAAAAACGGCTGCAAATGATACTTTCGTCACTCCCTTCTAGGCAAGTGAATGATTGTCAAAATTCATTTTTCCACTCACGAAGCGCGGTAAACACCGCCAGCGGCGTACTATTAGGTGTGCGGTTTATCACAGATTTTATCACATTGTCCTCTTCAAGACGCAGGAAGGGATTGATGCGTTTTTCTTGCTCTATGGTGCTTGGCAATGTTGGCCGCTCGAGTCCGCGTAGGCGAATAACCTCGTCACGATAGCTTAAAAGGTGTGGGTTCTCGGGCTCGACGGCGAGGGCAAAGGCGATGTTGCTCAATGTATACTCATGGGCACAGTAGACCTCGGTCTCACCCGGTAGTTGAGCAAGCTTGTCCAGAGATTGCCACATTTGCTCCATGGTGCCCTCAAACACGCGACCACAGCCGGCGGAAAACAGCACATCGCCGCAGAACAACTTGCCATCACCCACAACACCGATGTGGCCAGCGGTATGGCCTGCCAGGTCAAGTACCAAGAAGCGCTCGCCAAACAGCTCAAATTGGTCGCCGCCCTGCAAGGTCTGAGTAACGGTTGGGATTGGTTCATTGAGCGGGCCAAGAACATCAACATTCGGAAACTGACGTACTAGCTCAGCCACACCACCAATATGATCATGGTGGTGATGGGTAATCAGAATTACTTCAAGCTCGAGTTGATGTTTGGTGAGGTAATCGAGCACCGGCTTTGCATCACCGGGGTCAACCACCGCGCATCCACTTTGGCTATTTTGAATAAGCCAGATGTAATTGTCGCTAAATGCAGGTATGCTTTTGACATGTAACATAGTTGAGTCTCTAGATGACATGGGTTACGGATGAAGCCAGCACGCAGTAAAAAGGAACTGAAACAGCCCAACACTTGGGACGAACTCCAAAACGGCCGTTGGGTCTTCGAGTCAGTGCAGATCAGACTCGACGAATGGTGCCCAAAATTGTTTGGCTATCACTTACTTAAACTTGGTGGTCTCAGTAGTGAGCTTGCCAGTTGTCAGTGTAATATTCAACATCAAGTTACCCTTGATCGCGAAAATCCCCTGGCAAGTGTTATCGCCGATACTTTCGAGCTGCCCTTTATCGAAAAAAGCTTTGATGCAGTGATCTTAGCCCATCAACTCGACTTTTGTGATGACCCGCATCGCTTGCTGCGTGAGATAGACCGGGTGATGATGGATGACGGCTACCTAATTCTGACCGGTTTTAACCCGCTCAGTCTGGCAGGGGTCTCAAGCTTAATGCCGTGGCGTAAAAAAAATCTTCCCTGGAGCGGGCGCAGGTTCACGCCATCAAGGATTAAAGATTGGCTTGGGGTGCTGAATTATGAAGTGATTGAGTGCGACCGATACGCAGTGTTTCCCTATCAGTATCATCGACCGTTTTGGACTTGGCTGGAAAACAGCCTGGGGGATTGGTGCCGGCCAATTGGCAGCTTGTATTTCATCGTTGCCCGCAAGCGTACCTGTCCACTTAAGCCAATCAAACCTCATTGGCACCTGAAGCGGCGTTTATCGCCGCTGGTGAACTACTCCAAGGTCCGTTCAGACAAGTCTTCAACGTAGTCTATCGAGAGCGGTCGACACGAAAAAGTCTATGTCTGATAACCCGTGTCGATATCGGTTGGGCTTTCGGCAGCAGTGCGCGCTAGCTCATCACAGATCTCGTTCTCGCGATGGCCTGCGTGACCTTTTACCCATCGCCAGTCCACTTGATGTCGCTGGGTTTCTTTATCTAGAGCCTGCCAAAGGTCCGCGTTTTTGACCGGCTTTTTGTCAGCCGTCTTCCAGCCGCGCTTTTTCCAGTTGTGGATCCATTGAGTAATGCCTTGGCGTACGTATTGGCTATCGGTGGTCAAAATCACCTGGCACGGCTCTTTCAGAGTCTGCAAGGCCACCACCGCGGCCAGCATCTCCATGCGGTTATTCGTGGTGAGGGTGTAGCCTTTGGCAAGGTTTTTCTCGGTTTGCTTGTAGCGTAGGACGATGCCATATCCTCCAGGTCCCGGATTACCGAGGCAAGAGCCGTCTGTGAAAATTTCCACGAGTTTAGTCATGATTTGGTACTATAGTTGTCAGCGTTTATTAAGAGAGACTGGGTGGGGCGTCAAATGCCCTTTGTTTACATAGTCTGACACACAAATTGATATGAATACCAGCGACAATTCCACGACAAATTCCACCTCACATCGTATCGTGGTTCTCGATACCGAGACCACAGGTATGAACCGTGAGGGTGGTCCCCACTATGAGGGCCACCGTATTATTGAAATCGGTGCGGTTGAGATCATTAACCGCAAATTGACCGGACGTCACTTTCACGTCTACCTCAAGCCAGATCGAGAGATCCAACCGGATGCGATTGAGGTTCACGGTATTACCGATGAGTTCCTGCGTGACAAGCCGGACTATCACCAGATCCACCAAGAGTTTGTTGACTTTATCTCCGGTGCTGAGCTGGTGGCACACAACGCGCCCTTCGACGTCGGCTTTATGGATCACGAGTTCCGCCTGTTAAATCCAAGCAATCGCAGTACCGATGAGCTGTGCAAGGTTACCGATACGCTCGCGATGGCCAAACGCATGCCGAATATGCCGGCGCGCAAAAATCTCGACTCTTTGGCCAAGCATTACACCATAGATACATCAGCCCGTGTCCTGCACGGGGCATTGCTCGATGCGGAGATCTTGGCGGATGTGTACTTGGCCATGACGGGTGGTCAGACCGCACTGCAGTTTAACGCTGGTTCTAGCGAGGGGGCCGGTGGTGGTGAGGATATTCGTCGCGTTACGACTCGAAAAGCGCTAAAGGTTGTACGGGCTTCTGCCGATGAATTAGATGCTCACCAAGCTAGATTGGATCTGGTAGAAAAAGGTGGTGCGTGTCTTTGGCGTCAGTAGGAGAGAATATGAGAGCGGCTATTTTTGCCTTGATGGGTCTTTTTTTCAGCAGTTTAGGCCTGGCGAATCCAACCAGTTCGGTGTCCCTGCTGGATAACCGCTTTCGCGTCGATCCCTCGATTGAACAGATTACCTTTGTCGTTTATCGTGAGGCGCAGACCCAACCTGTGGTCTTGGTGCGCCCGGATGGTCGAAAATATTACGCCTGGAAGCAAGAGGACGGCGTGCGTTGGCACAAAGAGTCCGCGATGGATATTGTCTCAATTGACAACCCAATGCCAGGGCCTTGGCAGGCAGTGGGCAAGGTCTCGCAACAGAACAAAGTTCTGCTGATCTCTGAGCTTGCGCTTGAAGCGGATGTCTTGCCCGCGCGACTGTATCAGGGTGAAGAGATTAAATTCACCGCTCAGCTGACGTCCAATGGTGAGCCTGTCACTGAGCGTGACTTTTTAGATCGTGTGAACCTGAGGGTGACGTTTACTCGCTATGTTGAGAATGAACAAAGCCTAGACAATCTCGCCAAGCCGCTGCCAGAAGTGATTGGTGAGTTTGCGGATGATGGACAGGGGCTAGATGAAGTCGCGGGTGATGGGCGCTTTACGGTTGCACTGCCTATTACCCCAGAGCCGGGCAAGTATCGCGCGCGAATTACCTCGGGCAATGGTGTGTTCTTGCGCGCGATAGAGCAAGAGGTATTGGTTTATCCAAGTCCCGTTGAGATGATGCTGCAGCAATCCCGTAGTAATGAACAACCACACCGCGTGATCATTGATGGTGAGAATGGAATGGTCGAGCGAGGGTCGTTGGCGGTTAAGGTTGAACACCTCGATCCCGATGAAAACCTTAGTCACTTCTCTGCTACCGCTACGGAGGATGTTGCACACCTCGACCTAGATATCCCCAACCTTGGCGCTATCGGCACCTACCAATGGCGTGCTGATATTTTTGCCACTGATATGGCCACCAAACGTCCGTTGACGTTCCGCTTTGCACCCCGTAATTACTCAATCATTGAGGGTATCAATCTTGATGAAATGCGCCGAGTACAAGATGCGGAATTAGAAGCTCAGCAAAAGTTGCGTCAGCAGCAACTGGTGTTGGACACTCGCGCTAAGGCCCGCCAGCGTGCAATGATCTGGGTGATGTTCGGCAATGTGGCTGTGATAGGATTAGGCTTGATGGTTTGGCTAGTGTCCCGTCGCTATCAGGCAAGGCGCCGCTTAAATGAAGCGATGGAGATCGAACTGCCCAACTGATATTAAGTCAGGCGATGAGCCAAGCTTGGCTATCAATGTAGTAGCCAAGCTTGTTGGGCTAATAAACACTATCCTATCGCCATCACGCGACATCAATCAGACGTCGCGAACGCACTCCCGTCGCCAGTACCTGCGGATCAAACTCATCGACATTGATGGTCTCAAGGCGAGCAGCCTCAGCCTCACGCAGCAGCTGTGCCTCTTCCTGGTTGAGTATGCCATCCTTCAATCCCAGCTCAGCGACAAGGTCCAAGCCGATGAAAGCTCTGCGCTCGTTACGCGATTTACACACTTTATTAAATAGCGGCTCAGCTTTTAGGATCAGCATCAGCGCGGCGTTGACTTTCCCTGCCGGGTTATCCGCGCTCGGGTCTAGGTACTGATAACGACCAAGTCGCTCGCGGGTTTGATTCGGGTGCTGGAGGAGGTGAGCCACCTTATGTTCAAGTCGATCGCTTGGTGGGCGGCGCACTCGGCCAAATGGGAGTAGTATCGGGCGCAGCAGCCGGCCAAATAGTGGAGTTGGCAAGTTAGCCAGCAACTTATCAATGGCAATTTCAATTTGGTGTAGGCTATCTTGGATACCCCAAGCGAGCAGTGGCAGGTCCGCCTCTGGTCTACCCTCCATATCAAAGCGTTTCAAGCTGGCTGAGCACAGGTACAGTTGACTGAGGATATCGCCAAGCCGTGCGGAGACACGCTCTTTGCGCTTTAACGAGCCACCCAAGGTAAGCATCGCGATGTCTGAGAGCAGAGCAAGATTGGCACTGTAGCGATTGAGTTGCTGATAGTAGCGCTGGGTACGATCAGAAAATGGCGCTTCGGAGCCACGACCATCGATAAGGCTTAGCCAAAAGCTGCGCACGAGATTACTCAGCGCAAAGCCCACATGCCCCATTAACGCAGCGTCAAACTTAGCCAATGCATCCTCGGCTTGACTGTGCGCTGCGGCCATTTCATCGAGTAGGTAAGGATGGCAACGAATTGCACCTTGACCATAGATGATCATTGAACGGGTGAGAATGTTCGCCCCTTCGACGGTGACACTGATGGGGGCCCCTTGATAACCGCGCGCGAGAAAGTTCGCCGGGCCAAGACAAATCCCCTTACCGCCCGCGATGTCCATTGCATCAATAGCGCCTTGCTGGCTACGGTGTGTACAGTGATACTTAACAATGGCCGATACCACTGAGGGCTTTTGCCCAAGGTCAATCCCAGCAACGGTCAGTGTTCCCGCTGCATCCATCATATAGGCATTACCAGCTAGGCGTGCCAGTGGTGCTTCAATCCCCTCTAGGTGACCAATGGGCTGCTTAAACTGACGACGGATACGGGCGTAGGCACCGGTGGCAATTGCGGCGATCTTGATCGCACCGGTAGTGGTCGAGGGCAGGGTGATACCGCGACCCACTGATAAGCATTCCACTAGCATTCGCCAGCCTTGGCCGGCCATTTTCGGCCCGCCGATAATAAAGTCGAGCGGGACAAACAGATCATTGGCGCGCGTTGGCCCGTTTTGAAATGGAATGTTGAGTGGAAAATGACGCTGACCGATCTCGACGCCATCAAGGTTGGTTGGGATCAACGCGCAAGTAATCCCGAGTTCGACTTGGTCGCCAAGCAAGCCATCAGGGTCACGCAGTTTAAAGGCCAAGCCTAATACGGTCGCGATCGGGGCAAGCGTAATATAGCGCTTGTTCCACGTTAGTCGCATGCCAAGTACCTCTCTGCCCTGCCACTCGCCATGACAGACAATGCCGTAATCTGGGATTGAGCCAGCATCGGAACCGGCTTCTGGGCTGGTCAACGCAAAGCAGGGGATCTCCTGGCCGGTTGCAAGCCTCGGTAAGTAGTGGTCCTTCTGCTCTTGGGTGCCATAATGTTGCAGCAACTCCCCTGGGCCGAGGGAGTTGGGCACGCCAACGGTCGAGGCTAACACGGCCGATACGCCGCTGAGCTTTTGCAAGACCAAAGATTGTGCGTAGGCTGAAAACTCTAACCCTCCGTATTGTTTTTTGATGATCATGGCAAAGAACTTATGTTCTTTGAGGTATTGCCAAACCTCCGGGGGTAAATCGGCCAGTTCATGGGTGACTTCAAAGTCGTTGACCATGGCGCAGACTTTATGCACAGGGCCCGCTAAAAAGGCTTGCTCCTCTTGAGTCAGCTTTGGCGTTGGGATGGCTTGGAGTTGAGACCAGTCAGGTTTGCCTCGAAATAACTGTGACTCCCACCAGACAGTGCCAGCATCGAGGGCTTCTTTTTCGGTCTGTGACATTGGAGGTTGCACCTGGCGAAAAAACGCTAGGGCTTTGCGCGAACCAAGCTGCCAGCGCAGGGGGGGAAGCAAGGCAAGTGCCACCAAGACAAGATAGAGCCACCAACTAACGGCACCCAGTGAGCCAACAAGCGTCATAAGCAACATCGCGATGCTTGTCAGCGCAATCGTTTTGTTTAGAGATAGGCGGTGGTAGAGCGCCGTGGCGAGGGTGATGAGGACAACAATGATTGAGAGTATCACAAGCATACGGTTTCCTTACTCAGGCCAAGTGAGTCATTTGTCGGTAGTTGCTGGTCTTACCAGTAACTATAGTAAACATTCTATTAACATTCTCATCAAGGATGAATAGGTTGAAAAGTGATCGCACTTTGTTTTTGCTGCAAGGCTAGGGCGACAAGAAAGTTTGAAAAATACTCGCTAAGCCACGAAGTAGTGAAGAATTTGCTGTTTCTTTCACCGCGGCTATCGACACGACCATTTGAATGGGTAAACTCGAAATACAAGCCAAGATGGCCAATACAAATAACCAGCAAGAGATGCCCTATGTACCAAGACTTAATCAAAAGTGAGTTGACTGAAGCTGCTGATGTCCTCAACCAGTTCCTCGATGACGAGCACAACATTGCTCAGATTGAGGCTGCAGCGAAGATGATTGCCGATGCATTTAAGCAAGATGGTAAAGTATTGTCTTGCGGTAATGGGGGCTCGCACTGTGATGCGATGCACTTTGCCGAAGAGCTGACGGGCCGTTACCGTGAAAATCGTCCAGGTTATGCGGGTATTGCGATCTCTGATCCGAGCCACCTCTCATGTGTGAGTAACGATTTTGGCTACGATTACGTGTTTTCTCGTTATGTCGAAGCTGTAGGTCGCCGGGGTGATGTACTGTTTGGTCTATCAACCTCTGGCAACTCAGCAAATGTGTTGAAAGCCATTGAGGCGGCAAAAGCCAAGGGGATGAAGACGATTGCTTTAACCGGTAAAGATGGTGGTGCAATGGCGGGCTTAGCAGACATTGAGATCCGTGTACCGCACTTTGGCTACGCTGATCGTATTCAAGAGATCCACATCAAAATTATTCATATCGTGATTCAATTGATCGAAAAAGAGATGGCGGCGTAAGCGAGAAAGCGCCCACAAGCATTAGGAGTTGTAGGAAAAAATGTGTGAATTGCTCGGGATGAGCGCCAATGTGCCAACGGATATCTGTTTTAGTTTTACTGGTTTGATGCAGCGGGGAGGCAATACTGGTCCGCATCGTGATGGCTGGGGGATTACCTTTTACGAGGGTAAGGGCTTTCGTACTTTCAAAGACCCCAAGCCAAGCAGTCAGTCGAAGATTGCTGAGTTGGTACAAAATTACCCAATTAAGAGCTGCGCGGTGATCAGCCATATTCGTCAGGCCAACCGTGGTGGCGTCAAGCTAGAGAACACCCACCCGTTTACTCGTGAGCTTTGGGGACACTACTGGACGTTTGCTCACAATGGTCAACTGAGCGACTATCAGCACTTGGATACGGGCCGTCACCGTGCTGTGGGTCAAACCGACAGTGAGCTGGCTTTTTGTTGGCTGCTCAATCAGATGGAACAGCGTTTCCCTGAGCCACCACAGAGCATGGAAGAGGTGTTTCGTTATCTCGCCACCTGTTGTGGGCCGCTTCGCGACCTCGGTGTGTTCAACATGCTGCTATCAAACGGCGAATACCTAATGACCTTCTGCACCAACCACCTCTATTGGATCACCAGGCGCGCCCCGTTTGGTAAGGCCTCACTGATTGATGAAGAGGTGACGATCAATTTCCAAGAAGAAACCACACCCAATGATGTGGTGTCTGTGATTGCGACCCAGCCATTGACCGACGACGAACAGTGGCAGCGCATGAAGCCAGGCGAGTTCGGTTTGTTCCATTTTGGCGAGCTGGTTGATAGTAATAGCGCGGATTTAGTTGATGTAGAGTTTGCCGCTGCAAAGCCCTAAGAGCAGAAGCGAGAGTCGAGAATCGAGAGGCGAGGTGTCGCGCGTGATAAATTACTCGCTATCCAAAGCGTACTGTACTCGCTTTTCGAATCTCAAAATGATTGGTCAATATTGTAAGGATGTAACAATATAGGGGGCAGTGTTGTAGTGCTTCAGCGCCCACCCCCTCGATTCTCGCAGCGAAGCGATCTCGCCTCTCCCCCGACAGGGGGTATCAGTCAGCAGCGTAGCCGTGAATGCCCAGTTGCTCGCCATCGAGGAAGGCCTTACCTTGGCGCATTTCCAGGCGGTCCTCTACAAACCACTTAGCGACCATAGGGTAGATCTTGTGCTCTTGGGTTTGGACTCGCTCGGTAAGCGTGGCAACGGTGTCTTCATCGAAGATAGGCACCTTGGCCTGCAAGATCACCGGGCCGCCATCGAGCTGCTCTGTGACAAAATGGACACTGGTGCCGTGCTCTTCATCACCGGCGTGAATAGCACGCTGGTAGGTATTGAGTCCCGGGTATTTAGGCAGTAGCGAAGGATGGATATTGATCATGCGACCTAGATAGTGGCGAACAAACTCGCCACTTAGAATCCGCATGTAGCCAGCCAAGATCACCAGATCCGGCTTGTACTCATCGATTTGACGCATCAACTCGGTATCGAATCCGTCGCGAGTCTCAAAGGCATCAGGGTCGAGAAAGTTGGCAGCCGCGGCGGCTGCCTTTGCTCTATCTAGGGCATAAGCTGTTGCTTTGTTTGAAAAAACAGCGGTAACTTTGCCATCATTAATGTTGGTCTTGCAGGCATCAATAATCGCTTGCAAGTTAGAACCATTCCCTGAAACTAAAACAACAATACTTTTCATGCCTAGTTGATCTCGACTTGCTCTTCACCTTCTTGTGCAGAAGCAATCTCACCGATAACCCAAGCGTTTTCGCCTTCCGCTTTGAGCAGTTCAACGGCTGCATCGGCTTGGTCTTTCGGTAGCGCAACAATTAGACCCACACCACAGTTGAATGTGCGGTACATTTCGTGTGTCTCAACGTTGCCTTTTTCTTGTAGCCATTTGAAGATTGCAGGCCACTCCCAGCTGTTGCCGTCAACCACAGCTTTAGTGCCTTGTGGAAGTACGCGCGGGATATTTTCCCAGAAGCCGCCACCTGTGATGTGTGAGATAGCATGGATATCGTGCTGCTCAATCATCTTTAGTGCCGACTTAATGTAGATTTTGGTTGGTTCTAGTAGGTGCTCACCAATGGTGCGACCTTCTAGCATCTCACCTTTATCTGCGCCAGATACTTCCAGTACCTTACGGATCAGTGAGTAACCGTTAGAGTGTGGACCGCTAGAGCCAACGGCGATCAGTGCATCACCAGCAGCGACTTTTGAGCCATCAATAACCTGTGATTTTTCAACCACGCCAACACAGAAGCCAGCGACATCGTAGTCATCACCTTCGTACATGCCAGGCATTTCTGCGGTTTCACCACCGATTAGTGAACAGCCCGCTTGGATACAGCCATCAGCGATACCTGTGACTACGTCTGCTGCGGTATCAACATCCAGTTTGCCCGTTGCGTAGTAATCTAGGAAGAATAGTGGCTCGGCACCTTGAACGATAAGATCGTTCACACACATTGCTACCAAGTCGATACCAATCGTGTCGTGCTTGTTTAGATCAAGTGCTAGACGAAGCTTTGTGCCTACGCCGTCAGTACCCGATACCAAAACAGGCTCTTTGTATTTGGTTGGAAGCTCACAAAGAGCACCAAAGCCGCCAATGCCGCCCATGACTTCAGGACGACGAGTACGTTTTACCGCACCTTTAATACGATCAACTAATGCGTTACCCGCATCGATGTCTACACCAGCGTCTTTGTAGCTAAGAGATGTGTTATTACCACTCACGGAGAAATCCTCGGTAGTTAGTTGGATGTGAAAACGGCGCTATTCTAACAGCGCTTAAACCTAAAGAGCAAACGTTTGCGCAAAGTTTTTTCCACCCATGGCATGATTGCAAAAAAGTCGACAATTCGCTTGTCAAAACGAAGTGAAGAAGAGGTTACTGCTCAGTGATCGATAGGTAGGAGAGTGTCAATATCAAGCGCAATGACTTGCTTTGTCGCGGCTTTGAAACGAGTCGCTGCTGTTATGGCTAAAGTGCTTAATTCCTGCCCTTTTTTGCTGAAATCGGGTTATAATCTCAGGGTTTACCCAATTAGTCGGAGAAGAAAATGAAAGTTGTTGAAGTTAAGCACCCTCTTGTTAAACATAAAGTTGGTTTGATGCGTGAGGGGGACATCAGCACAAAGCGTTTTCGTGAGTTAGCCACTGAGGTTGGTAGCCTTCTGACCTATGAAGCAACTGCCGATTTTGAGACTGAAAAGGTCACTATTGACGGTTGGAGTGGCCCGGTAGAAGTTGAGCAGATCAAGGGTAAGAAAGTCACTGTTGTGCCTATCCTGCGTGCTGGTCTTGGTATGATGGATGGTGTCCTTGAGCATATGCCAAGCGCACGTATCAGCGTGGTGGGTATCTATCGTGACGAAGAGACGCTTGAACCCGTGCCTTACTTTAACAAGCTAGCGTCACACATCAATGAGCGTATCGCGCTAGTGGTCGACCCAATGCTCGCGACGGGTGGCTCGATGATCGCGACCATCGACCTACTGAAAGAAAAAGGCTGTAAGCACATCAAAGTGCTGGTTCTGGTCGCGGCGCCTGAAGGGATTGCTGCGCTTGAGAAAGCCCACCCAGAGGTTGAGCTATATACAGCAGCCATTGATGAGAAACTGAATGACAAGGGCTATATTGTTCCTGGTCTTGGCGATGCGGGTGATAAGATCTTCGGTACGAAGTAAAACCTATCGCACATTCCCTTGGGTGAAGAAAAAGGAGCCGTTTGGCTCCTTTTTTCATTCGATTACTTTTTAAGGCTAAGTGTACCTGGGCGACGTGACTTGGATGGCTTGCTAGCGCTGCTATCACTTGGTTTATAGTAGGTTTTGCCCTTGCTTACACCATGACTGTTGCCAGCCGAGCTGTCTTGGCGCTTGCGATTGCCCTCATTAGAGCCATGGCGACCACGCTTTGAATTAGGAGCATGACGAAACTCTTCAGCATTGCGGCCTTTAAAGGTACGCGGCTTTTGGTTACGACGCGCTTTCGACTCCTGATTTTCTTCTCTGCTGTCATACAGCTTAGCATCAGTCGCACGACGAATGCGTTTACCCTTACCATCGACCTTCGAGGCCTCTTCAGTGCCAACCGAGCCTTCGCACATTGCAAGGATCTGCGCGACCTCTTGCTCGCTCATATAGCGCCATTGGCCATTGGGGATCCCATCAAGACTGATGTTCATAATACGCACGCGGCGAAGCTTAAACACTTCATAGCCGAGTGCCTCACACATACGGCGGATCTGACGGTTCAGACCTTGAGTGAGCACAATACGGAATGAGTATTTAGTCTCTTTGGTCACGGTGCAGGGTAGGGTAACGGTATCTAGGATCTCAACGCCAGAGGACATTTTGTCGATAAACGCTTGGGTGATCGGCTTATCGACACGTACCACGTACTCTTTCTCGTGGTTGTTGCCCGCACGTAGGATCTTATTGACGATATCACCATCATT
Organism: Vibrio sabulosilitoris; assembly: GCF_055391395.1. NCBI lineage: Bacteria > Pseudomonadati > Pseudomonadota > Gammaproteobacteria > Vibrionales > Vibrionaceae > Vibrio > Vibrio sabulosilitoris. Next base: position 1,339,871 of record NZ_AP029599.1, read on the forward strand.
AGTCAGGAAAATAAGACCATCGGAGGGTTTATCCAAGCGACCGATAGGAAAAATACGCTGATTTAAACCAACAAAGTCGACAATGTTACCCGGGACATCACGCTCGGTGGTACAGGTAATCCCGGTTGGCTTATTAAGGGCGATGTAGATCGGGCGCTGTTTGCTGCGCACGGGTTTACCATCAATACAGATATCATCGCCAGGGAGCACCTTGGTGCCGACCTCCGGCCTTGCACCATTGATGGTGACCCGACCTTGCTCGATCAGTTTGTCAGCTTCACGACGAGAGCAAAAGCCCGTCTCGCTGATGTATTTGTTCAGACGCTTGGCGTTATCTTGTGACATGTTGTTGCTCCTAACGTTTCACAACGGCGGTGTTAGAGGGGCCACTCTGGTTGAGAGCGACCCAGCTCAGAAAAATTGAGGGGCGAGAGTTTACCATCTGCGAGGCTCTTAACCTAACCGTTTTTGGTGACGCTCACGATTTTCAGTTTTCTTGTCTGCACTTTTACGCAACAACACATAAACCGCGCCAGTACCACCATGAAAGCGCTGAGTACTGTGGACACATTGAACATCTTTGATTTGTGTTAGCCAACTCGCGACATAGCTTTTCATCAGAGCTGGTGGGTTGGAGCGCTCACCGCGTCCGTGAACGATAATCACGGTGCGTATGTCCATCCGAATGCACTGTTTAAGAAACTTAACCACTTCATCGCGACCTTCTTTAAGCGTACGACGATGCAGGTCTAGACGCGCTTGGATTGGATATTTGCCCAGACGCAGTTTGCGGAACACGCCCTCTTGGACGCCATCACGCTTAAACTCAATAATGTCCTCAGGTTTAAGCATTGGGGCATGATCAAGCGACAAATACTCAGGGTCTTGTTCTGTAAGCCATTGTGCAGCCTCACGCTTGGCCAATTGGGCATCGGTAACTTGCACGGTCTTTTTGTGTTCGGCGGTATCGTGGTGAATGGGTTTGACGTCGCCCATCATCTGCTGAAAAAGCAGGAGATCATCATCGTGACTCATAGCTGATAATCCATTTAGAATTCGTTTACTCGAGTATACGAAATGCGAGCCAGAATGATAATAAAAACCGGATTAGATACAAGATCTAATCCGGTGCTATGCGGTATTCAGGGTGAATGTTGGCAAAGCAACTTAGTGAGGAGATTTGTCGTTCAAAAGCTTGTAGAAAAAGAAACCACCGTAAAAGAGCATCAAACTGAAGGCGGCGAATAAACCTACATGAAAGTAAGTCCTATCGCGTTGCCAAACAGCAAGTCAAGCCATATTTCCAGCAAGCCACAGTTGCATGTTTCTCTCTCCAAGTAGCGAAGACAGGAGTAAGTTATCGCTTTGAGTGGAATGTGTGGATGATCTAGATCAATTGTTAATAGAGTGTGTATTGTCAATGTGGTGCAATGCGGGTCGAATCACATTTTGTTGCTTTTGTAACCAGTTGAGCGTTGGGGGCTATTTTTTTATGCGAAAGGACTTGCGCTCGCTAAGAAACTCAGTATTATACGCATCCATCCGGTGAGGCGACAACGTCACATAAGCTAACCTCACAAGCGGATATATCTCGGTGAATAGCGCAGTTTGGTAGCGCATCTGGTTTGGGACCAGAGGGTCGGGGGTTCGAATCCCTCTTCACCGACCACTTACAGAAACCCTGCGCATGCCGCAGGGTTTCGTCGTTTCTCGCCTCTAAAAACTGGCTCTAGGGTGCGGGTTACACTGCGTTCCGAGGATCTGCGCTGATAGTTTTCGACCTTCGCTGACCCTTTAAGGCGCTCAAAGCGCGTGAAGATCAATCTCGCTTCTCGACTCCCGCCTCTCGATTCTAAAAAAACACTCGCTCCCCGTAGGGCGATAGCCCGTACTCGAACCTCGCCCCCCTTTTTTAAAGAAAGTTACAAGCAGCAACGTCACTCGTTGAGCTTTGTTCGATACTAAATCCACGTTTTTCGAGTAGTTCACGGACATTATTTTTGCCGATTAGGTGGAGGCTGCCTACGACGACGACATAGCTGCCGGCTTGGATGGGTTGGGATTGGCCTTCAAGTGGGGTGCGTTGGTCGAGGATGTCTGCCCAGGCTTGATTGCGCTGGTGGATAAAGGCCTGCTCTAGCTCTGGCGACATGTCTGAGAGCTTGGCGAAGGTATCAAGCTGCTGCTCATCACCTTGTTGCCAGCTTTTTAATAGACAATCGGTGATCTGCTCTATATGCGGGTATTCATCGAGTAGAGAAATCAGCATTTCGGCGCCGCCGTTTGGCTGGCCGCTTATCAGGTTGATTTGAAATTGTAACGATTCTAAAGCGTAGATGGGGATCTTGCGCTCAATGGCTTGCTGCATAAAGTGCAGGTCAACGCCGTATTCTGGCTGGTAGCCAAGTTGGTTGAGCTGGTGCATTTGCAGATTCATTGCCACACTCCAAGGGGGCTGCATGATCAGTTGTTCGAAGTTGCTGCCACTGGTTTGAGCAATGCCTTTTAGCTCTTTGAGCTGCGCTTGGCTGAGGTGGTCCCTGGTTTTGTCTGTGGTGCGAGGGTAGCTCACTCCTTGACTGTCTAAGGTATTAGTTTCAATGATAAGGCCGTCGGCTTTCGACAGTTTGTCGATAAGCGCAGTAGGTAGCGGGTACATGGAGGGCTTCCCTACGTGTACTGAGCCAACTAAGGTATAACTGAGGTCGCCTTTGGTTGCTTGCCAGTAGAGGGGCTCGGCACAAGCGAAACCGGTGATAAACAGCAGCAGTGCCGTGAGTTGTTGCTTTAACATGGATCCTAGCCTTTTGATAATTATGCCATCATGGGGGAATCAACGACGTTCCCCCGATTGCCCAATTATAGGCCGCTACTGATTACCTTCATAGCGATTGTATTCAGTCATATTGCCTTGTTGGTCAAACATGTAGACCACGTAGTCATGCTTAATGCCGTTGTGCTCCATGCCTGGCGAGCCAAGTGGCATGCCGGGGACGGCCAAGCCCCTCGCACCCTTTGGCGGGTTAGCGAGAAACGCTTGTATATCCGCTGCTGGTACATGGCCTTCGAACACAAAGCCATCGATTTCGGCGGTATGGCAGGAGGCAATATTGGGTTGGATGCCGAGTGATTGCTTAATAGTGAGCATGTTGTCATGCAGTTGCTCCTCGACGGTAAAGCCATTGGCTTGCATGTGCTTGCTCCAGTCACCACAACAGCCACAGTGTGGTGACTTATGATTGGTCACGCTACTCGCCAGCGCACTACTTGAGAGCAGGACTAGGGTCAGCACAGTCATTGGGTATAGCGTCATGGTGTCATCTCCTTGCGACTGACAGGGGGTGAAAAATGGCGTAGCCGGTTGGCATTGGTGACGACAGTGATCGACGAGAGCGCCATTGCTGTCCCAGCTACTACGGGACTGAGCAGGATGCCAAAGAAGGGATAAAGGATCCCGGCGGCCACAGGAATACCTAATGTATTATAGACAAACGCGCCAAACAGGTTCTGCTTCATATTACGCAAGGTTGCCCTCGCTATCGCTATGGTGGTGACCACACTCTCGGGATTACTATTGAGCAGTGTCACCTGGGCACTCTCCATAGCGACATCACTTCCGGTCGCCATAGCGATACCCACATCGGCAGTCGCCAGCGCGGGGCCGTCGTTGATCCCATCGCCGATCATGGCCACTTTGCTTCCTTGCTGCTTGAGCGCTTCGATATGGGCGGCTTTTTGCTCAGGGAGAACCTCGGCGACGACATGATCGATTGATAGGCGTTGGGCAATATCTTGTGCCACCGCTTGGTTATCTCCGGTTAACAGTACAGTGTTAATCCCAGCCGCTCTCAGCGCAGCAATGGTGGCCGCTGATTGAGGCTTAAGTGGATCAGAGAGACATATCAGGGCAATCGCTTGTTGCTCCCTTGTAATCACAATCGCGGTTTGAGCACGATGCATGGCTTGGTTAAGCTGTGGCTTGAGGATCTCTAGATCGACCTCAAGTTCACTGGCTGCCTTTGGCGATAGCGCGCGGTAGAGATCTCCTTGGTAGTAACCACTCACCCCTTTACCGCGTTGATTGTCAAACTCACTGATTGCCTGGGCCTGAATACCTTGCTCGGCGATGTGGGTGACAATCGCTTTAGCGATAGGGTGCTCGGAATGTGACTCGAGTGATGCGATAGCAGTGAGCGTATCGGCTTCATCATTGACTAGCAATGACACCGACTCGACCTTTGGTCGTCCCTCGGTTAACGTGCCTGTTTTGTCGAAAACGACGGTATTAACTTGGCTGGCTTGCTGCAGGGCATCGGCATCCTTAATCAAGATGCCATGTTCAGAGGCTTTGCCGATACCGACTGTCACCGAGAGTGGCGTGGCTAACCCTAAAGCGCACGGGCAAGCGATGATCAGAACCGAGGTGACAACGACTAAGGTGTAGCTCCATTGCGGGGTGGGACCTGCTAATAACCAAATCGCTCCGGCCAACAACGCAATTGCGACCACTACAGGGACAAAGACTGCTGAGATGCTGTCGGCTAACCTTGCTAGCTGTGGTTTACTGCTTTGCGCCTGACGTACCAGGTCAATGATTTGCGCTAGCTTAGTCTCACTGCCAATCGAGGTGGCGACGATCTCTAAACTGCCGTCTTGGTTAACGGTCCCTGCCGAGACTTTATCACCTGACTCTTTATGAACAGGGTAGGGCTCGCCAGTCAGCATGGACTCATCGACGTAAGAAGTGCCAACATCAACGTCTCCATCAACTGGGAACTGCTCGCCTGGCTTGACTCGTAGGCGCATACCAGCGGTAACCTTCTCAATAGCGATCGACTGCTCACGATTATCGACGACAAGGGTAGCCGTTTTGGCTTGTAGGCTGAGTAAGGCATTGAGTGAGGCGCGGGTTTTGACTTTAGCTCTGGCCTCAATGTAGTGACCAAGGGAGATAAGACCAATGATCATCGCAGTGGCTTCGAAATAGACATGGCGCGCCGCATTAGGAAAGAGCTGTGGTGTAAGCACGACCAACATCGAGAATAGCCAGGCACTGCCTGTGCCAAGGGCAACCAAGGTATCCATTGTTGCACGACGATGGCGAAGGCCTGCCCAAGCACCAGTAAAAAAGTGTTTGCCAGCGCTGCATAGTAGCCATAAACACATCAGGCCAATCGCTCCCCACAGCCATTGATCTTGGCTATTGCGGATCATCATATTACCCCCAAGCACACCCCACAGCATTAGGGGAGCGCCAACGGCAAGTCCTTCAATCGCGCTGCGTTTATGCTGGCGAACTTGGCTTTCGACGAGGTCGTCGAGCGATTGAGCTGCGTGGGAGTCGAGTATGTTTGCCTGATAACCCGCCCTGTTTACGCTATCAACCAGCAGTTGCAGATCACCTTTTGGTGTTAGCCAAACTTGGGCCGATTGCTCTGCCAGATTAACCTGCGCCTTTTCTACGCCGTCAACACTGAGCAGCGCTTGCTCTACAGAGCGCACGCAACTGGCACAGGTCATCCCGCCAATAAGCAAATTAGTAGGGACAGCACTCGCTGGTGCGATATCTCCAGGTATAGGGTTTTCACTCACGCTGGCATTCGATAGCGTGTCACACGATTTTGAGGGCTGTGATAACGATGGCTCATTCGGATCCAGAGACTCAGTCTCGACTTTGGTCTCTGAACTCACTTCAAACGGGTGTGCCGAATAACCACAATCCACGACGATGGCAATGATATCTTCGATAGGGAGTGCAGAAACGAGCGTCAACTCTGTGGTTGATACCTCGATTTGAGCATGTGCCGGGCTCTCTTCCAGCACGGACTTGAGTTTGGCGACGCAGCGGCCGCAGTTAAGACCGCTGAGGCTAAGGTGGTGCTGATAACCCAGTTGCGCATGGGTATGTGGCGCAATGGCGTTGAGCAACTGGCTAAGGGTATGTACGGTGGCAATCTCTAGTTGCTCGCGGTTTAGCTGGAGTATCTCGGTATTATCCAATGTAGCTAAACCAGTGCGAATCTTGTTCACACACCCCTGACAACGCGCCCCTTGAATTGGCATTTGATACTGCGCCGTGTGCTCTTGCATGCTTCCCTACCTTGTGTGGGTCAAACTGAACTTCCTTGATGGTAAACCTTACCTCAAGGGCAAGGTCAAACCCTAAATTCAACTTTTTACTTTGCAAAGCACTAAGGTCACGTTGTCGAGGCTATTGTCTGAGTGCTAGAATACGCGGCAAAGTTTGGCTGAAGCTAAATTCATGGCGAAGTCTATAAAAAAGGTAACTAAATCATGACGGTTAAAACTCGTTTTGCTCCTAGCCCTACCGGCTACCTTCACGTCGGTGGTGCGCGCACCGCACTTTACTCTTGGTTGTATGCAAAAAACCAAGGTGGTGAATTCGTTCTTCGTATCGAGGATACTGATTTAGAGCGTAACTCTCAGGAAGCGGTAGACGCGATCCTTGAAGGTATGCAGTGGATGGGTCTTGAGTGGAACGAAGGTCCTTACTTCCAATCTAAGCGCTTTGACCGTTATAACGAGATGGTTGACAAGTTGCTTGCTGAGGACAAAGCGTACCACTGCTACGCATCAAAAGAGCTGCTTGACGAGATCCGTGCAGAGCAAGAAGCCGCAAAAGAGATGCCACGCTATGACGCGAATCACCCGAAGGTTGTCGCGGCAAATGCAGCAGCGAAAGACGGCGACCCATGTGTTGTGCGCTTCCGTAACCCGAAACAGGGCAGCGTAGTTTTTGATGACCAGATCCGTGGCCGCATTGAGATTGGCAACGACCAACTGGATGACCTGATCATTCGCCGTACCGATGGCTCACCGACCTACAACTTTGTGGTGGTTGTGGACGACTGGGATATGGGTATTACCCATGTTGTGCGTGGTGAAGACCACATCAATAACACCCCACGTCAGATCAACATCTATGAAGCGCTGGGCGCACCCGTACCGACATTTGCTCACTGTGCAATGATCCTGGGTGATGATGGTGCGAAACTATCAAAGCGTCATGGCGCTGTATCGGTGATGCAATACCGCGATGAGGGCTACTTGCCAAACGCGCTAAACAACTACCTAGTTCGTCTAGGTTGGTCTCACGGTGACCAAGAGATCTTCTCTCAAGAAGAGATGATTAACCTATTCACCCTAGATGCGATCTCAAAATCAGCTTCGGCATTCAACACTGAAAAGCTATTGTGGCTGAACAACCATTACATCAAGACATCAGCGCCTGAGTACGTTGCTGAGCATCTGCAGTGGCACCTAGACAAACAAAACCTCAACATTGAAAACGGCCCAGCGATCACTGAGGTGATCACGCTAGTAGGCGAACGTTGCAACACCTTGGTCGAGCTGGCTGAGCAGATCCGCTACTTCTACGAAGACTTTGCTGAGTTTGAAGCAGGCGCTGCGAAGAAACACCTACGCGGTGTGGCTAAAGCACCACTTGAGTTGGCACTTGCTAAGGTTGAGGCACTGACTGAGTGGACGACTGAGGCGATTAAGCAAGACGTGATTGCTAGCGTATGTGAAGAGCTTGAGATTGGCATGGGTAAGATCGGCATGCCACTGCGTGTCGCGGTGACTGGTGGCGGTCAATCACCATCGGTAGATGCAGTGATGGCGCTTATCGGCAAAGAGCGCGTGACGGCGCGCATTAAGATGGCACTGGCTTTTATCGCCGAGCGCGAAGCCAATGCGTAATCTTTCCCTCCGGGAATAAGAAAAGCCGCAGCCTTTCGCTGCGGTTTTTTTATTCCCGGAGGGAAGAGGCGAGATCGCGCTGTTGCGAGAGGCGAGAAGCGAGGCTTTGCTTGCTTTGCGTTGGTCGTAATACTCAAAGCATGCCGAGAGCTATCAGCGCGGATCCTCGTAACGAAGTGTCCCCGAACCCCGCCCCTCGGAACGCAGTGTACCCGCTCTAAAGTCTCGGTTTTGAGGCACCTTGGCTGTAACGCCCTAGTTTTACAGGAGAAATAATTGCTGAAAACCAGCAAGTCAAAAACCACGTTCTATACTTCCAATGAAGCCTGTTTCATACAACAAAGAAGGAAGTAGATAATGAAGAAGATTGCAGTGGCCATTTCCGCAGCGGTGTTGCTCTCATCGCAGCCAGCATTGGCGGAGTTCTACCTTGGCGCAAAAGCGGGTAAATCATGGCTGGATGATGCTTGCCTATCAAGCACACCAAATTGTGACGATGAGGCCAATCACTTTGGGGTATTTGTCGGTTACGACTTCCTTGACTACCTCGGCGTAGAGTTTGGTTACGATAACCTTGGCGATCACACAACAACGCCTGCGGGTCTGAATGACGATCTTGTTGCCGCATGGACACTCGCACCAAAGCTTTCTTACCCCATTAACCACCTATTTGGAGTCTATGCCAAGCTTGGTGGGGCGTATGTCGAGTACGGTGATGAAAATGACTGGTCTTATCTTGCAGCGGCTGGGGTAGAAATGAAACCTCATGAGAAGATCGCGGTGCGTCTTGAGTATCAAACACTCACAGACATAAATAACGATATCGTGCGTGCCAAAGGCAACAGTGCCACACTCGGTGTGCTGTATAAGTTTGGCGCATCCGAGCCAGCCATGGTGGCGGAGCCTGTACCGGAACAACTACCGGAGCCGGTACCTGAGCCACAGGTTCAAACCATGAAGTATCAGACCACAAAACTGGGTGAAGAGACTTTCGCCTTAAACAGCGCTGAACTTACACTTCAGGCACAAGCTGACCTTGATAAATTAGCGGCGTTTCTGACCCAGTACCCTCAGGCGCAGGTTGAGCTGGTAGGTCACACTGACAGTTCAGGCGCTGCAGATTACAACCAGCAGCTCTCTGAAAAACGTGCCAATGCCGTTGCCGATGCTTTGGTAGAGCGTGGCATTGCTGAAGATCGCATTACCGCTTATGGCGTCGGAGAATCCGATCTCGAATACGATGAAAGCACTCCAGAGGGGCGCAGTAAAAACCGCTTTGTTGAGATCATCGTCCCTGAGTTTGAGTATGAGGTTGAACAATAATCATTTCCCTTTCGGGAAGAGGCGAGAAGCGAGATCGCTACGCTGCGAGAGACGAGGGTCTGACCACGCGTGTTATTCCTCTCGTTTCTCGCCTCTCGATTCTAGTTCTTATGCATAACATCCCCAATCTGAATCGCACCGGCTAGATCGGGCTGGTCAATTGTGACCTCGGCTTCTTGTTCATAGACGCGATTTACTGTGGCCGTAATATCACTCTTGCTGACCTTATTGCGTGGCAGGCCGTTTTGATCGATGAATGAGCTGGTATGCCATAGCTGAAGTTTATCGCCGCGCTCGACACCGTGCACACGGCCGAGGTCGATAGTGAGGCTATGGCCGAATTTGGCGATGACCTGCGGCAGGGTGATCTTACAGGCGAACTCCGACTCGAGGTCAAGCATGATATTGCGGCTCAGACGCAGCAGCATATCGCCATAGGTAGACGCCCAAAAGCGAGCACTAGTAGTATCGACTTGGCTGGTTCGGGCGAATGGCCAACGTGCGACTTGGCGGTAGTTGCGATTAAAAATTTCATGCCCGGTCTTGCCATCAAAGACTTGCATTTCAAACGCGAACTGGCGATTGGTCAGATCATCTTGTCGACGCTGCTCTTCGACGGTTGCCGTCAAGTCGGTGATGGCTCCGGTGATAATATAGTGAGCGCCGGTGTCCTCGGCGATCATCTGGGTTCGCTGTGGAAAAGCACGTCCCAACTCATAGGGCGTGGTGCCGAGTGAGACAAAGCTTGCCGACTCATGTTGTAACTGACGGCTGAGTACGTCCGAGAAGTCTTCGCCAAGTTGGTAAACCTGGCCCATCACCGCTTGCTGGCGATTGTTAATGTCAAAATGGCTGACTAAAAAGGATTTTTTGTATTGGTCCTGACGGCAACTGGTTGCCGTAGGATAGATATCAATCTTTGCTTTGACGCGCATTATGCCGCCTGACACGCGCTGTTGCTCGACCACGATCTCACGCACCTCATGGCCAGAAAAATGGTACTGCTTACGATTGCTTTCCAAAAGGGGGGCCAGGTTACTGATGGCTCCAATATCTCCGCCGGCAAAGCTAATCGCATGATAGAGCGCGTCCTCAAGCGCTTCGACCTTCGCGATATCATTGGTAGAGGTGACCGTCGCGCTCCCGGTGACCTCAAACCAGGCAGCAAATACTGGATGAGTGAAGGCCCATAGGCACAGTAAGGAAAGCAATGTAGTAAAGTTCTTTTTCATGGCAACTTCTTTTGTTGGTATAGAATTTGCTTTTGCTATTGCAGAGAGTTCATCAGCAGCGGCATTAACATTAAGCAGTGGCGTTAGTAAAGCAAAGAGCGTTCCAGCTTTTTAGCTGATGATATCCAAGCGACCGTCTTGGTTGTACCTTGAGGTTACTTGGGTATAAAGAACAGGAGAGAAGAGAGATGAAAAATTGGTTGTTGCTAGCGCCAGCGGTCCTTTTGACAGCATGTGCCTACGCACCGATTTATAACGGTAAAGAGCCATACACTGGCTCACAATTTATGTTGATGGACAGCCCACGTCATACCTTGGACTTCTTTATTGAGGCGATGACGGAAGACCTAGTGCAATCGAACACCAGCGTAACTGCTCGCACGCCATTGGCGGTCACATCCTTTGTTGACCTGCAGGATATGGACACCACTAACTGGTTGGGTAATTCAGTTTCTGAGGGCTTTATCCACCAATTCCAGCGCCGTGGATTCAAGATCGTTGATTTTAAGACCACAGGTAATATCCAAGTCACCAACCAGGGCGACTTTGCCGTTAGTCGTGATTGGAAAGATCTTGCCCACGAGCAAGAGGTGAAATATGTGCTGACCGGCACCATGCTCAGGCAGGAGGGTGGGGTGATCGTCAACGCACGCGTTGTCGGGATGCAGTCTCGCATTGTGGTGGCCTCTGCACAGGCGTTTTTACCCGCTGACCGAATTGGGCGAGATCTCGATACCCTACAGTCGATTCGTAGTCAGGATGGTGTGTTAATCCGTTCTGATCCGACGATGAACCAACCTTATACTGTCATTTTGAGACCCTAGGAGAGTGTGGTGCGCAGATTACTGATAGTTTTAGTTGCGATTTTAATGGTTGGTTGTCAGCCATTGACTCCCATGTACGACGATAGTTACCTGACGGCCGTCGGTTATGCCAGCATCAGCGAGCAATCAGGCAGTGAGGTCGAAGAGAGGCAGGTACGAGCGATGCGCGCATCCAAGATTGACGCTTATCGTGAGCTTGCTGAGCAGGTCTACGGGTTGCGCGTTAGTGCTCGAGCGAGTTTGACGGACCAGAAACTTGGTACCGAAACCACATCAGGTTATGTCGATGGGGTGATCCGTGGGGCAGAAGTGGTACGCAGTTATAAGGTTGGGGACAGCTATGTGACGGAGTTGCGCCTCGATGTCGAAAAAATGGATATGCTGCGTAGCTATGGCGAAGTACAAAAAGTACCAGAGCAAAGAGCACAAACGTTATTTTAATCTTCTTCTCAAACAAAAACGGCGCCTATCACCAGGATGAGCGCCGTTTTCTATTCGATTCTCTACCTAGGCCTTAAGGCTAGTACCAAGCGTGGACAGCGTGTGGGTATGCCCCTCGGCATTGTAGGTCATTCCAACCTTACCTTGGCTTTTTTGCATCAAATTATTCAGGCGGTTGTAGCTCAGTTGGGCTCGGTCAAGCGCTTGGCCATTTAGGCTATTCTCTTGTTGGCAGACCGCCATGGTTTGATTGATCTGAGCAACTAAGCCAATAAGGTTTCCATCCTGCTTGAGCGTTGCGACGTCCGGGTGTTTTGCGATCCGCTCATCGGTCAGTTTGATCTGTTCAATTAGGGTGAGCTTGCCCTTTGCCAAGCGCTCTATGTCAGCGGCAATACGTGAAGAGATCGCGCTGCGTTCATCAACCAACAACGCTTTGAGGTCATTGGCATTTTTTATCTGAAATTCAACCAAGCTGATCAGTGAGGCCATAGCAGTCTAACTTACTGATTCCACGAGTCGGTGGTTAGAACCCACCAAGCTCCTGTTCAAATTTAATCATATTGTCGGCCAGTTTTTCAGGGTCGACGGTGTATGAGCCATTGGCAATCGCTTCTTTAATCGCAGCCACTTTGGCACTATCAAAGCTTGGTGATGACGCCATCTGCGAGTGCATTGCGCCAATATCTTTACCCTGCTGACTGAGTGACACGGAGTCCTGGTTGCTACTGCGCGCAGTGGTGTTTTGTGTTGAGGCTGTAGACGAGTCAGAGCGCTGCGCACCACGAGTGGTGGACGTCATGGTGTGACCCGTGCGGATGTTATCGATACCTGCCATATCAGAGCCTTATATAAATGGAAACCTATCTACCCACGGCTATCGGCGCGAGCGAGCGAAACTTTAGCAATTATTTTCACTTTTATTGTGGCAACTTTTAGGTTGCGACTGACTTTTGGGCCAAGACTGTACGTGTTATCGACCCGAGGCGCTAAAACTGAACCGAAACTTCACCGATTCCACTCACGCTTGCGTCGATTATACGATTGGATTTGTTATTTTTCACTCGGATTTGTTCACCAACCGAGCCATCGGACAGAGCTGTGCCTTTTGTGGTGATGGTCATCCCGTTCCGCTCGGCTTTGATCATTACTTCTTCATTGCGGCAAACCACACACACGTCACCCCGCTCAATGGTACTGCCGGTACGAATAGTCCGCTTCACCTTTGAGCCTACGACTTGGTTGATATCAGTAAAGCCCTGACGACGTGAGCGGTTGATATCGACGTAGGCGAGTGTGACATCACTCGCGGTGATCAGGTGGCCTCGAGGTAATCCTGCCAGCGCTGCCACTTGCGGGCCTGTGGTGACCACACGCACGGGCACATAAAGACGCCAGTTATCTTGTGGGCACTCAACCAGCACCGTCATATTGGAGCTGGTACGCGAGCTTGATGAGGATGTGACGAGCTCAGTTGGACAATCGGTAGCAAACACCCTTGAATCGATATTGCCTGCTCTCGCTTCTATAGTTCCCGTTGCCGGAGGGGGGACAGAATCGAGGACAAATTCTTGCGCAGCTTGTTGAATTAGCTCAATTTGCTCAGGTGTTGCTGCTTGAGAAAAAAAGCTAAAGAAGGAAACAAAAATACCGATAAAAATGTAAACACAGTTAACTAATTTTCTACACATAAAGATGGTACTGACTAGTGGATATGAATAGAATATATCACTCTGCTTCATAAGGTTCGATCCTAGTCTGCAGTACAAAACCGATATTTATGTGATTTGAGATGGAGAAGAGCTTATGACCGGCGTTTTAGATACGGTTAACCAGCGCACCCAGCTAGTTGGGCAGAATCGCCTAGAGCTACTGACCTTCCGCCTAATGGGAAGTCAGCGTTACGGGATTAACGTTTTTAAGGTAAAAGAGGTGCTACAGTGTCCACAGTTGACCCGGATGCCGAATCTCAATTCATTGGTTAAGGGCATCGCTCATATTCGCGGTCAGACTATCTCTGTGATTGATTTGAGCCTAGCGATTGGCGGCCGCCCGACAACGGATATCGATAAATGTTTTGTGATCATCTCTGAGTTCAACCGTACTGTGCAGGGCTTCTTGGTCTCATCGGTCGAGCGTATTATTAATATGCACTGGGAGTCGATTCTCCCTCCACCAGAGGGCACTGGTAAGTCAAATTACTTGACCGCAGTAACTAATATTGATGATGACTTGGTTGAGATCCTTGACCTGGAGAAGGTCCTAGCAGAAATCGTCCCAGTCAATGAGGCGATGGATGAGAATATTAGCCAAGAAATCGCTCAGGTTGAAGCCAAAACCGACAAAGAGATCGTGCGTCGAATTCTGATCGTTGATGACTCGACGGTTGCGCGTAAGCAGGTGCAAAGAGCCATCGAGTCGATTGGTTTTGAGGTAGTCGCGGCTAAAGACGGCAAAGAGGCCTATCGAGTACTGCAGGAAATGTTGGAAAAAGGGCCGATCAGCGAACAGCTTTCACTGGTGATCTCCGACATCGAGATGCCGGAAATGGATGGCTACACCCTAACGGCAGAGATTCGTCGCAACCCGGATCTCAAAGATTTGTATATGATTCTGCACTCGTCATTGAGCGGGGTATTCAACCAAGCCATGGTTGAGCGTGTTGGCGCAAACTGTTTTATTGCTAAGTTCAATCCGGATGAATTGGGTAACGCAGTTAAGTCCGCTTTGATAGTTTAAGAGTTAAAAATGACAACAATAACCATTGGCGAGCAAGAGTATCGAGACTTTTGCCGCTTTTTAGAGGCGCAATGTGGCATCGTTCTGGGTGACAGCAAGCAGTACCTAGTGAGAAGTCGATTGAGCCCCCTGGTGACTCAATTTCAGCTTAACTCTCTGTCAGAGTTGCTCGCCATGGTCAATGCCGGACGCCATCGTGAACTTAGCATCGCTGCGGTGGATGCCATGACCACCAATGAGACCTTGTGGTTTCGCGATACTTACCCTTATGCGGTGCTGGCCGATAAGCTGCTGCCAGAAATGGCGGCTAACAAACGTCCGATTAAGATCTGGTCAGCGGCGAGCTCATCAGGACAAGAGCCATACTCAATGGCGATGACGGTACTGGAGATGAACCAGCGCAGACCGGGTCTGTTGCCCAACGTCTCGATCACCGCTACCGATATCTCTGCCACCATGCTGGATATCTGCAAAGCGGGTGTTTACGATAACTTAGCGCTGGGAAGAGGATTGTCTAACGAGCGGCGTAGAGCTTTCTTTGAGGAAGTGGGTGATGGGCGAATGAAAATCAACGACGCCGTGCAGCGCTTGGTGACCTTTAGGCCGCAAAATCTGATGGAAAGCTACGCTCTGCTAGGCAAGTTTGACATTATCTTCTGTCGTAATGTGCTGATCTACTTCTCACCAGAGATGAAATCTCAGGTATTGAATCAGCTTGCTGGAAGTCTCAATCCGGGTGGCTATCTGTTGCTCGGCGCGTCAGAGTCTTTGACTGGACTGACCGACCGCTTTGAAATGGTTCGCTGTAACCCGGGGATCATCTACCGACTAAAACAGCGATAATGCTGAAACCGTGCTGTGAGTTGAACATTATTCGATTCAACGAGTAGCAACTTACCCACTAGGGTTGAATCCCATTCAGCCCTCGGGTAGACCCTTTTTCTTCCAGCCCCTCTTTCCTATACTAAACAAAGCCAGTCCAGCAGCGTTCTATGATGGCAATAGGCTTAGTGACATTCTCCTATCGGCCCTCACTGCAACGCTATTTGCTGAGATACTTGTGACAATGACGCGGACAATTAGCACTAGTTCAATAAGTTGGTACGTATATTGCTTTTTGTTCTGAGACTGGCGGTCATTTTTTACGATACAGAGGACAGTATGGCTATTTCTTTCAATAACGCATTGGGTATACACCAACACACGGTCGGTGTTCGTGCGCGCAACGCTGAGGTTATCTCAACCAATATTGCACAGGCAAATACCCCAGGCTTTAAATCGAGAGGAATGGACTTTGACCGAGCGTTAAAAGCGGCAACATCGGGGGCAAGCTTCGGTGTCAATCGCACCCATGGTCGGCATATCTCTGCCTCTAGTCGTGTTCAGGGGGAAATTAAATACCGCACCCCGACCCAACCAGATACCGGAGACGGCAATACGGTGGATGTGGATCTGGAGCGTAACCTGTTTATGCAAAACCAACTCCGTCATCAAGCGTCACTGGATTTTCTTGGTAATAAGTTCAAAAACCTCACCAAAGCAATCAAGGGGGAGTAATTAGATGAGTCTATTTAATGTATTCAATGTGACAGGGTCTGCAATGAGCGCGGAATCCGTTCGTCTAAATACCACCTCGAGCAACCTGGCTAACGCCAACAGTATCAGCAGCTCAGCTCAAGATACTTACAAGGCGCGTCATGCAGTGTTTGGTGCAGAGTTGAACAAGGCGCGCCATCAACGCGATCCGAATGTGCCAGTAAAGGTGCTGGGGATCGTCGAGAGCAGCAAGCCTCTGGATGCGGAGTATAACCCTGAGCATCCACTCGCGAACGATGAAGGGTATATCTACAAACCCAACGTCAATGTGATGGAGGAGATGGCCAATATGATTTCTGCGTCTCGCGCATACCAAACCAATGTGCAGGTCGCGGATGCCAGTAAACAAATGCTGCTGCGAACGCTGCAGATGGGTCAATAATAGGAGATAGCGTATGGCCGGAATCAATAACCTTGGTGGTCAAAGTGGCTTGTCCTATGTTGATCAGCTGAAAGCCCTACAGGAACAAAAAAAGCCAGAGCACACCACAGGTCAGCAAGACTTGAATCAAGAAGATTTCTTGTCACTACTGACCAAGCAACTGGCTCAACAGGACCCTTTTCAGCCGGTCGGCAATGACCAAATGATCGCACAGATGGCGTCATTCGCCACGGTAGATGGCATCGGTAAGATGAACGATCAGTTTGAAACGTTGAACACCTCGATGACCTCTAACCAAGCCCTACAAGCCTCGACCTTAGTTGGCCGTGATGTGCTTGTACCTGGCGCTGCTGGTGTTAAGCAACAAGACGCTGGTATGGCTGCAATGGTTAAACTGCCACAAGCGATTGATGGCCTAATCGTTCGCATTGAGAGCGAGATGGGTCAGCTTGTCAGTACCTTTGAAGTCGGTGCCCAACCCCCAGGTGACACTCGGGTTGAGTGGGATGGCAATGATGACAGCGGCAACCCGTTACCGGCAGGTAAGTACCGCGTTCGAGCATCTGGGATGCTCAATGGTGAAAGTCGCGACTTTGAGGTGTCGACTTACGCCAATGTGAATAGTGTACTGCTAGGCAACGGTAACGGTAATGTGCTGCTAAATCTGGCTGGCTTTGAGTCGCCAGTGAACTTAGCTGAAGTACTTGAAGTTGGCAAAGCGTAGCCACTTTAACTTGATAGGAGTTTTAAAAGAATGTCATACGTATCATTGAGTGGTATTTCGGCTGCTCAACTGGATCTAAACACCACCAGTAACAATATCGCCAACGCCAACACATTTGGCTTTAAGGAGTCGCGTGCAGAGTTTGGCGATGTGTACTCAACGTCACTGTTTACCAATGGTAAAACGACCCCGGGTCAAGGTGCGCAAGCACTCAACGTTGCCCAGCAATTTCACGAGGGTTCAAGTATCTATACCAACAACCCACTTGATTTGCGTATCCAAGGCACGGGATTCTTTGCTGTAGCCAAAGAGCGCTTTGCTCCGCAGCAAAATGAGCTGACGCGCAGTGGTGCTTTTCACATCAACAAAGATAACTTTATTGTGAGTTCTCGTGATGAGTACCTGTTGGGCTATGACGTTAACCGTGATACTGGTGAGGTGTTGTCTTACGAGCCGAGCCCGATCCATATTCCGGGTGAGTACGGTAAGCCAAAGCAGAGTGCAACGCTTGAGGTGGAATTAAACCTACCGGCGAATGCTGAGCCGAAGGATCCCAACTTTTTCGATATAGAGAACCCTGATACGTATAACCATTCTACCTCGACGACAATCGTTGACTCGATGGGGCAGGGGCATAAATTGACCACTTACTATGTCAAGGATCAAAACGCCCATAACACCTGGCAGAAGTTCTACTCTGTGACAGACCGAAGTGGTGAGAAGAAGCTTGATATAGACGGTGGCGATGTGACCTCTCCGGGTGGTCACACTGGTCACTCGATGATCTTTAATAACGATGGCACCGTCAAATCTGTCAACGGCGGTAACCTAGTTCAAACCGTGTCTCTGGGTAGTGCTGGTGTCGAGGTCAATGGTGCTGATCCGTCTCAATACTTGAACGTTAAGATGCCAGACATCACGCAGTACGCTTCACCATTTGAGATCTCAAAGTTCTTTGATGACGGTGCGACGACCGGTTTCTTAACTAAAATTGACTTTGATGAAATTGGTACCATTCTTGCCACCTATTCTAACGGTGAGAACGTAACTTTGGGCCGTGTGGCTTTGGCTCGCGTCCCGAATGAACAAGGCTTGGATAAGAAAGGCGGTACTCAGTGGGATACCACTGAGCAGTCAGGTAAAAAAATCTGGGGTGAGTCGAACAAGGCCTCATTCGGTAGTATCAGTAATGGTACACTTGAGCAGTCGAACATCGATATGACCCAAGAGCTGGTGGATCTGATCTCAGCTCAGCGTAACTTCCAAGCCAATTCCCGTGCGCTTGAGGTTCACCATCAACTGCAACAAAACATCCTGCAGATCCGCTAATTGCGGCCAAAACTTCCTATCAGACTCGTGGCTAAACGGGAGGCAAATCCTGTTTGGCCCGTTTGCCACTTTGCCGCTTTGTCCCTTCTAGTTGGTTACTATTCTCTCTGCATTGGACTTAAGTTGCTGAATTTATTGTTAAAGTAATGTTGGCATAGCAATTGCTTTCTATGAATTAGAATTGATTGTTAGGGCTGATAATATGGACCGTTCACTGTTTCTCGCGATGAGTGGCGCAAAGCAGAATATGCAGGCGATGCAGCTGCGCGCTAATAACCTGGCTAATGCCAGTACCACGGGCTTTCGTGCTGATCTGGCACAAGCGCGTTCAATGCAGGCTTATGGCGATGGTTTGCCGTCTCGCGTGTTTAGCATGACAGAACGCCCAGGCCATAACTTTAGTCAGGGCAGTGTGGTAACCACAGGCCGTGACCTTGATGTGACGATTCAAGGTAGTGGTTGGATTGCTGTTATGGATAAGACCGGCCAAGAGGGCCTGACACGTAACGGTAACCTCAGTATTAGCGAGAGTGGCCTACTGACCAACAGCTCAGGTCAACTTGTGCTGGGTGACAACGACGCGCCAATTATGCTGCCGATCCCAGTGAGCAAGGTCGAAATCGGTACCGATGGCACAGTCTCTGTTGTTCCACAGGGTGCACCAGCCGATGCACTTGAGGTTGTCGACCGAATCAAACTGACCAACACCAACAATCAAGACCTATTTAAAGACATCAATGGTCTATTTCGCCACAAGCAACCTAATCAAGCCTATTTTGCCGATGCCGATGTAACGCTACTCAAGGGCGCGATCGAAGGCAGTAACGTCAATGCCGTGGGTGAAATGACCAGCCTTATCGACTTACAGCGTCAGTTCGAAATGCAAGTCAAGATGATGAGCACCGCAGAAGAGTTAGACCGAGCGTCAGATTCGCTTCTTCGTAGCAGCTAATGGAAAGGTAAGAGAAGACAATGCAACCAGCACTATGGGTGAGTAAAACCGGTTTGGATGCCCAGCAAACCAATATCTCGACAATCTCTAACAACCTCGCAAACGCTTCTACAGTAGGTTACAAAAAAAGCCGTGCGGTATTTGAGGACCTGTTCTACCAAAACATTAATCAGCCTGGTGGTCAATCATCGCAGAACACTGAACTGCCAAGTGGCTTGATGCTCGGCGCTGGTTCAAAAGTGGTGGCCACGCAAAAGGTTCACACACAGGGTAATACGCAAACCACCTCAAACCCTCTGGATATGATGATCGAGGGCGATGGCTTTTTCCAAGTATTGATGCCTGATGGCAACATTGGCTATACCCGCAGCGGACAATTTACCGTGAACGGTGAGGGGCAAGTCGTGACTTCAGGTGCGGGCTATCCTCTGGAGCCGGAGATTGTCATTCCAGGTGAGGCGATCAGCATCACGGTGGGTACCGATGGTGAGGTATCGGTGCGCGTGCGTGGTCAGCAAGACAACCAAGTCCTGGGCCAGATCACCACGGTTGACTTTATTAACCCAGGTGGTCTCGAGCCGATTGGTCAGAGCTTGTACCTACCAACAGGCTCAAGTGGTGACCCACAAGAAGGCATTCCAGGACTGGACGGTTTTGGTACTGTACGCCAGTCAATGCTAGAAACATCGAACGTGAATGTGACTGAAGAGCTGGTGAATATGATTGAAGCACAGCGCGTCTATGAAATGAACTCTAAGGTCATCTCATCTGTCGATCAGATGATGAGCTTTGTTAACCAGCAGCTATAACGGGATAGACTGAGATGATCAGACGAGTATTACCTTGGTTTTATGTCTTTCTGATGACTGGCTGTGTGGGCATGCAGCCTATCGAGCCACCGGATAATAGCTCTGGTGTGACCGAAGTTGATGCGGTCGAGGGGGTTCCAGAGACCTCATCTGGGCTGGTGGATACACTGCGTCAACGTACGGATCCCGTTCAGGGTGATCCGGCATGGGCACCGATCCACCCCAAGCATCAGCCAGAGCATTACGCCGCTGAGACCGGCTCACTGTTCAATGCCAACAATCTGACCAGCATGTATGATGACAATAAGCCAAGAGGTCTGGGTGACATTATCACTGTCATGCTTGATGAGCGCACGCGAGCAGCGAAAAGTGCTGATGCCGACTTATCGAAGAACAATGACGCCTCAATGAACCCAGTGGTGCTGGGCGGGCAAGAGCTCACCGTAGGCAATTACAATATCTCGTATGAGCTGAGCAATGACAATAACTTCAGCGGTAGTGCTGCGGCGAACCAAAGCAATAGTTTGTCGGGGTCGATAACGGTTGAGGTCATTGAGGTGCTGGCAAATGGCAACTTAGTGATTCGTGGTGAGAAATGGCTGACACTCAATACGGGCGATGAGTATATTCGCCTTAGCGGCACCATCCGTCCAGATGATATTGAGTTTGATAACACCATTGCTTCAACACGAATTTCTAACGCTCGCATCCAGTACTCAGGCACGGGTACCAACCAAGATATGCAAGAGCCGGGATTCTTGGCACGATTTTTTAATGTAGCTTTGTAAGCGTGAATAATAGCTTTGTAAGCGCGAATATAGCTTTATAAGCTTTAGTGTAGCGAGGTTAATGTTGCCGCAGGCAGCAGTTAGAGTCGAATTGGTAGCGGAAATAGAATGAAGAAGTTGCTTTTGGTCATCACCAGTCTGGTATTAACCCTGTCCCAAGCTCATGCAGCGCGGATCAAGGATGTCGCTCAAGTCGCCGGCGTGCGGAGTAACCAATTGGTGGGCTATGGTCTGGTGACTGGATTGCCTGGTACGGGTGAGTCTAACCCATTTACTGATCAGAGCTTTAGTACCATGCTGCAGAACTTCGGCATACAATTGCCGCCCGGCACAAGGCCAAACACCAAAAATGTCGCCGCAGTGATGGTGACCGCTGAGATCCCGGCTTTTACTAAGCAAGGGCAGACCATCGATGTGACGGTTTCCTCGATTGGTTCGGCTAAGAGCCTACGTGGCGGCACATTGATGCAAACCATGCTTAAGGGTCTTGATGGCGAAATCTATGCGGTAGCACAAGGTAACTTAGTCGTCAGTGGGTTTAGTGCTTCCGGTGCTGATGGATCCAAAGTCGTGGGCAATAACCCTGCCGCCGGCATGATCTCAAGTGGTGCGATGGTTGAGCGCGAGATCCCTTCGCCATTTAGTCGTGGTGACCACATCACCTTTAATCTGCTTCAGTCTGACTTTACTACTGCTCAGCGCATGGCAGATGCCATCAATAACTTTCTTGGGCCGGAAATGGCCAATGCGATGGACGCAACATCAGTGCGTGTCCGTGCCCCGCGAGATATCAGTCAACGCGTCGCCTTCTTATCGGCAGTCGAAAATATTGAGTTCAACCCTGCTGACGGTGCGGCAAAGATCATTGTTAACTCGCGTACTGGTACGATTGTGGTCGGTCAACATGTCCGTCTCAAACCAGCAGCGGTGACGCACGGTGGCATGACGGTGGCGATCAAAGAAAACCTTGCCGTCAGCCAACCGAATGCATTTTCTGGAGGCCAAACGGTGGTTGTGCCTGACTCAGATATCGAAGTTACGGAAAAGCAGGGGTCGATGTTTAACTTCCAACCAGGGCTAACCTTGGATGATTTGGTTAGTGCAGTTAATGAAGTCGGCGCGGCTCCATCGGATCTGATGGCGATTCTTCAAGCCTTAAAACAAGCTGGCGCTATCGAAGGCCAGTTGATTATTATTTAAGGTGCTTAATCATGGTTAATAACGGCAATGATATTGGCTTTGTTCATGATATTTCTACGCTAGATCGCCTGCGTCAATCAGCAGTCGAGGGTGGAGAGCAGGGTGAGCAGCAGGCGCTAAAGGCCGCTGCCAAGCAGTTTGAGGCGATTTTTACTTCCATGCTATTCAAGTCAATGCGAGAGGCCAATGCAGGATTTGAATCCGAGCTGATGAACAGCCAAAACCAGAACTTTTACCGTCAGATGCTCGATGAGCAGATGGCATCAGAAATGAGTGCCAATGGATCACTGGGCCTGGCGGACATGATAGTTGCTCAGCTCGGCACAGGCAATCTCGACAATTCTGAGCCTGTCGCTCCTGGCGAGAGCTTTGAGCAGTTAATCCAGCGTGTGCGCAGCGAAAAACCGGTTACGGGCGTGCAGGCTCCATCGACGGAGCTCAGCGCTTCGACTGTTGTCACAGAAAGCACCCCAGCCAAGCTAGTGGCTTCGACTGGCACTTCTAGGCAACCAGCTCACACACCGGAGGCCCGCATATCAGTTTCTTTTGACTCACCAGAGACGTTTGTTTCGGCTATGAAGCCTTATGCCGAGAGAGCGGCAAAACTGCTGGGCATCGATTCTTCGGTATTGATCGCGCAAGCCGCACTGGAAACTGGCTGGGGTCAAAAGGTGATTCAAAATGGCCAGGGTAGCAGTAACAACTTGTTTAATATCAAGGCTGATCGAAGTTGGCAGGGCGATAAGATGGCCACGCAAACCTTAGAGTATCACCAAGGGGTGCCAGTCAAGGAGCGCGCAGCGTTTCGTGCCTATGACAGCTATCAGCAGAGCTTTGATGATTACGTCCAGTTTCTTGAGCGTAACCCACGTTACACGACGGCACTGCGTGAACATCATGGTGACTCAGAGCAGTTTATGCAAGGTATTCACCAAGCAGGCTACGCCACTGACCCTAATTATGTTGATAAGGTGATGAGCGTAAAGCGTCGTATTGACCAGATGTAATCTTTTTAGGGGCGAGGTGCGGGGTTCACTTCGTTCCGAGGTGCGAGTTATATCGCATGTGCGATAAGCCCCTCCCTTCCAATACAATCCTTTTGCAAATCAAAAATTTGAATAAAAGCCATCAAAATCAACAGCATATTTAGTTGGCATTTATATTGCATTGTTTTGTCTAGCGGCAATTTTTGTTTAATCCCGGGGGCAATATGGCATCAGATCTCTTGAATGTAGGTTCACAAAGTGTACTTACTGCCCAGAGACAACTGAATACCACAGGTCACAATATTTCCAACGCCAATACTGAGGGTTATAGCCGCCAGTCGGTGATACAGGGAACCAATCACCCCCGTCATTTTGGTGGGCAGACCTATGGTATGGGCGTACATGTGGAAAATGTTCGCCGCTCTTGGGATCAGTTTGCCGTCAAAGAGAAACAGATTGCCACCACCAATCATGCGGCAAAGCAGGATGCCCAGCAGAACTTGCACCTGCTATCACAATTGGTCTCGTCGGCATCCGCACAGAAGATCCCAGAAAACCTCAATGAATGGTTTAACTCAGTCAAAACGCTTGCTGATACACCGAATGATCTTGGTGGGCGTAAGGTTGTGATCGAGCAGGCTGGTCAAATCGCAAACACCCTGAACGAAGTCTTTGAGAACGTGCGTGTTCAGGCGAGCGCCATCAATCGTAAGTTTGAGGTTGGCGTTGAACGCATGAATCAGATTGGCACGGAAATACGCGACCTACACCGTTTGATGTCACGCACGCCTGGACCACATAACGATTTGATGGATCGTCATGAGCAGTTGGTTGAAGAACTGTCCGAGTACACCAAAGTGACCGTTACCGGTCGCCCTAGTGGGGATGGCTTTAATGTCTTTATTGGCAATGGACATATGTTGGTCTCGGGTAATGAGTCAAGCCAGCTTAAAGTGATGGATGGAGAGCCGGATGTTCAGCAGCAGCGCCTTGCGATCGTTGAGGGGCAGGGGATTAAACCGATATCCAGCAAAGATATCGATGGCAAACTCAGTGCTATCCTTGCGGCACGCGATGAACATATCCCTCATTTGATGGATGAGATAGGCCGAGTTGCGACCGTTTTTGCGGAAAATGTTAACCGCCTGCAATCGCAAGGTATTGACTTAAATGGTAATGTTGGCCAGAACCTGTTTACTGATATTAATGATCCGGTGGCAACCAAGTCTCGGGTGATTAGCCACCGCGACAGTCAAGCCGATCTTGCCGTATATGTTGAAGACACCAGTTTGCTGCGCGCAGGAGAGTATAGCCTGGCGTATCACAATGGTCAGTATCGACTCACTGATCCTAGTGGTGTTGAGTCCCTCGTCGAGCCAAAGCAAAATCAGTTGGAGTTTGATGGTATCCGAGTCGATATTCGTCATGGACTAGAGCAGGGTGAGCAGGTGCTGATCAGGCCGACGCGTCAAGCGGCCAGTGAGATCAAGCTCGTCAGTCATGACCCGAGCGCTATTGCCGCGCAAAGCTTTACCGCCTCAACGACCCAGGCACAGGGCAACGCCAAGTTTTCGGTATTGTCGGCCGGAGATATCAAAGAGTTTGAGGTGATTATTTCACCGCAGGGGAATGAATTTGCCGTGACTGACAGTCAGGGCAATTTGTTGCTCGGCCCCGAGCCATATCCCCATACAGGACCGATGGCGGTCGGTGCTACAAGCTTTTCTATCACCGAGGGGGCTTTGCCGAATGATCGCTTCAGCGTAAACCTGCATTCAGCCGAGGGCGATAATGGCAACTTGCGCAAGATGCAAGCGATTCAAACCGATAAGTCACTTGATGGCGGTGAGA
This sequence comes from Vibrio sabulosilitoris, assembly GCF_055391395.1. Classification (NCBI taxonomy): domain Bacteria; kingdom Pseudomonadati; phylum Pseudomonadota; class Gammaproteobacteria; order Vibrionales; family Vibrionaceae; genus Vibrio; species Vibrio sabulosilitoris. The sequence continues at coordinate 1,364,769 of NZ_AP029599.1, forward strand.
GTACTCTGATAGAGGTGTACCACAATCTCAATACCGACCTAGCACTAAAAACATCCCTCGCAGACAGCGAAGCGGATATGGCACAGCTTGAAAAACAGGCAGCCACTGAACGAGTCGCGGCAATTTCTGGGGTGAACCTCGATGAAGAGGCGGCCAATATGATGAAATTTCAACATGCCTACATGGCGTCTTCGCGGATTATGCAGGCGGCCAATGACACTTTTAATACCATCTTGGCATTACGTTAGTAGGAGGCTTGGCAGATGATGAATCGAATTTCCAGCTTTCATAACTACCAGGCGGTGCAGAATGATATGCGCCGCCAAGAAGGTAAGATCCATCAAAATCATGCGCAGCTTGCGTCTGGTAAGCAACTGAATAAACCCAGTGATGACCCAATGGCATCGCACTACATTCAGAGTATCAGTCAGCAAAATACCCAAATTGAACAATACCTAGAGGGTATTTCATTATCACGCAATCGCCTAAATCACGAAGAGGTGCTGCTGGACAATGCCGAGCAGTTTACCGATTCAGCCAAGCGCAATGTGATGGAAATGATCAACGGCTCGTTATCGCCACAAGATCGTGATGCCAAAGCGCTAGAAATGCGTGAATTGATGAGTAACTTTCTCAACCTGGTTAATGTCCAAGATGAGTCAGGTAACTATATTTTTGCCGGTAATAAACCGAAAAACCAACCCTTTTTCTTGGGGGCTGATGGGCGCGTGAGTTACATCGGCGATGACCATCAGCGCAAGATGAAGATCGCGAGCAATATAGAAGTTCCGCTTAATGATCCCGGTAGCCAGGTGTTTATGCAGATCCCAAATCCTCAGGGGCACTATATCGGTAACTATCAGTTGAGTGAAGGCTCTGAGTTACTGCTTGAGCGAGCGGAGAACCGCAACAGCAGCGATAGTGCGACCTATTCAGTCGAGTTTGTCGATATGGGGGATGGTAGTTTTGGTTATCAGTTAAGCCAAAACGGTATCGCGGTTCAACAAGATATTTATGACCCCTCGGTAGGTATTCGCTATCAGGAGCTGTCGATTCAGCTTAAGGGACAAATTAATAAAGGCGATCAAATTACTCTGACGCGCCAAGAGACGTTTAGTGTGTTTGACTCGCTACAGGATGCGATAAGTCAGGCGTCAGGTTCGGTCTCAGATGCTTCGGTCACAGCCCAGTTGCACCAAATTACCGAGCAGTTGTCCGCGGCCTTTAATCACCTTGGTACTCAGCGTACCGAGGTCGGTACCCGACTAAATACCTTAGATGTGCAGGAAAATCAGCACAAAGATTTTCAATTGTCATTGGCACAATCCAAGAGTTCGTTTGAAGACCTTGACTACTCCAAAGCGGTGATTGAATTTAGTGAGAATTCACGCGCACTGCAAGCGTCACAGGCGGCATTTGGTAAGACAAAGGACTTAACGCTATTTAATTATTTGTGACCCGATTCGCTGCAAAGTAAGGTTTGAGACCGCGCCTTTTGTGCTATGCCAAAAGAGCAGAGTCTCACTTCAGTTGGCAATCGATGTCCATTTTGACAAAGGAGAAGGCAAGCTTATTCCGTTTAAGCGGCAGCAGGTGGCACTCTTCTTTGTTATTGGCTTTATGCTATTGAAATATAAACAATTAAAACTTGGCACGTAAAGTGCTTAGTTTGCAAAAGTAATTTAAACTACTTGTCCCAGCGTTACTACGGTGCGTTTCGCAAGTCTTGGTGTGGTCAGTGCTTGTTAATCAGGTATTACTGACCGCTGGGTAATTACTTGCAGACTCACTTGGAGAGCAAAATTATGACCCTTACGGTGAATACCAACGTCTCGGCCATGACGGCTCAGCGTTATCTCAACAAGGCATCGAATGACCTTAATACGTCAATGGAGCGTTTGTCTTCAGGCCACAAAATAAACAGTGCCCGCGATGATGCGGCTGGCCTACAAATCTCGAACCGCTTGACTGCGCAGTCTCGCGGCTTGGATGTCGCGATGCGTAATGCGAACGACGGTATCTCAATTGCACAGACCGCAGAGGGTGCAATGAATGAGTCGACCGCTATTTTGCAACGTATGCGCGACCTTTCGCTTCAATCGGCGAATGGTACCAACACGGATTCAGAGCGCATTGCGATCAATGATGAAATTGAGGCATTGCAAGCTGAACTGAACCGTATCGCGGAAACCACGTCGTTTGGTGGTCGAAAACTGCTTAATGGACATTTTGGTGAGGCATCGTTCCAGATTGGCGCGGCTTCAGGTGAGGCAGTGATCATGGGCATGACCAGTATCCGTGCGGATGATTTTCGTATGGGTGGTCAATCGTACTTTGCCAACAAAGGGGTCGATGCTGACTGGGGCGTAAGCGCACAGAGCAATGATCTCAAGCTGGCTTTTAACGACAAGCAAGGCAACGAAGTGAACATTGATATCGTAGCGAAAGTGGGTGACGATATTGAGCAGTTGGCGACGTACATCAACGGTCAAACTGACTTTGTTCAGGCCTCTGTGTCTGAAAATGGTGAGCTACAAGTCTTTGTTGCTGAGGCCAATATCGAGGACGGAGGCCGCGTTAAGATTTCCGGTGACTTGGGTCGTGAACTCGGTCTAAATCGTGCCGCTAAGCAGGATACGACAGTCCAAGACATTGATGTGCGCACGGTATCGGGCTCGCAGAATGCGGTCAGTATTATTGATTCTGCATTGAAGTACATTGATTCGCAGCGTGCCGACCTAGGTGCTAAGCAAAACCGATTCAGTCACACTATCAACAATCTGGCTAATATCCAGGAGAATGTTGATGCATCAAATAGCCGAATTAAAGACACGGACTTTGCGAAAGAAACTACGCAAATGACCAAGTCGCAAATTTTGCAACAGGCAGGTACATCGATACTTGCTCAAGCAAAACAGTTGCCAAACTCTGCAGTAACGTTGCTGCAGTAGTAATAGTCGTCTACCTGATTATCCAGACGTGGATAGGTAGCGCCTATGGCAAAGTAGCTTAACAGAAGCTAGCAAAGCTCTCTCTCTCACTCCTGCTTTGGTGTGCTGAGTTGAGCTACTTATGGTCAGTCGGAAGTGTGTTCATTTCTCAAGATCTCCACACAGGCTCTGACTGCCACCAATAGCCCCGGTTCTCTCAAAGGAAAAGGGGCTTTTTCTTTTCTGCTGATCCCTTAATTCGACTCTCTCGTCATCGGTTTTTCAAACCAAAATCCCCGCTTTTTATCTTTCATCTTTAACCAATGCTCAACCATTTGTTACTAACCCGTACTTGCTTGTCCACCTGAGCCCCCATTTGAGCAACATGCACAGAAACATATTGTGGTGATTAAGTTTGGGCGAGGTACGTAAGAACTTGACGGTGATAAATGCACAGGAGCAGGACCAAAGCCAAATTGAGCTTTTAGCTAGGGAGAATGAAGGAATATATGGGTTGAGCCTCATCGAGGCCTTTAAGCAGGACTGAGAGCGCCTTTGTGATAACACTAAATATCTGACACCAATGATTTTAGTTATGGGTACAGGAGTTGATCTAGGCGTAATTAGTTAACCAGATCAAAGGGTAGAAGAATAGGAGGAGTAAACGAAAAAAGGCCTAGCAAAAGCTAGACCTTTTCGAATGATGGTGCGGAAGGAGAGACTTGAACTCTCACACCTTGCGGCGCCAGAACCTAAATCTGGTGCGTCTACCAATTCCGCCACTTCCGCATCAATTCTGTAGTTGACGAGATGATTGGTAAATCTCGTTAACGTTGCCTACCTCTAATTATAGAAGTATTTGTAAATAGTGGCAGGGCTACCTAGAGCCGAACCAGGGACAATAGATGGGGCATCAAATGTGCGCTTCTATTGAACCATATTGTAATGGCAGGGCTACCTGGATTCGAACCAGGGAATGGCGGCATCAAAAGCCGCTGCCTTACCGCTTGGCGATAGCCCTACTGATTGTTTAACGTGTCAATCACACTGCTCTTTATTTCTAAAGAAAGTGGTGCGGAAGGAGAGACTTGAACTCTCACACCTTGCGGCGCCAGAACCTAAATCTGGTGCGTCTACCAATTCCGCCACTTCCGCATCAATTTTGTAGTTAACGAGATGATTGGTGAATCTCGAGAACGTTTTGTAATGGCTGGGCTACCTAGAACCGAACCAGGGACAATAGATGGGGCATCAAATGTGCTCTCTACTGAACCATATTGTAATGGCTGGGCTACCTGGATTCGAACCAGGGAATGGCGGCATCAAAAGCCGCTGCCTTACCGCTTGGCGATAGCCCAACTGATTGTTTTAAAGTGTCAATCCCACTAAAGAATGGTGCGGAAGGAGAGACTTGAACTCTCACACCTTGCGGCGCCAGAACCTAAATCTGGTGCGTCTACCAATTCCGCCACTTCCGCATCAATTTTGTAGTTATACCGACGATTGGTGAATCGATATATCATTGTAATGGCAGGGCTACCTGGATTCGAACCAGGGAATGGCGGCATCAAAAGCCGCTGCCTTACCGCTTGGCGATAGCCCTACTGATTGTTTGAGATGTCAATCACATCAAAGATGGTGCGGAAGGAGAGACTTGAACTCTCACACCTTGCGGCGCCAGAACCTAAATCTGGTGCGTCTACCAATTCCGCCACTTCCGCATCAATTTTGTAGTCATAGCTGACGATTGGTGAATCAACTAGACGTTTTGTAATGGCTGGGCTACCTGGATTCGAACCAGGGAATGGCGGCATCAAAAGCCGCTGCCTTACCGCTTGGCGATAGCCCAACAGGATTGTTTAAAGTGTCAATCCCACTAAAGATGGTGCGGAAGGAGAGACTTGAACTCTCACACCTTGCGGCGCCAGAACCTAAATCTGGTGCGTCTACCAATTCCGCCACTTCCGCATCAATTCTATAGTTACACCGACGATTGGTAAGATCGATATAACATTTTGTTCTCTCACAAAGAAAGAATGGTGGCTACGACGGGATTCGAACCTGTGACCCCATCATTATGAGTGATGTGCTCTAACCAGCTGAGCTACGTAGCCACTCTGAACTCTTACGAGTTATCTCTTTATTACTAAAGAAAGAATGGTGCGGAAGGAGAGACTTGAACTCTCACACCTTGCGGCGCCAGAACCTAAATCTGGTGCGTCTACCAATTCCGCCACTTCCGCAACTAATTCTGTAGTTAAGCGAGTAATTGGTAAAACTCAAGCTTAACATTGTGTTCCTTCTAGTGAAGGCGCCACTTTAATAGTGGCAGGGCTACCTGGATTCGAACCAGGGAATGGCGGCATCAAAAGCCGCTGCCTTACCGCTTGGCGATAGCCCTGCAGATAAGCAACGTGAACGTTACTATCAAAAGATGGTGCGGAAGGAGAGACTTGAACTCTCACACCTTGCGGCGCCAGAACCTAAATCTGGTGCGTCTACCAATTCCGCCACTTCCGCATCAATTCTATAGTTACACCGATGATTGGTAAGATCGATATAACATTTTGTTCTCTCACAAAGAAAGAATGGTGGCTACGACGGGATTCGAACCTGTGACCCCATCATTATGAGTGATGTGCTCTAACCAGCTGAGCTACGTAGCCACTCTGAACTCTTACGAGTTATCTCTTTATTACTAAAGAAAGAATGGTGCGGAAGGAGAGACTTGAACTCTCACACCTTGCGGCGCCAGAACCTAAATCTGGTGCGTCTACCAATTCCGCCACTTCCGCAACTAATTCTGTAGTTAAGCGAGTAATTGGTAAAACTCAAGCTTAACATTGTGTTCCTTCTAGTGAAGGCGCCACTTTAATAGTGGCAGGGCTACCTGGATTCGAACCAGGGAATGGCGGCATCAAAAGCCGCTGCCTTACCGCTTGGCGATAGCCCTGCAGATAAGCAACGTGAACGTTACTATCAAAAGATGGTGCGGAAGGAGAGACTTGAACTCTCACACCTTGCGGCGCCAGAACCTAAATCTGGTGCGTCTACCAATTCCGCCACTTCCGCATCAATTTTATAGTTATACCGAGGATTGGCGACTCAATATAACATTGTATAAATGGTGGCTACGACGGGATTCGAACCTGTGACCCCATCATTATGAGTGATGTGCTCTAACCAGCTGAGCTACGTAGCCACTCTTGAGAGCCGAAGAATATAATACAAACTTCGCTCTAGTGCCAACTCTTTTTTCAAAAAATTGCCACTCTTAAAGAATGGCAGGGCTACCTGGATTCGAACCAGGGAATGGCGGCATCAAAAGCCGCTGCCTTACCGCTTGGCGATAGCCCTGCAGATAAGCAACGTGAACGTTACTATCAAAAGATGGTGCGGAAGGAGAGACTTGAACTCTCACACCTTGCGGCGCCAGAACCTAAATCTGGTGCGTCTACCAATTCCGCCACTTCCGCATCAATTCTGTAATTATACTGAAAATTGGTGACTCAATATAATGTTGTATTCTTTAGCAGAGAATGGTGGCTACGACGGGATTCGAACCTGTGACCCCATCATTATGAGTGATGTGCTCTAACCAGCTGAGCTACGTAGCCATCTCTGTTTTGCTTCAGCGCTGTATCGCTGAGAACGGGGCGGATTATGCGGATATCCCCGGGAACCGTCAACAGTTTTTTTTCTTAAAATTGGATAAATTAATCGTTCGCTTTCTTTTTGAGCAAAAGGGCGCATTTGTGATCTAAAACTGGTGATTTTATTCCGTTTACTCGTGACTTAATTGTCGTGTCTACGGTTCGCGATTCATTAGGCAATCGAGCCTATAAACAAAAACAGCCAGCATTACGCTGACTGTTTGGTGTAAATTTAATCGATACGATTAAACGTTGAAGCGGAAGTGGATCACGTCGCCATCTTTAACGATGTAATCTTTACCTTCTAGACGCCATTTACCGGCATCTTTTGCACCGCTTTCACCGTTGAACTGGATAAAGTCATCGTAGCCAACCACTTCTGCGCGGATAAAGCCTTTTTCGAAGTCGGTGTGGATCTTACCCGCTGATTGTGGTGCAGTCGCGCCAACAGGGATAGTCCATGCGCGTACTTCTTTCACGCCTGCAGTGAAGTAGGTTTGTAGAGTCAGTAGGTCGTAACCAGAGCGAATCACTCGGTTTAGACCTGGTTCTTCAATACCCATGTCTTCGAGGAACTCTTCACGGTCTTCGTCATCTAGCTCAGATAGCTCAGACTCGATTGCCGCACAAACTGGAACCACCACGTTGTTTTCTTTTTCGGCAAACTCACGTACCGCATCTAGGTACGGGTTATCTTCAAAACCATCTTCATTAACGTTAGCGATGTACATGGTAGGCTTAAGCGTTAGGAAGTTTAGGTAGCCAACAGCCGCTAACTCTTCTTTGCTTAGCTCAACCGTACGCGCCATACCACCTTCTGTTAGCACAGGAAGTAGCTTTTCAAGTACAGTCAGTTCGAATTTCGCGTCTTTGTCGCCGCCTTTGGCTTTTTTCGCGTTACGCTGAATCGCACGCTCACACGAGTCTAGGTCGGCCATCGCAAGCTCAAGGTTGATCACCTCGATATCTTCGATTGGTGATACCTTACCTGCTACGTGAACGATGTTCTCATTCTCAAAACAGCGAACTACGTGACCAATCGCGTCGGTTTCACGGATGTTTGCCAGGAATTTGTTACCAAGACCTTCACCACGAGATGCACCCGCAACCAGACCCGCAATATCAACGAACTCCATCGTTGTTGGCAGGATCTTCTGTGGATTAACGATCTTTGCTAGTGCATCTAGACGTAGATCCGGCACAGGTACCACGCCCGTGTTTGGCTCGATAGTACAGAAAGGGAAGTTAGCGGCTTCGATACCCGCTTTAGTGAGTGCGTTAAACAGAGTTGACTTACCAACGTTTGGTAGACCAACGATGCCACATTTAAAACCCATGATAGTAACCTTATTCAGCTTTGAACGTGTGTAAGCGGTTTTGTGCTTTGGTTAAGCCATCCTTGATAAGGATGTCCAAGCAGCGAACGGACTCGTCGACCACAGCGTCAAGGCACTCTTGCTCTTTGGCAGGTGCCTTGCCTAACACATAACCCGATACTTTATCTTTGTGCCCAGGATGGCCGATGCCAATTCTGAGGCGGTAAAATTCTTTGTTGTTGCCCAGTTTACTGATGGTGTCACGCAGGCCGTTGTGACCGCCGTGACCGCCGCCTTTTTTGAATTTAGCTACACCTGGAGGAAGGTCAAGCTCATCGTGAGCCACCATGATCTCTTCAGGCTTGATTTGATAAAACTTTGCCAGTGCAGAGATGGCTTTACCAGACAGGTTCATAAAGGTGGTCGGGATCAATAAACGAAGATCTTCACCGTTGAGCAGAATGCGACCTGTGTAACCGAAGAACTTGGCTTCATTCTTAAGCATCACGTTGTTCGAGCGGGCAAGCTCTTCCACAACCCACGCCCCAGCGTTGTGACGTGTTTTCGCATATTCCGGTCCAGGATTCGCTAGACCAACCAGTAATTTAATCTGTTGACTCAAGGGAGGATCTCTTTGGGTATTTTAAAAGCGCCGTATGATAGCACAGAAATTGGCAAGCGTGCATTCAATCGCAAGCCGTGAGCCTAAAACGAAAAAAGCACCTCAATAGAGGTGCTTTACTAGTGCGCTTTATACCAGAGATTACTGGTTGAACATCGCTGAGATTGACTCTTCGTTGCTGATGCGGCGAATCGCTTCAGCTAGCATGCGAGATAGGCTTAGTGTGGTTACTTTACCTGTCGCTGCCATCTCTTTTGATAGAGAGATAGAGTCAGTGATGATCACTTGGTCAAGGACTGAGTTCTTGATGTTGGTTGCTGCGTTGCCAGAGAAAACCGCGTGAGTTGCGTAAGCGAATACACGTTTAGCGCCGCGCTCTTTAAGCGCTTCAGCCGCTTTACATAGTGTGCCGCCGGTATCGATCATATCGTCAACGATCACACAGTCGCGACCTTCTACGTCACCGATAAGGTTCATCACCTCAGAGACATTTGCGCGTGGACGACGCTTATCAACGATAGCGATGTCGATGTCGCCAAGTGCTTTTGCTGTTGCACGAGCACGAACAACGCCACCTAGGTCTGGAGAAACCACAACTGGGTTTTCTAGGCCACGGCTTTGCATATCTTCAAGCAGTACTGGTGTACCGAAGATGTTGTCTACTGGTACGTCGAAGAAGCCTTGGATTTGTTCTGCGTGCAGGTCGATAGTCAGAACGCGGTCAACACCAACGTTTGATAGGAAATCAGCAACGACTTTGGCCGTGATTGGCACACGTGCAGAGCGAACGCGACGGTCTTGACGAGCGTAGCCGAAGTAAGGAATAACTGCTGTAATACGGCCAGCAGAAGCACGGCGCATTGCATCAATCATTACAACCAATTCCATTAGGTTGTCATTGGTTGGAGCACAAGTAGATTGGATGATGAATACATCACTACCACGAACGTTTTCGTTGATTTGCACGGCAACTTCGCCGTCAGAAAAGCGAGAAACAGTAGCGTCGCCAAGAGAGATGTATAGACGGTCAGCAATACGTTGCGCTAGATCAGGAGATGCGTTACCAGCAAATAGCTTCATATCAGGCACGGTGGAAACCTCAGAGTTGCATGCAGAATTTAAATTGTTTTTTTGTCTAAGCAGTGAAGGCAGTTAAGGCCGTTTTCAGTGGCGAAATATTGCGCCCCTGAGCGACAAAAGCCGAGACATTTTCGGGCAATTTAGCCAGGACATCGCGAGCGGGTTGCTCACTGTCAAACTCAGCAAAAATGCACGATCCAGTCCCCGTCAACCTAGACGGCGCGTATTGTAGCAGCCATGAAAGTTGCTTATCAACCTCTGGATAGAGCAATCTGACAATTTTTTCGCAATCGTTTTCGTATCGACAGTTCAAAAGCTTATTTAACGGGCGTTTAGGTGTGTCGCGGGTCAATTGCGGGTGGCGGAAAATATCGGCGGTGGCGATGCTCACATCCGGTCTTACCACCAAATACCAGCGCTCTTTGGGCTCAACTGCGACGATTTTTTCGCCAACCCCCTCTGCAAAGGCCGCATGGCCACGAACAAAAACCGGGACGTCCGCCCCTAAATGCAAGCCAATCTCTGCCAAGGTATCGTCATCAAGATCGACACCCCACAATGTATTTAATGCAACCAGTGTCGTGGCGGCGTTAGACGAGCCCCCACCAATGCCTCCGCCCATCGGCAGTTTCTTATTCAATTGGATATGGGCACCCTGACTGGCATCAGTATGGGTTTTAAGTGCCATCGCCGCTTTCCAGATCAGGTTATCTTGAAGTTCTAAGCCTGGGATCTCAGGCGTAATTGTCACCTCACTACTCTGGTTGGGTTCAATGATCAACTCATCGCCAAAGTCGACAAACTGAAACAGGGTTTGCAGCTCATGGTAACCATCGCTGCGTTGGTTGTTGATGTAGAGGAACAGGTTTAACTTAGCGGGTGATGGCCAGATAAAAGCGTTGGTCATGGATTGATTACCCATTTGGAAATAACAATATTGAGTTTGGTCTCGTCGCTATTCATTGATAGGCGAGACGGAAGCGGAATGATTTGATTTGCCAATGACGCATCACTGTATGAGTAGTAGTTGAGACGCCAGCTTTGCGTATCAAGTAGTTTATCCAGTGATTTGAGGGTGTTCTCCTCATTAAGGATGAAGCTATCCGCGTTGGTTGGTAGACCGAGAAGCCAGTCGGGTAGAGCATCAACCGGAATATTCAGTCCGGTGAGTTGCAAAATGAGTTGCTGGCCGTTGCGGCCTTCAAAGCGCTCGCCATCCATCGTGGTCAGCGTCGTGCCGTTTTGGTCACTGCGCAAGTTCAGCACCGATTGACCGAGAAAGGTTCGCAGGTTGAGTTGACTCACGCCGTCTTCATAGTGCCAGAAGAAATTCAGAGACTGACGTTGGTCAGGTCCGATATAGCCAAGCTTGCCACTGGCTTGGTAGCGAGAGATGGCTTGCAGCTGTTGTTGATGGGATTGCCACTCAACACTGGTGTGACTCTCAGGCAGTGTGGTACAGGCGCTCAACACGGTAAGAAGTGCAACCAGTATGAGGGGTTGTAACGAACGAAACAGGTTCATGGGCGATAAGGTCTCAGTTCTCGATGGGCTTACGTAATTCTTGAGCAAATTCTCTTTGAGATACAACTATATCACTAAAATGGAGTGACAGATAAACCGCATAGGAAGGTAAAGCACATAAAAGCGGCGACTCCCTCTTTCCATATTCCGGGCCATCAAGTAAAATTCTCGTTTTACGTTTGTTCCCCTCATCGATAGAGAACCTTGATTTCATGACCCTGCTTGCCCTTGGCATTAACCACAACACCGCCTCTGTCGAGTTGCGTGAAAAAGTTGCTTTTGGTCCGGATAAGTTGTCTCGTGCGCTATCTGAGCTTAAGCAGGTAGAGGGAATTAACGGTGGGGTGATCCTTTCGACGTGTAATCGTACCGAACTCTATTGCGATGTCGATGACCATGAAGCGAAACACTTAGCTCAATGGCTCACGGACTTCCACCAAGTTGAAGCCAGTGAGTTACGCTCAAGCTTGTACTTTCACCACGATGCAGAGGCGATTGCACACTTGATGCGCGTCGCTTGTGGTCTCGACTCATTGGTGTTGGGGGAGCCACAAATTCTCGGCCAGGTGAAGCAAGCCTTTGCGGATGCAAAAACCCACCAAGCGGTGAGCACTTCGATAGAAAAATGGTTTCAGAAAGGCTTTTCGGTGGCAAAACGCGTGCGCACGGAAACTGATATAGGTGGCGCTGCCGTTTCGGTGGCGTATGCTGCCTGCACGTTGGCCAAACACATCTTTGAATCCTTGAGTAAATCGACGGTCCTATTAGTCGGTGCGGGTGAAACGATCGAGTTGGTGGCCAAGCATTTGGCCAGCAATGGCTGCACTCAGATGATAGTGGCGAATCGCACGCGAGAGCGCGCGCTCGGACTTGCCAATGAATTCGGTGCTGAAGTGATCGCGCTTAACGAGATCCCAGCTTACATGGCCAAGGCCGATATTGTGATCAGCTCAACCGCAAGCCCATTGCCAATCATAGGTAAAGGCATGGTTGAAACGGCACTCAAACAGCGCAAACGCCAGCCAATGCTGCTGATTGATATTGCGGTACCTCGAGATATCGAGGCGCAAGTGGCAGACCTTGCGGATGCCTATCTGTATACCGTGGATGATCTACAATCGATAGTAGACTCCAACATTGAGCAGCGCCGTGCTGAGGCGGTGGTGGCAGAAGAGATTGTCGTCGATGAGAGTGCCAGCTTTATGGAGTGGCACAGTGCCCTCAAGTCGGTGGATGGCATTCGTCGTTATCGAGACGATGCCCATGAGGTTCGCCAAGCTCTGCTCGAAAAGGGCTTACAGGCGATAGCCGCTGGCGCGGAGCCTGAAAAAGTGCTGACAGAACTCAGCAACAAACTGACCAACAAGTTGATCCATGCCCCGACCCAAGCGATGCAACAGGCGGCACAAGATGGACAGTACGACAAACTACAGATTATTCGAGAGTCTTTGGGTTTAAATTCATAAGCCTCTCTCCAGATAGAAACCAGATAAGACGAAACTATGAAAGCCTCAATTTTAGCGAAATTAGAAACACTTGTTGAACGCTACGAAGAAGTTCAACACCTGCTGGGTGACCCAGATGTGATTGGCGATCAGGATAAGTTCCGCGCTCTATCACGTGAGTATTCACAGCTAGAAGAGGTGACTCAGTGTTTCCAAGCCTTCCAAAGCGCGCAAGATGACCTTGAAGCGGCTGAGGAGATGGCAAAGGAAGACGATCAAGAGATGCGTGAGATGGCTCAAGAAGAGATCAAAGAGGCCAAAGCAGCGATTGAGCGCTTGAATGACGAGCTGCAGATCCTGCTGCTGCCAAAAGATCCAAACGATGAGCGTAACTGTTTCCTAGAAATCCGCGCGGGTGCGGGTGGCGATGAGGCGGGCATCTTTGCCGGTAACCTATTCCGTATGTACTCAAAGTTTGCTGAGAAGCAAGGCTGGCGCGTTGAGGTAATGAGCTGCAGCGAGTCAGAGCAGGGCGGCTATAAAGAGATGATCGCTAAAGTGAGCGGCGACGGTGTTTACGGCACCATGAAGTTCGAGTCGGGTGGTCACCGTGTTCAGCGTGTGCCAGAGACCGAATCGCAAGGTCGCGTGCATACCTCGGCATGTACGGTTGCGATCATGCCTGAGATCCCAGAGGCAGACCTGCCTGAGATCAAGGCTGCTGACCTGAAAATCGATACCTTCCGTGCATCAGGCGCGGGTGGTCAGCACGTTAACACCACGGACTCAGCGATTCGTATTACCCACTTGCCAACCGGCACAGTAGTAGAGTGTCAGGACGAGCGTTCACAGCACAAAAACAAAGCTAAGGCGATGTCTGTGCTGGCAGCACGTATTGTTCAGGCTGAAGAAGCACGCCGTGCAGCTGAGGTCTCTGATACCCGTCGTAACCTACTTGGTTCGGGTGATCGTAGCGACCGTATCCGCACTTACAACTACCCACAAGGTCGCGTTTCAGACCACCGTATCAACCTAACAATCTACCGCCTCAATGAAGTGCTTGAGGGCGACCTGCAAACCCTGATTGACCCAGTGGTTCAAGAGCACCAAGCCGATCAGTTGGCTGCTTTGGCTGACAACAGCTAAGCGCATGTCATTGCAACGAATAGACCAAATCCAGCGAGCGGTGACCGCTCGCTTGACCGACAGCGGCAGTGAAACTGCATCGCTAGACGCTGCCTTGTTGTTGTGTCACGTGCTCGATAAACCGCGCAGCTACCTGTTGACTTGGCCTGAGAAGACACTCAGCGGCGAACAACAAGCTCAGCTAGAGACGCTGACTGTGCGTCGAGAGCAGGGTGAGCCGATGGCATACATCCTTGGGTATCGCGAATTTTGGTCGTTAGAGCTCAAAGTGGCCACCTCAACCCTGATCCCGCGTCCTGATACTGAGCGCTTGGTCGAACTGGCCTTAGATAAGGTGCAGGGTATCGAGGGTGATGTGCTTGATCTTGGTACGGGTACGGGCGCGATTGCTTTGGCGTTAGCCTCTGAGCTGCTTCAGCGCCGAGTGATCGGTATCGATTTTCAATCAAGCGCTTATCAGCTGGCTTGCGAAAACCGTGATCGCCTTGGCCTGAGCAATGCAGAGTTTTTGCACGGCAGTTGGTATCAGCCACTTGAGAGCGGTGCAAAGTTTGCCGTGATCACCTCAAACCCACCCTACATCGATGCCGAGGATCCGCACCTAGAGCAGGGTGATGTGCGTTTTGAGCCGAAAACAGCGTTGGTGGCAGATAACCATGGTCTGGCGGATATTCGCTACATCACCGAGCACGCACGGGCGTACTTGCTCCAAGGTGGCTGGCTGCTGCTTGAGCATGGCTATGATCAGGGTGAGGCTGTACGCGCTATTTTGCATGAGTTTGGTTTTAACTCGGTGGTGACTGAAAAAGACTTTGGTAATAACGACCGAGTGACCCTTGGTCAGTGGACGACTATTTCATAGGTGAGATTATGTACGAAGGCATAAAACAACTTCATCTGTTGACCATCGCACTCAGCGCAGCGCTTTTGACTGTGCGTTATGCAATGATGATGGCTAACTCTGGCTTAACTCAAGCCAAATTTTTTCGCGTCTTTCCCCATGTGAACGATAGCTTACTCTTGCTCACCGGTTTGATTTTGATGTTTATGACCGGCTTTACGCCACTGGCTCCGGGCGGTTTATGGTTGAGCGAGAAATTCACCTGCGTGATTGCTTATATTGCGCTGGGCTTTTTTTCACTCAAAATGGCGCGCAATAACCTGCTGAGAACATTCGCTTTCTTTGGCGCGCTGGGCTGGCTTGCGATGGCGGGTAAAGTCGCGGTGAGTAAAGTACCCATGCTTTTGGGTTGAGCCTGACTTAACGTAGTTTTAGGAACAAAATGCAACAACTGTTTGACGAAGATTTTGACGCGATTGAACTGGTCGAGGGAGCTTTGATCCTTAACCAAGCGATCAATCCAGACACCCAGTTACATTGGGCTCATGAGGAACTCAACCGGCTGCTTAGAGAAGCAGAGTTGACGCTGGTCAATGAGCGTCACGAGCAGAGTCGTTTCGAGTCTCTACTGCGTCTGTTTTACTCCGAATGGGGGTTTAAGGGTGACCACGACAGCTACTTCCACTCGAGCAATGGTTTTGTTGATCAGGTACTCGAGCGTCGACGTGGCATTCCGGTCAGCCTTGGCGCGATCCTGTTGTACTTCGGTCGCAAGCTAGGCTTTCGCATGCAAGGCATTGCGTTTCCTACTCAGTTTGTCGTGCGTATCGACTGGCAGAACGGGGAGTCGCAATACCTCAACCCATTCAATGGTGAGTATGTTACGACCCATACACTGCGTGCATGGTTAGTTGGACATGATGGCCCACTTGCGGCGATCAAGCCTGAGGATCTTGAGGTGACGGACCATGCGACGGTGATTGGCCGCTGGTTAGCACTGCTGAAAAGCGCCTTGCTACGGGAAGAAAACTACACACTGGCTCTGCGCTGCACTGACCTCGCGTTAACCTTTGTCCCCGATGATCCTTATGAAATCCGTGACCGTGGTTTTATTTATCAACAGCTAGAGTGTCACCAGATCGCTCTGACTGATTATCAATATTTTATCGACCAATGTCCTGAAGACCCAGCGGCTGAGTTACTCAAAACGCAAGTGAATATAATGGGTCGCAAGGAAGTTGTTCTACACTAATCGCGGTGCTAATGCCGCTTACAATAGAGAAATAACATGGAACAAAAAGTAGTTCATGTTGGTGATATTCCAGTAGCCAACGATAAGCCATTTACGCTGTTTGCCGGTATGAACGTACTTGAGTCGCGTGACCTTGCGATGCAGATCTGTGAACACTACGTGAAGGTAACAGAGAAGTTAGGTATCCCTTACGTTTTCAAAGCATCGTTCGACAAAGCCAACCGCAGCTCAGTGCATTCATACCGCGGGCCAGGGCTTGAAGAAGGGATGAAGATCTTCCAAGAGCTAAAGGATACCTTTGGCGTGAAGATCATCACTGACGTGCATACCGAAGCGCAAGCCCAGCCTGTGGCCGATGTGGTCGACGTGATCCAGCTACCAGCGTTTCTTGCCCGCCAGACTGATCTCGTTGAGGCAATGGCGAAAACCGGCGCGGTGATTAATGTGAAAAAACCGCAATTTATGAGCCCAGGTCAGGTGGGAAATATCGTTGAAAAATTTGCCGAGTGTGGCAACGAGAACGTGATCCTGTGTGAGCGTGGTGCTTGCCATGGCTACGATAACCTAGTCGTTGATATGCTTGGCTTTGGCGTGATGAAGAAGGCGTCAAACGGCAGCCCTATCATCTTTGACGTGACCCACTCACTGCAGATGCGCGATCCATCGGGCGCAGCCTCTGGTGGTCGTCGTGAGCAAACGGTAGAGCTGGCTAAAGCGGGCTTGGCAACTGGTATCGCGGGTCTGTTTATCGAGGCGCACCCAAATCCAGAACAGGCAATGTGTGACGGACCATCGGCACTACCACTGGATAAGCTTGAGCCTTTCCTTGCACAGATGAAAGCGCTTGATGACCTCATCAAAGGCTTTGAGCACATCGATATTCGATAACTGCATATAAATTAATTAAAAAAGCGAGCTTCGGCTCGCTTTTTGTGTTTTATATTTAAAGCACAAAGAGTTCTAGGGGCGGGTTCGGGAACGGGTGCTGCCCTACGAGGAGTGGGGCGTTTAGTGGGCGTGATAGGTTATGTATCCCCGGGATGAAATGTTCTCCGACTATTATTTAGTGAAATATGGAAAGCAAAGGGAAAATTGATGAGAAAACGATCGTTAGTAAAAATTGGTTTGCTGGGTATTTGCGCTCTGGTGTTTTTGGGCTGTGCAAGTGAACCGGCTCAGACATGGCAAGCGGATACTACCTATCGACTGACTATTTTACACACCAATGATCATCATGGGCGTTTTTGGCCAAATCGTTACGGTGAGTATGGGATGGCTGCGCGGAAAACCTTAATTGATCAGCTGCGTGCAGAGATTGAGCAGCAAGGAGGGAGTGTACTCTTGCTCTCTGGTGGGGATATCAATACCGGTGTGCCTGAGTCGGACTTGCAAGATGCAGAGCCTGACTTTAAAGGGATGAGCTTGATTGGCTATGATGCGATGGCGCTGGGTAATCACGAGTTTGATAACCCCCTGGAAGTATTGGAAAAGCAGATCGAGTGGGCCAATTTTCCCGTGCTGTCGGCGAATATTTATGACAAGCAAACTGGGAAGCGCAAGTATCAAGCCTACCAAATATTTGAAAAGCAGGGGCTGCGCATTGCCGTGATCGGGTTGACGACCGAAGACACCGCCAAGATAGCGAACCCAGAGTTTATCGGTGGGATTGAGTTTCGTGATCCCAAGGCTGAGGCTAAGGCATTGATTGCTGAGTTGCAGAAGACCGAGCAACCGGACCTGATTTTTGCCGTGACACACATGGGACACTACGCCGACGGTAATCGAGGCGTCAATGCGCCTGGCGATGTTGCCTTGGCACGCTTTCTCGAACCAGGCATGCTCGATATGATAGTGGGTGGTCACTCACAAGAGCCGGTGTGTATGGAAGGCCCTAATATGTATCAGCGCAGTTTTAAGCCTGGGGATGCCTGTCAGCCGGATGTGCAAAATGGCACTTACATTGTTCAAGCCCATGAGTGGGGCAAATACGTAGGGCGCGCGGACTTTGAGTTTGAAAATGGCCAGCTTGCGATGGTGAGTTATGATCTTATCCCGGTCAATCTCAAGCAAAAAGTTGAGCTAAATGGCGAGTTGCAGCGCGTCTTTGTGCGCAGTGAAATTGCACCTGACCCAGAATTGGAGGCTTTTCTGCTGCCTTATCAGCAAGTGGGTGAGGCGCAACTTGGTGAAACCATAGCAATCACTAATGGCAAGTTAGTTGGCGATCGCAATGTAGTGCGCTTTGAGCAAACCAATCTCGGATATTTGATTGCTCTGGCTCATATGCAGCGCGCGAAAGCCGATTTTGGTGTGATGAACTCGGGCGGCGTGCGTGATTCAATAGAAGCCGGTGAGGTGACCTACAAGGATGTGCTGACTGTGCAGCCGTTTGGCAATATGGTTAGCTATACCGATATGTCCGGCGAGGAAGTGCGGGCGTATCTTAATCAAGTCGCAACCAAACCGGTCGATTCTGGTGCCTATGCCCAGTTTGCTGGCATCAGCATGGTGGTGGCCAATGGCGAGGTGAGTCAGGTTGAAATTGGTGGAGAGCCACTTGATCCTGAACGAACCTATCGTTTTACCGTGCCGAGCTTTAACGCAGCGGGTGGGGATGGTTACCCAGTTCTTACTGACCACCCCGGTTACGTGAACACAGGATTTGTTGATGCCGAGGTGCTGAAAGAGTATCTTGAAACCAATAGCCCAATTGATGTCGAACGCCTTGCACCAGGCAAGCGCATCATTTACCACTAATTTAACTCACAGGGAGTGTGCCCATTTGCTCGGATGCAAATGGGCGGTTGACCATGACACCAGCAATCAAACTACTTGAAAAGCGCGCTACACTACACAAGGTATTGCAGTATGAACATGACCCTAGGGTCGAGAGCTATGGCCTAGAGGCGGCAGAGGTGCTTGGCCTGCCGGCAGAGCAAGTGTTTAAAACCTTACTGGTGGCATTGGATGGTCAGGTGAAAAACCTAGCGGTAGCGATCATTCCCGTTGATCGCAAACTGAGCCTTAAACTGGTGGCCAAAGCATTGGGTGCCAAAAAAGCCGTGATGGCCGATCCCATCGTCGCGCAGTCTGTTACTGGATACGTTGTCGGTGGGATAAGTCCACTGGGTCAAAAGAAGCGCTTGCCAACCGTCATCGAGCAATCAGCTCAGCCTCAGGCGCAGATCTGCGTCAGTGCAGGCAAGCGTGGTTTGGATATTCAACTGTGTCCTAAAGCGCTTGCTGGGCTAATTAGTGCTAAGTTTGCGCCAATTAGCGCCGAGTGAGCTTGCTGATGGGCAGAGACTTGCTTATCATCGTCCTCAGTCGCTCTGACATCATAGCCAGTTACAGGTCTTATGGCCGTAGCGAGGGCAATATCGACAGCAACATTAGGATCAGTATGCGTAAAATTGCATTGTTTATTATTAGCCTGCTCAGCTTGCCCGTTTTGGCTATGAGTCAGGTGAATCTTTATCAATCGTCGGTTGTCATTGACCCGGCGGCAGCCAATGGCGATCAGCAGGCACGCGCAAAGGGGCTTGAGCAGGTCATTGTGCGAGCCTCAGGTGATGCCGATGCTGCGAGTAACCCGGTGATCCGTAAAGCACTTGGGCAGACGTCGCGCTATGTGAGACAGATAAGCTATGCCTCTCGAGACGAGGACCAAGTCATTCGCCTCGTGTTCAGTGAGCCAGCGATACGCGAGCTGCTTGTTCAGGCAGAGCTCCCTTACTGGCCTGCAAGACGTCAGACCGTCTTGGTATGGTTGGCAGAAGACAGTCCAGAGCAGAGAGCGATCAGCTGGGAATACGCAGATACCGAGTTTATGCGTGAGCTGAAACAGCAAGCGCGATTACGTGGCGTACCATTGACTTTCCCTCTAGGGGATTTTGAAGACATGACCAGTATCGAGGTGTCGGATATTTGGGGTAACTTCACCGCAACGGTTGAGGCGTCGAGTCAGCGCTACCCGGTTGATGGGGTGCTGGTGGTGCGTCGTGATGCACGCAATACACGCTGGAACCACTATGCGCAGCAGCCAAGTGATGGCCTGCGTAACACGCAGCGTGATAGCGCCTCAAGCATTGAGGCGGCTGAGCAGATCATTGACCAGCTTGCGACCTACTATTCACAGCACAACGCATTGCAAAGCAATGTACAAAGCGCTGGTCAAACAGTTGTGACGTTTGAGAATGTCGTCAAGGCCTCACAGCTATTTAAACTGGAGCGTGGTCTAGAGGCCCTGAGCAGTGTGGCGAGTGCCAGTGTAGTACAAGTCCAAGCGGATAGGGTGACATTTGAGGTCGAGCTGCTTTCGTCACGCGGGGTATTCGAGCAATCAGTGCAAGAGGCGCTGGGAAATATCGTGGCTGAGGACAGCGCAGCTGAAGTGCCACAGCCTGCTGTGCAAGTGCCAGAGCCTGATTTGGAATCTGAACCGTTAACCTTTGCACTTTAATTTTGTGATACGAGGACTCAACCGAGTCCTCGTTGCTATGCCTTGAAATCTACTCCTTTACATCATACTTCTGCTTTTCAATTCGCTCCAATTCAGAGATCTTTTTTAGTCTTTGCCCAAGCTCTCTACCTCGCATTCGAGCATACAGGGTATTGGCAATAAAGGCGGCAGAGACAATCACGAGCTCGATAATCGCCAGCCAACGCTCACCCTCATCAAGATAAATGATTGTCAGGCTGTGAAGAAAGTACAGCATCAGGATAAAGTTGGTCCAGGCGTGAGTATAGGGTTTGCCAGCCAGCATCCCAGGTAAGGGCAGTAATAGTGGCGTCGCCCATAGCAAGGTTAAGGCGATTGGGCTTATCTGTGGGTGGGGAGATAGGGTCGATTGCCACACAACCACCCAGGTCAGTAATGCCAAGTGGGCGCAGAGGGCAAAATAACGAACCCGGCGTGTGGTTGTGGTGAGGTTATCCATGTCGATATCAGCCTTTCTACTTATGATAAAACAAGATGTTACTTGAATGTAACAGCATAACATACCCCAACATGCGCCGTCTTTAGCCGCTAGCAGTGATGAGACGGATTAAAAAGACTGCGGCAATCGCTGCTCAACGTAATCAATGAAGGCCTTTATCTGGGTTGGCACAAACTTAGATTGAGCGTACTGGGCGACGATATCACCCTGATAGTTACCACTCACGTGCCAATCAGGGAGTACAGCAACCACCTGCCCGCGCTTGATATAGGGCTGGATTGTGAACTCAGGGAAGACTGATATACCGATTCCTCGAAGCACAGACTCAAGACGGATCTCAGAGTGATTGCAGACAAAGGACCCAGTGACATTGACGATGTGCTTTTGCCTGCCGTTGCTCATTTCCCACAGGCAGTCACGCGGGTTCTCTCCCAAGCGGATACAGTTGTGCACCTCCAACTGCTCTGGATGGACAGGGGCGCCATTTTCGTTGAGGTAAGACTGCGCAGCCACCATCAGCAGTTGACAATGCCCAAGCGTGCGTGAAATTAGGCCTTCGGTTGGGGAGTGAGTGATTTGGATCAAAATATCCACTTCGTCACCAATTGGGTCGATGTAGTGGTCGGCCACCTTGAGTTGCAGTTTCACTCTGGGATACTCGTTGATGAAGTCCATCACGATAGGCATCAGAGCTTGCCTTGAGAGCGCCTTTGGCGCTGCCACCCGCAAGGTACCTGAGACCTCGGAGCGATCGGATTGGGCAGCGCGGACTGCAAGTTTTGCTGCATCAAGCATATCTTTACACAGGACGAATACCTCTTGTCCGATTGGGGTGAGGCGCATTTTACGCGTAGTGCGTTCAAGTAACTTTTCCGTCAGGGCCGCTTCCAAGCGCAACACTGTGCGAGATACTGATGAAGGAGCAACTCCAAGGTGATGAGCTGCTTTGGAAAAGCTCTCTAGCTCAACCACTTTGACAAACACGGCCATCTCCGGCAGTAAGGGAATAAGCTTATTTGTGTCCATAGCGCAATTATCCTGTGCAATTTTGCAATATTGTTACTCTGAGGTTATGTATCAATACTTATGTGGTCAAGAATGTATCAATTGAAGGGGTGGCAATGAAGCTCATTTCTCGCCAAGACTTTGACCGTCACAATGCTCAGCAGCTAAGAGAGCAACATTATCAGTGGATCGATAGCGATTCGACGCTCAATCGGCTGAATGTCTCTGCGTGTGTCAACACGCCAATAGGTATGCGTGATGTGTTGGTTATCGCATTTACCAAGTAGGGAGGCTAACCATGTCCACTCTAGTTGATACCTTAAACCGAGGAGCACGCTTTCCTTTTACCGAGCTACTGCTACTCGCTGTGGCGATTGTCTGGGGATCAAGTTACGGCTTAACCAAATCAGCCTTGGTGTTTACATCAGTACTCGGCTTTATTGCCGTGCGCTTTAGCTTAACGAGCTTACTACTGATGCCATTCGTGGTGCGAGACTTTCAACATGGTCACAATCGAGATTGGCTGGTCGCACTGCCTACTGGAGGAGTACTTGCGGCGATCTTTTTCTGTGAGGTTTATGGTGTTTTTCACACCGGCGCGTCGAATGCCGCTTTTTTGATCAGCCTATCGGTGATCTTTACGACTGTGGCAGAGCGTTTGATTAACCGAAAGGCCGTGGGGCAGGGGATAGT
The DNA here is from genome assembly GCF_055391395.1 of Vibrio sabulosilitoris. Classification (NCBI taxonomy): domain Bacteria; kingdom Pseudomonadati; phylum Pseudomonadota; class Gammaproteobacteria; order Vibrionales; family Vibrionaceae; genus Vibrio; species Vibrio sabulosilitoris. The sequence goes on from NZ_AP029599.1 coordinate 1,387,216, forward strand.
GCTACTGGCTTTTTTAAGCGTGATTGGCGTATTTTTGCTCACTTATCAAAGTGAGCGCAGCTGGTCGTTGAATCGGGGGGATTATTTCATTCTCGGTGCCGCGCTGCTTCGAGCCTTAATGGTGACATGTACCAAGCAATTGACCGAGGGGAAACAGGTTACTACGGTAACCTTGACGGCATTGCAATCGACAACCGTAGCTGCCAGCGCATTGTTGGTTATGGCGTTGAGTGGTGATTCACTCACACTGCCTAACAGTGGGGCTTATTGGCTGATCACCGCGTACCTAGTGGTGTTTTGCACCTTGTTTGCTTTTGCAGTACAAAACTACGCCGTGCGTCGCACCTCGCCGACCCGAGTTTCCTTGTTAATGGGCAGTGAACCCTTGTGGGGCGCACTATTTGCTATCTTTTGGCTTGAGGAGAGTCTGACTTGGGTACAGGGCGTCGGCGCCGCCTTGATCCTTGTCTGTGTGGTGGCGGCGTCACTGCGCCAAGAACGATGAGAGATGAAAGCTAGACGTCTTTGAGCCTGCAGGCTGCCTTAGCAAGACGGACGCCCAAACTTTGCGCCAGTTCGCTCTCATGTGAGCTGAGCGAGTGTTCGTCGCCAACCGCGGTGGCACCGTAAGGGGTTCCCCCTGATTGAGTGGTATGCAGCGCAGGCTCACTATAGGGAATGCCCATAACCAGCATGCCATGATGAAATAGGGGCAGCATCATGCTTTGTAAGTTGGTTTCTTGGCCGCCATGTAGGCTGCTTGATGAGGTAAACACGCAGGCCGGCTTATCGATGAGCGCACCACTAACCCACAACTGGGTAGTTTGATCCCAAAAGTGCTTGAGAGGGGCGGCCATATTGCCAAACCAGACTGGGCTGCCGAGGGCGAGGCCATCACAATCGGCTAAGTCGGCCAAGTCCGCGACAGGATCTTGCGCCGCTTGAGTACTCTCCAACTCACTGACGGTCATGAGCAATGCCTCACAGCCCTTAACGGACTCAACACCGCGTGCGATATGACGCGCGAGCAGGCGCGTCTTACCGTGTCGGCTGTAATAAAGGACCAGAATCCTAGCCATTAAACAATCTCAAGTACTTGCTCAGGTGGACGACCCAATCGAGCTTGGTCATTATTAACCACAATCGGACGCTCAATCAGTTTTGGGTGCTCGGCCATCGCGGCAAACAGCTGATCGTCGTCGGCGAGTTTCAGCTCAAGTTGCTTGTAGATGTCCTCTTTGACGCGCATCATCGCGCGCACATCATCAAGGCCAAGTTTAGTAAAAAGTTGGCGCAGTTCCGCTTGCTCTGGCGGGGTCTCAAGGTATTTGATCACCTGTGGGTCTATACCTTGCTCTTGCAAAAGAGTCAGGGTTTGTCGGCTCTTTGAGCAGCGTGGGTTATGATAAATGATGACTGACATAGTGATTCCTTTGGTTATTGTTGTTGGTTCTAGCGCGGCTATCTCAGATTGAGAAAGCGGTCGCGCTGCTCCATTAGTTGGTCAATTCTGGCGTCATAGCGCGCCTGTTTTAAACTACCTAGCTCGGCAATCTGACCGGCTTGGGCGTAGAGTTGGATAGCACGATTCCAGTTGGCTTTGAGCGCTAGAATTTCTGCGCGCGCCGCCAGCTCTTCATCGCGATTGCCCAGCGCGTCACTGACTTCTGATAGCAGATGCCAGCCGTTGACATCTTCTGGGTTGTCGTGGGTATAGCGTTGCAAAATTCGTGCAGCGTCAGTGTATTGCTGGTCCTTGAGCAGCACGTTGGCGTAGTTGATCGTCAGTACGTCGTTGCGAGGGGTTTGCTTAAGTGCTCGTTGTAACTTATCAATCGCTACTTTTGGCTCACCTTTCTCAATATAGAGATCAGCAGCCGCATCCAGATAAAACAGGTTGTTCGGGTCGCCAGCGAGCAACTTAGTCAAAATTGGTTCGGCTTGGTCAAGCTTCTTGCTATCAAGATACACTAAGGCACGGCCGTATTCGAACGCATCAGCGAGCTTGGCGTCGCTTCGACGTTGGGCACGTTCCATCCAGTCGAGAGCAGCATCACTATTAATCCCGGCGTAGCGCGCCACTATCCGACTGCGAGCAAGGTGGTAATCGAGCGAGGGCATGATACGCAATGGCGGGTATTGTTGCGCACGCTCGCGTGAATCTGTGACACGATCTTCTGGGAGTGGGTGAGTGAGTAGCATGGGTGGTGGCTTACTCGCATAGCGGTACTCATCAGCAAGGCGACTGAAAAATCTCGGCATCGCGTTAGCCTCAAAGCCCGCCTTCGCCATGGTAGCGAGACCGAATCGGTCCGCTTCTTTCTCGTTGCTGCGCGTGTAATTGATCTGGCTTTGCATACTGCCAGCAGCGGTAGCAGTGATCGCCGCGATACCGGCCTCAGGCGCGGCGATAGCAAGGAGTAAGGAGCCTGCAAGGGCAGCGATAGTCGCAGGGCTACGGCGAGCTTGGTCTTCCATCGAGCGAGCGAGGTGCCGTTGGGTGACGTGCGCAATCTCATGCGCGACGACAGAGGCCAGCTCACTCTCCGTTTTGGCATGCAGAAACAAGCCAGTATGCAGGGCGACATACCCGCCGAAAAAAGCGAACGCGTTGATATTGCGATCACTAATCATAAAGAAGGTAAACGGGGTTTTGACGTCGTTGGCGTTGGCGACTAAGCGATGACCAAGGCTGTCAATGTATTGATTTAGCACAGGGTCGTTGACGATCGGGTAGCTATTTCGCAACATGCGCATATAGGCCTCACCATACACCGACTCCTGTGCAATACTCAGAGTGCCTCCAGCCGCTGTGCCTATGTTCGGCAATTCGATGGTGTCAGCGTTCACGCTGGTTGGAAAAGTCAATGCAGCACTCAAGGTGAGCGCGAGCAACGAGCGTGGACGGAAAAACGTGTTGATAGCGGTTACTCCATAACATCGGGACTGTACCCTTTGGATCTTCTACTACATTGACAACACAAATGCCAACGAGTTTCAACCGAGGGAGTGTATCATTTCTATACATTTCTTTGTACGCCAATCGCTTTTGACGTTGATAAAAAGCAGATACAATGTTCAGACAATAATCTTTGTAACTTGCTGATGCCTGACAACTACCTAGACCTAACAGAACAACGTTGCCCGCAAGCTTTGCTACTCTTCAAGCGCTTCTGGCTCAAAATGCCGAAAGGCTCCGTGGCGAATGTATGCTTACAAGATCGGGCTTCTTATCGCGACATAGAACGCTATATGATTGCTCAGTCAATTTCTTATACTCTCCATCAGTCAGGTGATGAGATTAATATCAGTCTAAAAAAGGATAAGTAATTAATGTTTGAAATGGTGCGGCGCTGGTATCGAAGACGCTTTTCTGACCCAGATGCAGTGAGCTTGGTGGCAATACTGATCTTTGGGTTTATTACTATCTACTTTTTTGGTGGGCTGATCGCCCCCTTGCTGGTGGCCATTGTGTTTGCTTACCTGCTTGAGTGGCCAGTCGGTCAACTGACTCGAATCGGCATGCCCCGAACACTGAGCGTCATTCTCGTCGTGACGTCATTCTGTGGCTTGATGCTATTGGCTGTCTTTGGTCTCGTCCCAACGGTATGGCAGCAGGTGGCCAACCTAGTCAACGATCTTCCAAAGATGTACACCGACCTGCAGGTGTTTGTTGGCGATCTCCCCAAACGTTACCCGGAATTAGCCAATCTGCAGATTGTTGAAACCATCATCGATAATGGTAAAAACCAGGTGTTGGCTTTTGGTGAAACGGTGGTTAAGGGCTCACTGGCTTCGCTGGTTAGCCTTGCAACACTAGCGGTTTACCTGGTGCTAGTACCGCTTCTAGTGTTCTTTTTGCTCAAAGATAAGCAAGAGATGTTGGTGATGCTGACTGGTATCTTACCCAATAACCGTCGATTGGCGACGAAGGTATGGGTGGAGATGAACGAACAAATCTCAAACTACATTCGCGGTAAGGTGCTGGAGATCTTAATTGTTGGCGGTATCAGCTATATCACTTTTGCCCTGATGGATCTGCGTTACTCGATTCTTCTTGCGGTGGCGGTTGGCTGTTCGGTACTGATCCCATACATTGGCGCGGCGGTGGTGACGGTGCCAGTGGCGATCGTTGGTCTGTTCCAGTGGGGGTTGAGCAGTGAGTTTTATTGGCTGCTGCTTGCCTATGGAGTGATCCAAGCCCTGGATGGGAATGTGTTGGTGCCGGTTCTATTCTCTGAGGCCGTTAACCTCCACCCAGTTGCGATCATTATCGCTGTACTGGTATTTGGCGGTATGTGGGGGTTCTGGGGTGTGTTTTTTGCTATTCCACTGGCAACCTTGGTTAAGGCGGTATGGAATGCCATACCTGTCAATGATGAGCGACTTGAACCCACCAAGTCATAACGGGTGCAAAATACGCGTATCGAAAAAGCAGCTCCAGTGAGAGCTGCTTTTTTATTACTAACAACCTTATTGCTAACAACATGGCGAATAAACTAAAATTTTGCCTCTTTTTTTAATCTCGGCGGGCGACATGGCGCCGTCAAAGAGTCAACGGATCACACAGAGTACTGGCACCATTTAAGTCAATTTGTCACTTAATTGAGATGGTGTTACTAGAGGAAGTCAATGAAATTTAGCCATAAAATAGTTATTGCATCATCGCTTTTGATGCTAATGACCGTCAGTGTTTTGTCTTTTCAGCAAGTAACCACCGTGCGTAGTGAAGTACAAGCATTAGTAGGGAGTAGCTTGAATGAGATGCTTAATGGCGCGCGCAATACGGTGGCGACAGCGATTGAGCACAAACGCTCGCTTGCTAAAACGACGACTGAGTCTATGGAGATCAATCCCAACGACACGAGCTTCATACGTGACCTTATTGAGCGCAATGAGGTAAAGAGTGGGTTTATGGCTGCGGGGCTTGGTTATCAGAGCGATGGTCTGTTTATCGAAAACGATGATAACTGGACAGCAGATGCCAGCTTCGACCCGCGTCAGCGCCCTTGGTATATCGATGCGCAAAATTCTGGTAATGACCAGGTGGTGACTGAGCCTTATATTGATGATTCGACTGATACCGTGATTATCTCTATTGCTAATGCCGTATATGACCAGGGGCAGTTGGTTGGCGTGGGATTTTTTGACGTCGACTTAGGTATTTTGGCGGAGATTACCAACAGTACCAACTTGATGAATGCAGGGTACCTGTTTGTGGTGACAGAAACGGGTACGGTTATTGCCCACCCTGATAGTGCGATGAACGGTCAGTCGATAGACCGATTCCTGCCGGGTGTGGCTATCGCAGAACGCTTGGTTGAGCATGAGATTGACGGGCATCAGTATCTGGTCAATTTCGCCCAAATTGCCGGTGAGCCTTGGTATGTTGGTGCGATTATCGATGAGAAGGTGGCATTTGCTGCCGTGGATAATTTACGCAATAACGCGGTGGTGATGGGGCTGATAGCCGTTTTGATCAGTATTGCCGCTTTGGGGCTCTTGATTAAGGTGTTGATGCGCCCACTGGTTGAACTTAATCAGGCCCTTAAAAATGTCGCGTCGGGACAAGGTGATCTGACCAAACGCTTAGATACCAATACTGATGCAGAATTTGCCGAACTGGCCCAGAGCTTTAACGCCTTTAATGCGAGTTTACAGGCACAGATCATCGACTCTAAAGCCATTTCGGACCAAATCAAGCAAGGTTCCGAGCTGACAGTGGCTAACTCTGAGCAAGCATCAGTGGCGATGCAGGCACAACAGCTAGAATTGGAGCAGTTGGCCACGGCGATGAATGAGATGGCCGCAACGGCGAATGAAGTGGCGAACAATGCCCAGGGTGCAGCTAGCGCAGCCCAGCAGGCGGATACTGCCACAAGTGAAGGCTCGGTTGTCGTTGAACACACCACGGTGGCGATTGACACCCTATCGGCACGTATCGAGCAGGCTGTGGAGCAAGTGCGTGGGCTCGAGAGTGCGACGGGCAATATTGAGACGATCCTTAAGGTGATCAACGATATCGCCGACCAAACTAACCTGCTGGCCTTAAACGCGGCGATTGAAGCGGCACGTGCGGGTGAGTCTGGGCGAGGATTTGCCGTGGTAGCAGATGAGGTGCGAACCTTGGCACAAAGAACTCAGCAGTCAACTACAGAGATCCGCACCATGATTGAGCAATTGCAAGTGGGTACTCGCTCAGTGTCGATGACCATGTTGGAAAGCCGTGCACAAGCTAATGAAACGGTCGCAAGTGCACAAGGGACCAGCCAGGCTCTACAGCGTATTCGTCAGTCGATTGAGCTTATTTCAGACATGAATTTGCAAATTGCCTCAGCGGCAGAAGAGCAGAGCTTAGTGGCCGAGGAAATCAATAACAATACAATAAAAATTAAAGATCTATCAACTCAAGTTGTCGACGCGGCGACCGATGCCAATCAAGCCATGATTGAGCAAATGAATGGTGTTGAGCGTCAACAGCAGTCTTTAAACCAGTTTGTGGTGTAAGTCAATTTGATGTTTAGATAAAGGCATCGCCAGCGAATACTGGCGGTGCCTTTATTGTTTTCAACACTCGCAGAAAATGCATATTAGGGTTATTTAGGCCTATTCCAGCTGAAATAAAATCACAACATAGATGCTTTAACGTGTGCGACAAACATGCTGAGGTAATCTGATGAAGTTGTTATTGATTGTTTTGCTGCTATTTCCCGCCGTTGCGTTCGCCCACAGCGCTGAATCCACAGCGGGCTTTCTAAGCGGTGTCGTGCATCCAATGACGGGCTGGGATCACCTGTTAGCCATGATTGCAGTGGGTGTCTTAAGCAGTCGATATGGCGGAGCGACGATTTGGCAGGTTCCGGCGGCATTTATCGCTTCAATTTTGGTGGGATTGTATTTGGGTGAGAGTGGCCATAGCCTCAGCCATTACGAGCCAGCCATCGCTTTCTCATTAGTTCTCTTTGGTGCCTTGATCGTCTATCGCGCAACGCCGCCCTTACTGGTTATGTTAACCATTGTGCTGTTTTTTGGTGTTTTCCACGGCTACGCGCATGGGATGGAGATCAGTGGACTTATCAACCCAACCGGTTTTCGTAAAGGCTTTTTATGGGATCGGTGATCATTCACGTGATGGGTGTGATGCTCGGAATGGTGCCACAGCAATACCGTCGTTATCACTATGGTGTTATGGTTAGCGGTTACGGTTTTATTATTACCGGTTGTATAAGTTTGATTTACGGATAAGTAAGATGTTGAAACATGGAATATTTGCTGTCGCCTTTGGTCTGATAGTCTGGCTATTGCTGGACTATCAAGCGGTGGACAAAGACACTACCTTGACGATTGGGGGACCATTTGAGTTTACCAGCCAAGATTTGGCCAAAGATGGCTATATCTACACGCGTTTGCAAGTGGCGGAGTCACTCGTCGAGGTTCAGCCCAATGGCGAGTTAGCGCCAAAGTTGGCGCGCTCCTGGCATGTCAGTGAGGATGGCTTAACTTGGCAGTTTAAGCTGCGCGAGGATGTTGTGTTTCATGACGGTCAGCCACTTGACGCGGCGAGTGTACTCAACTCTTTTGAGCAGGCGCTAAAAAAACCAGGCGTGCTACAGCAACTTCCACTTAAGCGTATGACCAGCTCGGGCCAAAGCATCAATATCGAATTAGAACAACCATTTCGCCCACTTCTGTCAATATTGGCGCATTTTTCAGCCGCGATCTTGTCACCAAAATCGTTCGATCTTAAAGGGAATGTGGTTGATATCAAGGGGACTGGACCGTATCAGGTGGCGGTTTTAGCACCTCCGCATAAGCTCAACGTTGCTCGTTTTGAACACTACTATGGCGAGCGACCAAAGATAGAAGAGCTGCACTACCTTACTGGTCACCGTGCTGAAAGCCGTGCTCTGCAGGCACAAAGTGGGCAGGCGGATCTTATCTACACACTCGACCCAGCAAGCCTGGATATGCTGAAACGCTCGGAGGTGGTCGATGTTGTCAGTGAGTCGATTCCAAGAACCGTGGTGATCAAGCTCAACAATGAGCATCGTTTCCTCAACCACGAAAATGTGCGCCAAGCATTGAGTTTGGCACTCGATCGCGAAGGTATCGCATCGCATATCGTTCGCGTACCAGACTCACAGGCGTATCAACTTTTTCCACCAGCACTTAGCCATTGGCACATCGAGGGAGTTGAGAATCAAAGTCGTAATCTTAACCTTGCTAAATCCTTATTGGCGGAGCAAGGGTGGCAGCTTAATAGCGATGGCAACCTAGTACGTGATGGCGAGTCCTTTGCGCTGAATTTGGTTACTTACGCGGATCGACCTGAGTTAACCGTGATTGCGACTGCCATTCAAGCGCAATTGAGGGAGCTAGGTATTGATATCGATATTACAGTCGATAACTCGAGCGCTATCCCAAGAAGGCATCATGATGGGACATTGGAGCTGGCCTTGGTTGCACGCAACTTTGGCACTCTTTCTGACCCTCTGGCGCTGTTGCTCGATGATACCGCTAGCCACCATGGCAGCGACTGGGGACATATGAATTGGTCTTCTGCTGAGCTCAATCAGATCTTTAGTCAAATGATGTCAGCACCAGAGAGTGAATACTCACGATTAAGCCAGCAAGCTGCCACGATTCTTGCGACGGAGATGCCATTGATCCCCGTAACTTTCTATACCCAGCAAGTCGCAGTTAATAAGCGTATTCAAAACTTTGTCTTTGATCCGTTTGAAAATAATTATCGCGCCTCGGAGATGTATTTTGCTAAGTAAAATTCTGCTGCGTCGGGCAGGTCAGGCGGGCTTGGTCGCTTGGGCGGTGGGCACGCTCACTTTTGTGCTGATGCGGCTGTTGCCCGGCGATTTTGCCTATCGCATAGCGGCCGGACGCTATGGTTATGACTATGTCAATCAAGCTGCGGCTGAGGCGGTGAGCGCTGAGCTTGGTCTAGACCGTCCAGCCCTAGTTCAATATCTTGAGTGGTTACTCAATCTACTTCAGTTCAACCTTGGTGATTCGCTGGTCAGCGGTAATCCCGTAGCGCAAGAGTTGTATCACCAATTGGGCCACTCGTTGCAATTGGCGTTGTTTGCAACCTTTTTCTCATTGCTGATTGCCATCCCTCTGGGGGTATATGCGGGGCGTCATGCAGGCTCTAAAGGAGATAAGATCTCGCTGGTCTTTTCAATTATAGTCCGCGCGCAGCCGGTATTTGTTGTCGGTTTGATCTTGGTTCTGCTTTTTGCGCTTAAGTGGCGTTTATTGCCAGTCGCTGGATTTGGTAGCAGTGAATTTGTGATTTTGCCTGCGTTATCACTGGCTTTAGCCATGGCTGCGTTATCCAGTCGGATGATCCGAAATGCCACTTATGATGTGGTCAACGCGCCGTATTATCGTTTTGCACGATATAAGGGGCTGAGTGAGGCGCAGGCATTTACCCATCACGCCCAGCCAAACATCACCTTGCCCGTGCTCGCTTTCGTCGGTATTCAAGCGGTGGGGTTGATTGAGGGGATAGTGATGATTGAGTCGCTGTTTTCTTGGCCTGGTATTGGGCATGCACTTGCCCATGCAATCTTTGGTCGTGATGTGCCTATGATCCAGGGCGCGGCACTGATGATGGGGCTTATCTTTGTTGTCCTCAACACCCTGGTAGATTTAATTGCATATGCCTTAGACCCGAGACAAAGAGAGGGTGCTCTAGCATGAGAAAATTAGCTTTATCACAGCGAGTTGGGCTGATGATGCTCTTGAGTGTCTTGGCCTTCATCGTCCTTGAGGCGGTATTTTGGGGCAGTGATCCTGCTAAGCAAAACCTAGATAAGGTGTTTGCACTGCCTGACTTTGCCCACCCACTAGGCACTGATCAGTTTGGGCGCAGCAACCTGGCAAGGCTATCGAGTGCCCTGCAGACCTCCTTGTTGATGGCACTTTTTTGTGTGGCGACCTCTGCAACCTTGGGTGTTGTCCTCGGGGTGCTTGCGGGTTGGTGTCGTGGTTGGGTGGATGCGGGGCTCTCTTTCTTGGTCAATATTTTACTCGCGCTCCCCGGTCTTATTCTGGTACTTCTGTTTGGCGCCTTGGTGCCAGGATCTTTCTTCATCTTGTATGTAGCGATATCCATGGTCCTGTGGGTTGAGTATTTTCGGGTTATTCGTGCCCGAACCATGGCTTTGGTACAGTCGCCAGAAATCGAGGCCGCGAAGCTGTATGGTTTTGGTCCAAGATACATCTTCGTTAATCACCTATGGCCGAATTTTCGAAAAGACGTGTTCACGCTAGCCTGTTTTGGTGCGGGGAACTCCATCTTGGCCCTGGCTTCGATTGGATTTGTCTATGTAGGACTTAAGCCACCTCACGCCGAACTGGGCTTGATGATGGTGGAGCTGTTCCCTTATTACAGTGATGCTGCTTGGGTGCTGCTTCAGCCGATGTGTGCTGTGGTGGTATTGGTATTGAGTTTTCATCTAATCGCGAGGGCTGAGCGTGTCTGATTTGATTGTTGAGATTGAATCTTTAACCATTCAATCATCGAGCGCCAAAATTGTTGATGACCTCTCTTTGTCACTGTACTTGGGGCGTCCGGTGACGATTTTAGGTGAGACAGGCTCGGGGAAGAGTATCCTAGCCCAAGCGATTATGGGCGCGCTCCCAAAAGGGCTCACCTGTCAGGGCTCCGTTAAGGTTTTCGGTCGTGATGTCCAAGATCGCGATTATATTGAATCCCTGTGGGGCAAGAAGGTGACCATGTTGCCTCAAGAGCCTTGGCTCTCTCTGGACCCTGTTATGCCAATCGAAAAACAGATTGGTTTGGTTGAGACACTGGTGTGTCAACGTGATAAGGCGTCGGCTTATCAAAGGGTGAAAAAGCGACTCGGCCATCTGGGTATCGGCAAAGATGGACATAAAGTGCCGAGCCAGCTTTCCGGCGGCATGGCTCAGCGCGCGGCTTATCTGTGTGCGACGGCTGCTGGTGGCGAGATCTTGATCGCTGATGAGCCAACCAAGGGGCTGGATCAGTCACGTGCCAAGCAGATCACTGAGTTGTTGCAGCAACACAGTCAACATAAAGCCCTGCTGACGATTACCCATGATATCGATGTCGCACGAGCGCTCAAAGGCGAGGTCATTGTGATGCGCCACGGTGTTATCGTCGAACGAGGTGACAGTGAACAGGTACTAAATGCACCGCAGTCGATTTATGCAAAGCAGCTCATTACCGCACATCAGGCGGATTACTCGCCGTTTCGAACGCCACCTAGCTCACAGCCAGTTCTGCTTTCGGCGAATAAGCTAACCAAGCAGCGAGGCGGAAAGACACTCTTTCGCGACCTAAGCCTTTCGATTCGTGAAGGGGAAATTATTGGTATTAGCGGGGATAGTGGTGCAGGCAAGTCAACCCTAGCCGATATTTTACTCGGATTAACCGGCGCTGACTCCGGAGAAGTAGTTCGGGATGATACGCTCGCCGTTGGTAAGGCGCTCAAGTTGTACCAAGACCCTCCGGCAGCGTTCGCCCAAACGTTGACCTTGGGCAAGCACCTAAATGATTTGTGTAAGCTACACCAGCTCGATAGTAGGCAAATCCCGCCTTTACTTGAGCAACTTAACCTCAATGAGGCCTTATTAACCCGTAAGCCCGGTCAGGTATCTGGCGGTGAGCTGCAGCGTTTTGCCATGCTGCGTGCACTCGTTATGCAGCCAAAGTTGATCGTCGCCGATGAGCCCACCTCAAGGCTGGATCCATTAGTTGGCTATCAAACTATGACCTTATTTCTTGAGCAGGTCACGCGACTGGGCTGTGCAACTTTGTTGATCAGCCACGATATCGCGATGCTGAAACAGGTATGCGATCGAGTTATTCATATCGATGATTCTCAGGCTTGTGCAGCGCCAGACGCTACACAAGCTGCCTCTTTGGCTCTTGCTGCGTCAAGCAACTGAGTCGTAAGTTAAGGCAAACGGTGGGAAAGAGCAAAAAATGAGCAGAGTCGATAACGGCGGGCAAGGGACATTACCGCCTTTTAACGCGCTACGAGCATTTGAATCCGCCGCGCGTCATTTGAGTGTTTCGCGCGCGGCACAAGAGCTGAATGTCAGTCGCGGTGCCGTATCGCAGCAGATCAAGGTATTAGAAACCTTCCTCAACCAAGAGCTATTTGTGCGCAAAGGCGCGCAGTTGGTATTAACAGAGTCCGCTCTGCTTTATCTTCCCCTGCTCACAGAGACCTTCCACAACTTGCAAGTTGGCACTCAAAACCTGTTTGGCAGCGAGGTTGAGCATGTATTGACGGTGCGTATCTCGCAGAGCTTTTGTTGTGCCTGGTTGATGGCAAGACTGGCGGATTTTCGCCGTAAGCATCCTAATATCAAGCTCAAGTTCTTTTCTACTGTTAATCTTTATCCGGATGCAAATGAAACAGTCGATATAGAGATCATCAACGGCTATGGTAACTGGCAAGGCCGTGACTCTGAGCGTATCACGAAAAGTGAGGAGTGGGTGCTGGTGGCAAGCCCCTCTTTTATGCGCCAATATGACTTTAGCCAGTCGATAGAGGTGATCGCGACTTATCCCAAGCTTTCCACCATGGGATACAGTGAGGGGTGGCGAGAGTGGTTCAATTTGCACAACGTCGGTATGCCGTTTACTCAGCCTGAGATTGAGTTTGATAACACGCTAACCTCAATGGAGGCTGCCTGTCAGGGATTGGGAATGCTTCTGGCGAAAACCATTTTGGTCGAGGATACGCTCAAAGCAGGGGACCTTGTCATTGCCGAGCCAACCAGACTCATCAGTCAAAGCCACCATTATGTGATTGTTAACCATCTGCGCGAGCATCAGTATAAGGTGACCAAGTTTAAGCAGTGGTTAAAGTCTGCGTTTCAAAGCGAATAAAAAACACCAGTCAATGACTGGCGTACTACATCTTTAATATTGGTCGTTATTTTGAAAAGAGGTAATCCAGTACCACTTCATGGTGGGTTTTAGTCTTAAACTTATTAGACATCAGCTCAATCGTACCCTTCTCATCGACAAGGAAGCTCAAGCGGTGCAGATTGTCGTAGACCTTGCCCATAAACTTCTTTTCGGCCCATACGCCGAAGCTATCTGCAAACGCATGCTCCTCATCTGAAAGTAGGGTGAAGTTCAATTCACCACGCTCGGTAAACTTGGTCAGACGCTTGACGGGATCGATGCTGATCCCTAGCACCAAATTGATCCACCTTAACTGATAAGAACTTAAATGCTTTGAGCTCTAATTAGTTTATGAAATAACAAAATACCGCCAATGACTGACTTTTGGGCTATCCCAATCAACTAGTCATAACCAAAATGCTTTGAGTTCTAATTATTGCGGTGTATATTGATTTTCTCTAATTCCCTTTAACGCATAAGGATATGCCGTGAAATTTATCTACCTATTTGCATCGTTACTTGTTTGTTTTGGCGCTAAAGCAAGTGATTGTGGGCCTATTACTCTCGCCGATATGAGCTATGCCTCTGGAAGTATCTTCGCAAATATTGATCGCTTTATTTTGGAACATGCCTACGAGTGCAATGCGGAACTTGTTCCAGGCGATACAATGCCGACGACTGCCTCCATGGTTGAAAAAGGAAAGCCAGATATCGCTTCTGAGCTTTGGACTAACTCGATAGCAGACCTAATTGAGGCGAATGTGGAGAATGGGGTACTAGTGGTCGCTGGTGACTCGTTGTTTGATGGAGGTGAGGAAGGGCTTTGGGTACCTTCATATTTAGTCGAAGACTACCCTGAGATAGCCACGATGGAAGGCGTGATCAAGCATAGTTACTTGTTTACACACCCTGAGGATAATCAAAAAAGCGCTATCTATGGGTGCCCTTCGGGTTGGAAGTGTCAGATCATTGTGGGTAATTTGTATCATGCCTTCGATTTAGAAACGCAGGGCTTCGAGTTAGTTGACCCAGGCTCAAGTGCGGGTCTGGCAGGTTCTATCGTTAAGGCCTATGAACGCAAAGAAGCGTGGTTGGGTTATTATTGGGCGCCAACGGCAATACTAGGCAAGTACGATATGGTAAAGGTTGACTTTCAGAAAGAGTTTGATGAGCAGCATTGGAATACTTGCATTATTCAAGAAGACTGTGATCAGCCCAAAGTGTCCCCTTTTCCCGCTTCCCCAGTCAGAACTGTCGTAACGGCGAACTTTAACCAACGCTATCCACAGTTGATGGAATACTTTAATACTCGTGGTATCGGCAATGATGTTATGAATAAGCTATTGGCTTGGAAAGACGCTGAGCAGGCGGATACAGAAGAGACGATGTACCATTTTCTTGAGCAGTACTCCCACATCTGGAAGCAATGGCTTAGCAATGAACGCTCACAGAAAGTCGAAGCAGCACTTTAGCAATTAATATTGAAATAGTTAGACAGTAACAACTTTTTGGTATTGTCGTGAGCATCAGTTTAAGTATGCCTGCGTCTCAAAGTGATAAAAACGCCGGCCAGGGACCGGCGCTTTAAATCGCTATGTTAGTGGCTATTCCGAGCGGAGATAATCCAGTACCACCTCATGGTGGGTTTTAGTCTTAAACTTATTAAACACGTGCTCAATCGTACCATTCTCATCGACAAGGAAGCTCAAGCGGTGCAGACCGTCGTAGACCTTGCCCATAAACTTCTTTTCGCCCCATACACCGAAACTATCCGCAACCGCATGATCCTCATCCGAAAGTAGGGTGAAGTTCAATTCATCACGCTCGGTAAACTTGGTCAGGCGCTTGACCGGATCGATGCTGATCCCTAGCACCACAACGTTTAACTCGTCCAGCTGCGCTTTGATGTCACGCAGGCCTTGTGCTTGGACGGTACAGCCCGGTGTCATTGCCTTAGGGTAAAAGTAGACAAGGACTTTTTTGCCCTTAAAGTCACCAAGTGACACGGTATTGTCATTCTGGTCTTGCAGTGAAAAAGCTGGTGCGGCGGCGCCTGCTTGAAGCGTGTTCATAGGAGTTCCTTTTTATTGACTGCTTTTTATAAAATTCAGAGAGCCCTTTATACCAAACTGACTGCAGAAGTGATCAAACTGCTCCTGCAGCTCCATCAGATTGTAGGCTTCACCCACTGAGGCGGTAATGGCTATATGGAATTGATCAGCGTCTGCGTCCGATTCACGATGAGATATGGTACGGGCGCTCAGGGCATCAAGGCCAATGTTACGCTCAGCAAAGAACTGGGTAACATGCTCGGTGAGACCAATCCGATCCTCTGATTCGATCACCACGTCCAGCTTATAGTCGGTATTGGTTTCAGTATGCTCAGAGGTGCGCTTCATCAAGGTGATCAGGTCCAGATCTTGACCTAGTAGTGGAAGGGTAGTCTCAACTCGTGTAATCGACGGAGAGGGACCTGAGATCAGCATGATCAGGGTGAACTCATTGCCAAACGGGGCAATGCGGCTATCAATGATGTTGCATCCCGCTGCAGTCACATGGTGAATCAGTTGGTTACACACCCCAGGTCGGTCGGTGCCGACGGCGGTGATAACGAGGTGTTGGTTCATACTGTAATGCCATTTACTGGGTTCCTTTATGTATCGAATGGTAGCACATTCATTGTTTGGAACCATCCCGCAAGTTCAAGAGTGGTTAATTTACCGACATAAATTGCGATAAGCGGCAAACAATTAGCCGACAACAACAATCTATCGGCGAAATTGTGAAACTATTGACTCAACTTCGCTTGTGTTTACGCTTGAAGCTACAGTAACATGCCAAGATAAACTTATTAGGGAGATAGTCATGTTTTCAGGAAGTATCGTCGCGTTAATTACCCCTTTCAATCACGATGGTGAAGTGGATTACGTTGGCTTGAAAAAGTTGGTTGAGTACCACGTAGCGGCGGGCACGAAAGGCATCGTTGCAGTAGGGACAACAGGCGAGTCTGCAACACTGACTGTCGACGAACACGTCAAAGTAGTGATGAAAACGGTTGAATTTGCCGATGGACGTTTGCCGATTATTGCTGGGACTGGCGCAAATGCCACGCACGAGGCAGTGACCTTTAGCCGCCTACTGAATAATTCAGGTATTGCGGGCTGCTTGAGTGTTACCCCTTACTACAACAAGCCGACCCAAGAGGGGCTTTATCAGCATTACAAAGCGATTGCTGAAGCGACCGACGTGCCGCAAATTCTGTACAACGTACCGGGCCGCACGGCAGTGGACCTATTACCAGAGACCGTTGGTCGCTTGGCAGAGATAGAAAATATCGTTGCTCTTAAAGATGCCACTGGAGATTTGTCACGAATTGCAACTCACCGTGAACTTTGTGGCCAAGATTTTATCTTACTCAGTGGTGATGATGCCACAGGCTTGGATTTTGTCCGCCAAGGCGGTGATGGGGTCATCTCAGTCACCAACAATATTGCTGCTGCCGATATGGCAAAAATGTTTGATTTGGCAAAAGATGGTTTGTATGAAGAAGCCGAGGCGATTAATCAGCGCTTGATGGCACTACATCAGAAACTGTTTATTGAGTCGAGCCCGATTCCAGTCAAGTGGGCGGCACATCAGCTGGGCTTGATAGAGCGTGGCGATCTTCGTTTGCCTTTGACATCATTGACCGAATCCTCTAAGCCGACCGTGACCGAGGCGATGAAACAAGCCGGTCTTGTGTAACGAAGCAGTACAATCATAGTCTATTGATAGTTGCCGACGCGCGTCGGCACACTCTAGGAGCGAAAATGAAATTGTCTTCTCAGCTAGTAGTTGGATCTCTAGCTGTTTTTGTTTTAGCGGCTTGCTCTAGCAGCCCGGCCCAGCGTCGTCAGGCTAAAGACGACTTTGAATACCTCAAGACTCCTGAGTTGAGTCAATGGCAGGTACCTGAAGGTGTTGAGACCGAGGTATACCCAAACTACCGAATCCCTCAGGGGGAATTTCAAGGTGAGATCGGGCGTCAGGTCGATATTCGCCCACCTCAACAGATCTTAGAGTTGATCCCTGGTGCGCGTATCGAGCGCGGTGAGAGCGGTGAGGCGACATTGTGGCTGATGCGAGCTGATGAGATGGAGCGTGTGTGGCAAACGGCGCAGACGATGTTGCTCGAGCGTGAAATTACGCTTGTCAGTCAGACCGACCAACGCATCGAGACCGATTGGGTGAGCTGGATCTCGGAGGATGAAGATGTTGAGCTTGGTAGCCGCTACGAGATCAGTCGTTTTGAAGCCAACAATCGTTTTGGCTTTAAGGTGTCACTCATCGACTGGCGTGAGGATGGGAAAGAGCTTCCTGTCTCGGCCACCAATCGTGAGCGTTACAACGTGCTGATGACCAACCAAGTGACTGGACGTTACGACCAAGACTTGCGTGAAGAAGCTGAGCGCAAAGCTCAGGAGTTGGTTAAGCAAATCCCAATCTCTATGGGAACTGACCGCAGTGGCTTCCCGGTGATCATCGCACGTTCGCCATATAATGTGTTGTGGCAGCGCCTGCCAACCATACTTCCAGAGATGGGCTTTGAGATAGAAGAGCGTAACCAGTCGCAAGGACAGTTAGAAGCACGCTATGCTGCGCCGGATGATGAGTTCTGGACCGAAATCGGTGTCAAACCAATGAATCTGGACTTGGGTGTCTACACTTTCTTGTTTGGTGATTTGGGTAACCGCACCTCAATAAACGTTACCGACTCGAAAGGCAAGCCAGTCACAGAGCAGTTGCTTAAAGATATGGCCCCAGTGCTCGCCGCACTAGCCAACCAAGAATAAAAAAATCCCCTCTTTTGAGGGGATTTTTTTAGGGGCGAGGAGCGAGCTACACTGCGTTCCGGGGCGCGAGGAATATGTCACTTGCACAAAATTCCTCGCACCTCGTAGGGCAAAGCCCGTCCTCGCACCTCGTTACTTTTCTTTAAGTCTTTGTTCGTTTTTTTCATCGAGCTCGGCGAGCTTTTCTAAGTCAGAAATGGTTTTTGACTTTCGCATCTGTACCTTAGAGACATGTCTTAACGCCAGAAGATTACCGGCGATAAATGCCATCGCAAGCAGGCTGATCACCCAAGGGTTAGTCAAAAATGCCATCTAGATCCCCTTCATTAACCGCCAACACATAGTCAGTATAGATCCGGTCAAACTCATTTGCGATCGACTTGAAGCCGAGCACCGATTGTTGGTTGATTAGCTGGTAGAGCGATTGAGGCGTAAGCTGAGCTTTGATCTTGTGCCAGGTGGCTAGATGGCTGATGTGCCAAGGTTCAAATTGATAACCGCTATGCGTGCCATCAAATGGAAAGAAAAAACCAAAGCGTGGCGCTTGTGTGCGCAGCCAGCTAAAAAAGACGTGCTGGTCGCCGCTAAGGTATTCTTGCTGGGTAAGCTGCAGTGGCTGCTCAGCGCTGGTGGCGTTGGCGTCATACAGGTCAAAGTCACTGCCCCAGTGGTGGCGGCTGGTGCCCGGCAATGCTGACCAGAGCAAAACGGTGGCGATTTTATCGCGTTCACTGAGCGTCGCAAGGTCGACAGGTTGGCCATGGATATCCAAACTCTCGCGCTGGCCGGACATTTTGCTATTCCAGATCAGCTGCTGACGCTCGAAGCTTCGAAAGCCTGAGGCAATACAGAGATTCATCCCAGCCTGCTCTGCGGCGGCTTTAAGCGCTAAAAGATCGCGTGAGACCTGTGGATGGAGCATAAAAGCTCTTTGTCCAACAGTGCACTGGATAAGGTGCGAGTCATCGAGACCAACGAGCTGGCTGGGGGTTAACATCTATTTAACCAACAGGTTATCGAGTGTTTTCTGGTACATATCAGTCAATTTCTCCAAATCAGGCACGCTGACGCACTCATTAACCTTATGGATGGTCGCATTCACCGGACCAAGCTCGACAACCTGAGCACCCATGCGCGCAATAAAGCGTGCATCTGATGTGCCACCAGTGGTCAAAAGCTCTGGCGTTTGATGATTCACTTTCTCAACCGCATCCACTACTGCGCTAAGTAACTCACCATGATCGGTTAAGAATGGATGACCACTTAGAGTCCATTGTAGGCCGTAGTCAAGGCCATGCGCATCGAGCGTTGAGTGAACTCGACGCTTGATCTCGACATCAGTCAGCTCAGTACTAAAGCGGAAATTGAATTGAACGGAGAACTCTCCGGGGATGACATTCGATGCCCCAGTACCTGCAGCAAGGTTCGGGATTTGGAAGCTGGTGGGTGGGAAGTAGGCATTGCCTTCATCCCACTTAGTTGCCGCCAGTTCAGCCAGTGCAGGCAATGCTTGGTGAACCGGGTTGTTGGCCAGATGAGGGTAGGCCACGTGACCCTGTGTTCCCTTTACGGTCAAATCGCCGGTAATCGAGCCTCGACGTCCGTTCTTAATCACATCGCCAACGTGACGTGTGCTCGATGGCTCACCAACGATACACATATCGATTGGCTCGTTGCGCTCCATCAGGGTGTCAACCACGCGAGTGGTACCGTTAATGAATGGACCTTCTTCATCTGAGGTGATTAGAAAACCAATCGAGCCATGATGATCTGGGTGCTGCTCAATAAACCGCTCGACCGCGACAATCATACAGGCGAGTGAGCTTTTCATATCGGCCGCGCCACGTCCATGAAGGTGATCATCGATGATAGTCGGGGTAAAAGGAGGGGTATGCCACAGCTCTTCAGGACCGGATGGGACCACGTCGGTATGACCGGCAAAAGCAAACAAAGGTGCCTCAGTACCGCGGCGGGCCCAGAAGTTGGTGGTGTCCTCAAACACCATGACTTCCACTTCAAAGCCCAGCGCTTTAAGGCGTTCTATCATGACCGGTTGGCAGCCTGCATCTTCAGGGGTCACGGAGCGGCGACTAATTAGGTCTTTAGCCAGGCTAATTACGGGGCTATCTGACATTGGGGTTTTCCTTAACGATTGGGCATCTTGTGTGCCCGGGTTGATACTAATATGGGGAGTCTAGTCTTGTACTGAGAACAGTGCTTGGTACTGTTCGACTTTGAAGCCAAGGTGCAGTGTGCCGTTTATCTCCAAGATCGGGCGTTTGATCATCGCTGGTGAGTCGACCAACAACTGACCGACCGTCTCTGGTGAGAGGGTGTTTTTTTGCTCATCGGTTAACTGACGGTACGTGGTGCCACGTTTGTTGATCACCGTTTGCCAATCTAGCTGGCTACAAAAACGTTCAATCATCGCAAGATCAACGCCTTGCTTGCGGTAGTCGTGGAATTCGAAGGCGACGTTGTTTTGTTCTAGCCAGCGTTTGGCTTTTTTTATTGTGTCGCAATTTGGGATACCATACATGGTAATCGACATAATGCTTCCTACGGTTTTGAAAACTGAAGCACAGAATGTATCAATCCCAACCTTGGTGTGTCTATAGGCGCTCGTTATTTGCGTGTGTATTGCACACGATTTGACTAACGAGTAAGGCGAGAGGCGTCAACAATGCAACATCAGAGCTTTGACCAACAGATTGAGCAGATTGGACCATTCCAGATTTTTACCCTGATACTATCCATTTATGTATTGCTCGCCTTGCTGTTTGGCCACATATTTAACCCTGAAGAGGATGTGCGGCGGGTGCTGCGTGTGGCTGATTTTGTAGTGTGTCTATTCTTTTTGGCTGACTTTGTGCTGCGTTTTGCCAAGGCACCTGATAAGTGGGCTTATATGAAGTGGGGGTGGATCGACCTGTTATCGAGTATTCCACTATTGGACAACCTTCGCTATGGGCGTTTGATCAGCGTGGTGCGCATCTTGCGCATCTTGCGCATTATGCGGGTAATACGATCGGTCAAAATGCTATTGACCTTTGTTCTACGCTCGCGCATACAAGGCACCTTTTCTCTGGTGGCTGCCATGTCGATCATTTTGATTGTGTTTGGTGCGGTGGGCATTTTGGAGTTTGAGCGCGAGGTGGAAGGGGCGAACATTACCACTGCAATTGACGCGCTGTGGTGGGCGTTTGTGACCATGACCACGGTAGGCTATGGCGACTATTATCCCGTGACAACGGGAGGGCGGATGATTGCGACAATGTTGATGATTTCAGGGGTGGGACTGTTTGGCACGTTTACCGGATTTGTCGCGACTTGGTTTGTCGAGGACGAAGAGTTGCAGGGGCACACCGAGATGGCTGAAATGAAAACTGAGGTCAGTGCACTCAGGGTGCAAATTGCTCAATTACAAGCCGCAATAGAACAACAAGCTGACAAGTAAACTGATTGCTATTTATTATAAAGTGTTTCAAAACAATAAAAATGAAGCAATAAATACAACTAGTTGCATTAATTTTTTTGTAAGTTAAGTAGAATCTTGATCCGAAACAAGTAATTTAGAACAAGAACACTAATAATGTTCTAGACATTTTTAGGGAGGTATCTTCAATGGAACTGAGTCCTGTTTTCGCACGACGACTTTATATTGCTTTACTAGTGGATAGTGAGGAACGCCCAAACGTTCCAAAGCTAATTGAATTAACTGGGTGGCCACGCCGCACGATCCAAGATGTGCTTAAAGCACTACCGGGGATCGGGATTTCGCTAAATTTCGTCCAGGACGGCCGTCGTCATAATGATGGTTATTACCGTTTGTCTGACTGGGGTCCTTTCGATAGCCAGTGGGTGCTGTCGAAGAAAACAGACATTGTGACGAGCATTAACGCTTAATTGCACTGCATCGTCATTTGAATCGAAAAAGACCTGTCCCTCTGGACAGGTCTTTTTTATATCAGGTTTATGTGAGCCTCACACACCTATTGGCACTGATAAGCCACACCAAAGACGGTGAAGGAGGTGACAAAATCTTGTGGTGAGATCATGTAAACCGTGTCTGCCCCCAGAGCTTGGGCGTTGTTTCTGAGGTCGTTGAGTGCCCCTCTGACCATAGTGTCGTTAGGGAAAAACAAGTAGCTATACCAATGCCCCTCACTCCCCGTGATATCACCGAGCCATTGACACCCCTCGGGTGTAAAATGGCTATCTAGTCGGATCTCAATCTCCTCGGCATGTGGGTTGAGTTGAGCGAGCGGTGTGGTGCAACCTGTCACCGTAATCGCGATGAGGGCACCTAAAAGTACTTTGAGCTTTTTGCAATTGGTCATGCTCTCATCATCCATAAAAGAATAAATCCAAGCCAACTTATTGCCAATAATAACCATGGCAGCTTTGAAGAGGCCGTTGGTGTTGGGTGGACGTCGACCACAGGTTGTGTGTTGAGTGTTGTCGCTTTTGTTTGCGCCACTTTGGCTTTTTGCGCCTGTTTCTTGGCTTTATCTGCTTTGCGGTTGCGCTCTTTCTGTTGTTTCTTGTACTGAGCGATCCCCTTAGCAATGCCTTGTGCGATCAATTTGGTTTGCTCTTTGGTCTGACCGGGCTTTTGCGTTGCTCGGGCAATCTTGAGCGCATCATCTTGCGCCTGTTGAGAAGGGGTATCGTTTTTATTCATTAGAAATTTCAAAGCTCGCGAGTCGTTACACAATGATGTCATAATACCGTTCTCGTTTTATGAAACCAATGTTTATGGGAGAGGAATTTGCGCTACCCAATGGACCGCTATACCGACCACGGATATCTAAGAACACCCACCTTACTCTGGTTAGGCTGGCTGTTTCTCGCTAGAGCATGGCTGGTGTTTATCGTTGCAGGGGCCAGTTTTGATGAAGGGGGAAAGATCCTCGAATTTGTCTATCCAGACAGTCGTTTAATGATCATTGGTATGGTCATAGGGGTGCCTGCTCTAATATTTATGTGGTTAATTGCTTTGCGAAATCAGGAGCGGAAGGTGGTCAATGTGATTGTCTCCCATGCAAAACCGGTGACAATGGTAATGATTGCGTTGCAAGCTACGCAGACCTTTTACCATATTTACCTTGCTCGCGGGGCATTTAGTTGGTCACTGGGGCTAACGCTGGTTGGCTTGCTGTGGTTTGGTTTGTATCTCATAAAAAGTCAGACTGTAAGAGATTGCCTGCTGCGCAATGGCTTTGAAATTGAACGACATCAATAAATCTTCTCTCGCGCTCTATATACTGGAGGCGGTTGTTAGCGATAGCCCACAAAGTAATATCGTGCTTTGATCGCAGAAAAATTAGTCAATTTAAGTCAGACCGAAAAGGCGTTCTTGACTCAACATAAAGGAAACCCCATGTCCGAAGTTCAAACCGCGATCCTGCCTGAGGCAGGCCCTTTTGCACTTTACACTCAGCTCAAGGTTCGCTCTAACCCTGAAGAAGTACTCACACAGCTGCAAGCGCTACCCGCTTTCGTTGCAGAGCTTAATCAAAGCCAACCTGGTGCGCAGTTGACCCTTTCTATCGCCTTTACTCATCAGTTCTGGTCACAGCTAGACGCATCAATGCCAAAAGAGCTAGTGGCGTTTAAGCCTCTTGGAGAGGGTGAGATCACAGCGCCAGCGACAGATGTCGATGTGCTGATCCACTGTCACTCAGAGCGCCCAGACCTACACTTCTTTGTTTTGCGTAAGTTTATCTCTTTGGTGGAAGAGTCGGTTGAGATAGTTGATGAAACCAATGGTTTTCGCTACCTAGATTCACGTGACATGACCGATTTTGTCGACGGCACTGAGAACCCAGAGGGTGCTGCTCGCCAAGATGTGGCCATCATTCCTGAGGGCGAGTTTGTCGGTGGCAGTTATGTGATGGTTCAGCGTTTTATCCATAACCTTCCAGCTTGGAACCGCCTCAACATTTCTGCTCAAGAAAAAGTGGTTGGTCGCACCAAGCCAGACTCCATTGAGCTTGAGGATGTGCCCGAGCAGTCACACGTTGGCCGTGTAGACATCAAAGAAGAGGGCAAGGGCCTTAAGATTGTCCGTCATAGCTTGCCGTACGGCAGTGTCAGTGGCGATCATGGTCTACTGTTTATTGCTTACTGTAATACCGTGCACAACTTCCAAGCGATGCTCGATAGCATGTACGGTGTCACCGATGGCAAAACTGACCAACTGCTGCGTTTCACGCACGCGGTAACCGGCGCATACTTCTTTGCCCCATCAGCAACTATGCTTGCTGAATTGAAACTGAAATAACAACTTCAGTTTCAGAGGCGAGAGGCGAGATCGGGCGTTGCCCTGCGAGTACGCTGCGCTCGAGGTGGAGTAACACTTGACAGCGGAGGTAAAGGCTGGAAAATTTTCTCGCCTCTCGCCTCTCGCCTCTCGCCTCTCGCCTCTCGCCTCTCGCCTCTCGCCTCTCGCCTCTCGCCTCTCGCCTCTCGCCTCTCGCCTCTCGCCTCTCGCCTCTCGCCTCTCGCCTCTCGCCTCTCGCCTCTCGCCTCTCGCCTCTCGCCTCTCGCCTCTCGCCTCTCGCCTCTCGCCTCTCGCCTCTCGCCTCTCGCCTCTCGCCTCTCGCCTCTCGCCTCTCGCCTCTCGCCTCTCGCCTCTCGCCTCTCGCCTCTCGCCTCTCGCCTCTTAATAGTTCTAAAGATTCACCCACCGCCGCCGATAAAAGCCTGAGCATCTGTCTTTCATCTTTTATGGAATATTATGACCGTCACAGTGAACACTAATACGGCAGCGATGACCGCGCAGCGTCATTTGTCGAGCGCAACGAGTGCGCTGAACCAATCTCTGGAGCGTTTGTCTTCGGGGAGTCGGATCAACAGTGCTAAGGATGATGCGGCAGGGCTGCAGATCTCAAATCGCTTGGAGTCGCAAATGCGTGGACTGGATGTCGCGGTGCGTAATGCCAATGATGGCATCTCAATCATGCAGACGGCAGAAGGTGCGATGCAGGAGAGCACCCATATCATCCAGCGGATGCGTGACTTGTCTTTGCAAGCGGCCAATGGCTCTAACTCAGCGGCTGAGCGTATTGCTCTGCAAGAAGAGATGAGCCAGCTTAATGATGAGTTGAATCGGATTGCCGAGACGACATCCTTTGGCGGGCGTAAGTTACTCAACGGCCAGTTTGGCAGTGCGGCGTTTCAGATTGGCGCCGCGAGCGGTGAGGCGGTTGATGTCTCTCTAAAATCGATGCGCAGTGATGCCCTTGAGATGGGCGGGTTAGTGCATCGCGCGCGAGTAGCGAAAGACAGTGATTGGACGGTTAGCGCAGGGTATCAGGAGCTATCAATCGCCTACCTAGACCCTCACGGAGAGTGGCAACACTTTGTGATCGAGGCGAAAGAGGGCGATGACATAGAGCAGTTGGCCACCTATATCAATGGTCAGACTGATTCGCTGAGTGCCTCGGTGGACGAGGATGGCTTTCTTCAGGTGTATATCGCGGGTAAGGAGACATCGGGAACGATTAGCTTTGCTGGTGGTTTGGCGAGTGAGCTGCAGATGGTCGCCACAGGCTATCAGGCCGTCGATGATCTGGATATCCGCTCGGTCGGTGGTGCGCAGCAGGCGGTGGCGGTATTGGACACGGCACTGCAATATATCGATAGCCATCGCGCTGAACTTGGCGCGCTACAAAACCGCTTTGGTCATGCCATCAATAACCTCGACAATATCCACGAGAATCTCGCCGCATCTAACAGTCGCATCAAGGATACCGATTATGCCAAAGAGACGACTCAGATGGTTAAGCAGCAGATCCTGCAGCAAGTCAGTACGACGATATTGGCCCAGGCCAAACGCCAGCCAGATCTCGCGCTCACCTTGCTTAATGGTTAGCCCGAGCTTGTAAGGGCGAAAGATATCGACAGCGATTGACAGAACTTGAGTCAAAATTAGAGTAAAAATGGTATTTTGACGCTAAATGAGTGAATTTTATCCCAACGGGATATTTTTCTTAAAAAAGTAATTTTTTTTCTAAAGGATTTTCCACCGGCGCCGTTACTAGAAGTAACTTTGAGAGAACTACTTGGTTTTCCGAGACGTCGGAAACCGCAACAACCGGAAAATCAATTGGAGAAATCACCATGGCAGTAAATGTAAACACTAACGTCGCAGCAATGACCGCTCAACGTCACCTAAATAACGCCAACAATGCGCAGCACACATCGATGGAGCGTCTATCCTCAGGCTTCAAGATCAACAGTGCAAAAGATGACGCGGCAGGTCTGCAAATCTCAAACCGCTTGAACGTACAAAGTCGCGGTCTTGATGTAGCAGTACGCAATGCGAACGACGGTATCTCTATCGCACAAACTGCCGAAGGTGCGATGAACGAGACCACCAACATTCTACAGCGCATGCGCGACCTTTCTCTACAATCGGCAAATGGCTCAAACTCAAAAGCAGAGCGTATTGCGATTCAAGAAGAAGTAACGGCACTCAACAACGAGCTTAACCGTATTGCAGAAACCACATCGTTCGGTGGTCAAAAGCTGATTAACGGCACCTACGGCACTCAATCGTTCCAAATTGGTGCTGATGCGGGTGAAGCGGTCATCATGGAGCTGAAAGACCTTCGCTCTGACACGGCGCAAATGGGTGGCCTATCACACGTTGCCCGTAATGAGATGGATGCAAACTGGACAGTGTCTGGTGATAAAAACGAGCTTACCATTAGCTTTACTGACCTTGATGGCAACAAGCAAAAGCTTGAGATCAATGCCAAAGAGGGCGACGATGTTGAGCAGCTAGCAACTTACATCAACGGTCAAACCGATGCGGTTCAAGCATCTGTGAATGAAAACGGTGCATTGCAGCTATACGCAGGTTCGAACAATATTGATACCTCAGAGCGCATCCAATTTGGTGGCTCATTGGGTCGTGAGCTTCGCATGGACAGAGCTGAAGCGGTAACCGTAAATGATATCGACGTGACATCGGTAGGCGGCTCGCAAGAGTCAGTAGCGATTCTCGACTCAGCACTTAAATATGTGGATAGCCACCGCGCTGAGCTCGGTGCGATTCAAAACCGCTTTAATCACACTATCAACAACCTAGATAACATTAACGAAAATGTGAATGCGTCGAAGAGCCGCATTAAGGATACCGACTTTGCCCGTGAAACCACGGCGCTAACCAAGTCACAAATCCTATCACAAGCGTCAAGCACTATCTTGGCACAAGCTAAGCAAGCGCCAAACTCAGCGCTGAGCTTGCTAGGTTAATTAGTCAGCCAGTCACCTCAAGAAAAAATCCAGCTTCGGCTGGATTTTTTGCGTTTGTATTGAGTGGATTTAGCTTGCCCCTAACGGCATCAAACGTTGAATTTCACGTGCTAGTGACGGCATATTGCCCCAAATCCAAAAAACTTAAAAAAACCCGTTTTTTTTCCTAAAGCTATTGCTCTGTCCGCCGTTAAGAGATGGAGAGAAATGATATGCGTCCAAGTGAGGTGAGAGACACGAAGGCGCGTAAACCCAATGCCTAAGGAGATCGACTATGGCAATTAACGTAAATACTAACGTTGCAGCTATGACGGCTCAGCGTAACCTAAGCAATGCAGCAAACGACGTAAACCGATCAATGGAGCGCCTGTCATCTGGCTATAAAATCAATAGCGCAAAAGATGATGCAGCAGGCCTTCAGATCTCAAACCGTTTGACGTCACAAAGCCGTGGTCTGGATGTAGCAGTACGTAACGCGAATGATGGTATCTCGATTGCACAAACCGCAGAAGGCGCGATGCAAGAATCGACCAACATTCTTCAGCGTATGCGTGACCTGTCACTACAGTCGGCGAATGGTTCTAACTCTAAGGGCGAGCGTATCGCACTACAAGAGGAAGTGACGGCGCTGAACAATGAGCTTAACCGTATCGCAGAAACGACGTCATTTGGTGGCAACAAGCTACTGAACGGCACATACGGCCAACAATCTTTCCAAATCGGTGCCTCTTCAGGTGAAGCCGTGATCATGACCATGGGTAACATGCGTTCTGACACTGCAGAAATGGGTGGTGTTGAGATCAAGGGTAAAGATGTTGGTGCGGGTTGGACAGCGCAAGGCGGCGAGATGCTACGCATGGACTACACCGATGGTAACGGTGACGTGCAGCGCCTTGAGATCGAGATGAAAGTCGGTGATGACCTGGAGCAGGTGGCGACTTACATCAATGGTCACAGCCCTGATTTGAAAGCGTCTGTGGGTGAAGACAACAAACTGCAGCTTTTTGCCGCAGAGACCGTTGTGGATACTTCAACGCTGAAAATTGGTGGTAATCTTGCGTCAGACCTTGGTTTGAGCGCGAAGAACGCTGAGCACAAAACAGTCAATGATGTAGATATCACGACTGTGGCCGGCTCACAACAAGCCGTGGCGGTTATCGACGGTGCCCTTAAGGCCGTAGATAGTCAGCGTGCAGAGCTTGGCGCGATTCAGAACCGCTTTAACCACACAATCAATAACCTAGACAACATTAACGAGAACGTTAATGCGTCTCGTAGCCGCATCCAAGATACGGATTACGCTAAAGAGACCACAGCATTGACCAAGTCGCAGATCCTGCAGCAAGCAAGTACATCAGTACTGGCGCAAGCTAAGCAGACACCAAATGCGGCACTGAGCTTGCTGTAAGGTTATTCGATAGGTTTCGTTTGAAGCTTATTGAGAGCTCTAACGTAGGACGCGTTAGAGGGTAATGTACAGGACGGGAGAGGTGGTATGGAATATTACTCCGGCACATCAACTACCCATCCTTACGACTCTCAAAGTGGCATTAAACTTGCTTTAAAAAACCAAGAGCCGAAACAGGTTGCCGCTCACAATATGGGCAGCGACAAGATTGGGGTAACGGAATCACGCACTGATGGTGGGTCAAACGTCACGCAGACGAACTTGGCACAACATAAGCTCAATGAGCGAGAGCGTGAGAAAGTCGTCGAGCAATTGAATGAGTTTATCTCATCCATGAACAAAAGCCTGGCCTTCAAGAAAGACGAGGACTCGGGACGGGATGTGGTGTCAATTTTCGATGTGGATACAGGTGAGCTGATCCGTCAAATACCCGATGAAGAACTGTTAGAGGTACTCAGGCGACTTCGACAACAGTCCAATGGACAACGCAGCGGGTTGTTGAACGATAAAGTCTAGGTTTTTAAGGTGGTGACATGAGTTTAGGCCCAATGGGGATGAATACTGGCATGGACATTAATTCCATGGTCAGCAAGATGGTTGATGCAGAGCGAGTGCCAAAACAGCAACGCATCGACAATGAACGCGCTGACAATGAGACCAGTATTAGTGCTTATGGTCGGCTCAAAGAGTCGCTGGATACGATGAAGTATCTGATGGCGGATTTTCGTCAGGAGCGCGCTTACGCTGCTCGCGCAGTGGGAAGTACGGATGACGGCTTAGTGTCGGCAACCGCGACGACGGAAGCCATCGCAGGACGATACTCTGTTGATGTGTTGCAGCTTGCGCAAGGGCACAAACTTGCCTCGGGCGTGTTTGCCGAGGATGAAGAGTTTGGACCTGGCGAGCTGCAGATCAAACTGGGTCGTCGTAGCTTCACGTTAGACGTTAAAGAAAACAGTAAGCTCAGTGACATCGTTCGTGGCATTAATGATGAGAAGGCCAACCCAGGGGTGCGGGCTTCGGTCATTAACGATGTCGATGGGCCTCGCCTTATTCTTGCTTCCGACCAGACAGGTGAGAAGCATGCCATATCGATCGTAGTACAGTCGCAAGGGGCCGATAGTGGCCTTAAGCAGCTGGAATACAAAACCTTAGAGCAAAGGGTTCGAGATCTCGAACAGGCCCGTGCCGCCGCTCAAGAGCTAATTAGCCCATTAAGCCCAGAGCAAAAGCTTGCCGCCCAACAGGTTGCTGATACCTTGATTGATGCCGCCAAAACGGTGGATGCGCAAGTGGCTGAGGAAACAGCCGCGGCTCAGTCTGATCCATATGTTGCTCGTGATGGCGCTGCTCTTGATGATGTAGAGAGTGTGGCTGGCGTGCAAGCGGCAGAGCAGACAAGCGTGTATCAAAGGCCACAAGACCGTATCCCTGGCTGGAGCGAAACTGCCTCAGGCACCTTATTGGACTCCTATTACGAGCCCAAGCCGGAGCTGGATGCAAAAGCGCTGGCTAAGTCCAAGCAAGTGCCGGGTTGGAGCAATACAGCATCAGGCACGCTGACCGACTCTTATGTCACGCCTGCTGAGGCGCAAGACCAGCTCGATAAGCAATTAGCCGCCGAGAAGGCCGCGATTGCTGCTGCGCTTGCCAGTGGTGAGATCACTGAAGAGGAAGCGAAACAGGCCGAGCGGGCGAAGCTGTCTGAGGAGGAGCGCGCCCACCTTGAAGAGGTGGATAGAGTTAATGATGAGCTGCTCGCGGCGCAAAAGGCCTTTGATGCTTACAGTGGACTGACTCAAGTGGAAGCGGCGCAAGATGCCAAGGTGATGCTTGATGGCATTGCGCAGGTTAGCAGCAGCAATAATGTGATTGAGGATGCCATAGAAGGGGTCAATCTGACCCTACTCAATACCTCTGAGCCTGGCGAGCGCCCGGCCGAGGTGAGTGTGGATTATGATCGCGACCGTGTGCGCGATCAGATAGAGCAGTTTGTTCACGCTTACAATCAGTTTCATTTTGTCTCGAAAGACTTGGCCAGCGTTGACCCGGTCACAGGTCGAGCGGGGCCGCTAGCCGGGGATAGCTTGGTGCGCAGTGCAGAGAGCCGCTTGAAGGGCGTGTTTACCACACGCGTTGAGGGCACGCCAGCTGATATGGGGACCTTGAGCTCTTTTGGTATCACCACCACACGAGAGGGGCATCTGGATATCAATCACCAGACCCTGAATCGCCAGCTCGAGGGTAATTTCCATCAGTTGGAGAGTTTTTTTGGTGGCAATAATGGTTTTGCGCGCAAGATTGAGGATACAATCCATAGCCTGACCGGACCCACTGGCACAATTCGCTCGCGTGAGCATGGTATTGTCGAGCGCAACCATCGCCTGCGAGATGATCAGGCGGCGCTCGATCGGCGCATGGAAAGCTTGCAAAAGCGTACTCACGATCGCTTTGCTGCTATGCAGGATGCGACGAGCAATATGCAAGCTCAGCTGTCTGGCATGATGAATGTGTTGGGCTAGTGGATGAGGTTGACCTAGAGCGATGAGTCGTTACCAGCAAATACATGAACTCGATCAAACAATTGCCCACGAGCTAGGCAATGAGCAATATTCGACTGAAGAAATCCAGTTACTGGTCGATAAAAGAGAAACGATGCTCAAGAGTGCACTCGCTGAGATAAGGCAGCAGCCTCACCTAGCATCGAGCCATGACTGGCAGGCTCTGGTGCAAAGCACCGAAACGCTGGTTAGACAGATGGAACAGGTAACGCGTCAGGCAGGGCTTGCCTTACACCGTCACCGTCAGGGTTTGAAATCAGTTCAACAATACAAAAAGTTTTTATAGCAAGAGGATAGCCATGCGCGGTTCGTTACAAGCATACAAAAAAGTTTCGGTAGACAGTCAGCTTAGCGCGGCGTCCCCCCACAAAGTCGTCCAGATGCTCATGGCGGGCGCGATTGAGCGCTTGATCCAAGGCAAAGCAGCGATGATGCAAGGCAATATTGCGATGAAGGGCGAGCGATTAGGCAAGGCGCTGGATATCATTATCAGTCTGCGTTCTTGCTTGTCGATGGAAGACGGTGGCGATATTGCGCGTAACTTGGATCAGCTGTATGAGTTTATGATCAGTCAGATTTCTTCGGCGAACATCGCTAATGATCCGCAACCTTTGGACGATGTTGTCGAGATCTTGCGTGAAATCAAATCTGCATGGGATCAGATCCCGCTTCAGTACCATAATTTGACCGCGGCTGACATTGGTATGTCATAAATTTAAGACAGCGCGATCGGGCAAACAGTTTTGCCCGCCGCCTCGCGATAGAATTATCGATAAAACTGGTTTGTTTTGAAGCAAATACCAGTAAATTCCTCCGAAGAGGTCACATCCCGTGACCACTTGGTTGCCTTCTTTGCCAAATCCAATAAAATACCTCCCATTCACGCCTTTTCGTTAGAATTTGGTGCAATTTTGATGGGCTGCATCGCGGCGTCACTACTTTGACTCGTGTCACCATCGTCAACTGACACAACACGATCAAGAGCTAGATATCGGCTCGCTGAGGCTGAGTTCCTTATCGGCAGGGGAATCGGTTCATAATAATTACACTTGTGTCAGTCAACTAGTTTTAAAGGCAATCGATTTATCCATGCTAGGTTTGTTAAAAGTACTCGTGATTGAGGATGATGCGCAGCTGCGCACCAACCTGAGTAATATTTTTGAGTTTGTCGGTGAGCAATGTCACGCCATTGACTCCAGTGAGATTGAGAGTATTGATTGGACTTTGCCTTGGTCCGGTTGCGTGATCGGCTCTCTTCAAAATAGCCAGGTACCAGTGAGTTTGAATCAGCACCTCACTATGGCTACCCATATTCCATTGCTTGTAGTAGGCTCTCACCCATACTCGTTTGAGCACAAGGCGCAGTATGTAGGGGAGCTGGAGTACCCACTTAACTATCCCCAATTAGCAGAAGCATTACGCCATTGTAAGGAGCTTGCTCAGCGAGCTCACCCCCAGCCAGGTGTCTCTCAAGACAACGCTTTATTTCGCAGTCTAGTTGGACAAAGTCAGGGGATACAGCAAGTC
This sequence comes from Vibrio sabulosilitoris, assembly GCF_055391395.1. Classification (NCBI taxonomy): domain Bacteria; kingdom Pseudomonadati; phylum Pseudomonadota; class Gammaproteobacteria; order Vibrionales; family Vibrionaceae; genus Vibrio; species Vibrio sabulosilitoris. The sequence continues at coordinate 1,419,736 of NZ_AP029599.1, forward strand.
AGACATATGATAGGTCAGGTCGCGAGCACAGAAGCGAGCGTACTAATATTAGGCGAATCAGGGACCGGTAAAGAGGTTGTGGCGCGTAGTATTCATTATCATTCGTCGCGGCGAAATGGTTTGTTTGTGCCGATCAATTGCGGTGCTATCCCTGCTGACTTGCTTGAAAGCGAGTTGTTTGGCCATGAAAAAGGTGCATTTACCGGTGCACTGACGACCCGCAAAGGGCGCTTTGAGCTGGCCGATGGCGGGACGATTTTTCTTGATGAGATCGGTGATATGCCGATGTCGATGCAGGTCAAACTGCTGCGCGTACTCCAAGAGCGCAGCTTTGAGCGAGTTGGGGGAAATACCACTATTCAGGCCAATGTGCGCGTTGTCGCGGCGACTCACCGCAACCTTGAGGCGATGATCGAGGCTGGCACTTTCCGCGAAGACTTGTATTACAGGCTCAACGTATTCCCAATTGAGATGCCACCCTTGCGTGAGCGCCATGTCGATATTCCATTGTTGTTGCGTGAGCTAATGGCACGAATGGAAGCACAGGGCTCTGCTGCTATTTGTTTCACACCACGTGCAATCAGTTCACTGACGCAGCATCAATGGCCGGGTAACGTGCGAGAGTTGGCAAACTTGATTGAGCGAATGGTGATTCTCTACCCCAATAGCTTGGTTGATGTTAATCACCTGCCTAAAAATTATCGTTATGGGGATACGCCTCAGTTTGAGCCTGACGTTGCTGAAGAGCAGACCCCTGAAGAGCAAGAGCGTGATGCATTGGCGGATATCTTCGCCCAAGATTTTAGCTTTGAGGAGTCCGAACCTAGCATGACGCTGTTGGAATCGCTGCCGGACGAAGGGATTAATTTAAAACAGGTGTTGGTTGAGATAGAAACCAACATGATCAGCCAAGCCTTGGATGCACAAGGGGGCGTGGTGGCAAGAGCGGCGGATATGCTGACGATGCGTCGCACCACCTTAGTGGAGAAAATGCGCAAGTACAATATACAGCGTTAGTCAGTTAACAATAATGCACCGATAACAGCCTGAAACTTCTTTGATTTGGGCTTTTTTCTTTTTTACGGCGGCCATCATCATGCAATCGTCAGATTCATCACAACACCAGTCTCACCTTGATACCCTCGAGTCTCAGGTTGAACGATACAAGCAAGTACTTGATGTTATGCCGGCAGGCGTCATCCTACTTGATACCCATGGGGTGGTCCGTGAGGCCAACCCAGAGACACTACGTCTACTCGAGGTTCCTTTGGTTGGCGAGCGTTGGTTTGATGTGATCCAATCAGCCTTCGCTCCTCGCGAGGATGATGGGCATGAGATATCGCTACGCAATGGCCGTAAAGTACGCTTAGCAATATCGGCCTCCAATACCGGTCAGTTAATCCTAATCACCGATTTGACCGAGACCCGACTGCTACAGTCGCGGGTGAGTGATCTGCAAAGGCTATCGTCTTTAGGTAAAATGGTGGCTTCCCTAGCTCATCAGGTCCGCACCCCCTTGTCGAGCGCCATGCTCTACGCGTCAAACCTTTCGGCACCCAACCTACCGCCGGCAACCAAAGAGCGCTTTCAAACCAAACTGGTCGACCGGCTGCATGATCTTGAAAAGCAGGTCAACGATATGTTGTTGTTTGCCAAAGGTGGAGACAACAAGGTCATTCACCCCTTTACCGTTCAAGCGCTGGCGGATGAACTACACCCTATGGTTGAGGCGGCAGTCAAAGGCAATCTGATTGATTATCACGTTGAGATAGAGGATGCGGCAACCACACTGCTTGGTAATGTCAACTCGGTCGCCTCAGCGCTGAGTAACCTGGTCATGAATGCGATCCAAAATAGCGGTAAACAGAGCCAAGTTGATGTGTATTTTCGCACGGTTAATGATGAGGTGCGCATTTCGGTTCAGGATAATGGGCCAGGGATAGAGAAAGAGCTACAAGGCAAGATTATGGAGCCTTTCTTCACTACACGCTCACAAGGGACAGGCCTTGGATTGGCGGTAGTACAGATGGTCTGCCGCGCCCACAAGGGGCGTTTAGAGTTAATTTCAGAACGAGGAGATGGGGCCTGTTTTACCCTCTGCTTACCGTGCCAAACCACGGACAATCAGTCACAACACGCCAATGATGGAGAGAAGTAATGGCACAGAGTAAAGTCCTGATCGTTGAAGATGACGAAGGCTTGAGAGAGGCACTGGTCGACACATTGGCGTTGGCAGGGTATGAGTGGCTGGAAGCCGACAGTGCTGAGGATGCACTGGTCAAGCTGAAAGTAAATCCAGTCGATATCGTTGTCTCTGACGTTCAGATGGCGGGGATGGGCGGCCTAGCATTGCTAAAAAACATTAAGCAGCACTGGCCGAATCTGCCTGTGCTACTGATGACGGCTTACGCGAATATTGAAGACGCGGTGTCTGCGATGAAAGATGGCGCGATTGACTATATGGCAAAGCCGTTTGCTCCCGAAGTGCTGCTCAATATGGTCAGCCGCTATGCCCCAGTGAAATCGGAACACGATGGCGACGCTGTGGTTGCGGACCCCAAAAGTCTCAAATTGCTGGCACTTGCCGACAGAGTCGCTAAGACGGACGCTAACGTGATGGTGCTTGGTCCAAGTGGCTCGGGTAAAGAGGTCATGTCGCGTTACATTCACAACGCATCAAATCGCAAGTCGGGTCCCTTTGTGGCGATAAATTGTGCGGCGATCCCGGATAATATGCTGGAAGCTACCTTGTTTGGCTACGAAAAAGGCGCCTTCACTGGGGCAGTTCAAGCCTGCCCAGGTAAGTTTGAACAGGCACAAGGGGGCACTATTTTGCTCGACGAGATCAGCGAGATGGATTTGAGCCTTCAGGCTAAGCTGCTGCGCGTGTTGCAAGAGCGTGAAGTGGAGAGGCTTGGCAGTCGTAAGAGTATCAAGCTTGATGTGCGTGTATTAGCAACCAGTAATCGCGACCTGAAGCAATACGTCCAAGAAGGCAATTTCCGCGAAGACCTTTACTATCGCCTCAATGTGTTCCCAATTGCCTGGCCCGCGCTGGCGGAGCGCAGGGGAGATATCACCCCACTAACTCAGCACTTGATAGAACGCCACTGTCAAAAATTGGGCATGGCATTGCCTAGGGTGACGACTACAGCACTGGATAAGTTACAAGCCTACCACTGGCCAGGTAACGTGCGCGAGCTGGACAATGTCGTACAGCGCGCCTTAATTTTGGCGGATAACGGACAAATTGATGCTGGGCACATTTTGTTAGAGGGGATTGATTGGCAAGATGCTGATAGTCTACAGAGCGTGGTGGAAACTGGGCAACCAGAGCCTAATTTGACGCTGGCTACTGAGGTTGCAACGCCGTCGTCGGCATCATCAAGCCTGGGCGGTGAGCTGCGCGATCAAGAGTTTTCTATCATTCTCCAGACTATGCAAGAGTGTGATGGCCGGCGTAAAGAGATGGCAGAAAAACTGGGTATTAGCCCACGTACATTGCGCTACAAGCTAGCAAAAATGCGTGATGCGGGTATTGATATACCTAACTAATTACTTAAGTATAAGTATGGTACACTAGTTGCTTGTTTGAGGAATAAGCAATTAAACGTCAAAGAATTGGCATTCGAGGTGAAAATGCAGGTTGATAGCTTACTGAGTGAAATGAGCGTGATGCGAGCACAAGCTGGCGGCGCGACCACAGCGGTAAAGAGTGGACAGCAAGTGGGTGCTGACTTTGGTCAGATGCTGAGTAGAGCGATCAACAATGTCAATCATTTGCAGCAGTCATCAAGTGACCTGCAGACCCGTTTTGATCGTGGGGATGAGAGCGTTTCTCTTTCTGATGTGATGATCGCGCGCAACAAATCAAGTGTTGCGTTTGATGCCACTATTCAAGTACGCAACAAACTCGTTGAATCGTACAAAGAACTTATGAATATGCCGGTTTAATGCATTAGGAAGACGTTGTGGCCGACCCAAATCAATCAACAGATCTTGCTGTAAGCGAGCCAAATTCTGCCGCTCTTGTTGCGACAGGCGCGACAGGTGAAGACGCAGTAGACCTACAAAACCCCGACATTGACGAGAAGGCCTCGTCAAAATTTGACCTAGCGATCGGTGACCTCGACTTGATCCGCCAAGTCGTGCTGGTGCTTTCCATTTCTATCTGTGTTGCGCTTATCGTAATGGTGTTCTTCTGGGTGAAAGAGCCAGAGATGCGCCCATTGGCCACATACGAAACCGATGAACTAATCCCAGTACTGGACTATCTTGATCAGCAAAAACAAAGCTATCGACTTGAAGGTAACACCATCCTAGTCCCTAGCTCAGACTTTAACAGTCTCAAGCTAAATATGGTGCGTGCGGGTTTGAACAATCAGAGTCACGCTGGTGATGAGATACTCATGCAGGATATGGGATTTGGTGTTTCTCAGCGTCTGGAGCAGGAGCGACTTAAGCTCAGTCGTGAGCGCCAGCTGGCGTTGGCAATAGAAGCCATGAATCAGATCCGCCGCGCAAGGGTGCTGCTGGCGCTGCCAAAGCAGAGTGTTTTTGTCCGTCATAGTCAAGAGGCCTCGGCCTCGGTATTTCTGACTTTGCGCACCGGAGCGAACCTAAAGCAAGAAGAAGTAGATTCGATTGTTGATATGGTCGCGAGTGCCGTACCGGGTATGCGACCCAATCGCATCACGGTCACGGACCAGCATGGGCGGCTGCTCAGCTCAGGTTCACAAGACCCAGCCTCAGCGGCAAGGCGGAAAGAGCACGAGCTCGAGCGCAAACAAGAACAAGCGCTGCGCGAGAAAATTGACTCTGTACTGATCCCTATCCTTGGCCTTGGCAACTATACCGCTCAGGTTGATGTCGAGCTCGACTTCAGTGCTGTGGAGCAAACACGCAAGCGATTTGATCCCAATACACCCGCGACGCGCAGTGAGTTTACCCTTGAAGATTACAATAATGGCAATGTGGTGGCCGGTGTCCCTGGTGCACTGAGCAACCAACCACCCGCTGATGCCTCAATCCCGCAAGATGTTGCGCAAATGCGAGATGGCTCCGTGTTGGGCCAGGGCTCCGTGCATCGCGAAGCAACGCGTAACTTTGAACTAGATACCACCATCAGTCACGAGCGCCGCCAAACTGGCGTGTTAAACCGCCAAACTGTTGCGGTTGCCATCAATCATCGCGCCGCACTCGACCCAACCACTGGTGAGTTGGTTCAGGTACCGCTGACCGACAGTGAACTGCAGTCGATCCGACAGGTTTTGATTGGTGCGATTGGTTATAGTGAGGCGCGTGGTGACTTACTCAACGTGCTGAGTATGCAGTTTGCCGCGCAAGATCTTGAGCCGCTATCCGATGCGCCAATCTGGGAGCACCCCAACTTCAACGAGTGGGTACGTTGGCTTGCTAGTGCACTGGTGATCATCGTCATCGTTATGGTGTTGATCCGTCCAGCGATGACCAAACTGCTTAACCCAGTGGCCGACGAAGAGGAAGACAAGCTATATGGGCCTGATGGCTTACCGATTGGGGCCGATGGAGAAACCAGTCTGATTAGTAGTGATATCGATAATCAAGACCTATTTGAGTTTGGTTCATCGATTGAGCTGCCAAACCTAAATAAAGATGAAGACGTACTGAAAGCGGTCCGTGCGCTGGTGGCGAATGAGCCAGAGCTCGCAGCGCAGGTCGTGAAGAATTGGATGCAGCACAATGGCTAATGAACTAGTAGTACCGCCTGGCGGCGAAATCGCCGATCCAAACGCGGGCTTTGATATCTCAAGCATGAGTGGTGAAGAGAAAGCCGCGATTTTGCTGCTGAGCCTCAATGAAGAAGATGCCGCCGGGATCATTCGTCACCTTGAGCCTAAGCAGGTTCAGCACGTAAGTAGCGCGATGGCGCGTGCTCGTGATTTAAGCCAGGCGAAGGTCAGCGCCGTGCATCGTGAATTCCTGCAAGATATTCAGAAGTACACCAATATCGGCATGGGCAGCGAAGAGTTTATGCGTAACGCCTTAGTGGCTGCATTGGGTGAAGACAAAGCCAATAACCTGGTTGATCAGATCTTGCTCGGCGCAGGGTCTAAAGGCCTAGATTCACTCAAATGGATGGACCCGCGCCAAGTGGCCAGCATTATTGTTAACGAGCACCCACAGATCCAAACCATTGTGTTGTCTTACTTGGAGCCGGATCAATCGGCGGAAATCTTGTCTCAGTTTGCTGAGCGCGATCGCCTCGACTTGATGATGCGAATCGCTAACCTCGAGGAAGTGCAACCGTCAGCACTGGCTGAGCTGAACGAAATCATGGAGAAACAGTTTGCCGGTCAAGCGGGCGCTCAAGCGGCTAAGATTGGTGGCCTGAAGGCTGCTGCCGAGATCATGAACTACCTCGACAACAATGTTGAAGGGGTGCTGATGGATCAGATCCGTGACCAAGATGAAGATATGGCCACCCAGATCCAAGATTTGATGTTTGTGTTTGAGAACCTGATTGAGGTCGATGACCAAGGTATTCAGAAACTGCTACGTGATGTGCCACAAGATGTTCTCCAGCGTGCACTTAAAGGCGCTGACGACGGACTGAAAGAGAAGATCTTCAACAATATGTCCAAGCGTGCTGCGAATATGATGCGCGAGGATCTCGAGGCCATGGCACCGGTTAAGGTCTCGGATGTTGAAGCGTCACAGAAAGAGATCCTTGCCATTGCTCGCCGCATGGCCGACAGCGGCGAACTGCTGCTGACCGGCGGTGCGGACGAGTTCCTGTAATCGGAGAGCATGATGGCAGGAGAAAGAAAGCGCGGATTTTTGCGTCTTGATACGACGCAGCAAGAACAAGCCAGACCCACCAAGTGGGGGTTGCCAGATTACAGCTCCGAACCCACAGGTCAAGCGAGACAAACCGCACTCAACTACGACCCAGGTTGGGCCCCAGATTTTTCGTCAGAGCCAGAAGAGGAGCTGCTGCCGCCAACTCAAGAAGAGCTTGAGCAGATCCGTCAAGCTGCCTATCAAGAGGGTATGCTTCATGGGCAAGAGGCAGGTTTTAAGCAGGGCTATGACAAGGGCAAAGAGCAAGGCTTTGAGGCAGGCCATAGTGAGGGCCTACAAGCTGGACAAGCTGAAGGGGTTACGGCAGGCCAAGAGTACATTCAGCAGAATGTTCAACACCTAATGGCGCTGGCAAATCAGTTTGCTCAGCCACTTGAGCTGATGAATGCGCAGGTCGAGAAACAACTGGTGGACATGGTGTTGTCGATTGCCCGTGAAGTGGTGCACGTTGAGGTTGCCACCAACCCTCAGGTGATCTTGGATACGATCAAAGAATCGGTTGAGGCACTGCCTATCCTTGGTCATGCGATCACGCTTAAATTTCATCCAGAAGATGTCGCGATCATCCAAGTGGCTTACGGCCAAGAGCAACTCGACATTCGCAATTGGACATTGGTTCCAGAGCCCGCCCTGAATCGTGGGGATGTGCAGATCGAGGCCGGTGAATCGAGCGTGAATTATCGGATGGATGAGCGCGTGCGCAGCGCGATGCAAAAATTCTGCGCCGTCAACCGTCACCAAGTGGGTGACGTGCAAGGCGGCCAGTAGTGCAGCCGCTATTAGAGCGACTGCAGCGCTACCAGACTACCGGGGTATCGAGTCGCCCCGTTGCCTCTGGCAAACTGGTGCGTGTGGTAGGATTGACCCTTGAGGCCACCGGTTGTCGCGCCCCGATTGGCAGTCTGTGTCGCGTGGAAACCATGCAAGGGGAGATGGAGGCCGAGGTGGTGGGTTTTTCTGGCGATCGACTGCTGCTGATGCCAAGCGAACAGATCACGGGTATCCTGCCTGGTGCCAAAGTAACGCCACTCACCGCTGAGGGAGGCCTGCCGGTTGGTATGGGACTCCTCGGTCGCGTGATTGATGGTGTGGGTAATCCTATTGATGGTCTTGGCCCTATTTACAGTGACAGTCGCGCTTCGTTTAATGCTCAACCTATTAACCCCCTGGCGCGCAAACCAATCTCTGAGCCGTTGGATGTCGGTATTAAAGCGATCAATGGCCTATTGACGGTTGGCAAAGGCCAGCGTATTGGTCTGTTTGCCGGCTCTGGTGTTGGTAAGTCGGTGACACTTGGTATGATGACGCGCGGTACCAGCGCCCAGGTGGTGGTGGTTGGCCTTATTGGTGAGCGTGGACGTGAGGTTAAGGAGTTTATTGACGAGATCCTCGGTGTTGAAGGGCGCCAGAGAGCCGTCGTAGTGGCAGCGCCAGCCGACGCTTCGCCTTTAATGCGCCTCAAAGGTTGCCAAACCGCGTTGACGGTTGCGGAGTATTTTCGTGACCAAGGCCTCGATGTGCTTTTATTGATGGACTCCTTGACGCGTTTTGCCCAAGCCCAGCGTGAAATCGCTCTATCAGTTGGTGAGCCGCCAGCGACCAAAGGCTACCCACCTTCGGTGTTTGCCAAGTTGCCCGCTTTGGTTGAGCGCGCTGGTAATGGTGACGAGAATCAAGGCTCAATCACGGCGTTCTTCACGGTGTTAACCGAGGGAGACGATTTGCAAGATCCCATCGCGGATGCTTCACGCGCAATATTGGATGGCCATATTGTACTCTCTCGTGAGATGGCAGATGCAGGTCACTACCCAGCCATTGATGTTGAGAAATCGGTCAGTCGTGTGATGCCTCAGATCACCACTGATGAGCATCTGTTGATGTCTAAGGCGGTTCGTCAAGTGCTGGCCATTTGTCGCAAGAATCAGGATCTGGTTTCGATTGGTGCCTATAAACCAGGCACGGATCAAGCGATTGACAGCGCCTTTACCCTCAAGCCACGGATTGACCAATATCTCCAACAGGCGATGAAAGAGAGTGTTCCTTACCCGATGTGCGTCAATATGCTCAGTTCAATTCTTAACAACTGATTTAGGGAGTTTAGATGGATAATGCGCTGGACTTCCTGCTTGAGCAAGCGAGTGATCAAGAGCAACAAGCCGTGTTGGCCCTGAATAAGGCCCGCGCTGAGCTTGAGGATTACTACCGCCAAGTAGAGCAAATCGAGAAGTATCGTTTAGATTACTGTCAGCAGCTGATTGATCGCGGCCAAGCGGGCCTGACGGCCAGCCAGTATGGCCACCTCAATCGATTTTTAACCCAGCTAGACGAAACCCTGGCTAAACAGAAACAAGCCGAGTCGCATTTTAAAGGCCAGGTGGAAGGTTGCGAGCAACACTGGCTGGACGTGCGCAAGCAGCGGCGTTCTTATGAGTGGATGCTAGACAAAAAGCGCGAGCAATGCGAGCGGTTGGAGGCTCAGAAAGAGCAGCGGATGATGGATGAGTTTTCGACCCTGTTGTACAGTCGAAAACCCCGTCAAACTTAGCTTGGAATGAATATTGCATTATTTGACGATATAGCACCCTAATGATGTGCCATTTGTTTAATTATCTGAGTATGCCGAATTGATGAAGATTGATCTTGCGACCTCCAGCGAAGCGATAAAGCCGCTTGCTTCCGACAGTCAGCCGATGAGCAGTGAGTCGGTCGACGAGAGTGCGGCCGGTTTTTTTGATCACTTGAGCTCGTTGATGTCCGCGGATGAGACCGAAGCTGAGGTTGATATCACTAATGAGCCAGCGTCTGAAACCCTCAAAAATGGTGATAAGTCGTTGGTAGTACAGAGTGAAGACCTTACTCCTGCTGGCGATAGAGATCCATCAAATCAAGGGAATGAAAGTTCTGGTGTTGATAAGCAATCGCAGATAGGTGAGGTAAGGGCCGTTACTAATACTTCCAAAACGCTGAGCTTGGAGACTCCTGACTATCAAGATCATCGAGTGCAAGAGGTTAAGGCTGCGGTGACAGAAAGTGGTGAACTGCTTGAGCGACTCAATGAATCGAGTCGAGCTCTGCAGTCAGACAGCGAGAAAGTGTCGTCACAATCAGAGCAGGCCAAAGATGCCACTGGTGTGGCAGAGCAAGGCGGCAAAGTGTTGCCTCTTGGCGATGTGGATGCCATGGCTTTTGAGTCTGAGGCAAACCAACTTGTGGCCTCTGGCGCTGAGCAAACACGCACAAAGTCGGCAGGTTTAAACAACTGGGATGGTACGCACACGGATGGTACGCATGCGGATAGTGCTGGCTTGCAGTCAACGAGAATTGATTCAGATATTGTGCCTGCGGATGAGTTCTACTCAGCACAGGCACTATCCTCACAACCCATTGCCAGTAACAGCCAATCAACGATGGCTGACTCGAGTGAAGAAACATTCAGTCAGTCCGAACAGGACTTGGCACCAGCACAGCGGGCGATTGATCAAGGGTTAGAACAAGACTTTGCCACTAAAGAGTTTGCATACTCAGACAAAGTAATGGCCACGGCAATCAACGCCGATGAATCAGCTCAAATCAAACCATTAAGCGGTGTTTCTCACTCATCGCCAGAGCATCAAGCAGTTGAATGGAGCGAGGTGTCCACACTGGACTCGAGTCCAGAGACATTTGATCCGCCGCTAGCGGATATCAAAGGCAGTGGCGGCCAGCATGGGATGGATGTTGCTTCGGATGAGATTGAGCCGCGAGCGACTCACTCTCAGGCTCAGAACATTATGCAGCAGTCACCCACTGAGCGAAGTGTCGCTGACAATAACCTCAGTGAGATACCGCCCGTATCAGAGCAGAATAGTCTAGCCACCGCGATCCCTTGGAATCGTGCTGCCCATGGCGAAGGTGTTGCGCCACAGGTGCATCCTGTGGCTGATCAGGTACCCTCAACGCCGGCTTCAGTGGCGGCCAATAAAGTCGCCGATACGACGGCATTGCTCAATGCTCAAATGGTACCAGCTCAGTCAGTACCTGGCGTTGTGGCACCATCAGTTGGCACACCTCCGGGTGGGGCTCAGTCTGTTGCTGAACAAGAGAGCATATTGCCAAGCTTTCAGGCGCTGGGTAATCAAGAGCTAAGTGGCGCTGTCAGCGCAGCGGCGCAAAACCCAGAATTGCTGGCATCGCTGGGGACGATAAATGGTTCAGTGATGACGGATAGCACCTCGGCCTCGACGACTGCAACGAGTCAGGCGGCAGAGTCCGCTGTAGCGGCGGCTATGGCGACGAGTGGCGCGCCAGGCACTGCTCGCGCTGAGGTCAGTACGATGCAAGGGAATATGGTCATCTCCCAAGCGATGAATTCTCAGGAAATGGCCGACAAGGTGAACGATCAAGTGCAACTGATGTTGTCTAAGAATTTAAAGAACATCGATATACGTCTTGATCCACCCGAGTTGGGGCGGATGCAGATTCGCATGAATATGAATGGTGATAGTACTTCGGTACACTTCACGGTGGCGAACGCTCAAGCCCGTGAGGTGCTTGACCAATCCATGCCACGCTTGCGCGAGATGTTTGCTCAGCAAGGTATTCAATTAGCCGATACCTCCGTTTCACAGCAGAGCAGCCAGCAACAAGGGCGCTCTGCTGGTCAAGGCGAAGCAGGTGATACCCAGCAGTCTAACCCAAATGGATTGGGTGACGAAGACAATGATGCTGGTCAAAGCATCAATTTGAACGTTACTACACAGCAAGATGGCATTAGTTACTATGCCTAAAATGACGGCTTAAACTAACGGCTGAAACGACAACCATAAAGAGTACTCAATGGCTGAAGAACAATCGATTGAATTACGCCACAACAAACGCCGGCTAGTGATCATTATTGGTGTGGCGGCAGCCCTGCTGATTGGCTCGGCGGCGGCCGCGTTTTTCATGTTTGGCACCGATAGCACAGGGCTGGATGTGCGAAGTAACCCGCGACAGGCAGCGGCTACAACCCTTGAACCCGTAGCTTATGTGAACATTCCTGAGCCATTTGTGTTTAACCTGCGCAGTGAGCCACGTGATCGTATGGTGCAGATCAAAGCGCACTTGATGGTGCGAGGGCGAGAAAACGAACGCCTCGCTCGTTACCATTCTCCTTTGATTGAGAGCTCGATTATTAATACCTTTACCTCTTCGACTGAGCAGCAACTGCGCTCACAGACCGGTCGCGCTGAGCTGCGCGATCGAGCAACCGATGATGTACAGGCGATTTTGTCTCAGACGGTCGGCACGCCCGTGGTTGAGCGTGTGCTGTTTACCGATTTTGTAATCCAGTAGGTGAAAAGTGACCGATTTATTAAGCCAAGATGAGATCGACGCACTCCTGCATGGCGTTGATGATGTTGATGACGAGGTCGATGAGCAGATTGAGATAGAGGGTGATGCCGTCAGCTTCGACTTCTCATCGCAAGATCGCATTGTTCGCGGTCGAATGCCGACCTTGGAGCTGATTAATGAGCGCTTTGCGCGCCATATGCGCATCAGCTTGTTCAATATGCTGCGTAAGTCTGCAGAGGTGTCGATTAATGGCGTGCAGATGATGAAGTTTGGAGAGTATCAGAATACCCTGTACGTGCCGACCAGTCTTAATATGGTTCGCTTTAGACCACTTAAGGGCACTGCGCTGATCACCATGGAAGCGCGATTGGTGTTCATCATGGTTGAAAACTTCTTTGGCGGTGATGGGCGCTATCAAGCGCGTATCGAGGGGCGCGAGTTTACTCCAACCGAGCGACGCATTGTCCAGTTGCTGCTTAAAATCATCTTTGAAGATTACAAAGAGGCTTGGTCACCGGTGATGGGGGTTGAGTTTGAGTATCTTGACGCCGAGGTAAACCCGGCGATGGCCAACATCGTCAGCCCAACCGAGGTGGTGGTGGTCAGCTCATTCCATATCGAAGTGGACGGTGGCGGAGGTGACTTTCATGTTGTGATGCCGTACTCAATGGTTGAGCCGATCCGAGAGCTACTAGATGCCGGTGTTCAGTCGGACAAGATGGAGACAGATATCCGCTGGAGCAGCGCACTGCGCGATGAGATCATGGACGTTCCGGTCAACTTCCGGGTTAACCTGCTCGAGCAAGACATCTCTTTGCGTGACTTGATGGAGTTGCAAGCCGGCGATATCATTCCGATCAGTATGCCAGAGCACGCGATCATGTTCGTCGAAGAGCTGCCGACCTACCGGGTAAAAATGGGCCGCTCGAATGAGAAAATGGCCGTACAAATTTCAGAAAAGATCAAACGCCCAGATGCGGTTAAGACCGACTTGGCGTTTTTGGGTAAGAATGTCATGTCCGAGCTCGATGATGAGTTCGGTGACGATGAATAAGGTAGTAAACAATGGAACCGACTGACGATCAAAAACTGGCCGACGAATGGGCGGCAGCCTTGGGTGAAGACCCTAAGGCAGCCGCTGTCGATACAGACGATGTATTGGCAGCCCCGCTAGATGAGCTACAAGATACCGCATCGCCAATCTCGGATGACGAGCGTCGTAAGCTCGACACGATCCTCGATATTCCGGTGACCATCTCCATGGAGGTCGGGCGCTCGCAGATCAGCATTCGCAACTTATTGCAGCTTAACCAAGGCTCAGTGGTTGAGCTTGAGCGGGTTGCCGGTGAATCGCTCGATGTGTTGGTTAATGGCACCTTGATCGCCCATGGTGAGGTTGTGGTGGTGAACGATAAGTTTGGTATTCGCCTCACTGATGTGATCAGTCAAACCGAACGAATTAAGAAGCTGCGTTAATGTCGTTACATCGAATTTTCCTGACGCGATGTTTTGGCCTGTCAGGGGCCCTGTTTGCGCCCAGAGTTCTTGCGGCGCGGGAAGCACCAACTCACTATGATCTGGCCACCACCGTAGGTTCGTTGATGCTGGTACTGTTGGTTATTGTTGCCTTGATGGTGGCACTGAAGAAGATGCGTGTGCCGTCTTTGATGGGGCATAAGGATCTGTCGGTGGTGCGCCAGATCCCAGTGGGTACCAAAGAGCGGGTGGCGATCATTCAAGCGGGTGAGGAGCAATATCTGGTTGGTATCACGGCGCAAAATATTAATCTATTGTCCAAGCTTGAGCAGCCCATCATTGAGGAGAACGCACCGGACAGCAAGTTCAGCTCACAACTCTCCAAGCTGCTAAATAAGAATCACCATGCCTAGAGTCTTGTCCTCGTCACTTTTACTGCTACTCTTGCTCATAGTAAGCCCCTTGGGTCTTGCTGAGCAAGAGGTCAGCATCGATCCGAGTATTGCACCAGCCAGTCAGGTCACCGTGTCAGTGATGGAAAACGAGCAAGGGGCAGCCTCACTCACCAGTAGCTCGACGCGAACGGGTGTGGGTATCCCTGCCTTCACCATGACCACTAACCCAGATGGTAGTGAAGACTACTCGATTAATTTGCAGATCCTCGCCCTAATGACCTTGCTTGGCTTCTTGCCAGCAATGGTTATCTTGATGACCTCATTTACCCGCATCGTGGTGGTGATGTCTATCCTGCGCCAAGCCATGGGCCTGCAGCAAACGCCATCCAATCAGGTTATTATCGGCATCTCGCTGTTCTTGACCTTTTTCGTCATGTCACCGGTGTTAAGTCAGATCAACGACCGAGCGATCGAGCCATATTTGAACGAGCAAGTTGATGCGCGTCAGGCGTTTGACGAGGCGCAGCAGCCACTGCGAGCCTTTATGCTCAAGCAAACCCGGATTAAGGATCTCGAGACCTTCGTTGGTATCTCGGGCGCCGAGGCGCAAAACCCAGAAGATGTCTCGATGGCGATCTTGATCCCGGCGTTTATTACCTCTGAGCTAAAAACCGCGTTTCAGATTGGCTTTATGCTGTTCTTACCGTTTTTGATCATCGATTTGGTTGTCGCCTCGGTATTGATGGCGATGGGTATGATGATGCTGTCACCGATGATTGTCTCCTTGCCGTTTAAGCTGATGCTGTTTGTCCTCGTTGATGGCTGGAATCTGATCTTATCCACGCTTGCCGGCAGCTTTGCCCTATGACGGAGCCCACCCTATGACCCCAGAGCTGTTTGTTGAGCTGTTTCGTGAGGCACTTTGGCTAGTGCTTATGCTGGTGTGCGCGATCATTATTCCTAGTCTGTTGGTGGGTCTAATTGTGGCGATTTTCCAAGCCGCTACCTCGATCAACGAGCAGACCCTGTCGTTTCTGCCACGTTTGATTGTCACCATATTGGCACTGATGACCTTTGCCCATTGGGGCACTCAGGTGATGATGGAGTTCTTCTTTAGCCTTATCGAGCGCGTGCCGAATATCGTCTACTAGGAGTCGGCATGGAGTACCCAACCTCAGTCGTATTAGATTGGATTGCCAACTACTTTTGGCCGCTCACGCGTATCTCCTCGATGCTAATGGTGATGACGGTAACCGGGGCGCGTTTTGTGCCCGCTAGAATCCGGCTCTACCTCAGCCTGGCCATCACATTGGCTGTGATGCCCGCTATCCCCGCTGTACCAAACGATATTGAGCTGCTGTCACTGGGTGGGTTTATCCTCCTGTTTGAGCAGATCGTGATTGGCGTGGCCATGGGCACGATTACCACCTTTATTCTGCAGACTTTTGTTTTGCTCGGTCAGATCCTCGGCATGCAGTCCAGTTTGGGCTTTGCCTCTATGGTTGACCCGGCTAACGGACAAAATACGCCGGTACTTGGTCAGCTATTTATGATGGTGGCGACCCTGTTTTTCCTCGGTACAGATGGGCATCTAAAGATGATCCAGCTGGTGGTAATGAGCTTTAAAAGCCTGCCGATTGGCAGTGGGGGGATCAGTACACTGGGGTTTGAGGAGATTGCCTCTTGGCTTGGGATCATGTTCAAGGTCGCGCTGAGCATGGCACTGTCTGGGATTATCGCGCTATTAACCATCAATCTTTCGTTTGGTGTGATGACCCGTGCCGCGCCCCAACTGAATATCTTTTCACTTGGCTTTGCCTTTGCTCTGATGGTAGGGCTGTTTATTTGTTGGTATTTGCTCAGCGGTTTACTGAATCATTATGAGTTGTTTTGGGTCGATGGGGAGCAGCAGGTATGCCGACTGATCAATATCGACTGCTAGTTATCAAGCTTGAATTAGGAGGCTGATTTGGCAGAATCTGACGGCCAAGAACGCACTGAAGAGGCCACCCCCCGAAGGAAACAGCAAGCCCAGGAGAAGGGACAAGTCGCCCGCTCCAAGGAGCTTGCATCGGTATCGGTTTTAATTGTCGGCTCGGTGGCCTTGATGTGGTTTGGCGAGTTTCTTGCCAGCGGTCTTGGTCAGGCGATGGCCCGTTTATTCTCACTTAGCCGCGAAGAGATCTATGATCTCGGTAAGCTAAGCCATATTGCCTTTAGTGCCTTGGGCAACTTGATTTTGCCTCTGCTGTTGATCCTGATTATTCTGTTTTGCGCCGCACTAGCTGGAGCTGCGGGGCTAGGCGGTATTCGCTTCTCAGCAGAAGCGGCAAGACCAAAACTGTCTAAGCTCAACCCCCTTAGCGGCTTTAAGCGTATGCTGGGTAAGCAGAGCTTTGTCGAGCTGATCAAGTCGATTCTTAAGGTTAGCCTTGTTGCAGGAGTAGCGTTCTTTTTGATCCTGCAGTCCCAAGCTTCATTGATGCAATTGAGTACCGATGTTTTTCCACAAAATATCTTTCATGCTCTGGATATCCTGCTGAATTTTGTCTTGTTGATCAGTTGCTCTCTGCTGGTGGTGGTAGCAATCGATATTCCGTTTCAGATTTGGCAGCACAACGAACAGCTTAAGATGACCAAGCAAGAGGTTAAGGATGAGTTTAAAGACACCGAGGGTAAGCCCGAGGTGAAAGGGCGTATTCGTATGCTCCAGCGTGAGGCGGCTCAGCGACGGATGATGGCCGATGTCCCTCAGGCGGATGTGATCGTGACCAATCCGGAGCACTTCTCAGTGGCACTGCGCTACAAGCAGAAAACCGATAAGGCGCCGGTGGTGGTGGCGAAAGGGGTTGATCACATGGCACTCAAGATCCGTGAAGTGGCGCGCGAGCACGATATCTACGTGATCCCCGCGCCGCCGCTAGCCCGAGCGCTGTATCATACCACCGAGCTCGAGCAGGAGATCCCTGATGGGCTGTTTGCAGCCGTCGCGCAGATACTCGCTTATGTCTTCCAGCTTAAGCAATATCGCAGAAGTGGCGGCCAGCGCCCGGTGCTCAAGAGCGAAAATATGCCGATCCCACCAGAACTGCGCCACTAGCGAAAATAACGCCAACAGCGGATTATTTTTCTGGGATAGAGAGCAGAACCAACAGGGCACCATCACCGCCAAACTCAAGCGGCGCCTGGTGGAAGGCCATCACATCTGGGTGCTGTGCTAACCACAATGGCACCTTCTGTTTTAGAATATGCTTGCCGATACCGTGCTGCACGCAGGCACAACTTACCTTCTGTTTTACGCAGTAGGCTATCATTGATCCAAGCTCGCGTTTCGCTTCCATTTGGGTCATGCCATGCATATCGAGAAACACGTCGGGAACATAGACGCCGCGACGCAGGCGCTTGACCTCGTATTTGGAGACATCATCGCGCGCATAGCGAGTCGGTCCCTCGTCACTGAGCAGGGGAACAAACTCATCGGAGAAATAAAACTCGGTATCAGAGGCCTCACGGGCAGTGCGAGTGACTTCTTTCTGCTTTGTGTTTCTTTTTGGTGCCTGGACTATGGTATCCTGTGCGAACTTTTTTACGCCCTTTACTTCTTCATAAAACAGCGAGAAGTCATCGTCAAAATCGGTGTCTTTGTAGCTCATGGGTAAATCTTTACTTAATTACAACTTATGAAGGGTATTGTAGCGCTTTTTGGAGGCAACTTTGGATAAGATTTTTGTAGAAGAAGCAGTATCAGAGCTTCACACGCTTCAAGACATGATTCGTTGGACGGTGAGTCGTTTCAACGCCGCGAATTTATTTTATGGTCACGGCACCGATAATGCTTGGGATGAAGCGGTTCAATTGATCCTACCAACGCTGTATTTGCCGATCGACGTGCCTCCGCATGTATTGAATTCACGCCTGACCAGCAGCGAGCGCCTGCGTATTGTTGAGCGTGTGGTTAAGCGCATCAATGAGCGCACACCAACGGCGTACCTCACCAACCGAGCTTGGTTCTGCGGTCTTGAGTTTTTCGTTGATGAGCGCGTCTTGGTGCCACGTTCGCCAATCGGTGAGTTAATCCAAGCAAGTTTTGAGCCGTGGCTTGTAGAAGAGCCAACGCGTATCATGGATATGTGTACCGGCAGTGGTTGTATCGCGATTGCTTGTGCCCACGCCTTCCCGGACGCTGAGGTGGATGCGATTGATATCTCAACCGACGCGCTGCAAGTCGCTGAGCAGAACGTGCAAGACCACGGTATGGAGCAACAGGTGTTCCCAATCCGCTCGGACCTGTTCCGTGATCTGCCAAAAGAGGCGTACAACCTGATCGTGACCAATCCACCTTACGTGGATGAAGAGGACATGAACAGTCTGCCAGATGAGTTTACTCACGAGCCTGAACTTGGCCTAGCCGCTGGCAGCGATGGCCTAAAATTGGTCCGCCGCATCCTAGCTAATGCGCCAGACTACCTAACCGAAAAAGGCATCTTGGTGTGTGAAGTTGGCAACTCAATGGTGCACATGATGGAGCAGTACCCAGAGATCCCATTCACCTGGATCGAGTTCGCAAACGGCGGCCACGGCGTATTCATGATCACGCGCGAGCAAATGATCGAACATGCTGAGCATTTTGCGTTGTACAAAGACTAACCAAAGTCGATGGCTGATAGCGCTGCCCTAGGGTGGCGCTTTTTTATTTCCCTTTAGCTAAGAGGCGAGAAGCGAGATCGCTGCGCTGCGAGAGGCGAGGAGGTAACCGCGTGTGGTTAACTCCTCGCCTCTCACTTATATTTCCTGTGGATAGGGTAACGTGAACTTCACTAGTGCCCCTTTGCCCTGCCAAGTTCACTAGATGTTAGTGATAGGCGAGAGGCAAGATCGTTGTGTTGCGAGAGGCGAGGAGTGAGCCGCGCGAGTCAAACTTCCTCGATTTTCGCCTCTAGATTCTCGCTTCTTTTTCCTTTACTTCCCAAGCCAATAAAGACACTATGATTCCATTAACAACAGGATGAAGGTTGTGTTACGTGCTAGCTTAAGTAGATAGCGCCTAACCAGCGAGAGATAGAGGAAAAAATGGCAGGTAATAGCATAGGACAGCATTTTCGTGTCACCACGTTTGGTGAGAGTCATGGTATCGCATTGGGGTGTGTGGTGGATGGCTGTCCTCCAGGTCTTGAGCTGACTGAGGCTGATCTTCAAACCGACTTAGATCGTCGCCGTCCCGGCACATCAAAATACACCACTCAGCGCCGCGAACCGGATGAAGTCAAGATTCTGTCTGGGGTATTTGAGGGCCGAACCACAGGTACATCAATTGGGTTGCTGATAGAAAACACCGACCAACGCTCAAAAGACTACTCTGAGATCAAAGATAAGTTCCGTCCAGGTCACGCCGATTACACCTACCATCAAAAGTATGGCAACCGCGACTATCGTGGTGGTGGTCGTTCATCGGCGCGTGAGACTGCGATGCGCGTTGCCGCCGGTGCCGTGGCGAAAAAGTACCTTAAGCAAGAGTTTGGCATCGAGATCCGAGCCTACCTATCACAGATGGGTGACGTCGCGATTGATAAAGTCGATTGGGATGAGATTGAGAACAATGCCTTCTTTTGTCCTGATGTGGATAAGGTTGAGGCATTTGATCAGCTGATCCGTGACCTAAAAAAGCAGGGTGACTCCATTGGAGCCAAGCTGCAAGTGGTTGCGACCAACGTGCCAGTAGGACTTGGCGAGCCAGTTTTTGATCGCCTAGATGCTGACATCGCGCATGCGCTAATGAGCATTAACGCCGTTAAAGGCGTTGAAATCGGCGATGGTTTTGATGTGGTTGCTCAAAAGGGCAGCGAGCACCGCGATACCCTATCGCCACAAGGTTTTGGCAGTAATCACGCTGGCGGCATCCTCGGTGGCATCTCTACTGGTCAAGATATTGTTGCGAGCATCGCACTCAAGCCAACCTCAAGCATTACGGTGCCGGGTAAGACGATCACCAAGCAGGGTGAGCCAACCGAACTGATCACTAAGGGCCGTCACGACCCATGTGTTGGCATCCGAGCTGTGCCTATCGCTGAGGCAATGTTGGCCATTGTGGTGATGGATCACCTGCTGCGCCATCGTGGTCAGAATTACGGAGTGGTTACCGAAACCCCGGTTATCTGACGGACTTTGTTTGAACAATGGAAGCCCCTAAAGCGTGCTAGCGTTTTGGGGGCTTTTATGTTTTTCCTTTGGAAAAGAAGCGAGAGGCGAGATCGCTTTGCTGCGAGAGGCGAGGATGAATCGCGCGTGACTCACTCCTCGAGCCCCGGAGGGCAAAGCCCGTCCTCGACCCTCGCACCCTAAAGAGGCTTTGCCCGCTTAAAATTGGATTGTAACTTTTAGACCTGTAGCGTTTTTGTCGTCTGTGTAATCGAGTGAGATATGGGCTTGATGGAGCTTGGCGACGACGGCAACTAACGATAGACCAAGGCCGTGTCCTGGGGTGTGGCGGCTTTTGTCTACGCGAAATAGGCGGCGAAAGACTTTTTGTCGATGCTCTGGGGCGATGCCGGGGCCGTTATCGGCGACGATGAGCTGACGGTGATTGAGAGCAATAGAGATCTTGGCTCCTTCATTGCAGTGGTGGTGAGCATTTTCTATCAGGTTGTACACCAGGCGAAATAGAAGTGACGGTTGGCCCTTAAAAGGGGTAGGGGTGAGGCTTGCTTGAATCGTCTGGTGTTTTTGTTCAAGCTGTAGCTCGGCTAATTCGATGGCATCGTTGACAATCTTTGTTAGGTCAAGGGTGGTAAAAGCAGAGCGGTCATGCATGGTCTCGAGCTTGCTCAGCTCAAGCATAGCGTTGAAGGTGCGCAGCATCGAGTCAAACTCTTGGTTGAGCTGGTGGATGTGCTGCTGTTGTTGAGTTGGGTCGGCACAGCTATCTAGTAGATCGAGTCGGTTTTTTATCCGCGTCATCGGCGTTCTTAAGTCGTGGGCGATCGCGTCGGTTGCCGCTTGTATCTGGCTGATTGACGATTCAATCTCGTCGAGCATTTGATTGATATACAGAGCAATATTGTCCCACTCATCCTCGCGACCCCGCAGTGCGATTCGACTGCTAAATTGCCCTTGCTCTATCTGTGCGACGACACGGTGAATCTGATCAAGTTGACGAGTAAGCTGACGTTGTACCACAAGACCTGGCAGAAAAGCGATCAGCGAGGTACATGCCATCACAATCAGGGCGGCATTGATAAAGTTTTCTTGGATTTGGTGGATGTAGCTGTTGTCAGTCGCCACCAAGATTTGATTATCAGCGACCTCAAACGTACAGCCCTCGAGGGTGGTAAAGGTATCATTTGAGTCGAGATAGACGGGAAAGCGCTTGAGCATAGGGCATGGAGTGAGAAAGCTTGGCACATGCGTTAGTGAGCCTTGTACGTGGCCTTGTGGGTCTTTAATGACGGTTAAGATGCTCTCGTTTTGATACAAGGAGTCTCTCAACTGGTCCTCTAAAGGCTCGGCTGGATTAAGCTCGTGGGCGCTTTGGATCTGCTCAACGTGCTGAGCAATCAGTTGGCGCTGCGAGTGGAGCAGCGGTTGGATGCTTAATTGGTAGATGGCCAGCAGCGCTAGGGCAACAATCAACCACAACATCACGGCGATGCTCAGCGACAATCGCCACAGGGAGTGACGGTGCCAAAGTCGACTTGTCTGACTCAAGAGTCGTGTCAGCGACAAACGACGCATCGTATTCAGTCCAACTTGATCATGCGATAGCCAGAGCCTCGCACGGTTTCAATAAGGTCGGGATAGTCTGGGCGTTCAAGCTTCTTGCGTAACCTTGCAATATGCACATCAATTACATTGGTTTGCGGATCAAAATTGTACTCCCACACGGCCTCAAAAAGTAGCGAGCGAGTGACCACTTGACCGATATGCTGCATCAGATAGCGCAGTAGTTTGAACTCTTTGGCCTGAAGATCAACTTTCTCCCCAGCAAGGTTGGCATGATGACAGAGTAGGTCGAGCTCAAGATGTCCATTAGCAAGCTTGTGCTCGACCCCACTTTGAACGGACTGGGAACGGTTGGCTAAGATCTCGATTCGCGCGATCAATTCAGCCAAAGCAAACGGCTTGGTCAGGTAGTCGTCACCACCCTGTTTCAGCCCCTTTACTCGCTCGTCTACGCTATCAAGGGCACTCAAGATTAGCACACGCGCACCAACATTGGCGGCGCGCAGGGTGCTTAATACTGTTAGTCCATCGAGGTTTGGCAGCATACGATCCAAGACAATAACATCGTATTGTCCCTCGAGCCCTAAAAACAGGCCATCTTGACCATTTTCGGCTGTGTCAACTGCCCAGCCTTGCTGGCGCAGCGACTGGCACAGGTAGGCATTGGTTTCCTTATCGTCTTCAACGACCAGTAGCTTCATGTCCACTCCTACTTAATGGTTGCGCTGTTTTTTGAGCATTGGTATCTCTTCACCAGAGGCCACATCAACCAGCAGCTTGTGTTTGCCCGTCTCTGTTGAGGCAAGTTTCACCTCATAAAAGACCAAGCCATCTTTGGTTTCTAGCTCTGCTTCCACCAACTTGGCGGCGTATTTCTCTTCGAGTTTAGGTATTACACTGAGAATATCAAACTGAGACTTGGCGACCTCTTGTATAGCAACTTGTTCATCTTTATCAATTTTACTAAATCCAAAACTACTCAAGTCGCTGGTCTTTTGCTCCAACACCGTCAGGTCATTGACTGCATAACTGACTTTGTGATGGCTGTTTTCATCAAGATCAACCCACTCAAATTGATAGGCAACTTGCTCGTCGCGGTGATCATCCAGCTCAACCTCGGTGATCACGCCATTGATCAGCTCACGAACAGCAGGCGATAGGGACTCGATGCTGGTATTGGATGATTCGAGCGCGAGCAAGTGAAAGCGCGTATCATCATCGGCGATGGTATACCCAGACATACCTAGGGTTGAGATTAGAATGGCCGTCGTCATTGGTTTCATATTCAGCGGGTTCATAGTTAAGTTCCTCACGGTTAGTGAACAGTCACGAGGGCGATCAAATTGGTCAGGGCGAATAGTCCCAAACCAGCACCACCACAAATAGCAAGGGCTCTTCTTTGTCTGGCTTTCATAGTGCTCTCCTCTCGTTGATGGGGTGACTATACCGAGAGTGAATAAACTCAAAGTGGAGCGAAGATGAAATAAAGTTAATCTTGTTTGTAACCTCTCTCGATGCCGCTTTACCCGTGAGGTAAAAAGAGTAAGAATAGCCAAATAATTTTTATAACACTAAGTCAGCATGAAACACCGTTATCAAGACTTGATTAACCTGTTCAACGATACCTTTTTTATCGAATTTAACACCAAGCTAGAGCTAGGCGGAGATGAGCCGATCTATCTTCCCGCCGGGCAAGGTGCCAGCCACCATCGGATTATTTTTGCCCGTGGCTTTTATGCCTCAGCATTGCATGAAATTGCCCATTGGTGTGTAGCAGGGCCACAAAGGCGCCTACTCGAGGACTTTGGCTATTGGTACGAACCCGACGGCCGAACAGCCGAGGTTCAGGCAAGATTTGAGCAGGTGGAAGTTCGTCCCCAGGCGTACGAGTGGATTTTGGCTCGCAGCGCTGGGTTTGAGTTTAATGTCAGCTGTGACAACCTGCATGGCGATTTTGAGCCGGACCGTCTCGGCTTTATGACCAAAGTGCAGGCTGAAGTCATCGCAATTTTAGCCCAAGGGCTGCCACCGCGTGTTCTTGCCCTGTCTGAGGCGCTACGTGGTTTCTATCAAACCCCGCCGCTTAAGTCCCAACACTTTACTGTGAGCTGATTAATGGCTCTAAACACAATTTGATAGCTCAAAAGGAAATCCTGTGATCATTGATTTTGAAGAAAAGCTCCTAAACCTAATTGATCAACGTATTGAAACCGCCTCCGACGATGAACTGTTCGCCGGTGGTTATCTGCGTGGTCATATCTCACTCTCAGCCGCCGATTGCGAAGAGCAAGGCATCAATGACGTTGAGGTGCTAAAGCAGCAAATCGAGAACAGTTTAGAAGCGGCTAAAGCGGAACTAACCCCAGCCGACCGCGTTATTGTCCAAGATTTATGGCATGAACTCGCGGCTCACGCCTGACGGCTAAGAGCAGAGGCGAGAATCGAGAGGCGAGAAATTTAACGCGTGTGGTGTACTCCTCGCACCTCGGAACGAAGTGTAACCCGCCCCTCGAACCTGTCTCTTAGGTGGAAATTTTCGAACAAGTTGATGAAATTAATCGTATTGTGAATTTAGACTGAGCGGCGTAGGCTTAATGTAAACCTGTTTAGGAGAGGAAAACAGTATGAAGATCATAGCTTTCGGTGCGTCTACTAGCTCAACATCAATTAATCGTGCACTAGCCACATACGCGGCGAACTTGGTCGAGGGGGCGGAGGTGACCGTGCTCGATATTAGTGATTATCAAGTACCGCTATTTAGTGAAGACATGGAAAAGGAGATCGGTCAGGCCGAGGGCGCTCAGGCGTTTTTGCGCGACTTGGCGCAGGCGGACGCGTATGTGATCTCCTTTGCTGAGCACAATGCTCATCATCCTGCGGCGTATAAAAACCTGTTTGATTGGTCGACACGTATTGACCGCGCCGTGTTCAAGGATAAACCCGCGGTTTATCTAGCCACCTCTCCAGGCCCTGGTGGCGGCCAGCTAGTGCTAGCGGCAGCGACCAACTCGGCGCCTTATTTTGGCGGTAACGTCAAAGCCTCGGTTTCCTTGCCGAGCTTTTATGATAACTTCGACCCAGAGTCAGGCAAAGTCACCAATCAAGACTATGCTGAGCAGATTGCTCAAGCAATGCAGAAGTTGGTTTAGGCGTTAAACAAAACCCTTCAAACAAAAAAGGATCGCACTGGGCGATCCTTTTTTATGCTTAGCTAGTTAACCTATCGGGTGATGGCCTTGCCTTTACGCAGCTTTCGCACCCACATTCGCGCGGGATGAATGGCCTCAAGTAGGTCGACGGCGAGAGGAAGTGGGTCGCCATGAATTTGCGAAGCCAGTACCTCGGCTAGAAGCGGGGCAGAGCTTAGACCACGTGAGCCCAGCCCCAGCATGCAGTAGAGGTCTGGGTGGCACGGAAGCTCTGGTGCACTGTCTTCATCGAGCTGTTGCAGGTTGTGATAGTGCTGAGTCACCGACTCAAGCTGGCTAAGATTACCCACCATCGGCAGGTGATCGCGACTGACGCAGCGGATCCCTTGGCGAGACTCATCATCACTGACATCAACGCTGAGTGGCCAACTTGCATTAGGTAGGCAACGAATGAGTTTTTCTCGATTATCATGCTGAGCCTGTGGGTCAAATTCGGTATCGAGATGGGCTCGGTCGTATGAAGCGCCGATGCAGTGGTGTTGATTAGCCGGATTGACCGGGGTCATATAGCCGTCATAGCACAATACGGTATTGAGCTGGGTCAGTTGTTCATTGGTCGGGATATGGCTCACTTGACCTTTGACTTTTCCTAGTGGCAGCGATTGGGTCAGGTTCAATTGGTCAAATTGCGCCCCATTGGCGACGATAACAATCTGATGTTCAAACGTTTGCTCGCCACTGGTTAAATGCCAACCCGCCTCGCTGCGCTCTAGCGCATTAATCTCAGTGTCAAAATGCGCGTTAAACATCGCATTCTGGGCTAACTGCGCCAAGATGCCACTGGTCATCTGTGCTGGGCTAAGCCAGCCGCCAAGTGGGTAGTGGACACTGGCCATGTTCACATCCAGCCCAAGTGTTTGGTTGGTTTGAGCGGTATCTAGCGCCTGGACCAACGCATCATCGAAAGGACCGGCGGCCATTTTAGACAGCTTAGTGGTTGATGCCTCGTCCCACATCAGTTGGGTAACACCGCACCAATCATGGTCAAACTCAAACTGCTCGGCCATTTGATTAACAAACTGACGGGCGTAAAGAAAACTCGGCGCGAAAATGCGCGATACCGTGTCATGCTGGCCGTTGAGTAGCGGATAGACCGCGCCTTGGCGATTACCTGACGCGCCCTGCGCCGGCTGGCTATCTTTGCAGTATAAGGTGACCTTAGCGCCACGCCGTATAAGGCTTTGGGCGAGCGTCGCTGAGGCAATGCCCCCACCGATGATCGCAATATCAAGCGCTTGGCTACCGCTGTCAGCAAGGTGAGCACTGCCTTGGTAGTGATACCACGGCTTGCTGTTGCCCCGTTGGGTTCGGGTAGGGAATTGGCCGGCGAGCATCTCACGCTTGGTGCCAAAGCCCTTGACTTTCTTCATCGCAAAGCCAGATTCAATCAGACCACGACGCACAAAGCCTGCAGCGGTAAAGGTGGCGCAGGTTGCCTCAGACTTGGCGAGATTGGCCATGCCATCGAACAGTTGTTGGTTCCACATTTCAGGGTTTTTGCTCGGCGCGAAACCGTCCAAGAACCACGCGTCGACAACACCTTGGTCACTGGTTGGCACTAAGGGCATACAGTCCTTGATGTCGCCAAACCAGAGATCGAGTGTGATCGCGCCATCGGCCAGCACAATACGATGACATTCTGGCACAGCGATAGGGTAGTGGGCTTGGAGCTGCTCGGCGTACTTCGCCAGCTCAGGCCAGGCCTGATGGGCCTTGACTAAGTCATCGAGTTTAACTGGGAACTTTTCAAAGCTGATGAAGTGCAACTCTCTCAACGCTGCTTCTGGGTGTTGCTGGCAAAATTGCTCAAAGGCTTGCCAGGTAGCAAGAAAGTTGAGACCGGTACCAAAGCCGGTTTCTGCGACCACAAAGCGTCTTTGTTCATACGATTGCCATCTTGATGGCAGATGATTTTGCTCGATAAACACATAACGTGTTTCCTCAAGCCCGTTGACGTTGGAGAAGTAGACATCGTCGAATTGATCTGAGACGGGTGTTCCGGCTTCGTTCCAGCCAAGTTGTGCATTGGTGATGGATGGCATAATGTAGGGAGTGCTTGACAATAATCGCCTAATTGTACTCATAACACGTCGTCTCGGCTAGGTGACGATGCCTCGCTGGCACAAAAGTACACTCAGGACGGTTTTTGTTACGGAAAGCTGACCACTTTGGGTGGTCAACTTAGTTATTATCTAGCGGATTTCAAAAATTTTAGGATATGTTCATGAAACGAGTCGTCATCACCGGTATGGGTATTGTATCGAGTATCGGTAACAACGTTGAAGAAGTACTTGCATCGTTGAAAGCAGGGAAGTCAGGAATCACCGCCTCTGAGCAGTTTAAGGAGCAAGGCTTGCGCTCTCAGGTATGGGGTGATCTTAAGATGAACCCGGCTGAACATATTGACCGTAAAAAAATGCGCTTTATGGGTGATGCGGCGGCATACGCCTACCTGTCGATGGAGCAGGCGATTGCCGACTCTGGCCTGACAGAAGAGCAGGTTTCCAATGAACGCACCGGTATCGTGGCGGGCTCTGGTGGCGCATCATCACTTAACCAAGTCGCGGCGGTTGATATCTTGCGTGAGAAGGGTGTTAAGCGTGTGGGTCCTTACATGGTGCCTCGCACTATGGCGTCAACGGTATCGGCTTGTTTGGCCACACCGTTTAAAATTCGTGGCGTTAACTACTCGATGAGCTCAGCCTGTGCAACTTCTGCACACTGTATCGGTCACGCGATGGAGCTTATCCAGCTTGGCAAACAGGACGTAGTGTTCGCCGGTGGTGGTGAAGAGCTTGATTGGTCATTGACCATGATGTTCGATGCGATGGGTGCATTATCGACCAAGTACAACGACACCCCAGATCAGGCGTCACGTACTTACGATGCCAATCGCGATGGTTTTGTTATCTCGGGCGGCGGCGGTATGCTGGTCGTCGAAGAGCTGGAACACGCTCTAGCTCGCGGTGCGAAGATCTACGGTGAGATCGTGGGTTACGGTGCAACATCAGATGGTTATGACATGGTAGCGCCATCAGGCGAAGGCGCCATTCGCTGTATGAAGATGGCGATGCAGGACGTGGACTCGGTGGATTATGTCAACACCCATGGCACCTCAACGCCAGTCGGTGATGTGAAAGAGCTGGGCGCGATTCAGGAAGTGTTTGCTGGTAACAGCCCGGCTATCTCAGCGACGAAAGCGATGACTGGCCATGCACTAGGCGCGGCCGGTGTACACGAAGCGATCTATTCTACCCTGATGCTTGAGCACGGCTTTATTGCGCCGAGCATCAATGTTGAGCAGTTGGACGAAGCCGCACAAGGCCTGGATATTGTGACTCAGGCGCGCGAAGCAGACTTGACGACCGTGATGTCAAACAGCTTTGGTTTTGGCGGCACTAACGCCACGCTAGTGATTAAGAAATACCAAGGCTAACCTGTTTCCAGAGCGGACTAGCACTGCTAGTCGAACAGACGCAGGCACTATTCCATGGAGAGCGGAATAGACGCCTTTTGTTCTGGAAGATTGCCCGGCTAATTTAGCCGGGCTTTTTTATGGACACCAGGCGGTGAATTTTGCACAATCTGGCCAAAACCACCGATAGAAGAAGTCATTACAATGAAAATCATAGTCGATGAGAATATGCCTTACGCGCAGGCGCTGTTTGAACAGCTCGGTGAGGTGGTATTAAAACCCGGGCGCAGCCTGACCGCTGATGACCTTGTCGATGTGGATGCCTTGATGATCCGCTCTGTCACTAAGGTGAACCAATCCTTGATCAGTAAAGCCAACAAGCTCAAGTTTGTTGGCACTGCAACCGCGGGTATGGATCATGTTGACCAAGCGCTGCTTGCCGAGCGGGGTATCCACTTTACGGCAGCACCAGGTTGCAACAAAGTGGGCGTCGCGGAGTACGTGTTCAGTGTGATGATGGTACTGGCTCAGCAGCAAGGATTTTCGGTGTTTGATAAAACCGTGGGTATCGTCGGTGCTGGCCAAGTCGGCAGCTACTTGGCACAGTGTTTACGCGGGATTGGTATCAAGGTGTTGCTTAACGATCCACCTAAGCAAGCGATGGGCGACCAGCGTGAGTTCACGCCGCTTGATACGCTGCTTGAACAAGCGGATATCATTACCCTACATACGCCAATCACCCGTGACGGTGAGCATCCAACGCACCATCTTATCGATCAATCGGTACTGGATAACCTGCGTGGTGAGCAAATCTTGATTAATGCCGCGCGTGGACCGGTAGTGGACAATCAAGCCCTCAGGCAGCGACTAGAGGCCAACGACGGCTTTACAGCAGCGCTAGATGTATTTGAATTTGAGCCTCAAGTGGATATGCAATTGCTGCCGCTATTAGCCTTCGCAACTCCCCATGTCGCTGGCTATGGCCTTGAGGGGAAAGCTCGTGGTACGACTATGATCTATAACTCTTTTTGTGAGTTCTTAGGCCGAGAGCAGCGTGCCGATGCGGCGCAATTGCTGCCCACTGCACCCGTGCCGAGCGTCAAGCTAGATCGTGCTTGGGATGAAGCAACGCTGCACAATTTAACCCAAATCATCTATGATGTGCGCAAAGACGATAGCCTGTTCCGTCGTGAGATCGCCAAGCCTGGCGCCTTTGACCAAATGCGCAAGCAGTATTGGGACCGACGCGAATACAGCGCTATTACCCTAACTGGGGATGAAACGTGCAATCTTGCACCGTTGAATAAACTAGGTTTTCAAATCGAGGAAAGAAAATGAGTCAACAATTTAATGTAGCGGTTCTAGGCGCGACTGGCGCGGTGGGTGAGACCATTCTAGAGGTGTTACAAGAGCGTCAATTTCCTGTTGGTGAGATTTTTCTTCTAGCGAGTGAGCGCAGTGCCGGCAAGACGGTGCGCTTTAACGGTAAAACGGTTATCGTACAGAACGTGGAAGAGTTTGATTGGTCTCAGGCGCACATTGGCCTGTTCTCGGCGGGTGGTGAGCTCTCTGAGAAGTGGGCGCCAATCGCAGCGGATGCGGGTGTGGTGGTGATCGACAACACCTCTCACTTCCGTTACGACTACGATATTCCACTTGTTGTGCCAGAGGTTAACCCTGAGGCGATCGCGGAGTTCCGTAACCGCAATATTATTGCCAACCCGAACTGTTCAACGATTCAGATGTTGGTGGCGCTTAAGCCAATTCATGATGCTGTGGGTATCGAGCGCATCAATGTGTCAACCTACCAATCGGTATCGGGTGCGGGCAAATCAGGCATTGATGAGCTGGCAGGTCAAACGGCCAAGCTGCTTAATGGTCGCCCAGCAGAGCCTGAGCAGTTCTCTCAGCAGATCGCATTCAACTGTATCCCACAGATCGATAAGTTCATGGATAACGGCTACACCAAAGAAGAGATGAAGATGGTGTGGGAGACGCAAAAAATCTTTAATGACCCGTCGATCACGGTCAACCCAACCTGCGTACGTGTACCTGTCTTTTACGGTCATGCTGAGGCGGTGCATTTAGAAACCAGCTCACCGATTGATGCCCAGGAAGTGGCTCAACTGCTTGAGCAAACTGAGGGGGTTGAGGTGTTCCACGGTGAAGACTTCCCAACCCAAGTGCGAGATTCTGGTGGCAAAGACCACGTTATGGTCGGTCGTATTCGCAACGACATTAGTCACCATAGCGGTGTTAATCTGTGGGTGGTGGCTGATAATGTGCGTAAAGGCGCAGCGACTAACGCAGTGCAGATTGCTGAAGTATTAATCCGCGATTACTACTAATCGCTGGTTAAGAAAACACCAAGGCTCACATTCGTGGGCCTTTTTTGTGAGTTTGATGCGGGATTCCCCGCTAAATCACTATTTTTTATTATTTTCCCTCTAGTTTTGCCCCTAGTATCCGATATATTTAATAGTTAACATTCTGCTATTGCCTTCTACTGAGCTTTCTATGCAATTTTCATCTTCACGTCTTTGGCTTCCGATCGCGATTCTATTCGGAGTCGGGATTACTCAAGTCAGCGCCGACACCATTCGTGTCAAAGGCCCTAATGGTGAGGTGCTTGCGGCACCGCAGTACTCGCAGGTTATCACCCGTGAAGTCATTCCATCAGCAGAACCCTCTCAATTTTATGGTCCTGTCAGCAGCGAAGAAACGCTGTGGCAGATAGCCATGCGTTTTCGTCCCGATGCGCAGGTCTCAACTCAACAGATGTTGCTGGCGATCTATCAGCTAAACCCTGGTGCATTCGAAGCGCAGAATATCCACAAGTTGATCCCGGGAAGTCGCCTAAGGATCCCATCGCCTGCTCAAGTGCAAAGTGTCACGACCGAGCAAGCGGTTCGAGTTATGAACTCACATCAAGCACGGTTGACGGCCACGCCGGCAGTGACCCCAGAGCCGGTGGTCACGCCTGAGCACTTGCCAGAGCCAGCGCCGATTGTCGCCGCGCAGCCTGAGGTAACGCATCCTGAGGTGATTGAGCCGCCACAAACCGCAGCCCCAGCATCAGAGCAAGTTGTATCGCCAGTACTGGAACCAGCGGTAGAGCCGAGTGTGACGGCTGAGCCCACCCAGGTCAAAGCGCTAAAACAAGAGCTTGAACTCTCTGAGAGCGAATTGATGGCGCTAGAAGAGCGCAATCACCAGCTGCGTCTAATGCTTGCTGATGTGCAAAATGAGCTGTCAGTACTGCGTGACGAGGTCACTGATGAGCAGCGTATACGTAGCGAAGTGGAAAAAATGCTCCAACTCGAGCGTGAGCGCTTGGCCGAGCAGCAGCGCCTGGCACCCTCTGGGTTAGACAAGCTGGCCAACTCACCAGTGTGGTTAACCCTGTTGGCGGTGATACCGGGTCTATTGATCCTTGCTGGTGTGATAGCGTTTATCAAGCGTCGCACTCAACAGTCGGCAGAACCACAGCCTGACTCTGCTGAGCCACAGGCACCTATGGCAGGAGCACCACAAGTGCTCGCTTTAGATAGTGACGACGAAGAGGAAGGGTTGTTACTCGATGAAGAGTTGTTTGCCGATGCAGACTTGTACACGGGTGACCAAGACGGTGAAACTGACAAGCAACCAGATATTTTTGCTGACCTTGGCGATGACGATAGCCTCGATCTGAGTCTAGATGACGACAGCATGTTTGATGTGCTGGACGGCGGTGATATTGATGAGGAGCTTGATCAACTGGCGCGCAATGCCAGCAACACTACGGTAGGCAGTGATGAAAAACCGCTTGGTCTTGAGGAGATGGAGCGAGTTCTGGATGACGTTGACTTGGATACCAACCTCAGTGACGACTTTGATCTCTCAGAAGATGAAGAGATTGATATGCCGTTCATCACGGCAGATGAGGAGCCGTTGCTAGGTGATACTCTCGATCAGCAGATGCTGGATGAACTGCTACAAGACTTGACGCCAAGTACGTCTGACTCACCTGAGCAAGCCTTAGACGATGAGCTTGAACTCACCAGCGACAGTCTTGAGCTGGGAAGCAATAGTCTAGAGCCCGACTCGCTTGACGACAGCACGGCCCTTCTCGATGAACTGCTTGATGAACAAGAGTTGACCAGCATTGACCAGGAGAGCACCGATTTACTCGATGAACTGGTTGCCTCATCAGAGCAAGATTTGGATTTGTCCGACTCTGAGCAGATGCTTGACGAGCTCTTCAGTGAGGATGACGAAAGCTGGGCCGACACACTACTCAATGGTGATGATGACCACTTATCTGATGGGACTGAACTGTTTGATGAGTTGCTTGAAATTGAACAGAGTTCGGTGAGTCAAACGCAGCAACCGTCAGTGGAAATTGACACACCGTCGCGTACACCAGAGCAGGATCCCTTAGCTGAGCAGACCAGCGAACTATCAACGGAAATCGATCTATCACACTCGCGAGAGCCAGAATCATCGTTGATTGAGACGCAAGACGCTGGTTTAACCCATGAGCAAGACAATCAATTTGATACAGATTCAGGGGCGAACGAAATCCAGCCAGCAGAGGTGATTGATCTCGAGTCCGCCAATGAATTTGGCGTGCCTCAGGATGACGATTGGCTGATTGAGTCAGCGATAGAGAGCGAAGCAGAGCCAACTGCAGAAGAGCAGGCTCTGGAACCCATTGAACTGGATAGCTCGCAAACCGAATCAGAGACAGAAGCGCTAGACATTGAGTCCATGCACGATGATTTCCATTGTTTGGATGACAGCAAGCGAGTAGAACTTACTGAGCAGGACACGCGTGATAGCGCGGAAGAGCTGGTATCGCAGACAACACCACAACCTGATGCGATGCAAACTTTGACGGATGAGGCACTTCACTTTGATGAAGAGCAGCTGCCGGAGTTTACGGAGCAGGATGCACTAGGCAGTATTGATGAAATGCCTGAGCCTATGGTAGAGCTTGAGCCTGTGCTCGAATCTCAGCCATCGATGGATGAGCCACTGCATTTCGACGATGCACAACTGCCACAGTTTACTGAACAAGAAGCGCTTGGTGAGGATTGGTCGGATGAGGGGAATTCGATTAGCTTCGATCAAACGCCATTACCAGAGCCCCGGACTAATGAGGCTGAAGAGGTGGCGCATGCGTCTGAAGGTGTAGTGAACACAGCGGATGAAGACGGCTCTACTCATGCAGGGCAACCCAATGACTTCCTCGATGATTCATTGCAGTTGGATCCTGAACAAGCTCAAGAGCAGGATGCACTGTTCGATCTCTTCCAGTCCGGTGATGTCTCGAGCGATGCCGCGCAACAAATCGATGAAGATGTTCTCAACGATTGGCTGAGTGAGACGGAAACAGAGCCTTCAACGCCACTAGAATCGGCAAACTTCTCACCAGAGCAGGTGGATACGGCAGGGCTGGATATTGATTCCATGCTCGAGATGGGCGGTGAGGATTGGGATGGTTTCCAACTTGACCAAGCCACAGATGATGTTGCCGAGGCCAAGTCAGACATTCCGGCTGAGGAGCAACCCATTTGGCAGCAAGACAACCCAGTTGCACAGGCTCAGCTTGAGGATGAAGACTGGTCTCAACAGCAAGATTTCAACCCGAGCGATGCACAGTTTAAGACCATCGAACAACTAATGGCCGAAGCTGATGAGCAGGCAAGTGTTGACGCTCAAGAGCAAGAAGAGGAGCTTGATCTGAACGTCGGTTTGGATGAGTTTCCAGACGTGATTGGTGAGGTAGACTTTGCCGATGTCGATCTCGATGCAGAGGCGTCAGGAAAGATTGATCTGGCGAAAATTTATTTAGAAATGAACGATACCCAAGGCGCAATCAAGCTGCTCGAAGAGGCCATTGTTGATGGTGACGATCAAGTTCGCCGCGAAGCGAAGAACCTCATCGACGATATAAGATCTTAAAAACAGGGGCTGGGTTCGGGGACGGGCTTCGCCCTACGAGGTGCGAGCTGCCCATCGCGCGGCTTGCTCCTCGCTACCCAGAATGCAGTGTAGCTTGAAACCGTCTACGCTCATAATGTAAAGATATGTGTTCGGGTACAGCTAGAGTGAGTGAGGCGTTTGAAGCGTGTATCAGACTCCTCGCGACTCGGAACGAAGTGTAACCCGCCCCTCGAAACTGCTTCTCGAACCTGTTTTGTAATTCTGGCAACTTAGATTGACTTGGGTATAATTCCCGACCCGGATCACAAAGCGAGAGAAACATGAGAATAGCGTTAGGTATTGAATACGATGGTGCGAACTACTTTGGCTGGCAACGTCAGCGAGAGGTGATCAGTGTTCAAGCGTGCTTAGAAAAAGCCCTGAGTAAGGTTGCCAATCACCCGGTTGAGGTTCAATGTGCTGGGCGTACGGACGCTGGGGTTCATGGCACCGGGCAAGTGGTGCACTTTGATACCACGGCTAAGCGCAACATGGCGGCCTGGACGATGGGCGTAAACACCAATATGCCTAAAGATATCGCTGTGCGCTGGGCCAAAGAGGTACCAGAAGAGTTTCATGCTCGTTTTAGTGCGACTGCACGTCGCTACCGCTATGTGATTTTCAACTCCCCCTTTCGTGGCGGCATACTCGCAAAAGGCGTGAGCCATTATCATGGTGAGCTTGATGTGGCTCTGATGCAAAAAGCCGGACAGTTCCTGCTCGGCGAGAATGACTTCACCTCATTCCGTGCCGTGCATTGTCAATCAAATAGTCCTTGGCGTAACTTGATGCATCTGAATGTTACTCGTCACGGCCAGTATGTGGTGATTGACATTAAGGCCAATGCGTTTGTCCATCATATGGTGCGCAACATCACAGGTTCACTGATCACCGTCGGTCGCGGTGAGCAACCGCCGGAGTGGATTGAATGGCTATTGGCAGCCAAAGATCGCAAACTAGCTTCCGCAACCGCCAAAGCAGAAGGGCTTTATCTGGTGGATGTTGATTACCCCCAAGACTTCGAATTACCTCGCTTGCCAATGGGGCCACTGTTTTTGCCGGAGAATTTGAACTAGACTGACAAAACAGTGAACCATAGGCGACATTTGCTGGTGTTTAAGTAATATTATACTAACGGCAAGTGGTTGATTAGCTTGTCGCTTTAGTCATGGGTTGTAGTGAAAACAGGAAGTGTTTCATGACGCTTACGTGTCTTCGTCGGGTGAGTAAAAACCCAGCGTTTAACCTGTCGTGAAATAGGTACAACCAGTTTTTGATCCACAGTTTATCGTTAATATGCTTTAATCCTCCAGCATATTTAAAGAATTGATATCTTTTGCAAGGTTGCGAAAGAAAAGAGAAAAAAGGTCCTCCATGAGTTGGCTCGAAAAGATTTTAGACAAGACTAATATTGTTAGCTCTCGCAAAGCGTCTATCCCCGAAGGGGTTTGGACCAAGTGTACATCCTGTGAGCAGGTGCTTTATCACGCTGAGCTTGAGCGCAACCTAGAAGTATGTCCTAAGTGTGACCACCATATGCGCATGCCCGCACGTCGTCGTTTAGAAACCTTTTTGGATGAAGGGAATCGACAAGAACTGGCGACAGAGTTGGAACCAACCGACAAGTTGAAGTTCAAGGATTCTAAGCGCTACAAAGATCGTCTAGCCGCGGCACAAAAGGCCAGCGGTGAGAAAGACGCTTTGGTGGTGATGAAAGGCGAACTGCTTGGCTTGCCAGTGGTCGCATGTGCGTTTGAGTTCTCGTTTATGGGTGGCTCGATGGGTTCTGTGGTTGGCGCTCGCTTTGTCAAAGCGGTTGAAGCGGCGATGGAGAACGAGTGTGGCTTGGTATGTTTTTCTGCCAGTGGCGGTGCACGTATGCAAGAGGCACTGATGTCGCTGATGCAGATGGCAAAAACCAGCGCTGCATTAGAGCGACTCACGGCGAAAGGGCTACCGTTTATTTCTGTGATGACTGACCCGACCATGGGTGGCGTGTCAGCCAGTTTGGCGATGCTGGGTGATATCAATATCGGTGAGCCGAATGCTCTGATTGGTTTTGCGGGCCGTCGCGTGATTGAGCAAACCGTGCGCGAAGACCTACCAGAAGGCTTCCAGCGCAGCGAGTTCCTACTTGAGCACGGTGCGATTGATATGATCGTCGACCGACGTGAAATGCGTCAGCGTGTTGGTGGTTTGATCGCCAAGATGACCAATACTGACTCACCTTTGGTGGTTTCTGTGGACCAAACTCCCGTAGAAGCCCCTTATGAAGTACCAGAAGCAGAAGAAAAAGGGTAAAGTAGAGCTAATTCAAACCGCTATTTTGGTTGATTAGATGACCCAACAAATTGCACCACAAGCCACATCGCCTCTTTCGGTGTGGCTTGATTATTTAAACCATATCCATACCTCTGCGATCGACCTTGGTCTAGAGCGTGTCTCTCAGGTTTGCCAGCGAGCGAGCCTAACCAAACCAGCCCCAACGGTAATAACGGTTGCCGGCACTAATGGCAAGGGATCAACCTGTGCCTTGATGGAAGCGATCCTGCTTGATGCAGGATACTCCGTTGGCGTGTATAGCTCTCCTCATCTTATTCGCTATAACGAGCGGGTGAGAATCAATGGCGTTGATCAACCTGATGAGGCGCATACAGAGGCATTTGCCTATATCGAGCAGCAGCGTGGTGATATCAGCTTAAGCTTATTTGAATTTGGCACCTTAGCCGCCCTTTACCAATTCAAGCAGCAGCAAGTGGATGTTGTCCTGCTAGAAGTGGGGCTCGGTGGTCGTTTGGATGCGACTAAT
This sequence comes from Vibrio sabulosilitoris, assembly GCF_055391395.1. Taxonomy (NCBI): domain Bacteria; kingdom Pseudomonadati; phylum Pseudomonadota; class Gammaproteobacteria; order Vibrionales; family Vibrionaceae; genus Vibrio; species Vibrio sabulosilitoris. Next base: position 1,456,879 of record NZ_AP029599.1, read on the forward strand.
GTGGTTGAGCATGACGTGTCGGTGATCACTAGTTTGGCGATTGACCATGTCGATTGGCTGGGTGATGACATCAATGTGATTGGCTTTGAAAAAGCCGGGATCTTTCGCAGCAACAAACCGGCAGTGTGTGGTCAGCCGCAGGCTCCGGCGACCGTGGCCGGTCACGCCGATGATATCGGTGCTAAGCTGCATCAAGTCGGGATTCAATATGACTACGCGCTCGAGCCAGGGAATAAGACTTGGTGCTGGAAGAGTGGCTCATTTAGCCTCGACGATCTACCGGTTCCAGCGCTTCCGCTGGCTAACGCGGCAACTGCCTTGATGGCACTGGGTTGTGCTGAGCTGGACATCAGTGATGTCAATATTGTTAAGGGTCTTGAAACCGCTGAGCTTCCAGGGCGGATGCAAAAAATCGCCGCGAATCCAGAGGTACTCTTGGATGTGGCGCACAACCCTCATTCGGCGCAGTACTTAGTCGAGCAGATCAAACAGCAATACCCAAATACGGTGATTCATACCGTGGTGGCGATGCTGCACGATAAAGACATTGCCGCCACCCTCACGCAATTGAGCGAGATCTCAGCCAATTGGTACCCTGCTTCCCTAGAGGGGCCGCGAGCGGCTACCGCTAAGGAGCTGTGTCAGCATTTGCCACAAGTTGTCGCCAGTTATGACAACCCAGCGGCGGCATTCCAAGCTGCACAAGTAAAGGCGCAGCCTGGTGAGCTGATTTTGGTGGTGGGCTCTTTCCATACGGTTGGCGAGGTGCTGGCGTTTATTGAGCAACAAGGAGACTAAATGGTCAGTAAGTTTCAAAGCCGCTTGGTCGGTACCATTATCTTAGTGGCGGTGGGGATCATCGTCCTACCCGATGTGTTTGATGGCAAGAAGCAGCACTATACCGATGAGGTTGCTAGTATACCGATCAAACCATTGGTGGATGAAAACCCTGAGGTGTTTGAGGTGCTAGAGCCTGAAGTGGATGAGATAAAGCTACCGGACTCACCCGTTGAGATGGTGATTGCGGATGTGCCTTCCGTTGAGCCGAGTGAGTCTGAGGTCGATGACAAAGCCACGCAGCCTGTGGAGGATATTGTCGAGGTGGTGGTGAGCGAAGTGCCAGAGCGAAACCAATACCAGGACTCTGGCTGGATAATCCAGTTGGTGGCGCTGCGCAATAAAGACAACGCGATCAATATGGCAAAAGACTTGCGAGACCGCGGCTATCGAGCTCATACCAAAGATGAAAATGGTCTGACTCGGGTGATTATCGGCCCTGATGTGTCAAAAACTAACCTTGAGAAACAACTGACCGAGCTGGAAGGAATTACCAGCTTAAAAGGTCAATTGCTTAAGTTTAAACCACTAAACCCTTAAGAAAACGTTTGCGTCAGCGTTTTTTCTGTTAAAATGCGCGCCAACTTAATAATGAAGCTGCCATGAATACATTAGATATTGTCATTTTGAGTGTGATCGGCCTATCGGCGTTGATCAGTTTGGTTAGAGGATTCACCAAAGAGGCGCTGTCTCTGGTGGTGTGGTTTGGCGCCTTTTTTATCGCCAGTAATTACTATGCCAAACTTGCGGTCTACTTTGACAATATTCAGGATGACCTTGTGCGCAACGGTGCCGCGATTGCAGCCTTGTTTATAGCGACCCTAGTCGTTGGCGCAGTGGTGAACTACGTAATCGGACAGCTAGTACAAAAAACCGGTCTTTCTGGAACAGACCGCGTTTTAGGGATTGTCTTTGGTGGGTTACGTGGGGTACTGATTGTATCGGCAGCACTATTTTTTTTGGATGCGTTCACTTCGTTTCCAGAGTCAGAGTGGTGGAAAAACTCGCAATTGGTCAGTGAATTTAGACTGATCATCGCGCCGTTTTTCGAGCACTTAACTGAAACTTCAAGCTTTTTATCCGGCGCATTATAGCGCCGTCACAGTTAAACCGAGGGTAAACACATGTGTGGTATCGTAGGAATCGTTGGGAATTCCCTGGTAAATCAGTCAATCTATGACGCTTTGACTGTTTTGCAGCACCGTGGTCAAGATGCGGCGGGAATTTGTACCATCGATAGCAATCGTTTTCGTCTACGCAAAGCCAATGGATTGGTAAAAGATGTGTTTGAAGCAAAACACATGCAGCGCTTGCAGGGAACGGTGGGTATTGGTCACGTGCGTTACCCAACGGCTGGCAGCTCAAGCGCATCTGAGGCTCAGCCTTTTTACGTCAACTCTCCATTTGGTATCTCACTGGCGCATAACGGTAACCTAACCAATGCCCATAAAGTTCGTGAGAAGCTATTCGAAAAAGACCGTCGTCACGTTAACACCACATCAGATTCAGAGGTTCTACTTAACGTACTCGCTCATGAAATCGACATGGTGAAAGGCAATGTGACCGTGGAAGACGTGTTCCGCGCGATCACTAACGTTCATCGCACGATTCGTGGCGCTTATGCGGTTGTAGCAATGATCATTGGCCATGGCCTTGTGGCGTTTCGCGATCCAAATGGTATCCGTCCACTTTGCCTTGGTAAGCGTGAGACGCAAGATGGCCGTATTGAGTACATGGTAGCCTCTGAGTCGGTTGCACTTGATGCGGTAGGCTTTGACTTTATGCGTGATGTGGCGCCCGGTGAAGCGGTTTACATTACCTTTGATGGCCAACTTCACACTCAGCAGTGTGCCGACAACCCATCTCTAAACCCATGTATCTTCGAATTTGTTTACTTCGCTCGTCCGGACTCGTTTATCGATAAGATCTCGGTATACAGTGCGCGTCTTGAGATGGGTAAAAAGCTGGGTGAGCGTATCGAGCGAGATTACGCTGATCTCGACATCGATGTGGTGATCCCAATCCCAGAGACCTCGTGTGATATTGCTCTGCAGATTGCTCAAGCGATCGACAAGCCATACCGCCAAGGTTTCGTTAAAAACCGCTATGTTGGCCGTACCTTTATCATGCCGGGTCAACAACAGCGTAAAAAGTCAGTTCGTCGTAAGCTCAACGCCATTCGCTCAGAGTTCAAGGGTAAGAATGTGCTGTTGGTTGATGACTCAATCGTTCGTGGCACGACCTCAGAGCAGATCATTGAGATGGCTCGTGACTCGGGTGCAAACAAGGTTTACATGGTCTCTGCTGCGCCGGAAATTCGTTTCCCTAACGTGTACGGCATCGATATGCCAAGCGCGACTGAGCTGATTGCGCATGGTCGTGATAACCAACAGATCTGTGAGAAAATCGGTGCTGATGAGCTGATCTACCAAACCTTGGAAGATCTTGTGGCCGCAGTCGGCACTGGTAACCCGGATGTGGCATTGTTTGAGACGTCTGTCTTCAATGGCGAGTACGTAACCGGTGATATTGACCAAGCTTACCTTGATTTCCTTGACGGCCTGCGTAACGATGACGCTAAAGTGCAGCGTGAAATCCAGCAAGACCTCGCTAATCTAGAGCTGCATAACGAAGGCGCGTAATCGCCCTCGATAAAGGTTATTTCTCATAATGCCGAAGCTTTGCTTCGGCATTTTTTTATCTGGGGAAGCGTTGTATCAGGTCAGGTCCGCTTTGGCGCCAGTTGTGAGACAGCAAACACCGCGGTAGCCGCCAGAACAACGGAAGGACCTGCAGGGGTATCCCAGTTCCAAGACATATACAGTCCAGAAAAAACGGCAAAGACGCCAATGACCGCCGCCACTAAGGCCATTTGTTCCGGTGAACGAGATACGCACCTTGCCGCTGCAGCCGGGATAATCAGTAGTGAGGTAATGATCAGAGCGCCGACAAACTTCATTCCCACCGCGATCACCATACCGACCAGCAACATCAGAACTAGGCGCATTAGGTCGACGTTGACCCCTTCAACAGCGGCTAACTCCTCATTGACGGTCGAATTGAGTAAAGGGTGCCAAACGAGGCCGAGGACGACGAGCACCAATATCACACCTGCGTAAATAAACCACAAATCACTTGGGCTGATAGCCAAAAGATCGCCAAAAAGATAGCTCATTAAGTCGATGCGCACGTCATCCAAGAAACTAACCGCTACTAGGCCAAACGATAACGCGCTGTGGGCGAGGATACCCAGCAGTGTATCGGTCGCTATCAAGCGTTGCTTTTGTAATACTACCAGCAAGGCTGCGAGCACGAGGCAGCAGAAGGTCAGGGCAAGATACAGATTGATGTCCAATAACAATCCTAGAGCAAGGCCCATCAGTGATGCGTGGGCGAGGGTATCGCCAAAATAGGCCATTCTTCGCCATACCACAAATGACCCTAATGGCCCAGCGATGAGCGCGACACCCAATCCAGCCAATAGTGAGGGAAGGAGAAAATCAATCATGATGATGTCCGTGTTGAGGGTTATGACACTCATTTGCATGACCGGCCACAGGATTGCCTGACAAGTCATGATGATGTTGATGGTGGTGGGTATACAGCGCTAGCCCTTCATTGCAGGTATGACCAAACAGTGCCAAGTACTCCGGGTGGCGTGAGATCACATCAGGCGCACCTGAGCAGCAGATATGGTGTTGCAAACAAACCACGTGATCGGTTTTCGCCATCACTAGGTGCAGGTCATGGGATACCATTAAGATGGCGCAGTTAAAGCGGTGACGAACGTTATCAATGAGCTCATACAAGTCGATCTGCCCCTGAACATCCACCCCCTGGGCAGGCTCATCAAGTACCAATACATCGGGCCGCTGTAACAGAGCACGGGCGAGCAGGACTCGTTGCGTTTCACCACCGGACAGTGTAGCCATCGTGTGTTGTTGAAGGTGCTCGGCACCAACGAGCTTGAGGGAGTCTTGGATTTCTTGCTGGCTGTGGCGATGAGCCAGCTTTAAAAATCGCTCGACTCGTAGTGGCAGGGTTTCATTCAAGGTGAGTTTTTGCGGCACGTAGCCATAGCGAAGCGATGCTGGGCTATCGATCGTTCCTGAATGGGGCTTGATGATGCCTAATAAGACCTTTACTAGTGTGGATTTTCCGGCACCGTTTGGCCCAATCAAGGTGGTGATTTTGCCTCGCTCAAGTGAGAGGGAAACACGGTCCAATATGCTTCGCTGCGCGAAGCTGACGCTGATGTCTTGTAAAGCCAGTATCGGGGTCATAGATGAAACTCATTTGCATCCAGTGAATGTTATAATGTAACATCAATTCAACGCTCAATACCAACTTCAGCCGTGAAAAGGTCAAAGATGATCAAACATATAACGTCAGTATGCTTGCTTTGCTGCTTGTTTTCTTTCCCAGCAAGAGCGGTAGAAATCCTCACCAGTATCAAGCCAATTCAAATGATCACGTTAGAGCTTACCCAGGGTGTGAGCCAGCCAAGGGTGCTAATGAATTCGAGTGCGTCTCCTCACGATTACGCCATGCGACCCTCCGATGCGAAAAAAATCCGTGACGCGGATGTGATCATCTGGTTTGGTCCAGAGCTTGAGACATTTATGAGTCGTATGGTCAAAAATGACCGTCGGGTAATTACGCTCAGTGAGTTGGAAGGCATCAAATTTCGAGAGTTTGCAGATTTGCAGGCCCATGATGGACATAATCATGGCTCCATCGATCCCCATTTTTGGCTCGGTATCAGTTTCACCGATCGTATTGCTGAGGCTATCGCTGAGCAACTTGCTCTACTAGACCCAGAGAACGAGCAGCAATATCTTGATAACTATCAGGTATTTTCTTCTCAACTCCAAGTGGTCAAACAGGAGTTAGTTGAGGCTCTATCCCCGGTCCGTGAACACGGCTATTTCGTCTTTCATGATGCTTATGGTTACTTTGAAGAGGAGTTTGGTCTTAATAAACTGGGGCATTTTACGGTCAGCCCTGAGAGAAAGCCCGGAGCAAAAACCTTGATCCAAATCCGCACCACGTTGGCGAAAGGAGAGGCAAAATGTGTGTTTGCTGAGCCACAATTTACCCCGGCTGTGATTCAATCTGTTACTCGCGGCACGGATGTGCCCGTTGGTATTCTTGACCCAGTTGCTTCGACTATAGAGGCAAAATCAGGAAGTTATATTGAGTATGCTCGCCAAATAGCCTCGAGCTTTACTGACTGTTTACTATAAACCACGTCGACTAAATTTGCAGTGTGTCGCAAATTTAGTCGCAACACTAATCCTTGCTACCTTATCCACAGTGATCCTGATATAACTTTTCTCTAGTATGCAGCACATTGTCTATGTGCATCGGAATACAGCCAGTAGTTGGGTGCGGATCATTTGCGAGAATATATTTTAATCGTGTTTATAACAGGCTTGCTTTGTGGGTTTTGCGCCACCGGGCTAGCCTCAGAACAGCCAGTTTTCTCTCTCCTCCCTAATCATTTACCTGTACAGGAAAGCAGTAGCCATAGACTATTTGAACGGCCAAACGGTGGGATTTGGACCTATGAGCATATTGAAAAAAGTCGTTTGCTTGTTAATCGACAGCTTGGCTCTCTAAGCCAAGGTTCCTCCGAGCCGCCTTGGTTGCACTTAAGCGATTCCAACGATGATTTTTGGAGTTTTGAAGATCGAAAAATTATACGTTTCAGCCCCTATCGTGAGGCACAAATTGAGATGACCTTGCCTCCAGGGCCTGCGATAACCTCGATGGGAGAGATCCAAGATTGGTTATGGTTTAGTGATAACAAGTATCTTTACTTTTATCAGCCCTCTAGTCAGCAACTGAGCTCCTTCTTGTTGGCAGATATAGTTAAGGTCGAGAGCGATGCTCACCTCAGTATCACAGATATTCATTGGGGCCAAATCACTTTGGATCAATTTCTTCGTCCGGATGCTAGCTTTAAAGATAAGCTTAAAGCCACGGGGATCCTCCCCAAGCACGATGATGTTGTACCCCAATCCATACTTATAGTGGTTGAAAGCTCTTGGCTGAATTCAAATTATCGATACATTTTACTCCTGGTTGGTATTCTGCTGGCAACGGCAACTATTGTCCTTTGGCGAAGGCTCAGTCGCATACACCACTTACAAAAAGGCAAAGTCGTTAGGAATACGCAAACAGCAGCTATCACTGAGAAATCAGCCGGATTTAAAGCCATTGATCGCCACCCTTCAGGTTTTAATGACGAGCAGCAGCAATGGTTAACTCAGGTCATGGGTATAATCGAGTCACAGTGCAATGATGCCAGTTTCACTACAGCAAAATTGGCCAAACAGCTATTTATCTCCGAGCGAAGTCTGCAGCGCAGGTTTAAACAGATGACGGGCAGTACAGTCACAGAGGCGGTCAATTTACTTCGCTTGGCCAAGGCGAGCAAACTACTGCTCGAAGGGGCTTCGGTATCTTATGTAGCCTATCAATGCGGATTCAATGATCACTCCTACTTTAGCCAAAAATTCAAACAGCAGTACGGCGTAACCCCCAGCCAGTTCGCACTGCAACGTCAATAAAAGCACCGTGGTACGGGAACAGGCATTGCCCCTAGAGTAGCGAGGAATTTCATGCGCGTGATAGCCGCGTTGTAAGAACTCCCAAACGCAATTACAGCCAGTACAAACCGTATCGTTAGAGTAAGGATAAACAACGATCACATCTCGCCTCTCGCAGCACCGCGATCTCGCTTCTCGACTCTTCGAACACAGAGAGAAAAAATAACGTGGCACGACCGGGGGACAATGCCACGGGTACCAAAGGTACCTTCGCATACTGCCATAGTGATGCCACTTAGGGCCCACCTCTGGTTCGACTTTCCACTATCGCGTTAGGCGTTTACGTGGATTAGTAGAATATAAGTCACTGAAAAAAATTATTTATTGGTAATGCGACAGGGACTATAACTTCAACGACAGTCTTAGAATGAGCGGGATGAAATTATATTTTTGAACCATTTTGGCCGCTAATGCACTAGCCTGTGCGCTCTGTTGGTGCACCAAATTCAACTAGCCTATCTTAATTGATGCAACATTTTGATACACATTGTGTAAAGAATGATCTCGATCAATTGTATCGGCTCTGCCACGAGTATGATGATTCAAATACGAATTCTTTTCATTATTACTAGGTGGTATAGGATGGACTTATTTCAACTGCAGCCAGGAAAAGAAGCCAAGGTCGTCGATATGGCACTGCTTTGCGGCGACATCCGTAGAAAATTGATGATCATGGGACTGCTCCCTGGCACACCCATTCGCATGATCCGTAAAGCACCTATGGGTGACCCAGTTCAGATCGAAGCTCGCGGCGTCTCCCTCGCGATTCGCAGCAGTGTTGCTGAGATGATCAAGGTTCAGGTGACGTCATGAATTATCAGATACTTACCGTAGGTAATCCTAATAGTGGCAAAACCACCCTATTCAACGCGCTGACTGGTGCCAAGCAGCAGGTGGGTAACTGGGCAGGCGTGACGGTAGAAAAGAAAACTGGCCGTTTGGAGCACCAAGGCCAACAGATTACGCTGATCGATTTGCCGGGTATCTATTCGCTCGATAGCGGCAATGATCACAATAGCCTTGATGAGCATATCGCCAGTTCAGCGATTCTCCACTCTAATGCCGACTTAATCATCAATGTCGTTGATGCAACTAGCTTGGAGCGAAGTTTGTATATGACGACGCAACTGCGTGAGTTGGGGCGACCAATGATTGTGGTGCTCAACAAACACGATGCGCTTGAGCGTGAGCGTCAGCGAATCGATATCCGTGCGCTTGAGGCCGAGCTAGGTTGCCCGGTTTTGTTACTATCGGCGACCAATAAACAAGACATCGCTCAGCTCAAACTAAGCCTGCTTGAGTATCTCGACCAAGGTGTCGCGGTCGAGCCGTTTAGCCTAGATTATGGTCAGCCCATGACGCGCGCGATTGAGGCCTTGACCAACTGTTTTAAATCGTCACACGTTGCAGCGCGAGCACTGGCGATCAGAGCCTTGACCAAGGATGACGTGTTGTTACGGGAGCTTTCTGACTCAGTTCATCAGTCGGTCAACCATCAACTCTCGCAGCTGGATGTTGATATCGATCTGCAGCTTGCCAACGTTCGCTATACCTTCTTGCATCAGCTGTGTAAAACCGTCCGCCGTAGAGAAGGGCATACTAGCCGCAAGGTCAGTGAGTCCATCGACCGAGTACTATTAAATCGCTGGCTCGGCATCCCACTGTTTTTCGCCATCATGTACCTAATGTTCATGTTTTCTATCAATGTGGGCAGCGCGTTTATCGACTTTTTTGATATTGGCGTCGGCGCACTATTAGTTGACGGGGGACACTACCTACTGGATGACCTATTACCTGTATGGCTGGTGACGATCCTTGCGGATGGCATTGGTGGCGGGGTACAAACCGTTGCGACCTTCATCCCTGTGATAGCGGCGTTGTATCTTTTCTTAGCCATGCTCGAGAGCTCAGGTTATATGGCACGTGCCGCGTTTGTGTTGGATAAGGTGATGCAAAAGGTCGGTTTACCCGGCAAAGCGTTTGTCCCATTGGTACTGGGTTTTGGCTGTAATGTCCCATCGATTATGGCGACTCGAACCCTAGATCAAGAGCGTGAGCGTAAGCTGGCTGCAGCGATGGCCCCTTTTATGTCTTGTGGTGCAAGGCTGCCCGTATATGCGTTATTCGCTGCGGCGTTTTTCCCAAACTCTGGGCAAAACGTGGTGTTTGGTCTGTACGTCATTGGCATCCTAGCGGCGGTACTCACCGGGTTGGTATTGAAGCATACTCTCTATCCTGGCAGCAGTGATAGCTTTGTTATGGAGATGCCAGACTATGAGTTGCCGAGCGCTCAGAATGTATTGATTAAGACCTGGCTGAAGCTTAAACGCTTCGTGCTGGGGGCAGGAAAAACTATCGTGGTGGTAGTCACCATCCTAAGCTTCTTCAATTCGCTGGGTACTGATGGCACCTTTGGTAATGAGGACAGCGAAAAATCAGTATTGTCGCAAGTCGCTCAGGTGGTCACTCCGGTCTTTAGCCCTATGGGAATAGAGCAAGAAAACTGGCCTGCGACGGTCGGGATCATCACGGGTATCTTTGCCAAAGAAGCGGTCGTTGGTACGTTGAATAACCTCTACACTTCGGAAGAGGGTGACGAGGAGGAGTATGATCTTTTGGCTAGCCTAGAAGAAGCGGTGATGTCCATTCCACAAAACCTCGCGGATCTTAGCTTTAGTGATCCATTGGGGGTTGAGGTTGGTGATCTGAGTGATTTGACCATATTCGCTGAGGAACAAGAAGTAGATCGTTCTATTTTTTCTAATATAAATCAACAGTTTGCATCTGTTCATGCAGCATTTGCTTACTTGGTATTTATCTTGTTGTACACCCCGTGTATCGCCGCAATGGGGGCCTATGTGAGAGAGTTTGGTCAGACATTCGCTCGCTATATTGCGATTTACACCATGGGGCTTGCGTATGGGGCCGCGACTTTCTATCACCAGTTGATGCACTTTAGCCAGCACCCGATGACAAGTGCCGTTTGGCTGTTTGCGATTGTTGCGGTGGGCGGTGCAAGCGTGTTAGTTCTCAAGCGTGTTGCCGCTAAACAAGCTGACGCAAGGGCGCAGGTGCAACTGGTATGATATTGACGCAGCTGCTGGATTATCTTGCCGAGTTTGGGCCCAGTACTCAGTCACACTTAGCAGGTCACTTTGCCCTGAGCGAGGATGGTGTTGATGCCATGATGGCAGTTTGGATCAATAAAGGCCGTGTCACGCGCACGATTAATCAATCCACCTCTGGGCAAGCGGCGCAGGTTAAGTACAGCCTGGTTAAGCCAGGCAGTTTAAGTGTGACAGTGACCATTTAAACGGCAGCATCGAATGCTGCGTTCAACCCAATGGTCAATGATCTTGTCTGGCAATCGCTACGAGCTGGGCAAGATCAAAGGTGCACCAGGCTTGCCATTGGGCTAGGCTTTTTTAAACAGTGAACTTAGTGACAGCACGTTTTGTATCCTAGTCAGCATCGCTTGCTGATCCTGTTCAGAGCGAAACTTGCCCGGTGTGTTGCCCCATACAGGGCCAGGCCAAGCAACATCGTCTTTGAAGCGAGCGATATGATGAAAATGCAACTGAGGCACCATGTTGCCAAGTGCGCCTAGATTGAGCTTATCTGGACGAAAGGTGGCCTCAAGCGCTTGGCTCACCGCTTGTGATTCAAGCAGAAATTGTTGTTGCTCTTTCATTGGCAGGTGGTGAAGCTCTTTAAGGTGATTGCGTCTCGGCACTAAGATAACCCAAGGCACTGCGTTGTCACGGTGGAGTAGGGCAACACACAAGGGAAAGTGGCCGATAACACTGGTATCCGCACTGAGCTGTGGATGCAATTCAAAACTCATGGTATTCATTCCATCTTCTCTCCATGGTTCTTGGCTATATAAAACAAAAGGTTGACGCTCTCGCGTCAACCTTTTTACGTTCTTATTGCTTCAAGCTTCTTGCCTAAAGCTCATTACATCAAGAAGCGACGCTTACATGCGCTCAAGTGTATCGATACCGAGCAGCGCCAAGCCTTGCTTAATAGTTTTCGCCGTCAGTGCAGCCAGTTTTAGGCGGCTCTGCTTAACCGATTCGTCTTCAGCGGTCAGGATTGGGCAAGCCTCGTAGAAGCTTGAGAACTGACCTGCAAGCTCGAACAGGTAGCTACACATGATGTGTGGCTGACCTTCGCGAGCCACCGCTTGTACGGCTTCTTCAAACTGAAGCAACTTGGCGATTAGGGCTTTTTCTTTCTCGTCGGTAACCTTGATCTCACCCTCTAGCGAGTCCATGGCTACGCCAGCTTTGGCAAACACAGAAGCAACACGCGTGTAGGCATACTGCATGTATGGCGCGGTGTTGCCCTCAAAGGCCAGCATGTTATCCCAATCGAACACGTAGTCGGTGGTGCGGTGCTTAGAAAGATCTGCGTACTTGACCGCAGCCATCGCTACTGTGTTAGCAATCTTGGTTTTCTCGTCCGCATCCAACTCTGGATTTTTCGATTCAATTAGTTTTGCTGCACGCTCTTCGGCTTCATCAAGCAGGTCTGCCAGACGGACAGTACCACCAGCACGAGTCTTGAATGGTTTGCCATCTTTGCCCAGCATCATACCAAACGCATGGTGCTCAAGAGAGACATGCTCTGGCAAGTAACCCGCTTTACGTACGATAGTCCAAGCCTGCATAAGGTGTTGGTGCTGACGCGAGTCGATGAAGTACAGCACGCGGTCTGCGCCAAACTCTTCATAGCGGTACTTGGCACAAGCGATATCTGTGGTGGTGTAGAGGAAGCCACCATCACGTTTTTGGATGATAACACCCATAGGGTCACCATCTTTGTTTTTGTATTCGTCTAGGAACACCACTTGCGCGCCGTCATCTTCAACCGCTAGGCCCTGCGCTTTTAGGTCAGCCACGATGCCAGGCAGCATGTGGTTGTACTGACTCTCACCCATGACATCATCACGAGACAGTGACACGTTCAGGCGGTCGTAGTTGCGTTGGTTCTGGATCATAGTGATGTCGACTAGCTTCTTCCACATCTCGCCGCAGAACTCATCGCCACCTTGCAGTTTCACCACGTAGTTACGTGCCTTAACTGCGAACTCTTCGTCTTCATCGTAGAGTTTTTTCGATTCACGGTAGAAAGCCTCAAGATCCGACAGCTCCATAGAGACCTCACCAGACTCTTGCTGTACACGCTCAAGGTTAGCGATCAACATGCCAAACTGGGTGCCCCAGTCACCGATATGGTTCGCACGGATCACATCATGCCCGAGGAACTCAAGTGTACGCACAACCGCATCACCAATGATGGTTGAGCGCAGGTGACCTACGTGCATCTCTTTGGCTACGTTTGGTGCAGAGTAGTCGGCAACGATGGTTTGTGGGAATTCGGCGGCCACACCTAAGCGAGCGTCAGCCAGCGCCACATCAGCCTGCTGAGCCAAAAACGCTTCATCTAGGAAGATATTGATAAAGCCAGGGCCAGCAATCTCAACTTTGCTCGCGATACCATCTAGGTCTAGAACATCGAGCACTTTCTGAGCAAATTCTCGTGGATTGGTGCCAAGTTTCTTCGCAACACCCATCACACCGTTAGCTTGGTAGTCACCAAATTGTGGCTTTGCAGATTGGCGGACAGCAGCAGGGCTGCCTGCAGGTGCGCCAGCGGCTTCGAGAGCCTGAGATACTTTGTCATTAATAAGTGCTTGGATATTCACACGCGTTTCCTTCATTTCAAGGACGAAAGCCCAGTATAAGCAGACTGAGATTTGTAGTAGTTCACAAAAATGGCGCTAATGATAACAACTTTATTGGTTGTCATACAGAGAGGATTTAGGGAAATTTTTCGTTAGAAGCGCTATAGTGCCAAGCATTGCGTCGAATTAGAGAAAAAATATGACCTCACTGGATACCTTACGCCTTGCACCTCAGCAAATGTTAGAAGATTTGCCTCACTTTATGCAAAAAATTACCCAGCTCGCGGACTTGCTGGATATAGACCTTAGTCCCTATCAGGCGGATCATATTGCAATGAGGATCAATGATACTGATATTGCCGAGCAAGCGAGGCTAGCTTGGCAGGCGTATGGGGAGGAAATCTCCTCTGCGGAGATCAATCAACGGCCAATCATCGTCAGTCGTTTCCACCAACCCCTTATTGTTGATGCTTGGCAGATAGAGTGCCTTGAGTTGCCTTTTCCCGCTGAGGGTAAGCTATATCCACAGCAAGGATGGGAGCACGTAGAGTTTGTTATTCCATCGGATGCTCAGACGATGGAGGATTTCGTCAGCGATCTAGAGCGTATTGAGGGCTTGAGTGATCTGCAGCGCAAGGCCGAGCAGCTCGGTGCTACGCTCAAGTTATCCAGCCCCAAAGGGGAGGGTGAGCGCCTCGCTAACCCTACCTTGGCGATAAAATATCAAGGTGTGTGCATCAAGCTGCATCCGCACAGTCTGCGTTTGATTGTCGCCTCTGAACAAGATTAGCCCAGCTCGCAGTCTTTGGGTTTAAGCTGAAATTCGTCGATAGAGCCGATTTGGTGACCAAGCACCAAGGGCTCACTGTCTTGATGAGCGGCCCCGGTGCAGTGCATAACTAAGCGGTTAGATGCACGGGGTTTGAGCTCGTTGACGACAAAACGAATCATATCGGCACGCGTGAGCGATTTCAGCTCATTGAGCACCTGCTCCTTCTGATCAAAATCATGGTCTTTGTTGCCAATCGCGACCCAGAGACGCTGCCCTCGGCTGCGCATGGTTTGATCTGGCGTTGCGATCTGATTCCATAAACCGCGTTTACTGCTGTGCCATTGGTATTCATTTAACTCAATCAGCAGCAGATAGAAAGCATTGAGGAACTCGTCTATCGAGTGCATCAGGGCACTCGGGCCCTCTTTTGGCGACTGGACGTAAAGGACAATCCCAGGGTGTCGATTAAGCGGCATATTACCGGTGCCTACCATGTAGCCAAGTTGCTGCTTGGTACGGATCTCATTAAAGAATGCGGCTGACATCAGGTGGTTGGCAAGTGAGTACAAGGCGATTGAGCGGGTGTCGTTACTTGGACATTGGTAGTACACCACCACCGCAGAGTCGTCTTGACCACACTGGTGTTCACGCTGATAAGTCCCTTCGCTACCAAGCATGATCAGCGGGCGCAGGGATTCCTTGTAGGTTTGATTCTTGACTCGCAAGGCATCTTTGATCGTCTCACCCAGAGCCAGAGCCTCAGAGCGGGTCCAGTCGCCGTAGACAAACATCTCAACATGCAAAGTGGCAAGTAGCTGTTCGACAAACGGCGGCAGTTGATCAAGCTCTATCGATTCGAGCGCCGCAGCGAGTACAGAAGCAGGCGGGTTATTGGGTTGCAATAAGCCAGTCATGGTATTGAACAATTGGGATATTGGACGGTCTTTGGCCGCATTATTCCAACTGCGGGCCAGCAAAGTCTTAATAGTTTGAAAGCGCGCTGGGTTGAAACTACGCTCGGTAAATTTACGCAGGATCATTTTGAGCAGCTCCGGCTGCTTTTGTGAAAAACCTGACACAGTGAGGGTCACGCCACCCTGATGGGTATAGAGGTTGTAGCCCATTCCAGCAATCTCGGCTTGGTAGGTGTCCTCGGAGAGGGAGTCTAGGAGCATTTCGACGCACAAACGCGTTTTTACAATATTGCTGGGTGATGAAACCGCATGTGGACTGTCGATGGCAATATAGCTCATGCCTTTTGGCACGCGATAGTGATCATCTTGCAGGTGCCACAAGGCGAATCCTTCAGCTTCTTCGATGATCTTGGGCACCTCCTCATGTGCCTCGACTGCTTTAGGCTCTAGGTCGTAGCAGATAAACGGGTTTTGCTGAGGCAAACCGCAAACGAACCTTGGGTCATCGGTGGCATAAAGCTCGTGCTCGGCAGCGGAAATAGAGCGACTGGCATAGGGGGTAAAATACCACTGCGCTTCTTGGTCGAACTCAAGCCCTTTTGCAACCAATGATATTCTTGCATTGTTGGTGGTAAAAAAGCTCAGAGCTTGTTTGATGGCCACTGAATCATAGTTGAGCATCATGTAATCACCGTAGACATAATCGTCGCTGTGATAGTGCTGCATATTGACCACCAGGTGGCTGGCTTTGTCTAGCGTGCGAGTTGGTTCTTGAAAGCGAAAAGCCGCCTCAAGCACTGCACGCTTCTCGTCGTAGCGCCAAGCATCCAGTCCCTCATTCTCAATTAAGCGAATGTACTGCATGATGGCCTGGACAATTTCATCGACATGCTCCAATCCGAGCTCAGTGAGGGAGCAACCAATCGTAAACTCGCGGTAATTGCTGCCACTGACGCCGCCGCCAGCAGACAGACTGACGATCCAACCGAGCTGCTTGAGCTTGATCATCAAGCTTTCCGGTCCTTCATAGCCAATCATATGCGCAATGTACGACAGCGGCTTGGTTTGATAATAGCTGTCCATGGCCGGTAGGACGAAAGAGATGGATAATTTGCGCATCTCTTTGATGGGCTCGATATTCACCCTCAAACCTATGGTCTCATCAGTGACAAAAGGTGGCTTCACTTGTTTGTCTGCCTTGGCGATATTAGAGATGGGACTGAAATAGGTCTTCGCCAACCCGGTCAGTAGTTCAAGGCTCAATGGGCTGATAAGCACCAGAGTCATGAGATCGGCGGAGTACTCCTGCTGGTGAAATTGCATCACGACGTCACGGATGGATTGGCTATCTCGATCCTCGAGGGTATCAATACTGCCGACGGAGAACTGGCTGAAGGGGTGTTCTTGGTTAATCAGCTCTTTGTGCACCTGATAAATGCGACGGCTATCGTCACTGATTTTCATCTTATATTCTGAGTCAACCGCGTGGCGCTCTTTGTCGGCTGCGTTTGGATTAAACAGCGGGGCGACAAAAAACTGACTAAAGCGTTCTAGGCCTGGCTCAAAGTGCTCGTTGCTGATATCAAAAAAATAGCAGGTGTGCTCGGTACCCGTCCAAGCATTGTTGCTGCCGCCATGCTGACTGATAAAGCGTTGAAAGTCGCCCACTACAGGGAACCGCTCTGTACCCAAAAACAACATGTGCTCGAGATAATGCGCCAACCCTTGTCTGTCTTGGGGGTCGTCAAAGTGCCCGACGTTAACCGCTAGTGCCGCAGCCGACTTTTGCGCATTCTCATCGCTGATTACAAGAACCCTGAGTTGATTATCTAGGGTCAGAGCTTGGTAGTGGCTGTTATCGTTTGGGCTAATGTGCACGGGAGGGCTCCGGTGGTTGTCTGGTGATTGAAGTGGTACTCCCATTACGACCTAAAATGGACAGTCTCGCGTTGCCTACTAGTATGGCGGCAAAGTTGTGCTAGGTAAAATTGTTAATAAAAAAACTTGTTACAGAGTGGTAGTTTAAGCAAATATACTAGACGCTTAAAGTCGCTTGGGTTTCACTTGTTAATGATTGATTGGCGGCAACCAAGGTATGATTAAAACGTGTAGCGTGATCCGTGCGACAATCACTGTTTGAGTCAATGACACTTGTATGTCGTACCAATAAATAACACAATACAGACAGGATCGTGACAGCACTGGATTGGGTATATCCAGGCCCATCGCAATATTAGGTTAGAATAATGAAAGTAATTATTATGCGTCACGGCGAAGCCGAGATGTTCGCCGCCACAGACGCCGAGCGACAATTGACTGCCAAAGGTATCGACAAAAGTTTGGCGGCCGCTGACCAGTTGCTGACCTTCGCTGGCCAAGAGGTCGATAAGGTACTGGTTAGCCCCTACGTGCGTGCTCAACAAACCTGGGACACTATCAAGGAAAAATTTGATGTCGGAAGCGTAGAAACATTTGACGATATTACCCCTTATGGTGACGCCGATGATGTACTCGAATATGTATGCGCAGTCGCAGAGCTTGAGAGTTTGCAGAGTGTTCTGCTGGTCTCTCATCTTCCTCTCGTCAGTTACATGACCTCTGCATTTGCTTCAGGCTCAACTCCTCCGATGTTTTTCACCTCCGGTATCGCTGTGGTTGATTTTGACCCAGCGGCACGCCGCGGGGAATTAACCCATCAAATCTGATCTCTGGTACTTGACCATGGCCTGAGTGTGTCGAAATTTTGACGTTTATCTGGAATGCTTTTTGCATCTCCATTGCTTTAGTGCAGTTTATTTGCCATCGATTCCACGCCCACTACCTTGAACCAACGTCAGCTTGAACTAACGTCAGTATGAAACTCTCTCTCCCATTTGCCGACAAATTACCGCCTTTACCTCGTCAAGCGATCCCTGCGATAGGGGCGCCGGTTATGGTACTTGCTACTCTGGCGATGGTGGTGCTGCCGATGCCAGCGCTGCTGCTCGACTTAGCGTTTACCTTCAATATTGCCCTAGCAATGGTGGTGCTGTTGGTCACTGTCTACACTCGCAGGCCGTTGGATTTTGCTGCTTTCCCAACTGTGCTGTTGATCGCCACTTTGCTCCGGTTGGCGTTAAACGTGGCGTCTACCCGAGTAGTACTGCTACGCGGTCATGAGGGGCCAGGCGCAGCGGGTAATGTGATTGAGGCGTTCGGTAACGTGGTGATTGGCGGCAACTATGCCGTGGGTTTAGTGGTGTTTTTGATCTTAATGATCATCAATTTCATGGTCGTTACCAAGGGTGCTGGACGTATCTCAGAGGTGAGTGCTCGCTTTACACTTGATGCTTTGCCGGGTAAACAGATGGCGATTGATGCGGACCTCAACGCCGGTCTTATCGACCAAGAACAAGCCAGAACTCGGCGCATGGAAGTGACCAAAGAGGCAGACTTTTATGGTTCGATGGATGGTGCGTCAAAGTTTGTTAAAGGTGATGCCATTGCCGGTATTCTGATCTTAATACTCAACATTGTTGGTGGCTTGGTGATCGGTATGATTCAGTATGACCTAGCCTTTGGCCAAGCGATTGAGATCTATACTTTGCTTACCATCGGTGATGGTCTGGTTGCCCAAATCCCATCTCTGCTGCTCTCGATTGGCGCTGCCATTATGGTGACACGACAAAATACTGACGAAGACATGGGTGAGCAACTGGCATTTCAGATGTTCGATAATCCCAAGGCTTTGGCCATCACTGCTGGCATCCTTGGCGTGATGGGGATTGTGCCCGGTATGCCACATTTTGCTTTTTTGTTGCTCGCGACAATGGCAGGTGGCTGGGCATACTGGATCAACAAAAAGCACCAACGCCGCAAGGATGAGCCCAACCTTCCCGCCACCACGGACGCAGAGTCAACCATGCCGAAAGATCTGTCATGGGATGATGTGCAACCAGTGGATATCATTGGACTAGAGGTTGGTTATCGATTAATCCCACTGGTGGATCGCGATCAAGGCGGTGAGTTGCTTGAGCGGGTTAAAGGCGTGCGTAAGAAGCTGTCGCAAGACTTTGGCTTTCTCATCCCAGCAGTCCACATACGTGACAATCTTGAGCTGACGCCTAATAGCTACCGGATCACTCTGATGGGGGTTGCTGTGGGTGAGGCCGAAATTCGTCCTGATCAAGAGCTGGCGATCAACCCCGGACAAGTCTACGGTATGATCGATGGTGAGCCCACAATTGACCCTGCTTTCGGCCTTGAGGCGGTGTGGATCCGCGGTGAACAACAAGAGCACGCACAAGCTTTAGGCTACACCGTGGTCGACTCCTCAACAGTATTGGCGACACACCTCAGCCAGCTGTTGGTCAACAATGCTTCTCAGCTTATTGGTCATGAAGAGGTACAAAACCTGCTTGAGATGCTTGGCCGCAGTGCTCCCAAGCTGGTGGAGAACTTCGTCCCAGATCAATTGCAGTTGGGTGTAGTGGTTAAAGTTCTGCAGAACCTACTTAACGAGGCGATCCCAATTCGCGATATCCGCACAATCGTTCAAACGCTCTCTGAGTACTCGGTCAAGAGTCAAGAACCTGACATTCTCACCGCTGCAGTGCGCATCGCACTCAAACGCCTGATTGTTCAAGAAATCAATGGTATAGAGCCTGAGCTACCGGTAATTACTTTGATTCCAGAGTTGGAACAAATATTGCATCAAACGATGCAGGCATCCGGTGGTGAATCGGCAGGCATCGAACCGGGCCTCGCGGAGCGTTTGCAGTCGTCTTTGAGCCAGGCAACCCAAGAGCAAGAGTTAAAAGGTGAGCCTGCTGTGCTACTGACCTCGGGTGTGTTGCGCGGTACCTTGGCAAAATTTGTTAAAAATACTATTCCAACGTTGCGTGTGCTCTCATACCAGGAGATCCCAGATGAGAAGCAAATCCGCATTGTTCAGGCGGTGGGAAACTAGACCCTATTTGATTTGAGTGGTATTGACCGCTCATTGTAACTTTAAACTTACGGGTATTCCTTCCACTCAGGATTTGGATGACACCCGGTTAGACGGAAAACCATCGTGAAAATCAAACGATTTTTCGCTAAGGACATGAGAACAGCACTCCTGCAAGTAAAAGAAGAGCTTGGGGATGATGCAGTCATCATGTCAAATAAGCGAGTGGCTGGTGGTGTGGAGATTGTTGCTGCCATCGACGCAGAACCGGCTGATCGCAGCCCGGCTGGTCGCAGCCCAGCTAGCCTTAGTGCGGCTAATCGAGCCCCTGCCAGTAGAGGCCTAGGCAAGCTTGCGGCACGTAACGCACAATTAAGCCCGCCAACCCGTACGACAGAGCGTCAACTCGATGAGGATCGCGTGAGTCTGCAAGGTGGTGAGAAGTCCAGTTCATCAATGACTCAACGCTTTGCCAATATGCTCAGACACTACAAGTCTGCTGAGGGTGATGCTGAGCTGCCACCTGCGGAGAACGAGGATTCTCTCTCTGCACTGCTTAAGCGCCAATCCGACAGTCAGGCCCACAACGACAGTCAGACTCATGCGCCAAGTCTAGGTCGAGCACCCATCTCACGTTTTAAAGATCAAGCACCCAGTGAGCCAGCGCCTAATTTGTCCAATATGTTAGGCGACAATCGACCAGCCTCTCGTAAACCTATGCTCGACCCAAGTCGATATGAACGTGGCCGCGTTGATGAGTCGGTATCGGCAGAGGAACTCGAAAATATGCGCGAAGAGATGGCGTCGATCCGCCGTCTGCTTGAGCACCAGGTTTCGGGACTGATGTGGCAAGAAGTTGAGCGCCGAGAGCCGCTGAGAGCAATGCTGATCAAGCGCTTAACACGCATGGGGCTTTCGGAAGAGCTAGCGGACCAGCTTGCTTGTTACATACCCGAAGATACACCACCACCCAAAGCATGGAAGGCATTACTCGGGTTGGTTGCTGATCAGATCCCGGCTGCCAAGAGCGATATTTTGCGCAAAGGTGGGGTTGTAGCATTGCTCGGACCAACCGGTGTGGGTAAGACTACTACGATTGCCAAACTCGCTGCGCGTGCTGCGATGGAATATGGCGCGGACAACGTTGCGTTGGTGACCACAGACACCTATCGAATAGGCGCTCATGAGCAGTTGGCGATCTATGGTCGCATCATGGGTTGCCCTGTGAGAGTCGCTAAAGATTCAAATGAATTGGCCGATGTTATATATCAGCTGAGAAATCGTCGTTTAATACTAGTTGATACTGCAGGTATGGGGCAGCGTGATGTGCGCTTGTCTGAGCAACTTGATACCTTGATGCAAGAGAGCGGTGAGGTGATCCACAGCTATTTGGTGCTACCTGCAACAGCGCAGCGCAAGGTTTTACAAGAGACGATTGACCACTTTAAACGAATCCCATTGTCCGGTTGCATTCTGACCAAACTGGATGAGTCATTGAGCCTGGGTGAGTTCATTGGCGTGGTGATAGAAAACGCGTTGCCGGTGGCGTATATCGCCAACGGGCAGCGGGTGCCCGAGGATATCGTGTTGGCTCAACCAAAATATTTGGTGGCCAAGGCTAATGAGCTACTGGAGAAGTCACGAGAAAATGAACCTCACTATTGGAATAGTGACGTGGAGGCACCTTAAGGGGTAACAATTATGCTAGAGAATATGATTCAAGACCAAGCGAGTGGTCTACGTCGCCTGACCCAGCCTTCACTGACTAAGGTTATTGCTGTCACCGGTGGAAAAGGTGGTGTGGGTAAATCAAATGTCAGCCTGGGCATGGCGATCTGTATGGCGCGCCAAGGCAAAAAGGTGATGGTACTGGATGCTGACCTTGGCTTGGCCAACGTTGATGTGATGCTCGGCCTTCGTCCTAAGCGCAACCTTGGCCACGTCCTTGCTGGCGAGTGTGACCTTAAAGATGCCATCGTCGAGGGACCTCATGGGATCAAGATCATCCCGGCCACCTCTGGTACGCAAAAGATGGCGGAGCTATCCCATGCTCAACATGCTGGACTTATCCGCGCATTCGGCAGCCTTGAAGATGAAATGGACGTGCTGATTGTTGATACCGCAGCGGGTATTTCAGACATGGTGGTAAGCTTCTCACGCGCCGCTCAAGACGTGGTTGTGGTGGTGTGTGATGAACCGACGTCGATCACCGATGCGTACGCGCTGATTAAGCTATTGAGCAAAGAGCACCAAGTACAGAGATTTAAAGTGGTGGCGAATATGGTGCGCAGTTATCGCGAAGGGCGAGAATTGTTTGCAAAGCTGACCCTGGTCACAGAGAGATTTCTTAATGTGAGTCTTGAACTAGTGGCATGCATTCCATTAGATGATAAAGTGCGACAAGCTGTTAAAAAACAAAGGATTGTTGTCGATGCATTTCCTCGTTCACCGGCGGCGTTAGCGCTTGGCACACTGGCGGGTAAAGCGTTAGGTTGGCCACTACCGAAAACACCAACCGGTCATCTGGAGTTTTTTGTAGAGCGCCTGTTGAACCGCTCGCAGATATCGGGAGAGCCGTTCTTTGAATAAAGCATTAACCTATGGTCACCTGGCTCATCAAAATAGCCAGAAGGTGTTCTTGGAGAAGTATTCTGCTTTGGTGAAACGGATCGCTCACCATTTGATTGGTCGCCTGCCACCGAGTGTACAGGTCGATGATTTGATTCAAGCAGGCATGATTGGTTTGCTTGAGGCTCAGAAAAATTATGATGGGAGTAAGGGCGCTAGCTTTGAAACCTATGCGGGAATTCGTATTCGCGGTGCGATGCTTGACGATATTCGTCGAGGTGACTGGGTACCTCGGTCAGTGCACCGCAACAGTCGCGAGATCACACAAGCGATAGCGACCCTAGAAGGACAGCTTAACCGCAACCCAACCGATATTGAGGTCGCGGAATTTCTCGAAATGTCGCTGGACCAATACCACGCTGCACTGACAGACATTAACTGTTCGAAAATCGTGGGTATTGATGATCTGGGTGTTTCTGATGATGTCATCAACACCGCTAATGATGATGATAACGTTCCTTTTCAAGGAGTTGCAGATGAATCTTTTCGCCAGGCGTTAATAGATTCGATAAAATCGCTACCGGAACGAGAAGCTTTGGTGCTTTCGTTGTATTACGACGAGGAGCTCAATCTAAAAGAAATTGGTGAGGTGATCGGCGTGAGTGAATCACGTGTGAGTCAAATCCTCAGCCAATCTATGCAGCGTTTACGTTCGAAACTTCGAGCGTGGACTGACAATGACGAATAAACACTGACGCTTGAATCAGTGGAGGCAATTTTGAATAAAAACATGAAGATCCTTATTGTTGATGATTTTTCAACAATGCGACGTATCGTAAAGAACCTGCTCCGAGACCTGGGTTTTAGTAACACCCAAGAAGCGGATGATGGTTTGACCGCGCTGCCAATGCTTAAGAAAGGCGATTTTGACTTTGTCGTGACCGACTGGAATATGCCGGGCATGCAAGGCATTGATCTGCTTAAGCATATTCGTTCTGATGCTGATCTTAAGCACCTGCCAGTGCTGATGATCACCGCAGAGGCGAAGCGTGAGCAGATCATTGAAGCCGCCCAAGCTGGGGTGAACGGTTACATTGTGAAGCCATTTACTGCACAGACGCTAAAAGAAAAACTCGACAAAATCTTCGAGCGCTTATAAGCGTTTGGCAATAGATAGTCGCAACAATCATTGAATCAACAATCTAGGCTAGGTCAATTTAGGATGATTTCATTACAACAAGCGCAGCAGCTGGTGGCATTACTGGAAAACCAGCAGCAGCAAGACGCCAATGCACTGCTGTTAGACATCTATCGGGCAAGTGAGAATGACATTCTAAATGAGATTGGATTACTGACCCGTGAATTGCATGACTCGTTAAAGCAGTTTACTCAAGACGAAAGGCTGGGAGAGATAGCCAACGACGAGATCCCAGATGCAAAGGATCGCTTAAAGTACGTGATTCAGAAAACGGAACTGGCGGCGAATACCACGATGGATGCGGTTGAGCGATGTCTACCAATGGCAGACTCACTGAATCAGCACCTAACGGAGGTCCGCCCTCAGTGGAATCGGCTAATGCATGGTCGTATCGAGTTGGCGGATTTCAAGAGCCTCTGTTACGACATTGACGCGTTGCTTACGCGCGTTGAAGGCGACAGCACAGAGGTTCGTGGTCAGTTAACCGAGATTCTGATGGCACAGGACTTTCAAGATCTAACCGGACAGACCATCCATCGGGTTATCAATCTGGTGAATGAAGTTGAGGGGCGCTTGGTGGACATCCTAACCGTCTTCAGTGCTTCAGAGGTAAAACCAGTCGAAAACAAACAACGAACAACGCTGGCTGCTGAGGGGCCTATTATTGATCCCGAGCAGCGAATGGATGCAGTTTCATCTCAAGACGAAGTCGATGACCTCCTCTCAAGTCTTGGGTTTTAGGGGTATTTTATGAGTTACGAATTAGATGAAGACATTCTACAGGACTTTTTAGTAGAAGCCGGCGAAATCCTTGAGCTACTCTCAGAGCAACTGGTTGAGCTCGAAAACAATCCCGACGACAACGATCTGCTCAATGCCATATTTCGTGGTTTCCACACGGTAAAAGGCGGGGCAGGCTTTCTGTCTCTGACTGAGCTTGTAGATACTTGTCACGGTGCAGAGAATGTCTTCGACATTTTGCGTAATGGTCAACGCACGCTAACTTCCAGCCTAATGGACACTATGCTCAGTGCTTTGGATACGGTGAACTTGCAGTTTGCCGCGGTGCAGTCTCAGCAACCGATGCCTATCGCTGAGCAGGCGCTACTCGACGAGTTGCATCGCCTGTCCACACCCGAAACACAAGACAGCGAGACTGCGTCATCAATTGCAGCAGTAGAGTTGCCA
This sequence comes from Vibrio sabulosilitoris, assembly GCF_055391395.1. NCBI lineage: Bacteria > Pseudomonadati > Pseudomonadota > Gammaproteobacteria > Vibrionales > Vibrionaceae > Vibrio > Vibrio sabulosilitoris. Next base: position 1,481,586 of record NZ_AP029599.1, read on the forward strand.
CAGCCGGTAGTCACGCCGAGTATGAGTGATGTCGGTCCTGTGGATGAAATCACTCAAGATGAGTTTGATCGCCTACTGGACGAGTTGCATGGCAAAGGCAGTGCGCCTGGTCGTGACGCATCAGCAGTTAATGCCTCTCAAGGCGATCTATCAGCGAGTGAACGATCAGCCTCGACACCAACCGCTTGTCCGGAGGTCACGGGTGATATCACTGATGATGAGTTTGAGCGTTTGTTAGATGAACTGCACGGTGCCGGTAACGGACCATCTGCGGGAGAGGCCAGTGAGGAAACCACACCGCTCGTGTCGACAGAGGCAGTTGAACCATCGCCAATTCTGGCGGCAGCACAAGACGATGACCTAATGACTGACGAGGAGTTCGAAAAGCTTCTCGATGAACTGCATGGCACGGGCAAGGGCCCTTCGGTTGAAGAGCTAGAAATGGCGACCAAACCAGCAGCGGCTAACCTACAGCCATCATTGCCAAGCAGTCCGGCCAGCTTGCCAGCAGCGCCAGTTGTCGCCGCAAAAGAACCCACATCGGTGTCGGCTAAGGCTGAGCCACAGCTGAAGAAACCTCAGGCTGAGGCGACTGTGCGTGTCGATACCTCAACGCTTGACACCATCATGAATATGGTCGGAGAGCTGGTTTTGGTGCGCAATCGCTTGCTCAGTCTCGGTCTAAATAGTAACGATGAAGAGATGGCTAAAGCGGTCGCTAATCTTGATGTGGTGACAGCGGATCTTCAAGGCGCTGTGATGAAGACACGGATGCAGCCGATCAAGAAAGTCTTTGGTCGCTTCCCTCGCGTGGTACGCGATCTGGCGCGCAACCTCAACAAAGAAATCACCCTAGAGATGCGCGGTGAAGATACCGATCTCGATAAGAATTTGGTTGAAGCGCTGGCGGATCCATTGATCCACTTGGTGCGTAACTCGGTTGATCATGGCGTCGAAATGCCTGATGTACGTGAGGCGAATGGTAAGCCACGCGCGGGTAAGGTCATCTTATCGGCGGCGCAGGAAGGGGATCATATTGAGCTGGCGATCATCGATGATGGCGGCGGTATGGATCCGAATAAACTGCGCAGCATTGCCGTCAAACGTGGCATGATGGATGATGATGCCGCGTCGCGTTTGTCGGATAAAGAGTGTTTTAATCTGATCCTGATGCCAGGCTTCTCGAGTAAAGAGCAGATCTCAGATATCTCAGGACGTGGCGTGGGGATGGATGTGGTCAAGACCGCGATCAACACCCTCAATGGTTCCATCGATATCGACTCAGAGATGGGTAAGGGAACTCGCATTACTATCAAGGTGCCTCTGACCTTAGCGATACTACCGACTCTGATGGTTGGCGTAGGGGGGAACCCATTTGCTCTGCCACTCGCAAGCGTGAATGAGATCTTCCATCTCGATCTTAGTCGCACCAACGTGGTGGACGGCCAGCTGACGATTATTGTGCGTGATAAATCGATTCCATTGTTTTACTTACAAAACTGGCTTGCCCCACACGCCGGTCAAGTCGAGTTACGTAAGGGGCATGGTCACGTGGTGATCGTTCAGATTGGCAGCCAACGCGTCGGTTTTGTGGTCGACACTCTGATTGGTCAAGAAGAGGTGGTGATCAAGCCACTGGATAGACTTCTGCAGGGCACTCCGGGCATGGCTGGGGCGACGATCACCAGTGATGGTCATATCGCTTTGATTCTCGATGTACCCGATCTGCTCAAGCAGTACGCGGCTGCCTCACGTATTTAGCCTTTAGGTAAGATCAAAGGAATGCAATGGCAATAAAAGTATTAGTTGTTGATGATTCGAGCTTTTTCCGTCGTCGAGTCAGTGAGATCATCAACGCATCTCCGCGCTTGGAAGTCATTGATGTCGCCGTCAATGGGCAAGAGGCCGTCGAAAAGGCAGAGCAGCTCAAGCCCGACGTGATCACGATGGACATCGAGATGCCCGTGATGGATGGGATCACTGCGGTGAAAAAGATCATGGCAGCGACGCCAACGCCGATCTTGATGTTCTCTTCTCTTACCCATGAGGGAGCCAAGGCGACGTTGGATGCGCTTGATGCGGGGGCCGTGGATTTTTTACCCAAGAAGTTTGAAGACATCGCGCGTAATCGCGACGAGGCCGTAAGCCTGTTACAGCAGCGCGTGAGTTATATTGCTTCACGGCGCAGCTTTATGCGACGTCAAGTTACGACCGAAGTGCGAAACTCTTCTGTAGCTCCTGTGCTGCGAGAGAAGGCAGTCGCGACGCAACCGAGTGATCGAACACCTCACAGTGCGTCCTCGTCGGTGCGCAGTCGTTTTAAACGAACTGGAAAAGATTACCTATTGACCGCGATTGGTTGCTCTACGGGTGGCCCAGTCGCTCTGCAGACCATCTTGACGCGACTGCCTGCCAATTATCCACATCCTATTGTACTGGTTCAGCATATGCCGGGGACTTTTACTAATGCGTTCGCGTCTCGCCTCAATAGCCTGTGCAAGATTACCGTTAAAGAAGCACAGGATGGTGACGTCTTACGACCCGGTGTGGCCTATCTTGCCCCTGGTGGCAAGCAGATGATGCTGGATGGGCGCTCCAGTTCACCCCGCGTGCGGATCATCGATGGTGGTGAGCGAATGAATTATAAGCCGTGTGTCGACGTCACATTTGGCAGTGCATCTAAGGTGTTTGGCTCCAAAGTACTGTCTCTAGTACTAACGGGGATGGGGGCCGATGGCCGTGAAGGCTGCCGAATGCTCAAATCGGCTGGTGCGACTATCTGGGCGCAAGACGAAGAGAGCTGTGTTGTGTACGGCATGCCACAAGCAGTGACTAAGGTTGGGCTTTCGTCTGAGAGCCTACCGCTAGAGCGAATCGCCGAACGAATACTGGTCGAACTAGGAATGGCGCAGAGTTAAGATGAAGATCTGGAGCGTAGCAAATCAAAAGGGTGGCGTAGGGAAAACCACGACAACCATTACTTTAGCTGGCTTACTCGCCAAGCAAGGTAAGCGTGTATTGTTGGTGGATACCGACCCACATGCCTCACTGAGTTCTTATTTGGGGATCGACAGTGATGAACTCGATTCAAGCCTTTTTGACTTGTTTCAATTGAAAACACTCAGCGAAGTGACCGTAAAACCCTTGGTTCATTCGACACCCGTTGACGGCATTGATCTTATTCCAGCCCATATGTCACTGGCTACCCTTGACCGCGTTATGGGTAATCGCAGCGGTATGGGGCTGATCCTGAAAAAAAGCCTGATTACCCTGCGTGAATACTATGATCACGTGATCATCGATTGCCCTCCAATCCTTGGCGTTATGATGGTCAATGCGTTGGCGGCCAGCGATCGTATCTTGATACCAGTGCAAACTGAGTTTCTTGCGATGAAGGGGCTGGAGCGAATGATGCGTACCCTGAAGATAATGCAAAAATCGCGCAGCAAAGGCTTTGCCGTCACTATCGTGCCAACCATGTACGACAAACGCACCAAGGCATCATTACAGACATTGACCCAGCTAAAAAAAGATTACCCTGAGCAGGTGTGGAATTCGGCGATACCCATCGACACTAAATTCCGTGACGCCAGCTTAAAGCACCTTCCGGTATCCCACTTTGCACCTGGGAGTCGAGGCGTATTTGCCTATAAACAGTTACTGCTGCATCTTGAGAGGTTAATGTTTGATGAGTAACCAACCCAGTCTATCGGGTGAACAGGCGCTGGACGATTACTTTACGGCACTGCTTGATGACAGTGAAATGGAAGTGGGCGAAGATAATACCAGCTTGATTGACACTGTAGCCCAGCTCGATAACCTTGCTCCAGAGCCAGAGCCAGAGCCAGAGCCAGAGCCAGAGCCAGAGCCAGAGCCAGAGCCAGAGCCAGAGCCAGAGCCAGAGCCAGAGCCAGAATATCTAGCTAACTCAGATTCTTTAAGTTGGCTGGAGGATGAGCCTGGGTTAGCGGGCTCGGACCTAGGCGACGTTGAGAAACTGCTTGCCCAGCTCGAGCTGCAAAATCAAATGGTTGATCATCACTTTGAGCCGATGGCCGAAGAGGTTAGGCAAAAGACGTATCCAGCGCAGGCACTAACCCCGGCAGAGGCAGAATCAGTATCGTTCGCGCAACAGCCAGAGGTTGAGCTCTCGGTTCAATCGGTTTCGCCAGTTGAGACCGCGCAGCAGGTATCTGTTTGGCAGAGCACCAAGCGATCGCAGGTGTTTCAGGTGCTGTATTTTGATGTCAATGGTATGACGTTTGCGGTTCCCCTCGACGAGCTTGGTGGAATCCACAAAATGGGCGACTTAACCCATCTGGTTGGTCGACCGGAATGGTATTTAGGTTTGAATACCACCCGTGAGAATCAGTACGATGTGGTGGATACCGCTCGCTGGGTGATGGCCGATAAGCTCGTCGATGATCACTATAAATCAGATTACCAGTATATCGTCATGTTGGGGCAGAGCGCTTGGGGGCTGGCAAGTAGCGCGCTTAAAGGCACTGAAGCACTCAATCCGGACATGATAAATTGGCGTGAGACTGCGGGTAAACGCCCTTGGCTTGCGGGAATGGTTAGAGAAAAAATGTGTGCATTGGTTCATGTTGAAGAACTGATCAAGATGCTTGATGCTGGATTGGATGTCCAGGCCGTCATTCGTTAGACAGCACAACACGCTTTTAGTAGAGGATTAAGGTATGTCTCAATTAAATGAAATTGAAGTAAGAAAAGAGCAAGCCAACGATGAAGTGCTGCAATGGGTGACCTTTCAGCTTGAGGAAGAAACCTACGGCATCAATGTTATGCAGGTCCGTGAGGTACTGCGTTACACTGAGATCGCCCCAGTCCCGGGTGCGCCGAGCTATGTGTTGGGTATTATTAACCTACGCGGGAATGTCGTGACCGTGATAGATACACGCTCACGTTTTGGCCTTGCTGGTGGTGAGGTAACGGATAACACGCGTATCATCGTTATTGAATCAGAGCGTCAAGTGATTGGTATCTTGGTTGACAGTGTCGCTGAGGTTGTATATCTGCGCTCATCTGAAATCGATACCACACCAAGTGTTGGTGCCGATGAGAGCTCGAAGTTTATTCAAGGTGTGAGTAACCGTGAAGGTAAACTTTTGATCTTGGTTGACCTAAATAAGCTACTTTCAGATGAAGAATGGGATGAGATGGCTTACCTGTAAGCTTGGTTGACTAGCGAATATGAATAAGATCGCCCAATGAATAGTGCTTTGTTTACTACCCCGATGATAATCGGGTCGATTGCTTTTGTGTGCCTGCTGTTTGTTGTGGTGCGGATAGCATTTGCCAGCCGTAAGCACTTTGAGCAGCTTAGTACTCAGAACCGAAAGCTGGATAGAGAGCTCGATAAAACCTCGAAGCAGTTGCTCGAGGTGCGCTCAGTAGTTGTTGGGCTTGGCCAGCGAGTGACTGAGCAGCAAGATATTATTCAGCACCTGCACGAACGTGTATTGGAACTTGAGCAAGCTGATACCGATGGGCGCTTGTACACCCGTGCGACTAAAATGGTTCAGCTCGGGGCCGAGCTCGATGAGTTGATTCATGAGTGTGAGCTGCCCAAAGCAGAGGCTGAACTGATGATGTCACTGCAGAAAAAACTCGCTGGCCAAGAGTCGGTTCCACCTCTGGAGAGCTTACCAGAACAGCGTCGCGGGCATGGGCAACACAAACTCAAACGAACGTAATCGATTTGTAACAAAAATGAGTTGATTAGATTGTATTTTTGAGTGGGTATCTTTTGTATCAACATGTTAAGGGGGCTTGGGCCCCCTTTCGTTTTTTTACATTTCTAGAGGTCACGCCGTAGATATCAGCGCCTCCTGTGCTAATATGGTTGTTCATAAATTGTAAATTGAAAACGGATGTTAGAAGTCAATCAACTGACGGCCCTTCGAGGAGAACGAGTGCTCTTTGCAGACCTTTCTTTTTCTATCCAACAGGGAGAGTTGGTGCAGATAGAAGGCCGCAATGGCACTGGAAAGACAACTTTGCTGCGGATTATTGCTGGTCTCGGTGACAAGGAATCGGGCGTGGTCAGTTGGAATCAGCTCCCTATTACCGATGATCGTGAAGCGTATCATCGAGATCTGCTGTACCTTGGTCACCAAACAGGGATCAAACGTGAGCTGACAGCCTTTGAGAATCTCTTCTTTTATCACTCAGTCCATTCAAGTAACTCAATCAGTCGTGAAGCTCTCTACCGAGCCCTTGCTCAGGTCGGTTTGGCTGGGCGTGAAGACATTCCAGTGGCCAAACTCTCAGCAGGTCAACAGCGTCGGGTTGCTTTGGCTCGGTTATGGTTGAGTGACAAAACGCTATGGATCTTAGATGAGCCACTGACTGCGATCGATAAACAAGGTGTAAAGGTCTTAGAAGCCCTATTTCTTCGCCATATGCAAGCGGGCGGTATAGTGTTATTAACGACCCATCAAGATATGTTTAGCGATGATCAACCGATGCGCAAAATAACGTTGGGAGCGGTATAGTGAGCACGATTTTTATTTTGGTCATCAAGCGCGAGCTGCTTAGAGCCTTGCGCCGACAAGCCGACCTGTTCAATCCGTTGTGGTTCTTTATTTTAGTTATCACCCTTTTTCCCCTCAGTATCGGTCCTGAGCCCAATTTGCTGGCACGCATCTCACCGGGCATCATCTGGGTGGCAGCTTTACTGGCGGCCTTACTTTCACTTGAGCGTCTGTTTCGTGATGATTTCCAAGATGGTGCGTTGGAGCAGCTGATGTTATTACCGATACCGCTAAGCCTTACCGTGATTGCAAAAGTCGTCGCACATTGGTTATTAACGGGCCTGCCATTGTTAGTCATAAGCCCGCTGTTGGGTATTCTCTTATCCCTCGATTTTAATACTTGGCTTGCCGTGGCATGTACTTTGCTCATCGGCACGCCAATACTGAGCTTTATTGGGGCGATCGGCGTCGCCTTGACCGTTGGATTGCAAAAAGGCGGTGTGTTGCTAAGTCTGGTGGTACTGCCGCTGTATATACCAATTTTGATCTTTGCCACTTCGGCAATTGAATCGGCATCCATGGGTGCTACGTATAATGGCCAGTTAGCCATCTTAATGGCCATGTTAGTTGCTGCAGTGACGGCGACGCCTTTTGCAATCAGTGCGTCGTTGCGCGTGAGCGTAAACTAATTGATTAACCAAAAAACTCTTTGATAACGATGGGAGTAGCATTTGCAGGACTTCCATTGCACAAAGGACAGTGAGAGTGAGATATACCAATGTGGAAATGGCTTCATCCCTATTCAAAGCCTGAGATGACGTACCAGTTGTGCGGCAGACTGCTTCCGTGGTTTGCACTGGGGACCTTGTTTTCGTTGTCCGTTGGTACAATCTGGGGGCTTGCGTTCGCACCAGCCGACTATCAGCAGGGTGACAGCTTTCGTATTATCTACATCCATGTGCCAGCCGCCATTTGGTCGATGGGTGTCTACATGTCAATGGCGATAGCAGCTTTTATCGGTCTTGTATGGCAACTCAAATTATCCAGCCTTGCAGCTTCAGCAATGGCCCCTATCGGTGCAGTCTATACTTTTATTGCGCTGGTAACCGGAGCGGTCTGGGGTAAACCTATGTGGGGGGCATGGTGGGTGTGGGATGCAAGGTTAACCTCAGAGCTGATATTGCTGTTTCTGTATCTTGGTGTTATCGCTCTTTACCATGCCTTTGACGATCAAAAAACGGCAGCAAAGGCGGCGGGGATCTTGGCGATTGTTGGTGTGATCAATCTGCCCATTATTCATTTTTCAGTGGAGTGGTGGAACACCCTCCATCAAGGTGCCACGATCACTAAGTTTGCAAAGCCGTCGATTTCCAACGACATGTTGTGGCCTCTGCTGCTCAACCTGCTCGGCTTTGCACTGTTTTTTGCCACAGTGACCATGATTCGCTTGCGTAATGAGATTATTGAGAGAGAAAGTCACCGCCCTTGGGTATTGGCTTTAGCAACGAAAGCATTGGACAGTAAAACGTTGGCAGTGAAAAAGTAAGGGAGAAACTATGCATTTTGAATCTTTAGGTGACTTTCTTGCTATGGGTGGTTATAGCGGCTACGTGTGGAGTGCGTTTGGCATCACCTTTGGCGCCTTAGCTGCTTTGTTGTTGCTCAGTGTGCGTCGAGGCCAGCAGCTTTTGAGAAATGTGAATCGTAAAATTGAGCGTCAAGCGCGCATTGATGCTGCCAAAGACCTAGAAAACACGCTTTAAGTTAGGAGAACAAATCGTGAATCCAAGACGTAAAAAACGATTAGGGGTGATCTCTGCCATTTTTGTTGGGGCGTTGCTCACGGTAGGGCTAGTGATCTATGCGTTGAATCAAAATATGGACCTTTTCTATACTCCGACGGAACTGGTTAATGGCAAGTCTGGCGTTAAACCCGAAGTTGGGCAGCGCCTTCGTATTGGTGGCATGGTCGTAGAAGGCTCGGTGTCACGCGATCCAAGCTCACTGCGCGTCTCATTTGACTTGCACGATATCGGACCGAAGGTCACGGTTCTCTACAATGGCATTCTTCCCGACTTGTTCCGAGAAGGGCAGGGTATTGTCGCTCAAGGCGTGTTGGTTGATCCAACCACCATAGAGGCATTTGAGGTACTAGCGAAGCACGATGAAGAGTATATGCCGCCAGAGATTGCCGATGCTATGCAGAAAACGCATCAGCCGCTGCAATATAGCCAAGAGCAGACGCAAGGAAATTTGTGATGATAGTCGAAGTTGGACATGTTGCACTGATCATCTCGTTAGGACTGGCCCTTCTATTAAGTGCCTTGCCGGTCCTCGGTGCATCTCGCAACAATACGCTGTTGATGAACAGTGCGCGCCCTCTGTCTTGGGGGATGTTTGTAATGCTGTTCATCTCATTTATTGTCTTGTGCTGGGCCTTCTATACCAATGATTTTACCGTCGAGTATGTGGCCAACAATTCTAATAGTAAGCTGCCATGGTTTTATCGCATCACTGCGGTGTGGGGAGCACACGAAGGCTCACTGCTATTGTGGGTGCTGATCCAGGCCATCTGGACAGTGGCCGTCGCCTCATTCAGCCGTGGTATGCCGCAAGAATCGGTGGCGCGCGTGCTGGGTGTGATGGGTATGATCACCGTTGGCTTTTTACTGTTTATCATCTTCACCTCCAACCCGTTTGACCGCACATTACCTTATTTCCCGGTCGATGGGCGAGATTTAAATCCCCTCTTGCAGGACCCGGGCTTAATCGTTCACCCACCCATGCTTTACATGGGCTATGTTGGCTTCTCTGTCGCGTTTGCGTTTGCTATCGCTTCATTGATGTCCGGGCGCTTAGATACCGCCTGGGCTCGCTGGTCGCGTCCTTGGACGACCGCCGCCTGGTTGTTTTTGACCGTCGGGATAGCGCTAGGCTCATGGTGGGCCTATTACGAACTGGGCTGGGGGGGCTGGTGGTTCTGGGATCCCGTCGAGAACGCGTCGTTTATGCCTTGGCTGGCAGGCACCGCTCTAATGCATTCGTTGGCCGTGACCGAAAAGCGAGGCACGTTTAAGGCTTGGACGGTACTTCTCGCCATTATGGCCTTCTCGCTGAGCTTACTGGGCACCTTTTTGGTCCGTTCGGGTATTTTGGTTTCGGTGCACGCCTTTGCCTCAGATCCTTCACGAGGGATGTTTATCCTAGGTTTCTTGGTGGTGGTGATTGGGGGGTCGTTACTGCTGTTTGCGCTAAAAGGGGCCTCAGTGCGTGCGCGTGGCAACTTTGACCTGATTTCACGTGAAAATGCCTTGCTCGCGAACAACGTGATTTTGATGGCGGCGCTGGTTGTGGTCCTTGTTGGCACCCTGCTTCCGCTGGTGCACAAGCAAATCGGCTTGGGGTCGGTCTCGATTGGTGCCCCTTTCTTTGACATGCTCTTCGCTTGGCTGATGATCCCATTCGCCTTTATCCTCGGCATTGGTCCGTTGCTGCGCTGGAAGCGAGATAGCTTGAGTAAGCTGTTCAAGCCCATGTTGACATCGGGTGTGGCAGCGATTGTTGTCGGTGCACTGTGCGTGGTGTTATTTGCCGACTTCTTCAGCACCATGGCGTATATTGGCTGGATTATGGCGCTGTGGATCACCTTTATGCATGGTTATGAGCTTCACCAGCGCGCCACTCACCGTCATACGTTCTGGGCAGGCGTGCAAAAACTGCAGCGCAGTCACTGGGCGATGATGTTGGGGCACATTGGGCTTGCGGTGAGTGTCATTGGGATTGCGATGGTGCAAAACTACAGTATCGAGCGAGATGTGCGCTTGGCGCCGGGAGAGCATTATCAAATCAAGGGTTACGACTTCCACTTTAAGCGCTTAAGAGATAACGATGGCCCCAATTATGATGGCTATATTGCTGATTTTGACATCAAGCGTGACGGTAAACTCATCAATACCTTGTACGCAGAAAAGCGCTTTTACACTACTCAACGCTCAATGATGACTGAAGCGGCCATCGATCGCGGTGTGACGCGCGATCTCTACGTTGCAATGGGTGAGCGTTTAGATGACAACGTTTCGTGGGCGGTCCGCCTTTACTACAAACCGTTTGTGCGTTGGATTTGGGCTGGCGCGCTGATGATGGCGATTGGCGGTATGGTGGCGATCAGTGATCGGCGCTATCGTTTTCGCAGCAAGCAGCCCGCCAAAGCCGGCAGCAAGCAGCGAACGCAGGAGGCATAACTATGAGTAAAAAGGTTCTTTATGTCCCTCTAGTCGCGTTTCTGCTACTCGTCGGGGTGTTCTTTATTCAACTGATTAAAAACGCCGGTGGTGATGACCCCACAAAGCTGGAGTCTGTGTTAGTTGGCCAAGCGGTTCCTGAGTTTCGCCTCGAAGATCTCGAGCAAGCCGGGATGCAGCACGACAGGGAGATTTTTGTAGGTCAGCCGTTGTTGCTTAACGTTTGGGCTACCTGGTGTCCGACTTGTTATGCCGAGCATACTTTCCTCAATCAACTTGCCGAACAAGGCGTTAAGATAGTCGGTCTTAACTATAAAGACGATCGCACTAAGGCGATTGGCTGGCTGCGCGACCTTGGCAATCCGTACCTTATCAGCCTGTTTGATGGCCGAGGCATGCTAGGGCTTGACCTTGGCGTGTATGGTGCGCCCGAGACCTTCTTGATCGATGCCGAGGGCATCATCCGTTATCGACATGTCGGCGATGTGAATGCTCGCAATTGGCAAGATAAGCTCGGCCCCATGTATCAGCAAATGTTAGTGGAGAGTGAGTTATGATCAGCCGATCCCTATTGACCTTGATGGCGACCTTGCTGCTCTCTTTCTCTGTGGCGGCATCGATTCAGGTCTACGAGTTTGATGACCCCAAACAAGAGCAGCAGTTTAAGGAGCTTGGCCACACGCTAAGGTGCCCTAAGTGTCAAAACAACACCATCAGTGACTCGAATGCTGAGCTAGCGCAGGATCTGCGTCAGAAGGTGTATGAAATGACCAAAGAGGGTAAGTCAAAGCAGGAGATCGTCGATTATATGGTGGCGCGCTACGGCAATTTTGTTACCTATAATCCGCCACTAACCCCCGCCACTGCAATCTTGTGGCTTGGTCCGTTAGCGGTGATTATTTTTGGTATGACGATGATAGTTTATCGCAGTCGGAGAAAGCTGGCGTCAAAGAGTTCCGAAAAGGGGTGGGATGATAAGCGAGAAGCACGCTTACAGGCTCTTTTGGATGACAAGGATCACGGAGAAAAATCATGACGTTATTTTGGATCGCCTCCGCGATTCTATTGGTATTTGCCGGTTTGCTTGTGGTACTGCCAATCATCAATCGTAAGCAAAACCAAGACCAAGCGCTGCGTGATCAACTCAACAAAGCCTTCTATAAAGATCGCCTGGCGGAATTAAGCGAAGAGAGTGATGAGGGTCTGGTCGAGGATCAAAAGGAGCTGATTGCGGATCTCAAGCAGTCACTCCTAGATGATATACCTGAGCAAGATCGAGTCGCGACTAAAAGGGAGATCAACCCCTGGTTGGTATTTGGTCCATCTTTAGCGTTCCTGCTGGTGGTCACTATCGTAATGTACAACCAGTTTGGCGCCGCAAGCGAGGTGAAGAACTGGCAAGGTGTGGCTGCGAACTTACCTGAGCTATCCAAAAAACTCATGGCACCCGAGGGAGCATCACTGACTGAGCCGGAAATGGATGATCTGACTCTCGCCCTGAGAACCCGTTTGCATTTCCAGCCTGAAGATTCAACCGGATGGTTGTTGCTCGGACGAATTGGATTGGCCAACCGAGATATAGATACCGCCATTGGCGCGATGAAACGGGCCTATCGCCTTGAGTCCGATAATGAAGATATTCAACTGGGTTATGCGCAAGCCTTGATGCTTTCACAAGACCCACTCGACCAGCAGCAAGCGCGTGGTCTACTAGCAAACTTAATGCAACAAGACTTTGTTGACTTGCGCGTGGTGTCACTGCTCGCCTTTGACGCTTTCGAGCAACAAGACTTTTCCGGTGCCATTCGCTATTGGACGATGATGCAACAGATGATCGGTGCCCAAGACCCACGCTATGAGATGCTTGAGCGCAGTATCGAAAGCGCCAAGCTCCAGATGGGGGAGAACGTGGCACCGGGCCGCACCGTGGCGGTGACGATTTCTATTGCTGATCAAGTACCCATCGAGCCCAACGCTCAACTGATCGTATCGGTACATCCGGCTGACGGCTCACCAATGCCGGTCGCTGCCGCTCGTTACCCACTCGGTGCCTTTCCCCGTACCGTGGTGCTGGATGATGGTAATAGTATGATCGAAGGGCGTAAATTGACCGATCTACAGCAACTGATTGTGCGCGTACGGATCGATCACGATGGTAATGTAGGGACTCGAGAAGGGGATTGGTTTGGTGAAAGCGATGTCATGACGTTTGGCGAGCCCGTTGGCGTGGAGATAAACCGTCAATACTAGATAAGCTCATTTGATTAGGGAAGTTCACTTGACTCAACTCGGCAGATTTGGCCATCGCCTATACTTATGTATTGGTTTCACGTCGCTGACAACACCGTATTGGTATCATGGCAAGGCATTCAGGGAGACGATATGACAATCAGACACTCCTCATTGTTCTCTGCCCAGCTTATAGGCTTCTTTTTTTTCGGCCTTGCTGGCTGCGCGTCGGCGCCGGAGCAGGACGGCAGCATAGCAGTGAATGATCCTCTCGAAGGGATTAACCGGGTTATGTGGGATTTCAATTATGATTATTTGGACCCGTACTTTGTCAGACCCGTTTCCCTCGCGTATGTCAATTACACCCCAAGACCAGTGCGTAGCGGCATCGGCAATTTCCTATCGAACCTTGATGAGCCATCGAGCATGGTTAATAACTTGATCATGGGTAACGGCGATAAGGCGGTCACGCATTTTACCCGTTTTTTCATCAACACAACGGTGGGGCTAGGAGGCATCATTGATATCGCCAGTGCCGCGGAGATCACGGCTTATGAAGATAAGACCTTTGGCGATGCCGTCGGACACTATGGGGTCGGAAATGGGCCATATGTGATGGTTCCTGGTTACGGGCCTTGGACCGCAAGAGAAACCTTTGAGCTCGTCGATAGTACTTACGTACCGCTTGCTTATCTCAATTTTTGGGCCGGACTTGGTAAATGGGCACTGGAAGGGATGGAGACACGGGCTCAATTAGTTCAGCAAGAGGCCTTGATTGAGCGTTCACCAGACCCTTATGCCTTTACTCGCGATGCGTACCTGCAGCGACGTGACTTTACTGCGGAAATTGAGCGTACAGACCAAGACGAGTTTGATGAGGATGAGTTTGACGACTTGCTGGATGAATTTTAAGGGCAGAGGCGAGATCGCGTCGCTGCGAGAGACGAGAGTCGAGGGGGCGTGTTTGGAAAGTCCTCGTTTCCCCCACGACTCATGCGTTTTTGTTTGTTAACGCTTAAAATCTATAATTCGCTTGGATGCCGGCTAGCCAGACGTGGCCGGTGATTTGGCCGGTGAAGCTACCGCCGAACCACTCTGCAAGGTCATCTGATGGGTAACCGCGTGACTCCGTCACATCCGCATCTTTCGCTTTGATATAAGTGATACCGCCGTCTAAGGTCCACTGTTTGGACCATTGATAGCTGCCGCCAAGGCTTAGCCATAAGCGGTCGGTTTCTGGGATGGTGATGGTGCGGTTTTTGTCGGAGACGGCTGACGTGTCATAGGCGACACCAGAGCGCAGTGTTACCTTTGAGCTTGCTTGGTAGGTCGTACCGAGGGCAAAGCGATAGTTGTCGCGCCAGTTTTCTACCTTAACCATCGACGGTGTGTCGCGGTCGTCTAGATTGGCTTCGAGTTTGTCAAATGCGCTCCAGTTGGTCCAGTTGACACTCGCGTGCATCGCCCAGTGTTCGCTGAGTTGATGGAAGCTCGCCAATTCAAAAGTGGCAGGAAGGGGTAAGTCCATGGTTCCTTTTTTCTTACTACCGGCAGGTGCAAGGAATCCAATGCCTTCTGCGTGCCCCTCAAGTGTTAGGTCAACCTCAGATTTGTAAGCCATACCGATTCGGTGCGTCTGGCTGATCTGCCAAGTGGCGCCTGCTTGCCAGCCCCAATCAGTGGTATCACCTTCCATATATTTAAGCGTTGTTCCACCAATCAAACTATGGTCAGGGGCGGTTGCGCCAAAGTGACCCTCGGCAAGAATATAACGAAGACCGGCCCCAAAGCTAAACTTGGAATTTAGTTGATAAGCGATGTTTGCGTTAAGTTCCATTGTCGTGATGGAGGCTCGATCACCAAAATGTGATGCAGCGAAATCGCTTCCGAGATCAGCTTCCATACCATAATTTGTCCCGGCAGCAAAGCCAACAAACCATAGATCGTTAAGCTGATGGCTAAGATAAAAGTTAGGGATTATAGCACTATCAGCAAAGTCTTTTGCTTGAGCGCGGTGGGTCTGGCCAAGTAACTTAGTGGTCACCTCACCATCAACACTTATATTCGGGTCAACATAAATTGCCCCAAACGAAACCTGAGTGCCTGTAAGCTGAGTCAGAAGCGCAGGATTACGCCATTGCGCACTGGCATTGTCGGCAATCGCCGCCTCTCCCGCATAAGCGCGACCAAGCCCCGTTGCCGAATACTCGGCTAGCTGGAAGCCAGCAGCGTGCGCGTTACCTGCGATCAGTGTATAGGTAAAAGGAAGTGAAAGAGCTAAAAGTGTCCGTGTATATTTCATTATTTGTTCGCTGAAGTGCGTTTATTGTGGCACGGAATGGTAAGGGCACAAGCGAAGAGAGAACACTTATTTTCTTTCAAAGTGTAACATTTAGTGATTTATGCTGACTGTGTTTAATTAAGTAGTGTATATATCTAGTCGGTCTGAGTTATATCAGAGTATTGGGCGTACAGATGTAGTATGGAAGAGCCGACTGGTGTGACGCGTGTACGCTGAAAAAACTCAGGGGCGAGAGGCGAGAGGCGAGAGGCGAGAGGCGAGAAATTTTTGCAGCCGTGGCCGCCGCTGTCAAGTATTGCCCCCCTCGAGCAAAGCGTACTCGCAGGGCAAAGCCCGGTCTCGACTCTCGAATCTAAAAAAACCCGCACGAAGCGGGTTTTTTTATTAACGAACGATTCTAACAGATTAGAAGTTCGGTTTGGTCATCGCAGCACCGGCTTGGTTACGAGCAACCTGGCTACCTGCGCCTTTTTGCTGATAACGCTCAGTGCGTAGTGGGGCAGCAACCACTTCGATCTCTTTGATCTCTTGTGGACCAGCGGCTTTTGCCATTGCAGCTTGTGCGTGACCTTTCAGGGCTGCCTTTGTCTGCTTGGCAGCAGCTGGGGCGGCCTTGACGGCGTCTTGTTTCGCTGCAGTTGGCTTCACAGGCGCTGTTTTTGTTTCTTGCACTGGTGCAGGCTTAGCTGCTTGTGGCTTAGAAACAATCACTGGATTCACTACTGCTGGCACGATCAAACGCTTTGTTGCTTCAACGACTGGGGTCTCAACAACAGCTGTGTTCTTAACCACTGGAGTTTCAACCGCTTGTTTCTTCGCTGCCTTTGGCGCTTTTGTCTTAGCTGCAGGCGCGCGGTAAACAATCACTTTACCCATCGACATCTCAGGGCAAGCTACACCGCCAATAGGAGCCACCGCTTGGTTACCCTTGCGTGACTTCTTAGCACCTGGCTTAGGCAAGTCGTATTTCGGCATCACTTTACCCATCGCCATCTCTGGAGAGGCAACACCACCTGCACGCAGACGGAATGGATTAGGACGACGATCGCGACCGCGACGGCGGCGCTGACCACTCGCACGTAGGTGGCGTGGAGAGCGGCGGTTACGACGGCCTTTCTTCTCACCATTTTGTGCGTTGTCATCGCTTGCAGCGGTTTCTGCAGCTGATTGAGACTTGGCTTTTTCAGGCTTACGTGCTGCTTTTACTTCCGCAACTTCGCTCGCTTTCTCGACTGGCTGAGCTTGCTGCTCGGCTTGATCTTTAACGCGAATGCTCTTGTTCAGCTTGCGACGTTGACGACGCTCCTTGATGCGATTCGCTTTTTCTTCTTTACGTGGTGATTCTGGCTTATCGGTTTGCGCATCAGCAGCAATTTGTAGGCCTTGCTCTTCCACTTTAGAAGGCTTGTTTGACTCATCACGCTTGTTACGACGATCTTGTCGTGGCTTGCGAGACGGTTTCTTCTCTGCGCCTTTTGCCTGTGCATCTTGCTGCTCAGGTTTCTCATCGCGCGTTGGTCTACGCTTATTCTTATCGCGGTTGTCACGATTATCGCGGCTATCACGATCACGGTTATCGCGGTTATTACGACGACGTTGGTCGTTGCGATTACCACGGCGCTGACGGTTGTTTGAGCGTGGCTTCTCTTCTACGACATCTTTCTTCTCTGGCTCTTTCTCTTCAGATGAACCAAATAGGAAGCTAGTAATCGCTTTGAAGAAGCGCGATAGGCCTGAGCCTTGGCTCTCTTTCGCAGCAACCGCTGGTTTGCTTGGCGCAGCAGGAGCAGGAGCCACTGGCGCTGGAGCCACCTTTTCAGGAGCAGCAAAGCCTTTTAGTACCGGCTCTTCAACCTTCTTAACTTTAGTTTCGCTCTCGCCCGCATCGCGTGCTTCAGCTTCTTTCATTGCCTCAAGCTTTTTCGGCACGAGGTAAGAAAGGATGTTTTGCTCTTCACCATCGCGAACACGGATAACCTCAAAGTGTGGGGTCTCCATATCTGAGTTTGGTACGATGGTGATCTTAACTTCTTGGTTGCGTTCGATGTGATTAACAGAGCGGCGTTTCTCGTTAAGCAGATATGAGGCAATCGACACCGGTACCACAGCCAGAACTTGTGAGGTGTTGTCTTTAAGCGCTTCTTCTTCAATCAAACGCAGGACTGACAGTGCCAGTGACTCGTTGTCACGCACTACGCCGGTGCCGCTACAGCGCGGACAGATGTGGTGGCTGGCCTCAGCCAATGAAGGGCTTAGGCGCTGACGTGACATCTCAAGCAGACCAAAGCGTGAGATACGACCAATCTGAACACGAGCGCGATCAAGGCGCACAGCATCACGCAGGCGGTTCTCAACCTCGCGCTGGTGACGGACAGGGGTCATATCGATAAAGTCGATAACCACCAAGCCACCAAGGTCGCGTAGACGTAACTGGCGAGCAATCTCATCGGCTGCTTCAAGGTTGGTGTTGAGTGCGGTTTCTTCGATATCACCGCCTTTCGTCGCGCGTGCTGAGTTGATATCGATCGAGGTTAGAGCTTCAGTCGGGTCGATAACAATTGAGCCGCCAGAAGGTAGGCGAACTTCACGTTGGAACGCAGACTCGATTTGGCTTTCGATTTGATAGTGGCTAAATAGCGGTACTTCACCGTCGTACTTCTTAACACGGTTAATGAAGTCAGGGCGAACCAGACGAATGTGCTCAACCGCACGCTCGTAGATAGTGTTGCTGTCGATCAGGATCTCACCGATATCGCGGCGCAAGTAGTCACGGATTGCACGAACAATCACGTTACTCTCTTGGTGGATCAAAAACGGTGCAGCGTTTGAATCAGAAGCTTGCTTGATTGCGCCCCAGTGATTAAGCAGAACGTTTAGGTCCCACTCAAGCTCTTCTGCGCTCTTACCAACACCGGCGGTACGAACGATAAGGCCCATACCTTGTGGCAGTTCAAGTGTGCTCAGTGCTGCTTTCAGTTGGGTACGCTCATCGCCTTCGATGCGGCGAGAAATACCACCGGCACGAGGGTTGTTTGGCATTAGGACTAGGTAGCTACCGGCGAGTGAGACGAAGGTGGTTAGGGCTGCGCCTTTGTTACCACGTTCTTCTTTTTCGACCTGAACAATGACTTCCTGACCTTCTTTCAGGACTTCTTTGATGCTAGGGCGACCTTGGTAGCTATAGCCTTCTGGGAAGTATTCGCGAGCAATTTCTTTTAGTGGGAGGAAACCGTGTCGCTCAGCGCCATAATCAACAAAAGCAGCTTCAAGACTTGGTTCAATTCGGGTGATGCGGCCTTTATAAATATTGGCTTTCTTGGATTCGTGTCCAGGACTTTCAATATCAAGGTCGAACAGTTTTTGGCCGTCGACCAGCGCAACGCGCAACTCTTCTTTTTGAGTTGCGTTAATTAACATTCTTTTCATTTAAACAATCTCGTTATCTTTTTCATTTTGTTGCTTGCTGCTTGCCCATTCGCGGCGTCAGATCCCGTGGTTACATAGTTGCAGCCTCCCGGCTGGAGGGATGCTCGTGGACGCTTCAGTTATCACCGGCCGCACAGTAGGCTGACGGGTGACCCACAATAGTGTGGAGATACTCAACACGAATGTTCCCGAGTAGAACAGCAAGCTTATCTTTGCTCAAGATTGTCTTACGCCCGATGCGGCAATCCGAGACAAAGTGTCTACTCTTTGGTTTTGCTTCTCTCATATCGCTGGGTAACTTCATTCTCTGACGAGGACTACGAATTAACCGTAAGTCGGATCGAGTCAGGAGGAGTGAAGGTCAGGATGTACTAGCTAAAGTACTGATGAGTTAGTGCAAAGGTAGTCGTAAAATGACTTCTGCACCAGTTGCAGAACTGAACTATAGCAGTGACAACAAAAGTCAGCAATCTGCTTTGTTATAAACAGGCGAAAATAGCGCAAAATAATTCAATCACTGTGACCCCAAGCCCCATTCTGTCGATGATTGGTGGTTTTACCAGCGATAGGTGTGCAGAGATTATCCACATCCATTGCTTGAACAACAATCTCGACCAAATCGAACCGATTTGAAACGATTAACAGGATAAATAATGTGAATTAGACCGGTTTTGGATGGTAAACTGCCGCTAATCGTGTTTACGAACTTCCCTTGAGCAAATCTAAATGAATGAAATTAGAACGAAAGTCCAACTTATCGACATCGATGAGGATATGGCAGGTCAGAGAATTGATAACTTTCTGCGCAATCAGCTTAAAAATTTGCCAAAGAGCATGGTGTATCGAATTGTGCGCAAGGGAGAAGTGCGTGTAAACAAAAAGCGCATCAAAGCCGAATATAAGTTGCAAGCGGGCGATGTCGTGCGTATCCCGCCAGTGACCTTGCCGGTGACAGAAGAAACCCAAGCCCCAAGCACCAAGTTAAATAAAGTCGCTGAGCTTGAGCACAACATCATCTTTGAGGATGAACATATGCTGATCCTCAATAAGCCATCGGGCACCGCCGTTCATGGTGGCAGTGGCCTAAAGTTTGGCGCGATTGAGGCGCTGCGTGCGCTAAGACCCGAGGCGCGTTTTCTCGAGTTGGTGCACCGTATTGACCGAGATACCTCTGGCATCTTATTGGTGGCAAAAAAGCGCTCGGCACTGCGTCACCTTCAGGCACAGTTTCGCGAAAAAACCGTGAAGAAATTCTACTTTGCGTTGGTAATGGGTAACTGGAAGCCAAGCTGCAAGGTAGTGACGGCGCCTTTGCTCAAAAATGAGGTCAACAGTATTGTTCGCGTTAATCCAAACGGTAAACCATCGGAGACGCGGTTTAAAATTCTTGAGCAGTTTGAACACGCAACCTTATTGCAAGCCAGCCCAATCACGGGCCGTACCCACCAGATCCGCGTGCACACTCAGTATACCGGCCACCCTATTGCATGGGATGACCGCTACGGGGACCGCCGCTTTGATGCGTACACCGGTAAAGTGGGCTTGGACCGCCTGTTCTTGCATGCGGCCAATATTCGCTTTATCCACCCTAAAACCGAGCAGTGGATGGAGATAGACGCACCAATGGAGGCCAAGCTGGAGCGCGTGCTGACCGGGCTGCGTGCAAAATAACGGCGTACAAAATAGCTGTGTGCAAACTAACGGGCACTATTGCTTTAGAGCACTATTGTTTTAGAGCACTATGCGCTTAAAGTACGTTGATTCCCTGATTGGCAAGCATATCAGTCAAGGTAATCAGTGGCAGGCCCACTAGCGTGTTGGGATCTTTGCCCTCCAAGCGCTCAAACAAGCTGATGCCAAGTCCTTCACTTTTAAAACTGCCGGCGCAATTGAGTGGCTGCTCTTTATCAACATAGCGCTCGATCTGCACTTGGGTGAGCGTACGAAAATGAACATGGAATGGCTCGACAGTCGTTTGGGCCTCGCCCGTCACACTATTAATAAGGCTAAGCCCAGTGTAAAAGGTGATCACCTGGCCACTTTGTTCGCTCAGTTGCTCTATGGCTCGCTCACGGGTATGCGGCTTACCAATGATTTGCCCATTGATCACGCACACCTGATCGGAGCCAATGATAAGACGCGGTTGTGTTTCATCACCGATGCACGACCGCGCTTTTTGCTCAGCAAGGCGGGTGACTAACTGCTGTGGCGTCTCATTGTCGAGAGGGGTTTCGTCGCAATCGGGCTGAGCGGTGACAAAAGGCAACTCGAGCTTGGCGAGCAGAGATTGACGAAATGGCGAAGTCGATGCTAAAACAATTTGGTAATGTGTCATTTTTTAATCACTTGCTGTCAAAAGTGTGAGTTGGGTAGACACAATATCGATGATAGAATTGTAACGCTAGCCAAAGGCAAAAAAACTCCAACTTTTTTGCCTTTTCCTTTGACTAATTTTTAATTGGAAGATAATATTCGCGCCCTATGCAAAAGGTAAAAATACCGCGAACGGTTGATCCCCAAAAAACCGCGCAAAAACGACTCGATTTCGATGGCATCATCCAAGTCAGTCTTTTTAAGCGATTAGAGGAGTCAGTCGAAGGCGTAAAACGCGACGCACAAGTCAACGTGTCATTTGGGCATGATGAACAACGACTGGTTGTTATCTCTGGTAAAGCTAACATCGAAGTCGACCTTGAGTGTCAACGCTGTAATGAGGTTTTCACACATTTGTGTGAAGTCCAATTCACTTATACTCCCTACTATAGTGAGAAAAGTGAAGAGGAAGCACCGGAAGAGTACGATTTGGTAGATCTGAACGAGTACGGTGAGTTAGACCTGATTCAGTTAGTTGAAGACGAGTTCATCCTAGCATTGCCTCAAATAGCCATGCATGACGAAGCGGATTGTAGCGTTAACTCAAACAACCTGGTTTTTGGTGAGATTCCAGAAGAAATTGTGGAAGACAAACCGAATCCATTCGATGTTTTAAAAAGTCTAAAGAAGTAATTCTCTAGACATTAGCACAGGAGTAGGGTCAATGGCCGTACAGAAAAACCGTAAAACTCGTTCTAAGCGTGGTATGCGTCGTTCACACGATGCGCTAACTACAGCTGCTCTATCTGTAGACGCGACTTCAGGTGAAACTCACCTACGTCACAATGTAACTGCTGAAGGTTACTACCGTGGCAAAAAGGTTATCAACAAGTAAGGTTGACCTTTGCAAAATATAACCGTTGCACTTGATGCAATGGGCGGAGACTTCGGTCCTCGCGTTACAGTGCCTGCCGCCGTGCAGGCACTGTCGCATTTCCCAGCGCTAAAAGTGATCCTTGTCGGTGATCATCAATCGATTTCCACCCAGCTTTCTCAACTTGGCCGCAGTGAAAACGCTCAGCTGAGCATTTGTCATGCCGATCAAGTCATCTCAAACCACGAAAAACCCTCAGTCGCACTGCGTCATTATCAACGCAGCTCAATGGCCGTGTGTCTCGACCTTGTAGCACAAGGTAAAGCGGACGCGGTTGTTAGCGGAGGCAACACCGGCGCCTTGATGGCACTGTCACGCTTTAAACTCA
Source organism: Vibrio sabulosilitoris (assembly GCF_055391395.1). NCBI lineage: Bacteria > Pseudomonadati > Pseudomonadota > Gammaproteobacteria > Vibrionales > Vibrionaceae > Vibrio > Vibrio sabulosilitoris. The sequence continues at coordinate 1,503,856 of NZ_AP029599.1, forward strand.
AACTGCTACCAGGTATTGAACGACCTGCACTGGTCACCGCTTTACCAAGTATCACGGGTAAACGTACCTGGATGCTCGATTTGGGCGCCAATATCTCTTGTGATGCGGATTCCTTATTTCAGTTTGCCGTGATGGGCAGCGCTTTGGGGGAAAATAACCTCGCAGTACCACCGCGAGTTGCCCTGCTCAATATTGGTGAGGAGGAGATCAAAGGTAACGATCAGGTCAAACGTTGCTCAGAGATGCTCACCCACAGCGAAGCGATTAATTATGTCGGCTATATCGAAGGAAATCAGATCTTTAATGATGTCGCAGATGTGATAGTGTGTGATGGGTTTGTGGGTAATGTTTGTCTTAAAACCTGTGAAGGTACCGCCCAGTTGGTGGTTGACAAGCTGAAAAGTTGGACGGCGAAGGCCACCATTCGTGGTTGGTTGCTGCGATGTTTACTCCCCGAACTATTTACCCAACTAAAAACACTGAACCCCGACCAGTATAACGGTGCAAGTTTGCTAGGATTGCGCGGCATTGTTATAAAAAGTCATGGAAGTGCCGATGTTACCGCGTTTACCAATGCAATTGGTGAAGCAGTCAACGAGGTAAAACGACAAATACCGAGCCGCATCAGTGATCGTCTGGAAGCGGTATTACTCGAGAGGCATTATTAGTCTTCATGTTTAGCAAAATTTTAGGTACTGGCAGCTACCTGCCGTCTCAGGTGCGTACTAACGCAGATCTAGAGAAAATGGTAGAGACCAGTGATGAGTGGATTGTTACCCGCACGGGTATCAAAGAGCGTCGCATTGCTGCTGAGAATGAAACGGTCGCCGATATGGCACACTTAGCGGCAGAGAACGCTATCGAAATGGCCGCGATCGATAAAAACGATATTGATATGATCATTGTTGCCACCACCAGCGGCAGCCACGCGTTTCCGTCATCTGCATGTCAGGTGCAAGCCAAATTAGGTATCCAAGGCTGTCCGGCCTTTGATGTCGCAGCAGCCTGCTCTGGCTTTATGTATGCGCTGTCTATCGCAGACCAGCACGTCAAGACCGGTATGTGCAAGAATGTACTTGTGATTGGTGCTGACGCCCTATCCAAGACGTGCGACCCAACCGACCGCTCGACCGTGATCCTATTTGGTGATGCCGCGGGTGCCGTTGTGATTGGCGCGAGCAAAGAGCCTGGAATTTTGTCTACCCATATTAATGCAGATGGCCGCTTTGGTGATCTGCTCAGCCTTGAATACCCTGAGCATGGTGGTGATCCAGATAAGTGGTTACACATGGCAGGTAATGAGGTGTTTAAAGTCGCAGTCACCCAGCTATCAAAGCTGGTTAAAGATACGCTGGCGGCCAACGATATGCACAAAACCGAGCTCGATTGGCTGGTCCCTCACCAGGCAAACTACCGAATTATTTCGGCGACGGCGAAAAAACTCGCGATGTCACTAGACCAAGTAGTGATTACCCTCGATAAACACGGTAACACCTCGGCAGCCACGGTACCGACGGCTCTTGATGAAGCGGTGCGTGATGGACGCATCAAGCGTGGTCAAATGCTACTGCTAGAGGCATTTGGTGGTGGCTTCACCTGGGGCTCTGCCCTGGTGAAATTCTAATCTCTCTAATTTAGCCATCGGCACTGTTGTGTCGGTGGCTGAGATTCAATTTTATTGCTTAAGGAAAAGAACATGAGCAAGTTTGCTATCGTATTTCCAGGTCAAGGCTCACAAGCGGTTGGTATGCTAGCCGATCTTGCTGAGCAGTATGAAGTGGTCAAACAGACCTTTGCTGAGGCATCTGAAGCGCTTGGCTACGACCTTTGGGCGTTGGTACAAGACGGCCCAGTTGAAGATCTCAACCAAACCTTCCGCACTCAGCCAGCCCTTTTGGCTTCATCTGTTGCTATTTGGCGCGTATGGCAAGAGCTGGGTCTAGAGCAGCCTGCTAATCTTGCTGGCCACAGTCTAGGCGAGTACTCAGCACTGGTTTGTGCTGGCGTGATTGATTTTAAACAAGCGATCAAACTGGTTGCGCTGCGTGGTCAATTGATGCAAGAAGCGGTTCCTGCAGGAACGGGCGCTATGTACGCCATCATCGGCTTGGATGACGAGGCGATTGCCAAGGCTTGTGAAGAGGCGGCGCAAGGTGATGTCGTGTCACCAGTAAACTTTAACTCGCCGGGTCAGGTTGTGATTGCGGGCAGTAAAGCTGCGGTTGAACGTGCTGGTGCGTTGTGTAAAGAAGCAGGCGCTAAGCGTGCGTTGCCGTTGCCAGTGTCTGTGCCGTCACACTGTGCTTTGATGAAGCCAGCTGCAGATAAACTGGCCCTTGCACTGGAAGAGATCGAGTTCAACCAGCCAGCACTGCCTGTGATCAACAACGTTGATGTGGCTGCTGAGACCGATCCTGCAAAAATCAAGCAAGCCCTAGTTCGTCAGCTGTACAGCCCAGTTCGCTGGACGGAAAGTGTACAACTGATGCACGAGCAAGGCGTCGAAAAACTGCTAGAGCTTGGCCCAGGCAAGGTTCTGACTGGTCTAACCAAACGAATTGTGAAAGCACTGACTGCTGCGGCAGTGAACGATGTTGCGTCGCTAGACGCAGCCAAGTAAGTGTTCAATACCATTAAGGGAAAACAACAATGATGAACCTAGAAGGCAAGGTTGCACTGGTAACCGGTGCAAGCCGCGGCATTGGCCGTGCGATCGCAGAATTGCTGGTTGAGCGCGGTGCAACTGTGATCGGTACAGCAACCTCAGAAGGCGGTGCGACTGCGATTAGTGACTATTTAGGCGATAACGGCAAAGGAATGGCACTTAACGTGACTGACGTTGAATCTGTTGAGTCGACCTTGAAAGCGATCAACGCTGAGTTCGGCGCGATCGACATTCTGGTCAACAACGCGGGTATCACTCGTGACAATCTATTGATGCGCATGAAAGATTCAGAGTGGGATGACATCATCAACACCAACCTGACGCCAATCTACCGTATGTCAAAAGCGGTACTGCGCGGCATGATGAAAAAGCGTGCGGGCCGCATCATTAACGTCGGCTCGGTTGTCGGCACTATGGGTAATGCAGGTCAAGCGAACTACGCGGCGGCTAAAGCGGGCGTGATCGGCTTCACTAAATCGATGGCGCGTGAAGTGGCTTCACGTGGCGTGACGGTGAACACGGTTGCTCCTGGTTTTATCGAGACGGATATGACCAAAGCACTTAACGATGAGCAGCGTGCGGCAACACTGGCTAACGTACCAGCGGGCCGTCTTGGTGACCCGAAAGAGATCGCATCAGCAGTGGCATTCCTTGCATCACCTGAGGCAGGTTACATAACTGGCGAAACTTTGCATGTAAATGGTGGCATGTACATGGTTTAATGCTAAAGTTGGTTGAGTTTAGACAATAGTTGATATTATTGCGCTAAACTCCCCCCAGTTTTGGTTAAGTCTTGCACATAAAATGTGCATGATATAGGTCAAAAATGAGCTGAATTTCGGTTAAAATCGCAAAAATCGTGGTTTGACCAGCAAGGACCCCCTTGCAACTTTCATTAGTTCTAATAAACTACGGAAACATCGCATTTAGGCGACATCTGTAAAGGAAAATTAAAAATGAGCAACATCGAAGAACGCGTAAAAAAAATCATTGTTGAACAGCTAGGTGTAGACGAAGCAGAAGTTAAAAACGAAGCTTCTTTTGTTGACGATCTAGGTGCGGACTCTCTAGACACTGTTGAGCTAGTTATGGCTCTAGAAGAGGAATTCGACACTGAGATTCCTGATGAAGAAGCAGAGAAAATCACTACTGTTCAAGCTGCAATCGACTACGTAAACAGCGCTCAGTAATTTACTCTCCCAGGCGGCCCTCTGGCCGCCTGTGTTTTAATTAGTCTCTTCTATTCCCTCATAGAAACATTTACACCCCGGAGAATAAGATCGTGTCCAAGCGTCGCGTCGTTGTCACTGGCATGGGTATGTTGTCACCGGTAGGCAACACTGTTGAATCTTCATGGAAGGCCCTGCTTGAAGGTCAAAGTGGCATTGTCAATATTGATCACTTTGAAACCGAAAATTTTGCTACTCGTTTTGCAGGTCTAGTTAAAGACTTTGATTGCACCGAGTACATGTCTAAGAAAGATGCTCGTAAGATGGATTTGTTTATCCAGTACGGTATCGCAGCGGGTATCCAGGCCCTTGATGATTCTGGACTAGAAGTTAACCCAGACAACGCTCACCGCGTTGGTGTGGCGATTGGCTCTGGTATCGGCGGCTTAGACCTTATCGAAGCGGCGCACACCGCTCTAACACAGAAAGGCCCACGTAAAGTGAGTCCATTCTTTGTTCCTTCAACCATCGTTAATATGGTTGCTGGTAATCTTTCTATTATGCGTGGTTTGCGTGGTCCAAACATTGCGATCGCAACGGCGTGTACAACGGGTCTTCACAACATCGGCCATGCAGCACGTATGATTGCGTATGGTGATGCTGATGCAATGGTGTGTGGTGGTTCAGAGAAGGCGTCAACTCCACTGGGTATGGCGGGTTTTGGTGCAGCGAAAGCGTTGTCAACACGCAATGATGAACCGCAAAAGGCGTCTCGTCCATGGGATAAAGGCCGTGATGGTTTTGTTCTTGGTGACGGCGCGGGCATCATGGTGCTAGAAGAGTACGAACACGCGAAAGCGCGCGGCGCGAAAATTTACGCTGAGCTGGTTGGCTTTGGTATGTCAGGTGACGCTTACCACATGACCTCACCGAGCGAAGATGGCTCAGGCGGCGCTCTAGCGATGGAAGCGGCGATGCGCGATGCGGGTATTGACGGCACACAAATCGGTTACGTCAATGCACACGGCACCTCAACACCTCAAGGTGATGTGGCTGAAATCAAGGGCATCAAGCGTGCGCTTGGCGAAGAGGGTGCTAAACAAGTTGTGGTTTCGTCGACCAAGTCAATGACAGGTCACCTATTGGGTGCAGCCGGCTCGGTCGAAGCAATTATCACTGTGATGTCACTGGTCGATCAGAAAGTTGCACCAACCATTAACCTCGATGATCCAGAAGAGGGGCTTGATATTGATCTAGCGCCGCACACTGCGCGCGATGTTGAGATGGAATACGCGCTGTGTAACTCATTTGGTTTTGGTGGCACAAACGGCTCGCTGATCTTCAAGAAGATCTAATCTGCTCGCGTGACACTTGTTTTCTAACGGCTTGATGCTTAGCATTAAGCCGTTTTGTTTTTTGTAGCAAGGAAAGGAGTCAGCCTGTGTATTTGGTCGATGGTCAAAAAAACCATGACATCAGCGTGCGCGATCGCTCATTTCAGTATGGCGATGGGGTGTTCACGACGATTCTCACTCGTAATGGCACTCTTGTCCGCTGGCAAGATCATTTGGCTCGCCTTAAGCGGGGCTTGTTTAGACTCGCGATCCCCGAGCCAGACTGGCCCAACGTAGAGCTTTGGCTGGCACAGGTGATGAGCACTGAGCCACTCGCGGGTATCAAGCTGCACATCAGCCGTGGTCAGGGTGGGCGTGGATACAGCCCCACTGGTTGTGACGCTCCGATGGTGACGGTGAGCTCGTTTGCGTTTCCGGCACATTACCAAAACTGGTATCAAACGGGTGTTGAGCTGGGTATTTGTCAGCAACAGCTGGGGCTTAATCCTATGCTCGCAGGAATAAAGCATAATAACCGTCTTGAGCAGGTGATGCTCAAAGCAGAGATGGAGCAGCAGGGCGTTGTCGACGGGGTGGTGTGCGATCTCAATCAACATGTGGTCGAGACCACGATGGCGAATATTTTCTGGCGTCGCGGGGATGTACTTTACACGCCGAAAATCGAACAGGCTGGCGTGGAAGGTGTTGCGCGGAATTTTGTCGTCAATCATGCTGAGCAGTTTGGGCATCAGGTCAAAGTCGGTAGCTTTAGCCTGCAAGATTTACTTTGTGCTGACGAAGTTTATCTGACCAATGCGTTAATAGGCGTTGCGCCAGTGCGTAAAATCGCGCACCATGCTTTTTCATTTGGTCCACTTGCCGAGCAACTACGCAAGAGTTATATGTCGTGTTAAAAAAACTGTTTATTTTTCTCCTTTTAGTATCGGTGATGGCTGCCGGTACGTTTTTCTATGCCCAGCAGCAACTCGAGCAATTCCTTGCTCAACCGGTTGATATTGAAGCGCCAGAGATGCTTCCTGTGCGCCGCGGTGCCAATGTCAATAGCGTCATCAATCAGGTGGTGGCACAAGGCTGGGTCGAGGCATCACCGTTTGGTCGTCTAGTGCGTCATCTTGAACCCGAGCTTGTGGATATTAAGGTAGGTACTTTCTCTGTCACGCCAGATATGAATCTCAAGCAGCTTCTTGAGCTAGTGGTTTCTGGGCGAGAGCACCAGTATTCGATTACGTTTGTCGAAGGTAGCCGTTTTGAGGAGTGGCGCGGCCAGCTCGCCGTTGCCAAGGGCTTAGAAGTTGTCACTCAAGATATGAGCGAGGCAGATATAGCGGCGGAACTTGGCATTGAGCGCGACAAACTCGAAGGACTTCTTCTTGCTGAAACCTATAACTATACCCAAGGTACTAGTGATTTGGATATTTTGCGCAGAGCGAATCGCTCTTTGCAATCTCACCTTGAACGTATTTGGGCGGACAAGCAAGAAGATCTGCCACTCGAGACGCCTTACGAGGCATTGATCTTAGCCTCGATAATTGAGAAAGAGACCTCGGTTGCCGAAGAGCGTCCCCGCGTATCTGCGGTGTTTGTTAATCGCTTGAATGTTGGCATGCGCCTCCAAACGGACCCAACCGTGATTTATGGTATGGGTGATACTTATCAAGGTCGGATTGGTCGTAAGGGACTGGATACACCAACGCCGTACAATACGTATATTATTAATGGTCTGCCACCAACGCCAATTGCCATGGTGGGGGTTGCGTCTCTTGAAGCGGCGCTCAACCCAGAAGACAGTGATTATTTCTATTTTGTTGCCAGCGGCACGGGCGGGCATGTGTTCTCAAAAACACTTGCCGAACATAACCGCGCGGTACAAGCCTATTTACGTCATATAAGAAACAAATAATGAAATCAGCTAAATTTATCGTCATCGAGGGTTTAGAAGGGGCGGGCAAGAGCACGGCCATCAATTGCGTGATCGAAACACTTAAGGCTCATGGGGTGGAAGATATCCAACAGACCCGTGAGCCGGGGGGCACCTCATTGGCTGAGGCCTTACGCACCTTGGTTAAACAGGAGCACGCGGGTGAAGAGTTGATCGATACCACTGAGCTACTGCTGATGTATGCAGCGCGTGTGCAATTGGTAGAAAATAAGATCAAACCAGCGCTAGCCAATGGGGCTTGGGTTGTTGGTGATCGTCACGATATGTCGTCTCAAGCTTATCAGGGCGGTGGTCGTGGCATTGCGGCATCAACCATGACTGCGCTGCGCGATATCGCGCTAGATGGCTTTAAACCCAATCTGACCTTGTATCTGGATATCGAGCCTAAGCTTGGTTTAGAGCGCGCCCGCGGTCGTGGTGAGCTCGACAGGATTGAGAAGATGGATATTAGCTTTTTTGAGCGAACCCGTGAGCGCTATTTGGCGCTGGCTAATCAAGATCCTTCAGTGCTGATCGTGGATGCCAGCCAAAGCATTGCCGAGGTCGGGGCGGATATTGAGCGTCAACTGACGGATTGGCTGAGCAAGGAATCTGCGTGAACACACTCTACCCATGGCTTAAACCACTCTGGCAACAGTGGCAGCCGTCACTGACTCAAGCCAGTTTTACTCAAGCTTGCTTGCTTAGCGCGGCAAGTGGCTTGGGGGCGTCAACACTGGTCGAAGTGTTAGCTAAGACACTATTGTGTAAATCATCTAATGAAGAAGCGTGTGGTTTCTGTCATAGCTGCGATCTGTTTGATGCCGGGACGCACCCTGATTTTCACCAAGTCGCTCCACCCGAGCCAGGTAAGTCAATATCGGTTGAGCAGATCCGTCAATGCCAAGCATGGGCTCAGCAGGCCTCTCAATTGGCCGGTCAACGCATCATCTGGATTCATCACGCGCAAGCGATGACGGAGTCTGCATCCAATGCGCTGCTTAAATCGCTTGAGGAGCCGAGTGCAACTTGTAGTTATGTCCTCACGGTGGAAAAGGGTAGTCAGTTGCTGCCAACGATTACCAGTCGTTGTCAACAGTGGCATATTGTCACCCCAGAATTTAGTCAAGGGCTATCGTGGCTCAAGCAGCAAGCGGACAGTCAACTCGCACCGCTGGCACTGACCCTAGCTGGGGGAGCGCCGCTTCTTGCGCAGCAGTTGATCACTGATAAGGCGGTGGGCGACTATCAAAAGCTGGAGAGCAGCCTCGTGAATGCTCTTGAGCAGCCGATGTTTGGCGCGTGGAATGAAGTAGCCAAGGTAGCGGCAAGTGATTACGCTATGACGCTAACCTGGTTATGGTTACTGTTGGCGGATGCGCAGAAAGCGCAGCTTGGCTTGAAAGCAGATCAGCAACTTCCAGGTGCTGAGCGGGTTGCCAAGCTGGTGGAGCAACAACTGCTCTATACTCAGACTCATCGGCTCAGTACACTTATCGACCAATTTAACACCCATTCTGGATTAAACCGTGAATTACTGCTGTTAGAGTGGTTAATGGCATTTTAAGAGAAACCATGTTTATAGACTCCCATTGTCATCTCGACAAACTTAATTATGACGACCTTCATCTTGATCTCAGTGATGTGATCGCCAAGGCAGAGCAAGCTAAGGTGACCGAGCTACTCTCGGTTGGTGTAACCATGAAGTCCTTTGCCAACATGCTGGCGATGATCGAGCCATTTCCACAAGTGCATGCCTCTTGTGGTGTGCACCCGCTGGATGTTGAGAGTGATTTTGATCTCATGCAGTTTCGCTCTTTCGCTGAGAGCCCAAGAGTGGTTGCGATTGGTGAAACGGGGCTCGATTACCACTACAAACCGGAAACGGCGCAGCTCCAGCAGGAGCGTTTCCGTCAGCAGGTGGACTTGGCGGTTGAGCTGAATAAACCCCTGATCATTCATACTCGTCAGGCCCGTGAAGATACCTTAGCTATCTTGCGTGAGCATCAAGCCCACAAGTGTGGCGGAGTGATCCACTGCTTTACTGAGGATCTGAGCTTTGCACAGCAGGCAATGGAGCTTGGGTTCTATATCTCAATCTCGGGGATCGTCACCTTCCGTCAAGCGACTGAGCTTAAAGAGGTTGTAACCGCTTTGCCGCTCGATCGCCTATTGATAGAGACCGATTCACCGTATCTTGCCCCTGTGCCTCATCGCGGTAAAGAGAACCAACCTGCGTATGTTGTTGAGGTTGCCGCCTATATTGCCCAGTTAAAAGGCATCTCGATAAACGAAATCGCGCAGCAAACCAGTGAAAACTTCCGGGATCTTTTTTTGAGGAGATAAAAAACTCCGCTACCTAAGGGCGCCTATCGGCGCCCTTATTTTTGCTTGTTGGCGAGTACTTAACCGCTAAGGTGATGCTACTCGCACGAATCCTGATTTTAGTGCAGCTCGTTGCGATGAACTTAATGTTCTTTGCGAAAAAAGATTATGACGTTTTTATTTGTAGAGTGAAATTAATCAAAATACGGTATAAGTACATGTATTTATTTGTAAATGTGTTGTGATTGGGTGGCTTTCAAGCCCATATTAATTGTGATCTGACTTAGACTTTAAAATTAAAGTCCCATGTTAACTAGCAAATCACGACAGGCTCAATATATATTTAGAGGCGGAAAATATAATGCACAAAAATGATTACATTTTCACTGAGGACTAACATTAAGGCTGCGGGGGTGTGCCGTTAGGCCTCAGCAATTACAAAAACTTTATCAGGAGCATAACTATGTTTAAAAACCTTTTTGCAAACCTGCAAAAAGTCGGTAAGTCACTGATGCTACCAGTATCAGTACTGCCAGTTGCAGGTATTCTATTAGGGGTTGGTGCAGCAAACCTTGGATTCATTCCAGAGATTGTTTCACACCTAATGGAACAAGCGGGTGGTTCAGTATTTGGTCAAATGGCGCTACTATTTGCAGTAGGTGTAGCACTTGGCTTTACTAACAACGACGGCGTAGCAGGTCTTGCTGCAATCGTTGGTTACGGTATCATGACGGCAACGCTAAGCGTTATGGCTGACGTGATGGGCGTTGAAAGCATCGATACTGGTGTTCTAGGTGGCATCCTAGTCGGTGGTGTAGCTGCTTGGTCATTCAACCGCTTCTTCAAGATCCAACTTCCAGAATACCTAGGCTTCTTCGCTGGTAAGCGTGCAGTGCCAATCATCACAGGTTTCGCTGCGATTGCACTGGGTATTGTACTATCTATCATCTGGCCACCAATTGGCGGCGCTATCTCTACCTTCTCTCACTGGGCGGCAGAGCAGAATCCACAAGTTGCATTTGGTATCTACGGTATCGTTGAGCGTTCACTGATCCCATTCGGTCTGCACCACGTGTGGAACGTACCTTTCTTCTTCGAAGCGGGTCAATGTGCTAACGCAGCGGGCGAGATCAACAACGGCGTTCTTACTTGTTACCTAGTGGCTGATGATGCAACACGTGCAGCTGGTAATGGCTTCGGTCAGCTAGCGGGCGGTTACATGTTTAAGATGTTCGGTCTACCAGCAGCAGCAATCGCAATTGCGCACTCTGCTAAGCCTGAGAACCGTGCAAAAGTAATGGGTATCATGGCGTCAGCAGCACTGACTTCATTCCTAACGGGTATCACTGAGCCAATCGAATTCTCATTCCTATTCGTCGCGCCAGTACTATACGCTATCCACGCTCTACTAGCGGGTACTGCATTCTTCCTAACTAACACGTTCGGTATCGTACACGGTACATCGTTCTCACACGGTCTGATTGACTTCACTGTTCTATCAGGTAACGCGCAGAACATGGGCATCATGGTTGGTCTAGGTCTAGTTTACGCAGCTATCTACTACGTAGTATTCCGCGCAGTTATCAAGGCAATGGATCTTAAGACTCCAGGTCGTGAAGACGAAGACGAAGCAACGGCAAGCGCAGCACAAGGCTCTGACATGGGTTCTGACCTTGTAGCAGCGTTCGGCGGCAAAGCAAACATCACAGGTCTTGACGCATGTATCACTCGTCTACGCGTTGCAGTAGCAGACACGGAAGCGGTTGACCAAGACAAGCTTAAGCAGCTAGGCGCAGCCGGTGTGGTTGTTGTCGCTGGCGGCGTACAGGCTATCTTCGGTACTAAGTCTGACAACCTAAAAACTGAAATGGATGAGTGGATTAAATCCCACTAATTTTCCCAAATCGGTTAATAAAAAAAGAGAGGCTTAGTGCCTCTCTTTTTTTTATTTCCGATTTGGGAGAATCGAGAATCGAGAATCGAGAATCGAGAATCGAGAGTCGAGAAGCGAGAGGTGGTCGCTGTGAAAGCACAGGTTATCTGCGATTAACATCACTAGCTTTGAGCTTTCAAAAACGAAAAGCGCATAAGTATGGCGCTTTTTCACTGTAACTACCCTCGATTACGACCACCCCGGCTCTTGAAGGGCGCTAGCCAGCTCAAGTCTCTCGCTTCTATAGTGGAGACGCGAGAAGGAGTGGAGAAGTGAGAAGGGGTCGTTGTGATAGCACAGGTCGTCCGCGATTAACGTTGGTTGCATTAAGCTTTCAGAAACGAAAAGCGCCTAAATACGGCGCTTTTTCACAATAAATACCCACAAGTAGGGTCGCCTCGCCTCTCGTAGGGCGCCAGCCCGGCCTCGCTTCTCGATTCTTTGTTTACCGCTTCTCGCAGGACGATAGTCCGATCTCGCCTCTCGCCTCTACTACCACTAGCTACGACGAAGACTAAAGCGATAAAACGCAACAGCAAAAGCCAAACCAAGCACAGTGCCGATAAAATGAGCATCGATGGCGACGTTGGCGTTGATTAGGCTGGCGGTTTCCGCTGAGGGGCCGACGAGTTGCTCCCACGCGACTTTGGCGCTGATGCCTATCACTAGCAGCCAACTGCTGCGGCGGCCATTGAGGGCCTCATCCAGAGCGTAGAAGGCGAACACACCGTGCAGGACGCCAGAGAGGCCGAGATAAACGTCGACATCGCCAGCAAAGTTGGTTAGGCCGATACATCCAGATAAAGCCAATAACAGCCAAGTTAGCTGCCTTGGTGCCGGTTGGAAGATAAACACCATTACCCAAAATGTGGCAAGGTTAATCAATAGATGATAGGTGTTGGTGTGGCTAAAGTGTCCGGTTATAATCCGCCACCATTGGCCATCCAGTATGTATTGTCGGTGCCAACTGACGTACACTTGCGTGCTGTCAAATTGCAGTATGAGCGCAATGACGCTGACGATTATCACGACTAAGTAGGGTTTTAAACTATGTCTCACCATCAATCCCATGGTTCACGTTATTGCCAAAAGTGCGGTAAGGCCAACAAAGCGTGTATCTGTGAGCATATCCTTGCCCTGAAAGCCCAAACTGAGTTGATTATTCTACAGTATGATTCCGAGCAAAATCATCCACTTGGTAGTGCGAGAATTCTATCCTTGTCGCTGGAAAACGCGCGACTGTTTATTGGTGAAGACTTTTCTGAGCATCACGAGCTCAATCAGCTACTGGCTCAGCCTAATTACCAGCACTATATCTTGTACCCAGGTGAACAGGCGATTGCACTGAAGACACTGTCAACCAGCGCAACCAACAAGAAAGTTCGCCTTATCTTGCTCGATGGGACATGGAAAAAAGCCTACAAGATGTGGCAACTTTCAGCAAACTTGCAAGCGCTGCCTTGTGTGGCCCTGCCAAGTGATATTCGTGGTGATTATCAGATCCGCAAAGCCCCCTCTGATAATGCACTTTCCACGGTGGAAGCGGGGTATCATGCACTATCAATTTTACAGCCAGAGTCAGATTTTTCGCCGCTGTTGGAGGCATTTCGCTCCATGATCCAGTTCCAAATTGATCAGATGCCTCCAGGCGTGTTTGAGCGCAACTATCTGCGCTCAGAGATGTGAGGAAAACAACTGCTGGTGAAGTCTTTTCGCTCGACCATCTGTCATTGCCGCTACATAGTCACAAATGACCCGCATCTGCAAATCTCTGTTTGGTGCACGACGCCACAGGTTCTGCTGCTGGATCGGCAATAGCCGCTCAGGGTCGCCACTGAGTGCCTCAAACAGCTCCATAATGATTTGCTGCCCTTTGTATTCAGCGACTTGTACCTCCGGTACTTGGATAACATACTGGCTGACAAAGCGCTTAAGAATATCCAACGCAATCGCCATCTCCCGTGTGAGCACGGCGTTGTAGCGTAACAGTGGACTGTTAAACCCAGCCTCTACACACTCCAGCGATATGCTGGTGAGCAGTGCATTGACCATACCTCCGATCGCATCTTTGCGCTGATGGTGTAGGCCTGAGAACAGCATCTCGCTGATTGAGTTGATATGCTGCTCGAACCACTCATCACCCGACTCAACCAGTTGCGTTGCAGCGGCCTCCTGCCATTGTTGACGTGAGACCATACCCAACACAATCGCATCCTCTAAGTCATGAACACCGTAGGCGATATCATCAGCAAGCTCCATAATTGAGCAATCAAGCGACTTGTAGCGGGTCTTATGATGCTGATGCTGCGGGTCATAATTAGGACGAAACTGACGGAAGAGACTGCGCTCGTCGTCACCAAGCGGTTGGCATACCCATTCGAACAGAGCAATGTCACAATCGTATATCCCCTTGGCTGGAGCCCAGTCTTTAGCGCGTATTTGCCTTTGCGTTGTAGGGTATTTGGGGGCTTGGCGACAGTGTGCCTGGGAGATGAGCGCTGGGTACTTGATCAGTCCAAGTAAGGTTCGACGTGAGAGGTTCATACCAAAGTGCTCAGTATAAGGCTCAAGTTGAGTCACAATACGAAAGGTTTGGGCATTGCCCTCAAAGCCACCATGATCACGCATCATGTAGTTGAGGGCATTTTCTCCACCATGCCCATAGGGAGGATGGCCAATATCATGCGCAAGACAGATGGCCTCGATCAGCGCCGCGCTCGGCAGTAAATCTAGGTTATCGCTCTGCTTCTTTTTTATCTGTGCAACAATGCCTGAGCCGAGCTGTGCAGCCTCGAGGGAATGCGTAAGTCGAGTGCGATGAAAGTCATCGACACTACTGCCGTGGACTTGAGTTTTCGCCTGTAGACGACGAAAAGCGGCAGAGTGAAGGATCCGAGCACGATCGCGCTGAAAGGGGCTGCGATGATCATCACGGCGGATCTTGTGTTCGTCATCGTGACGGTCATTCCATCGGGCACAAATAGGCATGGGTTAATGACTTCCTTTTCCAACGGTAATCTGGGGTTTAGGTTATCTCATCGAGCGAGAGGCTAAAGCTTGGGGCAAATACTTCTAAAAAGTACGTCATCTCGGGTGTGCGACGCTGCTCAAGTGTGACATCCAGGCGCTTTTTGGCTAGCTCAAACTCATGGTTACCCGCACTGATCTCTTCCAGACACTTAAGATAAGCACACAGGGTGTCCGCTTGCTTGACGATCTTGGTGTCTTCCTCGTGCGCTTGGTGAGATAACAAGAAGGGCGCAAAATCCTGCTGAAATTCCTCAGGGAGCATAGACAGAAGTTTGTCCTCTGCCGCAGCCTCAATCTTTTTGTACTCTTTGGCAATCTCTGGATTGTAGTATTTCACAGGAGTCGGTAGATCGCCGGTCAGCACTTCACTGGTATCATGATACATGCCAAGCAGGGCGATACGTTCTGGGTTTAGGTTCCCAGCAAACTTTTTGTTTTTTATCACCGCCAGCGCATGAGCAACAAAGGCAACTTGTAAGCTGTGCTCAGAGACATTTTCTAGCGAGACGGAGCGCATTAGCGGCCAGCGTTGGATAAGCTTCATCCGAGCAAGGTGAGCAAAAAAATGACTGGTTTGCATACGACTTCCTTTTGACCGTCATTATCGATGTGAAAACAAAAAGACACTCAAACGAGTGTCTTTATATTTCGATTGATACGTCTATGTTAGCGGCTTATTGCGAATAAGTAGACAAGAATTTTTCAAAGCGACCTATCGCTGTTTCGAGATCATCGAGGTGAGGTAGTGTCACGATGCGGAAGTGATCCGGCTTTGGCCAGTTAAATCCAGAGCCTTGAACCAAAAGAACTTTCTCTTGGATAAGGAAGTCGAGCACCATTTGTTGATCATCGTGGATCTTGTAGCGTTTAGTGTCGATTTTTGGAAACAGGTACATCGCCCCCTTTGGCTTCACGCAAGAGACCCCTGGGATCTGGTTGATCAACTCATAGGCGCGGTCGCGCTGTTCGAGCAAACGCCCGCCCGGCAGGATTAACTCGTTGATACTCTGATAGCCACCAAGCGCAGTCTGAATAGCATGTTGCATCGGCACATTGGCACACAAGCGCATCGAAGCGAGCATATCTAGACCATTGATATAGCCTTGTGCAAGGTGCTTCGGACCAGTGAAGAACATCCAGCCGCCGCGAAAACCACACACGCGATAGGCTTTAGATAGACCGTTAAAGGTCGCAACGAGAACATCCTCGGTCAGACTCGCTACCGAGGTGTGCACCGTACCGTCATACAGTACTTTATCGTAGATTTCATCGGCAAAGATGATCAACTTGTGCTGACGCGCGATCTCAATCAACTCGAGCAGAAAATCTCGGCTGTAGACAGCACCGGTTGGGTTGTTTGGGTTGATGATCACTAGGCCACGCGTTTTCGGCGTGATCTTGGCGCGAATATCATCAAGATCAGGGTACCAGTCAGCTTGCTCATCACAGGTGTAGTGCACTGCGTTACCGCCCGATAGCGCAACGGCTGCGGTCCATAGCGGGTAGTCTGGTGAGGGGACCAGCATCTCATCGCCATTATTGAGCAGAGATTGCATCGCCATCACGATCAGCTCAGACACGCCATTACCGATATAGACATCCTCAACGTCGAGGCTGCGAATACCTTTTTTCTGGTAGTGTTGAACAACCGCTTTGCGCGCGGAGTAGATACCTTTGGAGTCGCAGTAACCTTGAGAGGTCGGCAAGTTTCTGATCACGTCGACCAAGATTTCATCTGGGGCGTCAAAACCAAAAGGGGCCGGGTTGCCGATATTCAGCTTAAGAATTTTATGCCCCTCTTCCTCCATTTTTTTAGCATGTTTCAGTACAGGACCGCGTATATCGTAGCATACATTGTCGAGTTTGCTCGACATGACGATATTTTCCATTGTTAAACCCCAAATAAATGATACTTTCTATCATTAAACCATAGAAAAATAAGGTTTGATAGAATAAAAGCCTGTAAGGCGTTATTAAATAGCCAAAAGATTGCAAAGCGCTGAGTTGTAACCGTAGTCGTAAGAAGAGAAATGGGGAACAAATATCAGACATTTGTGCTTTAAACTGCGCACTTTTCTTGATTTGAGCCGTTGCAATCAATACATTAGCTTTCTAATGATAGAAACGATAGTTCTACAGATCTGATCGCAAAGTGTATTATCACCACCGATCACTGAGATGAGGATACCGAATTGAACTTCGCTGCCACGATGACTTCGCTGATTGAACAGATCAGCACAGCGCCAGCCGAACAGGTGCGATTTACCCAGCCCTTGGGTGATCAATTCGTGGTGGAGAAACATCAGTTGGTGGATTGGTTAGATGCTCAGCCCTTGTATCCCAAGTTTTTCTGGCAAGACCGTCAAGGTGATGAGTGTGTCGCCGCGCTTGGGCAGATGTACACCTTTCACCAACCAGCGCCAGCGTATACGATTTTGGCACAGCATCAGCGTGTTTGGGGGGGACGTGCGTTTTCTCCTATTAGTAAGGGAGCACCGCGCTGTCTCTCTTCGCTATTTTTTCTGCCGATCATCGAGCTGATTCTACAAGCCGGAAAGTGGTGTCTGGTTGTTAACACCAACCGCTCGCGAGACGATGCTATCGCGGCGCTTAACCGTCTGACTTTTGAAATAATCCCACAGCAATGCTCGACGCCCAAAGTGCTTTATGCCTCCCATAACCCTGAGCAAGCGCAATGGGATCAGCTTGTAGAGCAGGCGTTGGGAGAGATTGAACAAGATAAGTTTAAAAAAGTGGTCTTGGCGCGCAAGTCTACGCTTGAAATAGCACAAAAAGTGTCGGCAGCGGCGGTGATGAAGGCCAGTATTGCTAACAATCACGACAGCTTTCACTTTTTGTTTGCCATGGATGCCGGGCACAGCTTTATTGGTTCGACACCAGAGCGCCTTTATCGGCGTGATGATCGAGTTCTGCTTACCGAGGCACTAGCCGGTACCATCGGTCGTGGCGTTAATGACGAGCAAGATCAGCAGCTGGCACAATGGTTGGCTCAAGATGACAAGAATCTACAAGAAAACCAATATGTTGTGGATGATATCGTAGAGCGTTTAACGCCGCTGTCTGAGTGCATTGAGGTAGAAGAAAACACCGAGTTGATTCGATTGCGCCGTGTGCAGCACCTCAAGCGCTCGATTTATGCCCAGCTAAAGGATGAGGTCAGAGGTGACAAACTGCTCGATGCCTTGCAGCCCACTGCAGCAGTCGCCGGCTTGCCGCGCGAGCCCTCGATGCAGTTTATTGATCAGAATGAGCCATTTCTGCGCGGCTGGTATGCAGGCTCGGTAGGCTATTTAAGTCATGAGCGGGCCGAGTTTTGTGTTGCGATCCGCAGCGCTTTGGTGATGGATCGCACGGTACACCTGTTTGCTGGAGCGGGGATTGTTGCCGGATCCAAGGCTGAGTATGAGTGGCAAGAACTCGACAAAAAGCTAGCGACTCTGCTAACACTGCTGGTAGAAGAGAAAACCGAAATTAGTGGAGTGTGCCCGTGAGCCAAGAGCAAACCCAACTCAATCGCGTCTGGAGCCATATTGTGCTCGAAGAGCTCTATCGCCACGGGGTTCGTGATGTCTGTGTTGCCCCGGGCTCTCGCTCAACACCGCTGACGCTCGAGGCGGATGCGCACCCAAACCTTCGACTTCACACTCATTTTGATGAGCGCGGGTTGGGCTTTTATGCCCTGGGCCTCGCCAAATCGAGCACCGATCCAGTTGTGATTATCGTCACCTCCGGCACTGCGGTAGCCAACCTATTACCTGCGGTCGTTGAATCCGGACTTACCAAAGAGCAGCTGATTGTACTGAGTGCTGATCGGCCACAGACGCTGATCGACTGTGGCGCCAATCAGGCGATCAATCAAACCGGCATATTCTCTAGCCATGTAGTGCAAAGTCTCGACTTACCGAGTCCTAGTCGTGATTACCCTTGGCTATTAACCACGCTTGATCAAGTTCTCTTTAACCAGCAGCAGTCGGGAGGCAGCATCCATATTAATTGCCCTTTCCCCGAGCCACTCTACGGCGAGGTTGATTGCGAGCTGTTACTCAAAAGCCAACCTGAGCTTGAACAATGGTTAGCTCAAACCATACCGTATTGTCGCATTGACCAACGCCGCGCTGTCGCGCCGCTTGATTGGGCGCTAACCCATAAAAAGGGTGTATTGATCTTAGGCCGGCTTAGAGTGGAGCAAGCTGAGCAGGCATTGCTTTTGGCTGAGCGTTTGGGTTGGCCAGTATTGGCAGACCCACAGTCGGGCGTGAGCAGTGACTGGGCTCACTATGACCTCTGGCTGCAGACAGAGAAGGGGCAAGACATACTGCAAGGCTGTGAGTGGATTGTGCAACTCGGTGATCGCGTCGTCTCCAAGCGTCTCAATCAATGGATTGAGCGGCAGGTACGTCAGCACCATGTGTCCTATAAGTTGATAAGTGAGTTAAATCAGCGCCTTAATCCAGACCATCTTGCGCAATATCGGGTGATAACCGAGATAGACTCTTGGCTTGCCGGTCTCACAGAACACCTTAGTGATACCCAGCCAGCTTGGTGTCAAGCAGACGATAACTGGCGAGCGCAGGTTGCTGAACTCGTTGCACAGCAGTGTCAGTCCAACTCACTGACCGAGCTTGGTGTTGCGCGCTGGGTAACCAAACAGACATTGGCCAAATCACTGTTTATCGGTAACAGCCTGATTGTGCGCTTAGTTGATATGGTGGGGATAGCCCAGAGCAAGCAGGTATACACTAATCGCGGCGCATCGGGTATTGATGGCTTGGTAGCAACTATGGCAGGGGTACAGGCACACCAACAGCAGCCGATGATCATGGTGCTGGGTGATACCTCTCTGCTCCATGACCTAAACTCACTCGCCCTATTGAGGCAACAAACCGCGCCTACGCTGGTGATTGTGACCAACAACGATGGCGGCGCCATCTTTGACTTGTTACCGGTGCCCGCCAAACAGAAGAGTAGCTTGTACCAGATGCCACATGGCTTTGATTTTCAACATGCTGCATTGCAGTTTGGTCTTGAGTATAGTGTGGTCGATACCCTGTCTGACCTAGAAAGGGTAGCCCAAGAGCACTTTAGTTGTGGACCGTCTCGTCATGGGTGTGGCGCACGAGTGATTGAAGTGAACACACCGCCGGATCAAGCTTTCTCCCATATCAAACAGTTGGTGGCTAGCCTTGCTGCTCTATAGCGATTACCGCCCGCCTAGTGTTGCAAATGATCCCGCTAAACCTTTGCTGGTGTTTCTGCATGGTTTTCTTGGCAGTGGCGACGATTTTGCGCAAGCTCTAGGTTATCTCGCTAACTATCCCACTCTAAGCATTGATCTACCTGGGTTTGGTGCGAGCTACAAGCTAACCTGTCACGATATCACTCACTGCTTAGAGCTTGTCAAAACCACGATTAATCAGCATATTGAGATAAATCAGCACGTGATACTTGTCGGCTACTCGATGGGAGGCCGCCTGCTACTTACTGGTCTCGCCGAAGGGATCTTTACCTCGCTGCCGCTACTCGGTGCCGTGGTCGAGGGCGCGCATTTTGGTTTGAGTGATGAGCACATGCGTAAGTCTCGCCGTAAACATGACGAGCAATGGGCGCAGCGGTTTGAGCGCGAGCCCACAAAGGCGGTGTTGAAAGACTGGTATCAGCAGCCGGTTTTTAGCTCACTCACAGAGCGGCAGAGGCAAGAGTTAATCACTATGCGCAGTCACAACGATGGCCGCTCGATTGCCGCCATGCTACGTATGACTTCGTTATCGGCGCAGGCGGATCTGCGCACGGCACTGCACCGCCAAAGCGTGCCTATCCACTCAATTTGTGGCGATAAAGATAGCAAATTCAAACAGCTTGCCGAGCAAAGTGGTTTTGCAACTACCCTTATTGAGCAGGCTGGACACAATACCCATTATGAGCGCCCACAAGCCTTTGCCCGGGTGCTATGCGAAATTACTGAGTCATTGCTGCTTTGTAAGTGAAGCTCAGTCCGAAAAATCTAGTTAGGAAATAACCATGGCAAAAACAGTCGGAATCAGTGAACAAGAGTTGTACGCACCGGTCAATTGGCAAGATTGCAGCGATGCCTATGAAGATATTCAATTCCATAAGTCGGCAGATGGGATTGCCAAGATCACCATTGCCCGTCCTCAGGTTCGTAATGCGTTCCGCCCTCAAACCGTCAAAGAGATGATCAATGCACTGGCAGATGCGCGTTATGATGAGTCGGTAGGGGTGATCATTCTTACCGGTCTTGGCGAGGATGCATTCTGCTCTGGTGGCGATCAGAAGATCCGTGGCGATTACGGCGGCTACAAAGATGATACTGGTACCCACCATTTGAATGTACTCGACTTCCAACGCCAGATCCGTACCTGTCCGAAACCGGTTATCGCCTCGGTGGCTGGCTGGGCTGTTGGTGGCGGTCATGTATTGCACATGATGTGTGATTTGACAATTGCTGCTGAAAACGCCCAGTTTGGTCAGACTGGACCAAAAGTGGGTTCGTTTGACGGTGGGTGGGGCGCTTCCTACATGGCGCGTATCGTGGGTCAGAAAAAAGCGCGTGAGATCTGGTTCCTATGCCGTTTCTACGATGCACAGGAAGCTCTGGATATGGGATTGGTCAATACGGTTGTGCCTGTCGCTGATCTGGAAAAAGAGACAGTGCGCTGGTGTCGTGAGACGCTTCAACATAGTCCAATGGCCCTGCGCTGCCTGAAAGCGGCGCTGAACGCTGACTGTGATGGCCAAGCCGGTCTACAAGAGCTGGCGGGCAATGCGACCATGATGTTCTATATGACGGAAGAAGGGCAAGAGGGGCGCAATGCCTTTAATGAAAAGCGTCGCCCTGATTTTAATAAGTTTCCACGCAACCCATAAAACTATTTAATTCAATATCTTAATTTAAATGCCTCCATTATGTCACTCCCTTAACAAAGGCTTACATTATGGAGGTTACTTTCTGTAAAACCTGTTCTAAACTTCTGCCACAACTTTCGAACCTGACCTGCCTTAGGAGTCCCCATGCGTTCAGTCAAACTCTACCTTTACCGCCTGCCGATGGATAGCGGCGTGATCCTTCGTGATGAAAAACTGAGTGAGCGCGTTGGGTATGTGGTTAGGCTTAGTGATGGTCATCGCTCAGGGTTAGGGGAGATTGCGCCGCTGCCGGGGTTCAGTCCTGAATCACTTGATGATGTTTATCAGCCGCTGATCAGTGCATGCCAGCATTGGCAGCAGACCGGTGAGATGTTGACTCAAGACTTACCCGCGAGTGCCGCCTTTGGCCTATCCATGGCAGAGCTCGAGCTCGAGGGAGCAATACCAGAGCAAGGCAACTACCAAGTCGCCCCATTGTGCACTGGTGACCCTGATGAGTTGCTGCCTGCCCTCAATCAAATCGAGGGTGATAAAGTGGCGAAGGTTAAGGTCGGACTGTACGAGCCAATTCGCGACGGAATGTTGGTCAATCTGTTTCTCGAATCGATGGGCGATCTCAAGCTACGTCTTGACGCCAACCGAGCTTGGACACTAGAGCGTGCGCTCAAGTTTGCCCAGTACATTCCACCCTCGATGCGCCGACGCATCTCATTTATCGAGGAGCCTTGTCACTCCCCAAGCGATAGCCTGACCTTTGCAATTGAGACTGGGATTGCGATTGCATGGGATGAAACCCTACAAGAAGCGGTGCGCGGGCCAGACTTTCGCCTAGAGGACCTGACTGGAGCCAAGAGTATTGTTATCAAACCAACGCTGATTGGCTCAGTGAACCGTTGTATTGAGCTGATCGATAAGGCCCAGAGCCTTGGGATCCGCCCCGTGTTAAGCTCGAGCTTAGAATCAAGTCTTGGCTTAACTCAGATTGCGCGCTTGGCTCAGTGGAAAACTCCACAAGTGACACCGGGCCTTGATACGATTGGTCTCTTTCAGCGCCAGTTGGAAGTGGCTTGGCCTGGGTGTGAGCTAGCGATGGATTCTATCGAGCAACAAAGCCTGATTTGGCAGGGTTAATCATGCGTCTTCCCTGGCATCAATATGCCGAGGATTGGCCGGATGCGCCAGCCCTAATACACCAGCTTGAGGTCATAAGTTGGGCCCGGCTCGCGAGTCGGGTTGACACGGTTGCGAGTATGCTTGAACAGCAAGGGGTTGTTCACGGTGATGTGGTCTGTCTCTTGGGCCATAACTCGCTAGAGGCGCTGCTGGTCTATTTGGCCAATATCCAATTAGGCGCAATTAGTGCTTGGCTAATGCCTGAGCCCGCCGCGGTGAGCCTGAAAAAGTGTCAACACATTTACCAGCAAGGTGAGCCAGTTAAAGTCTTTTGTAGTGACAGTGACTGGCAAATTTTGCTGCGAAGTGGTTCTAAATCCGGTGTGAGCGCGCTCAATAGGATAGTCATCTCAGAGCATTTTCTGTCAAATGACTCGGGCAACAGTGACTTTGCTAACGGTAAAAGGTTAGATAGCCAATCAATGGTACAGCCAAAGTCGCAAGCCACTGCATTTGAACCACAGCAATTGGTCAGCATTGTGTTTACCTCCGGCTCGACAGGTCAGCCAAAGGCAGTAGCGCATCAATATACTCAACATCAGGCCTCAGCAGAGGGTTTGCTGGCGCAATTTGACTATGCTCGTGATGATAGCTGGCTGCTCAGCTTACCTATGTTTCATGTCTCTGGGCTCGCTATAGTGCATCGCTGGTTGGTACGTGGCGCGAGATTAAAATTGGGGCGTGGCGATCTAATCGCTGATATTGGTGGTGTGACCCACGCCTCGTTGGTACCCGCTCAATTAAAACGCTTGCTAGAATCAGGACAGGATTTGAGACTTAAACGCGTCCTGCTTGGGGGAGCGCATATTCCGCTTGAGCTTGCCAAGCAAGCACAGCAGCTCGGGATTGATACCTGGCTTGGTTATGGTATGACTGAAATGGCCTCGACGGTCACCGCAAAACCTGTCGATGGTCAGCCGGGAGTGGGGAGCCTGCTGGCGAGTCGTGAACTCATACTTGATGAGCAGCAGATACTGGTTAAGGGCGCGACCTTAGCTTGTGGCTACTACTGTCAGGGCGTGCTTCATCCGCTGGTGGATGAGACTGGCTGGTTTCACACCAACGATCTTGGGCGATTTGTCTCTGGGGAGCTCAATATCGATGGTCGAGCTGACAACTGCTTTATCTCCGGTGGAGAGAACATCCATTGCGAGGAGATTGAGTTAGCCACCAATCGCCACTCTGATGTGGTTCAGTGTGTGGTTGTGCCAGTCGAGGATGCCCAGTTCGGTGCACGGCCATTACTTCTGGTTGAGACACGTTCGCCGCTAGATGTGCAAGATATACAGAACTTTCTAGCGCAAGAATTGGTTAAATTTAAGGTGCCCGAGCGTATCGAATCCTTACCCAGCGCCCTTATCGGTAGAGGGATTAAGCTATCTCGTTATCAGGTTAAGCGCTGGGTAAACAGCCACTTCACTGAACTTAAAGTTATTTTCTAGCACCTTTCGATATTTCAAACTCGTTGGCCAAGAAATTATTCTTACTGTATTCACGTTCAGTAAATATAGGATAATTGGCCAGCGCGATGGTGAAATGGATTTTAATAGTGGTGATTGTGTCTGCATTGGGAGTGGCACTTAGCAGTGAGGCGTTAGCTAAATCGCTGGCCGAGTTGGTCGCTTTTGTCGGCTTAATTGCCTTGGTGTGGCATCGTCGTGTGCACACCAAGACAAAACCTAAGTCGATGCGCTAGCGGAATTCGGCTCTCAACGCCCTGACTTTTTCGAACATCACTTGATTTGTCGCCTCTTGCGGCGCAACCGGCTCTCCCGCTTCGACCTCAATTCTTGACCAAAAACGGCTTGGTAGCCCTTTGCAGGCGCGCCCTTTGTAACGGCTAAAGTAACTGCCCCACATGCCTTTTAGTGCCATTGGGATAACCGGAACAGGGCTTCGGCGTAAAATAATATCCATGCCACGCATAAATTCTTGTACCTCGCCATTGTGCGAAAGCCTGCCCTCAGGGAAGATACAAACGATATGGCCGTGATTTAACGCCTGCTCCACTTCAGTGAACGCACGGCGAATAGAGCCACGTCGCTCAGCCGAAATAGGGATCACGCCAGCACGATTGAGAAAGCCGCGAATAGGCTTGAAGTTTGCGTAATCTTCTTCCATCACAAAGCGGATCAAGCGA
This sequence comes from Vibrio sabulosilitoris, assembly GCF_055391395.1. Lineage (NCBI taxonomy): Bacteria > Pseudomonadati > Pseudomonadota > Gammaproteobacteria > Vibrionales > Vibrionaceae > Vibrio > Vibrio sabulosilitoris. The sequence goes on from NZ_AP029599.1 coordinate 1,528,470, forward strand.
GGACAAACCGCGCTGAGCAGCAGCGCATCCATATAACTAACGTGATTACAAACAATTAACGCGCCGCCCTGCTTGGGAATATGATGCAGGTTCTTATGCTTAACTCGATACATAGTATGGGTCAGCACCCAAACCAAAAACCTCACCGCAAATATGGGTTCCTTGTGGATCAGCTTAATCACCATCAACACATTTAATACGGCAATTAACTTAAATACCCCAATTATCGTCATTTCAAGCACCGATAGCGCGACAATACCAAGCACAGCGCTACCCACCATGAACAGCGAGTTAATAATATTCAGTCCGGCAATTACTTGCGCGCGTTGCTTTTCATCGGCACGTTGCTGCATCAGAGCGTATAGTGGCACGATAAACAGGCCCCCGGATGCGCCAAGTAACAATAGGTAGCTAAACAGAGGCCAGAGTTGTTGGTAGCTGATAAATTCCATCAAGGTGTGAAAGCGCGGTAACTCGTTGGGAACGGCTTGGGCCATCAGCCAACCAAACAGGCTGATCCCCACGCTACCGATTGGCACAATACCGATATCAATTCGGTTGTTGGACAATTTGTCACAAGTTAGCGAGCCTAGCGCAATTCCAATTGAGAATAGCGCCAGTAAGAAAGAGACGGCTGCCTCGTTACCGCGCAGATGAATTTGGGTGAAGTTGGGAAATTGAGTCAAATACACCGCCCCCAAGAACCAAAACCAACTGATGGCGATCACACACCAGAAAATCGTATGATCTTGACGAATAATGGCCAGCGTTGCCTTGGTTTGTCGATAGGGCTGCCATTTAAAGCTTATGCTTGGATCTCCAGCGGCGGCAAACGGAATACTCCGGCTTGATAGGTAACCGGCAATGGCAAACAGGACAACGGCCCCGGCAGCAAGATAGCGCGCACTCTCGGCTGAGGCGATAAATCCAGCCCCGATGGTGCCAAGTAATATGGCGAGAAAGGTGCCAGTCTCAACCAAAGCGTTGCCTGATACCAGCTCTTCTTGTTTGAGCTGCTGGGGAAGTAAGGCATATTTGACTGGACCAAAAAAGGCCGATTGCGTGCCCATTAAAAACAGCAGCAAGAGCAAAATCAGATAGCTTTGGGTAATAAAACCAATTGCACCCAGCAGCATGATCGAGATTTCAAACAACTTGACCTTGCGAATGTACCAAGATTTCTCGTATTTATCGGCAAGCACGCCTGCAGTCGCAGAGAAAAGAAAGAAGGGTAGGATAAACAAGCCAGCTGCTAGGTTGATAAACAGATTACTTGAAATCGGCAGCGCAGCGCTGCCAGCGAACGCGACGAAAATTAACAGCACATTTTTAAAGATATTGTCGTTGAACGCACCAAAGAACTGAGTGACAAAATAGGGTAGAAAGCGTCGCGAGCGAAGCAGTGTGGATTGGTGGTTAGCCATCAATGTTCCTTATGATTGCCAACTGGCAAGATAGTTTGAGATTAAGTCCGGGAGTCGCTGTTTACCATCGACGGAGTGCGAAGATAGAATCGGTCCTACAATAGTCAATATACCCAAGTGACCGACTTGGCTAAAAACTGAGGGCGGCTAGCCTAGCAAATCTCGCTGAAACTGCATCTTGAGGTCACTTGGGTATATATTATGAACCATGGTTTATAACGTCAATGCTTGTGCTGGTGGTGTTTCGTGACCTTGGTTACAGCATTGCGCAATCTGCAATATCCTGATACATCAATTCAACGTCGCAAAGTTCCAAAACTAACAGGATGACGTTACTATGATGTTGCAATCATCCATCTATCAAGGAACTGTATGAAACGTTTACTCTCTCTTATCGCACTGATCATCGTCTCTGTGTCGGTTGCACCCTACGCGGAAGCAAAACGATTTGGTGGCGGTAAATCATTTGGTAAGAGCTTTAGAACAGCGCCGGCTCCAAAACAGCAACAGCAAAACACTAATACCTTACGTCGCGATCAAAACCAAACGCAGAACCCTGCAGCGGCTAACTCAGGGCGTCGTGGTATGATGGGGGGCCTTCTGGGTGGCCTGTTAGCGGGTGGCTTGCTCGCTGCGTTCTTTGGCGGAGCATTTGAAGGTATTCAATTTATGGATATTTTGATCATCGGTTTGATTGCCTATTTTGGATTTAAGCTGATGCGTGGTTTGCTTGGCAGTCGCCAGGGCAGCATGAATCAGTATCGTTCACAACCAGCGTTCGGTGGTCAGGCTCCGAATATGGATAGACCTAATATGCAAAGCTTTGAGCAGTCGGGTGCCCCTGAACAACCAAGTGCGCAGGGTTTCGGTGCTCAAACTGATGTCCCACATAACTATCCAGCCGGTTTTGATCAAGCGGCGTTTATTAATGGCGCTCGTGAGCATTACCGTATTTTGCAAGGTGCATGGAATCATAATGAGCTTGAAACGATCCGTGAATATGTATCAGCAAGTCTATTTGAAGATTTGAGCGCCGAGCGTGCAAAACTGTCTGGCGAACAGCATACCGACGTTATGTACGTGGACGCGGAAATTGTGCGTGCCGACTACGACGCAAACAGCGCTCAGCTCAGTCTGCAATTTACGGGTCGTTATCGTGATACGGTTGAAGCGATTGAAGAGGATATCCAAGATATCTGGCACCTAGAGCGCGATTTGACCGTCCCTAATGCCCCATGGCTGATCGTCGGCATCCAAAGCTAACTCACTTGTTATTCAGTTTACAACGCCCAAGCAAACGCTTGGGCGTTGTGCTTTTAGGTACTCTTAACCTATCTCTAACTTCTATACCCAAGCAAATCTCGCTGAAACTGCACCTTGAGGTCACTGGAGTATAGATAAGGTATATAGTTATAAACTTAAGCTGGCAGATATTATCCAGAACTTTCGTCCCCCAAGCTTATCTTGAACAAACAGACAAGGAGTCGCTGAATGAATAAGCATAAACACGAGCAGCTATCACAACAGCAGCAAGACCAACTGGATGCGGCTGTTTTCCGTCGCTTGCTCGCACACCTTGACGCGAATAAGCAGGTACAAAATATCGACTTAATGATTTTGGCAGGCTTCTGCCGCAATTGCTTTAGCAAATGGTACAAGGCAGAAGCCGAGCAACTCGCGTTGGACATCGATATCGACGATGCGCGTCAAAGAGTGTATGGCATGACTTACGACGAGTGGAAGACCAACCATCAACTCCCAGCCACCCCGGAGCAACTCGCGGCCTTCGAGGCCAAAAACAAGTAAGTTTCGAGGTTCGAGGATGGGTGTTGCCCTACGAGGAGCGAGGAGTCCAGCGCGCGTTGTGGGTGACTCGCTCACCGTAAGCGAGGTTGCGAGCTTTTAATCTAAGTAAACGGCGGCACCACTTTTTGAGAAACGATGAAACTACCACACCTAGCAGACTACTCGTACCTCGGAACAAAGTGTAACTCGTCCCTCGCACCTTTCTTCGCACCTCGGAACGAAGTGTAACCCGATCCTCGCCCCTTTTTAATTTTTAGGCTGTGCGTCAATGCATTGACCGTGTATGTCTCGTCCTTCTGGTGCCATGAGATACAGATAGAGGGGCATGATATCGAGTGGCGTTTTCAACTCTGAGGCATCCTCGGCTGGAAAAGCTTTGGCGCGCATTCCTGTGCGAGTGCCACCAGGGTTAATTGCATTGACTCTTAGGTTGGAGTCACTGTATTCATCCGCCAATACTTGCATCATTCCTTCAGTGGCAAATTTAGAGATAGAGTAGCTCCCCCAGAATGCACGTCCTTGGTGACCGACGGTTGAAGATGTAAACACTAGTCGGCCATCTTCACTTTTCTTTAATAGGGGTAACAGCGCCTGGGTCATCAACATGGCCGCTTTGACGTTGGTCTGCATTACTTCATCAAACATGCTCTCTTCTATCTGATCAAATGGGCACAGGACACCAAGTGCGCCTGCATTGTGCAGCACCCCATCCAGTTGGCCAAATTGTCCCTCTATGGTATCAGCCATGTCGAGATAATTCTGTTTAGTCGCTCCCATCATATCCAAGGGGATAATGGCGGGCTGTGGGTAGCCTGCAGCCTCAATTTCATCGTAAACTGCTTCGAGCTTGTCGACTGTTCTACCAAGTAAAATGACCGTGGCACCATATTGTGCAAAACTCAGAGCGGCCTGTTTACCAATACCTGCTCCTGCTCCGGTAACTAATATAACCTTGTTTTTTAATGTATCAGCTGAGACTAAGTAATCCAAAATACGATTCCCTATTACGTCGTGTAATCAAGTATGAGGTAGTGAGTCCCTAAGTAACTTTTGAGGTCGTTGGCTCTCCTTTACCGGGAGGATTGCTTTGCTTGTTGTCTTCTGTAGGGATCGAAGCGATAGATTCAATCTGTTCGCCCTCGGCACCAATTAACCAAGCAAATATGAACAAAAACGCACCTTTGAGTTACTTAAGTATAATTGTCAGTTGTGTTTATTTCTTCCTGAACAGTACAATAGCCTAACAATAAAGTACAAAACAATAACTACGTTCGGCTTAATTGAACACGGTGACACCGATGGATCTTGTTTGCTCTGTTGTGAGACAGTTAGTCGTGCAATCTGGTTCTAAGCTTACAGCTGATCTGTTTTGTCGGTATTTGAAATATGATAGAGGGAAGAATATTGGAATTTTTGTTGGACTACGGTCTATTTTTCGCCAAAATCGCCACGATAGTGATTGCTATCGTTGTGTTATTAGTGTTAGCAAAGGCGGTCAATGGTAAGCAAAATAGAACTAAAGGTGAGTTAGAGATCACTGACCTCAGCCAATCTTATAAGCAAAACATCGAGCAACTTGAACATCATCTACATGATGCTGCTTTTATCAAGGCTCGAGATAAAGCTGAGAATAAAGCTGAGAAAGAAAAGAACAAGGCACGCGAAAAAGAGATTAAAAAGGCTGAAAAAGAAAAGCAGCTAGATACAAAGCGTGAACCACATCTGTTTGTTCTTGATTTTCATGGCAGTATTGACGCTAAAGAAGTCGCGTCTCTGCGCGAAGAAGTCACCGCAATTATCTCGGTGGCTCGAGAGGGGGATGAGGTATTACTTCGACTAGAGTCAGGTGGGGGAATGGTGCATGGTTACGGTTTGGCTTCCTCTCAATTGGATAGAATTAAAGCAGCTGGTCTGCCATTGACTGTTGCCGTGGATAAAGTCGCAGCAAGTGGCGGTTATATGATGGCTTGTATTGCCGATAAATTAGTCTCAGCTCCCTTTGCTATCGTTGGCTCTATTGGTGTAATTGCCCAATTGCCCAATTTCAATAAACTGCTAAAAAAGCATGACATTGAATATGAGCAACTAACTGCAGGTGAATACAAGCGCACATTGACTATGTTTGGTGAAAACACCGATAAAGCTCGGGATAAGTTTAAGCAAGAGCTTGAAGAAACGCATGACTTGTTTAAAGATTATATTCGCCAACGTCGCCCACAGCTTGATCTATCAAGCGTTGCAACGGGTGAGCATTGGTTTGGTACCACCGCAAAAGACAAAGGTCTAGTAGACGAAATTACCACCTCTGACGATATTATTGTGGCAGCATGTAAAGACAAAACCGTGCTACAGATTCAATATGTACAGAAGAAAAAATTGGCAGACAAGTTGGTAGGCGTTGCCGGTGAAGTGGCGGATAATGTTTTACTAAAACTTATTCAGCGTGCTCAAAAACCGATTGTATAACCCCAAGATACTTAGGGCTACAATGTGAGTTGCCATAGCCTTCAGGGTCCTAACTCACTATTGTTGGTCTTTTGTCAGAAATAAGTAAATATTACTTATTTGGTTCACATACCAAATTGCATGCACAAAATACTAAAAAAGGCTCATAAATGAGCCTTTTTTCATATCAAGTGAAACTTGAAAGTTTAGATTGCAAAGTCTTCTAGAGACTTGCCTTCATCCAGCGCAGCTTGGATAACAGATGGAGTGCGGCCTTGGCCTGTCCATGTTTTCTCTTCACCCGACGCATCGACATATTTGTATTTTGCTGGACGAGGAGCGCGTTTGGCTTTTGGCTTAGTTTTAGTCGCTTCACCAGACAACGCAGAAATTAATGCTTCAACGTCGATACCATCTTTAGAAATTTGCTCGGCAATAGCAGCAAGTTTTGCTTCTTGTTCTGCTTTTGCTGCTTGCTCAGCTTCTGCCGCGTCGCGGCGTTCATCGACAACAAGGGTAAATTTTTCTAACGCTTCTTCAAGTTGCTCTAGAGTTAGTTCACGTGCGAAGGCACGAAGACTACGGATATTAAGTAGTGTTTTTGTTAGTTCCGACATGACTCTTCCCATTAATTAATTAAGTCAACATTAAATATCATATACCCAATATTAGAGTGTGACAATAATATATAGACAATATGCTCGCGCATACTATAGGAAGATTAAAATTTCGCAATCTAAATCGCGCTTTTATTGTCGCAAAAGTTAGAATAATTGCTTCATTTATTGACACTAGAGTCTAAAAATTGTTCCCACAGTAGTGAACTTATGCACTAAAACATCCTTTAGTGACTTTTTTATCTTATCTTTTGAGTGGTTTTTGTTCAAAATGTCGCAAAACAAATCATATGGCTAAAAATATTCTTTTTTTAACAAAAGTAGGGAATATCCTGCAGCTTTCACTGCAGCGTGATCTAGATCACGCTTGTGTGACGCTATCAGCTACTAAGGTTTTGCCTCAAGTTGACCATTGGTTAATTGAAGGTTTGGGGAAGGTTTCGCATCTGTAGCACGCTAGGTGCGCCTCTTAGGCGATGTGACAGTTATCTAGGTATAATGTGTTGCAAATCAAAATTCCATAAGTAGAATGACCCGCACCTAATGCTTGAGCATGTTAAATCTGTTGCAAATTCTTGTTTGTGAGGTGATTAATTTTAAAGCTCAAGCGGTAGAGGCGCGATAGTAGATCAGTAGCGTTGGTTGGGGTGATGCCAATGAACCCACGTGAAAGGCTCTATCGCCGAAGTAGACTTGCTCATCAAGGCAGTTTGCTGGGGTTGCGCTCGAAAGACGCAACACTGCCATAGTCTATACTCACAAGGTATGTGGGGTAGAAATTACTATGGAGCGCTACTGTGGGGTTGGGTTGGGCTTTCGCCGACCTTTCTTATCTCTAGCCATCACTTATCGGTGCTGGTTTCACTACAGTAGATCTCTGACCACATAACTACAATGAATTTGGTTTTTGAAGATCATGAATTTAATCGATTTTGCATCGTCCCCGATGTCATTAATACCAGCCTTGGTAGCTCTCACATTAGCGATTGTAACCCGTCGCGTATTACTCTCTCTTGGTGTTGGTACTGTGCTTGGTGCGCTGCTGCTTAACGGCTACTCTCTGTCAGCATCTGCAGGCTACGTAGGTTCGGTAGTCTCAAGTGTGTTTGTTGAAGACGGCGGTGTCAACGAGTGGAATATGAGTATTGTTGGCTTCCTTGTGCTTCTTGGCATGATGACCGCATTGCTAACCCTTTCTGGTGCAACTCGTGCTTTTGCAGAGTGGGCTCAGTCTCGAGTTAAGAGCAAGCGTGGCTCTAAGCTTCTAGCGGCATTTCTAGGCGTATTCATTTTTATTGACGACTATTTTAATAGCCTAGCAGTCGGCGCGATCTCTCGCCCGGTTACCGATCGCTACTACGTATCACGCTCTAAGCTGGCTTATATCCTTGATTCAACTGCAGCACCTATGTGTGTACTCATGCCAGCTTCAAGTTGGGGTGCTTACATCATGACGATCGTTGCAGGTATCTTGGTCTCTCATGGTGTAACTGAATACTCTGCAATCGGCGCTTATGTGCGCATGATCCCGATGAACTTCTACGCGGTATTTGCGCTATTGATGGTCTTTGCCGTGGTTTGGTTCCAACTTGACGTTGGTCAAATGCGTAAGCATGAGATTGAGGCCTCACAAGGCCATGGCTTTGAAGACGACAAGTCAGCAAAAGAAGAGCTCAACGAAGACCTTGGTATTGAGCCAAGTGAAAACGGTAAAGTATCGGATCTAATCCTACCTATCGTCGCGCTTATCGCAGCCACGGTAGTTGCCATGCTCTATACTGGCGGCTCAGAGCTTGCCGCGGAAGGCGAGGCCTTCAGCCTTCTTGGTGCCTTTGAGAACACCGATGTGGGTCGCTCGCTGATCTACGGCGGCGTGATCGGTCTGGTTGTCGCTCTTGTGACGGTATTCAAACAAGGCATGCCAGCGATTGAAATCGGTCATGCACTTTGGGTAGGTGCTAAGTCGATGTTTGGTGCGATCCTGATCCTGGTGTTTGCATGGACAATCGGTACGGTTATCGGTGATATGAACACAGGTAGCTACCTGTCGACACTGGTAGAAGGCAATATTGGTCCACAATGGTTACCGGTTATTCTATTCTTGCTGGCGGGTGTCATGGCTTTCTCGACCGGTACTTCTTGGGGTACGTTTGGCATCATGCTACCAATCGCTGGTGATATGGCAGCAGCGACGGACATCGCCCTGATGCTACCAATGCTAAGCGCCGTACTTGGTGGTTCGGTATTTGGCGACCACTGCTCACCAATCTCGGATACAACCATTTTGTCTTCGACAGGTGCACGTTGTAACCACATTGACCACGTAGCGACTCAGCTGCCCTATGCGGTATCAGTGGCTGTGATCTCAGCAGTTGGTTACATCACGCTAGGCTTTAGCTCTTCGATCGCAATCTCATTTGTTGCAACGGCAGTCGCCTTTGTTGCGGTATGCTTTGCTCTATCAGCAATGTCTAAGTCTAAGATGGCAAGCTGCGCGAAAGCGTAATTTGGTAAAAACGTAACGCTAAACGCCGCTTGATATTGTCGAGCGGCGTTTTTGTTATTTATGACTTCTATACCCAAGTGACCTCAAGTTAAAGAGTCTATTAAATTAGCTTGGGTCGATATGAGCGGTGACCAAGCGCTGTTTAAGGTAGTCAACGAATAATCGAGTACGAGTGTGCTCGTAATCAAGCTTGGGGTAGTATGCATAGACAGTTTGTTCCTCGGCACTAATATCGGGTAGGAGGCGAACCAATTGACCCCTCTTTACCTCATGCTCAATCATAAATTCACTGACGATCATTATCCCCATCCCTGCCTTTCCTGCATAAAAAAGGGCTTCTGGATTGGTGGTAGAGAAGTTACCACTAACCAGCAGACGCTTGTTGTTTAAGACACGGTATTCTCGCTCGGGGCGCTCGCCCCAAATCAACACATTATGATGTTGTAGATCCTCAAGGGACTCGGGCTGACCATACTTTTCGATATAGCGTGGCGCAGCATAGAGGCCGACTTGGCGTTCTAACAGTGGTGTTTGTCTCACACTGAGTGAATTAAGTTGCTCTAATTCACGAGAAATAAACACATCGAGGTTCATCTCGGGAATTTGGCCAGGCACTGTGGTGATTAGCTGGATACGAATATCAGGATAAAGCTCTAGAAACTCGTTTAAATACTGCACAAGAAACTTAGAGCCCACTGCAACCGTCGCGCCAATTTTAAGCAAGCCCTTGGGGGATGCGCTCAGTGAGCGAGTTTCATCGACCAGAGATTGCCAGCCTTCAATCGACTTTCGACTGCCATGATAAAACAACACCCCAGCCTCTGTTTGCGATAAAGAGCGGGTAGTCCTACGCAATAGTTGAGTCCCTATCTTGTCTTCCAACCAACTCACACGCTTACTCACCGCCGAGCTTGTGGTGTTCAACCGACGAGCTGCGCCATTAAAGCTCCCTTCCTCAACCACCTTAATATATGTATTGACACACTCGATCCAGTCCATGGTGTCCCCCGTTTATTGTTTCCTAGTTGGAATTAATCAGTTTCCATAATGCCCAATTATCACAGTTGAAACAATAATATAGACTACGGGCATGAATAAAAATAACCCCTCATTTAATCCTACCCCGATGCTGTTAGCGATGATGATCATTGCAACTGGCCAAGTTGGTGTGAGTATTTACTTACCCTCACTGCCACTGATGAGCGACTCATTGGTGGTGAGTTCAACGGACATCCAGTTGGTGGTGACGCTGTTTCTGATTGGCTTTGGTGGCTCACAGTTGTTTTATGGTCCGTTATCAGACGCCATCGGTCGTCGCCCTGTGTTCTTTATCGGCCAGGGGATTTATATCTTGGGAACCCTGGTCTGTCTAACATTAGCAGACAGCTATTTGGCGCTGGTGGTGGGTCGTCTATTACAGGGCTTGGGAGCAGGAAGTGCCTCGGTGCTTGGTCGCACCGTGCTCAGAGACAGCTACGATGGTGCCCAGTTAACCAAGGCTCTGTCTTATATATCGGTGACCGCATCAATTATCCCTATTGTCGCTCCGGTCTTGGGAGGGTGGTTGGCCTTTGAGTTTGGTTGGCAATCTGTTTTTGCGGCTGTATTGGTTTATCTTGCTGTGATTATTGGCCTTGGCTGGCGAGTACTGCCAGAGACCTTACCATATGCAAAAAAGCGATTTAAACCAGGCACAGTGGCGGTGAATTATGCCAAGCTGATGGTCAACTGGCAGGTGATTCAAAGCGCAAGCTACAACTGGATTACATTCTCTGGCGCAGTGGTCACGCTAAGCCTATTGCCGTTCTTAATGCAGACTGTGCATGGTATGACAGTTGCCCAGTATGGTAGCGTGATGCTTATTCCTTCACTGGGCCTATTGGCCGGCACCATTGCCCTTAATGTTCTCAACCGTCATCTAAGCTCACAGTACTTGCTTGCCTTAGCAATGGGGATTGTGTCTATCGCGGGTGTGTGGCTGTTAGCGAGTACCCCTAGCGCTCATAGCCTGGTGATTGCTTTTACTGGTTTTGCCTTTGCTCAAGGGCTGTCCTTTCCTATCTCAATATCGCTGCTGCTCACCCCGCATAAACAACAGGCGGGTGCGGTCTCGGCCCTGTCAGGTTCGGTGCAAATGATCCTAGCAGGTCTTATGGCTGCAGTACTGGTTGAAGTTTGGGTAGTTGATCAAGCTAGCCTTGGACGCTTTTACCTAGTCTGTGCCGGGTTGATGCTGTTCTTTTTGTCCTCGAGAGTCCTCTATCAGTTTATATTGGGCGGCGAAGAGAAGTTAGACGATTACAATAATGAGCATATCTAGTAACAAAGTGTTGCTAGAGATTTGTTAATGTAATTAGCCTAAAGAGTAAAAGTTGGTTTATTACGTGGCACAGTCGCCAAATTGTGGTTAAAATCGCGCGTTTTTTACTATACGGCGACATAAAATGAGCGTGTTAACCCTTCTTCAGGCTGGTCTGATTATTGGCGGTCTGACCTTTATCTTCATGCTGGTGCAAGCATGGCGAGCCAAGCGCCACACAGAGCAAACGACCAATGTAGTCGCAGTGGGCGCAATTGGTGCTTTTGCCAACTTCTGTGACACCTTAGGTGTTGGCAGCTTTGCGATTAAAACCGCTGGCTACAAACAGTTTAAATTAGTTGATGACAAAGACTTGCCCGGCACCTTAAACGCGCAAGCCGCCCTCGCTACTGTGGTTCAATCGCTGATCTTTCTTACCGCAGTTGAGGTCGATATTACGACACTCTTGAGTCTGATTGCGTCGGCTTGTGTTGGTGCGACGATTGGAGCCCGTTTGGTTGCCGGACTTGATCGCCAAATGATTCGTTTAATTATGGGCTGTGCTCTGCTTGTCGTCGCGTTACTCATGTTTGCCGGTCGTCTTGAGCTGATGCCCCTTGGTGGCACAGAGATGGGACTGTCAGGGACAAAACTGATTGTGGCCATTATCGGTAACTTTATCTTTGGCGCCCTGATGACCGTGGGAATTGGTTTGTATGCGCCATGTATGACGATGATCTATTTGCTGGGCATGAACCCGATTGCGGCGTTTCCAATTATGATGGGATCGTGTGCGTTTCTGTGTTTCTTTTCTGCAGGCAGCTTTATCCAGCGTCGAGCACTGAATACCCGCGCGGCCCTCTCTGTGGCGATCACAGGTCCTATTGCCGTCCTTATCGCCGCATTGATTGTTAAGTCGTTAGATCTCGACACGCTCGCGTGGCTGGTTGCCTTTGTCGTGCTCTATACCTCAATTACTATGTTTCGTTCATGGTTGGCAGGTAAGGAAGAGTCAGCTAAGGCTGTTACTGCGCAATAAGCGCTGGTACAGGCTGGTCGCGTTAAACAAGTGATAATAAAAAAGGGAAATGCGCTCGCGCATTTCCCTTTTTTTAACCAATGATTTCCAGCGAGGTATTAGCCCTCTTTGGCAACCTTGCGCAGCAAATCATTGCGCACAATCTCTAGCGCTTTCAATGCAACCTCTGGGTCAATGTCATTACTCTCAAGTAGAAAAATCAGGTCTACTGCAAGCTTGATGTCTTCAGGTGCCTGTTCAAGACCATTATTTGGCTGGGTATCTGTCGTCATTATTGGTGCTTCTCGCGATAAGTAATTTGTCGTTCAATTTTGAGCTTGGCGCTCCGGCAACGCTCAAGCCTCTGCTCAGCAGTGAGCAGCGCTTGCTGGGCTTGTTGCTGATAAAACGCTGGGGCAGTGTTTAATGCGCGCTGTTTGTCTAGCACCATCTCATGCAAGCGTCTTTCCCACTCCTGGTGCTGTGCCAGCTCTTGATAAAGCACGTTGATCGGCTTGCGAAAATAGCTCGAGTGCTTGGGTTCTCTTGAGCGAATCTTAACCGTGGAGAGCTCACGCTGAATCGCGGCGATTTGGCTGATCAAGCGCTCGGTAAGGTATTCGGCTCGCAATTGAGTGAGTAGTCCTGCCTCTTGTTCACGGCGAATAGAGTTGACGATGGATCGGGTTTCTGCAACGCAAGGTACCAACAATCTAGAACGGGATTGAAACAGCCGCTCATCAAACAGCGGCAGGTGGTGTTCCCCCCTGTGTCGGTCGACTTGGGCAGCTTGCTGTGCGAGCTCGTCTAACAAGCTGTCGACTTTTTCCATTTCAACCATGAAAATTACCTATGCTGATCAAAGACTGACTTAAAACCATGCATCAATCGCCAGTTTGACGGCGAGCACGATCACAACGGTAACGAAAACGGGGCGGATAAATGCAGCGCCAAAGCGTATCGCTGAATGTGCACCGACGTAGGCCCCCAACATCAAGCAAACGCCCATGGTTAAGCCTAGCAGCCAGTTAATATGACCGAGAAGGGCAAAGGTCACCAGAGAGGTAAAGTTACTGGTGAAGTTCATTGCCTTGGCAAGCCCAGAGGCAAGCAAAATATTCAAGCGGTATAGTGCCATGGAGCTCACTGTCCAAAATGCACCGGTGCCGGGACCTGCAACACCGTCATAAAAGCCAAGGGTAAATCCTTGCAGATACTGCTTCTTATTTACTTTAGAGCACTTCGCTGGCAGCGTATTTTGATTGGCATTTTGCGACTTCGGCCACAAGGTGTAGACCGCCGTCATTAAGATCACCAAAGGTAGCGCTTTTTCTAGCCATTCAGTACTGATGGCGTCTACGACCAAGGTACCGGATATTGCGCCAATTAAAGTGGCGATAAAAGCCGGAATCCAAAAGCTTGGTTCGAATAAATTCTTTTTGTAATAGGTAAAGGCGGCCGTCGACGAGGCAAAAGATGCAGCCAGTTTGTTGGTACCTAGTGCGATATGCGGCGGCAGGCCTATCGATAGCAAGGCTGGGACGGTGAGCATACCACCACCACCGGCAACCGCATCAATAAATCCCGCAACGAATGCCACCAGCGCGAGTAGGGCTAACACACTCGGTTCTAAAAATTCCATAACTTCTTTCTTATTGTTTATTTGTGTATTGTGCGCTTAAACGGAGGTAATGAGTCCAAGAGAGATTTTCCGTAACGCTTTGAAACCACGCGGCGATCAAGCAGGTAGACTTTACCAGAATCGGCCTCTTTACGCAGCAGTCGCCCAACAGATTGGATCAGCTTTTTACTCGCCTCGGGGACCGCTATCTGCATAAAGGGATTGCCACCACAGCGTTCGATATACTCCGAGTGAGCTTGCTCCACCGGTGAGGTTGGAACGCCAAACGGTATCTTGGTAATGATCAAGTTAGTCAACTCATCACCGGGTAGGTCCAAACCCTCTGAAAAGCTGCCAGTACCAAATAGCACGCTGGTTTTACCGCATTGGACCAAGGTTTTATGTTTTTTTAGAATTTCAGCCCTTGATGCATCGCCTTGAACCTGTAGTGCCCAGCCCTTTTTAGTGAACAGGGTCGCGAGCTTCTCCGCTACCTGATTCATCTGCCAGTAAGACGAGAATAGAATCAAATTAGCCTGTTTGTCTTCAATTAACTTAGGCACAATATCTATAAGATATTCGGTAAATTGAGGCGCTGAAGGTTCGTACTTCATTGCCGGGATGATCAGCTCAGCTTGATTTGGGTAGTCAAAGGGCGAGGCCAGCGCCAAGAATTTAACCCCATCTTCCGCACGTTCACTAATCCCGGCCTGGCGACAAAAATAGCTAAATTGATTGAGCGCCCTAAGGGTTGCAGAGGTGACCACCGCACCAATACAGCGACTCCATATCTGTTGGTCAAGCTGCCAGCCAACCTCGAGTGGTGACACGGAGACGATGAAATCACCCTCACGATCTGGGTTGAGTTCAAGCCAGCGGGCAAGCGGTGCGCCTTTCTCACGCGACGGCTCTGCCATTAAAGACCAAACCTGAGCAAGGTTGTCACAGCGCTGAATGTAAAAGCCGAGTTCGGCCAAGGCAGGCTCGGCGAGCCTTGATGCCAGCTCGCCATCTTTTACTCGCTCTGAGATCAGATCGGCGATCTTACCAGTAGACTGCGCTAGCTTTTGCGTGCTGCTCTTGAGCCCCTTTGCCTCCTCAAACAGCCAAGTCGGCAGTTCACCGTTTTCAAAGCGATAGATACCCTCATCAAAATGAGCCGGATCAAATTGCTTAGGCATTTGAGTTAAGGTCGGGATGATCGTTTGAATCGCTTCCTGCAGGTCGTTTCTAAACCGAGCTGCGCGCTTTTCATCGGCCAAACTGGCGTATTTGGTGATGACCTGATTCAGACGCTCCAGCCAAGTTGCGGCGCCTTTCAGGCTCGCCGCTGCTGATGAGTGCTCACGAGCCACATGAGGCAGATGGTGTGCTTCGTCAAACACATAAATGGTGTTCTCAGGCTCGGGTAAGATGATGCCGCCGCCGAGGTCCGCATCGGCCATTACTAGGCTGTGGTTGGCAATGATCACATCCGCCTTGTCCAAATCAGCACGCGCTTTTGAGAATGGACAGCCACGGTGTGCTGGTAAGCTGTTATTGCAAGAGTGTTTATCGCTAACAATCAGCTTCCACAGCTCATCTTTAATCGGCTTGGGCCAACTATCACGATCACCATCCCACTTACCCTCACTCAAGGCTTTGTGCAAGCGAGCCAGCAGTTCGACATCTTTTGCTTTTGGCTTGCTCTCAAACAGGGCGGTTTGCCCGCCATCTTCGCCAGAGACGACGGCAAGTTTTTCGGCACAACAGTAGCGTTGTCTCCCCTTGGCGAGAATAAATTCGAAATCGAGATCGGTAATACGTCGATAGAGCGGCAGGTCTTTGTTAATCAACTGCTCTTGAAGTGCCACGGTCGCGGTTGAGATCACCACTTTACGGTTATTCAGCACCGCAACAGGAATAGCGCCCATCAAATATGACAGAGACTTACCAATCCCCGTTCCTGCTTCAGCCACAATCATGCGTGTCGATTTATGGTACTCCCCGCAGAGTGATTTCGCGATCTCGGCAACCAGATAGTTCTGTGATCGGCGCGGGACAAAGTTATCAAGCTGAGCCTGAAGGTTTTGATAGCTCGTACGAATCGATTTTTGGATGTTTGGTGTCAGCATATGGGGTCCTGTTGAGTGAACCGGCGAGTCTAGCACATTTGACTGGCTATCAGGTAATAAACACTAGAGTTGTGTTGCTTGCAATAAATGTGATCTAGATCACAAAAACACCTAGTAACAACACAGCGTTAAGTCAGGAGAAGAGTAATGAAAATGAAATGTTGCAAACTAAAGTTAACAAAGTTTGCAATTTTGCAATGATAGGTTAACTGCTCTAATTATCAGTAGTTTGTTCTAAATTTGAGATGTTTCAACTGGTTACTAAATAACCATGAGATGATGAAAGAGAAGTTGATGTAAAAAATGCAAAATCATTTAAGTGTCTGAAAACTATCGATATTTATCTTTTTTGACATCTCTTTGGTCGGGTTTGACATAAATATTTATCTTTTGCACTCTGCCGTTAGACATTTAACGGCGCGAATATCATGCCACTAAGAGCATGAATTGGCGCCAATAAAACTAAAAAGGGAACCAGGATCGGTATCCCATACTAAGAAAAGGCAGTGGAAATTATGAAAAAAACCTTACTAGCATTAGTTGTTGCTTCAGCAGCAACGTCAGTAAATGCAGCAGAAATCTACAAAACGGATGACAGTGCGATTGACTTTTACGGTCAGTTGCGTACTGAGCTTAAGTTCAAAGATGCAGATAATCATAAGGCAGATTTGAGTTCAGGTTCATCACGCATGGGTATTGATGGTAGTCACGCCCTATCAAGCTCTGTAGATGTTCTGGGCAAGGTTGAAGTGGGTGTACGTGACAATAAAGATGTTAATGTACGTTTGCATGAATTTGGTTTTGCAGGTGATTTTGGCACAATTAAGTTTGGTAAGCAGTGGACTACGGGTGAGGATATCTATGGTGCTGATTACTCTTATTTCTTCGGTGGTACGGCGCTGCGTGACCGTACACTAAGTGACGCATTGCATGATTCACAAGTGAAATACAACTACACGGCTGACAGCTTTTGGGTACAGGGTAGCTGGGGTCTAAACGAGAACGAATCAAACCAAGACTTGTATGAAATTTTTGCTGGTACAGAGTTTGGTGCTCTAAACCTTCACGTTGGTGCGGGTGTTAACCGTGACTATGCACATGTAGTTGGCGAAGATAAATCTGACACTGATGCACCAAAAGATGTTAAGGCTGACCTGCAAAATACTTACTTTGAGCTAACGACTGAGTACGCCTTAGGTGATCACTTAATCGGATTTACCTACTACAACGCTGAGGTTGAGCGCAAAGACTCATCGCTGACGGTAAAAGAAAATGCGTTTTCACTGGCTGGCATCTTCCAGGCAACAGAAAAGACTGCGCTATACGGCGGTTATGAGTTTGTCGACCAATCAGCATCTGGCGCTGACATTGTAGATGGTGATGGCACGCTTATCTACCTAGGCTTGGAACACCGCTTCAATAGCTGGGCACGCACTTAT
Organism: Vibrio sabulosilitoris; assembly: GCF_055391395.1. Lineage (NCBI taxonomy): Bacteria > Pseudomonadati > Pseudomonadota > Gammaproteobacteria > Vibrionales > Vibrionaceae > Vibrio > Vibrio sabulosilitoris. The sequence continues at coordinate 1,545,759 of NZ_AP029599.1, forward strand.
GCAGAATATGCTTACGCTGATGGTACGACACTAGGCTACAGCAACAAAGGTTCTGAGACCGTAGTTGGTTTCACTACAGCTGATGGTGAAAGCAATTTTGCTATCGGTGCGCGTTTCTACTGGTAATCTAAACAGTAATGTTAATAGGGCTCGGCACTGACCGAGCCCATTTTTATTATGGGAATCCATTAAGCAAAACAACACGGTTTTTCGACTGCGCGAGCAATAGCCTCTACCAACCTAGCTATATCTTCTCTTTGACTAACAAATGGCGGCATCACATAAATCAGCCTTCCAAACGGACGTATCCACACCCCTTTTTCAACAAAGTGACACTGTATCACCTCCATATTGACGCTCGAATGTGTCTCAACCACGCCAATTGCCCCTAACCAGCGGACATCTTTTACTTGAGGGTAGACCCGGAGTTTAGGTAAAAGCTGAGCAAATGTCTGCTCAATACTAGCGACCTGTTTTTCCCACTCTCCTTGCAAGAGTATCCCCAAACTTGCGTTTGCGACTGAGCAAGCCAGTGGGTTAGCCATAAAGGTCGGCCCATGCATAAAACACCCTGCTTCGCCGCCGCAAACTGTATTGGCGACCTCACGACTGGTTAAGGTCGCTGACAGGGTCATATAGCCCCCGGTCAGCGCTTTGCCGACACACATGATATCTGGCACAACGCCTGCGTGCTCACAAGCAAACATTTTGCCGGTACGGCCAAATCCAGTGGCGATCTCGTCTAAGATCAATAGCACGCCATAACGATCGCATAGATCCCTGACGCCGCGCAGATAATTAGGGTGATAAATACGCATTCCGCCAGCCCCTTGGACGATAGGCTCAAGGATAACCGCGGCAATCTGGTGATGATGGTCGGCGAGCTTGCAGTGAAAATCATTGAGATCTTCAGGATCCCAATCGCCGCCAAAGCGGCATCTTGGCGACTGAGCAAACAGGTGCTCGGGTAAAAAGCCTTTATAGAGCGAGTGCATTGAGTTGTCAGGATCGGTCACTGACATCGCAGCAAACGTGTCGCCGTGATAGCCGTGGCTTAGGGTGAGAAATTTGGGCCGAGATTGGCCTTTGGCGTGCCAGTATTGCAGCGCCATCTTAAGGCTAACTTCCACCGCCACCGAGCCCGAATCAGCTAGGAAAATGTGTTCCAGGCTATCAGGGGCAAGTTCTAGCAGCTTTTTGCCGACATCAATGGCGGGCTGATGGGTGATCCCGCCAAACATCACATGTGCCATGGTGTCTATTTGCAGATGTGCAGCTGCATTGAGCACAGGGTGATTATAACCATGGATCGCAGCCCACCATGATGACATGCCATCGATCAGTTCGGTACCGTCTTCTAAGATTAAGCTGACACTATGCGCACTCACGACGGGGTAGCAGGTCAGAGGTGATATTGTTGATGTGTAGGGGTGCCAGAGATGCTGGCGGTCAAAGGCGAGATCCATAGCCATGAATATTTCCTGGTGATTGAAAAGTAAGCTAATGTCAACCTCGTTAAGTTAAACGAGGTTGACACCAAAAAAGGTCGAGGTAGACTAACCAACAATCGGATTAAAATCAAAAGGATTCATTTTGCAAGTTCGTCACAATTGGACAGTAGAGGAAGTCCATTCACTGTTGGCTAAGCCGTTTATGGACTTAGTTTTTGAAGCACAGCAGGTTCATCGGCACTTTCAGCAACCGAATCAGGTTCAAGTCAGTACGCTGCTTTCGATCAAAACAGGTGCCTGCCCAGAGGACTGTAAGTATTGCCCGCAAAGTGCTCGGTATACGACCGATGTCAGTAATGAACCACTTATGCAAGTCGACAATGTCCTGCAGGCGGCGCAGAAAGCCAAAGCCGCGGGGTCAACCCGTTTTTGTATGGGCGCGGCGTGGAAGAACCCAAAGCAAAGGGATATGCCGATGCTTACCGATATGATCAAAGGGGTCAAGGCACTGGGGTTAGAGACGTGTATGACGCTCGGTATGTTGACACCAGACCAAGCACAGACCCTAGCTGAGGCCGGACTCGACTACTACAATCATAATCTCGACACCTCTGCCGAGTACTACGACAAAATTATTACCACTCGTACTTATCAAGATCGGTTGGACACGCTCGCCCACGTTCGCGATGTGGGCATGAAAATCTGCTCCGGCGGGATTATTGGCATGGGTGAAAATCACGATGACCGAGCCGGATTACTGGTAGAGCTGGCTAACTTGCCTACCCAACCCGAGAGCGTGCCAATCAATATGCTGGTTAAGGTTAAAGGTACGCCACTAGAAGAGGCTGAGGAGATTGATCCTTTTGATTTTGTGCGCTTGATTGCAGCGGCGCGCATCATGATGCCGAAATCGGCGGTACGTCTATCGGCAGGGCGAGAAAATATGAACCCTCAGATGCAGGCTTTGTGTTTTTTGGCAGGGGCGAATTCGATTTTCTACGGCTGTAAGCTGCTTACTACCCCAAACCCAAGTGAGGATAAGGACTTGCAGCTATTTGCCAAGCTTGGGATCAACCGAGAGCCGGCCGTGCAAAAGCCTGACGAGATTCAAGCGAGTGAGCTGCTTGAGCGTGTTGCTGAGCGAGTGACAGCCAGGCCGGGCAAAGACGATCTGTTCTACGATGCCAGTGTCTAAGTTTGCGCAGCGCATTGATAAAGCACTGCAATCGCGTAGAGAGGCAGGGCTTAGTCGAGCATTGCAACCTGTGATCGCTGGTAATCAAACCGAACTTGAGTGTGATGGTCGGCGATTTTTCAATTTTTCCAGTAATGATTATCTTGGTCTCGCTCATGACCCTGAGTTACTTAAGGCTTGGCAGCAGGGGCTAAGCATCTATGGCTCAGGCAGTGCTGCGTCACCTTTGGTGACGGGGTTTAGTCATGCACATCAAAATCTCGAAAGCGCCTTGTGTGATTGGCTAGGCTATGACAGGGCGATTTTGTTTAGCAGTGGCTTTAGTGCTAACCAAGCAGTGCTATTTAGCCTATTACAACCGGGCGACCGAGTGATCCAAGACAAACTCAATCACGCCTCGCTTATCGAGGCAGGGATCTTGTCGCCGGCGACGATGCGCCGTTTTCGCCACAACGATATCTCTCATCTCCAACCCATGCTGAGGAAAGATTGCGTCAACCTAGTCGTGACGGAGGGGGTGTTTAGCATGGATGGCGACTGTGCCCCTTTGGTTGATATTGAGGCCGCGTGTGGTGAACATTCCTGGTATATGGTCGATGATGCCCATGGTGTCGGAGTGTTGGGTGAAGAAGGCCGTGGCAGTTGCAGCGCAGCGCGGGTGCATCCGGACATCTTGGTGGTCACATTTGGCAAGGCTTTTGGCTTATCCGGGGCAGCAATCTTGTGTAGCGAAATGCTCGGTGACTATTTGACCCAATTTGCTCGTCATCACGTCTATTCGACGGCGATGCCGCCAGCGCAGGCACACGCTACAACGCATGCGATTAGCATGATTCGCTCCCAGCAGTGGCGTCGAGACAAGCTTGGTGAGCTATCGGCCCTGTATCATAAAGAGTTACAGGATCTGAATGAGTATCGCGCCACGTCTACGCCGATCAAACCCTTTGTTGTTGGCTCAAGTACCCGCGTAGTGGCGATGGCTGATTACCTTCGGCAACAAGGCCTGTGGGTGACCCCAATTCGTCCACCAACGGTTGCAACCAATACAGCGCGACTGCGCATCACCCTGACAGCCAACCATACAATCAAGCAAATCAAAACCTTGGCAGCAGGACTGCGTCAAGCGATACAACAATAAGGAGCCGCTTAATGGGGGCAGTCTCTTCTAGTAGCGATACTTTTGATGACAAGAATGCGATTGCTGAGGCTTTTGGCCGTGCAGCGCAAACCTATGATACTCACGCACAATTACAGCGGGACGTGGGTCAGCGTCTAATGGCTCAGCTGCCTGCGGACATGCGTGGTATGCGGGTACTCGACCTAGGCTGCGGGACAGGGTACTTCTCTCTTCAACTGCTCAATCGCGGGGCAACGGTGGTGTGCGCTGACTTGTCCAGTCATATGTTGCGTAGAGCGCAAGTGCGCTGTACTAGCCCGCGTGCTAGTTTTATCCGGGTTGATGCTGAATCTTTGCCATTTTCCGATGGTGAGTTTGACGTGGTATTTTCCAGTCTAGCGTTGCAGTGGTGTCGTGATCTCAGTGTCCCGCTCTGCCAAGCGCGTCGTGTGACCAAACCTGGTGGATTGATCGTCTTTAGCACTTTGCTCAAAGGAACCTTGTGTGAGCTGGAAGCCGCATGGGCGCAAGTGGACCAGTGTCAACACATAAATCAATTTATCACCTACAATCAGGTAAAAGTTGCGTTAGCTCAAGCGAGCTGCACTCATAATGCACTAGACTTGCCGACCATTGTAATGTGGTACTCATCGGCCTTAGCCGTGATGAGAGACCTTAAGGGGATTGGTGCAACCCATGTAGCGGGGCGCGGGCAGGGCCTGACTAGCCGTCAAACCCTGCGCCAAGTCGAGTCGGCTTACCAAGAGTTTAGAAGTCAGGAAGGTCTATTACCTGCAACTTATCAAGTTTGTTTAGGGGTTATACAGCATGATTGATGCTTTTTTTATCGCTGGTACAGATACTGATGTCGGCAAAACCGTCGCGTCAAAAGCTATTTTGCAAGCACTGAATGCTCAGGGGAAGCGCACCATCGGATACAAGCCTGTGGCTGCGGGTAGTGAACAGACTGAATTGGGACCACGCAACTCAGACGCTCGTCATTTGCACTCCGTTTCGACGGTTGAGGTGAGCTATGAAGACGTTAATCCTTATCCATTCCTGTTGCCAGCTTCGCCACACATCGCCTCAAAAGCAGAGAATGTTGCGATTGATTTCAGCTTGATTTCGCAAAAACTTGAGCAACACAAGCAAAATTCTGATGTGGTGTTAGTTGAGGGCGCAGGTGGTTGGCGCGTGCCAGTTAATGACCACGAGTCATACTCGAGTTGGGTGCAGCAAGAGAAACTGCCGGTCGTGTTGGTGGTCGGTATCAAGCTCGGTTGCTTGAGTCATGCTATGTTGACGGCAGAAAGCATTATTGCCGATGGCCTTGAGATTGTCGGCTGGGTAGCTAACCGAGTCAACCCGGGGGCGGAGAATTACTCCGAGATGATCAAGTGCCTTGAAACTCGCATCCCAGCTCCTAAGATGGGGGAGATCCCGTACACACCTAACCCGAAACGCAAGAACTTGGGTAAGTACATTGATTTAACGCCACTACAAAAGTAGTGATCAAAAAAGCCAGAGCTGAGTCTCTGGCTTTTTTATCTGCAATACCCAGCCATCATTGCTCGCGAGCAAGCCCCATTAGCGCAAACTGTGTCTCAGCAATCTGTTGGTCTTTATCGTCGTTAACAGTAGGCAAGCCTAGCTGTTGCTTTGCTTCATTTTCCGAAAGACCTAAGTGACAGCATAGTAGGTCAATGGCCATCTGATACTCGTTGTTTACTTGTGACATCCTATTATCCTTATTTTGTTTTCCTTAAGCCTCATTTGGCAATTTAAACCCTGCTTGACCCTATCTCAATACGACCATGGTCTAATACTATTTGTGTAATGTTAATTAATTGTTGTTGCAGTTTTGAGTTTTTTGACGGAGATCTCAATCTGTTGTAAGCCCTTGTTGTGCTTATGTTGAGAGGCTCTCAAGGAAATACCACTGTTAACAATAAGTTACGTAATCTACAAAATGTTTCAATTTAGCTCTTAACCTTCAAGTCAAAAAATTAGACTATATATACTTAAGTAACCTCAAGTGATAATCGAATCACGTTTTCCAGTGGAGAAATGAATGAAACGCGTATTACTCTTTCTAGCAACGAACCTGGCGGTGGTGCTAGTCCTAAGCGTTGTACTTAACATTGTCTATGCAGTCACTGGCATGCAGCCTGGTAGTCTCTCTGGGCTACTTATCATGGCCGCCGTCTTTGGTTTTGGTGGTGCACTTATCTCTTTGATGATGTCTAAGAGCATGGCACTGCGCTCTGTTGGGGGCATGGTGATCGAAAGTCCGCGCAACGAAACGGAGCACTGGCTACTTGAGACGGTGTCCCGCCAAGCACAGCAAGTTGGTATCGGTATGCCGACAGTGGCGATCTATGATTCTCCAGATATCAATGCATTTGCAACAGGCGCCAAGCGTGATGACTCGCTTGTTGCTGTATCGACCGGTCTATTACACAATATGACGCGTGATGAAGCCGAGGCCGTGTTGGCACATGAGGTAAGCCATATTTCAAATGGCGATATGGTCACCATGACTCTGATGCAAGGCGTTGTGAATACCTTTGTGATTTTCTTGTCTCGCTTTATTGCCAACATCGTTGCATCAAGTCGCGATGACGAGGGGCAGGGTGGCACCAATATGATGGTGTATTTTGGTATCTCCATGGTGCTCGAGTTGGTGTTTGGTTTCCTAGCGAGTTTTATTACCATGTGGTACAGCCGTCATCGTGAATTCCACGCCGATGCGGGCGCCGCACAGCTCGTAGGTAAGCACAAGATGATTGCAGCATTGGAGCGACTTAAGGTAAGTCATGAGCCGCAACTTGAGGGTTCGATGATGGCCTTTGGTATCAACGGCAAGCGCTCACTAAGTGAGCTGCTGATGAGTCACCCACCGCTAGACAAGCGTATTGATGCTTTGCGTCAACAGCAATACTGATTCACCCCTTTTAAACGAAACCGAGCCAAGTGCTCGGTTTTTTGTTTGCCCAGCGAAGCTGGCAAACCCGTCAGGTTGAAAGAAACCTGAATCACCCCGACTGAGGGGAAGATAATCTGAATCGCAAGGGCGTTGCTGGCCAACGGCAGGGTCTGAAGGAAGCGATAGGAAGTTAACAGTACACAACGTAAGTGAAGACTAGGCGTCCCCCCTGTTTCGGCAGCTTTGGTGGGTAAGCGTGCAAAATAGCGCGAAGCCCGATACTCAGTCAGACCTAAGCTGTGCTTGAGGGTGGCATTGTTAACAGGGAGCCAGTGCAGTAACTGGGGAAGCCTGGCACCACATCCGGGCAAATGCCGGAAGCGCTGAATCAAGGTGAAAGCCAAGCTCAGCGTTGGTGTGAGGTGGCAGATGAATCCGTAGTAGTGAGTAAAGCTTGGCCGGTGAAAGCCAGTAATGGTGTGGAGGACAAAACCAAGCAGATCATCAGCAATATGTCTGATGGAGTGCAGGTTGCCAAAAGCAATCCAGCGCTGCGAAGGGATGAAGTACATTTTAAGTCTGTGATGAGCAGATGTTTTTTTTTTAGTGGTACCCAAACCGGTTCGCTATCGGGGTATTCCAGCTTGGTCAGTTATGGAAATAATCGACTGAAATGAGAAACCGTACATGGGAGTAGCTTTGATGAACTTTAGTAGATTGCCCTTGAGCTAGAAGGCTAAAGAGTGAAGTGAAATAAACCGACACGAAGAAGAAATATCGCGCCCCCACACAGCGCACAAACCGAAGGAAGAGATGAGACTTTGAGAGTTTATTACAGTTTGTATGGGCACTTATTAAGTAAACGTCGCCTGTACAAAGGATTTATCAAAGTGAAGAAAGCAAAAGGCGCGGCTGGAATAGATAAGCAGAGCCTGAGTGACTTCGCCTCAAATCTGAGTGATAACCTCGACTTACTTCTTCTGGAGCTTAAAACCAAGCAGTATTCCCCTCAGCCAGTCAGGCGGGTAGAGATCCCCAAAGACGGAGGAGGAGTAAGACTCCTTGGTATCCCGACAGTTCGGGATAGAGTCGTTCAACAAGTCTTGAATGATATCCTCACTCCCATCTTCGAAGAGCGGTTCCATCCATCAAGCTTTGGATACCGTCCAAAACGAAGTTGTCACGATGCTATCAACAAAGCCACGATGTTTATACGCCGATACGGTCTACAGCATGTGGTGGACATGGACTTATCAAAGTGCTTTGACAAGCTCGATCATGAGCTGATCTTAAAGAGCATCCGAAAGCGTGTCACAGATAGCAGCGTACTGGCACTGATTAATCAGATGCTAAAAAGTGGTGTGATGATAGATGGCTACAGGCAGCAGACAGAAATAGGCAGTCCGCAGGGAGGGGTGATAAGTCCCTTGATAGCGAATATCTATCTGGATACATTCGACCAAGAGATGCGCAGACGAGGTCACCGTATCGTTCGCTATGCAGATGACATACTGATCTTCTGTCGTAGTCGAAAGGGTGCAGAGAATGTGTTATGTCAGGCGAGTAAAATACTGGAAAGCGATCTGAAGCTTAGCGTCAATCAGAGCAAATCCCACATAGCGCATAGCGATGAGGGAGTGAAGTTCCTTGGTGTAGAAATCGGGAGTCGATATACCCGTATTCAAACGAAGAAACTGTCAGCGCTGAAAGAGAAGCTAAAGCAGATGACCAAGCGCAGTGGTGGAAAACCAGTGAGTCAGGTGATATCAGATCTCAATCTAGTACTGAGGGGTTTTAGCCAGTACTTCAGGATAGCCAATAGTAGCAAGGAGTTCAGGCGTATAGCAGGTTGGGTAAGACGAAGGCTGAGAAGTATCCAGTTAAGACTGTGGAAGAAACCGACACGGCTACACCGTAGGCTAAAACAGTTAGGCTATAGTCCGCCGTTTAAGTTTATCAATATGACGAACTGGAGAAACTCGTTAAGCCCTTTAGCGAGTCTTGCGATGCCAAACCAATGGTTCAACGACCTTGGTCTGGTCAACCTTGATCATGTTAGAACAGGGTATGTGTTCAGCGAATATGCTGAATGGAAATGTGCATGAGCCGTATACGAGGTCCGTACGTGCGGTTCTGTGAGAGGGATGAGGCGGTAACGCCTCACCCTACTCGATGTTTCTTCTATACCTAAGCAAAATCAACCTGCCATTACGTATTTAGTCAATGTCACTACGTTAAAGAGTTCTCAGAAACACAATAATATATTTCAGAAATAACTCAAGGTCACACATGGATTAAGGGTGCATATACTAAGCTAGTGAATAATAAATGAAATATAGTACTGACTATAAATTTAGTCTTGTCATATTGGAGGCTTGGCTATTAATTTACTGCAGGTTGTTCGAAAACTGGCACTCTTTTATAACTGTCTAAATACAGTGAGGGAATATTTTAGGTATATGCTTGTTAGTACAAAGTGTGAGTTGAGTGCTCAGGGATGACTGGCTAGGGTGGATATATCATAAGGACAGGGAGGAGAAGGGCGTAGAGGTTTTTTTGAGTTCAATCATTAATTGTAGATCTACAAAATGTGACCTTTTATTGAAGATTCGCATATTTTAATAAGATAGTGCTGTTGTTATACCTAGGTCACAAACTGTTATTTCCACTTGTTATTACTATTTTCTCGTGCTTTGCAATTGTTATTTTGCTGTACCCACATTTGCTTTTTCATCAAGTAAACAGCAAAACGCAACAATAAAAATATTAAGAAAGAATAGGGCTAAGTTAATGGAAATAAGAATAAGTACACTGGCTAAATATACCATGCCAATGTTTGCCGCCTTCGCACTGTCAGGCTGTGGTAGTGATGATGATAAACCGGGTGGCGGCGGAGAGCCGGATGACCTATACCCTGCTAGTGAAAATGAGGTTGTAATTTATTACAAGCGTGATGCCGATGAAGCTCGCTCAGCGAATTACGATGGCTGGGGGCTGCACCTATGGAATGGTGAGGGGTGTACCAGTACCGACCTTGAGGCCATGGGCATTGCGAGTGGCGGTACGGAGTGGGAAAAACCATTTTTAGCCACGGGTATCAATAGCACCTACGGGGCTTACTATGTACTTAAAATCAACCCTGATGCGTCTGACCCTCATGAGTGTATGAACTTTATCCTACACAATGGTGATGATAAGGCATTTGGTAGTGCCAACCAGAAAGTTGAGCTACGTAATCTAGACGATTCACGAGGGGTATTTGGTTTTCATGGCAGCAGCCAACTGTACTACAGCCCGATCGCTGAGCGTCCTATCTCAATTGATGGCCAAAAGGCTCATTGGTTAGATGACAAGACCATTGCTTGGGAGTCTGCAAGCAGCGCAGACACCATTGAGCTGCGCTACAGCCTAACCAACGATATCGTGATGGATGAAGAAACCAAAGAGGTCTCAGGAGGCACGGTGGTTGAGCTTGAGCAGGGCTCAGGATTGAGCGACGATCTTAAGTCGCGCTTCCCACACTTATCCGATCTTGCCAGTGCTGAGATCAACGTTGATGATGCCACTCTACGCGAGATCCTTAAATCACAGATCGTGATGGTGGCTTACCGTGCCAATGGACAAACTCTGGCAGCGACAGAAGTGCAAAAAGCGGGTGTGCTTGATGCGGTGTTTGCAGATAAAGACGCAGGTAACGCTATCTCGGAAGAGCTCGGTGCGATTGTTGAAGGTAATGATGCGACATTCAAGCTCTGGGCACCAACTGCTCAGAGTGTCGAGTTGGTGATCTATGAAGACGACAAAACCGTCGACCGAACGGTGACTATGACGGTGGATCCGGTAACGGGCATTTGGGCCAGCGATATGCTTTCAGGCGTCGTAGGTAAGTACTACCGTTATGGTGTCACAGTTTACCACCCAACCACCAAGAGTATTTTAACGCGTCTAGTGACAGACCCTTACTCTCTGAGCCTATCAACCAACTCGACTTACTCACAAGTTGTTGACTTAAATGACACCAGCTTGATGCCAGAAGGTTGGGCTGATCCGGGTTATGAGCGTCCAACCGTGACCAAAGATGTTGACCACGTGTTGTATGAGTCGCACCTGCGTGACTTTAGCTTCAGTGATCGCTTTGGTACGGCGGAGTATAATGGTAAGTACCTTGCTTTGACAGAGCCAGAACGTGAGTCAGTGACTCACCTGCAAGCGCTTAAAGATGCTGGTTTGACCTCGCTACATATTCTTCCTGCGTTTGATATCGCGACCGTCGATGAGGCCAATCAGGTCGATATCACCGATACCGTCGGTGACCTCTGTGCTGCAAACAGCGCTGCGGCAGTGTGTGGTGATGTCGATTCAGCAACGGTGATCGAAGATCTGTTGGCAAGCTACGACCCATCGACTGGCGACGCGCAATCATTGATGGACGACCTGCGTGGCCTTGATAGCTTTAACTGGGGCTATGACCCATTCCACTACACGGTGCCAGAGGGCAGCTACGCAACCAATGCGGAAGGAACGCAACGTATCCTTGAGTTTCGTCAAATGGTCAAAGCGACCCATGATATGGGGCTCAAGCTTATCATGGACGTGGTGTACAACCACACCAATGCATCTGGTGATAACGACAAGTCAGTGTTAGACAAGATTGTTCCGGGGTACTACCACCGCTTGAATGCCAACACTGGCGATGTCGAGCTTTCGACTTGTTGTGACAATACCGCCACCGAGCACCTGATGATGGGTAAGCTGATGGTCGACTCACTCAAAGTGTGGGCAGATGATTACCGCGTGGATGGTTTCCGCTTTGACTTGATGGGACACCAACCTAAGCCTCTGATGGTTGAGGCGCTGGAAGAGGTTCGCAAGCTCGATCCTAATACCCTGTTCTACGGCGAAGGCTGGGACTTTGGTGAAGTGGCAAACAACGCTCGCTTTGAGCAGGCCACCCAGATCAACATGGCAGGCACAGAGATTGGTACCTTCTCAGACCGTCTGCGCGATGCAGTGCGTGGTGGCAGCCCATTCGATGGCGGCGTTGACAGTAACGGTATGCACTCACTGCGCTACAACCAGGGCTTTGGTAATGCGGGTTATATCAATGATGAGGCTGCACAGATTGACAATCGCGAGTCTGATCTCCTGCACAACCAAGACCTGATCCGCGTGGGTATGGCGGGCAACCTAGCCGACTTTGTTATTCTTGATAACGAAGGCAACACAATGCGTGGCCAGGATGTTGACTACGGCGGTGCACCAGCGGGCTACACCAAGCACCCTTCAGAAAATATCTCCTATGTGTCTAAGCACGACAACCAAACCCTTTGGGATATCAATGCTTATAAGATTGCCGCTGGGACCAGCTCTGCAGAGCGTGCTCGTATGCAAACCGTCGGTCTATCGACTGTGATGCTGGGTCAAGGCATCCCGTTTATCCACATGGGCTCTGAGCTGCTTCGTTCTAAGTCGATGCAGCGTGACTCCTACGACTCAGGCGATTGGTTCAACCGTGTTAAGTTTAATGGCGATGACAACAACTGGAACGTTGGTTTGCCACGGCACGACAAAGACGGTGATAACTGGTCACTGATCCAACAGTTGATCCAGGATTCAACGGCTAATCCAGCAACCGATGATATTGAGTTGACCAAACAGCAGTTTATGGAGCTACTGACGATACGCAGTTCAAGCGAGCTATTCCGTCTTGAAACGGCTTCAGAGGTAATGAACCGTGTTGACTTTAGAAATGTCGGTCTCGACCAAGAGCTTGGACTGATTGTAATGTCAATCGATAACGCAGGCTTCTCACTCAATGACGAATACAGCGCGATTGTAACGGTGCTCAACTCGACCACAACGGCGCAAGAGTTCGATATTGAAGGGGCGACAGGCTTTAGCTTGCATCCAGTGCAGCAAAGCTCGGCAGACAGTATTGTTAAAGATGCCTCATTTGATGATGAGCGCTTTGTTGTGCCTGCATTGACGACGGCGGTGTTCGTTCAAACCAATGGCGATGGTCTTGCGGTTGACAACAGCAACAAGGATCTCGACTCCATCCCACCTTATGGCAACAATCCAGTGTATGTCAGAGGCGGTATGAACGACTGGCTTGTCAATGACAACTGGCAAATGAGCTTTGTTGGCAATGGTCTGTACTCCGTTACCGGTTTCCTTGAAGTGGGTGAGTATGGGTTTAAGTTTGCAGACCCAAGTTGGAGTGTGCCGAATGTAGGATGTGACAACTCAACACAAAGTGGCACCAGCATTGATTTAGGTACCGCCGGCGACTGTGTGCTCAATGTTGAGGAGGCGGGTAAGTTCACCTTCACCCTCAATGCGAGTCATGTTCAAGATTCGACTATCGAGCTTCCTATGGTGTCGGTTGTTGTGGCACCCGATATGCCAACCTTTGGTGATACGGACTTGTATCTGCGTGGCTCAGTGACATCGTGGGACCCCGTTGAGGTGGCTAAATTTAGCTATGTGGCTAATGATGTTTACCGGTTAGATATCGACCTTAGCGTAGGCGACTATGAGATGAAGATAGCCGATGCAGGGTGGACAGCCAGCACAAACTTCGGTGGTCTGGGTAGTGTTGTGCTTGATACTGAGTTAGTGATGGACGCGGGCGATGAAAGCAGCAATCTCACGTTTGCAGTGACGGAAAATGGCACTTATAGCTTCACGCTGAACGCCATAGACCCGAGTGCACCAGTGCTCATCGTTAGTAAAAACTAACCAGATGCCAATACCTTAATTGAGGCAAGCCCCACTCATTTGAGTGGGGCTTTTGTTTGTGTGTGATTGATCGTTCTAAATTTGACTGCGGTATAAGCAGGTTAAGAAAAGTTGTACAAAAAAAATCTTGTATAACTTTTCGGGCATGAACTATGTTTTGTATGTTGTACAAAAAATAAACTTGTACAGTTAACGACGGCTAAGGGGTAAACGATAATGGACATCGATAGCGTAGCGGCTTTTTACCAACAGCTCGACAAGAGCAATTTGCATACCCTCCCTAATATCTACCATCAGGATGTGGTGTTCGAGGATCCGGCTCATCGGATGCATGGCATTAATTCACTCGAACAATATTTTATTTCCATGTACCGCAGTGTTAATAGCTGTCAATTTGATATTCATACTGCAGAGCAAGTGGGTGATCACGGTTACATTCGCTGGTTGATGCGTCTATCCCACGCCAGATTGGCCAACGGTGAGCCAATTGAGGTCGAGGGTATCACCTACGTTGAGTTCGCTGAAGGAAAAGTGATACATCATCGCGATTACTTCGACTTGGGGGCGATGCTGTATGAGAAACTCCCAGTTTTAGGGCGCTTGATCACAGCTATCAAACACAAGTTGGGTCAGTCATGAGCACCGTTCTCATCACTGGGGCAACGTCAGGCATTGGCTTGCAGCTTGCACGTGATTATCTTCAGGCTGGGTGGCACGTTATAGCCTGTGGTCGCAATCAAGCGCAGCTTGAAAACCTTGCAGCACTTGATGGGCAGATGTCGACCTTGTGCTTTGATGTGACTGACAAAACCCAAGTTGAGCAGGCATTTTCAGAGTTGTCAGAGACGCCGATTCTGTGGTTGTTCAATGCGGGTAGTTGCGAGTACATCAACGATGGGCATGTCGATAGCGACCTCGTGCAGCGGGTAATGGATGTCAACTTCATTGGCGTGGTGCGCTGTGTCGAGGCATGCCAAAGTCTTTTTGAGCGTGGTCACCGGGTAGCATTCGTGGGCTCTATTGCCAGTGAGGTTGCTCTGACTCGCTCAGAAGCCTATGGAGCCTCAAAAGCCGCATTGAGTTACTTTGCAAGAAGTTATCGTAATGATATCGCGGCCAAAGGGGTCGAGGTCTCACTCATTTTTCCCGGATTCGTCAAGACCCCCCTCACCGATAAAAATGACTTCGCGATGCCAATGCTAGTTAGTGTCGAGCAGGCGTCGCAACGGATCCGAGAGGGTCTCGAGCAAGGGCGTGAGTATATTTATTTTCCTGCTCGGTTTACTTGGATTTTACGCGTGATCGGTGCTTTACCGTATCGCTGGCAATCATTGATCACCGCCAAGCTGGTCGGTTCACAGGAGCAATAACAATGAAAATCGCTATCATCGGCAGTGGGATATCTGGGCTAACGTGTGGCTACTACCTGGCTAAGGAGCACGATATCACCGTTTATGAAGCCAATGACTACATCGGCGGGCATACAGCAACCAAACGGGTAGTGGTTCAAGGCGAGCTGGTCACGGTCGACACTGGCTTTATTGTCTATAATGAGCGCACCTATCCTAATTTCATACAGCTTTTGAACGAGATAGGCGTCAAGGGTAGACCCACTAGCATGAGCTTTTCAGTACGCAACGATGCCAATGGTCTCGAATATAACGGTCATACGTTAAGTACCTTGTTTGCTCAGCGTAGCAACTGGTTCTCGCCTCGCTTTTATCGTTTTATTTTTGAAATCATTTGCTTTAATCGCTTGGCGAAGCAGCAGGCACAAAGCAGTGCCCAAGACGAGACCCTTGGTGATTTTCTCAGCCAGCATAGTTTTAGCACCTTCTTTAGCGAGAATTATATCTTGCCGATGGGAGCGGCGATCTGGTCTTCGACTCTGGCGGACATGCGCGCATTTCCTCTGCGCTTCTTTTTACGTTTCTTCCTCAATCATGGTTTGCTGGATATCGTTAATCGACCCCAATGGTATGTCATCGAGGGAGGCTCGGATGCGTATATCGCACCGCTGACAGAGCAATTCAAAGCCAACATTCGCCTTAACGCTCCGGTGACTCGCGTGGCGAGAGATGCTGCAGGGGTCATGGTACAAAGCAACGGTGCAGTAGAACGTTACGATCAAGTGATCTTTGCTTGTCACAGCGACCAGGCATTGCGACTGCTTGACGACCCGAATGAGGATGAAAGTAAGATCTTGTCGGCAATGCGGTATCAAGCCAACGAGGTAGTGCTGCACACAGACACCAGTTTGTTGCCGACAAGGCCGGCGGCGTGGGCGGCGTGGAACTACCATCTAAGTGGGGAAGAGGGTCAGGAGCAGCGCTTGCCGTCATTGACCTACAATATGAACATCCTGCAACATATCAATGCGCCAGAGACGTTATGTGTGTCGCTTAATTGCTCTGATGCACTCGACTCAGACAAAATAATCGATGCTTACACCTACCACCATCCGGTCTTTACACGCGAGTCGATCGCGGCAGCGCAAAACAAGTCGCAGGTCAATGGGGTGAATCGCACCTGGTACTGCGGCGCCTATTGGCATAATGGCTTCCACGAAGATGGAGTGCGTAGTGCACTTGACGTTATTTCTGGCATAAACCGTGTCTCGCTAGCAGCCAAAGGGGCAGCGTAGGAGTCGACATCATGTATAGCCGCTTATACACAGGAGAAGTTCGTCATCGCCGTTTGGCACCCGTTGAGCACCAACTTTGCTACTCGCTGTTTATGCCTTGTATTGACCTCGATGAAATCGAACAGCTGCAGTCGAAAGTGTTTGTTTTTGGTCAACGCTGGTGGCATTGGGCTCGTTTTAAGCGCGATGATTACCTTGGACAAGGGCCACTTAAGGCCGCGGTACAAGACAAGGTCTTTGAGCTAACCGGAGTGCGCTTGTCCGGACGTGTGGAGGCTGTGGTGCACCTGCGCTACCTAGGGCTATTTTTTAGCCCAGTGAATTTTTATTACCTGTATGACGAAAGTGGGGCTTGGCGTTTTTTGCTCGCAGAGGTAAGTAACACCCCGTGGAACGAGCGCCACTATTACGCCCTGCCAGCGGATCAGGGCGAGGAAGGAGCGAACTGGCAGCATCCTAAAGCCTTTCATGTCTCGCCTTTTAACCCGATTAATCAGCAGTACATTTGGAAGTTGAAGCCGCCGGGCAAGCGGCTGTCGATTCATTTGGAGTGCCACACCGCCGAGTGCCATAGTGCTGAAAGCTCGGATGCCGGCAGTTCGGCCTCAAAAAATAAGGTTTTCGATGCGACGATGGCAATGCGGCAGCAAGCATTGACATCGTCGTCGCTACTGCGTGTTTTACTGAAGACTCCCAGCCAAACCTTCAAGGTTGTGTTGGGTATTTATTGGCAAGCACTCAAGCTTTATGTCAAGCGTGCGCCACTCTACTCACACCCCAAAAAGAATGTTCGACCTGATAATAAGGAGAGCTGCCAATGATTAATGCCACGACATTAACCTTCCCAGCCAACATGACCCGTATTGATCGCAGTGCTCGTGAATGGATAGTCGGTAGGCTTGAGCGACTGCCCAAGGGTCAGTTGACCATTATCGAAAGCTATCTAGAGCCGCAACACGTGACCAAAGTCGGTGAGTCTCGCCCCACTGAGCCAAAAGCGACCTTGGTGATCAAAGACAGCCGCTTTTTCTCGCGCTTGTTGCAAGGGGGCAGTATTGCAGCCGGGGAGGCCTATATGGACGGTTGGTGGGACAGCGGTGATTTAACCAGCGTAATGGAGTTGATGGCCGTGAACCTAGCTACTCTTGACTCACTGCGCAGTCGCACCAGTTGGCTGGGTCAAATGACAGTACGCTTTGGTCACTGGTTGAGACGCAACACCCTCAGCCAGTCGAAGAAGAATATCCATGCTCACTATGATCTCGGCAATGATCTCTATCGCCTGTTTCTTGACAAAAACATGCTTTACTCTTCAGCGCTGTATCTCAACACCCACGACACACTGGAGAGCGCTCAGAAGAATAAGATGGCGCGCTTGTGCGAGCAACTTGAGCTAAAGAGTGACGATCACGTGCTCGAAATAGGTACCGGATGGGGGGCAATGGCTATCTTCATGGCGCAGGAATACGGCTGCAGAGTGACCACCACGACGATTTCTGAGCAGCAGTATCAATATGCGAAGACGCAGATTGAGGCCTTAGGGTTAGAGCAGCGAATCACGCTGCTCAAACAAGACTACCGCTTGCTTGAGGGACAGTTTGATAAGGTGGTCTCGATTGAGATGATTGAGGCAGTTGGTAAAGCGTTTCTTGCTTCCTATGTAGCAAAGTGTCAATCGTTACTGAAAAAGGGCGGTCGTTTTGCCATTCAAGCCATCACCATCGCAGATCAGCGTTATGACAGCTACAGTCGCAACGTTGATTTTATCCAAAAATACATCTTTCCGGGCGGCTTCCTTCCCTCGATTGCCAAGCTGGCTGAAGTGAGTAGCAGGCACAGTGATTTTGTTATCCGTGATGTGTTTGATATTGGCGGTGATTATGCCCAAACACTGAATGAATGGCGCGCAAGGTTTGACCAGCAAATCCAGCAGGTTCGCGCCCAAGGCTATGATGAGCGCTTTGTTCGGATGTGGCGTTATTATCTGTGCTACTGCGAGGGAGGGTTTAAGGCCAAAAGCATTAGCACGGTCCAGATGACCTTTGAGCGCTCATGAACTGGCTTGTCCAAAAGCCGCTCATCAGTGTGTCGATCTGGTTTCAAACCGTTTGGTTTATCGCGGTTCTTGGCCGAGAGAGTGGGTTACTGTTATTGGTGCTAGGGCTCGCACTTGGTGGCTGGTTGATTAGTCGCGCCTATTGGCTGCGTCTCGAGGGCGTGCTGCTATTCATGGCGATTGGCCTTAGTGTGGATAGTTTCAATATTCTCGTTGGCTTGTTTGTGTTTGAGTCGGCGTGGATACCCGCTTGGCTGTTGTTGTTATGGCTGGCATTTTCACTCTACGCATTTGTTTTGCTGCCGGGGTTAAACCGTTTGCCGAAACCACTCGTAATAATGTTCGGTGGGTTGGGTGGTTGCTTAAGTTACCTCGCCGGACTCAAGTTCGGGGCAGTGGCTACGACATTCAATATAGTGTCTTTTGTCTGTGTCCTCGCTGTTGAATGGGTATTATTGCTAGCTATTGCATCATACCTCATTGCACGGTTCCCATTAGTGCAAAAGGACACTGGGGGGTGATATGAGAAACTTAATGTTATTGTTCACACTGACTTGGAGTTGCCTTAGTGTGGCTCAACCTACCGCTCTACAAACCGATGCAGAGTGGCGCTCATGGGGGCGTGTCGGCAGTGCGGAGCTGACCTGGCTGTTCTTCGACGTATACCGATCAGAATTGTATTCACCAAAGGGGCAATATCGCTTATCGCACGATGTGTCTCCACATCCTTTGGCACTCTCCATCACTTATCAGCGCGATATATCTTCTGAAAATCTGCTTAAAGCCACGCGAGATCAGTGGGCAAAGCTTGGGTTTTCAGAGAGGGAGATCCAGCAGTGGAGTGGCGAGCTGGAAAACATTTATCCAGACGTCGCACCGGGCGACAGATTAGTTTATGTCAGTGACGGTCAGCAGGGATATTTCGAGTACCGCGCTGCAGGTAGTACCAATTGGCTGTCTATCGGTAGTCTGTCCGACGAGCGTGCGAGCGATGCGTTCTTGTCTATTTGGCTCTCGCCAAATACCGAGTATCCTAAGTTGCGTCGTCAACTAATTGGTTTGAGTAGGGCTGGATGAGATGAATCTATTCAAAAGCATAATTGTGCTCTTCATTGCGCTGAGTGTCGGTTGCAGTGCAGATATTGATGATTACGGGCAAACTAGCCCGGACTTTGATCTGTTTGGTTTTTTCGATGGTCGGGTAAAAGCTTGGGGCATGGTCCAAGATTACTCTGACAAACAGACACGCCGCTTCGAGGTTGACATTGTTGGTGTGATTGATGGGCAAACCTTGACCTTGGTTGAAGACTTTGTGTTTGACGACGGGGAGCTTTCACAGCGCATTTGGGTCATTACGCGCCAAGGCCCAGGTCAATATACAGGGACTGCCGACGATGTGGTGGGTGAGGCTACCGGTGTCGCATCTGGCAACGCACTCAACTGGCGCTACCAGATGGATCTAGCCGTCAGCGGCGATACTTACAGGGTGACCTTCGATGACTGGATGTATCGTCAAGATGAGCGCAACATGTTCAACATCGCTACCATCAGCAAATTTGGCGTCGATGTGGGCACCGTGACGCTATTTTTCACCAAGGTCGATGCTCCATAGCCATCGGTTTTAGGATTGCTGTCTTCCTTACTATCCCGTCCCTAACATCACTCTAGTGTCGACCTCTCTTACGCCGATATTGCGCCACTATATGGCTTTAACATTGATGACGTTAACATTGTTTCTCGCGTCAAATCATAGCGCTGTGCTGCTTTTTTGGGCTGTCACAAGAATGTGCGTAACTCAATGATAATAGGTGATATTTTTTTCCAACGATAAATTTGCTCTTCAAAAGGCCTTGCAGTGTTGGTAGCGATAAGTAGCGTAGAAAAGTCCATTTGTTAGATTAATGTTGAAAATACGCGCCGAAAGACAGGATAAAGTGCCAAGATTGGCTAAAATATCAGCGCAACTTATATATCTGACTGTAAAACCTGTTGTTTTAGCGTGGTAAATGTTGATGTGTGCCATTGGGTGTAGAATTAAATGCTGACAATGTGCGGTATTGGGCAAATTATTGTGCGTTTGATTACATTTTTGTGGCAAATTACTCCGGTGATTGGTAATGTGTGCTCTATCTGTAGGTGATGAAGGGATTTTTAGGTCATTTATACAGCCTAAGCCCGCAGCTTTTCGTTCAAGCTGGCAGCTACAGAAGTCATGGATGCAAAAATATAACTTGGAGTTTAATGCATGTATAAGAATAAAATTACTCGCGCTCTCTTCTTGGGTGCGGGCCTGTCACTTGCGCTTGTTGGTTGTGGCGATAAGCCAGAAGAAAAACAAGCGGTTCAACCTGAATCTCAATCTCAAACTTCAGAATCTGGCCTAGCGGCTGTCCAAGAGCTGGTACGCGGTAATGGTACTGAGGTTGCATCTATCGACCCACACAAAACGGAAGGTGTACCAGAGTCTCACGTTATTCGTGATCTTCTGGAAGGTCTAGTAAACCAAGATGCAGATGGTAACACTATCCCTGGTGTTGCAGAGAGCTGGGAAACAGAAGACAACAAAACCTTCGTTTTCAATCTGCGTAAGGATGCTAAGTGGTCAAATGGCGATCCTGTGACGGCGGAAGACTTCGTTTACAGCTTCAAGCGCGCTGTTGATCCTGCAACCGCGTCTCCTTACTCTTGGTACATCGAATACACCACGCTTGAGAATGCCAAAGAGATCATTGCCGGTGAAGCCGACAAGGAAACGCTGGGCGTACGTGCTATCGACGAGCACACACTCGAGCTGAAAACCACGAAAGCCCTACCATACTTCGTGGCAATGATGGGTCACACCACCATGAAGCCAGTACACCGTGAAACGATTGAAGCACACGGCGACAACTGGACCAAGCCTGGAAATTTTGTTGGCAATGGTGCCTTCACGTTGAATAACTGGGTTGTCAACGAGCGTATTGAGCTTGTACGTAGTGAGACCTACTGGGATAACGACAACACCACACTAGACAAAGTGACATTCCTGCCGATTGAAAACCAAATTGCAGAGATGAACCGCTTCCTATCGGGTGAAATCCACATCACTGACGAACTGCCTATAGAGCACTTCAGCCGTCTACAAAAAGAGCACCCTGAGTCAGTATCGGTTCAAGGTTTCCTGTGTACGTACTACTACGGCTTTAATAATGAAAAAGCACCATTTGATGACGTGCGCGTACGTACTGCACTGTCTTACGCCATCGACCGCGATGTGGTATCAAACATCATCATGGGCCAAGGTGAAAAACCAGCTTACTTCCTAACCCCAGAGGTAACCGCAGGCTTCAACCCTGATATGCCAGCTTACGCTGAGCTGTCTCAGGAAGAGCGTGTTGAAGAGGCGAAGAAGCTACTGGCTGAGGCAGGCTTTGATGCATCTAACCCACTTAAATTCAACCTGCTATACAACACCAGTGAGAACCATCGTAAAGTGGCTACGGCCATACAGTCAATGTGGAAACAAGCACTGGGTGTTGATGCAACGCTTGAAAACCAAGAGTGGAAAACCTACCTAGATACGCGTCGTCAGGGTAACTTTGATGTAACTCGTGCTGGTTGGTGTGGTGACTATAATGAGGCCTCTTCTTTCTTAACGCTGATGCACTCAAATAACACCTCAAACGATCCAAAGTACGCTAGCGAAGAGTACGACCAGGTAATGGAGAGTGCAATGCTTACGACTAGCGATGAAGAGCGCCAAGCACTGTATCTAGAAGCTGAGAAACTGCTTGCGCAAGACATGCCGATTGCTCCTATCTACCAATACGTGAAATCTCGCCTAGTGTCGCCGCAAGTCGGTGGTTTCCCAAGCAACAATGCGGAAGACAAGATCTTCTCAAAAGACTTGTACCTCAAAGCGCAATAATCACGTATCACGCTAAAAACTATAACAATTAGGGCCTGTCATGGCAGGCCCTTGATTTTCTATTACCCGGATTTGGTAGTAGACCTTGCTAATTAACATATGTCACAGACTGGAAGAGTGAGATTATGCTTAAATTCATTGCTAAAAGGATCTTTGAAGCGATTCCAACCATGTTGGTTTTGATCACGGTTTCTTTCTTTCTTATGCGTTTCGCGCCAGGTAATCCATTCTCTACCGAGCGCCCACTACCACCTGAGGTAATGGCCAATATCAACGCAAAATACGGCTTGGATAAGCCGGTTATCGAGCAATATTTCACTTACCTTGGCAATATTGCTCAAGGTGATTTCGGCCCTTCATTTAAATACAAAGACTTTACCGTAAATGAGCTTATCGCTAGCTCGCTGCCGGTATCGGCGAAAGTCGGCTTTGCCGCGTTTATCTTTACCGTATTGATGGGGGTCAGCGTCGGCACCATTGCTGCACTGCGGCAAAATACCTGGCTCGACTATTCAATCATGGCCACCGCCATGCTCGGGGTAGTGATGCCATCCTTTGTGTTGGCACCGGTTCTGATTTATGTCTTCTCTATCAACCTTGGTTGGCTCCCGGCTGGTGGCTGGCATGATGGTTCGTTCAAGTATATGGCACTGCCTGTGCTTGGGATGTCTCTACTTTACGTGGCAACGTTTGCTCGTATCACGCGTGGCTCAATGATAGAGACGCTTAACAGTAACTTTATCCGCACGGCACGTGCCAAAGGGCTGAGCTACCGCTACATTATTCTTAAGCACGCCCTACGTCCTGCCTTACTGCCCGTTGTCTCGTACATGGGACCAGCCTTTGTCGGCATCATTACTGGCTCGGTAGTGATTGAGACCATCTTTGGCCTGCCGGGGATCGGTAAGCTGTTTGTTAACGCCGCCTTTAACCGCGACTACTCGCTGGTGATGGGGGTGACCATCCTGATTGGTTTCTTGTTTATTTTGTTCAATGCGGTTGTCGATATTCTATTGGCCTACATTGATCCTAAGATTCGCTACTAGGTTGGAGTTTTGACATGTTGACGAAAAAAGAAAATTTAGATGCGATCGAAAAATTCTCAGAAAACCTAGAGATCGAGGGTCGCAGCCTTTGGCAAGACGCGCGCATTCGTTTTATGCGTAACAAAGCGGCGATGGCGAGCCTGATCATTCTGATTGTGATGACCCTCTCGGTGATCTTCTTGCCGATGATTGCCCCATTTGGCTATGCCGAGACCGATTGGTACGCGATTCACTCAGCGCCATCGCTCAAGCACTGGTTTGGTACCGACGCATTGGGTCGCGACTTGTACGTACGAACCCTAGTTGGTGGGCGTGTGTCACTGATGGTAGGCATTATGGGCGCGCTGGTTGCCGTAGTGATTGGTACCCTGTATGGCGCGGCATCGGGCTTTATCGGGGGTAAGGTGGATCGCGTGATGATGCGTATCCTCGAGATCCTCTACGCGGTGCCGTTTATGTTCCTAGTTATCGTACTGGTGACCATCTTTGGCCGTAATATCGTATTGATCTTTGTCGCGATTGGCGCAATTGCGTGGCTGGATATGGCGCGTATCGTTCGCGGTCAGACACTGAGCCTGCGCAGCAAAGAGTTTATTGAAGCGGCGCACGTTTGTGGCGTGAGCAAATGGAACATTATCACTCGTCACATCGTACCGAATGTACTGGGTATTGTGGCAGTGTACTCAACCTTGTTGATCCCAAGCATGATCTTGACCGAATCCTTCCTATCGTTCCTTGGCCTTGGTGTGCAAGAGCCGATGACCAGTTGGGGTGCGCTATTGCAAGAGGGCGCGAACACCATGGAAGTGGCGATTTGGCAGCTGATTTTCCCTGCGCTATTTATGGTCGTGACCCTGTTCTGCTTTAACTATGTGGGTGATGGTCTGCGTGATGCGCTTGACCCGAAAGACCGTTAAGACAAGATTGAGGAAGTAACAATGAGCTTATTAGACGTTAAAGATTTGCGTGTCGAGTTTACTACTCAAGATGGTATTGTCACCGCAGTCAATGATTTGAACTTCTCACTGAATCAAGGTGAGACATTGGGTATCGTGGGTGAGTCCGGCTCGGGCAAATCACAAACGGTATTCTCGATTATGGGCCTTTTGGCCAAAAACGGCATTATCTCGGGTAGTGCCAAATTTGAAGGTCGTGAGATCCTAAACCTGCCAGAGAAAGAGCTGAATAAGGTTCGTGCTGAGCAGATCGCGATGATCTTCCAAGACCCAATGACCTCGCTCAATCCTTACATGAAGGTCAGCGATCAGCTAATGGAAGTGCTGATGCTGCACAAGGGGATGGGCAAAGCCGAGGCATTTGAAGAATCGGTACGCATGCTTGAAGCGGTGAAGATCCCAGAGGCGCGCAAGCGTATCACTATGTACCCACACGAATTCTCAGGCGGTATGCGCCAGCGTGTGATGATCGCAATGGCGCTGTTGTGTCGTCCGAAGCTGTTGATTGCTGATGAGCCGACCACCGCGCTTGACGTGACGGTCCAAGCCCAGATCATGGATCTGCTTAACGAGCTTAAAACCGAATTCAACACCGCGATCATTATGATCACTCACGATCTGGGTGTGGTCGCAGGCTCGTGTGACAAGGTATTGGTGATGTATGCCGGTCGTACCATGGAGTACGGTACGGTAGATGATATCTTCTATAACCCAAGTCACCCGTACGCTGAGGGGCTGCTCAAAGCAATCCCTCGCTTGGATATCGTAGGCGAATCTTTGCCGACAATTCCAGGCAACCCACCAAACTTGTTGCGTCTGCCACCGGGCTGCCCTTATCAAGAGCGTTGTCACCGTGTGACGGATCGTTGTAAACAAGAAGCACCTATCTTGCAGCCATTTGGTCAAGACCGTCAGCGTGCATGTTTTTCTGATTGGGAGGCTTGGGCAAAATGAGCGCAGAAAAGAAACTACTACTCGATGTAAAAGATTTGAAAGTGCACTTTAGCATCGCATCAAAGTCGGCTTGGCCATGGAGCAAACCGGCAAACCTGAAAGCCGTCGATGGTGTCGGTATTCGCCTTTACGAGGGTGAGACCCTTGGCGTAGTGGGGGAGTCGGGCTGTGGTAAGTCAACCTTCGCTCGTGCGATCATCGGCCTAGTAGAAGCCACCGACGGTGAGGTGGTTTGGCTTGGTCAAGATGTGACCAAGATGAAAGAGGTTGAGCGCCGCGATACTCGCAAAGAGATGCAGATGATCTTCCAAGACCCGCTTGCATCGCTTAACCCGCGTATGACTGTGGGCGATATTATTGCCGAGCCACTGCGTACCTTCTACCCGTCTTTGTCTAAAGACGAAGTGAAGGCGCAGGTTAAAGAGATGATGGCGCGCGTAGGCTTGCTGCCTAACGTGATTAACCGCTACCCACATGAATTTTCTGGGGGCCAGTGTCAGCGTATTGGTATTGCGCGTGCACTTATCTTGAAGCCGAAGATGATCATCTGTGATGAGCCAGTGTCGGCGCTCGATGTATCGATTCAAGCTCAGGTAGTCAATCTGCTTAAAGAGCTGCAAAATGAGTTTGGTTTGTCGTTGGTGTTTATTGCTCACGATCTCTCTGTGGTTAAGCACATCTCAGATCGTGTGTTGGTGATGTATCTCGGTAATGCGGTTGAGCTTGGTGAGGCCGACGCGCTGTTCTCTGAGCCAAAGCACCCATACACCCGCGCTTTGATGTCAGCCGTACCGATCCCTGACCCTAAAATCGAGCGCAACAAGAAGATTGAGATGCTTGAGGGCGATCTCCCATCACCAATCAACCCGCCATCAGGCTGCGTATTCCGCACCCGCTGCCCACAAGCAACGGACGAGTGCGCCAAGCGCAAGCCAACCATACAAGGCAGTGATGTCCACGCCGTATCTTGCTTGCACGTTGCAGTTTAATTAATTACCGATTCAGCCTGTGACAGGCTTAAGCGCGGCATTCCTCGGAAGCCGCGCTTTTTTTTCCTTTCGGAAAAAAGAGGGGCGGGGTACGAATTACACTTCGTTCCAAGTAGCGAGGAGTCCTAGCATACTCGCAATTCAAAGGGAAGATCTTGCGCGAAGACACTAAGGTCTGATCGATTTCAAAAAGATTGGCCACTTGCAATATAGATTGTGACTTTTTCTATACTCGTCTATTAGTTGAGGTAATGTGGAACACTGATAACAAACATGCCTTTGCCCTGAAATGAGTTGAGACAAGTTACAGTCGGTGAGGTAACTTCAAAAGTTCGCATTAGGTTTTGTAATCCAAAGGTGGCTACCTTTAATTGACCACTACACGCCACCTGTTCGTAAGCTTAAAAGCTACATTGAGAATATCGATAAATTTAAATTAATCATTCTTGATAATGCATATGTTGATTGTTCCCGAATTCAACTGCGAAGTGCGACACTCTCCAATATCAAGCAGCTAAAGCCATTTTGGTAAATACAATGGCTGGCTGTTTGAAGCCTAAACACTTTCTTGGTCGATAATTTATCCGCGATAAAGCAAACTCTATATCAATGTCCGTCACCGTCGATAGATCGGTTCCTTTCTTCACATATTGCCTCAAAAGGCCGTTCGCATTCTCATTAGCACCTCGCTCCCAAGAGCTATAGGGATGAGCAAAGTACACATCTGCCTCCAACTCTTTTGCGATAGTTTCATGACCTGCAAACTCTCGCCCGTTGTCCGCGGTGATGGTATGCACATGCTCCTTGTAAGGCATGAGTAGCTCTATTGTCGCCTGGGTAACGTCATCGGCTGACTTAGATGGTACTTTCTTTACCAAGTAAAACCGGGTCTTACGCTCTAAAATAGTTACCATTGCGCCTGTACCATGCTTACCTAGAACAGTGTCAATTTCCCAGTCACCAAACCGCTCTCTGCTGTCAACAATGCTTGGTCTGTCATCAATTGAAACGGCATTCTTAATCGCAGGAGCTTTCTCTTTTTTACCGCGACGATACCGCTTATGGCCTTGCCTCAAGTGGCGATATAATTTACCGCCTGAGCGCTTGTCGCTAGCAACAAAACGATAAATCCACTCATGGCTGACTGCTGCGCCGGCTTTCGTTAAGACGTTGGATATCTGCTCTGGACTCCAATCCGCCTCTAGAAGAAGACGAATAAAGTCAACACGTTCCTCTGGAATTCGGTATTTTAGTGCAGCTCTCCGTCTGGTGATGGACACCATCTGTGCCGTGCTTGGACAGTAATGATTGCTCTTACGGCCTCTTTTTAGCTCTCGATAAACCGTCGAGCGATGGCATTGAACTGTTTTAGCGATTTCAGAAACTGAAATTCCCCGTTCCAAAAGAGCAGAAATCTGGTATCTTCTGCCCTCGGTCAACTGCTGATAATTCATGGTAGTACTGCTTGTTTCTTTGGCGAGAAGAGCGTACCACTTTCAGCAGTTGGCTTCCTCTTCTACACCTTCCCATGAATGTCGCACTTATTATCTGAAATCGGGTTTCATAAAGTAGAATTATGGAACTGTATTCTAAATTTACATGAAGTAATGGGTTGCTTCATCTATTCTCAACTAACTAAAACTGAACGTAAGAGATAATAATTACAAAAATACTATTGCTTTGTTGCACAACATTGCTAAGTTCCTTTCCGTCTTTTGCCAGTAATGACATTGATTGGTCTAGCCCCGGCATAGACCTAGAGTTACAGCAGGGTAAATCGTACCAACAAAACATTCTCATAGGTAACTTACCTTCTGTGAATAAAATCAAGATAAGAGCCAGTAAGTCCATTAAAGATTGGATTTCTATCTCGCCTAGCGTAATTAAAAAACCAATGCCAAACAAATACTACAGTGTAAATATTATAGTTAACATTCCAGATGATGAATTAATTGGTAGCTACTTTGGGAGGTTGAGGGTTATCTCTGTCAACCCAAAAGAAGAGATATCTGAGCCTCTCGATATATCGTTGGATATTACAGAGGGGCGACTGGCAGTATTGCCCGAACAACCAGGTGAGGAAAACGATGAAACAGTGCAAGGAGTAGACTCTGATGGAGATGGGGTTCGAGATGACATACAAATATATATAGCTAGGCAGTTTTCAGAATCAGAGGCAATTGCTGAAGCAATGATTGATCTGGCTAGAGTTTATCAAAAAATATTGGCTCAGTCAGACTCTGAGAGCAAATCAATCGAAAACTACAAACTATATGACTTGGCATGGAATTGTGCTTACTTCGCTCTGCAAGGAGACACAAAACCGATTAGGGTTTTAGAGGCCAAAGTTCTCAGCACTAGAGAAAGAACTAAGGCATATATAGCTTTTAACAATCATCTAGCTACGGCTGATATTTCTACTACCACGGAAAATGATTACTCCAAATTGTGTACTTTCGATATTAATAGTTTATTGGTGGATGATGATGAAATATAGACTAGCAGTGTTATGTGGATTATTGTTTAGTTTTGATGGGATAGCAAAGGATAGAGATATTTGCCCTATTGGGCTTACTTTATTCTATTCAAATGGAGTCCTCGGGACAGTAAATAAAACCAAAGAGTCATTGCTAGCCCTGAAATCTGAGCTGACAAAAAAAACTGTTGATACTGAGTTAGAGGGACAGATTTTTTATAAACCTATTTTTAATCCGTCTAACGGTATTCTTGACTTTTTTGAAGCTGTTGAGCAAAAGCTTAATGTTGAAGAGACGAAAATGTGGTTATACATTTCTGGCGTTGAACCTATGCCAGAAGAGCTAAAAAAAGAGTTCGCGAGAATAGCACAGAAAAGAATTGAAGAGTCAAATATAAACCAAATAGTGAGGTCACATGTAGTAAAATACACTAACGAGTTAGATCAAGGCAGAAAAATTGTAGTTGTCGCCCACTCTCAGGGTAACTTTTTTGCAAATCAGTCATATTATTTAATCGATGCAGACTTACAAAGAAGTTTTGGTATAGTCGCTGTCGCTAGCCCTGCATCTTACGTTCCTGGTGGTGGGCTACACACCACGATTACCGAAGACTTGGTGATGGCAAGTGTTCCTGGTTCATTAGAGCCAAATGTAAACAACTTTTCAGGCTACAATTATGGTGACTACACTGGCCATGGCTTTGTTGAATCATATATGCACAATGGAACTGAAGCTAGGAATAAAATTATCAGTGATACGTTAAAAACATATGAACGACTTTACTTTGATTCAGAGAAACATGGTACGGGAGGCTTTTCAGCAATATTGACTTGGCGCGATCAAGATGACGTTGATCTTCATGTTTTAGAGCCGTCAGGCACTCACGTGTACTATGACAACCCTAAAGGCCAAGGTACATTAGATGCTGATTTAAGTAATGGCACAGGTCCTGAGAAATATTACATCGCGTGTCAAGACTTACAAACAGGTACTTATCGCGTTTCTGTAAGTTATGTGATTGACCTATTTAAGCTTCCGATGGAGGAAGACGCATTTACAAAAATAGAAACTCCAAACTATTCAGAAGCTAAGGGTCAGAGTTACTGCGCTGAGTGTGGATCATTATCCTATCGACAACCAGTTCGCCAGTTTGATATAAAAGTTAAAGGCAATAAACTGAAGGGTTTTATGTATAAGGTGAATTAGTAGTCTCAGCATCTAACAACTGACGTACTACAATCTTACCTGAGATATAAATAGTTCTAGACCAAAAAGCCCAGTGACTGCTGGGCTTCAGACTACTGTCGTACGATATGTATATCTTCGATAATAAAAGTAATCCGTAATCTTATAATTTAGCAAATTCTATAAAACGCTTTTGTCCAGAACCTTGCTGGTTGGCATCGTGACGGTTTTGTGGATGGTCAAGAAACAGCAACAGAACACAGGCAGAATACTGACTGGGCACTTTACTTGTGTAACCAGAATTTATTGTCCACTGACAAATCTCGCCCTCGCCATGTATTTGTGTCACCGTGTATTTGACAGAACGGGTAGCGCGTTATACTTGTTCCAGGGGGAATGAAACCTCTCAACACCAACAGATGCCTCGCCTCTCGTAGGGGAAAGCCCGTACCGGCACCTCGCCCCCTGTGTTTTCCGTCAGTTTTTTTGAATATCTTAATCGGAACTTCTAGGGCATCAATTATGTAATGGTTTCTTATACTCAAGGTTAGATGCATTACAGCGGTCGTGAGGAGTATGGTATGGGTAAGCTGGTCAATGGGGTTTGGCATGATGTGTGGTATGACACGGCCAATAGTGGTGGGAAGTTTATTCGCGAGGATGCTGGGTTCCGCGATTGGATTCGAGATGAGCCCGATGCACAGTTTACGCCTGACTCAGGGCGATATCATTTGTATGTGTCACTGGCTTGTCCTTGGGCGCATCGTACACTGATTTTCCGCCAGCTTAAGGGACTCGAGCCACATATCGATATCTCGATAGTCAGTCCAGATATGCTCAGTGATGGCTGGCAGTTTCCTTGTCCCGAGCCTTTGCATAGCGCGAACTTCTTACACCAGGTTTATACCCACGCAAAGCGCGATTACACGGGACGTGTAACGGTTCCGGTGCTGTGGGATACGCACACTCAGACTATTGTTAGTAACGAGTCCTCCGAGATCATTCGTATGTTCAATTCAGCGTTCGATCGCTTGACGGGAAATGACGACGATTATTATCCGCAGGCACTGCGCGAGCAAATCGATAGTTGGAATGAGTTTATCTATCCCAACATCAACAATGGCGTCTATCGCTGTGGGTTCGCCACGACTCAATCGGCCTATGAGGAGGCGTATCACCAGTTGTTTTCCGCGCTTGATCGCATTGAGCATCACCTGGGTGAGTCGCGTTATTTGGTCGGTGAGCACATCACCGAAGCGGATTGGCGATTGTTTACCACTCTGATCCGCTTCGACTCGGTGTATGTTGGTCATTTTAAATGTAATAAGCAGCGCATCGAAGATTACGTTGCACTTAATGGCTACATGAAAGAGCTGTATCAGTATCGTAAAGTCGCGCTCACCACTAACTTTGAGCATATCAAGCGACACTACTATTTTAGTCATACTGGTATAAATCCCACTCAGGTAGTCCCTGTCGGGCCTGAGTTAGATCTGCTCTCACCACATGGTCGAGAGCAGCTTTAAATGCTGTGAGGCGACTTCACCAAGCGCTAATATACAGGCTATTGAGCCTGCATATTGAGGTCACTTGGCTATAGGTATATACTTCGCCCCGAATTTTGGAGGGGCGACAATGAACCGCAAGAAGAAGATTAACCAGATCTTAAAAACCAAGCAGAAGAAGCAAAATGCCAAACTGCATAAGAGCAATAAGCCACAATACATCTCAAAAGCCGAGCGTGAAAAGATGGCGCAAGAGCAAGTTGAGCCAATGGCTGAAGCGGCAGAAGTTACAACAACAGGTGATTCTCAATAGCCACGTAGCGACTGGCTTGATCAATCAGAGATTGGGCCGTCAAGGAATGCACGCTATACACCACCACTTCGACGCCAAAGCGCTGTTTGATCCGCTCAGCCAACACGTCGAAGTCACCGTCACCAGAGAGTAATACGATGGTATCCACGCTACTGGCCTTCTCATAGATATCTAAAGCAATACCCACATCCCAGTCCCCTTTACTGCTACCGTCCATGCGCTGCGTCAGCGGTTTGAGTTTCACCTCAAAGCCGATGCCACGCAAGATGTGGTGGAACTGGCGCTGTTTCTCTTGTCGACTGGCAATAGCGTAGGCGTAAGCGCTGTCGATAGTGTAGTCAGATGAGACTTGATCCCACAGCTGATTGTAATCAAAGTTGCGCGCGAAGGCCTCGCGAGTGGTGTAATAAATGTTTTGCACATCAACAAAGATGGCCGCGGTCCGTTTGGTTGCCATAATCAGCCCAAGAGAGAAAAGAGGTTAGGGTAACTCAAGGCGCTCGATCGATAAAGCCTTGATCAGCATCTGTAGTCTCGTTACCAGAAAACGCGGCTTAGAAACGATAGGTTATCCCAACGTTGGCTGAGAACTGATTAATCCAATCCGCTTTATAACGAATAATACAATCACCCGTATCTCCGCTAGGTAAATTACACGCTGCACTTGAGCTGCTATCGACCACAGTGCCAAGCCAGCGAAATTGACCGTTGAGATACCAATTAGCTCCGATCTCACCCTCAAGACCGGTAAATAGGCTGGCTGACAAGCCAAACTCGTCGTCTACCCAGCGTGCATTGGTGTAACCGCCACCAATACCAATCCCTAGATAGCTATTAAGTTTGGGCTTAAACGGGTAGTAGGCAGCGCTTTGGAAATGTAAATAGTGAGCACTAACACTCGATGCCACGCTTTCAACCTCAGTACCTTGGTAGTGGTAAAACAAGCCTATTCTTCCTGCTTTAATTGGGGTTTCGATTTGAACAGCAAAACTCTCTGAGGGTTTAAAGTCGTATTCATTGTCTTGTTCGTCGATAACTTTACCGCCCCCGGTAAAGCCAATCCAAGGCGTGATATAGACGTCGGCTGTCACTGATGTGCTATGCACTAAAAGGATGAGAAGAAGAGGAGCGAATAAGTAGGACTTCGCGGTGTTATTACTCATAGTGCATGCTTCCCTGTAATTAAAGAGGCTATATCTTATTTGTGAACATAACATCAGAACTGTTAATAACTTACACTGTATTATTGAACAATAAATGTTCTGCCATATATATTTAGTATGCATGTAATTTACTTAAGGGGAACAAAAATGATGGATCAAGATCTTAGAGCTGCGATCGCGATCGTTGCTGTTATCTTTACGGTATTGATTGGTTTTGGCGTGGTTGCGATCGCCAATTAAGGTTTACCCATGGGGGCCAATTTCGGCACAGTCTCCAATCTCAGCAGTGAGCTGAGTCAGGGGCGATTTGGGCGCTACAGTCTTGGCAAGACAGCACTGGTTACCCAAGGCGGTGGTCAGAGAGGCATTTTTACCGCCGGTGTACTTGATGCCTTTCTGATGAGTGACTTCGACCCGTTTGATGAGTTTTATGGCACCTCAGCAGGGGCAGTGAACCTATGTGCCTTTCTCAGCCGACAGCACACCCTAGGTCGGCAGTTTTTACTTGATGTGACCACCCATGACGAGTTTTTCAGTCTTTTGGGCTTTCTCAAGCAAAACCGTTATCTCAACCTAGAATGGGGATTCGAGCGCTTAAGGCACTTTCCTCTCAAGCTAGACCTTGATCTCGCCCGTCAGGTACTCGGCGAGCGCAAAGCATTTGCTGCTGTGACCTGCGCTAACACTCTCAAGGATCGCTACTTAAACATGCTCGGTGGTAATTGGTTTGAGGTCTTGCTTGCGACCTGCGCAATCCCGTATTTGTATAAGACATCGGTCAGTGTACAGGCACATGATTACTATGATGGTGGCGTGTCAGCGGCAATCCCGGTCCAGCAAGCCTGGCGGAATAATGCTCGAATGATTGTGGTGATCCGCACTGAATCGCAAGAGTTTGAGCTAGCAGAGAAAATGCATGCGCCTCAAGCCTTTCTCAAGCAATCCCCAACCGATGGTCATTGGGAGCAGCAGGTGGAGCGTTGGAAGCAAACTTGGAGCGGCTTTCTTAACGATAAAGTGGGCCAAATTAAGCAGGTTCGCCGGGCTAGGGATAAGCGCGCACGGCTCAGTGGTGCCCAACTCAACGGTGGTCGTTGGCTGTTTGGCGCGCAGGATCTTTATCGCCTAAGTCACCTACTGGGAGAGCGCTTTGATAGCAGCTTTGCTGACATGCTTTTGGTTCACTATCAAACCTATTCTCTGACCCAGCAGTTCCTAAATAACCCGCCCGATGATTGTTTTGTTGCTCAAATTAAGCCTGCTGAACCTCTACGCTCGAGTGCCCTGATGAGCGATAAAGAGGACCTAATCTACGACTATCAATTGGGTTTAGATGCGGGTTATCGCTTTGTAGATATCTTTATGCGATCAAATAAATTAGCCAGTGGTTCGGATAATTTTGCTTTAAAATGATTGGTTTGATCGTTGTTTTGTGACTAAGTTGCCGCGAACTTCTCAACCTGAATGTTGATTGCCCGCGCAAACATTACACACTGTTTGTGACTTTTATCACGCATGAGTGCTAAACTACTTCACAATTACTTCGCAAAGTAAAAAAATTGCTAGGTTATTGATTTAGGAGTTCACTATGTACACGGCTCATCCTGGGCACATTGACCACATAAAACAGATAAACGCTGGCCGTGTGTATAAGCTGATCGACCAAAGGGGGCCGATCTCGCGTATCGACCTGTCCAAACAGAGTGAGCTTGCGCCAGCGAGTATCACCAAAATCACCCGCGAATTGATCGCGGCTCATCTGATCCATGAGACCACGGTACAAGAGGCGACCAGCCGTGGCCGTCCGGCGGTAGGACTGCAAGTCAATAACGAGGGTTGGCAGTTTTTATCGATGCGTCTTGGGCGAGGCTATCTGACCATCGCCTTGCATGAACTCGGTGGTGAGGTGTTAATCGATACCAAAATCGATATTCACGAGATTGACCAAGACGATGTTCTGGCTCGTCTGCTCCACGAGATAGACGAATTCTTTCAGACCTACGCAGAGCAACTCGATCGCGTCACCAGTATTGCAATCACCTTACCAGGCTCGGTCAATTCAGAGCAGGGCGTGATACTGGATATGCCACACTACAACGTCAAAAATCTCGCGCTTGGCCCTGAGATCTACAAGGTGACGGGGCTGCCGGTGTTTATCGCCAATGACACACGCGCCTGGGCACTTGCCGAGAAGCTCTATGGTCACTCGCAAGATAATGATAACTCGGTGCTGATCTCTATCCATCATGGTTTAGGGGCCGGGATTATTGTTGACGGCCGTGTGTTGCAAGGGCGCCACGGAAACATTGGTGAACTGGGGCATATTCAGATCGATCCCGAGGGTAAGCGCTGTCATTGTGGCAATCGAGGCTGCCTTGAGACGGTCGCGAGTTCCCAAGCCATCCGCGAACAGGCGACAGAGCGAATCGCCGCTGGTGAAGCCTCTATCCTTGAACATGACGAGGAGATTTCGGTTGAGAGCATCTGCGCTGCCGCTGAGCAGGGCGATAAACTGGCGATCGATGTGGTCGAGCAACTCGGCCAGCATCTTGGCGCCGCTGTTGCCATTGTGATTAACTTGTTTAATCCCGAAAAAATTTTGATTGGCGGTGCCATCAATCAGGCAAAGGATATCCTCTATCCAGCGATACAAAAGTGTATCGAGAGCCAAACGCTGCCCGCATATCACCGCGAGCTTGAGGTGGTGGAGTCGCGATTCTACAAACAAGCCACCATGCCGGGGGCGGCGCTGATCAAGCAAGCGCTCTATGATGGTCTGTTGCTGATGACTGTGGTTGAGGGCTAGTTGCATCAAACTCATGCCCACAACGCGTCATAGCGCACTGTGTTGCAACCGGTGACTTAACACCGCTCTCTTGTTCATGTTAGATTGTTACCAGTAAATGGATGTAACCTAACAAGATTTTAAGAGAGACTTATGTCTGGAGTTCTTAATACCGTTGATCAGCGCACCAATTTGGTGGGTGAAAATCGTCTTGAGCTATTGCTCTTTCAACTCAACAGTCGCCAGTTCTTTGCGATTAATGTCTTCAAAGTCAAAGAGGTCCTTAAGGTCCCTCAACTGACCCAACTCCCCGGTTCGCACCATAATATCAAAGGGGTGGCCTCACTGCGTGGAGAGTCGGTTCCCGTGATTGATTTGCGGGCCGCAATTGGCTTCCCATCTTCTGTGGACTCTGGCTGTGACGAGCAAAACCTGATCATTACCGAGTACAACCGTTCAGTACAGGGGTTTCTGGTCGGCAAGGTGCGCAATATCGTCAATACGGCTTGGAGCCAAATTCAGCCGCCACCGAAAACCACTGGCCGAAACAACTACCTGACCGCTATTACTCAGGTTGAAGACAATGGCACAAGCCAAATTGTCGAGATCATTGATGTTGAAAAAGTCCTCGCAGAGATAGTCGAGTACGATGCAACCATCTCAGCAGAGGTGTTGGATTTAAGTCTGACTGAGGCAATGCAAGGCCAAAAAGTATTGGTGGTGGATGATTCGGCGACCGCGCGCTCACAGGTCAAGGCGACACTATCTCAACTCGGCATCGAGATCATTGAGTGCTGTGATGGTGCACAGGCTCTAAGACTTTTGACGCAGTGGTGTGACCAAGGTCGAGACCCGAGCCGCGAGTTACTGATGATGATCACGGACGCGGAGATGCCTGAAATGGATGGCTACAAGCTTACCCATGAAATCCGCAGCGACAAACGCATGGCGAACTTGTTTATCACCCTAAACACGTCATTGAGCGGTAGCTTCAATGAGGCCATGGTACGTAAAGTTGGTTGTAATTTATTTATCTCAAAATTCCAACCAGACCTTCTTGTTGATGCTGCTCAGCAGCGCCTGCGTGACGTCTTAAGGTCAGAGACGAGAATCGAGAGGCGAGAATCGAGTGGAGATCGTGGGGATTACAAAGGGTTTCTGTGATTATCCACGCTGACTTAAGCGAATAACGACGAAAGGCACCAGAATAGGGTGCCTTTTTCTATTGAACTCAAAAAATCTTTTGCTTAAGCATGAGTGAAAGAGTTGTTTTATCAGCGGAGCATGACACGCTCGCCTCTCGCCTCTCGCCTCTCGCCTCTCGCCTCTCGCCTCTCGCCTCTTTTCTAAGGGGAATAAAAAAGCCCAGCGATTGCCGGGCTCAAATAATAGGTTGTATTCGAAGCCGATTACAACTCGTCAGTCAGCTCAATCGCTTGACCGATGTAGTTCGCTGGTGTCATCTGTTTTAGACGCACTTTTTCAGCTTCTGGAAGCTCTAGGCCGTCGATGAAGTTACGCATCGCTTCGCCGTCTACGCGCTTACCGCGGGTTAGCTCTTTTAGCTTCTCGTATGGCTTCTCGATGCCGTAGCGACGCATCACGGTTTGTACAGGCTCAGCCAGTACTTCCCAGTTTTGGTCTAGCTCAGCCAGTAGCGCTTCACGGTTCACTTCTAGCTTGCTGATACCTTTCAGCGTTGAAGTGTAAGCGATGATCGCGTAGCCCACACCCACACCTAGGTTACGTAGAACCGTAGAGTCGGTTAGGTCACGCTGCCAGCGAGAGATAGGCAGCTTCTGTGCTAGGTGACCAAATACGGCGTTTGCCAGACCTAGGTTACCTTCAGAGTTTTCAAAGTCGATTGGGTTAACTTTGTGCGGCATGGTTGAAGAGCCGATCTCGCCAGCAATGGTCTTCTGCTTGAAGTGACCTAGCGCGATGTAACCCCATACGTCGCGATCGAAGTCGATCAGGATAGTGTTGAAGCGTGCAATCGCATCGAACAGTTCAGCGATGTAATCGTGTGGTTCGATTTGAGTGGTGAACGGGTTCCAAGTTACACCTAGAGATTCAGTGATGAACTCTTGTGAGAACTTGTGCCAGTCTAGTTCAGGGTAAGCGGATAGGTGTGCGTTGTAGTTACCTACTGCGCCGTTGATCTTACCAAGAATCTCAACTGCTTCAATCTGCTTGTATTGACGTTCCATACGGTATGCAACGTTTGCCATCTCTTTACCCATGGTAGATGGAGACGCTGGCTGACCGTGGGTACGTGATAGTAGCGGGATATCACGGTACTCAACCGCCAATGCTTTGATAGCATCGATGATGTTCTTGATCTCTGGAAGAATCACAGTCTCGCGTGCTTCTTTAAGCATTAGCGCGTGTGACGTGTTGTTGATGTCTTCAGAAGTACATGCAAAGTGAATGAATTCGTTTACTGCGTGCAGTTCAGGAACGCCCGCAACTTTCTCTTTCAGGAAGTACTCAACCGCTTTCACGTCGTGGTTCGTCGTGCGCTCGATCTCTTTGATGCGCGCTGCGTCTTCTTCGCTGAAGTTTGCTGCTACGTCGTCTAGGAATTGGTTTGCTTCAGCGCTAAATGCAGGTACTTCTGCGATTTCTGCAGTTGCCGCAAGCTTCTGTAGCCAACGGATTTCAACGATAGTGCGGTACTTTAGAAGGCCAAACTCACTAAAAATGCTACGCAACGCAATCGTTTTACTGCCGTAACGGCCATCTACCGGTGAAACAGCAGTCAGTGCTGACAGTTCCATGTTGTTCTCCTGAGTGTTGAGGTTAAGATAGGTTTAGTCGATTACATACGGGCGAGCAAGATTTGCGCTTGCTCAACCATTTTCTTACGACTGAAAATTAGGTGGCGGCGTTTTCCGCCTACTTGACGCCAGAGCACTGCGCTACGAATTCCCGAAAGGAGCAGGGCACGCACACGCTGCTGCGTGCCGGTCTGTTGCAAGACCGCTGGGGTGCCGGTCACTTGGATACGAGGACCGATTGGGCTGATCACATCCAGGTAGACGCTGGCGAGGTTGCTGATCATCTGCTCATCGAAGAGGTCATAATGATCGAGTTGACGTTCAAGCATGCTCAAGCGGTCGCCCAGTTGTGCCATTGAGTCACGACGGGCATGCAGTTTACGCTCAAGTGCCATCAAACTGATGATATAACGGGTGATTTCGCTACCCGCTGGCGAGTTATCGATCCCCTTTACCAGGCACTCTAGACCCAGACGCAGGTCTGACTCGCGGCCGTAAACGCCAAGCGTGCTGCTTGGGTTAACATTGAGGATCGCTTTTAGAGAAGTTTCAAACGCGGCGGAATCGCAGGTCCCATTCTTAGCCACTTCTTGGACGAGGGATACTGCTTGGCAGATACCGGCAAAGGCAATCGTGCGGTCGTATAGATCATGTGCCACGTTTTACTTCTCCTTAAAAACTAACTAGCTAACAATCAAAAATCTCAAACCGCTATCGCCAGTTGTGCTGGCGATAGCGATGGGTTTAGATGCGCTCTTCGATGATGCCGCCACCAAGACAAACCTCGCCTTGATAGAACACCGCTGATTGACCTGGGGTCACAGCAACTTGTGGGTCATCAAATAGCACCTTGATGGTGTTCTCATCCACAGGAACCACGGTACATGGGATGTCGGTTTGACGGTAGCGTGTTTTCACTGAGCACTTGAATGGCTCTGTGATCGCGCTGCGGTCAACCCAATGCAGTTGAGATGCAACCAGGCCGTTAGATTTAAGCAGTGGATGATCGGCGCCCTGTACTGCAATCAGTACGTTACGCTCAAGATCTTTGCCTGCTACATACCACGGATCTTCGTTGCCACCGCCGCCTTTTTGCCCACCGATGTGTAGGCCTTTGCGTTGACCTAGCGTGTGGTACATCAGACCTTGGTGCTCACCAATTTCTTTACCCTCAGGCGTTTCAATTTTACCCGGTTGCGCTGGCAAATAGCGAGACAAGAAGTCCGTAAATTTGCGCTCACCGATAAAACAGATGCCGGTCGAGTCTTTCTTCTTAGCTGTGATCAAGTCTTGCTCTTCAGCAATACGGCGTACTTCTGGTTTCTCTAGATCACCGACCGGGAATAGGCTACGTGCCACTTGGTCGCTGCTCAGAGTGTAAAGGAAGTAACTTTGATCTTTGTTGCCGTCTAAGCCGCGCAGCATTTGCGGCTTTTCACCATTCTCAGGGAATGAGCGACGCACGTAGTGACCCATTGCAATGTAGTCAGCATCGAGCACGTCATCTGCAAAGTCCAAGAAGGCTTTAAATTTGATTTCTTTGTTACATAGAATATCTGGGTTCGGGGTACGACCTGCTTTGTATTCGGCAAGGAAGTACTCAAACACGTTGTCCCAGTACTCGGCAGCAAAGTTGATGGTGTGTAGGTGAATACCTAGCTTGTCACAGACCGCCTGAGCATCGGCAAGGTCTTCTGCAGCTGTACAGTATTCTTCATTGTCGTCTTCTTCCCAGTTCTTCATGAACAGGCCTTCCACCTGGTAACCTTGTTGCTTCAAAAGGTAGGCAGAAACAGACGAATCTACACCGCCGGACATACCGACAATTACTTTTTTATCGCTGTTAGCAGAACGGTTTTCTGACATTACATAACACCACTAGATTTAACTGGACGGTGATTCTAACAGAAACTATTTCAGGGTGACAGTTCCGAGATCGAAATCACAATTCTCCTGTATTTCGCCTTGTCCCTACCACTCCTTAACAGGGTCTTTTGCTCAGGCACGCGGATTGTAACTGAGTAAAATAATAAAGCAAACGTTTGCGTTGATTTGATTAATTGATGTACGTCACACAGAGGAGTAAACTGCCGTTTTTTCGACTTCCAGAGCAGACCCGAAATGAAATTTCCAGGCCAGCGCAAATCAAAGCACTATTTTCCAGTTCACGCCCGTGACCCACTAGTCAGTCAATCTCAAGAAGATAAGACTATGGCGGGTACCCACATTATCGGTATTGACCAAACCTTGGTTGATATTGAAGCTAAGGTCACCACGGACCTAATTGAGAAATACGGCCTGAGTAAGGGACACTCTTTGGTGGTTGATGATCAAACCGCTGAGGCGCTGTATAACGAGCTTAAGCAATCTGGGCTAATCACCAACGAATACGCAGGCGGCACGATTGGTAACACCCTGCACAATTACTCGGTGCTTGCCGATGATCGCTCAACGCTGCTTGGCGTGATGAGCCAGGATATCAAAATTGGCAGCTACGGTTACCGCTATCTATGTAACACCTCGAGCCGAGTGGACCTCAACCACCTACAAGGTGTGGATGGTGCGATTGGTCGCTGTTTCACTCTGATCACTGAAGATGGTGAGCGCACGTTTGCAATCAGTGAAGGTCAGATGAACCAGCTTCACCCTGAGAGCATTCCAGAAGAAATCTTTGCTACGGCTTCTGCACTAGTGCTGACGGCTTATTTGGTGCGCTGTAAATCAGGTGACCCAATGCCGGCGGCGACAATGAAGGCAATCGAGTACGCGAAAAAGTACGACGTGCCAGTAGTGTTAACGCTTGGCACCAAGTTCGTTATCCAAGATGACCCAGAATACTGGCAAGCGTTTTTGCGTGACCACGTGACCGTTGTTGCGATGAATGAAGATGAGGCTGAGGCACTAACGGGTGAAGCTGATCCACTAGCGGCCTCTGACAAGACCCTAGAGTGGGTTGATTTGGTGCTGTGCACGGCAGGCCCAGTTGGTCTGTTTATGGCCGGTCATACAGAAGAAGAGAGCAAGCGTGAAACCTCGCTGCCACTGCTGCCGGGGTCAATTGCTGAGTTTAACCGCTATGAGTTTAGCCGTCCGGTAGCCAAGGATCTATGTGATAACCCAATCAAGGTTTACTCACATATTGCACCGTATATGGGTGGCCCAGAGAAGATCAAGAATACCAATGGCGCTGGTGACGCAGCATTGTCAGCCTTGCTGCATGATATGGCGGCCAACAAATACCACCGCGAGAACGTGCCAAACTCTAGCAAGCATGCCCATGCTTTCTTGACTTACTCGTCTTTCTCTCAGGTTTGTAAGTACTCAAACCGTGCCAGCTATGAGGTGCTAGCTCAGCACTCACCACGCCTATCGAAAGGTCTTCCTGAGCGTGAAGACAGCTTAGAAGAGGCGTACTGGGAGCGTTAAACCACAGGGGCGGGGAGCGAGTACACCTTGTTTCAAGAAGCTCAGGTTGCGAGGAGCGAGTAGTTGATCACGTGTTGATCGATTACTCGCTTTTTTTGTGTCTCTAGCGCAACTGTAGAGGAGCACTTGCCAGTGCCCTCAAATGGTTTAGCTTAATCGTCTTTGGTGCCAATGACGCGGTAGATAATGGCCCCAAGTACAGCGCCAATGATTGGGGCAACCCAGAATAGCCACAGTTGGGACAAAGCCCAGTCGCCGACGTAGAGGGCAACGCCAGTACTGCGTGCTGGGTTAACCGAGGTATTGGTTACTGGGATGCTGATGAGGTGGATAAGAGTCAGGCCAAGGCCAATGGCGATAGGAGCAAATCCTGCGGGTGCCCGCTCATCGGTTGCTCCCATAATGATGATTAAGAACATCATGGTCATGACAATCTCACACACCAGGGCGGCCAGCATCGAGTATTGGCCGGGTGAGTGCTCACCAAACCCATTGGAGGCGAAGCCGGATGAAACCACATCAAAGCCCTCTTGACCTGAGGCGATGACATACAACACACCACCCGCGAGCAAGCCACCAATCACTTGAAAGATGATATAAGGCACAACATCTTTGGTCGCAAAGCGCCCGCCGCTCCATAAGCCGATAGTCACAGCTGGGTTTAGGTGACAGCCTGATATATGACCGATGGCATACGCCATGGTGATCACGGTCAGGCCGAAGGCGAGTGAGACACCAAGCAGGCCGATGCCAACATCTGGGAATGCAGCGGCAAGCACAGCACTACCACATCCTCCAAGCACGAGCCAAAATGTTCCTATCAGTTCTGCTAGGTATTTGTTCATCGTTGAGTCCTTTTATTTTACTTGTCATGAATCCGTTCTTTTTCAAACTAGTCAACATTTGACCAATTCGGTGAGGGGGAACAAACAACAAGGCAAA
Source organism: Vibrio sabulosilitoris (assembly GCF_055391395.1). Classification (NCBI taxonomy): domain Bacteria; kingdom Pseudomonadati; phylum Pseudomonadota; class Gammaproteobacteria; order Vibrionales; family Vibrionaceae; genus Vibrio; species Vibrio sabulosilitoris. The sequence goes on from NZ_AP029599.1 coordinate 1,588,317, forward strand.
ATAGCAGGATTAGTTAGGGATATCTCTCAACGCTGAGACGGGGCACCAGTGTGGGCGAAAAACTAGGTAACCTTTTCGAGGTAGATAAGATTGTCCATTGCCTGCGTATTGGTTTTTCCACAAATGTCTTTGTCGGCTTTAAATTCATGACAGACACGTGGGCGTTGTGGCTGGCCAAAAATTTTGCACAGATTGTTCTCATCAAGATGCTCGCAGCGCACATTGGCGGGCTTGCCGAGAGAACTGATCGATGGGGCGATACAACAAGCGCCACAACCCAAACGACATTCCATAATTAAAACCTCACACGCAGGATAAATCGGGAGGGCAATTATCGTCATTTTTCTGCTTGTGGGAAGCTTTTTCCTGCGAAAAAGAGGCGAGAGGCGGGATCGCGTTGCTGCGAGAGGCCAGGGGAGATCGTTGAAGCTCTCTGCATATCATTTATATTGCTAGTATTAGTTTGTAGTGACGACAGAGTTGCTTGCACTTTGAGCGGTGAACGTATATATATGCAGGCCGTTTTTGAATTTGAGTAAGTAGGAACACCGCATGGCAAATTTTTGGCAGCAAAAGTCTTTAGCTGAGATGACTGATGATGAGTGGGAGTCGCTTTGTGATGGCTGTGGTAAGTGTTGCTTGCACAAATTGATGGATGAGGACACCGATGAGGTTTACTACACCAATGTGGCGTGTAGTTGGCTTAATAGTAAGACGTGTGCGTGTAAGGATTACCCGAACCGCTTTACCTCGGGTGAGGAGTGTCTAAAGCTGACTCGTGAGAAGATTGATGAGTTTCATTGGCTACCAGACACCTGCGCTTATCGCCTGCTCGCAGAGGGTAAGCCTTTGCCCGAATGGCATCCTTTGATCACCGGGTCAAAATCGGCAATGCATGCTGCTGGTGAGAGCGTACGCAATAAAGTGGTGTATGAGATTGATGTGGTGGACTGGCAAGATCATATCCAAAACCTACCTGCGGATTTCAAAAAGTAACCTCGGTTAACGCAGCCCGCCACTTGCCGGGCTGCGACGTTCACATGAATAGGCTGGCTATCTCTCACTCGTTAAATACCGGTTCCGCCGCTACTCGCACTCGCCCCGCCACCACCAGCCACTGGACAGCCATCAATCTTGTTTTGCTTGTAAACTCTCATATCGAATGTAGCATCGAAACCCTCTAGCTGATAACCCCCGTCTTTGACCAAACTATCCAAACAATACGTTACCAAATAGATGTCGTCGTAATTAATGACACTGTCTTGTGTAACATTATGTGCCTTAACCTAAGGCTCGCCAATATGAGTCGCACCATGGGTGCGTAAAGGCATCAAAAGCTTCACAACAACAGTGGGTTAAATGTGACCTTGGTGCTGAGGGGGGAGTGGTTTAAACCGCTGACTTATGTCCTAGACTGCCTGTTAATGAGTAAAGTAACCACAGGAATATTATGTCTATATTTAGTCGTCGGTTTGATGATCTATCAATCCGAAGCAAAATCTTGGCATGCTTCTCGATTCCAGTCTTTTTGATCTTAACGGTGTCGATCGCGGTGCACAAAAATACTCAGTCGATGGTTGAAGACAATGATTGGGTGACTCATACCCATAAAGCCATTGCGCGTGCGCAGGAGTTGCTCAGTCTTATCGTTGATAAAGAGACTGGCAAGCGAGGCTTTCTGATCACCGGAGAGGAGGTGTTTCTCGAGCCTTATCACACATCATTGCGGTTATGGGATGAAAAAATCCAGGCGTTGTCGGTACAGGTTAGTGATAACCCACCACAAGTAGAACGACTTAAGGTGATAGATGACTTGCACGATCGCTGGCTGTTAGAGGCTGGCCGTAATGAGATAGCGCTGCGGCGCGCCGTTCGCGATGGCCAACAACCAATGCAGAGTGTGATTGACCTAGTTCGTGAGCAAAATGGTAAAGCCATTGTTGACGAGATCCGCGAGCATATTGCCACTTTTATAGAGATTGAGCGCGAATTAATCGCAATCAGGATCGCGCAATCATAAAGGTCGGCTAACCAAACCACGCTAGTGTTGTTTCTAGGTACTTTCTTAACTGCTGTTATAGCACTAGCCATTGCGATATGGGCATCAAACCGAGTTAAACGTCGGATAGGATTACTGCTTGACGCGACCCTTCAGGTTACGCTTGGGCAATTAGAACAGGGGCTTGGAACGCTCAACTCGAGTCGCCATCAGTTTGGTCGCGATGAGATTGCGCAGCTAACCCGTGGGCTAAAAGAGATGGCATCGAGTTTGGTAGAAAGTGACCACAAAATGCGCGAGTACAACGACAAGCTGCGTGAGGAGAGTGAGAGAGCCGAGGCTGCAGCGCTGGCTAAGTCCGAGTTTCTTTCTACCATGAGCCATGAGATCCGCACGCCGATGAATGGTGTGATCGGCATGACTAATTTGCTGCTTGATACTCCCCTCGATGAGCAGCAGCAACGTATGACCGAGACAGCAAAAAACAGTGCTGAGTCGCTGCTATCGATCATCAACGATATTCTTGATTTTTCAAAAATTGAAGCAGGCAAAATTGACCTTGAGGTGATCGATTTTGATCTTGCAGAGCTGGTCGAGGATATTGGCGCAATGCTCTATTTTGCCGCTGAGCAGAAAGAGATCCATTTGATCTGCCCAGCGACCCCAATGTTAGGGCATTGTTATCGTGGAGACCCAGGTCGTATTCGACAGATCTTGAACAACCTAGTTAACAATGCGATCAAGTTTACTGAACAGGGAGAGGTGGCGGTTTTTGTCAGTTTTGAACCGCGAGGCGATACCAACACCCTAGTGCGCTTTGAGATAACGGATACTGGCATCGGCATCAGTGAGGAGCAGCAAAGAAAGTTATTCTCACGCTTTTCTCAGGCGGATAGCTCGACCACACGCAAGTATGGTGGGACAGGCTTGGGGCTGGCCATCAGTAAGACTTTATCTGAGATGATGGGGGGCGAAATTGGCGTTACCAGCACGATAGGGCAGGGCTCGACCTTCTGGTTTACCATCAACCTTGAACACTCAAATCAGGATAGTGTGGTGTATTTACCCAGCGGTAACTTGAAAGAGCAGCGTGTGCTGGTGGTGGATGATAACGAGACTAACCTTAATCTGATGACACAATTGCTAGAACGCTGGCAGATCCCGCATACCCTGGCTTCCAGCGGTGAACAGGCGCTTGAGAAGTTGATGCTAGCGGCTGAAAAAGGCCAAGCATACTCGATTGCAATACTGGACTATCAGATGCCTGAGATGGATGGTATTGGCTTATCGAAGCGAATTCGAGCCCAGGAAAACCTACAGCAGACTAAGCTGGTAATGTTCTCTTCTGTTTCCCAGCGAGGTGAGGTCCAGTTGCAAAAGAACTCGGGTTTTAGCGGTTATCTCACCAAGCCTATGCAGCAAGCAGACTTACTCTGTGTGCTTGAAAAGGTATCAGGATTAGATAGCAGCCATCCTCCAAATAGCCTTGTGACCAAGGAGACCCAAGGTAAGAAAGTTCAGTTTGATGCGCGGGTATTGATCGTCGATGACGTTACCACTAACCAGATCGTATTACAGTCACTATTAACAAAGCATGGGATCAAGTCTGATAAAGCCAAAAGCGGTATCGAGGCGTTAGCGGCCTTACGTAGCCAAGTAGATTATGACTTGGTGTTTATGGACTGCTTAATGCCGGAGATGGATGGCTATGAGGCGACACGAGAAATACGCAACCCCGACAATGCCAATATCCGCCACGATATCCCAGTGATTGCGATGACAGCCAATGCGATGCAGGGCGACAAGGACAAGTGTCTTGCAGCGGGTATGGATGATTATCTGACGAAGCCTATTAATAAAAAAGCACTTGAAGAGGCGTTAAATAAGTGGCTTATCGGCAATGCCATTGACCAAGGGGGAGCATTAAGTGTTGATGATTAAGTGTGGTTAACCTTTATGGTCAAAAAGAAGCGATAATACCCTTTAACCAAGACGTGGACACTAATGAGGTTTGTAATGTGTGATAAATCTGCGCATGTTAGTATAACGGTTTGTTTTTATTAATGTGGTTAAGCCTAATGAAGAGTGATGTAAGGGTGGCATTGGTTCAATACCGTGCTGTGAAAGGGAATATTTCAGAGAACATAAAAAGGCACAAAGCCTTCTGCGCTAGTGCAGCAAGCTTAGGGGCAAACATTATCGTGTTCCCTGAGCTATCATTAACCGGTTATGAGCTTGAGCGGTTGAATGAGTTAGCCATAAATCCATCATCTTCACCAGTTCAAGCGCTTTCTGACACTGCAGTTGCCAATGGTTTAACGATCATCGCTGGCTGCCCCTTAGCAAGTGGTCAGGCAAAGCCTTATATCAGTGCCGTGATTTTTCACCCAAGCGGTGATATTGCTTACTATCGAAAGCAGTACCTACACCAGGGGGAAAGTGAGTTCTGTATTGCTGGCGATGAAAATTACAGCTTTACCATTGGCCAAATAAAGTTTGCGCTCGCGGTTTGCGCCGATTTTACCGAGCCCCGCCATTATCAAGAGGCGAAAGCCTCTCACGCCGATGTCTATCTTGTTAGTGCCTTGATTTCACAAACTGGATTCGCCTTTGATAGTAATTTGCTGTCAGGCATTGCGAGTAAGATCAATATGCCGGTGCTGTTATCTAATTTTGTCGGAGAAACTGGGGGCTGGAGTACAGCCGGACAATGTAGTGTTTGGGATCGTAACGGCGATAGCGTTATCCAAGCTAGTCAAAGCCAAGAGGGTATAACGATTTGTACAATCTCCAGCAATAAAGTCTACGATGGGAAATTTCAGCCATTGCAGCAAACGAAATGCTCGAGCTAGCACAGAAATACCACTTTTTGTGTTTGGGTATTTATCCGGTACAAGTCGTGTTGACTTCATTTGACCTAGGACGCCCAATGGCATTAAGTTAGAAATCAGGCCGATGGTCAGTTAACCAGTGAGGGGAAAGTGTGAAGTCTATGGAACTTAAAGTGCCACCTATAGTGTTAGTGGCGATTTGCTTGCTCTTAATCTGGTTCATCAATGATGGAGAAATGGGGGCCTTTTTGCCTTTCAGCCTTCGGTCTATTCTATGGATTTTAACCAGCATGACTTCAGGGGTTATATGTATTTTGGGCGTTTGGGAGTTTAAACGTTACCAAACCACGGTGAATCCAATGACACCCGAGTGCTCAGCAAGCTTGGTGCAGACAGGTTTATATCGTTACACACGAAACCCAATGTATCTTGGGTTTGCGGTGTTTATCTTCGGCTGTAGCGTGTTTGCAGGAGGCATGCTCACGCTACTCATAACTCCGGTGTTCATCGTCTATATGACGATGTTTCAAATAAAACCGGAAGAAAGAGCCTTAGAGCAAATGTTTGGCTTAGAGTATTTAGAATATAAGCAAAAGGTACGCCGTTGGTTGTAAGCTACCTCATCCCTTTCAGTTAAGATTATCAGTTGTAGGACACCACAAAACATTGGCCTCATTTATCTGAATCAAAGTGACTATAAATTCTTCGCTATTTCGGGTAGGTAAAAATAGGCATTGCTTACATATTAATCGGTGTTATGGCTGATTTTTTCTTGTATAATCCCCGCCCAATTTTTACTCCTATTGATGCTAAAGAGGAAAAATACAATGAAATCAGATATGTACTCGACATTTGCTAGTGAGTATGACGAGGTCATTCAAGACAACATTTACAATGCAAACTTGGAACGTCCAACACTTCAATCAATGCTACCGCCATTGGTAAACCTCAATGTGGTCGATCTGGGTTGTGGCTCAGGGGTTTACGCTCAATACCTGCTTGCACAAGGTGCTGCGAAAGTAACTTGCATTGACTATGCCAAAGAGATGGTTCAACTGGTGGCAAGAAAAGCTCAACTCGCTGGAGTCAGTAACAGAGTCGATGCTTATGTGCAGGACCTGTCAAAGGGCCTACCAAATGAAACTGATGCAAGTGCAGACTTAGTTATCTCACCTCTCATGGTTCATTATCTTGAAGATCTCACCCTGCTTTTTGGTGATGTCCATCGTATCCTTAAAACTGGTGGCTTATTTGTATTCTCTACTCACCATCCATTTGCAGATTTTGAGTGCTCCAAGTCAGGGAATTATTTTGAGCGCGAATTAGTTCAGCAAGAGTGGGACACAGTGGGTAAGTCCGTGCAAGTCCAATTCTACCGCCGCTCATTAACCGAGATCACTAATGCCTTAACGCAAAATGGTCTAGCAATTACGCAAATTTCAGAGGGTGAGGTAGATGAAAAAGTGAGAGTTATGGATAGTGAAACCTACAAATACCTCGCTAATAACCCTAACTTCATCTTTATCAAGTGTCAGAAGAGTTAAAGTCTGAAAAAACATATCTAGATAGCACGTTGGCTGAACATCAGAATATCAATTCGAATGCTCAGCCTCAGGTATCGCAATTGAGCAGAGTAAGTGGGTATTGAAAACAAATCCAAGCTACTCGTGATGCTATATTTGGCTTGTTCGACTTTGACCCTCCAGACAACCACCCCTAATGACATCTCCAAAGTTGCTGGTGCAAATCACTCGCCGGTGCACCCTTGTCTTACAGTTTAGAGAGCACGCTGTATCGACGGTTTCCTCTATAACGAACTTTTATGTTGATAACTTTATGCGACTGACGAGATGGCTGGCTCTAAAAAGTGAGATATCGGCTGGAGAAAGTGAAAACGTATACACCATTGAGTGGATTAGTTCACAGTTCATCACATTGTTTATATGTGAATGGAATATTTGCAAGCTAATATATTTTTGAATCAACAATATAGGCCAGCTTGGCCTTTCTTTTGATCTGTGAAATGAGGGAACCATGAAGAAAACGTTTACACTATCTATTTTGATGCTTAGTCTGTTTGGCTGCGGTTCAAGTAGCAGTGAGGGTGATGATGGTGGTGTTGATGGTGGTGTTGAAGGCGGTGTTGCCGTCCCACCAGCAGACCCAAATAGTCGTACTGAGTTGACTACCTACTCTCGTCTTGGTTACGCCGCTGAGGGCTTGGATCCTGGCGATGTGGCCAATCTGCCGATCCCAGCTAACGCGGGCGAGGGTGCTACGTGGGTTGAGCAACCTGACTTTACTGACCATTTTGACTACGTCTTCGAAGCAACTGAAGAGCGAGTTGATTTTGGTGCACGCGATCAATGGTACAACTTTTACCATAACGATTGGGACGGCCCTGGCGCGACCTATTGGCGGGAAGACCATGTATCGGTGGCTGATGGCAAGCTGACCTTGGTGAACTCTCGCAACCCAGAAGATCCCAAGCAAGGTCGTGAACTGGGCGGAATTTTTGCGGGCTGTATTGCCTCAAATGGCAGTGTAGAGTACCCAGTGTTTGTCGAGGCAAGCATGAGCTTGGCCGATCTTTCTATGGCTTCTGCGGTATGGCTGCTTACGCCTGATGACACTCAAGAAATAGATATCTTGGAAGCCTATGCCGGCGCTGATAATGGTAATGACTACTTTTCAAAATTTATCCACTTGAGTCACCACTCGTTTATCCGCGACCCGTTCACCGACTACCAACCTCGTGATGTGAACAGCTGGTGGAAAGACGACAGTGAAGTTGGGGATCAGGGTAAGTATGCTAGCTGGGGCGAGCATAACTGGAATGGCGGTAATCGTCAGTATATCCAAGTGGGTGTGAACTGGATTAACCCTTATCACTTTGAGTACTTTGTGAATGGAGAGCTGGTGCGGGTGCTCTACAATAAGGCCTTCGCTACCAAAATTAATGGTGCCTGGACTTACAGCTACCCCACGCTGGATGAAAACAACGATATCCACAACGATGAGTGGGGCTATCAGGCAGTGGCTATCCACGCTACCTCAGGCCTAGGCGATGACTTTGAATTTGCTAAGCTGAAAGGAGCCAGCGAGGCATCGAGCGTATCGGTGATTGACCCTTACGACTACCAAAATGGTCAGGGCTTTAACAAAGCAGCAGACATCATTATTAATATGGAGCTGCAAAGTTGGTGGACCTTTGATCCTACTGATGCAGACTTGGAAGATCCGAATAAAAATACCATGCTGGTTGATTGGATCCGTACCTACAAGCCAGTGGCTGGCTAACCACATCTAGTCTTACTCGTTAACAAAAACCAGTATCGTCCGATACTGGTTTTTGATGGGTTTTGCAGAAAGGGGGGGATTAAGGCATTTTCATTCGACCAGCGTCGTGTCATGTTAGGCTCACAGGGCGATACGTGAAAAATAAAATGGTTCTCTGACTTGGATATTTTGGATTGACTATATTATTCAGATGTACGCTATTTATCTGTTCATTAGTTTGTATATGCAATGGTAAGATTTCCTCATAGCAAATATCAAAGGAAAACAAATTGAACAATAAGAAAGCACGCTGGGGTGTTGCAGGGCTGGGTAAAATTGCACATCGCTTTGTTACAGATCTGAGGATGCAGGTTGAAAATGCAGAGCTCTATGCTGTCGCAGCGCGAAATAGACAGAGAGCGGATAGTTTTGCAAGCCAATATGAGTGCCAACGAAGCTATGGTTCGTACACAGAGCTAGCAAACGACCCTAATGTAGATATTGTCTATATTGCGACTATTCACCCATTCCATAAAAGCTTGGTTGAATTATTTTTAAGCCATGGAAAGCATGTTTTAGTCGAGAAACCAGCCTTCACTAACTTAAAAGATTGGGATGCTATGTCGACTCTTGCTAGAGAAAAAGGTTTGCTTTTGGCGGAAGCAATGAAAACGGTCGTATTTCCAGCATATCAAGCTTTGAAGCAGTTCATAAAAGAAAAGAACGTGGAAATTAACGCTATAGAAGCTTCCTTTGGTAGTTGGCATGAGTTTGATAGTGATTGGCACTTATTTAATCCAAAACTATGTGGTGGTGCGACTTTAGATGTTGGCGTATATGGCCTTTGGCTATACGCTGATTTATGCCAACTCAGCAATATCCCTGTGCCGAAGCCAACGGTCGAGTACATAAAGGATAACTGCCAAAGTGAAGTAGATGAAAACGTTGTGTTTAGATTTGATGGTCAGATAAAAGGTGAAATTTGCGCTTCGATCACGCGTAATCTAAAACGTGATGCGATTATTCGAGGACCAGAGCTAGAAATTGTTATCCATAACAAATGGTGGAACCCGAAAACAATCGACATATCATTTAAAGGCCAGCAAACGCAAATTTCAACGCTTGTTAGTGGTGGTGGGTTTGAATACGAGATTGAGCATATATCTTCGCTGATTCTAAACAAGATTAACTATTCGGACGTGATACGCAAAGAAACGAGTCGACAAGTTATTTCCATTATGGAAGAGTCTTTAGTCGAGAATGGCTTTGACTATTTAGTTTACTCAGCATCCCCAAGCCGCTGATAAGTTATAAGAACAAATCGTCTTTTCGGTGGGGTATTACAGGTCCCTTGATATCCCCTCCGAGTTTGCCTGGTAGGTGATTTGTATCCTAACCATAGCTTACTAATGAGTTTAAGGTCACTTGGGTATATAAATCACCGATTATCGTCCAAGATTGATAAGGTTGACCAAAAAGGAGTGTCAGTTTTTTAAGTTGTCTCGCTGTAAGTTTGATGCTGAAAGAGGAGCGAATCGATGACTCTAGCCAAACATCATATATGAATGATTGAGCAGTTGATTTAAGCATGATGTTAGCAGTGTTTAAGTCAAGGTTTTATCACTTTGGCTGGTATGGTTACTCCCTCTCAATTCGACGCCAAGCGATATTGATAGGCAGTTCAAACATAACAATTTTTTGCGAATTGACGCTAACAATATGAGCAAGCTTGCCATTATATGATTTGAGATAGATATGTTCTCGATTGGCAAAGCGAAAACCTAACGTATCAAATGACTCTCTAATTCTCGGGTTGTCCCAATAATGTAAATTCTTACAAGACGGGTACGTTAACTCAGCAACCCTTTTCCCCTCAAATACCAATTGAAAGCTCGGTATGTCTTCTTTATAACGCCACCTCCACGCATTACCCATGCCACCTGCGCTGGTATGATAGTATTTTTCGCAAGATATAGTGCGTACATCATTCTGCTGGCTGCGTAAGTCAGTAATAGTCAGTTCGTAGCTATAGGGAGACTGCTCTATGGGCCTTGGAATTAGGCCATCAATTGAGTTGTATATGGCGACGAGAGCCGAACCACATCCTGATAACAGAGGAATTACAGAAATCAATCCAACAATTTTAAACTTAAAGTACATATAAACTCTTTGATTGAAAATAATCGAACACTAATCCAAGGGGAATGGCTCAATTACGATTTTTGACCTTTAAAATCAACGATTTAAAACACTACTCGATAGATTTTGTTAAGTCAATATCGGTGAGATAGTGAGCTTAAAATGCGCCTTTACTTTGGCTAATTTCAACTGCACAAATTTGTGAGGAGTTGCATAACAGGACTTAATACGCCGTTTGCTGCATCACGTGTTTACGACGATATTGCAGCTAATCAGTTTGGAGCAGTATTGGACGATAATTTAAGCCTGAAACACATGTGGCAGTCGGTCCGCACCAGCAAATACCTCGCATCTTTCAGCTCAGTCAATGTGGGACGAAAGTCATAGAGTTCGCCATCACCAATCGATCTGTGAAACGCTCAGGCAAAACTTGTAGTTGACTTTAACTTTGAAATGTATAATTATCAAACTTATAGTTGACTATAAGTTTAAATCTAAATGACTGTGACAAAACGTGAAATCAAGACAGCCAAAAACAAACAGGCAATCCTTCAGGCTTTGTTGTCTAAATTGGATAGTCAAGAGTTTGATGAAATAAAAATTAGTGAACTTTGCTCATCAGCATCAATTTCGCAAGCAAGCTTCTACAACTACTTTCCTCATAAAGCTGACATTTTGGTCTACTACATTCAGCTTTGGTTGGTTGAGGTTTACTGGTTAAATTCAGTTGAGAATAAAAAGATAGGACTTAAAGCGATAGAAGGCCTTTTTGACAATGTTGCTGAAATTTACACTAAGCGTCCAAGGCTAATGAAAGAGATAATTTCCCTACAAATTAAGTCTAATAGAATACTTGGAGGCTCCTCTCTTTCCGATGCAGACAAATTGGTTGCTTTTCCGGATTGGGATAACGTTGAGTGTATAAATATTGAAAACCTAGCAAGTCTAATGTCCTTAGGTGTTCAACAGGCGATTGAAAAGAATGAACTACCTGTAAATAGTGATTTAACTACTTTGATAACCGCATTATCGGCCATATTCTATACGGTACCGATCATTTTTAGTCATGCATCTGAATATGACATTAAAGACGCTTTTAGAAATCAAATGAACCTGTTTATTTATGGGGCTGCCCATTCTCTGACCAAATAAACATGAAGTAAATGGACGTACAATGTATAAAAAACGACTTTTCCTACCCACGCTCTTAAGTTTGACAGGGTGCATAACAGTACCTAGCACGCTAGATGATGACCATAGCTTACCTTTTACCGAGTTAAATAATTATAAGTTCCATACCTATATAGAAGGTACCAATGAGAATGATGTTATTATTGTCGTGCACGGGGGCCCCGGTGGCGATCACACCTACCTTAAATCACTGACGCCTTTGTCAAAGCAACATCAGATTATATTTTATGATCAAAGAGGAGCGGGCCTTTCTCCGAGAGTCAGCAAGACACACCTGACTTTGGAGAAATACCTTGATGACCTCGATGCGTTTGTAGATTATTTCTCAAAGGGTAACAAAGTTAAATTAATCGGACATTCGTTTGGAGGGATGTTGGTTTCTGGTTACTTGTCTTCTCATCCTGAAAAAGTATCTCATGCAGTTATAGTTGAGCCTGGTATGTTGGACTCATCATCTGCAGCAGAGTTTGTTAAACGAATGAAGGGTTCACAGTCGATTGGTAGTTTATTTTTTTTACTTAGGCATATGGCAGCTTACCCATTCGTCAAAAAGTTTGACGGACACGAAGGTTTTGATTACGTCATGACTAAAACACTGAATCGTAATGAACCTGGAGCACCCTATCAGTGTGAATACGACTCTATGCCGCCAGATGCCTTTTCAAGAGGAGGATATGAGGCTTTCAATACAATGCTAAGGCCAATAATGAGCGACCCATCAGCTTTTCACTATGACTTAACGGAGGGTATTTCATCCTATAACGGAAAGTTGATGCTTATTAGTAGTGAATGCAGCTATTTTGGTTATGAGTTTCAAGATCGTTATCATATGCCCAAACTACCAACTCAAACTGTTCACGTGATGGCTAAAGGTATGGGTCATAACATGTTGACACTTAATCCTGAGTGGAGTTTGCATACTATCACTGGTTTCTTTGACGAACTATAGACGATATGGCTTGGAGAAACAGCTAAACAAGCATTGAGGTGAGGTCACTTGGGTATAGAATACCTCCAACTAGATTGCCCTTAATATTGAGATGATTTAGAGATCTCTCTCATGATCCTTAAGCTGTAATACTGTTGCGTTGTATTACAGCTTATCGTTAGACACTAGAAGGTGATAGTTCAATTTTTCATAGGTTTGTTGAAACAAAATAAAGGGCGATTTTTGCCTTACTGCTCGATGTTTATTGCCCCTAGTTCACTTACTCTCAATTCCGCTAGCGTTAAAAATCGCCTTCAATGAATAGGCGAGTATCTATTTAGGCAAACGCAGGATAACTTAAGCCAGACAGCACCGTTTTTTTAGTGCCACCAGCTCAAGCCTCATCGTTTGCATTACTCTTAGCTTAATTTGAATCTCCCCACCAACTCGCCAAGTGAATGGTTTGTCTCTGCTAACTGACTCATATTACTGGTGGCCTGCAAGGTGTTTTTTTCTAAGCCTTGAACAGCGAGATTCATATTGGTCATGTTATCTGCTATCTCTGAACTGACCTGAGTTTGTTCGGTTGCTGCTTGGGCGATTTGAGCACTGGTTTCAGTAATATTATCAATCGCATTCACTATCTCAGATAGGTAATTGTGGATTTCATTGGTCGCCTCAGAAGTCTCTGTGCTTTGAGCCTGAGTGCGCGATAGGGATGAAACGACTTCCTCACTACTGGTGTGCAATAGCCCTAGCATCTGATTGATCTGTGCAGTGCTTTGCTGAGTGCGAGCCGCTAGAGCGCGTACTTCGTCGGCAACAACCGCAAAGCCACGGCCCTGCTCTCCGGCGCGGGCAGCTTCGATAGCTGCATTAAGTGCGAGTAGGTTGGTTTGTTCAGCAATATCGCCAATCACGCTCAAAACGGTATGAATTTGTTCAACATTGCTGACCATAGAGTTAATCGACTCTGACATATGGTCAAATTCTTTGGTTAGAGAGTTGACGCTGTCAACAGCACCGGCAACCACAGCTTCACTATCAGAGGCATGGCGATTAGCACTTTGAGTCAACTCGGAGGCTTCCGATGCGCTTGCTGCGACCTGCGTGGCGGCGGCATTAAGTTGTGTTACTGCCGCAGCTGCACGCTCTAATTGGATATTGTGCTCTTGGACCATATCCTTGTTAGAGTTAGTACGGTTTTCTAGGTGCTGAATATCTTCTGTCGATTGATTGGTGTATGCACTGATCTCAGCCATCATCGAGTTGAGTTGAGTGATGAACTTATTGATGCTTGCTGCGATTTCTCCCAGATCATCTTGAGTCTTGATGTCTAACTGTTGGGTAAGATCGCCTTCGCCACTTGCCAGTTCTGCTACCAGTGTTTTTAATTCGACGATAGGTTTAAAGGCAACCCGCAGGATAAGCAAAGCAATGACAAGCACGATCGCTGCCACACTGAGTGTACTAACGAGGATATTCTGGTTTAATTCACTAGTGCTTGCTTCGATATAGTGATTATCAATATAACCAATGACTTGCCACTCAACGTCGTTAAACTTAATTGGCAATATAATTGAAGCCTCGAGCTCGTCTGTCAGATTGGAAAAAAGGACGGAGCCAGAGTCATCTTGGATGACAATAAAGCTGCCTTGTTGTTGGATCTCAGCAAGATTATCGAGCAGTGACTTAAGGTTAATTTCGAAAATGTCGACGCCTGCGTCGCTATTGAGCGATGGTTGAGCAATCGCTATGATTGGCAGCCCTTCAACATATTCAACGCTACTGATATAGCCACCCTCTGACATCGGTTGATTGGCCATATCTTGATAGCGCTGTTCAAGTTCTGGTGAGAACTCTAGAAAGGTGGGTTGTGCACTTTGTAGGTTCTCAAGACTGGGTTCTGGACTAAACACAGTGCCATACATAACTTTCACTATGCGATGAAAGCCCGATGAGCCTAATACCTGAGCCATATTGGAAAGGCTAAGAGGGGTGCTTCCTGCATGCCGTAGAGATGCGTTTAGTTGGCTTTCAAGCTGCTGACTAATTAAGGTAATTTGTGTATTGAGTGCTTGAGTATCCGATTCAGTGAGCTTCTCTTGGATAAAATGCCTTGAGCTAAGGTAAGAGGCAGTGATTGAGATCAACAAAAGAGAAAAGATGACCATCACAATAGTCTTCTTGAATGACAACGTTTTCATAAGGGTTCCTTGTTTTACTCCTAATACTCTCGTTTTGTCGTGCTAGTTCCATCGTTCGATGCTGAGAGCGGCAGTTATCACAGTTGAAATTAACGTTACTTGCTTGTTTATAATGCGATTTTTCTCGTTTAGGTTGTGAGTGATCAAACGAGGTATCTAATGAACATAAAACACGAATGTGTAAACGTTCTCAATTGTTGGACTTAAGAGATGTGCAGTAGGCCACTAAATCGGCAGTATTTTGTTTGATATTGATGGGTGGCGTTCGAATATATAAAAATATCTAAGGAGTAAATTAAGAGTCTACTTCAGGGCTCTCAAACAACTCACCTAGGAAAGTAAGTCGCAAAACAATTAGTATGATGTTTTGTTAATTAAGAGTTAAAGCTTACCTGTTAGATATGGAAAATAATAACACTGAACTAATCAAGGAGCCTGTTGCACATATAAAACATACTTCGTACTTAAACTTTTAAGGTATTACTGCCTAGATTACTACCAAGCAACTGTGTCATTAAGCCAATGACCAAGAGAAAATGACTGCCCCTAAAGTTTTTTAACCAAATACCTTATTCGCGTTGAACTTCACCAAAGGAAGCATCTTGAAGATAGTTGATGACTTGCTCCACGACCGAGGAGTGATTTCTAAGCTGGTGGTGCATCAATGGCACTTGCCAATAGTCATTCATACCTTCGAGTGTTGCCGAATCGACACTCACCAAGCCGTCATTGGGTTTTGCGAATAAGTAAGAGGTCAGGGTGGTGGTTTTTAGGGGTTAGCCTGCGCTACGGAGCACAAGCTAACCTAGGGATGATTCAATTAGTCTTGTTCAAATTCCGCAAAGTCGGCTTTACGGATTTTGGCGTGGATCCCCTTGGTTTTATCGACGACCTGAGAGACAGCAAAGTCAGTATTGGCACTCAAGTAGGCCAGTGCGACTTCCTCGCTGATACCGTACTGATTAACCAGGAAACGAATGGATTCACGCGTTGCGTTTTGCATCGCGATGTTCAGGTCTTCATCAAGACCCACAGGCATCCAAAATTCAGCGGTTTCTCCGAGCGGCGTGTCAATGAAGGCACCAGGGATCGCCTCTGAGCCTTGCTTGAGAAGGGTCAGCTTAAAGGTTGCGCGAACCGAGGCTTCCAGTGCCGTCAAGGCCACTTCACCATCGCCTTGGTTAAAGTGGCTATCACCTGTGTAGAACATCGCACCATCGACGTTCACTCGGTAGTAGGCGCTCGTGCCTTCAATGAGGTCTTTTACGTCAAGGTTGCCGCCAAAGTATTGCGGTGCAACGGAGTGGATTGGAAACTCTTTATCCGGTGCAACACCCATGATGCCCATGAAAGGGTTGAGTGGGAATACGATGTTCTTATCACCCGAGGCAAGTCGACCAAAATAGCTACCATCTTTTTTGAACACGGGAGACAGGATCGACACATTACCAAAGCGCTCAGGAAACTCGGCACTTGGGTTAGGTAAGGCCTTTCTTCTCGGGTATTCGCCCACGAGTGCGCCTTTACCGTGACGGTTGGAGATAACGCCGTAGGGTACACGCGGCTCAAGCTTAACGATATCCACTTTAAGCACGTCACCAGGCCTAGCACCTTTGATCTCAACAGGGCCAGTCACAATATGTGGACCGTCTTTAAAAAAGTCATGCTCCAAATCAGAGCCTGCAATGTCTACCGCGTCTTCTAAGACAAACTCTTTTGCGTAGCCATGCTCACCAAAGTATTTGAGTGGGTCTCGGCCTTGATCCTCCAAGATCCCCTCATGAGACACGGTGTCAAATACCACGATGTCGCCCGAATTAATCGAAGCCACTGGTGGTGTTAATCGGTTGGGCAGGTAGCCCCACATAATGGTGTTAGTTGTTGATGGAACATAGTGTGAGTTAGCGTAACGGCCAGACTCGATAAAGGTGGGTTCATCATAAAGAGGCTGCAATACTTCAATGCCATCCATAGTGGCCGCTTGAACAGATAGAGAACAAGCCAACAGCGCAAATAGTGACTTTTTAGTCATTTTTACTTCCTTGGTTTTATTGTAAAACAACCTGTTAAAGCAAATGACATGCCGTTATTCTCACTAGTTATTCGGTAAGGGTTCCGGAAAGCTAGGTGTGGCCAAATTGCTGTATTATGGGGCGAAGTGATGCGTGGTTGCACTTTAAGTGCGCAATATGTCTTGGGGTTAAGGTAGGTGGTTGGGCTAGTATGGGTAATGCTTGATCGAATGAACAGTCAGCCCCTGAGTTCGAGGGGCTGCACCAAGTTAGCGTGATCAGAAACCGCGCTGCTTCCAAAACTGGGCTTGGTCACGTGCAGTGACCTTAAAGGTTTTTTCCGCTACGGTGCGACCGTCGATCTCAAGCACCATGCGCCACTCTCCAAGGTTGCTCTCTAGTCCCTCACTTGGGTGGAGCAGTTGAATGGTGTCACCAAGGTAAAAATTCCAGTCGTTGCTGCGCACATAGATCTCACCATCAAACCGCTCTAGCACTTGGCCTTTCTTGTTGACGATCCCCGGATGATAAATGCAAAAGTTCAATAATGTGCCCTTGGCTTTTTTGATGTTGACAATAAAGCCAAACTCAATGCCTTCATCAGCCGGTACAACTGTGGTGAACTCTTTGATTTTAGGTAGGTCTTTGGACTTTGCATCCCAATGAGAATAGATGCCGTAAGAGGTCATTTCGATAACCGGGGAACGTTTAGCCACTTGCAATAAACTCCAACAATAAGGATGCGGGGTGCGGGGACGGGCTTTGCCCTTAGAGGTGCGAGGAGTATTGCGGTTGGTGAATGTTCCTCGCTTATTGGAACAATTTTTCCCTACCCAGAATGAGTGCGCATGCTAAACCATATTGGCAAGAAAAGGAATGAGGATATTAAAGCATTGCGACCCATTGCAGCATGACGATGAGAGCCAGAACAGCGGTTGAGAGCTTCCAGAATATCAGTGGGTTGCGTTTTATCAGCGGGCTGTCTTTCAGTTCTTTCTGCAGGGTTTGGTTGGGTGTGTAGAGGTCAAGTACAAACTCCGACAGCACATCATAGCGCCTTGCTGGAATATGGTGTGTGCCCTTTTTCAATGCTAGATCAACCCACGCGGGTATATCATCACGAAATTCACTAATGGGGCGATAGTGCCAGTTGGTGTGCCGTGCACTTTGCAGGCTTTGATTGCTGGAGGCTTGATAGGGCAGCTCACCAGTGAGCATCTCATAGCCAATTACCGCCACAGAAAACAGATCGGAGACCGTATCGGCTACACCGGCATTGATGTATTCCGGCGCGATATAATTGAGTGCCCCGAGTGGGACAGAGTCGTGATTTTCAGGCTCTATCTCGTCTAGGCCGAGCGATTTGACAGAGCCGAAGTCGATGATCTTGATTGAGCCACTGTCTGTTACCATGATGTTCTCAGGTTTTAGATCACGATGAACCATCTCAGCGCGTTGGAAAACTCGTAGCGCTTTAACGATCTCATCAAGCAGCAAACGTACCTGTTGTAAGCTAGGTTTAGGATTGTCATACATCCATTGACGCAAGGTCACGCCCTCGATGTACTCACAGACTTGATAGAGAAATTGTGAGTCGGCTGGGGTGGGATACATGCGCATGATCCGCTCGCTACTGAGTTGACTAGCGACCCAATACTCGTTAGCAAACAGTTTGAGCGTGCCGATGTCGTCACTGTCGTTTTGTGATGGGGTTTTGAGTACGTAATGCTGGTTATTGGCTTGGTTATTAACTAAGTAGACGTGGCTGCGAGTTCCTGCGTGGAGCACATTTTCTACTTCAAAGCCTTCCAGCACATTGCCTTCTTTGAGGGCGGGGGGGATCGCGCGACTGACAATATTTTGCTGATACTCAAGCTGAGAGTGGTCAGGCAATTGCAAGATATTCATCGCAAGGCAGGTGATATTATCGTGGCTCTGATCTTGATAGGCGCTTTTACACAGCTGGTGGCAGAGCAGTTCATAGTCGCCCTCTGCTTCACTAAGCATCTGTTCCATCTGGCCATGAGCAACATAATCGTGTAAGCCATCGGTGGTCATCAAGAAACGATCGCCAGGCTCAAGGCTGATCGATTGGTAGTCGACGTCGAGTGAGGAGTCCATCCCGAGCGCACGCGTTAGGTAGGCCGTTTTACCAAAATTGATCCGCTGATGGTCTCGGGTCAATTGTTGTAATTTCTTACCCCTGAGTAGGTAGATCCGCGTATCACCAACATGAAATAGGTGGGCGGTATTGGATTTAATGATTAGGCAACTAAAGGTGGTGACCAGGCCGTTATGGGCTGGGCCGTACTGAGCGCCTTGCTCGAATAGCCAGGTGTTGAGGGAGTGAAGGATCTTATTTGCCGAGTGTTTGATGCTCCAGCTGTGTGGGGTCGCGTAGTAATCGTCAATAAACTGCATCACCGCGGTCTGGCTGGCTTTCTGGCTATGTTCACTGCAGCTAACCCCATCGGCGATGCAGGCAACAACGCCCTTGTGTACAAGCTCGTGGTGTTTGCTCGGAACATTGACCGTAAACGCATCCTGATTTTCCTTGCGACGACCGGTTAGTGAGTGCCCGCCGTAGTCAAGTTGTAGCTTGGAAAGTAAAAAAGCATTGTTCGAGTTCATCGCAATCCTTGCTCTAGTTCATGGCCTTATTAAGAGCCGTCTTTCATCGTTTGGGGATTAGGCGAGCAAACCCAGCTCAAATAGGGCTGGGTCTACTCTTGCCAAACGAGGGCGATCAGTTGGAGACATCAATCAGCGTAACGCTGCCATCTTCATTGACCTCGGCAATCTTACCGTTGGGCTCTTCCATAAACAGTAGCGCACCAAAACCGACCACCGCAGTGGCAGCGATCACGTAGAAGAAGGTTTGGTAGTCGACAAACGACAGCACTGTCAGGTAGGTTACCGCGCCCACGTTACCATACGCTCCGGTCATACCCGCAATTTGTCCGGTCATACGGCGTTTGATCAGCGGCACAGTAGCAAACACCGCACCCTCACCTGCTTGAACAAAGAATGAGCACACCATGGCGCAGACAACAGCCAGCCAAACCGGCCAATCACTGCCCACTTGGCCCATCATAAAGTAACCCACAGCTAGGCCAGCGGTTAAAAATAGCAGGGTCGATTTACGACCAAACTTATCTGAAATCCAGCCGCCGCCAGGGCGCGACATCAGGTTCATAAAGGCGTACGCCGAGGCGACCATACCGGCCAATACCGCTGACAGGCCAAAGGTTTCTGAGAAGAACAAGGGTAGCATGGAGACCACGGCGAGCTCAGAGCCAAAGGTGGCAAAGTACAGTACATTCAGCACCGCAACTTGCTTGAACTTGTATTGATGAATTTCTTCAACTGGTTTGGTAAAGATGCCCTTGTTGACCTTCCAGACTTGCGATGCCTCGATAAGGTAGAGCACCACTAGACCAACGTAGATAGAGTAAACCATGGTATCGGTAAGCATGCCGATGCCCGATGGTGACAGTTTCCATGCCAGTAGACCTAGCACGGCGTACATAGGAATTTTCATGCCAAGCAGGAAGTAAAAGTCACCTTTTGAGGTCACTTCCATTGCGGTGAGATGCTTAGGCTTGAAGTAGGTTGAGCCTTTAGGTGTATCAGAAACGTTGCGATAAAAAACAAAAGAGAACACCAAACTCATTACACCAGTCACCGCAATCGCGTAGCGCCAGCCTTCATCACCACCAAACAGCAGTGCAACGGTTGGCAGGGTGAACGCCGCTGCCGCTGAGCCAAAGTTACCCCAGCCACCATAGATGCCCTCAGCCGTACCCAGCTCGTTGTGTGGGAACCACTCCGAGACTAGGCGAATACCAATCACGAAACCAGCGCCAATAAAGCCAAGCAGGAAGCGCGCGATGGCAGCTTGCATAAAGGAGTCGGCAAACGCGAACATAAAACACGGAATCGAACAGACGGCCAGCAGTGCGGAATAGACTAAGCGCGGACCAAACCTGTCGGTGAACATGCCTATCAGTACCCGAGCTGGGATGGTCAGGGCAACGTTGAGAATGAGTAGGGTTTTGATCTCCTGAGTAGTAAGGCCAAGGGTCTCTTTGACCATTTGCAATAGCGGTGCGAAGTTAAACCAGACGACAAAAGTAATAAAAAACGCCATCCAGCTGAGGTGGAGTATCTTCATCTTACCCGTGAACGAGAAGATTGAAAATTTGCTGTTTTCCATAAAATTTTCCTCTTGAGTATTTCCGTATAAATAACTGACTTAAATAAAATTATTATGTTTGGTTATGCTTGAACTTGAACCTCTCCCTCAATTGTTCTGATTGAGTAAGTGGGTATCTGGATCTCTGGCTCCTCGAGGCAGGCGCCGGTACGCAGGTGAAAATGCTGTTTATACAGTGGCGAGGCGACATAGGGCTCACCCTCTATTGAGCCGATGATCCCGCGTGAGAGAATATTGGCCTTGCCGAGTGGGTCGAAATTGTCGATGGCATACAGGTTGCCCGAGCGCTGGCAGTGAAAAATTGCCACCTGCTTGCCGTTGACCAGCGCGCAAACACCGGTATTGGGCGTCAGGTCACTGGCTTTGCACACCGAGACCCAGGTCAGCTCTGGCTTGATGGTCATCGTGTTCATGGCGGTCTCCTTAAGAATTCACTTCAACGACATCAATGTCGCCAACGGTCTGTTGCGGGGCAGGTGCGGGCAGTTTCTGCTCACGAACCGAGATAAAATTCAGTCGCTCATCGCGTTCATCACTGTTGATAAAGTGCTGGAAGCGTTTGAGTTTCTCTGGCGACTCGAGGGTGGTCTTCCACTCACACTGGTACTTGGCGATATTGTCAGCCATCTGCTGCTCAAGCTCTTCACCCAGGCCAAGCTTGTCGTCAATCACGACTTGTTTGAGGTAATCAATGCCGCCCTCAAGGTTCTCAAGCCACACTGAGGTGCGCTGCAAGCGATCGGCGGTGCGGATATAGAACATCAACACTCGGTCGATGTATTTGATCAGGGTTTCTCGGTCTAGGTCACTAGCAAACAGGTCGGCGTGGCGGGGGCGCATGCCGCCGTTACCACACACATACAAGTTCCAGCCGTTGTCGGTGGCGATGACGCCGATGTCTTTCGATTGGGCTTCGGCGCACTCACGTGTACAGCCCGACACGGCAAATTTCAGCTTGTGCGGTGCACGTAGGCCCTTATAGCGATTCTCGATATCGATGGCAAAGCCCACACTGTCATCGACGCCATAGCGACACCAGGTACTGCCGACACACGATTTCACCGTGCGCACCGCTTTGCCGTAGGCGTGGCCGGTTTCAAAGCCAGCATCGACCAGTTTGCGCCAGATGGTCGGCAGATCATTGAGCTGAGCGCCAAACAAATCGACTCGCTGGCCACCAGTGATCTTGGTGTAAAGGTCGAACTCTTTGGCGACTTCGCCAAGCGCGATGAGTTTATCGGGTGTGATCTCTCCCCCTGCGACACGTGGCACCACCGAATAGGTGCCATCTTTTTGCATATTGCCAAGGTAGATATCATTGGTATCCTGCAACTCCATATGTTGGTTATCGAGGATATAGTCATTCCAGAAGGAGGCGAGGATTGAGCCGACAGCGGGTTTACATATCTCACAGCCCAGGCCTTTACCGTATTGGTCTAACAGTTGATCAAAGGTTTTGATTTGATTAATCCGCACGATATCGGTCAGCTCTTGGCGGGTGTAAGCAAAGTGCTCACACAGGTCGTTATTGACCTCAACGCCCAATGCAAGCAGTTCGCTGTCTAACACCTGTTTGGCAAGCGCACTACACCCACCACAACCGGTTGAGGCATTGGTGGTCTGCTTGAGGTCCGCCATACTCGCGCAGCCGCCAGCGACGGCTTGTTTGATATCGCCCTTGGTAACGTCAAAACATGAACAGATCACGGCACTATCGGGCAGGGCTTCGACGCCCATGGTCGCGCCGGTGTCATCCGCCGCATTAGGTAGGATGAGTACGGAGGGGTTACTCGGCAGCGGCATATCGTTTTGCTTGTATTGCAGCAGTGTGCCGTACGCCTCGGCATCGCCAACCAATACCGCGCCGACAATCTTGCTGCCATCGGCTGAGATGATCAGGCGCTTATACACTTGCTCAATTTCATCGTTGTAGGTGTAGGACTGTGCACCCTCGGTTTTGCCGTGCACCTCTCCAATACTTGCCACATCAACGCCAAGCAGTTTGAGCTTGGTGCTCATATCGGCGCCAGTAAACTCACTGTCGCCTTCTGGATTAAGGATCTGCTCAGCTACGACCTTCGCCATCTGATAGCCAGGGGCTACCAGACCAAAGATCCGCTGTTGCCATAGGGCGCACTCACCAATCGCGTATACATCTTCAAGGTTGGTTTGGCAGTGATTGTTGACCACGATGCCACCGCGCTCACCTAGGGTGATGTCCGTCCCTTTCGCCAGCTCGTCTTGTGGACGGATCCCGGCAGAGAAGACAATCATATCGGTTTCGATATGAGTGCCATCAGCAAAGTTCATTCGATAGCGAGCGCTCTCACCCGCGACAATCTCTTGAGTGGCTTTTTCGGTGTGTACCTGAACATCGAGCGCCTCAATCTTGCGCTTAAGCAGTGCGCCGCCGCCGTCATCAAGCTGAACCGCCATCAAGCGCGGAGCAAATTCCACCACATGGGTCTCAAGGCCAAGGTTTTTGATCGCGTTCGCTGCCTCAAGGCCAAGCAGCCCGCCACCAATCACCACACCTGAGCGACTGGTCTCACTCGATAAGGCAATTGCATCCAAGTCTTCGATAGTACGATAGACGTGACAATGGGGCTGATCATTACCAGGAATAGGGGGCACAAAGGGGTATGAGCCGGTGGCTAGGATCAATTTATCGTAGGCTTCAATCCGTCCGGACTGAGTGATCACTTGCTTGGCATCGGTATCGATTTGGCTCACCTTGTCATTAATCACAAAGCGCACGCCGTTGTCCTGATAGTAAGCTTCACTGGTCAGGGACAGGTCGTCAGCGGTTTTACCAGTAAAATAGGCGGTCAGTTGTACGCGGTCATAGGCAAGCCTTGGCTCTTCGCTAAAGGTGATGATCTCGATATCACTGCGCTTGGCGGCGATCAGGTGGTCGATAAACTTGTGTCCGACCATTCCATTGCCGACCACGACAATTTTCTGTTTACTCATGGCTTAATTCCTTAGCTCTCAGATTTTGCGATTTTTTTCTATAGACATAGTTTGATTTTCTTGGGTCAATTATTTGAATCAGGCGCTCAGCGGGATAGATTCTTGTTGGAGGGCGTTGGCATTGAGCGCTGTTAGCCACTCCATTTGCTGAGCGATGGAAACCACTTGACCTATCACAATCAGCGCGGGCGATTGGATCTGATGCTGCTCTCGAAGTTGGTCAAGTTGACTCAACTTACCAGTCACCACGCGCTGCTCGGCGGTGCAGCCTTTTTCAATCAGCGCCGCTGGAGTCGTGGGGCACAGCCCGTGTTGGGTCAATTGCTCTGTCAACCAACGCGACTTAGACAGGCCCATATAGATAACTAGGGTGTGCTCAAGGTTGGCAAGGGCATGCCAATTGAGTTTGAGGTCTTTATCAGCATGCGCCGTGATGAAGGTGCACCCTTGGGTCAGACCGCGATGAGTGAGCGGGATATTGGCATACGAGGTACACCCAGAGGCAGCAGTGATGCCCGGCACCACATCAACCTCGATATGATGCTTTGTGAGGTACAGCATCTCTTCTGCACCACGGCCAAAAACGAAGCTATCGCCCCCTTTGACACGGCATACACTCAGTCCTTGCTGGGCACAGTCGAGCAGGATTTGATTTATCTCCTCCTGACTTGCACTGTGGTGATGCTTGGCTTTACCGACATAGATATGTTGTGCACTGCTAGGAAACAGCTGACGGATCGGTTTGCTCACTAGGTTGTCATAAACAATGCAGTCGGCGTGTTGGATCGCCTTGAGGGCTTTGACGGTCAATAGGTCAGGGTCTCCGGGGCCAGCACCGACCAATACCACACTGCCTTTATTTGGGATATCTTTACTCATCATGGTCATTACCTAATTCCTTGAGTAATTAATTCTTGCTGATTGAGCTCAAGCAATCTTGGTGCCAGTATGTAACTGGAATGTTAAGTAAATACAAATAAATGCATTTAATACAATTGGTTGGGTGTGAATAATGATGTTAATTATATGGGTTGGTGAGAGGGGTGCTTGATGAAATGACTAAGAAAGTGATTCTTTGTGGTGCAATTCTAATCAATCTGGTGCAGAAGTTGGTTAAATTGGGCTTAACTGGCCAAATGCCACCTGCCACTTTAGGGTTAGTTTGATTTTAAGTTGTTGAATATGCTCAATTAAAAATAGACAAGTGTTGTGGGGTTGTATTTGGTTTAAATATTGCTTGTATCCATACAAAATAAATATGTCTATATATGCAAGGTGGTACGCGTGACACAAAAAGAACCAGGATGGGTCAAGACAACTTGTGCGTATTGTGGGGTTGGCTGTGGCGTTGAAGCCCGCCCAACACTCTCTGGACAATTGGAGGTCAGGGGGGATAAATCTCACCCTGCCAACTACGGCAAGCTTTGCACCAAAGGGGCAGCACTGGGTGAGACGGTTATCCAAGATGGACGCTTGCTAACGCCAACTCTCACCAGTCAATCACCCCTCAATAGTAAAAATAGCAGACAATCAGTGTCTTGGCCTGAGGCGACCAGTCTGGTTGCCGAGCAATTTACTAAGGCGATAGCTCAGTACGGTCCTGAGTCAGTGGCCTTTTATGTCTCGGGTCAGCTATTGACTGAAGACTATTACGTGGCGAATAAGCTCCTCAAAGGCTTTATCGGCAGCGCGAATATCGACAGTAACTCTCGATTGTGTATGGCCTCATCTGTGGTTGGGCACAAGCGCGCCTTTGGCTCTGACACCGTACCCGGTTGCTATGAGGATTTGGAGCTGGCTGATCTGGTCGTGCTGGTGGGCTCGAACCTGGCGTGGTGTCATCCTGTGCTGTATCAGCGCCTTCGCGCGGCAAAACAAGCCAACTCAAAGCTTAAGATAGTGGTGATTGACCCGCGAAGAACTGCTACCTGTGAGCTGGCGGATGTTCACTTGCCGATCAACTCAGGCAGCGATGTGGCGTTGTTTAATGGATTGCTGGCCTATCTTTATCAGCACGATTACCTCGACAATGAGTTTCTGCGCCAACACACACAGCAGGCCGAAGCGGCGCTTGAGACCGCTTTAGATGAAGATAAGGTGGATCAGGTTACGGGTATCACTCCCGAGCAGCTTGAAGCCTTTTACCAACTGTTTGCCACTCACGATAAAGTGGTGACGGTGTACTCGCAAGGCGTCAATCAATCCACCAGCGGGGTGGATAAGGTAAACAGTATTATTAACTGCCACCTAGCGACTGGCCGGATCGGTCAGCCGGGGAGTGGGCCATTTTCGGTCACCGGTCAGCCCAATGCTATGGGCGGGCGTGAGGTCGGCGCGCTAGCAACTATGCTGTGTGGCCACCTTGAGTTTGATCAACCCGAGCACTTGGCCATGCTCAGTGACTATTGGGCCACCGATAACCTTGCCACTCGCCCAGGCCTTAAAGCCGTGGATATGTTTGATGCGATGACAGAGGGTAAAATCAAAGCGGTTTGGATCATGGCGACCAATCCGGCAGTGAGCTTGCCAGACTCGGACAAAGTGCGCGCAGCGCTCAAGGCTTGCCCCTTTGTGGTGGTCTCGGATTGCATTGAGGAGACAGAGACCACTGAGTTTGCTGATCTACTGCTGCCGGTACAAGGCTGGAGTGAGAAGTCGGGCACGGTGACGAACTCGGAACGCCGCATCTCGCGTCAGCGGCGCATACTGCCAAGCCCTGGCGAGGCCAAGCCTGATTGGTGGGTCATCAGCCAAGTCGGGCAAAAGCTCGGTTTTGAGCAGGCGTTTGATTATCTCCACGAGGGGGAGATCTTTGCAGAATACGCCAAGCTTACCACGCTCGGAAACCAACACTTTGAGCGTGATTTGTCACTGATTGGTTTAACCACGCTTGATGATCAGGGATACAGTGCGTTGACGCCCCAGCAGTGGCCGGTCAAAGCGTGGCAATCTGAGCCTGTTCAGCAAAGAATGTTCAGCGATGGTCGCTTTTATACCCCAAGCGGCAAAGCTCACTTGATCCCTGTGCGTTACCGCGCTCCTGTCAGCGTGGTTGATGACGAGTATCCGCTGCTGCTTAATACCGGCCGAACGCGTGACCAATGGCATACCATGACGCGCACCGGCCTGTCAGCCCAATTAGGGTCGTTTGATCCCGAGCCTTATGTTGCGATTCACCCCCAAACGGCGCGCGATTATCAGCTCAAAGCCGAAGGACTTGTGAGAGTGACCAGCCGCTACGGCAGCTGCCTTGCGCGGGCCAGGCTCACCACAGACCAAAATCTTGGCGAGATTTATGTGCCTATCCACTGGAATGGGGCAACGGCCAGCCAAGCAAAGCCGTGTAACTTGATTGCGCCGCATCACGATAGCCTGTCTGGTCAGCCTGAGTTTAAGCATACACCAGTGAGGGTGACTGGCTGCGTCTCACGTTGTCAGGCCTTGCTGTTATCACGACACACCGTAGCGCTGGATAAAGAGCACTATTGGGCAAGACAAAAGGTCGAGCGAGGCTATGCGTATCACATAGACTGCGCCGAGAACATTGAGGTGCTTGAGGGCTGGCTTAGTCAGGTGAAGCAGGGTGATGGTAAGGAGATCCGTTTCGACATGACGGCCGATGACGGGATGATTCGCTACGCGTTCATTCAAGCGGAGGAGATTCAGCAGCTCTTGGTTATCCAGCGTAAGCTGACTGCCTCGCAGCGCGAGCGCTACATCACTCTATTTAATAGTGTCTTTGATGCCACGGGTGAGCGGCAGTTCATGACCGAGGACTCTGCTTTAGACAATGGCGACCCTGCGCCGGATAAATAGTCGCCAAGCTCTCATTCCGTGATTTTCAAGTTGTAAAAAGAAGTGCATCACTGGGCGGTTGGCTGCTATGATGGGTGCCAGATAGTCGGGGGGCCAGAGTTTTAGTTTGGCTGAGATCGAAATTCGAGACCCGTAGAACCTGATTCAGTTAACACTGACGTAGGGAACTATTCGTACTTTGCCAACCTGCCAGCGATCTATTCTGGCTTGTTATCGAGCTCCGTTACTCAGGCGGTGCTGGTGTGCCAAGGTTCGTTTCCTGCGGTCAGTAATCACCTACGCCGTATTAGGAGTAACGATGGCACATTCTCAAGTGACACCCAAGCAAACCACACCTATTGTCCTTACCATTGCAGGCTCAGATAGCGGCGGCGGTGCCGGCATTCAAGCGGATATTAAAGCCATCTCGGCGACGGGCAGTTTTGCCTGCACGGCGATCACGGCGATCACTTCGCAAAACACCCAAGGCGTATCCGCCATTCTGCCTATTTCACTTGAGCATGTTGAGAGTCAGCTCGACGCCGTGTTTAGCGATCTGCATGTCGTGGCGGTGAAAATCGGTATGCTCGCCGACTCCAGTATCATCGAAACTGTGGCCCGAAAGCTTGAGCAGTATAAACCTCAATTCCTAGTTGTTGATCCTGTGATGGTGGCGACCAGTGGCGATCTACTGCTTGAGCAGTCAGCGATTAGCACGCTCAAACAAAAGCTCATTCCTATGGCGGATATTATCACGCCAAACTTGCCAGAGGGCGCGGCACTAACGGGTAAGCCAGTCCCTGAATCTGAAGATGACATGAATGCGATGATCACCGACTTGCGCGCACTTGGCGCAAAAGCGGTGCTGCTAAAGGGCGGTCACCTAGAGCAAGACGAGAACAGTAATGATCTACTGATCACCGCGGACAGCCATGAGTTGATTAGTGCCAAGCGCAGTGCAACCCAAAACACCCACGGCACTGGCTGTACCCTCTCTTCTGCCATTGCATCGTACTTGGCGCAGGGTAATAACCTTCGTAAGGCAGTAGGGCTGGGTAAGCAGTATATCTCTGAGGCGATTGCTCATGCCGATGAGCTCACTATCGGTCAGGGACACGGACCTGTGCACCACTTCTATCAAGGACATGCCGATGTGCGCTAATGCGCTTGGTATTGAGCTGAAAAACGCCGGTCTACGATATCGAGATAGCAGCAGTGCAACGCTTGCGCAGCTCGACATTGCCTTTCCTGCCGGTCAGTGGAGTGTGGTGCTAGGGCGCAGTGGCAGCGGCAAGACTACCATCTTGCGCTATCTTGCGGGCCTGCTTGATGACAAGGTTGATTGGCAAGGTGAGTTGCTCACCAGTGATACCCAATCACTCGACGGGCGTATTGCCTATATGGCCCAGCAAGACCTATTGCTGCCGTGGCTGAGTGTTATCGATAATGTGTGTTTGAGTCAGCGCTTTAGCCCGCCAATGAGCGGTAACCATGACCAAGAGCAAGCATTGTCACTGCTAGAAGCGGTGGGGTTGGCTGATTACGCCAACAGTATGCCTAACCAACTGTCTGGCGGGATGCGCCAGCGTGTGGCGTTGGCGAGAACACTGATGCAAGACCGACCTGTGGTGTTGATGGATGAGCCGTTCTCTGCACTCGATGCGGTCACTCGGCATAAACTGCAAACCTTGGCGGCGATGCTGCTAAAAGGTAAGACGGTGGTGTTGATCACCCACGATCCCCAAGAAGCGGTGCGCCTAGCCGAGCAACTGTACGTGCTTCAGGGCACACCCGCCAACGCTCAATCACTTGAGGTACCAACCAGCGCTATTCCACGCGACCTAGATGCGCAGTGCGCGGCGCTGCAACAGGCGATTTTAAATCAATTGGAGCGTGATTATGAGTGATATGTCCCAATACGACACGATTTCGCGTCATGTTGAACGCAGCGAATCCCGCAGTCACCCGATTTTTCGTCTGCTGGTAAGTACCGCAGTGATACTGGGGCTATGGCAAGCTTTAGTAGTGATATTTGAGCTGCCAAGCTTTATTCTGCCCGCGCCGATGCAGGTACTGAGTAAACTCATCGAGCGTTACGATGTGCTGCTGATGCACTCGTGGGTGACAGGGCAGGAGATTATACTGGGTCTATTGCTTGGTTTAACCATGGGCTTGCTATTTGCCCTGCAGATGCTGCTGTTTGAGCCAGTTAAGCGCTGGCTGTTGCCAGTCTTAATCGCTAGCCAAGCGGTACCAGTGTTTGCGATTGCACCCATCTTAATGCTGTGGCTTGGCTATGGGATCGCTTCTAAGGTCGTGATGGCCGCGATCATCATCTTCTTTCCGGTGACTACCTGCTGCTACGACGGGCTGCGTAATACCCCAACCGGTTACCTCGATTTGGCCAAAACCATGGATGCCTCGAAATGGCAGTTACTGCGTCATATCCAACTTCCCGCCGCGCTGCCAACACTCGCCTCTGGTGTGCGAGTCGCGGTAGTGATCGCGCCGATTGGTGCGGTCGTCGGCGAGTGGGTGGGCTCAAGCGCAGGCCTTGGTTATCTGATGCTGCAAGCCAACGCTCGCATGATCATTGATGAAATGTTTGCCGCGCTGTTTATCCTCGCGCTGCTCTCGATCAGTCTTTATTTCTTAACCGATAAACTCCTCAAAAAACTTATTCCCTGGGAAAACCAGTAAAGGATTCGACCTCAAAGGATACGCATAATGACTACGAAGAAACTACTTAGCGCGACGGCTCTGCTCACGACACTTTTATCGAGTGGCGCTATGGCAGCAGAGAAAAAACTGACACTGATGCTGGACTGGTTTGTAAACCCCAATCACGGACCTATCGTCATTGCTCAAGAGCGCGGCTACTTTAAACAGCAGGGACTAGAGATTGAGATTCAAGAGCCAGCAGATCCAAGCACACCAGCAAAACTAGTGGCAGCAGGCCGCGTCGATCTAGCGGTGTCTTATCAGCCGAGCTTGACGATTGATGTCGCCGCTGGCCTGCCACTAGTTCGTGCTGCGACATTGATAGCTACGCCGCTGAATACCCTTACCGTGCTAGATAATGGCAAACACGATACGATTGGCGATCTCAAGGGCAAAAAGATTGGTATCGCGATTGCCGGTAATGAGGATGCCACGATTGGTAAAATGCTCGCGCAAAGTGGGGTCAAATTCTCTGAAGTCGAGATCATCAATGTCGGTTGGGCGCTATCTTCTTCTCTCGCTTCAGGCAAAGTGGATGCCATCTGGGGCGGCCTGCGTAACTTTGAGATGAATCAGCTTGAGCTTGAAGGCTTTAAAGCCAAGGCCTTTTTCCCAGAAGAGCACGGCGTTCCAACCTACGATGAGCTAATTTTTGTGGCTAATGCCAAGCGCTATGACGCTGAGACCATCAAGGCTTTTGCCAAGGCGCTCGAGCAAGCCACCACCTATATCGTTAATCACCCAGAGGCCTCTTGGAATGAGTTTGTTGCTTACTCACCAGATACGCTAGATAACGAACTTAACCTGCGTGCTTGGAATGATACGCTAACCCGTTTTGCTCTGCGCCCGGCGGCAGTCGACCCACAGCGTTATAGCGACTACGCCGCGTTTCTGTATCAGCGTGGCATCATCAAGTCACAGCCAACCGCCGCCGATCTTCTTCCAAGCGTTAACTAGGTAAACAGCCCATGAAATATCAAGATTTAATCGATGCCTGCGAACAAGATTGGCACGCGTATATTGAGCACAGTTTTGTTCGCCAGTTGGCAAAAGGGACCTTAGCGCAGTCGTGTTTTCTTCACTATCTCAAGCAAGATTTTCTGTTTCTAAAGCAGTACGCTCGCGCTTATGCCCTCGCGATGTACAAGGCACGCACGCTAGCGGATATGCGCAGAGCGCTACCAAGCGTACAAGCCCTAGTAGATACTGAAATCACTCATCACGTGACCTATTGCGCTCAGTGGGGATTGAGTGAGTCAGATCTAGAAAATGAGCCAGAGGACTTTGGCACAGTGGCGTATACCCGCTATGTGCTCGATACTGGAATGGCTGGGGATCTAGTAGACCTCTACGCGGCGCTTGCGCCATGCTCAATTGGTTATGCGGTAATCGGTAAGATGCTCACGGATGACCCGGAGACGGTAATAGAGGGCAATCCGTACGCGAGTTGGATAACCCTGTATGGCAGTGATGAGTTTCAATCGGGCGTGGCGCATGGGGCCGAGTATTTTGATCAATTGCTGGCTGATATTGACATCGAGAGCCAGCGGGGAAAAAACCTGATCGAGATTTTTAAGACCGCGACCCGCATGGAGGTGGCATTTTGGCAGCAAGGGCTAAATATTCAATCGGCATAGGAGAGACATAATGCAGACGGAGCAGATAGTACAGACACTTTATGCTGTGCGTGAACAAAAACCCTTAGTCGTTAACATTACTAACTATGTGGTGATGAATAACACCGCTAATGCCTTGTTGGCAATTGGAGCATCGCCAATCATGGCCCACTCTCAGCAAGAGATGGCGGAAATGATGTCGTTTGCGGGGGCACTGGTGATTAATATTGGTACCCTCGACAGCGTTTGGACACCGCGTATGTTGTTTGCCGTTGAGCTAGCTAATGGCCACGATAAGGTAGTGGTGCTTGACCCTGTTGGCTGCGGTGCCAGTCAACTGCGCACTGAGACCTCGCGCCAAATCGCGCGCATGGCGAATCGATTGATCATTCGTGGCAATGCCTCGGAGATCATCGCCTTAGCCGGTGAGAAGGCAAAGAGTAAGGGGGTCGACGCGCTTGACAGCAGCGATGCTGCGCTAGAAGCCGGACAAGCACTTGCTGACGAATATGATGCGAGTGTGGTCATTTCAGGTGCGGTCGATTACGTGATCACTAAAGAGCAGGTCGTTAAGCTTGGTAATGGTGATGCGATGATGCCTTATGTTACCGGTATGGGCTGCACACTTACGGCTTTGACCGGGGCTTTTGCCGCAGTAGGTGACGAAACCGGTTTAGCCGCGGCCGCAGTGCTTGGGCTTGCCGGTGAAATCGCGGCACAAAAATCGCGCGGACCGGGCAGCCTACAAGTTAATCTGCTCGATGAGTTGTATGCACTAGATGAGGTAACACTCAAAAGTCAGCTTAAACTTCTCTAATTGGACCGGTAGCCGTATTCCCGAGCGGCTACCGCGAAATTAAACAATGAATCTTTATACCCTCTATTTGGTCACCGATGACCAGCAAGACTTAACCACGCTTAAGCAGGTGGTAAAACAAGCGGTCGCCGGTGGCGTTACCATGGTCCAAGTGCGCGAAAAGCATGGCGATGTCAGAGCATTTATTGCCAGAGCCCAAGCGGTGAAAGAGATCCTTGTCGGAACTGGGGTGCCATTAATTATCAATG
The DNA here is from genome assembly GCF_055391395.1 of Vibrio sabulosilitoris. Taxonomy (NCBI): domain Bacteria; kingdom Pseudomonadati; phylum Pseudomonadota; class Gammaproteobacteria; order Vibrionales; family Vibrionaceae; genus Vibrio; species Vibrio sabulosilitoris. The sequence goes on from NZ_AP029599.1 coordinate 1,621,289, forward strand.
ATCGCGTTGATGTGGCTTTGGCAGTCGATGCCGATGGTGTGCACCTCGGTCAGTCGGATATGCCAGCCGGTTTGGCAAGACAATTGATCGGCGAAGATAAGCTCCTAGGCCTTTCAATTGAAGACGACGTGCAACTCGCTCAGGCCGACTCACTGCCGATTGATTACATCGGCTTGAGCGCAATCTACGCCACCCCCACCAAAACCAACACCAAGCACCACTGGGGTATTGATGGCCTCTCGCGTGCACTTAAATCCACCAAGCTCCCAATCGTTGCCATCGGCGGCATCAACCACGACACCATCCCAGAGCTTGCCAAAACCGGTGTTCACGGGCTAGCTCTTGTTTCGGCGATTTGTCACGCGACCGATCCCAAGTTGGCCAGTGAGGAGTTGTTGGGTTTGATCGAACGGAGTCGCTAGCCAGAGGCGAGAATCGAGAGGCGAGAAGCGAGGGAGTTCGGTGCGCGAGGTTAAGTTATGTGCTACTCAAACTAAATTAACTTGCTATTGAGCCATTTGGTGTAGGTCTTAACGAGTTGCCCCAACAAAGAGGCGAATTGATACAAGAGTAATTACCACGATCGCCTCTCGCCTCTCGCAGCGCAGCGGTCTCGCCTCCCGCCTCTTCCACTAGGAACATTTCTGGTAGCTCGAACTTGCCTTGGTAAACCTCTGGCTTTGGCTCGTACATGCGGATTTGGAGCATGAAGCCGTCTTTTGGTGCTGGTAGCCAGTTAGCCAGGCGTTTTTCATCGCTTGGCTTTTCGCTTGCGATGTAGACCGTTAGTGAACCGTCTTGGTTGTAGATCAGGTGGTCACTTAGCGAGCCAACCTTGAAACGGTCGATTTCATTCTCAACCATAAAGCGGTCTTGTGCGTCGTACATCGTCACGGTCCAGAAACCACCAAGCTCTTCGTTGATCGCCATATCCGCTGGGAAGGTGATCTCATAAGCGTGCTCGCCGGTCAGCATCTCGCCTTGGCTGTCAACGTAACGCTTTGGATACATAGCGCGCTCGGGTGAGTTAAGGCCGATAGAGTTCATGTTAACCGCAGCGCGAAGTAGGTAGTCTGTGCCGTAGCGACCTGCGTCGTATTCCCAGTTCCAGCCATTGACTGGCACGCCTGTGTGGACAGCAGCATCACGAACAATCGCAAAACCATCTGCAAAAGCTTGGTTTAGTGCCGCTTTACGTACGTCGCTTAGCGATTCAGTACCGCCGTTGTTGATACCGATGAACTTGAAGCTATCAACGAGCTCACGATCAGACTCAAGTGGGTTTTCTGCCAACACTTTATCGAGTGTGTCAAACCATTTCAGACCTTGTGGGAAGTTCACGGTTGGTGCCCCTTCAGAGACTAGTGGCTCAGGTTGAGGCTGGCTCTCTGGGTACTGATCGAGTGGTGTAAGGCGGAACTGTTTTTGTAGCTCACGTGCGATCGCTTGATCTTCAATATTAGTCACGCCCAAGCGGCCTGCCATCCAGATGTAACGGGTATCTGAGTAGAAGACTGGTACGCCTTGTGGCAGTTCACCATCGAAGCCTTTTTTAGCCAAGATGAAGTCGCCTCCATCGTTACCGACTGTCGCGTTACTCAAGTCCACAACAGATTCGGTGTACATATCAACAATCTGTGCCATCCAGTAGCGGTTTTCTACCTCAGGTACGGTTAGCACCATAGGTTGCGCCTCTAAATCGCCCCACATTTGTAGGTACAGGGTATCGTTGTTTGGCGTGGTGTATGAACGGTCGCGGTAATCCCACAGACGAGTGATTGGGCCAAGTTGGTTCAATGGTGCTTGGCCATTGTCAGTCGGCGCTGCCACGTCGGTTTGCAGGTTAAGTGCCACTTCCATCATCACCGGTGCCCAACCATATACAGTCGCTTGGACGCCCAGTGAGTAGGCATAGTTATACTCTACCTGTTCACGTGGGGTGTACTCGGTCTCGGTTTGAGCTTGTGAGTCATGGATTGAGAGTGCGCCGATAGCAATGACACCTGCAAGCAATGCAGTTGTGCCTGCGTGCTTGAATATCTTGTTCATCATAGTTCCACCTTATTTCTCGGGTAAGATTCGATGGACCTATTTCACGGTAAAAGCATCGAAGGAACAATGAGGTGTCTTTATTCAAGCCATAAGCAAGCCTTATGACTGGTTTGTTAGGGCAGGCTTAGTGTGGTTTTCAAGCGTTCTCGAAGTAATTTGTGTTCCGCGTCATGCTCAAGTCGTCGGTGATAAAGCATATGTATTGGCACCGACTGAAAGTCCATCGGCATTGGATAGATACCCAACCCCAACTTTGGTGCCCACTTTTCTGCAAAAGAGCGGAAGACAATGCCAAGGTAGTCCGAGTCAGAAACCAGCATTGCCATGGAGGCTTGATTGTAGACTTCTCGTGATAGTTTGCGTTTTTTCAGTGGCTTAGAGGCCAAAAGCTCGACAAACTGATGACCGCCTCGAGTGGCTTTATAGTAGGCGTGGCGCTCACGGTAGAAGTCTTCCTCAGTGAGAACCCCGTTGCTAATGCGAGGGTGACCACGGCGACAAATAAGGGTGACTTCCTCATGACGAATTTGCTCGATAATGAAGGCTTTGTCTTGAGTGGTGATAATGTCGATGGCGAGATCGATCTGCTGCGATCGGATTTTTTCCAGTAACTGGCCCTGCTCAAACGGCGGCACTTTAATGTCGATATTGTCCTCATCGCTGAGCAGGTCACTCACACCCTCAAGGCAGTAGATATTATAGGTATGCTCCTCGGCAAGGGCGCTATCAATAATCTGCATGCCATGTTGAAGCTTCTCTGCAAGTTCAATGGCTTTTCCTGTTGGGGCGATGCTACGACCGTCTTTAACAAACAGCGTAGTGCCAATGCTAGCCTCTAGGCGACGAATCGACATCGACACGGCTGGTTGGCTGACATCAAGAATATCAGCAGCGCGAGTAAACGAGTTTTGTTGATACACGGTCACAAAGGTGCGAACCAGGTTCATATCCAAGAGATCACCCTCCAAAAGGAATACATAACTGACTCTTATCAGTTTAGGACGAATTTGCTTGCTGCAAGGACATAACACCAAAGAAAAAGCGCGCACCAATCACGGTACGCGCTTTGTCCCATAGGTTGCAGTTCTCACTTTACCAGGAGAGGCTTGAAAGTGATGAGATGAAAAGTAAGCCAAGGACTATCGGACTCTGTAAGCGTATGCTGCTTGACGCTAAAACGGATTGAAAAACAAGAAGCTTATTGGTTCACACAAAGTAGTGATAGGCGGTTAGCTAAATAAACAATGGAGCCAAATTGGGGTAATGATCGGACTCTTGCTTACCTCGACATGCAGATTTTTATCTGTGTCCAACAGATAAATCACCGCAAATCACTCGTCTACTCGCGTAGTAAACGTTTTCACAAGCTCATGCTTCTGAAGCGCAGAATAGTGGATTTCAGCATGACGTATCGCACCACAAGTGCGAAACGCCAAACAAAATAAAATAATGCACTAGTAAATGTAACTAGCCGTTTCGGTTGGAGGTGTTTTAAATCGTGCTGCACTTTGGGTGCAAAATGGAATTTTTCTCTATGTTAGTGTGCCGACATCTAATTCAATACACCTACATAATAGAGTTATTAGCATGAATAAATTAATGACCTCTGCTGCAGCATTAACGCTACTGGCATTTAATACTGTTGCCAGTGAAACAGAAGAAGTTCAAGACATGTCAGATCCTCTGGCAGTATTTACTCAGGTTGGTGCAGGTTACACCGACAAGGGTTTAAATATTAAGATTGGTCAGACGTTTGACACCGGTGATGTGAATACGGGCGGTATGTACGTATTTGAATTAAAAGGTGCAATAGGCGACTCACTGGGTTACCGTGATGAAGCCACAGATAGCGTAGATAGCCTGCGTTTTCGTCGTTTTGGCGTAGACTTTAGCAACGGTCGTGGTAGTCAAATCGACTTCAACTACAGCTTTGCGAGCGACTCGGGTACAGCGTCTTACAGCTTTATTCAAGCACTTCCTGCAATGGGACCATTCCAACTGTTCCCTCTTGGTGGTGCGGGTGTCGCTTTTGCTAACGATGTAGAAGTCGGTTACCAAATACCAGGTACATTTGCGGTAGTGGGTACCTACGGTAAGCTGACCATTAACGATAAAATCTGGCTGAACTACAACCCAATGTGGATGACCACTCTATCTGGTTCAGACGCATTTAAAGATGGCGGTATGGAAGGTGACTCAGCTGTGCTGATACACGAGTTTGCAGCTTCGTACCAGTTTAACCCACGCTTTAACGTGCGTTACTTCGCCAACTGGTCTGAAAACACAGACCTAAAAGATGGTGAGCACCGCATCGAATTTAACTACCAACTGTAGTCGATATCACAAACATATTGATTGGGGCTATTGTAGCCCCTTTTTTTTTCTAGTAACGTGGGCATAGCCGTTCCACCTATTATCCAGCGATATATTGTGAGGAGAGTGGAGCTGTTTTTAGAGAATTTACTAGAACAAATAGATGTACACAGTATGAAAAAGGATTTTTTACTCGTCACAGCAGCACTTATCAGTGGTACTGCGACGGCGGGTGGTTTGCTTCATCACGAGGTTGCCACCTTTGATAGCGTATCGACTGCTGGTGTCGGCAATGCCACCAATCGTCATGATGCCAGTGCGATCATTACTAGCCCGGCAGGACTAACGGGTATAGAAGATGCCAGTTGGTCTTTTGGTGTGCAGTGGATGGATGTTGGCAATCGTCAGCAGGGAACATTGAACAATACGGACTTTGTGCTCAAAGGCTCCAATTCGACCGTGTTACCAAGTATTGCTTATGCCAAGCGGATCACGGATGACTTGGTTATTGGTTTGTCTTTTCACGCCGAAGGAGGCCTCGATCTTGACTATAGTAGTCAGACCTCAGGCTCTCGCTTTATCTCCAATCAATCACAAAATGCAGTCAATGTTCACCTCGGTGCGGGTTACGAACTAAGCGAGGCGTTGTCGATTGGTGGTGCTCTAATTGTGCAGCATGTGATGACGTCACTAAAAGTGGATACCGATGTATCTAGCGACTCAGTGATTAAAGCGGAAGGGTATGAGGGGAATACGGCAGCGAGTTTTATGTTGTCAGCCTTTTATGACTTAGCCCCTAATACCTATATCAGTGCAAACTACAAGCACCAAGTCTCTCATAACAACAACAGCATAACCATCAAAGGATCGGTTGATGGTACGCCGGGTCAACTCCCACCTGAGGACATAAGTATAACTTGGCCGAGCCAGTTAAATTTCGGTGTTGCGCACCAACTATCAGAGAACCTAACACTCAAGGGATTGGTAGGAGCAGAGTTTTGGTCGAACTACAGTGACCGTTATAATACCAAGGATGTCTACACACTAGGAGGGGCACTTGGCTATCAACTCAATCGATGGCAACTCCAAGTTGGTGCCCGATATGATACTGAGTTACTCGACGAGAAAGAAATGCATCCTGAATTGGTCATCGGTAAGAATTGGTCGTTGGGCGCGGGTGCAGAGAGAGTGCGTCGCAATGGTCATCGTATAGGTCTGGCTTATCAATATCGTGATTTTGGCACCCATGATGTCAGTTATACACTCGATGACAGATTTGCTTTCACAGGTAAGGTGAAAAATAATAACCTGCATGTCGTGAGTTTAAGTTACACCTACTAGCCCCCCTGCACAGACTAGCCACTATTCGAATAAGCCCAAGCATTTCGCTTGGGCTTATTTATAACTGTAAGTTATATCTGACATAATTAGCAGCGATGTATGCTTGGTGGTGGATTCGCTAAGATTGGCGCTCATTTAACACAATTAGGACAGTTACTCGTGCCTATCCATCAGATATTGCAATATAAGTATGGAGTAGACGATGAACTGGCTCGCCTTATCGTGGCACGCAGTAAAATGAGTGTACTAAGCAAAGGAAGCTTTCTTTATTATCAGGATGAGCGAGCCAATGTTATCGCCTTTCCTTTAGACGGCATACTGGGTTTTCATTCGATGAGTGAAGAGGGAACCGGTGTGTATTTTAATGTGATCACCCCGGGAGTTATTCTTAATGATCAGCAGATGATCTTGGGTGGTCCGATACCAACGGAAGTCAAAGCCGCGACGGATTGTAAAATCCTGTTGATGTCCTTTGACAATGCGCGACAATTAATGGCCAAGAGTACCAGTTTTGCTCAATTGATCAGTCATTCTCTCGCGACTAAGCAGCGTCTGTTTAATCAACTTTTTCTGCTCAGGATGGAAAAAAGTGCCCCTTTGAAGGTTGCTCGCGTTTTGCAGCTACTGAGTGAGTTGATTTATGACGGGGTGGTGCCACTCAATATCCAGTCATTAGCCGCGATGATGGGGATATCGCGCAACACGGTTGGACGTGAGATCAAGCGTATGATTAATCAGGGCGAGTTACACAAACTCCCGGAAGGGTTTGCTTTGCCTCCAGTTGAGACAGGTGTTGCTTAGCTCTTGATGATTAGCTCGCAAGGGCGCAGCTCTCAAAAGATAAAAAAAGCCTCCGCAGCTGCGGAGGCTTTTCTAGTCCGGGACTCAATAAAACGATTACTTCGCTTCTTGGTCAGCCTGGATTGCCGTTAGAGCGATTGTGTAGACGATATCGTCAACAAGTGCGCCACGAGATAGATCGTTTACAGGCTTGCGCATACCTTGCAGCATTGGACCGATAGAAACTAGGTCTGCTGAACGCTGTACCGCTTTGTAAGTCGTGTTACCCGTGTTTAGGTCTGGGAATACGAATACCGTCGCTTTACCTGCTACTGGAGAGTTAGGTGCTTTAGAAGCTGCTACGTTCTCCATGATTGCCGCGTCGTACTGTAGAGGACCGTCGATCACGAGATCAGGACGCTTCTCTTGAGCAAGCTTGGTGGCTTCACGTACTTTATCAACGTCTGCACCCTTACCAGATTCACCAGTAGAGTAAGAGATCATTGCAACGCGTGGGTCGATACCGAATGCCGCAGCAGAATCTGCAGATTGGATAGCAATCTCAGCAAGCTGCTCAGCGGTTGGATCTGGGTTGATCGCACAGTCACCGTAAACCAATACTTGGTCAGGCAGTAGCATGAAGAACACAGAAGATACGATAGACGCATCAGGTGCAGTCTTGATGATCTGGAACGGAGGAACGATAGTGTTTGCCGTGGTGTGAACCGCGCCAGATACTAGGCCGTCAACTTCGTCGTTCTCAAGCATCATAGTGCCCAGGAATACGGAGTCTTGCAGCTTCTCACGAGCAACTACTTCAGTCATGCCTTTCTTCGCACGTAGTTCAACCAGACGAGCAACGTAGTTCTCACGAACCGCGTCAGCATCGATGATTTGAACGCCAGCGCCAAGCTCAACACCTTGCTGCGCAGCAACGCGTTTGATCTCTTCTGGGTTACCTAGAAGCACACACTCTGCGATACCGCGCTCAGCACAGATAGCCGCGGCTTTAACCGTACGTGGCTCATCACCCTCAGGAAGAACGATACGCTTGCCAGCACGACGGGCGAATTCAGTTAGCTGGTAACGGAACGCTGGTGGGCTTAGGCGACGAGACTTCTGAGTGCCTTCGGTCATTGACTCGATCCAGTTGCCGTCGATGTGACCTGCAACGTGATCTTTGATTAGCTCGATGCGCTCTTTGTCGTCTGCAGGGACTTCAAGGCTGAAGCTCTGTAGGTTCAAAGAGGTCTGCCAAGTGTTACCTTGTGCAGTGAAGATAGGTAGACCTGAGTCGAATGCAGGCTTACATAGTGCTTCGATTTCTGCTGGGATTTCGTAGCCGCCAGTCATCAGTACCGCACCGATTTCAACGCCGTTCATTGCTGCAAGTGATGCTGCAACCAGTACGTCTGGACGGTCAGCTGAGGTCACTAGTAGTGAGCCTGGCTTGAAGTGCTCGATCATGTGTGGCAGAGAGCGTGCACAGAATGTGATGCTCTTGATACGACGAGTGTTGATATCACCTTCGTTGATTACTTCAGCGTTTAGGTGCTTCGCCATATCAGTTGCGCGAGTCGCGATTAGATCGATGCTCCATGGCACACAACCTAGAACACGGATTGGGCTAGTATTGAAGATTTCCATCATCTTCATTTCGTTGTACTTACCGCCTTCGCCTTCTGCATCGTCAAAGATTTCAGATAGGTCAGGGCGAGTACGGCCAGCGTCATCAACAGGTGCGTTTAGCTTGTTGATGATCACGCCCGAGATACTCTTGTTCTTAGTACCGCCGAAGTTAGAACATGCTACTTCGATACGCTCTTTAAGTTGAGTCGGGTTGTCGTTACCTGGAGTTGCAACTAGCACGATTTCAGCGCCAAGTGTTGCCGCAATTTCCGCGTTCACTTGGTTAGCAAATGGGTGCTTACGCGTTGGTACTAGACCTTCGATAAGTGTTACGTCAGCATCTTTGTTGATCTGGTTGTAACGCTCAACAATAGTTTCTAGTAGCTCATCCATGTTGTCGTTACCGATCAGACTCTCAGTAGCTGACATTGGCAATGGCTCACCAACTTTCACGTCGTTGTTTGCGCCAACAACAGTCGAAGTAAGATCCGGCTGATCACCACCGTTGCGAGGTTGAGCGATTGGCTTGTAGAAAGAAACTTTAACGCCTTTGCGCTCCATTGCACGAAGCACACCCATGCTAACGCCAGTCAGGCCAATGCCTGCGCTAGTTGGGATAAGCATAATAGTACGGGACATTTAAGTGGGACCTCTAACTATATATTTGTGAGAGAACTCGCCAACTCAAACCGGGGTATGGATGGTCTCTGCGAGCCCAGAAAAAAAACTGGCCGACCTTAAAAGGTCAGCCAGCTTAGAGTAGATTAAAGACCTGCTAGACGCGCAGTATCTTCAGCAATCACTAGCTCTTCGTTGGTTGAAACAACCATTGCAGGGATACGGCTGTCTGCAGTGGTGATCACGCCTTCGCCGCCGAAGCGAGCTTTCAGGTTAGCTTCACCGTCAACTTCGATACCGAAGATACCTAGGCGGTTAAGCACTAGTTCACGGATTGGCGCGCCGTTCTCACCGATACCGCCAGTGAATACGATAGCGTCTAGACGACCGTCTAGAGTTGCAGTGTAACCAGCTACGTACTTAGCTAGGCGACGAGTCATTACGTCCATAGCGCGCGTTGCTGCTTCTTCTTTACCGAAGTTATCTTCGATGTAACGACAGTCAGGTGTAACTTCAGTCAGACCCATTAGGCCAGACTCTTTAGTCAGCATGTTGTTGATTTGCTCAACAGAGTAACCTAGCGCGTCGTGTAGGTGGAAGATGATCGCAGGGTCGATGTCACCAGAACGCGTACCCATTACTAGACCTTCAAGAGGAGTTAGACCCATAGAAGTATCTACAGACTGACCGTTCTTGATTGCACATACAGAAGCACCGTTACCTAGGTGACAGTTGATGATGTTTAGCTCTTCAACTGGCTTGCCTAGACGCTCAGCAACTTCGCGAGCGATGAATAGGTGAGAAGTACCGTGCATACCGTAGCGACGGATACCGTGCTCTTTGTATAGGTTGTATGGAAGTGCGTATAGGTACGCTTCTTCAGGCATAGTCTGGTGGAACGCTGTATCGAATACTGCAGAGTTCTTCAGAGCTGGGAACGCTTTTTGAGCCGCTTTGATACCAACGATTGCCGCTGGGTTGTGAAGAGGTGCTAGAGTAGCACAGTCTTCGATACCCTTAAGTACTGCATCATCGATAAGAACAGACTGAGTGAATTTCTCGCCGCCGTGTACAACACGGTGACCGATTGCAGCAAGTTGATCTGCAAGTTCTGGCTTAGAAGCAAGAATAGTTTCAACGATAAAAGATAGCGCTTCTTCGTGAGCTGCGCCGTCACCTAGCTGTGCTTCGTGCTTGCCGTCAAGTTTCCACTTGATGCGAGCTTCTGGAAGGTGAAGACACTCTGCAAGACCGGTTAGGTGCTCGTCGCCGTTGTCAGCATCGACAATTGCAAACTTAAGAGAAGAACTACCGCAGTTTAAAACTAAAACTAGCTTAGACATGGTTGACTACCTGTAAATTGACTGAAATTTATTCAGTTAGGGTGAAAATCAATTACAAGATTAGTAGACACCCTAAAAAGTGCTACTCACCTTGGTCAGAAACCTTGAATTTCCGTATATAAGGACCAACGTACTTTGTGTCGTTGGACAGCATTCCATGCAATGACTTATCAAGGTTGCCTTATGGCTAAATAAGGGCAACAATGAGAGTAAGAGTCGGCATAGAATAGCGATGTTGGCGCAATATAACAAAAAAATTTGAAAAAATATTAACTCGGGTCAATTTTTTACAGGATTTGTTGATAGATTCAATTTTTCTAGCAAAAAAGTGGTCTGAGAGCCTGGGGAGGGTGCGATGAGCAGACAAGTAGGCTTCATTCACAGTATGAAAGACGGTCAGCAGTACATGGACATTTGGCCGATGAGAAAAGAGCTTAATCCACTCTTTCCAGAGGCACGCGTGATCAAGGCAACCAAGTTCGCCATCAAAGTCATGCCCGCTGTGGCCGCCATCGCGGTATTGACGCAGATGGCTTTTGATAATGCCTCAGCGATGCCACAAGCAATAGTGGTCGCATTGTTTGCGATCAGTCTCCCCTTACAAGGCATGTGGTGGCTAGGCAACCGAGCCAACACCCCACTTCCTCCAGCACTCGCAGCTTGGTACCGGGAGTTACACCAAAAGGTTTTAGACAGCGGTTTTGCCCTAGAACCCATCAAAAATAAGCCTCGTTACAAAGAGCTCGCCTCAGTCCTTAATCGCGCCTTCCGCCAGCTTGATAAAACAGCGCTGGAGCGCTGGTTTTAGAAGCGAGAGTCGAGACCGCGTTGCTGCGAGAAGCGAGAGGGTTCTACTTCTCGCCTCTCGACTCTCGATTCTCGCCTCTTCCGTCAGGAAAATAGTGTTATCGCTTCCCTAGCATCAACATACTCGAGCCCAAACGCGTCCGCGACCTCTTTACAAGTGACTTTTCCATGGATCACGTTGAGACCGGCCAAGAAGCCACTGTCTGAGAGTAGGGCTTTTTGATAGCCGTTATTTGCAAGGTTTACGATGTAGGGTAGGGTGGCATTGTTGAGAGCAAAGGTAGAGGTTCTCGCGACAGCGCCGGGCATGTTGGCGACACAGTAGTGAACCACATCGTCGACAATATAGGTTGGTTCGGCGTGTGTGGTCGCCTTTGACGTTTCGAAACATCCACCTTGATCGATAGCGACATCGACGATTGCTGCGCCCGCTTTCATTTTGCCTAGCATAGCGCGGGTGACTAATTTGGGCGCCGCCGCACCAGGGATAAGCACGGCACCAATAACGAGGTCAGCCTGTAAAACATGCTTCTCGATCGCATCAGTGGTTGAGTAGACCAACTTGGCACGCCCTTGAAACTCCTCATCAAGGCGGCGCAGGGTATCGATGTTGCGGTCAAGGATAGTGACGTCCGCGCGTAGGCCAACCGCCATTCTCGCTGCGTTGGCACCGACAACGCCACCACCAATGATCACGACTTTTGCAGGCTCTACACCTGGGACGCCGCCAAGTAATAACCCCAAACCACCTTTTGATTTCTCTAGGGTTAATGCTCCAGCTTGGATAGACATTCGCCCGGCAACCTCTGACATTGGAGCTAATAGTGGCAAGCGACCCACATTATCTGTTACAGTCTCATAGGCAATACAGACGGCTTTGCTCTTGATAAGCTCTTCAGTTTGTGGAAAATCTGGAGCAAGGTGTAAATAGGTAAATAAAATTTGCCCCTCTTTGAGCATGGTTCGCTCGCCAGTTTGAGGTTCTTTGACCTTAACGATCATATCTGCTTTGGCATACACCTCAGCAGCAGTAGGAAGAATGGATGCGCCTACAGAGATGTAATCTTCATCTGAGAACCCAATGCCAGCACCGGCTTGGGTTTCCATATAGATTTGGTGACCGTGTGCGATCAGCTCTCGCACACTCGCGGGGATCATACCGACACGGTATTCGTGATTTTTGATTTCCTTAGGTACGCCAATGATCATCCTGACTCCTCGTAACATTATGGTGGTAATAACTGTTTTTGGGGTTAAATCATCGAATTTATTGCTAGTATAGTAGTGTGCTGGCAAATTATGATGCTGAATATTAAGAAGTTGTAGTATAAATTTTTGCAAGGAAGTAATAAGGTGGAATAAAAAATGGCAGACAATTACAAGAAGCCGTCCAAGGATCTAGACAGAATCGACCGTAACATTCTGAACGAGTTACAAAAAGATGGTCGAATTTCGAATGTAGAGCTCTCAAAGCGTGTTGGGTTGTCACCAACCCCGTGTTTGGAGCGTGTGCGTCGCTTAGAGCGACAGGGTTACATTACCGGTTATACAGCGCTGCTGAATCCGCAGTATCTCGATGCCTCACTGTTGGTGTTTGTCGAGATCACGCTTAATCGTGGTACACCAGACGTGTTTGATGAATTTAACAACGCGGTGCAGCGGTTGGATGATATCCAAGAGTGTCACCTAGTGTCTGGTGATTTTGACTACCTGTTGAAAACCCGCGTATCGGACATGAGTGCGTATCGTAAGCTGCTTGGTGACACACTGCTGCGCCTACCGGGAGTGAATGACACTCGTACCTATGTGGTCATGGAAGAAGTCAAGCAAACCAACCAACTGGTCATCAAGACCCGTTAATTCTGGCAAAAATCTCGCACTACCCTGATTTTCTCATGTTAATTCATTGGGTTTTTTAAGGCATTGTGTTTAAATCTTTCTGAGCGGCATAGGCCGCTCAGTTTGTTTATCTACCCAAATAACCTCAAGACTTGGAAATTGCCAAGGGCACCTGTACAAAAGCAAACTCGCCCGAAGGGAGTCAACATAGAGACTCATCTCCACGTCGTATGAGTCTCTATATCGACTCTGACGTCTGTATCTCGAGGTCACTTGGGTATACTGTGTCTTTCCAAAAATAAGAATCATCATGTTCATGCAGAACAAAGCAAAAACGGTCAAAACCATTATAAAAACTGGCCACAACGACCAGAACCAAAAGCTAAGCGGAATCCAGAGACTGCGTGAGGCAGGACTGATTTTGTTGATCTTAGGTTCGGTCTTTTTGGCGATCGCGCTGTTTACCTTCAATCCAGCCGACCCGTCGTGGTCCCAAACCAGTTGGGAAGCGGAAGTGCAAAATTCGGCGGGACGAATTGGTGCTTGGCTGGCTGATACGATGTTCTTTACCTTTGGCATCCTTGCTTACATCATTCCGTTTATCGTTACCATGGCTGCCTGGGTGACCTTACGATCTCGCAGAGATGATGAAGAGATTGATTTTATGATGTGGGGGACCAAGCTGATCGGCTTAGTTACCCTGATCTTAACCAGTTGTGTTCTTGCCGATATCAACTTTGATGATATCTGGAAATTCTCCTCCGGTGGCGTGATTGGCGATGTTTTGTCGAGTATCGCATTGCCACTGTTTAATGTTCTCGGTACGACCCTCGTTATGTTGTTTGTCTGGGGTGCCGGCTTTACGTTATTGACCGGTCTATCCTGGTTAACCATCGTTGAGTGGCTGGGAGAGCGTACGATTCTCGCTGGACAAACGCTACTTGGCAAAATTCGTGGTGAGCAGCGTCGCGTCTATCAGCCACAGTTGGAGCACGATCAGGCTGAGCGTGAAGTTATTGATTTAAACTCGTCACCGGAAGTCGCTTTGGTCAACGCCGAGCCTCAAGAGAGCATCGGTCATGATCCGTTGTTTGCGACCCCAAGACGGACCTCCGAGGCGCAGGAGAGCCGTCGTTACAATATTCATATGCCAGAGAGCCAAACGGCTCAACAAGCACCTTATCAAGCCCAGACACTAGCTACTCAAGCCCAGGAACCAAAGGCTCAAGCTCAAGAACTTGCTACTCGAACTCAAGAGCTTACTAACAAAGAGCAGGAGCTCAGCACGTTTGAAGAGGATCAGTTTGATATCGATGAGCATGCGCCGCGCAGCCAGCAACTGGAAGCGACGATTGCTGACCTTGAGCGTCAAGCAATGGCCGATGATGACCTCGCGGTTGAGAGTGAACCACCAGAGAGTGAACCACAACCAATGGCGGCAGCGGACAGCGATGATGATGAGATTGAGGTCTTTGATTCACCTCACAAGCGCAGTGTAGCGGCTTCTGAGAGTGTCTTGGATGTCGATCTTGAAGAAGAGATGATGCCAAGCTTTTCTGCGATTGATATTGATGATGAGTCGGAAAGTGTTATCCCGGCACTGACAGAGATCGACGACGCTATAGAAGTTGCACCACCTGAGCACAGTAGTGACTATGCCGACAGTGTAGAAGAAGTCTCTGATGAAGATGAGGACGTGGCCGCGTTTCAGTCGATGGTGAAAGAGGCGCAGCAAAACATAGCCGCGCAGCAGAACCCATTTTTGGTCCAAGCGGAGACGAACCTGCCTAAGCCGACTGAGCCGATGCCAACACTTGAGCTACTTTATCATCCTGAGAAGCGTGAGAATTTCATCGACCGCGAAGCACTTGAAGGTATTGCGCGCTTGGTGGAGTCTAAGTTGGCGGACTACAAGATCCAGGCTCGTGTGGTGGATATTTTCCCTGGCCCTGTGATCACTCGCTTCGAGCTGGATCTCGCACCGGGCGTGAAGGTGAGCCGGATCTCTGGACTGTCGATGGACTTAGCTCGTTCACTGTCTGCAATGGCGGTACGTGTGGTGGAGGTGATCCCAGGCAAGCCTTATGTGGGCCTTGAACTGCCGAATATGAGTCGCCAGACTGTCTACTTCTCTGACGTGGTTGGCAGCCAGCACTTTGTGGAAGCAAAATCACCCACCACTGTTGTGCTTGGACAAGATATCGCTGGTGAGGCGGTCATCGCCGATCTGGCAAAAATGCCCCATGTACTGGTCGCTGGTACGACTGGCTCGGGTAAATCGGTTGGGGTGAACGTGATGATCCTCAGCATGCTGTATAAAGCGACCCCTGAGGAGGTACGCTTTATTATGATTGACCCGAAAATGCTCGAGCTTTCTGTCTATGAAGGCATTCCTCATCTGCTCTCTGAAGTCGTTACTGATATGAAAGACGCCTCTAACGCTCTGCGCTGGTGTGTCGGAGAGATGGAGCGTCGCTACAAGCTTATGTCGGCATTGGGTGTGCGAAATATCAAAGGTTTCAATGACAAACTGAAGATGGCAGCTGAGGCAGGACATCCAATCCATGATCCATTGTGGCAGGCGGGCGATAGCATGGATCCAGAGCCACCACTGCTGGAGAAGCTTCCTTATATCGTTGTGATCGTCGATGAGTTTGCCGACTTGATGATGGTTGTTGGTAAGAAAGTTGAGGAGCTGATTGCAAGGCTGGCACAAAAAGCGCGCGCGGCGGGTATTCATTTGATCTTGGCAACACAGCGACCGTCGGTTGACGTGATCACTGGCCTAATCAAGGCTAACATCCCAACTCGTGTTGCCTTTACCGTTTCGACCAAGACTGACTCACGCACTATTCTTGATCAAGGTGGCGCAGAATCGCTGCTTGGAATGGGTGATATGCTCTACTTACCACCAGGCTCAAGTCATACCATCCGCGTTCACGGGGCATTTGCCTCTGATGATGATGTGCATGCGGTGGTGAATAACTGGAAGGCACGCGGTAAGCCAAACTACATTGAGGCTATTACCAGTGGTGACCAAGGCCCAGAAGGGCTGTTACCGGGCGAGCAGCCTGAGGGTGACGAAGAGGTGGACCCGCTGTTCGACCAAGTCGTGGAACACGTAGTGCAATCACGTCGCGGCTCGGTTTCCGGCGTTCAGCGCCGTTTTAAGATTGGTTACAACCGCGCAGCGCGAATCGTCGAACAGTTAGAAGCACAAGGGATTGTGAGCGCTCCAGGACACAACGGCAACCGCGAGGTTTTAGCTCCGGCACCAAATCGCGACGTGAATTAATTAGGGGCGAGGTTCGAGTACACTTCGTTTCGAGGAGCGAGTGTTATCGTGGCCGCGTGTAGCTCTTGTGATCTCACAGCGTTTTAGAGACATATGAGGCAAGGTCACGGATAAATAAAAAGCAGAGCTATCAAGCTCTGCTTTTTATTTGGAGTAAGGTTTGCATTGTGACCCTATCTTTTCTCGGGAGACGAGTAATCTACCGCGTGCGCTGTACTCCTCGCTCCCCGTAGGGCGCAGCCCGCACTCGCGCCTCGAACCTAGAGCGCGAGCGAGCCGTTAGCGAAACAGGGTTCGTTTACGGGCGAATTGTGCAACAACGATAACCGCGAGGGCGACCAAGTTGAGTGAGAAGATCACAACTAACCATTGTGGCATCGAGAGCGAAAGAAACTGCCAAACCACCTTGCTGCAATCCCCATAGGCTTCGAACATCCACGGTGCCCATTGGTTCAGGGGCGCCCAGTCTGGGAAGTTGACAAACAGATCACAGGTCTTGAAAGGGGAGGGGTTAAATTGGTAGTCGACATGCTCTAAAGAAAGTCTTAGCCCTTGGTAGGCCGAGTAGCCCCAACCAATCAGGCCTACTGAGCGTACGAGTGAGTTTTTGGGCGCAGTCGCACCGAATAACGCGGCGATGGCAATGCCAAGTAAGGCTACACGCTCGTAAATACACATCACACAGGGGGCAAGGAGCATCACGTGCTCAAAATAGAGGGCGGTGGCTTCAAGCCCGATGACAATGGCAAAAAGAAGTAGCCAAGAGGCTCGGCTATGAGAAAAGGTTTTTAGCCCGTAGAGAAAATTCACATTCATTCCTTGTAAATAAAAAGCGCTGGGCTGCTTATTATTCGCGCCTTAAAGTGCAAGCTAGCTAAGAAAAGACATTGAAAGATAAACAGATCATAAGTACTCAGAGCTTTTTAACGTGGAAAAGTTTCTAGCGCAATCAAATTTTTATCTGCTTTTGAGGTCAGTGGCTCTAACAAGACAAAAACGGTTTAATTACTGCTGTCGACATCGGTGGTGTGTGGCTTTGCCTAACATTGATAAATTTAACCATCTGGACATGGGCGTTAACGTGGAGTTCACATGCCGTTCGGGGTATTAACTTTGGCGTATTGGGGTTGTGATTAGAGTGTTAACTCTAGCTTGATCTGTGTTGAAAGAATCTTACAACTTTGTTTTCGCATCAATCTAACTAGTGGTATGATGAGTGACTAAAGTTACACAATAAATTGGATTTAAGCTGAATGGTTATTAAGGCAAAAAGCCCTGCGGGATTTGCAGAGAAGTATATTATTGAGAGCATCTGGAATGGTCGATTCCCACCGGGCTCTATCTTACCTGCTGAGCGTGAATTGTCTGAGCTTATCGGCGTAACCCGCACGACATTGCGTGAGGTGCTGCAACGCTTAGCGCGAGATGGGTGGTTGACTATTCAGCATGGTAAGCCAACTAAGGTTAATCAGTTTATGGAGACCTCAGGGCTACATATCCTTGATACTCTGATGACACTGGACGCAGACAACGCCACTTCGATTGTTGAAGATCTTCTGGCAGCACGCACGAATATCAGCCCGATTTTCATGCGCTATGCTTTCAAAGCGAATAAAGAGAACTCAGAGCGCACGATCACCAGCATTATCGAGTCATGTGAAAGCCTGCTTGCCGCTGAGAGTTGGGATAGCTTTGTCGAGTCTTCTCCCTATGGAGACAAGATCAAACAGGAAGTGAAAGATGACGGTGAACGAGATGCAGAGGTTCGCCAAGCAGCATTGATCGCGCGTACCTTTAATTTCTATGATTACATGTTGTTCCAGCGCCTTGCATTCCACTCGGGCAACCAGATTTATGGACTGATATTTAACGGCCTGCGTAAACTGTATGATCGAGTAGGCAGCTACTACTTCTCCAACCCTCAGGCGCGAGATTTGGCGTTGAATTTCTACAAACAGCTGTTAGAGCTGTGCCAGACTGGTCAGCGTGATGAGATCGCCAATGTAGTGCGTCAGTATGGTATGGAAAGTGGTCTGGTTTGGAATCAGATGAAGACGACTCTACCATCCGACTTTACCGAAGACGATGCATAACGATATCGAGTAACAGCATTAGAAAAATCCCCAAGACATTAGTGCCTTGGGGATTTTTTATGGGCGTAGATAGCTCAGTCACGCAGAGCGCGTATCATCAGGTGCATCAATCAGCTCAAACCTAAGATGCACGCTGAACTATTGATAGGTGCTAGTTTGCGATGGGCGATTCGGTACCACCTGCAGCTTGAAACCACTCAACCAGATGACGGCGCAGATCTTTTAACTCATCTGGCCCAATCAGAGCTAGGCCAAGGTCTTCGGCACGGGTAATATCGTTGTAACGCAGTGGGCGGAAACTCACTAGCATCGCACGGGCCTGCAATCCACCTAATAGATCTTTAAGTGACTCGAGTTTGTACAAGGTATCATCACCATCGTCACGCATGCCTTTGGTTTTACATTCAATAATATGCAGCTTATTGTTGACGACTGAGGCGACATCGAGCTCATTACGCACCTCACGTTCACCAAGCTGACGGTACACTTGCACGTTAAGTGAGCGGTCTTGGATAGTGGGCACGGTATCTTGGATTTGCTTAACGGTGCTGTGAACGAGTGTTTCTAGCCATTCCCCATTGGCAAAGCGGCGCGCATCCTCACTGGCAAAGGTTAACACGCCCTTTTGGTATGAGGCGATATCGGCATCCACCAAGTCATCAAGTAATATATTGAGTTCACGATAGCCCTGTTGTTTTTCAGACAGCTCGACGTCTAAGCATTGCTCCTTACGGCAGGTGGTGGCAAGGTAATTGAGAGTCGCAAGCCCTGGGCCAAGCTCAAGTGCGTTACTTGCCCATTTCTCACCCAGTTGATAGAGCTTCTGGTCAAGTTGCGGTGGCAGTTCATAGTCATTGAACTCCCCACGCGCCCCAAAGATGGTTAGGTAATCGGCAATCGTGATGTGGTCTTGCACCTGAGCGTCTTCAAGTCCGTCAGAGTATAGCCAGCAGAGGGTATCACTGTTTGGTTCAACCACAAAAATTGGCCACTGGTAGGAACGAAACACCTCATACACTGACAAAAGACGGTGGCGTAATCCGCAACTTGCATTGAGTTTGATGCTCTCACCACGCTGTTTGAGATCCTCGGCAAGCTGAGTGACAGACTGTTTAATCTGAGAAGAATTGGTCACATCAGGGATGGGGTAGAATTCAGCAGTGATGTCGCGCTTGGCCAGCACACTCGCCAAGCGTTCAAACATAGTTTGTTGTGATCGATCGCCAATAAAGACGATGTGACGACCGACACTGCGATCATCAAGTAAGGGGGTAACTAGCCTGACAGGGTCTTGGTCAATAATACCAACATGGATTGCCATTTTATGTCCTCGTTATAATGCAACGGCAAGGAGCGAGTGCAACAATTAAGCTACTTGCACTCTCAACGATATCTATACCCAAGTAACCTCAAGATGCAGTTTCAGCGAGATTTGCTTGGCCAGCCAAGCAAACTCGCCCGAAGGGAGCCAATATACAGGCTCATCTCCGCGTCAAATGACTTTGAAAGGGGGATGCCATTTCTGCAGCCATTTTCCTTGATATGAGCCTGTATATTGGCTCTGAATCCTGCATCTTGAGATCACTTGGGTATATGACATATAAAGCTTAGTTGAATAAAAAACAAGGGTGATCATCACACATGACCACCCTATAACAATGTTTTCTATCGATTGACAGCAAGTCAGCTATTTTGTGAACAATTTGAGTGAGCTTTCACCTAGAGCTTAAAGCGGTGTACCAGTTCACCTTGGGTTTCCGCCAACTGAGTCAGGCTGCTGCTGGTTTCAGTGATCTGGGACATCGCCTGATAGCTCTCATCGGCGATGGCATTAATCTCCTCGATATTCTGTGCAATGCCTGCGGTGGTCTCACTTTGCTCTCCGGCCGCTTGAGAAATGTATGAGCTCATTTGACTAATTTGCAGGATCAGTGCCTGAACCTCTTCCATTGCCCCATTGGCGTCCGAAGCTTGGGCAACAGTGCGCTCCATATCCTGCATACAGCTCTCAATCACCTTACTGGCCGTAGTCGAACTAGATTGCAGATTGCTGATCATCGATTCAATCTCGCTGGTGGACTCTGTGGTGCGCTGCGCTAGAACACGGACTTCATCTGCGACCACAGCAAAACCTCGACCTTGCTCTCCGGCACGTGCCGCCTCGATGGCGGCGTTTAGAGCCAGAAGGTTGGTCTGTTCAGCGATGTTGCGAATCACATCAAGGATTGAGCCAATCTGGCTACTCATCTTCTGCAGCTCACCGACTGCATCGACGGAGTCGTGTAGCTGAGTTTCAAGCTGATTGATGGTTGAGATATTACTGCTCATGATCTTGCGGCCTGAGCTAGAGGCGGTTTCAACCTCTTGAACCATCGTCAAGGTGCTTTGGGCACTGTTGGCAACCTCTTGTACTGAATGCGACATTTCTGTCATCGCCGTCGCGACACTCGCCGTTTGTGCACGTTGCGCATTAAGTTTGGCTTGCGCATTCTGTGAGGTGGTTTGATTCTCGCTTGCCGTATTGGTCAAGGCATCTGAGGCGCTATTCAGACGCTGGACAATGTCGTGCAGGCTATCTGCCAGGGTGTTGATATGGTTGCTGACGCGACTAAACTCGTTGCTATAGCCAATCTTGATACGATTGGTCAGATCGCCCTTGGTCAAGCTCTCAAGTGATTTGAGGATGTTGGTCAATGGAGTTCGAACACTGCTGGCGATATGATAGCCAACGCCGGTGGCCAGAATCACCACCAGTGCTAATACTAATAGGCTGCGCAGGATACTCTGATCGTAGACCTCTCCGGCGTTTTGTAGGGAGGTCTGGAGTCCATTGGACGCAGCTGTGTTGAACGAGCCTAATAGCGCCATTGCAACATCAACGTCCGCACCAAGATTGGCAATGTTGTCATACAACGCCGCGCGTGAGCGAAGGTATTGATTGTGCTGGTCAAGCACGCCACCTTTTTGGCCGATATCTTGTGAAAACGAATCTACTACAGTACCAAAGTTACGCTTTAGGCGCGGCATCTGCTCAGCGAGTCCGTTGAATGAATCGTTAAGATGGGTGATGGCTTTTTTATTAGCGTTGATCGCTTCGGTGACGAACGTAATGTCATTGCTCGCGAGCGCATCATTAGTGATCACCTGCGCATCACGCAATCTTAGAAAGTAGCTTTTGGCTAAAAATTTGACTGAAGCACTTTCTGCATCATCAACATACTCTTTCATGCCAACGCTAAGTTCGGTATGTAGACGCTGAAAACGGCGCGTCGAGTCTTGAACTGCTTGATGAGCAGCGAACATCGCAACATAGTTGTCCATCGCATTTTGCGCTTCGGCAAAGTAGCGCAACTCGATCTCTTTCAGAGCGGTGATCTGACTGGCCAGTTCAGGGTGTTGCTGGCTAATCGCACTTAACTGGGTAAATGTTTCAACAAACTCGTCCTGAGCTAACGCAAACTGCTCACGTGCCTCGGCCATGCGCTCTGGGTTGTCCGTAGTCAAGAAGTCTTTGAATGACTTATCCGCCGAAAGCAAGCGCACAGACGTGTCGTTGGACTGCGATACTAGGGGTAATGCAACGTTCGAGACTGATTGAAAATTACTGTGGAGCTGGCTCATGCCGCTGATCATCAGGTAAGTCGAAATCACAAACAAAGTAATGATCAAGGCAAAGCCGGCGTACATACGCCGTATAACTGAACCGTTCATTATAATTCTCTCCATGTACAACAAAAAAACAGCAAAAAGTGTTCAAAGAACAAAAAATAAAAATTGATAGTACCGAAGCGGCACGAAGCTTGGTTTATTTCAAGCGCTTACCTGCCATTTAGGCCTATTGGGTATTGTTTCCCGCCACTACTAAAGCAGGAATGTGAGTTGGGTACAATGCACATTGTTTGACGTACTTTACAAATATTTCAGTGACAGTGATTCAATGTGAATAAATGAGCCATCGGTCGGGTTTATGTTGTGCTTTAACAGCAGATCCCGCATACTTTGACCCGATAAATTGTTTAGATTCAAGGAGTCCGCCATGGCTGACGAAACCATTTTTAGCAAGATCATTCGCAAAGAAATCCCGTCAGATATCGTCTATCAAGATGACCTAGTTACCGCGTTTCGTGACATCACGCCACGCGCTCCTGTCCACGTTTTGATCGTACCAAACAAACTGATCCCAACCGTCAATGATATTGAGGCTGATGATGAGCTAGTGATGGGGCGACTTTTTACTGTGGCGAAGAAGATTGCCAAGGATGAAGGAATTGCCGAAGACGGTTTTCGATTGATCATGAACTGTAATTCTCATGGTGGCCAAGAGGTTTACCATATTCATATGCACTTGCTTGGCGGTCGCCCATTGGGTCCGCTTCTTATGAGCTAAACGTGCGCTAATCTGGTAGGCAAACGATTTTTGAAGAGATTGTATTTGAACCCTTTTGCGCGCAAGGCGCTGGTAGTACTGTCTAGTGTGGCTTTGGCTGCCTGTAGCAGTTTGACTCCAGAAAATTTATTCAGCCATTACTCGATTCAGAACCAGTCAGTAAGATCTGATGTTGCTCAGGGAAAGTACGCCTCGGCACAGAGCGCCCTAGAGGGACGTTCAGACTTTTCAATGCTGGGACAATTCGAGTTGGGGCGAGTTGCATTGCTTAATTCTGACATCGCGCTTAGTCAGGATGCTCTGCAGCGGGCGGATCAGGAAGTCCGGGTTTGGCAAGATAAACCGACCATCTCGATTTCTGACACGCTAGCAAGCACCGGGGCATTGGTGGTCAATGATAATATGGCCGAGTACAGCCCTCGTGACTATGAGCTTGGTTTCCTTCATCTTTATCTGGGACTGAACTATATTTATAACAATGATTTGGAGGGAGCACTGGTCGAGGTGCGTCGTGCTAATCAGGTTCAGGAAGCGGCAAAGCAGAAGCGTGAGCGAAGCTTGGCATCAGCCGAAAACGATTTGGCATCTCAGGGAATACAGCCGAACTTAGGCAGCGTTTTAGCGCGTTATCCAAATGCGGGTAAGAAACTGCAAGCCGTTCAAAATGGGTACCTATTCTACCTTTCAGCTTTACTTTATGAAACTGAGGGCGAACTCAATAGTGCCTTTGTAGACTATCGGCGCGCGTTGGCAGTGATGCCAGACAACCAAACCATCATTGATGGTGCTCAGCGCGTTGCGAGGCGTCTAGGCATGCGCCAAGACCTTGAGCTACTAGAGAAAGAGTATGGATCATCACCGACGCTTGAACCGAGCCATGCGCGGGTGATTCTCATTGAGGAGCGCGGAGTTGTAGAGGCGATGAAGGGCTGGCGTCTTGACTTACCCATCTGGGATAGTCGTAACAAAGGTGCAATATACTCAGTCGCCTTGCCGTACTACACTGGTCAAGCTCGCACGTCCTGGCCGCCTGTGATGATCAATGGTTACTCATCTTCAGCTGATCTGTTGGTAGATGTCGATGCAATGGCTCAACAGGCGCTGTCCGAGGAAATCGTCAGTATCATCGCTCGTCAGGCCGTGAGGGTGTGGGTAAAAGATCGATTACGTAAAGAAGCGTCTGGTAAGGATGACCTTGGCAACGCTCTGTTTAATATCTGGAATACGGTGACTGAGCAGCCTGATACGCGCACCTGGCAATCACTGCCTCAATACGTAGTGAGTAGTGAGCTCAACGTTGAGGCCGGTGAGCAGCGTGTTCAAGTTGATGGTGAACAGTACAATTTTAGTGTCCAAGAAGGCCGAACCGTATTGGTTTGGGTTTCGCGTCATTCACAGCAGCCAGTAATCTGGCACAAACAGTTGGGTAATTTGTAATGAAAAAAATGATTGTTGCGTGTTTGCTGGTGATACTCACTGGCTGTAGCACACCGACAGCAGGCTTGCGGATTGACAGTAAGCAACAGAACGTGATCTTTGGTGATAATGTGTTAGGTCAACGCCTGCAGGTCAATGATATTATCGTGACTGAGGTCGATGATCGGGTGCGAGGTGTCGTTACACTCGAGAGCTTTTATAAAGGTGATCAACATATTCAGTACCGCTTCTATTGGTATGATGATCAGGGTTTAGAGGTAAACACCAAGCTTGGCCCATGGAAAAAAATGGTGGTCCGAGGGGACGAGATAGTGACGATTTCTGAGGTGTCGGTCAACCCGAACGGACGTGAGTTCCGTGTACAGATCCGACAAGCCGATAAATAATCACTGAGCAACCTTGGCTTAGTAAGCAATGAATTAGGAAAAAACGATGAAAAAAAGTGTAATAGCCCTGCTTGGCTTAGCTGTGATTTTGGGTGGCTGTTCAAACAAAGTCAGCTACGGTGATGCACAAGCAGTTGAGACGACGACGATAGATTTCGGCTCAACAGACCTTCAGACGATTGTAGGTGAGATGGTCGACAGCATGTTGCTCTCGGGCTCAGTCGCATCAATTACTCGTGATGAGCGCCCAATCGTCTTTGTAGAGCGAATCAAGAACAAAACACCTGAACACATAGATACAGAGTCAATCACCGACAGCATCAGTACCAAGATGCTGAACTCTGGCAAATTCCGCTTCGTCGATATGGACAGAGTTGAGTCGGTCCGTGATCAGTTGAACTTCCAAAATAACGATGAGCTGGTTAATCAGAGTACCGCTATCCAGTTTGGTAAAATGGTCGGTGCACAATATATGATGTATGGTAACCTATCAAGCATCAACAAGAGTGCAGGCAACGATAAAGACGTGTACTACAAAATGACGATGCGTCTAATGGACCTAGAAACAGGCTTAATTGAATGGGCGGATGAAACAGAAATCCGCAAACAGCAATCAAAGAGCTTCCTAGGCCTTTAAGCCAAGCAGCCATCTACAATGACCACCTCGTGTGGTCATTTTTTTATCTCAAGGCGGCCACAAGCGTTGGCGGCTACCTCGATAAACTCGCGCCCCGAAGGGCATCGCCCGTCCTCGCCCCTCGAATCTAAACAGGGGTTAGCACATCTAATTCCCCCGTGCCCCGTGAATGATGATTTGTGATAAAGAGATCACTTTTCGCTAAACTATACATACATTTTCATTCACATTTCATTCTAAAGCCCGCCAATCGTGATAGATTGAAAGCAACCAAACGCTGAATTACCAAGCGGTGAGTCCGCGTAGTTTGGTGGCTCGCCAAGAAAAACAAGGGAATGCCTTATGATTATATATTTACATGGTTTTGACTCAACAAGCCCTGGTAACCATGAGAAAGTACTTCAGTTGCAGTTTATTGACGAAGATGTCCGCTTTATTAACTACAGCACACTCCACCCCAAACATGATATGCAACACTTACTTAAAGAAGTGAGCAAGGTGATTGATCAATCGGGTGACAAACAAGCATTGATATGCGGTGTTGGATTAGGCGCTTATTGGTCAGAGCGAATTGGTTTCTTATGCGGAATCAAGCAGGTGATGTTTAACCCAAATCTACACCCAGAAGATAATATGCAAGGCCGCATCGACCGCCCTGAAGAGTACGATGATATTGCGACTAAATGCGTCGAAGATTTCCGCCTTAAGAATCAAGACCGCTGCATGGT
This sequence comes from Vibrio sabulosilitoris, assembly GCF_055391395.1. Lineage (NCBI taxonomy): Bacteria > Pseudomonadati > Pseudomonadota > Gammaproteobacteria > Vibrionales > Vibrionaceae > Vibrio > Vibrio sabulosilitoris. The sequence continues at coordinate 1,646,974 of NZ_AP029599.1, forward strand.
GATATTGTCACGCGAGGATGAGGCACAAGACAACACGAAGATCGCAGCAGAGCTTGAACCCTACTACGATATCACTTGGGACGAAACCCAAACCCACAAATTCAAAAAAATCTCCCAACACCTACAAACCATAAAAGCCTTCAAACAGGCGTAACCTCAAAGAATAGTTAACGCGCTGCTACGCAGCGCCCTTTATTCGCTTCTCGCAGGACAACGTCCGATCTCGCCTCTCGCTTCTGATTTTTGGTAATTAAGTTACAAAACCGTAAAAAAAATAGTGAATCTCATCATCAATCCGCTTGCACCCTTCATCAACCCCTATATAATGAACTCAATTAACAAAAGTTGATAAATATCAATAAAAGTTGAATAAAGCATACAATAGTGCCAATGCACCGTCCAAAGATAGGACCAAGTAAAGTCAAACTAGGCGAGCGACGTCCATTCCGCTCACAGAATGCTTAGAAAGCCAATTTCACGTTGATAGAGCCAGTCTGTCGATGAAGTTTTGAAGTTAAAAAATTAAGAGGAAGTGTATTGTGACTAAGATCGTTGTTGTCGGCGGGGGAGCCGGGGGGCTTGAGCTTGCCACTAAATTAGGTCGTACACTAGGTCGTAAGGGCAGCGCTAAGGTCACCCTAGTCGACCGTAAAGCGAGTCATCTATGGAAGCCTTTGTTACATGAAGTCGCTACAGGGTCACTTGATGAAGGCGTTGATGCGCTTAGTTATCGCGCCCATGCCAAAAATCATGCTTTCGAGTTCCAAATGGGTAGTCTAGAGAGCATTGACCGCGAGCAGAAGTGTATTACCTTAAGCGAATATAAAGACGAGCATGGAGAGCTGTTAATTCCTAGCCGTAACGTCGATTATGATGTCTTGGTGCTAGCGATTGGTTCGACGTCAAATGACTTTAATACTCCTGGCGTGCGTGATAACTGTATCTTCCTTGATAGCCCAGAGCAAGCTCACCGTTTCCGCACCGAAATGAACAACGCGTTCCTTAAGTTACATGCTAACAACGGTCAAGGCTCAGTGGATATCGCCATCGTTGGCGCAGGGGCAACGGGTGTAGAGTTGTCTGCAGAATTACATAATGCTGTAAAAGAGCTACGTACTTACGGCTTTGGTGATCTTGACTCAAGTAAGCTCAATGTGAGCTTGGTGGAAGCGGGGGAGCGCATCTTGCCTGCACTGCCAGCCCGCATCTCGTCAGCGGCACACAGCGAACTGACCAAGCTTGGTGTGAATGTACGCACCGCAACTATGGTGACACAAGCCGAGACCGATGGCCTAACCACCAAAGATGGCGATAAGATCCCAGCCGATATCATGGTTTGGGCTGCCGGTATCAAGGCACCAGACTTTATCAAAGATATTGCTGGGCTCGAGACTAACCGAATCAACCAGTTAGTGGTTAAGGACACCTTACAGACTACACGTGATGACAGTATTTTTGTCATTGGTGATCTGGCTCAGTGCACCCAGGCTGACGGCTCGTTTGTGCCACCACGAGCACAAGCTGCTCACCAGATGGCAACCCAAGCATACAAGAATATCCTGGCACAGATTAATGGCCGCGAGCTCAAAGCATACACCTACCACGACCATGGCTCATTGGTGTCACTAAGCCGTTTCTCAACGGTAGGCAGCTTGATGGGTAACCTGACTAAAGGGTCAATGATGGTCGAGGGCCGCATTGCTCGTGTAGTATATATTTCTCTCTATCGTATGCATCAGATGGCGCTGCACGGCATGTTAAAAACTGGCCTGATGATGCTGGTAGGGCGTATTAACCGAGTACTGCGACCAAACTTGAAGTTGCACTAATCGAGCTTTTACATCGATAAAGTGAAACCATGTTTATCGCAGTTGATGGAGAGTCGACTTGTAGCTTGTCCGTGAAACTCGATGCTGGCCTACTAAATACACAATGCCGCCCTTTTCCCTTGCGAAAAGGGCGGCTTACTTAATCTAATTTACCGCCATACTCAGCCAAGCGATTTTCAATTAACAACCTAACGCCTGCTAGTCTTCACGATTGTGACTAGGTTACCAAAAGTATACTTCTTGAATAAGTTCAGCTGGTTACCATAATGAACCACATCATAGGAATCGATGTTTGTTTCAAGGAGCTATCGGTATGGACTTAGCAAAAAAACACGCCTTGTGGCGCAAACCCATTCACCATTTAGATGCAGAATCCAGCAGTGACCATGTCCACTGGATAGAGCTGTTTTATGACCTTGCTCATGTGGTGTCCATTTTCGTATTAGGTAACTTTTTAAGCCATCATTTGGACGTGACTGGGTTCTTGGTGTTTGCTGCACTGTTTAGCGTGATTTGGTTTGCGTGGTTTGATTTGAGTCTGTTCAACTCGTTATATGTCAGCACAGATATCCCACACCGTTATATTATGGCGATACAGATCGTCACCATTATGGTGATGTCGTCTTCGATACTGCACATAACCGGCGGGGGATGGCAGTTTTTCGCTCTGGCTTACGCCCTTAATCGTGCCCTCATTACCTTATTGTATTTTCGTGCCCGCAGCGTCGATAAGGTTGAGGCGCACTTGCCTTTGACTCTGGCAAAGAGCTTTACATTAGGTGCACTGGTGTTCTTTATCAGTGCCTTTCTCCCTACTCCCTATAATTATTTGGCATTTTCATTTGGGGTTTTAAGTCTGATCAGCCTATACGTGGCTCCCAAGATTGGCGTGATCCACAACGCTCGATTCTTGCCAAGGCTTGGGCACATGGCCGAGAGATTTGCCCTGCTGTTATTGATTGTGGCAGGAGAGGGGTTCTTTAAACTGGTGATCACGCTTGCAGATAAGGGTATCGACACCGTTGTGGGCGATGTGTTTGTTAACTATGCCTTTGGTGGGCTGTCAATTTTTGTTTTGTGTTGGATTTATTTTGATTTTGTTGGCAATGGTAAGCCAAGAAACAAGCAGCCTCGCACCTTGATCGCTTGGGTTACTTCTCACCTAGTGTTAATGCTTTGCTGTGTGATGATTGGCGTGGCCTTATCGGCTGAGGTCAAGGTGGCCTTTGCCGATCAATACCCTCTAAAGTATGCAGTGATTGGCTGCTTGGGTCTTGCAGGTTATCTGCTGTGCCTGCTTAAGATCCAGAATGTGATCGAATTGAGAACCGCTCATCGATTTGCCACCGCCAAGGTTAGATATTTTAGCGTCAGCTTGGCACTGGTCACCTTGATCGTTGTAACTTTTGTGTCCTCGGTTGTGGCGAATATCCTTTGGGGAACAGCGCTGTTCTCGCAAATCATTATTCCGGTGCGTAACGCGTTTAAAGTGTTAAGCAAAGAAGCCAAAGTAAGCGATATCAAGTCAAACTAAGTCTGACCGACACAATCAATTGGGAGGGGTTATGCAGCCCAAGGTGATTTCGGGCCAAGTCACGGCCTTTCAGCTAGCGGTATTAGTGCTGTCTATCTTTGTTGTCACTTCATTAACTATCGAGTTAATGTTTGAAGTTCCGAAAGAAGTGGTGTAGATTTTGCTCCACGTTGATAGCGTTATCTGTTTGATTTTCTTTATCGACTTTATTCAACAATACCGCGCAGCTCCCTCAAAGCGAGAGTATATGAAATGGGGCTGGCTTGATCTGATTTCATGTGTCCCACTGCTGGAAATGAATCAGTTTGCGCGTGTTATCCGAGTATTTCGTTTACTGCGTGCCATCAAGTCTGTGTCGACCATTTCTCATGCGATTAATGAAAATAAAGCCTCCACGTCACTGCATTTTATGATGGTGGTATCGATAATGATGCTGATTTTTGGTTCGATATACATTCTTTATCTAGAGCAAGGTATGCTAGGGGCTAATATCCATCAAGCGAGCGATGCTCTGTGGTGGACATTTGTCACTATCACGACGGTTGGGTACGGTGATTATTACCCAGTTACACTGGAGGGACGGTTGGTGGCGATCGTCTTAATAACCACTGGCGTTAGCATGTTTGGTAGTTTTACTGCCGTGCTTGCATCATGGATTATGGATAGCTCGGGTGAACGCAAGGCGGACAAACAGCTTGCCACAGAAATTCAAGCGCTGCGGGAAGAGCTGAAAGCACTGCGCACAGAACAAGAGTCGGGGCGCAAGCCTAATGCTTAGCCGTTAGGCTAGAGACAAGCTGGTACTTTAGCGACTTTACCCACGCTGTGATAAGCCGCGACGCGATGATGTTCCTGTATGTATCGCGGCGGTGGTGAAAGCACCTTTACCGTGTAATCACTGCCAGTGATGTCTTTGCTCGATGGACTGATCGTCACTATATCGAGGCCGGGATCCAAGCGAGTAATGATACGGCCAATCGCAAGGCCCTCGTTGATATGGAAGTCGCCCGCAATGTGCATGACTTGCTGTCTTGGGTTTTGTTTGAGGTGCAGGACAATACTTTCGGCCATGGTTTCGTCCCAGGTCAGCTGCGCGGCGTAGTGGTCTTGAGTCGTCTTGACAGGTCCATGATGCATCGATGCCATAAACAGGCTCTTGTATGGGTTGTCACTCAGATCAAGGCGTTGAGCTACCCAGCCTCGTTCAGTGTCGTTTAATGTCTCAAGATACTCAGGCCCCAATCGTCCTACACAACGCACGATGTGATTGGGCGCGTTAGCGGCTATCACTGGTTGTTGATTGTTTTTTGCAAGCTCAACCAGGGCGCGGTAGTCCCGAGTGTAGTCAGGCCAAGCATCGCCTTGGTCAATCAAAAATTGCTCACCCACTTCACCTTGCAGGTAGGCGTTTACAACAGTCTGCTTGTCTCGAGTGAACTGCTCCATTGATAACGAAACCCGCTGGTTGTTTTCCACTAACTGTTGATAAAGGTCAGCTTGAAATCGGTGGATACCGGCATGGCCATGCCACTCTCCTACGAGTATCACGTCGGCTTGGAGAATTTCCTCAGGTAGATTGTGCACCGATATAGGGGTATTACTCGCGTCAACCATCTGGTAGTCAAAGTGGTGACTAACCGATTGGCTAGAGATACCTGCAGGTGATTGCGAAGAGGGGATACAGCCGGCAACGAGTAGCGCAACGCTGACGGTGTAGCAGCGACGAAGTGCGATGTGAAGTATTTCGGGTTGTTGCATGCTGCCTCCAATGGACCTGATCGTCTAAAGTCTAAGAGAGGCAGCGTTGGTAATCAAACCTATAAACCCAGTCATCTACCTTGTTGTTGTAAAGAAGGCTGGGGATTGAGAGCTACCTTTTTCGGTACACTCTCAGCATAAAATCTGCCTCACAGATGAAGTCTTCTTTATCGACAAGCGACCGCAACAGTTCAGGACTGGCTTTCCAGGCAAATGGCGTCATCTGCAACAAGTCATACGCGTCGCTACCAGAAAGGTGCATCGGATAGCTGAGCTTTTCTTCCATCTCAAGCTCGAAGCCATCGATCTCCTCTGCAGTCTCATCGTGTAGGCGAACATCCGAATAGATTAGCTCACGCAACTGGTACAGGTGACGCGCTGCTGGCGTAACTGTGACAATGATCCCTTGCTCTTTAGTGGTACGAACCAACTCTTGATGGTTACAAGGGGCATAGATGCGCACGATGGCATCAAGCGCGTTATCAGCGAAAGGTAGGCGCTGGCTTGAAGCCACACAGAAATTGACGCCGTGGTAACGTTTGGCAGCTTGTCTGATCATGATTTTAGAAATATCCAGACCATGCACGTCAGATTGAGTCACTTTAGCGATATGCTCGGTGTAATACCCCTCGCCACAACCAATATCAAGGATCACTGGTTTACTGATATGGCTTTTAGTTTGGCAAAGTGTCGCGACTCGTTCGCGCAGCGGCGCGTAGTAATCAAGGTCGAGAAAACGACGTCGTGCGTTCATCATCTCTTTGTTATCACCGGGATCTTTAGAGCGTTTGTGCTGCACTGGCATCAGGTTGACATAACCTTCTTTTGCAAGGTCAAAACTGTGGTTGTTTACGCAGCGGTATGAGCGCTCAATCAGGCTCAGTGGCTCTTGGCAAAGCGGGCATTGGTAGGGCATGGCAATGGCACCAGTAACATTGATTATTCTGAAGTGGCGCAAGTCTAACAGGAATCAACAAGGGGCTAAAGTACTGCCTGCCCCTTGTTGTTATCTCCCTGATGAACAGTCGGTGTCGACAACAGATTGCCCAAAGATGGGGTTTACACCGATAGGCGGGTGACAAGTGTATGTGATTCACCAGGCTTGAGCTCGGCACCTGCATCGAGGCTGTTTGCGTGCACCGTGGACTCAACACACAGCATGGTCTCGAAGCCATTGTCTTGCATATCTGCCATGGCTTGGGCACCCTCAGACCATGGGTTCCAGACAACCGCACTGTTGTGTCCTTGATTGTCGACACAGACTGTGCGCTTGAGTTCGGGATCTTCAATCTTGATCACGGCCTCAGGCTGAGTATAAACGCGATCGACACTGCCGATAAGCTTGAGCGTGCCATCCGACGAACAAACCTGATTGTCAGCCAGGCTATCAATGTATTGATTTCCTAAGCCTTGTGTCTGGGCTTGATGGATATCGCCAATATTGAGATAGCTGTGCAGTGCACCAGAAAAACGCCACGGAGTATCATCAATATTCATAACCTTGAACGTCACCGTGAGCTGCTTGCCCACTTCGATCAGCAGCCGAGCATCGAATAGGTGTGGCCAGATGTCGTGTGTCGCCTCACTGGCGAACAACGCGAGTTCGATCATCACGCCATGCTCATTTTCGCGATGTTCGATCAACTCCCAATCGCTATTGCGGGCAAAGCCGTGCGCTGGGGCATGAATGCGGCCAAACCAGGGCCAGCAAATAGGGATCCCACCACGAATAGCCGTTTGGCCATCGAACTTTGCTTGCTCGCTCATCCAGATCAGGTCTTGACCGGCTTGTGGAGTATAAGAAAGTACGTGCCCACCAAAAAGTGAGATGGCCGCGCTGGCGTGCGGGTGGTCGACACGAATGACCTTAATTTGGTCGAGCTGGGCGATTGAGACGCAGTCAGACAATGCGCTGACGGTAGGGAGGGTAGAGTAGTCCATGAGTCGTTTCCTTTGACAGCATGATTTGGCCAAAGCCAAATCGCAAATAGCAAAAAGGCGACCCGAGAGTCGCCTTTTTAATAATCATGTCTCAAAGACAAGTCGTAGCTAAACGCTGCTCTAATTACTTAGAGATGTGAGCGATTAGGTCTAGAACTTTGTTTGAGTAACCGATTTCGTTGTCGTACCAAGATACAACTTTAACGAACTTGTCGTTAAGTGCGATACCAGCTTTAGCATCGAATACTGAAGTGCAAACTTCACCGATGAAGTCTTGAGAAACAACTTGGTCTTCAGTGTAACCAAGAACGCCAGCCATTTCGCCTTCAGAAGCTTCTTTCATAGCTGCACAGATTGCTTCGTAAGTTGCACCGTTCTTAAGGTTAACTGTTAGGTCAACTACAGAAACGTTAGCAGTTGGTACGCGGAAAGCCATACCAGTTAGAAGACCGTTTACTTCTGGAAGTACAACGCCTACAGCTTTAGCAGCACCAGTTGAAGATGGGATGATGTTCTGAGAAGCACCACGGCCACCGCGCCAGTCTTTAGCAGAAGGACCGTCTACAGTTTTTTGAGTCGCAGTAGTTGCGTGAACTGTAGTCATAAGACCAGATTCGATACCGAACTTGTCGTTAAGAACTTTAGCGATAGGCGCTAGACAGTTAGTAGTACAAGAAGCGTTAGAAACGATGTCTTGGCCTGCGTAAGTGTCGAAGTTTACGCCGTTAACGAACATTGGAGTTGCGTCTTTTGAAGGACCAGTAAGAACAACTTTCTTAGCACCAGCAGTGATGTGCTGACGTGCAGTTTCGTCAGTTAGGAAGATACCAGTTGCTTCAGCTACTACGTCAACACCGATTTCGTCCCACTTAAGGTCCGCTGGGTTACGCTCAGCAGTAACACGTACAGTCTTACCGTTAACGATTAGGTTGCCGTCTTTAACTTCTACAGTACCGTTGAAACGACCGTGAGTTGAGTCGTACTTCAGCATGTATGCCATGTAATCTACGTCGATTAGGTCGTTGATACCTACTACTTCGATGTCAGCGCGCTCTACAGATGCACGGAATACGAAACGACCGATACGGCCAAAACCGTTAATACCTACTTTGATAGTCATTTTTAGTTGCTCCACAACTTTATATTTCTTGATGAAAGATAACTGGTAGTAAAATTACAAAACCAATTGAAATTCTGCAACAGATAATCGGCGCTAAGTTGCGTCATGTCAAAAATTTTTCTTCTTTTCTTGCACAATTTAACCTAAATGGTCGATTTTTATCCGTGCCACGGGTTCATTTCACCAAGCGTTTGCTTAAAATATTGCAGTGGCAGTTCGCCAGCTGGGCTTAGTAGTACCCTCATTATGGGGTCTAGTATGTGCTACAAGGCAGCTGTTTCGCAAGTGCGCAATGAAAAAGTTGAGTCAGTGATCCCAAGGCCGTAGGTCTGGTAAATAATAATACAAAAGAGCATGGAAAATCGTAATGAAAAAGATCGAGAAGTCAGACGAGCAGTGGCATGAGCAGCTAACGGATGAAGAATTTCGAGTTTGTCGCCGGCAGGGGACGGAGGCGCCATTCTCTGGGGTGCTGCTGCATAACAGGGAGTCAGGCGTTTATCATTGTACTTGTTGTAGTGCCGCCTTGTTTGCATCAAAAAGCAAATTTGATTCCGGGTGTGGTTGGCCAAGTTTCGACGCGCCAATTGAGCCCGACGCTATCCGATACTTGAGTGATCATAGTCATGGAATGCGGCGAATAGAGATACGATGCGCGCGTTGTGACAGCCATTTGGGCCATGTTTTTCCAGATGGGCCTCCCACGACAGGTGAACGTTATTGTGTAAATTCGGTTTCGTTAGTTTTTTCCAAAACTGAAAGCTAATTGAAACTAAAGTTGCATATAAGCGAGCTCAGACAGACCAGACGGCTGCTCATAATTGATGCTCAGGCTTTGCGTCTTGGCGTGGATTTGAGGTAGAAGAGCGTGAGAGTTAGTCAGCGATACTGCGACTACGGTATCGCTGCGAGCTAATCTCAGCCACAATGCTCACACTCTGCTGGTCGAGCTGTCGCTTCTGCAGTGGCGTGACATTTTGATAGATAAAATCTAACTCGCGCTCGGATGCAATCGCTGCACCGAAGTGCTTTGCCACCATCGACCATAAATAGGCGAGTTCAATCTGGCTAGTACGGTAATAGAGAGTGCTCAGGGTGGTAAAGATATCGCGGTTTACGGGTGCCTCGAAAGAGAGTTCAATGGCGCGATGCAACATTTGCTCAGCTTTGGCCGGGTCTCGAGTAGTGTAGAAAGTGGCCAGTGCATACTGCAACTCGGCGGTGTCGAGCTCGGGCTCGCCTTCAAGGCGCAGAAACTGACGTCGCGCCGATTCTTCACCGAGATAGATCCATGCAAAGTACAGTGCGTGGGCTGACTGTGTTTCCTTGATATTGGCAATGAGACGCTGTTGCTCTTGACGCATTGACATCATGGTTTCAAATCGAGCGGTCTTGCGATCGCGCCTGTCGATTGGCTCAATCTGCGCGGCAAGCTCGAGGCAACTTCGAAAATCGCTCACCAGTTCGTACTCACGGATGTGTTGGATATCGGTGCGAGGGTTGGGTGTGTCGGCACGATAAGCAAGCAGTCTATAGCGTGGCGCATGACATTGACTGTCATCTATGTTGAGTTGCTGGCACTTAAGCTCTGGATGGTCTCGACACAGCTGCTCTGTTTCAGTTAACTGCTCAAAGCAGCCAGAAAGCAGGGCGGTGCAGGCAATAACAATGCTTGGTTTTAACAACTGAATTTTCATGCGCGTGATCAAATCCACTGATTATCTGTATTTATATTGACTACGTTAATCAGCGAGTTATTGTTTCGCTACTAACCCTGGCTTTTTGTTTTTCAAGCATGTCGCCCTGTGGCTAGATGCGGGTAAAAAGGATTATCAACATGGATGTCAATCAACTTCTTGAAGCGATCACCCCACAAGTCTATCAACGCTTAACCTATGCCGTTGAGACCGGTCGTTGGCCCGAAGGGCAGCCATTGACGGCTGAGCAACGAGATAAGTGCATGCAGGCGGTGATGCTCTATCAATCCAAGCACAATTTAGACGCGCAACACATGACCATTGCGGCGGGGGGCGAGTTGCACCTCAAAAGCAAAGTCGAGCTTAAGCATCAATTTACTCGATCAGAGCAAGAGATCGCCAGATTCGAGATATCCAGTGCAGACAAAGCTGCCAAGGACTAGCTTTTTACTCCAGCGATAGTAAGAAAAAGGTAGCCACATTGGCTACCTTTTTTTGCAAATTTTTAGTGTCTCTGCCACAAATCTTAGCTGTTGCACATGGCTTTATACTGGCTATAAACTCATTTCACCGCGCAGAATTAATTGCATCTGCTGCTTAACCTCATCGTAGCTCAAGTCTTGGCTGAGTAAAAAGTGAAGTTTGGCCAGTGCTGCTTCTGGTGTCATATCATAACCGCTGATCACACCAGCATCGGCTAGGGCACACCCAGTTGCGTAGCCGCCCATATTAACTTTACCTGCTAGGCATTGGGTCAAATTGACGACGATGACACCACGCTCAGAGGCTTCTTTCAGGTGACCGAGCAGCTCTGGGTTTTGTGGCGCATTACCGACACCAAAGGTAAGCAAGATCATTGCATTGACGGGTTGCCTCAAGGTATTGCGGATAACCTCGTGTGATATTCCAGGGTACATGGTGATCACACCGATCGGCTGCGGGGTGATATTATGAACGATAAAATCACCCTGAGGTTTTTGCGCTACCTCGACACCATTGCTGACTTTAATGCTGATCCCCGCCTCAAGCAGTGCAGGCAAGTTTGGTGAGGTAAAGGCATTGAAGCCGTCTGCGTGTGACTTAGTACTGCGGTTGCCACGCATTAGCTGGTTGTTGAAAAACAGCGTGACTTCGTTGATTGGGTAGTTGGCAGCAATATGCAGGGCGTTAAGCAGGTTGGCCTGACCATCCGAGCGCAGCTCAGCAAGCGGGATCTGTGAGCCAGTAACAATCACCGGTTTGCCAAGGTTTTCCAGCATGAACGACAGGGCCGAAGCGGTATAGGCCATGGTGTCTGTGCCATGGAGAATGACAAAGCCATCATAGTTGTCGTAGTTATCACGAATATCATCGGCGATCTGCTGCCAGTCTTTTGGCGACATATCTGAGGAGTCAATCAGTGGGTCATATTCGTGAATGGTGTATTCAGGCATCTCAGGGCGATGGAACTCAGGCATGCTTGCCAGTTGTTGCTCCATAAAGCCCGCAACGGGGATATAGCCTTGTTCGGACTTTTGCATGCCGATGGTGCCACCAGTGTAGGCGATGTAGATGTGCTTTCTTGTCATAAGGCTGCTTTAGTTTTGAGAGAGAAAAAAGGACGCTAATTATATAACTCGCGTCCTATTAGTCTAGGTCAAACTCCGCTATGCCTCCTTTGAGCTGCAAAGGAGGGCTTGGAGAGGTTAAAGCAGGTTACAATTCAGACACAGCGCATAGTGCCCTTTAGGGTCATTCATGCTGTTGAGCAGACTCACGTCGCTTGCTACCTGCTCAGTGATTGGACTCAGTGCGTCAGGCAGTTGGACACCGAGGCTGTCTAACACACCAAGCGAGACTTGGTTAAACATTTCTTGCAAAAACTCTTGTAGCGGCGGCAGTGGTTTACGTACCCAATCGATGTTGTAGTCGTCGAGCTCAGCCAATTGAGCCGCGCTGGCAATGGCATCGTCAAAATCACCCATTTGATCGACCAGGCCAAGATTCATTGCATCATAGCCTGTCCACACACGACCTTCGGCAATGTTTTCCATTTCGCTTGAGTCTATTCCGCGTCCTTCACTGACGAGATCAGTAAAGCGATTGTAGGTGTGCTCGACACCCAGCTGAATAGCTTGTGACGCGCCATCACTAAGCCCGGTAGTGATACCCACACCTGAAAATGGTGAGGTGCCAACACCATCGGTGCTGATGCCAAGATTATTCAGACCATCCTCGAAGGTAGTGATCACGCTAAACACCCCAATCGAGCCGGTTAATGTCGTCGGCTGGGCGAGAATCTTATCGGCATTCATACCCACCCAATAGCCACCAGAGGCAGCTAAGCTGGACATTGAGACCACTACAGGCTTACCGGCTTCGCGCAGAGCGAGGATCTCATTCCGGATCACCTCTGAGGCAAATGCGCTGCCTCCAGGACTGTCAACCCGAAGCACCACCGCTTTGACGGATTCCGTGTTTCTGGCTTGGCGTAGCAAGGCAGCGGTTGTGTCACCACCAACACGATTACGTTGTTGGCGACCATCCATAATCGCACCGCTGACTACCACTACGGCGATATCGTTCGCAGCGCTAGAGAAGGTATCAAACAAGGTAGTTTGATACTCGTAGTAGCTGATCGCGTTATAACTGTCACTGCCTTTGGCACCAAACACGTCTGCCATCTGCTGTCGAATTTGCTGACGGGTGGCTAGTTCATCAACCAGCCCCATATTGAGCGCCAGCGTTGCCATGTCACCATTCACTTCGCGCATCATTTCTAACAGCTGTTCCATTGATGGTGTCAGGCTTTGTGGCTCAATGTCGCGATTGGTCGCAACGTCTTCAACGTAGGCGCCCCACATTTGGCTTAGCCAACGACCTGCAGACTCTTTGGCTTCATCAGACATATCGTCGCGGATAAAAGGCTCAATCGCAGACTTGTAAGTACCAACGCGGAATACATGAGTATTGACGTCAAGTTTCTCCAGCAGTTCTTTGTAGTACAGATTGTAAGCGCTGTACCCTTTGAGCATCACCCCGCCATCCGGCGCGAGAAATACCTTATCGGCGTAACTAGCTAGATAGTATTGGCTTTGATTATAGATGCTGCCAACCGCGTAGATCGGCTTACCTGAGGCGCTAAACTCAGCCAAAGCCTTGGCGATGTAGCGGAGTTTGGTTAAGTTGGTTTCCGGCATTTCTTGCAGCGCTAAGACGATGCCAGTGATCTGGTTATCTTCTTGAGCGTGACGAATGGTATCAACGATATCAAAAAGAACGTTTTCTCTTGGCATGTCTGCGCCAAAAAACGACCCAGTGATCGAATCCATCGGATTGATGTAAGAGCGACTCTCTACAATCGGGCCGGACAGGTTCATGACCAAAGCAGACGGCTGCTCGACGGTCGGCGTCGCAGTGACCTGGTCTGCTTGTTGAAAGGTAAAAAAGACGACAGCAATCACCGCGAGGAAGAACAGGTTTAAAATCGCCACCCGAATAAAGGTGATGGTCTTCCACAAGCCTCTGAGTATTTTGCCGATGAACTTGAACAAAGTTTTCATTGTTTCTCCACAGTTAGGTTCGCATCCTGTGAGTACAGGGAGAGCAGCCCTAATCCTACGTTAACCTATGCTTTCTAACAACTTTAGTCCAAAAATGAACCTTGATGCATGTTGCATAGTTGTGAGTGGATATTTGATATTCAGATCTTCACCGCCTATTCTGGTCAGACCACAATAATAAATTTACCCATCCAGTATCCGTACGATCGGGTGAGCATCATTACTACGTTATGAGTGAGGCAAGTATGTATCCCAATCTACTCCAGCCATTAGACCTTGGTTTTACTCAATTACGTAATCGAGTCTTGATGGGCTCAATGCATACCGGGCTTGAAGAGCATAAGCAGGGGCTAGACAAGCTGGCTGCCTTTTACGAAGAGCGGGTAAAGGGGGGAGTAGGCTTGATTGTAACCGGAGGCTTTTCGCCCAATCTGCGTGGGCGCCTGCATCCGTTGAGCGCGGAATTTAGCAAACCAAAACACGCCGCGGCACATAAGGTCATCACAGAGGCGGTGCACCGACACCAAGGCAAAATTGCTCTGCAGCTACTCCATGCTGGGCGCTATGCTATGCACCCCTTTGCTCAAAGTGCTTCAGCAATAAAAGCGCCAATCGCCCGTTTTGCCCCAAGTGAGATGAGTCCACGGCAAATCCGCGCCACAATCGATGATTTTGCCAATAGCGCAGCACTTGCCAAGTTGGCCGATTATGACGGCGTAGAAATTATGGGCTCAGAGGGCTATTTGATTAATCAGTTTTTGTGTAAGCGGACCAACATGCGTTATGACGAGTGGGGTGGCAGTTATCAAAAACGCATGCGCTTGCCATTGGAAATTGTCAAAGCGATTCGACAAGCCGTTGGTGAGGAGTTCATTATTATCTTTCGCTTGTCGATGCTCGACTTAGTCGAGCAAGGCAGCACGTTTGATGACGTTATTGAATTAGCGCAAGAGTTAGAAAAAGTCGGTGTCACCATTTTGAATACCGGGATTGGTTGGCACGAGGCACGGATACCAACGATTGCCACCCAAGTGCCACGCGGAGCGTTTACCTGGGTGACGGAGAAGGTAAAACCCTATGTCTCGATACCCATTGTCACCTGTAATCGGATCAATACACCGGATGAAGCGGAGCGGATCCTAGCCTCAGGTCAGGCGGATATGGTGTCAATGGCTAGGCCCTTCTTGGCTGACCCTTATTTCGTTGCGAAAGCAGAGCAGAATCAAAGCCATCTGATCAACACCTGCATTGGTTGTAATCAAGCCTGTTTGGATAATGTGTTTGTCGGCAAGGCGGCCAGTTGTTTGGTCAATCCACTGGCCTGCCGCGAGTCTGAGCTTAAGGTAGAGCCGGTTACTGAGAGAAAAACCATTGCTGTAGTGGGAGCGGGCCCGGCGGGTCTTGCTTGCGCTACGATTTTGGCCGAGCGGGGACATGTCGTCGATCTAATCGAGCACAGTGACCGGATCGGAGGGCAATTTCGCCTAGCGATGCAGATCCCCGGTAAAGAGGAGTTTCGCGAGACAATCCGATACTTTGCCAATCGTATTGAGCAGACCGGTGTTAATCTGCTCCTTGATACTGAAGCGGATTTTGAACAGCTCAAAAAATATGACGAGGTCGTGTTTGCCACGGGCGTTAAACCACGCAAGATTGCTTTTAATGGCCTAGAGGGCTCGGATAAAGTGGTTGATTACCAAACTCTGATTCGAGAGAAAACCTACAAGGGCGATAAGATCGCCATCATTGGCGCGGGAGGGATAGGCGTGGATGTTGCCAGTATGCTGACCGAGCCGCCAAGCCAGAACCTCGATGATTGGCTGCAGGAGTGGGGGATTGACCGTCAGATGGAGCAGCCGGGGGGGATCTATCCGTTTCCCGAGCCGATCTCAGATAAAACGGTTTGGCTGCTGCAACGACGCAAGGGCAGAGTGGGTAAGGGACCAGGTAAAACTACTGGCTGGATACATCGGCGAACACTTGAGCTGCGCGGTGTCAACCTTATCGGTGGGGTCAGCTACGAAAAGCTCGATCAACACGGACTGCATATCATGCTAGGTGGAGAGCAGAAGTTACTGGATGCGGACATGGTGGTGGTGTGTGCTGGCCAAGAATCGGTGCGGCCCTTCGAGGCTCGGTGGCAAGAGCTAAGCGAACGCGTACATGTCATCGGTGGTGCTGATGTCGCTGGCGAGCTTGATGCTGTTCGGGCGATTAAGCAGGGGGTCGAGTTGGCGATTAAGCTCTAGCCACGGTGGACATCCCTGTTGTTTGCTTGTTGTGACACGACTTCAAGCGCTCCCCCAGAGTGTTACGTTTGCTGTCGATGATTCAGGGGTCAACGTCACCTTCAACACCCTCATGGGACAGATCGCCAGAGAGCTCAGCCTGTATCTCAGCCAAGCTCTCTTGCTCGGCGGCCACTATTGCCCCCGTTGCGGCGTCGACTTCAATTTCATAGGCCGTATCATTGAGGCGAATAAACATATCCCATTGTGTGTCGGGCTGATCAAAACGGATGCCTAATACCTCGACGCCCACCTCAGCAAGGGCAGCGGTAATCGCTTCCTGCTCGCTGATAAGATCAGGCTCCTGACTGGCGAGAGCTGGAAGAGTGCCAACACTCAATACGCTCCCAAGCAAAACCAAAACGTGTCTCATTTTATCTCCCAAACACTGGTGAAAGTCTTGATAGTCTAGACGATCAAGGCAGTAACGCGAGGTTCCTCGATTCATCCAGTCTATTTTCATTAGTTTTGACTAATGAGGGTCGATTGTTCATAAAAACGAAAAACTGATTTATTAAATCGCCCCATTATAAACAGCGGCTGATGAGTTTAAGCTTTGGCGGTCGAATGTTGCACCAAGCTGAGGAGCCAAACATGCATTATGAAGGTAAAATTTATCGTCCTTGGATGGAAGCCGAGAGTGTTTTAATTCAAACGACTCTGGGCTGTAGTAACAACCAGTGTACGTTCTGTACCATGTTTGACGATAAGCGGTTTAAGGTGCGTGATCTGGACGATATCTTTAAAGATATTGCCGAGGCCCGGATGATCTACCCGAAAGTCGAGTCGATCTTTTTGATCGATGGTAACGTGATGGCAATGCGCACCGATAAGCTGATTGCGATCCTTGATCAGATCAAAGTGACCTTTCCAGAGCTAAAACACTTAGCCTTGTACTCTGGCTTTAATGATTTCCGCCGCAAGAGCGTTACCGAGTTAAAAGAGATCCGTTCAGCCGGTCTAACCACAGCATACTCGGGCCTCGAGTCAGGCGATCCGATCGTGCTTGAGCGAATTAAAAAAGGGATGACCCGTGAGCATGCGATCAAAGGTATGGAGATGGCGCGCGAGGCGGATATCCAGGTGCTGGCATCGTTTATCTTCGGCCTCGGTGGTCGTGAGCGTTCTAAAGAGCATGCGGTTAATACCACTAGCTTGCTTAATATTATTCGCCCTGATGCGATTGCACCAATGGCGCTAGCTGTGCAACCGGGTAGCCAACTCGAGCGTGAGGTGGAAAACGGCGAGTTTATTCTGCCAACGCCGCTGCAAATCTTGGAAGAAGAAAAGTACCTGCTAGAAAACATGGAGGACTTTCCGTGTTTCTATTGGGGCGATCACGGCAATAATATCGCCAGCATGCGTGGCGTGTGGCCAGAGGCCAGAGAGCCGTTTCTGGCCAACATCAACAAGCACATCCAACACAATCCGATGGCGAAGAAGAATGTGATTGAGACGTATGCTTGGTAGGTGATGCGCGCGATCCGAATTAATTCACATTATTGACATAGTAGGAGCTGGCGATAGTCAGCCCCTTTTTCGTTTCTTGGCTAAATACCCTATCAATCATCAGGAATTCCCGCACAGACATATGGCCTACATCAACGGAATTGCTCACAGAGCAACCGTTTGCGTGCTGGTTGGATACTTTTGAACCTTAATTTTAGTGTGGGCTTAAAATCACTATGTTCAATGGCGGTCATAAACTGTAGAATCTGCACAATTTATTTTTGGCACACGCAGTATGAGGCTTCCGATGACTACTCCAACCCAGTTCGAACTCTATGATATTCTCAAGACCTACGAGGATAACTACCAAAACGGTCCTTTCTTTAATGGTGAGATGCCAGCTCGTCCTGCGATCAAGCAAACACAAAAGGTGTTCGATTTTGAGGTGAACTCACGCCTTGGCGTACCCGCCGGTCCACTGCTAAACAGCCACTGGTGTGATGTTTACGCGCAGCTTGGCTTTGATATCCCAGTATATAAAACTGTGCGAAGTGTCGAGCGCGCCTGTCACCCAGCGCCAAACTGTGTCTTCCTAGATACTGACAAGCAGTTTAACAACCTTGAGATCAACTCAGAAATCCACCCAGGTGCTCGTCCTTCTCTGGATGAGAAAATTACCATCACCAACTCTTTTGGTGTGCCATCACTAGCGCCATCGGTTTGGATGAAGGACATTGAAGAGGGCAACCGCAAAATGGGTCAAGGCCAGCTAATGGTGGTATCGGTGAACGGTACGCCAGGTCTGGCTGAGCGTGACTTGGTTGAAGATTACGGCTACGTGTCTGCAATGGCAAAAGAAGCGGGCGCAAAAGTTATCGAGGTTAACTACTCTTGTCCTAACCTAGGTGGTAGCAAAGAGGGTGCTCTGTTCTCAGATCCAGAAAACTCTGCGCTGGTTTCTAAGAAGATCCGCGAGTCTATCGGTGACACGCCACTAATGATCAAACTTGGTTGGATGCCAGCTGAGCAGCTTGAGAAAGTGATTGAAGCCAACCGCCCTTATGTTGATGGCTTTGCGGCAATCAACACCATCCCACGTAAAGTTATCACTCCAGATGGCGTTGCGGCTTTACCAGGTGAAGGACGCCTATCAAGCGGTACCTGTGGTTTTGCGATTGGTGACTTGGCTGAAGAGGTGACACAAAACCTTATCAACCTGCGCACTAAGTGGAAAGATGACTTTGTTATCTGTTCAGTAGGCGGCATGATGAACGCTGAAGATCTGCACCGTCGACTAGACATGGGCGCTGACTTGGTGATGAGTGCAACAGCGGCAATGTGGGACCCGTACCTGGCGCAGAAATTCCACCAGTACAAATAAACCCCACCTTTAACCCAGATTAGCGGTTAATTATTGAAGTGATTGGTGCTAAGTGCTTGGCACCAATCACTTATTCTCTGTATTTCCTTTCGATATTCCCTTTCGATACTGTGGCGAGCCAGTTACAGGATGACTGTCTTATTCCCGTAGACAAACACGTGGTCATTCAAGACCTTATTCAGAGCCTTACTCAGCACGTTTTTCTCTACATCACGTCCAGCCTGGGCCATATCTTTGGCGCTGAAGTTGTGATCAACTGGGATCACGTCTTGTTTGATGATCGGGCCTTCATCTAAGTCATTAGTCACGAAGTGCGCCGTGGCGCCAATGATCTTAACGCCGCGCTCATAGGCTTGCTGATACGGTTTCGCGCCGATAAACGCCGGCAGGAAGCTGTGGTGGATATTGATGATCTTGTGGTGATACTTTTCGACAAAGCCCGGGGTTAACACGCGCATGTACTTTGCCAGCACTAGATAATCAGGTTGATACTGCTCAATCACCTCAAGCACCGCTTGCTCATGCTCTTCACGATTAAGCCCTTCATGACTAACGTGGTGATAGGGGATATCAAATTTTTCAGTCAGTGACTGGAGCGTATCGTAGTTACCTACCACGGCAGCAATATCGATATCTAGCGAGCCATCATAGGTCTTCATCAGGATATCACCCAAGCAATGGGCCTCTTTGGTCACCAAGATCACCACTTTTTTGCGCGTTGAACCAATCAATTTGCGATTGGCACCATCGGGCAGTGCTTGGTCTAGGTCAGCAAGGAAGGTTTGGTCGTTAAAATAACCCTCTAGCTCAGTGCGCATGAAGAAGTGCCCACTGGTGTTATCAACAAATTCGTTGTTGTGGATGATGTTGAGCTGATGCTTGTAACAGATATTGGTGATCTTTGAGATAAGTCCCGGCGCATCACTGCAGTGGGTCAACAGGGTTTTCTTTTCCATCTATCGAGTACTTCCATGATTAATTGATATTCCTTGCGGCAGGCGCGAGTAGGCTCGCGACGTGCTGGTGGTCGGGGTCGTAGGACGCCCAAGCAGCACGGTAAGAAGAGACTTGCCGTTATTGACCCTAATAATTGATCGATTCTGGGGTGATTTTCAACCTAAGTTTCTGAGTAAATAGCACTATCTTGGTGCAAAAGGCCTGTGTGCGCGCAAGGCAATCGCCTGATCTTAGAGACTTGTAGCTAGTGATCGAGAGAAGGAAAGCTGCGATAATGGCGCCAAATTGATGACCCGATACGACCGATGATTGAAAAAACGTTTTCTGCGCAAGGCGCGCTAGGTAAAGCGATTCCCGGCTTTCAACCCAGACAGCCGCAAATAGACATGGCCAAAGCCACGCAGGAAGCGATTGCCGAGCAAAGCCAATTGGTGGTTGAGGCGGGTACCGGTACCGGTAAGACGTTTGCTTACTTAGTCCCTGCGCTGATGAGTGGCAAAAAGGTCATCATCAGTACCGGTTCAAAGAACCTTCAAGAGCAGCTCTTTCACCGCGACTTACCATTAATGGTTGAATCCCTAGGCTTTTTTGGCGCAGTCGCCCTGCTTAAAGGCCGAGCCAACTACCTGTGTCTTGATCGCCTCAGCCGACAAATGGTGGAGGTGCACAGTATTCAAGTCGAGAGTGATACGTTGAGCCAGCTAGTCAAAGTCCGTTCGTGGGCATCTAGCACCAAGAGTGGTGACCTCGGTGAGTGTGACGATATTGCCGAAGACAGCCCGATTATTCCCACAATTACCTCCACCAATGATAACTGCTTGGGCAAAGAGTGCCCAAGCTACACCGATTGCTTTGTGCTCAAGGCGCGCAAGCGGGCGATGGATGCCGATGTGGTGGTGGTGAATCACCACCTGTTTATGGCCGACTTAGCCATCAAGGAGACCGGGTTTGGTGAGCTGATCCCTGAGGCCGAAGTGTTTATCTTTGATGAGGCGCATCAGATCCCCGATATTGCCAGCCAGTACTTTGGTCAAAGTGTTTCAAGCCGCATGATCCATGAGCTAGCCAAAGATATTGAGATTGGCTATCGCACCGAAGCTAAGGACATGAAGCAGCTTAGCAAAGTCGCAGAGCAACTGCAGCAGGCCGCGATGGAGCTGCGACTGAACCTAGGCGATGCGAGCTTTCGCGGCAATTGGCGTGAAGCGGTGGCCTCGCCGGCAATAAGTCGCGCTATCGCAAGGCTAACAGATTCGCTCGATTTCGCGCTTGAGGTGCTCAAGCTTGCCTTGGGCCGCAGTCAAATCCTTGATGCCGCCTTTGAGCGCGCTACCACAGTGGCTAATCGCATCGAGCGTGTGTGTGATGTCTCCATCACAGGTTATAGCTACTGGTATGAGACCACAGCGCGCCACTTTGCCCTGCATATCACTCCGCTGTCGGTAGCCGATAAGTTTTATGAGCAGATTGAAGCTAAATCTGGGGCGTGGATCTTTACCTCAGCGACCCTCGCGGTAGATGGCAGCTTTGATCATTTCTCCGAGCGGCTCGGGCTCAAGCCGAAGCGCCAGTTTTCACTCCCAAGCCCGTTTGATTACGCTGAGCAAGCGCGTCTTTGTGTACCAAGATACTTACCAGAGCCAAACAGTCCCGGTCTGGCCGCTAAGTTAGTCCAGCTATTAACGCCTGTGATTGAACATAACCAAGGGCGCTGCTTTTTCCTCTGCACTTCCCATTCGATGATGCGTGAATTGACCGAGGGCTTTCGCGACAGCCTCGACATACCCGTGCTGATGCAAGGTGAGACCACCAAGCAAAAGACGCTCAATGAGTTTATGGAGCTGGGGAATGCCCTTTTGGTCGCAACTGGGGCCTTTTGGGAGGGGATTGATGTTAGGGGCGATACGTTAAGCTGTGTTATTATTGATAAATTACCCTTTACTGCACCGGATGATCCGTTGCTAAAGGCACGAATTGAGGATTGCCGCCTCAAAGGGGGAGACCCGTTTCGAGATGTGCAGATCCCAGACGCCGTGATCACCCTTAAACAGGGGGTAGGGCGTCTGATCAGAGACAAAAAAGATCGTGGTGCACTTATCTTGTGTGATAACCGGATGGTCACGCGTGATTATGGCGGGATTTTTCTCTCCAGCTTGCCACCCATTCCGAGAACGCGCGATCTTAAAATCATTACGGATTTTTTAACCGTAAAAGAACCCAATAGTTAGAGATACCCATGAGCATGAAAATACTTGCTGTAGACACCGCAACGGAAAACTGTTCAGTTGCACTGATGATTGACGACAAAATCTATAGCCGTAGTGAGGTGGCTCCGCGTGACCACACCAAAAAAGTCTTGCCGATGGTGGATGAAGTGTTAGCTGAGGCGGGTGTTGCCCTGACTGACCTCGATGCATTGGCGTTTGGTCGCGGCCCTGGCAGCTTTACTGGGGTACGTATAGGCATTGGCATTGCCCAGGGGCTTGGCTTTGGTGCAGATTTGCCGATGATTGGTATCTCTACCCTTAAAGCAATGGCACAGGCCACTTTCCGCCGCCATGGTGTTGAGCACGCAGCTGTGGCCATCGATGCTCGAATGAGCGAGGTGTACTGGGGCCAGTTTAGCCGTATGAGCAATGGCGATTGGCAGGAAGTGATGCCAGAGTGCGTGATCCCACCGGCGGAGCTAGCTGACGTTGTCAGTGACTCAGAGCATAACTGGTATGAGGCGGGCACCGGTTGGCAGGCGTATGCTGACCAACTGGCTGATTTGTCGATTACTCGCACTCGCAGTGATGTACTCCACCCAGATGCGCAAGATATGGTGCTGTTGGCTAAGTATGAGCTGGAAAAAGGCAACACGGTCGATGCCGAGCAGGCCAGCCCGGTTTACTTACGTGATACCGTGGCATGGAAGAAACTTCCAGGTCGCGAATAAGCTCCTCGCTTGGCGCCAGCTAGGCGATTGAACTCAGGCTATTAAATTAAGGATTTTTAATGGTTTCCATCGGTGGATTGCCCGTACAGTCGATATCCAATCGCAATAAGGTCGACAAGGCAAAGAACAAGCAAAAGGTTCAGAAGTCACAGGACAAGGCCACCGTTGGTCAACCAAGCAAAGTCGCCAATGCGGTATCACATTCGATCCGGCACCTTAACGAGTCGGATCTTAATCGCGCCCATATCCAATATGATCTGCCACGAGGTCGCGGGCGCAAGGCGATGGAAGAGTACATGGATGTGATGAATCAAGCGTGTAAAGAAGAACTATCGAACCTGATTGGTGTCGATATCTACATCTAACTCTCGATGCAATTTAATCACAACAAGGGACTTTCTATGTCCGACCAAATGCACGGCCCGTCCGATTTGCTGCAAGAGTCGGTTGTGACTCTGGAGTGGGGCAAGCTCTGTTATCGAGAGTACGCACCCAGCGCCCAGACTGAGTCGCCAACCACACTGATTTTTCTCCATGGTTGGCTCGATAATGCTGCCAGCTTCAACTCTACTATAGAGTGCCTGGTCAAACTTCAGCCGAATTTGCGCATAATTGCTGTCGATTTACCCGGTCATGGGTGGTCAGACCACAAATTGCTAGGACAATACTACAACTTCCACGATTATCTACACGATATTTCACAGCTGGTGTGTAAATTGTCAGCGACAGGTTGTTGGTTCGTCGGTCATTCACTGGGGGCATTGCTAGCAGCTTGCTACTGCGCTGCATTTCCAGAACAGGTTTCTGGCTTAGTCCAAATTGAGGGCGTACTGCCACTCTCAGAGGAGCCAGACCAGCATGCCAAGCGAATTCGCAGTGCGATAGTCAGTCGCCAGCGGATCGAGGCAAAACCTGTCAAAAGTATCAGCAACTTGCAAAGTGCAATCTCTCGGCGTAGCCAAGTGAATAAACTTGAAGAGGCATTGATTGCGCCGATTGTTGAACGCGGCACTGTGTGTCGACAAGGTCGCTGGTATTGGCGTCATGATCGCCGTTTGATGGCGGAGTCGATCTATCGTATGACGCCCGCACACGCTGATGCGATTGCCCGCAGTATTGAGTGCCCATGGCAGATTATTTTGGGCAGTGAAGGCTATCAAGCTCTCACTCGCCAGTGGATAGGCTATCTTGATCAACAGCAGATAGACACCATTGAAGGCGGGCACCACTGCCACTTGCAAGCGCCCCAACGAGTAGCCGAAATAATTTCTGGCATAGTTAACAAAATTTAAAACGGTTGTTTAACCCCTAGGTGCTGAGCATCGATGACTATGGTGTAATAGCGCGCCTTATAATAACAACTGTACTAATAACGAGGAGTTTTAACGTGGATAAACCTTGGCTTTCTCGCTACCCAAGCGATGTACCCGAGACAATTAACCCTGACCAGTACACATCACTGGTAGAGATGTTCGAGCAGTCTGTGCAGAAATACGCGGATCAACCTGCGTTTATGAACATGGGCTCAATCATGACATTTCGCAAGCTTGAAGAGCGTAGCCGCGCGTTTGCCGCTTACCTGCAAAACGAGCTTAAACTGAAAAAGGGTGATCGCGTCGCTCTGATGATGCCTAACCTTCTTCAGTATCCAGTAGCCCTGTTTGGTGTGTTGCGCGCAGGCATGATCGCCGTTAACGTTAACCCGCTGTACACTCCTCGTGAACTTGAACACCAGCTAAACGATGCCGATGCCAAAGCGATCGTCATCGTGTCTAATTTTGCCAATACCCTTGAGCAGGTGGTTGAGAACACACCAATCAAACACGTGGTACTGACCAGCCTTGGTCAGATGCTGCCGCGCGCGAAAGGCACCATTGTTGACTTCGTGGTGAAGTACGTCAAAGGCATGGTACCCAAGTACAACTTGCCGGGCGCCATTTCAATGCGTAAGGCGCTGCACAAAGGCCGTCGCCTGCAGTACGTTAAGCCATTTATGTCTGGAGACGATATTGCTTTCTTGCAATACACCGGCGGCACAACGGGGTTAGCAAAGGGCGCTATCCTGACCCATCGCAATATGATTGCCAACGTGATGCAAGCCAAAGGTGCCTATGGTCCGGTACTGTCTGAAGGTCGTGAGCTAGTGGTGACGGCTCTGCCGTTGTATCACGTGTTTGCTTTGACGGTGAACTGCCTCCTGTTTATCGAGATGGGCGGCCGCAACCTGCTGATCACTAATCCGCGCGATATCCCAGGCTTTATCAAAGAACTTAAGCAGCACCCATTTACTGCGATCACCGGGGTAAACACCCTATTCAATGCACTGGTAAACAACGAAGACTTCCATGAGCTGGACTTTAGCAACCTACGCTTAGCCGTGGGTGGCGGTATGGCGGTGCAGCGCGCTGTCGCGGAAAAATGGAAAAATACCACGGGTTGTTATCTGCTAGAAGGTTATGGGTTAACCGAGTGTTCACCATTGGTGGCAGCTTACCCTCATGACCTTGTTGAGTACAACGGCTCGATTGGCCTGCCTGTACCATCTACCGAGGTGCGTATCATCGACGACGAAGGCAATCCACTACCTAATACAGAGGTGGGTGAGCTACAAGTGCGTGGCCCTCAGGTAATGCAGGGTTACTGGCAGCGCCCAGAGGCGACCAAAGAGGTGATCAATCCAGAGGGATGGCTATCCACAGGCGATATCGTTAAGTTTGATGAAGAGGGCTTCTTGCATATCGTTGATCGTAAGAAAGACATGATCTTGGTCTCGGGCTTTAATGTTTACCCGAACGAGATTGAAGACGTGGTTGCCCTGCACGGTAAGGTGCTTGAGGTTGCCGCTATCGGTCAGCCACATGAAGTCTCTGGCGAGCTGGTGAAGATTTATGTGGTGAAGCGTGACCCAAGCTTGACCAAAGAAGAAGTGATCGCTCACTGTCGTCAGCACTTGACGGGCTATAAGGTGCCGAAACTGGTTGAATTTAGAGAAGATCTGCCAAAGACCAACGTGGGTAAAATTCTGCGTCGCGTGCTTCGTGAAGAGAATGACGCTGAGTTAGCCAAAAAACAGTCCGCGTAATTCGCTGTTCAATCTGATAAAATGCCAGCCTTAATCCGCTGGCATTTTTTATTTAGCCCCAAAGAGATAGTTGAGTGAAGTACCAAATCGTAGACAGTCATCAAGCGCTGGTTGCCGTATGTAAGGCGGCGCGTCAAACCGAAACCGTGATGCTTGATACCGAGTTCGTCAGAGTTCGTTCTTATTTTCCCAAGTTAGGGCTGGTTCAGCTCTTTGATGGTGAGCAACTGTCGTTGATCGACCCGCTGGAAATTGAGGACCTGACGCCGCTTGCTGAGTTGCTACAAGATACGGGTGTGCTCAAGGTGTTGCATGCCTGTGGCGAAGACCTTGAGGTGTTTCAGAATGAGTTAGGCTGCCTGCCAACGCCAATGATGGATACGCAGATTATGGCGGCATTTTTAGGCCATGGGCTGTCGACAGGCTTCGCAACTTTGGTCAACGAATACCTTGGGATTGAACTGGACAAGTCTGAGTCTCGCACCGATTGGACAGCGCGCCCTCTTACCCAGAAACAGCTCGATTACGCAGCAGGTGATGTTCACTATCTTTGGCCACTGTATGCCGATCTGGCTGAAAAGCTTGAACAAACCCCATGGCAACAAGCGGCGGCAGACGAGTCGGGAAGCTTGGCACTTAAGCGCATAAAAACCATTGATAAAGACACTCTGTATCGCGATATCAAGGGGGCATGGCAACTGAGCCCTAAGCAACTGGCAGTCTTGCAGCCGTTAGCAAAGTGGCGCTATAAAGAAGCAATCAAGCGCGATCTAGCGCTTAACTTTGTGTTTAAAGAAAATGAGCTACTTGATGTCGCCATTCGTGGTATTACCTCGCTAAAAGGATTGGAGCAGTTGGGTGTTGACCAGAGAGCAATCCGCCGTCATGGCGAGCGTATTATCTCTATGGTCAAGAAAGCCCAATCGCTTTCTAAAGACAAGCATCCAAAACCAGTCTCTCGCATCGTTGATATGCCAGGGTACAAGCAGGAATTTAAGCTGCTTAAAGATGAAGTCAAAAAGGTTAGCCAACAAGTTAGCCTTGCGACCGAGTTCCTAGCATCGAAAAAGCAACTCAATCAGTTTTTGCGCTGGGTAAAAGAAGAGCAAATGGCAGCCGAGAGTCTGCCCGATGTGATGAAAGGCTGGCGAGCCCAGTGCTTCGAGCAACGCCTCGTCAAGGCGTTAGGCCGCTAAACGAACCACGAACAATGCGTTAGTTAACAGTTTATTAAATCAACTCGCGACTGAGTAATCCTTGTGGTGTCGAGTTGATCTAACGCAACTTGTTGTCGATAACCTTTCGTTACAGTTTCGGCGACGTGTGAGGGGCCGTCATGTTTGGTTACTCTAAAAAGGCTCAATAGCGATAACAATCAAAAACTGAACACCCATAATCGCCTCACCAGCAAACATAGAGTTTTAGACTCGCGCACAGGCCAAACGTGCGATAACCGTTTTCCCGAAATAGTCTGAATAATAGACTTTTTTGCGCCGGCATGAAGCTGGCGCTTTTTTTTACAACTCAAAGTTTAAACGCCGTTAATTGTCATATGCATTTAGCGCTTGCAACAGCAAAGGTTTAACGGCGGGGTAGATTTGATTTAAACGCATCTGGTAGAAATCAAACGCTTCTTTCCAAGATTCTTCGTTTTGCCAGTCAAGAGTGATTGTGGGTAGGCGGACTTTTAGCTTCTCTGGTATAAACTCAGTGCCCTTCGGCAATAATGACATCAACGATTCTCGCCTATCGGATAGATAATCAAACAAGTATTGCCCCAGTGTGTCTTTTCTGAATTTGACAAAAACACCCACCTCATTGGGTTTAGAACGATAAGTTGTAATCCAACTATTGTGTGCTCTTGGTGGTAACTCGAACCATAAGTGCCCTTGAGTCGAAGGGGTTGGTAATCTAATACTAGTGTCTTCAAGTTCAAGATAATCAAGCAATGCACTCCAATACTCGTAGGATTGGCTAGAACTTTTATTGGTAGCTAGTTCAATTTGCTCGTTGGTGGATTCCAGTTTTTCAGTAACTTCACTGCTTACTTGATTAATCGAAATCACTCGGCGCTCAATAATTTCAGTTTTGTGCATCACTTGCGGGTTCACGAGTAGTTGTTCACCCGGCATGTGGAAGATCTGCACCTCAACCATGGCAAAGGAAAACTCCATTGATGCATGAGTATTAAGAAAGTCCTTTATTGCAAAAGCTCCCTCTCGAATACCATCGCCTACTACCAATAACAAGAAACGGCCTTTTGAGAGGTTTCGCTGTACTGTATCAATGAACGAGGCTTCTAATACCTTGTGGCCATCTGCCTTAACCAATTCAATAAGCGATAAACCACCATTAACTGCACAAACCTTATTATCAAGTTCGTCGTAGCTCCAACTCATCAAGTCTTTAGCGTAATCGAGTATCTGTCCAATCACTTCTCTACGAGATTGAGGATTTCGATAGAGCTTGGTTTCCACGATGACCAATCGGCCCGATGGCGTCACATAGATGCAGTCCACTCGACCTGATTTAGTGACAAGCTCCATGCACACTGGTACCGCACCGGTATAGTCCGCATCAATCTCATAAAAGGGTAATAGGTCAGCGTTAGCAAAGATAAGTTTCTGCAACCACTTCTCATCGTAGATACCTGTTGCTTGCAACTCGACTCGTTGAAGTCTCTGAACGCCGCTTTCGGGGGATACGATGATTGGACCATTGCTCATGAAAGGACTCCGTTGCTAAATATAAACACTGAGGATAACAAACCGTAAGGCTAGCCTAATTCATTAATTTACAGTGTTTATGAAGTCTCATTTTGCTAACTTAATTAGTTAGCAAGTAGTGGAGCACGCCTGTAAGGGCAAGGCTATTACATTGTCGTGATATAGTCGGATAGGGTGTGTTTTGGCTAACCCTTTTCCTTGCCAGCGACGCTCAAGCAATTAAATCATGGTGATTTGACTTACTTTTTCCTATCTGTGTAATGTCAACTACGCTAGAGCTGAACAACGCCATTTCACCAAATTGCTTGCTACTAAGATCAGTACTAGACTATTTGACATTATTCTACGTTCAGATTGACGATATGACCCATACTAATAGGTATCTAAAGCAACTCCACTTGAGTTTAAGCTGGGTAATGAGTGTGTTATTTTTACTATCTGCTATTGTCATGCTTTTTCAGTCACTCTGGATTTCAGTCCTCTTACTGGTAAACTCATGGTTACTTTTTCCTCCCATCATAAGGAAGTTATCGTTTATTAAAAAGGGAGATTTGATTTTATTTCCCACTGTACCCACGATCGCACCATTAAAAAAATCGCTTGAGGATATGGAAATAGCGCTAGATTTTTATGACCGAACTATGTCGATCACTTCGTTTTCTGGTGTTGGTCGTCTGCCTGAAATATCGATACCAATAGCAAATATAGATAACGCACCTGTTGGACTGTCAGTGGCAGCAGGCTTCTATCAAGATGAATTTTTAATCTCCAGTGTAAAGCAGTTACTTTTGAATTCTACGAAATTCACCCAAGCAGTCTAAATGCAACCTATCAGTTTTCAATCCAGTTGGTAAAGACGATAAATTCCAACGAACCTTTCTCTATTTTCATCTCTGCCATGATGCGCGAGATGGGTTTAACTATTTGCATTGCTCATCAATGAAGGAGAGGTGGAGGGCGAGGTTATGCAAGATCTGGCCGGTGACTCCCCAAATAAAGTGATGCTCAAAACTAATCCCAAACAGTCGATGTTCAGTGTTTTGGATAGTAAAGGTGGCGGTTCGAAGTGCAGATCGTTTGAGTAGGTGGACGACGGGTACCTCAACAACTTCAGCCACTTCATCTGGGTTGATCTTGAGCTGATGGTGGGGGTCAATGAAGGCTAAAATCGGCGTGACATTGAACTGACTGATGGTTGGCAGAGGTGGCAAGGTGCCAATTGGGGTGATCAGGTGGCTGGGAATGCCGACCTCTTCTTGTGTCTCACGCAGGGCGGTATGAGTAGGGGAAGCATCTTCAGGATCTTGTTTGCCACCTGGGAAGCTAATTTGGCCTGGATGGTGGCGTAGATGTGTGGCTCGCTTAGTGAGCAAAATGGACAGTCCCTTGGGCCGCTCGATAAAGCCGATCAGGACTGCAGCTGGACGAAAGGTATCACTGGGCAGGTGAGCAAGTCGCCCTAGTGTTTGTGGATGATACGCCCTTTGAGGAGAGAGATTAAAATGCGTCAACAGTGATTGGCGCGTGATTGTCATAGCTCTCTCCTTGATTTCAGTTTGGGGATTAACGTGTGTTTACTATAGTACAGGCAAAATTCGGCTGACTTTATCCTGAGTTTCTTGATACTCACTCACGCAGTCGCTGTCGGCAACGATACCGCCCCCCGCCCATGCGTATAGTTGCCCGCCTTCAGCAACTAGGGTGCGGATGGTAATACTAGTATCCATCTGGCCATGGCGACTGATATAGCCAATACTGCCGCAATAGGCATTGCGTCGATGTGGCTCAAGCTCCTCAATGATTTCCATCGCGCGGATCTTAGGTGCACCCGTAATGGAGCCGCCCGGGAAACAGGCGCGCAGGAGTTGACTGGCGCTGTACTGACTGTCGAGCTGTGCGCGAATCGTGCTAACAAGATGGTGAACAGCCGGAAAACTTTCAATATCAAATAGCTTAGGAACATGCACACTGCCAGGTTTGGCCACTCGGCCGATATCATTGCGCAGCAAGTCGACGATCATCAGATTTTCCGCCTGATCTTTTGCGGCATTCGCCAGCTCATCCGCATTTTGCCTATCGATGATCGGCTCTTCACTGCGTGGTCGGGTGCCCTTAATTGGCTTAGTTTCGATAGCTGAGTTATCGAGCTGGATAAATCGCTCGGGAGAGACGCTCAGGATCACACTATCGTTCAAGCGAATAAAGGCGGAAAATGGCGCTGCATTTGTCGCTTCGAGCTTTTGATAGGCCTGCCACTCACTTCCTTGGTAGTCGGTTTGCCAGCGCTGGGCAAGGTTGATCTGGTAGCAATCACCGGACAATAGATAATTTTGGATTGCAGCAAACTTATCACTATAGCTTTGCGCCGTCATATTGGACTGCCACTCGGAGGTGCGTTTGAAATTCTCTGTTGTCACTGATGATTGCGACTCGAGCCAGTTCAAGCGAGCTTCGGGCGCCGGCGCAATCAGGTAGGCGGCTTTTAACTTGTGATCGACCACCAGTGCCCAATCGTAAATCCCGACAGCCATATCAGGCGTCGATAGGTCATGCTCAGCGATGGCTGGCATTGTTTCTACTCGGCGACCAAGATCATAGCCAAAATAACCCAGTGCACCGCCCACAAAAGGTAAGTGAGTATCGATCTCCAGTGATGGGCAATAGCGCTCGCTAAGTCGCTCTACCAATACAAAGGGGTCGTCGATTGATTGCGACTCGCCAGTTGGCTCATGGATGTCACTGACTGTGCCACGCGTGGTGACGGTCGCTACAGGGGCCGCAACCAAAATATCATAGCGACTATCGATATGCTCTTGTGAGGCTGAGCGAAGCAGCATCGCCCAGGGCTGTGCTTCGATAGTGGCAAAATAGCGTGTGGCAAGCTGTGGGTGGTAGTCGAGCTGGAGAAATTGTGGCTTGGCAATCGAGTGTGGCATGAAGCGGTGATCTTATTCAAAACAGTGGCGGCAATTTTTGACTATGTACTTAACAATAGCAAGCGATTGCCACTTGCTGGTACACAAAATAATCATCTTTGTCCAAACCGCGGTGAATATGTGCTCTGTGATCTAGTGACGGCTCGTCGAAGTCGCTATGATGTTGAAAACAAAATATGTCTATAGAGACTCTCTGAGACAAACACTTGAGCAAGAGGGAAGCAATGACGGTTATAAAAAAACAAGATGTGATTACAAGTGTGGCTGATGCACTCCAGTACATCTCTTACTACCATCCACTCGATTTCGTCCAGGCACTTGAGCAGGCTTATCACAAAGAGCAAAGCCAAGCAGCCAAGGATGCAATTGCCCAGATACTGATTAACTCCCGCATGTCGGCCGAGGGCCATCGTCCAATATGCCAGGACACAGGTATCGTCACCTGTTTCGTCAATGTCGGCATGGGCGTTCAGTGGGATGATACCAGTATTACCCTGCAGGAGATGATCGACGAGGGTGTGCGTCAGGCGTACACCAACCCAGATAATCCGCTGCGTGCCTCAATCCTTAAAGATCCCGCTGGCAAGCGCATTAACACCAAAGACAACACGCCAGCGGTAGTGCACCTGAATCTAGTCCCGGGTGACAAAGTTGAGGTTCAGATTGCGGCTAAAGGTGGCGGCAGTGAAAACAAAACCAAGATGGTGATGCTTAACCCATCTGACGATATTGCTGAGTGGGTAGAGAAGACCCTGCCAAGCATGGGGGCGGGCTGGTGTCCACCGGGTATGCTAGGCATTGGTATCGGTGGTACTGCCGAGAAAGCCGCGGTGCTGGCGAAAGAGTCTCTAATGGAGCACATCGATATTCACGAGCTTATCGAACGCGGTCCACAAAACGCGGAAGAAGAGTTGCGGCTGGATATCTTTAAGCGTGTTAATCGTTTGGGCATCGGCGCACAGGGATTGGGTGGCCTAACTACAGTAGTGGATGTCAAAATCAAGACGGCACCAACTCATGCTGCCTCAAAGCCGGTCTGCATGATCCCAAATTGTGCAGCAACTCGCCATGTGCACTTCACTCTTGATGGCTCGGGGCCAGCAGAGCTGACGCCACCAAAACTGGAAGATTGGCCAGATATTACTTGGGAAGCCGGTGAAAACACACGCCGAGTTAACCTTGATACGCTCACCCAAGAGCAAGTTCAAGAGTGGCAAACCGGTGAAACCTTGCTGCTGTCAGGTAAAATCCTGACGGGTCGCGATGCTGCGCACAAACGCATTCAATCGATGCTGGAAAGCGGTGAAGGCTTACCTGAAGGGGTGGATCTTAAAGGCAAGTTTATCTACTACGTTGGCCCTGTTGATGCCGTTGGCGATGAAGTGGTTGGTCCTGCAGGCCCGACAACCTCAACGCGGATGGATAAGTTTACCGATATGATGCTTGAGCAAACAGGCATTATGGGCATGATTGGCAAGGCCGAGCGCGGCGCTCAGACGGTAGAGTCTATAAAGCAGCATAAGTCTGTCTACCTGATGGCAGTCGGCGGTGCGGCTTATCTGGTTGCTAAAGCGATTAAGAAAGCACGTGTCGTGGCATTTGAAGATCTGGGTATGGAAGCGATCTACGAATTTGAAGTCGAAGATATGCCAGTTAGCGTGGCTGTTGACTCAAATGGCGTTAACGTGCATCAGATCGGTCCCGATACCTGGAAAGTTAAGATTGCAGAAGCAGAGGGGCAAGATTAAGGGAAAGATCTGCGTGGTCTCCCATATTCCCCAATAGAACTTGCTAGCTCTATTGGGGTGGTCTAACTTTAATCTGTTGATGTAACCGATTGGAAAGACGAGAAAATTAAGGGAGTAGTGCATGCCACGTTTTGTGCAGATCTTACAAATTTTGATTGCGATTGCCGTAGGTGGCTTGATCGGCTACGACCTGATCCTTCACGGCATTACAGTTTTTGAACAAAAGTACGTTCCAGTAACCTGCGCCTTGTTTGTCTTGCTTGAAATCAGCTTGTTCGTCATATACAAACTGATAGAAGACGATTAATCTGCAGTAAAAAAGTACCCAATCAGCCTCGGACCCTCCGAGGCTTTTTGCGCTAGAGGTATAGCCTAATTAATGAAGAGCCTAACCAGAGAAGTTTCCGATCTCGTTAACCGTGGTCTTGATGCCCATGTTCGGGTTGCAGTGACCGGCTTATCCACCGCGGGCAAGACGGCGTTTATCACCTCCTTGGTCAATCAATTTTTACACACTTCCACTCATGAAAACCTACCACTGCTCGATGCGGCCCGTAGCGGGCGACTGGTTGGCGCCAAACGTGTTCCGCAAACCAATCTAATGGTGCCAAGGTTTGGCTATGACGAAGCAATGGCGCAATTGACGAATAGTGAACCAAACTGGCCAGTACCAACGCGTGATGTGAGTGAGATTCGCCTTGCGGTTAAATATCGCCCGACCAGTAGGGCGCGGAAACTGGTGTCGAAAACCGCTACCTTGTACCTTGATATCGTTGATTATCCGGGTGAGTGGCTATTAGATTTACCTTTGCTTGAACAGGACTTTTTCCAATGGAGCGCAGGGCAATTTGTGCCTTTGTCTGGTAAGCGCGGCGAGCTGTCGGGTCAGTGGATTGCCGGGCTTGAGCAACTGGACTTGGATGCAGCAGCCGATGAATCACAGCTTCAGTACCTGAGTGAGCAATACACAGACTATCTCCATCAGTGTAAGCAAGCTGGTTACCACTGGGTTCAGCCCGGACGATTTGTGCTACCGGGCGATTTAAAAGGAGCGCCGGTGCTACAGTTTTTCCCAGTTAAGATACCGGCAGGGCATACACCGATAAAAGGCTCTAACCTGGACATGCTCATCTCTCGCTATCGCCAATATCAGACTAATGTGGTCAAGCGTTTTTATAAAGACTATTTCTCTTCGTTTGATCGTCAGGTAGTGCTGGTGGATTGCCTGTCTCCGCTAAACAAAGGCCGTGAGAGCTTTCAAGATATGCGCTTTGCGCTAGAGCAGATTATGCAAAGCTATCGTTATGGGCAAGCTAATATTCTGACACGCTTGTTTGCGCCTAAAATAGATAGAGCTCTGTTTGTTGCGACCAAAGCCGACCACATTACTCCGGAGCAGCACCCCAAGTTGGTGGCGCTGCTGCAAAATATGATTCACTCGGTCTGGCAGCGGGCGGCCTTTGAGCACATTGAGATGCAGTGCATGAGTATCGCGTCTATCCAGGCAACCCAGCCGGGGCATGTTTATGCCGACGGTAAGATGCAATCGGTGATCAAAGGCTGTGATATTGATGGAAAGCCATTGACCCTATTCCCAGGTAGCGTTCCTAAAGCATTACCAGGTGGAGACTTTTG
Organism: Vibrio sabulosilitoris; assembly: GCF_055391395.1. Taxonomy (NCBI): domain Bacteria; kingdom Pseudomonadati; phylum Pseudomonadota; class Gammaproteobacteria; order Vibrionales; family Vibrionaceae; genus Vibrio; species Vibrio sabulosilitoris. The sequence goes on from NZ_AP029599.1 coordinate 1,681,535, forward strand.
GCGCAATCACCAGTTTCACTTCAGTGCATTTAGGCCACAGCCCATGGTCGAACACCAGCCACTGAGCCATATTAGAATGGACAAGGTGATCCAATATTTGCTTGGAGATAAACTTCGATGAAAGAGCATCAGCCACGGACCATTTATAAAGATGCCCAGTCGGTCGACGAGTCTGACACTCAGCACCTATTTGAGCAAGCTAAGCACTTTTCTGAGCAGGAAACCTTTGTCGTGACCACCTCAGAGTCAGCTCAGCCACCTGTGCTCGATGAGCTTGAGGGAATTATCCGGCCGAAAAAACGTCGTCGCTGGCCAGCGATGCTTGCAGCGGGCAGTTTTGTGGGTTTGGCGGGATGGCAACTGATTGATAACCTGGCTACGGCGATCGGGTCAAGCGATTGGCTGAGCCTCGGTTGGGCGGGATTTGTCAGTGTGTTAGGTGGCTTTGGCCTAGCGGCCCTAAGCAAAGAATGGCTTAAGCTGCGCCGCCTACGGGGGCACTTTTCTGTTCAAGAGCAAACCGAGCAACTGATCAAGGGCGATTCTGTCGGCAAAGGCGCTGAGTTTTGCCAAAAGCTTGCCCAAAAGAGCGGCCTTCGCGAAGAGTATCAGCCCTATGAGCGCTGGCGTAATGCGGTTAAAGCCCACCATAGTGATACTGAGATCATCGAGATGTATGATGCGATGGTGGTGACGCAGCTCGACCGCAGAGCCGTTCAGGTGATCACCAAGCATGCCACCGAATCGGCTGGCTTGGTCGCGATTAGCCCGCTCGCGACAGCGGACATGCTGTTGGTTGTATGGCGAAACCTCAAGATGATTGATGCGCTGTCTGAGGTGTATGGCATCGAGCTGGGTTATTGGTCGCGAATTCGACTGCTCAGGCTGGTGTTTGTCAACATGGCGGCTGCAGGCGCGAGTGAACTGGCGATTGACGCGTCAATGGACATGATGTCGATGGACTTGGCTGGCAAGTTATCGGTACGTGCAGGACAGGGGCTTGGTATTGGTATCCTAACCGCGCGCCTAGGCCTTAAGTCGATAGAGTTACTGCGGCCGACGCCATGGCATGAGGGTAGACGGGTTACCTTGGGCAGCATTCGTAAGCAAATCGTCTCAAAAGTTGCGGCATTGACGATCAAATAACCAGATTAACCCCTTGTACGACAACAATTCTTGACGCTTAAACCGAGGTGAGAGAAACTACTGTCAACTTTTCGTGACACCGTTAACAGGATAATTTTGTGCGTCTAGAAGTCTTTTGTGAAGATCGCTTGGGTTTGACTCGTGAGTTACTGGAGATATTAGCCAAACGTAGTATCGATCTTCGAGGTATAGAGATCGATGTGTCGGGGATCATCTATCTCAATTGTCCCGATATCGATTTTGATACCTTTAGCGAATTGATGACCGAGATCCGCAGGATCAATGGTGTCAAAGACGTGCGCAAAATCCAATTTATGCCAATGGAGCGGCAGAACCACGAGTTGCTGGCGGTACTCGATAGCCTACCTTCTCCGGTACTGTCGGTTGATCTCAAAGGCAATATTGATACTGCTAACCACGCAGCCAACAGTTTGTTCTGCGCCGATTCTGAGAGCTTGCATGGACGCAACATTTCGCAGGCACTGCCGAGCTTTTCCTTCCAGGATTGGCTGGATGGTCAGCGTAGTCGTGTGAGGGAAAATGTCGTCCATAACGGGCTAGATTATATTCTTGAACTGATGCCAGTATTTATCAGCGGCGATGATCGCGACCAAGCCTTGGTCAGTGCGGTGATTGCCTTAAGGCCGGTCGCAGAAGTGTCGCATAACACCGATGTGTTAACCCCGTCCCAAGAGCTCGGCTTTGAGCATTTCGTCGGTATTTCTAATCGCCATAAGTCATTAATCAGTCAAGCTAAAAAGCTCGCTATGCTCGATCAACCATTGCTGATTGAGGGTGAAACTGGCACGGGAAAAGAGATGCTAGCGCGTGCTTGTCATAATCGCTCTCATCGTTCGGCTGAGCCGTTTATGGTGTTGAGCTGTGCCTCTATGCCTGACGATGTCGCAGAGACCGAATTATTTGGTAACGCGCCAGGCTCATTCAACGATGATATTGGCCATAAGGGTATTTTTGAACAAGCCGATGGCGGTACAGTGTTTCTCGATGAGATTGGTGAGATGAGTCCACACCTGCAAATCAAACTACTGCGCTTGATGCAAGATGGCACATTTAGGCGTGTCGGTGAGGAGCAGGAAATGCATGTCGACGTGCGTATTATCGCCTCTACTCGGCACAATCTTTCAGAGCTTGCGGAATCAGGCCGCTTCCGTGAGGATCTGTTCTATCGCCTCAACGTATTGACTCTGACTATCCCACCATTGCGAGAACGTGCTAGTGATATCGGTCCACTACTTGAGCTATTTGTGGCCAAGCACGCCCACAATATGAACATGACCATCCCTAAGTGGTCTTCGGAGCTCGCCAGTCAACTCGCCACCCATCACTGGCCGGGCAATATGCGTCAGCTAGACAACACCGTTCTGCGCGCGTTGACCGAATTAGAGGGCAGTGAGTTGGTGGTGGATTACTTCCATTTGCCAAGCAATGAGAAGTTACCGACCTCATTCAACAGCCATCAGCTTGATGGCTCACTTGACGATATAATGAAGAGTTACGAAGCGCAGATCTTAGAGCACCTGTTTCAGTCTTATCCGTCGAGCCGTAAGTTGGCCAAGCGTCTTGATGTTTCCCATACATCGATTGCCAATAAGCTGCGCGATTACAGTATTCGTAAGCAGTAATCAAGATGGGAGAGATGTTTCGCAGGGGTGATGAGTTTATTTTGCGTACCGCTAATACTACGGACGCACAGATGATCAGTCGTTACTTTTGTAATAATAAACATGAGCTTAGGGCCTGGGAACCTGAGCGTGATGTGGAGTTTTTTACCGAGGTCGGTTGGCAAAAGAAACTGCTTAAACTGCAAGAGATGCATCGACTTGGGCTTGGCTATTATATGTTAATCACCGATCGCGCAGACAAACAGATGCTAGGTACTGTCTCTTTTAGCAGCGTGATGAGATTTCCTGTCCACAGCTGCAATGTAGGTTACTCCTTGGCAAAGTCTGAGCAGGGCAAGGGCTTAATGACTAAAGCACTGACACTCGCAGTGCAATATATGTTCGAGATTGAAAATATGCACCGAGTTTGTGCCGCTTATATGCCGCACAATAAAAAAAGTGCGGCGGTGTTAAGTCGAGTAGGTTTTGAGCGAGAGGGATTCTCTCAGCAATATATTTTAATTGATGGTCAGTGGCAGGATCATATATTGACCGCGATGATCAATCCAGATTGGAAAAAAAGAGATTAATATGTCACTAAGATTAGAAAAACAGCTCGCGCTATTAATGGAGCTCGACCAGCTAAAATCTGTGTTACGACGCACACGGGTAAAAAGTGCCGATGGGCGATTGGAAAATAGTGCCGAGCATAGCTGGCATGTGGCATTAATGGCGCTATTGTTCGAAGAACATGCCAATCAACCCGTTGACGTGGGTCGAGTGATTAAGATGTTGCTATTGCATGATGTGGTAGAGATCGATGCAGGTGACACCTTTGTCTATGATGCGGTCGCCTCTGAGAGCCAAGAGCAGAAAGAGCTTGAGTGCGCAGAGCGATTATTTGGTCTGTTACCCGAAGAACAAGGTCAGGCACTGTTCTCTCTGTGGCAAGAGTTCGAGCAAGCTCAAACGGCGGATGCAAAATTTGCTAAAGCCCTTGATAGAATTATCCCAATGCTGCTCAACCACTATAATCAAGGTCAGAGTTGGCTTGAGCATGGCGTACACAGAGATCAGGTTTTGACGGTCAATCGACGCATTGAAGAGGGCTCTGAGGCGCTATGGGCCAAGGCTCAGCAGATTGTAGAAAATGCCGTTGCCAACGGTTGGCTGAAGGCGGATTAACTATGTCTTACATTTCAATTGATGAATACAACAGAAAGTGGATCTTTACCCACCAATCGATGCCAGTGCCAGAATCGGATCTTGAGTTGATCAAACCGATGACACAGGCACGAGCCTCCCAATTATGGAAAGAGCAAATCAGTGCTACCAGTCCGGACGCTGCGCGATTCAGTAGTCAAGATTGGCCCGCTAACGACAGCAATTGGCTGGAGAATATCGATTGGATGCAGGCGTGGGAAGCGGAGGACAACCTAATGCCTGAGGGACTAGTTGAATATATTGACTGGCAAGATGATGTCACGGTGTATTTCTGCTACGAGAAGTACAATATCATCGAGACTAAGTGGTCGATATTCAAACGCTACTGGAAGAACTTCCTGTTTTATGATGATGGGCCGATTTTAATTGGTAAAAAACGCAGCCAAGCACTGTGGTTCCAAGAAGATGGCAGTGTAAAATTAGGTAAACGTCGCTAATTACTCATGGGGTTATTACTTCAAGCAATGATAGTTTCATAACCCCGTTCTCAATAAAACTATAAGGCTATTTGTTGAATTGGTTGCACATAAACTACTATTAGTTGTTGATAGAACGTGCAATTTATTCTCAGGTTGATAATATAGTCGCAGAATTAAAAATGGATTTTTTATTTGACTGGGTAGATATTGTGGAATCACTAATATTACAGCTTAAAAAAGATTTTTACGCTCGGCTAAGCAACCTACAAACTAATGGGATGGCGAGCAATGAATCGACTCTGTCTATCCTCACCTCCGAGGAAATTTCCGAACTTGAATCTGCTTGGGTTCAACTTAACGTCTGGAAACAGCAACAAACCTCTCACAGCGCGTAATCTTCGCGCCATTTCATTACCTTAATTTCATTACTTAATTTGTGGTTATTATCTCGTGGTAATTACGCATACCTTTGCCTACAATTGTTATGTTATAACATGTGCGATCAATTGCATTTCTTACTCGAGAAATACGGTTCATTGTCACTTATACTCAAATGACTACCTTGGCAGTAAATTGCGGGCGGCCACTGCGGGCGCCTAGTAAGACTGAAACTGCACCTTAAGGTGGCTTGAGGATAGGTATACAGGGTTGAACTTTTCATTTTCACCCACATATATAAGGTCGAAAGCAACTCAGCGTGGATAACAAGTAAAGCTAAGAGCGTAGCAACATGCACAGCACGCGTTGTTTGATGAAAGAGAGAGAGATATGGCGGAAGTAAGAGCTAGAGTAAATTTTAAAGTTGGTCAGCGAAGCGACATTGCAGCTGAACTTTTGTCGTTCAATGGTCTGAAAACCGCTAAAGAGCACGTAGCGGTGGTTTTCAAAAAAGCTGACCAAGCCCCATCAACCCCGCCTTTAGTCAGAATGCACTCTGAATGCCTAACCGGCGACGTCTTCCATTCCTCGCGTTGTGATTGCGGTGAGCAGTTGGATGAGACCATCAATCTGATGGGGGAGAAGGGCGGCATCATCTTGTACCTGCGCCAAGAAGGGCGTGGCATTGGGCTGTATAACAAGATCGACGCATATCGGCTGCAAAGCGAGGGTATGAATACTTACGAAGCGAATAATCATCTAGGTTTTGGTGACGACTTGCGTGATTTTACCGAGGCAGCTCAGATGCTCAAAGCGCTAAACCTGACGCGAATCCGCTTGGTGACTAACAACCCGAAGAAGGTGCGTGACTTGGAAGAGCATGGGATTGAGATAGCTGAGGTGGTGCACACATCAGCGCATGTAAAGTCGGGCAACGAGGAGTATCTCAAGGCCAAAGTTTCCCACGGCAAACATCGACTAACCATCTGATGCTATAAGGCAGTAGGTGATACGTAAAGTATTGAAACGCATCGGCTTGAACCGATGCGTTTTTTTAGGCCACGACAACACCAAGTCGTGCAGGGCAGATTAACGATATGTCATACCCAGTATGAGCTTAGATTTTGAGAACGCCCGGGTCTTGAGGCCAGCGAGATATAGGGTGTTGATTTAGTTCTACTCGTGCTTACGCGAGTGTTCTGTGGGCTAAGTGTCTAAATTTGCAACATTTTCATCTTCTGTTTGCCTTCCTATTCATCTAATATCACTGAATTAGTCTGGATATTAGATGAGACATAACCTTGTTGTTTCTAAACTTTAATACAGTTTCAAATGTGTTCTTTGCCATACTTATGTCATACACCTTACCTAGGGGATAGGACATGAAATCTTGGGTATTTTTCGCAGCATTTGGGGCATGTGCCTACGCCGTCGCCGAACCTTCGGACAATAGTAAACAGCTCATTTTGGCGGACTCGGCTCAACCCGCGTCTTCGATGATCCAGCAGCAGTCCGTCGATACCCTAGCTAAACCATTGACAGTTGACGGTGTTACGCTGGCATTTCCTACTCATGTCGAACGTCTTATGACATTGGCCAAACCCCTGTGGATTGACCCTGACGACCGCTTGGTTTTTCAGGAGCAACTTGCTCTGGTCGCACTCTCTGGTGTCAGCCCACTGCTAGAAGCGCGGTTAGACAGCTTGCTGGCGCTGGAAGAGCAGGAGAAATGGCATGCCTATGACCAGGTCGCGACCGATACCCTGCTGCTCTATGTTAGTTACGCTGAGAACGCCTCGGAGTATGGGCAAACTTGGTTCTATCAAGCGCCAATGCGCGAACTGAGTATCAAACCCTCAACCACTTCCCAAGACTCCTTAGTCAGTGCTATCGAAATGAATGCGCTATCTCAGTTTATTGACTACTATCGCCCGCCCCATGCCTCTCGAGAGGCTATTCGTAGTGCGCTTGAAGAGCTGACGGAACATTCGAATCAATGGGTCTCTTTAGTTTCAAGTGATGGCCTCAAGCGTGTTGGAGATTTACTGCCCGAGCGTGACTTGATTATCGAACGGATGAACATGGCGGGCATCGACACCTCTGGTGTGGTTCACGGTCTAGATTGGTATGATGAATCACTCAAGCAAGCCATGGTTGAATTTCAACGCATCCATGGTTTAAAACAAGATGCCATTATTGGTCCTAAGACTACTCGTTGGCTGAATGTGTCACCTCGCTATCGTAAAACCAAACTTGCCCTCAATCTTGAGCGTGCGAGGCTGTGGGATAAGGGTAATACCACCCAAGTCACCGTCAATGTCCCAAGTTTTGAGATGCAGTTTTCACACTCGGGGCAGCAACTGTTTGAGTCTAAGGTAGTGGTGGGTAAATTGCGTCGTCCGACCCCAATCATGGAAACACAGATGAAGTCAGTTGTTCTCAACCCAACTTGGAACATTCCGTGGAAAATTATGGTTGAAGACATCATTCCCAAAGCTAAGCATGACCCAAGCTATTTGGCCCGCCAGGGGATCGATATAATTGAGAGCTGGACGTCACCACAAATCATTCCCCCTGAGACAATCAACTGGGAAACCCTGCACCCAAGAGCTTTTCCTTTTAGAATGCGCCAACGTGCTGGTTACAATAATGCCTTGGGTCTATACAAATTTAATACGCCCAACCCTCGAGCCATTTACTTGCACGACACTCCAAGCAAAAACTTGTTTGACCAAGACATGAGAGCATTCAGTTCTGGCTGTATCCGGGTCGAGCATGCAGAGGAATTTGCTCAAGCTCTATTGGATTATCAAGGGATTGAGCGCGACAAATTGCTCAATGCAAGCACCAATCGGCATATTCGTTTTAACCGACAGATCCCAGTGATGATAATTTATCAGACGGCTTGGTTAGAAGATGGTGTGGTCCATTATCGCGATGATATTTATGATCTCGATGCACCTTATCACGAGAGCAATCCCAGGCTAATCGATATTGCTGTCGCGGGCAAAGCTCAAACAAAGCATTAACTCTACCGTTGTCAAAGCATTCGCATATTGTCAAATGACCTGCGCATATTGTCAAAGCACCCACATAGTGTCATAGTCTGTGCAAACTAAAATCGCAGACTATGACAGTAAAGGTAATGGTATGTCTCTAAAATACCAAGTGGTTCCCGTAACCTCTTTTTCTCAAAATTGCTCAATCGTGTGGTGTGACGAAACGATGAAAGGGGTAGTGATTGACCCCGGAGGCGACGTCAAGCAATTGCAAATGCTCATCGAAGAACTTGGCGTGACGGTAGAGCGTCTTGTATTGACTCACGGTCACCTTGACCACGTTGGTGGTACACAGTCTTTGGCACGTAATTTAGAGGGCGTAACGATTGTCGGCCCGCACAAGGACGACAATTTCTGGCTACAGGGCCTTGAAGGGCAAAGTCAGATGTTTGGTTTTCCATTAACAGAGGCCTTTGAACCGGATCAATGGCTGGACGAGGGTGACACTGTCACGTTTGGCAGCCAGTCGCTATCGGTTATTCATACGCCGGGCCACACTCCTGGTCATATCGTGTTGTTTAGTCAAGAAGCAAAGCTGGCTTTCGTTGGCGACGTGCTGTTTAACGGCGGTATTGGGCGCACTGATTTCCCGAAAGGCGATTTCAATACCCTCATCTCTTCCATCAAAGAAAAACTGTGGCCACTTGGTAATGAAGTGCGCTTTGTTCCTGGGCACGGTCCAGAGTCGACCTTTGGCTACGAGCGCAGAACCAATCCGTTCGTTGCTGATGAGATGCCGATGTTCTAGTGTCACCCCGCTGAGGTATCTCGTTCGTCCATCGCCTTCTCAACCGTAGTTGGACGGGATGCAGCGGCTAGATAGCGACGCGACAGGCCAATAAAATCCTCTATTGGTCTGTCCAAATCGCCTTGGGCAATAAAGATGTCGTAGCCGAAGGCACCACGCATGTGCCGCATTCGGTTAGCTAGCGTAGCCTGCAATCCCTTGTAGTAATGTTTTCCATCTTGGACGTGCTTGGAGTCCAAAACCAAGTCCTGAAATTTCTCACGCTCTTCTCTGTGAATGCCTGCATACAGTAGCGCGCGTTGTTCCATCAAGAGATCAACGGCCAATCTTGGGCATATTGAGTTGATAAATGGATGGTAGTCCTTAATCTTGATCCCTATCCATGGCAGGGGGCGTTTCCACCCATCGTCGTCTTCCTGACACTGGCCAATGACCTCGATATTATCCCAACTGAGCAGCCAGCCCCCTTTAACTCGATGTTGTTGAAGGTGGGTTGCGGTCAGTGTGAAGCCGTTATAGGCCTTGCGCATAATGTGATAGGTGAGTGCGACCGCAATACTACCAACTAAAAGAGAAATGAACGCGGTGCTGATCGAAGGTGATGAAAGAAAAAGAAAAACCAGAGCGACGCCAATCAGCACACCGATTAGCTTGATGACCATTGACTGGCTGATTTTTTCGCGATTGCTGATGTGTAGTGTTTCCATAATCTTCTTATCCAGGTTGGATCATAAGTGTAGGAAAGCGGCTAAGTTTTTGCTTTAGCGCCACCTACAGTTACTACTCAAAGCGGTGAAAATAAGATCAATTAACTGATTATTGATACAGTGGTTGTTAACAAAATGAGGTGACTTGGCAGCAAATCACAGCACTACCCTACAAATCGTCGCAATAATTTGGTATAAAACGCGCTATTAATTTTGACCACTGCGTATGGCAGTGTAGCGGAGATAATTGAATGAGACTTGCTCACAAGCGTAAGGTACAAGCTAAACTACAGAAACACATCAAAGCAACGGTTGCGAATGTTGCAAAAGCGAAAAAAGCAGCGCCAGCCAAACCAGTTGTCGAGAACGTTGTAGAGAAAGCAGTTGCTAAAACCAGCGTTGCAGCCAATGTTTCACTAACTCCTAAGCAACAGCAAGTATTTGATATTGTTGCTAACAATGCAGAAGGCATCAACCCTAAAGGCATTGGTCTAGCAGCAGGTCAAGAGGACGCAAAAGCGGCTTCTTGGGCAACAGGTGCTCTTAAAAAGCTTCTAGAAGAAAACCTAGTCGTAAAAGAGCAGCTTGCTGGTAACAAGGTGATCTACAAGATTGCTTAATGCTAGTGGCTAATTAGTGTACAGACGGTCTCTTCGGAGGCCGTTTTTTTCTTTAGAAAAGAGGCGAGAGGTGGGATCGCGTTGCTGCGCGAAGCGAGATGTGATCGTTAGGAGTTCACGCTAGACGCTTTAACTGATGGCTCGCTTTAACTTTCGATGAAATTAATTTTGAAACCGGCTGCTAGACCCAACCCTTGGAGCAACAACGTCACTCTAGCTAATCTCATTTCTACTTTAGGCTCAGTATCGCCTCATGTCCTTTCTGTAACACTCTGAGCAGTCTAACAAAACTGGCAACAGGTTTCTGTCATCGTTGCGTGATGGTTTGGTTAAGCAAATGACTGTATAAAATAACAGTATTCTTCTTGTGTTCGTGTTGGTTACTTCTATACTGTATATAACAACAGTATGGAGGTTGCTATGTTATTAGAAAAACTTGAACGCGTTAATCGCCTTCGTAAGCAAGCCATGAAAGACCCTGAGTTTCTTGCCGCGGCACAAGAGCATCAGAAGGCACTTGAGTATGAAAAAATTCACTCTGAAGCAAACAAGCAGCGCTCACGCTCACGTTCAGCTCGAACGTTATCAGAAATCTATCAAGGGCTTGATGTTGGTCAACATGGCAGTACTCGCCATTAGTCGCTATTGTTCATAACGGATCAGTATTGCTTAGGGGGATAGCTATTATTCGCGTTGGACCGTTATTAGTAGCATAAGGTCGTTGCATTGAGGTGCGGTCAGCATCGAGGCATCGAGATTAGATCGAATGATGATATAGGGCAGGGTAGCAGCATGGCACGGCGCAGATCGGCTGCGTGGACTAACAGAATTGAGTTAGGTTGCATAATGGTTTGGGTTTGCAGAGTTATGTGAGGTTAAAGAGTTATATGAGGTTGATAGTAACGACTGGTACTCGTCGTGGACTTGGTTCAGAATAGGGCATAGCTTTCTGTTTGGTATAGCTTTCTGTTTGGTATAGCTTTCTGTTTGGTATAGCTTTCTGTTTTTGCAGTAAATCAGCGTCTTGTTTATGAGGAACACTCGATTATGACTACCTTGGCCTCTATGCCTCGCTACTACAGTGAGTTGCTAAAAATGCTGTTTGCTCGTCACAAGCCAAAGGTGATTGCCAATGGTAGGGTAAATAATGACAGTCGTCATTCGTGTCGATTGACGGTGCTATCGGCACAGATTGACCCCAAGCAACTCAGCGATTACAACCGCTACTTTATGTTTGAGCAACACTCTGTTGCGTTACCCTTTTGGTTCGTATTCTCACAGCCAGCACAACTTGCCCTATTTAATCTGGAGAGCTTTCCTGTCTCCGTGCTCGGCTTGGTCCATACAGGGTTGACGATAGAGAAGCACCAGGAACGAGGGGCTCAAGAACAATACACCGTAGTTTCTGAAGTGACTAAGATAGTACAACAGGATTCAGGAACAGAGGTCGATGTCGCGATTTCGATATTCGCTGGAGGTGAGCTATGCGTATCTATGCTAAGCAGTTATCTGAGTCCAAGTCGTAAAAGAAATAGGCCTGGCCTTAAAGTTTCATCCAATGAGCAAGGTTATGACATGTCAGAGGCTCACCTTGTTGACTACAACATTGGCAAGGCACGCAAATATGCCAAGTTATCAGGCGACTATAATCCGATTCATATTCACACCGTTCTCGCGAGACTGTTTGGTTTCAAGCGACCTATTTTACACGGCATGTACTCGGTTGCCTCGCTATTTGCTTATTGCAACAAACGCAATCTGGGCAGTGATAAACAGATGCGAGTGCGTTTTAAGCGTCCGCTATTGCTCCCCCAGCAAGCGTATATCGTCCAGATGGATACACGCGGTTACTTGTTAAACCATGAGGGAAAATGCTGCGTCGAAATGGTTTGGTAAACCCCGTGCTCTCGCATCGATAAATAGGTATGAGGAGAGGGAGTAGAGCCTGATGAGAGACTAAGCCAGAGGTTGGCGTGACAGGGAGAGTGCGAGATGCACGTGGATTCAGAGCCGCGCAATTAACTACCCGCACCTCGGAACGAAGTGTAACTTGCTCCTCGCCCCTGCCTTTAGAAGTCCTCGCCCCTGCCGTCAAAACATGGTGAGTCCGTGAGGAAGGGCATCGCCAAACATGCGTTTCGAATCACTCTGGCTAAGGGCTTGAACCTGCTCGACCATGGTAAGCCAAGAGCCTGGTAACTTACTTTTTTTCAACTTCTCAATCACTTGAACTCGATAGTCATCGGCGATATCAAGCTGACGGTCACCTGTTTTGCGGCACATCATCACCGTAGCAAAACCAGCCATGGACTCTTTGCTCCAGTCTTGACCGAGCAGTTTAGGCAACCACTGCTCAACTTGCTCTCTTGGGATCACATTGTGTTGACTACCGTACAGTGGGGTGCGCGAGGTGAGTCTGCCTACCGCCCACCAATGTGCCTGTGCGTATTGGCTGTTGGATGCCGCTTTGCTAATAAACCATGACGATAGTAGCGTTTTGTCCTCAACATCAAGGTTCTCTAGCGATGCCGCTAATCGCACCATAGACTCGTACCCCATCTCTTGCGCCGCTTGGGCAGATTTTGGGTTTTTCATTGCGCCGGGGTGCAGGTATTTGGCTATATCGGCAAGGATGGTCTCTTGTTGCTCTTGATTGAGTCCACCCGAGACACGGCGCCAGAACACCCACCAATCACTCCAACCTTGAGTATTTTTGAACTGGATACCTTGCTGATAGAGCGACCAAATCTGTTCAATGCGCCAAGAATCGGTGGCATCACCAAAACCTGGGCGAAGACAAAAGCCGGCAAGGCGCAACCAGTTTTTTTCATGCAACTCAGAGCGTCGACGGCGCTTGCGTCCGAGAGAGAGCGTATCAAACAGCTGTCTTAGAGTAATAAACTCCCACTCATCGCGCTTACCTAGGCGTTTTTCAAGGTCGCGGCTGAGGGTTTTGATTGCCTGATTGTCAGCGCTTTTCTTGTTACCACTATAAAGGCGCGAGATCATCTCTTGGCACTCGCCAAGTCGCGGGTGTGTCACGATGGATTCTTGCTGATCCTGGGCCTGATGACGGACCTCAAACTCCAGCTGCCAGCGTTGATTGTCATCGGAAATGCTGACGCACTGGATACTCAGTGTGCCGACTTCAGTGAGCTTACACGCCAGTTGTACCTCAACCCGCTCCTTTTGGTTGGCGGCAAGTTCAGCACCTTGACTGTCTAGTGTTGTGATGGAGGGGGGCAATGGCGAAAAATAATCAGGGTCGATTGGGCACAGCAGCCCATTTTGAATTTGCGTGCCGTCGGCCAAGGTATCATGGGTTGACGTCAACAAGTTAAAGCGTACCGGCTCTCCTAAGGTGAGAGCGAATCGTCGACCACTTAGTCGAATTTCATGCCCTTCCTCTGTCCCCTTGGCAAGCAGACATAGTGCTTTTCCCATGCTGTTTTTCTCCTGCAAATGGAGAAAGTACGAGCGCGCAGCACCACCACCGATTTTCAGCTGCGCACCACGACGCGCCTTACCAAACGCGACTGCGCCCAAAGCGACCGAGAAGTCAGGGTGTGGATTATCTAAAACGGTAACAGCTTGTCCCTTCCAACTCTCAAGCAGGCGAGTAATCCGATCAGTAACTAATGGGCTGTTGAATACCCCACCGTTGAGCAATAACCCGACGGGTACTGCAGGCCTGTCATTGGAAGTGTCTTCACTGACATTCATTGACAGTGCCGCCTGAGAAACGCTTTGATGTTGATCGAGAAACTTCGCGATGTGTTTACTGACAGCAGGGTCGGCAACGTAAGGGAGACCAAATTCCACCACAGCGCTGCGTCGCTTATCTGGGTGTTCGCCAATGTCTGTCAGTGGGAAAAACCCCTCGAGCGCAATTTGATGAACCTCTTGCTTGCTCAGGTCGATGCTTTTTGTGCCACCAAGCAGCTTAGAGCCACTGCCTAACATGGTGATTTTTATCTGCTCTGGTGCTGTATCGGCAAGCAGTTGCTCTTTTGCAGCGCGGGTTTGCTGGATCAATTTAGTCAAACTGGATGCATTGAGCCGCTTGGATTGGCTGAACCTTTGCTCTGCTAGGTGGGCAAGCGCCAGATCCAGGTTATCTCCCCCAAGCATCAAGTGCTCACCAACCCCTATTCGATCGAGGGTCAGCTTTTTCTCGGTGAAACCTGCTTGAATCAAGCTAAGATCCGTTGTTCCACCGCCCACATCACAAACCAAGATCAGTGGCAGTTGTGCGAGCTCTTCTGTGGCTGTGTCTTGGTGGCGTGCATACCAGTCATAGCAAACTGCTTGGGGCTCTTCGAGTAGCACCACTTGGTCAAGCCCAGCCAGTTTGGCTGCCTCAAGGGTCAGCTGGCGGGCCGCCTCATCGAAAGAAGCGGGCACTGTGACAATGACCTCTTGCGCCTCAAGCAGGTTGCCTGGGTGACGATGGTTCCAAGCTTGGCGAATATGGTTTAGATAGCTGGCACTGGCAATCACTGGCGAGACTTTATCAACGTCACTGGCACCGGCCCATGGCAGAATGTCAGAGCGGCGATCAACACCTTGGTGAGAGAGCCAGCTTTTAGCACTAGCTATCTGGCGCCCCTCGACCTTAGTGCCTAGCTCGCGTGCCCATTCACCAATGATCGCTGGTTGAATGTCTCCCTCGATACCTTGCTGCTCCCAAGGTAAGGTTAAATCTGCCGGAGCGATCTGCTCTTTAGCGGGATGATAGCGGAAGGACGGTAGCAGTGGTCTTCGCGCCACTTCTCCTGCTCCGACGAGTTGGTCGATTTCAAACAGTTGAATAGGGGCGTGTTTAAGGTCGTCCGTGATCTCACAGAAAGCGACGACTGTGTTGGTGGTGCCAAGATCGATGCCAACGAGAAAACGAGCTGCTGCCATAGGGGAGCCTTTTATTGTGGTGATTGTTAACTTTTGCTGAAGTTGTACTTAACATAGCTGGAAAAACGGCACCGTGAATGGTGCCGTTGAGGTACTTGCTGCTACTCTCGTTCTGGTGCTGGGTCTTGCTCTGGGGCAGGGTCCTGATGAGTGTTCTCGTCACGTACATCGAACTCGACATGCCACTTTTGGCCATTGTCAGTCGCGATAGCTTCAAGATACAAGGTACCAAGCTCTGTCACGCGAGAGGCGAGCGTCACCGGCACGACCTCACCCTCTTGGCGGCCATCAGAGATAGGCAGCGTGACATGGATTTCTGGCAGTTCTTCCAGCTCATCTGGCGCCCAGTGATCTAGGTGAGTGCCCGCCTCATCATCACGGCGCACGGTAGAGCCAAAGAACTGGAAGTGGACTGGCTGGCCAATCACCAATCCAAACTCTTGGCTTGGTACATCGACGCTGGAACCTTCTTCCATGCCAAATGGGGCAACACATAGTGCCTCTAGCGGTGGTGCCATACCTGGAATCGCCGGCATCGCGCTCTCAATCCCAACATAATAGGCCGATGCAATACCACCGCGGATACGCACGCCTTGGCCACGGCGCACTGCACCATAATAGGAGGCACCGCTGGCTACCGCCAAGTCAAGGTCAACCCCGGTCAAGCGCTTAGCGCTGTCACAGTCCGCTGCCTGCAGCCAGGCATTAATGGTTTCTTGAAGTCGGGTTGCTAACAGATCTGATTTAAGTACACCACCGTTAAACAAGATAACGCTTGGCTTAATAAAGTCACTGGTTTGCGCAGGCGCTTCCATGCCAGGCATCCCGGCAAATGGGTTGACGTCTTGCTCTGGCGCTTCACCGCCCTGTGCATAGGCTTGTTTGGCTAAAAACGCCGCAATATGGCGGGTGATCCCAGCATCTTGCGCATAAGGTAGGCCCATTTGGGTTAAAGCACCGCGTCGACTTTGCACCGGGTGTTCATCAATCGCAACTTTAGGGAAGAAACCATCGACTAAAGTCTGCTGAACTTCTTGCTGGGTCAACTCCGTCTTCAGTGTCGCGCCAAGCAGCTTCGAGCCACGGCTTGGTACCACTATTGGCACGGAACTCAGTTCAGCGTCATTAAGAAGCGCCTCTTTAGCATCACGACAAGCGTGAGTCATTGCTTGCACCTGCCACGGCTGAAGATCTTTCCCCTCTTGGGCGAGTTTCATCTTTAGTCGATAGGCGAGGGCAAGATCCATGTTGTCACCGCCAAGCAGGATATGCTCACCAACCGCGATGCGGTTGAGTGATAGGTTACCCTCGTCTTCGGTCACTTCCACCAAAGATAAGTCAGTGGTACCACCACCGATATCCACCACCAGCACGACGTCACCAACAGAGACTTGGTCACGCCAGCCATCGTCACTGTTATCAATCCAGTTATACAGTGCCGCTTGAGGCTCCTCGAGCAGCGTTAGGTGAACAAAGCCAACATTACGTGCCGCCTCAGCAGTCAAATCACGCGCGGCTGGGTCAAAAGACGCCGGAACCGTAATCGTGACATCTTGATCAGCAAGAGCGTGCTCAGGGTGTGCGTGATCCCACGCTTGCTTGAGGTGCTCAAGATACAATTCAGTGGCACGCAGTGGAGAGACTTTTTCAACTTCTTCAGGGCTGCCGGCAGGCAAAAATGCCTCACGACGGTTGACACCGCCGTGGCAAAGCCACGATTTGGCACTGGCAATCAGACGGATTGGTGTTTTCGCGCCCAAGTGACGTGCGATAGCACCGACCAGCGCTGTTGGCTCTGTCGTCCAAGGTAATACACGCGAAGCGGGGTCCATCTCATGCTCATGCGGTTGATACAGGAACGATCCCAGTTGATCGCGAGACTCGACCGTACCAGGTGCGGTCAACTGTGGAATTGGCATTACAGCAACGCGCGCGTCTTCATCGTGGGTGTCAACGAAGGACAACACACAGTGGGTGGTACCCAAGTCGATACCAACACTAAATTTAGGGTGGTCTGTCGCTTCCATTATAGTTCTACCTCCGCAGGAGCAATCACTGATGCATCGTAATTCTCGGCCAATTTTGGTAGGTTCATCGCAGATGCGCGCCAGCCCTTGTGAACTAGGGTCCCGTTGAACGGCGCCGAACCGGTCACGTTACCCGTCAGGCGGATCTCTTGAGGGTTAAAGCCCTCTTGAACGGTAATGCGTGTTTCTTCATCTTCAGTGCGAACGTGCTCTAGGGTCACGTATTCGGCAAGCACTTTTTGTCCACCAGAGTGGATCACACGAGCAGCAGCGCCGACTTCTTCATCCGAGAAGGCACTGACATCTTCTTTAAGAAAATCAATTAAGCGAGCCTCTTGCTGCATGATAGAAAGTAACTGCATTGCAGAGTCTGTTGATGCAGTGGCCAGCTTGGACTCAACTTCGACAACCTTCTCAATCACTTTTTCTACTTCAACCACTTTTTCAACTTCAACGATCTTCTCGACCGGCTTTTCAACTTCGACAATTTTTTCTACTGGCTTCTCGACGATTTTCTCAATGGTTTTCGTTTTTCGTGACGCCGCGATAAGAAGCAAAATAACGCTCGATGCTGCTAGACCAGCGTGAAGCATATCGAACGTTTGGGGGATCATTTGTAAATCAAAATTCATAATCAATACTCTTGTTATGAGGGCGCATATATGCGCGGTTCTGAGACCTAATTTTCTGACGATAGTAGCATAGTCATGTAAAAAAGCGGTAAAAAAGGCAAGGGCTTGGCTGGTCTCGCGGTCCGTTTGCAGTCTATTTGAGCACTTAAAGTGTCAAATCCGGGTTAATGTTGTCAGGGATTCGATATTTTCTTGCCTCTCAGGTAGACTTTGCAACGTTTTGAGCCCTGCCAACCAGAAAGAGATAGCTAATAATGAACTACAATCGCGTCGTCTGCTTTGACCTAGAGATGTGCTGTTGGAACCAAGACGGCAAGGGAACCACGGGTGAGATCATCGAGATTGGATTAGCCGAGATCGACTTGGTCAAGCAAGAGGTGGTTAAGCGAGCTCAGTACTATGTGAAGCCTGAGCAAGATGAGATTTCCCTGTTTTGTACCCAGTTGACTGGGATCACGCCGCGCAAAATAGAAAAGCAAGGCCGCCCATTGAGCTCGGTGTTGCAATCGATGATTAAAAACTTCGGCGGTGCAAACAAAATCTACGCCTCCTGGGGTCGTGATGACCTGATCCTTGCCAAAGAGTGTCAAGACAAAGGCATCGAGCTGCCGTTTAAAGAGTTTGTTAATCTGGCGACCTTGTATCGCATACAGAACCGACTAAAAGACAAACGTATTGGTCACAAAGCCGCCCAAGAAGCCAAAGGAATAGACTGGGAAGGGCGCCAGCATTCGGGCTATGTCGACGCCTACAACCTAGCCAAACTCGCGCTCACCATGCTCTAAGAGCATGTAGGGGCGAGGAGCGGGTATCACTTCGTTCCGAGGGGCGAGTAATAACCCGCACTCTACAATTTCCTCGCCCATCCTTAATATAGGCTAATGCTTAACCCCCCCTGCCGGTTGGGAGAGCGAGTAATACTCCTCGCGCACAAAACTCCTCGCTCCTCGAAGGGCACAGCCCGTCCCCGCACCTCGCCCCCTGTGTTTCAGGTCTCAGTTTGAATACTCAAACGAGTGCAAAGTGTGCTGTATGGCGCATAAAATCCTAAAGTTGGCTAAAAAACAATCTCAAAGTGACCGTCAGCACCTAACATTAGTCGCCAATACGATAGGATAATTCATAACGGCTTGATATCACGAGGGTTTACTAGTGAGTAGAAATTCCAAAATTGCGCTAACTTCTGCCGGTTTATGTGGTCTGTTTTTAGTGCTTTTCCAATTGGATATGATGGGTGTAATGGCGATGATGGGAGCGGTGCTCACAATGCTTATCGCGATCAGCTACGGGTTACTGGCGATATCAGGGCGAGATGATGGAGTGTTTGATGCCTACGAAAAAAGCAAAAAGGACACCGCCAAGTCGTTGCGTGATTTCTTTGAGCGGCAAGATTGACAGTGACGCTCACTAAATGAAGGGTATCCTTTAACCTTGTAACTTCTCAATGCTCTCAATGACCTATGCGCTTGGAACTTTGTGGATCATGAGTATCAATCCAAGTATCGTATCTGCTTTCTCAGGCACACGTCATGGTTCGTGAGAAAACCACATAATTTTCTTACGCAGCAGTTCAACCTCATGTTCGACAAACCCCCTTCCTCCCTCTGGCAGTAAGTCTTCACTCGGAGCATGACCAAAAACCGAGTGCAATAGACTATCATTTTCTTGATGGGCACCAATAAGTCGCTCAGGGAGCCATAGCTCGCCGGTCGCTATTTTGGGCTCTGAGTGCACTGGCAGTGCGGCAAGTTTGTGTGTTAGATCCGATAATTTCGCTTTTGCGGGATTCAGTGTTTAGTGCGCTATTAAGGTAGACGAAGACACAAAAACGATGTAAAACTGGTTGCATATTATTGGTAATGCATCAACGCCAATCTCGGGATAGGCTATAAAGCCAACCGGGACAATGTATCTAGGTTTGTTTCACACGGATTTTACGCAGGCTAAAACCGAGGTTGATATACTTTGCCTCACTAAAACCATCATCAGAAGCACATTTAGGAGCTCAATGAGACGCTCGGGAATACCTCTTACACTGGCACTTAGTTTACTGCCCTTTACCGTTGCCACACAAGCGCATGGTGAGGAACAAGCGACGTTTTTTCAACGTGATAATACCGATCAAACCTGGGGTGTGTCGGCACAATACCGTATCGCCACGGTCCCTTACGCGGTCGGTGAGAAAAAAGAAACCACAAGCAGTTTTGTACCTCTGATCCACTTCGAAAATGACTACTTCTATATTGATGGATTTGACGCAGGGTACAAGGCATACAGCTTGGCGGCTTGGCGTTTCGATATCATGAGCCGTTTGCGCTTGATTGATTTGCCGGAGGATCTTCAGCATGAATATGGCAGCGCCAAGCTGGACATGGGGGCGGAGCTGACCTACCAAATAACCGAGGCGACACACACCAAGTTTAATGTCCTCTCTGATGCCGAAGGGCGCGCCCAAGCTAATTGGCAGGTGGCTACTGAATACAGCAGTCAAGATTGGTGGTTTAAGCCCAGTGTCACCCTGCGCTACAAGTCGGCGGGCTTTAACTCTCACTACTATGCGGTAGAGGATTTCACCAAACAACGTATAGGCGCAGGGGTTGATGCCAACATTGGTATTGAGGGGCGTTATCACGTCTTTTCCAACTTATATTTGATGGGCTCGACCAGCCTTACTGTACTAGATCACAATGCCTACAATGCCGATGTGATTGACAGCAATGCTCAGGGAGAGATCTATCTTGGTTTTGGTCTGTTTAATCAACCAGAGCGTAACAAGCGCAGCGATGTCAAAGCTAAGCCATATTGGCGTATTGCCCATGGTTGGGGGACGCTATCAAACCTTGGAGAGATTATTCGTTTCCAAACTGAAAAAGATGAGTTCAACAACCAAATGACATCGATTTTCTATGGCCACCCGCTGAGCGACACCTTGTTCGGCTTCCCGATAGAGATCTACCTCACCCCAGGGATAGGGCACCATTGGTCATCGGAGGTTCAAGGAGCCAGTACCGAATATATTGCTGCGATTAAGGCTTACTATACCTTCGAATGGCCATTCAGGTGGCGTTTTGGTGTGGCAGAGGGATTGTCTTGGGTAGATCGCACTACCTACCTAGAATATCAAGACATGATTGTTGAGAAGGACCAATATACCACCGCCAGTCGTTTACTTAACTACCTCGATTTTTCGTTTGATTTCAGTTTGGGAGATGCTTTTGATCGCCCAGAATGGAAAGATGTTTGGCTTGGCTACACCATCCACCACCGCTCAGCGATCTTTGAGGCCTCGGCGCAGTATGGCCGCATGAAGGGCGGAAGTAACTACAATATGGTCTACTTGCAGTATCATTTTTAGTCGGCTGCGTGTCACTTGTGAACCAGCGCCTTTTTCTATCATCAAAACCCAGCGAAAGCTGGGTTTTGTCGTTATTACAGGAGTCAACTTAGACTCGCTTTGTGATACAATCCGCGCAATTTTATTGAGTTAGAAGATAGGTAACGCTTTGACTTCGTCACAGCCAGAAAAACAGTCTCAAACTAATCAGACTGAATCCGCCCAAGCGAACAACACTTCTTCATTGCGCAAGGCACTTAATCAATGCATGATGCGCGACCGTTTTCGCCTAAGCAAACGCATCCAAGGTGCCAGCCGTATTAAAAAAGAGGCCTCGCGTAGCGCGGTGTTCGATGAAATCGCTTTGGATATTGCCAAGTCGATGATGGAGGCTGAGCAACGCGCCAGCTACCCAGTCAAGATAGATTATCCAGAAATCCTGCCAGTGAGCCAAAAGCGTGACGATATCGCCAAGGCGATTGAAAATCACCAGGTTGTGATCGTGGCGGGTGAGACGGGATCAGGTAAAACGACGCAGTTACCAAAAATCTGTGCTGAGCTTGGCCGCGGAAAATATGGCTTGATCGGTCATACTCAGCCACGCCGCCTTGCTGCACGCTCAGTGGCTAATCGTATCGCCGAAGAGATGGAAACTAAGCTTGGTGAGTTTGTTGGCTATAAGGTTCGATTCAACGATCAAATCTCGGAAAATACTCAGATTAAGTTGATGACAGACGGTATTTTGCTAGCGGAAATTCAGCATGACCGTTTCTTGAATCAGTACGACACCATCATTATCGATGAAGCGCATGAGCGTAGCCTAAATATCGATTTTATCCTTGGTTACCTAAAAGAGCTTCTGCCACGTCGTCCCGATTTAAAGGTGATCATCACCTCGGCAACCATTGACCCTGAGCGCTTCTCTAAGCACTTTAATGATGCGCCGATTATTGAGGTCTCTGGTCGTACTTACCCGGTTGAGCTGCGTTACCGCCCGCTGAGTAGTGAAGGCGAAGCAGACCGCGACCAAATGGAAGGGATCTTCGATGCGGTTGATGAGCTGTGTGATGAAGGTTTGGGCGATATCCTGATCTTTATGAACGGTGAGCGTGAGATCCGTGACACCGCAGATGCACTAAGCAAACGCAAGCTTCGAGATACTGAGATCGTGCCTCTGTATGCCCGTTTGTCGGCTGGGGAGCAGAATAAGATCTTCCAGGCGCACACTGGCCGCCGGATCGTGCTCGCGACCAACGTTGCTGAGACCTCACTGACTGTGCCAGGGATCAAGTACGTGATTGACCCGGGTACCGCGCGGATCAGCCGTTATAGCTATCGCACTAAAGTTCAGCGACTACCTATTGAGCCGGTGTCTCAAGCCAGCGCCAACCAGCGTAAGGGCCGTTGTGGTCGTGTCGAGGAGGGGATCTGTATCCGCCTCTATTCTGAAGAGGATTTTGACTCACGTCCGGAGTTTACCGACCCAGAGATCCTGCGTACCAACCTTGCATCGGTTATCTTGCAGATGACTGCGCTGGGTCTAGGCGACATTCAAGCCTTCCCCTTTGTTGAAGCGCCAGATAAACGCAATATTCAAGATGGTGTGCGTCTACTTGAAGAGCTTGGTGCAATCAATGATAACGCCAAGGATACCAAGAAGCGTCTCACGCCGATTGGCCGTCAACTGGCACGCTTGCCAATCGACCCACGCCTAGCACGAATGGTGCTTGAAGCACCGAAAAATGGCGCGTTAAAAGAGGTGATGGTCATTGCTTCCGCACTGTCTATTCAAGATCCGCGCGAGCGCCCAAGCGATAAGCAGCAATCCTCGGATGATAAGCACCGCCGCTTCTTCCACGAAGAGTCTGACTTCCTGACATTTGTTAACCTGTGGGACTACATCCAGAAGCAGCAAAAAGCACTAACGGGTAATCAGTTCCGTAAGCAATGTAAGCAGGATTACCTCAACTACCTGCGTATTCGTGAGTGGCAGGACGTGTATTTCCAAATCCATCAGTCGATGCGCGAGATGGAGTTTAAGCTCAGTGATGAGCCTGCGTCTTACCATGGTGTGCACAGTGCGCTACTGGTTGGCTTGCTATCTCATGTGGGTATGAAGGATCAGGAGAAGAATGAATACCAAGGCGCGCGCAATGCCCGTTTTCATATCTTCCCAGCATCGGGCCTATTCAAAAAGCAGCCTAAATGGATCATGTCGGCGGAGCTGGTGGAAACCTCTAAGCTCTGGGGGCGGATCATCGCTAAGATCCAGCCAGAGTGGATCGAGCCACTGGCCAAGCACTTGATCAAGCGCAGCTACAGTGAGCCGCACTGGTCGAAGAAACGTGCTGCCGTCATGGCTTATGAGAAGGTGATGCTGTACGGGATCCCTGTGGTGCCAAAACGCTTGGTCAACTATAGCCACATTGATACACCGGTCAGTCGCGAGATCTTTATTCGCAGTGCGCTAGTAGAGGGGGAGTGGGAGACGAAACACGCCTTCTTCAAGCAGAACCGTAAACTACTGCAAGAGGTGGAAGAGCTCGAGCATAAGTCACGTCGCCGCGATATCTTGGTGGATGACGATGAGCTGTTTGATTTCTACGATCAACGCGTTGATACCGAGGTGGTGTCGGGCCGTCACTTTGATACTTGGTGGAAAAAGGCGTCGAAGCAAAACAGTGAACTGCTCAACTTTGAAAAAGAGATGCTGTTTAAAGGCGATGCCAGCCATGTTACCGATCTCGATTATCCAAACTTCTGGCACCAAGGCGGGCTTAAGCTCAAGCTGAGTTATCAGTTTGAACCAGGCGACGACAATGATGGTGTGACGGTGCACATTCCGCTGCCGATCTTAAACCAAATTGAGCCAGCTGGTTTCGACTGGCAGATCCCGGGTTTGCGCCATGAGTTGGTCGTGAGCTTAATCAAGTCACTGCCGAAAACACTACGCAAAAACTTCGTGCCTGCGCCAAATTATGCCGATGCGTTCCTGTCTCGTGTGACGCCGATGGAAATGCCGCTGCTTGATGCGCTGGAGAAAGAGCTGCGCCGCATGAGTGGCGCTGAGATCTTGCGTGACGATTGGAATCTTGACCAGGTGCCTGATCACCTTAAAGTGACCTTCCGCGCGGTGGACCATCGTAACCGCAAGCTGAAAGAGCATGCTGACCTGCATGAGCTTAAAGAGAGTCTTAAAGAGAAGGTTCAGCAAACCCTATCGAAAGTCGCCGATGATGAT
This sequence comes from Vibrio sabulosilitoris, assembly GCF_055391395.1. Lineage (NCBI taxonomy): Bacteria > Pseudomonadati > Pseudomonadota > Gammaproteobacteria > Vibrionales > Vibrionaceae > Vibrio > Vibrio sabulosilitoris. The sequence continues at coordinate 1,705,600 of NZ_AP029599.1, forward strand.
ATCGAGCAGCAGGGCTTACACACTTGGAGCTTTGGTGAGTTGCCACGCGTCTATCAGCAGAAGCGCGGTGGCTATGATGTTAAAGCCTATCCAGCGCTGGTGGACAACAAAGACAGTGTTGAGATCAAGCTGTACGAGACCGAGCAAGAGCAGCATCTTGCGATGCAGGCCGGTCAGCGCCGTTTGGTACTACTCAACGTGCCGTCGCCAATTAAGTATCTGCACAGCAACCTACCCAACAAATCGAAGCTGGGTCTGTACTTTAACCCATATGGCAAGGTACTCGATTTGATTGATGACTGCATTGCATGTGGTATCGATAAGCTTATCGAAGAGAAGGGTGGTATTGTCTGGGAGCCAGAGCAGTTTGAGGCACTCAAAGAGCACATTCGTGCTGAGCTTGGTGATACCGTGGTTGAGATTGCCAAGCAGGTGGAAACGATTTTGACCACCGCCTTCAATATCAACAAGAAGCTCAAAGGCAAGATTGACTTTACCATGGCGTTTGCGCTGTCTGATATCAAAGCGCAGATTGAGGGGCTTATCTTCCGCGGCTTTGCCACCGAATGTGGTTGGAAGCGTCTGCCGGATATTCTTCGTTATATGAAGGCGATAGAGCGACGTATGGAGAAACTGCCGATTGATCCTAATAAAGATCGCCTGCATATGCTCAAGATCGAATCGGTGACCAATGATTACAAAGAGCTACTGAACAAGATCCCAAAAGGCATGATGGTGCCGCCAGAAGTGAAAGAGATCCGCTGGATGTTGGAAGAGCTGCGGGTGAGTTATTTTGCTCAGCAACTTGGCACGCCATACCCAGTCTCTGATAAGCGAGTTAAGAACGCGATAGAGGCCATTTAACTAAAGAAATGCTGATTTGATAATCAAATGCGTTGGGCAAGTCAATATTAGGTAGTGTTGGCATGTCTAATGCTTTAGAATTTCAACAGGATAGAGATGATTGCCAAATTTGGCATGTGATCGATTAAAGAAGGGTATTATGAAAAAAACACTTTTGGCAGTTGCACTTTTGGGAATGTCTGCATCAGCAGCTGCAAACTCTTTGGTCTACGGTGGTGTGTCTATTGGTCAGTCAGACCTTGATGGTAACACAGACACAGCATACAACATTCACGCTGGTACAAGCTTGTTTCCACTGCCATTTGTTGGAATGGAGCTAGGCTACACCGCTCACGGTTCACTAGCAGGTGAAGACGTTGATTCACTATACTTCGCAGCACGACCAAGCATCGGCTTTGGCCCACTACGACTGTATGGCAAAGTAGGTGCACACTCATGGGAAGCAGATAGTGACGATGGCTTTGACGCGATGTACGGCTTTGGCGCTGATTACCAAGTGTTTGGCCCGGTAAATGTGGGCGCTGAGTTCATGATTTACAATGTTGATAAAGAAGAGATCAGCAACTTTGCTCTGACAGCATCGTTTAACTTCCTATAAACGATAGTGTTATGCATTGTAGAAAAGGGCCTTATCGTAAGGCCCTTTTTTATTCTCTAAAATTCTTGCTAATGGCGAGCAGGTTTGCTTGGTTTTGAAAAACACAATCACAGGGGAAACAACCAGGGCAATGACGATCACTGGGCCAAGAAGTGATTTTTATGCTGTATTGCTTCAACTCCTCTCATTTCGAAGGGCTCAATGTATCAATGTGTCGTGGGAGGACAAATAACAAACTGATAATAGGCGTCGCGAAGTTTGATCGATTTAATCCTGCTTGACCTGTCTATCGCTTTATAGCTTACCCTTGGTTCAATCATCAAAAACAGGTTAGTTGAAATGCATTTAACACTTTTAAATCAGCCACAGGTTGAATCACTAGAACAACTTTTCACGTTAACATTTAGCGACTCGGAAGGTCCTGAAGAGGGAAAGGTCGTAGGTCAGCTAGCTAAAGAGCTTATCGAACAGACAAAGAGCGACGATATTTATGTGTTTGCTGCGAAAGACAACGATGAGCTAATTGGCGCTATCTATTTCACACGCCTTCGATTTGAATCTGACAAAATAGCATTCCTGCTCGCTCCGGTAGCGATACACACCGATTTTCAGGGCCAAGGCATTGGTCAAAAACTGATTCAATATGGTTTAAAAGCGATGGCTGAAAGCGGCGTATCTATTGCCTTTACCTACGGAGATCCAGCGTTTTACGCCCGAGTTGGTTTTGAGCACATTACTACCGAGCAGTTTTCTGCTCCCTGTGAACTGAGCTACCCGCATGGCTGGCTTGCCCAATCATTAACTCAAGATCCCCTAGAGTCGATCACTGGCCCCTCGCGATGTGTAGAGGCGTTTGATAAACCGGAACTGTGGTGATGAGCTATGTCATGCACCAGAGCAAGTTAAGGCTTACCCAAAACGAGCTAGCTAAAACGCTAGCTCGAAACCGGCCCTTTTCTGATCTAGTTCAATCACTCTACAGCGGGTTACGCTGATAAGCTTGCAATACGTGAAGTTATAGCCAATACCAGAACAGTACTGCACGGGATCTCCGAAAACTTTGCATTTCCCGCCAGTACAGCCGCGCACTTGACTTTGAATAGCCGTTCAATGAGTCGAATGGGAATACGGTAGAATTTAGCTATTTTGCTTGAACGGTGCATCTAAGCGATCGAACTTTATAACCCCGAGAGCTAAGAACATACCGACACAGATAATCGCCGAACCTATGATCTCATTAGCGCTCATCAACTCATCCAAAATGACAAAACTTAAAAGTAATGATACAGGTGGGACTAGCGAGGCAAAAACTGCACCTCTAGCTGCTCCTAAAACAACAACACTTTTTGAATAACAATAAAGAGCTATGATAGCGACGAAAAGTCCCTGATAGACGCCATGATAGATTAATAGGTCCATTGGATTGTTTTGAATTACGTTTAGAGTAAAGGGGGCGCATATCACACCTGATACAACTGAGACCATCGCTGTTGCGACCCATGATTTAAGTTGCCAATATTTAATGAATAGAGTGAAGGATGCCCACAGAGCACCACACCCAGGGTGAGATCGTGAACGTTTTATAATCAAAATAACGATCGATTTGACGATCACATCTACCTGTGATCATATACTCCCTTTTTAGGGAGCATACGATGCACATTGACCACTTCAAAGAACATTTCCAAACGATGACCGACCAACGCCAAGGAGCAAAGGTAACTTACTGCTTGTTTGAAGTTCTTTTTGGCTCGCTATGTGCCGTGATAGCTGGTGCAAAAGGCTGGTTTGATATTCGTGAATACATTCTCGGACACCATGATTGGTTTAAACGCAATGAGCTCTTTTTGAATGGGATTCCTGCCGATGACACGATTGCCCGCATAATATCTACGATTGAACCTGAGCAATTCCATAAGTGCTTCGTTAGCTGGATATCGTCGATACATACACTCACCGACGGCCAAGTCATTGCGATAGATGGCAAAACGCTTCGCGGCTCCTACAATCGCGAAGACAGAGCAAGCACTATTCACATGATCAGCGCCTATGCCTCATCAAATAAGCTCGTATTGGGACAGCTAAAAACCGAGCAAAAAAGCAATGAAATAACGGCAATCCCAGAGCTGATAAAGATGCTCGATATCAAGGGGGCTCTCGTCACCATTGATGCAATGGCCTGTCAAACCAAGATAGCCAAAGTCATTGTAGAACAAGGAGGGGACTACTTGCTTGCAGTGAAGTGCAACCAAGGAAAACTTCGACAAGCGATAGAAAAAGCGTTCTCAACTGAGCGAGCAACTGTGGCAGAAGACATTGTGCTTGAAGACGGGCATGGGCGTATAGAGTCTCGCCAATGCTATGTATTTGACAGTGCCAAACTTGAAGGTAACTTCTCTCGTTGGAAAGGCTTGAAGAGCATTGTTATGGTTGAAAACTTCCGCTTTGAGAAAGGAAAAGCAATAGGCCTAGAGTATCGTTACTACATCAGCTCCAAAGAGCTTAGCGCCGAGCAAGCAGCGACAGCAGTCAGAGAACATTGGGGTATAGAGTCAATGCATTGGGTGCTTGATGTGAGTATGAATGAAGACGCGTGTCAGATATACAAAGAGAACGGCGCAGAGAATCTATCTTGCTTACGCCATATGAGCTTGAATATGCTGCGAGCAGAACCAACCAAGTTAAGTATTGTTGGGAAACAGAAGCGATGTATGATGAATACAGCCATGCTAGAGGCGGTATTAAGTGCTGGTTTTAATCTGGCGGTGAAAAACTAGACACTCATGCGGTCGCCCTGTCAAGAGCACCAAACTCGGCTGCTTAGTTTACTGGGTAAGTTCTATGAAGCGGTTTATTCCTGAATAAGGTGCGGAATCTCGGTTAGACATCTGAAAAAATCATTGACTCGATTAGTCAATAATTTTGCAATCTAAACACTAGGTATGGGGCAAATGAAAATACATATCAGTTACTCAAAATTATTCTTAATTACACTTATTACCCTAGTGGGGATTAGGTTAATTTATAAGTCTGATGATTTTTACCATTATGAGCGCTTTCTAAAAGATGTTAAATCTAGTTCGATAGTAGAGGTCACTCATGGTGAACGGTTGGTTTATAAGGGAAGGTTAGGTAGAGGAGGTGTTAGCTGTTTATCCTCATACAAGAAAGAAGGGATGATCCCTAAAGGGACTAACTATTCTTATAATATGAGTGTAAACGGTAACGAAGAAGTTCACTACATTACTTTGTACTTTCTTAATGGAAAATTTCATAGTTATAAACTTTGGTATAAAACTTCATCCTCAAGCTATCAAAGCAAAGCTGTAAGAGTTAATTTATTGAAAGATTGTACGGTAACAAACCTAGGGCTAATTGATAGATAGCCACTTTATAACCGAGATTCCGCACCTTATTCAGGAATAAACTGCATGCGCCGGAGCAAACCGGACACCTATTCCGGCATTATCCGGACAGCAATTCCGTTTTAATCCGGACACCCGTTCTGGTTTAATCCGGACGATTTTGGCCTAACTCCGGAATCACTGTCCGGTTTAGCGGAAACCCTGTCCGGATACTCCGGAATCCCTACCTTTTCTCTTTTAAATCAATGCCTCACAATCTTTGTTGTCGATTTTAATGCAGCAAGGAAGTGAGAATGCCGAAAAAGAGAACGTCTATGGACAAGATCAAAGAGGTATTGCGCCTCAGATACGAGTGTCACTTATCACTTAGAAAAATCGCTTCCTGTACTAAAGTAAGCCGATCAACGATCTCCGAGATCCTTACTCGCTTTGAGCACTATGGTGTTGGTTGGCCGTTGCCAGACAACCACTCAGAAGCTCAACTTGCTCAAGTGCTGTATCGCGACAAAACCACATGCGCCAGTAAGGTGATGCCCAACTGTAGCTATATCCACAAAGAACTACGCCGTTCTCCAATGACTAAGCAGTTGTTATGGGAAGAGTATGTCGCTGAGCATCAAGAGCGAGCCTATCGATACAGCCAGTACTGTGAGCACTATCGCCGTTGGCTTAAAAAACAAAAGCGCAGTATGCGTCAGAGCCACCTGGCCGGAGATAAGCTTTTTATCGATTACTGTGGTCCCACCATCCCAATCATCAACCCCGAGACTGGAGAAGTTCGCAACGCTCAAATCTTCGTAGCCACACTGGGCGCTTCAAATTACACGTACGTTGAGGCCTGTGAAAGCCAAAGGCTGGAGCACTGGTTAGAGGCTCATGCTAATGCCTTCGAGCACTTCGGTGGTGTACCTGCATTGCTGGTGCCAGATAACCTCAAGGCTGCCGTCACTAAAACAGATCGTTATGAGCCGAAGCTTAATGACAGTTATCGCCAGCTTGCCTACCACTATCAAACTGCAGTCATGCCTGCACGACCATACAAACCCAAAGATAAGGCCAAGGCTGAAAATGCGGTTCTTGTTGTTGAGCGCTGGATCATGATGCGGCTGCGCAATGAGCGCTTCTATACCTTCAAAGAGCTGAATCTGGCTATCAAGGAGCTTATGCAGTCACTGAATCAACGTCGAATGAAAGAGCTAGATGCAAGTCGGACTGAGCTGTTCAACACGCTTGATAAACCCGCCCTGCGGCCTCTACCGGCAGGTCGCTTCCTCTATACAGAGTTCAAGCAAGCCAAGGTGGGACCGGACTACCATATCGAATATAAGCAGCATTACTACTCCGTCCCACACCAGTTGGTTGGGCAGCATGTTCAACTAGAGGCCAGTCGTAAGCTTGTTCGGATCTACCATCAAGGTCAATGCGTGGCTCAACACCCAACAAGCACAAGGGCACGTGGCCAAAGTACCTACACAGAACATATGCCAAGTAATCACCAGTATCAGAAATGGTCACCGGAGAGGCTACAGAGTTGGGCAGAGAGGATCGGTCCCGCAACGAGAGAAGTCATTAGCTACCTGCTCCAGTCTAAAGATCATCCCGCTCAAGCCACCCGCAGCTGTCTAGGGCTGCTGAACCTATCAACTAAACATAGTGAGCAGCGTCTCGAACAAGCCTGCAAAGATGCCCTCATCGTCCACAAGCCGTACCTGCAGTTCGTCAAAAACTTACTGCAAAATCATCGGGAGGGTCGGTTGTCCACCTCACCAGAAATTACACCGGACATCCAGCACAGCAATGTTCGCGGCCCGAATAGTTATCACTAGGAGCACACCATGAACTCTATCAATGAACAACTCAAAGTCCTGCGCCTTGGCCATGCCGCAACAGCGTTGGAGCAGCAGCGAGAGCAAGCCTCCACTTACGCTGAACTGAGCTTCGAGGAGAGGCTCACCTTGCTGTTGGAAAGTGAAATACTCGGTAGGGATCAAGCTAAGATCCTCAGACTGAAACGGCAGGCAAAGCTCAGGTTAGATGGGCTTGCTAGCCAGATCATCTATGAAGAAGGTCGAGGGTTAAGGCGAGTACAGATAAGTGAACTGCTCACAGGTAAGTATCTTCAGAAGAAACAAAACGTTCTGATCACAGGCCCAACAGGAGCAGGGAAAACTTACCTGGCTTGCGCCTTGGCGGGACATGCGTGCGAGCAACTACACAGTGCTCGATATTACCGCCTCAGCCGACTGCTCGACGACCTTAGCTCAGGCCGCCTTGATGGCACATACCAAAAGCAGCTACAAGCGCTAGCCCGAAAAGATCTCCTGATCTTAGATGACTGGGGAATGGAGAAACTGAGCCAAGATCACGCTGGCCATCTGCTAGAGCTTCTTGAGGATAGATACCAAACAAGCAGCACGATCATGGTCAGTCAATTACCGGTTAAGGAGTGGTACAACATGATCGGCAATGCCACTGTTGCTGACGCTCTATTAGATAGGTTGATCCACAATAGCCACCGCATAGAACTGAAAGGTGAATCCATGAGAAAACTAGCGCAAAACGGACAGGTAGAGTAAAAATAGTGGTAGAGAAAAGCTTGGGGAAAAGGGTGTCCGGTTAAACGCGGAATGGGTGTCCGGAATCAGCGGAATACGCAATAAACCGCTTCATAGAACTTACCCAGTAAACTAAGCAGCCGAGTTTGGTGCTCTTGAAGCCCTGTAATGAATCGTTGGTCGTTAATATCTAAGGTATCTATTCCCTCGAACTTCAAGAAGACCCAGCGTGCAGTCGGTTTCGATGTTTGCTTGTTCTTAACCATACTCGGGAAAAACTCCTCGGTTTGTCCCAGTTGCTCTCTGATCTTGTGCTCTAAGCTGGCATAAACTAGCAGACTCAATGTCATTATCATGAGTAACGCTTCAATGCGTTGGGGCTTTTTCAAAAATATTGAAGAGGTCAAAAACTCGGGACTTTTTAGAAAACGGAAGCCACGCTCAACCTTTTGTTGAGACTTGTAGTGATCTAGAAGCGCTGCCATTGTCAGACTTTCGTTGCCGATGTCATTAGTGGCTAGAATGAACATGCCTACTTTGAGCTTTGCTAGCTTCACTTTTTCTAGGTCGGTGTACGGCACGGCCTCTATAAAATACTGATATCCTGAGGGTTCATCGCCTTTCTTCGGACGACCTGGATTGGCATAAATAGCAGCTTTGACGATAGCGGAGTGTTCAAAGCCTAGTAACAGGCACTGCGCCTTGAACTCCTTAAGCGCATGCTCAGCATCAGTATCGCATGCAAATGGCTTTTTACTGAGCTTGTTCAACGCTCTGATTTCTTTGGCGATGTTTTTCTCTAAGTTCTTGTAGAAGGTAATTTCTTCTCGTTTAGTTGCTTGCTCACTGTGAACCAACAACCACCGCTGAGCAACCTTGCCATAGTTTGAGTCTACCCAACATCCTGAATAGCCATCTACAATCTTACTTAACTGCTCTGGCTCTAGGCTAAGTAGTGCTTGTTTTGCTTGCTTGATAGTCATTGGAACACGGGTAATGAACTTTTGTTTTTGCTCATCAAGTGAGCAGATACTTTCTTCAGTGTATAGGGCTGCATCAGCGATAAAGTATCGACTATTCTGTGCCGCTTTTAAGCAATGGATATGATTACTAGTGACTTCAACGAATGCCTTGGCATCATTGGTGTTGCCACTAAGCGCCTGCATATAAACAGGAAGGCCAGCTTGGTTTTCACAAATGAGCTCAAGAACCACCTGATTGAGCTCAGGACGATGATCTCGGCTATAGCCCTTCACTAACTTGATTGCCTTGGTATCTTCCTCGTGCGCATACTCACCATCAACGTGAAAGCTCGTGATATCAAGGTGTACAGAGTCGCTAGCGAGGCCAAGTTTATCGACCACACGTTCGGCGATGACCTGATAAAGCGCTGAGACATCGGCCTCATACAGCGCATCCAAGGTTCGGCCGAGTACATCATCGGTGAGATGGTGCGCTTCAATATCCTTAGCAAGCAACTTAGAGATGGGTTTGGTTTCAAAGAAGTCAGAGAACATATGCAATGTTCTACTGTGAAAGCCTAACCCATTGAGAATCATGGCTAAGACTGCATCACCATGGGAAACGTTGTGATTAGAGTACTTGGGAATGACTGAATCTATCATTTTTGATAGGCCAATCTCGTGACAAAATGCAGCAATGAGCCCGAGGTGATCCAAACGCTTAATAACAGGTTGCTGAGTAGGCATAGTTTAAAACCGTCAAATAACAGTAATAGATCAAACCTGCAGATCGCGGTCAAGATGTTATCATCCTTTTCACTGCTAAATGTTCACTGGATCACACTGTTTTAATTCTAAAATTAGGTGCGGAATGACGGTAATATAACAATTGTGACACCCCTACCGACGTTAACTTTGAGTGTAGCAGCTTGAGAATTTTGGTATCTGTATCAACAAAGTCGATCAAAAGATTCGTCATTTTAGCTGAAGCTGACTTTTTTCAGATTACAGGCATGAGAAAAAGTAAGTCAATTTAGACTGTCACGGACTAGGGGTTAGATCGGTCGAAACTCACTATGGGGAAAATTTGTGTTACATCCCCCCAGTCAGTAATACCATGGACCATTGTAATTTGAGATTAGTAGGGCATTCGAGACTATCCCTTATCCAGCATAATTTATCCAACAATCAATAAAATCTATATAGTCTTCACCGGACAAATCACCATAGTTAACACCTAGATTTTCTTTTGAAATGACTAAGTTATATATGTGCTCTCTAAAGATGTTGGATATATCTTTAACAGTAATCACCCCTAAGACAGAGATTGGGGGTCTATAGTTGATCGATGGCTTATCAAACAACATCATTAAATTATCATCATCAATAAGACTAATTAATTTTTTATACTTGCGATAATCCCAATACACCATTTCTGAACTCGCTACTTCGATAAGTGCTATAGGGAAAAACTCTTCATTGTATCTTAACTCTGGGTTCTCTTCAATTTTACTATATATTGCAACCACTAACTCGCTAATATTATAACTCGAACCACCTTCAAACCAATTTTTAGCCCAGTTTTCCCTCTCTATCCAGTGACCTTCCGATGTAATATTTTCATTTCCATGATGATAAAATTGCTTTATAAGTTTAGAGCATTCGTAACCAGCATAAGTGACATTACTAGCACAGGTAAAAATAACAAAAGCTAAATATCTAATCACTACTTACCCTCTATATGTTGAAATAACACCTTAGTTCACTGCTATTTTTTTACTATGATGGCACAGTTGTCAACTAAATTTGGTCCCACTCCGAGGATTCTTATTATCATGGTAAGACCTGACAACTGTACTCACGTATAGATTAGAATAATTGATGAGAGCTTCGGATACTGGTCCATCTTCTGCTATCTGGAGAAACGCGCTTTGGGGCAGTTTTGACTGACGAAGAGTTGATCTCAGGACCCATTTATCACTGCATCCATCTCTGTCTCAACTAACCACTCAGGGTCAATAAACCCCTTTACTTCAACAAACGTGCAAGCTGGCCGTTGTTCTGAAAATAATTCTCCGTGAGCTTTTGCTGCCTGTTCCCATTCAGAGATATCAGTGAGCATTATCCTCGTTCGAATAACGTCTGTTAGACTACCGCCTGCTTCTTCTATAGCTGAGATTGATAGCTTTAGACAATATTTGGTCTGTTCGTAAACATTTCCTGCATGAACAGTCATCCCATTGTCTATTGGTGCTGTGCCTGCTACGGCAATGTGATTGCCGATACGACTGGCACGAGAGAAACCAATCGGAGACTCAAGATGGGAGCCTGAGCTTATTAATTTCCGCAAACGATACTCCTTATTAGCAAATTTGACCTCACATCAATACAGAAGATTTATGGTGACTAGGGACACTCGAAGTGCCTCTAAACAACCCAACAATCATTACACACCGTATTGGGGAAGTAAGTCATACAAATCATTGATATAGCAAAACACTAGTCAAATGTGACGAATGGCACAAAACTTGGCAGTCTCGATTGATGAATTAATAACTTAAGAAGCACGTCGCATAACTATAATTTGGGCAAAACCATTAAAGGCTTGCTCGCCTGTTTGTGGGGCATAAATTGAAAAGGGGCAATTCTCAGTCAGCATCAGTTAGCCACACTAAGCTCGAGAACTCAATAGAACACCACCACCCATACTAATAAATAGACCACCTGTGACTTTGGATAACTTTTCTTCAAATCGAATCGATTTTAACCTTTGACCAACACCGCCAAAAATTAAAGCGTACGCAACGTGAACTAAAAGCACAATAAGGCATATCGAGCAATACATAATGCCGAATTGGCAGAGCTGAGACTTGGCGGTATTAATAAATTGAGGTAGAAATGCTGATAGAAATATCAGAGTCTTTGGATTACTTGCTGAAACCAAAAATGCCTGTTTGAACAGTGTTTTAGCAACGGGTACACCATTCCCTGCATCTATTTTCTTACTTACAAATACGCCAGTGTGCTTCTTCGTTAAACTCTGATAACCAAGATATATGAGATATACACCACCTACACATTTCATGACGAAAAACCATGTCGGTAGTTGAGCTATTATGCCACCAACACCAATAGCCACCATACCAACAACGATAAACTGGCAAGCTAAATTTCCTATTATCGTCGATATAGCTGATTTCCAGCCATATTTTACGCTGTTTTGAACAACTAATAGCACATTGGGGCCGGGAGAGAGAGTTACCGTTAGATAAGCTAGGCTAAACATCAACCAAACTTCCACACTCATAGAACATTCCTTTGTTTACATAAAAACACGTTAAATAAATAGCATACATAAGGGTGTTCTGGGCTGAAGAAAACTTAGATTTCATGGATTACAGTGATCGTTTCTTTCAAATATAGCACTTAGGATCGCTCTAGTTTTGAGTTACGGAGTTATGATTTCACGGCCTATTTATTACTGCACACAACTCGTAAAGCCCCAGAACTTTAGACACTCACAAGGCATGAGGAAAAGTAGGCCAAACCACTTCACGGTGATTTGTGAAGTTGAGCGCCGCTGGCACGAAATGGGGCAAAAGTGAGCTATGGTAATCTGTAAGATCTGATTACATCTCTGCTAGAGAACTGGCAGGTCACGTCCTGACTAACCCAACTTAAGCTACAGAGGACTTTGACTAGCGATTGCTTCTATCGTCTGACTCAACTGTTTTCTTGTTTGTGCTTCTTGATTTCATTTTTCCTGTCCCCTGAATCTCAACCCAGAACATTTGCTTAACCAGGGTTGAGAGTGCGCTTCGTGGTTGATTATAGCTATATTAATTCTGGGCAGTTTCCGGTTCCATTACCTTTGATGGCAACTCAAAATCAAGTTGCTTATCATCACCTGTGTCTAACTGCCATTGTCTTAGTTCGCGGCGCAAAGTTTCGACTCGCTCTGCATGCTCCGGACTGTGAATTAGGTTGTCTAGCTCGTATGGATCGGAGATTAAATGATACAACTCATCTCTGTCTTTATGGTTGTAAACATACTTGAAATTCTCTTGAATAATTGCACGGCCAAAATAGCGACTTCCCTTCCTGCCATGAGTTTCTATTACCAGATTGTTACGTCTTTGACTTTCATCTTGTGTCACGGATGAGAGTAAGCTTTTACCATGAACGGGCTGATCGTAACGACAACCAGCAGCATCAAGTATGGTTGGGCCAATATCTAGGTTACTCACTAGCGCCGAGTTGGTGACACCCTGTTCGATTTTGCCTGGATAACTCATCGCCATCGGGATACGCAGTAGCTCTTCAGGCATCGCTTGATCTTTATCGAAGTGCCCCCCATGGCTAGCAACTGTGTCACCATGGTCAGTCGTCCACAATACAATGGTATTTTCACTTAGCCCCAACTCCTCAAGGCAATCGAGGATTAACCCCGCAGCTTGGTCGGCTAATGTGATCTGCCCGTAGCAGAGTGACAATAGTTGCTGCCACTGCTGCCACGACATAGCGTTGGGGTTTAGTCTATTGTTATGGCTGAGCTTTTCATTTTCCTCGCGCCAATAAATATCTGGCTTGGTGGCAAGGTTATCGCGAAAGCTCTTATATTCGGGGATCTGCTCAGGTGGGTAAAGGTCAGTGAACTCAGAGGTAGCAAAGTAGGGTTGATGTGGGGCCCAAAAATCAACTCTTAAATGGAATGGTCGATCACTATCAGATTCAGCTAACTGCTTTAACTGACGGCAAGCTAAATCAGCGAGAAAAAAGGATGAATGGGTCTCTTTGGGAGTCAGTAGACGGCCAGCTGCTGGAAACCAAAAGTCATCGAAGTCTGTAGTAAAGTCACTACCAGTTTCAGCGGCGGCACTTAGTTTATGAGCATAGTCAGCATCACGCCCTTCACACAGGTTAAAATCGACTTTAAATTGCGGTTTAGGGAGACCTGTTCTTTGTAAATAATCGTGATACTCCGGCGAGCGATAAGGATTGCCATAGCCAGATTGACTGAAGCCTTGACAATGATGCTCTAAAGCATCACCCGGACCAGTATGCCATTTACCAAAGTAGTAGTTATCGTAACCGTTTTCTCTGAGTACCTGAAGGTAGGTCTGCTTGTCGAAAGGATGATTAACATCGTTGTCAAGTTCTCGATGACTATGTGGATATAGGCCTGTTAACATGCTTCGTCTAGCGGGACCACAAAGTGGCGCTGCACAGTAGGCATTCTCAAATGACACCCCTTTTTGTGCCAGCTTGGCGAAGCTAGGTCGTTGTACTTTTGGGCCGCCGTCCCAACCATGTCGATAATACGCCTGATGATCATTGAGTAGAAACAGAATATTCTTTCGTGTCATGTTGTCTCCATATCTGCCTAGAGCGTCAGTTGTTGCCAAAACGATATTTGGAAAATCACTAACTTGAAGAAGTAGTTTTTGTGGTGATATGTTTGCGTGCGGGTAGCAGCTAAACCGTATGAACTACAATTGAGAACAAACACTATAATTGAAATACAATACCAATATTGTTATCCGGTTAACCAAAAGCAAAAAATTCTAGTTGATACGCTCGAATATTAACGGCCCAAAGGGAGCGTTTTGCTCATCGACTTTCGACAGCGATATGCGACTTGTTCTCTAGTAAATATGACGTGTGGCCTCTCGGAGTAAACGTTTGAGAGCTATCCTTATCTTTTACATCCAGTGACGTAGCGCAACTCACCAATCCACTGACGAACAATAGGAAGATAATAGTATGGCCACTGTCTATGTCAGCATCGGTAGCAACATTAATCGTGAGCACAACATTACAGAATCTTTAAAGGCGTTGAACAAACAGTTTGCACCTTTACAAATCTCTGGTTTTTACGATTGTGAGCCCGTTGGTTTCGAAGGGGAGAGCTTCTTAAACCTAGTCGTCGGGTTCGAGTGTGAGCTACCTGTTGCAGAGTTGATTGAGATTCTCCACCAAATCGAACTAGCGAGTGGTCGCCAGCGTGAGACCAAAGCATTTGCTTCTCGCACGATGGATATCGATCTCCTTTTGTACGGCCATCAAGTGGGCCTTGTCGATGGCGTAGAGCTGCCGAGAGGCGACATCACCAAGTATGCTTTCGTGCTTCGACCCTTGGTCGATGTTGCCGCGCAAGAGTCCCATCCCACGCTAGGCATCTCGTTTCAACAAATCTGGAGTGAATTCGATCAGTCGAGCCAGAAAACACAACTCATACCTTTTAAGCTCAACTTCAATGAGTCTTTGTAGCTGATTTAAACCAACGGCTGGCCTTCTGGTCGCTATGCCTTGGATGATCTTTTTTTCTAACCAGCACGTAACTGCGATCACTCCCTAACGATCGGAAACAGTTATGAATCACAACGCGATTATTACTATTACTAATCTCAGACTGAGAACCTTTATAGGTTTCAATGAAGAAGAGAAAACCAAGCAGCAAGACATCATCATAAACGCAGAGATCCATTATCCCGCCAACAACCTTTGCCTTGCTGATGATGTGGACAACGCGCTCAACTACAAAAATATCTGCAAGAAAATTATTCATCACGTCGAGTCGGGCAGGTTTTTGCTACTAGAAAAGCTCACCAGCGACGTGCTCGGTATTTGTATTGATCATCAATGGGTACGGTACGCACAAGTGAGGGTCGATAAACCTCATGCCTTGCGTTTCGCCGATTCCGTTTCGCTTACCTTGAGCTACGAAGCAGACCACAACCATAATCCACAAGGAGCGAGCTAATGTTGACTGCCGAAGCCGAAAAAGTAAGAAAAGCCTTGCTCGCACAGGGCCTCGAAACCCCGATGATACCGAGTGAAATGAACAGCGACCAAAAGTACAATCGCATCAAAGGACTGCTAACAGAAGTTGTTAGTACGCTTGGTTTGGATTTAACCGATGACAGTCTTGCTGAAACACCGCACCGCATTGCCAAAATGTATGTCCATGAGATATTTTCAGGGCTTGATTACAATAACTTTCCAAAAATCAGCATTATAGAAAATAAAATGTCCGTCGATGAAATGGTCAAGGTGTCGGGCATTGATTTAACATCAACGTGTGAGCATCACTTTATCACCATTGATGGGTTGGCGCAGGTAGCCTACATTCCTGAATCCAAGATTATTGGGCTATCGAAGATAAACCGTATTGTGCGCTTCTTTGCTCAGCGTCCTCAGGTCCAGGAGCGCCTTACTCAGCAGATCCTGGTTGCGATACAAACTCTGGTTGAGACCGAAAATGTTGCGGTGACGATCAAAGCCACTCACTATTGCGTGAAATCCAGAGGGGTGATGGATACCAACTCTGAAACCTCAACCACCGCGCTTGGTGGTATTTTCAAAACCAACCCTCAAACTAGAGCTGAGTTCTTGCGATGAGTGAAACCATTGTTATAACCGGTGTGGGAAAGCGTCTGGGCTTTGCGCTGGCGCAGCAGCTTTTATCCGACAAATACAAGGTGATTGGCACCTACCGTAGCGACTATCCTCACTTGCAACGATTGCGCGACGGTGGCGCCGACTTACAGCACGTAGACTTTTATCAACAAGGCAGCTTAGAGAGATTTCTTAATTACGTGGGGCAAGAGTACAAGGCACTTAGGGCCATCATACATAACGCCTCTGACTGGCAGCCGGAAAACAAGCAAAACCCCAGTGAGAACGCCTCACAAATCATAAATCAGATGATGACGGTGCATGTCAGTGTGCCCTATCTCGTCAACTTAACCCTCAAAGACCAACTGATGTTCGGCGATGTAACCTCAGACATCATCCACATCAGTGACTACGCTGCAGAGAAAGGCAGCAAAAAACACATCGCTTACGCGGCCAGTAAAGCGGCTCTCAACAACCTGACGCTCTCCTTCTCCGCAATGCTAGCTCCCAAGGTGAAAGTTAACACCATTTCCCCGGCCATGCTTAAGTTCAACGAGCATGACGATGAGAACTACAAAGCCAAAGCCTTGCAAAAAGCGCTGATCCCCACAGAGGCGGGCTTTGAAGAGGTGATTGATGGAGTCAAATTTGTTCTGGCGAGTCAGTACATGACAGGGAGGACGCTGCACCTAGATGGCGGTAGGCATTTGAAGTAAAACCTGTGGTTGTATGTCTATTGCACAAAGAGTACTGGAGTATAGCGGAAGCGGGGCTGTCTAACATAAGGGTAGAGGCAAGTTAATCCCCGATAGATTCGGAGCAACTAGGTGTGTCGACATCAGTTGATTCAAACAATATTCTAATACCATTTGAGTTTCATGATGAATGCCATCAACATAGGCGGAAAAATTCCGCCCTCAAAGGCGGCATACATTCTAGTTAGCTCAGGAGAATGAAGTTGAAAGGAAGTTGTTTGTGTGGTGATGTTTCGTTTGAATTGTTGGGGGAATTACCCTCGATCTATCAATGTCATTGCTCTTTATGTCGTAAAGTTTCTGGTTCTTCTTCAAACTCGGCATTAATAGTCAAAGCATCAAACTTTAGATGGTGCTCAGGCAAGCCGTTAATCAAGGCGTACGCCACAAAAACCGGCTTTAAGTCGGAGTTCTGCACGCAATGTGGCAGTCCAGTGCCAAATTTGACCACCAGTTGTGATTCATACTGGATACCCGCAGGCTTAATAACCGACGCTACTAATACAAGTATATCGGCTCACGTTTTTGTTGGCTCTCGAGCCGACTGGGATGAGGGCTTTCTCGGTGACAATATCCCAAAATTCGAGATGATGCCTTCTGATATTGATTGACGGGATACAGTCTTGGATGATCCGCCCCTTTAATACTGGACACTCCGTTAAGCAACATTCACACCGGTAGTTATTCGTAATTTATTAAGGTGGTAAGGTCACCGAAACATTAATCTCGATAGTCGAGTCAGCCTATTGCTAGCAAGCATCTGTTGCTCACTATTATGCGTATAATGTTTAGTAGTCTCGCAATAGCCTATAGCACACTAATTTAAATGATTTGGATAGTTATATTACTTATGATCGCGCTGTGCGTCTTCCTGCCGGGCCTGTGGGTCAGGCATGTGATGGACAAGTACAGACAGCCCACTGATCGCTACCGTGATAAGGGAAGTGGTAGTGAGCTTGCTCGCCATCTTTTGGACAGCTTTGGCTTGGGGAACGTTGATGTAGAGGAGACCGCTACCGGCGATCATTATGATCCGGTCGCTAAGGCTGTGCGTCTGACGCCGGACAACTACTCAGGATACTCACTAACGGCGGTGACGGTGGCCGCCCATGAAGTGGGGCATGCCATTCAAGATTCACGCCGCGAGACCTTGTTCCTAGCGCGGCAGAACCTCGTAAAGGCCGCCATGGTCGGTGAGCGTATTGCCGGAATGATGCTTGTGGCCGCTCCGCTTGTCCTAATGCTCACCCGCGTGCCGCAAGCGGGCGCGATAACGATATTGATTGGCGTTGTCTCAATGGCATTGAGTACTCTGGTACATCTGTTGACGCTTCCGGTTGAATTCGATGCCAGTTATGGCAAGGCTTTGCCAATTTTGCAGAAAGGTGGTTATCTGCATGAGGGTGATCTGCAGCACGCAGAGAAAATTCTTAAGGCGGCGGCGCTGACCTATGTCGCTGCCTCACTCACTAGCTTGCTAAACCTGGGGCGATGGATCGCGGTGCTTCGTCGCTAATGGTGGCGCGGTGGCGTTTGCTTTTTGTGGAGAGATTGCGCTATTGCGTTGTCTCAACGATCACACCGAGTGCCTGTGCCTCTCTCAGGGAGAGCTTATTAGTCACAACCGCTTGCAAGGCAGCCTCGGACATCAAAAACACTTGTCCTGCAGCGGTTGGCTCTGGCACATGGATATCGATGCTGCTGTTGGCGGTGACTTGCGACCATAAATGGCTATCCACCAAGTAAATGTAAGCTTTTTCTGGCAGTGTGGGCTCCTGATCCGCGATGAGTTGTAACCACCAGGTGACTCTTCTCAAGCCTTGATTACCCGGTAGGGCCTCTGGGTTCGCCAGTTGTCTACCAAGGACGGCATGTTGGGTGGCGATCGCGACTTCTATCGAGCCTGGATAGCTTTGGGTAAATGGGTTAGAAAATTGCCCATCATAGCTGCAAGCCCACGTCAGTGAGCTTGCAGTTAGGCTTGCCACTAGGGCAAGGGTCTTATTCATTTTTTTGACCTTACGGGGTTACGATGTTGAACCAGAAGTTGAATGTATCAAGCATCTCGACAAACTGCTGAAACACTTCGGGCTTGCCCTCAAGTTGAATATCACCATCAGCGATAGCCTTCTCTAAAGTCAGCTTTCCAAGCTGGATATCATCGAGGGTGGCCTTGGTAAGAGTCAGTGCGACATCGGACTCCGCGGCTTGCTTACGGGTGTGGTTAAGGACAGAATTTTCAACCATCAAGCTGTATTGTTCGTCGAGATCGGTGAAATTAACATTAATAACAAAGGTTTGCCCAGCGGCTTTGTCGGGTAATATACGCACTGCGAGGTAATCAAACAACATTTCAGGTGGCATATTACGGATGATATCGGGTGAGGCAGTGTTGGTTCCGCCCGCGCTCGGAGTACCGTTGCGCAGCTCAAACGCCCCTTGCAGGTAGACTGAGCGCCATGGGCCAGATTCTGCTTGGTAGCCCAATTGCTCATAGCTGTCAGCAAGCAGCGCTTTGCCCTTTTCGCTATCAGGGTTGGCGAACACTACGTGTTTCATTACCTCAGCGACCCAACGGTAATTTCCGGCGGCAAAGTCTTTTTGTGCCTTGTCTATAGTTGCTTGTTCACCCCCCATATACTCGACGTATTTAATCGCGGCTTCAGTTGGCGGAAGGTTGTTTAAATCGGAAGGATTGCCCGAGTACCAGCCCATGTATCTTTGATAGACTGCTCGACTGTTATGGCGCAAAGTACCGTAGTAACCCCGCGTGCTCCAATTATACTCGAGCTCATCAGGGAACTGGATGAGCTCAGAGATCTCAGAACCAATGTAACCTTGGTTCATCAAGCGCACGGTTTGGTCGTGGGTGTATTTGTACATGTCGCGTTGCTTTTTGAAGTAATCAACGATGTTGGCTTGTCCCCACTTCGGCCAGTGGTGGCTTTGGAACTTAACTTCAACTTCATCGCCCCACATCTCGATAGTTTCTTGCAGGTAGCTAGACCATTTGAGTGCATCACGGACCTGCGCCCCGCGCAGAGTGAGAATGTTGTGCATTGTGTTGGTGGTGTTTTCTGCCATCCACAAGGCTTTCTTGTCAGGGAACCAAGTGTTGATCTCTGTAGGAGCCTCAGAGCCTGGGGTGTACTGGAATACCATTCGCACACCATCAATCGTCAGCTCATCACCAGTTTGCTCAATGATATCAGTGGGTTTGATTAATGTTGCCAGCCCAGTTGAAGTTGTTTGACCCAATCCGCCATTCACTCCACCAAATTCGTTCCTTGGCAGCAGCGCGCCATACATGTACACGGCACGTCGCCCCATGGCATTGCCGGCAATCACGTTCTCCGATACGGCGTGCTCGGTAAAGCCATGGGAGGCGATGATTCTGACGTTGCCATCAAGGACAGCTTGTTCATCAACAATGCCGCGTACTCCACCGAAATGATCGATGTGGCTATGGCTGTAAATAACCGCGACAACAGGTCGCTCGCCAAGCTGCTCATTGATAAAAGTCAGTGCGGCTCTTGCAGTCTCTTGTGAAATAAGTGGGTCGAGGACAATCCAGCCGTTTTCGCCTTGAACAAATGTGATATTGGAAAGATCGTAGCCTCTGACTTGGTAAATACCCTCGGTGACTTCAAACAGTCCATTCAGCATATTTAACTGAGCATTTCGCCATAGACTGGGGTTAACACTGTTTGGCGCATCTGCTTCAAGAGTGATGAACTTTTTGTATTCTTCGAGATCCCAAACCACGTCATCTTGATCGTTGGTAATGGTCACGACACGTTGACTGGCGATAAAGCCCTTTTGCGCGTCTTCGAAGTCTTGTTGGTCATCAAACGGCAGCGTCGACAACAATTGCTGATTGTAGGCTTTGGTGACTTCGCTTGCAGGCTTCGGTGACTCAGCACAAACTCCAGCTGAGAGGCTTGCAATCACAAGTAGGGAGGTGATCTGCCTCATAGGGTTGCTCCTGGTTAATGAGTTAATTAGCAGTAGTATCAACTATAGATTGCTTTAGTCAGTCTGGATCACAACGGGTGGAAATTAACGATGAGTGAGATAGGGAAGGAGAGAATTGAACTTGATGGCAGCCAGATTAAGGCTGCCATCTCAGGCTAGATTAGCCAAGGAAAGTAATGTACCCCTGAAGAATAATCAGGTTGACAATATCAATGAAAAACGCGCCAACAATTGGCACAACCATAAAGGCTTGTGGTGATGGGCCAAAGCGATTAACGATGGTACCCATATTCATTACTGCTGTTGGCGTTGCACCAAGACCAAACCCACAGTGACCACCGGAAATGACCGCCGCATCGTAATTCTTGCCCATGGCTTTGTAAGTCACGTAGTAACAGAACAGACCCAATATAACCGATTGCACACTGAGGATCACTAGGAACGGAACTGCGAGGTCAAAGATGTTCCATAGACGCAGGCTCATTAGTGCCATCGCAAGGAACAGCGACAGAGATACCGTACCCAGCATATCTATGGTTTCAGTATCAAGTTTGCGTACCTTGGTAATTTCTAGGAAGTTGGTAATGATCACACCAATAAAAAGGGCATAAACAAAGTCAGGGATCATTAACCAGCTGATTTCATAGGTCGAAACCCACTGTTCAACATAGCGCGCACCGGTGACGCACAGCAGCAAAAAAAACAGATTCTCGACCACTTTTTTCGCCGTTACCTTGTCTTCTTCGTACTCATTGTACGTGACCAGCTCAGGGAATTTTTCGTGGGTATGAGTGCTGCAACCATACTCGGACTCGATCTTGTTTTTCTCGATCAAGCGCTGGGCAACGGGTGAGCCAATGATACCACCGATGATCAGGCCAAATGTGGCGGATGCCATGGCAATCTCGAGTACGTTCTCAAAGCCATACACCTCCTGGAAGGTTTGTGACCACGCGGCACCAGTACCATGTCCACCAGATAGGGTGATGGAGCCAGCGATCAGACCCATAAGCGGGTCAAGGCCGAGCAGGGAAGCCAGCGAGACCCCTACACCGTTTTGAATAATGATATACACCGATGCGACCCCAAGAAACAGGAACACCTTCGCGCCACCTTTCATTAGCTGGGTGTAATTTGCCGCCAAACCAACGGTAGCGAAGAACATCAACATAAAGGTATTTTGTAGAGGTAGATCGAATTCGAGGTCGACACCGTTGAAGT
This sequence comes from Vibrio sabulosilitoris, assembly GCF_055391395.1. NCBI lineage: Bacteria > Pseudomonadati > Pseudomonadota > Gammaproteobacteria > Vibrionales > Vibrionaceae > Vibrio > Vibrio sabulosilitoris. The sequence goes on from NZ_AP029599.1 coordinate 1,727,293, forward strand.
GCAGACCTGTGATGATACAGGCGATGATCAAACCGCCAACAATGGGCTCAGGAATGTTGAATTTCTTCAGGACAGGAAGCTTGGTGTTGATAAAGTGACCTAAGAACAGGACCAAGATTGCAATGAGAAATGACTCTAGTGCACCGACAGAAATTAGTTGATTCATATAACCTCTTTTTATTGTTGCTCGGTCATCCTCCTTAATGAATGAGCGTTAGTCTAATTTGTTCAACCGTATCTCGCATTATTTGTATGCGCCTGAAGCTAGTTTCTGCGCGTAGGTGGCGATGCTTTTTTGTGCCATTTTGATGCTGCAAAAACGTAAAAAAGAGCTCAGTGAGCTCTTTTGTTGCGAGAGTAAGTGTTTGTTATTAATAACCAAAGAGCCTAATCCAATCTCAATTCCGTGGAAGTTGGCACCCTGAGCGGCTGAACAAACATTTTTCCTCTGAGGCACATAGAGCACACGGTGGCGTTCACGCCAATCCTCTGCTTATGCGTTTAAAAATAGACCAATTCAAGCGCTTTTTCTTGATTCATCTGGACCCATCTCCTCAGAGAGCGCGGCACTATACCATATGATAACTGGTTTGACCTGATCGAATTGTTGCTAAGTGTTTGAGGAGGCTATTGCAATATCCCAGAGTGGACCGCTATACCGAGCAACGTCAGCGAATAGATCCGTCCAACTCGAGATCGATTTCACAATCGCTGCAGCTCTGCAGGGCAATTTCATGTTCAAACGCGGCTGTGTCGTGATCAGAGCCCATCAGCTGATTGATTTCATTCGCAACTTCTTGCTCATCTTCCGGCTCAATTTGAGCAGCAAGTTCGTCTTCTGAGTAACCGAAGAAGTTCAACAGCAGATACACGCGAGCCTCATCTTTGTCGCATGTGACGTTGACGGTAAGGTCAGGCTCAACATTACCTTGGCTGATCATGGTGTCGACCTGCGCTAGAACATCTTCTTTCATCGTGGCGGTTAGCCAGCCCAAGTCAGTGCTTACTTTGGTTTTCTTACAGTTAAAGCAAGGAAGTTGATGGAAGTAGTATTGAAAATCGTTCATGGTGCTTTCTTCTTTAGGAGTTTTCTTCAGTGTTAGACGCTACGATTATGCCGTTTTTCTTGCAAAATGCCATCCCGTTGCCTTTTTCACTCTGGGCAGATGTTTTTCAATTTGGCTACCAATTAGCTCAACAGTGCAGGATAACCACTCTGTCACAACCAAGAGCAAACCTGTGTACGGATCTCTGCTGCTTTTTGATTTGCATCAGTGAATTTAATTAGAATTGCGCCATCTTAATTTTAACCGTCGCTGGCTGTGGATAAAGTAAGAATCATGGAGTGTGGAGGGCTCGTTTTTACCATCTGCTCTTATGGGTCTATACCTAATTTAATGTGTTTTAAACGACCGACGGTAATATGACGCTCAAACAGATCCTTCAAATCGATAATGTTCGCTACTTCTTGATTTTTCGCAGCAGTTATTTTGCGCGCTTTTACTATCCCGTTTTTACCCTATTGTATTTAGATTATGGACTGACCCTGTCGCAGTTCGCCATGCTCAATGTCGTATGGGCGGCCACCATCGTGATTTCCGAGGTGCCCTCTGGGGCTTTTGCCGATACCTTGGGGCGCAAGAAGCTGGTGGTGCTTTCATCGTTTGCGATGTTTATTGAGATTGCCATGATTGCCTTTGTGCCAACCGGTAACCCGACTTTGGTGTTTGTGGTGTTTTTTATTAACCGTGTATTGAGCGGTTTGGCAATGTCTTTGGCCAGCGGTGCAGATGAAGCTCTAGCGTACGACACGCTCAAAGAGCAGGGGAAAGAGAACGCGTGGCCACAGGTACTGCAGATCCAGTTGCGAATTGCTTCGAGCGTGGGCATTTTTGTCACCCTGATCGGGGCGGCGATGTATGATGTGGATTTTATGGCAAGCGTGTTTTCTCTACTTGGACTGCCAGTGCCAGAGAGTACACAGGATCTGATGCGTATTCCGGTGATCGCCACTTTGTTTGTCGCGCTGGTGGCGATTTACGCCGCTTTCAACATGCAAGAGGACCAAAAGCACGTTGACAATGAAGGTGAGTACACCTCGAGTGCGATGGAGAGCCTCAAACTGACGATGGCGACATGTAAGTGGGTACTCTCGACCCCTTATGTGCTGTTTATCTTGCTGTACTACAGCTTATTTGAGCACACATCACGGATGTTTTTGACCATGAACAGCCAGTATTACCACGCAATTGACATACCAATCCTCTATTTCGGGTTCATTGGCGCTGGGATCAGTGTGCTGCAAATCCTACTTGCAGGTCAAAGTCGGCTATTGGCAGAGCGTATCGCTCCCAAGCCATTTATTGCACTGGCGGGAATTGCGACCATGGGCACCTACTATTGGATAGGTTTGGGCTGGCCGATTTATGGGGTCATTCCAGCGTTAATTTTAATCTTCATCATTATGACGATGAACATTTTTACCAGCTATCACCTCAACAAAAATACCGAATCGCATAATCGCGCCACGGTGCTCAGCTTTAAAGGCTTGATATTTAATTTAGGTTATGGACTTATTGGTATGCTATACGCTTATTACTATAAGTTGGTTTCGAGCGGTTACAGCGAAGTGGAGATAGAAGAGAACCTAGCATTTTTGGCCTCACTGTCGTCGTTCTTCTACTATTTTACATTGCTGTTTGTCGCTATTAGCGTGTTTTTCTATTTCAAGAACAAACAGTGCTCTGTGTTTTAGATCCGCCGTTACCAAGGGATGACTCTTCCTTCGTAGTCATAGCACAGCCCACTAGCGCGTTGGTCCCACTGGCAGATCAAACTGCACAGTTTATCGGCAACCCACTGGGGTGACTTGAGTTGTCCTTCAGGCAAGTGCCTTTGGAAAGGCTGCGATAGCGATGTATCTATGGTGCCTGGGTGAAAGGCCACCACACAGCATTGCGGGACTTTGATCTGCCACTCAATCGCGATGTTCTTTATTGCCATATTCAGCGCAGCCTTGGAGCAACGATAGCTGTGCCAGCCACCTCGTTGATTGTCCGAGATGCTACCTACGCGTGCAGAAAAACTGATCAAAAATGTTTTGTGTTTAGTATTAAGCTGGCGATGAAAATGCTTCGCCAGTAGCAGGGTGGGCAGGGTGTTATGTGCTATCGAGTTTAAGAATGCGTCAGGATTGAGCTGAGTGATCGTTTTCTCTGGCTTTTGCTCGCTGGCGTGTAGAATACCTACTGTGTTGATCAGTATGTCGATGGATGTAAAGTGGCTGGCGAGGCTCTCAATTTGATCCTCGCAGGTAACATCACACTGATACCACTGAATTGATGTAGTGCTTTTAGGCTTGCCGTCACAATCGGAAGTGCTTACAGGAGAGGTGTGATGATAGGTTGCGTGGACATCATAACCCATCGACATTAATGTGTTTGCCAGTGCCTGCCCAATGCCGCCGCTTCCCCCAACGATCAACGCAATCATAGTGAGTCCTCTTTCACACTTAATGCCCATTAACTACGCGCATTGGAGTAAAATGTTCAGGTTTGATTGCGGGCTTTAAACCAAATATTGCAGGGCTTGCTGATCACAAGCTGTTCCGCGTCATGACCGACGATACGTAGCCAACTTAATGGTTGCAGCTCTTGTCCTTTGAAGATTAATGCACCAGTGAGCAACAGTAGCTCGACATGGGTGAAGCTCTCAAAGGCTGGCAGTGATTGAAACACATCGATACTCACTAAGCCGACTTGCTCGCTATGATGTTGGTGTAAGACGATGGGAGTGTCAGTTGCGTCCAATTGCGTATACTGTCGGACAGACTCGGTATCATCCTGATTGATTTGATTGAGCTTGACGAATAACAAGCAGCCAGGTTGGCTATAGGGAGTGTGGTGACTGCCTGGTGGGTTTCTAAGGTAAGTCCCTGCTGGGTAATCGCCTTGTTCATCAGAAAAGACACCGTCGAGGACAAGGATCTCCTCTCCTTGAGGATGAAAGTGTTGACTAAAGTGGGAGCGGGGATCATAGCGGACAATGCTGGTGACATGGCCGACCTCGGCAGCCTCACGCTCAAGCGGCTTGCGCCATACTCCAGGCAGTGGCGATGGCTGCCAGTCGATTGAGTTGGTATCAATTGCGACCGATTGAGAAAAATTCATGTTGAGCATGATGTGAGCCCTTGTGTCACTCTATTTCTCTTAGCATCGGCGCTTCCGCTGTGTTTGGCAACTATGCTGTGCTGTAATGACCAGTGGAGGTTTAGGGCTGCTGCGATTGCTCTACTTGCGCTGGTTGTGGTGAGAACGGGTAGTTGGACTCTACCGTGCCAGGCTGAATGGGCTCCTGCGGACCAAGAAATCTGGGTTCAGTGTTGAAGATAAAGAGGTCGAGCACGGCCTTGACCCTCGCGAGCAACTCACGCACTCTCAGGCGAAAAGATGGCAGTTCCCCTGGGGTTTGTGCGGCAAAACACGCCGCGTCCATGCCGATATTATTGGCGATGAACAGGGCGCGCTCACAGTGGAACTGCTGAGTGATGATCAGGACTCGGTTAGTACCAAAGATCTTTTGCGCTCGAATCACCGAGTCGAGCGTACGAAAGCCAGCATAATCCAAGTGGATGAAATCTTCGCTTACTCCGTGTTTAAGTAGATCACGTTTCATTGTCCACGGCTCGTTATAGGAGCGGTGAGCGTTGTCACCACTAACTAGAATATGCTTGATCTTGCCGCTATCGAGCAGGGCATAGGTTGAGTCCATTCGATATTGATAATAGAGGTTTAATGTTCGGCCCAGGTACTTACTTGTGCCCAAGATCAAACCAACGTCGAACTCGGGGACTTGCTCGAGATCATGGTAGATGAAAGCTCTGTTTTTTTCGGTTATCCAGGCATCAATGCCAATGACCAAGGTGAAGGCAAGCGCTATCAGCAACAAGGCGGTATTTACAGCTTTTAGCACAGTGCCAAACATGAAATCAGAATCCTTTCCTTTAGACGTGACGATTATCTTGCGCCCACATGCCAATGATAATAAACGCCACGAGTATCGATGCAAGCATATACGGCGTTGGCATGGAAAGTAGTCCTTGTCTCAGATACGGAACGCATTTAACGATCAGCAGCCCATAGCCAAACGAGTTAATAAAAATAAAAATTAAAGTTCGTACGATGAAGTTTTGATCGCGTAGCACTTTGCGTAGAAAACGGTTGATTTCACCGCCGGCCATCACCAACAAACAGGCGATCATTGCGGTAGAGATATCATTGAGGTAAGGGACAACGCGATCCCCAACTGGATTAAGAAAATCTAACATACTTACCTAAAACAACTACTTGAAAAAAACGCCTGGGCAAATAAGCCGAGGCGTTAATAAGATTAAAATTTAGAACGAAGTACGCTTGTACTTACGGTAAACAGGTTGCCAGAAATGCTGATCAATTGCTTGTTCTAGTGCCTCATCAGTGATCTCGAGCGCAACACCTTGCTCAATCGCCTTTTTAGCCACCGCGAAGGCAATCTTCTTAGATACTAGGTGGATCTCTTCTAATGGCGGGAGTAAGGCACCCTTGCCATTTTTAGCCAATGGCGAGCAGGTGGCTAGCGCACGGCTTGATTCCATCAGCATCTCGTCGGTGACGCGATGCGCACCCACCGCCAATACACCCAGACCAATACCAGGGAAGATGTAGCTGTTGTTACACTGAGCAATCGGGTAAGTTTTGCCATCAATCACGACTGGAGCAAACGGGCTACCTGTTGCCACCAAGGCGTTGCCTTGTGTCCAGGTCAGAATATCTACCGGAGTGGCCTCAACACGGCTGGTTGGGTTGGAGAGTGGAAAAACGATTGGACGCTCACAGTGCTTATGCATCTCTTGGATGATCTCTTGGCTGAATAGTCCAGGTGCACCCGATACGCCCACCAGCACGGTCGGCTTGGCGTTTTTGATCACGTCAAACAGTGAGAAGCCGTTGTCGTCAGATTCCCAATTCGCCGTATCCGCTTTCTTTTGTACCAAGCGTTGCTGGAAGTCGAGCAAGTTAGGCATGCCTTCTTGCAGTAGACCCCAGCGATCGACCATAAATACCTGCGAGCGTGCTTGTTGCTCAGAGATACCCTCGGAGATCATTTGCGCTACGATAGCTTCGGCAATACCACAACCCGCAGAGCCTGCACCGAGGAAGGTGACACGCTGATCAGAGAGCTTGCTGCCTGCAGCTGAGCATGCTGCTAGTAGAGAACCAACGGTGACCGCCGCAGTGCCTTGGATATCATCGTTAAAGCAGCAGATGCGGTCTTTGTAACGCTCAAGCAGTGGCATAGCATTTTTCTGGGCGAAGTCTTCAAACTGAATCAAGGCATCTGGCCAGCGGCGCTGAACGGCTTGGATAAACTCTTCAACGAACGCATCGTACTCTTGACCTGTAATGCGCGGGTGACGCCAGCCCATGTACATAGGGTCAGCAAGACGTTGAGGGTTGTTGGTACCCACATCCAATACGATAGGCAGGGTGTAAGCCGGGCTGATACCACCACACGCGGTGTAGAGCGCAAGTTTACCGATAGGGATACCCATACCACCGATACCTTGGTCACCCAGACCCAAAATGCGCTCACCATCGGTCACTACGATGACTTTAACATTGTGGTTAGCAGCGTTGTTGAGCAGATCGTCGATGCGATCACGATTAGCGTAAGAGACAAACAGACCACGACCACGGCGATAGATGTTAGAGAAGTTTTCACACGCCGCACCCACTGTCGGGGTATAGATGATCGGCATCATCTCTGAGATGTGGTTTTGCACCAAGCGATAAAACAAGGTCTCGTTGGTGTCTTGGATGTTGCGCAGGTAAATGTGCTTATCCATATCGTTTTCGAAGTTGCAGTACTGTTGGTAAGCACGCTCTACTTGCTCTTGAATCGTCTCAGTATTCTCTGGTAGCAAGCCTTCTAAGTTAAAAGAGATACGTTCTTCGGCGGTAAAAGCACTACCTTTGTTTAACAGGGGTGTACTTAGAAGTGCAGGACCAGCATAGGGGATATAAAGCGGGCGCTTATCGTTATTCATCGGGTACCTTTCGTGGTTGTGGAGTGGGAGAACCTTAAGGTTGGTAAAGCTCGCTGTTGACAACGTCCAATATCATCAAAAAATCGGATAAATTTTAAATATATAGATAGCGAACTGCAACCCGCGTTACTGGGTTTAAGGACAAAAAAAGGTCAACTTTGAACCAAGTTGACCTGAAAGGTTAAGTTTGTAGCACAAAATTAAGTTAGCTAACTACAGAACCGCAGCGATACCTTTACACAGCGGTCCCATATTCGCTTTGGTCATCCCTGCCACACTAATACGGCCAGAGCCAACGATGTAGATAGCAAACTCTTGCTTCAGGCGATTCACTTGCTCTTTACTCAGTCCTGAGAATGAGAACATCCCATTTTGACGTTCGATAAAGCTAAAGTCACTGTCAACACCCTCGGCTTTCAGAGTGGCAACAAACAGCTCACGCATTTGCTGGATGCGATCGCGCATCTCAGCCACTTCTTGTTCCCACTCAGCACGTAGGTCCGCATCGTTGAGGATGTAGGTCACGACAGCACTACCGTGCGCTGGTGGGTTAGAGTAGATAGAGCGGATAATCGCTTTGACTTGTGAGAAAGCCGTGGTGGCGACGTCAGTGGATTTTGCCACCAAAGTAAATGCACCAACGCGCTCATTGTACAAACCAAAGTTTTTCGAGAATGAGCTAGCGACAAGGATCTCATCGCAATGCTTGGCAAAGATACGTAGACCTGCCGCATCTTCTTCAACGCCTTTAGCAAAGCCCTGATATGCAAAATCAAACAGAGGAAGAAGTTTCTTCTCTGCGACTAACTTTGCCAAGGTTTCCCACTCTTCAACCGTTGGATCGATGCCGGTTGGGTTATGGCAGCAGCCGTGTAGCAGCACGATGTCGCCCTCATTGGCATGGCTAAGGTCGGCGACCATGCCAGCAAAATCTTTATCTTTGGTTTCTGGGTTGTAGTAGCTGTACTGGATGGTTTCAATGCCCGCGGCGGTGAACACACCGTTGTGATTCGCCCAAGTTGGGTTGCTGATCCAGATCTTTACATCGCCCAGCTGGCGCTTGATGAATTCACCAGCCACACGTAATGCGCCCGTGCCACCGGGGGCTTGAGCTGTTTTTGCGCGCAGGTTAGTTACGATATCAGAGTCTGCGCCAAACAGCAGCTTTTGCACCGCAAGGCCGTACTCCGTGGTGCCTTCAATAGTGAGGTACGATTTGGTCTTTTCTGTTTCCAGTATTGCTGCTTCGGCTTTCTTTACCGTAGTCAGTACCGGAGTCTGACCGTCTTCGTTCTTATAAATACCGACGCCAAGGTTAATTTTTTCAGCGCGTTGATCGTTTTTGAACTCTTCGGTTAGACCAAGGATAGGGTCTGCCGGAGCTGCGATTACTTTTTCAAACATCAGTCTCGTCCTTGTAAAGAAGATTGGTTGCTTTTTTTATACCTTTTACGTGGCGAATAAACAACATAATCCGTCACTAAACTATCATTTTTAATCACTTTGCATAGATAGATATTGAGGTCCGTCCAATCTGATCTGAATGCCTGCTAAAAAGTGGTCCAATAATACCATAATCCTTCTAATCCTTGATGTTGTGCTCAGTTAACAAAATTGTCATCTCAAGTTGGTGCTGTATCACTAAAGCTTATGAATTTTATGACAATCCTGACTTAAACCTGATATCTCTAGTAGTAAAAGGGAAACACGGTTTTCTGAAAGATTACCGTTGCTATCTCTGTACTTTGCTATGGACATAACCGCCAAAAGTATTCACCCCGATTTGGGCAGCGGCATTTAATCTTCAGTTGCAAAGGAGCCCCCAATGACAGACAAAATATGGAATGGCCATTCGCATGGCTTTGTCGCCGATAAGCTGTCTGAAGTGGTCAAGGACAGGCAGCGTCGTCAGGAGTTGATGGTCAGGGTATTGGCGATTCTTGGTATTGCCTTCTTACCAGTATTCTCGATCAAGTCCTTTTGGGTCGACCGAGATGATATGGGCTTAGTATTGGCGGGATTCAGTGGGCTCGGGATCGTGACGCTGTACTTGCTCAGCCGTAGGCGACAGCTAGGACTCATTGGTTTGACAATGATCATCTACTCACTGTCCATCTACTTAATTGTGTCAGGTGGGCACGCCAATACCGGGGCGATGTGGGTATACCCCCTTACAGCAATTGCTATCTTCGTTAATCGTTTTCATCTTGGCGTTGTTGTTAACACTGCATTTTTAACTTCTGTGATCATTGTTCTTTATCATGATCTGGTGACGACGGAATATGCAGATGTGTTTAAGCTGCGCTTTATGTTGGCCTTGATGGCACAAAGTGGCATGTGCCATATCTTGATATTTTTCCAAGAGAGGGTTGATGACTATATCTTGCGCATGCATCAGGAGGATATTCACAAACTGGCCTATTTTGACTCTCTCACTCAGTTGGCTAATCGAGCGGCGTTTTGTTCCGTGTTGTGCAGAGCAAAACAGCACAGAAGTAAAACTTGTGGCGCACTGATCTACATCGATCTCGATAACTTCAAACAGATCAATGACGATTATGGTCATGACAGCGGGGATCGATTATTAGTCGAGTTCGCTGTTGCTCTACGTCAACTGGTCTCGGATACGCTTACCGTGCAACCCGGCCCATATAATATTGCCCGATTGGGCGGGGATGAGTTTGTCATTTATATCGATACCCTTAACACCAAAGCAGAGGTTCATCTGCTGAGCGGCAAGGTTGTTGAATTGTTTACTCGGTCTCGACTACCGATACTTGAGCGAAAACAACATAATGTCAGTGCCAGCGTTGGAGTGGCGTTTATTCCAGTGCATCATATGGACTTGGAACTCAGCCTCAAGCAGGCCGATCAGGCAATGTATCAAGCCAAGAGTGCAGGCAAGGGCGCGGTGAGAATTGCGTGTTGATAAGGGAAGCGCAAACGGGGCTAACGACATCGCCAACCCCAGCGTGGATCAAGCATTAAGCGTTCAGTGCTTGCTCTAAGTCAGCGATAATATCGTCAATATGTTCAATGCCGACCGAAAGGCGGATCATCTCAGGGTAGACACCCGCTTGGTTTTGCTCGGCCTCACTCAATTGGCGGTGCGTGGTTGACGCTGGGTGACACGCGAGTGACTTGGCATCACCAATGTTGACCAGGCGTTTAAAGATCTGCAATGCATCGTAGAAACGCACTCCAGCCTCGTAGCCATCTTTAAGACCAAATGACAGGATTGCCGAGGGTTTGCTATCCATGTATTTCTCCGCCAGAGGGAAGTGATCAGAGCTAGGCAAACCAGCGTAGCTTACCCAGCTGACCTTTTCATGTTGCTCAAGGTACTGAGCTACTTTGAGCGCGTTCTCTGTGTGGCGCTCCATACGTAGCGACAGTGTTTCCAAGCCTTGTAACAACATAAAGGCATTCATCGGTGACAGAGCGGAACCCGTATTGCGCAAAGGCACTGTGCGAGCACGGCCGATAAACGCGGCTGGGCCAAACGCTTCGGTGTACACCACGCCGTGGTAGGACGGCTCTGGCTTGTTGAGTACTGGGAAGCGCGCTTTGTGCTCTGCCCATGGGAACTTACCAGAGTCGATGATCATACCACCAAGGCTGGTGCCATGGCCGCCGACGTATTTGGTTAATGAGTGCACCACAATGTCGGCGCCAAACTCGATAGGCTTGCACAGGGCAGGGGTGGCGACCGTGTTATCGACAATGACCGGCACGCCTTGTGAGTGAGCAAGCTCTGACAGACGCTCAAGGTCAATAATGTTACCTGCAGGGTTACCAATACTCTCACAGTACACCGCTTTGGTGTTTTCATCGATAAGCTCAGCCAGGCTCTCCGGTTTGTCGTCTTTAGCAAAGCGCACCTCAATGCCTTGGTCAGGCAACATGTGCGCAAATAATGTGTAGGTGCCACCATATAGTTGTGGGGTTGAAACGATGTTGTCTCCCGCTTTGGCAATGGTCTGGATTGCATAGTTAATTGCCGCGCTTCCGGCGCTGACCGCGAGACCGGCGATCCCGCCCTCCAACGCCGCCATGCGCTTCTCCAACACATCATTGGTTGGGTTCATGATACGCGTGTAGATATTTCCAGGCACTTCGAGATTGAATAGGTCGGCACCGTGTTGGGCGTTATCAAACTCATACGCCACGGTCTGATAGATAGGCGTAGCCACCGATTTTGTCGTTGGGTCGGTCTCATAGCCAAAGTGGATGGAAAGCGTTTCGTCTTTCATGGGTCTTCCTTGAGCGTTGATTTAAAACTGACTCAACATGATGCCGAGAAATTGTGCGAAGTACTGAGGTTGAGGTCACAGATAAGTGTCATTAGGACGGGGAGAATAAAGAAAGCCCCGCGAGTGCGGGGCTTGGAATATAAGCGATGATAGAGTTCAGCGATTAGTTAGGTTGGTTCGCGTAGATACAACCTTGGTATAGCGCGTCACCAGTTTCACCTGCAGTATATGCTGGGTTTACAAACCAAGTTGAATCTTCACCGATGTTAACTGATTTGTGGATTGATGAGCGAGCACCTGCTTCAGCGCGTAGGATACAAATCTCTTTATCCTGAAGACGACGCCATAGTTCAGCACCTTCTTCGCTTTCGCGAGTATCAATCATGCTACCTTGGTTCGTGATGTTGCCTTTGCTGTCAACTTCACCGTACTGCTTGATGTACCAGTTGCTGTAGTCAAACTCAGAGCGGTCTAGTGTGCCGTGTGCTTCAACGTACTCAGTTAGCATGTCACGTACTGCGTATATTGGCTCGTTTGTTGACTGCCATAGGTTGTCTTCTTCAGAAATCCAACCTTTCGCTAGCATGGTTGTGCCGTAGCGGTAGTCGTTAACTGCTAGCACGTACTCAGCTTCTAGGTCAAAGTCAGTACCTGCAAGTTCAGTGATAGTAATGCGCTCACCTTCCGTGATACGGTTACCTTCAGAGTCTTCTACACGACCTTGCTTGCTTAGGTCAACAACGTACTTGATGCTGCCACCAAAGATGTCGTAGTTGAATGCAGGCATATCAGGGTTGAAAGAAACCGTGATGTCACCAGGAGTGTACTCGTTGAAGTAGCTGTAAGACCACTCCATGTAATCAAGTAGTTGTTTACCCTTGATCTTAACCGCAACTAGCTCGTTGTCGTACATGTATAGGTTAGCACTGTCTTTCTTCTTGTACTCTTGACCGTCGAATAGGTTAGAGCCATCAGAGAAGATTGCAGCAGCCGATACGTCAACCTTGATTGGGTTGTCGTTTGCATCTGTGCCTTTTTCTTCGATGTTCATGATTTGAATATCGTTGATTAGAGCACTTAGAGGCATATCAACTAGTTTAGCTGCGTGGATCGTGGTGTAAAGACGCAGGCCATCAGTGTTCAATACTTGCTCTTCTTTAGTTGCTTCATCCGCACCACCGTTAAAGGTGTTAGTGAAGTTACCGTCTACTGTACCGATCAGTGTGTTTGCATCTTCAACAGAAGCATCGTGAACGTACTGCATTTCGTTTTGTAGTGCTGCATCTTCATGAACTTCGTCCACTTTCAAGTTAGAAAGCGTTGTATCAACGATGTACCACTCGCCTTTGCTGTCTTTTTCAAGCTCAATCTCAGCTTTAGCAAGAGCCCAGCCCCAGTTACCCGGTTCAATCACTTTTACTTTAGTGTGGCGGTTCTTGGTGTTGTAAAGACCTGAAAGTGCTTTGTCTTCAAATTCAGCTTCGCCTTCAATTGAGATTTCAAGCATCTCAGCAGTGTAATCAGAGTCTTTCTCAACTTGTTCGATAAAGCGTGCGTGTTCGTGACCCATGAAGATTACGTCAAACTTGTCAGCAAGCTTAGAAGCAATTTGGTGTACACCCTCACCGTTCTCTTTACGGCCGTAGTGAAGAGCACCAATCACAACGTCTGGGTTGTGAGTTTCGATGGCTAGGTTAACTGCCGCTTCTACCGATTCAAACTCATCTTTGAAGTCTAGGTTACGGAAGTTGTCAGGTGATGCTGCCTGCCAAATTTTCACCCATGAAGGTGTAAGACCAACCACTGCGACTTTAGCGCCGTTGAAATCATAAATTTGGAAAGGAGGAAGGAAAGGTACTTCTTCTTTGTCGTGAGGTACTTTACAACCCGTTGCGTTTTCATCCCAGATAATGTTTGAAGAGATGATTGCGCCTTCGAAGCCCTCAAGGCTACGGAATAGGAACTCACGCTCAAAATCGAACTCGTGGTTACCTGGAACCCAAAGGTCGTAGTTCATGAAGTTCATGGTTTCTACAACAGGGTGCAGTGGTTCGTTGTTGAATAGTTCAGCTGAGTTACCTTGAACGGTATCACCAAGGTCAATCATCAGCATGTTGTCAGCTTTAGCGCGCTCTTCTTTCAACAATGTAGCGATTTTTGTGAAGCCTGCGTTCACATCTTCACCGTCTAGTGCGTAGTCGTAAGCAAAGATACGGCCGTGCATATCACCGGTTGCGCCGATAGTAATTGTTTGAGTTCGTAGATCAGGGTTATCAGCTAGAACGATTACTTCGTCAGTTTTTTTGTAAGTAATACACTCATTAATCGGTGCCGTACTTGCAGGTGGACGTGGTATGTCAGTTACTTTGTCATCGCTGCTGCTGCTGTTGCAGCCAGCAACAACTAGCGCTGCTGCAATCAGCGAAAGTGGTTTTGAAAATTTGTACATTGTTTTAGCGTCTGCTTAGTGGAAAGTCGCTGCGCAATATACTCAAGAAATTTTTTTGGAAAACCTTTAATTTAATCCATTTGTAACAAGGTGTGTAAAATGTAAGTTCTGAAACATATATCGATTGCGCAATCGTTTACATGTGTTTTTTTTGTGTTGTACTTTACACAGGTGTAACCAGCTAATCGGTTGCGCAATCGTCAAAATGAATGATTTATGTGATGCACATCACTATGTAGTGTATTTCATATACACAATTACATAAATACTGTGATGTGGTTCGCGTCACATTTTGACTTATTAAATTGCTTGAAGAATCTAGCTAAATGTAGCATGAAAAGAAAAAGCCCACCAAAAGTAGTGGGCTTTACGTGAGCTGGTATGGAGATGAAAATCAGTTAGCGACGGTAGATGTAGCTAGCAATAGCGACAGAAAATGGCACAGTGAGAATAAGACCGATACTACCCGCGAGGGCATGGATCATAGCGAGAGAGATCGCTGGGATATTCATAAACTGCATACTTGGCATCTGAAACCCCCAAACCATCATGATAGTAGTAAGGCTACTACCTACGAACGCCAAAACTAACGTATTCGTCATTGTTCCCAAAATATCACGACCAATTCGAATTGTTGCCCAAAGACGCTCGCGTTCACTTTGCTCTGGACTTGCTTCTCTTAGCTCGTGATAAGACGAGACCATTGAAATAGCAACATCCATGACAGCACCCAATGCTGAGATCATGATCGCAACGAAAAGCAGCCAGCGTATCTGGATTTGTGCCCCGCCACCCAAATAGAGCAAATCCTCCCCTTTCTCAAGATATAGACCATTAAGCTGAGCCATCTCACCGAAGAATTGAGCGGATATACCGGCAGCAACAACACCAGCAAGCGTCCCCAACATAGCAGCGAGTGATTTTCGATTCCAACCCACACAAAGCAGAAAGTTGACGATAATCTTGATAGACATCAAACCAAGCGTGACCGGCACAGGGTTGAGCCCGGCAAAAATGGCGGGAATCAGTACCCCAATTAACAAGGCGCCAGTGAAGTACAGTGACACGACAGAGTTAAAGCCTTGGAAACCGGCGAGACCGATGATCAGTGCAATAATTATCCCTAGCATCCAATATACCGCGTCGGCACGATCATGGTTAAAAGGCCAATAGATCATACCGCTCGCGCGCTCACGTAATAGGAGGATAAACTGATCTCCTGCTATGACATGGACATTGTGCAGGCGGCTGAGGCTATTCTCAACATCCACTTGTTCACCCGCTTGTTCACCTTCAAGAATGGTTACTCTCAATCTTTGGCGACCAGTTACCACACTTGGGACCATAGGGTCAGCATAGGTTTCTTCAATAAGCACCTCATCAACAACGGCCTTGACGAACGTTTGTGGGTTATAGGTTGAGGGTCTAAAGCTATCACTGATAATCGGCGACAGGTAAAGAATTAGCGTTGCAATGGCAATAATTGCACAAGGAAAAAGGTATCGATTCAATCTCATGGTCGAAAAATGTGGCTAGGAACTAGGGGGGCACATGATAACGATCACGAATAATAGTGCAATACCTAACCGATTTTTGAGATTTACATTTTTGTTGCAAAGTTTATGTGAGACGAGTCTGGTTTGGTTGGATAAAATGGTCGAGAATAGAGCTGCTAATTTAAAGCTACTGAATTTTGGAGAAAAATAAGCCTCATCGAAATGAGGCTTTAGGCGAAAAAAGGGTTAGCACTTAGTCTCGAGCAGTACTTTTAGCTTTATATTTTCGCACTTGTTTATGGCGAGAGTTTTTACTCACTGGCTTATTACCACGGCGCTTGCTCGATGAACGCTGGCCATCCGCATGCTCACCTTTATTCGGTGTTTTCTCACCCGCTGGCTTTGGTTTTTTCGGTTTCTTGGGCTTTTTAGCCTTGATAGGGCGGGTATCAAGCTTGCTTTCTGGTACGACGTTGACGGCTTTGTACTCGGGGTGCTCTTTTCTTGGTAGTAATTTCTGGATTAGACGCTCGATAGCAAACAGCTCAGCGCTATCATCGTTACACACCAGTGAAACCGCTTCGCCAACCGCGCCAGCACGGCCGGTGCGGCCGATACGATGCACGTAGTCTGCTGCGACGTGTGGCAGGTCGTAATTCACCACAAAGGGTAAGTGGGAGATGTCGATGCCGCGCGCAGCAATATCAGTCGCTACCAAGGTTTGGATTTCACCGTTTTTGAAGCCCTCCAGCGCTCGAGTTCGCGCACCTTGGCTTTTGTTACCATGGATTGCTGCCGAGGTGATGCCTTGTTTTTCCAGGTGGAAGCTCAGGCGGTTTGCGCCATGCTTTGTTTTAGTAAAAACAAGCACTTGATTCCAGCTATTCTCTTTAATCAAGCTTACCAGAAGCGGCGCTTTTTTACGTTTATCTGTGGTGTAAATTGACTGAGTCACGGTTTCTGCGGTGGTATTGCGCGGTGTCACCGAGATTTCGACCGGATTGTTGACGAGGCCTTTTGCTAGATCACGGATCTCATCAGAGAAGGTGGCAGAAAACAGTAAGTTTTGACGGTTTTTCGGCAGCAGGGCCAAAATTTTCTTAATATCGCGAATAAAGCCCATATCCAACATGCGATCCGCTTCATCAAGGACCAGTACCTCGAGCTGATCGAACTTAACCGCATTTTGCTGATACAGGTCCATCAAGCGCCCTGGCGTCGCAACCAAGACATCCACCCCTTTACGCATCGCCATCATTTGTGGGTTGATTTTTACGCCCCCAAAGACAACGGTTGAACTCAGATTAGTATAGCGGCTGTACTTATCTGCATTGTCCTGTACCTGTGCTGCCAGCTCACGGGTAGGGGTGAGTACTAGCGCTCGCACCTGATTACTGCGCACGCGCGGTCCGCTTGCAAGCCTTTCAAGGATCGGTAGAACAAAGCCCGCGGTTTTGCCCGTGCCGGTTTGCGCAGCAGCCATCACATCCTTGCCTTCAATAACAGCAGGAATGGCTTGAGCCTGAATTGGTGATGGCTCTGTGTAGCCTTGCTCATCAACTGCTTTGAGTAAGGGTGCGGATAATCCGAGAGAAGAAAAGCTCATATAAGGTGCTCTTAATAGGATAGGGCAGAGTCATTAAGCATACTCTACGATAATAAAGGCTGCGTATTGTGAAGATAGTCGACTGATTATGCAAATCTAACTGATGAATTTAGAAAGAAAAATAGCCAGCGTTACGGCTGGCTATATTCGATAGGGGGTTGTATTAGTGCTTACTGAGCAATCAAACCGTACTCTTTATCAAGCACATCGATGATTTCTTGTTTAGGGTTTGCACTTAGCACGATAGGCTGCCCGGTAATCTTCTCAGCAATGCCAGTGTATGTCTCTGAGATCGCCATCAAAGCATCAACTGGCAGCTGATTATCACGAGCCAGTGCCTCACGCTCAGGCATACGCTCTTTATTCAGTAGAATATCTGGGTCTGGGAAATGGTTAAGTAAGAACTGACGGAAGCCTTCTTTCGAGTTCTCAACGATATTGCCCTTTTGGTACTCCTTGGTATCCCAGATGCGTGATGAATCAGGGGTGCCAACTTCGTCCATATAAATCAGCTTCTCAACACCTTGAGAATCAGTGACATAACCAAACTCAAATTTAGTATCAACGAAGGTTTGCTCGACTTTCTCAAGTGCATCGCTGATCACGCCAAAGCCTTCTTTAAGCAGCTTTTCATACAGCGCGATGTCGTCCGCTTTAGAGAAATTGAAAGCCGCAAAATTGTCGACGATGTTGTCGCGCGTGATATTGACGTCATCCGCTTCAGGTACGCCAGGGATGCCTTTCAGAATACCCTTAGTTGAAGGAGTCATTAGTAGTTCAGGCAGCTTCTTATCTTTTTCTAGACCTTCTGGCAGCTCAATACCACAGAATTCTCGCTCACCTTTAGCGTATGAACGCCACATTGAACCGGTGATGTATTGGCGACAGATTGCCTCTATCATCACAGGCTTGGCTTTTTGTACAATCCACACAAATGGGTGAGGGATATCAAGGATATGGCTATCCGCTAGACCATTGTCTTTAAACAGTTTAAACCAGTGATTTGAGATCGCGTTTAGCGCTGCGCCTTTACCAGGAACACCCTTTAGGCCACCTTCTGCATGCCAGATGCAATCGAAGGCGGAGATACGATCGCTGATCACCATGATCGCCAGTGGTGCATCTTCTGCAACGTCGTATCCTTTTTCCTTAATTAGGCGACGGCTGTCGGCTTCGGTTAGCCAATAAACAGAACGCACCTTGCCACTGTGGACCGGTTTATCAGTGCGAATGGGAAGATCATCATTAACGGCTAGAACTTGATCAGCAAGGCTCATCTAGGGCATTCCTATCGTGATTTATTTCGCTCAAACGAAATAAGATGGTTAATCTGATACCCCAAATTCTTGATTGGGATAGTTACAACGCGGGAATAATACCAGAACCAAAATGATGTTCCAGAGAAAAAGCAAACGTTTGCCTTTTTCTCAACCATTCTTCTCCTAAACCAACCTTTCCTAAACCAATATTATTGCTGTCTGACTCATTTAATGGATAAAAAGTACGTCAATCATCACTCCTTTAGTGCACAGTTTCACCAATTACGGAGTAGCTACTTATGTCACTAAGAAAAACCAGCTGACAATGTGCGTCTTGAGCTAGATGGATCAGGCAGTTTTTCTCGACTTGGCTAAAGTGTCCTGAGCAGACAATAGCGCTCGCATTACCAGACTGAAGTGCTCTTGTGACGACTTCGAGCTCTGAATAGCGACACGAGTTCTTAAGCTGCATGACTTTATCAACATCTACGGCATGATGAAGGCACTCGCCATAGGTCGGGCGAGGGCATTGTGCGGTAAAGAATATCCACTGGTTAGATTGAGAGGCAGGAGACAGTCGAGCAAAAACAGGCTCAGGGATGTCACGTAGCGATTGGCGAGGTTCAGCGGTGTTTGAGTGATGCTGTGGTGCTTCCAAGTGATACATAATACTGTCTCCATATACATGCTGTATGAGTATACAGTAGTACTGTTTGCATAAGAGATCAACCCCTAATACCCAAGCAGTTTCAAGATTCAGTTTCTCGTCGACATTTTTGCCGTGCTTGCCTCGCGTTCGTTGACTCGAAATACAGACGCTGAAACGAAAAAACGCCCGAAAATCGGACGTTTTTAGTTGGTTTTGTTAGGCGTGGGATTCGGTTCTTGTCAGCGAGCACGTAGAAACTGAGACTGCCTAGCCGCGAGCCTGTTCTCTTAGCTGGCTTTTTTAAGTAGGCGCTCACGGTATGCTTGTTCACCTTGGTTGAAAAGCTGCACATCCAAGCGAGCAAGTTCCATGCACTCTTCACAGGAGTGGTGGTGTTTGCCATCCAAGTAGTTAAGCTGCTGTAATCGGCGACGTTGTTTACACCAATCGCAGGTGCCATAAGTCGTGGACATAAAAGTCTCCTTTTGAGGTTGAGCTGAGCGGCTTGCATAGAGCCGCTCTTTGTTGGTTCGAGTATGGCACTAACACGATTGAGTTTAGCGACAACTATGTGAACAAAATGTTAAATTTCAAATGTTGACACCAGTATAGAATAATCAGCGACTTAACAAGGAAAATATCAGCCTTATGTGCACGCTTGTGCATAATTAAGACGCAGTTGCATAATGGAGTGGGGCACACCTTGGTGTGCCGGTCACGCAGAGAACACTATTTCTCGAGCATTTTAGGCGCTTGGGCACCATTGATTGGGCGGTTGACGGAGACTGTGCGACCTTTTTTTAGCCCTTTCTCGTAGTCAGCAGTAATATTTTTCATTGCTTCCTTGAGTTGCTTTTTGAAAGTTTCACGGTCAATGTTTTGAAACTCTTTATCGATGTAGTCATTGATCTTGTTTGCTGACTCTTCATCAGGCGTGATCACTGGGAGTTTTTCAAGAGCGCCCTCGACCCAACCAGAGACAAAGCTATTTACGCGACGAGTGACTTCTTGGCTTGAGGTGCCGCTTCCGGAGAAACCATTACGAAACTGCCCAGTCTGCTCGTTCATCTCTCGGTAGATGATATCAAACGCAAAGGCCGCAAAAATCGCACGATCGGCCTCACCAATAAACTCGACTTTTTTAAGGCCTTTATGGTTGAGTAGCACCGCCTCAACACCAAACTTGGTATTGATGCCACGAATGATGCGCAGCAGCGTCGAGCTGACGTTGGCCGGCAGCAAGTGAGAAGATAAGGTCTTACCCAGCTTGATAAACTCGATATCATCCTTGTCCAGACCATACTTCAACATCAAACGGTGAGCCATTTTGATCGCATTGGCTGCTTCATTGACGTTAGCAGAATTGCCCAGCTCTAAACACTTTGCAATTTTCTTTAAGGCTTTTTGTTTACTCATGGAGACTTTACAACAGACAAAAATGAAAGCCGCTAGTCTACCTTTTTTTGTCATTAAACGGAAATATTGCCAGCAAAAACCTCGATTGCTATGGTAGTTGCTTGGCAGATATTCCGAATAAACTTCTGATAATTAGCTTATATTCCAAGTTCATCTAGAAGGTCAGCAGATTCTTCACGAACGTTGGACGCTACAGGCATTTCAACCGAAGATTCACTCTGCGCTTGCTCGATGATGGCGTCGGGGCAGATCTCGTCGTCGGCCTCAAACTCCTCCATCTGGATAAATTCGGTTTTATCCATTGCTAGCTCAAGATAGAAGATGTTGTTCTCCTCAGTAGAGAAGGTCACTCGACGAACTTGCGGGCGGTCTAGATTGGTATCGACAGAGAGGATGACTTGCTTATTGATGGCCAACATTTTCGGTTGGTTTTGGGTGATATTGGTGCGCAGTTCATTGCGAATTTTAACCGTAAAATCGCCCACCAGTTGGTTCATCAGCTCACCAAGCACGTCGCCGACATCGTCGGAAGTATGCAATACCGCCAGATCATCTGCTGGCATACCCATGTTGATCATATATTTGCGGTATAGTTCAAGTGCCGCTTGAGAGGTAAAGTTGATCACGACTAAGCCGGAAAAACCACCATCAAACAAGACAAAACAGCCCAGATCGGGTTTAAGCGCCGTTTTATGGATTTTTTGCACCATTGCGGAATAAGAAACATCGGATGATGTGGCAGAGGTAAAGACTTGAGAGACCGATTGGCAGAGTTTGAGGAGGATATCTTCAGTAGTTATAACTTTGTTTTTTCGCATTTTTCCGCTCATGTTCTACGGCGATGATTGCCGTTTTTATCCATTTTTCGTCGAGTTGACGTACATATTAATGACAAGATGCATTTTGGCATCGTAATAGTGTTTTGAACACCTTTTTAAATGTTGTAAAGTGACGGAAATCAACATTTAAATACACATGGAAGCTTGGACCGACGTGTGTCCAAGGAGCAGGAAGCCTATGTTACCCAGACTGGATACCCAAATTGATATCGACCCGTTCGTGATGTCGTTTCTCGAACAACTACAACAGCATGGTTTTAGTGGTGATATCGAATCCCACTACTCTAGCCGCCTTGCAGTCGCCACCGACAATAGTGTATATCAGCAACTCCCGCAGGCCGTGCTGTTCCCACGCACGACGACGGATGTCGCGCTGATCGGCAAGCTAGGTAGTCAACCTGAGTTCGAACGCGTGACTTTCTCCCCTCGAGGCGGAGGCACGGGTACCAATGGTCAGGCATTGACTAAGGGCGTGGTAGTGGATCTTTCTCGTCATATGAACAAGGTGTTGGAGATTAACCATGAACAAGGCTGGGTTCGGGTACAGACCGGCCTGATTAAAGATCAGCTCAACGACGCCGTTAGACCGCATGGTTTCTTTTTCTCGCCAGATTTATCAACCAGCAACCGAGCAACGATAGGCGGGATGATCAACACGGATGCATCGGGTCAGGGGTCGTTAAAATATGGTAAGACGTCCGATCATGTCTTATCGCTGCAAGCCGTTTTAGCCGATGGCTCAGTAATTGAGTCTGACGCTGTGTCTGGGCTTATCCCTGACCAAGATGGCTTTGCCTATCAAGCAGTGTCTGTCACCGAATCCATCTGCCGCGAGTATCGTCCACAAATTGAGGCCAAGTTCCCAGCTCTCAATCGCTTTTTGACTGGTTATGACCTCAAGAATGCTTTGGATGAGCATAACGACTTTAACCTGACACGAGTGTTGTGTGGTGCAGAGGGATCACTGGCATTTATCACCGAAGCCAAGCTCAACCTCACCCCAATTCCTAAAGCGCGTACCCTGGTTAACGTTAAGTACGACAGCTTTGACTCTGCACTACGTAACGCATCAGTCATGGTTGAAGCCAACGCATTGTCGGTTGAAACTGTCGATTCCAAAGTTCTTAATCTCGCCAAGCAGGATATTGTCTGGCATACCGTGTGCGATCTGTTTACTGAGGTGCCGGGGCAGGAGATGCTTGGCATTAATATGGTGGAATACGCCAGTGACAGCATCGAGGATAACCAAGCGCAGGTTGCTAAGTTGTGCGCCAAGCTTGATGAGCTGATGGCGGCGAATCAGGCCGGGATCATCGGCTATCAGATCTGCGATGATTTATCTGGCATAAACCGTATCTACAATATGCGCAAGAAAGCCGTCGGACTTCTCGGTGCTACCAAGGGTAAGGCGAAACCGGTGCCGTTCGCTGAGGACACCTGCGTGCCACCTGAAAACTTAGCGGACTTTATTGCCGAGTTTCGTGACTTATTAGACAGCCAGCAGCTCTACTACGGAATGTTTGGTCACGTCGATGCTGGGGTGTTGCATGTGCGACCAGCATTGGATTTGTGTGACCCGCGTCAAGAGGCCTTGATGCATGAAATCTCGGACCAAGTCGTTGCGTTGGTGGCGAAATATGGCGGTTTGATGTGGGGCGAGCATGGCAAGGGGTTTCGCTCTGAGTATGGACCTGAATTCTTCGGTGAAGAGCTGTTTACGCAATTGCGCCGCGTTAAAGCAGCGTTTGATCCACAAAATAAAATGAACCCTGGCAAGATCTGCACACCGCTCGATAGTCAAGCCGAGCTGGTTAAAGTCAGTGACACCAAGCGAGGGTATTTCGATCGTCAGATTGACGTGAAAGTACGTGACAGCTTCAAGGCGGCAATGGAATGTAACGGCAACGGGCTGTGCTTCAACTATGACGTGGCCTCACCGATGTGTCCGTCGATGAAGGTGATGGCCGATAGACGACATTCGCCCAAAGGACGAGCTGGCTTGGTTCGCGAATGGCTGCGTCAACTGTCTGAGCAGGGGATAGATATCCTTGACCTCGAGCAGCGCAGCCTAAATGCCCCAGTTAGCATCAAGAAAATGCTCAACCGGGTGCGCAATACTCTCAATAAACGCCATGAGTATGACTTTTCACATGAAGTTTTTGAGGCCATGAACGGGTGTCTAGCCTGTAAGGCGTGTGCCAGTCAGTGTCCGATCAAGGTCGACGTACCAAGCTTTCGCGCGCGTTTCTTGAATGCTTATTACACGCGCTATCAGCGCCCGGCCAAAGATTATCTAGTGGCGAATATCGAAGCCTTGCTGCCAGTAATGGGGGCGATGCCAAAGGTAACAAATACGGTGTTGCGTCAGCCATGGGTGCAAAAGCTCACAGAGAAATCGATTGGTTATGTGGACACGCCGCTGTTATCCGAACCGAATTTGAAACAGCGTAATCATGCTTATCAAGAGTTTGATCTTCAAGCGATCCGCAAGACGCCTGTGAGTGAGCGCGACAACTATGTTCTGGTGGTACAAGACCCGTTTACCAGTTACTACGATGCTGAAGTGGTCGAAGACTTGTGTCTGTTGATTAGGAAATTGGGTAAACAACCGGTGTTATTGCCGTTTAAACCTAACGGTAAAGCCCAACATATCAAGGGCTTTTTACGCCAGTTTGCTAATGGCGCACAGGACACGGCAAGCTTCTTACAAAGCCTATCGGGTCTAGGCATCCCGATGGTGGGTGTCGACCCGGCTTTGGTGCTTTGTTATCGCGATGAGTATAACGAGATATTAGGGGATGAACGTGGCGACTTTGAGGTACTTACGGCTCATGAGTGGTTGTTGCCACGACTAGAATCGTTCAGTCAGCATGTTGCTGCAGATGAGCCTTGGTACCTGTTCGCCCACTGTACCGAGAAGACCAAGCTGCCCAATGCAGAGAAAGAGTGGGGGACGATCTTTAGTCATTTTGGTGCGGCGTTGATATCCGTTCCGGTTGGCTGCTGTGGTATGGCAGGGACGTTTGGTCATGAGTTGGATAAACTTCAAGCCTCCAAAGATATCTTTGGCCTGAGCTGGCAGGGGCAACTAGAGCGCTTACCGAAAGATCGTTGTATGGCGACTGGCTACTCTTGTCGCAGTCAAGTTAAGCGTCTGGCGCACGCTAAGCTACAGCATCCAGTTCAGGCATTGCTGCAGCATCTTACTTAAGGCGTTCATTCTCAAAAACAATAACGCAAGCCGCTATCCGTCTGTAGCGGCTTTTCTATACTTGGAAATAACTCGTATTTAGTTAGGTATCAAAAAGGCCATTGGCACCTAACGCAGTCTGTCACCAAGCATCACGGCAATGGTAGCGACCTTTGCCTTGCCGGTGACTAAATTTCTAAGGATAGAATAATGAAGCAGCAAGTTTATTGGCTACCCGCCGTTTTAGGCCTGGGATTAATCGGTCCATTTGCTTTGGCGGAGGGCGTTTCCGTCGAGGCTCCACAAGCGAGGATTATTAGCGGCGAGGACGCCCCAGACAATGCCTATCCCTACATCGGCGCCCTAATATTTAACGGTCTCAGTGCGAGCAGTGGCTTGCGCTGTGGGTCGAGTTATCTCGGCGGTCGATATGTACTCACCGCAGCCCACTGTGTCGATGATGTCAGCGCCGATCAAGTGGATGTGCTTTTTGGCGTCAACGATTTGGACAGAGAGGCCCAGGGAACTCGTGTCTCGGTGGTTAACATCTATCTGCATGAGAACTTCAATGCCAGCCGCTTGTTGTATGATATCGCGGTATTGGAGCTAGAGCGCAGTCTGTTACCCAGTGAGGCAACACCGACCACTCTCTCCAATCAAGGCCGCCTGAATGAGTTGTATATGAACGGTGATGTGACTTTAACAGTCGCTGGATGGGGAACCACCACCCCTGAGGGGCCTACAGTGTTGCCCGACACTCTACAGCAAGTCGATGTCAAGTTAGCCAGTCTCCAAGAGTGTCGCAATGTGTTTGGCAGTGTACCAGAGCAGAATTTTTGTGCTGGTACGCCCACGGAAGGCGAAGATAGCTGTCGGGGAGACAGCGGTGGCCCGATTGTGGTCAAGGCAACAGGCGAGCAGTTAGGCTGGGTCAGTTGGGGTGATGAGCGCTGTGGCCGCGCGGGCACCTACGGTGTTTATGCTGATGTTGGGTATTTTGAAGACTGGTTGTCGCGCTTTCGAACTGGCCTGAGCTATACCCAAAGCGAACATCTGGGTTTTCAGAGCCTATCGTCTACTAACCACACTTTTGAATTTAGTAACATTGGCAATAGTGTTGTTGAATTTGAACAGTTCAATTTGAGTAGTGATGGTGAGGGGCAAGCGAGCATTACAGAGAACACCTGTGACACCTTCGGTTCGTTACAAGTAAATGAGAGCTGTCAGGTCGTGGTGCGGTTTGAAATTGATACACTAAGACAGTATCAGAATGAGTTGACGATCAATTATCAAAGCAATGGAGAAAGTTTTAATATTGCCAGTGCGGTGAGCTATGAGGGAGTTAGGGTTGCCGATCAGTCTCTCAAAGATTCAGTTGGGCAACTGGGCGAGCAGGTCTTTGTCAACGGTAACCCATGGCAAGCGGTTGAAAATGGTATGCAATCGGCATTGATTGGTGATAACCAAGAATCTGTTGTGGTGCTTGATGGACTGCCGATGGGGTACTTGAGCTTCGATGTTGACGTTTCGAGCGAGCTAAACCTCGACGAGTTAAACATTGATGTGAATGATTTCGAGCAATCCCGTCTCTCTGGAACGCAGCAAACTCGGCTTGAGCTGGACCTTCCTCGAGAGAGCAACTCAGTACGCTTTGCTTATCTCAAGGATGCAAGCGGTACGGTAGGTGACGACCGCGCGGCAGTGACCAATATAACTTGGAGTCGAACATCATCAAGCAGTTCTGGTTCGTCTTCGGGGGGTGGTGGAGGTGCCATCAACTACTGGTGGTTTATGCTCCTCGGCTTCCCAGCGCTGCGCAGAGTACGCGACTGGCGCAACAAGCAAGGATAACACAAGGGCTCCGAATCGGAGCCCTTGTGTTATGTGTTGGGGGGATGTTTAGTCAGTTTAGAAAAAGCAATTTAAGCGGCGTCGTCAACCTGAGCTAGAAACGCAGCTTTACGCTGATTAAAGCGCTCGACAAGCTCATCGACCAATTCGGCGCAATAGGGCTTTAGTCCGCTCGCTACCATACGTTTTTTCCCGCGACCGATGATCTGTTGATCTTCTTTAAAGGCAAAATTCATTGTGACAACACCGCGTTTGCCCTCAACGTCGAAGGTTGCACCGGTAAACTCAACCTCAGGGTGACTGATATCAAGGCGGTCAAATTCCACTTCCATGCTCTCGTAAATGACCAGTGGACGTTGGCAGTTGATCATCATCTTCTGCTGCTCCATTAGTGGCACCATGATATGTGGAAAATTCATCCCTGAGAACTTTACATAGCTTTTAATCACATGCTCGATCAGGTCTTGGCTGCGTGAGACCTCGCCACCGCGCGACATGTGCAGGTACTCTTTACCTTGTTTATCGACCAGTGAAGCGTCGTTATCACCTTTATCAACAACACTGAGTTCGACCCCGTCATTCACCATACCGGCAAAGTCGAAGCGCATCTTTTGGCTGATCCCTTCTTTTTGCAACAACACTGAAAACAGTAGATCGCCTGGCACACAAAAGCGCTTGTTATCCTCATCGTGGATTGGGTTAAAGTCCCCGGCGACGAGTTTGGCAAAGTGACTGGCTTGTTGGCGCGTGAAGACGACATTTTGGTCTTGCGTTGAAAAATAGGGCTCTAGAAACATAATCCGTTCGTATCGTTGTATTGTGACAGAAAGATTATAACCAGATTATTTCGGTAAATGGTCTATCCAGTAAGAGCAGAGGCGGGAGGCGAGATCGGGCTTTGCCCTGCGAGAGGCGAGGAGTGTGGTGTAGGTGGATAGTTTGTTTGAGCCTTGGAGTCTTACGTGCGTTGAGTATTTTTGCTGTAGAAAAGGAGGCTGGCGCCTCCTTTTCGGGGTGCTTGGGCGCTAATCACGCTTCCATAGCATGTGACAGAACTTATTCTCTGGGTCACGACTGACAAGCATACGAGCAAAGACGTCATCGAGCTTATCATCCGCCTCATTCACCAGGCCAATACGAACCTCGGCAAAAGTCTCATCGACCTCAAAGCCTACGTGAGCGACCCAGTCATCGCCGGTTTCGACGATTTCGGCTGCGCCGCGGTCATCGAACTGAGCGGTGAATAGGATCACGTCGGCTGGCTCAAGGTTATCAGGGGCCATCTCTAAGAAGATGTCGTAGGCGATGTCGATGACGTCATCGTAAGAAATCAGTTCGCTCATAAGATTAAGCTCGGCTCATGTATTTGCGTTCTGCCGTGTTGATCACAATGCGATCACCAGTAGCAATGTATTCAGGTACTTGTACAGTGAGACCCGTCGGTAGGCGAGCAGGTTTAGTACGTGCTGACGCTGATGCGCCTTTGATTGAAGGGTCAGTCTCTTCAATCACCATCTCAACTGAAGATGGCAGTTCAATCGCGACGGCATTACCATCAACGAGAACAATGTGTAGACCTTGGATCTCTTCGGTAATGAACAGTAGGTCATCAGCAATGTCTTCTTCTTTGAAGGTGTATTGAGTGTAATCTTCATTGTCCATAAAGATGTACTCGTCGCCGTCAACGTAAGAGAAAGCAGAAGCGCGCTTGTTCATCTCAACGGTATCAACCACGTCATCAGATTTGAAACGCTCGTCGACACGTGCACCTGTGTTTAGGTCAGTACAACGAAGCTTGTAGATCTTGGCGCCACCACGGCCACCAGGAGTGGTGACTTCGATGTCTTTAATCAGTAGGGTTTTACCGTTAGATTCGATTGCGAATCCTTTTTTAAGTTCACTTGCCCTTGGCATGGATATTACCTCTTGTTATCGATGGGCTAAGTATAACCCTGAGTATTAGCAATAGGAAAGGCTTGAACAAATAGCCTTTCTGATTCACCATTAATTACTAGTATTATTAGCCGCTTAGTTTGTTCAATGCTTGCTCAATCCCAGTTTACATTTCAACCAGAATA
Source organism: Vibrio sabulosilitoris (assembly GCF_055391395.1). Classification (NCBI taxonomy): domain Bacteria; kingdom Pseudomonadati; phylum Pseudomonadota; class Gammaproteobacteria; order Vibrionales; family Vibrionaceae; genus Vibrio; species Vibrio sabulosilitoris. The sequence continues at coordinate 1,755,463 of NZ_AP029599.1, forward strand.
CCAATCGGCTGTCGAAGACGCGCTGCGTTTTTTTAAGGCTGGGCTTGGGACCAATTTGCATAGCTTTTATGTGTACGGCAGCGTTGCGCGCCAGCAGGCCGTCGTGGGTCGCTCCAATTTGGATATTGTGGTGATCACCCATCGCCCCTTTGATGATCAGCGCACAACCTTACTTAACACTATCCAGTGGCGCTTTCAGCGCAGCTTTGGTCATATCAAAGGGCTCAACGTAAAGACAGTGTTAGCCAAAGAGGTGGTGAGTTTAGACAGCATCTTCTCTTGGGGGTTTCTGTTGCGCCATTGTTGTCAGTGCCTCTATGGTGAAAACTTGGCGGAGTGCTTTGGCGATTATGTCCCGAGTTGGGAAATAGGCAAGTTCTGGAATAATGATGTCGCTAGCTGGGTAAAGATTTATCGACAGAAAATCGCCCAAGCCAGCACTGGGGCGGCGCAAGCACAGGCGCAGGTCATGATCGCCAAAAAGTTATTGCGCGCGAGCTACAGCCTGGTTATGCATAAACACCAACGCTGGATTGATTCACCAGCCGAATGCGGCGAAGTATTCTTGAGCTATTACCCTGATAAGCAAGTTGAGATAGAGCGGTTGGGGATCTTGCTCTCTGGCAGAGTGATCCCCAAGCGGTCGGTGGTCGGGCTATTGGATAGTTTTGGTGACTGGCTCGTCAAAGCCTATCAGCGTACTGAGTTCAAAATTGGCTAGCCCTGAACATAGTACTACCAGCTTATTGTTCGCTACCAGCGTTAGAACAAGCCTAACTGTGGCTCACTAAGCTGCTTAAAGTCATAACCAACAAACGGCAAAATAGCATCGGCAACCGGTTTTAACTGCTTGTCGATATAGTGTTGGTAGTCAATCGCGCTTTCGAGATAATCCTTGGGCTCGGGGCCATTGATGGTGATGAGATATTCGATCCGGCCACGATTTTGATACTGTAACGGTCGGCCGAGCTGTGCATTTTTCTCATCGGCAATGCGCGCGGCTCTCACCTGTGGTGGAATATTCTTTTCATAATCTCCAAGCTTACGTCTCAGGCGCTTTTGATACACCAGTTGATGGTCAAACTCTCCAGCTTGAGTGCGCTCAACCATCTCTCGTACATAACTTGAAGGGTCCTGGTCGTTAAATACCATCATATACAGAGTGTGTTGAAAATCTTGTGCCAGCGGCGTCCAGTCAGATCGTGCACTCTCTAACCCTTTAAAGATAATTTCTGCTTTACCTTGCTTGTCGATAAGCCCAGCGTAGCGTTTTTTCGAGCCAGTCTCAGAGCCACGAATGGTGGGCATAAGAAATTTACGATAATGGGTCTCATACTCCAGCTCGAGATAGGAGCTAATACCAAAGCGCTGACTGAGTTCAGACTGCCACCAGGCATTGATCTCTGTCACCAACCGCTGGCCGATTTCATTGGCTTCAGGCTGCGAATAGGCACGATTAAGCGCAACAAAGGTTGAATCGGTATCACCATAAATCACCTGATAGCCGCGCTCTTCAATCAGGTGCTTGGTGGTTTTCATGATCTCATGGCCGCGCATAGTAATGCTTGAGGCGAGCCGGGTGTCGAAAAATCGGCAACCGGAGGAGCCGAGTACGCCGTAAAAGGAGTTCATAATGATCTTTAGTGCTTGAGAAAACGCAGGCTCGTTATTACGCTTGGCGACATCACGAGCTTGCCAAATCTGTTCCACCATCTTGGGTAAAAAGTGTTTTTCACGATGAAATTGACCACCCCGAAAGCCCTCGATTGCCGTATCAGGTTGATTGCCGATGTCGAGTTTAAGCCCCTCGATCAGCCCAAGTGGGTCAATTAAAAATGAACGAATAATGGAAGGATAAAGACTCTTATAATCGAGCACCAATACCGAGTCATACAGATTGGGCAGAGAGTCCATCACGTAGCCCCCAGGCGATGCGATCCAATTCTCGGGGTGCAGGTTGGGCGCCACATAGCCAGCACGATGCAGTTGTGGCAGATATAAGTTGGTAAACGCCGCCACAGAGCCGCCGAAGCGCTCGAGTTCAAGACCTGTGAGCCGAGCGCGCTCAATGGCGAACTCAAGAAGGTGCGTGTGAGAAAAAATGCGATTAACCAGCACGCAATCTTGCAGGTTGTATTTTGCCAGTGAGGGTTTGTCGTGGCGATACATATGATTGATCTCTTCCATGCGGTCAAACACGTTGTGGATCGCCTTTCCCTCTCCAAGTAGCTCCTGAGAGACCGACTCCAGTGACCATGAACGGAAGTGATAGGTGGCACTCTTGAGCATATCGATGCCATCAATCACGACTCGGCCCGGTATCGAGATGAAACCTTGTTGATTGTTGCCAGAGCGGAAAAAGGCCTTGCGACCGCTGCGACCGAGTGACAATGTCACGCTATTCCACTGTGCGCGTCGATCAAGCAGGCGAAAATCAAAATCAACTACGTTCCAACCGACGATAACATCAGGGTCAAATTGGGCAAACCAGCGATTAAGCGCATGCAAAAGTGCCTTTTCATCGGCGACCCACTCAATCGCTGTGTCAGCCGGCTCTGGTGTGCCGACCATGATCACACGGCTATCACGCTCACAGTCTAGCCCGATTGAGTACAAAAGACCTTTCTCCGAGCACTCGATATCAAGTGATACCACACAAAGGTCAGGCTTATAGTCACCACTGCGACACCTCGCTTGAGTGATCCTTTGATAGCCGTGGCGTTGCTGCCCATGGCCAGTAAACTCGATGCCGCCTTTGATAAACCGTTCCATAAGGTAACGTTCGGCAAGGCGAATATCAGACTCAAAAGTAGGGATATCGTGACTTTCAAGCTGCTGAGCCGCAGCTTGCGCTTGAGAAATAGTGCTGAAATAACAAGCGCAAAGAGTTTCGTCATCAAACGTTCGCAGTGCAAGTGGCTTAATCTCGCACTCGATGCCTTGTGCGGTAAACAGTGCGTCGGCATCCAAACGATGCACTTGGGTAATAAAAAACGTCGGTTTCTCACCCTCGATCTCGAGTTGGACAGGGCCGTTGGCAGTTGCGAGCCACAGCTCAATAATGGTTTGATTGCCGCGATCACGGGCTTGTCGGGTTAGCACGAAGCCTTGGTTGATGTTCAATCGTATCTCAAACTACACTTAGGGTATTCTCTTGGTGGATGGTATCAAAAATAATTGATCAAAAGCGATTTTTTGTCGGTATAAACAGCCCATACAAAACGAGTTTGTCGACACTTTTGCGCAGTAAAGCTTGCTAAAAAGTGCATTTAGGAGCATAGTCGATGGAAGCAAATTCTTTCCAATGGGTTTATATGGCGAACCAAACTGCCGACCATTCTTTGCGGTTAGCGGTGCCAAACCAAAGTATTAGTGTGGAGATACAAGAGTGATTAGTGTTTTCCTTGTAGATGATCACGAGCTGGTTCGCACAGGGATACGACGTATTATTGAAGACGTCCGTGGAATGAACGTAGCAGGGGAAGCTGAAAGCGGTGAGGAAGCAGCAAAATGGTGTCGTAGCAATCATGCAGATGTCATTTTGATGGATATGAACATGCCAGGAATCGGCGGTTTAGAAGCAACGAAGAAGATTCTGCGCTTCAATCCAGATGTGAAAATCATTGTTCTTACCGTTCATACAGAAAATCCGTTCCCAACTAAGGTCATGCAAGCTGGTGCTGCAGGATACTTAACCAAGGGAGCGGGGCCAGACGAAATGGTCAATGCGATCCGAGTGGTGAATAGTGGTCAGCGCTATATCTCGCCAGAGATCGCACAACAGATGGCGCTGAGCCAATTTTCTCCAGCGTCGGAAAATCCATTTGAGGATCTGTCTGAGCGTGAGCTACAGATCATGATGATGATCACCAAAGGGCAGAAGGTGACTGATATTTCGGAGCAGCTCAATCTGAGCCCGAAAACGGTCAACAGTTATCGCTACCGATTGTTTAGTAAGCTAAACATTGGTGGTGATGTTGAGCTGACCCACCTTGCCATCCGTCACGGCATACTGGATGCTGAGACGCTGTAGTATTAAATAACGACCGCTATTCCTAGCGGTCTTTTTTGTTAAACGACCCAACCAATGTCTGATTCTCAATCCTCACCTCAAGCCAATCTGCCATTTGACTCGACTGCGTTTTTAAAAACGGTCACCAGTCAGCCGGGCGTCTATCGTATGTATAACCTCGATGCTGAGGTGATTTATGTTGGTAAGGCAAAAGACCTTAAAAAACGCCTATCGAGTTACTTTCGCGCCAAGATCGACAGCGAAAAAACCCGTGCTTTAGTCAGCCATATCGCCAAGATTGATGTAACAATTACCCATACTGAAACCGAAGCGCTAATCCTCGAGCATAACTACATCAAGCAGTATCTGCCTAAGTACAACGTCCTACTTAGGGACGATAAATCCTATCCATTTATTTTTCTTAGTGGTCACCAACATCCGCGGGTATCGATTCACCGCGGCGCCAAAAAGAAAAAAGGCGAGTACTTTGGTCCCTACCCAGATTCTGGTGCAGTGAGAGAATCCCTCCATCTGGTGCAAAAAATCTTCCCAGTGCGTCAGTGCGAGGACACGGTTTACAGCAATCGCACCCGGCCTTGCTTGATGTATCAAATTGGTCGCTGCGCTGGGCCTTGTGTGTCATCGGTGATCTCCACTGAAGATTATCAGGAGTTGGTCAGCGATTTAAGGCTGTTTTTGCAGGGCAAAGATCAGCAGGTACTCAGTTTGCTGGTGGATAAAATGGAGAAAGCCAGTATGGCGCTGCGTTTTGAAGACGCGGCGCGCTACCGCGATCAAATCCAGGCAATCCGTCGAGTGCAGGAGCAGCAGTTTGTCTCTGAGGACTCGAGTGAAGATATGGATGTGCTGGGCTTTGCGATTGAGAGTGGCGTGGCGTGTGTGCATATCTTGATGATTAGACAAGGTAAGATCCTTGGTAGCCGCAGTCATTTCCCCAAAATACCCGCCAATACCGATCGCAGTGAGGTGTTTGATAGCTTCCTGACTCAGTACTATCTCGCTCACAATGAGGCGCGCACACTACCTACTCGAGTGCTGCTTACCTCAGGTTTGAGTGATGATATTGATTCCATTTCGCAAGCGGTGAGTGAGATTGCGGGCCGCCGAGTGTATTTTCAGGTCAACCCAACAGGAACGCGTGGTCGTTATTTAAAGCTGGCCAATACCAATGCACTGACTGCGATTACCACTAAGATTAATCACAAAATGACGATTAATCAGCGTTTTACTGAGTTGCAAGAGGTGTTAGGGACAGAGTCACTCACCCGTATGGAGTGTTTTGATATTTCCCATACCATGGGAGAGAGCACCATCGCTTCATGTGTCGTCTTTAATCGTGAGGGGCCATTGAAGCAGGAGTACCGCCGCTACAACATCACCGGGATTACCGGTGGAGATGATTATGCCGCGATGGCGCAGGCGCTTGGGCGCCGTTACTCAAAGCAGCTTGATGTTGATAAAATTCCTGACGTGATTTTTATTGATGGCGGTAAGGGTCAGCTGAATGCTGCACTGGATACGATTGAAAAATTTTGGCAAGACTGGCCGAAACGTCCAAGTTTGGTGGGTATTGCTAAAGGGGTAACGCGTAAGCCAGGGTTGGAAACCTTGATCACCGATCATGGCGATGAGTTCAATCTGCCATCCGATGCGCCCGCTTTGCACCTAATGCAACACATCCGCGATGAGAGCCACAACCATGCGATTGCAGGTCACCGAGCCAAGCGTGGAAAAACGCGCCGAACCAGTGCGTTAGAGGGCATCGAAGGAATAGGCCCGAAGCGTCGTCAAGCGTTGCTGAAATACATGGGCGGTTTGCAAGAGTTAAAACGTGCAACTGTCGAAGAAATCGCCAAAGTGCCGGGGATCAGTCATTCTTTGGCAGAAAACATCTATCAGGCATTGAAACAATAACGAAAATCTCGCACCATAACGCGAAGTTGATAAGAGCCCAAAAAAATTATGCGTTTAAATATTCCTAACATTCTGTCTTTACTACGACTCTTTCTGATCCCAGTATTCATTGTCGCTTTCTATCTGCCTTACAGCTGGGCGCCGTTCGCTGCAGCGATGATCTTTCTAATCGCGGGAATAACAGACTGGTTAGATGGTATGTTGGCAAGAAAACTTGGCCAAACCTCTCGTTTTGGTGCTTTTATCGACCCGGTTGCTGATAAAGTCTTGGTAGCCGCCGCGCTTATCTTGATCACAGAACACTACCACTCAATCTGGGTGACCATTCCAGCTGTTACTATGATTGCCCGTGAAATTATTATCTCAGCACTACGCGAGTGGATGGCAGAAATAGGCAAACGCGCTAGCGTCGCGGTCTCATGGGTAGGTAAGGTTAAAACGGTCTCACAAATAGTGGCCCTGTTGTTCCTGATCTGGCGATTCGACGAGTGGATGGTTTGGATTGGCTACGTCGGCCTCTATGTCGCCACCGTCCTCACTTACTGGTCGATGTTCCAGTACTTAGCGGCAGCGAAGGATGATTTGCTGAGCGAAGAGAATATGTAAAAAAGCGAGCCGAGATGGCTCGCTTTTTTATTCCCCTTTGGGGAAGAGGCGAGAAGCGAGATCGCGTTGCTGCGAGAGGCGAGGGGTACTAATCTCGATTCTCGGCTCTCGCTTCTCGACTCTCAAAAGTGTTTTCCTCCACACCCACAGCGCCCGCTAACTGTAGGTAATTCAAGCAAAATGTGTGATTTTTATCACTTTTGATTGGATATTGTTCAAACGGATAAAAAAAACAAAAAAACGTTTGACTCGAACCGCGGTTTCCGTAAAAATGCATCCCGTACCCAAGAGGAGCGGTTAAGTTTCTCGAAGCGGTTTGAAGGCGTGTTGGCAGAGTGGCTATGCAGCGGATTGCAAATCCGTGGACCTCGGTTCGACTCCGGGACGCGCCTCCATTTGCGACACTAGCTCAGTTGGTAGAGCGCAACCTTGCCAAGGTTGAGGTCACGAGTTCGAACCTCGTGTGTCGCTCCAATTTTGTATTGGAGTGGATAAAGCATCACTTCAATAATGATAGCGATTCCCATGAGGGTCGATATCAAGGATGGTGTCAACCATCGCAAGACAGAGTTTTGCGTGCCCTGGTGGTGGAATTGGTAGACACAAGGGATTTAAAATCCCTCGACGTTCGCGTTGTGCCGGTTCAAGTCCGGCCCGGGGCACCATCTTACAAATTGGCCATACAATTTGTACCAAGCATTTATGCGACACTAGCTCAGTTGGTAGAGCGCAACCTTGCCAAGGTTGAGGTCACGAGTTCGAACCTCGTGTGTCGCTCCAAATCTACAAAAAAGCCCACTCGTTTGAGTGGGCTTTTTTGTTTCCTGTGGAAAGAGGCGAGATCGTTGCACTGCGAGAGTCGAGAAGCGAGTGTCGATGCGGTTGAGGTTTGCTCTCTCCTTATAGAGAGAGCATCTCGGTTGGTTAGAATCTGTAGCCAAGTGTGAAGGAGAGTGTATCGAGATCCTCGTTCTTCGTTGCTTTACTATCAAAGCGGCCATCAAAATAAAGGTTTTGTTGCCACCAGCGGAAACCAAAACCAAAGTTTACGGCTGTTTTCGTATAGTCATCTTGTTCACAAGTGTAGTTCCCACAAATCAACTTTCCTTCTACGTTCATTGATGTAATGCTAATAGCTGCATACGGCTTGATTTGTGAGCCCTGAAGATCGAAGACGTAACCGATATCGCTACCAACGTCTATCATACGTACGTCGAGAGTTGCTTTACGTGAGCCGCCCTTCTCTTCTTTATCTAAAAAGCCAATGCTTCCATATAGGCCAAACACTCTGTCTAAGTCGTATCCGACTTCTAGCTTAAATCCAGTGTCTAAGGCTTCACCATCGATTTCTCCGGTGTTAAAGCCGCCTCCCAAACGAAGTCCGTCGATTGCTAGTGCTGGTGTAGAAAGGACAGAAGCAACGACTAAAGTTATTATGCGGTTTTTCATCATCATCCCATTGATATTTAGAAATATGTTAAACATATAAAAGCTTTATGCTGAATGTACTGACGATATATCGGTATTTTGCTAAGGATCTTTATATTAAATTTCTATAAAACAGATGTTTACGGCGTTTTATGAGCTTCAAGGTAGGCTGTTGATTAGCTAAAGACGATGAACATAAGTCAGTAGGCCGTGGCGTTAATTAGGAGCGAGAGAATTTTTCGCCATAGACGGTGAGCTGAGTGTAGTAAGTTCCTTTTCACCTATTACAGAAATATTTTTCCTTTAACCCGCTCTATTGGTGCGGTTTTAATCGAAATGACATTGGATTTCTAGACGTCTTTCGCTACTATGTACAGCTACTTGAAAAACCGGAAATCCCTACGGGGAAACGTGGGTCAGGGCACTCCTGGCTGACGGACACTACCACTTATGCCTATTTGATGATGGGTGTAGGTAGATGAGGAAACGATGCAACATCTAGAAGAGATCATTGCTAATGCGGGCGCAGCAATCGACGCTGCTGAATCGCTAGTCGCACTTGATGAAGTGCGTGTTCAGTATCTAGGTAAAAAAGGTGAGCTGACGGCTCAACTTCAAAGCCTAGGTAAACTACCACCAGAAGAGCGCCGCAGTGCTGGTCAAGAGATCAACAAAGCGAAAGGCGTGGTTCAACAAGCGATTGCAGCGCGCAAAGACGCCTTGCAGCGTGCTGAGCTTGAAGCGAAACTGGCAGCAGAGACGATTGACGTGACGCTACCAGGTCGCCGTATCGAGAACGGTGGTCTTCACCCTGTGACTCGCACGGTTGAGCGTATTGAACAGTTCTTTGGTGAGCTAGGCTTTAACACCGAATCAGGCCCTGAGATTGAAGATGCATTCCACAACTTTGATGCACTGAATATCGCAGAGGATCACCCAGCGCGTACTGACCACGATACCTTCTTCTTCAACCCAGACTTGATGCTGCGTACTCACACGTCAGGCGTGCAGATCCGTACGATGGAAAATGGCAAACCACCATTCCGCTTCATCGCACCGGGCCGTGTATACCGTAACGACTACGATCAAACGCACACGCCAATGTTCCACCAGGTGGAAGGCATGCTGGTTGATGAGAACGTTAACTTCGCCCAGCTAAAAGGTATTCTGCACGACTTCCTATGTAACTTCTTTGAAGAAGAAGTTGAGGTGCGTTTCCGTCCTTCTTACTTCCCGTTCACTGAGCCTTCGGCTGAGGTTGATGTGAAAGGTAAGAACGGTAAATGGCTAGAGATCCTTGGCTGTGGCATGGTTCACCCAGAGGTACTACGTGCCGTAGGCATTGACCCTGAGAAATACTCTGGTTTTGCATTTGGTATGGGTATTGAGCGTCTGACTATGCTGCGTTACGGCGTAAACGACCTACGTGCGTTCTTCGAGAACGATCTTCGTTTCCTAAAACAGTTCAAGTAATCCAGAGGGTTCATCACAATGAAATTCAGCGAATCATGGCTTCGTGAGTGGGTAAACCCGTCTGTATCAACTGACGAGCTTACGCACCAAATTACAATGGCTGGCCTAGAGGTAGACGACGTTCTGCCTGTGGCGGGCTCTTTCACTGGCGTTAAAGTCGGTCAAGTGGTTGAGTGTGGCCAACACCCAGATGCAGACAAGCTGCGCGTAACGAAAGTCGATGTTGGCGCAGAAGAGCTGCTAGACATCGTCTGTGGCGCTTCTAACTGTCGCCTAGGGCTAAAAGTTGCGGTTGCAACGGTTGGCGCAGTTCTTCCAGGTGATTTCAAAATCAAGAAAGCAAAACTGCGTGGTCAACCATCACACGGTATGCTTTGTTCCTTCTCAGAGCTTGGCATCGATGTAGAATCAGATGGCATTCTAGAGCTAGCAGAAGATGCGGTTATCGGCACTGATTTTCGTGAATTCCTGGGTCTTGACGATGTGACTGTCGATGTTGACCTTACGGCTAACCGCGCAGACTGCTTCAGCATCCGTGGCCTTGCACGTGAAGTGGGCGTACTTAACCGCGCTGACGTAACCGAGCCAGCAGTAGCAGCAGTAGCGAACACTATCGAAGACACTGTGTCTATTGATGTGAAAGCACCTGCAGCGTGTCCACGTTACCTAGGTCGCGTGGTGAAGAACGTCAACGTTCAAGCCGAAACACCACTGTGGATGCAAGAGAAACTGCGCCGCTGTGGTATCCGCTCGATTGACCCTGTAGTTGATATCACCAACTACGTGCTGCTAGAGCAAGGCCAGCCAATGCATGCCTTCGATCTAGCGAAGATTGAAGGCGGCATCGTGGTACGTATGGCAGAGCAAGGCGAGAAGCTGACTCTACTAGACGGCAACGAAGTTGAGCTAAACGCAGGTACACTGGTTGTGGCTGACCACAACAAAGCCCTAGCTATCGCGGGTATCTTTGGTGGTGAAGAGTCTGGTGTAACCACTGAGACAAAAGATGTACTGCTTGAGTGTGCGTTCTTCGCACCAGACCATATCCGTGGTCGCGCACGTAGCTACGGCCTGCACACTGATTCATCAATGCGTTTTGAGCGTGGTGTGGACTTCGCACTGCAAGCGAGCGCTATGGAGCGTGCAACAGAGCTTCTAATCGAAATCTGTGGTGGTGAAGTGGCGCCAGTGGTTGGCGTTGAGTCAGACGCAGACCTACCAAAAGCGAACACTGTTTCTCTACGTCGCACTAAGCTAGATAGTCTACTAGGTCACCACATTGCCGATAGCGACGTGGTTGAGATCCTAGAGCGTCTGGGTCTAACTGTTGAAACAACCGACATGGGCTGGAGCGCAACTGCGCCAACATGGCGTTTCGATATCGCGATTGAGCAAGACCTGATTGAAGAAGTGGGTCGTATCTACGGTTACGATAACATTCCTAACCAGCACCCAGTAGCTGCACTCAAGATGCACAACCACGTTGAAGCGGACCTGCCACTTAAGCGTGTGCGTAACCTGCTGGTTGATCGTGGCTACCAAGAAGCAATCACTTACAGCTTCGTTGAGCCAGAGCAGCAGAAACTAGTTGTTCCTGGTGTTGAGCCATTGATCCTGCCTTTCCCAATCTCAGTGGAAATGTCAGCGATGCGCCTAGGTCTAATCCAAGGCCTGCTTAACACAGTCGTGCACAACCAGAAGCGTCAGCAGCCACGTGTTCGTCTGTTCGAATACGGTTTGCGTTTCATTCCGTGTGAGTCTGCAGAAAACGGCATGCGTCAAGAGCCGATGTTGGCGGGTGTGATTGCCGGTACGCGCAGCGAAGAGCACTGGGACATCGAGACTAACACGGTTGATTTCTTTGACCTTAAAGGTGACCTAGAAGCGGTTCTAGAGCTGTCTGCAAACGAAAAAGCCTACTCGTTCGCAGCGACTAAGCACCCAGCACTTCACCCAGGTCAATCAGCGGCAATTATCGTTGATGGCAAAGAAGTGGGCGTGATTGGTACGGTTCACCCTGAGCTTGAGCGTAAGTTCGGTCTTAACGGCCGCACTATCGTGTTCGAGATCGAGTGGTCAGCAATCAACACTAAAGTGATCCCAGAAGCGGTACAGCTGTCTAAGTTCCCTGCCAACCGTCGTGATATCGCGGTTGTAGTTGACGAAGCAGTGGCATCAGGTGACATCGTTAAAGCGTGTCTAGAGCAAGGCGGCGAGTTCCTAACCGACGCTAAGCTGTTTGACGTGTACGTTGGTAAAGGCGTTGAAGAAGGTAAGAAGAGCCTAGCTATCGCCCTGACTCTACAATCACTTGAGCGCACGCTTGAAGACGCAGATATCGCTGGTGCGGTTGATGCTATCGTTGCACACGTTTCAGAGAAGTTTGGCGCATCACTGCGTGACTAGACTTGACTCATAATGTAGTGACTAAGCCCAGAAGACTCTTCTGGGCTTTTTTTGTAGGCAATGGAAAGGGCAGAAAGATGTTTAGCAACCATCAAGAGTACTATGAAGAACAATATAAGGCTGAGGATGCTTCGGGGTTAGTATTGCGAGATGTAGAGTTTGAAGAGTGTCAATTTATCGATTGTGACTTGTCCAACAGTGAATTTATTAACTGTAAGTTCGTTAACTGCGATTTTTCACAATGTAATTTGAGCCTGGTTAGGCTGACCAATAGTACGCTGTTTGGACTCAATTTTCGTGACTGCAAGCTTGTTGGGGTGGATTGGACCCGAGCATCATGGGCAAGCTATCATGTTGACTTTGAGTTGGCATTTACCCGCTGCATTCTCAATGACAGCTCGTTCTTTGGTCTGACACTCCACGATCTTTCCTTAGAAGAATGCAAGGTGCATGACGTTGATTTTCGCGAGGGCGATTTTTCTCAATCAAGCATGACACTCAGTGATTTTAGTCACAGTCAATTTATGCGCACCAACTTATCTAGCGTGGATTTTTCTGATTCACACAGTTTTGCTATCAATGTATTAGAAAATCAGCTCAAAGGAGCGCGCTTTACCCGCTATGAGGCTTTAAGTTTGCTCGAGGGACTTGGTATAGACTTAGTAGATTAAACTGGTCGATAAACTACTTCACTTATCCCTTCAATGTCATCTTAGCCAATGGAAGTGTCAAATATCCGCTGTTAAAAAGGGCGTGATAACACGCCCTTTTTAAACGTTTCTGACTGCTTGACGGCTACATATGGGCACCGGCGATCAATACCGTTGACGCCGCCATAATCGCATTCGAGATAAAGTGCACCCAATGTAACTTAACAAAACTCTTTTCGATAAACGCCTGTGCATAATAACGGCAGAATGAGAAAAAATAGCCTGCGGTTGAGATCAGCAACAGCCTGTGAGCCCAATCAGCATGGTGAATGGCAAGATCGAGTGAAGCCCACGTCTGAAGGAAAAAGACCAAGGTATAGGCGCGCAGCAAATCCCTTCCCTCAGTGAAGTTCGGATAGACAATCATCCACACCAGCACACAAATCGAAATGATAAATGCAGGTATGCTTAGCTCGATTCCATTGGTGACATCATGATAGATCAAAAGCCATAGTGCAGCGCTGCGGCAGAAGCTGGCAATGACCATTAGGTAAAACGTCGCTGAGATGATCGCTTTACGGCGACGGAAAAAAATAAAGAACTCACCAGCGGTGTTGAGCAAAAATGAGATCTGTACTAGACGCTGATAGGTGCTAGGCTCGGCAAACAGTTCTATGCCTAAGACAAGCAGTAGCCAGCAGCATGCGCGAATGCTCGCTAGTTTGATCAATGATTTCTCGCGCTGACCATATTGACCAAAACAGTAAACCAGCGAAAGTGTTGCGTATAAAAACGAAATAGCCAAACCCATGAGCTTCTTTTACATCCTTGTTTGAGTCGCCCTAGTTATAGATAATCACCTTTACGGTACGAGTGCAAGAGCCTTGTTGGCAAACGAGAAATGGTTCTCAGAGATATTTAAAGTGTTGTAATTGCTGTGTAATCTTGTCGTACAATATGTTAAATGATTGTACTGATTGCACCAGTGTAGATCACGGTTATTACCACAAAGAAAAAGGCTCAGCAATTGCTGAGCCTTGAATACCATACCTTGAAAGTGGTACGTGAGCGACAATTAGAAGTTGGCGCTACGAGGTGTACGTGGGAATGGGATCACGTCGCGAACGTTGCCCATACCTGTTACATAAGACACCAGACGCTCGAAGCCTAGACCAAAGCCAGCGTGTGGCACTGTGCCGTAGCGGCGTAGGTCGCGATACCAGCTCATGTGCTCAGGATCGATTCCCATATCACGCATGCGCGCATCAAGCACGTCTAGACGCTCTTCACGTTGCGAGCCACCGATGATCTCACCGATACCTGGTGCAAGTACGTCCATCGCTGCGACCGTCTTACCATCGTCATTCATACGCATGTAGAAAGCCTTGATGTCTTTCGGGTAGTTCTTAACGATAACCGGTGCTTTGAAGTGCTCTTCAGCTAGGTAACGCTCGTGTTCAGACGACATATCGATGCCCCATTCAACTGGGAACTCGAACTCACGACCAGAATCTAGCAGGATCTGAATGGCATCGGTGTAATCCACTTGAGCAAAATCAGACGCCACAAACTGCTCTAGGCGAGTGATTGCTTGTTTGTCGATACGCTGAGCAAAGAATTCAAGGTCATCACGACGCTCTTCTAGAACCGCCTTAAAGACATACTTAAGCATGTCTTCAGACAGCTTAGCCACGTCATCAAGGTCAGCAAACGCAACCTCTGGCTCAACCATCCAGAATTCAGCTAGGTGGCGGCTGGTGTTTGAGTTTTCTGCACGGAACGTTGGACCGAAGGTGTAAACCTTGCTTAGTGCACACGCATAAGTCTCTGCATTCAGCTGGCCAGAAACGGTTAGGAACGTCTCTTTACCGAAGAAATCTTCGTTGTAATCGACGTTGCCTTCTTCAGTGCGCGGCAAGTTCTCCATATCCAGCGTCGATACGCGGAACATCTCACCAGCGCCTTCCGCATCTGATGCAGTGATCAGAGGTGCAGATACCCAGATGTAGCCTTGCTCGTGGTAGAAGCGATGAATTGCTTGAGATAGGCAGTTACGTACGCGAGCCACAGCGCCAATTACGTTAGTGCGAGGACGAAGGTGAGCCACTTCACGTAGGTACTCAATTGAGTGGCGTGTTTTTGCCATTGGGTAGGTGTCTGCGTCTTCAACCCAGCCGACAACCTTGACGCCAGTTGCTGCAAGTTCAAAGTCTTGCCCTTTAGCAGGAGATTCAACAACCTTACCCGTTACTTCAACAGAGCAGCCAGTGGTTAGCTTCAGCACTTCGTCTTCGTAATTATTAAGATTATTAGGGACCACGGCCTGAATCGGGTCGAAACAAGAGCCGTCATAAATGGCAAGGAAAGAGATTCCAGCTTTGGAATCACGACGTGAACGGATCCAGCCGCGTACAGTCACTTCACTGTCGACCGCGAGCTTGCCGCCAAGTACGTCTTTAACAGGCGCGTAAGTCATGTTGATTTCATTCTCCATTAAGGGATGCATATTAACCAGATGCCTTGCTACAAAAATCACCAGTTATTGGTTGAAAAATAGGCAAAACATCAAGTTAGATTAAAATTTTGAATCAAACGACCATATTACCTAGCAAATCCTCAGCTTCAAGCCCTTATTGGCTTATCCGTTAGGATTTTTTTCCCCTTGAGTAACAGGTGAGCTGAGATTCGGTTTAGATTTAAGAATAGCAACAAATTTACTGCGTGATGAACTTGTGATCAGGCCGAGAGCTGCATAGAATTGCGCTCTTTTAACGTTTCTAGGTAATAAAATGAGATCCGAGCTGTACAAAGAATTTATGTTCGACGCTGCACACCATCTACCACATGTGCCAGAGGGTCACAAATGCGGTCGTCTTCATGGGCATTCGTTTTTAGTTCGTCTGTACGTCGAGGGGGAAGTTGACCCTCATACAGGTTGGGTGGTCGACTTTGCAGAAATCAAAGCCGCATTCAAGCCAATTTATGATCGTTTGGACCACTACTACCTAAACGATATCGAGGGTTTGGAGAACCCAACCAGTGAGGTTCTGGCAAAATGGATCTGGGACCAACTCAAGCCCAGTTTACCGTTGCTGAGCAAAGTAGAGATCAAAGAGACCTGTACTGCGGGTTGTATCTACACAGGCTAATTGCGCTTTTCTTAATCGAAAAAGC
The DNA here is from genome assembly GCF_055391395.1 of Vibrio sabulosilitoris. NCBI lineage: Bacteria > Pseudomonadati > Pseudomonadota > Gammaproteobacteria > Vibrionales > Vibrionaceae > Vibrio > Vibrio sabulosilitoris. Next base: position 1,771,147 of record NZ_AP029599.1, read on the forward strand.
CAGTCAATGTATAAAGGTTAATCTAGGTTAACCTTTATACATCCAATCACACTCTTGATGACCGAACTTATTCCAAGGTCTGTTACTGGGTTTGTCCATAGCGCGACCAGAATAACTCAACGGTTTGCTGAGCGAGCATACGAGCGGCTTTTTCATCAAGCGGATCACAGATACCCATCAGTTGAGGCCAATAGGCCGTACCTTTCAGCAGGCTGTGCAACTGCTCAGATGCCAGTGAGACTTCGTCTCGCGCTAAGGCGATACGCTTGTGTTTGCACTGGTGATCTAGCCACTGGTAAATCACACTTTGTTGCTTGTCGATGGCGGCTACTTGCAGCTTAAGCTCTTCAGGTTTGAACAGATAGTGACCAAACGCCACTCGTGACAACTCAACATAGCTTGGGTCACTAATTGTCATCACTTGCTCAAAGATAACATCCGTCAATTGTAGTTTTAAATCGGTATCTTGGGTCAGATAACGCTCCGACAGTGCTTGAGGATTGCTCCACAGACATGAGAGCAGTGCTACGACTAGCTGCTCTTTAGAAGAAAAATGATTGTATACGGTGCGTTTTGAAACACCCGCCAAGGCTGACACCTTATCCATACTGGTATTTGCTACGCCAAACTCTAGAAATGACGCTCTTGCAGCCTCTAGGATCGCTTCTCGTTTTAGTTCACTGCGACTTTTTTTTGTCACCGTCATGTCATTCGTCCGTCTCATAGGTTTGCGAAAATCCATTCTACACTAGCCGGTTTACTTTTGGTATTCCTGTGTGTAAACTGTCCAGTGTAGTTTACTTGTATTGACAGTGATTACTTGTTTACCTCTTGCTACTAGGAGCGAAAATTATGGCGTTAACTCAAATGTCTTGTGCAACTGCAGGTGATGCGGTTTCAGTCCAGTTACCGAAGAAATTCAAAAATTCGGAAATGGTGTACAAGTCGGGTCTAAAGAATCTTTACGACATCACCAAGATGTATTTGACCGCACAACGAGACGAGCCAGAGCCAAGCTTTGATTTACCCGTTATGTCGATGAGTCGTGAACAAGTAGAAACCGAGCAAAAAAACAGTGTGTTTCGCCTTGGGCATTCCAGCGTGCTGTTGAAACTTGATCAACAATTAGTGCTGACCGATCCGGTATTCAGTGACCGTGCCTCACCCGTGCAGTGGGCCGGACCAAAGCGATTTCATCAAGCACCAATAACCGTCGAAGAGTTACCCAGTATCGATGTGGTGGTAATAAGCCACGATCATTATGATCACCTTGATAGAACTGCAGTCAAGCAGTTGGCAGCCAAGGTCTCACTGTTTCTTGTACCGCTTCGAGTTGGCAAACATCTGCGTAACTGGGGCATTGAAGAGGATAAAATTGTCGAGTTGAGCTGGTGGGAGTCGCATGTATTCAATGGCATTGAGTATACGCTCACCCCAACTCAGCACTTTTCTGGACGTACCGGGTTGGATAGAGACCACACATTATGGGGAAGTTGGGTAATTGCAGCGACCAGCCAGCGTGTTTTCTTTAGTGGAGATTCTGGTTATTTCTCAGGTTTTAAGCAGATTGGTGACAAGTACGGCCCGTTTGATCTGACCCTGATTGAAACCGGTGCCTACAACCAAGCATGGTCACAGATCCATATGTTCCCAGAGCAGAGTGTCCAAGCGCACCTAGACCTCAAAGGCAAGGTAATGTTCCCCATCCACAACAGCACATTCGACTTAGCTATCCACGATTGGCAAGAGCCGATCAACCGCGCACTTGAACATGCTAACCAACAAGGCGTAACTATGGTATTACCACAAATGGGCGAGCGCCTGATTATTGGCGAGAATCAACCACTCAGTTTTTGGTGGCAGAAAAAATAATCAGGGGAGGGAAGCGAGTAACACTTCTTTTCGAAGAGCGAGTGGCCTACCGCGTCAGCTGCCTCGCCTCTCGCTTCTCGTCTCTCAATTATCGTTGCTGACCAAAACCCATTTCAGCGCACCATTGAGTTCAAAGTCATTGTCGGCTTGGCACTCAAGTAAGTGGTTGGCGGTCTCAATGATAGAGCCGAGTGAGTACTTTTGCCCTTCGTAGTAGCAAACGCGCTGGCTCATCTGAGCATTATCGACGACAACGACTGGGCGATTGGCGGAGTTTCCCACTGACGCTCGGGTTACTGTAGAGTTAGCAAGGGCAGAGCCCGAATATACACACGCGGCAATCAGCGCCATTGTTGCTGAGCGTTTAAATCCTACCATGTTGATTTAACTCCATATTCACGTTGGTATCTAGGTAACATGCTCTCATTTCCTAGAATACCACCTTGGTGAATATAGAGAAGCTCTCGATCGTGATTTGCAGCCCAGCATTGTTGTAAACATCGCCACATCAGTGGATCATACAGCAGATCGAATTCAACTCGAGTCTGCTCTTCTAGCTGGCACCAGATCTCGTAATCATCAGGGTTTAAACGGCCAAAATGGTGCTTGTGGTCCAACTCAAGAATGGTTGGATGATCATCCTCACCTAGCTGACGAAATTGCTCGGTCAGATACTGAGCATCACCAACACACGCACAAGTGAGTACTTCGATTCCAAAAGGTTTCAGGTGTTTATGCAGATAGAGTGCCGTGGTTCCAGTCCCGGACGGAAGAGCAACGGCAAATGGTTTTCTTTGGCAGCAGGTGTATTCAAGGATCTCTTGCGCGAGCTGTTTTATGCCTTCTTCTGCCAGCGGAGAGTGCCCACCTTCGGGGATCACTAGGCAGCGCTCATTGGGCTGGCGGATCTGACGAATATACTCAGCAGGATGCAGCGCATGCTCGCTTTCGTTGACGGGGATGATCGTCGCATCAAGCTCGAGTGCCCCACGATAATTACCGATTGGCTGCCTTTTAAGCCAATCAGGAATGTTATGCACATAATACTCTAGTGACCACCCATGGATCTTGGCGAGCCCTGCTAAAGAGTAGAGTGAATTAGCCTGAGCTGAGCCGTACGAGATGATGGTATCGATATTGGCTGGCGGATTGCTAAGTAAGCGACTGAATTTACGTGCCTTGTTACCACTAAAAAGGGGGTGGAGCTTATCATCTCGCTTTAGATGAAAAGACAGACCATCAAATTGATGCAGGGTAACCGGGCTGTGTTTTAGTTTCATAGTGCTGCACAGGGGCATATCCACCCCTCAGAAAATCGGCCGCACATCATAGCGATCAACCAAAAAGATCTCAAACCCCGAGCAACAAAAAGTGTTTTTCACCGATAGGTACAGCGACCACAATCAACTCGCCTCTCGACTCTTTATTTAACGCCTGGCGCTTTACTAAAGTGGCTCTCAATCAGCCTTTGAGTCACCGGATGTTGTGGATGAGCGAAAATCTCTTGCGTATCCCCGGCTTCAACCACCTCACCATCGTGCATCACCATCAATTTATCGGTGATGTGTTTGACGATACCGATATGCTGAGACACATAGACAAACGCCACACCCATCTCTTCTTGCAGCTCAAGAAACAGGTTAATGATCTGCGAGCGCATCGCCATATCCAGACCGTTGAGGGCCTCATCAGCGATGATCACTGAGGGTTGTAATACCAAAGCGCGCGCGAGACAGACACGCTGCTTTTGGCCGGCTGCTAACATTTGTGGGTAAAAATAGGCGTGCTCTGGCAGCAGTCCCACCTTAAGTAAAGTGGCCTTAACGCGCGCCATCCTGGCTTCTGGTGACATGCTAGTGTTGCGTTTAAGCGGTCCCTCCAGGATCCGGCCAATCTGAATGCGTGGGTTGAGGGAGGTGTTTGGGTCTTGAAAGATCATCCGAATGAGCTTGCAGCGGGTAGAGAAGTCCTTGTGAGCCAACTCCTCACCATTTACCGAGATGGCACCAGATGACGGCTCGACTACACCCGCTAGCATCCGAGCCAAAGTAGACTTGCCTGAGCCGTTTTGACCGATAAAACCTATGGTTTGACCTGCTTCTAAAGTGAAACTGACTGGCTTGACCGCGTGCTTGACTGATTTGCGAAAAAAACCGGAGCGGTTGGTGAAGTGTTTGGTTAGCTCTTGAACCTCAAGTAAAGCGCTCATGCTTTCTTCTCCATTTTCTTTTCGATATTGAGCGGGAAGTGACAAGCGAACTTGTGGTCACGCAGGTGAGTTGTACGTGGCATCTCGACACAATCACGCTGAGCATAAGGGCAGCGTGGTCCTAGGCGACAACCGATCGGTAAGTGTTTCAATGGCGGGATTGAGCCAGGCAGTGATTGCAGCTTCTGCTTATGGGGCACCCACTGACTAAAGTCAGGGATCGCATTAAGCAAAGCGACCGTGTAAGGGTGCTTAGGCGCCTGAGTCAGGCGCTTGGTGCTGGCGGACTCAACGGATTGACCACAGTACATCACCGTGATGCGATGTGCCCACTGAGTAATGGTGGATAAGTCATGCCCAATCAACAAGATTGAGGTATTTTGCAGTTGGTTCATCCGGCTTAGTAAGCGCAAGATCTGCGACTGAGTGATGGGATCGAGATCGTTGGTTGGTTCATCAGCGATCAGCAGCTTAGGTTTGTTGGCGATGGCCATCGCGATCATGATCTTTTGGCACTCTCCATCCGTGAGCTGATAGGGGTAGCTGTCCATGACGCGCTTGTGATCCTTGATACCTACTTTGTGTAGCAGAGCGACCGCTTGCTTACGTCGCCATTGAAAGCGCTCCCACCAGCGTCCTTCAAACATGCGTGAAGGGATAGACTCAATCAACTGACGACCAATACCCTCGGATGGGTCCAAACAAGTAGAGGGCTCTTGGAAGATCATTGCGACCTCACGTGCGATCACTCGACGACGTTCACGTGGCGTCAGTTGCAAAAGGTCGATATCACCCAGGCGCATTCTATCGGCGGTCACGCGCCAGTTTTCCTTACACACGCCAACAATGGCTTTGGCGACCAAGCTTTTACCTGAGCCTGACTCACCCACCAGGCCGCGGATTTCACCCTCTGAAAGGGTTAAACTCATGCGATCAACCGCGCGCACTATCCCTTGTGGAGTTTCGATCTCTATCGTTAGGTGTCGAATATCAAGTAACGGCATTATTCAACTCCAGCGTTGAGGGCTTGGCGAACACCATCGCCCACCAAGTTAATCAAGATTACAGTAAACATGATCGCAAGTCCTGGCAGGGTCACTGTCCATGGAGCGATAAAAATCAGTTCCACCGAGTCACCCAAGATTGCGCCCCACTCAGAACTCGGTGCCTGAGCCCCAAGTCCTAAAAAGCCCAGTGCGGTGATATCTAATATGGCCGCAGACAAAGCAAAGGTAAACTCGGCGGCAAACACGGGCAGGATATTGGGCACGATAGAGTTGCCAAGCAAGTAGAAGTGATTGGCCCCGTCAAGGCGCGCGGCCATCACGTATTCTTTTTCCATCTCATTGTGCACTGAGATATAGACTGAGCGGATAAAGCGTGGGATCAGTGCCAGCCCTATTGCTAGGAGGATGGTTACCTCACCAAAGCCGAGAAACGCGCAGAAAATCACCGCCAGCAGCAGAGACGGGATAGACATCACGGTATCGAGCAAGTGGTTTAGTGTACTCGAGAGCAGGCCAGAAGTCATTCCGGCCAGCACCCCAATCAGTGAGCCAGCGATGGCGGCAATAACAGTGATCGCGACTGCGCCACCAAAGGTCAGTTGTGCCCCTTTGATCAAGCGTGACAAGATATCGCGACCGAGATCATCAGTGCCCAAGAAGTAGTCGATGGTCCCCTCAGGGCTCCAAGAGGGTGGTAACAGCAAAAAGCCAGACTGAGCTTGTGGATCGTGCGGTGTCAGCCAGTTAGCACCGAGAGTAATAATGCTGATAAATAGCAAGCACCACAGACTGAACATCGCCAGGTTGTTGGCGCGGTAACTACGCCAAAAGCGCTCAAACTGGGTTGGGATCTTCTCTTCTTGATAGATATTACTGCTTAGCATCCCATTCCTTCCTTACCAGTGGATTGATCATTGCGCCGAACAAGTCAGAGAGGATATTGGCACTGAGTACAAGGGTGGCGATGACAATTACACCGGCTTGAATGGCGACAAAATCTTGATTGTTCAGTGCCTCAAGGAGCCAACGCCCGATACCTGGCCAGTTAAAAATCGTCTCAGTGATGATGGCTAACGTCAGCATGCTCGACAGGTGGACGCCGACTTTAGGAATAATCGGTGGAATCGCGTTACGTAAGACATGTTCAGTGATGATCTCATAAGCAGAGAGACCCTTGATCCGCGCTGCGCGAATGTAGTTTTTCTTCATCACCTCAGCGACCGAGGCACGCATTAAAACGATGACTTGCATAGTAGGGGATAAGGACAAAACCAGACCTGGCAAGATCAAGTGGTCGACCACACTTTGCAAGGCATAAGCGCGATACTCACTCTCCATCATGAATGCATCGAGGATCGCAAATCCGGTCACATGTGGGATCTCATACAACAGGTCATAGCGCCCAGAAACGGGAAACCATTGCATATTCAACGACAGCACCATGATGAGTAGCAGGGCAACCCAAAAGACGGGCGCGGATTGGCCCGCCATGGCTGAAAATGAAATTGAGATATCCTGCCACTTTCCTTGACGCATACCGGCCAGAGTGCCGAGTGGGATCCCGACCACAAGCGCTAAGATGAACGCCATCAGGCACAGCTCGATAGTGGCTGGGAAAACAGTCGCTAAATCTTCGGTGATCGGCACGCCGGTTTTACTCACACCAAAATCAAGCTGAATCAGCTCGCCAAGATAGCTTTGCCAACCGGACCAAAAGTCGGCCTGACTCCATGGCGAGAGTGGGTCAAGGCGCAAGATACTGAACCCCACCATGGTAATGATCATCATGGTGATCACGAACAAGTTAAAGCGACGAATGGTGTAGATAAACATTACTTGACTCGCTCCACTGCATTGAAAGGTTGGACATTAAAAGGGCTCATACGAAAACCTTGCAGTGATTGATGGTGCGCTTGAAAGTGCATGCCGTGCGCGATTGGGATCACCGGTACCTCTTGATTGAGCAGGTTTTGTACCTGACGGTAGATATTAGTGCGATAGCGTGGTTTATCGACTTCGAGTGCTAGGTTAATCAAAAAATCGAAATCCTGATTGCACCATGAAGAGAGATTCACCCCGGCCTGTTTTGCGTCACAAGAGAGTAGTGGGCGTAAAAAGTTGTCTGGATCGCCTGTATCGCCAATCCATCCTGTGAGCATCAAATCGAAGCGTCCCGCTTGCGCAGTATCACTGCGCCCATAGCGCTCATCGGTGATGATATGTAACTCAACCCCGATATCAGCAAAATTGGCTTGGATAAGCTCGGCCGTTTTTCTGGGGCTTGGGTTATAGGCTTTGGGCTCAAGTGGTACTGACATAACCAGAGTCAGCCCACTCTCGTAACCAGCGTCGCGCAACAAGCCAAGGGCATAGTTACGATCATAACGCACCTGCACGCTATCCTCTTGATAAGCCCAAGAATTGGGGGGCAAAAGAGTATACGCCTGGGTACCTGTGCCGTAATAGACTGAATCGAGGATGTTTTTACGATTGATGGCTAGGCTCAAGGCCTTGCGTACACGTGGGTCGCTGAGCGCTGGGTGTTGGGTATGCACTGAGATGTAGGCCACATTCATCGCAGGCTTGGTTTCTAGGACTAACTCATCTTGCTGCTCTATCACGGGTAGCTGACTTGAGATAGGAGAGGTCAGTACGTCGCACTCTTTACGCAGTAATTTTGCTAAAGTACCGGTGCCGCGCACTGAGATATCAAACACCACTTGTTCCATCTTAGCCGGACCGTTCCAATAACCATCGTGACGCTTGAGGCGAACCAAGTCATTGATCTGATGGTCGTCGAGATAAAATGGACCGGTACCAACCGGATGGCTGTCCAGTTGGTGTTTGTTGTCAGTAATCTCAAGTGTCCGTGCGTACTCCTCAGAGTGGATCACCGCAAATGAGGTCGCAATATTAGACAAAAAGGCATTATCAGGGCGGCTCAGGCGAAAAATGACCGTGTGCGAGTCGAGCGACTCAACCGAGTTAACCAAACCGGCAAAGTTGATACTACTGAACCAAGGGTAGAGCCCGCCACCGGTATAATGAAACGGGTGCTGACTATCAAAGATACGTTCAAAACTAAACACCACATCATCTGCATTGAGTGGCCGGCTTGGAGTGAACCACTGGGTGGTTTGAAACTCAACATCCTCGCGCAGGTGAAAAATGTACTCGGTGCGATCGGCGTTGGTGCTCCAGTGAGTAGCAATATTCGCTCTTGGTTGATAAGACTCGGCGTCGAGGACCAGCAAGGTATCAAACAGCTGCGGGCTGATCGCTTCGGCAGTGATGCCGTGATCAACCAATTGTGGATTGAAGGTTTCAGGGATCCCTTGACCACAAAAAGTAAATCCTTGTTGGCGGATTTTAGTGTGTTCGATTGGCTTCCCGCATCCAGCGAGTGTGCTGGCCCCAACTAGGGCGAATGTCAAACGAGTCAGTGCTTTCATAGCGCAAACAGATAAAAATGAGATAAGTGATCGATTATGCCCTAATCATTTGAGGAAAGGCTAACAAATTTGTTACCTAACCTTAGTTTTTGGTTATGACACAAACAGTTGGGCTTAGGACTGGCTGACTTTACTCAAGCCGTGCTTTCTTACCAAGCCACGTATTTGATCATAGCTCAAACCGAGCAGACTTGCTGCTTGTCTTTGATTAAACTGGGATTTAACCAATGCTTGCTTGACTAACTGATACTCTTTTTCCAACAAATGAGCCTTCAAGTTGATGGGTAGCACGGTGTCTGTAGTGTCGGTGACCACCACTGCGCGTTCGGCGGGTTGTCCATTGGTAGTGGGTGCTTGATTCGACGAATTCCGATCAGGCGGTTGTTCAGCCGTTACCCACGGTGAGTGAAAAGGGTCAAGTACGAGGTTGGAGACAGGCGCGCTCGCATTACCATGCTGGTAGATGGCGCGCTCGATAACATTTTTTAGCTCGCGCACATTGCCCGGCCAAGGATAGTCAAGTAACTGGCTTTGCGCGCTGGCTGAGAAACCCGTGAAATAGGCCAGCCCCAGCTCATGACACATCTTGATCGCAAAATGCTCAGCAAGCTCAAGGACATCATCTTGACGAACACGCAGCGGCGGAAGGTGAATCACATCAAACGCGAGCCGGTCGAGTAAATCGGGACGAAACTCTCCGTCTTGACACGCCTTGGGCAGATCGGCATTGGTCGCGCAGATCAGGCGCACATCAGCGGTCATGAAACTTGAGCCACCGACTCGCTCATACTGGCCATATTCAATCACACGTAATAGCTTCTCCTGCACCGTCAGTGGCATCGTGCCCAGTTCGTCAAGGAACAGACTGCCTCGCTCAGCACGCTCAAAGCGACCCATATGGCGTTTACTGGCACCAGTAAAGGCGCCAGCTTCGTGGCCAAACAGCTCAGAGTCGATGAGCCCATCCGAGAGGGCAGAGCAGTTCATTGATACCAGAGCTTGATCCCAGCGCTTAGAAAGGTAATGCAGACGTTGAGCCACCAACTCTTTACCGGTGCCACGCTCGCCAACAATTAACACTGGACGATCTATGGTTGCTAGGCGTGAAACCTGATCGAGCACCGCCAAAATAGCGCTTGAACTACCGCGAATATTAGGAAGCATGAATTAGCCTTTTTGAGGTTATTTTAACCAATAGTAGGTAAAATTTACCAGATAGGGTAGGGTGTGAGCGTCTTTTTTCTAGTTAAGTTGCTGTATTAACGAGCATAAAAAAGTTGGCATACTTCTGGCTAAATCAACAGCAGGTATCAAGGTTATCTACTCAGTGACCTAGAGGGTCAACAGCAACAAAAAGGGGAACCACTATGGGCATTTTTTCACGATTCACCGACATCATTAACTCTAACATTAGTGCCTTGCTCGATAAGGCAGAAGATCCAGAAAAGATGATCCGTTTGATCATTCAAGAGATGGAAGACACTTTGGTCGAGGTGCGCAGTAATCTAGTCAAAGCGATTGCTGACAAAAAAGAGCTCAGCCGCCGCATTGAGATGGTAGAGGCGCAGGTCAGTGATTGGCAGGCTAAAGCGACCTTGGCACTGACCAAGAATCGTGAGGACCTCGCTAGAGCGGCGCTAATGGAAAAGCAGAAAGTCACCGAGGTGCACAAAACGCTACTTGATGAGCAACTGCTTGTTGATGAGAACATTGATAAATTGAAAACCGAGATTGATAAGCTTGAGAGCAAAATCACCGAGACCCGAGCCAAGCAGCAGGCACTGCTGATCCGAGTGAAAACGGCGGTCAATCGCAAAGACGTTCAGCAACACTTGAACTCGCGTAAAACCCGAGAGACGATGGATAAGTTCGAGCAGTTTTCTCGTCGCATCGATGAGCTTGAAGCGGAAGCGGACTTGCACTTAGATACGCAGTCGTCACGTGATCTCGAACAAGAGTTTATGGAGCTTCAAGTCGAGGATGAAATTGAGAATGAGTTGGCCAAACTCAAACAAGAATTAAACGAGAAGGAGTCAAAATAATATGAGTTCATTTTTTATCTCAGCGCCACTGGTTCTGTTTATGATCTTTGTGGCTCCTTTGTGGCTGTTTCTTCATTACCGCAGTAAAAAACACACGGCGGAAGGGCTATCGAGTGATGACCTTGAGCAGCTACAGCAGTTATCGCACAGAGCCGATAAACTCAAGCAACGAGTCTCTTACCTTGAGCGTGTGCTCGACAGTGAGACGCCGGAATGGAGGCGACGTTATGATGCGTAAAGAGCTGTACCGTGACCCGATTAACGGCAAACTGACCGGTGTGTGTGCCGGTCTAGCCAATTACTTCAACGTTGAGGTGTGGTTAGTACGAATTGTTGTGATCACGATGGCCCTATTAGGCGCTGCTTTTCTGGTGTTAGTCGCGTATGTTGCCATGTCACTGATGATTGAGAAGCAGCCAAGCGGCTTTCAATCCCACTGGGAAGAGAAAAAAGACCACACGCTAAAAAGCAAAGCCTGGCAGCGCGGCACCAACCCAAGCGATCTGCTGCGCACCGTCGCCCGAGACCTAGACTCCGTCGAGCAACGAGTCACTGAGATTGAGGGTTATGTGACGTCAGATCGATTTAAGTTTGATCGGGAGTTTTCCAAGCTTTAAAAGCAGAAGCGAGAGGCTCTGCAGAGACGAGAATCGAGATTGGGCTCTGCCCTGCGAGAGGCGAGGGGGAGTGTGTTGTACTGTCTGGTGAAAAAACAAGCCTCTCAAGTTATTTCAATCATCGGTATGAAAAGAGGTTGACATGGTTACGTCAATCCCGAACGCTTTTCTCGCCTCTCGCCTCTCGCCTCTCGCCTCTCGCCTCTCGCCTCTCGCCTCTCGCCTCTCGCCTCTCGCCTCTCGCCTCTCGCCTCTCGCCTCTCGCCTCTCGCCTCTCGCCTCTCGCCTCTCGCCTCTCGCCTCTCGCCTCTCGCCTCTCGCCTCTCGCCTCTCGCCTCTCGCCTCTCGCCTCTCGCCTCTCTAAGTTACGGAATCCCTGAGAAAAGTAACAGGCCGTTAACTAGATAATACCCATTTGCGCGTCTATCTTTGTTGGGACAAGGATATAAACAAAGATTGGACCGGCCATGTTGAAAAAGTATTTTTTGCTGGTGGCGAGTTGCGCAGTTGCCATCGGTTGCGGTAAAGAGTTACCCCCCGTTCCTGAGCCTGAATCTCGCCCCGTCAAGATGACGGTGGTTTCAGTGGGAAATAGTCGTTTTGAGCGCAGCTTTCCGGCCGTCTCAGAGGCAGGGGATCGCGCGGTACTGGCTTTTCGTGTACCGGGGCTTCTGATGAGTATCGATGTGCTGGCCGGGCAAGAGGTGAAAAAAGGCGATGTTCTCGCTCAGCTTAACCCCGATGAATACACCCTACTTGCAAAGCAAGCACAGGCCAATTTTAACCTGGCCAATGTGCAGTTTCAGCGTAATGCTAAGCTGCGCGAAGATAAAGTAGTCTCAGAGCAAGACTATGACGAGGCCAAAGCGAATCTCAATGTCGCGCGTGCCACTCTCAATCAAGCTAAGGCCAACGTCGGCTACACCAAGCTGATGGCACCTTATGACGGCACGATATCGATTGTTCCCGCCGAAAATCATGAATTTGTTGCTGCCCAAGAGGGGGTGATGAATATCCAGACCAACCAGCTACTCAAGATCGTTTTCCAACTACCGGACCAACTGCTCAGTCGTTATACCCAAGGCGCGAATATTGAGTCGACAATGCGCTTCGACGCATTTCCCGATGCGACTTTCCCGGTAACTTTTCAGGAAATAGACACCGAGGCTGACCCCACAACAGGGTCATACAAGGTCACTATGGTGATGGAGCGCCCCGATGACATTGGCATTTTACCGGGTATGGCAGGTAGCGTCACTCTAGTCGCGCCGCAATCGTCCGCCAGTCGGGTTCCATTGACCTCCATTGAAGAGAGCGGTGGAGAAAACTATGTATGGCGAGTGAATGACAGTGGCATTGTTAAGCGAATACCAGTGGAGTTGGATGCACGACGTCACGTGATATCGGGCCTCAATGATGGTGATCAGATAGTGGTGTCCGGTATTGCGGGCTTAGAAGATGGGATTAAGGTTCGCCCATGGGTTAAGGAGCGAGGATTGTAATATGAACTATACGTCTATTTGCTCAGTCTTGGCGGTCTGCGCTGTGCTAGTGGGGTGCGAGCGGCCTACCGTTGAACCACGCTTGTTCATACCTAAGGTCTCAGTGGTTGCCGTTGGGCTTAACCAAGAGATTGATAACTTATACTTTCCTGCTGTAGCGCATGCAGCGGATCGCTCTCATTTGAGTTTTCGTGTTGCTGGTGAGATAAGCTCTCTTGCTGTCAAGGAGGGCGACTTAGTCAAGGCGGGCGATGTGATTGCCATGATTGATCCCACCGACTACAAGATTGATGTCGACAATGCCAAGGCGCGTTTTGCGGTGATCGACAGTCAAGTACGGCGCTCAAGACCTCTTGTTGCAAAAGGCCTTTTGGCTCAATCTCAGTTTGACGAAATCGCCGCAGAGCGCCAAATTGCCAAAGCTGAACTTGATTTGGCCGAACTGCGTCTGTCTTTTACAACGCTGCGTTCGCCGATGGAAGGCATAGTTTCGCGCGTGTCGGTCGATCAGTTTGAGAATATCCAGGTGGGTCAGTTTATTGTCAATGTCCACAGTATTGATACCGTTGAAGTGTTGATTCAACTGCCCGACCAGCTCTATCAGAAAAAGCCCACCACAGAGGTCCTGAGTCGTATCCAAGCCCAGGTACGCGTGCCAAGTGGCAACGAGTATGATGCGCGGGTCAAGGAGTTCACCACCCAGCCCGACCCTGATTCTGGCACCTTTTCCGTGACACTCTCTTTGCCGATGCCAGATGATGAGGTGATCTTGGATGGGATGGCCGTTGAAGTGACCTCAGATGCTCAGGAGACCTCGCTTAACCTCAATGCAGGCTTAAAAGTGCCGATTGAAGCGGTGTTTAATGCCGATGGTGATAGCCTAGATCGCGCCAACAAGTTTGTCTGGGTGCTAGAGGGCGATAGTGTGACCAAGCGTCAGGTGGTGGTAGGCAATGCATCGCAGAGTAATCTACAGATATTGTCTGGTCTAACCCAGGGCGAGCAGATCGTGATAGCGGGGCTATCGCGACTGCGTGATGGAATGAAAGTCGATGTGATCGAACCACTAAAGCAGCGGGAGGCTGGTAATGAGTGAGGAGAGTTTGCCCAAGCAGGCGATGGAAGGGGATGATCAGGTTACTGGCATAGCGGCGTATTTCATTCGCAACCGTGTGATCAGTTGGATGATTTCGTTGATTTTTCTCATTGGTGGCACGGCGGCTTTTTTCGGTCTTGGCCGACTCGAAGACCCAGCATTCACCATCAAAGATGCCATGGTGGTGACCTCGTATCCCGGAGCAACACCTCAAGAGGTGGAAGAGGAGGTGACCTATCCAATAGAGAAGGCCATCCAGCAGCTCTCTTATGTGGATGAGGTCAATTCAATCTCCAGTCGAGGTCTGTCTCAGATCACGGTTACGATGAAGAATAACTATGGACCGGATGATCTACCCCAGATCTGGGACGAACTGCGGCGTAAGGTCAATGATCTAGCACCGCAGCTTCCCCCCGGGGTTAATGATCCCCAGGTGATTGATGATTTCGGTGACGTGTTCGGTATCTTGCTCGCCATTACCGGTGAAGGCTACTCCTATAAAGAGCTGCTCGATTACATTGATTATTTGCGGCGAGAGCTGGAACTGGTTGATGGGGTGAGTAAAGTTTCGGTCTCAGGCGATCAGCAAGAACAGGTGTTTATTGAGATCTCGATGAAGAAGATGAGCACCTTGGGCCTAGCACCAGACACAGTGTTTAATTTGCTTGCCACTCAAAATATAGTTTCCGATGCAGGGGCAGTGCGCATTGGCAGCGAGTATATACGTATTCACCCAACGGGTGAGTTTCAAGATGTTGATCAACTTGGGGATTTAATTTTAACCGGGGGTAGCTCGGATGGCCTGATTTATCTACGCGACGTTGCAGACATCAAGCGCGGTTTTGTCGAAGTACCCTCGAACATAATCAGTTTTAATGGTAAAACCGCGCTCAATGTCGGGATCTCTTTTGCTCAAGGGGTCAACGTGGTTGAAATTGGTAAAGCATTCGACCGCAAATTGGCTGAACTGAAGTTTCAACAGCCGGTAGGTATTGAGATTGATAGAGTTTACAGCCAGCCGACTGAAGTCGACAAATCAGTAAGTGGTTTTGTGATCAGTCTGGCTCAAGCTGTCGGTATCGTGATCATAGTTTTGCTGTTCTTTATGGGGCTGCGATCGGGGATCTTGATCGGGCTTATCTTGCTCCTCACGGTATTAGGCACCTTTATCTTTATGCAGTACCAAGGGATTGAGCTACAAAGGATCTCGTTGGGTGCATTGGTTATCGCGCTGGGGATGCTGGTGGATAATGCAATTGTGGTGGTAGAGGGTATCTTGATCGGTACGCAAAAAGGCAGAACTCGACTTCAAGCTGCGACCGATATCGTTACTCAAACTAAATGGCCTTTACTAGGCGCTACCATTATTGCCGTAACCGCGTTTGCACCAATCGGTCTTTCTCAAGATGCGACGGGCGAATACTGTGGTACCTTATTCACGGTACTGCTTATTTCCCTGATGTTGAGTTGGTTTACTGCTATTTCACTAACACCATTTTTCGCCGATATGTTCTTTAAAGGGCAGAAAGTACCTGAGGCGTCCGAGGATCACGATCCCTATAATGGGATGATTTTTGTGGTGTACAAAAACTTCCTCGAGTTCTGCATGCGACGAGCTTGGGTCACGGTGATTGTGCTTTTGGCAGGTTTAGCTGCGAGTATCTACGGCTTCACTTTCGTCAAACAGTCGTTTTTCCCTTCTTCGACCACACCGATGTTCCAAGTGGATATTTGGATGCCTGAGGGTACAGACATCCGCGCGACCAACGATCAGCTACAGGCGTTAGAGGAGTGGATCGCCAACCAAGATCACGTTGAGCACATCACCACCACAGCAGGTAAGGGTTTGCAGCGATTTATGCTGACCTACGCGCCAGAGAAAAGCTATGCAGCCTATGGCGAGATCACGACGCGTATAGACGACTATATCAACCTTGAGCCCTTGATGGTGCGATTTAGAGAGCACGTTGAACTTAATTACCCGCAAATCAACTACAAGCTCAAGCAAATCGAATTAGGACCAGGTGGAGGCGCTAAGATTGAAGCGCGGATTATTGGCTCTGACCCTACAGAGCTGCGCCGTATCGCAGCACAAGTTGCTGATATTATGCATGCCGATCCGGGTGCGACCAACATTCGCCACGACTGGCGTGAGCGCACCATGGTATTAGAGCCTCAGTTCAACGAGAGTCAGGCTCGTCGTTACGGCGTCACCAAATCAGATGTTGATGATATCCTCAATATGTCGTTCTCGGGTAAAGCGGTCGGTATCTATCGTGACGGCACCACCTTGATGCCAATAGTCGCGAGGCTGCCAGAGAACGAGCGCGTAGATATTCGCAGTGTTGAAGGGATGAAGATCTGGAGCCCGGCTCAGTCGGAGTATATCCCGCTTCAGCAAGTGGCACTGGGTTATGACACCTATTGGGAAGACCCAATTATCGTGCGTAAGAACCGAAAGCGTATACTCACCGTGATGGCAGACCCTGACTTGCTGGGCGAAGAGACGGCCGCGACCTTACAAGCACGTCTGCAACCGCAAATAGAGGCAATTGAGTTACCTCCGGGTTACTCGTTCGAGTGGGGAGGAGAGTATGAATCATCGGGAGATGCGCAAGAGTCCCTATTCACTACTATGCCGCTCGGCTATCTGTTTATGTTCTTGATCACAGTGTTTTTGTTTAACACGGTTAGAGAGCCAATTATCGTATGGTGCACGGTGCCACTGGCTCTGATTGGGGTAACGACCGGTTTGCTGGTGCTCAATACTCCGTTTGGCTTTATGGCGCTACTCGGCTTTTTGAGCCTCTCAGGCATGATCTTAAAAAACGGTATCGTCTTGCTTGATCAGATCAATATAGAGATAGAGTCGGGCAAGGAGCCGTACATTGCGGTGGTGGATGCAGCGCTAAGTCGCGTGCGTCCTGTGTGTATGGCCGCCATCACCACCATTCTCGGTATGGTGCCGCTGCTACCCGATATCTTCTTCAAGCCCATGGCGGTGACCATCATGTTTGGGTTGGGTTTTGCTACGGTGTTGACCTTGATTGTGGTGCCGGTTCTTTATCGCTTGATGCACAAGGTGAAGGTTCCCGTATCTGCGTGATACTATGCCGGCATCGTTCGCGCAATCAAGCGTTTAGAAGTAAATAGGACAGTACAATGAAACGATGCCAGTGGGTAGATGAGAGTAAACCGGATTATGTGGCATATCACGATAATGAGTGGGGGCGTCCAGTAACCGACGATCGACGTTTGTTCGAGTTTCTTGTGCTCGAATCGGCGCAGGCTGGGCTCAGTTGGTACACGATTCTCAAGCGTCGCGAGGGCTATCGCCAAGCCTTCGCGAACTTTGACCCTCGATTGGTGTCCAAATTTGATGAGCTTAAAGTAGAACAGCTGCTGCAAAACACCAGCATTATTCGTCACCGCGGTAAGATTGAAGCAGCCATCAATAACGCCCAGCAATTTCTATTGGTGCAGGAAGAGTTTGGCAGTTTTGCTGACTACCTGTGGGGATTTGTTGACCACCAAATCGTGGATAATCGCGACAGTGAAAACTTCCCCCCAGCCACCACTGGCTTGTCAGATATCATCGCCAAAGACTTAAAGAAGCGCGGATTTAAGTTTGTTGGCAGTACTATAGTGTATGCATACCTTCAGGCCGTTGGGGTGGTCAACGACCACGATCTTGAGTGTTTTTGTCGCTCCTAGGTTTTTGCTGACAGTTTAATGGCTTTAGGCTGCTTTACTTGGCTCATAATTGCGTATGATTAAGTAAGTAAACAAAATTAAGAGGTTGCGTGATGCTACAATCACTCAAAAAAATGTCTATCGTCACTATGGCGTCTTTGGTCGTCGCTGGGTGCGCGTCAAGTGTTGCCACTGACTACAACGCAAGTGCCAACTTCGCCAGCTATCAGACCTATCAGTTTGAAGATGCCGGCGGCGAGCCTTTGGGGCTTGATGGTCGTCGAATTCAACAAGCGGTAGACAAAGAGTTAAGCCTCAAGGGGCTCGAGCGCACTGATGACAGTAATGATCTGATGGTGCGCTTTGATATTTTAGAGGCGTCAGAGCTGCGCGCTGACGGTCCAACATTCAGTGTCGGTGTCGGCAGTGGCAGTCGCCGCAGTGGTTTTGGTTACGGCTTTGGTGCAAGTACACCAACGCGCGTCACTGAGATTAAATACGGCAAGATCGCCGTTGACCTAGTCGATAGTGAAAGTAATGAGGTCGTGTGGCGCTCAGTCTCGCAACGTCAACTCAGAGAAACTATGAAGCCCGCCGATAGAGAAAAGTTCATCGCCGAGCAAGTGCAAAAAATGTTCGAGCAATACCCTGGGAGATAAATAAAGGGTGCGAGTAGCGAGGACGGGCTTTGCCCTTCGGGGAGCGAGGGGTTCTGCGTTGTTGGTTGGTAGTGCAGAACCAATGCGACCGACCGCCTCGCTGAAATATAGAGGTTCCGAGGGGGACCTGAATGGTTGGTTAGGTACGCAGACCCAACATCAACCACTAAACCCCTCGCACCTCGTAGCGCAGCGTACCCGCGTCTCGAACCTGTTTTTACACGGCAGCCATGTCTTCTAGGATTACCGCATTGTAACGTTCTAGGCCCTTTTCTAGGTCATGTAGCAAGTCTTCGACATCTTCGAGGCCGATGTGGAGGCGGATTAGGGTGCCGGAGAAGTTGGGGTTGGCGATGGTGCGTAGGCTGTTAAAGCTTTTTGGCTCGTTAGCTAAGATCAAGCTCTCGAAGCCGCCCCATGAATACCCCATGCTGAAGTGCTCCATACCATCGAGTAGGGCAGTGGTTGCCTTGCTGTTTGATGTGTTGAGTACGAATGAGAATAGACCATTGCCGCCAGTGAAATCTCGCTTAAAAAACTGGTGACCTGGACACGTCTCAAGTGCAGGGTGACGAACATGATCCACCTCTGGGCGAGAGGCAAGCCATTGGGCGACCTTCAAGCTGCTCTCAGCATGCTGTTTAAGACGCACGTCCATGGTACGTAGGCCACGCAGACCCAAGTAGGCATCATCTGGTGACACGCATTGACCTAACAGATAGCTCTGCTCACGCAGTTGATCCCAGTATTTCTCTGACGCCACTGCCGTACCAAGCATCACATCCGAGTGACCAACAATATATTTGGTTGCCGCTTGGATAGAGATATCCACGCCGTGCTCAAACGGTTTAAAGTTCACACCCGCAGCCCATGTGTTGTCTAGCATAACAATAATGTCGTGCTCGTGAGCAATACTGGCTAGAGTCGGAATGTCTTGGACTTCCATCGTGATTGAACCAGGAGATTCGGTAAACAGAACCTTGGTGTTGGGCTTGATATAGTCGCGGATGCCAGCGCCCACTTCAGGTGGGTAATAGCTGGTCTCAACTCCCATCTTTTTGAGCATCACTTCGCAAAAATCGCGTGTAGGCTCATAGCAGGTGTCAACCATCAAGATGTGATCGCCACTCTCAACAAAAGACAGAATTGCAGAGGTGATCGCAGCCGTGCCACAAGGGTAAAGGGCACAACCTGCACCGCCTTCAACCTTAACCATCGCATCTTGCAGCGCGAAGTGAGTCTCGGTGCCACGGCGTCCATAGAACAATGTCTTATCGGTGCGCTTGAGTGCAGCCTGTTGCTTCTCTGCAACCGATTCAAACACAATGGTCGAAGCGCGCTGAACAGGTGGGTTGACTACACCATGAGTCCATTTTTTGTCTCTTCCTGCGGTGACGAGTGTCGTTTTTTTGCCTTCAGACATTGAAATTCCTTTATTCACTTGAGGTTACTTATAGTCAGCACCTTCTCATAAAACCAAAATAATGCAAGCTCTGGCTACAGAAGCGGGTTGAACAGATAAAAGAACCGCTCAAGTAAGCGATGCATGATTGGGCGCTTTTGCCACTGCATCAAGTCCACTTGGTAAGACTGCTCAACGTAACTGTCTTGTAGTTGATGCATCTTTTCAGTGAACTGAAGATCTTCAATCGCAAGTGACACCTCGAAATTGAGCCAGAGACTGCGCATATCCATATTGACGGTACCCACGATACAGAACTGATCGTCCACCACGACCGATTTGGTGTGCAGGAGGCCACCATCAAATTTGTGGATTTTGACCCCGGCGGCGAGCAGTTCAGTATAAAAGGCTCGTGAGGCCCACTGTACCATGATGGAGTCATTCTTGTGCGGAATGATAAGCTCAACATCAATGCCACGTTGGGCGGTCATTTTTAGTGTGTCAGTGAGATCGGCGCTGGGAACAAAATAAGGCGTGGTAATACGCACTCTTTGTCTAGCTTGGTGGATTGCCAAAGTTAAGACTTGAGAAATCAGGGTATCTGGCATCCCAGGACCTGAGGGGACAACCTGAATTGGCAGGGGCCTCTCAGGCTCAATTAACGGGCACTCAGGGATATTCGGCATTGAGCGATCTCCCGTTTCGACTTCCCAGTCCCAACTATGAATAGCTGAGAGCACGTTGACCGTTGGGCCACTGACGCGCACCATCATATCAATCCACTGTCCGACCCCAGAATTTTGCTTAAAATAGCGCGGGTCAACGAGGTTCATCGAGCCTGTGTAGGCGATTTCATCATCAATCACAATGATTTTACGATGTTGGCGTAAATCAAGTCGGCGCAGAAAAATACGCCACGGCTTAACACCAAGCGCTTGTTTTACCTCGATGCCTGCTTCTTTCATCATCCGATACCAAGAGCTGCGGAAAAAGCGTGGACTGCCAGCGGAATCAAGCATAACTTTGATATCGACCCCCCGTTTTCTGGCTTGAATTAGCGCACTAGCAACCGCATCCGCCATCCCGCCCGGGTGCCAGATATAAAACACCATCTTGATAGAGGTCTTAGCTTGGTGAATATCATCAATGATCGCTTTTAAGATCACCTCAGGGTCAGTTTTCAGTTGCAGATTGTTACCACAAAGGGCTGGGATCCCCATGCGGTGATTACACAACTTATCAATCGAGGTGATATGATCATTCATTTGCTCGGGGACATGCGCCTGACACTCATTGAGCAACTTAAACCACTGCTCAAATGGAGTGAACATCTCACGTGTACGCTCAGCCCGTTTGCGACCCAAGTTGAGCTCGCCAAACATAAAGTAGGCAATCACGCCAACAACTGGAACTATGTATATGATCATCAGCCATGCGAGCGAGACACTAACGGCTCGGCGTTTAAGCACGACGCGTAAGGTAACACCGGCGACAAGAAACCAATAGATGCCAATCAGTGAAAAGGTAAAAAAACTGTAGAAAGTGCTCATGAATCCCTGCAAGCCAAAACGCGACCCTCATAATATACTCTATTCAGCCAAGATAAGAATGACTTTTACGTGCTCATTCAGCGGTATATATATATACTCCACAACCCAGTTCGAGAGGGTTTATGTTTGATATAGTTTCTGAAACAGCGGATTTCGTTGTTATCAACAAGCATCCTAATGTATCGGTGCACAAAGATGACGGAGAGACCATGCTGGTGGAATCCGTTGCGACCGCGTTAGGGTGCTCAAAGTTATTCCTTGTCCATCGCTTGGATAAGATGACCTCGGGCCTGTTGCTATTGGCAAAAACCAGTCAATCAGCAGCGGCACTGGCTGAGCTGTTTGCCAAGCGTAAGGTAGAAAAGTTCTATCTGGCGATCGGAGATAAAAAACCCAAGAAAAAACAGGGGCTGGTGTGCGGTGATATGAGCCGCTCAAGACGTTCGGCGTGGAAACTCAACACCAGTCAAGAAAACCCAGCAGTGACGCAGTTTTTCTCAAAGCCAGGCGAGCCTGGTCAGCGGGTGTTTTTGTGTAAGCCGTATACGGGCAAGACTCATCAAATACGTGTGGCACTGAAGTCAGTGGGATCAGCGATTGTGGGCGACCCTATTTACGCGCCAAGCAGTCAGGCTGACAGAGGTTATTTGCATGCTTACAGCTTGGGGTTCGAATACCTTGGTGAGCAGCATCGTTTTCACGTTGACCCGACTCAATATTCGCTCGGTGAATTGTGGCGAACTGAGCCAGTAAAAAATGCGCTTACAGAGTGGCAGCAGCCATGGCAACTCCCTTGGCCAACACTGCCTCAATCCATAACAGGTTAAAAATATATGCAACAACAGAGTATCTCTACCTTTATTAACGTCACCCAACAAGCTCTGGTGAGTGTGCCTAATGAAGTGCGCCGCTTGTTCCATGGTCGTGGCAAACGTTTCGAGGGGCTTGAGCAAATCACCAGTGATTGGTTAGCGGGTCAGTTAGTTATCAGCCTTTTCAAAGCGGTGGATGAAGGTTTTCTCGCCGAGTTACGTCGCCAGTTGTTGATCCTATCCGAGAGCGAGGTGTGGCAAAGCCAGCAGGGGCGCTGCATCCTTCTTCAGCACCGTTACGAATCGGGTGCGCCGGCAGAGGTGGTATGGGGTGAGCTTGAGGCAAATCCTGTGGTAGAAGAGGCGGGTTTAAAATACCAACTGCACCTTGGTGCGAACCAAAACTCAGGGTTGTTTTACGATATGCGCCTTGGGCGCGAGTGGGTTGGTGCCAACGCAAAACATGCCAACGTGTTGAATTTATTCTCCTATACTTGCGGTTTTTCAGTGGCGGCGATTGAAGGTGGTGCTGATCAAGTGGTGAATGTCGATATGGCACGCTCATCGCTTAATAAGGGGCGCGAAAACCATAAGCTTAATCAGCATAACCTGCAGCAAGTGAAGTTTATGGCTCACGACATTTTTAAGTCGTGGGGCAAAATAAAAAAGAGTGGGCCTTATGACTTGGTAATCATCGACCCGCCGTCCTTTCAAAAAGGCAGTTTTGCCCTAACGAAGGATTATAAGAAGATCCTTCGCCGTCTGCCTGATCTATTGACTGAGTCTGGCAAAGTGATGGCATGTGTCAATTCACCAGTGGTTGGCAGTGACTTTATTATCGAGTCGATGCAGGAAGAAGCGCCACAGATCACGTTCGTTGAGCGTCTGGATAACCCTCCAGAGTTTGCTGATGTTGACTCAGAGGCTAGCCTAAAAGTGATGCTGTTTGAGCGTGAACACGCAAAATAGACCAGGCATAGAAAACCTCGCTGCGGGCGTTTGAAACACCAAGCGGCGAGCTTTTCAATGTGATCAACTAATTTAGTTCACCCAGTCGCGCAGGTTGAAGGTTAGGGTGTGAAGACCGTTGGTTAGCGTAAGTTGCGTGTCGGTGAGCGTCACATCGCTCCACTCCATGAGCGTTTGTGACATCGCTTGTTCAATTTCCATTTGTGCATCGGGACACATTTTCATAGTCATACCCATCTTATCAATGCGCAGCTGATTGTCTTTAAGCTCAGCCTGACCGAAAAAGTTGTTACAGCCAGCATAACCATTGGCTGTCATATTCTCGCCAATCTCTAAGCGAGGGGCTTTCATATTATCGGTCAGTTCAATGTCTTGGCCGTCAATTTGGGCAAGCTCCCAATTGTGGTGCTGAAAGTCAGTAGCCGTCATTTGTTTAGTTTCACCGTTAGATTGGCAAGCCGCTAGGAGCATAGGTAGCGTGATTGCAGCAAGTAGGTTTTTTGAACTAATCTTCATAATACAGAACTCCATTGGGGGTGATAGTATCACACGGCTTACAGCTCGCGCTTATCGCGAGTTGCTGCCAAGTAATAGATTGAATTATATGAAATAAACGTGTCTTATTGTTAGTTTAGCGTTATGGGCGCTAAACACAGGGTAAATTTGTTGTCATTATTGCGAAGGATTAGAAGCGCTGTCATGATGAAAAACCAAGGACACGAAACAGGATGGTGAGCATGGAGCAATTAGAGTTTTTTCGCATTCCCAACCCGTGCGTCGGTGTGTGCACTACCGACGAGCGTGGCTATTGCCAAGGGTGTATGCGAAAACGCGAAGAGCGTTTCCAGTGGCTCGAGTTCACACCCAAGGAGCAAAAGCACATCATCCAGCTTTGCCGTCAGCGCTATCGGCGCAAAATCATGAAGAACCGTGCTAACCAATCCAGGCCAGAAGAGCCAACCAGCCCACAACAATCTCTCTTTGATTAAACACAGGTACGAGGCTCGAGGACGGGCGTTGCCCTACGAGATGCGAGGCGTGCGGTGAGTGGTGTTAGTAGTGAGGAACCAATAGGTTTTTGGCACCAAAACAATAAATACCTAAGTTCAGTTGTGGCGTAGAAATGCCCAAGATCAATGAAACTCCTCGATACCCGGAGCGGAGCGTCCTCGAACCTCGCTCCTTAAACAACGAAACCCTCGCTTTTGGAGGGTTTCGTTGTATTAACAAAATCAGATGAGCTTATTGATTCCCATCCCACATATCACTCACCCAACCACCTGCTTGCTCGTCAAAGTGCAGGCCGTTGTAGCGGGAGGTATTCTCAGCGGCTTTGTCCACATCGGGTCTCTCTTCCATCAGGTGGTGGATATAATTTGCCATCGGATCGTTTGGACGCACTCCTTGCGTTTTTAAAGCGGCTTCTTTAATTAACTGCAAACGATACGCAGAACTCGCACGTCTCATAACCATCTCCTGAATGTTTTGGTGGGCTGAGACTTAAACTTAGATGGTGGTTTTTTGACCGTCAAATGCGCTAGCACACAAAAATGACCTTAAGTTACACTTGTGTGAAACTTAGGCGATAAACAGATGAATGTTAGATGAAATTTATTTTGTGAAATATTTATGAATCGAAAATATGGCGCCACTGTGAAGCTGCTGAAAAACAACAAACTTTAGACTAATTGGGTATACTATGTGCCTCTCTAATCCCAAGGTAGTAGGCTTTGATGGCTATCAGTAAACATTACATAGATTTAGTGCAAACACGCCGCTCGGTACGAAAATACGACTCCAGTGCTGATTTTAATCACGATGACGTGCAGCATGCCTTAGAGCTGGCACTCATGAGCCCAAATAGCAGCAATATGCAGTTATGGCGTTTTCATCGCGTGATCGATAGTGAAAAGCGGGCACGCTTGGCTGACTATTGTATGGGCCAAAACGCCGCTAAAACGGCTAATGAGCTGGTGGTTGTCACTGTGACCCCCCAGTACTGGCAACAGCGGGCCAAGATGAATGCTGAGCAGGTTCGTCGTGCCTTTGCAGGAAGAGAAGATGCAACCGCTAAGCGGGCACTCAAATACTACGAAAAGTTGATCCCAACCCTGTACAACAATGATCAGTTTGGCGTGCGTGGTTGGATACGCAAGGCGTTTACCTGGTGGATTGGACGTAAAAAACCCATGGTCCGTGAGGTGAGTAAGCAAGACTTGCGAGTCTGCTTGCACAAGAGTACGTCGCTGGCTGCGATGACGTTTATGCTGGCGATGCGTGATATGGGTTATGACACCTGTGCAATGGAAGGATTTGACTCAAAGCGAGTGAAGTCACTGCTTAGTTTAGACAATCATGATGAGATCACCATGATCATCTCTTGCGGGGTGCGCGCTGAAGATGGCATCTATAGCGAGCGCCACCGCGTCGATAATCAAGCAGTGATCACTTGCCATTAATTTAATTGAATGGGTTGGGTAACCTCAGGTTGCGGCTCTGATGGGGCCGTAATTGAGCGTGCTAGGCGCTCAAGATAAGACATGCGATATTGCTTTTCGCACCACGATTTAGATAATCTGCGGCGGTTAAACTCAGCCCCAATTGCCGCTTTAGTTTGCGTCGTAGGGCGGCCAAAGTAGAGCGTCTCACACAGCTGCATGTTGCTCATGTTCTGTGGGTAGGCATAAATCACACTGCTGCGCATGCCCATTTGTGCCGATTGGCTGTTTGAGCAAGCAGTAAGAAAGAGTAGGGCACCAGTGGCCAGAAGTTTATTTTTGAGCATTGTGAGAGTATCGATTAATTGACGCTGTAACCTAGTTTGCGTGTCATTCTACTACAGGAATGTGTCATTTGTTATTAGTCTCAGGCCATTCTCAGCGCTAGTGCACAACAAAGTGAGTAAAAAACTTCAGCCCGCAAAATCGAGGGCTGAAGCAGTTATATTCGTTTACTCGGTGTGGAACTGCTCACAAGCAATAATGGTATTCTCTATTAAGCTTGCCACGGTCATCGGACCCACCCCACCAGGCACAGGTGTGATAAAACTTGCGTGCTGCTTTGCAACATCATACTCAACATCACCCACCAGTGATCCGTCATCAAGGCGGTTAATGCCAACATCGATCACAACCGCACCAGGTTTGATCCAATCACCCGGGATAAAATTGGGTTTGCCCACCGCTACGACCACGATATCGGCTTGGCGCACGTGATGCTCAAGGTTTTTAGTAAAGCGGTGACACGTGGTAGTGGTGCTGCCGGCCAATAAAAGCTCCAAGCTCATTGGGCGACCTACGATGTTCGATGCTCCCACTATCACAGCATGCTTGCCGCGCGTTTCAATGTTGTAACGCTCGAGTAGGGTAATAATGCCTTTTGGCGTGCATGAACGCAGCTTAGGAATACGTTGTGCAAGTCGTCCAATGTTATAAGGATGGAAGCCATCTACGTCTTTTTCAGGCGTGATGCGCTCAAGCACCTTAGTGCTATCGATGCCAGCTGGAAGCGGTAACTGAACCAAAATACCATCGATTTCCGGATCGTGATTTAGCTGCTCAACAAGCGCTAGCAGGTCTTGCTCACTGGTCGTGACTGGTAGATCAAAAGATTTAGACACAAAACCCACTTCTTCACATGCGCGGCGCTTACTACCGACGTAAACTTGTGAAGCCGGGTCTTCACCGACCAATACAACCGCCAGTCCAGGCGCACGCAGTCCCGCATCCAAACGTGCCTTCACACGTGCGGCAACTTCTGAGCGAACCGTTTGAGAAATCAGTTTTCCATCAATATTTTGAGCAGACATGGCATTCCTTTCGATTATGGTCACATTTCGCCGCGTATTGTGGCAGATCTAATTGTTAACTTCTACAGGCAAACGTTTGCGTTGTGCTGAAATTAAGCAACCAAAGCAAACGTGATTTAAAAGTAAGCACTTGAATCCTAAAGTTGAATAAATCCATTGATTTACTGATTTATCGCCTTATACTACTGCCCTGTAACGCGCCCTTAGCTCAGTTGGATAGAGCACGTGCCTTCTAAGCATGTGGTCGCAGGTTCGAATCCTGCAGGGCGTGCCATATTCCCGATAAAGCCCTGATAAATCAAAGATTTAGCAGGGCTTTGTTGTTTCTGTGGTGCCTCTGTGGTGCCGCTGGAATCAACTTTCGTTAACTTTCCTCAACTTTCGTTAAACTTTCCCGATTCGTTTTTCCCGAAAAATCCCCACTTTCTGTAAGTGCTCGATCCCGATTTTAATTCAAATAGAGTGCGTAGCCATCCCGACTTGTTTACAGTACTTATTCCACTAGTTTAGTTACGGATGGGTGCATTTGTTTCGAGATAGGCAAAAAAGGGATTTACAAGGTCTTGGGCTTTGTGAGGAGCAGATTGCGGCATGCGAGGGAATCATTGCTAGCATTCCAGCTCATTTAGACCTAAAGCTTGTTACGAACACCGCCAAGCTAATTGTTCAAGCTCAAAGCGCTATTGACAAGATTGAGGTGAAAGACCCCCGTTTTTATCATGAAATCACCGAAAGGCTGAGTAGCTGTGTGAACTGGTCACCCAACTTGTTGAGCGACATAGCTAGGGTCCTCAATGATGTGGTTACTCATCAAGATGGGGTGCATGTGTCAAAGCTCGAACTAGACACCAACAAGGCTACGATCAGTGTGACTACACCTAAGAGCAAGAACTTCTACCGTTATGACTCGTTAACGGCTCTTTGGAAGGCTTGGGGCAGGGAGCCGAGCACTTCTAAAGAGTCCGAGTTTATAAATTTCCTGACAATATGTTTAGAAGATGGCTTTTCATTGAAGGGTGCGAATCGAATCCGGTCGCATTACCTTCGTTACTACCAAGGGCAACAGGTTGAAAATTCAATGAATGAACGGCTGAACGATATGAGGGTGGAAATCAAGACCACATCTAATGACAAACTCGGGCCAGTAGTGATGACTGGTGAACTGAATGTGCCCAATTCAGCTAATTTGGCTAAGGACTTAGCGAAACTAAAAAAGAAGCGGAGCTAGCTGAGTAATTTACAGAGTCAAGCAAACTCATTTTGTTTTAGGTGCTTTCTAGTTGATTTTGGTTGCGTTTGTGCCTCAATTAAACGAGTTTGGGGTGTGCCGTTACTCAAAATACTGAGGTGCGGTTTGCGCTACTTTTATTCATATGTTGCAGGTGTCTAGAGAGTCAGAGCCACATTAACTCATCATACTGGAGATTGTACTTTTCGTATAGTGACACGATGCATAGAAGCTTCAATTTTTCTCTGAAAAAGTGAATGATATCGCATTGGGCTGTACTCGTTACATTGGTTGAATGGAGTCTAGGTCGCTGACTGATTTATAGTTGGCAATATGCATTATATTGAGATGCATGTTTGATTGAGTCGCTTGATAATCTACTAAAATGTAGGGATTATGTTGATGTAGGTTTGATTTTGTTGGTGGGTTAGGTGGCGATGCTCAAGGGTATTATGCGGCAGGTTACCGCATAATAAGCGTTAGCTTTCTCGAGGATAAATATGGAATTCACAGATACAAAAATCATTACAGCGGTAATTGCTGGGACGGCTGGTATCTTAGGCGCTGTGATTGGTGGTTATTACAAAACGCTATCCGCGAAGCAGAAAATCTTAGAATTAAACCAAAACTACAACCAAAAGCTTCAGGATAACTATCTCGAAAAAGCGAGAGAATATACTGAATCAGTTTATGCGCCGTTAAGTATAGCGTTAGCTAAGGTGTCATATGCCTTTCGGCAGTATCAAATTAATACGGGTAAGAGTGATGAAAACGAGTTATTGACTCAATTTTCAACAGCAATTGTAGAATTCAATTCTGTCGTAATGGAGTTAATGTCAAAGGGTGCAGGCGCTTTTCTTACCACTGAGCTCGATGAAAGGTTGCAATCATTTGGTGCATTCTTAGATGCATCAAAAAATGCTGAGCATGCAACTTTGAAAATGATCTTTGGTTTTGCACTACCTTTTTTTGGAAGTGGTTTCCAAGAAACAGAAGGTAGACTTTCAGGTCGATTTGCTCGAACTTTATGGAGTCCACGACTGGCTATTTCTTTGGGGGGGCTTGGTATTAGTTACGAAGCAAAGGAAATTTTGGCAGCTCCGCTTAGTAGTCGTGACTTTGAAGAGCGTTTTGTCAGGGACTCTCATATTATTAACGTATTAATAAAAGAAGTTACACTTGGCGCCAAAGCAAAGCACACTTTGGAGAGCAAAAGCTAACAAGCGTTCATGTTTGTTATCGGTCTCTCGATAGAGGAGCCAGCGTTTAAACGAACTGTTACATAGAAAGCTTTAGTTGCAGCTAAAGCCTGGGTCTAACTTTACCTGATTGGAGTGGTTATTATCCATACAAAGCATTTAAGAGTGATTCGCAATGCTTGGCAGTTTCGCTTTGCTCAAGTATAGCCAAGCGTCGCTCACACCTTAATGCGGCATTATGTCTCCGAGTACCCCACGTTTAGAAGACGCTTTACTTAGCTAAGTCGAGTATCTAATTGTAATTTCGTAGTTCTTTGACTTTAATTTATGTTGCCGCTCGTTTGAGAGGGTTGATTGCAAAGTTAAAATACGTTCTGGGGGCTAACATGGATGTTGAAAGTTAGTCGATACTGCTACATTACCCGAAGCTAGCAAATCTAGATGAAAACCTTGAAAATTTAGATGAAGTTGGCGTCGCGCTGATAAGGAAGTATGTTCACGGGAAAAAATCTAAAGCTGCGTTTTACTCATCGGGAATGTATGTATATTACAATGAGAAAAATCACTCTTTAAGCTCATGCTTCAACAGCAAAAAATCTCAATTGTGGCAGTGTATAAAGAATGAGTTTTATGACTTGTTTTGTACAAATAGTAAAACATACGCTGCGGTAAGAAATAGAATGACTAAGGCTAATGGCGCCGCTCTGGCAGCGATTTCCACAGCTGCTGCAATTGCGATTTCAAAAGCTATTTGCGTTTCCTTTGGGGCTATCATAGGAGCAGTCATAGCATTAGTTTGGGCAATGTTTTCTGTAGGGAAAAATGCGTTTTGTAAGCTCGTTGACAAATAGACATAACAAGCGGTTCAAGTGGATTCGTAACGCTTGGCACTATTGGCTTCAACTTTAGCTTGTGTGATTAGGGTGCATAATTTTGGTTCGGTGGCGCGTTACTCACCACTTAACCGGGCGTTAGGTGGTTCAATAGTGTCGTAAGTCAGTTGATAAGGTTTAGATAATGAGTACAAAAAAAATATATTATCCGAATAGTTGCTCTATAAAGGCAGTCTTAAAATTTTGCGCAGATCTAGACTCATCAAATAATGTAGAAGAATTGATTGTAGACTTTTCAAACATGGGAAGAGTAGAGCCATTTGCCATGTTGTTTGTAGCTCGTAGATTGCGAACTTTCGAGGTTGATAATCGCCAAGTTAAAGTAAGTTACCGAAATTATGAAACTCAATCGTATGTCGGTCATATGGGCTTTTTCAAATCATTTGGTCTGGATTTTGGAAAAAAACCGGGTGAGGCTTGTGGAAATAATACTTATCTCCCGCTAACCATTTTGCGCACACAAAGTATACGTGATGAAGCAAATAAAGAATGGAAAAGCGAACAAGATATAATTGAACGTAGAGCTGAAGAGTTAGCCGTGATTCTCTCTCAGCAAAAAGATGGTAACTTAGTTGACGTATTTACATACTCAATCCGCGAAATCGTAAGAAATGTTGTAGAGCATAGTGGTTCAAAACAAGTCGCATACTGTGCCCAATATTGGCCAGCCTATAAAAAAGTAGAAATTGCTATATTAGACGCTGGCGTAGGATTGAAAGAATCCATATTGCAAAACCCTTTCGTTGAAGTTACCTGTGATTCTGATGCTATACAACAAGTATTAATGCCGGCCATCTCTAGTAAAAACTATAAGGGTGCAATCATTGATACTGATGATCCATGGCATAACTCAGGTTTCGGTTTATACATGACAAACCGTTTGTGTCGTAATGGCGGTGAATTTTTTATTTGCAGTGGAGATCACGGTATCTTGCTAAATGATAGCGGAAAACTGCATATTGATTTGGGTTTTCACTATGAGGGTACGGTTGTCAAATTGGTTCTCAATACGGAAAAGTTAGACGAGCTAAAAACCATGTTGAGCCAATTCCAAAAAGACGGTTTCGAGGTAGCTAAACAGATAAAAGGGGTTGGTGTTTATAATGCGTCAGCGGCTTCCAAAATGTTATCTAGAGACTTTAAAACCACCGCCGAACAAGGCGTTTAACAGCGACCAAAACCGCATGGGATTTTTACTAGGTGAAAATCCCATGGTTTTTGGCTCGTTAACTTTGGTTTATTACTCACGGATGAGATACTGCATGTGCTGCATGATTTCTAATTGTCATACTATATGTTGTGCCTTTGGGTGGTTTGACGCTTTTTATCTTGATATGCATCACAGAACTATGCGGTAAATTTTACTAGATTGGAGTGTGTCACATGTTGTGACATCAAATTGACTGATGTGGGTGAATAATGAACTTTCAACATTATGATTTAGGTCAGCTGAGGCAAGGTGCAACAGTCGAAATTACTTTGCAAGGCCATGCGGCTAATGTTCAACTTATGGATTCAGCAAATTTTCAACGTTATAAAAACAGGCAACGTTATGAGTATTTCGGGGGCCATGCTACCACCTCTGTGACTCAACTAGCTGTTCCACGTACGGGGCACTGGCATGTGGCAATTGACTTAGGTGGTAATGGAGGACAAGTTCGTTCAAACGTGCAAGTTTATGGATGATGAAAGACCATTGTAGCAAGCAATTTGAGCTGTCCTAAACACATGGAGTTTTTGTTTGGGTCAGCTTTTGTGTTTATTAAGTAATTGTTGAGGTAACTAGTAGTGTTCATAGTCTGAGTGAACAGTAGCCAAGTCTAAAATAGAAATAGGTACTCATAATATGGCAATGATAGATACGTATCGTAATAATGTTACGAGGAAGCAAAATGAAATTGCTCGCTTCACTGTTCAGAAAGCAAATGAGCAAGCCAAAATCGCTAATATAAATAGAAAAATTCAAACTGCTGCACGTCAAATGAACTCTTCCAAAAATTTTAATACTATACAGAGTCGTCAAAAAGATATTTATCGCTGTCAGGAAGATATAGCTAAAGTCGAGAAGAAAATTGCTAATTTAGAGTCTAGAATTGCAAAGAAAAATATTGATTTACAAAATGATCTAAAGAAACTAGCTAATGAAGAAATAAAAGAACAGAAAAGAGTACAAAAAATGCAAGACAACTTTCAAAGAGAGCAATCTAAAGCATTTAGTCAAGTAAATCAGAAATTGGTGGAACATTCGGAAGCAATATCTGAAATTCAAGGGTTACCTGATGAAATTACGGTACTATTTTTTGCTTCAAACCCTAGAGATCAAGCCCAATTAAGCCTTGATGAAGAAGTTCGAACCATCAAAGAAATGATCATGAAATCTAGGCACCGTGATGTGGTGAAGTTTGAATCATGTTGGGCTGTGAGGCCTGGTGATATTCTACAATATATTAACCAATATCAGCCTACAGTGGTTCACTTCAGTGGCCATGGAAGTAGTAATGATGAACTAGTATTAATGGATAATAATGCCAATACTAAACTTGTGTCTTTGAATTCTATTGTACAGGCAATGAGTGTTGCAAATGATAATCTGAGATTGGTTTTTTTCAATACTTGTCATTCAAAAAATCAGGCTAATAAGGTAACTGAGTACATTGAATGCGCTATTGGTATGAATACATCAATAACGGACAATGGTGCTAAAGTATTTGCAGCGCAGCTTTACTCCTCGTTGGGCTTTGGCCTTTCTGTTGAAAAGTCATTTAACCAAGCGAAGGCAGCGTTGATGCTTGAGGGTATTGAAGAAGAGAATACTCCAGTTCTATTTGTAAATAATGATTACGAACCAAGTGATATTTATATTGTATCAGAGGGTTAGTAGGTATGCCTAACTCATGATTATCGCGAAGTGGGTTATAACAATGCAATCAAGGTTATGCCTTTACACTAGGCATTTTTGTTATCGAATTTAGTGCGCTTGATTGGTTCAGAGGGGCACACCTCATTGCAGGCGTTAAGCGACAAGGGTGAAATATGATAGAAATCGATGTTGAAAGTGTAAAGCCAGTCGTAAGTAAGACAGTGACAGACACTGCTGAAAAAATGGAGTCAATTCATAGCTCATTTTGGGACACAAGGATAGATGTCTGTAAAGCATTACTCACGATTACTAGTGCAGTACTTGTTGGTACTATTTCATTCTCTGGTTCGTTAATAGCTCCGGGTAAAGAAGAAATGGTTTGCTATCAAGCTTTAATTGCCTCTTGGGGCTTTTTTGTATTATCGATTATTGCGGCTGTATTAAGTCTCTGGTGTTCTTACCACCTTAACTCTTACAAGGTCCTTTTTTTCAATAGTAAAGGCATTATCGGGGAAAGGCTCAGGTCTATAGGTCCCCAAGAAAATAAGAAAAAACTAACTGGAGCTCTTGACG
This sequence comes from Vibrio sabulosilitoris, assembly GCF_055391395.1. NCBI lineage: Bacteria > Pseudomonadati > Pseudomonadota > Gammaproteobacteria > Vibrionales > Vibrionaceae > Vibrio > Vibrio sabulosilitoris. Next base: position 1,804,590 of record NZ_AP029599.1, read on the forward strand.
AAGCTGTACTTGATTTAACATCGCAAACAATCAACTCCTTGAAAAACTATGATAAGTGGTCGCACTATTCGACAGCTACGCAACTGTTAATGTTTGTTCTTGGGGTCATTTCTTTTCTGGTTTTTGGCGTTGTACAAGTCGTTTAACAACCGTCATTCCGCACCTAATTTTAGAATTAAAATAGTGTGATCCAGTGAACATTTAGCAGTGAAAAGGATGATAACATCTTGACCGCGATCTGCAGGTTTGATCTATTACTGTTATTTGACGGTTTTAAACTATGCCTACTCAGCAACCTGTTATTAAGCGTTTGGATCACCTCGGGCTCATTGCTGCATTTTGTCACGAGATTGGCCTATCAAAAATGATAGATTCAGTCATTCCCAAGTACTCTAATCACAACGTTTCCCATGGTGATGCAGTCTTAGCCATGATTCTCAATGGGTTAGGCTTTCACAGTAGAACATTGCATATGTTCTCTGACTTCTTTGAAACCAAACCCATCTCTAAGTTGCTTGCTAAGGATATTGAAGCGCACCATCTCACCGATGATGTACTCGGCCGAACCTTGGATGCGCTGTATGAGGCCGATGTCTCAGCGCTTTATCAGGTCATCGCCGAACGTGTGGTCGATAAACTTGGCCTCGCTAGCGACTCTGTACACCTTGATATCACGAGCTTTCACGTTGATGGTGAGTATGCGCACGAGGAAGATACCAAGGCAATCAAGTTAGTGAAGGGCTATAGCCGAGATCATCGTCCTGAGCTCAATCAGGTGGTTCTTGAGCTCATTTGTGAAAACCAAGCTGGCCTTCCTGTTTATATGCAGGCGCTTAGTGGCAACACCAATGATGCCAAGGCATTCGCTGAAGTCACTAGTAATCATATCCATTGCTTAAAAGCGGCACAGAATAGTCGATACTTTATCGCTGATGCAGCCCTATACACTGAAGAAAGTATCTGCTCACTTGATGAGCAAAAACAAAAGTTCATTACCCGTGTTCCAATGACTATCAAGCAAGCAAAACAAGCACTACTTAGCCTAGAGCCAGAGCAGTTAAGTAAGATTGTAGATGGCTATTCAGGATGTTGGGTAGACTCAAACTATGGCAAGGTTGCTCAGCGGTGGTTGTTGGTTCACAGTGAGCAAGCAACTAAACGAGAAGAAATTACCTTCTACAAGAACTTAGAGAAAAACATCGCCAAAGAAATCAGAGCGTTGAACAAGCTCAGTAAAAAGCCATTTGCATGCGATACTGATGCTGAGCATGCGCTTAAGGAGTTCAAGGCGCAGTGCCTGTTACTAGGCTTTGAACACTCCGCTATCGTCAAAGCTGCTATTTATGCCAATCCAGGTCGTCCGAAGAAAGGCGATGAACCCTCAGGATATCAGTATTTTATAGAGGCCGTGCCGTACACCGACCTAGAAAAAGTGAAGCTAGCAAAGCTCAAAGTAGGCATGTTCATTCTAGCCACTAATGACATCGGCAACGAAAGTCTGACAATGGCAGCACTTCTAGATCACTACAAGTCTCAACAAAAGGTTGAGCGTGGCTTCCGTTTTCTAAAAAGTCCCGAGTTTTTGACCTCTTCAATATTTTTGAAAAAGCCCCAACGCATTGAAGCGTTACTCATGATAATGACATTGAGTCTGCTAGTTTATGCCAGCTTAGAGCACAAGATCAGAGAGCAACTGGGACAAACCGAGGAGTTTTTCCCGAGTATGGTTAAGAACAAGCAAACATCGAAACCGACTGCACGCTGGGTCTTCTTGAAGTTCGAGGGAATAGATACCTTAGATATTAACGACCAACGATTCATTACAGGGCTTCAAGAGCACCAAACTCGGCTGCTTAGTTTACTGGGTAAGTTCTATGAAGCGGTTTATTCCTGAATAAGGTGCGGAATCTCGGTAACAAGTCACTAAAGTGGATGCCATGGAGTGACGTATTTTTGGTTTGTAGAACGGTGGGCTTTGTGGCTTGGGTGTCCGGCACCACTTAGTTCAGCGTGAGAGACTCTGGTCAATGATATGTATATTTTCGATACTGAAAGTAATCCGTAATCTTCTAATTTAGCAAATCCTATAAAATGCTTTTGTCCAAAAATGTGCCGATGGAGTGATATAACGTCATAAAGGACACACTCTACAAAAATGCTTGCGGAATTGTTATTTCTAGCCCGCAGGAAAGTTCTGTCAAAATAGCGGACGCTTGGCAACGAAGGGTCACTATCAACAGTGCTGTTGATAATATCTCTTCATTTCAGTTAAATTGAGAAATCTTTGTCCGACTTCCTCATTGACACAAGGCTTACAAAGTAGCCCTTTTCCATAAATACCTACCCGAAGCCCACAACGGGCGCATAAACTCTGATCAGAAGAATGAGCTGGGGTATTGTCGATATCTTCCCTAGCTATATTGGCTTGATCTGTACATGTGGAGTCTTCTATTTGCTCAGTCGGCAGTTCAAGGTCTGGACCTCGCTCAACAGTCACCCAATCTTCCCAATGCTCAAGCAATTGTTCGAATATTTCTTCGGCACGATAAAGCACATTAGGAGTGGTCTTAGAGTATAGGTCACGGCTCATAGCATGAGTATCGATACGTAGTATCAAGTCGAACTCTGTGGAACACTCATTGAGATCGTTACCTTGATCATTGGCAAAGGGTATCTCAATGATTGCCGTTCGCATAGTAGTCGGGTCTAGTGCATACGCGTCGACTCTGACACCGTTTTTTAATACATCGATTTCCCACTCAGGTACGTCGAAGTCCCAACCGTTGAGATTGAATGACCTCAACTCAGAAAGTTGCTGACGGATAATAAGTGCAATGGCGGTTACGGGTGAGAATCGGCATTCTGTAGCAGTTGAGTTTTCATTCACTCGATGACTAAAGTGCCACTGGTTAATATTGGCTTGCCTTGCCGTCACAGGTGTATTGCAACATAGACAGCGACAATCGCATTTATCGCCTCGTTCTACTTGCTCAATACCAATGATCTTTCCCGTTTTATTGCTCCGAGCAAATGGCATTTTTACTAGAAGTTCAGGCACTAGTTGGTCTCCCTATCCATGGTTTAGCCAACAAAATATTAGTATACATTTGGTGCCCCAAATTTACTATCCGTACTCAGTTTATTCCAATAAATTCAATGGCTAGGGTAGTGTCTGCGTTATCTTGCTGTTGAAACCCGTACCCCCAATCCAATTGTGATCAACTTCAGTCCACTTTAAGTTAAACCTGTCCAATCGGGGCATAACTTAGAAAGGAAGATTAACAATGATTAATAGCAATTCAACTTCGAAGTTTGGTAACAAACTTAATCGCAAAATGGCGGCTGAGTATCTAGGTGTGACTGAGGGCACTCTCGCAGTGTGGGCGTCGACAGGCCGTTACAAACTGCCGTTCATCAAGGTCGGTCGCAAGGTGTTTTATACCGTTGCTGACTTAGATGCATTTCTCGAAAGCCGTATGTGCACACAGACCGCATAGTTTTATTGATGAACCAGTACGGAGAATAGTATGAGTAACTCAAACAGAGAGGCTCTTGTACAGTCAAAGCCTAATCGATCCCAACAGAATAAGTGCCGAGACAAAATACCAACGGAGTATCCCGATCTCGACGCAAGCTTAAAGCCTTTGGGAACGTCCAGTAACTTAAAGGTGGTGCTTTCCAACGCTAACCTAGAAATCGCTGTAAACTCAATGAACACCGAAATTGAACTATTCGAGAACGGAATTCTGGTAGATAAGAGCCAAGACCACAAGCGTAGTCGCCTATTAGACGAATGCTACAAAGCGGGTTTTAAAAAGACCTTGATTGATGACCACCTTATTGCATTAGCTGAGAGCAATAAATACCACCCGTTTGCCGATTACCTAAAAGGTGATAGCTGGGATGGAATAGGGCGGATTGACCAACTCATAGAAGCCATGAATGCCAAAAACAGACCATTGGCCCATAGCGTGATGAAAAAGTTCTTTATCGCAGTGGTTGCTGCGGTCTATCAGCCCAACTTCAGCTCTAAGTTGATTCCCGTGATTCAAGGCGATCAATCATTTCGCAAAACCGCGTTTATCAGACGTTTTGCTAATATGCTTGATGGTGCTTTCTTAGAAGGTCAAGAGCTGAATCCGGATCAAAAGGACTCAGTGCTTAGCTGCATCAAATCCATGATCGTTGAGCTAGGGGAACTTGAACGAACGTCGAGAAACAGCCAGGGTGGCTTGAAAGCTTTCTTCACCAAATCGATTGATTCTGTTCGCCCCCCTTATGGACAGAAAGATATCAAAAAGCCACGGCAAACCTTGTTCATTGCCACCGTCAACGGCACTGACTTTTTCCGCGACGAAACAGGGTCTAGCCGTTATGCCGTAATTGAGCTGGCCGAACGTGTCGATATGGACAGGGTAAACGACATTTTAGGCTGGGACTATGACAATGGCCGCTTAACCTTGATTGAGCCATACAGGCTTAAGCAGTTCTGGCTTGAAGCCTATCAGCTGTATAAAGCAGGTGAGTCATGGGAGCTGTCAGAAGATGAACTGGCAATGGCGGCAGAAGCCAACAAGAGCCATGATTTCAAAAGCTCGTATTATGAGATCCTCCGTGACAAGTTTATCGATGTTGATATGGATAATCGGTCATTTGAAAACATGACCGCTACGGCTGTATGCGAGTATGCCAATATCCCAACTTCCAATGTGAGAGCGGTCGGAAAGGCTTTAAAACGCTTGGTCACAGAAGGCTTGTTGGAAAGCAAGCCGGGTAGGTCGAACAAGACCCTCTATAAAATGCCAACCATTAGTTGCTTTTCTTAACACTTGTGGGCAAAAGTGAAGCGGAGTAGTTTGCCAAGTTAGGTCTGAATTAGTACAGATTACATGGTGTTTTAAACGATGATACAAAGTAAACTCTTGAGCGATTCATCATAGTGAAGGTTTCAATATTCATTAACCCTTTAACCCGATGTTGGTTAAAGGGTTAATGAAATGCTCAAAAGCCTGATAAACATTCAGCTTAATAGGTTACGTAAGCCAGCATAAGCTTAGTACTTAAACTGGCTTTCAACTTTGCTGAAGCCTTTAAATACGTGGCTTCCTCCGGCTTAAGCCACGTTACTAAATTGATGATTTGTTGAGCTAATCTATTAGGATGGTTCTAGGTGTACGCTGTTAGTCAAGTAAGCCCAAATCTCCTGTTTCTCACACTGACTCAAGCCATCAATCTCTGCTTTCAACTTCGCCAGCTTGTCCGGCTCGGAACTAGGCAACATATAGTCTAACGTTTTCTCCAATGCTTCACGGACACCATCGACAGAGAGGTGAGCATAAACGTTACTGGTTATGCTGATGTTTGAATGACCGAGTAGCTTGCTGGTTGCTTGGAGAGAGCCACCAGAGGTTACCTGATAGGTTGCTAGTGTGCGGCGTAAGTCATGTACCGTAAGATGCTTTTCCGGGTCTTTGGGATCATACATATCGATTCTTGACGTGATTCGGTGCCAGAATCCACCATAGCCGCTTTTATCTGTGATATGCCCTGATGCACTTCTTACGCTGGGGAAAACAAACTCCTCGTTAATTTCCGCCTCCTGAGCGCGACGATTCAATATATTCATAGCTTCTGAAGTAAGCGGTACCACGTGCGGTTTTTTGCTCTTATTTTTGCTGTTTGGAATCGTCCAGAGTTTTGCATCATGGTCGATCTCTTTCCACTTCATCGACAGCACCATCGACTTTCGCTGTCCGGTTATGAGTAGTAACAAGATACAGTCCTGATAGATTTGTTTTTCTTGGCCCAGTGACCACAGAAACTGTTTTAATTCAGGCTTGGACAGGGTGCGATTACGGCTGAACACCGACTCATCAATCTTCTTAATCTTGTCGAATGGGTTGTTCTCGATGTAAGCCCGGTTGTACATCGACTTGAGTATGGTCAGAGCGTGGTTGTGCAGGCTGTAGTTCTTCTGAGCAAGGATTTTCTGTAGTAGGGCACGGGCACTGGCTCGGTCGTAATCGAGCGTCGACTTTTTACCAATCAAGGGTTGAAGATGGAGACGGTAAAGGGTCTTATTTGAGGTGAGGCTACTTTCACGCCGTTTTCCGGCCTTAATATCCAGCTCAAAGTTGGCGACATAGATAGCAAACAGGTCATCAAAGGTTTGGCTGTCTCTGGCTTCTTGCTTTTGTCGATTTGGATTAATCCCGGCAGCAATATCGGCTGCGGCTTCTCTGGCTAGCGTTCTGGCTTGTTCAACGGTGATTTCTGGAAAGTGTCCAAAGGTGACCTTGATATTCCTGCCGTTGACCTTCTTCTCGAAGCGAAATACTTTGTTTCCGGACACCATGGCATCGAGCACCAGCCCCTTAACGCTATGGCTGCCACCGATATCCCTATACCTTGTGCGACGTTTCGGTTTTTCCAACGCTTCCAAGGCTCGTTTACTAAAACTGAATCCGGTTTTCATCGTTGCTAGCCTCCAAATCCTGTGGTGCCTATGTGGTGCCGACGGTGTTCATTCAGAGCTATTTTGATAAAATCTGGTTAAAGGGTCAAGTCGGTAATATTGAAGTTAAGTATATGAATGTAAAGAATAATTAAGCGTAAGTAAATTTTATTAAACTCTCAAAACACTGCCTGCAGGGCGTGCCATATATTCCGAAAAGCCCCGATAGCTCAATGAGTTGTCGGGGCTTTGTCATTTTGGTGACGTCTCGGTGACGCGAGTAATAGCTTTGACCTTTAATAATTGTTGGGCTGAACTCAGAGTCTTCTGGGGCTGCGAGACGAATTGTGCTCCCAATTTGAGTGCAGGTCTACTAAGCCTACCAACGACCTGAATGTGTGAAATTCTGTACTTCCATAGAAGCACAAAACAGCTAAAGCTCTTTCTTCATAAAGTTTAACACCACAGTCGTCATCACCAATTTTGGCATGATTGGTAGTGTAGCCCAAACTTTCTCAGAACGAATTGCTTAAACATCTATCACGAACTGTTCGATGGTCACTCAACCATTGTGTTAAATTATCTTTATTGTGACTTATATCAATAATGGGATATTTTATTGATATATCATACTGTATGTTCAAAAACTAATAACAACGTTGAACATGGCTAGAGCCCCTCAAGTGATCTTCTTTGAGGGGCCCCCTTAACTGGGTCAAAATGCAGATTGTCCATACTAATTACAAAAGTGTTACTATGGATACTTTAGTAAGCTAATTTTGCTAGTGCAGAGACGCGTTACAGATCGTTTGGGACAAAAGCACCTTGGACACTTGTTTTACCGTGTGCCCTCAAAGTATATCTGTAAAGGCAAAATCTCGAACGTCATTTTGCTCGAGCAAGATCGTTTTAACACCGTATACCCTTTGCAATATGTCGGGGTCAATATGTTGGCTCTGACCCGAATAAGCGATATTGCCATTATGTAGTAAAAGAATGGTGTCGACATGTTGCACTGCAAGATTAATTTCATGCATGGTACTAATGATGATCATGTCTTCAAGCTCTTTCATTCGGTTGATCAAAATAATTTGATTACGAATATCTAAATGGGTACAAGGTTCATCAAGAAGTAAAATTTTAGGTTGTTTAATTAAGCACTGAGCAAGTAACACAAGTTGTCTCTGACCGCCGCTAAGTTCGTTGAGCTTCTTTTGTGCTATATTGTCTACACACAATTGTTTTTCTAGCATATCGATAGCTTCATTAATGCGTAAATACTGCTTTCTAGTGACTCGCCATTTTAATTCGTTATACAAACCCATTGATAATGTTTGCTTTACAGTTAAGGCTGAATTACAACCATTAATTTGAGGAAGGTAGCCAATGTTGTCTTTGATGAATTGAGCATCTAACTTATTTTTATTAAAGCGAATGTCGCCACTCCATTTAAAGTCAGTTTTATTTCTAATTGCATTGAGCAATGTGGATTTACCTGCTCCATTTTTTCCTAATAAGCCGTAGATTCCCGGAGTAAATTCATGGTTTATTGATGTTAACACATTTTTACCATCAAACTGAACATTAATATTTTTGATTGTTAGTTCCATAATTCACCTCGATTATGCACCAATACTGCAAGCATTAATGGCACACCAACTAATGCCGTCACAATACCAATCGGGAATATTGCCCCTGGATTCAGAATCTTGCTCAAGATTGATGCCGCAACCATCGTGTTAGCTCCAATCAGCATTGAGCTAGGAAGCAAATAGCGATGATCTTCCCCAAAGAGGCTGCGAGCTAGGTGGGGCGAAATTAGTCCTATGAAACCGATAATACCAACAAATGAAGTTGCAATTGATGTTAACAAGGAAGCAACTAGAAAGAATTGCAATCGAGTTTTTTTTAATGGGACTCCATTAGCCTCTGCTCTTTCATCGCCTTGTCTCAAGCCTGTGAGAGACCATACTCGTGGAATGGTAAAAAGTAAGCAAATTATAATAACCAAAGTAACAATCAATACTGTGCTGTAACTAGCCCTTTCCAACGATCCAAACATCCAGAAAGTTATTTGTGCCAAGTCTTCTGGGGATGCATAAAACTGTGCAGCTGAAAGTCCTGATTGGAAAGTAAAGCTAATCAAGATTCCTACAAGTATTAATGTCGCCCCATTAGCTTGAGTCTTTGATACAAACCAATATAAAATTAGCGAAGATAAAGTCGCTGCGATAAATGCCCCAAAAGCAATAGTTAAGCTTGAAGACAAGAGTGGTATCGAAAATGAAGTTAGAATTGCCATTGCCGCACCGAAAGCAGCAGCAGAGGACACTCCTAAGCTAAATGGACTTGCCATAGGGTTATTGAGTAATGTTTGTAACAAACAGCCAGCCATTGCGAGGGCTGTACCTACGACAATAGCCATAAGTGATTTTGGTAACCTAATTTTTTCAATTATTAGTGCTTTCTGAGTGTTTTCTTCGATACCAACCAGCGTATGAAGTATGTCCTGTGGTGATATATCAAACGTACCTATTTGCAAATCGAAGGAAAATAGGATGAGCAACAGGGAAGATAGAAGAAGCAGCCCAACTATTGAACTGCTATCGAATTTATTTTTTATCATTCTTCACTACTAAAATTGAGCCTTAAATAACCAAGTGCCTTGATATTTGACAGGTAAGAATTTCTCATGGAATTTGATAAGATTTTTCTCCGGGTCAATTCCTTGCATCTTATCTGGATAGAATTGATTTGCCATAAATTGAATAGCTGCGAAATCCATCAAGCTTCGAGCTAAACCGTGGTGTAAGCCGTAAACTTGACCTGACTTAAGCGCGGTTATGTCAGCCCAGCCTAAGCGGTTCTTATAAGAAATAAGGATGTTATTTGCCTCTGATTGGTCAATACCATAACCCATTGATAGCGCGTCTGGGTTTTTTACCCAATGTGAACCAGTAATGAAGATATGTTGAGGGCTGCGAAAAAGAACTGTCTCTGCCGTCAGAGTACCATTCTTACCTGCCTTAATTACGCCGTCGGCAATATTAGAGCCTCCAGCAGTATCTCCCATTTGCCCCCATACCACTTTTGACCATGTCTCATCCTGATATAAGGCTCCTTTTTGTCCTTTCTCAACATAGTAAGTAGGCTGTGGTTGTAAATCAGCAACACGAGATGTAACTTCGCTAATTTGCTCTCGGTAAAAAGAAACAATATCTCTTGCTCGGTCCACTTTATCGATAGCATATCCAATAGCAAGTGTACTTTTTATATGACTTTCTAATTGTTGACTTGCGTAATCTGTGACAACAAGCTTAATGTTTGCCTCTTGAAACTGCTTCTTTTGTACATTAGATATCGCTTCGTACTGCCACATAGGTAGGATTAATACGTCTGGTGTAAGGGTTATCGTTTGCTCCATATGAAAGTCACCATAGCGAAGCATACCAATATCTGCAATTTTCTCTATTTCTGGGCAGGCTTCCGTATAGTGATTCCAAATGCCGTTGCGCCATCCATACCATGCTTTTTTGCCAATCCCAACAACACGTTTAAAGCACTCATCACCAGCAACTGCCGCATAGTCGGTGTAGTTGTACAATATGGCAATTTTTTCGGCTGGCTTGTCTAAGGTAATCTCTCTATTTGCAGCATCTGTAAACGTTATTGAACTTGCTGTGCAATTCATACTTACAGACGCTATTAGGAACGCTAGCGCTTTATTGAACATTAAATTCCCTTTTCTTTAGTCGCTATCAATTAGTTGTCTGATGCATCATTGGTTCACTGTGCACTCAATCCAATTTTTGTGGTGTATTTTTTCTTTCCATCATTTTAGTTAAATCTGTTTTAAATTCAATGGTTTGGTGGTAATTTAGCTGTGGGCCAGTATTCATTTATACCCAATCAACTTGAAGATGCGGGTTTAAGTACCTGAAAATTATCGTTGATTCGAGACGTCAACGAGCCTGCTATCTCTGGAAGAGTTACAGTAAAGAATCGAGCAATTGCTTCCTTGAAGTCTCGTTTACTTTTAAAGTAAACGTTATTCCTCGACTTCTCGTTCATCACCTTCCAAAGCCGTTCTATCGGATTGAGGTTTGGACTGTAAGGTGGCAGGTAATGCAATTCAATATTAAGAACTAGTGCCGCGTCTTTAACTAAATCACAGCGGTGATACCCAGCTCCATCTAAGATAATGTGGAGCTTGTGGCTCAAAGGATAGCTCTCTCTGAGCTTACAGAAAAAGCGAACAATGTTCTCACTGTTAATGCTCTCGTAATCACTAACAATTGTCCCTCCGATATCCGATAGATTCAGTGCACCAACAAGATTCAAACGACTGCGATTACCTGTCGTTTCTAGCACTTTGTCTTGACCAGTGCGTATCCACCCATGAGAGATTTTGGTCGATAATGTTGGGTGTACGCCATCAATAAACACTATCGATTCATCCTCTCCACAACTCGACTTTAGAGCGTCATAAGCTTCGATGAAAGCTTGCTGTTTAGCCTCATCAAACTTGTGAGGAGTGCCCTTTAGTTGCTTGTAGCTAAAACCATTGTGGTGAAGCCACTTATTCATGCCTGAAACCGTATAGCTAAGGCTAAATTCCTCTTTTACATAGGCGACAATTTGATGAGTATGAGAATAGGTATTTTCAGTCAAATGTTCGATGAGGTGCATGGTTTGAGTAGCAGACAGTTTACTTTGGCTACCCCCATTTTCAGGCTTAAGTTTCTCTGAAAGAACATAGTCGCTGAGATGGCGAGCTACAGTTGATTCATGGATGCGAAGGGCTTGGGAAATCATAGTCTGACTCCAGCCTTCAGAAGCAAGTAACACAGCTTAATGCGGTCACGCACTCGTCCGTCACGAGTTGAGTCGTGCATCTGTTCAAGTTGCTGCTTTTGCTGAGAAGTCAGTGTAATTTTCATGGTCCATAGCATGATCCTGATTTCATCAAAAATCAAGCAACTTCAATGATCACAGGTATAAGGCGGGGTTAAATCTTATCGCAGCATTACAATGCAACAGCAGTGTAATAATTGATTAAGCGATGAGAGGTGCATCTAATCATTTTATTTGCAGGATCTTTTATTTATTAGCTGTACATATAGTTAGTACATGTTTGGTGTTCAGTGACTGTGCTCTATGAGTAAATGCTTGGTGAGTTTTAGTTGTGGAATAGTTTATGCTTATTCTTATCGATTGGGCCTATTGGCTCCACCTATTCTACTCGCATCTTTAATCTTATTGTTCGCGATTGGAGTGTATGATTCTCGAATAAAGCTTGCTATTTCTATGTGGCTAGCGTTTGGCATAGGCTTCTATCTGACGTCACTCTACTGGGTGAAGGAGTACATTCTCGATGAATATAATACGGGTTGGATTAATCAGTTAACATTAGTCTTTCTCATTCTTTTGATATTGTCACTCAGTTACTTACTAGTTCCTTTATTGTTGAGTATGGTTAAAGATGAGCATAAGTTTATACTGTTACCAGTTGTATTAGTCTGTATAGATATTCTTCGTGAATATAGTTCATTGTCTTTCCCCTGGCTTCAGCCGGGTTATGTCGCGCTAAATCTAGGTTTAAAGGGATGGTATCAAACATTTGGCTCACATAGTGTTAGTCTCATTTTTTATACAATGGCAAGTTATATTTCTTGGCTAATTTACGCTAAGAGAAGTAACTTCAGGGTTTGGTTATTGCTTGGCATTATTGTGTGTTTTTTTCCTGTATCTAGCTTAGTACTTGGCACTCTATCTAAGACTCGGACTATCGAAACGGCCAAAGTTCGTGTTGTCCATGGTTATTTTGATAGTGCAAGTAAGCTGTCTAAAAATGATGTGATTCAACGTGCAGCTAAATATGTCTCCTTATCATTGCAAAAACCAACGCCAGATCTGGTCGTATGGCCAGAAAGTAGTGTGTCATTCTCTGCGCAAGAGATGCGCCCTTTCTTAAGTGAACAATTCGACAGGCTTAGTCACAAGGAAGTATCAACACTTTGGGGGGGCTCACATCGGCAGGCTGATGACCAATACAATGCGATTTTTAGTGCCTTGGATCGTCCTCCTGTCTACTTTAAAACAAAGCTGGTTCCTTTTGGGGAGTATGTGCCGCATTGGTTTGCTGCTTGGTTTGATGACCTGAGCCTTTCTGGAGAGTACAGACTTAACTTGGGAACAGAAAAACAGTCAAGTTATGCAGTCAGTAAAATCGTTGCGGTTTTTGGTGTGTGTTATGAGGCCCTCTTCTCGGATGTGTTTCGAAAGCAAATCGATGGTCCCAATACTAATTTGGCGATTTTGATTAGCGATGTTGCTTGGACCGATGTCAACTGGCTAAAGAAACTGATGCTTAACGTAGCGCAAGCTAGGTCATTGGAAATTGGCAAAAGTACCATTCACTCAACCAATGCTGGGATCACTGCTGTTATATCTCCAGACGGTAAGCTGCTCTCTAAAACTAATACTAATCAAACACAAATAATAGATTATAACGTTCCATTAATGCTTGGTGAGACAATGTTTTCTAAGTTTGGTGGAATGTTATTTCAAGTTTTATTAGGTATGGCTTTAATTTTGATGGTGATGAATGGATTAACATCAAAAATAGTTAACTTATCAAAAAGCTAAGAGTGGGGCAGATATGAAGATAACGGTATGTTTGGCTGTGGGCCTTACTATGGGTTGTATCATTCTAGTGGCTATGAAGGCTAACGAGACAAGTAAGTTTCAGCAAGCTGCAATAAGATCTTATGGCGAGGTTAATAGCTCTTTAGATACAGAAGATACAGAATTTTTAAAATCTATGGATAGTGATGATAGTCTTCACGAATCAGAAGCACCGATTTCAAAAAAAACTAATCAATATCCTGACCAGATCATAGTTCTAGAGGAACTCAATGAAATTGATGTGGGAATACACAAAGCCCAGGTTGAAATTGAAACGGAACTTGTTAGCGAGATAAAGAGCCTACCTAAAGCAGAAATTATTTTGGCAGAGGCAAGCTATATGTTGTCAGAGCTTGAACAACAGGGTGTCGAGGTTACTTATGATCCGGTGTTACTTAAATCAGCAGTATTAACTCCTGATAGAGTAGAAGTTAATCAGGCGATAATAGAAGTAGAAGAACAACTTATCGATATTGAGAATAAATTTAGATCTTTGAGTGACGATTAATTGGGGAGATCCAATCATGAACTTAATCAAGATTATTATCCAAGCTGTCTTCTCAGTTGGGGTGCTATTAGTTCACTTTGATATTTCTGCACGCTCGGTTGGTGAACTTAACTCAGTTGCCAGTGTGGTTCAGGGTAAGGCGAATTATCACGTGAGCATTGAGTTACCCGATGGAGTCAATGGCCTGACGCCGGAGCTGGGGATTCGATATGTGCAGGGGGCTAGTAACACGACTCTAGGTCTAGCATTTGATCTCACCGGATTATCAGTGATTACCCGCTGCACTCAAACCAAGCAAGTGGATGGAGTTCGAGGTGGTATAGGGTTGAATGAAAAGGACGTCTACTGCCTTGATGGCAAAAGGCTACATTTGATTTCCGGCAAGTTGGGCAAAGGCGGTAGTCACTATCTGGTAGACGATCAGTGGCAGACTAAAGTTGTTGCAATCGGCAACCAAGCTTCAGGTCCAAAGAGTTGGACAGTTTACTCCTCTAGCGGCTTTATCACCCACTATGGGACCTCAGTACATTCTAAGCAAGATGTGGAGGGGCACGGGTTAGTTTGGAAAATCTCAACTCAAAAGGATAGGTTTAACAATCAGATAAACTATAGCTATGAGGAGCGTGAGGGCTTTTTATACCTCAAAGGGCTGGAGTATTCGGATGTGGATATTACGTTCCGATATGTCTCGCGCCCGGATGTGATGACTAATCATTATTTTGGTAAGGCATCAACGCTGGATCGGCTACTTGAGGCCATCGTTGTCAAGCGGGCGGGTCGGCAATTTCGTGAGTTTAAACTCAGTTATGATACGGCCAAACTGCAGGGAAAAGCGTGGAGCCGCCTTGCCTCAATAAAGGCATGCAGTCAGTTAGATTGCACGCGACCGCATTTGTTTGAATGGGCAGAGCCGGAACGGCATCACTCTGAGCCTGTTGAGAAAACGCTGTTTTTACTCGATGAATTTAGAGGCTTCATAACTGGGGATATAAATCGTGACGGTATGAATGATATTTGCTACCTCACCGATGAGCTGTATTGTTCACTCAATCAAGCTAATGCAAGCTTCTCAGCACCAAAGCGTTGGAGTAGTGATTTCTCTGGCAGTGATTGGAGTCAGCCTGAGGATGTCGCTTCACTCGCTCTGATCGATATCAACCACGATTCCTATGTTGATGTGTGTGGGGCTAACCAACGTGGGTATTACTGTGCCTTGAATGCAAAACGTGAGGGGTTTCTTCCTGGCCGGTACTGGACTGAGCAGTTCAGTATTTCCGACTATTTAAGGCTTGTCGATATTAACACCGATGGACTGATCGACCTTTGTAACCTGGACAGCAAGCAACTCTCCTGCTTGTTTAATACTGGAGACAAATTTAGTCAAGGAGCTGTATTGTCGCGAGCGGCATTTACCTTAGAGAAAGTATATCAAAGCGCAAGTTTTCTATCGGCTATCGAGGACCTAAACCCAGTTAAGATGCCACAAGTACCATTGGTTGATATTAATAAAGATGGTTATCCCGACTTTTGTGGTGTTGAACCAACGGGTGACTTTAACTGCTTATTGGGTCATAGAGACGCAGAAGGCCAATTAAAGCTATCTGATAAAGTTACTTGGGCACAAAGGTTGCCAATTGGGCTGATAATCGAATCCGAGGCTTATGTAACGTGGGATGAGTATAATTCCGACAAGGCTAAAGTAGAAGCCTTGCAACGCACGCTTAAGGTTGTTGATATCACAGGCGATGCCTTGCCCGATCTTTGCTACCGTCTCGGACAAGAATATCATTGCCGCGTTAACCTCGGCGATCGCTTTGGTGCGGCACAAGTATGGTTGCGTTTAAATCACCAGCATTGGAATTCAAATCACTTGAAACCAGCACGAGAAGGAAGCATGCGTCTAGTAGACAAAAATCACGATGGTTTAGCGGATTTGTGTTACATCGTCGCGGACAAGGTATTTTGTGGCTATGGCAATGGAGAGCGATTTAATAGGGTAACCGAATATACGACGATTACCCCCGACTTAGACAAGCTGTACAAAAAGGTCAAATATTCAGAGAACTATGTAAAAAAATTGTTTGGGATCAAGACGACCGTCCACGCATTGGCTGTTAACAACGTTTATGGCCCCTACAAGCAAGGTGTTGATTTAACCAAAGACGGTGTAGCAGGAGATTGTTATCGCTCTATTAAGGGCCTCACTTGTATCGACCAAGAAATAACACCGCTTGCCTTATTGAGTCAGGTAAGTACTGCGTTTGGAAAGTTGACTAAGTTTCACTATGAATCGACAAGTGAAGAACATGTCTTTCAACCAAAAGATTTTGATGCCCCACTGTATGGTGTAAGGCCAAGTATTACTGTTGTTTCCGAGTTAGAGCGGAGTGATGGTGTAGGGGGACTGAATCGTTTCACGTATTCTTACTTCGGCTTTGCCGCTCACCCTGAACACGGGTTGTTGGGATTTAACGAGATCCATGTTGATGACGTCCTCCATCAGAAAAAACAGATATCTCAAAACAGCTATGATCCTATGTGGTCGCCTTATTTGTCAAAAACGGAAATATGGACCGAGGGGATTAAAGTCGGCCAAACCGCTTTTCGCTATCAATCGACACCTTCACCTATACTTGATCGATTTTGGTTTCACCTAAAAGAAAAGCAACAAATCAGTTGGGGTTTAGGTGGTGAGCTCTTAACTCGCAAGACAACCCAGTATAAAGAATATGATCGCTACGGCTACCCGAAAATTACCAGAGTAAGAACAGAAGATCACAACGGGGACCTGTTTGTAGAAACAACCAATACCGAGTACCGGCATCTACCTTATCGATGGTTGCTGGGTAAACCAAGCAAAATCTCAGTGACCAAATCGAATGGTTATGATGCCCAAACAAGACATACTGAGTTTGATTATGATCCTAAGACAGGGGCGCTAATAACCCAAACCATTGCCCCCGGTCATCCACTGGCTCTTAGAACCGACTTTACATATAACTCTCGGGGGTTTAGGGTCTCAGAAGTCACCTCTGGTGCTGGAGGTGAGAGGGGGTCAAAGACTCAATATGACAACCAGGGCCGGGTCATCAGACACACCAACCCACTCGGTCATTCGGTGGTGACAAAATATCATCCGTTATGCGGTCATCCGAGTTCAGTGACCGATGCGAATGGCTTAACAACTCGGTTCAAATACGATGATTACTGCCGCGAGACCAAACAGCTTCTCCCTGATGGAAGTTGGCTCGAGACCTGGTTTGAATGGTCTGATGGAGCTGATGTGGGCATCGACCCCTATGGCCTAGCGTTGAGTGATCGAAGTATCACCATGGTGACCAAACAGACATCGAATGGAAGCTCAATGCGCATCTATTACGATAGGTTTGGCAGAGAAGTGCGCAGGGTGACCGTAAACGGTGAGGGGAATGACCTCGTCGTTGATAAGGTGTTTGATAGTCAAGGACGGCTAGTCGCTGAGACGCTGCCGTATATTCAGCATTCATCCTACCATGAACCCCAATACTGGGTTAAGCATACCTTTGACGGTTTGGGTCGTCCGATAAGCCACTCAAGGCCAACAATAAATGGCGATGAGATAGTCACTGAGCTTGCCTACCATGGGTTGGAATTACGGATTATTGAGCCTGGCGGTCGTGAGAGGCGTGAGAGAGCCAATGGTCTTGGTCAACGTGTTGAGGTAGTGGAGAATGAAAGTTCGGTCATTGAGTATCAATATGATGCCTTTAGTAACCTAATTAGAACCAACGTAAACGGATTGGTCACGCAAATGACCTACGATAGCCTCGGTAATAAGGTTGAAACGGCCGATCCTGCGATGGGTACTTGGCGTTATGGTTACAATGCATGGGGTGAGCTAACCTGGCAATTGGATGCTAAGCAGCAGCGAACGGAGTTCCTTTATGATCAAATTGGTCGAAAAATTCAAGAGAAGCGCGGTGAGCGAGTATCAGGTTGGCAATATGATCAGGCGTTTAAGGGAAAGCTGGATAAGCGTTATACAAAAGGCAATTCGCGTGGTTATCGCTACGATAAGCTAGGGCGGACGTCATCGATGACGTTAACGATTGATGGCAAAGACTATTTAACACGATATCAATATGGGGAAGGCAGCCGCCTAAACCGCGTGACTTACCCATCGGGAATGAAGGTTGATAGGCAGTATGATATTAATGGGTATCTAAAACGCTTGAGTATTCCTAAGTCTGATATCTGGGATAGCCAATACGTTCAATTAGAGCTGGCCTTGGAAGAGACGTCAGCACGCATTGCACAGCTCGAGATGCGTGCGTATGAGTTAGAAAATAAGGCGCAGTTTTATATTCAAGAGTCTGAGCGGCTGCGCCAAGCCGCACAGCAGCTCTTTAAGCAAAGTGACAAATATGAAAAGCAAGCGATGGAACTGAATGGTCATGCTCGTTCACTGTTCAAGCTTGCCTCTGTTAACTTGGATAAAGCCTCCAGATACCGCGAGAGTGCTAACTATTATTGGCAAACCTTCGGTAATCGCGTGTTCAATTTTTACAAAACCGAGGGAGGCTACGCTCATTACAAATATGAAAAGTGCAAGAAAAAAGACTTTAAGGGAAATTGTAAGAAGAAGGAATTTTTTACCTCACAAGTACCCGTCTGGATGGTTAAGACTGGGTATTGCATTAACTTTAAGGGAAATAGTCATTGTTATAGTGGCCCGCGTCGTAGTGTCAATTTGACCCATACCTACAATCAGTGGGCGGATCATTATCAAGCGCTGGCAGATTCACAGCAGGCCGAGGCGCGCAAAGAGAAAGCCAAGGCGAAGACAAAAACTCAGCAGGCTAAGTTTGCATCAGAAAAAGCAGCGAAGATGATCGCAAAAGCCAGACAAGTTGCAAATCTGGCTAAAAATCAAACTAAGCTATTAGCCAAGTTGACCAATGAGCTTGATAGTTTGATCAAAACCGAAAGTGCATTGCAGCAGATTTTGGATGATCGTTTAAAAGATGAAACTGAGCAGGTGATCTGGCTAGCAACCAAGCGTGATAATTTTGGCCGAGTATCGGGTGAGTTATTTGGCAATGGTTTTGTGACGCTAAAAGAGGTGGATCATGCACAAGGTAGAGTGGTCCGTATCAAATCAAGCCTAGGGAAGAACAAGCGCTATGATGTTCGATATACGTATGACCGCAGGGGAAATGTGACCAGTAAATCTAACCTCTATTTACAGCGCGAGCAGTATTATCAATACGACGCTTTCAACCGCTTGGTCAATTGGGAGTACGCTGATAGCAAGCAGAATACCTATTATTCCAGGGGCTATCAGTACGACGTATATGGAAACTTATTATCTAAAACGGGCCAAGAGCAGTTTGAAGTTGAACCAAGTGGGTTGCTAAAAGGGAAAATGGTCTATGATGCTAATGGAAACTTAATTTCAGGCAAGGGAAGAAAGATTAGATGGAGCCGATTTAATAAGGCGACCTATATTAATGATAATGGCGATGTAGTTCGGTTTGAATATGGTAGCGAGCAAGAACGCGTAAAACAGCGCACAGGTCAAACAACCACGATTTACATCAGTTCGGAGTATAAAGTGGTAACCTCAGTTGATGCTAAAGGAAGAGAGATAGTGTCAATGCATCACCGATTCTTGGCTGATAACCAAATGGTTGCAGAACATATCAAAACGCTTATTTCTGACCAGAAGCAGATTGACAAGACAGCTTACTTTCATACCGACGCGTTGGGGAGTGCAGAGCTTATCTCTGATACCAATGGTGTCATTCAAATTGAGCGAGGTTACACACCGTTTGGTGAGCAATTAGCTGAGCTCGAGTTGAGTTCTCCACCGTTGTTTTCTAGTCGTCAGATGCGCGGGTTTACCGGGCACGAGAATGTTGCTGTTGGCACGTTGGTTAACATGAATGCGAGGCTGTACGACCCGCAGCTAGGGCGATTCCTTAGTGCCGATAGCTTTGTTCAAGACCCCAGTATGAGCCAAAGCTACAACCGGTATTCATATGTGTTGAATAACCCGGTTAAATACACCGATCCCACTGGGCACTTCTGGGAGTTAGCAGCGATAGGTTTCGCTATTTTTGTTGGCTCTCAGACGTTTGGTGACCCAACTATTCAGCAGGTGGGTGCAATTGTTGGTACGACGATAATGGCGTTTGGGGCAAATGGTATCTTCAGTAAACTTGGAGAGATGGCCCGGTATGCAGCGAGTGGTGCCTCGACGTCATTTGTCTCCAATATAGTGGTAACTGGGGATATTGAGAGTGCGGCCAGCTCAGCTGCGATAGGTGGTGCTTCCGCTATGATTACACACACATTGGCTCACAATACCTCGTTAAGCCGTTTTGCCGATGGACAGCAGTGGCATGCCGCTTTACCGTTTGCACATGGTGTCGCACAAGGTGGCATTCATGAACTACAGGGTGGAGAGTTCAAGCAGGGCTTCATTAGTGGTGTCGTTGGTAAACTGGGTGGCCAGGTAGTACATAGCAGGTTTGACCGATCTCAGGTATATGAACAGATGGCTGGAATGGCAGTGGTTTCAAGTATCGCCGCAGTAGCCAGTGGTGCGAATAGTCGTGATGCGGTGTTGAGGTCTGCTGTGAGTACTGTGACTATATATCTCTACAATGATATTGCTCGAATGAGGATAATGAACAAGAGAGCAGAGAATGATGTAGCATTAGTAAAGTCTATAGAGTGGAAAAAGACAATGATGTTCATCTCAGAGACCTCCGCCTACATTGCGACTGTTTGCGTTTGGGCTGGTAGACTGGAATGTGTGGCAATATCAGGCACAATTAGCACAGGTACTGCTTTCGTTGCCCTTACAATTGATGTGTTGGATGGTGGAGATATTGATGAGGTATCAGTTGCTGGACTTACGAACTCTTTAGCTACAACGCAAGTTTCTAATCGAGCAGTTGAACTTTTGCCATTGCAATATGAAATGCCTGTAAGAATTATCTTTGACTCTTATGGACATGTATCTAAATTTCTTTTTGATGAGGCATCAGAGAATGCAAAAAAACAAGATAAATAAAGGTAAAGCTATTCCTGAGAAGGTTATCTGTACATCTGCATTTGGAATATATGCACCAATGCTAGTTTTAGCCTTGGAAAGCGGTGAATTTATGATTTATATTGTTTCAATGGTTTGTATTATAGTGTGTTTTGGGCAAAGTTATATCTGGGTTGTATTTAGGCAGAGCACAGTATTTAGACAGTATTTAGTGATTCATCAAGCTGCTTTATGGTGTCTGAGCGTATTAATGAGCCCGGCTCTAACTATAGGAGTTATGCTCATACCTACGTTTTTATTGTCACGATACGCAATCAGGTTAGCCGATCTTTAAAGAGACAAACTTTGTAATGAGTAATGTCAGTTACCACGGACAAAGCTGAAGTACTTAATATTACCAAGTGAGTGAAGTTAGGTATTGATAGTTAGTTTTCAATTGTTTTTAAAGATGAGACAACTGTAATGTACTAGTATTGAGTTTTTTATATTGTCTAAGTTATGTAATTTGACCTTTGGAGTATAGTAAGCTAACTAGGTTTAAAAATTCATACTAAATATCATCTGTCTCATTATTTGAATATGCACATCCAAGCGTAGTCATCTATTACTATCAAAAAGGTGGACGTTTACACCTTTAGTTTAATTTCCTCAGGCACAAGGATGATAAAGATGGATATACGTTGGATAGCTGCGATTGTCGCGACCGGATTGTTAGCGGGGTGTCCGCTAGAGAGTAGTGACTCTGGTAGTTCAAGTAATGGCTTCACAAATAGAACACTGAACGGTACTGCGGTAAAAGGAACGTTAGAAAACGCTCGCGTTGCGGCGTGTTTGGCAACCTCTGATCGCTGCCGTACAGCAATTCTAGCTGACTTTTTAAATGCACCAGTCCCTGGCCAATTGGGTGAGTTTGCCACGACGGATGTCAATGGTGATTATGAGATCACAATCTCAAGTGAATATGATGGACATCCGATTTTTATTAGAACTTTTGCAACCAGTGAAACAAAAATTGTGAATTGTGATTTTTCATCTTGTCAAAGTTTTGAGGGCGCACTTGAAGGACTGGAACTGAACACGATAACTAGAATGGGTGGTGCAACGCCGGTAACAGCAAATGCTAACTCGCTAACGACGGTAGCTGCGAACTTGTTCATAGAGTCTGTCGTGAAAGCGGATGACTTCCCTGAGGGGGAGGTGGATGAAGACTCGTTCTACTTAGCGATGCAAGCGGCCAGTGATAGCGTTAGCTATCTTCTCAGCCTCGATATGTCATCAGGCGACGGCTCAGAGAAATTCAGTCTATTCTCGATGGATCTCCCTAGCGCAACCAGTGAAAAACTGAGTGAAATGGAGATGCAAGAGGTTGATGGCGTTACCGTACCGCATCGCCTTATCGAAGAGCTTTCACTCGTCAATGCTTCGTTTGGTGAGTTATGTGCTGAGTGTCGAGATACCCTGCATGATTTCTCCAATGAGATTATTGAAATTGTACAAGACACGGCTGCAGGTACTGATTTAGATACAGCCACTCTGACGTCAATTCAAAACCGATTGGATACCGCACAGCTGGAAATTGATACAAACGCTGGCTTGATAAAAGAGGTGATTGATGATCTTTCCGTGCCGAGCATAACTCAAGATATCAACGCCATATTAGATGACCTTGTGTACCAATTCCCAAGAGTTTTCTCACCGAATGGCAGTGATACAGGCAGTTCATCTGGCACTGGCGGTACCGGTGGTACGGGAAGCGGCGGTGCGTCTGGTGGAGGCACTGGTAACTAGATGCAAATAATTAGCTCCCTGCTGTATTTCAATAGAAGTACTATTCAGGGAGCTTTTTTGCTCAACAGAGCAAGGTAGGCTCAACGATGGCAAAGCATGCCATTTGCTTCAAACTATGCTTACCTTGTTTGTGTATCGATCTATTACTAACTTTTATAACTAGGCATCGGCAGAATCTCAAAATCGACGCTGAAATCATCAAGAACAGAGATCAGCTTTCTCAAGATATCGGCATCTCCCTCGATAGTTGCTTGCTCAAACTTAATCATATCGGCAAACGAGAGGCAACCTTGGAGAACGCGGGTCAAAACAGCGCGGTCAATCGTGACCGTCATATCAAAGTTTTGCATTGGTTGGTGGACTTTGAGCGATGAAAGGTTGGCATTGGCACTCTTCGCGTAGTACACCTATAAGCAACTGCTTGGCCTACAAACCAATGAGCTCCCGTTTAATGGTGACAACATCAACATTTATATGCTTTGGCACAAGGTCATTAAAGCTGAACCTGGTCGTCAGTGGCTTCGAGAGCGGATTGCATTGATTTATCAAAATTGATTGACTGTTAGAAATAAAAAAGCCATAGGTTTCAATCCTATGGCTTTTGATTAGAGCAGTGAGTGGGATAAAACAAAGCACCTGGGATACAGATCCCAGTCGGTTTTGCACTAGCAGACGGGTTCAGCTTCTGGCTGTGGTTTCGTCGCTTGTGCGGTTTCTTGGCAGTTGCATTTCAGTCCAATCACACTGTTGCAAGCTGCGCACATGGCAATCTCACCATCATCGGTGAAGTCGCATTTTCTTTTTTCCATCCAGCGATAGTCAGTTTGGGAGCCACCGCAGTAGGTAAACTTTTCTGTCATAATGTGTTCTCCTTTTCACCTGTAGCTTTGACCGATGATATCGCCTGTTCATCGAGCCTTAATCTTGCCTTACGCATTTATTGTATAGGGCAAGAGCGGAGAAAAACGAGGGCAGGGACTGTGTTTGACTAAAGTCTAATACCTTTTTGTACCGGAGCTTGAATGTGCTACTACACTCATTTCTCCATGGCTTGGATGATGTGATTTCAGTAGTTTTCACAAAAAATATGGTTTTTCTCCTGTGATTAAGGTTGGTCAGTTCTTCGCAGAAGCAAGTCGCTCAACCATGCGGTAGACGGCGCTGACCTGCGGCGAGCTTTTTGAGAAATAGTCCGGGCTGGCTTCAGATGGGGAGGTGTAGCCCCAAAAGTCCCAACAGCCTTTTGGATTGTATCGCTTACTGGTTGAGGGCCGTACTTGAGGATAAAGCACGATCAAATTGTTCGCATCGGCCATTTCATTGTACCCTGTGCCACTGTAGTATTTGTCGCCAATCAGTTCCGCACCTTGCTGGCAGCCATGGAAAACCACATGAATTGAGCATGCAGCTTGCTGGCATTGCTCGGGTATATACACATACCCTGTATCACTCATACTGGTGAAGTCGTGATCGATAAACTCACGCTGATCAAATGCCATTGGCTCTGAGCTTAACTGGGTCATTGGCTCATTTAATCCTGGATAAATATGGTTGAGAATGCGTTTGGATTGGTCAATATCGCAGTTATTGATATATGGGGGTTCAGTCTTACTACATGGGTTGTCGTCGGCCTTATTCGTGACAAAAGCATGGCCTGCGTTAGTCCAGTGGTTATACCAAATTGCAGAGTCTTTCACCCCTAGCTGTTGGTAATATTCGAGTGTTTTATCCATCACCAGTGTACTGACCGTGGTATCTTCTTTACCGCTAAATAAATAGATCCGTGCATTAGAGATATGGTCGATATTATCAATATCACCTGAGTCAGAGAGCTCTTGAGTCTTCTTAAGCAGCAGTGGGGTATTAGGTCCTGTTGAAGACGTAAAAGGGTTCATGCATGTGGTCGTGGCGTTTTGAAAGTACGTCATGTTCGGCCAAGACTGCGCACACAGGTAAGGCCCTCCTGCTACAATGCCTGCCCCTTTCATTATTGAAGAATGAGCAACAAAAAACTGGCTAGTCATAAACGCGCCCGATGATAAGCCTGATACCGAAGTATGATCGAGCTTGGCCTGAGCGCCTGGTAGCGGAGGGGCGGCATTTAAAGAATAGCTGGATAGCATGGTTAGAGTTAACGCCAAGTTTAGTGGTTTCATTGTCATGCACCATTGTGGCCTACGATAACTGCTTTATTGTAGTGGTAAGATTTGGACGAGACATTTTATACGCTTGTTATTTGATCTCTAGCAAGATTGATTGTGCTTGCGCTGAGTGTTACTGAAAATAGGTGAGATCCACATCAAATATTTGTCAGCTCAATCTCTTGAGTAATAAGCAGATAACCTTGATGGTCGAGGCATTATAGAGATTGATGAAAAACCAGTGGTGGGGAATAGAACTTGTGCCTATTTTGTACCAATGCCTTTCGATCTGTGCGCGATTAAGCAGTATTTGAAATGACCAGTGTAAAGTACTGTCTCCAATGTAGAGCAGGCGAGGTCAGACAGAGTGACCAATAGGGTAAAATTGTCTTTAGAATTGCTGATAAATCGGCCGATTCAGAAATCCAATTAACCTCCGATGTGATGTATGTTTTGTTTTAGTGATGATTTCACAAGCGAATACAGACCCCTGTCAAGAATGAGGTTTTTTGGTTAAACAGTCGATTGTTTGGCTTAGATGATAACGGTATATTGGCCCTGGGGCTTAGGATCTTTGCTTGGAAAAAGCCAATGTGACACAGATTGAGCCCTGAGTATCGGGTTATGATTTGTGGTAAGGGCCCCAGTATGCAGCGTGATATTGACAGAATCCCGGGGCTTGTGCCCCCCAGTAATATAGGCTTTACATCGACTCAAGCAGCTTCTGAACACTACGTTCAGTCGGCCGAGTTCGGTGTGTTGAGTGCTTCCATACTGGTTCTTTTATCTCTCATTAATGTTCCAAGCTTCATCCAGCGAATTCATGCCTTGCTAAGTGCATTACCTACAGGCCTAAACTTTTCATTTCACCGCACGATCGACCCGATAAAAAGTAAGTACACAATAACAGTTTTAAGGCAGCCCGCTACGAATTAGCGTTCTGCTGTAAGGATTAGTTTTGATCAACGAATAGCAACAATAGTCAAAAATCTACCCTACAAAACATGGAGTACTACCATGAGAAAATTGAAATTACTGACACTGTCGACGGTTATCGCCATGGGCTTTTCTACGGTTGTTAATGCTGCAACTGAGATCCGAGCCGCATTTAACCAATCAGACAAACACCCTCAATATCGCGCACTGCAAGAGTTTGGTGAGCAGCTAACTGAGGCGACACAAGGTCGCTACAAGCTCAATATTTTCCCCAACGAACTGCTTGGTGATCAACGTGCGTCCCTCGAATTGGTGCAGAACGGGGCTATCCAAATGGCGGTCGTGGCAAATCCTCTGGTCGAGAACTATAACACCAACTTTAGCGTGATTGGTTTGCCCTACATATATAGTGGCTATGATCACCAGCAGCAAGTGTTTACCTCGGGCGCGCTAGACAGCCTATTCAAAGAGACCTCTCGGCTAGGTTTTGAAGTGGTTGCAGCCTACACTGGTGGCGCGCGCAGTATGTATAACAAAGCTGGACCGATTACCTCAATGACGGATATGCAAGGTAAGAAAATCCGTGTGATGCAATCTGATACCATGCTGAAAACCCTGTCTTGCATGGGGGGACAAGGGGTGCCAATGGGGCAAGGCGAGGTTTACTCGGCTATCCAGCAAGGGGTGCTTGATGGCGCTGAGAATAGTGAGATCACTTATTACGACTTGAAGCAGTATGAAGTGGCGCCATTTTATTCAGCCACGCGTCACCTAATGGTGCCAGACTTGGTGGTCGCGAGCAGCATGTTCCTTGATTCGATGTCCAAAGATGACAGAGCCACGTTCGAGAGATTAATCAAAGACAGCACCAACAACCAGTTTGATCTGTGGAAGAATCAAATCGAAGTGTCAAAGCAAGCGGCTATTTCTGAAGGGGCTCAGTTTAACGAGGTTGATATTGAGCCTTTCCGTCAAGCGTGTATTCCACTTCAAGAGCAGTTGATCAAATCTCCTGTACAAAAAGAGCTCTACAACAAGATTGTCTCTCTTCAATAGAGACCCTATTGAGACCAACGCATTGTTGGTCTCATTTTTATTGGATTAAGGGTAGGGGATCGGGATGTTTAGAAAACTTGTTTCCGGTATCGATTTTTGCAAAATGGTGGTCGACAAACTCCTGTCGCTGCTGCTAATTACTATCGTTGGTTTGATGACAATCCTCGTCACCTACCAAGTTGTCACCCGCTATGTATTTGAAAGCCCAAGTGCGATTAGCGAAGTCTTATCGCGCTACTTGTTCGTTTGGCTGGTGCTGTTTGGCAGTGCCTATGTGTTTGGTTCACGTGAGCATATGGCGATTGCTTTTGTGAAGGACAAATTCAGCCCCAAGATCCGTTTGCTGATTGATATGTTGATTGAGCTGATCACCGTGGCGTTTGCATTAACTGTAATGATTGCTGGTGGATATAACAGCGCATTGAGGCAAATGTGGCAGATGGACTCAGCACTGCAAATACCCATGGGTATGATCTATGCCGCGATCCCGATTTCCGGTGTCTTGATGTTGTTCTATTTCCTGTGCAACGAAGTTAGGCTCGTTAATCACTTTATCAACCTTGGGGAATTAGCCGAAGAGCAAGGAGGCGACTAATGGATATGGCAGTCACCGCAGCACTGATCATGCTAGTTGGCATCGTTGTGCTGCTGATTCTTGGTACACCGATTGCGATCAGTGTTGGTATCTCTTCGTTTGCTGCAATGACGGTGATTTTGCCCTATCAAGGGGCAATCACTACCTCTGCTCAGCGAATGTTTGTCGGTTTAGATTCGTTTGCGCTGTTGGCGATTCCATTTTTTATCCTCGCTGGCAACATCATGAACAATGGCGGCATCGCGATACGGCTGATTAACTTTTCTAAAATAGTCAGTGGCTTTTTTCCAGCGCCTTTGGCCCAGACCAATGTCGTGTCTAATATGCTGTTTGGCTCCATTAGTGGTTCGGGTGTCGCGTCTTGCGCAGCAGTAGGCGGCATCATGAGCCTGATTCAAAAAAAAGAGGGCTATGATCCTAAGTTCTCCACCGCAGTGAATATCGCCTCGGCGCCAACGGGGATGCTGATCCCACCCAGCAACGCCCTGATAGTCTATGCGACCGTCGCAGGCAGCGTGTCAGTATCAGCGCTGTTTATGGGCGGCTATGTTCCCGGGATCTTATGGGGGCTTGGGGTGATGATAATGGCGGCCATCATGGGCAAGCGGCGCGGCTATATCGGCAAGCACTCAATGACCCTAAAACAGTGCCTGCAAGTGACCTTTGAAGCGATACCGAGTATGTCGCTGATCGTGGTTGTGATTGGGGGGATTTTGGCGGGGATATTTACCGCCACTGAGGCATCAGCTATTGCGGTGGTTTACTCGATGATACTGGGCTTTTGCTACCGCCAGCTCAAGATAAAGGACCTACCGGGGATCTTCCTCAACACAGCCAAGATGGCATCTATCGTCATTTTTATGATTGGCGCTTCATCGATTATGTCTTGGGTGATGGCTTTTACGCAACTGCCGGGCATGATAGCCGATACCTTGCTTTCACTGACTAGCAACCCCATCATGATCTTGCTGATCATCAATATTGTGTTGTTATTCATTGGTACCTTTATGGACCCGACGCCCGCGGTGTTGATATTCACGCCGATATTCCTACCAATTTGTGTCGGGCTAGGCATGCATCCAGTGCAGTTTGGTATTTTAATGGTATTTAACTTATCACTTGGGACGATCACTCCACCCGTTGGGCCAATTCTATTCACTGGCTGTAAAGTGAGTGGGATCAGTATTGATTCGATTGTGAAGACGCTACTACCGTTTTTCTTTGTGATATTTTGTGTGTTGCTGTTGGTAACCTATATTCCGCAGGTGTCGATGATGCTGCCTACATTAGCGGGTTTGGTTCGTTAGGTGTTGAGCAAACTGCCAGAGCGAGGCTCTGGCAGAGATTGTCTCACTCTGTGAGATGTTTACAGGTAACGATTGTTTAAATGCGCTTGGAAGAACTGTGCATTCAGCGTCTCGCCCGTCGCCTGTTTGACTAACTCGTCAGTAGTAAGCAAGCTGCCTTTGGTCCAAATATTATCAGAAAGCCATGTGAAAATAGGTGAGAGATCGGCATTGGCGATAGCCGCATCAACATCAACCTGCTGACGCATCGCAGCCATAAATTGTGTCGCATACTATAAGACGGGAAGTAGCCAAAGGCACCATCTGTCCAGTGGAGAATGTCATCTGCATGGTAAGGCACTGATTAATTTGAGTAAGTATTGGTGCCAATTGACTGTAATAGAACTGAGAGGGGTTATACCAGGCAGAGCAGTGAAAGTTTATGTGTTAGCCTATAGTTATATTTACATGGTAGTGAAAGAAGCGGCGTTTTTTTTACCATGGATTTGTCAGGCGTAGGTAGTAACATCATGGATGAACTTAGTGTTATAGATCAGAAGATATCGGTACTTAAATCAGAGCTGTCACTGCTTGAGAATAAAAGAAAGCAGCTCATATCTTCGAAGAGTATCGAGCCTTCAGTCTTTTGTAATACTATGTCACCTGAGCTAAAGATTGAGCTATTTCAACGCTACTTTCGTGGAAATTCCAGTTGCTATGCGGTTCGCTGGCAAAATAAGCAAGGGTGTTCGGGGTATTCGCTTGCGTGCAACAATGAATGGCAGCAAGGGCTTTGCAACAAGCCCAAAGTCAAATGTCTAGATTGTCCGAACCAATCGTTCAAGCCTCTTGATAAAAGAGCCATATATGATCATTTATCAGGGAAATCTATCGTTGGTATTTACCCTATGGATGCTGACAGTGACTGCTGGTTTCTAGCCGTTGATTTCGATAAGAAAGACTGGAAAGAAGCTTCACTGGCCTATGCTGAGGCATGCCGACGAAATGAGATAGACTTCCTGCTTGAGCGCTCTCGTTCAGGAAATGGTGCTCATGTATGGATTTTCTTCGAAACTAAAGTGGATGCAGCCAGTGCGCGAAAGCTGGGCTTTATGCTACTTGATCAAGCTATGCAAATCCATGGTGCATTGTCGTTTGAGTCCTACGACCGTCTATTCCCCAATCAAGATGTGTTGCCTGTAGCTGGAATAGGTAATTTGATAGCTCTGCCACTTCAAAAAGGTGCAAGAGCAGATGGTAATTCTGAGTTTATTGATGGAGAGGCTTCATCTTATCAAGATCAATGGCAAATACTGGCTTCAACCAAAAAGTTGACAGTTACTGCCCTGACAAAGCTAGTAGCATCTTATGACTCAAATCAGTCTTCTGATAATGTTACAGCGGATTCCACATTGCCGCCGTGGGAGAGAAACTTACCAGCAATTTCTTCCGTGATATCAGGATGCCCAGACAGTATTAAAATAACGTTGGCGAATAGAATCTATATGCCTATCGAAACATTACCTAATGCTCTGATTGCCAGATTAAAAAAGTTGGCATCGTTTTCGAATCCCAAGTTTTTTAAAGCTCAGGGATTACGCCTATCTACCAACGGGATATCTAGATATATATCGCTGGCTGAAATCGATAGTGGGTATCTTGTTTTACCAAGAGGCTGCATTGATGATATTTGTGAGTTACTTGAACAATGTGGTATCAGTTTACTTTTTGACGACAAAAGAAAGTCAGGAAACCGACTTAGCAGCATCCAATTCAGTGGCAAGTTGAGGAAGGAGCAAAAGAAAGCAGTGGATACGGTTTCTAAATTTGATATTGGTGTTTTGCATGCGCCTACAGCATTTGGAAAGACTGTAACGGCAATAGGCCTGTTGTGTAAAAGAAAGGTCAATACCTTAATTCTTGTTCACAATAAGCAACTCGTAGAGCAATGGCAGGAAAGGCTAAAGGCATTTACGACAGGTATTGAGGTAGGAGTGATTACAGGCTCAAAGAAAAAGCCGACAAAGACTGTTGACGTGGCAACCTATCAAAGTTTGCTTAACCGCAGTGACAATACGGTGAATGCTGTTGTCCATGAATATGGCCAGATCATCATAGATGAATGCCACCACCTCTCTGCACCGCAGTATGAAAAACTATTGGGAGAGATTTATGCTAAATATGTATTGGGTATCAGTGCGACGTTGGAGCGTAGAGACGGTCATCAACCAATAATTTTTATGCAGGCGGGGAGGGTAAGGCATACCATTGCTTCGTCCAGTTCAGTGAAGTTTATTCAGTCCCTTCAAAAGAAGGAGGTTCTTTTCGAACCACCGCTTCAACTAACAACTTACGACCCAAGGCCACATATCGCTGATGTGTATAGGTGGCTGATTGAGCATGAAATGAGAAATCTGCTAATCGTCAGTGACATTGAAGTAGAAGTGAAACAAGAGCGTGTTCCTATCGTTCTTACAGAACGTCGAGAGCATGCGAAATTGCTCAGTGAGATGCTAACGCAGAGGGAGATTCAGAATGAGGTGTTAGTTGGAGCAATGAAAAAGAAAGCACGCGACCAGGTTAATCAAAAGCTAGCGACGACTCAGGTATTAGTAGCAACTGGACGGTTTATTGGGGAGGGTTTTGATCTACCCAGACTTGACACGTTAGTACTGGCATTGCCAGTATCCTGGAAAGGAGCGCTTGTTCAGTATGTTGGCAGAATACAGCGGGAGTATGATGGTAAGACGGATATCCGCGTTATCGATTATGTAGATATGAGAATTCCAATGTTGGCTAGAATGTATACCAAACGCAGTCGTGGCTATAAGGCATTGGGTTTCGATGAGCCTAGTGCGGTCAAGCAGGAGAACTTGGCTTTATGAATAGATACGAACTTGATTCGTCGGAAACACGCTATGAGTCCGGCTCGCATGACAAAGTGCTAGCCAACAAATTAGGAATCACAAACACTGATGAGATGGACGATGTTGAAGCGATTTTGTTAACCAAGCTATATGAGAGAGTCTTTGAGGAGGAAAATACGCAACTGCAACTGAATTTTTCTGATATAACCAATTGGCACAGGCAGTGGTTAGGAAATGTCTATGAATGGGCAGGTTTAGTTAGAAATGTAGATATGGGAAAAGCAGGTTTTCAGTTTACTTCTCCACTGCAGATAGGACGTTGCATAGATCAATTTGAGCGGAGTTATTTGTCAATATTTGAAAAGATTCCAGGAATGAACACAGAAGAGTTGGTATCTTACTTGGCTCGGAGCCATGTGGAGCTCATATTGATCCACCCATTTAGGGAAGGGAACGGTAGAATTAGCCGATTGGTTATGGATGTTATGTGCAACAAAGCAGGACTAGGTTTGCTAGATTACAGTTTGTGGGATAGACATAAAGACTTCTACATTGCTTCAATTCAAGCTGGCGTCGCTCATGAATTTCAGCATATGGAGAGGCTAGTAAGAGATATAATAATCAAGTAGCCAGTGACAATGCTCCGTACTTGCGCTTATTGGACTTGAGGCGCTGCTCGATCTTCTTGACAGGTACTCCAGTTTCGATAGCAGTTGAGCTTGCAACAGCTCGATAGATCATTTTTTGAGTGATTTTCTTCTTTTTCATTTTATCATTCCAATTCACGCACTACCTATAAATAGATGCTACATCACATAACGGAGTTTAGCAATTCCAGAGGATGCATCTAAGCTCTGGAGGTCAGAGATGTGAGCAGTTTGTGCTTCACTGCTCACATGCAGGGGTATGTCTAGAGGTAACGAGCTTTCAAATGAGTTTGGAAGAATCTTGTATTCAAAGTCTCGCCTGTCGCTGCCCTAACTAGCTCATTGGTAGTCAACAAGCTGCCCTTGATCCAAATATTATCAGAAAGCCATGTGAAAATAGGTGAGAGATCGGCATTGGCGATAGCCGCATCAACATCAACCTGCTGACGCATCGCAGCCATAAACTGCGCCGCGTACATAGCACCTAGTGTATAAGACGGGAAGTAGCCAAACGCACCATCTGTCCAGTGAATATCCTGCATACAGCCATTGGTGTAGTTGTCTTTAGTTGAAAGACCCAGATAGGCTTGCATTTTTTGATCCCACAGCTCTGGCACGTCGGTGTGTTTGATATTGCCATTAATCAGATCACGCTCGATTTCATAGCGCAAGATCACGTGCGCAGGGTAGGTGAGCTCATCTGCATCGACTCGGATATAGTCTTTCTTGACGCGGGTGTAGAGCTTTTGGAAGTTGTCGAAGCTAAATAGGCTTGGGTCATGTTGGGTAAAGGTGTTACCCGCCATTTGCGCCAAGTGTTTGATAAAGGCGTCGCTGCGACCTACCTGCATCTCAAAGAACAATGATTGTGACTCGTGGATGCCCATTGAGCGCGCTTCACCAGCTGGCAACCCTGCGAGCGCTTTTGGTAAGCCTTGCTCATATCTGGCATGCCCAGTTTCATGGACAATGCCCATGAGAGACTGGACAAACTCGCTTTCATCGTAGCGCGTCGTGATACGTACATCACTTGGAACCCCGCCACAGAAAGGGTGCACACTCTCATCAAGACGGCCGTGGTTAAAGTCGAACTGGAGTAGCTTCATTACTTCAAGCCCAAGCGCCTTTTGCTGCTCGGTGGTAAAGCTGCCTTGGGGCTGGATAAATTGATCGCTGCGCTGCTTGTCGATCGCCTCATCAATCATCTCAGGGAGCCAGCTTTTCACATCAGCAAAAAGCGTATCGAGCGCGATCGATTTTGTGCCCGGCTCATAGATATCGAGCATGGCATCGTATGGTGTCAGTCCTGTGGCCTCAGCGCGGATCTGCGCTTCTTGTTGAGAAAGGCTCACCACCTCTGCCCAGTTTTTCTCAAACCCTTGCCAGTCGTTTTCACCGCGTTGCGTGCGCCAAGCATGTTCACACTTAGAGCCCGCTAGTGACTTAGCTTGGACGAGATCTTCAGGCAGGACATTACTTTGCTGCCAAGAACGTTTGAGCTCGCGAAGAACCGCAGTGTCACTTTGCGATAACTCTTGCTCCTCAGCTTGGGCAAACCAGTCACTAAGCTGTGGCTGGGTCATTAACTTATGGATATGGACAGAGAGCTCAGCCATGGCAGCCGAGCGGGCCTGGTTACCGCCACTTGGCATCATGGATGCGGCATCCCAACCACAGATAGCAGACAGGTGATTAAAATTAGAAACGGTTTGAAAATGGGATTTTAATTGGTCAAATGCACTCACTAAAGCAATCTCCATGCAGTGGGTATAGCGTTATATCTCAATGATAGCAGTGTCTTTTTTAGTTCCCAAGTGTTCCCATGTAAGCGGGATTTGCTATATTGCTTCCTCACTGGAATAAATAGGCAGTTGCTGTGATTGAAAACTTTAGTGCATTTCTGATTGCGATCACCATCTTAACCATGACACCCGGCTTGGACACAGCGCTGGTGATCCGCAATACCACTCGAGGGGGGCTCAATGATGGGGTGCTGACCAGTCTTGGGATATGTCTTGGGCTTTATGTGCATGCCACACTCTCGGCGCTGGGTATCTCGGTGGTGCTGACTCAGTCTGCACAGTTGTTTTACCTGATCAAAACTTTGGGTGCGGGGTATTTGATTTATCTTGGGATCACGAGTTTACGCTCAATGACCCAGTCGCATACCGTCAAAGTTGATAGTGTCGGCAGTCAAAGCTTGAGTATAAAGCGCTCACTGCGCGAGGGCTTTTTGTCTAACGTGCTCAACCCAAAAACTGGGGTGTTCTACCTTGCTTTTTTGCCGCAGTTTATCAACCCCGAGTACTCTGCGTTTAGCCAATCTTTGCTGATGGCTTCCATTCACTTCGTGATTGCTATGGTATGGCAATGCGGATTATCTGCGATGCTGACCTCGGCTAAGTCACTACTGAATAATTCCAAGTTTATTGCTTGGATGGAGGGCACAACAGGGGCCGTGCTGGTGGTGCTTGGGCTTAAGTTACTGCTAGAAAAAGCGCCTGTTTAATCAGTCTGTGTGAGTTGAGGTAGTTGTAGGCTGCTCTAGCCAGCTAAGAAGGTGTGCCGCCAGCGCCTCAGGCTCAGCCAACGGTAAGTCATGGGCGTTAGATTCAAATGTCTTTAAGGGTACTTGCCATGCAGTAGCAATGTGCTTACCTGCAAGACTGGAAACCAGTTGATCGTCAAGACTCACGATGACTTGGCACGGACAATCTGGTGCACTAGCGAAACCTCTAAAGCGGGCGGCGGCCAGAAGTTGGCGAATGGCATTGCCCATACTCACTGGATGATGCTTAGCCAGTGCGATATGGCTGGCTAAGATAGCCGGCTTTGTCGCGTGCACTGGGTAGGTGTAGTCCAGTAATTTAGTTTGAAAAGATACTTGGCCTTTAAGTCTCGAGACTAAAATCACGCTCAGTTTAGCGAGGTTAATCCGCTCCCAAGGAGGGCTAAATCTAGCAAAACTAGGATTAATCAAAGTCAGACTTGCCACGCAGTGCGGGTAGCGCTTCGCCCAAACACTGGCAAGCATCGAGCCCATTGAAATTGCCACCAGATGATAGCGCTGACAATCGTTAGGAAGCTGTGCCATTACTCCAGGCAACATCGCTTCTAAGCTTGATGGGCTGCGCTCTTGATGCAGGGCACCATTGCCCTTGACATCTGGAGTGATGAGCTCGATTTGTGGGTTGCGCGATTTTAGCTCAGCAACCAGTTCACTCCAATGCCCGCTTTCTCTGAGCAAGCCGCGCAATAACACTATTGGTACCATAGTTTGATCGCCTTTTCGGTCAGCTTGGCTTTACTAGTTTTATCATGTTGATCAATTAAATCATTGGCTAAGACCTGAATCAGATAGTTGAGCAAGGTGGTATGGCGGCGCTGCACTCGCTTGATCCGATGGGGCTTGGTTGGGTGAAACAGCTGACTAAAGCTCAATAGCTGCAGCGGATTTTTACGCACCCATAACCACGATCCAAGCTCTAGCGTCAGCGGGACAAAGTGATTGCTTGATTGCCCATAGTGCTGCTGGTACATCCAATCCCAGAAATCGCCGTGGGTGGTGTATTGGTGCCATTGGGGCTCAAATTGATACAGCTCGTAGTGGGGGTAGCTTTTGCGAAACTGGCGATAGAGTAGATAAAAATGATGCAGGTTATCTGGCGGCTTGGCGTGATGAGCAAAGGGAAACCACAGCCTGTCGCGCGCGCCAAAGCCGCTATGCAGGTCAAGTACGATAGTGGTTGGCGACTGCTGAGTATGCTCAAGAATATAGGCCGAGAGTGATTGCAGCTCCTGTTCCATATTGTTGGGATTACCGCGATACCAGGGGAGCTTGGAGCTGATCGTCTGCCCGGCATACAGATGATGCGCGGGATTATTAGCGCTTATCGGCGCATTACGCATCAAATCGACCCCATTATGGTTAGCACGGCGTCGGTTGGCAACGCCCCACGGATTAACAACGGGAACAGCTAGGATTTTGATGTTCTCAAGCGTTTCTTCCAATTGTTTATCCCAGGCCACACGCCGAAGCAGGCTTTTGATAAACGCAAGGATGATCTGGCTACCAATCCGCTCGACCCCATGAATTGCCCCGGTAAGAACTAGGCAAGGGGCACTAGGATTAGGGCTGCCGAACGACAATGAATGGATCGGCAGACTCTGCGCTTTATGTGTTACTTGGGTCAAGGTGTTCAGCGTCAGCCGTGACTCTTGTTGAGCAATACGCTCTATATGCTTGATCTCTTTCGGCACCAATGGCTCCATATCGCCTAAACCGTTGTTAAATTGTTAGTTTAATCTATACGTTAGTCGTTAGGATGAATCCTTTGTTGCATTTTTAACCATGGCTGCTTTTTCGCTTACTTAGCTAGAGCATAGGTAAAGTTGAGCCGAGCAGCAGCGCTCCCATTGCGTAGTTGAACAGTGACATGCGCCGTGGTGTATTAAGGATACGGCTAATTTCACGCCCCATTAGGGTCCAAATTGCCCCTGAAGGAATGTTGGCCAGCGCGAAAGCGCTGCTGATGATCACCACCCCGGTGAAATCTTGGCTGGTGTTGTACATGGTAATGGAGGTCAGCGCCATGCTCCACCCCTTGGGATTGACCCATTGAAAGAGACAGGCACCGACAAACGACATAGGTCGAAAATTGCTTGCCTTTAACTCGGTGTGGCTAGTCACTATCTTGTAGGTTAAGTAAACAAGATAGCCAAGGCATAACCATTTCAAAACCTCCTGCGCCAAGGGGAACGTGTCAAATAAACTACCCAGTCCAATGCCCACGATGAGTAGCATCAAAGAGAAACCACACAGTATTCCCGCCATATGGGGCAGGGTGCGGATAAAGCCCACATTCGCACCAGAGGTAAGTAACATGATGTTGTTAGGGCCAGGGGTGAAGGTGGAAACAAGAGCAAACAGAGCCAGTGCGGAGATAACGCTAATATCCATAATGAGCAATCCAAAAGTCGATTTGGTGGTATTTTATATAGATAAGCGGGCAATTTTGTGTCTAAAATGGCGTAATAAAGACCAATTAAGCAATAAATGAGCGTGATGGATAACTTTGAGCAAAAAATATTGCGTGAACTGCGCTCAAATGGGCGAATGTCAAATGTTGAGCTCGCAGAGCGAGTGGGGCTATCACCCTCTGCAACCCTACGCAGAGTACAAGAGCTTGAGCGCAGTGGCGTGATCACCGGCTACAGCGCCAATATCAGCCGCGATAAACTCGGTGTAGGTTTTATTGCCTATGTTTCTGTGGGGTTATCAAGTCATCGCAAGCGAGACCAGCTTGAGTTTGAGCAACATGTGGCTTTTGAAGATGAGGTAGTGGAGTGCCATAACATCACTGGCGCCAGTGAGTATTTATTAAGAGTCGAAACTCAAGATCTTAGCAGTTATAAGCGGTTTCACTCGGATGTACTGGGGGAGTGTCAGCAGGTGAATTCAATTACAACCATGGTAGTGATGGATACGCCCAAAGACTTAAGATGACTGAAGAGGCGAGAACCGAGAGGTGAGAAGCGAGATATACAGTGCACGAGGGAGAGTGACTTTCTCGACTGTACAAAAGCGTGCGCTGTATTTTGCTTTGAAAAGTGGTCGTGATAGACACGCTCAAAGATTTTAGATAAGGGTGCGAGGTTAGGGGACGGGCTTTGCCCTACGGAGAGCGAGGAGTCATTTGCTAGGCATCAAACTCCTCGCTTATGTGGACTCCCCCTTGTCAACAGCAGTAATTAACAAATAAAGAATAAATGCGTGCTTATGTACGAGCTCTGATTGAGAAGCTATCTCTGGCTCTGTGATATTTACGCGAACTCGTGGTCAACTCTCCTCGGCGAGCTTAATGCTCCTAGCGAGATACTGACTCTACGAGCTGATTTTCATCTTTTATTGAGCATTACTGTTGTTTAACGCTTTAAGCCTCTAAAGGCTCGGCTTTGTATTCGGTATTTTTGGTTAGCATAGAGAACGCTGTTCTGACTGTTTTATTTGCTAAAGCCACAGCAGCACAGCGCTTTCCTCGTCGCTCAACCAACTGTTGGATCCACTGTTCTTTTTTGGTTCTGGCTTCGCGGCGCATTACTTGATTTATCACCGACATCGCTCCACTCACCAAGTAGCTCCTAACCATTTTATTTTTGACATACTTACCTATGGAGCCCAGTTTGGTCTTACCACCAGAAGAGTGCTGTATTGGGGTCAAGCCAATACAAGCTGCTGCATCACGCCCTGTTTTGAAAAAACCCATCTCGCCACAACCAAGAGAAATATATAGATTAATCGCATTCAAAGGGCCTACACCCTCTATCGCCATAAGCTTTTTGCATTCCTTCTGCCTATGTGCAGCTTTTTCTATACAGCTATCATATTGGTCGACGTTTTCAACATGGGTTAAATACTGTTGCCAGGCCGTATTAAGTGCCACCCTAAATTCACTAGAAAAACCATTCTCTGCATCTTCTAGAGCCGATGCAACAACACCGTTTATTCCCCCTTTACTCGGCGAAATACGGATATTGAACTCGAGTAATAGAGAAGAGAGTTGATTGAGACTGGCGACCTTGTGTTTCACTGCAAGGTCTCGTAGGCGAATAAGGCTTTGCTTCTCTTGTTGCTCTTTAGATTTGCCATTAATAAACTGAATATCAGTAACTTGCGAAGCCTGAACGATAGCTAGTGCATCATTCTTATCGGTCTTTTGGTTTTGTCGAATACTGGCAACCAGCTTAGCTGAAATGAGTCTGGCATCATGCCCGCACG
The DNA here is from genome assembly GCF_055391395.1 of Vibrio sabulosilitoris. Classification (NCBI taxonomy): domain Bacteria; kingdom Pseudomonadati; phylum Pseudomonadota; class Gammaproteobacteria; order Vibrionales; family Vibrionaceae; genus Vibrio; species Vibrio sabulosilitoris. Next base: position 1,843,372 of record NZ_AP029599.1, read on the forward strand.
CTATAGCTTGTTGCTTCCAGTAGTTAGAGGTGCCACACGCTTCGAAAACGATGGTCATCGGTTTAGACGTTATAAGCCAGTGGTTAAAATCCTGAGGTGTCATTGCCTTATTGGAACGCACTTTGCTGTGTTGCGTAACACAAACTTGGATTTCACTCTTTGCTAAATCAACACCAGATACTATACGTTTCATATTGGACTCCTTTTAACATTTAGGCTTTACAACTCAAATGTTAGTCAACCTTTCGGGGTTGGGGGAGTCCAATTATCTCCTCGAAACGAAGTGTACTCGCACCTCGTTCCTACCCCGACAGGGGGCTTAGATCAGTGCGTAGCGGGCTTTGGCTGAGATCCACTCTGAGATCACAACGGTTGCTAGGATAGAGCAGAAAATCACAGTGACCTGTGGCCAAGCCAGGATTGACATAGACTCTTGCAGCTTTAGGCCGATGCCGCCTGCGCCGACTAGGCCGAGCACAGTTGACTCACGGATGTTGATGTCCCAGCGAAACAGGCTCGTGCCGATAAAGCTAGGTAGAATTTGCGGCAGGACGCCGTAATTCAGTACTTGTAGCTCAGAGGCACCCGTCGCGCGGATGGCGGCGACTTGAGTCTCATTAACTTCTTCAATCGCTTCGTAAACCAGTTTCGACACAAAACCAATTGAGCGCAATGCAATTGCGATGATGCCGGCCAGAAGGCCAAGGCCCATAATCGCTACTAATAGCAATGCCCAGATCAACGAGTTAATTGAGCGGCTTGATGCAATGATCAGTAGCGCAATCGGGCGCGCGATGGTTTGGCTTGGCGTGGTATTACGCGCAGCCAAGAAAGCAATGGGAAAGGCGATGGCGACGCCAAGCGCAGTACCCAAGGTGGCAATGTTGATGGTGTCCCACAAAGGGATCCAGAGCTGCTCAAGGTAGCTCCAACGCGGCGGCCACATGCGTGATGAGATATCAGCGACCTGATTGGGTGCATCCACCACGAAGAACCACATGGTGTCTTCGTTCATCACTTGCCAGCAGTAGACAGTCAGTGCCACAAACAAGAACCAACCAATAAAGTGTTTCAGTGACTCTTTTTGCGAGTATTTGCTCCAGTGAGCTGGGGTTGAGGTCGTAGTGTTCATTAACGAATTCTCTTTCGGATCTGCGTTGAGATAAACTCAGCGGCCATCACAATACCGATGATGATCAGCAAGATAGCGGCGGCGGCGCCATATTCGTAGCGATCCATGGCGGTGTTAAGTGTTGCGCCGATACCACCGGCACCGACGATACCGATGACCGCAGACTCGCGGAAGTTGATATCAAAGCGGTACAGGCACAGGCCAGCAATACGTGGCATCACTTGGGGTTGAATGGCGTAGTTGACCTGCTGTAGCCAGCTTGCGCCTGCCGCTTTCATGGCTGTTAGTGGTGCAGGGTCAAGCGCTTCAATCTCTTCGGCGAACAATTTGGCTAAGAAACCAATCGTGGCGAAAGTCAGGGTCACAAAACCAGCAAAGGTGCCGAAACCAAACAACGCTACACACAAGATAGCGATGATGATCTCTTGCAAGCTACGGGCGATGGCCACGAAGCTGCGACAGAAGTAGTAAACCGGCTTTGGTGCCAGATTTTTTGCCGCGCCCAAACCAAACGGGATGGACAGGATGATACCAGCCACCGTTGAGGTCATGGTCATGGTCAAGCTTTCAATCAGGCCGGCGGAAATGTTATTCCAGCGGCCTGAGAAATCAGGATTCATGAAAGCCTTAATAAAGTTAAGACCACGCTCAGAGCCTTCGTAAATTCGCACCCAGTTGATCTCAATCGATTGGGTGGCCAAGTAAAGGTAAATCGCAACCGCAAGCCACAGACCGTTCCTTACCCAAGGATTTTGGATCAGCGGTGGCTTATTCCAAGTGGTAGCGTAGTGACTCATACTGCCAACTCCAATTCTACAGCGGATTCTTGTTGCTCTTCATTTGAGCTTGCATTCCAATCTTCTTCACCGTAGATCAATGTCAGCGCTTCATCATCGAGCTGGTCTGGCGTGCCGTCGAACACCACCTCACCACTGTTCAGACCGACAATGCGATCGACAAACATCTTGGCGAGATTCACATCGTGAATATTGATAATCGCTGGCAGTTGGCTTTCACGGCAGATATCGGTGATCAGACGCATGATTTGACGCGCAGTTTTAGGGTCTAGCGCGGCGGTTGGCTCGTCAATCAGCAGCAGTGATGGTTGCTGCGAAAGAGCGCGCGCAATCCCGACACGTTGTCTCTGGCCGCCTGATAGGGCATCAGCACGCTTGTCGGCGTGGCTGATAAGGCCAACGCGATCGAGCAGAGCAAAGGCATTTTGAATATCGGTACTTGGATACTTGCGTAGCAAGCTGCGCCAGAATGGGACATAGCCAAGACGACCAGAGAGCACGTTTTCCATCACGGTTAGACGTTCAATCAGGGCGTACTCTTGGAAGATCATACCGATTTGGCGGCGCGCCTGTTTTAGTTGACCTTTAGACAGTGAAGTTAGGTCACTGCCTTGAAATAGAACTTCACCTGATGTCGGCTCAGTGAGACGGTTGATACAGCGAATCAGGGTTGATTTACCGGCGCCAGAGGGGCCGATAAGTCCCACAACTTCACCAGCTTGAATCGATAGGTTGACGTCAGTCAGCGCCTTATCGGTGTTGGAGTAATGCTTAGTTAAGCCTTTAAGTGTTAGTGTGGACATGGTTTACCTTGGGTAATAACGTGGTGATCGAATAAAGCAGATGCAGCCATTGAGCTACACCTGCGATTCGTATAGAGCAGAGGCGATGGATTAGCTACAAGTGTAAGAAACTTGGTTTGCTGTATCGATAGTTCGGATCACTTCCCAGTGCTCTTGGTAAGTGATTGGGATGAATTGAGATTCACCGTTACGCTCGAACTCTTCTTTTAGCTTGGTGCCTTCCCAGTCGAAGCTAAAGAACGCATCTTGGATTTGCGCTTGTAGATCTGGGTGCAGGTTGTGGGCAAAGCCGTATGCTGTGGTTGGGAACGTCTGTGACTTGTAGATAGACTTGATTGCGTCAGCCTTTACTACTTCACGAGAAAGCATGCGGTTAAGTACTGAGTTTGCCACTGCCGCTGCATCGTAGTCTTGGTACGCGACACCTAGGATCGAGTTGTCGTGCGCGCCAGAGAATGCCGGGTTGAAGTCGACTTCAGGTTTTAGGCCGTATTCCGCATCTAGGATAGCTGAAGGGGCTTTAAAGCCAGAGTTCGACGTTTGCGAGGTAAACGCAAGCTGCTTGCCTTTTAGCTCTTCAGGGGTGTTGATGCCAGACTCTGGGTGAGTGATGATTTCCATTTCGTAACCGAAAGAGCCATCTTCACCCGCCATGATAGTGAACGGGTTAAAGCCCGCGCAGTTCACCGCAAGAGGGGTTGCACCTGTATTAAAGCCGGCAATGTGTAGGCGGCCTGAGCGCATCGCTTCGATTTGCGCTGCGTTGTTTTGCACTGGGAAGAAGCGTACGTTTTTGCCCGTTTTTGCTTCTAGGTGCTCTAGGAACTCGCTCCACACGTCAGCGTAGACTGCAGGATCTTCAACCGGAGTGTAAGCAAAGATAAGAGTTGATGGGTTAGACCACTCTGATTCGCTTGCAGGAAGGTCAGCAACAAGGTTGCCAGTACGGTCTTCGTAGCGTGCATCCATCGCTACGGTATTGAAAGACATTACTAGAGCTGCAGCTACAGCTGATTGAATAAGTTTCATCGTGAATACTCATATAGATTACTGAAAAGTCGAGTTTAAGGTAGAACCGCTATATGACACTAAAGGCGCAGAAAAATGACAGAACGAAGACAGGAAGTAACTAAATGTATCAATAAAGCTAACTTTTTCACCGCTGGAAACCAAACACCCTCCGGCACACAAGGGTTGGGAGGGTGTTTGGCTGCAGGTCACATTTTGGTCATGTAACCTATGAGAATGTATGAAGAATTTATTACGCAGTGCTCACTTGCGCTTTGGCCGGCTTCGCCACCGCAAAAAATAGCTTGGTTTCCTCGATAACTACTTGGCGAAGTAGGATCAAGCCAATTAGGTTTGGAATTGCCATCAGACCGTTCACGATATCCGCGATTAGCCAGATCATATCGAGGTGCAGGAAAGCACCAGACGCGACCAAGCACAGGAAGATGATCTTGTATGGCAGCACACCTTTGGTGCCGAACAAGAACACCACACAGCGCTCACCGTAGTAGTTCCAACCTAAAATAGTAGTAAAAGCAAAGAAGATCAGACCGACTGAGACCAGCATTGGGCCTAGTACGCTAGCATTGAGACCAGTGGCAAAAGCGTGTGTAGTCATTGCTGCCCCGGCAAAGTCGCTCTGCCATGCGTCGGTTAGGATCAAAGCGAGACCCGTCATAGTACAGATAATGATGGTATCAAAGAAGGTACCGGTCATTGAGATCAGACCTTGGCGTACACAAGAGTCGGTTTTCGCCGACGCAGCTGCAATCGGCGCGCTACCCAGACCTGCTTCGTTTGAGAATACGCCACGGGCAATGCCCGACTGAATCGCAAGCATAACGCTGGCACCAAAGAAGCCACCGGTGGCCGCTGTTGGAGTAAAGGCAGAGGTGATCACCAGCATCACGGCGTCAGCCAAGTGTTCAATGTTGACAATGATGACCGATGAACAAGCCACGATGTAAAGCACAGCCATTGTCGGCACGATTTTACCCGCCACTTTGGCGATCGACTGAATACCGCCCAGGGTGACACAAGCAACCAAGATAGTAAGAACCACCGCTGTCATTTCACGCGGAACACCAAACGAGATTTGTGTAGCGTCTAGAATGGCATTCACTTGTGGGAAGGTGCCAATACCAAGTAGAGCAACACCGAGCGCAAATACGGCAAAAATTACCGCTAGCATATTGGAGCCAACTCCGTACTTAAGGTAGTACATCGGGCCGCCGACCATTTGACCCTTAGCGTCAACTTGGCGGTATTTTACCGCGAGTAAACACTCGGCATACTTGGTCGCCATGCCAAATAGAGCAGCGAGCCACATCCAAAACAGCGCACCAGGGCCGCCAAGCTTAATTGCAGTCGCAACACCGACGATATTGCCGGTACCAATCGTGGCTGATAGGGCAGTACACAGCGCAGCAAAGGGTGAGACATCGCCTTGGGTGCCGCTTGATTTGCTAAATACATATTTCAGCGCGGTTGGAAGATGACGAAACTGAAGTAAGCCAAGGCGCAAGGTGAAGTATATACCAGTGCCGACAAGCAGAATAAGTAGTGGTGGTCCCCAGACAAGGTTATCGATGGACTCAAGAATAGATTGAATGGTGGTCATGTGAATTCCCCTTAATAGATACAACGTAACTAAGGAGAAGAGTGAAAGGTCTGACGCCTCAATGAAGAGGTAAACACTATCGCTATCCTGCATCTAACCGAGATCGAATGATCGCAGCTATACCTATGGATAGATTTAAATTGTTTGCATTTTCACTCCTCTGTCCTTTTGCCTGAGAGTTTCACTATCGTGCGATAGCTTGCTCCTTCGGCGACCGCTTGCTACAAAAGAGTAGTACGGTTCTCTCCAGAGGTTCCTCCAACTAACAGTCCTTTTGCCTGAAATAGTTAATTCTTCGGCGGGTATACTCGCGGTATACCTCTCTCCTGAAAGTCTTCATAGGAACGTTTGCTCATGATCGAGCAAACATAGCTTGCTGTTGGTCAACAAGGTGACGTTAATTTAACAAAAAAATTGAAAGATTCAACTTGATTTGTACAAATTGGTGCATAGTAATAGTGCGTTTGCTTAGTTTATGTACAGATCATGCTAGAGCCACCATCCTCAGCATCAGATCTGAGCGTAAAGTGATAGTAAAGGCCGGTTAGTCCGTATTCTGGATTAAGCTGTTGTAACAAAAAACTATGGTGAGTGGTCAAGTTATAGTTATTAACCCACTGAAAAGGCTTGCTTATTAGGTTAATATCCGTATAAGTAACCGTAAATTCTTGCGGGCATTGCACTGTTGATGCGTGATTGAGCGTTTGCACAGTGTGTTGCCAAGGCGAGATTTGGAGCAGATTATTATGATTAGGCTGATAACGATTGCCGTGTTGATCGCGGTCGCGTACGTGTTGATCCGCTATCGCACCAACGAAAAATTACAAAAGATTGTCGTAATTGGCGTTGTAGGTGCTTTCCTCCTGTATGCCGCAAGCATTATGATAACCGAATTAGCCCGCTAAGCGCTTGGAGACTGTCGTGGACGTACGACCTGAACAAAACGAACAAGAAGACATCGTTGTTATTGAGCAAAAAGATCGTAAAACACGACTTTATATCATCATTGCCGCCGTTTTAGGCACGGCTCTCGGTGGGGTAGTGGGCTCCGCCCACACAGCTGAGCGTTGGCAAACGACCTATGATGAACTAGAAGTGCGCTACCAAGAACTGGTGGAAGAGAAGCAAGAGCTAGCCATGGCGGTTGAACGCCGAGTTGCAGAGTTGGATACTCAGTTAGAGCTGCAGCTAAAGGCGAACATGCAAGCGCAAGTTGCCGACTTCCAAATCCAATTAGAAGAGCGTGATGAACAGATAGCTAGCCTTGAGCGTGACAACAGCGAGTTGAACGAGCAACTTAAGCAAAACGAAAAAAACTTGGCGAGTTCCACCCAAGCCAATGTCGAGCTTACTCATAAAGCTGAGAAGCAAATGATCATGCTCGAGCGCTCTCGTGAACTTTTCCAGCGTGAGATGGGGGTCAAAACTGAGCTGGCCAAGCTTGAGGACCAGCGCGATGATTTGATCCCAACCATAGAGAAACTCAAACAAGACTGTGAGCTGTTTTTACAGGGCACGACGTGGGATGCGAAGTCTGATGCCTGCAGTAAACAAGATGAAGCGAACAGCCGTTTAAGCCAGATCAATCAGTTGATCCAGGTTCATCGCATGGACCTAAAGGAAATTGAAGCGATCGCCAAGGAGATCGGTGTCAAGTAACCTTATATGATGTTGATAGATCAAGGGGCCGTTACGGCCCCTTTGTTGTTTGTGCCTGAGTGACTGTCGAATATCTTTAATCCCCTCTATCTCTTAAATAAGTCACTTCAATTCAAAATTGGAAGTTGATTTTATCTATGCTTTAGGTTGACTGCGAAGTGAGTGATCAGTAGCTAATTCAGTGTCGCAGCGCGCGCGAGGCAAAACGATGCCGATAGATAAACTTGCTACAACACGAGAGACAGACAATCAGTACAGGGGAAATGAAATGGAATGGTACTTTGCAGTATTAAAAAAATACGCCGTGTTTACGGGTAGGGCGAGACGACAAGAGTATTGGATGTTTGTCCTTTTCAACGTGATTATCTCTATCGCAATTGCCTTAATTGAACGTGTAATAGGCACTAGTTTTATCGGCGGACTGTACTCGCTTGCAGTGTTTATTCCTAGTCTTGCCGTGGCTGTGCGTCGTTTGCATGATACCGGGCGGACGGGTTGGTGGGTGTTAGTAGGATTCATCCCGTTGATAGGTTTGATTGTGCTAATTGTATTAACCATCAAAGACAGCGATGAAGGGGATAACGAGTATGGGCCTAATCCAAAAGGTTTGGACGCACAGTTAACCTGATAGCTCTGCAGTCGTTAGTGTGTGGCTTTTTTAATCAACAAGAGCCCTAGAAACGAGCGCTAATGCGTTAGTGCGCACTTAGGCATACCTCAATGTAAAAGAATCGATGTACGTTAAAGGAAAATATGATTCAATCTCTACAATGAAGTTTTAGAGGAAAATTGGGCCATGACAGCATTTACAGTTCTTGATGGTGGAATGGGCAGAGAGCTTAAGCGAATTGGTGCGCCGTTCTCACAACCACTTTGGAGTGCTCAAGCACTAATTGAAGCGCCGCATTTTGTCGAGCAAGCTCATCAGAATTTTGTTGCAGCAGGCGCAGAGATCATCATAGTAAATAGTTATGCTTGTGTGCCGTTCCACTTAGGTGAAGAAGGTTATCAGCGCGATGGTGTTCGACTCGCTCAGTTGGCTGCAAAGATAGCCCATACTGTTGGTTGTTCTAACGACGCAGTGGCAGTGGCGGGTAGCCTTGCCCCGCCATTTGGCAGTTATCGTCCAGACCTTTTTCAGGCCCGGAGAGCACAGCAGATTTATCAGCAACTTTATGATGCGCAAGTTTCTTATATCGATCTTTGGATCGCGGAAACAATATCTAGCATTGCAGAGCTTGAAGTCGTTCAATCGGTATTGCAACAATCGAATAAGCCTTGCCACTACGCGTTTACATTGCAAGACGAGCTAGACAGTGGAAAGGTCTGCTTGCGCTCCGGTGAGCCACTGTCAGAGGCGCTGGATTCAATTAGCTTAGATAAGGCTGCAGGGATTATGTTTAACTGCAGTGTGCCTGAGGTGATGGAGGCAGCAGTCCTTGAAGTCAAACAGTGGCAGGAGCACAGCGGTGTCTCGCTTGAGGGATCTGTTTTGGAAATAGGAGTTTATGCTAACAACTTTGCACCCATTGAATCGGATCACCAAGCGAACGGTACGCTGCAACAGATGCGCACGTTGACGCCTGAGGACTACCTAGCGTTAGCCCAACGCTGGCATAAGGCAGGTGCGACGATTATTGGTGGCTGCTGCGGGATCTCGCCAGAGCATATCAAGGCGCTTGCGCATTGGTCACAACAGCTCAATAGTAAACCCAGTTGAGCACATAGCAGCGACTCAATTGACGGAAAACTCAAAAATACCCAGCCTGCGAGCTGGGTATTTTTATCAAGATTATAAACCCTAAGTAATGAGAGCGAGCTACCGGATATCAGAACTCCCGATTCATCTGAGCCAAAATTTTCACCAAGCGATCACTGTCTTCAGTAGTGATACCACTGGTGAGATCTTTGACAAGATTGAGGTGCAGCTGATTATGGTATAAGTGGATCTGTTTGCCCGCGTTGGTTAAGGCAACCACGATAGCGCGCCTGTCATCAGGGTGGGGGAGGCGTTCAATTAACTGCGCAGACACCAATTTGTCTACTTGAACGGTAAGGGTGCCAGTGGTGATGCCCAATTTATCTGCCAACTCTTTCATCCGCATTGGCCCATGACTGCCCAACACTTCAATGGTATGGACTTGAGCCAGACTATACCCGGTTTCTTTGACCACCGATTGCTCCCAAGATGACATCTTGTCGTAGAACTCGGTCAGCAGTTGATTGAGCATCTCTATCTTTTGCATTATTTTTCGTGTACTTCTAACGTCAGGTGTTTGATTTTATCAAACTCGGCTAGCTTTTTCTTGTAGTCTACTACCGAGCAATCACTGTGCGATTCAATGGTGATGGCGGCGCTGTAGTGGTGTCCGGTGATTTTCCAGATATGCAGGTCAGTGATATCCCCGTAAGGTGACAAGGTATCGCGAATGCGCTGACAATAGGCCTCATCGATGTTTTCGTCGAGCAGAATGGGACTGGTTTGTGCGAGCAGATTGAATGTCCATTTTCCGATCACTACAGCGCCAACCATACCAATGATGGCGTCAAGCCAGTTCCAACCAAAGTACTTGCCAAAACACAGAGCTATAATGGCGAGTAGTGAAGTTAAGGTATCAGCCAGCACATGCAGGTAAGCGGCGCGAAGGTTGTGATCGTGGTGGTGGTGATCATGTTCATGCGAGTGGTCGTGATCATGGTGATGATCACCGAGCAGAAGCATGCTTACTAGGTTGACCACAAGACCGACAATCGCGACCAAAATAGCTTCATTAAATTGAATGGTTTGCGGGTTGAATAGCCGGTTCACTGACTCAACGAACATGAGTAAGGCAACAATGCCAAGTGCGATGGCACTGGTATAACCACCAAGCACACTGACTTTACCTGTTCCAAAGGAGAAGCGCGTGCTATCACGATGCTTTCTGGCATAACGATAGGCAAACAGGGTAATGCAGAAGGCAGCGGCGTGCGTGCCCATATGCCAACCATCAGCGAGTAGGGCCATTGAGCCATAGACGGTACCCGCGGTGATCTCTATCACCATGGTGACAAGGGTTAGTAATAGCACGTAAACCGTGCGTCTTTCCCCGTGGTGATTGTGCTCTGAGAAGTTGTGATGATGTTTAAGAGAACGTTGCATATATACTTTGATAATCAAACTTTTTGATTGTTAATTTAGTTTGATTATCAAACTTAGTCAACATTAAGCTAGATTTCATCTAGGTTAGCGATCAAAAAGGCCGCCTAGACAGAACTAGTACGACCTTTTCGTCATGATTTTGAATTAGAGTTATTATTTCTTCAGTTGAGACTGCGCTTGCTCGACTTTAGAGAAATCCAAGCCTAACTCCTCAACTGCTTCTTTGATCAGCCCCGGGTTTTGCATTACTTGGCCCATTAATAGTTGCAGCTGCTCTTGTGGCAGGCCAAGCTGGCCGATGATTGCCATGGCGGCGAGTGGGTTCTGGGTTAGGGTCTCAAAAAGCTCGTGGATCTGCTGCTCACTGACTTGATGTTGTTTCAAGATCGCTAGGATTGGGTTCATGATTTGCTGTACCTTTCTGAACGCTAATAGATTATCGCGCAGTCTATCACTTGTTCTGATTGGCGGATAGCCCAAGTGAGTCCCTTTCCTGCTCACACAATCTGAGCTTTTCGGTGGGGACAACGCTGAAGGAAGTCAATACCAAGTCGATAGAACATTCTGCAAGGTGTTTTGGTAAGTAAAGTTTGATTTAACCAACATAATCAGAAGGTTAATGGTAATTTCTGCGGTGGTTGTTCACTCGTTTCTCTATACTCATTTTTAAATGATGACAGAGGAAGTGACTCAATGAATATCAAGCCCTCACTTTGTGTGGCACTTTTGCTCGCAGGCGCCACTGTGAACGCTAATGCCAGTGAATGTGGCGAGTCTACCATTGCCGACATGAACTGGAATTCGGCCAGTGTTATGGCACACGTGGATCAATTTATTCTCAACAATGGCTTTGACTGCCAAGCAAAATTGATCCCGGGCGACACAGTTCCTACAGGCACGTCAATGATTGAGAAAGCTCAGCCAGATATCGCCCCAGAGCTGTGGACCAATGGCATTAAAGAGGCTCTGGATAGAGGCGTGGCCGAAAAACGCTTGCGTTATGCAGGTAATTCTTTGACCGATGGTGGCCAAGAAGGTTTTTGGGTTCCGGCTTATATGGTTGAACGTAACCCTGAGCTGGCAACAATAGAGGGTGTGATTAAACACAAGGCTCTGTTCAAGCACCCTGAAAGCAATGACAAATTTGCGTTCTATACCTGCCCATCAGGGTGGACCTGTCAAATAACCGCTGGGCATTTATTTGATGCCTTAGGTCTTGAGGCGCACGACTTCGCTTTAAGACCCGAGAAGTACTCCTTCCAACTAATATGGGGTCGGCCCGCCGCTTTTTCATAATCACTCGGGTTGTCCGCGTTACCTTCTAGAATACCCTGATAGATACCTGCGATCACTGTACCAAGAAACTCACCGAGTTCAGCTATTCTATCTTGGCGATACTCCTCGACCGTCATTGAACGATAGCTTAGTGTGGTCTCAAAGGCCATGCTCATCAACTCGGCTAATTGAGCTTGGGTAATCGCCTCACCGTTCAAGTTGTAGTTGTGGCCATTGTGTTCATCCTGAGTAAGCATACGCGCGTAGGCATAGGCAAGCTCAGGGCGCGTCGTATAGCCGCATTTTCCCTCTCCGGCACAGTTGAAAATCTCGCCGTCCTTGATGTAATTATCAATATACTCTATGTCGGGTTCAATATAGATCCCATTGCGGCCCACGACCCAATCGAGGCCACTGTCTCGAACATCCTGCTCTGTCTGTCGGTTGCTTTGGACCACGGGAGAAAATGCAGTGTTCTCCTCGGCGCCTTGTACGCTGGTATAGACGATTTTATTCACCCCGGCACCTTTAGCCGCTTCAATCACGTTTCTGTGTTGTTGAATACGTTTCTCGGGCGCATCCATACCAGAGACTAAGAGCAGCACATCGACGTCTTTGAGCGAGTTTTCAAGCTCGCTTGGGTTATTGTAATCCCCGGGTCTTATTTCTACCCCTAAGTGGGAAGCCTTACTTGGTGTTCGGGCTAAGCCTATCACCTTGTTGGTTGAGACTAATGCGGCAGTGGCTTTGATGATCGCTGACCCGAGGGCTCCACTGGCTGTGGTGACGGCTATTTTCATGGTTGGCGCTCCGTTAGTATCGGTTGATTACACCTAATTAATGGTAGTTAACTTTCAGGCAAGGGTAGTTTAATGGAATGATATTAGTGAGTTAAAAGTAAAATTGAGGGTGTTAGATATGGGTAACGGATTAGGTTTAAGGTGATAGGTAGCGTCACTCACTGGTGTCGTTCATTATTTTTCTTAGTCGAATAGCCTCGTATACCTGTGTTAGAACTGTGATGTGGAATGTGTTTGTTGTTCTATTGTGGTACCATTGCGTGACACATCTCGCGTTTTTTTGCAAACGTTGGGAGCAATACATGCTGAATGTCAGTGTTCAGCCAAAATAAGTGAATCACTACATGCCTAACTCGACTCACGCCATGAGTACATCTGTACTGGCCGAAAGTCCCTCGAAAAAAGCACCTTCTGCCCTTTTTCAAAAACTTCAATTGACCAACCCCACTTTTCAAATGAGTAGTACATTCTTCGTTGGATTTATACTACTCACGTTGACCAACCCCTCCTTGCTAACAGAGTGGGTCAATCAGGGCTTCATGTTTGCCACAAATTACTTTGGCGCTTTTTGGCAAGTCTTCTTGCTAGCCAACTTTTTGATTGGTCTCTATTTAGCCTTTAGCCGCACTGGTAATGTGCGCCTTGGCGGGATCCAAGCTCCCGAGATCACGACATTTAAGTGGATTTCGATCGTTTTATGTACGCTGCTCGCTGGCGGCGGCGTTTTTTGGGCTGCTGCCGAGCCGATAGCGCATTTTGCAAGTGCTCCCCCGCTGTATGGTGAAACTTCACCAAGCCAAGCCGCGGTCAATGCGCTCTCACAATCTTTCATGCATTGGGGTTTTCTCGCTTGGGCGATTCTGGGCTGTCTATCGTCAATCGTACTTATGCACCTTCACTATGAGAAAGGCTTACCACTGAAACCACGTACTCTTCTGTATCCAGTTTTTGGCCAACGAGTGATCACAGGTCGTCTTGGAGCTATTGTCGATACAGCCTGTATTATCGCTGTTGCCGCCGGAACCATCGGTCCGATTGGATTTTTAGGCTTACAAATCAGTTATGCGCTTAACGCGCTGTTTGGTCTGCCGGATAGTTTTGTTACACAAAGCCTAGTGATTGTGTTTGCTATGGCGATGTATACCCTTTCTGCGCTAAGCGGCGTGAGTAAAGGAATCCAAATTGTCAGCCGCTACAATATCATTTTGTCGGTACTGTTGATTGGTTTCATCCTGTTGTTTGGTCCTACGCGCTTTATCATCGATGGCTACATACAAGGTGTTGGCAATATGGTTGACAACTTTGTCGTGATGGCCCTTTATCGCGCCGATACAGAATGGCTAAGCTGGTGGACAGTCTTCTTCTGGGGGTGGTTTATTGGTTATGGCCCGATGATGGCAATTTTTATCACTCGTATTTCACGTGGTCGCACTATTCGTCAGCTTGTTTTGTCTGTGAGTGTCGCAGCACCATTAGTGACCTGTTTTTGGTTCACTGCGATTGGTGGTAGTGGTTTGGCATTTGAAATTGCTGACCCAGGCGTTATTTCAAACGCATTTGAAGGGTTTAATTTGCCTGCAGTATTATTGGCAATCACTCAACAATTACCTTTCTCGACGCCTGTAGCCTTGTTGTTCTTGCTTCTCACCACCACGTTCATTGTCACCACGGGTGACTCTATGACCTATACCATCAGTATGGTTCTCAGTGGCGAGGAAGAGCCCAATGCCGTGATCCGTGCTTTTTGGGGAATCACTATGGGATTAGTTGCGATCGTATTGATCGCGATGGGGGAAGGTGGAATTAGTGCTCTACAGTCGTTCATTGTCGTGACCGCAGTGCCTGTGTCTTTGATCTTGCTGCCAACTCTATGGTTTGGGCATCGATATGCGCAAACTATGGCGAGAGCTCAGGGTATAAATTGAGCTTAGTAAAATACCAACGAATACGAGCCTAGACCTACTATTTGTATTCACCTCATTAGTGCCTATCGGCACTAATGAGGAACTTAAGTCTGATAAACTTGATGAGTCGCCTAATGGTAATATCCAGGTGTAAATGAGTAAATATCATCTAACCAAGTAAAAAACTCGTCCTAACGTCTTCATTACGTTGAAGTATGATTAGCGATTTGAACGTCCGCGAGATGAGCGCTGTTTAAAGGCGGATGCGGCTTTAGCTTGGGACTTAAGAATCGAGTCAACAGTTAGCTCCATCGGCTCTTTAGGTTTCAGGCCATCAGGGAAGGTACGGGCTCTTGGTGATATATTGTACTCTTCTGCGCTTGCGCGTGGCATGCGCTTAAAACGATAAAGGTAAAAATTCTCTAATTTTTCTCGCGCCCAGTCTGTCTTCTTCAAATATTTCACACTACTGGCAATCGAAGGATTGGTATTAAAACAGTTAAAGCGCATTGCGGTATCAAGAATATCCCAACCATAAAAATCCACCAGCTCTTGCAGCATAGTCTCAAGCTTTAGTCCATGCAGTGGATTGTTTTGTTGCAGTTTGATTCGCTCTTCGTCAGTCATCATTTGGGGTATCAACCGTTATAGTGGTGCAATCGACAAAGTATACAGTACCCTAGCATCTACAGCTATGGTGCAGTGCGTGAGTTAGATGATGGGGGAGAGGTTTAGCTTGTTTCTAGTCGCGTTTACACAGCCTAGTTTGTTTAACCCGTTAGCATGTTTTAATCTTGTATCACAGACAGCCATGTGATGGGGCTGCCTGTGAGTGAAGTTAAGATTAAAAGGCAAAAATCGGCGACAGGCCGATATCTTGTCCCTTGATGAGCAGTGCCCCAAGGATGATTAATATAATCCCACCCAAGAGTTGAACGCTATAACCAGCAGCCTGCCAGCTTGAGCGATGGCGATGCTCCTTAGTATGCAGATAGTGATGAACAATTTGTTTGCCAGATAGAGTCAACAGAGCAAGGATAGAGGTGGTTAATGCTGTACCAAGTGACATAGCGATAGCGCTAGCAATCCCCATCCAATAAAGCCCAACTATATTGGCGAACATGAGAACCATAATCGCGCCGGTACAAGGCCGCAGTCCAATGCTGGCTATCACGCCGATGTATTCTCGCAGTGTTTTTGCGTTATCAACCTCTTGTGGAGAGGCGATGTGGCTGTGCCCGCAGCCACAGCTATGAGCATGTTTATGGTCATGTTGGTTTGGCTTTACTTGCTTGAAGAGTTTTTTGACGGCTCGCCAGCCAATCATCAAACCCAAAAGACTCACCATCATGCTACTGAGCATCATAAATTTCACTGCCTGTGAGTTCACCTCTCGCATCGAGCTGGTCAGGCCCCATACCAACACACTCACTAGCGTGATGGCGACGATCGCTTGGCACAGCGCCGAGGTGAGAGTGAGGAATAAGCTCGTCTTGACCTTGGTCGGCTGCGTGGCTAAATACGTTGTAACAATCATTTTTCCATGACCTGGTCCAAGGGCATGAAGTACCCCGTAGAGAAAGCTGAATCCCATCAGGTAGCTACCGGCAATAAGCGGTTTATCTTGAGCATCATAAAGCAGATCGGCAAGCTGGGTATTCACCGCGCGTTGCCACTCAATGCTTTTGAGAACCATTGCTGGCCAAGCTAACCAAAGTTGATAGCTGGCAATCAGGAGTCCGATAACAAGCACGATAACAATCAGCCATGGTTGTTGTGACTGCTTTGTAGAAGAGCAACTTTCATTCGCGTGGTGGTGAGAGCAGCTGTGGTTATGTTTCATTGTATAGGCTCGATATCATGAGTTAGATGTTGCAACGAATATGGACTGATTGCGTGAACAGTTGTCCCAATGTGTTATCTGGCTCAGCGTCGGCAGGCAGTGAGTAAGCGTAACTCATTTGCTCTGGTGTCGGGTTGGGCTCGACTATCTCAACGCTGCACTGCGATTCGAGCTCACGTGACAGTGTGATGTCTTGTGGCGAGCGCCATGACATATCCACGTAGTAACTGGGTTCAAAAATCATCAGCTCCAATGGCCCGTCGCCAATGGCAAGTGGTTGTGCTAGAGGCAGATCGAAGCTCATTACCAGCCTTGCGCGATCGCGCACCAAGTCACCATTGATAGCAGGAGAGTACTCAATCTGTTCGCCGCCGTGGTACAAAAAACTGAAGAAGTCATCATCGATCATGTTTTCCAACATCGCCGTGGTGAGGCTGGCAAACGTCGCCTGCTCGTTATCTGGTGAGGTGTCTTCACCATCCAGCATGTACATGGAGGTCATAGGGTCGAAGGACCATTGCATGTTCAAGCCTGTTATCTGGCCGTCTTGACCAAGAATCTGGGTCTTTATCTCGATCCAAGAATGGGGGTGCGCCTCGGCAAAAGAGCAAGCAGTGAGGGAAACAAAACCGATGAAGCCGCGCAACCAGGCTGAGCGCAATCGAGTGTATGTTCGGTTGATGAGGTGCATCGTAAACCTTGGGTAACTAACAAAAACAGGCGATAGTGTTATGTTATAACACTATCGCGGGGTTGAACTACTTTTTCTTGCCTAGCAATCTATACTCAGGCGCTAGTCTGTCGCGAGTGTTCGAGTCCTTTTAACACCAAAGGTTCACTGCAAATCGTCCTTGCGTAGCATTTATTCCGGATAGCTGACTTTATAGTTTACCTGAATAAAATCATTGGCAAAGGTAGTGCTCTTGGCGTTGGTCAGTTTGATGTCGTGGTTAGTCGCACCAAATAGAGGGATACCTTCACCAAGCAAGATTGGCGCGTAGGTGATGGTCATCTCATCAATGCGTTTGAGGTTGAGAAAAGATTGAATAGTGGTACCCCCATCGATATAGGCATGCTGATAACCCTCAGACTCGAGTTGAGCGAGTAGAGCATTGAGCTCGCCTGAGTAGAGTTCGACCTTGTCCAGCATATTCTCAGGCGGCTGGCTTAGCGTCGTACTCAAGACGATAATTCGTGTATCACCATAGGGCCACTGCTCGGGCGTGAGGTTCATATCGGAGATGACTTGCATACAGTTTCGCCCCATGATCATGCAATCGATGCTGGCGATGTAATCACCAAAGGTCTGCTCTGCGAGCCCATCGTTTTCGACATTTGGGTTTCCGGCACTGTGCAACCAATCGACACTGCCATCTTTACGGGCAATATAACCATCAACACTGGTGGCGATAAAAACTGAGCATTTCATTGGCTTCTCCTTTTGGTGGACGCAGTGACGACGGTAATATGTAAGCTTAGTTAAGCCATTTCTCAAACCAGCGTTTCCACCACGCAGTACTTGGATTGGTACTCTGGTACTGTTTAATGCCTTGGTAATAATAACGCATCAATTCACTGCGCAGGGCATCAATGTCTGAATCAGTCAGCGTAGCCAAACGTTGAGACGAAGCCAGTGCGTGATCGTTGGCGAGACTGTAGTCAAGGTTCTGACAGCCTTGGATGAACAGCCATAGCTGTGTGGTTAGCCACACTTGGGTAATGATGGGCGCGGAGAATTTATCTTGATCGGATTGAGATAGGTTGTCTGCAAGCACCGTCTTCATCGCAACCAAAGAGTCGACTTGCTGGTCAAACTCGGTGATCAGGGTCTGATGCTGATAAGAAAACAGCCCAAGCAGCGCATCAAGCTCGGTCATTTCAGGCTTTTGCGCCCTCACTTTTGCATACAGTGGCTGCATTTGTGTGAGCAGTTGGCTGAGCGCTTGCTCACTATCACAACTGACTGAGGACTGAGACTCAGGGTCGAATCTCAATTTCTCTATTTGCTGCGCAAGGCTGTTTTCTAGTGACACAACTTAGTCCTGGCTGTGCAAAGTCTCAAGTGACACAGCAATCGAGTCTGAGCCAGTATCAACATAGATGTCGGTGCCTGAGATCATGACTGAAAGATCCATGGTGCGGGTCAGTGCCGCGGCAAACTGGTCGAGTGCTTCAGTGTCGATTTGGTAGATGCCTTCACAGAAGCTGCGAATCTTGTTTTGGTTTTGCTGCCACCATTGGCCAGCTGAAGTGTTGTATCCGTAGATTGATACTCGCTCGGCCACTCGTGAGGCCTTTTTCACGCGATCAGCATCTGGCTCACCAAGTTCTACCCAGCGACGGATATCACCGTGAAGCTCTTTTTCCCAAAGATCTGGCTCATCGGTTGTGCTCAGGCCTTTGGTAAACTCCAAGTCTTCGCTGTAGCCATGACAATAGGCGATAAGGCGGGCCACCATGCGGCGCTCAGTCTCTGATGGGTGTTGGGCAACAGTAAGGTTCGAGGAGGTGTAAAGATCGCGATTCATGTCACTGAGAGAAATGCGAAACTTATAGATAGTTGGTTTTAGGGCCATGTTGAGTAGTGGGTATTGAGTGAACTTAGGAAGTGAGTCTATCAGACAGCGAAGGTATGCGTCACGGTAAAACCTCCCGAAGCCTCAAATATTTACATGCCGCAATAACTTTGCATCACTCTACTAGGTAAGGGGTGCTTGTTGCCTACTTCCAGCCTTGTTGCCACACAGTATCGTTTTTTAGTTCGCGCCACTCGATCTGGTATTCATTATTGTTGATCACCGCCTCGATAATGCATTCGGTGACATTTTGGTGCTCGTCAAAGCGTACTGTTGTCACGACAAAATGCAGCTCTTTGTCGGTGACGTCTATTTTTGTCCATTTGCTGTGCAGTAGGGATTTGGGGTTGATTCGGTTCATTGCTTATCTCGAGACTGACTAATTTGGTGTGACAGTGGCTGGCTGCTTATATCGGTTACGGTCTAAAGATTGGAAGCGATCAGTGGATCTCATGGGTCGTTAAGCTGAACGGAGATTAAAGTCGATGTAAGGGTCGTTTAGTTTCAAAACTACGTTGTTGAGTTGCGGGTTTGGGTACCTCTGACAAGCGGAGTTGATGGGTTAGGGGGTTAAGTGAGGAGCTCGATTGTAAGAGCACCTCAGCGCGATTTGGCGAAACAGAATACTGTGGTCTAGTTGGCTTTAAGGATCTGTTCGCTTTCCAGTGACGTCATTACACCGATTTGACGCCAGACATAGAAGAAGATCCCCATCATCATCAGCATGCTTGGAATCGCGATGGCAGGGTAGCTGTAGAGTGTTAGCTTTCCAAGCTCTTCATTAAACTGCGCGGTGCCAGCCGGGCTAGTCACTATCCAAGTAGCGAGGAAATAGTTCATCGCTGACGAGAAGGCAAAAGTACTCGCGAACAGGTAGTTTGAGAAACGTAGGCATTTGTCAAACGCATCCGCATTGCCCTTTTCATGCAGGCGCTCGGTGATCAGCGGCAGATTAAACACCGAATCGTTGAGAATCATTTTTTGCATAAATGGGTAACGAGTAAACGTTGAGCCAAGCACCGCGAGACCGATAAGACCAGGGATCAAAGCCTCTTTGAGTGCGAGCCAGCGGGTGTCTAGCTCGAGAAGGCCAATACCACCGGTAAGCAGAACGCTGACAAAACCGAGTGCAGCGATAAAGTTAAAGCGGTTGTTGCGGATCAAATCCATACCACCATATGCCACTGGGCATGCTAGCGCGACCACCAGAGCCATCACTGGGCCTAGATGCTCATCACCACTAAACTTCATCAGGATGAAAGACGGGATCAAGACATTAAAAACGATTTCAAAGAGAGGATTCGACTTTTTGTCGGTTGTGTTACTCATAAGTGCCTACTGATATGCTTCATATGACCAATTATACTGCGAATGGGAGTGTTCATCACATCGCACTGTAAGTAAAGCGCTAAAACGCAGGTTTGTGTAAATTCTTATGACATCAGCGCGAGTTTGTTTATGCAGTCTCATTGCTGTCATACCCAAACAGTTACAGCAAAAATAGTTTACTTATTGGAATTGGTGCGTTGTGGTCTATCTTATTAGTATCGCTCACTATATCAATGAGTTAATTGTATGGACCCAGTGACACAAGGAGTGCTTGGTGCGGCCTTGCCCCAGTCGGTCAGTGATAAGAGGCACTTAGTGATAGCCGGTGTGTTTGGGCTTTTGTCGGGTATGGCGCCGGATCTGGACGTGTTTATCCGCTCATCAACTGACCCACTATTGTATTTGGAATACCACCGCCAGTTTACTCATTCGTTGCTGTTTATCCCTATCGGCAGCCTAATCTGTGCCTTGGTGTTGCATGCTGTCATCGGCAAAAGGTTTGGATTGTCGTTTAAGCAAAGTTGGCTGTTCTGTGCACTGGGCTATGCCACCCACGCATTGCTTGATGCATGCACTACCTATGGCACTCAATTACTCTGGCCTTTAACTAATCAGCGCTACGCATGGAATCTAGTTTCGGTGATCGATCCTCTGTTCACGTTGCCCATTATACTGCTACTTATTGGTGCGATATGGCGGCGAAGCCCTTGGTACGCGCGCAGTGCGTTTATCTGGGCCCTCCTGTATCCGAGTATGGGATGGGTTCAAAAAGAGCGAGCGGAGACGGCCGGTTGGCAACTAGCGCAACAGCGTCAACATCAGCCAATCCAGTTAGAAGCCAAACCGAGTTTTGCCAATATTCTGCTATGGAAAGTGGTTTACGAAACTGAAGGGCAATACCACGTCGATGCGGTCAGAGTAGGAACATCCGTCAAGACCTATTCCGGTGAGTCGATCGCTAAACTGGATGTCGATAGAGACTTCCCCTGGCTCAACCCTGGCTCTCAACAAGCGAGAGATATTGAGCGTTTTCGCTGGTTTTCAAATGGGTTTGTCGCCCAAGACCCGGTAAATGAGCTGCGGATCATTGATGTGCGTTACTCGATTGTCCCCAACCAGCTAAAGGCACTTTGGAGTATCGAGCTGTCACCGGCGGCCTCTATGCAAAGTCATGTTGAATACCGCACCCATAGAGACGCTAATCCAGAGGCGCGAGAGGTATTTTACCAAATGCTGTTCGATCATTAGGCGATTTGGTCAGCGATTAGCCACGCAGTAAAGAAATGTTGTAACTGATTCTAGCTGTTGGTTTTGGGCTGAGGATCGAATTTGCAAACACCTGACCTAATATGGGCATAACTGTCTGATATCATGCTGCGCTCTGATTAAAACCTGACAATAAGTTAATGGAACGCCAACTCGCTTTTATCACCCTCTCTTTGGCTTCGAGCACCGTCGCGGCTCACTCTTTAAATATCATGCTTTATCATCACATCGCTGATAATACCCCACACTCGACCAGCACCAAGGTGGCGGACTTTATCGCTCAGCTGGATGAGTTTGAGCGGCTAGGATTAGAGGTGGTTGACCTTGAGCAAGCTATTTCACAGATTAAAACGGGACAAGGCAGTGACAAACAGACCATTGCTCTGACGTTTGATGACGGGTTTGCGTCAGTATGTGATACCGCCTATCCGATCCTAAAGCAGCGTAACTTGCCGTTTACGGTGTTCGTCACAACCGATCCGGTCGATGCCAATTACACAGGCTACTGCTCTTGGGAGCAGCTGAAAGAAATGGCTGAGAATGGCGTGACGATCGCCAATCACACCTTAGATCATGCCTTCCTAGTGCGTGATGCCGAGACGGACCCACAATGGTTTGATAAAGCGACCAAAAATATTTCGGCCGCTCAGCGCCGTATAGAAGAGCAGATTGGCTATGCTCCCAAGCTATTTGCCTATCCTTATGGCGAATACAATTATCGGTTGCGAGATTGGGTGAGTGAGCAAGGGTATATCGCCTTTGGTCAACAGTCGGGCTCGATTGAGACACACAGTGATTGGCAGGCACTGCCTCGCTTTAATACAGCTGGACATTATGCCAGTGTCAGCTCGTTGCGCTTTAAAGTTAATGCTAGGGCATTGCCAACCAAGTTTGCCCAACTGCCTGACCCGGTCACTTTAGAGGATAAACCGGTTCTTGATGTCGAGTTGCTCACGGATAACCATGGCGCGCATTATCCTCATCTGCAATGCTTTTTTAATGGCAAGTCGATTGAGGTTGAATGGCACACGAGTGATCGTTTTTCGGTCGCACCACCCGAGGCTCTGTCTGAAGGGCGACATCGAGTCAATTGCACCGCTCCACATCGCAATGGATCACCATTTTATTGGTTGTCTCAACAGTGGTTAGTGGTCACTGATTAGCCTTGCGCTTAGCGCGATTGGATTGTCCCTCTGGTGGTTTAGCCGGAAAGGTTTTGCGTTCTTTGATCAGATGACGAATGGCGAGGATAGGGTGGTGCAGGAGCATCCGCGGGCCAGAATAGCGCATCACCGCTTTCATTTGTGCTTTTGGCGTCGGCTTATAGCAGTGGATCGGGCACTGATTGCACGCTGGCTTATCTTGCCCATAAGGGCAGCGATCTAGCTTTTGCTCGGCATAATCAAGCAGGGCTTGACAATGCTCGCATGGTGGGGTGCTTTGGTGGTGGTGTTGACAATACAGCATCACCATATGGGTAACCGTCTGATGTTCAATGGCGAGGTTGCCAAAAAGCAGTGGTTGATTTGATGTTATTTTGCTCACGGTCAGTCACAGGTAATGGATGTGCACATTCAATTTAGCAGCTAAAGCCTGATTCTCAAAGATCGGTGACGGGGACGAGTTACACTTTGTTGCGAGCAGCGGATGATCGCTCAATACCTCGAACCTCGCAGGGCTTTTACCCGTCCCGCCTCTCGTTACTCGCTTTGGCCAAGTTTCAGCCACGTATCGATCACGGTATCTGGGTTGAGTGAGACTGAGCTTATTCCTTGGGCCATCAACCACTGCGCGAGATCGTCGTGATCAGATGGACCTTGCCCGCAGATGCCCACGTACTTGCCAGCGGACTTGGCAGCTAGGATGGCCATGGTTAGCATCGCTTTGACGGCAGGGTCGCGCTCATCAAACAGATGGGCGATATCACCTGAGTCGCGATCAAGGCCCAACGTAAGTTGGGTCATATCGTTGGACCCTATTGAGAAGCCATCGAAGTAACGCAGAAACTCTTCAGCCAGCACCGCATTTGAGGGGAGTTCGCACATCATAATAACCCTGAGACCCTGCTCACCTCGACGCAGCCCAAATTTAGCCAGCAGGTCGATAACCGAGGCGGCTTCACTGGGTGTGCGCACAAACGGAATCATGATCTCAACGTTTTTAAGGCCGATGCCATCTCGTACGCGAGTGATGGCTCGAGTTTCTAGCTCAAAACAATCCTCGAAGCTCGATGAGATGTAGCGTGAGGCGCCTCGAAAACCAAGCATTGGGTTCTCCTCATGGGGCTCATAGCCACTACCACCTATCAAGTTACTGTATTCGTTAGACTTGAAATCTGACATCCGCACGATGACGCGCTTGGGCCAAAAAGCGGCGGCAATGGTCGCGATACCTTCAGTGAGCTTACTGATATAAAACTCAACCGGATCAGAGTATCCGCGCATTTTGTCTTGAATTTGCTGCTGGACGTCAGCGGATTGTTGGTCAAAATTGAGTAGCGCTTTAGGGTGAACGCCAATCATCTTGTTGATAATAAATTCAAGTCGCGCCAGTCCAACTCCCTCATTGGGTATTTGAGCAAAATCGAAGGCACGATCGGGGTTACCCACATTCATCATCACCTTGGTTTCAAGCGGTGGTAATTCATCAACCGATGAGCGACGTACCTCAAACTCGAGCTCGCCTTGATAAACGTACCCTGTTTCACCCTCGGCACAGGAGACGGTAACAGGCTGATCATCGGCCAATTGTCCGGTGGCGTTGCCACAGCCAACAATCGCAGGAATACCTAACTCGCGGGCAATGATCGCAGCATGACAGGTGCGTCCGCCTCGATTGGTGACGATCGCTGCCGCTTTTTTCATCACAGGCTCCCAGTCAGGGTCTGTCATGTCAGTGACTAAGACGTCACCTTGTTCAACTAGCGACATCTGATCAAGTGAATCAACGATTCGTACAGGCCCAACCCCAATACGTTGGCCGATTGCTCTGCCTTCAACGAGGGTTTGTGCTTTGCCATTGAGTTGAAAGCGCTCAATGACACTCTTTTCGGTTTGAGAGCAAACCGTCTCTGGACGGGCTTGAACGATGTACAGCTTGCCATCGATACCATCCTTAGCCCATTCAATATCCATCGGCCGTTGGTAGTGGCGTTCGATGATGAGTGCTTGTTTTGCTAACTCAGCGATTTCGTTATCTTCGAGCGAGAACTGATGACGCTCTGTTTCCGAGGTATCGATCGTTTGCACCTGCTGACCAACAGCAGGGTTATCTGAATAGATCATCTTGATCTGCTTAGAGCCAAAGGTTTTGCGTACGATGGGCGTTTTTCCTGCCTCAAGCAGTGGCTTATGAACATAGAATTCATCGGGGTTAACCGCGCCTTGCACCACCATTTCTCCCAGGCCCCAAGAGGAGGTGATAAACACTACCTGATCAAAACCAGACTCAGTGTCGAGCGTGAACATGACACCGGACGCGGCTTTATCTGAGCGAACCATCCGCTGTATCCCGGCAGAGAGGGCAATACCACGATGATTGAAGCCTTGGTGGACGCGATAGGAAATGGCCCTGTCATTAAACAGCGAAGCGTAAACATGCTTGGTTGCCTCCAGCACCGCATCAATGCCCTTAACGTTGAGAAAGGTTTCTTGCTGCCCGGCAAACGAAGCATCGGGAAGATCTTCTGCTGTGGCTGACGAACGCACGGCAACGGAGACATCCTCTTGCTCCTCAGTCAATTGAGCGTAGTTAGCACGGATCTGTTGTTCAAGCTCAATAGGGAAGGGTGCCTCAAGTACCCACTGGCGGATCTGTGCACCAGTCTGACGTAGCTTCTCGACATCTTCGACATCAAGAGTATCCAAAAGCTGGTGGATGCGTTGGTCTAAGCCTTGGTAATCGAGAAACTGATTAAACGCGTACGATGTTGTCGCGAAACCGTTGGGTACCGAGACTCCGGCATTGGCGAGGTTAGAAACCATTTCACCAAGTGAGGCGTTTTTGCCGCCGACTTTGTCTACGTCGTCCATTGACAGGCCGTTGAACCATAGGGTGTGTGTATGCATGTTCATCTCCGAAATCTTGCAGCGTACGGGGGGAGGTAAGCCAATTCCCATGTCTTTATCGTAGATCACGCTTTGCTGACAGAACTGAGAATCTTGTCAAAAGCTTGGTTATATTTAGTTACAGTTAAGTATTCAAATCAAAATATTTGAAGATTCATTATGGACATGCAAAGTGAAGTTCAAAGACGTGACGTATTTTACGTTTCAGATGGTACCGCTATTACTTGTGAGACAGTGGGTCATGCCGTGCTGGGGCAGTTTCCGTTTGTGCCTAACGAGAAAACCTTTCCGTTTATCGAAAGCACCAACAAACTGCAGGAGCTACTCAAAGAAATAGAGCTATCGCAGCAACAAAACAAACACAAACCTTTGGTATTTTTCTCAATTGTATTGCCAGAAATCCGTGATGCGCTTTGTCAGGCTCCGGCGGAGTTTTATGATGTGCTAGGTGGCTTTGTTGGCAAGGTGGAGCGCGATCTCAATCTCAAGGCTCAGCCAAAATTGCAACGCTCTCACAGCGTAGGTAAAGATAAAGATAAGTACTTTGACCGGATAGCGGCAATCGAGTATACCCTTGCGCACGATGACGGTGTGTCACTGCGTGATCTAGAGCAGGCCGATATCATCCTGTTGGGGGTTTCGCGTAGTGGCAAGACGCCAACCAGTTTGTACATGTCCATGCAGTTTGGCCTGCGCGTGGTGAACTACCCGTTTATTGCAGAAGATATGCAGCGAATGCGGTTGCTGCCTGAGTTTGAAATCTATCGTTATAAGTTGTTTGGCTTGACGATTGACCCTGAGCGATTGACGGAAATCCGGCAAAACCGTTTAGCAGACAGTGATTATGCCAGTCGCGACCAGTGCCAGAGCGAGCTTGATGTGGTGGAGGGCTTGTTTCGCCGCGAGGCAATTCCTTATATCAATACCTCGTCACTCTCAGTTGAAGAGATCACGACTCGGATATTGGTTCAAACAGGCCTTAAGCGACGAATTTACTAACAAAAACCAGATTCGAGAGGCGAGATCGGGCGTTTCCCTTCGTGAAGCGAGGTGTATAGCACTCGCGGTAAACGGTTCGCTACCCGGAACGAAGTGATACTCATCCCTTAAATTAGAAAGGGCACCGATGGCGCCCTTGATGTAATCACAGAAATAATTGTGATTAGTTTGTTAGGTATTGACGCATGAAGTCTGCGATTTTTACCATATCGTCGATGGCGATGTACTCTTCGGTGGTGTGTACTTTTGCCATGCCGGTAGATAGGTTTAGGGTGTTGACGCCCTTGGCAAAGAAGTTGTTTGCATCACTACCACCGCCTGTTGGCTGACATTGTGGTTCGATGCCAATCGCTTCGAATGCGCCTTTCACGTCGATGATGTGCTGATCGGTTTCTTCAATCTTGAAAGCGTTGTAAGCACGCTTAGATTCGATCTCTAGTTCAGCCCCGTGTTTGTCAGCGGCGGCTTGGAAGGTATCAACCATGTGCTGTACTTGTGCAGCCAGCTTGTCATCACACAAAGAGCGGGCTTCTGCTGCGATGTGTAGCTCAGGCATCACGATATTGGTCGCTTGACCACCAGATACGGTACCGATGTTTGCCGTTGTCTCTTCGTCAATACGCAGCAGCTTCATGTTAGCAATCGCGTCAGCAGCAACGCCGATGGCGCTGATACCTGTCTCAGGCGCTAGACCTGCGTGTGCAGGGCGACCTTTGATGGTGATTTTCAGGCTTTGTTGACCTGGAGCCACGTTGATGATGGTGCCGATAGGGCCACCTGAATCAAGCACGATCGCTTTGTTTGAGCTAACGTGAGTCATATCGTAGAACTTAGAGCCAAACAGGCCGCCTTCTTCGTAGACGGTGAACGCCAGTTCAATCGTTTTGTGGTCAGCATTTTGTTCTTTGATCACGCGCACTGCTTCCATGATCGCAGCGATACCTGATTTGTCATCACCACCTAGGATAGTGTCACCTGCAGAGCGGATAATACCATCTTCGATTACTGGCTCGATACCGTTGCCTGGCGCAACAGTGTCCATGTGGCAACTCAGAAGAATGCTATCGTCAAGTTTACCCTCTAGGCGAGCGTACAGGTTGAAGCCGTTAGTGTAGCCTTCTGGCATTTCAAGCTTGTGTACAGTGAAGCCAAGGTTACCCAGTTGATCAGCCAGTGTTTCTGCAATCTGTTTTTCATTGCCTGATTCACTGTCGATTTTTACTAGCTCGATAAAGTGGTCAACAAGGCGTTGTTGGTTAATTTGAGTCATGATTCTTCTCATATTCGAACGAACGGTAGCGACAATCTACCCCAAAACTTGTCAAAAAGCCTGTGTTGAATCAAAAAAAAGGTCCAAATGACGTGCTTGTGATTAATATTTAGCATTTTATAGGAGATAAAAGATGAAATTTAGTGCAACTAATGGAATAGCTGCGCCTTAAGTATCGGTAGTGGTCGAGATTAATGGGTAGGATAAATCAGGGCTGAGGTATCAAAGCCCGCAGTTTGTGCAATTTGCTGATAACGTTGCAGCTGTTCACCATCAAGTGACGGCGAGCGAGCCAATATCCAAAAGTAGTCAAGGTCTGGCCCGCTTACTAAAGCGACGGAGTAATCAGGTTCGAGATAAAAAACGATATAACTGCCATAAAACGGGCCAAAAAAAGACACCTTGAGATGAGCTTGGTCGGAATCCTCGACGAACTTGGCTTTGCCAATTGCTTCCTGCCATGACTGCTCTGCTTCATTCCAGCCTCGATTGATCACCTTAACGGTGCTATCTGGATTGAGAGAGTAGTTGGCCGTGATTTGATTCAGCCCACGCTCAAAGCTATGGTCGAGCCTCGCGATCTCATACCAAGTGCCCAAGTAGCGTTCCAGCGTAAACGGTTTGACTGGCTCAACACCATTCGGTTTACCCGTGCATCCGATGAGTGTAATCACTAGTGTGATTAGGGGAATATGGCGCATCCATTGCATAACCTCTCTCCTTGATTTGATCGTTAACAAACCCGTAATAGTAGGTTAGTCCTTCCTTCGACTATAACCGTTTTTGTAAGTTTATTGACTCATAGGGTTGGGTTTGTGCTGAGCCGCTCGTTTTCCCATAGTTCAATCATACTGAGTGCATTTCGGCACTCACCAAACAAGATTTGGTATTGAGGTTCAAATGGCTCACCAATATAGGTAGTACGCACCATTTGGTCTGTTTTGAGATCGACCTGGGTCACGACTCTTCCCTTGAAGTTATGAAAAACCGCAAACTGCTCACTGTGGTAGATGAGTTGTTCTGGAAAGTAAATAAAGGTGTCATTGGTGTCGGTAAGATTACAGTTTAGTGCGTAGGTCATGGTGGCATGAGCCGGAGTGAGGCAGGTCGTCAGAATGAAGGTGAGGCAGAGCTGAGAGATTGGCTGCATAAAAAAATACCGAACTGATTGTTGTAGTTTGAGTATAGACAATCGTTCGGTATTTCCTGAGTGAAAAACGTCAAGGCTGCTTTACTTGCTTCTCTTCGCTTTGTGTTTAGGCCTCACAATAGTATTCGGCTCGCCAAATTAAGCGTGAAGACCCCTGCATCGAGTCGAGTACTTGTTGACCCGATAACTGGGGATAAGCCAACACAACATCAGAGGTCTCAATGTCGCGATTGGGGGAGTATGCTCGTACGTGGGTAAAGGTCGTTTGTAAGTGTTTTTGCAGAACCCGGTGAGACAGACAAATTCCCAAACAGTCTTTGTTCATAGTTCCTCCGTAAACAGCATGTGGGGTAGGAGTAACCTAGCTTACTCCTGATTAAATCTTAATCAGATTATATTGCGCAAGAATTGATATAGATCAAAATTTCAAACTCAGCCTGTCACTTTTTGTTCATATTATTTATTCAATCACATTGAGTATTTACCCTATAAATAGATGAATAATCTGATTTTTCATGGTGTTGATACAAAAAAGATAGAGGCAAAGAGGGTGAGATTGGTTACAATCAGATGAAGTTATTGTGGTGAGTGTGTCGAGTATGTCCCCTAGCAACATTTTTGTGGTTTTATTGGTGCTGGTTGTGTTTTTTTTCTTAGTACAAAAGCGCTTGAATCGCTCAGAACAACTCAAAGACAGCCGCTATAAAAGACGACCCACGCTACTCACCAATCAAGAATCCACCTTCCTTAATACACTGCAAGAGGCCGTTGGCACACACGGTGTGATCATGGCCAAGGTTGCGATCAGCCAGGTGGTATCACCGGTTGCAACCAACAAAAAACAGTGGTTTATAGCGAATGGTCGCATCGCGAAAAGCTGTTTTGATTTTGTGATTTGTGAGCCGACAACCTTAGAGCCGAGGGTCATCATCGAACTCGATGATGGTCGCAACTTGGATAAAGGCAAGGCGCAGCGTGAGAAGTTACTGCTGCATGTGTGCAAATCGGCAGGCATTCCTCTAATCGGCGCATCGGTTAAACATAGCTACCAAATCGGGCGTTTACGCCGCTTGCTTGCAGCCCACATCGATTTGATCGAGCCGGAAAGAGAGGTTCGGTTTTGCAAGCAGTGCCGCAGCCCGATGGTTATTCGTGTTGCAACCACAGGTGAGTTTAAGGGGCGGCGCTTCTTTACTTGCAGCCGAGCGCCCCAATGCAACTACACCGAGAATTACAACGTGGTATTTGATGATTAGATCACCATCCGCTTGAAGTCATGCTTCGACTGGCTGCAATCACAGACTTTGACCTGATTGCGGCCATTTTGCTTCGCTCGGTAAAGCTCCGCATCGGCAGTGGCTAACACTTCATTGAGTGGTTGTTGATTGCTCAGGCACACTCCAATACTCATGGTGACGTGAAGTTTGTTCCCATCTACGTTGAATACATGCTTATCGATGTAGTGACGGATTGCCTCAGCGGTCCTTGCTGCTTGAGCCATATTGGTGTTAGGCAAAGGAATGCAAAATTCCTCGCCACCAATACGATAGACATCGTTGTCAGCGTAATGGGTGAGTAGGCCACCAATTTCTTGAAGGACTTTATCACCGCATACATGCCCATACTCGTCGTTAACCAGTTTAAAGTGATCGATATCAAGGATTAGGATTGACATAGGGCCTGTGCTGCTTGCTAAGTGCTCGTAGTCGTGGGTCAACGCCAAGCGGTTGTAGCAGCCTGTCAATGAATCTTTCACAGCGAGGTCGTGCAAGGATATCGCCGTCTTATTACGATTGAACTCGTGACTGTGCAGCAGCGCCCAAATCGCCGCATAGCCGAGGAGCATATTGCCAGCGGTTTGATAACCGATCCCCTCAATGGTGATAAATGGGGTGTAAGTCAGCACACAATTGAGGATCAGGGTAACGAGCGTCGCAAAAAAACCATGTTTAACACCCAAAAGTGCATACAGCAGGACTGGCGCAACCAATACCCACACCACACTGCCGACAGAAAAAGGCAGCATTCTCGATGTAATACAGGCTACGGCTATGGTGCAATATGAGAAAAAAGTGGCGTGTTGCTGGTGCAAATCATGTTGCTTACGATGGGTGAAAATATAAAAGCAATAACCGACGAATCCAAGCTGGGTAAAGCCCAATAAGCTGTTGGTAGCGAATGTCAGGTTCATCAGTGCAAAGAACGGGAACACTAATCCAAAGCATAGACAAGAGACCACCAAGATTTGGTGTTTTGTCTGATCCGCAAATTTTGAGACGTACGGTTCCATCGATTTAGATTCTCATGAATAATCGTTAACCACTGATCTTATTATGATTGGCGAAGGGATGGAACCGTACAGCTGATAGAGATCACATAATGTGATCTCTATTTTGGTAATAACATGTAATTATTGAGTATTTTTAATCTTATTGACTAATAAGAGTGGCTAATTAATTTGTTTTAGTAGCGTGACCAGCTCCTCTTCAGTTTTGGGCTCGGTGGTTAACTTGAAAGAGGGGCCTGCGCCGCCTTTGAGTAAATATGCGTGAGTCGTACAATGATCGTAGTGATACCAAAGCCCGTTTACACAAATATCGGTGTAACAGCGAGCGTCTTGTTTTAATTCCATCGTTCTCTCCTCAGTATTTTTTGCTTACTCGTTTAAACCTAGTTTTGGCTGATGGAAGTTGCTAATGATCGAGATCAATATTTGAGTGACTTAGAGAGAACTGACATTTAATCGTCTTAGTTGTGCAATCAAGCCCTGATTAATTTTAATGAGTTACGCTTTTAAGTTCGTCGATACACCATTCGAGGGTTACCTCATTAATGGGAATAGAAGTCGAAATTCACTGCCTTGTGTTGAACTTGTTACTTCGAGTTGTCCTTGGTTTTTTTCAACAAATTGACGGCTGATCGCAAGCCCAATTCCGGTGCCATTTGATTTACCTTTTGTTATGAATGGCTCAAAGATGGACTCAAGCAGATGTTGAGGAATACCTAACCCATTATCTTTTATTGCGATAAATGCACTGTTCTTGGTGGCGCCAAGTGACACTTCGACCAGCGCATGCTCTCTTGGGTGGGTCATGAGCTCTTCTTTGGCATTAGTGATGATGTTGATCAAGGCTCGCCGAATTTGCTGTGGGTCTATCTCAACCAAAAGTGGCGAAGTAAACTTGACCTCAAGCTCAATATCCTCTGGGAAAGTAATCGATAGCTGTTGACAGAGCGTTTGAATATAAGTGTTAAGCTCAACAACCTCTGTTTGCGCTTGTTTGTCCTTGGATAGGTCAAGAATATCGTCAATAAGGGCGCGCATGTCGACACAGGCAGACGTCATCCACTCCAGCATCTCCGCTTCACTATCTTCTACCGAGGACTGAAATGTCGGCTTAATATAGTCGAGGACGCCCTCAAAGACATTCAGCGGTTGGCGTAAGTCATGGACAATGATGCTTGATGCTCGACCAACAGCAGAAAGTTCTCTTTGTTTGGCTAATCCAGCCTGCAATTTGATAGAATTTAATGCTTGACTGGCATGTTTAAGCATCAGGTAAGCGACGTGTTTAAGGTCATCACTGATTGGGTTGTTGGGGTCAATGTTGATGTAGAAACCATACTCGCCACAAGCGAAATAGAACGCGCTACTGCACTGCTTTTCACTGTGTATTTGCTGCTCGGTGAGGGCGTCAAAAAAAGCGTTAGCGGGCTCAATATCCTCATTTGAGCAGTAGACCATTTGTTTTGAGTCTATCTCCCAGACAAATACCTGTGAGTTGTGGCCATGGAAAATATTGGTGAGCTGCGGTGCGATGTAGTCAACTAGGTTGAGGCCGGTGTCGCATCGCGCTGGGATCTCGTTTACGATCTTGAGTAAGCTTTCAAGTTGCTTCGCTTTATTCCAATCACAGCAGGCTTTGGTGGCAATTTGACGAACCTCTATCTGCTCGAAGGGTTTGCAGTGATAGCCGATGTTACTGCCTAAGTCAGCGTTCAATTGCTCGAGCTTGTAATCACTATACGCAGTGACAAATACTACGTGGGCTCTATCATCATATTCTCGAATGTGTTTAATGGTTTCAAAGCCGTCCATGCCGGGCATACGCATGTCACAAAAGATGAGAGCATAAGGTTGGTCACATTCGACAGCCTGCCTGACCTTCTCAACAGCGTCTGCACCATTGCTGGAAAAATCCAGATGGCAATCAAAAATGTTTTCATTTCTGACTGGTGTAGAGGAGGGGAGATCATCAAATAGGTCACTCTCTGCTTGTAAAAGTGCATCAAGCGAGTTGTCTTGACGCTCATCTTGACCAAGCGCGATTTTGAATGCATCACGCACTGAACTCTCATCATCGATGATCAATACTCTGGAATTAAAGTTACTCATGATGTTTGCCTTTTGGAGATATAGGTAAGCTCAAGACAGCGCAGCAACCGAGGTTGGTGCCTTCACTGCTTAAGCTAAATGTGCCGCCGTGACTGTCAGCAAACTGCGTTGCGCCCAAAGTCCCTGTCCCCGAACCCTGAGGTTTAGTCGTAAAGTGACCGATGCCGATCTTGGCGGCAATATCGGGACTAAAGCCCACCCCATTATCTTGTACATGTAAGTGAACGTGTTGAGTGTCTGACTCGATAACTAGGTCAATGTTGGCCTGAGATATCTGATGATTACCGTCCTGAACACACATTGCCTCACAACTGTTTTTGATCAAATTAACGATCACTTGTGTTAGCCGTGTCTTGTCAGCCATTACCGTTGCTTGATCGGATTTATCGTGGATTGCAACCTGACATTTATGGTGTGCTATGAGTTCAGCACAAACTTTCAGGGCCTGATCAACCGAATCTGCAATCGTTATGGGCTGAGTACGTACGCCTTCTCCATCACCGACCTGGCTTTTTTGGATTTGAACGATGTCTTGCACATGTTTGACATTAATACTGATCCCGTGATGCAGGGTGTTGAAGCTTTTTTGCCGGTTAGATAATGAGGAGTGCAAAGAATCAACGAATGCACTGAGTGCGTTACCTTTTCCACTGCCTAGGGCTTGATCCAACGCAGTACATTTGGCATCAATCAACTGGTGCAGTTTGGTTAAGCTGGCTAGCTCTGGCCAGTTTTTGTCTGCGTTGAGCTTTTCAGTGCTGATGGCAATGCCGGTGACCGCATTGCCAATATCGTGAATGATGTTGGTCGCCATTTCGAGCTTGGTTAAGGCCTCTGCTCGTTGTATCTCTTGTTGATGACGCTCGTGATCTTGTTCCACTAAAATGGTGCTGTCTGAGAAAGACATCATAATATGCGTCGCCGATACTCTGACTAGCTCAACATCAAGCCACAGTGTCGTGCCATTGAGCGCATCGAGTTGGACGCGAAAAGGTGAGTAACTGCTCGATGTACTTACCGCATCGGTATTGGTGACGAAGTCATCGAGTCTATCGGCAAGGGATGGTGAGAGATCACTTGCGAGTCCAACCAGGTTGAGAAAGTCTGCCGTGGGATTAATTTGCAAAAGAAGTTGGCTCGCTTTAGCGCTCATGAGCTCGATAGTGCCATCTGCGCGAGCAAGAATGATCCCCATTGGCAGTTGGTAGATGAAGCTGAGTAACTGAGCTTCTTTCATTTCATTCACTGGGCTGACATCGATACTAGGCATCGACGCATATCCATGACTGTTGTTGCTGACGAAGAAGTCGCAGCGTGACCTTGGTCGGTTTGAGTTTATAGGTAAAGATATAATCGAGGGTTTCATCGAGCGCAGTATTATTAGCAACAGCATCATGAAAGCGCTCTGCAACCATAAAGTTATTGGTGCATGGGGCGACCTGAACAAAGAAGTTCTTCCCAAGTGTCTCTTGAGGTGAAAGCCCCGACAGTGAGGACTGATAACGGTTATAGAACTCTACGTTACCTGTATCAGTGAGCTTAATGGCACCAAAATTGGCTTGATTGATCGTTTCTTGGTTCGAGGTATTGAGGGTCTCAAATAAATTTTCTTGGGTAAAGTCCATATTATTCACCACTTTGTGAGAAGAACGTCATTGCTAGTCTAGGTAATGTTCTAATCTTTCCAAATAAAATACCTATAAAGTATGGGGACTTAAATTTGCCCAACGCATGTTTAAATCAATACTCCGACACGATACGTTTAACGACAGCACAAATTTTGCGCTTTCTTAAGCACAATACCCTTATCGAGCTTGCCGAGTTGCGTCATCAACCCCTCGATTGGCACGACAACCATACTTGGCCGGAGGATACGCCCCTCACTCAGCTTGGCATTGATTCACTTGAGTTAACGGCAATTGTGGTTCGCATCTCAACGGCGCTCCAGCTTACTCAGTTTGCCGACATCCCCAACCTAAGTGGCCGGATGAGCCTCAACCAATGGGCGCGGGCTATAGTGGAGGTGACTAACGGCGATTTTACTCAGTTTGGTTTTTATTCATCAGGGACAACAGGGCGTAAAAAACTCATCGTCCACCAAGCAAGTAAATTGATTATCGAGCTTGAGGAGATCGTGCGGCAGGTAGAAGGGCTGCGACGAGTTGTGTCCCTTGTGCCCAATTGTCATTTGTATGGCTTTATGTTCTCGCTGTTACTCCCGGAGAGAGTTGGTGCTAGCCTAGTTGAGGCACAACACTTGCCTGTGAACTATCTTACGCGCAGCCTCAAAGCTGGGGATGTGTTAATCAGTTTTCCAGATAAGCTCGAGACTTGGCTGCCACATCTAGATTGCACGCTGGAGCATGTCACTATTGTCAGCTCAACCGCACCACTGGCTTACAAGATTAAACAGTCCCTCGCTCAGTGGCGGTGTGAAGCGATTATCGACATTTATGGCTGTGCAGAGGCAGGGGCAATCGCTGTGTCCAAGTATCCGAATGCAGACTACCAATTATTGCCCTATTGGGAGGTTAACCTTGGTAAGCACCGCCTTATTCATACCCAATTACAGGGTCAGGGCTTCACGCTGCCAGATCGCTTGACCATAGATGAGCGCCGTCAACTGACCCTCAATGGTCGAACTGACCAACAAGTTCAAGTTGCAGGCATCAATGTCAGCTTGAGTGAGGTGGCTGAGCACTTAAACCAGCATCCTAAGGTTGAGACAAGTGCAGTGCGCTTAATGACTCGGGAAGAAGGAAACCGGTTAAAGGCATTTGTCGTGCTGAAATCCAATTATCGCCATGAGGCACTCAGCCAAGAGTTAGAAAACTGGTGCCAAACTCTCACTCCAGTGCAACGGCCCAAGAGCTTCGTGTTTGGGTCTAACCTGCCAAAAAACGAATTAGGCAAGCTCACAGATTGGATGGTGGAAATATGAGTAATTGGATCAAAGATAGATGATTTGTGGTGGTGGGATAATTGGAAGAACATTATATAAACAGTAAGTTCGTGTCCTAAGTTGGCTGTCTAAGACCTAGTAATACACGGTACTTTAACTGAGGACCGGGTATATTGTTGTGGGACATAAGCTAAATGACGGGTGAGAAAAATTCGTCGTTGCGGATGTAGTGCGCCAAAGCTTAAGAATTGTTTATAGATTAATATGTTCTAGATTACTTGGGATGGTGATATTAGGACGCGATTATGGGAAGTAAAAAGCTAATACTAGGATGTAGCACGATATTACTCCTCTGTATAGGGTTGTTACTATTTGAAGTGCTAAAATCATCGTCTGCTCCTGCCTATCAAGATGAGGTCGGTGCTTCACTAGTCTCAAATAATAATCAACCACTTAGCCATAGAGAATCTGGCTCCGAAAACTATCATCGCGATGCTAATACTCGCTCAGCGGATAATAGCTCAATAGGCACAGGCTCGATAGAGCTGAGTTACGTTGACCCCAGCCTACCAATCCAACCTATCTTACCAGTCGCAGACATCGAAATTGAAAAAGCGAGAGTCGGCTGGTTTTTATTCAGGGATCCGGGGCTGTCTTCAAACAGCCAAGTCAGCTGTGAGAGTTGCCATAATCTTCAAACCAACGGTGCCGAGT
Organism: Vibrio sabulosilitoris; assembly: GCF_055391395.1. NCBI lineage: Bacteria > Pseudomonadati > Pseudomonadota > Gammaproteobacteria > Vibrionales > Vibrionaceae > Vibrio > Vibrio sabulosilitoris. The sequence continues at coordinate 1,880,025 of NZ_AP029599.1, forward strand.
TAATACCCGTATCGCTCGGTGTTCATGGGGCAGGGCAGCGTAATTCCTTGACGGTGTTTAATGTCGTGTACAACTATCGGTTCTTTTGGGATGGCCGGGTAAATTCATTGGAAGAGCAGCTAGATGGCCCAGTACACAACCCCGTTGAAATGGACAGCAACTGGGAAGACATATACGACTACGTCTCTCAGTCTGACAAATATCAATCTCTATTTTCTGATGCAGGCCTTGAGATCAGTATCGATACGATTAAAGGGACAATAGTTGAGTTTGAGCGAGCTTTGACCACACTTAGCGCGCCTTTTGATCGCTATTTAGCGGGTGAAGAAGAGGCGATCAATTCATCAGCTGAAAGAGGCTGGCAGGCATTTCAGTCTGAGGGATGCATTGCGTGTCATCAAGGAACTAATGTCGGTGGTGGCCTGGTGATGCGCTTTGGCTATTTTGGTCAGGACAAAACAGGCAGTGAGCGAAGTAGTGATTTAGGCCGGTTTACTACAACGTCGAAACCCGAGGATCGACACCTGTTTCGGGTATCCAGTTTGCGCAATGTCGCTGATACCGCCCCTTATTTTCACGACGGACAAACTCAGCAGCTCACTGACGCAATAAGAATCATGGGCCAGAGCCAACTGGGTAAAGAGTTGGATGAAAGTACCATCGAGGATATTTATCAATTTTTACTGACACTCTCCGGCCAGCGTCCAGCGATTCTCGAGGAGTTTGAACATGAAAATGATTAGAGGACTCTATATCGGGCTGGTCATCTCACTCTGCACTTTACTCGGTTTGACTATACTCCATTACTTCGAATATAAGACAATCACACATTATCACTCCACTGTAACAACGCTTGGACATGAGTTGGTGGCGACCCGAGACGAAATCACGTTGCAGTCGATTGAAGGGATCAGCTCGCCTTACGAGCTTAATCGCTCAATTGTCGCGATGGAAAAAAAGGTTGCTTCATTGGAGTCGGTTTTTAGCCAAGATATCACTGAGCAGTTGTATTTCAATCGTTTAGAAATCTATGACGTACTGAGCTCTTTCCATGACTCTGGCCTTGATGTGGCGGATGCGCTTGATCATTTAGTGGGAGTCATTGTCGCAAGACATTCAGTGCTATCGTCACTGGATCGCCCGCAAACCAGTCACAATGGAAACACCCTCAACGCGAGTATTTTGTTGGAGGCATTTTTGACTCGAGATGGTCAGGCGGGGTTTGAAGATCCAAATATCAAAAGAATTAGCAATATATTCAACGGTTTAAGTATGCAGCAACGCCAGCTATTTTCGGTCGTTCTCTCGGGTAAAAACGCCGAATTTGTCGAGCATGCCGAGCGCCAATTAACCGATATTTCGGCTGAAGTGCGCGATAGGGGCGCCCTATTGCTGTTTGTTTCGACGGTCAATGTATTCGTTATCCTGCTGTTAGTAGGGGTACAGCGTAGCCGTGAATTGCGACGCAATAGCTTGGCTTACCAAGAGTCGGTTGAAAAATCCGAACAGGCGAGTAAAGCCAAATCTTTGTTTTTGGCAACCATGAGCCATGAACTTCGCACCCCAATGAATGGGGTTATGGGGTTAGCGGAGTTGATTCGAGAACAATCCAATGAGATTGAGATCAAAAAGCACGCACAAACAATTGTTGAGTCGGGTGAGCATCTAGTGATCTTGCTTAACGACATTCTGGACTTTTCAAAAATTGAACAGGGTAAGATGACGCTTGAATCATGCGAGTTTAGCATGGCGAGTGTGACCGAAAGTATCGAAAAATCGCTGCGTCCAGTGGCGAGCAATAAGTCTATTGCTTTAAAGATACACAACCTGATCCCAAGCAGCATTGAGTTGGTTGGCGATCCCGCACGCTTGCGTCAAATTCTGTTTAATGTTGTAGGCAATGGGATTAAGTTCACTCATAGTGGGGAGGTGAGCTTAAGCATTATTCACCATCAGGTCAGCCGGAAGAACATTGAGATTAAAGTCACTGACACCGGAGTCGGCATTGAGCGAGAGCGATTAAACAGTATCTTCAATGCATTTGAGCAAGCAGAACTATCCACGACCAGAAAGTTTGGCGGTACCGGATTAGGCTTATCGATTGTTAAGAAGTTGGTTGATCTGATGGATGGTGAGATTGAGGTCTTCAGTCAACCCAATGTAGGGACTGAAATGACGATTATGCTCACGCTACCTATCAAGTTGATAGAACAAGTCCAAGTGACAGAGCAGCCAATATCGAACCTGGCTGAGTCCGATATGCCACTAGCTTCCTCTCCGTCCTCTTCAAACACTGATACCTTGAGGGTATTAATCGCTGAAGACAATCGATTGAATGCTCTGGTTCTTAAAGAGTTTTGTCACAATGAAGGCTATTCCGTGACCCTTGCTAGAGATGGTTCCGAGGCGATAGAGGTGCTCAGTAAAGAGATCTTTGATTTGATTTTGATGGATAACCATATGCCAAAACTCAATGGCATAGAGGTGATCAGTCATATTCGTCACAAGCTTAAACTCGATACCTGCATTTTTGCTTGTACTGCAGACGTATTTAAAGAAGCTCACGATCGTTTTATTGATAGCGGGGCGAACTTTGTCTTAACCAAACCACTGCAAGTATCCAGTCTCAAACGGGCGATCAGTCGTCACTATAGCGCGATAAGAGGTGGACAAGCGGTAAGTAGTCAGAGCAATGTGGTGCACTTGATACGTTCACCTGTGGATACCTTACCAATGACGGAAGAGGAGATATCAAGCTCAGCCATACTCAGTGATGGTGCGCTCGAGCGCGAAGAAAAGCTAGACCTGTTAGAAACATTTATTCAAGAGGTTGAGCAGAACATTGAGAAGCTGATCAACGGCTACACGGAGTCTTCGGCAGACAAGATTTTTCATACCCTACATTCAACTAAAGGAATTACGGCAGAGTTCGGCATGCCGGAAGTATCACAGCTTGCAGAAAAGTGTGAGATAGAGGCGCGTAGCGGCACGATTCCCGCGTTAGAGGAGTTGCAAGTTTTGGTCAATTTGCTGCTCATTAATGTTCATCAAGCCCATCGACTCAATGCTGAGTATGCTGGCGCTCGTCAATCAGGCAATGGAGAACGGTCATAATGAAGGTCATGATGTGGTTTAAAGTTGTTCCGCTTACAGTTTGGCTATCTGCATTGTCACTAGGCGTGCTGGCGGTAGATTTAAGCATTCCATTGGGTGTAGCCGCTGGTGTGCCGTATGTCACTGTGGTTTTGCTTTCGTTGATGTCAAAGCAGCAAAATACCACGATTGTTTGGGCAACAATTTGTACTGTGCTCACGCTCGTTGGCTATTACGCATCGCCAATCGGCGGAGAAGTGTGGAAGGTGGTGTCTAATCGGGTGCTGGCGATTTATGCGATATGGGCGGTTGCTATTGTGTCTTTGGTACTCAAAAAGCGTGCGACTGAAGTGGTTAAGTTGGAGGCGGATCTCATGCTTGCCGATTTCCGCTCGACTTTAGGGCTGGTAGCTGAGCATACGCGCGATGCGGTGATTATAACCGATAGTCAGGGTGGAATAACTTGGGCAAATCACGCATTCACTGAACTATCGGGCTATACACTTGCAGAGGTTATCGGCAAGAAACCTGGTGATATGCTGCAAGGAAAAGACACCTCGATAGTCGAAATCAAGCGCCTGTCTCAGGCGATAAAGCAGGGTAAGTCTATCTCCAGCGAGATAATAAATTACACCAAAGAGGGGACTCCCTACTGGATTGATATTTCTATCTCGCCGGTACATGAGAATGGCGAGCTGACGCGTTTTATTGCCGTTGAACGTGATATTACCGAGCGTAAGACGTTAGAGATTAAACTAGAGCAGGAAAGAGTGCTCGCTGTCGCCGGTAGTGAGCAAAGAAGCCGACTGTTTTCTTTGTTACACCATGAAGTGGTAAAACCAATCAAACACTTATCCGTGCTGAGTGACAATATGCACTCTGCAGAGGATGTCGATGAAATCAAAGCCACTAGCGTGCAGATCCAATGCCTTACTCGTTGTTTAAGCTTGATCACTGATAATTTGTCAGCATTGGCCGAAGTCGATGTGGATAATCTTACCTTGGAGCGTCAGACAAATGCGCCTCGAGAGTTCATGGATACGGTAGGCAATAAGTTAAAGTTGTTGGTCGAGGCGTATAACCTGCCCTTTAGCACTGATATCGATGATGCTATTGAAGGGTTGAAGGTTCGCAGTGACCAGCGCGTGACCGAAACGTGTTTGATATTCTTGACCCTTCTCGCCGTGTCCAAAAGCCATCCAAGAGAGCTATCAATGAGGGTGCGGGCGCATTTTAATGACGACGACGTTGCAATGTGCTTTGAGCTTGCTGTGAAAGATGATGGCGCGATCAGTCAGTTTATTGATCAGCTGAGCCACTACCCAGATCAGAGTAACAGAAGCCTTGAGGCGGGATTGTCTGCTGGCTATGAGTTGGTCACTGCTTTATTGAGCGCTTCGAACGGTCGCTTGTCAACGTATCACGATGGTGAGTTGAGCAGAATAGCGATGCACGAGCGTTATGAGGTGGTGGAGAGGGCAAAAGCGAGCAGTGATGGGGAACTGAAAGTACTCATAGCGGAAGATAATAAGGTTAATGTGATTGTATTGACCAAACTGCTGAAATCACTGGGCTATGAATCGATAGATGTCGCTGCCGATGGCCAAAAGGCGGTCGAAATGGCGCAAGATAGTTTTTATCAGTTGATCTTGATGGATAATCATATGCCGAACATGACAGGCTTAGATGCGACCAAGGTAATAATAAAGGATAAGCAGATCGCTTCGATTGTAATTGCTTGTACTGCGGATACTGGCTCAGAGGCAAGAGCGGAGTTCTTTGCTAATGGCGCGAGTGATGTGATTTATAAACCAATCAAGAAAAATGTGCTGGATAGGGCGATCACGGATGCGTTTGATAAAGCAAACAAGGTGTCAGCATAAAAACGGTAAATCACTTGTCAAATCTGGGTCCCACTTCCTTACCCGGGTTATTGACCTAGATCTCGCTAACTCGTTACAGTGGCATATGAAGTGAGGGTAGTGGAGCCTCACTCTTTGACTGACAAAATGGTGAGAGTATGTCCAAGACGGCTAAGTTATATAACGAAGATAAGCTACTAAAAAAGGCGTTAGAGGTCGGGCTAAAAATGGCCAAAATGCAAGGCTTTGAGCTACCAACCACGCCAGCCCCAACCAAGATTAAAGCCGTCTATCTATTTTTAGTTGAGGTAAATCAAATCACGCCTCTACCAAAAGATAAGCTCGATGGAGCCCACATTAAAAAGCGCCTCGCCTTATGGATACACAGTGTCCTGCCAGATGGCGACCCCTTAAAGTAAGATTTATTGTTTACAGGCTTGTTGCACCCGTACACTATACTCCTCGAACCTCGAACCTCGAACCTCGAACCTCGAACCTCGAACCTCGAACCTCGAACCTCGAACCTCGAACCTTGTTTTATCGTCTATGCTTATGGAGTTCGAATAATTAGGAGTCTCCCATGGGTATATTTTCTTGGATTATCTTAGGTTTGATTGCTGGCGCTTTGGCAAAGTGGTTGATGCCGGGGAAAGAGGGTGGTGGTTGGATAGCCACGATGCTTCTCGGGATCGCTGGTGCATTTGTCGGTGGTTTTCTGGGTGGATTCTTGGGATTGGGAGGCGCGACAGGTGTCAACATTGGTAGCATCATCACGGCCACAATAGGCGCGTTTGTTTTGCTGTTTGTTTACAACCGATTCTTTAGGTAGCGTTAACCATGGTGCATGTATGTTGCAGAGTACAACGTTTAACAGCCTAGTCTAGCTAACTGCACTTTGTTACTTATTGAGTGATCACTCGACAAGGTACTGGGGTTTCGTCATAATCTGGCGCCCCAAGTATTGTAGTCTTTGATCATGAGCCAAATTGCCACCACCTCAATCACTCGAACCTTCTATCGTTACCTTCTTCCTGCCGTTATTGGAATGCTGATCAAGTGTGCCTTTATCTTTATTGACACGCTGTTTATTGGTCGCCTAGTTGGCTCAGACGCATTAGGTGCAGTCTCTTTGGTGATTCCGTATTTTTCTGTCTTTACCGCGGTAGCGATGATGCTTGGTATTGGTGGGGCGACCTGGATGTCGATTGAACTTGGTCAGCGAAATCGAACCAAGGGACAAGGCATTTTTTCACAGACCATGTCGTTTGCTCTCGGCGTATTTGTTCTCTTGTCGGCAATGTGCTGGTGGACACTAAACCCGGTGTTAGAGCTGATGGGGGCAGAGGGCGCAATCTTCGAACTCAGCCGTGAGTATATGGTGTTTTTGCTGCCGTTTCTCACCGGCTATGGCATGAATTGGGTACTATCGAGTTTTATCCGTAACGATAATAACCCCAAGCTGGCCATGATAGCGATGATCAGTGGCGCGTTGGTGAACATCGTTTTCGATGCACTGTTTATCTGGTGGCTTGATATGGGTGTTGGCGGCGCAGCATTGGCGACAGGGTTATCACAGTGTGTGATGATTGCCATTCTGTTAACGCATTTCTTTACTCACACAAGCCTACCACGATTGGTGCTACGCCTCGCTCTACCTGGTCGCAATACCATAATCAGAGTGTGTCAAATAGGCACGCCAAGTCTATTTATCGAGCTGGCATTAACGGTCACTATTGTCGTATTCAACGTGGTAATGCTGAACTATTATGGCGAGGATTTTCTGATAGCCTACAGCTTGAGCCTCAATCTTGGCGTGTTTGCCCTGTTTATTTTGCTAGGGATTTCTCAAGCGATCCAGCCACTGATCAGTTATAACTTTGGTGCGGGAGAGTATCTCAAAGTCAGACAGAGTCTCTATCTTGGTTTAATGTTTGCTGTCATAACAGGACTCACTATGGCGATTATCGCATTGTGTTTTGCCGATGAAATTGTTGCTTGGTTTATTGTCGATGATCAGGCGCTTGCGACGCTGTCCAGTGAGGCGGTGCGTTGGTACTTTTATAGTGCACCGATTATGGCCGCCAATATTATTGTTTCCACCTACTTTCAATCATTAGCTAAACCAAAGCAGTCCTCTGTATTGTCGCTGTTACGTGGTCTGGTGTTTGTTCTATTAGGGCTGGTACTTATTCCCGCTACTTTTGGACCAAACGCGGTGTGGGGAGCATTCGTTTTTGCTGAATTGATGACGGTCGGCGTGAGCTTTTGTCTGATTAGAGGTCACGATCAACGTAGTGAGGACAATCATGATGGTTGTGTTATCCCTCCCGCAATCGGTGAAAAAACACCGTTGGATGCTTGAACGTTCTCAACGCAGTGATGGATTAATCCACTGGCGCTTGGTTTTTGAGTGTCACGAGGATATCGCGCAGATGAACGGGTTGCAGAAATACCTTAAACCATTCAGTGAATGTTTCTGGTGAGGCGATCATCTGTGCTTGGAGGGTCTCTAAGCTTACATATGAATGGTCTGAGACTTCATCAGGGTTGGGCTGGATAGGACCGTTATACCGCCCAACAAATAAGTGATCGAGCTCATGCTCCCACAAACCATCGGCTAGTTTAGATTTGTAGATAATACTTTTGACTGGGTGTAGCGTTAAGTCGAAGCCCATCTCCTGTTGAATGCGTCTGTGCGCTCCGGCTAAGTATGTCTCACCCATACAGGGATGGCTACAGCAAGCGTTAGTCCACAGACCCGCTGAGTGGTATTTGGTTCCGGCTCGCTTGTGCAGCAACATTCTGTCTTGATCATCAAAGACAAAAACAGAGAATGCTCGATGCAGAGCCCCTTTGTGATGTGCTTCGAGCTTTTCCATTTCGCCAAGTATGTTGTCTTGCTCATCGACCAATACAACTTGATTCAAATTCATGTAAACCACCCAACACTAACGCTGATATCCATGTTTGATAATAGCTGGAGATTGTCTACTTACAACCAGCATTATTGCGAAACAACGCCCTAGTATAACCTTGAAGAAAGCGTCAGTCATCTGACTAATCTCTACGATAAACTGTCTGATAAGTAAGTTGAAATGGGGGAAATTGAACCTGATAGAGTGCGTCTTCAATCAAGCGAATTATCCAATTATTGATATGGCCTGAAATGTCGCGAATGATGACTTCAGTGGCGATACTTGACCGAGTTTCTACTAACAGACTTCAAGCCATGAAAGAAAGGGATCGCAGCCGCGATCCCTTTTGGTTCAAATCGATGTAAACCTTGGAGACGGTTGTCAATTTGTATCGAGATATGAGAGGTCATTAGTAAACGACGTTTGGGTCGGTGACAGTAAACTCTTGCTGAATCGGGTCACTGCCATCATAAAACCACACTTCAGCGAGCAGGCTCTGAGTACCTCTGGCGTAGGTGATCTCAATCTCTCCCAGACCCGCGCTAAGCGCCTGTGCTGCCACTTTGTGGTTGTTACTTGGGGCGAAGTCACCACTGTCGGTCGCATCATACTGACTGTAGATGGAGACATAGGCCCGCTCGCTTGAAAAGCCGCTTACGTCGATGCTCACCGTCATGTTTTCAATCGGGTCGTAGTCAAAGCCGTGCGGTACGCTAAGATCTTGCATGGTGCGCTCGGTCCCGGGTTGGTTTGCTGTCGATTCGACGACTTCGGTCTCTATCACTTCTTCTTCAGTCTCTACCGCTTCTTCAGCAGGTTGCTGGGCTGGGGCAGAGCCACCACCGCCACCGCCGCCGCCACCACAACCGATAAGAGCCAAACTGGTTAGAAACGCTAGGGTAAGGTTATGATAATTACGCATGGTGTTGTCCTTTGTCTTCAATTCGTTATTCATCGTGTGCGTTGATTTTTGTATCGCAGATTATTCGTAGATGTTGCCATTTACAGCATTGCTAAGTTCGTGCCAGTTTGTCGCTTGTCCTCCGGCACTCTCAGCGAACTCAGCAAACAGTGGATAGGCTTGAACCAGGTCAGTACGCTCGGTTGGCCAGTGCCACTCTTCTGTGATAAGCAGTGCCCACGGTAGGTTTTCAGCTGTCTTAAAGTAGATACCTTCGTCTGGTGAGCTGGCATCCACGCCCAGGTTCCATAGTGCGTCCTGGTTGAACTTCTCCGTTGGCGCGTAATCGGGTAGGTGGACTTCCCATTGACGACCTGGATGCAGTGGTAGCCCTTCACCATGGTAGTATCCCGGAGTCGCAAAGATGAATGGGTCGTATGGCATACCAAGCATGTTGGAAGTGTCTGTACCTTGGTCGATGGATACATGCAGCTCAAACATAAACAGCTCATCCTCTTTACAATCTAACTGGGTGCGGTGATATGCACAGTTGCCAGTTTTCAGTGCCGTTAAATTAGGCGAGACGATAAAGATGGCCTCGTTGCTATCAAGCTCTAAACCGCTATCCTCAAGCTGGACATCATTATGGAACTGACGTGTCTTGTCTTGGTCTATCTCGTCGCGTTGAACGCCTTGCAATCTAACTGCAAAGCCGTTTTTGTAGTCTGCACCGGTAGCACCAAGGCGTCCCTTGATATACGCACGCTCAACGTTGCCATCGCGCAGGATTTCAGAAATGCGATAGTGCATCACGACATCGTTCATGTCGTAATCAGCGGTGTAAGGCCAGTTATCTTCGTAGGCGAGGGTGGCGTAGCCATTTTCACTCGGGAAGTGGCGTACGGTGATGCCTTCTGCTGTGACGGTCACTGGGTGATCTTCTACCTCGCCAGAGGTAGCGCCACCGAAGTAGTCAAGACCTTGTTGCTGGCTAAAGCGGAAGCGGCTCCAGGTCATACCCGGCTCGGCGTTGTAGTCAACGTTAAACACTATCGACTGTTCACCTGCGTCGATCAACTGGTCTTGAATCACGTGCTCACCTTCATCATCAAAATCACCATCTTGGTTCCAGTCGAACCAGGCAGTAAGGTAGCCTGAGCGTGAGGCGTTAACACGGATGACGGAATCTAGACCTGGCTCAATAGCAGTGACAAAGTTAATACCATCTTCATCATCAGTGCCAACAGTGTCGTCACTCAATGGCGAAATCAGTCCATCTTGCTCACCGTCTGGCGCTTGTGTACCAAGGTAGGTGCCATCAATTTGGTGACGAGGACCGTTGTTGTTCAGCGTGGTTAGATAGCTGTCTGGCGCATCACCAAAGTCGATGGTGGAGTCTTCATCAATCAATGGCGCGTTAGCACAGCGCGCGCCATCGTTTTGACCTGAAGAAGGACCCTCGGCAAATTTAACCGCGCTAACATTGCCATTGTCGATGTCGTCTTGGCTGCCTAGATTGATGCGGAAGATAAAGCCATCATTGTTGCGAGAGAGGTATAAATTACCGTTCACATCAAAGTAGCCTGCACCAAAGGTGCCCGTCACGCCGGTATCACCAATTACGGTGGTGTTGCCATTGTCAGGGTCGAATTGGTAAAGCATACCGGTTTTGTTATCCACACCGTAGAGGTTGTTGTTACCAGGGTGGAAGGCAAAGTCAGTCAGGTTAACAGAGGCTTGCGAGGAGATTTTCACTACCTCCAGCACTGCCTGAGGGTCGCTATCGAGCGGCGTTAGGTCAATCTTGAACAAGCCCTTGTTTTTACGATACAGGTAGTAGGTTTTGTTAAATACGTCACCCACATAGAAGGTGTGGTCGGTTGGCAGACCAGATGTGTAGATGTCTTCAACCTGGAAGTCTTGTCCTAAGCGAACAATTTTCTTGTTGGTGGTGTCGTAGCCATAGATATAGCGGCTGTCAAAATCGAAGCCGACGCCATTGATGTTTGCATCTGTCCCAGTGTCACCTTGAAGCAGAGATGACTGACCGGTAACCAAATTCACCCCATAAACCTGTACTGGCTTAGACTGAAATAGGTAGGCTTTACTCGGGCAGCTATCAAACGGCGCTGCCTGAACTGTATAGGTTTGAGCCATAAGTGCTAGCCCGATGAATGTTGACGCTTTACTAAGGTTAAATAGTGTTGAGTGGCTCATAACCGCTTCCTTTTGGTAATTAGATTTAATTGTTGATATACCTAGGTAATGCGATTGCTGTGCCAACTTTTAAGTGTGTGTTTTAATTGAATTTAAATATAAAATCAGTTGCATTTCAAATTTGATTCTCAATCTGACTAATAGAAAGAACCACCGACACTCCACTTTCTGTCAGATTGAGAAATCACCCAATCCATAAGCCAAAGACAAACTAGAACTCACACAAGGCCTGAAGATGCTTAAGGCATTAACAGCAAGCACCATAACACTCGTTGCTCGGAACGAAGTGTAACTCGAACCCCGAACCTGTCTTTTCCTCGCATCTCGCAGCGCAGCGATCCCGCCTCTCGCCTCTCCCCCCAGGGGCGGGGGAAAGAAAAAAGCCCAAGCAAACTTGGGCAAAATAGGAATATCGAAGTTGTTATCAATGTCTTTAGTTTTATTGACCGCGCCCATCAACCATCACGGCCACAGTGCGGAACATGATAGACAAGTCTGTTTTTAGCCAGTTCGAGAGGCTGCTGTGAGATAACGCATAACTGTGGTCGTAACCCACCTTAGAGCGCACATCTTCAATACAAGTGTCATAACCTTGGTTGACCTGAGCAAGCCCCGTGATACCAGGCAAAACGCCATAGGTACGGTCGGCAAAAAAAGGAATTTCTTTTTCCAAAATAGTGTAGAAGGCTGGGCGCTCAGGGCGAGGGCCAATCAGTGACATATCACCGCGGATCACGTTGAACAGCTGTGGCAGTTCATCAAGACGCGTTTTTCGCAAGAAGCGTCCAACAGGCGTAATACGTGGATCGTTTTCAGTTGCCCAAGCAGCACCTGAACGCGCTTCAGCGTCTTGGTACATGGTGCGAAATTTAATGATGCTAAACAACACCATATGATCAGGCGTCGATTTACCAACGCGAGTTTGAGTGTAGAACACCGAGCCTTTTGAAGTGGTCACAATCGCCAAGGCAATCAGTGGGAATAAAGGCAGGAAAAGCACAAGACATACTAATGAAATGCTAAGGTCGAACGCGCGTTTGCTTAGGCTGACTGCTGGGCTGGTGTTGGCTAGAGTGTACATAATCAAATCCTTGTTGAGCGTTAAATTAGGTTGTTAAGCTTGGCGTTTAGCAAACAGGTAGCGAAGACCACCAATCAGGTTTGCTGTGTGACCCATCAATACATAGTGGATCAACTGACAGACTTTTATTTTGTTGATCGCGGGTACCAGCGCGCTAGCAATGCCGACCAAGTAGATAAACACTTGTATGCAAGTAAGAAGCCAAAAAATCGGCATTGAACTTAATAGAGCACTACTGACCAGTGCTGTCAGCATCAAATATGGGGTCATCAGGCGTAAACCCTTGCCAGAAAAGAAAGCGAATGCGGTGCGCTTGAAGCGTGGGTGGAGCAATTTTGCCAGCACCATAATCTGTTGCATGTTGCCCGCTGAAATGCGCAGTCTGCGGGCAAAGTCATCATCTAGGTTGGTTGGCTCCATCTCAGTGGCAATCACGTTGTTGTCATACACTGACTGGTAGCCTTGGCTCACTATTTCCATTGGAATAATAAAGTCATCGTTGATGATGCTCGAACCCAATGGGGTAAAGAGCTCGCTGCGGAAAATATAGAAAGCGCCGTGTGCACCGATGGCTGTTGCCATTTTCGCTTCCGCAAATTTCATGTCACATTGGTACTGCCAGTATTTTTCTTCACCGACCGAGCCTGATTGGTAGAGAATGTATTGACCGTTCACTACACCCACCTCTGGGTTCTCAAAATGACGCTCAGCAATCAACAGGGCATCGATAGAGGTAATCGCAGACACATCACTGAACGTGGTGAGATCGGTTTTTACCTCTTGCATGGCGGCGTTTAGCACCGCAACTTTGCCGCGGTTTTGTTGGCAATCATGGATAACAAACAGGGTATCTGCACAGGTTGCCTCTTGAATGGTTTCTTGGGCGATTGCCACCGTCTTATCCGTGCAACCGTCACAGAAGATCTCGATACGTAGCTTGTCTCGTGGGTAATCAAGCATCGCAAGGTTGCGAATTTTCTGTGCGATCCACTGCTCTTCGTTGTAAGCAGGTACAATCACGGTAATAGAGGGTCTGAAGTGATCGTTATGGCTGAAGCTAAAGCGACGTTCGTTACCTTTCTTGACCTGTCTTGCACGGTATTTGCTGTAGAGCTGTAACAGAAGCGGGTAGCCTACATGGTGGTAGGCGATAAGCAAAAAACTGATACAAAAGGTTGCTAAGCAGATCCATTGCCATGTACTCATGCGGCCTCTCCTTCACGCGCTAGAACATCATATTGGGCCACCATATGGCGAATATCGTTATTGGCCACCACATGGTCGCGTGGTGACTGCTGATTTAAGCCAGCGGCTTTTTGCTCAAGGCCCAGTGCGAGCGCGATAATGCGATTGGGTTTAACCAGAGCCCCGGTGTGTGGGCATAAAGTTTCACTCGATGAGCCAACATCCGTTACAACGGTGTGGATACCGCAGGCTTGCGCTTCCAGTGCCGTAAGCGGGTAGCCCTCATGACGTGATGGAAGGCAGAACACATCTAATGCCTGATAAAAGCGCGCCATATTATCGACTCGGCCCAACAAGCGGACGCGATCTTCGAGGTGAAGCTTAGTGATCAGCTTGGTAAGTTCTTCTCGTTGACTACCGTCACCAGCAATCACGAGTTTGATGTGGCTGGGTACATAACGCATCGCTTTGATCAGCACGTCGTGGCCTTTAACGGACTCTAGTCGCCCGGCGCTGCCAATGACGATGTCATGGGCATCAATCGCAAAATCCAAGCGGGCAGATACTTTAGAGCCTGGCTTAAAGCGACTGACATCAATGCCGTTGGGGATACAGCTGAGTTTTGGGTACTGGAACAGTTTATCGAGTTGCTCACCGACACGGAATGCATCCGCGACTAGCTGTGGTTGGACATGTTTAAGCAGCATCGACTGCATCAGTTGACTTTTGCGCTTGCTCAGGTGCCACACATCATGTTCAGTGTGCAAACGAACCGGCACCTTAGCATGCTTAGCCGCGGTTCCGCCGTACAGAAGAGGGCCAATGTGATGAGTGTGTACCACGTCCACCTTCATTGCGCGAAACAATCTAACTAGGTCGTGGTAGACATGGCCTTGAAACCCAGGGGCTTTGTTAAGGAAAACCAAGTTGTCTTTGTGCGCAGCAAGTTTAGGCCAGTTAGCGATTGCTTGATGTTTGGTGCCTTCAATACTGACCACATAAACCTCGGTACCTGGTTGAGCAAAGGTCATAAAATCCAGTACTAGGCTTTCAAGACCACCAGGGGCAAGATGCTGTACAACGTGAAAGATGATTTTATTGTTAGAAGTCTTCATGGTTGATCCCTTGCAGAGCGTTCGGTTTTTAAGAGTTACTTTTATAATGCAGGGGATGTGCCAATTTTTAAGTGTTTGTTTAATATAACAAATTGGTCTTAGGTTGATAATTTCTCAAATTGAGAATGAATCTGACTCTATGGCTGATTAAAGTTGGGTAAGGTCGCGATCACAGGGATGCTGGTGTGTTTACGTATGTCCGCTGGATTACGAATCGTCGAGTCAAACAGCTCAAAAATAACCGCGATGCCGATGCCGAGCGCAAGTCCACCAACAATGCCTGCGATAACAAAAACAATAGTCGGAAGGTTAGACGGGCGACTTGGTGTGTAGGGTAAGTCAATGATCTTGACACGTTTGTCTTGCTCAAACTCACCTAGTGAGCCGGTAAGCTCTGCCATTTCATACCGTTGTAGCAGCTCTTCATACAGATCACGCTTGAGCTCAACATCACGTTGTAGGCGATAGAACTGCTTAACATTGTCGCCATAGCTAAGAGTTTGTTGCTCAAGCTCACTAATCATGTCGCGCATCCGTGCCGTCTCTTCCTTGAGTGCCTCGTAGCGCCCTCGAACTTGTTGCAGGCTTTGCAGTTGACTCATCAACAAGGGCTGCATAGCACTATTGGCTTGAAATTTTTGGCTGCTCGCCATATCCCATAGCTGGTCAGTATTGAGGTTTGGTTGCTGAGAGGTGAGCAGTGCCTCGCGCTCTTGCTCTAGACGGGCGAGTTGGCGCAGCTTGGCCTGCACTGAACTGTGGCTGTCGGTATATCTAGCTTGGAGTAGGGTGAGCTCACTGCGCGTTTCAATGATCTGCTCTTCGATTCGACCGACTACTGGGTTGGTCTGTGAAAGTTGCTGGTCGAGTGAACCAAGGCTGCTTTCGACGCCATATAGCTCGGCTTCTTTTTCGGCTAGGCTCTGCTGCAACGAGGCGAGACGAGCAAAACTTTGTGACTGTAGCTCTGGGGTTAGTGCATTGTTTTGGTTGGTATAATCAGCCAGGCGCTGCTCGGCGGCCTGCAGCTCAGCAAAGCGCTTGTCCATATGCTGGGCGAGAAAGGAGCTTGAGTCACGAATGGAGGAGCGCTCTGGTGCTAGGATCTGCTCGATAAAGTGGTCACTGACCGACTCGAGCATCTCTTTCATCCCGTCTGGCGTTGAGGCGGTATATTGGATCTTGAGTAAGTCCTTGCCCATTTGCGATACCGTCAGGTTGGCGGCAATCTTGCCAATAATATAGTCTTTTTCTGCATCACTGGTTTGAGCGTTGATCAGGTTACGTTCGGTGGCCACGAGTGTCAGTACATGGCGACTTTTAAGCAGGGTTTTCACCGCATTGAGTCGATCATTGAGCATGGTCTCGACAGCGATATCCTCCAAGAATGGATTCATCTTGGCGGTTTCTTGGATCAGCATACTGGTGTGTGAGATGTACTGGGTAGCCGCCAGTTTTGATACCCCAACGGCTGCCATTGGTAAGACTAACATCGGGATTAAAATGACCCAGCGGCGGCGCCATGCGGCAAGTATGATGCACGTTAGTCTTACTTTTAAATCGCTCATAGTAACTCCAGTAACCAATCAACGAACAGTGCTCGTGATGCCCAGCTTTCCTGCTGGATAGATTCGGGACGAGTCGCGACCAATTCCGAATCTTGTTGTAGGGCAATAATCAGCTCTTGTGTGCTAGTGACCTGATTCAGTTGGCCTTGATAGGGCCTCGCCGCTGGAAAAGGGGTATGTATCACTGGCTTACCCGTTGCAATATACTCTAGCAATTTTAGCGGACTGCATGCTTGGATTTGCTTATTATTTTTGAAAGGTAGCAGACTCACATCCCAATGTTGACTGTATCGTGGTAATTCTGCGTGCGGTTTTGCGCCGAGTAGGTGGATATTGGGCAGATTTTCAAGCTTTGGCTGCTTAAGCTCATTTTTGCCAATAAATACGAAGTTCCAATTTGGCAGGGCCTTGGCCGCAGCGTTGATCATATAGTAGTCAAGCCACTCTGATAGGCTGCCGTAAAAACCCGCTATGGGCTTGCCTTGTGGTAAGTCGTCTGCACGCGGCACCGGTGTAGAGAAGCGCTGATAATCGACACCGTGGCGCAGGACATGAGTCTTATGGTGAGGAAACTTGTCAGCGATGTTTTGACTGGCCGCTAAGACGATATCCGCCTTGGTCACCAAGGTTTGCTCGTGCTGGGCAATTGTCACGTGGTCGACGCCAGCCAAGGCTTCAAAATCATCACCACAATAATACACGACGGCACGCTCTCCCAACTCACCAGCCAGATCGGCGGCAGTGGGGAGTGATGACCATAGGATCGGGTCTTTAAACCCATGCTTTGCCAACAGAGGCTTAAGCTGCGCCAGCATCATATTTTTTGCCACTGAGCGCTCCCAGGGCCGGCTTGGTGCTGGGATAGTGCGCAAATTGACGACATGAATATTATTTGGTGTATGAGTTCGCGCTTCACCTTGGAAATCTCTCTTGCCACGTCCTGCAAGCTTTTGTACCACGCGCTTTGCATCACTAGTAGTCATGCGCGGCTTTCTTAACCCAATTGAGTTCACCCACAGTATCTTACGCTCAGGATTAAGATTAGAAATCAAATGCTGAGTGCTGGATGGAAGACCGGCAAAGTCCTCACCGAAAACGATAAGATCACGCATGGTCCACCTCCAATGTTTGCTCAGTCGCTGCATTGTCCAGGGTCTTGATCACTTTGGCAGGTACGCCAGCAGCGATAACATAATCAGGAATATCTTCGGTTACCACGCTACCCGCCGCAATGATGGCGCCCTCACCGATCGTGACGCCAGCTTTGACGATCACGTTGGTTGCCAGCCAACAGTCTTTCTTAAGTATAATCCTACCCACTTGACTCAAATCATCGGGTGCTCCCGCAGCGCGTCGCTGAGCATCGAGTGGATGGCCGGAGTAACCGAACAGATTGGCTTTGCCCGCAATGCGGACATTGTCTTCAATGATGACCTCAGTTCCCACGGCGATGGTGGTTTGCCAGCCAATGCCCACATTGTGGCCAATACTTAGGTGCGGTTTCTGTGTGTGGCTGCTGGCCGAAAATGTGGTTTGTCCGGAGATACGGCAGTCATTGCCTACGTCAATGTTTAATGGCCCGGAGATAAAAGGCATGCCTGCATAAAGATAGAGGCGATCACCACAGGCATTGCAGCGACCGCGAAAGGCCGGTGTTTGCACTAAGATGCGAGTGAGGTTACTCCATGTATTACGGCCAAGTGTGTAGCTGGTATAGAGCAGCTGATTGACTAGGCGTGGGTAGCGTACATCACACACGCGGATGCGCTTGGCGACGGCAAATAGTCGTTTGGCGACAGGGCTGTCGCTGTTTTTTAGCCAACGTTTGAGTTGCAGGGTCGGGGCATTCATCATGGTGACGTCCTCTTGTAATCGAAATTTGCTAATTAGCTTGTGTCAGATTGAGAAGCCAATTGCGCTGAGTTATCAAGAGTGTTTCATATAACGTGCCAAAAAATTAAGCCAATAAAAACAATTAGTTAATATGGCTTGGATTATCCTTCTCAATTTGAGAATCGTTTTGAACAATCGTCGAGATGCAAATAATCAAGGCGGCTAGGATATAAATTGGCCAGACAAAACCTTGGGTAAGGAAGGTACCCGACACCACGGTGCCCATCAGACCCGCCAAAACGGCTTTGGATGCCGAAACGAGATAAGGGGGCGGAGAATGGCTGGCATTGAGGGTGTCTAATGAGCGCTTGGCAGTGCGTGCCAAAGAGACAATCATCGCAATAAAGACGGCCAGTCCAAGCATGCCAGTTTCGCCAAGCACGCCAAACCAAGTACTGTGAACCGCGTGAGGTAACCCATCCCAATGAGAGCTGTAGTAGTAATAGTTTGAATAAAAGTTATTCAAGCCCACTCCGGTAAGCGGGTTGACTACCGACATACGCGCAGCCGCCTCCCAAGCATACAAACGGCCCATGGCTGAAGCATCAATCCCTTCTTCCGCAGCCCCTCCCGAGGC
This sequence comes from Vibrio sabulosilitoris, assembly GCF_055391395.1. NCBI lineage: Bacteria > Pseudomonadati > Pseudomonadota > Gammaproteobacteria > Vibrionales > Vibrionaceae > Vibrio > Vibrio sabulosilitoris. The sequence continues at coordinate 1,898,432 of NZ_AP029599.1, forward strand.
GCGATCTGAAATTCCCGCCACCGCATAGAGAAAGGCCATGCCACAGATGCCGATAGAGATGAGCAGGAGCTTAGATTTAATCGCTTGCTGCATAAAGATGCCATACACAGTGAGCATGCCAAGCAATCCACCGCGGCTTTGGGTTTCGATGATGGACAGCGACAGTGCCGCAGCAACGATAAAACCAAAGGTGCGTGGCAGCCAGCCAAGTCGAGGGTTAAATAAAAAGCTAACCGAAAAGGCCAAAGGAAACAGCAATACTAGGGCGAGATCATTGGGGTCGCCAAGCATGGAGCCAATTGCGCGTCCTATTGTGACACGTGAGCCTTCCACTAGACCAATCCCGGCTTGAGCATTATAAAGTGCGACACTGGCCACCAGTAGACCCGACCAAACAATCAACCAACAGGTTTGGGTCAACTGCTGCTTATTATTAACAATCCAGATGATGGCTAAGGTCATTATGATGATCTTCCAGTACACCGATTTATAAGAGCTGATTGCGATCCCTCGGTTAGAGGCGAATAACAGCCCAATGGTAACCAGTGCCCAGAAGAGCACCAGCCATTTCATCGAAGGGTGCCAGTACAGATCAAGCGTACGGCTAATAAACACATGCCAGCACAGAGAGGCAAGTGCTCCCAGTGAGAGCAACAGCGGCAGTTTGAGCGGCATCAGTTGTGGAATGACCTCATGAATACGGAAAAACGAGAACACCACAAACAGGATAACAAACCAAAATAGTTGGCGGATCACGACCAAAATCGCCAGTGGTAGCGCACACAGCGCAACCACTAAAGCCGGGTGGGGAACAAGGACCCACAACGCTGCAATCAGAACGGCAAACAAACCGGTTAGTATCGGGGCTGGTGTGAGCAGCGAGTGCTTCATAGCGACTTTCCGCTGCCGATAACCTCTTTTTGTTCACGACCGAGGCGCTTGTTCACTACCCAGTTGCCAGGGGCACTAGTCAATCGTTTGAACACGTCTGGCAGAGTGAGTGAGGCTAATACGAGGCTGTAGACAAGCCAGATAAGCAAATGAAGTTGTGGCAAGTTTGTCTGATGTAGCGAGATTAATCCGCTTAGGGTGAGCGCTACCATAAGACAGATTTTGCCAGCGTTGTACGGTAAGCGATAGCTGCGCTGGCTAGCGATATATAGGGTGGCTGCGCGCAGGGTTTGCGCTATGCCGATGATAACCATGACCGCCCATACGCCATGTTGGTAAGCTAAGGATACACACCCTAAAGCCAAGGTACAGGTAGCAAGGTTAATGTAAAACAGGGTTGAAGAGCGCTTGTTTTTCAGCAGCCCAAGATTAACCAGCTCACATAGCTCCTTGCCCAACACCATGAAAATAGCACCGGTGAGGAGCTCGGCGGCTTGTGAATAGCTTTGAGTCAGGATCAACTCGAGCGTCCAGCGACCGAATACCACCACGGAGATGGCAAGAAAGCAGATGTAGGCAATGCCTCGTTCAGTGATGGTTACTGTACGCTGAATCGATTGTTCTAACGTCGCAAAGCGTTTAGGTAGCCACCACATCCCAAAGGGTTGGACTAGGATGCACATCGCCAAAGCGAACTTGGCGGCAATCGCATATTGACCGAGTACGGCAAAAGAGTCTCCCTCAAGAATAAACCAACGCTCTGCGCCGTTAAGGCCAAAAGCACATAAGCCTGAGAGCATGATCGGCGCAGAATAGCGAATCGATTGACGGACAAACTCCCTGTTTGGCATGCGCAGGCGCAAGCGACTGGTTTGCACGACCCATATGAGCTGGAGTACGTGAGCAACGAAGCTAGATAGTAGAACACCTTCGATATCGAAACCAAGCTCGAGTGACGCGATCACCATTATGACTTGCAATGTGCTTGTCACAATGCAAATCATGCTGAAGGTTTTCGCGCGATTTTGCATTCGTAGCCACGCCAGCGCCATTGCTAGTGCGCCCTCGATCCCCAGTGAGCCGAACAAAATCAAAAAAGGGCGCTTGTCTATTTGCCACTCACTAGGCCAACTGAACTGCCAGAGGGTGGTAACAATGACCAAGGTTGCTGAAAAAGAAAGAACTAAGGTGAGAGTAAACAGGTAGTTGGCTATTTGTCTTTGCTGTTTGCCCTTTGCCTCACCAGCAAATCGATAGAGGGCCTCGTGCAAAGCTAACGAGAACAAGATGCCTAACAGCGCGCCGGTTACGGCTAATATTTCCAGCCGACCTAGCTGCTCAGGTGACAGATAGCGGGTGATGATCGGCAGCATAAGGAGTGACAGCCCCTTCATAAAAAACAGGGCAATTGCGTAGCTGAGCATATCTCCTGCTTGAGAGCTGAGTAGGGCTCTGCATTTACTTACCACACTGGCGCTGCTTATCATGATAATTCTCCGGTTGCGTTGGTCGGTATCGAATTTGGAGGTTGCTCTATGGCGCGGGCGATGGCGCGATAGGTAATCTCTGCACGATACTGCTTTGCAATTTTCTGACCATTAATGCCAATATTTTTGTAGTGTTTAAGATTGTCGCAGATATGACTCAGTGTTTGGTTAAGGTCGCTGACATCTCCAGCTTGGTACTTTAGGCACGAGTGGTCATGCCGTAGGTGGCGATCCCAGTAGGCACCGTCGGCAGGGATCACAACAATCAAGCCAGCGGCCATTGCCTCGAGAGTAGATAGGCCGAAGGGCTCTTGCTGGCTCGTTGAGACGTAGATATTGGCCAGCGCGCGCAAATCATCGATATTGTTGGGGGATTGATGCCACTGACAGTTTGGCAGGGTCACAGGCGCTTTGGTGACTTCTGCCGTGGTTTTTTGTGGACGGATAAAGCAGATAGTGCTGCGCAGCTGTTGGTTAAGTTGATTGGATTTGAGGGTATCAATCAAAAGGTCTAGCCCTTTCCACTTGAGCAATGACGCAGCCCAGAATAGGTGAGGAGAGTCAAAGGCATTAGGCTTTAACTGCTGTGGCCACAGGTACTCGGGTAGCCCGTTAACAAAGGGCTCGAAGTGTTGAGGTAAGGTTTGATTGTCAAATAGAGCTTGCAGGCTATGTTGGGCAGACTCGAGATAGAAAGTGCGATGACCCTGAGCAACACACCAGCGTGAGGCCCGACTGGCACCAACCGAACCATGAACTAACTGCACAAGGCCCAGTCCGGTCAGTCGAGCAAGCACATAACCGGCAAAGTCGACGCCAGGACCCGATGCCAAAAGCAGCTTCTCGGGCTTGCTGATATTGCGTAAGGCCACGCAGAGCGTATAAGGCATCAGCCAAAGCAGTAAGTACATCTGCTTTAACCAATAGCCTTGGCCTTGTGTTTGGTTTGCCAGCCAGGCCGGGATAATGAGTTGCTGAATACAAATATTTTTAGATTGGCTCACACGCCAGCTCTCAGCACTGGCTGACAGTACATGATAATGGATATCGGGTCGTGTTTGCTCCATCGCGTGCCGAGTCGCCACTTTGGAGCCTCCATGGAATGGGATTGGATCAAATACGATCACATGGCGTGTCTTAGCATTTTTCATATCGAGATCCTTGGATAAAAAAACGCGGCAAGCAGTGTTTTTGCACCACGGTTTTTAATGGTTTCAACCATAGAAAAGCGAGCGATAGTAATGGGCGGCGTTCAAGAGGGGCTTCTAGTAACTGTTGATAGACATGCTCAATTTGCTCAATGTTCTTTTCGATGGAGAAATGCTGTTTGGCATGGTTTCGTGCACGGATCGCCAAACGCAGCGCGTACACGGGGTTGTTCGATAAGCAATTCACGTGTTGACAGATTTTCTCGATCGCTTGTTGATCGTTTGGATAGAGAAGTCCAGTATGTTGATGTCCGATAACCTCGACTATCCCGCCAGTCGACGGAGCGATGATCGGTAATTTCGCTAGCGCGGCCTCCACAAGCACCAAGCCAAAGGCTTCACTGCGAGCACCACTGATAAAGATATCGACCCCCGAGCGCAGCCAACGTGGGACATTATTTTGCTCGCCGACCAAATGCACCAGATGCTCAACGTTTGCAGCGCGTGCAAACGCAACGAGATTCTGCCTTTCGGGGCCCTCACCGATGATAACCAGGTGATGTGAGATTCCCTGTTGATTCAGGGTGCTGATTGCCGTTATTAGTCTATCGAATCCTTTGCGAGCAATGAGTGAGCCTACACTAAGCAGTACTTTTGCCTTGGGCTCTAAGCCTAAGTGGGCGCGAATATCCATACTGGGGATGCTGTGCAAGTCGGGGTCGGTGACACCATTGTGGATAATGTGCATGCGCTGCAAACTGTAGCCTTCATCAAGCAAGGGTTTGGCAGCAGCCTGACTGACGCAAAGGGTTGTGGGCACCGCGTGCAAGCCCAGTGTCAACCGATCATGTAAGGGGTAAGGGCAGTGTAAATGAGCAAGGATTGGCGTTTGGCTTTGGTGGGCGACTAAGGTCATCCATAGGCAGGGGGCTCCACTAGATACATGAATTAAATCAATGTTGTGCTCTGAGATAAGCGCTCGTCCTCGCTGGTACAGACTGATGGCAGTACCAAGGTCTAGTTTGCGCTTTTTGGGGTAGAGAGAGCACAGAGTTGGAAACGGAGTGAACTCGACATGGATGCCTTTACTTGCTACCTGCTGGGCTAGGGATGGGTTATTTGTCCACAAAAATCGCTTGTAGCGCGTATCAAGGCCATCAAGCAATTCGACCAGCATGACTTCGCTGCCACGAATCCAGTCTTCTCCGTAATGAACAATCAATAAATTGACCTGGTTTGTCATGCTAATCCTAATCGTGTTGTGGTGCTGGCTTCGAGTAAATCCGTGGCTTTACGTTGAGGAGTGCTAATTCATATAACGTTTTCGTTCTGCAACCCCTGTAAACAACGATTCTTAACCTTCATTTGCAAGCCAAATGCCAGATATTCAGTCAATAACCCATTAAATATCGGTACTAGAACCCAAGTGAACCTAGCCAAGGGAAACGGCTTAGTTAACATCAGTTGGGTCTAGCGTCAGTTTGCTTCTCATTTTGAGAAGCAAACTGCTCGATACATCCTGTATGTTGCCAATCTGGCTCCCATTATTGATATCAGCAAAGTGCGGGTGCCAGGTGCTCTCTAGCGATGGACCGGTTGACTGGACACATCGAGGGCGTAAAGAGCCATGACTTGCGGGATCACCGCTTGGGCAGAAAACCGCGCCCTAACTGTCTCGCGTGCCTTGTTCCTCAATGATTGTTGGTGAGTAGGAGAGGCCGCCAGCCAGTTGGCGATAAGAGTGGGGAATTGATCGCTATCTTGGACAATCCAGCCATTTTGCTTATGCTCAATCAAGCTGTTTATCGCTCCTACGGGCGCACTGATCACGGGGATGCCTCGCGCCATTGCCTCAATAGCCGTCATCGGCAACCCTTCAAAACGCGAAGTGATCAGCAACAAGCCTACCTGCTGCCACACCGCGGCCATATCTGCTTGAAAACCATGAATATGGCAATTGGGTGAAGCGTGTTGTTCGAGTTGCTCACGCATCGGGCCATCACCATAGATCTCGAACGACAAGTCAGGCATCTGCTTGGCGATTTGCAGCAAGATATCAGGCCCTTTTTCATGGCTGAGTCGACCGACAAACGCGATTTGTTCCCCGCTTGACGGTGTGATTGCCTCGGCGGTAATGAAATTATTGAGCACCACGCTCGGACAAGGCAGTTTATCGGCAACACCTTGACTGACCGAAATCACACGCGATGAGAGAAAGGCCGTGTATCTATCCAATAAATCATAGAGTCGCACGCGTCCCTTGGGCGTTTCTCCTGCATGAAAGGTGGAGAGTTGCCTAGTTCTGCCGCGCGCTAGCTTACTTATCAGGCTCGCCTTATAGCCGTGAGAATGCAACACGTAGGGTGAGAATCTTGTGATTGCGCGGTGAAGCTGACGCACCAACTTAACAAAGCTTTGCGTATTCGGGGCGTTGGCCAATTGACATAAGAATGAATAGGTAAGCCCAGCCGCATTCAGTCGCTCGATAATGGCGGAGGGCTGCTTGAACTGGCTTAGTAACACAACTCGGACGTTTACCCCGTGGGTGGACAATCCACGCGCAAGTTCAACCACATGAGTTTCTATCCCGCCAAAGCTTAAACTATCGAGTAGTAACCAGACCTCGTGTTTCGCTGGGGTTAAGCCGTCCGATTTGCGGTGCATGTTCCTCTCCTAGCGGGGTTAACTCTCTTCCGCTTCCCACTGCTGTTTTTTACGATAGACAGTTGAGGGGCTCAGGTCGAGCAACACGGCAGCATTCAACACGTTACCATCACAAAACTCGATGGCATTTTGGATTGTCTCGCGTTCGACTTGCCACATCGGCTTTATCGGCTGGGGAGCAGAGGGTTGTACAGGTACTTGCAGTACAGGCTCTGGGGTGGACTCACTCTGACTATTCTCGACTTCCGGTACCTCAACCACATCTGGCACCCTCACTGGCTGGGCGACAGGTTTTGGCTTGGTATCCGCTGGCATGTTGAGTGGCGGTGGTAGGTGAGTCATCTCAACATAGTCGCCATCATTGAGGACGACAATATTGCGCATAATGTTCTGCAGTTGACGCACATTACCAGGCCATGGATAGTTGAGCAGGTGTTTTTTAACCTCCTTGGAGAGGTCTTTGAATTTCTTGCCATCTTGCTTGGCATAGAGCTTAACAAAATGTGTGGCCAGAGTGACAATGTCACTTCCTCGCTCACGAAGGGGCGGTAGTTCAATGGGAATAACGTGAACGCGATAGTACAAGTCTTCACGAAAGCGTCCCTCGGCCACTTCCTTAAGGGGATCACGGTTGGTCGCGCAAATGATCCGACAATCGACTTTGACCTCACGAGTGCCACCAAGCGGGGTGAAGGTGCCTGTTTGTAAGAAGCGCAGCAATTTCTTCTGCATCTCCAACTCCATCTCGCACAACTCATCAAGGAACAAGGTTCCGCCATTGGCTTGCATCGCGGCTCCTTTGCGATCGCTGGTGGCGCCGGTGAACGCGCCTTTGACGTGACCAAAAATCTCACTTTCCATCAAGTCTTTGGGAATAGCACCACAGTTTATGGCGACAAAGGGCTTGTTAGCACGAGTACTTTCACGATGGATAGCTTCAGCGGTGACTTCCTTACCTGTACCACTCTCACCATGGACGAATACACTGGCAGAGGTTGGGGCAGCAGATTCGATGGTTTTATACACAGCCTGCATCCCAAGGCTTGAACCAATAAAACCATGAAAGTTAGTGCGATCAAACTCAGTCTCGAGTTTAGTGACTAAGGTTTCGAGCTTTTTACGCTTGAGGTGAAGTTGCACTGAGGTTTTGAGTCTATCAGCCTGAATCGGCTTCTCGAGGAAGTCCTCGGCGCCTTTCTGGATCAGGTTGACAGCGATATCGACCGAACCATGCGCCGTAGCGATAATGACGCTCACAGGGAACTCATTATCGACTATCCAGTCCAGAATCTCTTCTCCAGAGGTGTCAGGGAGCTTAAGATCAAGGATCACTAATTGTGGCTTCTGGTTTTCAATAAAATTCTTTGCTTCACGCCCCGTCTCAACGTGAAAAAGGTCGTATGGCTCATCTTTAACATACTGTTTGTACAATATGGCCAGCGAGGTGGAGTCTTCAACTAATAATACTTTGGGTCTCATAACGCATCCTTGTCGATAAAGCCAAATATCAGCTTAGGTAGAGCTCGTTATAGTGCTTGTTTGAGAGTCTCGAGCGCACTTCTCGATTGTTGGGCTATGCGGCCAACTTCAGTGTGCAGTGCAAACGCCTTGGCATGGTCTCCTTCTATGCATCGCTGTTCTATCTCGCGAGCCAACAAGCCTAGCGCTTGAACACCAAGCGCTAGGGAGGTACTGCCTAGCGTGTGCGCCTCAAACTCGAGCGTCTTGCAATCAGATTGTTCAATGGCTTTATCAATGTTCGCCAAACGTTGCTCGGATTCTTGTAGATAACTATCGATGATCAAAGGAAGTACCTCAGCACCGGTATCACTGATCATTTGGTCTATCGCCTGCTGGTCTAAAATGGGCAGAGATGAGTAAGCCATAATCTAAAATCCTTTATGATTTTTATTCAAATCTTCATCAGCTTAGACCGCCTGTCGGAACAAAGACGTGCGGCGCAGCCAATTTTTGATTCGCTGCTTGAATGAAGGTGTCAATAGCTGAGCCTTGTCCGCGACCCGCACGAGCTCATCAGCTAGTTGTGATTGATTGTGTTGGTTAAGAATGATGCCCACAATGCTTGCATCGGTGGTTTGCAGTTGCTCAATGGCTGCCTTGAGTTCCTCTTCTGTCGTCTCTCCTCCAGAGACCACCAACAGGGTGGCATCGGTTACATGGGCGATAGAGGCGGTGGGAATAGTAAACTGGCTGGTATCGTTTAGGGCGCAGGTATCAAACACAATTCGGTCATACTCTTGTGACCATTGAGCGACGCGCTGTTTGAGACTGTTTGGGTCGCGATAGAGCATTTGCAACGAGCGCTCTTTGGGGCTAGCAATACCGCAAAACACTTGCTTGGTTTCATCGCGCACGATCAGTGGTTGTTCATTGCCTTGGCTCGGGAGGGGCAGTGGGCTAAACGATGGATTAAACAGATTAAAGTCGACTAGCAGTGTTTTGTAACCGGCAAACAGATAGCGTTCGACCAGTGCAGATGCGAGGCTGGTAGCACCAGCGCCGCCTTTTACTGCAGAGACACACACGGAGCGCGCACTGGCAAGCTCCAGCTTGATAAATACCTGCTCTAGCTCTGCATGAATACTGGTAATACTCATTACAAGGCTCCTACTAGCACAATTACCGTGGCAAGGCGCAGCACATCATCAAGGACGTCACGCGCTTTTTCGACAAAGCTGTCGCGGCGGTTGGGAATAAACACAGTGTCACCGGCTCTAATGACCGGCAGACTGCGAAAATCAGCTGTCTTGCTAAACTCGATAAGATCAAATGTACGCGCCTGATTATGGCAGCAAGATAAGTTCACCACGCTGATTTTTTCGAGATAGGCATACTCTGATGGTCCACCAGCTTCGGCGATAAGGTCGAGAATGGTCATGTTATCGTTAAACACGTAGCGACCGGGATTATGCACGGCACCGAGCACGCGCACCGTGGACTCTTTGGAGTTGTCTAGCCAATTTCGGTCTTTTTCGGGAATAAAAATGGTATCGCCCGGCACCACCTGCGGCAATATGGACTCATCACCGGTCTCAAAGTAGAGCGAGAGATTCAGCTTACTCACACGGCTATAGGGAGCATCTCGATGGGTGACGCGTATATTGTGAATATCGGCATCCTTAGTGGGCCCATCGGCGGCAGCTAAGATGTCGAGCAGGTGCATCTCGCGTGTAAAGCGATAGCGCCCAGGGGCATTCACTTGGCCAAACACATAGATCGAGGCATCTGAGCTTTGCCGAACCCACTGTGATTTATTGTCAGAGGGATCTTGTGGTAAGTCATGGACACGAACGATTGTACCGGCGATGACCTCGGGGAGTTCACTGCGGCGCGCACCATTTTTGATGTAGGCATCGAGATCAAACACCACCACCGGACCCTTGCCGGTGGCAATCTCAAGACGTGTAGTATCAGCGCGCAGGGTGGGTCCACCTACATGCGCGAGCAGGTCCATGAGATCCATTTCGCTCGACCACTCAATTCTTCCCGGTCTTACCACCTCACCCATGACATTCACCGCGCGATCAGGCGAGATCTTGAGCCAGGACTTCTCGTTCATATCAGTCTTTTCCGGCACAAAAATCGCGTCGCCAGGCTGAATATTGGGTGGTTTCAGGCCATTTAATCCCTCGGTATAGGCGGTCAAATCAAAGCGTATGACCTCGCCACTCGACTTGAGCACCCGAATTTGTCGTGACTCGGCAAATCGAGTTGGACCGCCTGCATTGGCGAGGATATCCATAAAGGTTGCCCCTTTGTTGCCTTCAAAGGCACCCGGCGCGGCGACTTCACCCATGACATAAACTGTGTTGGCTCCCGCTTTGATTTCTTCCTCTGTTTTGGGGACGAATACAGTCGCTCCCGGAGCGATAGTCGGCAGCAGTGAAGCGTCGCCTGTATCAAGGTATTGCTTGAGGTTAAAAAGGGTCGGCGTGTTATCCGAGATCACGCGAATTTGCTCAACGCTTGCGTAGCGGGTTACACCACCGGAGCGCATCAGGATGTCGACCAAGTCGGTGTTCGGTTTATAGCTAAATGAGCCCGGTGCATTGACCTCGCCAAAAACCTTAATCGCCATCCGGGCATCGGCACTGTCACCCGCATTAGCAAGTTTGGCGGCATCAAACTCTTGTTCGATATTGCCGACTAGGGGAGAGGCGGGGACAAAAATCGCGTCGAGCGAGCGCAGGGTGGGAAGCGCATCACTATCGCCAGTATCTAAAAATAGCTTGTAGTTGAACTCGGTGGTTTCAGCCCCTCGCTTTAGTTGCAGTTTGTCCAGTTGTGCCCCGGGGCGTAGGCCTCCGGCTGCATAGAGTACCATCTGCACTGTCGAACTCTCTGCCAGGGTGTATTCTCCAGGAGAGCGGACATAACCTTGTACTGAGATAAGAATTTGTCGCTCAGAGACGAACACACGCAGATTGGATAAGTCGCGAAAAGCACCACTCAGAGCGTCGGTGATCACTCGCTCAAGCTGCTCATCGTCGTAGCCAGCAACATAGGTTAAGCCCACTTCGGGTAGGTTGATCCGCCCGGATTTATCCACCTGAAAGCCCTGATTGAGCGTTGACTCACCAGGTAAATTTATCTGGATAAGGTCGCCAATTTGTACTGGGCTTGCCAAGCCCGCGAGCGGACTAAGCAAGGAAGTAAGCAAGCAGGCAAGCAACAACCACAACCTAGCGCTTCTCATAGCCACCCCCCTGTGAGCGAGTCGAGATAACATCAACACTGACTCGGCGGTTGGTCAGGCGGACTCCGGGTGTATCGCCCTCAAACAGGGGTAGGGTTTCACCCACAGAGACGGTTTGAATTCGGTTGGGTGACAGACCAAATATTGTTAAGTAACGACCTACTTGTTGGGCGCGTCCCATGGCCAGTTTATCGTTATATTCAGCCGAGCCGGTTGCATCGGCATGACCTGTGACAGTCAAGTTTAAGTATTGATATTGCTTAAGAATATTGGCAGATTCGGCCAAGTTTCCCATGTATTTTGGATTGATTTCAATCGAATCAACCGCGAATTGATTGTCGACGTTTAGCAGTGCAACTAACTGATTAATAACAGCGACTTCGCTTTGAAAAGCCAAGTTTTGCTCAGGGGGAACACACTCGGCGTGATCGGTGACGTAATCAAGCCGACGTTCTAACAGAGATAGGTTCTTGCGCTGAATGATGATGTCGTTGGCGGCATCAATGAACAACTGTCCCTCGAGCTCACGGGCAATCCGGTTTTCTTTGGTCTTGGCTTGGACGACACTGGCGGGAAAGCACCACTCTGCTCCCTGTTGGATCAAGGCGTCGAGTTGCAACTTAGTCAGGTGAAAGTCAAAGCGCAGGCCATGCTCAGGGCCTAGCGGTTCGTCGGGAAGAACTGGAGAAAAATCAGACACAGCGGTGTATTCACCCAAACCGCCATTGCCCTCTTCAGGGTAGCTGGTGCAACCTGCCGCTAGGATAAGTGACACGGTTGCGACCACCACAGTGCTGATGTTGACTAACTTCATGACGTAATGCTCCTTGCGACGGCATTCTTTTATGGTTATTTTGTCTGGGCCAAGGAGTCTGGTTTTTAGTGTGCAACAAACAGTTCTCCTTGTACCGATGAATTCTGGGCTACTCTTTTGTTGAGAGGAATCGCCTGACCGATGCGCAGCAACTCCATCATTTTGAGCGGCTGACCATGGACATTCTCGATTCGCATCTCACGCTCGGCTTCAACCAAACGCTTGTAGAAATAAACAATCGCACCAATGCCCGATGAATCTAGAAAGTTGACATGTTGCAGGTCGATCTCTATTTCTCGGTGTGCGTCATCTTGTAATAGCTTGTCGATGCAAACTTGGGCTTGTTTGCTCCCAGAAGCGTCAAAGTCACCCAAAATCGCAAGAGAAAGTACATTGTCGTTTAGAGCAGTTGTATGTAGTTCCATGGTGTTATCTCCTAATAACGTGTCCGATGGTTTCTACAAAGCATCTAGTGTGCCAACTTATTTTTCTCTTTAAATACATAAATTTAGGTAAGTCTAGCCGTATTTTTCTCAAATTGAGAAATTTAATCTAGCCCAACCATGGGGTGTTTCTCATTTTGAGAAATTAACTCAACCATTTTGCGAGAGCGCCCGATATCTCTTCTGCTCGATAAGGCTTAGTCAAAATATCGTTCATGCCGGATTCGATACACAGCTCGCGCTCAGCAGCGGTGGTACTGGCTGTGAGGGCGACAATCGGACGCTGAAAACCAAGCTCGCGAATCTTGCTGGTGGCCTCGAAACCATCCATGATTGGCATGCGACAATCCATAAAGATCAGGTCATACTGTTTGTTTTTTACCGCCTCAACTGCCTCGACGCCGTTGTCTTTAATATCGGCACAGATGCCAATTTTCTCGAGCATCTTATTAATGATCAGCTGATTCATTTTGATATCTTCAACCACCAGCAACGACAGATTTTCAGGGATCACTGCGGCCGCTTCCTCGGGAGCTTTAGGCGCTGAGGACTCGGTTTGACTGACAAGTTTGAGCGGGATAGTGCCAAAAAAACGCGTACCCACACCAACTTCGCTGGTGAGGTCGACATCGCCCCCCATCAGCTCGATTAGCTGATGACAGATAGCAAGTCCTAAACCGGTGCCCTCAAAGTTGCGCTTACTTGAGCGATCTGCCTGGGTAAAGGGCTGAAAGAGTTTGGCCCTTGCTTGCTCATCGATCCCAATGCCTGTGTCCTCGACCTCAAAGTTCAATACCTCGGGTGACCAGAAAAAACGCACACTGACCGAGCCCGAGTCAGTAAATTTGATGGCGTTGCCGATGAGATTAACGAAGATTTGCGTGATCCTTTCTAAGTCTCCCAGCACCACCTTTGGTAATTTGGTGTCTTGGATGATGCTAAATATGAGAGATTTCTCTTGCGCCTTAGGCTCGAAAATACTGTTGAGTGTCTTGAACAAGGTCTCAAACTCGAACTCGCTGGGGATCAGCTCAAACATGCCTGCATTGATTTTACTGAAATCAAGCAGATCATTGATGATTACACGTAAGAACTCTCCCGACTGAGCCAGATTGTTGACTAGCTCAAGTTGCTGCTCGTCAAGCGTTGTTTGCTGGAGTAATTCTGAGCTACCGAGCAGGCCATTGAGTGGTGTACGCAGTTCGTGGTTGATCATGGCGACGAAATCGCGCGTTGCTTGCTCAGATTGTTCGGCCTTTTTGCGCGATTCGATATTGGTCACGATAATTAACTGACGATTGACCGCACCACTGAGCAGATCGCCAATCAGTTGAAATGACCGTTGGACGAAGTCCGACTCCAGCTCAGTCTCATCTAGCTTAATCACCAACCGACCGATGATCTTGCGCTGAGCTTTAAGCAGCATAAAGAAACAATCGTCTTGCCAGTGTGTTTTAGTAAAGTCCTTCGCCAGGTCCTGTTTACCATAAAAGGGCTTTTGCAGACTGGGCAGGAGATGGTCATTGAGACCGATGTAGACGTTGGCGACAGTGGGCATCTCGGTGATGCGCGCGACGAGATTAGAGATCAGCACATCATCAAGGTGATGATTTAGGAACGCTTGACCAAAGTAGATCAGCAGCGAGTCAATCTGCTGCTGAAATTCGAGTTTGACGATATTCTCAGCCGAGGCTTTCTCCAGCTGGGTGAGGGCGACTTCCAATTTTTGATTAGCGTAATAGAGATCGAGGCTTTTTTCTTCCAGTAGTTGCTCAGCTTGCTTACGCGCAGCATTCTCCCGCACAAGCTTTCGCTCGAGTGCTCTGGGTGAAATTGGTGGCTTGTTGTCAGAGCTCAATGGGACACCTTCAACTTCTCCAATGCCGCGCGTTCAGCCCGTGCTAAGCGGTTGTGACCGTAAAGCGAACATCGCTGCCTTGTTCATTTTGTGCCCACATCGCGACATCGATTTGCTGCTCAAAGTGATTGGCACACCCTTTAAGTAGCCCAAGGCAGACATGCGCCATACAGCGCGCGCTCTTATAATCGAACACCAATTCAGTTTCGGTTTCAGAGATAAACTCGAAGGTGGGTGGTTGCGCATCCGGGTAAAGCTTTTTCACCTCTACGTGAATGTACTCTTCCACATGACGGACGAATTCGAAGCAATGACTACAGTCTTGCAAAGCGGCTTGGTCAGGCAAGGTGGCGAGCAAGTTGATAAACACAGTCTCACCAAACACTTCCTGCAATTTATCTGCAGGGATTTCGGTGGTTTTACTCAAATTGACAATCAACTTAACCAGCAGTCGATGGTCGTAGCTGCCAACAGCGGTGTAGATACCCTCATCCTCGGAGAGGTCGAGGATTTGGTCAACAACCTCTAAACCGAACTCGCGCTCTACCAGCTCTAAAAATTCGGTGAATATGATCCCTTTCATAAAGACTCCCGCAGCAATGAAAATTTGAGTACTTACAATAACTAACCCCTAAAGTAGATATAGTATTGATTAGCTAGAACTCAAATAAACTCCACGCGGGTGTCTCTATTTTTAGATCCAAAAGTCTTTAAGGCGGTCTTGGTGCCACTGGTTGTGATGAATTTGCGCCTGTAACAGCTCAGCCGTGGCAATCGCATCGGTTAACGCATGGTGGGGGGAGTATTGCGGCAGGCCGTAGCGCTCTCGTGAATTTGCTAGACGCACTGACTCAGGGTGTTTACCTAATAAGCGCTTGAAAAGATTACCGTTCTTTCTCTGTTGTATCGAAGATTCAATCGCCATCGTGTCTATTAGCGGGAACTCGACCCCTTCGTTATAGCGGCGGCGAAACTCATGGTCGAGAAAGTCACGCTCAATACGGTGATAATGCACCACAGGCACAAAGCCCTGCATCTGTGAAAGTACCTCGTCAATCACATCCTCAAAATCGGGTGCGTCAATCAGATCAGAGTGGGTAATGCCGTGGATAACCACCGAATCATCACTCAGTTTTTGCTGGGGACGAACTTTCCACTCTTGTGCTTGACTTAGATAGATGCGGTTCAGATCGAAGGGTACGACGCCAATCGAGATGATGCTGTCATTCTTACAGTCGAGTCCGGTAGTTTCAAAGTCCATCGCAAGAAACTTCACCTCGCACATTGGTGTGTCATCTGCTGGCAGTGGAGAGCGGTAAAAAGATTGCAGCCCCGTATGCTGGCAGCGTCTCGCACGCTGGGCAAATTTGCCGTTCCAGTCGATCGCCGGAGCTTCGATTAGTCTTGATATCATCGGGGGCGTCTCATCTAAAGTGATTGCTGGCTTGATAGCGGAACTTAAGGAAATTCTGTGCGTTGCTCAGGATCTGGAAGGCATCCTTGAGGTTGCGTCTCTCGAAGTCTGACAAATTATCTGGCTCAATATTATTATCAGGCTCGATCCCTCCCTCGACATCGAGCGCTTGGTGGCGGATTCGTACCATACAGATAAACTCCATCGCATCACGTAAGTCTTTGGCGCGACCTTTAGGCAGGATATTAGCATCGATAATATCGTCCAATCGCTCAAAGGAATTTTTTGCTCGTGATCCAACGGCGAGAGCGTGCACGCGAATCAGGTCTGCCAATGGTGCTGTACCACGGCGCTTAAGGTTGATCGAGTTACGATGCTGACCATCTTTTTCCATCACAAAACTCTGGAAAAAACCTAAAGGCGGCGTTCGGTTGAGGGCATTGCGCGCAAGGCAGGCTAAAAAGCGATTATTCTTGCGCGCGCGACGCAGGATAAAGCCATTGAGCTGCTCTGCCCATTTGAGTCGCCCATAGACGCCGTCAAGGTCAAAGAAAATCGACGCGTTAAGAAGCGCTTTAGGATTTGGGTCATCGATCCAGTCCGCAAAGCACTCCTCCCATTGTTTACGTGTCATACGCCACATCGGGTTGCTCGCCATGATTTCACCAGTGCAATAGCTATAGCCACACTTATCCAATGCCTCGCAAACGTAATTGGCAAATTTGGCAAAATAGGCACCGTGCAGTTTGGCATCGTAACTGTCATCGAGGATGATCGCATTATCTTGGTCAGTGACGATCAACTGCTCATCACGCCCCATCGATCCGAGCGCCAAGAAGCAGTAGGGGACAGGAGGCTCACCGAATTCCTCTTCTGCCAGTTCAATTATACGCTGCTTAAATGAGCGCCCAATCACTGACATTGCGCTGCCGACCATGTGAGAGTTAGCGTCTTCGTTGACCAAGCGCACGAAACTATCTTTGACTTGCTCTGAGATAGCAACAAGGTCTTCAATGGTTTGTTGCTGGAATATGCTGCTCACCAGCAACAGAGAGTTCTGCGACTCGTAGTGAACGATATCGGTGGTCTCAATGACCCCAATCGGTTCGCGATTTTTCATCACTGGCAGGTGGTGGACGTTATAACGCAGCATGGTTAGCATGGCTTCGTAGACATAGGCGTTGTGATCAAGCGATATCACCTCACTGGTGACAACCTTCTCTAGCTTTTCTTGAGGATCGAGTCCGGTTGCAAGCACTCGTGTACATAGATCACGGTCGGTCACAATGCCAATCATGGCTTGCTGATCATCTTCATCGTCTTCGAGAACTTCCGGGTTCATCACCAAAAGAGAGGATACCGATTGCTCAGCCATGATGATGGCGGCGGCTTGAATCGTCTCATCCTTGTTGATCGTGTGGACATCGCCACTGAGAAGAGAGCGCACTTTTACTGTGGTGAGGTCGTTTTGCTCATTAGACGTAGAGACTGCGTTACGCAGTCGCACCTTATCTGAGATTTCAACAAAATCAGCGAAGGTATCAAACTCATCATAGAGCTGTTGAAAAATTGCTTCTGGGATACAATAAACCAGCGTATCTTCAATCGCCTTAGCCGGAAAGCGCACCTTATTGTTAGTCAAAAGCCCCATCTGACCAAACATATCACCCTCATCAAGACGGTTGTAGAGCTCTCCTTTGCGCCGATAAACCTCAACCACGCCGCTTCTTACCACATACAGGTCGTGGATCGGGTCACCCAAGTGAATGATTGGCGAGTCAGCACGGAAGTAAGAGATCTCGACGTTCTGAGTCACGTGCTGCATGATCTCTTCTGGAAGTTCGTCGAATGGGTGGTGGCTAGATAAGAAACTCTGGATTTCGAGTAGTTCAATTTCCATGAACTGTCCTTTTACTGAACGATGTGGTGCCTTTTGTAAGGGTAGCATGTTAGCTCTAGTCACCACTGTTGTATAGAGATGGATCGTTATAGATCGAAGAGCTAGGAATACCCGTGCGAAATAATCAAGGTATAACCGGGTTATAACCAAAATACGCGCATATGATGACCTAACCACTTAGCGGGCAAATATGTGTTGTTCAATTTGGTGATAAAGCGCAAGCAATGAAGCATCAAAATATCGAGTTGTTCCTCAAGGTAACATAACGAGTAGTCGCGGTGGTAACCCTTTACTTGTTGCTGTGAGATTAACTTTGTGTTGCTCTAATTATTTGAAAAATTCAAAATTTCCCTAATGGGAGCTTTTTTGTGCCGACTAGAATATTATTGAAAATTATTAAAGTTAGATGATTTTTTAAAGTAAGAGGCCACTGAGTTAATAGTTAAGTTATTGAATGTAATAGGATAAATTTGGGGGCTCTACTGGTTGCTGCTCTGGTATAGTCCATGTAATGGATTACATGTAAGCTAGGTTTCAGTTTGGTTAAGCGTTTATATAGTAAAGGTCGGGAAGATAAGGTTTAATACTATCGCTTAATAACTTTGTATTAAGTGTGTTTATAAATATGGATATTAAAATGAAGAAAACAACACTTGCACTCCTAATGCCATTACTGGTAACGGGAAAAGCAAATGCAAACATTATTATTTCAGAAGTCGTAGAAGGTTTTGGCTATCATAAAGCTATCGAAGTCGCTAATGTGGGTGATAGTCAAGTGACCCTGTCAGACTACAGTCTTCAAGTGAATACTAACTGTGCGGCAGACTGGACACATGACTATGATTTGGGGCACGTGACATTAGAGCCGATGACCACTTTTGTTATTGGTCACAACCAAAGTAGTAATGATCAAGCGTTTAAAGATTTACTCGATGATGCGTTTAATACAAACCTAACTAACTTTAATGGTAATGACGCGATTCGACTGATCAAAAGTGGTCAAGTTGTTGATATGTTTGGTTGGGACCAATTAGGGCAGGGTAGTGGTGACTGTGCCTACTTTGCAAAAAATGTAACCAAACGCCGCCTAGTCTACAGTCCAACAGATACATGGGATGAAGATCAGTGGCTTACCATCTCTCGTGACGACTCTGACTATTACTCCGATTTAGGGAATATCGACCCGGAAGGGGCTACCCCAGAGCCTCCAGAGGGCATCCCAGCCACTATTATGCAGCTGCAGGGTGACGGGCCTTACTCTCCATATACCAATCCACCTGAGTACAAGTTCAAGTCTGATGAAGTATTTGAAGTAACCGGTATTGTCACTGCAATTCAAACTGCTTCTCTAGGTAGCGATCTACCCGTCGGCTTCTTTATCCAAGATGAACATGGTGACGGTAATCCAGCTACTTCTGATGGTATTTTCGTTGCAGGAAGCCCATTCGGCCTAAGTGTTGGTGATGAAGTGACGGTGATTGGCCATGTTGAAGAGCACTATTACTGGACACGCATTCCAGCACTGCACATCGAAAAGACCGGTCGAGAGGGTATTTCGCTTGAGCCAACGACCATCGTTGCCATGGATAGCGACGAATCATTCGAGATGACCCTTGAGCGTTACGAGGGTATGTTGGTTCGAGTTAATGACGAAACGGACATGCACGTCGCACGCACCTTCAGTTTCGATTACGCGCCAAGACGTAACAATATGGTACTCAGCCATGCTGGTGTGAACTATCACCCGAATCAGTTTAATGTACCAGAAAGCGCTGAAGCGAAAGCCCAGAGTGAAAGTAATGAAGATCGCCGTTTGTGGGTAGAGTCTTTTGCTAAGGCACCAGATGGTGTTGTGCCTTGGTACTCAGATTTTGGCCAAGATAACGGGACAGGCACCACAGATGATTATATCCGAGTTGGCGCGACACTGAATGATGTTGGTTTTGAGGGCGTATTGGGTTACTCGTTTAGTGAATATCGTTTGTACGTGATGAATGAAGCCACGGCCGAAACGTTTGAAAACAACGATCGTCCGACAACAACGGAGATGCTTGAGGGCGACTTGGTCGTATCAAGCTTTAACGTTGAGAACTTCTTCACTTCCTACTTCGGTAGTGGCACTGGCAATCCGCTTGAGCAGAACCGAGGGGCAGAAAGCTCAGAAGATTATGAGATGCAGCTACAAAAAATCATCGCTTCGATGAAAGCGATTGATGCGGACATCTTCGGTTTGATTGAGATTGAGAATAATGGCTTTGACACCAACTCTGCAATTGAGGTGTTGCTAAGCGCGCTCAACGACGAGATGTCTGCAGATAAGCAGTATGCGATGGCAGTGCCAGCGGACCTAGATAGTAACGGTTGGGTTGGCACTGATGCGATCACCAACAAGATCATCTATCGCCCAAGTCAAGTTGAACTGCTCGACGTGTTTGTTATCGACATGCCTCAACAGCACGTTGAACTGGAAGATGGCAGCTACAAGCGCGCGTATCAGCGCGATGCTTTTACTGCTTCATTTGCGCATGCCAAATCAGAGCAGCCATTGGTGATTTCGACCAACCACTTTAAGTCGAAAGGCTCGAGCTGTTGGGAAGATGACCACGAGCAAGATGGTCAAGATCCTAATCTGCAAGGAAGCTGTGAGAATTTCCGTGTCTCTGCAGCTTACCACCTCGCTGAAGAGCTGGCTAAAGTCGACGGTTATAAAATCTTGATGGGTGATCTCAACAGTTACGGCATGGAAGACCCAATGATGGTACTGACCAACCGTGATAAAGCTGCTGATGGTTATCAAATCCGTGCTGCGCGTAATACCTACCTAGGTGGCAATGAAAACACTGGTACACTGCTTCATGGTGACAATGGTGCACTGATTGAACAGTCGTACGGTTACATCGATATTGTTGAAGAGTTGATGCCGCATACTTACAGCTACTCTTACAATGATGAGGTAGGCACTCTGGACTACGTGTTAGTGGATGCTGAGTTACAAGAGTTTGTTATCGATGCCAAGGTTTGGCCAATCAATGCAGTAGAGTCAACGCTATTTGAGTACGACAGTCGTTACAGCGGCGATTTTATGAAATTTGCTGACCCATACCGCTCTTCTGATCACGACCCTGCAGTTGTTGTCATTCAGTTTGAGGGTGATGACAATAATGGTGGTGACGGTAGTGATGACAGTAACTCATCTAGTGGTGGTTCTTCGTCTCTTTTAGTGATGACACTGATGTCAATTCTAGCGGTGTTCAGACGTAAGAAGTGGTTGCAGTAATTGGTTGGTTTGAAGCCTGACCATTAATCAAGACACAAACAAAAGGTGAGTGAACTGCTCACCTTTTGTGTCGCTACCCTGTCACTGACAGTGAGGAAGATTGGCTTGTGCTGAACAGAAAATGAACAGGCTGAGGTGCGTTTGTGAGAGAGATCACGGAAATGTATGTGATTTCGCCCCTGTAATAATAATTTAATCTTTATATGTATTGCACTTAAAGTGAAAATTCATCATATTGTAATTGAAGCGTAACAAAGATAATTATTAAAGATTCATAGAGAGGAGACGCCTATGCAACACCAAGAGATGATCGTACATTCAAACCTAGGAGTAATCAGCCGCACATGTCTATTTGCACTAGCAGCAATCGTCGCTACTTTTGCTATCGTCTAGTGATTGATAATTTGGGGGATCGCCTTAGCTGATAAGGCATTCCTCTCCCATCGCACTTTTTCAAGTCCTCAAGCTTCCCGCACTTCCAAGCCACTTTCTACTGCTGTAGTGTCAAGTCTATATTCAAATTGGTTTAGCGGCATCCATCCCAAGCCAAACACTATTTTGCCAGCATCACCAATTTACCCTCACGTTTTTACCTTACCTTTGAGTGTGTAGCTATGCCTGATTTTTTTCTCATTGTGGGAGGAGAGTAGCATTATGCTAACCCGTGTGGGCGTCAAAAGAGAAACAAATGCTATCCGCTGTACGCTATCTGTTTGATCGAAACTTGAGTCGCTAAGATGCGTAAAACCTTCCCCCAACCAATGTGAGGGAAGGGTCAGTGAGAGATCACACGGTTTGAGTGCAGACCTGTTTTTGCAGTGTACTTGGCGCTGGCTCATAGTGGCTATGACTAAAGCTAAAGGTGCCCTGTCCGCTGGTCATCGAGCGCAGTCGAGTCGCATAGTCTTGTAGCTCGACCATAGGGGCTTTTGCAGAAAGGAAAGAGTAGCCCATATTTGAGGTTTGCGTTCCCTCAATCAAGCCGCGGCGGCTGGACAGATCACCTGAAATATCGCCAACACATTCGGTTGGAATGTTGACCTGGATCTGGACAATCGGCTCGAGAACGATCGGGTTGGCTTTGCTGATGGCATCGAGTAGTGCTTTTTTGCCAGCAATGACAAAGGCAATCTCCTTAGAGTCCACCGAGTGGAATTTGCCATCGTAGACAGTGACCTCTATATCTTGAATCGGGTTACCTGAGATAGCACCTTCACCCACCGCTTGGTAAATGCCTTTTTCAACGGCTGGGATCAAAGCGGTCGGTATGGCCCCGCCTACCACTTTATTGATAAATTTGACGCCAGCACCGCGCTCGAGAGGGCGGATCTTAAGTTGTACTTCGCCAAACTGCCCCGCGCCACCACTCTGCTTTTTATGCCGGTAATGGCCTTCTGCTTCTTGAGTTATGGTCTCAAAGTACTCAATACTCGGGTCAGAAGTGGTGATATTTAGGTTGTAGACCTGACGCATTTTCTCCAGAGCAATCTGGAGATGAAACTCACCCAGTCCGCAAAGTATGGTTTCATTGCTGCGAGTTCGCTGCTCAATCTTCAGCGATGGATCTTCACTGACGATCTTGTGTAGCGTATCTGATAGCTTCTGTTCATCACCGCGTTTTTCAGGTTGAATTCGCAAGCTGTACATCGGGGTCGGCATGGATAGGGGATGAAGACAGAGCTCATCTTCGTCGTGCGAGTCGTGTACGATAGTATCAAAATCCAGTCCGTCAACTTTGGCGATCACACAGTAATCGCCCGGCATCGCCTTGCTGATCTCGGTGCGAGTATTGCCTTGTAATTGATACAGGTGCGTGACTTTGAAGGATTTATTCGTTTCGCCAACAAACAGTTGACTACCAAGGTGCAGATCGCCTTGAAATACTCTCAAATAAGCAAGCTTACCTAGATAAGGGTCATTACTGACCTTAAACACGTGCGCAATGCCGTGGCCTAGCTCATCAGGATCAATCGCAATCGCTTTGCCCTGTTTTTCGAGTAGAGGCTTGTTACCTTCTGCAGGGGTAGGCATAAGTTTGGCAAACACATCAAGGAGCAGCTCAAGACCGGCGTTGTTTTCACAGGAGACAAAACACACAGGCACCAAGTGATCGTTACACATGGCAACTTCAAACGTATCGTGTAACTGCGCACTGGTGATCTCGGTGTCGCCCTCTAGGTAGGCCTCCATTAACTCATCATCTTCTTCTACCACTTGATCTAGTAGTTGGTCATGTGCCTCGGCGACAGAGCTAATCTGTGTCTCTTCATACTCGGTACTCTCTTGATAGCAGTCCACCACTTTGGTGCCACTGTTGTTGGGTAGGTTGATGGGCAGGCAACGGCCTTCAAACAATAGGTTGAGTTCATCAAGGACTTGGCTACACCGCTCTGGAGAGAGGTCAATCTTGTTGATGATCACCATTTGACACTTCTGCTGAGCTCGGCCAATTTCAACCAGTTGCTGTGATAATTGGCTGATAGGGGTTTGGGTGTCAACGACCAGCGCAATGGTTTCAACCGCTGGAAAGACACTGATTGAGCGGCCAATCAGCTCATTTTGTCCTGGGGTATCGATCAAATTAAGGCGGTGCTCACGCCATTTAAGGGTAACCGGTGTCGCCTCGATACTGTGATGGTAATGGATCGATTGGGAGTCGAAGTCTGTGACGGTGTCACCGTTGTCGACGCTGCCTAGATGATGAGTCGTGCCACTGGTGTGAAGTAACTTTTCCACCAGCGTGGTTTTACCTGTGCCTGATTGGCCCACAATGGCAATATTTCTGATCAGATTGGTCGTCATAGCGGCCTCCTTGCAGAGTGAGAGTAGGGGTCGGAATTTGATAGGCGGCGTCATGCGCCGCTAAGTCGTCTTCCAAGACATTTTTTTACTCTCACCTGAAAAGCGCCGATGACGAGAACCATCTTGCAAAGTTGATATCGATGTCGCGGTCCGGGGGGTGGGCATAGCACCTCAGGTCAATACCATGGTTAAAAAATAGTCTGCACTAATCACCTGATTATAGTTGTGATTGATCTCATGCTCTGAGGGAGAGTCGATGTGTGAATGATGAAACTGTGACTTGGGGAGAGGTAGAGCTTTTCAAGCGGCCAAAACGGTGAAACCCCAGAGGTGGTAAGTCTCTGGGGTCTCGAATTTTTTAGATGTCTCGGTTGGTAAAGCCGATAATCTTTATATGCAAAAGGCTGGATTTAATCCGATTAATTCCTTGGTAGGGAATTAGATGCGGATGAAGTCCATGTGCTCAACTTTTGGCTTGAACGCGTGACGTTGAACGTCTTGTGGCTTAACCTTAACTTCTTCGCCGCCGATCACTAGAGTGATTGCTTCGTAGAATTCAGGCTTGTCCATTTGGTTGATCACGTCGTCGTGGTTTAGAGCGATAGAAACAGGTGCTGCTTCACCACCGTAAACGATTGCTGGGAATTGGCCAGCGTGACGTAGGCGGCGGCTCGCACCTTTACCTAGTTCAGTACGTACTACTGCTTCAAATTTCATAGTATTTACTCTCAAATTAGTAAATTAAATTGACACATCAACAATGCGACCTTGTCGATGTAGTATAGCTAACTCAGTAACGCATTACTGTGAAAGCGAGCGCGGATACTAGCATTGTTGTTAGAGTCGAGCAATAGTAAATTAGCAATAAATCCGCTAATTTAGCTCATCCGCAAACACTTTATCTCTAAGTGACCAAAAACGCCCCGATTTTCGCGCGATAACAAACTGTGGCGGGCGAAAACGATGTTGATTATCCGAGGCCTGCTTGGCGGTCAGGGCGTTATATGGTTTGTGTTTGTCTGCCAGGTGCGGCCTAACAAATTGCTTGGCAAAGGTCTGCTTTTGTTTTTGGGTGTTAAGCGACCAAAACTCGTGTACTTGTGCCTGGTTCTCGCCTTGATAGGTCACCTTAAGGCTCGATTTACCCGCTTGGTCCTTGTGTACGCTCAGAGACATGTTCAGGCACTCGAACACTAGAGCGTCTTTAAGGTCGAGCGCTTCCTTGAGCTTTTTATCCGGATCAACCAATGTTGCGTCGCACTCGTGACAGATGCGTGCAGCAATATCATTGTCTGCGCCACACTCACCACAATATTTGGCGCGAAAGCGGTAGCCGCAGTGCTCACGTTCCCCGGTGTCTTCGTCGGTAAAATAACCCTGACAGCGCCGACCAAAGTGCTCAAGTAAAAAGCCATTACTGTCGAGCTTACCCCAGAAATTATTGTTAAAGCCGCAAGCTGGGCATGGGATAGTAATGATCTCGCTGTCGGAGTCGGGCTTAGGGTCACCCACCTCAGGCTGATAGAGATCGTAGCTATTGCCCGCGTAATCCAGCACCAAGCATTCGCTCTTACCATCGGAAAGTCGCAGGCCACGCCCAACAATCTGCTGGTAGAGACTGACCGATTCAGTTGGGCGAAGAATGGCAATCAGGTCAACATGGGGCGCGTCAAAACCGGTGGTTAATACCGACACATTCACCAGATACTTTACCTCGCGCTGTTTGAAACGTTGAATGATGTCATCGCGCTCAGGTGTCGGTGTGTCACCAATCACTATGGCTGATTGGTGCTCGGGAAGTAGAGAGTGAATTTCTTGCGCATGGCGTACCGTCGCGGCAAAGATCATTACTCCAAGGCGAGATTTTGCTTGCTCGATCACCTGTTGCACGATTTGTGGGGTGGCGCGTTTAGAGCGTTCAATGACGAGGTCCAACTCCGACTCTTTATAGCGCCCGGTCGTCGCAGGCTTAAGCTGCGAGAAATCGTAGCTGAGCACTGGCGCGTCAATCACCTTCGCAGGGGTAAGAAACCCCTCATCGAGCAGATAGCGGATTGGCAGCTCAAAAATACAATCGCGGAAAAAGCGTGGCTCTTCACTGCGCACTAGCCCTCGCGTGTGATACTGGTAAATCCAGCCCATGCCAAGGCGATAAGGAGTGGCGGTCAATCCTAGCACCTTAATGCCAGGGTTGAGTGTTTTGAGATGGCTGATCACCTTTTGGTAGCCACTGTCCCTGTTGTCAGGAACGCGGTGACACTCATCAATAATCAATAGTGAAAAAGGCTGGGTAAAATCATCGAGGTTGCGCACCACCGACTGCACCGAAGCAAACACAACTTGCTCATCGGTCTCCTTACGCCCAAGCCCCGCCGAATAAATCGCACCAGTTAAGCCATAGCCTTCATATTTCGCATGGTTTTGCTCTACCAGCTCTTTAACATGCGCCAGTACCAACACTTTGCCATTGGCAAGACGCGCCAACTCGGCAATCACCAAGCTCTTTCCCGCCCCTGTCGGCAACACGATCACCGCTGGCGTCTGATGCTGACGAAAATAGTGAATAACAGCCTTAACGGAATCGGCTTGATAGGGGCGCAGAGTGTACATGTTTTTTGAACGGTGTTGGGAGCGGAGTGGGGAGTATACCCAATACAGAATCGAGAGGCGAGATTCGAGAGGCGAGGTTGTTGGCCACTCGCTTCTTGGTTTTTATCTAAAGCGGCCTTTTGGGGTACGGTGTTTGATCCAAGTAATCGGAACTTTAAAGCTAAGCTTTGGCACCTTATGAGGAATGAAAGTTGAAATACTGGAGGTGAAATTTTCGACATCTCGCCTCTCGCTTCTCGACTCTCGCCTCTTTCCCCATCCAAAAGAGGATTTTTTTCTGTATACTGCGGCAGTTACAAATAAAAAACGAGGTCACAATGCGTTTGGACAAATTTCTCTGTGATGCCCTAGGTGCGACACGAAAAGAAGCAACCAAAATCATCAAAAGTGGTGAGGTTACCGTTGATGGTGAAATGCAGAAAAGTGGGGCATTTAAGGTCGGGGAAGAGGCTGAGGTGGCTTGGCAAGAGCGAGTGATTGCTAAACCCGGTCCGCGCTATATTATGTTGTATAAGCCTGATGGCTTTGTCTGCTCCCACGAAGACGGTTTTAACCATACTGCATTTGTACTGTTAGACGAGCCGAAGATGGAGAACTTGCACTTCGCTGGTCGCCTGGATGTTGACACCACTGGCCTAGTGCTGATCACCGATGACGGTAAATGGTCACACCGTATCACTTCACCAAAACATAAGTGTGAGAAGGTGTATCGCGTATGGCTTGCTGATGCGATTGGCGATGACTACGCCGATAAGCTGGCTGCGGGAGTTGAACTGCGCAACGAAAAAGAGCCTACCATGCCTGCCAAGATGGAAGTGGTCAATTTTGCTGAAAACGAGCTGTTGCTAACTATTTCTGAAGGCAAGTACCATCAAGTTAAACGTATGTTTGCTGCGCTGGGTAACAAGGTGGAACACCTACACCGCGAGCAAATTGGTCAAATCGTGCTGGATGAGACCCTCGAGCCAGGCGATTACCGCTTCCTGACTCAACAAGAAATTGATTCTATCTGGGAAAAATAACTTCGAATGACAAACCCTAACCAACAGGCGAGGGCATCGCTGAGCTTGATGCTGTTCGTCGTACTGGGTGCCATAGGTGCACTGACTCCGCTCGCCATTGATATGTATTTGCCTGCTATGCCGGATATCGCCCGTGATCTTGGCGTTACCCCAGGTGAGGTGCAGATCACACTGACCATGTATACCGCAGGCTTTGCGATTGGTCAGCTTATCCATGGCCCGTTGTCGGATAGCTTTGGTCGTCGCCCGGTATTGTTGACTGGCATCGTGTTGTTTATGATCGCGGCTATCGTCAGTGCAATGGTGTCTGATATTGGCGCGTTGACCCATATTCGCGCTGCTCAAGGGTTTGCCGGCGCGGCCGCAGCTGTGATTATCCAAGCGGTGGTACGCGATATGTTTGAACGTGAGGACTTCGCTCGCGCTATGTCGTTTGTCACCCTAGTGATCACTATTGCGCCGCTAATTGCGCCAATGATCGGGGGCTATATCGCGATATGGGTTGGCTGGCGTGGTATCTTCTGGGTGCTGTCCGCCTTTTCGGTTTTGGTGATTGCCATGGTCTTGTGGCGTATCCCTGAGACATTAGCCGATGAAAATCGAGCGCCGCTGCGTTTTGCAGCGACTTTACGTAATTACGCCAAATTGATGATCAACCCCGTCGCGCTTGGATTGATGTTTTGTGGTGCATTTTCGTTTTCAGGCATGTTTGCCTTTCTGACCGCAGGCTCCTTTGTCTATATCGATATTTATGGTGTTGCGCCGCAGCACTTTGGCTATCTGTTTGGTCTCAATATCGTGGCGATGATTATTATGACCACGCTCAATGGTCGCTTTGTTAAGCGTGTGGGCTCACACAACATGCTGCGCTTTGCTCTGACGATTCAATTGCTTGCGGGTCTGGGCTTGTTTGCTGCGTGGTTGCTTGATGCTGGTCTGTGGGGGATTGTGCCGTTCGTAGTGTTGTTTATTGGCACACTCTCAACCATAGGTAGTAATACCATGGGACTGCTTTTAAGCAGTTACCCAAATATGGCGGGTACGGCCGCCTCGCTGGCGGGAACGTTGCGCTTCGGTCTTGGCTCAATCATCGGGGTGATTGTTGCGAGCCTGCCAAGCGGTGATTCATGGCCAATGCTGTTGATGATGACGGTATGTGCGGTATTATCAGCGACTTTTTACGTGACTCTAGCAAGAAAGGCTTAACCTATGTCTCTTTATTCTCAAGATATTCAAGCTGTGGTTGACAGCGCTCTGGGCGAGTTAGCCGACCTGCATAAAATCGGTAAAGCCGTTAACGCTCCGGTAGCAAACAACCTATTCTTGGTTCGCTGGATATCCACAGCCCTAAAGCAGCAACGCTTTGGTCGTGATGTCAGTCAGGACTTGATCCGCTGGCAGAAAGCAGGGCGCTCGAAGGGCAACAATGCCGGCCTTGAACAGATTTTTAAGCGCATCTCGGCTTACTACAAGGTGTTTTTCGCCGACGATGCCGAGGGCGAACCCCTGACTGATTCGATGGTTGAGGCGTTTCTCGATGCGATGGAGCAGGCGGAGTGGGAAGTTTCAACAGCGGAGCCGTTGGTGGATGCTGGCAAGGTACAGATTTTTACTGACGGGCAGAATTCGCTCGCACTCTGCGCCAACCAGTGTGACAGTAGCTTTGACGGTGAGCGAATGGTCAAACCCATGAGTTGGTTTGTTCGTGGTCATCATGCGGAGTTTGTTGAAAAAGCCAGCCAGGCTGGATTTATGGTGCACAAAGTGACCGATTATAAATCCAACGTCAAGTATCACGGCGAGTATCTGATTTTCCCCAACAACCAAGGCGATCGGCTCGCAGAGATCCCGCTAAGTTTTAACGTAGAGAGCTAGTTCTTTACCCAGATGCCCAGCGAAAACTAACCTTGATTGAGCGCCATTGCCTTTTTGGCGATGGCTCTTACCATACCGCGAAAGATAAACAGGTGCGCTGGCATCATCGCAAACCAATACAGCAGCCCTCGAAACCCTTTCGGGTGCCACCATGCCGTGACCGACAAGCGTCGCGTATCACCTAACTCCTCAATCTGCACCTCTAATCGGCCAAGGCCGGGCCCCTTCATTCCGAACAGTAAAGAGAGGAAACTTGGCGCTTCACAGCGAATCACTTTCCATGAATCGATAAAATCACCCACTTGCAGCTCTGCGCCTTGCGGTTGACGACGTATTGGTCTACGAGCGCCAAACAGAACATCCAACCATTCGCGTAGTCGCCAAAGTGAGTTGGCGAAAAAATAGCCTTGTTGCGGGCTGCCGAGCTGAGAGGCGATGCTCCACAGCGAGGTGAGACTGGCGGTGGTTTCGATACTGGCGCCGGCCTGCTTGGGATAGTAGCCATAACCTGGTTGCCAGCGTTTGACAGCGGCTGGGTCAAATCCCCAAACGTTAGACCGGACGAAATCACCATCCTGAGCGATGGATTGGGCCACAGCCTGTTCAAATGAGATCAATGGCTGGGGAAACTGACGCTCTATTGCTCGGCTATTAGCCACAAAATCATGTTCAAGCCCAGCGAGCAGCGCACGGCCGATACTGGCTGGGACAGAAGTCACTAAGCTTAACCAATGACTAGCCATCCCCGGTGTAAGCAATGAGGTTGTTGCAATACGAAACGCACGGTCGTGAGCTTGGCAGATCACTGCAAACTGCTGCCGATAGCTGAGTGTATCAGGGCCGCCGACTTCATAAATGACGCTCTTGTCGACCGTAGCTTGCACAAGAGAAGTGATATAAAAGTTCAGGTTCTCAAGCGCGATAGGGTTAGCTTGAGAGTCGACAGATTGAGGGGTGATTAATACGGGCAGATTTAGGACAAAGTCGCGCATGATTTCGTAAGCCGCTGAGCCTGGGCCGATAATGACACCAGCGCGCAGCTCAACGATGGGGACCTGAGACTGGCGTAAGATCTCTCCCGTTTCTCTTCTGGCTCTAAGATGTGTTGAGTCCGCTGTTTGCGGTTGGAGCGCACTGAGATAGATGACTTGCTGAACCTGGCTATTGTCTAGTGCATTCTTGACATTAATCGCGAGCGATAGCTCGTAATCTAGAAAATCGTGCCCATGCGCCATGCCATGGACCAAAAACAGCACCTGATCATGCTTCATCACCTCGCTCTCAGTCGCTTTGGCATCAGCAAGGTCGAGGTAAATTAACTCGATATTGCTGCGCGGAACCACGCGAGCTTTGAGGTAATCGAGTTGACGTGCCGCGCCCGTGACGTGATAGCCTCGCTCTGCCAGCAGAGGTAGTAGCTGTGATCCGATATAGCCTGAGGCGCCTAACACCAAGATACGAGGTTTACGACTTGCCATTGGGGGTCACTCCTTCGACCTGTTTGAATTATCAACGCTTTAGATGCTATCAATGGATATACGTGTTAAAACAGTAGTATAACCAAACCCTGTCAAGATGCTGCGAGCAAGCTTGGATTACTCAAGGAGAGTCGTGTGTCCACAATTGCATCCACAATGATATTAGTTAGGCGCTCAATGGATAGAGCCTTTGTGACCAAACTGGTGTTGATCGCCTTACCAATCACTCTACAAAATATGATGTTCTCAAGCCGTAGTTTGGTGGATGTGGTGATGCTGGGCCAGCTTGGGGAGAATGAGGTTGCAGCAATGGGTATCGCGGCGCGAGCGGCTTTTGTTGCCACCATTATGCTTGTGGGGATCACCACAGCAGGGTCAATGCTCACTGCTCAACATTGGGGAGCCGGGGACGAATCTGGGGTTAGACGCAGCACCGCATTGACTTGGTTAATTGCCACACTCTGTGCAATAGGAACCGTGGGGATATTCATTCTTTTTCCTAGTCAGATCATAGGGTTCGCGACAGATTCAGCGGAAGTGGTGGCACTTGGCTCAGAATATCTTCAGTATGCCGCATTTTCGATGCTTGGGGTTGCCTGCGTGGCCAGCATGGCCGTCGGTTTACGCTCGGTTCATCAGCCCGGAGTGAGTGCTTTTTTTAGTTGTATCGGTATCGTGGTCAACGTGACCTTGAACTGGCTCTTGATATTTGGTCATTATGGATTTCCTCGTTTGGGAATTGTCGGTGCGGCGTTGGCAACCACCATCAGTAGTGCGATTGAGGTGGTGTGTCTGTTTAGCTATCTGCACCTTAAACGCCATTTACTCGCCTTCTCTATTCAGGATCTGCTGCAGGTGATTAACCGGGATCAAATCCAACAATTTTTTTCACTCTCCTTACCAACCACGCTGAACTATTTTGTTTGGTCTGCGGGTCTGTATGCCTATCAAGCGATCATGGGTCAAACGGGGCTTGAGGGATTGGCTGCGCTCGCGGTGATGGTGCCGATTGAGTCGATGGCACTGGCGCTGGCCATTGGGCTCTCGATGGCAGGCTCGGTGCTGGTTGGCAATGAGCTTGGTGCGCAACGCTACGAGAACGTGTATTTTTTTGCATGGGGCATAATCGTTATCAATATTGTGGTATCGGTAGTGGTAGCACTTTGCGTGTATTTTGCTAGTGATGTCATTCTGGGCGCATTTTCTGCGTTGACAGGCCCGACTAAGGAGCTGGCCGAGCAATTTATCTTGGTAATGTGTGTTGGTTTGGTGCTACGTTCGTTGCCCATGATGGCGACTGTCGGGGTATTGCGTGCCGGCGGTGACGTAAAATACTGCCTGTATCAAGATCTTACAACGCAGTGGGGGATCGGCATCCCATGTGCAGCATTGGGTGCGATTTGGCTGGGTTGGTCGCCTGTCTGGGTTTATACGTTGTTTTTAGTTGAAGAAGTGATTAAATGGGTCGGCTGTGTCTGGCGTATTCGTGGTAAAAAATGGGTTAAGCATTTGCTCTAAATTAGCACTGATAATGAGACTTTATCTCAACAAAAATGGACTCTAGGCATCTGATTGTTAAGTTTTTTCTATCAATCGACCAAATTATTGGATAATCTTGAGCAAATTGTGATCTCGTCGCCAAAATGCTTTCTGTTTGAAGGTTTTTAGTGTAGATTCTCACTCCGTAGAAAAACGTCAAACAACGAGCGGTTAAATGTTACAGCTGACCAATTTAAACAAGGGATATGTTGATGGAGGGGAATTCTATCCTGTTTTGCAAGGAGCGGAATTAACGCTCGCGCAAGGTGAGCAGATGGCTTTGATGGGGGAGAGTGGCTCAGGCAAGAGTACATTACTCAACCTGATCGCAGGTCTGGATACTGTTGATGCGGGTGAGATCGCCTTTCCAAGCTTCGCCATGCACGATGCGAAAGAGCACCAGCGCACCGCTTACCGTCGTAATAATATTGGTCTGATATTTCAACAATTTAACCTGCTGCCAACACTGAATGTTGCCGATAATATTCGCTTTTGTCGTCAACTAAAAGGATTGCCTGAAGACCCGGGACTTTGGCGCCAGATCCTCTCGGTGCTTGATTTAATGCCTCTTCTTGGGCGCTATCCAGAGGAGATCTCGGGTGGTCAGCAGCAGCGTGCGGCGATTGCGCGCGCTTTGTATCTTGAGCCTAGTCTGCTCCTTGCGGATGAGCCAACTGGCAGTCTCGATGAGCGCAATGCAGAGGCGGTGATGCGCCTGCTCACTCGTCTAACTCGCGATCTCAATTGTACCTTACTGCTGGTCACGCACAGTGAAAAGGTCGCCAATCATATGGAAGGACGTGTGCGCCTACAAGGAGGGCAACTGCATGTCATGGCCCGTAGTTAAGGCACTACTTGGCCACTATCATCGCCATCCTATTCAAGTCATTCTGGTAGCCCTTGGGCTGACCCTTGGGGTGTCATTGTTGGTTGGTGTCACGACGATCAATAATCATGTCAAGCAGAGCTATGAAAACTCTGACCAACTGTTTTCTAGCCCAATTCCTTATCTGATCCGTACCAGCGATCCCACAGGTGTGCTACCACGCTCGCTCTATTCTGATTTGCGTGATGAAGCCTTTGAACACTGTGCGCCGTTTGATGTGGTGAGTTTGCGCACCCGCTCTGGGGTTGACCTGACTATTGTTGGTGTTGATCCGGGCTTTATGGCGCATTTTGACCAAAAATTACATATCAAAGGCGCTGAACACTTGCCGATGGCAGCGCGCCCATTTCCTATCCTTGTCAGCGCTGAGCTGCTTGAAGGTAAGCAGTGGATGGCGGGTAACATGGTCCCGCTTGAAGATGGTCGCCTGATTGGTCCGATCTTGGTTGACCAAGACAATATCCTCAGCAACTCGCAGATCGTCGCTGATATCGAAACGCTGCGTCAGTTTCAACGAGATACTGAGCTGACCATGATCGGTTGTGGTGAGATGTCGGTGGATAAGATTGCGGTGCTTAAAGCTCGTCTACCAGATGGGGTGATGCTAACCCGCAACTCGCGCGCGGAACTTGAAGCCATTACTCAGGCCTTTCACGTCAACCTAAAAGCACTGGGTATGCTGGCATTCCTGGTCGGCCTATTTATTTTTTATCAAGCGATCTCACTGTCGATGATCCAGCGTCAGACTCTCGTTGGTGCGATGCGCCAGCTGGGTGTTTCTAGCCTGCAACTGGCTAAAGCGATGGCCATTGAATTGGTGGTACTGGTCACTTTCTGTTGGCTTGCGGGCAACATTCTCGGCTTGGTGCTCGCTAACCAACTCATGCCATCGGTCTCGACGGGCCTTGGTTATGTATTCGGCAAGAGCATGGCCCTTAACGTTCGTTGGACCTGGGATGCGGGTCTTTACAGTTGGGGAATGACGTGCATGGGAGCGGTTCTTGCCTGTGCGTGGCCATTGATTCGTTTGTTGCGCTCACAACCAATTCGTCTGACGGCGAAATTATCTATCGTTCGTTTTGCTGGTCGTGAGTTTGCTTTGCAGGCGGCGATGTCGGTTGTACTGACCTCTGCTGCGATCATATTGCTTTTAGCGCCTCCAAGCTATGAATCCGGTTTTGCCGTGATCACCTTGATGCTACTTAGCGTCGCGCTGTTTACCCCATTTTTGTTTTGGCATCTGTTTCAAAGCTTTTCGTTTAGCTTGAAATGGGTCAAGGTGCGTTGGTTCTTCGCTGATGCAGCTGCGAGTATGGGCTATAGAGGTATCGCTACTATGGCATTTATGCTCTCTATGGCAGCGAATATTGGTGTGGAGACTCTGGTTGGCAGCTTCCGTCAAACGACAGAAGTCTGGCTAACGCAAAAACTAGCCTCTGATGTTTATGTCCACCCTTACGCCAAAACTGCTCCAACTTTGAGTCGCTGGTTGCGTGTTCAACCAGAGGTAGAGGACGTCTGGTGGCGTTGGGAGCGCGATGTTGCCACCGATCTCGGTCAGATCCAGGTTGTCAGTACGGGCACCAGTAAAGGTGAACACGATGCCCTAACGGTGAAGCTGGGCGTGCCACAATATTGGCAAAACCTGCACCATGCACGCAGCGTTATGGTGAGTGAATCGATGTCGCTGAAACTGGGGATCAGGCCGGGTGATTATGTCAACCTCGGTGCCGATTATGGTACAGCTTGGTTAGTCACCGGAGTGTACTACGATTATGGTAATCCGTTTAACCAAGTGGTGATGTCTCATAGAAATTGGCTGGCCGGCTACGAAGGGCAGGGTAATATTACGCTGGGGGTTAACCTGACGCCAGGTGCATCAAAGCTTGAGCTAACTCAGCGCTTACTCGCCAAGTTTGAACTGGGGGCTGAACGGGTTATCAACAACAAGACCATTCATCAGCAGGCGATGAATGCCTTTGATCGCACCTTTGCGATTGCTGGCACCTTGGGAAATATCACCCTGATTATCGCTGTAGTGGGTATTTTCTTCGCCACGCTAGCGGGTGAATCCTCACGCAAAAAACAGTTCTCTTTGTTGCGTTGTTTTGGCATTTCAGGGCGTGAGTTGGTGATTATCGGTGGTCTTCAATTGTTGGTGTTTGCATTCTTGTCGGTCATTATTGCTGTGCCACTAGGGCTAACCCTGGCACAATTAGTGGTTGATATCATTATTCGCCAATCGTTTGGCTGGACTTTACAGCTCCACTTCGAGCCGATCATCTACCTGCATACGATTGTTCTGGCTATCGTAGCACTTGTTATTGCAGGAATTATTCCGGTCGCGCGGCTACTAAGGCAGACACCGATGGAATCTCTCAGGGATGCAATTTAACATTTCGTTCAAAATTTGAGATGTAAAGTACGTTTTATTAAGGTTTGTGTAACAGATCGACTACAACGCATGTAATGCGAGCTAAACTTGCAGGTGGTGTTTTTTCACCGTTTTTTGGGGTAGTTCGCGTTTCTTTCTCGTAAACAGGGAAAGGTCAATATTACAAGGAAAGCAGTCGATATGATTAAGGTCTTACGTACTATTGTTAAGTCCGAGGCATCCGGAGGGATATTGTTGCTGTTCGCAACACTCTGCGCGATGATTTTGGCAAACAGTCCACTCAGTGGTGTCTACCACGCCTTCTTGCACACCTACGTTCTCGGCATGTCAGTCAGTCACTGGATTAACGATGGCTTGATGGCGATCTTCTTCTTGCTCATCGGGCTAGAGGTAAAAAGGGAGTTACTACACGGGGCACTAAAAACAAAACAAACCGCCCTGTTTCCAGCCATCGCTGCGCTAGGTGGTATGATCGTTCCCGCTCTTATCTATGTGATGCTAAATTGGCAAAATTCTGAGGCATTATCTGGGTGGGCGATCCCCGCCGCAACGGACATTGCCTTTGCATTGGGTGTCATGGCGCTCCTTGGCGATCGCGTGCCGACCAGCCTCAAAGTCTTTCTGCTGGCGCTAGCCATCATCGACGACTTGGGCGCAATTGTTATCATTGCGCTTTTTTATACCAGCGACTTGTCCACCTTGGCGCTATTAGCCAGTGTTGCTGCGACGGTTGTCCTGTTTGTGATGAACGCAAAAAAAGTTTACTCGATCCCTGCCTATCTGTTTGTCGGGCTTATTTTGTGGGCTTCGGTATTGGTGTCCGGTATTCACGCGACCATCGCCGGGGTGCTGCTTGGCTTTGCGATTCCACTTGAGGTCGATAAAAAGGGTCGGGCGCCGCTTGAGGTCATAGAAGACGCCTTAAGTCCTTACGTGGTCTTTATTATTTTGCCGGTGTTTGCGTTCACCAATGCAGGGATCACCCTTAAAGAGGTCTCGATTGAGGGCTTAACTTCAATGGTGCCTGTGGGGATTGCCATGGGCTTAATGGTCGGTAAACCCGTCGGTATTACTGTTTTTTGTTGGCTGGCGATTAAATTCAAACTGGCGAAATTACCGCAGGGAACCAATTTTGGTCAGGTGGTCGCGGTGTCAGTGTTGTGTGGTATCGGCTTCACCATGTCAATCTTTATCACCTCGCTCGCGTTTAACGGTGATACCGCCGTATACGAAAATTACGCTCGACTCGGCGTATTAATGGGCTCTAGTTTGTCGGCGATCGCCGGCTTTACCATCTTGTGGTGGTCATTGCGGCCGAGAACGCGTTCGGTAGTGCAGGATAAGCGTGTCTCTGAACAGTAATTAATGACCTAGAAAAACAGAAAAGTCATAGTGGGTAATCGCTATGACTTTTTTTTAGAGTGTAAAGAATGACAGGCGATGAGTGATAGGAAAAGGCAAAATCAAAAAAGGCGATATAAATTTTACGCATTAAATAGGGTTTTATGTAGGAAAAACCGAAGCTTAAACTCACAACAAGCGAATATAACTGTGTCATCTTATTAACTAAACTTTGACCTTAGTCAATTCAAAAATATTTGAGTAGATAAAGACCACGAAGTTGTATTAAGCAACGTTAAAATAGTTAATCAAATGAAAGGCAAAATGCATTGCTCGGTTTGATTAGGATAAAGTTCCTTAGCATCAGCATAAGGAAGGGAGGCTTTCATTAATGCTTATCGCCGTTCTGTCAGGGTTTATTCTGGCGGCGTTTGTTCCTTGGCTGTTTAGACAGTTTGGGGAACGGACCAGTCGGCTGCTGGCTATATTGCCCGCGGCACTTTTTATCTATTTCGCCAGTTTTCTTTCCGAAATAACACAACAAGGGCCCAAGATCATCAGCTATGACTGGGTACCCGCTCTGGGGATCAGCCTTAACTTCTTGTTAGATGGCTTAAGTTTGATGTTCGCACTGCTCATCTCGGGCATCGGCTTTTTTGTCATTATCTATGCTGGTAGCTATCTGGCCAATAAGCCCGATCAGCGCAAACTACTGACTTACCTGATGGCCTTTATGGGTGCGATGCTGGGTGTGGTGTTGTCTAACAACCTGATCGCCATGTTTGTCTTCTGGGAGCTGACCAGCATTACCTCGTACATGCTGATTGGTTACTACCATGAGAAAGAGTCATCGCGCAAAAGTGCTCTGCAAGGCCTATTTGTAACGGTAGGGGGTGGCCTTGCGCTATTGGCGGGCATCATTATGCTTGGGCTTATCGCAGGCACTTACGAGTTAAACGAAATCCTCGGCCAAGGGACAAGCCTGCAAACTCATATGCTATTTGGCGTGATGATGTTCTCAGTGCTGGGCGGTACCTTTACCAAATCAGCGCAGTTCCCGTTTCACTTCTGGCTGCCCAATGCGATGGCGGCGCCGACTCCGGTCAGCTCTTACCTGCACTCGGCGACCATGGTTAAGGCGGGCGTTTATCTAATGGCGCGCCTGCAGCCTACCATGGCCGGCTACGATCTTTGGACGTGGATGTTAACGGGTTTCGGTGCGGTGACTATGCTGCTTGGTGCCACTATGGCGGTAACCAGTACCGACCTCAAACGCATTCTTGCTTACTCGACGGTGATGGCGCTGGGTACCTTGACCATGCTGATTGGTATCGGTACCCAGGCTGCGATCGTGGCCTCAGTTGTGTTCTTGCTTGGCCATGCTCTGTATAAAGGTGCACTGTTTATGGCGGCAGGTACGATTGACCATGAAACGGGCACCAAGGATGTACGCGAGCTTGGTGGATTACGTAAAGCCATGCCCTATACCGCAGCGTTTATGTCGCTGGCTGCGCTCGCGCTTGCTGGCGTACCGCCGCTGTTTGGTTTCATTGGCAAAGAGCTGATGCTGGCCGGGGTACTGTCTAGCCCTTGGGGTGTCGCTTTGGCATTTATGGCGGTGTTGACCTCACTGTTTATTGTCACTTGTGCTGGTTTGGTAGTGCTAAAACCCTTCTTTGGCCCACTAAAACCGACACCTAAGCAGGCACATGAAGCGCCAATGGGCTTGCGATTAGGTTTTACGGTGTTATCTGTTATCGGTTTGATCTTTGGCTTGATGCCGAGTCTTGCATCACCACTTGCAACGTCTGCAGCAACAGCGATCAGTGGCGGCAGTGTCGGCGATATCGACCTGGCCCTCTGGCACGGCATTAATCTGCCATTGATCATGAGTTTGACGGCACTGGTATTGGGTTACCTTTTGTTTAAACGCTGGGATAAGTTAGGCAGTTCGATGCAGCGATTTAAGCCGATGCTTAACTATGGTCCGGAGCGTGGCTATTACGTGTTTATGGATAACCTGCTAGCGTTTGCTAAATGGAGCACAGCTAAGCTGCAAAACGGTTATATGTCGAATTACATTCTGACCATCTTTATGACCACCATCGCCCTGGTGGGTTACACCCTATTCACCAAGGTCGGTATCCACTGGCAGCTTGATTTCTCAGACGTCACGATCAAGGGCTTCGGCATTGCTATCTTGATTGTTGTTGTGATCACCTATGCGTGTGTGTCCTCAGCCCGTCTCAGCGCCGTGGCGGCGATTGGTGCGTTGGGCTTTGCTATGGCGCTGATTTATGTCTTCTTTAGTGCACCCGATCTGGCGATCACTCAGGTTCTGATTGAGACGCTGACCGTGATCATGTTGGTGTTGGTACTGTTTAAACTACCAAAATTCCAAACCCTCTCGAGCTCAGATACTCGTTGGCGCGATTGCACCGTGGCGATTTTATTTGGCGCCATGATGGCAACGCTACTGATGACGGTGGTGCATTTTTCGATGCCTGGTGGGATCAGCGAATACCTGATTGCCAATAGTTATCCTATCGCGAAAGGGCGCAATATCGTCAACGTGATTTTGGTGGACTACCGCGCGCTCGATACGCTCGGTGAAATCTTTGTCTTGTCTTTGGCAGCGCTGGGTGTGACCGCGATGCTACGAACCAAAAGGGGTTAATGATGAATAATGGAACCTCGTTAATTCTTCAGGTTATTGCGCGCTTTCTATTGCCAATGCTACTGCTGTTCTCAGTCTTTTTGCTGCTGCGTGGTCACGATGAGCCGGGCGGTGGATTTATTGCGGGACTGGTTGCCTCGGCAGGCTTTGCGCTGCATCTATTTGCTTTTGATGCCAACAAGACTCGTCGCTTGATTGGCATTGATAGCGGCTATTTAACCGGTGGTGGTTTGCTTATCGCCACCTTGAGCGGCTTTGTCGGTGTGATTAAATCGGGCAGCACCTTTCTCAGCGCAGTGTGGTGGTATGTCCATGTCCCAGGTTTGGGTGAGCTCAAGTTTAGCACGCCGCTCATCTTTGATATTGGTGTCTACTTAGTGGTTATCGGCATGGTCACGACCTTGCTGTTTGCCTTGGCGCAGTTGGAGGAATAGATGACTACGTTATTTGCTTTTGTAATAGGCGCCTTGTATGCGGCTGCCTTGTACATGATGTTACGTCGTAGCATCGTTAAACTCGTGATTGGGTTGATCATTCTATCTAACGCCACCAACCTGCTTATCTTTACCGGCGGTGGACTAGTCAAAGGGGCGCCACCTCTAATTGAAGAGGGGCTGTATGCGCCGATAGGACCGATTGCGGATCCTCTGCCGCAAGCACTTATTCTGACGGCGATTGTGATCAGTTTTGGTGTCCTTGCATTTGCTGTGGTGTTGATTAAGCGTGCCTACGCTGTGATTGGCGCAGATGACATGAACGAAATGAAGAGTACAGATTCTCAATTATGATGTTATTAATGCCTGTTCTGATCCCGATGCTGGCTGCGGCGCTGTCGATGACGCTGTGGAAGCATCAAACCTTGCAGCGCTGGATCAGTGTCTTCGCAAACTTTGCTTTGCTAATTGCTGCACTTACTCTGTTTACTAGCGTCTACCAAGACGGTATTCAAGTCGTAACCCTTGGTGATTGGGAAGCGCCGTATGGCATATCATTAGTTGCTGACTTGCTCGCGGTGATCATGGTGACGGTTTCCGCCGTTGTGGCGTTTTGTATCTCTATCTACGCCTTGGCAACCATGACCAAAGAGCATGAGAAATTTGGCTTTTACCCGCTGCTGCATCTAATGTTAGCTGGGGTGATTGGCTCTTTTCTGACTGGTGATATCTTTAACCTCTATGTTTGGTTTGAGATCATGCTCGTCGCATCCTTTGGTCTGCTTATCTTAGGTGGAGAGCGCAGCCAGATGGAAGGGGCACTAAAATACGTGACCCTTAACCTGCTATCGTCAGCGCTGTTTTTGAGCGCGGTCGGTCTGGTGTATGCCTATGCGGGCACGCTCAATATGGCTGATCTTGGCCAAAAGCTTGCAACATCGGACAACCCTGAGGTTGTCACGGTGATCTCGCTGCTGTTCCTGGTTGCGTTTGGCATCAAGGCGGCGGCATTCCCGTTGTTCTTCTGGCTACCAGCGTCATATCATACGCCGCCTGTTGCGATCTCAGCGGTATTTGCAGGCCTGCTCACCAAGGTAGGGGTTTATGCCCTATACCGTGTGTTCAGCGTAATTTTCATTGGCGATATTGCCTTTACCCACAGTACCTTGCTGATGTGGATGGGTATCTTCACCATGGTGACTGGGGTGCTTGGCGCCGCTGCGCAATTTGAGGTGCGCCGTATCCTGTCGTTCCATATCGTTAGTCAGATTGGCTATATGATTCTGGGCCTGGCGATCTTCACGCCTCTGGCCATCATGGGCGGGGTGTTCTATCTATTTCACCATATCGTGGTTAAGACCAACCTGTTCTTGATTGGTGGTGTGATGCATCGCCTACATGGCAGCTATGGACTGGATAAGCTTGGTGGTTTGTATAAATCAGCGCCGTTTCTGGCGATCCTGTTTGCCGTGCCGGCAATGTCACTGGCGGGCATTCCGCCGCTGTCCGGATTTTTCGCTAAGTTTGTCGTGATCAAGGCCGGTATTGAAGCCAAAGAGTGGATAGGGGTGGTTGCCTCGCTAGCGGTCGGTTTGTTGACCATGTACTCGATGGTCAAGATCTGGGCGGAAGCGTTCTGGAAAAAGTTGCCAGAAGACGGCGAAACACTGCCAGCCTTGTCAGACTCAGAACGTTTCTGTCTGTATCTACCCATCATCTTGATGGCCGCGATCACGGTGACGATCGGTATCAATGCCGAGTGGTTTATCAACTTGGCCAGTATGACGGCGGATCAATTGCTTGATCCCCAGCAATACATTCAAGCTGTGTTAGGAGGCCAATAAAGTGAAAGCATTTGGTTGGAATATGGCCCTAGCTCTGGCTTGGGTAGTGTTATCGGGCTCCTACACCATCTCGAATTTGGTGGCAGGGATGATCCTCAGCTATCTAGTATTGGCGTATGTGCTGCGTGATAGCCAATCGTTTGAGGCCTATTTTGGCAAGTTGCCCAAGATGGTGCGCTTTGTGTTGTTCTTTATCTGGGATTTGATCAAGTCTAACGCTCGTGTGGCTTATGATATCGTGACGCCGACTCATATGATGAAACCGGCAGTGATTGCGTTCCCACTTGAAATTAAAAGCGATGCGGGTATCACCTTGTTATCGAACTTAATTACTGTAACACCGGGCTCACTTGCATTGGATGTCTCTACCGATAAGAAGGTTCTATTTGTCCATCTGATGTATTTCGAGGAAGAGCAGCAGCATATCGCTGAGCTGAGACGCCTTGAGGTGATGGTGATGGAAATTTTGGAGTAATACTATGATTGAAACGGTTTACGATATTGGCTTTGCCATGCTAACCCTAGCGCTACTGATCGCCTCAGTGCGCCTACTAAAAGGACCGTCACTGCCAGACCGAGTGGTGGCACTGGAGTTGATGGCTTCGCTTACGGTCGGGTTAGTTGTGTTGTATGGTATTGCCCATGGCGAGCCTAAGTTTATTGATGTCGCTATCGTACTGGCTCTGACGTCGTTCCTTGCTGCAGTTGGCTTCTCTCGATTCTTGGAAAAGCGGGGTATTCGCGATGATGATTGATACTATAGTGGCGTTTTTTGTCCTGTTAGGTTCTTTCTTAATGTTATTGGCGAGTATTGGCCTCAACCGAATGCCGGACTTGTTGACGCGCATGCATGCAACGACCAAGGCGGGTGCGCTCGGAGCTGGTCTGTTGGCGATTGCATTCGCCATCGTTTTCTGGGAAGACAGTGCAATCGTGGTTCGTGCTGGGGTAGTGGTGCTGTTTATCATGCTTACAGCGCCAATCGCAGCCCATGTTTTGGCGCGCACCAGCTATTTCGTTGGGGTTGAGGTGTGGGATGGCACGGTCAAAGATGCGATCAAAGAGCAGTATGACCTTGATACCCACCATCTATCGAGCAAAAACTGTACTGAAGAAAAATAGCGTTTGGTGAACATCGCTCGCTGTGAGTTAAAAAAGCAGGTTTGAGACCTGCTTTTTTCTTGTCTCATGTGCGCGAAAACTGAACTGTTGTCGTGTTTCATAATGCATTTTTAGTTGCAAACTCTCTCATTTTTATGATATTTTCGCGCGCAATCTCGGACAGTTGAGCACAGGCTCACTCTCTGGGGGATACGCGCAGTGACCATTCAAGCTGATTGTGACGCTGCGTAGGGTAGGTATCGGTAAGACCTTTACCGATAGACGGGATACTAGTGTTGCTAGAGTGCAACATGTTATTGGGAAACCCAACATTGAACTCACTAACGACAGACATATTAATCAGCTCCATTCCATATCAATGTCCAGTGCTGCACACCAGCAGTATCACGGAACCTTGAGCTTCTAAATAATAACGTCGCCACCTTCGTGGTTTGATGCGCTTTGCTATTTGTTAGCAAGGGCGTCGTCTATATTTGCCGTCTATGGAATAGGATCGGCTCGTGTTGGATTTTCTCGGATTCAAGGTATATATAATGAGCACCGCCTTTGAAGTCGATACCAGTATCGCAAGCAATTTTTCTTCTCAAGTGCCTGTTTTAGAAGGCAATTATGATTTAACCCTAGACTCAGCGCTACGTGAGCAGCAAGAGCATGAGTCAGAGGTTCGTTCTTACCCTCGTCGACTACCAATCGCAATTAAAAAAGCGTACGGGGCGTTGGTTGAAGATACACGTGGTCAGGTTTTCCTAGACTGTCTAGCGGGCGCTGGCACGCTTGTATTGGGTTATAACCACCCAGAAATCAACCAAGCACTCAAAGAGCAGCTTGATTCAGGTCTGCCTTATCAGACGCTGGACATCACAACCGAAGCAAAAGCAAACTTTATTCGTCAGGTAAAAGCCTTCTTGCCAGAAGATTTTGCCAAAGACTCAGCAATCCAGTTCTGCGGTCCTTCAGGCGCTGACGCGGTTGAAGCGGCGATTAAGCTGGCTAAGCAGACCACCGGTCGCAACACCATGTTTGCCTTCCGTGGTGCTTACCACGGCATGACCAACGGTACCATGGGCATGATGGGTAACCTTGGCACCAAAGAGCGCCGCACTGGCCTAATGTCAGATGTGCACTTTATGCCGTTCCCATACAGCCTGCGCTGCCCATTTGGTCTTGGCGGCGAAGAGGGCGCGAAAGCCAACATTCGCTACATTGAACGTCTTCTCAACGACGATGAAGCGGGCATCATGAAGCCTGCGGCAATCATCGTTGAGCCTGTACAAGGTGAAGGCGGCGTGATCCCAGCCCCTGCACAGTGGCTGCGCGAACTGCGCCGGCTGTGTGACGAGCACGAAATCTTGCTCATTCTGGATGAGATCCAGTGTGGTGTCGGTAAAACTGGTTACCGCTTCGCATTTGAAGAAGCAGGCATCAGCCCAGACATCCTGTGTTTGTCAAAAGCGATTGGTGGCGGCCTGCCAATGTCGATCTTGGTCTTCAATAAGAAAGTTGATACCTGGCGTCCAGGCGAGCACACGGGTACGTTCCGTGGTAACCAGCTAGCGATGGTATCGGGCGCTAAAGCGCTAGAGATCATTGAGCGTGACAACCTAGTAGAGCACGCCAACATTGCGGGTCAGTACCTACGCCTTGGTCTTGAAAACATCCAAAAACGCGTTAACTGCATTGCAGAAGTGCGTGGCAAAGGCTTGATGCTCGGCATTGAGATCAAAAAGCCAAGCGGTGAGAAAAACAAATTTGGTGAGCCAGCCTCAGATGGCGAGTTAACCCTTAAGATCCAGCGTGCAGCGCTTGAACGCGGCTTGATGGTAGAGAAGGGCGGTCGTGATGGCTCGGTGATCCGCTTCCTGCCTCCTGTGATCATCTCTTTTGAGCAGATTGATTTTGCTCTGCGCACTCTTGAGGCAGCCATGCTGGCGGCGGGCGCTGATATGGTTGAAGAGCCTGCAGACAATCACAAGTGGAAAAAGCACTTTATTCACACCGGCGAGACTGGTGCCAACGAGTTCGCTGATGTGATGAACCACACCACGCGCGTGATGAAAGAGATCTTCGAGCAAGTCGAGCAGCCGTACTCAGGTATGGAGCCTGCGCAGCTTGAGGCGCAGATCAACGCGGTGAATCTAGATGCGTCGGACAAGAGCCT
Organism: Vibrio sabulosilitoris; assembly: GCF_055391395.1. NCBI lineage: Bacteria > Pseudomonadati > Pseudomonadota > Gammaproteobacteria > Vibrionales > Vibrionaceae > Vibrio > Vibrio sabulosilitoris. The sequence continues at coordinate 1,943,228 of NZ_AP029599.1, forward strand.
CAAAGAGGTGATCGACAGCACCACAGATTTGGTGGCGAAGAATGCAATCTTCACTCAGCACCCTAACTGTATTGCTCACCTGCATACTCCGCCATTGATGCCATCTGTGGCAGCCGAAGCGATGATCGGTGCACTTAACCAGTCAATGGACTCATGGGATCAAGCCTCATCAGCGACCTACGTTGAGCAAAAAGTGATTAACTGGCTATGTGACAAGTATGAGCTAGGCACCAAGGCCGATGGCATTATGACCAGTGGCGGCACACAGAGTAACCAGATGGGTCTGCTGCTCGCGCGCGATTGGATTGCTGACAAGCTAAGCGGTCACTCGATCCAGAAGCTCGGTCTGCCGGATTACGCCGACAAGCTGCGTATTGTCTGCTCAGACAACGCTCACTTCACGGTACAGAAATCGGCTTCTTGGATGGGCCTAGGTGAGAAAGCGGTACTAAGCGTGCCAGCCAACCTTGATGGCACCATGAAAGCTGAGCTGGTAGAGCAAGTGGTTGCTGATGCCAAGGCAGAGGGTTTGATCCCGTTTGCGATTGTCGGCACTGCAGGCACCACTGACCACGGTGCAATTGATAACCTTGACGTGATTGCCAATGTTGCAGACAAGCATGAGCTTTGGATGCACGTTGATGGCGCATACGGCGGTGCACTGATCCTAAGCGGCTCAAAAGGGCGTCTATCTGGTATTGAGCGCGCAGCATCAGTGAGTGTCGACTTCCACAAGCTGTTCTTCCAAACCATCAGTTGCGGTGCGCTATTGGTGAACGATAAGGCAAACTTTAAGTTCATGCTGCATCACGCGGATTACCTAAACCGTGAGCACGATGAGCTGCCAAACCTAGTGGATAAGTCGATTGCGACCACTAAGCGTTTTGATGCACTTAAAGTCTTTATGACCATGCAGAGCGTAGGACCGCAGGCGCTCGGTGAGATGTACGATCATCTTCTAGAGCAGACTCAACAAGTTGCGGATATGGTTGACGCGAAAGCTGGCTTTGAGTTGCTGGCTCGCCCATCGCTATCAACCGTGTTATTCCGTACTACACTTGGTGAAGCTAAAGGCTGGGACAAATTAAACCAACAAGTGCGTATCGAAGCCTTGGTACGCGGCGTCGCAGTGCTGGGTGAAACGGTAATTGAGGGCCAATCGGCGCTGAAATTCACCATCTTGAACCCAACCCTGTCTATGACGGATTTTGAAAAACTACTTAATGATATCAACCAACTAGCGGTTGAGTTAGTAAAATAAGGTAACGGAAACTATGGCAATTCTACAGATTGGTGCAGGCGGTGTTGGCTGGGTAGTGGCACACAAAGCCGCTCAGAACAACGATGTACTAGGTGATATCACAATCGCATCACGTACCGTGGGCAAGTGTGAAAAAATCATCGAGTCGATTCAGAAAAAGAACAACCTGAAAGACCCATCGAAGAAACTGGAAGCGCGCGCGGTGAACGCGGACGACGTAGAAGCATTGGTTGCATTGATCAAAGAGGTTCAGCCTGATCTTGTGATTAACGCCGGTCCTCCGTGGGTGAACATGACCATCATGGAAGCGTGTTACCAAGCAAAAGTTTCATACCTTGATACTTCAGTGGCCGTTGACCTGTGCTCTGAAGGTCAGCAGGTACCACAAGCGTATGACTGGCAGTGGGGCTACCGTGAGAAGTTTGCTGAAGCGGGCATCACAGGTATTCTTGGCGCGGGCTTTGATCCAGGCGTAGTATCGGTATTTGCTGCTTACGCAGTGAAGCACCTATTCGATGAGATTGATACCATCGATGTCATGGATGTGAATGCGGGCGACCACGGTAAGAAGTTTGCGACCAACTTTGACCCAGAAACCAACATGCTTGAGATCCAAGGTGACTCTTTCTACTGGGAAAACCAAGAGTGGAAACAAGTGCCATGTCACTCACGTATGCTAGAGTTTGATTTCCCACTAGTGGGTAAGCACAAGGTTTACTCAATGGCGCACGATGAAGTACGTTCAATGCAGGAATTTATCCCAGCGAAGCGTATCGAATTCTGGATGGGCTTTGGTGATAAGTACCTCAACTACTTCAACTGCATGCGTGATATTGGCCTATTGAGCCCAGATCCGCTAACGCTACACGACGGCACTGTGGTTCAGCCTCTGCACGTACTAAAAGCACTGCTACCGGACCCAACCTCTCTAGCGCCGGGCTACACAGGTAAAACCTGTATCGGTACTTGGGTTCAAGGTAAGAAAGACGGCGCTGAGCGCAGCGTGTTTATCTACAACAACGCCGACCACGAAGTGGCTTACGAAGACGTAGAGCACCAAGCAATCTCTTACACCACTGGCGTTCCTGCGATCACCGCAGCGCTACAGTTCTTCCGTGGCAAGTGGGCAGACAAGGGCGTGTTCAACATGGAGCAATTGGACCCAGATCCGTTCCTAGAAACTATGCCTGAGATCGGCCTAGACTGGCACGTTCAAGAGCTTGAAGTGGGTCAGCCTGAGATTCATAAGCTAAAATAAGTTAGCTTGCTGGCGCTTTTCAATTTGCGAAGATGAAAAGCGCGCTAAGGCCAAATCCACCATTTGGCCAGATATTAAGAGCCGATGCGCAAGCGTCGGCTTTGTTCGATTTAGAGTGATGGTCTGTATGCAAAAGCACGAACTAAAAACCCCATACTTTATGATCAACGAAGATAAGTTGATTGAAAATCTAGAAAAAGCGAAATACCTCAAAGAGATCTCCGGCGTGAAATTGGTTTTGGCGCTGAAGTGTTTCTCAACCTGGGGTGTGTTTGACATCATCAAGCCTTATCTAGATGGCTCAACTAGCTCAGGCCCATTCGAGGTAAAACTCGGTTACGAGACCTTCGGTGGTGAGACACACGCGTACAGTGTTGGCTACAGTGAAGACGACGTGCGCGAAGTGGCGGATATCTGCGACAAGATGATCTTCAACTCGCAAAGCCAACTGGCAGCCTACCGTCATATTGTTGAAGGCAAAGCGTCTTTGGGCCTGCGTCTTAACCCTGGCGTAAGCTACGCCGGTCAAGATTTAGCAAACCCAGCGCGTCAGTACTCACGCCTTGGCGTACAAGCCGATCACATTAACCCAGAGGTGTTCGAAAGCCTTGATGGCGTGATGTTCCACATGAACTGTGAGAATAAAGACGTTGATGCCTTTACTGCACTGCTTGATTCGATCTCTGAGCAGTTTGGTGAGTACTTAGACCAAATGGATTGGGTTAGCCTTGGCGGCGGCGTGTTCTTCACCTGGCCTGGCTACGAAATTGATAAGTTGGGCGCAGCGCTGAAAGCGTTTACTGATAAACACAGTGTGCAGTTATACCTAGAGCCTGGTGAAGCGATTATCACTAAAACTACTGACCTGGTAGTGACTGTGGTGGATATTGTTGAGAACGTAAAGAAAACCGCTATTGTTGATTCAGCCACTGAGGCGCACCGCCTAGATACGCTGATCTATGATGAGCCTGCATCAGTACTGGAAGCGAGCGAGCAGGGCGAGCACGAATACGTGATTGGCTCATGTTCATGTCTGGCCGGCGATCAGTTTTGTGTTGCTAACTTTGATGCGCCGCTAGAGGTTGGCCAGCGCCTGCATATCCTAGACAGTGCTGGTTACACCATGGTGAAACTAAACTGGTTTAATGGTTTGCGTATGCCTTCGGTTTATTGTGAGCGTTCAGATGGTCAACTTCAGAAGTTGAATGAGTTTGACTATAACGACTTTAAACGCTCTTTGTCACAATGGTCGGTTAAATAATAAGGGGCGAGGTGCGGGTTACACTTCGTTCCGGGAAGCGAGTAGCAGGGCACTTGTGTTGTGTTGCTCGCACCCCTTAAGCGTTATGTTATCTGAGCTTTGATAAAGTTCACTCTGGATTCTATTGTCCCCCACGGCACTTCCACTATTTCGTAGGCTAAGTCTGAGTAGGCTGAAATTAAGTTTTGGTGGATGAGTAGCGCCTCTTCAAAACTGTGTGGCCTGACTTGGTCTTGGTTGTAGATACTTGCTTCGGGCTTACACATAAAAATCTTATGGTGGTAGCCTGACCCTGCCTGAATGTACTTCGGGTCAACGTCACACTCTCCTGTTCGTAAATAAGCAATAATGTCCGGGATGGCACGATCTAAAAATGTGGCCTTAGTGTCCGCGTAATTTGCCAAGTGCTTTTGTTTGAGCATTAAGTCGAAACACAAATCAGCAAACGCCGGTAAGTCAGTCCAAGGCAATACGCCATCTTCAAGCGCTAACTGCTGCTCAATGAGGCTCCTTGAACTCTCCTCAAACGTCATAAAGCCCTGTTCACTTAATGCCTCAATAATGGTGGTTTTTCCTGCGCCGGGACCACCGGTGATAACGATCGGATTCATGTTGACCTATTCGTGATTAATCAAAAAGTTACGCCCGTATGTACATTAGCGTGTATGATGCCACGTAGGATAATGGTCAGTGTAGAAAGAAGCAATATAAGGGCTTGATAATGGACAACGCACTCACACACATTGAGCTTTTGCGCCACGGTCGACCAGAGGGAGAGCAGTGTTTTCGTGGTCATAGCGAATTTGCTTTGACCGAGTCTGGTTGGCAGCAAATGTATAAAGCGGTGGCTGGGCTTACCCAAGTTGATGTGGTGATCACATCGCCAAGGATTCGTTGCCAGGCGTTTGCCAAGCTATATGCGAGTGACCAAAAGACCCCTCTAGTGATTGAGCCGGGTTTTCAAGAGCTCAACTTTGGCGACTGGGATGGCAAAGAAAAACAAGCGGTCTGGGATCAAAACCAAGCTCAACTGATGGCCTTTTGGGATGATCCGTGGGCAACCACACCGCCAAATGGAGAGCGTTTAGTCGACTTTGATCAGCGCATTGAAGCGGCTTGGAAAGCGGTACTTGAGCGTTATCAAGGTAAGCGCATACTGTTGGTCACTCATGGTGGCGTGATTAAGCAGATTATTCGGCAGAACCTGAATATGCCAAGAGATGGTCACTATCTACAGCGGATGAATATTCCCTATGGCGCGCGGGTTTCGATGTCGGTTTATCGAGATGAACACAATAAATTGTGGCCACAGTTATTATGGCCAGAGCAGGATTAAATAAGTGAACGCAAGCACAATGAAGCAATGGTTAATTCGTGAGTGGCAAGTCTATTGTTTAGCACTGATGATATTCACTCGCATCCCGGTGCCACAAAGTACCCCTTATAGTGAAGCTCTAAAAAATGAGTCGTATAAGTACGCTGGCCTAGTCGGGCTATTGGTTGGTGGACTCAATGCGGTTGTTTATTTTCTCGCCGTTCAACTCTGGCCAATTGAGATTGCGGTGGTGCTGTCGATGATGGCAGGGATTTACCTAACCGGCGCCTTTCATGAAGATGGGTTCGCTGATACCTGTGACGGGTTTGGTGGTGGATTTACTCCACAGCGCAAGTTGGAAATAATGAAAGACTCCCGTGTTGGCGCGTATGCGTTACTCGGTATAGTAATGATACTGCTGTTAAAATATTCAAGCCTTACTGCACTCGGTCAATTTGGCATGTCAGAGGTTATGATTAGTATTGTGTTGGCGCATATCCTTAGTCGTACTATCGCAGTGAGCTTTATATATACTCATGATTATGTGCGGCAAACCGAGCACTCAAAGTTAAAGGTTTCACCAAGTCAACATGCTAAAAGGGATCGAGATACACTGTTGATCATTGCGCTTGGAAGTCTAGCACTGCTGCCTTATTGGAGTTATGCGATTGGGATAGTCGCTTTTTTATCCATCACGCGATGGCTTTTAGGGCGTTGGATGGTTCGCCAGGTCGGTGGTTATACAGGCGATGCACTTGGGGCTACGCAGCAAATAACAGAGGGGGTGTGTTATCTCTATTTGTTGGTCTGTTTGTAAGTCGATACTAAACGTAGTAAGTGTCCTTGGTAAACAATGACGATTATTTCTCTCATAACATGCAAGATGACAGGAGGAACACTGATTCCTCTTGCCATCTCAGCCATTAGGGCTCTGAAAATTATTCTGCCAAGCTAAGCTTATTGACGCGATCCATGCCTTCAGATTCGCTCACTTCTCTTAAATCTGCTCCACCAACAAACACGCCCAATTTTATGTAATTTTCCACAAAATAGTTCTTTTGTGGTTCCATTGTAATGATTAAGTCATTAGGACTAAACTCTGATTCAGTCGATATTTTATATTCTCCAGAGTCAAGTACTCTATAAAAATATACATCTGGGGCTGATTGACCTATTGGTTCATCATTAATTGCTATTTCTTTCTTTAAGGCTCTTCCGACAAAGGAATCACGGAAAATATATAATCCTGACTTACCTTCTGGTGGCGTTCTGAACTGTTTGGCTTCTGTATCGGCTTCGACTGAGGCCATAGGCACAGAGGCACACCCACCCAGAACTAAGATTGAAAGAGCTACTGCTAACCATTTTCTCATCATACTTCCTTGTATATCTTGCGAAAAACACCAGTTTATAATAAAAATACTAGTTACAAAAATGTTAATTACAAGGGGGCTAATCAAGCTTGGCTAGGTTTTGTTGGAATACACCCTAATTAGTCATAATTATCTATATGAAGCATGTTAACTTATACTTTGAAGTCTTCTAATACCAAGGCCTTTGGATGGCGGAAATAATGTTCATATGGTGTATTGATAAAACTTGAGGAGTATGGCTGTTTTTAAAATTCACGAACGCCATTACAAGGGAAATTATAGGAGAGTAGATGGGCGATTTAGATAATACGGTTATTACCGTATTAGTGTTAGCGTCATTTATATTAGTCCCAGTAATTGCGGGCTTTCTTAGTGCACCGAGTGAAAAAAGAGCAGAATAGGAGCGATAGGCCATTTTTAAGTATCGAGTCACTGACAAGAATATGACGTGCATGCACTGTAGTGGTGAACATTTTGGTAATGGAAATATGTTACTCAATACCCGCCTAGTGAGTATGACTGGTTTGGATTGGGTTAATAGAGGTTCATCCACATTGGAGTGTGGTCAAGTTCAGCTCATGCTCAAGAAATGATCATCGACAGAATCGAAGAGTCTTGATGGGCTTGTGTAATTTGTTATTCCAAGTTGGTGAATCTGTGGAGAAACAGGTTGTGCTGATTCCCCACGTTTGCTTCTATTGGCTCATGACTCTAGGATCACACGTGTATCTTCACTAAGCATCTCAAGATCCTTGGTCACATCTTCAATACTCAACTCAGGCGCCAGCTTGAGCGCCATATTGGCACTGAATAGGCTCGAGCTTATCCCGCCCCCACTGGCAACAAATACGCGATTGCAGTCCATATCAAGAATCGATATGCCTTTGGCATCCAGAATATGAGTGATCTCGTTAACGATCCCAGCGCGATCATTTGCATCAAGCCGTACTTGATGAATCGTATCTGTCTTCGAGGAGTTATCGACGCTATCTTCGATCTGCACCATCAGACCAGGATGCCCCTCAAATGCCTGCTTCACTACCGATTCATTAGCTTTAGGTACTTCAACTTTGATGACTGCGGCGACATGCTCATCAATAAAGTTGACTTTGCTGGTTAGCCACTTACCGCCATTTTCATGGGTGACAGCCGCGAGTTGCTTGATGGTTGAGGGTTGTGCTTTACCGGCAAAGTTTACGATAAATATGCTGTTCATAGTCTCCTCCTAGACTTCGGTGCTGATTGGCGCAGGTTGTTATATCACGGTGTAATTATGGTTACGCCACAGCACAGGTTAAGGTTTAGTTTAGAGGCCTTGTCAGACAATTGTTTGAGTAAGTTCAAAAAATTAAAGCCAGACGAATACCTATGCGCTAAAACAGTAGCTTGGGCACATAATTGACCACAAAAAAAGCGACCGCATGGGTCGCTTTTGTGCATTTTGTTGAGTACTTTGGCTTAGAAGTGAACCTTAAACTCAACTGCATAAAACTGCGAATCGTATTTAGCACCTGAATCGAGTGCGAATTGCGCCGCTTGTGAGTTACCAAACCACGGAGTGTGGTTAAACTGGAACTCAGCACTGCCGCCCCACGCATCGGATACCCAACCATGAATGTGCCCAACCGGGTTGAGGAAAAACAGAGTCACATCACCCACGCGCTGTGAGCCCCACACTTCGCCGCCGTTCGCAACGATGTCTTGCTCAGCCTCGAACATCATTTCACCCACCACAGCACCAAAGAAAGGTGTAATAAACAGATCCTGCCATGACGGGACTTCAGCAAATGCCTCTACACCGTATTCCCAAAAGAATGCTGACATAGTCGCAGAGTAGATAAACGACTCAAACTCATTAAATCCGGAGTGACGCGCTGCCGTATAGTACACACCGCCAAAGTAGGGGTGCATTACATAGTTTAGAAAGTGTTCGTCACGATCCCATACCGGGCCTTCCTTGACGTTGTCCCACCACTGTCTACCTAAGCCACTCAGCTTGATGTCATCTTCATCCCACTTGGTGATTGACTCGGGAAGAAGAGTCATAAAGCCAACAGTAGCCACACTCAGGCCCAATATGGTGTAGGTTTGCCCCATTAGGTAGTCCCAATCCTTCTCATCCTGTACGGTTAGGTACTTAGGTAGAGTGGGCTCATTGATATTGAGTTCTGGCTCGGCCAAGCTCATTGAGTATGGGTCGAGCTTAGGTTGATAGCGATAAGGTTGTGCCTGTGTCCAACAAGATCCTTGGCAATCTGGGGTATAGGAGAATTCAATATGTTGATGCTCGTTGAATGAGCTTGCCGCAGCAGTCGTACAAACGGATGCAGAGACCAGCAAGGCACTAAGACGATTTCTTAACACGAAAACTCCAATAGATTGATTGTTAGTTGTAAACCTAAGAATTATCCTTCAAAGCACGCAAGATTGGAAATTTTTTTCGGCATCAATCACATATTTTTACCTTGATTGTTGTCGAAACATATTAGCGTCAAGTTTGAGTGATAACTGTTCCAATTTTACGCCTCAACGATAGCTAGGTGCTTGCTCATCAACTGGAGATATTTTAGGGAGCAAAGTCACCAATTGCAGATAAAGCAACGCTGATTAAGCTAAAAAGGTAGGGGTTTGCAGGGCCATTTCGTTACAATGTAGTGATGTGCTATTTGGGCTTTCTTAGTGTTGGCCCGATTTGTAACTCTATATCTTACAGCGACTTAATAGTAAGTCATTGTCCCGATATAAGAGACAATAAACAATAAGGATTGACCGTCTTAATGATCAAAATCGTAATGCTAAGCACGGGTGAAGAAGTGCTTCATGGAGACATTGTCGACACCAATGCTGCCTGGCTGTCAGAGTACTTTTACCAACAAGGGCTGCCCTTAGCCCGTCGCTCAACCGTGGGCGATCACATGGATACCTTGATCGAAGAGTTGGTTACGCTGAGTTTCAATAACGATGTGGTGATCGTCAATGGTGGTTTGGGGCCGACGACCGATGATATGAGTGCCGAGGCGATGGCCGCGGCGGCAGAGGTGGGTTTGGAACTCAATACCCAGTGGCTAGACAGGCTCAAGCAATTTTTCGCCGCTCGAGGCAAAGAGATGCCCAAAAGCAATATCAAGCAAGCGATGTTGCCTGTGGGCGCTGAGATGATCGACAACCCAGTCGGCACAGCGTGTGGGTTTAAGGTTCGACTTAATGATTGTGACTTGTACTTTACCCCGGGCGTGCCAAGTGAATTTAAGAAGATGATCACAGAGGCAATATGCCCACGCATCAAAGCCGGTGTTCCCACGCTCACGCCAATGCGTTGCAGTCGTTTGTATACCTTTGGCAGTACCGAGTCTGGCCTGTCAGATAGACTGGCTAAGTTCGATCTTCCAGAGGGCTATGAGTTTGGTTACCGCTCGGCGATTCCTTTTATCGAGGTTAAGTTACTTGGCCCGGCTGATGATATTGAGGTACGCGTTAAGCTGATGCAAATGGTCTACAAGTTGATCGCGGAATTTGTGGTCAGTATTGATGAAACCATGATTGAGCATATTGGACATTTGCTCGCGGATAAGAAGCTTAATCTATCGATTGCTGAAGAATCGACCTTTGGGCACCTGAGTTACTGGGTAAACTCAGATGAGAAAGCCAGTGCGCAGATGGGCTCGGCCTGGGTGCTTGGTAGTGACAAACCTAACTTCAATCATGAGCAAGACCCGGTGGCAGCGGCCTTAGCACTGGCAGGTGCTAGCAAAGATCGCTGTAAAAGTGATGTCGCAGTCGTCACTGGGGCCTTAGATAACCAGACCTTTGCTATTGCAGTCGCGACCGAGCAAGGGGAGTGGGGGCAGTTGCTGAGCTTTAATCGTCGCTACAATACTGAAAACAGTAAGGTGGTCATTTCGACACTGGCGATGGATATGTTGCGTCGCATCCTATCAGCGGCGAGTGTTTTCCCGGAATACGCCTCTGTGACGCGCAGCAAAGAGATCTTTATCCCTGCCTCAATGATTGAGAGCTAGTTTTATTGTTACGTTTGAACGGCCCCAAGCTCGGGGCCGCAGGTCATCCCAGCCTAGGCGTGCTAGCCAGGCTCTTTTGCCAAGCGTTGATACAGCATCACCACCAGGAAAATCCCGGTTGCCGCTAGGCCAATCCCGATCCCTGCCCAAATACCGGTCAGGCCGTAGTCGCGAGTGAGCATCCAGGCACTAGGAATGCCAAATCCCCAATAACCAATCGCAGTAATCAGTGTCGGACCTTTGACTATGGTCATGCCACGCAGCAAATTGATTGCCAACAACTGCCAAGCATCGACCACAAATGAGATCGCAACTACCCAAAGTACCGAGCGAAACAATGCCGCAGCGGCTTGCTCAGCGCTATCAAGGTTGAACAAGGCAATGATCACGCCGGGAAAGGCGATAAATACGGCGCACAGCACTAGGCTAAGCAGCGTCATCAAGGCAAAGCTTTTTAACGCGATGGTTTTAATCGCAGCGAAATTGTTCGCACCAAACTCTCGCCCTACCAGTATCGCTGCCGCTTGAGAGAGGCCGAAGTTAATGTTCCAGGTAAAACTCAGGCACTGCAAAAGGATTTGGTGAATCGCGAGCGCGGTGACGCTGATGGTTCCCGCCAGCAGCGTTCCACCGTATATAAGGCCATTTTCCATCAGGGCGGCAAGCATAATTGGCGTACCAAGACCTAAAATGGGCAACATAGCCCCAGGGCGGTAGTGTTTAAGCCTTTGCCATGGCACATAAGCTTGGTAGCTTGGGTGACGGAATAGCCACCAACTGTAGCCAAGCATCACGATCAACGCGGACAGAGCCGTGCCAAGCCCAAGGCCCTTGAGTTCGAGACCGAGCGGGAACGCAAGTAGGTAGGAAAGGGGGATATTGATCAGCACGGTGGCAATCGACATAAACATCACCGAACGAACGTTACCGGTTGCACTGGCTAAGCCTCGCAGTACAAGCAACATCAGTGAGGGCAGCATTGCCCATTTGACGGCCTCGAGGTAAACCATCGCTTGCTCTATCACCGCTTGTGGCTGACCCGCGAGCATCAAAAACTGCGGGGCGGTGGCAAAGACCATCACACTACCGATAGAGAGCAGGAGTGCGACTAGAATTCCGCCTTTCACTGCGCGGTCGATTTGCGCTTGTGCGGCTTCACGCTGGGCGACTTGTTTGCCGTAAGCAATCGCCACCAGATTGGCGACGCAGCCGACAATACTCGAGATGAGAATAAAGACGAAGTTGTAAACCGTCGCCCCCAATCCACCTGCGGCAATGGCGGCGACAGAGAGTTGGGACATCATCCAGATATCCGTGAGGACCAGTGCCATTGAAATAAGTTGGGAGATGATCAGCGGCAGAGCCAGTGTGAGTATTGTTTGCATAAGGTCCTCTTTGGTGGAGGAGTAAAATAGCGATCTATCGATTGGCTTTCAATCGACTTTTATGCCACTCTGACATTACTTGAACTCATGGGTTAAACAATGACCAGCTATCCAAATACTCCATACTCACACAAGTGCTTAACCACCTTCGAAGCCGTAGCGCGTCATATGAGTTTTACTCAGGCGGCAGATGAACTGAATGTGACCCAAGGTGCGGTCAGCCGTCAAATTCGCCAACTGGAGGAGTATTGTCAGCAGACGTTGATTATCCGCAAGCAACGTTATATTGAACTCAGTGATAAAGGCCAGCAGTTGGCTCAGCTGCTGACCCGCAGCTATGGTGAATTAGAACAGTTATTTGCCAGCTGGAAGCAGCAAAAAGGTCGTCGGATCGTGATCAAATCGGCGATGAGTTTTGCCACGCGAGTCCTGATGCCAAGGCTGCCCTATTTGGTCGAGCGATACCCTCAATATGAGATCATTGTTGTGCCTACACTTGAGGAGGAGCTAACCTTGACCTCGGGTGATTACGATCTGGCGATCTTTTTCACGCGTAAACCCATGCCGCGCCATGATATTGAATTTCTACGCGATGAATATATGTCACCGGTGTGCGCCACCCGCCCCGACCAAGCCCCGGTCACTATTGACGATGTTCTGGCGCAGCCACGCCTGCATCCAACCGATGACCATACCGATTGGCGATCTTGGCTCGAGCAGATAGGGCATCGCGACGGCGAGAGCGTGAGGAACTCGACGCTTTTTACTCTCGATCTGGCGCTAAGTGCCTGTTTATCGGGACAAGGGGTGACCGTAACGGATATGCTGTTGGTGTTGCCGGAGCTGCAGCAAGGCTTTTTGACCAGCCCCAAACAGACCATCATCTACACCAGTCCGTGGAAGTATTACTGTCATCAACCACAGCCGAGCGAGATCACCCAAGAGATAGCCAGCTGGCTGCGTCAAGTGACGGCTCAGCAGTTGGATGATTTAACCGCACTGGCCGAGCAAAACCAATGGCAAATTAGAAGGGTAGAGCAATGGAGTTAGACAAGCTAGAGCACTCTCTTTTATCCCGCGCGGGCAGCGAACTAAGCTATCCATTTGGGCCCGAAGTGCGTGTGTATAAGGTGAAAGGCAAGATGTTTGCCTGGGTGGCACACGAGAATACGCCGCTCGATTTGACCCTAAAATGTCAGCCGAGTGAGGTGGATTTCTTGGTCGATGAGTACGCGAGTATCAAACGTGGCTACCATATGAACAAACGTCATTGGGTGACGATTGCGCTTGATGGCGAGGTACCTGAATCGATGCTCGAAGACCTGATCGACCGCTCTTATCGGCTGGTGGTGAGTAAGTTACCTAAGCGCGAGCAAACCAGCTTGTTGATTATCGGCGATGACCCAACGCCGTAAAAACCGAGCTTTGCAACAAATGCATTTCGCAACAAGGACAGTTTCAGTTTGGCACTCAAGTGGTTATCATAGCGCGATGAATATTCATCTCCACCACTAGTACACTACCGCTATGTATGACAAACACCAATTACGCCAGAGCTTGATTGAGACCCTTGAAACCTCACGCCAAACCGCCCTTAAAGCGGCAGATAGTGCCCACGATGATGCAACCCACGAGCAGAGTGTGGCCGAAACCCAGTACGATACCGTGGGTCTGGAAGCGGCCTATCTGGCGCATGGACAGTCACAACGTGTCGCCGACTGCACCGCGATGATTGAGCGCCTCAAGTCGATGGCGTTGCGTGACTTTGATGTTGATGATGAGATAGAGCTTGGCGCATTGGTGCGCCTTGATGATGGCATGACGTGTTGGTTTTTGCCCGTGTGCGGTGGAGTCAAGCTTGCTAACGGCAAGGTGGTGGTGATCACCCCGCAGTCGCCGCTTGGTCAGATGTTAGATGGCGCAGAGTGCGATGAGCACCTCGAAGATGGCCGGGTGATCGTTGCCATCAAGTAGTGCGATCAGTTAGTGCGACCAAGCCCACAGTCATAGTGACCTCCTTTGCTATAGTGCTTGTTAGAGCGTAGTGAGGAGGTGATTTATGTGTGGCAGACTGAATATTATTGATGACCCGTTGTGCACGGCTGTCACTACGCTGCTCGGGGTCACCTTTTCCACGCCAACCAATCAAGACCTGAGGCCAACCGAGCAGGTAGCAACGCTTATTCATCACCCGTCGCATGGCCATCTCGCCTCACCCGAGCCTCTCTCCTCACTAAGCCATCATGCCGGACTCAAGCAAACCAACCTCACTTGGGGTATTCAGCCCAGTTGGTCAAAACGAATTATTATCAATGCTCAAGCGGAATCGGTGGCCACCAAGGTCACGTTTCGCAATGCCTTTCAACAAGCGCGCGTGATCGTGCCCTGCTCGGGTTGGTATGAGTGGGCGACATTTGCCGGTGTCAAGCAGCGCTATCTCTTTGCACACCCTGATGGCTCACCAGTGTGGATGGCCGGGATCGCGTTCGATAAGAGCAAGTTAGTCACCTTGACCACCAGTGCCAATGCTCAGTGCGCTGACTATCATCACCGAATGCCACTGCTGCTTGATGATGAGCAACTTGATACCTGGCTAGCTGGAAGCGTGCAAGAGGCTCATCGGTTAACTAATCAGTGCTGGCAACCCCGTCTTGTAGTGAGTCGTTGTGAGCAGGGATGATCTCTTTGCAATCTAACGCTTTTTTATCAATTTCAGGCCACATTTCAGTCTTTTACCCCTTCGGTGGCGTATGAAATGACCTATAAAGGTAACTAGGGATAGAGTGAAATGAGTTTAGATGAAGAGCAGCGCTCGCGAATAATTGAGATGGCATGGGAGGATCGCACGCCGTTTGAGGCAATCTGGCGGCAATTTGGTGTCAGCGAAGCCCAAGTGATCACCTTGATGCGCGCGAGTATGAAGCGCTCAAGCTTTAAACTGTGGCGTAAGCGAGTCTGCGGTCGGCGCAGTAAGCATGAACGGCTGCGTCACCCTGATATTCTGCGTGGGTACTGTCCAACTCAGTATAAAGTCAGATAAAGATAAGCAGTTCCCACGCCATAAACAAGGAGGGGAGATGGAACACCCGCTGGTGCAATTCGTCAATTTGGCCAAGAGCTTTCAAGATGGTAAGGAAACGCATCAGGTGCTTGGCCACATCAATCTGTCGATCGCGCACGGTGAGAGCATCGCCCTGACGGGAGCAAGTGGCAGTGGTAAAAGTACCTTACTCAATATCATCGGCGGATTCGAAACCCCAAGTCGCGGCGACCTTATCCTGTTGGGTGACAACACGCAAGATTGGCAACACCAACAATGGAGTGACTTTCGTGCTCGCTCGCTCGGCGTGATATTCCAGCAGTTCAACCTGCTTACACCACTAAATGTAAAGCAAAACATCGAGTTTCCCCTGACCCTACAAGGCCAGCGTTGGAATGATTGGTGTCAGCACCTAGTGGCGTCACTGGGGATAGAGACACTGCTCGAGCGTCATGTTGCCAGTCTCTCAGGGGGGCAGCAACAGCGAGTCGCTATCGCTCGCGCCTTAGCCCATCGCCCTAAGATCTTGTTGGCAGATGAGCCGACGGGCAACCTAGATCAACACGCCAGTAATGAGGTGATGCGCCTGCTTATTGAGCTCTCCACACAAGGGAACACCGCGATCGTACTGGTCACTCACAGTCGTGAGTGTGCGCAATATATGCAAACACAGCTGCAACTGAGTGGTGGACAAATTGATGAGGCGAGTTGAGTTGCAGCATTTACGCATATGCTCGAGAGTGTTCGCTGCGCACTACCGCCAAGCACCGCTCCAGGCGGGCTCGATTTTGCTCGGGATCTTGCTAGCAGTGACACTGTTTGTCGCCGTTCAAGCCATCAACCTTAACGCCAAGCGCAGTTACGCCCAATCGACTGAGCTCCTTAGCGCCCGTGCCAATGCTTTTGTCCTTCCCCCCTTGGGCCAGCGATATCTATCTGAGCAGGTCTATTTTGCACTACGCCAGGCCGGTGTCAGCGGGACACTACCGATTATCGAAGGTCGAGTGAGTGACCAAGAGGGACAAAGGTGGTCTCTACAAGGCAGCGATGTGATTGCTGCGATTACAGCAGGCTCACGCTTTTTGGAACAAGACACTGGTGCCTCGCTTTCAAGCGAGCAGCTACCACTCAATCAACTTCTGGCTGGCGAGCCGTTAGTTCTAGTCAGTCAGTCACAGCATGAGCGAACCGGCGCTGCGCGCACTATCGTATTAGAGGGCGTTGAGGCTGAGCTGGTGGTTGTGCCCGATAGCTGGCGCTTGGGTAGCCAATTGTTTGCCGATATTGGGTTCGCGCAGCGTCTGTTGAAAAAAGACGGTCAGCTTAGTTATATCGCTGTGTTTGATCCCAATCTCTCACCTGAGCCTGCTTTCTTGTCTGCGGCTGATCAGCAAGTGCGTTGGGAGATCAATCAGCAAAGCGACGATCTGGGAGCCTTGACCGACAGCTTTCATCTTAACCTGACTGCGATGAGCTTGCTCGCGTTTCTGGTTGGGTTGTTCATCGCATACAACGGAGTTCAATACAGTCTTTTTAAGCGCAGCCGGTTGCTGGTGCAACTGCAGCAAGCGGGGATAGCCCCAAGCACACTGCAAGCTGGCCTAGTGATAGAGTTAACGTTACTAGTGCTGATTGGTGTCAGCGTTGGGTTTGTTGTTGGTATCCAGTTGAGCTATTGGCTGCACCCTATGGTGGCGGTGACGCTTGAGCAGCTTTATGGCGCGACCTTATTACCGGGCATTTGGCAATGGCATTGGTGGCTGCAATCATTGTCACTGACTTGGGTCGTGGCCCTCGTCGCCTGTTGGCACTATTTTCGCCGTCATATTGGCCAGCCATTATCATCACACACAGGGCTGTATGCCAGGTCGACGGCGTTGGCTTCTGGGCGCTTGTGTCAAATCGGCCTTGGATTGATGATGGTCTCGATAGTCGGGTTGCTCAGCGTAGAGAATTTTCGCTTTACCATGCTCTGGCTAGGCGTACTGATTGTAGCCATACCTCTACTCTTACCACAAACGCTAACCCTGCTTAGCGGATGGGCAGCGCGGCACTCTATACCGGGCTTGGTATGCTATCTGTTTGCCGAGCTTCGGGAGCTCGTCGCGCCGCTCTCATTGGCAATGATGGCACTACTTCTGGCGGTAACCGCAAATATTGGCATGAATACACTAGTAGGCAGCTTTGAATCGACCCTCAAAGCCTGGCTAGAGCAGCGTTTACACGCTGACCTTTACATCACGCCATCAGCGGGACAAATGCTGCCCTTGATTGAAGCGTTAGAGGGTATGGAGGGCATCGAAAGCGTTTATACCCAGACGTATATCGACGATAAGATCGCTAACCTGCCGATACAACTTGGTACCAAGGATCGCCAAACCTTAGAGCAAACCATGGTATTTCACTCGCAGCTCGATGACTTCTGGTCGCGTTTCTATGCCGGAGAGCTGGCGGCAATCAGTGAGCCTACGGCGGTAAAGCAGCAGCTTAAACTAGGCAGCCTGCTCGAGAGCGAGAGTCTGGCTGGTGCCTCGCTTCATGTCGGCGCCATCTTTCACGATTACGGCTCGCCTGATGGTGAGGTGCTGATTGCCCCTAAGCTTTGGCAGCAACTGGGATTCACTGCCACACCATCAAGTGTCGGGGTGGCTTTTGACCAAGCCCCGTTCGCGGTAATTGAGCAGCTAAAAACTCAATTTAACCTACAACAGAGTCAGTTGTATGATCAGCAGCAAATCAAATCCCTCGCCCTTGAGATCTTCTCCAGAACCTTTGCTATCACTAGTGCGGTCAATAGTGTGACCTTATTGGTAGCCGTCGTGGGGCTGTTTAGTGCGTGCTTTATGTTGCTTGATGCGCGTAAGGCGGCGATTGCGCGTTTGTATGCGCTTGGGGTGGGTCGCTACAAATTGATGGGAGTAGTGGTTGGGCAAATAGCGGTCTTAGTCGTGTTCACGCTGATTCTGGCACTACCACTCGGGGCTTTAGTAGGCATGGTTTTAACAGATATCGTCACTTTGCGCGCATTTGGTTGGAGCCTAGTGTTCGATTGGCAATGGAGCGGCGTGCTGATCATCTGCATCATCACCATAGTCGTTGCGGTATCCGCGACGGTTTTTCCCCTCTGGCGACTGGTCAATCGACCGGTCATCTCCGCGCTGCAGAGTGAGGTGTTGTAATGATTAGAGTGTGGGTCATAGTGTTAAGTGCTGTTGCCTTGACCGTTATTAGTCTTGTTACCATAAGCTTAACTGGTGGTGATAACGCACCGGCATCATCAATGGGCAGTTGGATGGGGGAGGGAGGCAATGAGAGCGTTTATGCCCAAGTTACACCAGGCCACCGATTGGAGTTCCCGCGAGATCATTTATCTCACGGCGACTATCGTCATGAATGGTGGTATCTGACCGCAAATCTAACTGATGAACGAGGAGAGCAGATTGGTATTCAGTGGACCTTGTTTCGCTTGGCAACAGAGCCGCGTGTTGAGGGCAACAGCCCTTGGTCAAGCGGGCAGCTATATATGGCGCATAGTGCGGTAACCAAAAACAACGTTCACTATGCAGACGAAAGGTGGTCACGCGCTCATCCACAGTTAGCAGGAGTGACGGGCGCGCCTTTCGATGCCTTTATCGATGATTGGCGTTGGCATTCAAGCAGCACTGATCTGTTCCCGGCCACTTTGCAAGCAGACTCAGAGCAGTTTAGTTACGCTCTTAGCCTAACCAGTGATGCGCCATATCAGTTACAAGGCCTAGATGGTTTTAGCCAAAAGAGCACTGACGGCGAGGTGGCGTCCTATTACTACAGTCAGCCATTTGTCTCGGTCAACGGGACGGTGACGATCGATGGGCAGGCGCTTTCTGTAACAGGGCAAGGCTGGATTGACCGAGAGTGGAGCTCACAGTTTTTACTCGATTCACAGCAAGGCTGGGACTGGTTTGCTTTGCGATTAGACCAAGATACCACGCTGGTGGTGTTTCAGCTGCGCCAATTGGGCAGTGAAGAAGCGGATTATACCTATGCCCGTCTGATGCATCGAGATGGGCAAGGGATGAACATTCCCCAGAGCGAAATAGAGCTCTCCGTGCGCAAAACCAGCCGTATTGATGAAGCAGAATACCCCACCGAGTGGTCGCTGGCCATTCCCTCACAAGCGATCTCGCTGACCATCACGGCGCTTAATCCATTGGCAAAAATGCCATTGACCGTGCCTTACTGGGAAGGCCCAGTCAATATTAAAGGAAGTCATGAGGGCAACGGTTATATGGAGTTAACCGGCTATTAGGTGGTGAAAACTAACTCGCTATTGGCTACAGAATAGAACATAAATGATTTCTAAGGCCTCTGGACGCCGAAAGTATCTATGCTCTTGCTGCTGAGCCTGAACGTAGATTAAAAAAACAGCATACTTGAGTAATAAGTTGTCACTCGGACTTTCGGTGAGTTATGTATAGTGGCACGACGATATACAAGCGCAATCGCTGCTGTGCTTCAGCTGTCGAAGTGGGCGTAATGTTTTATGTGTTCAATAAACATAGGTATCCGATTGGCTACGTGTTTTTGTGAAGCGTAGAATGCGTACAGTATAAGGTCCTCCGGTTGATACTCCATATCAATGACCTGCAAAGTGCCTGAACGTATTTCATCTTGGCAATGTTCAATGGGTAATATTGCGAGCCCTAAACCAGCAACGGCCCCAGCTTTGGCAAGATGGCCGCTGTTAACTTTAAAACAAGACTTTACTTTCTGAATCATGACCTCATCACCATTACTTTTGAACACCCAAGGTGTCCCGTTCACTGCTGTTAGACTACTAATGCACGGGAGGTACTGTAAATCTGTGATCTTAGAGGGCTTTGGATAACCGCTAAGGAGTTCTGGTGAGCCGACTACAGCACTGGGCCAGCGCTGGATTTCTCTTGCAACTAGGCTGGAGTCTGCCAGCTTTCCCCGGTGGAACTTTAAAATAACATCGAACCCATCAAATAAGTCCTCTTTAGGGCTAACGCTAGTATCGCAGCAGATGGAGATAGAGGGATGTTGTTGGCAAAAGCTCACCACCGCATTCGCCAGTATAGGTGAATCTGGCATCAGTATTTTGAGCTGTCCCGTTGCCTGTCTAGATTGGTTAGTGACTTCCTCTAATGCATCATTCAATTTACTCAACAATGGCTGCGTGAGGATGTACAACTGCTCTCCCGCATTCGTTGGTGCGATTTTACGTGTCGTTCTGTCAAAAAGACGAGTATCAAGCTGTTCCTCTAACAAGCGAATGTGGCGACTGATGTTTGATGTCGGCAAGCTTAAAAAATCAGATGCACGCTTAATGCTCAGGTTTTCGTACACGCAATGGAAGCTTCTAAGCCATTGCTGATCAATCTTACTGATCAATTTTTATTGTCCCATAATGTTGGATTGTGTAATCCAAAATACCCACTTTATTATCAAATATAGGCTTATACAATGCTTAGCTTCAGTTAAGAAACGAAAGATGTAGGCATGAGTTGGCTTAAAAGACTAATACGCAACAAGAATATTACCAGTAAAAAAAGGGCTGAAATACCTGAGGGTTTGTGGATAAAGTGCACTCAATGCAGCCAAATTCTTTATTACAAAACTCTAGAAATTCACTTGGATGTATGTTCGAAATGTAATCACCACATGCGAATGAAAGCTCGTCGACGACTTGATAGCTTTCTAGATACCCATAAAAAGGTCGAAATTGCTACCCACTTTGAACCAGCCGACACATTGGGCTTTAGAGACAAACAGCGCTATTCAGATCGTATTGCTAAAGCGCAGAAGAGCTCTGGGGAGAAGGACGCGTTAATTGTGATGAAAGGAGAGTTAATGGGCTTACCTGTTGTTGCTTGCGCGTTTGAGTTTTCTTTTATGGCCGGCACAATGGGATCCGTCGTGGGAGCACGGTTTGTTCAAGCCGTTCAGACTGCAAGGGATAACAACTGCAGTCTAGTTTGCTTTTCTGCCTGTGGAGGAGCCAGGATGCAAGAGTCACTAATGGCTTTAATGCAAATGGCCAAAACCAGTGCCGCCTTGAGCCAACTATCGGAGGCAGGCTTACCCTATATCTCAGTATTGACCGATCAGACTTATGGAGGGGTTTCTGCTAGTTTGGCTATGCTTGGTGATATTAATATTGGTGAGCCAAACGCAAGGGTCGGATTCGCGGGCCGACGCGTCATAAAGCAAACTGTACGTGAAGAATTACCAGAGGGCTTCCAACAGAGTGAGTTTCTGTTAGAGCATGGCGCCATAGATATGATCGTGGACAGACAAGATATGAGACGAAAAATCGGTTCTCTGTTATCCAAGCTAACTAACACGCCAATTGTGAAGAGTGAGCATTAGCGAGTTGGCTACACGATATAGACTTTGGCACTAATGCAAGCGAATTTGTCCTAGCAACCGAGGTCACAATTAAAGAAAATAGTGATGACTCCATTTCTTTTGAAGCACTTTTCCCTTCATGGATGTTATTGAGAGCGAGTTTAACTGATATCGTAGATCGAAATGAGAATGGGATTTGGCAAGGTTTTGAGGACTTCTTTGCTATCGATTCGCCAGAATTTGATCAAGATGGTGACGGTTACACAAACCTAGAGGAATCATTAGCTTTTACCAATCCAAACGATACTGATGATAGCCCGGTCGAATGGTTGGTAACTTCACGGGATTATAATGATGCTCGAAGCATTATTGTTGCTGGAAATATCTTGCCATACTATGCTTACGCTCTAGGTGAACTTTCCCTTAGCATTGATTTGAATAGCACTATCGATGATTGGCAATGGTTACCGGCTAACACGGACTGGGGATGTGAATTATTGGAAAGCAGTCAACAGCTATACTGCGCCACTATTTCAGCTACAGAATTCTCACTGTTTGAAAATGAGCCGAATAAGCCGGGTACTGTAGATCTTTCTTACACTATTAATATTGGTAATTTGGAGTGGGTTGGAGATTACAACAGTGAAATGCCTAGTCAACTTAAGGCCCATTGGACAAGTAGCTCTGGCTTGAAAGTTGTCGATAGCATGACCTTTCGCTAGCCACTATAGGGGGAGAATGTGGCAGAGATAGAGTTGTAGTAGCTCAAGAGTGTTATTCTGTACCATTTTAAGACATTCACTAGCTCAACTTGAAACAGAGTATTTTTAGGAGCCTTTACTGTTGCTACTTCGTAACTCAGAAATGTCCAGATCCTTGCTAAATGACGCTCTAGGATACTTTTGCCCCTTTCAGTGTTATGTCTGGTTGAATTCACATTCCACCTAAGCATCAATTGACCTACTTTTCCTCATGCCTGTAATCTGAAAAGAGTCGGCTTCAACAAAGATGAGGAATATGTGTTTGATGCGATTGTGTTTGACTTTGATGGTACCTTGGTCGATTTTGTTGATACAGATACCAAAATTCTCAAGCTGCTACACTCAAAGCTAACAACAGAAACTACGTTTGAAAAATTCCTGACGACTGCTGTCGAAGAGATTATCGCTTTTCATTCTCTTGTTGAGCGCGGAGAGGCAGATCCGCTGTCAATGCATAGGACTAGGCTTAAACGGACGTTTGACAGTCTCTCAATAGATTGGCATGAGTCAGTAACTGAGATTTATAGAGCTGAGTTAATTCGATCTTGTGAGCCTTTTCCTGGTGTACCAGATATCCTTCATAAGCTGCAAAAGTGCTTTAAGCTTGGATTGCTCACAAACGCCTACGATCCAAGTGAGCAAAGAAACAGAATTGTCTCTTCCAGGCTAAACCAATATTTCGACCAAATCCTAGTGTCAGGAGAGATTGGATTGTACAAACCAGATCCAAGTGTTTTCTGTTGCATTTTAGATCGGCTTAATGTTGTACCAGAAAGGGCTGTTTACATAGGTGATTCAATCGTACATGATGTAGAAGGAGCTAGATTGGCGGGCATGAGGTCGGTTCTGTTCAGTAAAAGGTCAAAAATAAACTCTACCGTAGCTGATTATCATGTCTATGGTATAGAGGAACTGGCGGACTTGATGCGCCACTTTTGTGAGTTATCTAAACGGTCACAACTGAACTGACGCCGGGACTTGGGAAATCAAACTACCTATTACGATTTTAAAGCCAACCCCCCTCTCCTCTGGCAGCTAAGGTATCACTGTATTGCCCCGAAATGGGTTACGAGCATTCAGGTATGCGGTTCTCTAAGGCATAATTTGACTTACTTTCCCTCATGCCTAGAACTCTAACTCTGTGGCTAAATTCACTGTGCCACTACAGGTACCGTTAACCGAGACGACCATAAGCTGGTTCTTACCCATCTTACGGTTGCCTTCTTCGATATCTTTCATCCACACCGATAGAGCGAGAGACGGGACACCGAAAGAGTTGGTAATTGTGATTCGTTCATCCAAAGATGGGCGTGAACCTGGCTGAATCTCTGCATTAATATCATGATTGTTGAACTGCTTGTCGGTATCTAGAAAGATGCAGTTTGGTGCGGGGTGGCAGGCGCGCTCAACACTTCTCACTGTCTTATATACTGGAATATCGAAACCAAGTTGCGCATATACGTCACACCAGTGGCTATTCAACAGTGGTCCTGCAGGTACACCCAGGCGAGAGTTGACTTCATAGTCAAACAGCTTATGAGTTTGAGTGACAGCTGGTCGAGCTGGCATTTTGCCCTCCTCAAAGAAGGGAGCGTTTTGGTAGTTATCCTCATAGGTTTTGAGAATATCGTAGAGTTCGAACTGAGTGGGTGTAGTCATCAGAGGCCTTTCACAGTGTACCAATTAGAAATTGGAACGGATACTAACGCTACTGGACAGCATTGGACATAGGCTGGTAGGCACTGATCACGTTATCGCTGAGTGAGATTAATGACTCGACTAAAATAGTAACAAAGGTTTGAAGGAATATCCTTGAGCGGCAGATCTGCGGTACCTAGTGTTTGATAATTATGTTGCTATTACGCAGGGGGATTCTTAAGGTAGCTTTCAGAAAGCGTCAGGCAGAACTGTTAGAGCTCATCACCGACTGGACCACTTGATTGATTTCCTGATTGAAGACGATCAGCGTGGTGCCGATCATACATACCACGATTCCGACAATTTCGACGACGTTGACTACTTTTTTGTAAAACACCCACTGAACGAAAATCGCAATCACGAAAGCCGCAGTTTTTGCAATGATGTTCAACGATGGATAGGAAAAGACTTCACTCCCTTTACCGTAAAACATGGTGAAGCCAACGGTTCCGGTAAAAGTGATGGGCAAGGTAAGAAGGGCAATTTTCGCCACTGAGCCCCACGTCAACTCACTCGCGTTACTCATTCCCATTAAGTTTGGAACTTGTGTCATCACAGTTGCTAAGATTAGTGAAGAAATGATTACGCCCATACGAATGATTGTCCTATCAGTAAAATATGAAAGGCGCGTAATCTAGTTGGTTTTGACTATTTTTGCAACACAGGCTGACTAAGTTTTGTCCAAAGCCTTCGCGACGGGCACTTCATAACTCAGAAATGCCCCTTTCTTCGTTAGAGTAGTTGATCCACAACGACAAGTGACCCTATAGCTACCAGACTTTTGCTAATACCAAGACGTCTGATTAATAGGTCTTGATTGCGTTGGGAGACAGCATCAACTCCTTGCTCGTAACAACAGGCTGAACTATAATTTGTACGTTATTTTGTACATTTTGGAGTTCAATATGAGCCGTATTCATTTCGACCAAGATATTCAGCCATTGTCTGAGTTTCGCGCAGGTGTAGCTTCTTACATCAAACAAATCAATGAGACTCGCCGTCCATTGGTCATTACGCAACGTGGCAAAGGTGTTGCCGTTGTTCTTGACGTTGCTGAATATGAAGCCATGCAAGAGAAGATCGAATTACTAGAAGAAATGCGCACAGCGGAAGCACAGTTAGCCTCTGGTCTTGGTATTTCTAATGATGATGCGCGTGCTCATGTTTTGGGGCGCATTAAAAAATGAAAGTAGTTTGGTCTCCATTAGCGCTTCAGAAGCTAGGCGATGCAGCAGAGTTCATCTCTTTGGATAATCCATCTGCGGCAGAAAAGTGGGTAAACGAAGCTTTTGATAAAATTGAATTGCTTGGAAGTATGCCTGAAATGGGGCGGTTCGTGCTTGAAATGCCCCATACCAACTATCGCGAAATCATCTTTGGTCACTATCGTATTATCTACAGCTTAAGTCATGAAATCCGAGTATTAACAGTTCGAAATTGTCGTCAAATGTTATCGGAAGATGACGTGTAAAACAGCGTTCTAATTGAGCTATTGGATAACTCAAGCTCTATACGTGTCGTTGGCAAGGCTTTGTCCAGCTTTGAAAAAGCTGGTAAGGCTAGCTTGATTCTGCCCCAAAACGTTTTAGTTATTGCTGTCAATAGCAAGTTCCAATCGAGATCACGGCATACTTTTCCTCATGTCTTGTAAGTGTCTAGAGTTCTGGGGCTCTACCAGACAGAATCAGATTTAGTGATAAATAGGCCGTGAAATCATAGCTCCGTAACTCAAAACTAGTGCGAGCCCCTAAGTTCCATATTTGAAAGAAACGCTCACTATAATCCATGGAATCTAAGTTTTCTTTAGTCCTTGCCACCTTTATGTATGTTGATCAGGGCTTTATTGTACTGCTTCCAGTTAGTTGTTTTGTAACGAGGTTTAGACATGAGGCCACGACGATTGATGAGTGTAGCCGATCAGATCGTAGCTTCTTGATTTAGTTTCATCTATCTATGCAATAAAAACCATATGATCTACAAATGTTATGGGTCGTCTAGTTATAATTTTTTATTATCGGCCCTAAACCACCGCCTAGGGCGGTGGTGATTGTCCCTTTGGGCTCTTGCCCGAAGGAGTGCCCATGTTAAAAGTTAGTCTCTTATTCACCACAAGTAAGAGGAAACAAATAACATGAGCGACTACAGAAGTTCATCACATGTGTATTGGCGTTGCAAATATCATATTGTATGGACGCCAAAGTATAGGTTTAGGATTCTGAAAGGTAATGTAGCCAAAGAGCTTTACCGGTCAATCTACATTTTGTGCAATATGAAAGATTGCGAAGTCCTAGAGCTGAGTATCCAAGCAGACCACGTTCATCTCGTAGCAATAGTGCCGCCTAAAGTGTCGATATCGACTCTAATGGGGGTATTGAAGGGGAGGGCTGCAATTCGATTGTTCAACAAGTTTCCCCACATAAGGAAACGATTGTGGGGCAATCATTTTTAGGCCAAAGGTTATTTTGTGGACACGATTGGCAGAATATAAATAGACACCCATAACACTGGTGAAGCTATCGACCCTCTCCTACACTGAAGTTGTGCTCAACTCTCAGGGGAATCATGATGCCCAAAGCTCGCTCTGAACAAGTTAGTCTGGATGATACGGCCTATTACCACTGTGTTTCACGCTGTGTGCGCAGGGCCTACTTGTGTGGTGTTGATGAGATTACTGGCAAGAGTTATGAACATCGGCGGGGTTGGGTTGAAGAGCGTCTGCTCAAGTTGGCGCGTGTGTTCGCCATTGATGTTTGCTCGTATGCGGTGATGAGTAATCATACCCACGTGGTGCTGCATGTTAATCAGGTAACGGCTCTGGGTTGGAGTGCGCGTGAGGTCATGGAGCGTTGGCATCAATTGCACAAAGGAACACTGCTGACAACTCGCTATCTTAGTGGTGAGCAGCTCGATGAAACGTCATTGAAAGCCGTTATGGATATTGTTGAGGTGTATCGCCAGCGTCTGTATGACATCAGCTGGTTTATGCGTAATCTCAATGAGACCATTGCCCGTCAAGCCAACAGAGAAGAGGGGTGTACCGGACGATTTTGGGAAGGGCGCTTTAAGTCACAAGCGCTACTTGACGAAGCTGCCTTAGTTGCCTGTATGGCTTATGTCGACTTAAACCCGGTCCGCGCCCAGATAGCGCCAACTCCTGAAGAGTCTGAATATACCAGTATCAAGGCGAGGGTGGATACTCTTCAGGGCTCTGACGGCTGCAACCCGCGCCAACCTGAAACCTTATTTCCCTTTGTTGGTGACCCTAGGCAGGAGATGCCAGAGGGGTTGCCGTTCCGACTTGAAGATTACCTGTCACTGGTGGATTTCAGTGGTCGTGCCATACGTGAAGACAAGCGTGGGGCCATAGCCGAGTACCATCCGCCGATTTTGTCCAGACTAGGAATCGATGAAGCGGTGTGGGAAACACTGATTGTTTCGCTTGAAAAAGAGTTCACCGGACCTATCGGTGGTGAAAAGTCTCTACGTCAATATCAGCGACATCACGGCTTGCAGCGGATGAAAGGCGTTAGAGTCGCCAGGCGATGCTTTAAAGCGGCTTAACTTTCCATTTATCAAGCTCGATTTTCCGCTGACGAGTGCAGTGGTGAACAACTTTTTGCACGAGACTGCCCAATAACCAGAAATGCGCTTCTAATGATAGATTTTGTCTGATATTTGACTCTTTTTCTGTTCTGTATCCCGTATCGTTGTTGCTTCAATAGGATGGCAACCTTCTTTAAGTTAATTATGGATGTCTAGATTTAACTCCACTTGGTGGTTTTCGAT
The DNA here is from genome assembly GCF_055391395.1 of Vibrio sabulosilitoris. Classification (NCBI taxonomy): domain Bacteria; kingdom Pseudomonadati; phylum Pseudomonadota; class Gammaproteobacteria; order Vibrionales; family Vibrionaceae; genus Vibrio; species Vibrio sabulosilitoris. Next base: position 1,970,736 of record NZ_AP029599.1, read on the forward strand.
GAAGTGACTGGCGCCTTTTCCTCTTTGACTAACTCAGATTCTGCCTCATTAAACAGGTCGCCTTGCGCTTCATCGTAAGGCTTTAAGGCCTCAGAGCGTTTTGCGAACTGGCGTTCAAGCGCGAGTTTGAACTGTTCTATCAAAGAAGATTTGTCAGCCATCAATGCTCTTACCATCGCTTGAAGCTCGGCAACATCTTGGCTTTCTGGGTTAATGTCAGGTGTCGTTTTCATGACATTTATTATACCAAATGCACATTATAAAAGCCTGATAGATAAGCCTTTTATTACGATTAACTCATTGTAAAATCGTGTATTTCAACCGCTTTATGGCCAATAATAGTGAAGCCAGAAAGTAACCTATCTAGCTCAAAATCACTCAAGGTAAAGACAGCCTTTTTCTCTTTCGAGGGCCATTTGAACTTGGCTTTTTCAAGGCGCTTGTACCAGAGTGCGAAGCCAGTTTGATCCCAATACAATACTTTGACTTTATCACGTTGCTTATTGGTGAAGAGGAACAAAGCGCCAGAGGCTAAGGGCAAATCGGTCTCAGATTCAATGATGGCAGCGAGACCATTAATCGACTTGCGGAAATCGACAGCCTGTCGATACAGGTAGATGTTCGGCGCACTGAGCATTCTTTTCACGACAAGGCTCCAATCAACTCCGCAACATAGGAAGCAGGCGTGCCCGGCGGTATGCTGAGTTCAACCTCACCCAAAGAGAGTGTCATATTTGCTACTGGCACACGCACCGATTGATAGTGGGTGGTCTTTTCGACTAGTTGTGCCTTAACAAAGCCACTGTTTTGGTTGGTACTTATTTGCTGTAGCCGTTGCCGCTTAGCGAAAAAGGTCGATGGACTGAGATTGTTCTGCTCACAAAAGGCGCGTTGAGAAAGTTCGCTCGCTTCGTATTGCTCGAATAATGCATGCCATTCCTGGTCACTGCGTCGTTTAGCCATGATCTTACCTCCAAGTTGGTGAAGTAAGATCATAATTGGGGACTGAGGCTATTAGAATGCGGTGTTTATGGGGCGCTTACGGTACAGGGGCAATGGTTAATTTTTGGTTACCCTTGATGGTGAAGGGGGGTAAAGTGCGGGGTTAGTGAGAAAATCGACCTTGGCTATGTACTGATTGTGCTGAGATTGATGGGTAAATTGCCAGTTCTGATGCTGACACAGGCGCTGTATAAGCATCAGCCCAATCCCAAATGATACCTCAGAGCTGTCTTGTGTCAGCGAATCATGTTCTGGATCCCCTTGACCTGACTCACAAAGCGCATTGGATATACTTATGCCATGCGCAGAGACACGTACCTCAACATCCCCTTTAGAGGCATGTTGAAATGTATTACGAATTAAATTGGTCACGATAATCTCAACCAGCACCACAGGCATTGGGTGTGAAAGGCTTCCCACCTCATCGATTAGCCTAACATTCAGGTCTTTTTCATCAGACAGGTAACGATGCTGTTCTAGTGCTTGTTCAACCACCTCCTTGAGTTTAATGTTGCTCAATTCAAGATTAAGTTGTTGATTTCGACTCATCCAAAGCAATGATGTGACCAAGTTTTGCATGGTCACCACCGAGCGGTTGATCCTTTTCACCGCCCGCTGGCCACTGTTAGGAATGGCATCCGCGAGTCTAGTCAGCATCTCGCTGCTGGCAGAAATAATCGAAATAGGCGTTCTCAACTCATGGCTTGCAGCACGCAGGAAAAACTCCTCTCGTTCAATCGATTGTTGCTGTGATTGAACGCTATTCACCAGTTGGTTGGCCAGTTGCTGCAACTCTGTGTAGCGTAAGTGTTGTAAATCGCTCATTGTAGTAGGGTCTAGCGTTTGAGACCACTTCGACAGTTGCAGAATAGGGTGGGTCAGTCGATGAATCAGCAATCGAATAGTGCAAAGATGAGTAAAAACAATAGCCCAATCATCAAGAATGCAGAGCTAGCTTGACTGACCGACTCTGGTGGACTCTGCTCATAGAGGTCGTAATACAGCGCTTCATCGTATTGAGATACGACGTAAAGGTACCCTTGTTTACTTTCAACATACTGATAAGCGGCGTAATAATACTTACCAAACCCACCATCTTTGGCGGCAATGTACTTGTCGTATATCACACCTGGTTCAAAACTGTTCCAGTCGAAGTGCTTGAGGTAAATCTGCGGAACGCTCTTTAAATCGTCAAAGACCTCAAAAGACTCTCTATGAGAAGGCTGAATTTCTCCAGTCGCGATGTAGTGATGCTCGGCCAACGTTATTTCATACAAAAAGCTGTATTTGGCCGACTCATCAAGCCCAAGCTCATAGCTTAGATTGATCATTAGGGTATAGATAGCCGTTAGGGCAAGCAGCAAGCCAAATAAGTAAATATAGATATCTCGCTTAATACTAACCTGCTTATCTGTTTGCTCTTCTCTAAATTACAATACCGACGCCGTGCACGGTGTGAATAAGTTTATGCTGAAAAGGCGCATCGACCGCTTTGCGTAGCTTAAACAGTTGGACTTTTAAGCTATCGGTGCTGGGTAAGGTATCGCCCCAAACTTCATCTTCTAGCTTGGTTTTGCTCACGACATTTGGACTGTTTTGCATTAGGCATACCAGCATCTTCCAACAAACCGGCGGTATTTTAAGGGGTTGTCCAGACCGAGTGGCCTGGTGCTTATCTAAATCGACCGTGAGATCGCCGATACGCAAACGCGTCACGACACCTTTTGATCGCCTTACCAAGGCTAAAAAATATAAATAGACACCCAAAACACTAGTGAAGTTATCGACCCTCTCCTACACTGGAGTAGTGCTCAACTCTCAGGAGAATCACGATGCCCAAAGCTCGCTCTGAACAAGTAAGCCTGGATGATACGGCCTACTACCACTGTGTTTCGCGCTGTGTGCGCAGGGCTTACTTGTGTGGCGTTGATGAGATTACTAGCAAGAGTTATGAACATCGGCGGGGTTGGGTTGAAGAGCGTCTGCTCAAGTTGGCGCGTGTGTTCGCCATTAATGTTTGCTCGTATGCGGTGATGAGTAATCATACCCACGTGGTGCTGCATGTTAATCAGATGACGGCTCAGGGCTGGAGTGCGCGTGAGGTCTTGGAGCGTTGGCATCAATTGCACAAAGGAACGCTGTTAACAACTCGCTATCTTAGTGGGGAGCAGCTCGATGACGCGTCATTGAAAGCCGTTATGGATATAGTTGAGGTGTATCGCCAGCGTCTATATAACATCAGCTGGTTTATGCGTAATCTCAATGAGACCATAGCCCGTCAAGCTAATAGAGAAGAGGGGTGTACTGGACGATTTTGGGAAGGGCGTTTTAAGTCGCAAGCGCTACTTGACGAAGCTGCTTTAGTTGCCTGTATGGCTTATGTCGACTTAAACCCGGTCCGCGCCCAGATAGCGCCAAGTCCTGAAAAGTCTGAATATACCAGTATCAAGGCTAGGGTAGATACTCTCCAGGATTTTGACGGCTGCAACCCGCGCCAACCTGAAACCTTATTTCCCTTTGTTGGTGACCCTAGGCAGGAGATGCCAGAGGGGCTGCCGTTCCGACTTGAAGATTACCTATCACTGGTGGATTTCAGTGGTCGCGCCATACGCGAAGACAAGCGTGGGGCCATAGCTGAGTTCTATCCGCCGATTTTGTCCAGACTAGGAATCGATGAAGCGGTTTGGGAAACACTGATTTTTTCGCTTGAAAAGGAGTTCACCGGACCTATCGGCGGTGAAAAGTCTCTACGTCAATATCAGCGACATCACGGCTTACAGCGGATGAAAGGCGTTAGAGTCGCCAGACGATGCTTTAAAGCGGCTTAACTTTGCATTTAACAAGCTCGATTTTCCGCTGATGAGTGCAGTGGTGAAGAACTTTTTGCACGATACTGCCCAATAACCAGAAATACGGTTCTAATGATAGATTTTGTCTGATATTTGACTCTTTTTCTGTTCTGTACCCCGTATCGTTGTTGCTTCAATAGGGGGCAACCTTCTCTAGTTAAATTATGGATGTCTTGATTTAACTTTGCTTACCCGCTCATGTGGTTGTCAGGAGGATCATCCCCTCACGGTTCAGATCCCGATTGGTACAAGACCAATCTTCGTTATATTGTCAGGCTCGCTACTTTATTCAGAGCCTTAGGCTCACCTAGTGATACAGGTGGTTCACTCATTAAGCGGTGAACAGCGCTTCATACGACTTCACGTCGCACGCCCCAAAGCAAGTTTGGAGGTAGGTTTCATCTCAGAACGAAACTTAGATCTTGCCGTACTAAACCTTATGAAACTAAGTGGATTTATCTGTACTAGTCTTATATCGAAAGGACTTATGTAGAGAGGATTACATGCGAACATTATTTGTGCTGATATCAGTCGTATGGTTGGCTGGCTGTATCAATCACCAACAAAAGGTAATCAATGAAAGGGATCGTTACCTGTCAATGACTGTAGATGAATATCGCTCATTGGTAACGATCAAAGATGATGCGTTAGAAAGTTTTGTGACATTTAGTACAAAGAAAGGTTTTAAACAAGAACACGGTTTGGCGAACGTTATCTGGAATGATTTCTTTTTAAGAGGCTTTCTTGATAAGAAAACGGGTACACAGAGTATCCAAGTATATGCTGCCCTAGAACATACTTACAATAGATGGTTGTTTCCATACCAAGCCAATTACGGTAAACCTCTAATAATTACCTCTGTAACCAAGTTAGGTAAAGATGTGGACTGTAGCAACTCGGATTTATACAACAGTTGCGTATATAAAGAGCACGTGGCTTTTAGCATTGATCAAAAAGAAGTAAATCGTATTCGTGGTGTTATCCAGGAGAATTCAACAAATCAATTTTGGGTGTTTCGACTAAAAACGCATGGAGGTATAGATATCGATGATGGATTCTCAAAAAACGAATTTCGAGCGTTGCTAGAAGCTATGGACAGTTATGCGCCGATACCAGCCCAGTAACGGCGAACATAGTCTAGACTCTCTAAAGAAGCAGTGCCTTACAAGCATTTAAGGTTTCAAGATACTTTGTCTAAACTTTGTGTTCTGTGGCAGTCAATTATTTCTGTCCAAAAATGAGCTCAATCAAGTTGAGCTGTGACAACCAACACTAGAAATGTTCTAGTGTTGGTTGTCACAGCTCCGGAATCAATTGTTCACTAACGCATTTCTCCCCAACCAAGAGGCTTCAGCCACTTTTGGTGTTGTCTTGTTCCTCAGTATGAGTTCGATGCTCACCTTGGCCTTTGACGGCTTTAGCGATGTCAGAGACCGCTTCAACCAAGTTGATCGGCAGTGGGAAGACAATGGTCGAGGTCTTATCCGTCGTGATCTCTGTTAGGGTCTGCATATAGCGAAGTTGCAGGGCGTTGGGGGCTTCGTTAAGCATCTCTGCTGCTTCCTTGAGCTTATTAGATGCTTCTAGCTCACCGGTAGCATGGATGATTTTGGCTCGCCGGTTACGCTCCGCCTCTGCCTGACGGGCAAGGGCGCGTACCATGCTCTCATTGAGGTCGACATGCTTGACCTCAACGGTGGCTATCTTGATCCCCCAGTCATCGGTTTGCTGGTCCAAGATGGTTTGCAGGTCCTTGTTAAGCTGCTCACGCTCAGACAACAGCTCGTCAAGCTCGTGCTGCCCAAGTACCGAGCGAAGCGTGGTTTGTGAGAGTTGACTAGTGGCCATACTGAAGCTCTCAATATTGTTAATTGCCATCTGTGGGTCGACAACGCGGAAATAGACCACCGCATTGACTCTCACTGAGACATTATCACGAGTGATGAGGTCTTGAGTTGGCACGTCGAGCACCACGGTACGCAAGTCAACACGCACCATCTGCTGAATAAAGGGGATCAGGATAATCAGCCCTGGCCCCTTGACCTGCTGGAACCGGCCAAGAAAAAATACCACGCCGCGCTCATATTCGCGTAGCACCTTGAACACTTGGGTTGCTAGCGCCACGAGAAGCAGAATCAATACTGCACTGGTATAAACAATCATAATTGTCTCCTATCCTTGTGTAGTTTGGCCAGGCTTGACCGTCAGGGTCAGGCCATTAATTTCGACTATGGTGACAACATCGCCTTGCTTGAGTGTCGACTCTGACTTGCTATGCGCATTCCATAACGCGCCGTCAAGCTGAACCCGCCCCTCACCAGCGATAAAATCATCGCTGACAATCGCAGTTCTGCCGGGGTAGGCCTCACGCCCCGTGGTGACGCGATTGCGCCGGATCCTAAGCAGCACACCGACGGTGGTCACGATAAGCACTGCGGAGAAGATGGCGATGCCAAAGACCAGCGGCAGGGCTACTTGAAAGCCGGGTAGGTCGCTGTCCATCAGGAAGATAGATCCGAGGACAAAGGCGACAACCCCGCCAAGTCCCAGAATACCGAAACTCGGACTAAATGCTTCAGCGATCATCAGGGCGATCCCCAGTAGCAACAGGCCAAGTCCAGCGTAGTTAACTGGCATCATCTGCAGCGCGTACATCGCGAGAAGTAGGCAGATCCCGCCGAGTACGCCAGGTAGACCGATACCGGGGTTATAGAACTCGAGTAGTAAGCCATAAATCCCAATCAGCATCAGAATGTAGGCGACATTGGGGTTGGTGAGCACCGCGAGCATCTCGGCGCGCCAATCGGGCGTGCGTTCGATGAAGTTGGGCTGATCTAGTGACAGGGTCATCTCTATATTGTTGACCTTAACCGTTTCACCGTTAATCAAGGTGACGAGTGCTTCAGGCGAGTTGGCAACATAGTCGATAACGTTAAGCGCCAGCGCCTCGTTGGCATCTAGGCTTGCCGCCTCGCTCACCGCTTTCTCTGCCCATTCAGCGTTGCGCCCGTGCAGCTTTGCCAAGCCCTTGATGTAGGCCTTGGCATCATTGATGACTTTCTTTTCCATCGCAGTTTTAGCTGGGACTTGCTCAGAGTCACTCTGCGCGTCATCCCCAGCGTCATTGTCAGCCGTATCGTCACCGGATGTTGGTTGAGAAGGGCCACCCAGAGCCACAGGCGTAGCGGCACCTAGATTGGTTGCCTCAGCCATGGCGGCCACGTGACTAGCAAACAGAATATAAGTGCCAGCGCTTGCTGCGCGAGCGCCAGAAGGACCGACCCAGGTTGCTACGGGCACTCTGGATGTGGTGATGGCGTTGATAATATCGCGCATGGCGCTGTCGAGCCCGCCTGGGGTATCCATTTTCAGCACTACTAAGTCAACGCCGTTGAGTTGCGCTTGCTCGATTTCACGGGTTAGATAGTCGCTGATAGCGGGACCGATCGCGCCTTTGACCGGCACCACCCACACTGTGCTTGCGAGCGTTTGACCGGTAAACAGGAGTAGGGCGAAAAGCCATAGATACAATCGTTTCATCGGGCCCTCCTTAGCCAATCGTTGGGGCTTATCTTAAGTATAGATACGCAGGATATTGAGTAAGGAGCTAATTTTCTGGTTCTTGACTGCGGTAGCGGTGATCGAAGTTTAACCGCAGCCAGTAACTTAAAGCAGAAAATCACAATTGCGAGAACAAGAGTTATGCATATCACTAATCAGGAATTAGCGGCACTGGACTCGCGCTACCGAGCTAATCTGGTCAACAGTTTATCTGGGTTTAAAAGTGCGAATCTCATCGGTAGTATCAGCCTCGAGGGAAACACCAATCTAGCCATCGTCAGTTCAGTATTTCACCTCGGGGCTCATCCTCCGTTGATTGGTATGATTTCAAGGCCGCATTCTGTGGTGAGAGATACGCTGGAAAACATACTCTCGACTGGTGAATACACGATCAATCACGTCAATCGAGAAATTTTTGAGCAGGCGCATCAAACCTCGGCTCGCTATCCAAGCGATGTATCTGAGTTTGAGGCGGTTGGATTGACCCCGCAGTGGTGTGAGGGAGTTCAAGCCCCGTTTGTTGAAGAGAGTCGGCTTAAATATTCTCTTAAGCTGAGAAGTAGCCAGACGATTGAACTCAATGACGTGATACTGCTTATCGGAGAAGTGACCCATCTTTATCTGCAACAGGAGGCCATATCACCGCAGGGCTATATTGATATCGAGTCTCTAGACACGATAGCTGTCTCCGGACTAGATACCTACCATGTTACAGACCGAATCGGTCGTCTGGCTTATGCTAAGCCTGACACACTGCCCAAGCGTTTTGATTAGTGGTGGATAAGTCGCCTCTATGGATTTGAAAAATCTATGGGTATCAGTTGGCTGATTTAAACGATGTGAGTTAGACAACGTCCTAAAGACAAAACGCGCCTTGTGGGCGCGCTTTATTGATAAATGTGTCCGAGGGTTTTTAGTCCACTTACTATTTGTTTGATCAGTTTCTATGCACGACTTCACCGCCAAGAACAGTTGCCAAAACATTAATTTCGCGTAATTTGCCGCAATCAATTTCAAGCGGATTGGCATTCAGTACCGCAAAATCGGCGAACTTACCCGTTTCAATGCTACCGACTAAATGATCGAGCTTGAGCGTGTAAGCCGGGTTAATCGTTACCATTTCAAGTGCCTGATAAGTAGAGACTATCTCGTGCTCACCTAAAGTATCACCGGTTGACGTCTTTCGATTGGTCGCACACCACATCGAAAACAGAGGGCCTAATGGAGTGACGGGCGCATCACTGTGCATTGCAGTCACAATGCCTTTGCTTAGTGATGAGGCTACTGGCTCTAATCGCTGTGCTCGCTCATATCCCACCGTATAATCCCGGTGGATATCCCCCCAATAATAAAGGTGATTGATGAACATGTTGAGGCAGATCCCCGCGTTTTTTACCCGTTTCATTTGTGCCTGGTTGATCATCTGACAGTGTTGAAGGGTGTGACGGTGATTGGTTGTAGGGTAATTGATTAAGGCTTTCTCAATGAAGGCGATCATCTCTTCAACGGCTTCATCGCCATTGGTATGAATATGAACCGTCGCGCCAATTTGATGGTAGGCATTGAGGAGCTTTTCAACCTCTTCAAGTGGACTGTTCCACAAACCATTAGGGTGGCCGTCGTGATAGCCCGGCTCAAGCAAGCGAGCGGTATAACCTTGGATACTGCCGTCGGTCATCAATTTTACGATTGGAAAGTAAAGTTTGTCATTTTGACACTCCTTGAGCTGAGTAAACCGCTCGACGCCTTGGTCAATACTCCAACTGTGGGCACTCATTGCGGGAACCAGTCGGACATTAAACTTGTCGCCTCGAGTTGCCTCAACCAGTGATGCGAGACCCACATCGGTGAGAGGGTTGAACAGGTCAGTGATCGTCGTGATACCGTTATTGTTTGCCGAGCGAGCAAACAACTCGAGTGCTTTTTGATCTTGGGCAATATCAAAGATAGATTCGTTTAACTGTTCAAACACCAGCCCCATCGCTGCCATCTCTTGCAGCTCACCATTTGGGTAACCATCTTCCCCGATTAAAATACCTTCTGTATTTTGCAATGCTTGCATACCAATCAGTTCTAACATCGCGGTATTAACAGTCATCAAATGGAAGTTGGCATGGATCACGACTACCGGGATATCTTGACACGCTTGGTCGAGTTCATGGCGGTCTAAACGGTCACCGTCAAAATAGATAGGGTCAAAACCCCAGCCAACAATAGGCTGCTGCCCTTGATGACTCTTCGCCCGCTGTGTAATGACGTCACTGAGTTCTTGGTAGCTTTTTATACCCGGTTGGAGCTGATTGTTTGGGTCTTTACGCGCAAAATAACCTAAATACTGGTACTTCCAAACCGCTCCTTCCATAGCGTGACAATGGCCCTCAACAAAACCAGGTACCAGCACCTGGTGCTTGAATTCTCGATTAATGGTTGCATTAGGGTAATCGTTGACAATCGAGCTTGGTCCGACGTTGATGATTTTGCCATTTTTGACCACAACACACTCCGCAACAGGCATGGAGGGATTCATTGTGATCACTTTTTTTGCCTCAAAGGCCGTCAATACATTATCCATTGTGTGCGACCTCGCGTGTTGGCTGAACCGCCTTTCTGTCAGTGATGGACAGCCCCAGCATGATAAATAAGGACATCATTACACCAGAACCCAACAAAGTAAGGTAACCCGTAAAGGTCAGTGACGGCGCAATAGGGGTGAATATCATTAGGATTGGAAAATTGACCAGCACGATAGCCACGTTGAAAAACGCCAGCTCTTTTGCCACGTTAGTATTGAAATTGGAATCAAGCATGCGCAGCAGAAGCAAGCCGGTGCCTGTCGATCCACAGCAGCAACCAAATGCGGTGACGGTTCGCTCTGGTCCAAGTTTGCCACTCAATTTACCAATCACAACACACACAGCAGTCGTTACAACGGAGGTAGCCAAGGCTACCAATAAGATAGGGATCAACAGTGCAGTCAGCACCGACATTTTGATGCTCATAATCGTACCTGTCACCATGAAATCAACCGATGAGCCAGTAATGCGTTTAAGCGTTTCGTCATCGACACTTTTACACAGACCAAGTTTGTTCATCGAGGTTCTTAGGATCAAGCAGGTGGTAAAGCCGTGAATAAAAAACATATTAAAACTAAACAGCACACTAAAATCGATGCCAAACAAATCGACACCAGCCACCACTCCTTGAATGTATTTGAGCCACAAGTAAGTCAGTACGTATGCTGTACCCAATAAACCAATGTGGTAGGCCAAAGAGTCAAGGTTGGCTGAATGGGTGATCAGTTTACCGCTGTTTGGTTTGGCGTCATGCTCGAATACACCATTGACGTAATGGATATCAAGCTTAGAGTCCTTGTTGGCATTAAGGTCCTTGCCAAGAAAATGACGCGCCATCGGGATACCGACCATAAAAGCGACAACAAAACCTAAGGAGGCGTATATCACCCCAACCTGAGCGGCATTAACTATCCCATACTTTTCCTGCCAAATGCTGCCGTAAGTTAAAGCCTGACCAGGGCCTTGAGTGAATCCATGAGTCACAATGGAACCTAGGAAGTAGTTGAGTTGTCCTCCTGTCAGCGCATTAAACACGAGCAATACTGCAATCCCGACCAGCGCTTGAAGACCCAGAGACAGTGACCAGGCCGAGGTCAACCAAAGTCCTCCTCTAATCACTGCTGTTGGGTTACTGCCTGGGATCTTTTTCTTGCGTAAGCCGCCACACAGGCAAAGAGACATAAAGCTGAGAGTGAAAAAGTGAAAGGTAATCGCGATAAAGTCCTCGGATCTAAACTCACCCAGTAGTCCTGAATTGAGTAAGCAAAACCCAAGGACCCCAGCAACAAGACTTGAAGGAATGAGGTTGTTCTTAATAAGGGGGACTCTACTTCGAATGATATTGCCTAATATCAGCATCATAGATAATAGTGCAAATGCGATGACTCCGTGAAAGGTGCTTTCCATGTCGTTCTCCACTGTGTTGAGTATCTAAAGACACACTAGCAATGTGGTTTTTCCTGATGTAGTGACAGAAAATTAATGTTGTAGTGCCAAACATGCACCAAAAGTAATCAAAAATACTGAGTACGGATTAGATTATGGCTATGACTGGCAACGGACTACGACTATGAGGTGTAGCGCTAAATTTGGAACTACTTATCCCGGCATGTAGACTTATACCCAAGCAAATCTCGCTGAAATGTCATCATGAGCTTGCGTGGGCTAAAAGCGCGACTGATAAGGAGAGAACTATGTTGGTGCACAATATCGAAAACCATGAATATCAAGTGACGCTAGAAGGGGAGTATGTCGCCTTAGCTAAGTACTCTCTGCAAGGCAGTGTGATGACCATTCACTCAACCCGCGTTCCTGATGAGGTGCAGGGGAAAGGCTATGGCAAAGTGTTAATGGAGGCGATCTTACCGGATATCGAGCAGCGTGGGTATACGGTGATCCCGGCTTGCAGTTATGTGGCTCACTACCTAAACCGCCATCCCGAGTGGCAGCATTTGTTGGCGGGATAACCGATATAAGTGTTGTTTTACACGCAAGTCTCACTGCGGCAAATGGTTATAATCGGTAGATGGCTGACAGCGCCTAGAACCAAATCAGTCTTCATAAAAACGCATGCCTTCTAAAGAGGGGTGATCATAGCGAATCCATGAGCTTTCCCGCAGCACCCAGTTGCCGATATGAACGATACTGGTGTGGGCACCAACGGCCCATGTCAGTGCGACCTTGCTTACCGGGTTGTTGGAATACTCTGAGGCATTAAGCAGCGCGTTGATATACGTCTGTTTTACACCAATTGCGAAAAAAAGAGCAAAAATCGCCAATATACTGCCAAGGCGCGTCGGCTTACGTGATTTGTTGTTACGAGGTGTTTTGGATAAATCGCGCATCCGGCTAGGGAAGCGCACTATCCGCAGCGCCGCGCTTAAGCAGAGGCTAAGCGAGAACATTGCTGCGACAAAAGGCGTGTAGATCTGAGTTAGTGACTGCCGGGCAATCAAGGGCTCAAACTCTGAGTGATAAAAGTAGCGTGCTCTTGCCTGCTCGGCTGCGGCGTGGCGCTGCTTATCAAGTAGGGCATAAAACTGGAGTGGATCAATATTCACATCCAACAGTGGCAGATAAAAATCGCCGAGGATGTGCCGGAGTTGCGATTGGAGCGCCTCAAGTGCCAACACCTGCGAGGTTGAAATGGTTTGTGAGAACAGCCCGGTTGTGTCATTAGTGCGCAGCTTATCCCAGCGCCATAAGCGCGGCGCTTTGTTAAACTTGTCGATGATCGCTAATTGATTGTGTGTTGGCTCAAGATGACGCGCTTTTTGCTTGTGCATGGCGACAATATGGGCGATCGGCAGGTTCCCTGCTGTGTCATGTTTGTAAAGGCTCAGGTCAACACTGGATTGAAATCCAAGCTGTTGCTGTAAGATCTCACGCAATCGAACATTATAGAAGGCATCGTATTGCAACAGTTGCTGTGCTGATGATAACCCATAGGCGAAGCCATTTTGCCGCTCAATGGTTGAAGCAGTCCCGCTAGCGCTCGATTGCACTTCAATATACTCAAGGGCGATATGGCTATCCCATTGCGGATGGCCGGGACAGAGACGCTGGCCATCGATTTGCTGGCATAGTTGGAATAAACGTATATCTGCAAAGAGGTTTTGCTTGCGCCAGTCGCCAACAAAGATCCAGTTGAGCTGCTGCGCAAGCTGATCTCTGAGTCGCTCGAGTTGACATTCGTCAGTGTTATCAAGCTTGCCCATTGCTGAGCAGTGTTTGTACTGCTGATAGAGTTGAACTATCTCTTTACGTCTGCTGGTGTGGTTTAGATATAGAGACTGAGTTTGCGCGGCAGCTTGTTGCTGCATCGCTAGATAATGCTGAGCAAAATAGTCCTCAGCCGCTTGAGTTAATGCCTGCCCAACTGCGCTAATCTCAAAGGCATCAACTGGATCAAGGCTTGGGAAATTACGTTGAAGGTTGTGAATCATGACATTGAGCTCGACATCATGCATATACTCACGTGTGGCCAAATACATCGCTTGTTTTGTTTGCTCCAGCTCTGCCTGCTTCGCTTTATCAAGCCACTGTAAGTTTTCCCACTGGCGCAACTTATCTTGATATTCATAACTGCTGCCCATCCTTGCCCAAGGATAATAGGCCAGAAAGGTCACCGTTTCGGGGGCTACCTTACGTTCTGGATGAGTATCAAGGCCCAAGCGTTTGAGTTGTTCGAAGTGATCGGGGTAGTTGATCCCAAACTCTCTAATATCGAGCAGCATATGCGCTAGGTTAGCTTGCTCAAGATTATCAGTGACAAGGTAGTCCACCAAAGCGCTCTGTGCTTTGTGCATAAGGGGAACAGATAAACTAATAAAAAACGCCAGTTGCAATAGTTTGGCGGCGAAGGGCTGGCTTGCCTTTGAAACCCAGCTGGTGAGTAGTAACGCTAAGCCAATACCGCTGAGCGTGCGCCCAATCACAACCACCTCTTGTAAGGCATGGGATGAGGTAACCAACCCAGAAGAGACACGCGCCATTGCCGTGTTAACAACGACCTCACCAATGAGATAGGCAAGATCACAAAACACAATCAGCCACAGCCACGCCTTAACGCGAAAGAATGATGAGGCTGGCTTTCGTGATAACGTTTTGTCGTGTCGAGGTACTTCCTTACTGTGTAGCACGCTTTGTGTATTGGCCATCGGTCTACAATCCATGTATTCCAGTGGTGATTTAACATTTACATTACACTTTTTCTCATGCGTTGGATAGGGGGTAAATTTGGCTGATTGTATTGATTTTGAAATAGGTCGTTTTGGATTGAGTCAAATTTGCGCGCACTTGATGAACCACGATTGTGGCTAGATTCCAAGCACTGGTATGCGATACAAAGCCTTGACCTGTCTACCGCTCTATACTTTAAACTTAGTTTCAGCAGTAATCTCACCATTCTATCGGATACTCAAGCGATGCATTTAATTTCTGAAGTGGCCAAACAGGTAGGGTTATCCCGCACAACTCTACTTTATTACGAAAAAATCGGTTTGATTAAGGGTCAGCGTTTGGCCAATGGCTATCGATATTATCGCGATTACGATGTGCAACGGCTGAAGTTGCTCCAGCGCTTGCAAGCAGGGGGACTGAGCTTGAAAGAGTGTCAGGCGTGCCTTGAGGCCAAGCTTGAAAGGGCGACTCTGTCAGAGCGTCTTGCACAGCTTGATCAAGAAATCGCGCAAAAACAAGCGGCTCGCGATCTGCTGGCAGGTTTGCTGGGTGAGCGATCTTTGCGTGCTTGGCATGAATCTCTTAACCAGACGGCTCCAGATGCTCACCTCGATTGGTTGCTGCAACAAGGTTTTAATGAAAAAGACGCTCTGCGTCTCAAATGGTTATCAAAAGATATGAACGAACACGATCAATATATGCAAGATTTTATGCAGGTCTTTGAGCCACTCGAGCGTTGGGGGCCGGGGGGCGAGGAGGAGACCTTGCGAGCACTAAATGCACTGCCATTTTCACCACGCAACATTCTTGAGATTGGTAGCGGTAAAGGGCTGTCGACCAAAGCGTTAGCTGAGCATAGTGATGCGCAAATTACCGCGATGGATAACGAGCCTTTAGCCATAGAAGCGCTTCAAGCTAAGCTTGAACAGCTTGGTTTTGACTCAAGGGTTATGCCAGTTTGCGCCTCAATGACAGCGTTGCCATTTGCACAGCAAAGCTTTGATCTGCTTTGGGCTGAGGGCTGCGTTTACATTATGGGATTGCAAAAGGCGCTCGAGCAGTGGAAGCCGCAACTTAAAAAAGACGGGATATTGGTAGTGAGTGACCTTGTCTGGCTTAGTGACACGCCACAGCAGGATTATGTCGATTTTTGGAAAGGAGAGTATCCTGACATGCAGCCTCTTGCAACGCGCTTGGCGCAGTTTGAGCAACAAGGCTATGAAGTGTTGGACCACTTCTCGATCAGCCAGCAAGCCTGGAAGAATTACTGGCAGCCTTTAGAGGCGCGTATTAGTGAACTGTCTTTGGAGTTAGAGGGCGCGCAGGCACTTACGGATATTACACGAGAGGTAGAGCTATATCGTCGTCATCAAGGCGACCAGTATGCTTACCATTTTTTTATCGCGAGAGTGCTTTAATATAACCAAAACATCAGCTCATTGATGTTAGTGCTTTTATTATAGCTAAATGACCTACAAAAGTGTTAGTTTAAACAATACGATAAGGCCATCAGGCAAATTAGGATTGCGAGTAGGTTCAGTTGGGCTTACTCGTATAGAAAGTACAAGGAGTTATGAATGTCAGGATCTATCAACGTAGATTTAGTGGTACTCGGTGGTGGACCCGGTGGTTACACCGCTGCTTTTCGCGCCGCGGATCTCGGTTTATCTGTGTGTATCGTCGAGCAGCGTGACACCCTAGGAGGGGTCTGTGTCAACGTCGGTTGTATTCCATCAAAGACGCTGTTGCATGCGACGTCACTGATTGAACAGGCGCAGAGTGGCGCGGCAATTGGTATTGAGTTTGCTAAGCCGACGGTCAATCTTGATACCCTGCGTGAGCACAAGCAGAGCACCATTGCGCGCCTAACAGGTGGTATTGCGCAGTTAGCAAAAGCGCGTAAAGTGATTACATTACAAGGCCGCGGCCAGTTTATCGATCGCCATAGCGTCTCGGTTAGAGGCGATGAAGAGCAACTGGTGAATTTTAAGCACGCCATTATTGCCACAGGCTCACATTCAACCCCATTACCGTTTGCCCCAGACGATACACGCATATGGAACTCCACTGATGCACTATCACTGAGTCATATTCCTGAAAAGTTATTGATTGTCGGCGGTGGCATCATTGGGCTTGAGATGGCACAAGTGTATGCGGCGCTTGGCTCACAGATCACTATTGTCGAGGCCCAGTCGCAACTGATCCCGGCCGCTGATAAAGATATCCTGCAGCCCCTGCTTAAAGCGGTCAAAAAGCGTTATCAAATCCTTACTGCCACCGAAGTTACCTCAATGACTGCACAGCCAGAGGGCATCGATGTGACGTTTGCAGGACGTAAAGCACCAGAGCAAGCAAGCTTTGATGCTGTGCTGGTTGCGATTGGTCGTCGACCGAATACCCGAGGGATTGGTTTAGACGACTTAGGCATTGAGCTTGATGAGCGTGGCTTAATCAAAGTTGATCATCAAAAGCGCACCAACATAGGCAATGTCTTTGCCATTGGTGATATTGTTGATGGCCCGATGTTGGCCCACAAAGCCACCCATGAGGGTAAATGTGCTGCCGAGTCGATTGCTGGTCTGGATACACCTCATCATACTCCAGAAATTCCGTCGGTTGCCTATACACACCCAGAGATTGCCTGGGTTGGTCTTACAGAGAAGCAGGCCAAGCTCGACGGTATCGACTATCGCGTGGGTAAAGTGCCGTGGCAAGCCAGTGGACGAGCTCAGAGCGTGGGCGCTACCAATGGCGCGACGAAGGCATTGTTTGACGCCCAAAGTGGTAAGTTGATTGGTGCGGCTATCTGTGGTGAAAATGCGGGCGAGCTGATCCACGAGGCCGTTAGTGTGATGAATTTCGGCGGCAGTGCCAGTGATATTGCGGCGACGGTGCATGCGCACCCAACGCTTGCGGAAACTTTTGCCTTTGCCGCTGAGCTGGTGGATGGTTCGGTGACGGATATGCTGCCAAGTAAACGTCTCTAACCTGAATTGTCTGCGGTTAAAGGGTTATTGAGCGCTAAACACTTGAGTGTCCGGATAGAAAGCATACCACGCAAACCAGTATAACAGTGTTGATGCCAGCGGTTGTCCGTTGGCATCGGTGATCCAGGCCGATTGGTTATTTTCATCCCAATGTACCTTGAGCTCTTGCTCTCCAAGCGGATAACTAAATTCGGCTTGGTTGTTAGCACGAAGCTCTGAAAACGGGAAGGCGACACTGACGCCATTGTGATGAAAACCCAGCACAGTCTCTTTTGTCGAGTAGGTTGAAGGTGCTAGCTGTGCAACGGGGAAGTACAAAAATGGGGTATCACTGTAGCCTGCGTACGGGTCACGCCGATAATCACGACTGAAGCCGGTGTCGGTTGAGAGCACCAGTGTGTCAGGGTGATCGCTCAGCCACTGCTGCCAGCGAGTGAGTTTGAGTGGTAGTTGATCCAGTGTTTGCCCCGAACGTCGACCGCTGACTGCGGCGCCGCGGATTTGCGACCACAATGACTGGGTTTGGTGGTCATACATCAACACATCAGAGTTATACAACAGGCCTGAAACGCCAAAGGTCATGATTTGCTGGCCAGCGTTGGTTTGAAACGCCATACCTGAGCCACACAGTGGGCAATATGAAACAATAAAATCCTTGTCGCCAATGCGATCGTTGACTATCTCATGCCAATTTAAGATAGCGATCGGATAAGCCTTGCTGACACCATCGAGATGAATGCCAAGGACGATGTCGCTACCTGATAGAACATCTGCGCTGACACCGGGCTCAAATTTTGGCTCTAGGATCGCAGGGATCCCATCCTTACCAGGGCCACCGGATAAGATCTCATCAGCAGGGACCGTAAGGTTGTCGAGCTGAAATCCGTTCATCGAGGCCGCATTAGCACTCAGTGGTAACAGCCAAGCAATGCTCAGCCAGAAAACAAACCAGGTCTTCATGTTTGCCTCCAAATAGCTTGAATAACAGTAAAGACCTGGCGAAGTGAACGTTTATTTCAACAACAGCCAGCGAAAAGTATGACTGGCTTTGCATGACTGTCCATTTAGTAGCTTTACATGACTGTCCAGTTAATGGAGGTTTAACTCAAGTTTTGGCCTACTAAAACTCTTAACGTGACTGTCCAATTTAACTTTGGACACCTCACACCTTGGTGAAAAGTGAAACTCAACTCACTAATTGAGCGATATCATGACTGTCCTGTTTGTGGAAGTTAGGCTCATGCTTGATACGACTTGCTTCCCGGCCCTGATTTTAAGCGGCAGCCATTACGCTTGCGACACCCATGTACAGTCCACCAAAGAGCTTATTCTGGATGCGCTGTTGGGCTTGGTTGTTGAGCACATTTGATAGACGTGATGCCAAGATCGCGTAGCCCAACATAACCAAGCAGTCTGCCAGCACCACAGTGCTTCCAAGGATCAGGTACTGTCTGAGAAGATCGCCGTTGAGATCGAGAAACTGAGGGAAAAAGGCGACCAAAAATACCGTCACTTTAGGGTTAGTCAGGTTGATAAGTGCAGCGGCGAAAAACTGTTTCTTCGCTGATTGTTTCGCACTCTGGCCAAACTCAATCGCTTGTGGTTGCTCGGTGAATTTTTTGTAGCCAAGGTAGACTAGGTATCCGATACCTAACCATTTAACAACTTGAAACGCCACCACGGAAGAGGCGAGAAGCGCGCCTAGGCCGACACCCACGATAATGACTTGCATGGCGTAACCTAATTGCAGCCCACCAATGCCGGGCAGGGTATCTTTAAGGCCATAGCGGATGCCATTACTGATAGTAGTGATTGCCCCGGCACCAGGCGAGACAGAAATGAGCAGTGACGCGCCAAAAAACGTCAACCATAGGTGGATATCCACGTTAACTCTCCGATAAACAACTAAAAATTTTCTGGCGAGGATATTACCGATCCTCACAGAAATTACTTTGCTATTTATTGGTTGAAATTGGCTATATTTAGCAATAATCTTTCTTTTGGTACGTATCCATAGGAATATTCTTGCCATGCATCAACTTGATAACACTGATCTTGCCATTCTGGATCAAATGCAAAAAAACGGTCGCATCTCTAACTCCAAGCTGGCTGCGGAGCTCTCTTTGAGCGAATCACCTTGTTGGCGTCGCCTAAAGAGACTTGAGGAGGAGGGGTATATTGAGGGCTATCAGGCACAACTTAATCGGCGCAAAGTCGGATATGGGGTATTGTCGTTTGTTCACGTGTCTTGCGTATTGCATGACGAGAAGACCACGGCTAAGTTTGAAGCACTGATTAATCAATCAGATAACGTACTCTCGTGTCATAACACAGCGGGCACCACCGATTTTGTGTTGCAAGTAGTGGCGAAAGATTTGGATGATTATAGTCAGTTTGTGGAGAACGTACTGCGCAAGCTCCCGGGTGTGTCGAACCTCCAGTCCAATTTATCACTCAGAGAGCTTAAATCATCGACCCAATTACCAATTGTTGGCTAGGGTAGGCACTTAGAGCTGGTAGGTATTGCTCAGTCCGATGCCGTAGCCGCTGCTTTGCACATCGACTTTCAGATCGTCGCGTACTTGTACGTATAGAGTAAAGCAAGTAGCAACTGACATAGTCATTATTATCGTGAAAAATTATATGCTAACACGCTATTAAATAAGTGAGAGTAGTAAATTGTTAGACTAAGTGAAAGCTAGAAGCAGCACCGAGGTTTGAGGGGTGAGGGATTTAAAGCACGGTATGAGACCCTTGACTGGGAGTGATGAGTAAGTTCGTGTTGAGTAAAAAAAGACCTGCGGCTGCAGGTCGTGTTAGTACTATTTAGATTATCTATTACGCATCAATAAGGATAGAGAGTGTCTAAACGAGTAGGCAATACTCCCAAGCATTTTAGGTCGCCTCGCTCCCCGTAGTGAAACGTACTCGCACCTGCTTTATTAAGCCGTTGCACGCGCTGTTTGATAGCGCACCGCTTCGAGCTGCACGTCGCCTTTGGCTTTACAAATGCATGGCAGAATCTCATCGCTATGGGTGTAAGCCATGGCAAAACCAACCTGCTCGACTTCACCAGAAACCAGTTTGCAGCGACAGGCGCCACAATGACCATCACGGCAATGGTACTCAGGCTCAAGGCCTGCGCGCTCCATCGCGTTTAGCAAGGTTTCATTGCCGCTGGTGGCGATTTCTGTGACGCGGTTGATCTTGATGCTGGTCATTAGAGTTCAAAGTCCTCGAAGTCATCCGCTGAGACTTCGTTATCGATTTGACCAACTAGGTATGAGCTGATTTCGGCTTCTTGCGGTGCAACCTGAACGTTATCCGATGACAGCCATGCGTTGATCCACGGGATCGGGTTGCTTGTCGCCTCAGGGTAAGCTGCATCAAGTCCCACCGCCTGCATACGGATGTTGGTGATGTACTCAACGTATTGGCACAAGATGTCTTTGTTCAGACCGATCATCGAGCCATCTTTAAATAGGTATTCTGCCCACTCTTTTTCTTGCTCAGCCGCCGCCTTGAACAAGTCAAAGCACTCTTGTTTCGCCTCTTCAGCTATCTGCATAAAGGCAAAGTCGTCTTGACCGTTGCGCAGCAGGTTGATCATGTGTTGAGTGCCAGATAGGTGCAGGGCTTCGTCACGGGCGATCAGCTTGATGATTTTAGCATTACCTTCCATAAGCTCACGCTCAGCAAAGGCAAATGAGCAGGCAAAGCTAACGTAAAAACGAATTGCTTCAAGTGCGTTCACCGACATCAGACAGATATAGAGTTGCTTTTTGAGCTCATATAGCGATACAGAGACCAATTCACCATTAACCTGGTGCTCTCCCTCGCCGTAGCGATGATAGTCGTTCGTCATCTCAATCAACTTATCGTAGTAGTGTGAGATGTCCTCGGCACGCTTTAGGATGTGCTCGTTTTCAACGATATCGTCAAATACGGATGCAGGGTCGTTAACAATATTACGGATGATGTGCGTGTATGAGCGCGAGTGAATGGTCTCTGAGAACGACCAAGTTTCAATCCACGTCTCTACCTCTGGCAGAGAGACCAACGGCAGTAGCGCGACGTTGGGTGAGCGACCTTGGATCGAGTCGAGCAAGGTTTGGTATTTCAAATTTGAGATAAAGATATGCTTCTCATGCTCAGGCAGCGCATTGAAGTCGATACGATCACTTGAAACATCCACTTCCTCTGGACGCCAGAAGAAGGACAGTTGCTTTTCGATTAGCTTTTCAAAAATTTCAAATTTTTGCTGGTCGTAACGCGCCACGTTAACCGACTGACCAAGAAACATCGGTTCTTTTAGCTGATCATTCTTATTGCGGTTAAAAGTGCTGTAAGCCATGGTTTTGCTTCCTTATAAGACCGATGTACATGCAACGTGCTGCGTGCACCGATCGTGTATTACTTTCTAATTTATATTTGGATAGCGGCAGAGTCGATCTGCCGCCAAATCAGTAGTGCGACTTAGATCTTACAACCGCCGCCCGCACAGTCATCGTCCTGCGCCTGAACCGCATCTTTCTGCTCGTCCTTCGCACCGTCACGGGTGTTGTGATAGTAGAGTGTTTTAACGCCGTACTTATAAGCAGTCAGCAGATCTTGTAGCAGCTGCTTCATTGGTACCTTGCCTGATTCATAACGACTTGGGTCATAGTTGGTGTTGGCCGAGATAGCTTGGTCAACAAACTTCTGAATAATACCGACCAGGTGCAGATAGCCGTTGTTGCTACCGATATCCCAAAGGAGCTCGTAATTGTCTTTATATTTGGTAAATTCAGGCACCACCTGCTTGAGAATACCGTCTTTCGATGCTTTAACCGAGACATAGCCACGTGGTGGCTCGATACCATTGGTGGCATTCGAGATCTGTGAGGAGGTCTCAGATGGCATAAGTGCGGTTAACGTCGAGTTACGCAGGCCATGGGTCATGATCTCTTCACGCAGTCTGTCCCAGTCGTAGTGCAATGGCTCATCACACACTAAATCGATGTCTTTTTTGTAGGTGTCGATCGGCAGTAAGCCTTTGGCATAGTTGGTCTCGTGGAACGATGGACATTTGCCTTGCTCTTTGGCCAGTTCAACCGAGGCTTTGAGTAAGTAGTACTGCATCGCCTCAAAAGTGCGGTGCGTTAGGCCATTCGCGCTGCCATCTGAGTACTTAGTGCCGTTTTTCGCCAAATAGTAAGCAAAGTTAATCACACCGACACCGAGTGTACGACGGTTCATGGTTGAGCGATACGCCGCCGGAAGTGGGTAGTCTTGATAGTCAAGCAGGGCATCCAGGGCGCGAACCACTAGCTCAGAGAGCTCTTCAAAGTCGTCCAGCGACTCGATGGCGCCAAGGTTAAAGGCCGATAGGGTACACAGCGCGATCTCGCCTTCTTCATCTTCAACGTTCGCTAGTGGCTTAGTTGGAAGCGCAATCTCAAGACACAAGTTTGATTGACGAACTGGCGCGACTTGCGCATCAAATGGGCTGTGCGTGTTACAGTGGTCGACGTTCTGGATGTAAATGCGGCCGGTAGAGGCGCGCTCTTGCATCAAGATAGAGAACATCTCAACCGCTTTGACCGTTTCTTTCTTGATTGACGAATCGTTTTCGTATTTGACGTACAGCTCTTCAAACAAGTCTTGATCTTGGAAGAAGGCGTCGTACAGACCCGGTACATCAGATGGCGAGAATAGGGTAATGTTGCCACCCTGTACAAGGCGTTGGTACATCATTTTGTTGAGCTGAACGCCATAGTCCATGTGACGAACACGGTTTTCTTCTACGCCGCGGTTGTTCTTAAGCACCATCAGTGATGGTGATTCGCGGTGCCAGATTGGGTAAAACACGGTCGCTGCGCCGCCACGAACACCGCCCTGAGAGCAGCACTTAACGGCCGTCTGGAAATATTTGTAGAACGGAATACAGCCAGTGTGGAACGCTTCACCGCCGCGGATCTCAGAGCCTAGCGCGCGAATGCGTCCAGCGTTGATACCAATACCTGCACGCTGGGATACATAGCGGACGATAGAGCTTGCGGTCGCGTTGATCGAATCAAGACTATCACCACACTCGATCAGTACGCATGAGCTGAATTGGCGAGTTGGGGTACGCACGCCAGACATGATCGGGGTGGGCAGTGAGATTTTGAATGTCGAGGTCGCATCATAAAAGCGCTTGATGTAATCCAAGCGGGTGTCTTTCGGGTAATTTGCGAATAGACACGCTGATACCAACATGTAGAGGAACTGCGCACTTTCATAGATCTCGCCCGATACACGGTTCTGGACAAAGTACTTACCCTCGAGCTGCTTCACCGCTGCATAAGAAAAATTAAGATCGCGGGTGTGATCGATATAGCTGTCTAGTTGGTCGAGCTCAGCGCGAGTATAATCTTGCAGCAAGTGCTGGTCATACTTTCCCATCTCTACTAGGCGGGTGATGTGGTCATAAAGCTTCGGCGGCTCGTATTGACCATACGCCTTCTTACGCAGGTGGAAAATGGCCAGACGGGCAGCTAAGTATTGGTAGTCAGGCGTTTCCTCAGAGATCAAGTCCGCAGCAGATTTGATGATGGTTTCATGAATATCGGTGGTGGTGATCCCCTCGTAAAACTGAATGTGAGCCTTCAGCTCGACTTGAGAAACTGAGACGTTATCGAGTCCCTCAGCGGCCCAAGTGATAACGCGGTGGATTTTTTCTAAATCGATATTTTCTTTGCGGCCATTACGCTTGGTAACGGTAAGTTGTTGGTTCATTCTTATGTCTTTCCCTAAGAAAACTGATCAAAGCGGACTTTGTTGGTAACTTTTCTATGTAATTACTGTATATGTGTGGCTTGACTTTGTGATCATTATCCACTTGCGTGGTTGTCAAAAACACTACATATAGGGCCTTAACCCCTTTTGGTGTACAAGATAGTGCTATATCTAGTTTTGATCAAGGATTGACAACACAGCATATGGCTCCAGGAAAGAAAAATCGAAATTTATGGTTAGTAACTACTTACCGATGAATTCAGGGTAGATTTAGGTTTAAAAAAACCTATTAAAGCAAACGATTAAAAGCTAAACGCTGAAAAAAATATTTTACTTGATCTTTTGCCAATAACTGACTTGAAAATAAACCCTGTCAAGTGTGGCAATTGTGTTGTGAAAATGTAGGTGGGATTGCGGTTGGGTGTGATCTCAAACAAGCCTGAGTGGCGGGGAGCGAGTTTCACTGCGCTGCGGGGGACGAGGGGTATCTCAGTTAGTTTGGCTTCTCACTCCCCCTCGTTTATGATCGCTTGATGCTAATTTGGGCGGACGCAGTGGACGATGTAGTTCACATCAACGTTGGAGCCGAGGCGATAGGTGTCAGTGAGTGGGTTGTAATGCAGTCCGGTGATCCCGCGTTCAATTAAAGGGGTGTGATCAATCATCTTGATCATCTCTGAGGGTTTGATGAACTTATCGTGGTTATGCGTGCCTTCAGGCACAATCCTCAGAAGCTTTTCCGCGCCTACGATAGCAAATAAGTAGGACTTGATGTTGCGATTCAGGGTTGAGAAAAACACATGACCACCGGGTTTGACCAACTTGGCAACGGAGCTTATGACTGACTGGGGATCAGGTACGTGTTCGAGCATCTCCATACAGGTGACGACATCATACTGCTCCGGTTTATCTGCGGCATGTTGCTCAACGGTGTTTTGTAGATAACTGACCTTGATACCCGTCTCTAGGCTGCGTAAGCGGGCAACCTCCAGCGGCTCGCGCCCCATGTCGAGCCCGGTCACGATGGCTTCTTGACGCGCCATGCTCTCTGCCAAAATCCCGCCACCACAGCCAATGTCGAGCACCTGTTTGCCAAACAGTCCGTTGGCGCGCTCGAGTACATAGTTGAGCCGTAATGGGTTGATTTGATGCAGAGGCTTGAACTCACCTTCTAAATCCCACCAGCGTGATGCCATTTCCTCAAACTTTTGAATTTCCTTTGGATCGACATTTTGTCCGTTAATCATTCGCGTCGCCTTGCAAAAACATAGTCAGGTCATCTTAGCGAATGACGGTCAGGAGTCTAGTCACTTTTGCGAGTTAATTTGCCTAATGGTTGTTTTTAATCCTGGCGAAAAATGAAGCGTGAGCGATTGAAAAATAACCGTATTTTGAGCTTGCCAACAGGGATTGTATTAAAACTCACCAGTTAGAGCGCAATATAGTTCACAACCCGTGAAAAGCGTAGGGAAAGTAATGCCGTTAGCACGCATTATGTGTTATATTTTTTCTCCTTATACGTATTGTAAATACGATCAAACTATAGAGGGACAATGGCTCTATGAGCGATCTAGCAAAAGAGATCACGCCCGTAAACATAGAAGATGAGCTAAGAGGTTCATACCTAGACTACGCGATGTCGGTTATCGTGGGTCGTGCTCTTCCAGATGTGCGTGATGGCCTAAAACCAGTACACCGCCGCGTGTTGTTTGCGATGAATGTACTAGGCAACGATTGGAATAAACCATATAAAAAATCTGCCCGTGTTGTCGGCGACGTAATCGGTAAATATCACCCACACGGTGATAGTGCGGTCTACGATACCATCGTACGTATGGCACAGCCTTTCTCGCTGCGCTACATGCTTGTCGATGGTCAAGGTAACTTCGGCTCAATCGATGGCGACTCAGCTGCGGCAATGCGTTATACCGAAGTTCGTATGGCGAAGATTGCCCACGAACTGCTGGCTGACCTAGATAAAGAGACAGTGGACTACGTACCGAACTATGACGGTACTGAGCAGATCCCAGCTGTTCTTCCAACCAAGATTCCAAACCTATTGGTTAACGGCTCGTCCGGTATCGCGGTAGGTATGGCAACCAATATCCCACCGCATAACCTGGGTGAAGTGATTGATGGCTGCCTTGCATACATTAACAACGAAGCCATCACTATCGATGAGCTGATGGATTACATCCCAGGTCCTGACTTCCCAACGGCGGCATTGATTAGCGGTCGTAAGGGGATCGTTGACGCGTACAAAACCGGTCGCGGCAAGGTCTATATGCGCTCTAAAGCGGATATCGAAGCGGACAAGAACGGCAAAGAAACCATCATTGTTACTGAGATCCCTTATCAAGTTAACAAGGCGCGCTTGATCGAAAAGATCGCCGAGCTGGTTAAAGATAAGAAGGTGGAAGGCATCAGTGCACTGCGCGACGAGTCAGACAAAGACGGTATGCGTATTGTTATCGAGTGTAAGCGTGACGCAGTTGGCGAGGTAGTCCTTAACAACCTTTACGCACAGACTCAGCTGCAAACGACCTTTGGTATCAACATGGTTGCGCTGGATAACGGTCAGCCTAAGCTATTCAACCTAAAAGAGATGTTGAAGTGTTTTGTTGACCACCGTCGTGAAGTGGTGACTCGTCGTACCATTTTCGAATTGCGTAAAGCGCGTGAGCGTGCTCACATTCTTGAGGCGCTATCACTGGCACTCGCCAACATCGATGAAGTGATTGAGCTGATCAAGAGCGCACCGACGCCAGCCGAAGCAAAAGTGGGTCTGGTTTCACGTGGTTGGGATCTTGGTAATGTGGCTGGCATGCTTGAGCGTGCCGGTACCGATGCAGCTCGTCCAGAGTGGCTTGAGCCAGAATTTGGCATCCGCGATGGCCAGTACTACCTGACTGAAACTCAGGCACAAGCGATCCTTGAGCTGCGTCTGCACCGTCTAACCGGTCTAGAGCACGAGAAGATCCTTGACGAATACAAAGCGCTGTTAGACGAAATTGCTGAACTGATGCACATCCTCGCCAGCACTGAGCGCTTGATGGAAGTGATCCGTGAAGAGCTAGAGGCGGTTCGTGATGGTTACGGTGATGTACGTCGTACTGAGATCACGGCAGCTAGCCATGATATCGACATGGAAGAGCTGATTGCGCGCGAAGATGTGGTAGTGACCCTGTCACACGAAGGCTACGTTAAGTACCAAATTCTGAGCGATTACGAAGCACAGCGTCGTGGTGGTAAGGGTAAGAGTGCAACCAAGATGAAAGAAGAAGACTACATCGAGCGTCTTCTAGTGGCCAATACCCACGATAACATCTTGTGTTTCTCGACTCGTGGTAAGACTTACCGTCTGAAAGTGTATCAATTGCCATTGGCAAGCCGCACAGCACGTGGTAAGCCGATCGTTAACATCCTTCCTTTGGAAGAGAATGAGCGCATTACGGCTATCTTGCCAGTTTCTGAGTTTGATGCCGACAAGTACATCTTTATGGCAACGGGCGACGGTACGGTGAAGAAGACTTCACTGGATCAGTTCGCAAACGTGCGTGCTAATGGCTTGATCGCAGTGAATCTACGTGATGACGACTCGCTTATCGGCGTGGATATCACGACTGGTCAAAGCGATATCATGCTGTTCTCGAAAGAGGGTAAAGTGGTGCGCTTTAACGAAGACAAGGTGCGCGCCATGGGTCGTACTGCCGCAGGTGTTCGTGGTATGAAACTGGCTGACAACGATCAAGTGGTTTCGCTGATTGTTCCTTCTAATGAGGGCGATATCCTGACTGTGACACAAAACGGTTACGGTAAGCGTACTGAGCTAGCGGAATACCCAACCAAAGGTCGTGCAACACAAGGTGTGGTTTCAATTAAAGTTTCTGAGCGTAACGGTCCTGTGGTTGGTGCAATCCAGGTCGAAGAAGGCGACGAGATGATGATGATCACCGATGCCGGCACACTGGTTCGCACACGTGTAGCAGAAGTGAGCCAAGTGGGTCGTAACACCCAAGGTGTCACGCTGATCCGTACTGGTGACGATGAGTCAGTTGTCGGTCTACAGCGCATCGAAGAAGTTGAAGAAGCTGAATTGGTTGATGGCGAAGTCGCAGAAGGCGAAGAGTCTCAAGTGAGCCAAGATGATGCTCCGGCGAGTGATGCTTCAGAGGCTGATGGTCAAGAGTAATTGACGTTCCATCAGAAGTATGAAAAGCCAGTCAGTGTAAGCTGACTGGCTTTTTTAGTGTTGGATTCACTAATAGATTGCTCATGAAATTGACTTTCACCGAACACAGCCTGTTAGATATAGCTTCTTTCTTTGAGCTATGGGTGGCTAAAAATACTGCCTGATATTCATACCGATCTGCCAGTGTTCTTCATAGCTGATACCAAGCCTCACTTCTTGCTCTCGATTTAGACGCCATACCCCCTCAGCCTTTGCCTCTGTGGTCCAGTCTAAGAACGTAAAAATTGGAGACACAGTTACTAGTTCAAGATTGACACCAAAATTATTGTTCACCAGTAAAAGGCCACTTCCTACACCAGCAAAAAGATAATCGTTTTGTAAAGCAGGGTAGCGCGCTCTCACCAGTCCTAGCGCATAAAAGACAGTGTTTGGTGATGTTTGCATCGATTTACCGTAGCCGCCTTCCGTTACTCCAGCTAGAGCATTATTTTCTCTAGATAAAGACTCGAAATGTGTCTTCACATGCCATGCATTTTCCCTCGATGTCTCAATATCGGTGATAGGTGCGGTGTAGCGCTTGATATCGAATAAGGTCAGCTTATCTAAGTTGGCTCTTGCATTTGTAATCGATAAATTAACTTCTCCCATGACCAACTGATTACCGATTTGTTGGCTTGGGCCGATATTAAGTAAGTCAAAATTAGCCGCTCTAAACCCAAGTTGAGTCGAGGTATGACTGTTTTTGTTCGACACGCCAAGTGAAAGATAGGCGGGCTTTTGCGCTTGGTGTGGGAAAAAGCTATCGTTGCTGACCCAATTAACTCGACCTGTAGGGAGTGCAAACCGTCCAATAAGCAATTTACGTTCAACGTCTTTTAGATCGGAACGCTGTTGAAAAGCAATATAGTCAAGTGCAGTATCAATAATCCGCTCTTGACTAAATATTTCTACTGAGCTCCATAAATTAGGCTCACCCTTGTCAGCTATCCATTGTTTTAATAGGTACCGTTCAGACAGAGTTAATTGCAGGTATTTATTCTGAAATCGCGATTGACGAGAGTTATGTTTAATAATTTTAGAATAATTAAGGTTACCATCATTGAAACCCTCTAGCACATCGACAGGTAACACCCAAGGGCGATGAGGCCTGACCAAGTCTTGTTCAACTGCTAAGGCTAAAAGATTAGCAAAGTAGTAACCACAGTTTTGTCTAAAAAAATAGTAGGTAAATTTTGCTTGGTTTAATTCCCACAGGTGGTTAAGTATAAAATCAACTTGATCATCACTGAATAGCAACTGGTATTCAATAATATCGCGCATTTCAGTTTCATTGTAGATATGCTCATGCTGATGAAACTGATCGACTGTAAAGCTGCTAGCATATCCTCCAAGAATACCCAAGGCGATATAGGCTAACATCGACTCGTTAGGTGGAATTTCAGCGCCGAAATTGATAGTGTCGGCGAGCAAATCAGAGGCGGGGTCGTATGGTCGGTTTACTTTGAGGAGCAAATGTCCATACATAGAAGCTGGATTACCGAGAAAGCCAGAGGCAAACAATAGGCTTAATGACAGATCCTGCCCAGTGCGTTTGAAAGCCTCTAGTTCATCACAATATAGCGATTTCTTCTCTGTTATTACGCCTTTGGAACGTAGCCATTGGTAACGCGCTGGAAAACGACATGCCGCAATAGTCCCCTGTTTTGTCGGGTTATTGAATGCTTTGATGGTTGCCTTCAATTCAAGGTGTGGGTTCCAAGAAGGGGATTGTGAAAGAAAAAAATCACCATGGATCTCACTACTTTTACCCAAACTAAATAAAGGTGAACGATAGTGTAAGAGTCGATGCCATTGAGGGTCATTCGCAAGTTCTTGGTATTCTTGTGCAAAAACAGGCAATACCAAAAAACAACTAAGGATTAATAGCTTTTTCATTTTTTGTTAGGGCGGAGAGCCCGCCCAATTCACGACAATTAAGCTGCGTCGCAGTGTGTGTCTACCACATTGAAATAGGCCTGCGATTTATCGATATGGGACATCTCAGTGTAATCAGCACGTTGGATTTGGGTTGAAATATCGCTGCGGATAGCTGGAATAATATTGCTATCGCACTGCATGATATCGAGCATAGCGTTTAAGTGCTCTCCTTCGCCTTGGGCAGTATCAAAGATAATTTGGTCGTAGCTTTGCTGGATAAATAATGCACCGCGAAAGCGTCCGCCCTCACAAGTACCCTGTGAACTTGCTGCTGAAGTGACTGCGGTGGTTCCTAAATCCCAAATTACATTGGAGATTGCTGCACCTGCAGGTGTTCCACTAAACACCATTGCACCAATACCACAGTCTACCCATGGGTTGATACGACTATGCGCTGGTGTAGATAAAGTCAATGCTAAGGCTGCAGCAGTAATAATCGCTTTTTTCATGTTGTTCCTTTCTTGTATTAACACTCTCAATGCGAGAGAAAATAAAATCCTTATGCATATTACTCTATTAAATAAAAGAATCAAAATCAGTTTTATGAATTGATTTGTAGCCAGTTTTTTCTGTACTTATTTATGATTAGCATACTTGTGTTTCGGATAGAGGGAAGTTTTAATCAGGCGACATATTTTGTAGCGCACCTGCGATCAAGGTTGCATGCCTGTTAATGATATTTTAATACGCCGTTGGATATAGAGTGGATGTAATAACTGTTCGATGTCTATTGACGTAATATTTATTTTTCTTTGAGTCTTTTCCATGACCAAAGAAAGATTTATACAGTTTGTAACATTTTTTTGTCGAGTGGCTATTAACGTAATGTGAATCGTCAGTTAATATTAGAGTATAAGCTCTAGTGTTATGGATGATGCAATGAAAATATCTCAAACAAAAGTGATGGCGCTGATGGGATGCCTGTTCAGCCTCGAAGTCAGTGCGAATCAGGTGAGTTTTCTTCAGGCATGGGAAATTGTACAGTCGAATAATCAATCCCTCGCTGCCGAGCGAGCTCAAGTACAGGCTTACCGTCACTTTGAATCAGCTACTAGCAGTCTACATTTGCCAAGTATCTCGCTTGGCGCAAACTACGTTAGACTCGATGACGATGTGACCGTCAGCGGACACCAACTGATGGATGCGACAACGATTCCTGGGCTCGTGGGTGGCTCTTCGGATGCGTTAGCCGGACTGTTGCCCATTATAGGGGGAATAGAGACTCATATTGCCGATCGAGATATCTTCACCTCTTCGGTGCGAGCAGTTTGGCCAGTTTTCACCGGTGGCAGGATCAGTGCAGCTCAAAGCGCGGCCGAGGGACGAACCGAGGAAGCAAAAAGTCATTATGCCATGGAGCTGCAAGCTCGATATGAAGATCTCAGTCGATATTTCTTTTCAGTGGTGCTTGCCCGTGAGGTGCTGCGAACTCGCCAAGCCGTTGAAGTTGGTCTCGCTCAACACCTAGAATTTGCCGTTAAGCTAGAGCAACAAGGTCAAATTGCCAAGGTTGAGCGGCTTCAGGCACAGGCCTCATTGGACAAAGCCAAAGTCGAAACACGTAAGGCACAAACACAACTAGTTATCGCTCAGTCAGCACTGGACAAAATTATGTCGATTGAAGGCTCTGCTATGCCACAAGAAGTGTTGTTTATTAACCAGCATCTTCCGCCCATGCAGGCTTATATTGAACAAACCCTGTCCACTTACCCCGGATTGGCACTGTTGTCAGCGAAAGAAAAACAAGCGAGCAGTATGATCAAAGCGGAGCGGGGGAAATACCTTCCGGAGGTCTACCTGTTTGGCGATTACTCCCTGCATGAGGATGACACGCTTGCTAGCCAACTTAAACCAGATTGGATGGTTGGTATCGGTGTGAGTGTCCCATTAACAGATAGCAGTGGGCGTCGTCACAATATTAGGGCGGCAAAGTCTTTGGTCCAAAGTGTAAAACTTCTGCAAACTCAAGCACATCATGACTTAAGCATGCTAGTGCAAAAAACCTACCTTGAGGCGCAACAAGCGATTGATGAGGTGATCGGCCTTGAATCGAGCATTGCGCTTGCCCAAGAAAATCTGCGCTTACGTGAGAGAGCTTTTAAGCAGGGTTTATCTAGCTCAATCGATGTCGTCGATGCCCAACTCTATCTTGCCAGCATTCAAACTCAGCAATCTGTGGCTCGTTATAGCTACTTGATTGGACTAACGCGCTTATTGGCGGTAAGCAGCCAGATGGAGACCTTTACTCATTACCAACAAACTGCCTATACCCATTCAACTCAGGAGTCAGTATGAAAACACTTAAGTCATTGTCATTGGCCGCGATCGCGCTGTTAATCGTTGGATGGGTTAGCTACCACTTTTACCTAGCTTATCAACCTAAGCCCATTCGATTGCAGGGCATGATTGAGGCGCAGCAATACAGTATTTCATCTAAAGTGCCGGGCAGGGTTGATCAGGTTTTGGTAAGAAAGGGCGATCGTGTTGAAAAGGGGCAGTTAATTTTTACCTTACACAGCCCAGAGATTGATGCCAAACTGGCGCAAGCCAAAGCAGGTGAAAAGGCCGCTGGCGCAATGGCCTTGCAGGCGGAGTCGGGTGCTCGAGTTCAGCAAGTTCAAGCCGCTAAAGACAAATGGCTGAAGGCCAAAGCGGCGGCTGATTTGATGGAGAAGACCTTTCACCGCGTGGATAGCCTATTTGCTGATGGCGTCGTAGCTGAGCAGAAAAAAGATGAGGCAAAGACTCAATGGCAAGCCGCTAAGTACACCGAGAGTGCCGCCTACCAGATGTACACCTTGGCAAAAGAGGGCGCCAGAGAAGAGACCAAGATAGCGGCCATCGAGAAGATGCATATGGCCTCAGGCGCGGTCGCGGAAGTAGAAGCGTATGTCGCCGATACCGTGATAGAAAGCTGGTTTGACGGCGAGGTGTCACAAGTACTATTACAAAGTGGCGAGCTTGCCCCCCAAGGCTTCCCCGTCGTCACCATAGTGGACACCCATGATACCTGGGCAATATTTAATGTCCGAGAAGACTATCTTAAGTATTTCCTCGAAGGACGAAAGTTTGAGGCTTACCTACCTGCTTTTGACCGGTTCGAGGAGTTTGTGGTGACGCATATTGCAGCCATGGGTGATTTTGCCACATGGCGCTCAACGGATGCCTCACAGGGTTTTGATTTACGCACATTTGAGGTTGAGGCTCGACCTGTTGAGCAAGGTTTGAATTTACGCGCTGGCATGAGCATCGTTATTGAATTGTAGGGAAATAGTCATGACGACCTTTAAGGAGCAACTTAATATCATACGCGAAGATAGGTGGCTTAATGCTTGTCTAAGCTGGGTGCCGTTCCTGTTAGTATTTTTGATTTGGGCAGTGTTCTCTCAGGGTATCGCAAGAGATCTGCCGATCGGTGTGGTGGACTTGTCTAAATCGAGCACCTCAAGGAGTCTGGTTCGTCAGCTATCTGGCTCGCCAACGTTGACAATTGCCCATCAATACCTCGATGCCTCAAGTGCTAAAGCGGCGCTGGTTAATAAAGAGATATACGCCTATGTCGTAATACCGAGTGATTTAGAGCGCTCGATTTCTCATCAGTTGCTGCCACAGGTAAGCAGTTTTTATAATAGCCAGTACATATTGATTGGGCGTTTGGTTAATACCGCTATAACTCAGGCGCTAGGGCACTGGAATGCGAGACTTGGAGCGGCAAAGGCACTCGCGAACGAAGAGGGGACAATGGTTTCGGCTATGGGTAAGTCTGTACCAATTCGTAGCCAGATCACAGCGCTGTTCAACCGCAATACTAACTACAGCCAGTTTTTGGTTAGCGCGGTTGTTCCGGCACTATGGCAGTTAGTAATGGTTGTCAGTACGATCATGGTGTTATGTGCGAACTTTCGTCGAAGTGATGCTAGTAACCTGACTCAGTGGCTAGGCAAGCAGCCAATGCAACGCTTGTTCAACCTGTTGAGCTGCTATTATGTTCTCTTTGCGGTGCAAGGCGGATTATTTCTACTGTGGTTTTACTACTTTCTTGATTGGCCGAATCATGGCAGCCTGTTCATAATGGCCGTGGCCCAGTCGGTGACCATAGTCGCATGCATGATAATGGCAACGCTCTTCTATGTGATTACTGAGGAGCCAGCTAGAGCCTTAAGTTTGGCCGGCGCTTTCGCGGCACCGAGTTTCGCCTTTATGGGAATAAGCTTTCCCGTCACCGACATGGGCTATCTCGCCCAAGCATGGAGGAGCCTCCTCCCCATTAGTCACTACATGGACACCCAAGTTGCTCAGAGTTCTTATGGGGTCACTTGGTCGACATCACTTTTAGAGCTGACCCCAATGTTGGGGTATTTGTTACCTTTGGTGATGATTAAACTGGTGCTAGCTAGGCGTGCTTCGAATGATGTCCCGCTATCGGGTGTTTAGCCTCGAAACACATTATCTGGACAGTCATGCTTATAAGTTAAAAAGATAATTGGACACCCATATTTTTCAAGCTTTCTAGTAGAGATACCCACAACGTATGTAGCTATCACTTTTCTCTGTGACATCCATTTGGACAGTCATATTAAGCAAAGTGTTTCAGACATTATTTGGCGATAGTCAATATTGAGAAAGATGAAAGCCGAAGAATTTTAGCAGCTTTCGAATATCAAACGGATGCCGAGTTGGCGTATATAGAGAAGGAGTAACTGGGATGAAGTTGCCGGAATTGTTAGAACAAGAGTGGATCAGTCTGGTTCGTAATCCTGTTGTGGTGGTCGTGGTGTTTTTTGGCGTATTGTTTTACTCATTTCTCTATCCACTGCCTTATGCACAGCAAACACCAACTGAGCAAAAACTTGTGATTGTCAATTTGGATAACAGTCAGGTTAGCTACACGCTGGAGCGAATGATCGATGCGACTCAACAAGTCGAAGTGATTGAACGAGTCAGTAGCATTGAGAAAGCAAAGCAAAAAGTCGTTGAAAAAAAGGCTGCAGGGCTGATTGTAATTCCTGAGTACTTTTACAAAGATCTGCTTTTGGGTAGGAGCCCTACATTAGCTTACGCAGGAGATGCTTCATACTTCTTAGTATACGGGGCGATTGTTGAAGGGCTTGCACATTCTGGTGCGACGCTTGGGGCGCAGGTGAAAGTGGCGCAGTTGCTCGCGAGTGGTCAGCCTATCTCAATGGCTGCAAAACAGCACAGCGTGGTTAGTTTGAACAGTAAACCAACATTTAATCCAGGAATGGGTTATATGAGTTACGTCGTACCTGCCGTGTTCGTATTGATCTTGCAGCAAACATTGGTGATGGCAGCAGGCTTGATGGTGGCAACCCAACGGGGTAAAGAGGGATATTGGAACAAGGTGCCAGCTGGCCAACTGCTTCTAACTAGAACTCTGGTGCTCGTTGGTGTGTACTACTTGTTGTCCATGTTCTATTTTGGTGTCAGTTTCGAGATGTATGGGATTAGCAAGATGGCTCGAGCGGGACAAGTATTAACCATGTTGCTACCGTTTTTGATTGGATGTTGCCTAGTCGGGTATGTGTTGGGTTATATTGTCCCACGTAGAGAGTGGGTCAGTGTACTGGTGCTATTGAGTTCAATGCCACTGATATTTATGTCTGGATTTATCTGGCCAGTAGAGCTCATACCAGCACCACTATTACTGCTGGTGGACTTTTTTCCAAGTACAATCGCGATTAAGGCATTTCTCTCACTCAATCAAGTTGGAGCGGATTGGAGCAGCGTTGGAAACTACTATTGTCACTTATGGCTTATATGCACGTGGTGGTTTATTCTCATTTGGTTTCAGGTTAAAAGTCCGCTAAGCTTGAGTGCTAATAAGTCGGTATCAATTTGATACTGGTGGTACTTATGTGGGGGAAACTCTTACGTTACATTTCTAAGTTAATGTCATTAATCGAAAATAATGAGACAGTCATATTTAACTCTGTTGAGACCCGTTAGCCATAGACAGTTACGATTGCAAATAGACAGTCATGTTAAGTTATGGAGAGGACGTAAGATCTATTTTCCTTTGACATATGTGAACAATCTGCTTCATGCCCCTTGAGCTACAAACTGGACAGTCATTAATAAAATTACATGTGTTTGAACTAAACGCTCCCTCTCGAGAGAAGGTGCACGACTATAGGAGAAACGTAAGCGCCCCACGATCCCACGTGGGGCGCTTTAATAATCGAAGTTCCAAGGAAGCAGCGAGTCGATATCCGGCTCAGGTTTGGCAAGCTCTTTCAAGCAATGAACCATGTAGTTGTAGAGGATTAAGTCATTTGCTTTTGCCGTTTCGATGATGCTGTAGAGCATTGCGCTAGCATCAGCACCTCTTGAGTTATCAGCAAAAAGCCAATTTTTTCTCCCAATAACCAGCGACTTAATTGCACGCTCAGCACGATTATTATCGATAGATAAGTGCCCATCATCGATATAACGAACCAACTTCGGCCACTGTCCTTGGGTGTATTTGATGGCTTTACCAAGTTCACCCGACCCAACCACTTTCTGCGTGGTAAGCCAGTGATAGATGTCATCTAGTATCGGTTTAGCTTGAGTCTGCCTTGCTATCAGGCGCTCCTCAGCCGTGCTCCCTTTCAGCCTTGTTTCCAACGCATAGAGCTTCTGGATTTTCGCTAGGATTACGTCAGCTTTACCTGTCTTGCCTTTTCCCTGCAGCTTTTTAGCGTCCATGAACTTGCGACGAGCGTGAGCAAAGCAACTCACGTTGGTCACCTTATCTAGCCTATCGTAAACGGCATAGCCATCACTTTGAAGATAACCATTGTAGTCACCTAAGAAGGTCGCAGGGCAAGCCGTTGCGCGACTATTTTGATAGTCGAACAAGACGATGTTTTTTGTATCATCAACACTGGCTTTTGGCGAGTCTGCGCCTGAGCAGTAGAGCCACATATAGGCTTTCTTTTCTTCTTTGAGCACATTGAGTGGGGTTTCGTCGGCGTGAACAACAACTTGTTTAAGAAGGTGATGTTTGAGTGCGTGGTAAAGCGGTGCGAACCGCTCACTAACCTGTATTACCCACCTTGCCATCGTGGTTCGAGAGAGCTCAATACCAGATTGACTGAACAAAGTTTCTTGACGATAGAGTGGCAGTGCGTACTGGTATTTGCCGAGGATAATGTTGGCAAGCAAGCTTTCAGTGGCGAAGCTCTTTGGAATGATGCTTTGTGGTGATGGCTTCTGATGTATTTGGCTTTGGTCAGCTTGCTGCTCACACTGACGACACGCATATTTAGGCCGAACATACTCAAGCACTTTCAGCACCGCTGGGGTGAACTCGAGCTTTTCACTGCAGTCTTCACCGATTTTATGCAGCTCACCCTGGCAGCAAGAACACTGTTTTTCCTGCTCATCAAGGTCAAGAACGATACGCTCGCGCGGTAGGTCTTTAGGTAGTGGCTTGCGTTTACCTCGCGGCTTGGTGGTTTTCGATGAAGTGACTGGCGCCTCTTCCTCTTTGACTAACTCAGATTCTGCCTCATTAAACAGGTCGCCTTGCGCTTCATCGTAAGGCTTTAAGGCCTCAGAGCGTTTTGCGAACTGGCGTTCAAGCGCGAGCTTGAACTGCTCTATCAAGGAAGATTTGTCAGCCATCAATGCTCTTACCATCGCTTGAAGCTCGGCAACATCTTGGCTTTCTGGGTTAATATCAGGTGTCGTTTTCATGGCATTTATTATACTAAATTCACATTATAAAAGACTGATAGATAAGCCTTTTATTACGATTAACTCATTGTAAAATCGTTTATTTCAACCGCTTTATGGCCAATAATAGTGAAGCCAGAAAGCAGCCTATCTAGTTCAAAATCACTTAAGGTGAAGACTGCCTTTTTCTCTTTCGAGGGCCATTTGAACTTGGCTTTTTCAAGGCGCTTGTACCAGAGTGCGAAGCCAGTTTGATCCCAATACAATACTTTGACTTTATCACGTTGCTTATTGGTGAAGAGGAACAAAGCGCCAGAGCCTAAGGGCAAATCGGTCTCAGACTCAATGATGGCAGCGAGACCATTAATCGACTTGCGGAAGTCAACAGCCTCTCGATACAGGTAGATGTTCGGCGCACTGAGCATTCTTTTCACGACAAGGCTCCAATCAACTCTGCAACATAGGCAGCTGACGTGCCCGGCGGTATGCTGAGTTCAACCTCACCCAAAGAGAGTGTCATATTCGCTACTGGCGTGCGCACCGATTGATAGTGAGTGGTCTTTTCGACGAGTTGTGCTTTCACGAAGCCGCTGTTTTGACTGGCACTTATTTGCTGTAGCCGTTGCCGCTTGGCGAAAAAGGTCGATGGACTGAGATTGTTCTGCTCACAAAAGGCGCGTTGAGAAAGTTCGCTCGCTTCGTATTGCTCGAATAATGCATGCCATTCCTGGTCACTACGTCGTTTAGCCATGATCTTACCTCCAAGTTGGTGAAGTAAGATCTTAGTTGGGCTCGGAAGCGATTAGAATGCGGTGTTTATGGGGCGCTTACGGAGAAACAGACTCTTTCCTATCTAGATAAGAGGGAATAGATTACGGATAAAGCATTTTCGAATAGGAGTTTGAGAAAGTAGCTAGGGTGTATCAGTCAAATACGTGGGAATGCCGCACACCAACTCATTAAGCAACTCGAAAACAAAGCCTTGCTGAACTGAGACCTTTCACTCGCTCGATACCAAGGTGGAGCTGATATTGGCGGAGAGATTTTTCACATCCAATCGGCCCGCTAAACCTTTGCCCAAGAGAAATCATCAGACTAGTCCACATAGTTTCGTCTATGCCTAATCGCCTTAAAATCGGCTGACACTGATTCGAGATTCTACCTCGCTTATCACCACGAATTGTACGTCCACTGAAATCAAGCAATGACAAATAGTCACTTAGGTGAAAGGGCAGGCCTTGGTAGAGGTGACTGCCTTGATCACCGACAAACGGACACAGTGAAGAGGGCTGTGCGGGAGTACTATTTGTAGAGTGTTTTAGGGCATCGATGCGTGTTTTGATACTTGTATAGTTGGATTGCTCCGGGGTTTTCGCCATTTTTGATCTTATTGGGTTTAAATCCACATAAGCCATGCAGGTTGCTAATGCAGTTTCATCTAGAAGTGGCTGAGATTTAAATCGCCCTTCCCAGAAGCGACCAGTCCGGTTTTCCTCTCGATTAGCTTGGCGAGCGATGTGCTCATTTAAGTTGCGCATAAACCAACTCAAGTCATAAAGACGTTGTCGGTACACTTCAGCTATATCCATGACAGTTGAAATCGAAGCGTTATCTAATGGTTTGCCAGAAAGAAACTGTCTTGTTAATACAGTGCCTTTATACAGTCGATGCCAGCGGCGTAACACTTCGTAGATATCCCAAGATCGAGCTTGATCTTTATTAATGTGTAGTACCAGGTGTGTATGATTACTCATTACCGCATAGGCACAGATATCTATCGCAAACACTCTTCCGAGCTTGAGTAACCTCTGCTCAACCCAGTCACGGCGATGTTCATAGCTTGTTCCACTAGATTTATCAAAACCACAGAGAAACGCTTGGCGAACACAGCGCGATACGCAGTGATAATAAGCAGTATGACTCAGGCTGACAAGTTGTGAACGGGCTGTAGGCATAGGGGTGCTCCGCTTGAGGAATGAGCATAGTGTAGTTGGAATTGTGTGATGATTGTCGTTCTGAGTGGCCTAGTTAAAGGAATATTAGAAGTACTGATTGAATATGAGTGACTCAACCAAAGTGGCCAGCCAAGAAGTTGTTTTCATAGGTGTGGATTTAGTTAAGCTGGTCACAAAATTAGAACTAGATTATTGGTCGGATTTAAGTTTTTAAAAAGCCGACTATTTCTCTAAAAGCTGAGCTAGTTAGGCAAATGAGGCATTGGTAGTCTGAGCTCAGACAAGAAACCGGATCAGAGTTTCAAACCAATTAATACTAAATTCCTATCGGAGCAAAACTATGTCTAGTACATTTTATATCCCCTCAGTAAACCTCATGGGTACGGGCTGCCTTAACGAAGCTATCAGTAGTATTCAGTCGTTTGGATACAAAAAAGCCCTGATTGTCACCGATTCAGTGCTCAATCAAATAGGCATTGTAGCAAAGGTAACCAAGCTACTTGATAAGGTGGGTGTCTCATCAGTAGTATTCGATCAAACCAAGCCGAACCCTACTATCGAAAACGTCAATGATGGCCTAGCCATGTTCAAGCAGGGTGAATGTGATTGCGTTATCTCACTTGGTGGAGGCTCCCCCCATGACTGTGCGAAGGGTATTGCACTTCTGGCGACCAACGGTGGCGAGATTAAAGATTACGAGGGTGTTGATCAATCTGCTAAGGCTCAGGCACCGCTGATCGCTATCAATACGACTGCGGGCACGGCATCAGAAATGACTCGTTTTTGTATCATCACCGATGAAACGCGTTACATCAAAATGGCGATTGTCGATAAGCATGTAACGCCAATTATTTCAGTCAACGATCCTGAGCTTATGTTGGCTAAACCCGCGTCGCTGACTGCTGCAACGGGTATGGATGCTTTGACACATGCAATTGAGGCATATGTTTCCATTGCGGCAACACCGGTGACCGATGCCGTTGCTATTAAGGCGATTGAGATGATCCAGGCAAACTTGCGTCAGGCGGTGAACCATGGTGACGATATTACGGCTCGCGATAATATGGCTTATGCACAGTTCATGGCAGGTATGGCCTTTAACAATGCCTCTCTTGGTTATGTCCACGCTATCGCCCACCAGTTGGGTGGCTACTACGACCTACCACACGGTGTATGTAACGCGATCTTGCTGCCACATGTGCAGCAATACAATGCTCAAGTATCACCAGCACGTCTTCGCGATGTTGCTAAAGCGATGGGTGTCAATATAGCAACGATGAGTGATAGTGAAGCGGCGCAAGCAGGGCTTGAAGCGATTCGCCAGCTATCGAAAGATGTCGCTATTCCGGCGGGCTTAGAAGAGCTCGGTGTGAAGAAAGGGGACTTTGATACGCTGGCGAAAAATGCGCTTAATGATGCATGTGGTTTTACAAACCCGAAGCAAGCAACGCATGATGAGATCAAAGCGATTCTTGACGCTGCAATGTAACTCTACAATTTGCCAAGCTCACTCGGAAGGGTGAGCTTCTGGCACATGAACTTTAGTTAAGATCAAAGAAGGTGACAAGTAAATACCCTAAAGTGAAGCCTCTAATGCTAGGCGGAGGAGGCACTAACACATGCATACGATCAACGATTTCAATCGAGTGACAGAGAGAGAATACGCACTCTCAACGGATAATCTCAATCTCCTCTACTATGATCTACCTCAATACTTCGACGATAGTTACCACTCTTACGACAGTCCAAGGTTGTGCACTATATTAGCTGGTGCAAAGGAAGTTAGTGTCAATCGCTCTAGCTCTTTTCAATACGACAAAAGTGAGTTTGTTCTACTACCACCAAATTCAACAGTGCAGATGATGATGCCCAAATCAACCAAGGCTCTGGTCTATGAGTTTGGTGATCAATTGATTGATGGTGTCGTCCAACAAGTGGTAGACCATCTTGAAATTGAATCGATAAAAGAGTTTGATTGTCAGCAGTTTAGCCACAGCAAAATCACGGATAGATTAGGTCAGTTGCATCAGCGCATGCAGCAGATAGTTGGCGAGAATGACTGTAATATGCGCTTTCTGCTCAATTTAACTAGCCAAGAGGTAGTTTTCGAGCTGTTGAAAAAACAGGGCTGTAATAACATTATATATCAAGTAAAGAATCATCCGATCAATCAAGCTATTCGTTTGATGAAATCGGCAGAGAGTAGCGCAATGAAGATATCGGATATCGCCGAAGAGGTGGGCTTGTCGCTGTCTAATTTTAGTCAAAAATTTAAAGCAGTCACGGATGAAAGCCCAAAGGATTATATGCGAAAGTTGAAATTGTTACGCTCCCAGAGTTTGCTGGAAACACGCTCAGTGACCGACGTAGCGATG
Source organism: Vibrio sabulosilitoris (assembly GCF_055391395.1). Classification (NCBI taxonomy): domain Bacteria; kingdom Pseudomonadati; phylum Pseudomonadota; class Gammaproteobacteria; order Vibrionales; family Vibrionaceae; genus Vibrio; species Vibrio sabulosilitoris. The sequence goes on from NZ_AP029599.1 coordinate 2,012,828, forward strand.
GAAGTGGGCTATGACAACATCTCATACTATATTCGCCTGTTTAAACAAGAGTTTGGTATCACGCCCAAGCAATATCAAATACAACGTTCTTCTATCACAGCTAGGTGTTAGTCCACAGGCCACAAATTGGACACCCACTATTTCGAGTGAGAAGTTCTCAGTCGATCATCAAAACCCAAGAGCAGGGACCGCCCTCGGTAGCAGGACTCATACAGTGTAAGCGTTTATTGATGACTGATCAGGCTTCTAGTTGTCATGACTGTCCAATTAGCCATTTATGACTGTCTAATAAGCTATTTTAATAACTGCTCTGTGTCTTTATCCCAACTTAAATTAAGGAGAAAAACCAAAGCCTGAAACCAGGCTTTGGAGTGCAGATATTGCTTCAGGACTATGCTTACACAATAAACTTGTCCAAAGCTTGATGCTGTACGTCAATCGTATCAGCTTGCTGCTTCATCAAGTGACGGGCCGATTCGGCAGCTTGGGCAACATCTTCTGAGTGTGATTGAATGGTTAGGGCGTTGTAGTTGATCTCCTTTGCTACCTCACTCTGTTCATTGGCAGCGGTCGCGATTTGATTATTCATTGAGGAAATCTCTGCAATAGAGCTTTGAATGCGTTGCAGGGCGTGATTGGTTTGCATCGCATGCTCGACAGTTTCATCGGCAACTTTTCGACTGGCAGCCATGGAGGCACTCACTGATTGGGAGCTACTGTGGAGTTGTTCGATCATCATATGGATCTCAGTGGTCGACTCTTGGGTGCGATTAGCCAGGCTGCGTACTTCATCTGATACTACAGCAAATCCACGACCATATTCACCAGCTCGGGCGGCTTCTATTGCTGCGTTAAGTGCCAGAAGATTGGTTTGATCAGCAATCTCATTAATAACCTGCAGGACCTTCTCAATATCGACGATAGCAGTATCAAGGCTCTTCACTTCTTGCTCCGTCAACTCAATATTACTCGAAAGACTGTTGATTGACGACATGCTTTGGCTGACTACCGAAACACAACTTTTGGCATCTACATCCGCTTGATGCGCGGCTGACGAGGTATCTTTGGCGCTCTGTGCCACTTGATTGGCAGCGACTGACATCTGCTCGATGGCAGACGCCAGTTTGGTTAGTTCACTTAGCTGACCTTGTGTTGCCTCAACCGATTGGTCGGCACTGCTCACTGTCGAGTGAGTTGCCTGAGTTAACGTTTGGAATACTTGCTTTGACTGTCTAATTTGATTTTGCAACTGAGTGACGAAGGCGTTGAAGTTGATAGCCAGCGATGCGAACTCTGGATCTGAGCGAGTACCCAACCGCTTGGTCAGATCGGCCTGACCAGAAGCGACATCTTGTAGCGCCTCATCAAGTTCACTAATTGGCCGCATCAGCAGGTTGAGGGTCAAACCCAATGCTATGATAGAGAAAAGGACACCCAGAACGGTATATAACAGAGCATTTGCTTGTAGCTCACCAATCGATGAGAGGGCCAATTGCTTATCCACCAGAGCGGCAACATACCATGTTTCGCCCGGCACATGCTCAAAGCTCAATAGGTAGTCCTTGCCGTCTAAAGTATAAGTATTAAGGCCTGGGGTAATCGCTACGCCAGAGAGATATTCCGACATTGATTGACCATTGTACTGGCGATTCGGGTGGGCAATGGTCGTCCCATCTTCGGCAACGACAAACAGATAACCTGTGTTTAGGAAGTTAACTTGATTAGTGACTTCGGCTAGGATGCCCAAATCAACATCGAACAGCGTCACGCCAATGAGTTCATTGTTACGATGAACTGGATTAGCAATCGAAACCACCATTGAATCAATCAAATCATCATAGTAGGGGTCGGTAATGATCTGTTGCTGCTGTTGTTTGGCTTCTTGATACCAGGGGCGGTGTCGAGGTTCATAATCGGCACCGGGTGCCCATTCGGGATCATTTTCGAGCATCTTCCCATTTATTTCATAGCCAAGGCCTGCGACAACAAAATTTTGTAGGATTTGTGGCTGCTCAAGCAGGGTTGTGATGTAGAACTCGTTGTCCGGGTCAAACTCAATTGACTCGGTAACCACATGTGCAAAGGAGCGCTTATAGTTTATTTCTGTGGCTACGTTGCTACTTGCACTGGCAACCAGCTCGTTGATGCTTGAGTTGACCAAGGACTCCATCTCAGCTCGGACCTTTGTCACTTGGTGAAAAGATAACAAGGAGACGATAACGATCATGATTGCTGACGATGCAGCAATGACTTTGTACTTAAATTTCATAACAACCAAACGATAAACAGAGAAAAGAAAACATCAAAATAGAGTAAAAAATCTAATAGTATACTACTGACTGTGTGATTTATCACACCAATGATTGAACTAACAATATGATTTGTAAGCAATTGTAATTGAGATGACATTTGGGGTGGTCAGTTGCTGGCAGAGGACGTTGTCTGATGGCCCACTTGTGGCTCATAACCCCAAAATGTTGGTTGTGGTCTGACTTGTGTTGCCAACAGTGTTGTTAGTTAAGCTTGGTCAATAAAGCGACATCTAACCTTCACCGTAAATTTATCTTCACGCTGTACTATTTATTGATTGAATACTTTCAAATGGAACGTGATCCAATGAACATAGCGCAAGACGAAGCCATATTTTGCAGTGGGGTGAGTTTCTCGATGTTGCCTAGTGCGGTGCAACACCAGTTTAGCTTGATCAATGAAAAGTTAAACCTGACGCAAGATTCCCCTGCGTGCTTGGTCATTCTTCCTGCTAAAGCTGGCGTAGTGGGTGGAAGGTTGCGTCCTTACATTATCGGCGTGGCTGTAAGTAAAGAGGTCACCCATGAGCGAGTTTGCTCAATGGCCAATGAACTTGGTGTTCACGTCGTGTTTGGTGATCAGCGCCACTCCAAAGCCCGTTTTGCAATGGAAAACATTGGGCTCATCTATGATTTTCGCCTTCGAGACCACTTGGTACTGCAACTGGCGGTAGTGTGTGATGAGCGGATGTCGACAAAAACCTAACGCGCGTATCGCTAAATTAGTGAGGTAAGACCCGCGTGTGTGTTAACCACAGGGCGAAAATAACCACACCGTGGGAAAGAACCACCCCTGTGGTCAGTAGGTAGCGCATTTTCATATAAGCCTCTTGGTCAAGCTTAGGTTCACACAGTACATTGGCAATATGTGCTATCACGAGCCCAATCAAAACCAGTACGGGGTTGTGTAGGCTTAAGATACTTAGTGCTATAACAAAAAGTGTGACGAGGTTAGACATGAGTAGTACTGTCTTGCGCTCAGTTTGTAATGTGACAACGCGACCCCAGTTGGCGCCAGCCATAAAAATCGCGATAGCGCCGCTGTAGATAAAAAATGTATACAGGTAGGCGAGTGAAGCAGCCCCGTTAGAAACTAAAATCACTATGGGTAGGAGCAAAAAGGGCACGAGACCCATGTATCCGAGGAACGTTTTCATACTCTGTCTTACGTTATCTGCAATTGGGCGATCTGTTCGAAGTCGTTTGCTTGTGAATGTTAAGCATAGCTGAGTTAATGAACTCATCGCCATTTTGATAGGCCTTGATTCTTACATGACTGTCCTGATTCTTACATGACTGTCCGATTACTCATGATTACTCAGCTATCCACTAGTCATTGCGATTACTCATGATTACTCAGCTATCCACTAGTCATTGCGTTTAGTCATGATTAGTCAGTTATGAGTGTCCAAATTAACTTCCAAATTAACTTGAGTGTCCAAATTAGCTAAAGCTTTGAGATCTGCTTGATGTATTGACCGGGGGTTAGGCCGAACTGTGCTTTGAAAGTACGGGTGAAGTGGGATTGGTCGTTGAAGCCTAATTGCAGGGCGGTCATGGCGATATTAGCTTTTGGAGTGGCGAGCATTGCTTTGGCTTGTGTGAGGCGTTTAGTCAGCAAGTATTGGTAGGGTGTCACGCCAAGTAGTTTTTTAAACTCGCGCAGAAAGTAAAATTTGCTGCATCCGAGTAATTCGGCAAGATCGTCAATCGCAATCTGCTGATCGATGTAGTGGTCGACTTTGCTGAGTTGATTGTGATCGAATTTAGAGTTGCTAGTCTGATTATTTAATAAGTCAAAGTAGTTTGAATAGTTGATGACATAATGGTTAGCGATCAGGGACAGCAAGTGTTCGAGATAGACCCTACCGTTACGGCCGAGGTTTTTCGCCTCGAGCAAGAATAGCTCGATGATGGCCTTGATGGTTTCATCGATGACGTTGTAGTTGGTGAGAAACTGCAGTCCCATGCTGTCAATGTTGAGTGGGCAGTGAGATAACAGCGTTTGCTTTTCAATCGCTAAAATCACAAAGTAACAAGGCTCTGAGATATGGTGAGTAAATGGCGTTTCAGGTGGATTAATCCAGATATTACCGGGATTGGTCTTCAGGTCGGTCGCGCCGTCTTGAGTTTCAATCTGCCAGTTTAACTCGTGCTCAAGCGCGAGTGCGAAGTAGAAGTACGGTGTATAAACATTGTTAGGATAAAAGTTCGGTGATTGGCCTTTCTCTAACACCACTCCATCCCAGTCTAGCTTCCGCACTGAAAAGTCGATCTCCAGGACCTCACCACAATCAGAGGGCTGACGACTCTCGAATTGATAAAACTTCAGGTCTGAGCGCATCCTATCGTCCTCAAAATTCATTTGGTATCAACTCACAAAGTAGTGAATGCAATATAGTGCAAAACTTCAAGCACGAATGTGCAATTTTTTCTCCGCGTTGTTGGCTAATCTAACCTTAGTTTAAGCAAATCCACAGCTAAGTTTGGAGGGATTATGTATCAGCATAGCAAAATACTCGCCTTAGCTTGTTTGGTATTGACTGCCAATACACAAGCGATCCAAAGCCTAAACAATAAGGAGATCAATACCATGCAATATATCCAGCTTAGTACCCAAGTGGGTCAACTCGCCGCTAATCTGTATTTGCCGCAAGGGGTCGATTACCCACCCGTGGTAATTGTGATGGGAGCATGGACTACGGTAAAAGAGCAGATGCCAGCAACTTATGCTCAAGCCCTTAGTGAGAAAGGTTATGCAGCGGTGACATTTGATTTTAGCGGGTGGGGCAGCTCTGACGATGAAATCAAATATCTCGAAGATCCCGTGCGTAAAACGGCTGATATCAAAGCTGTCATCGAAGCGGTCCGTACTTTGCCGCAAGTGGATGGTAGCCGTATCGCTGGCCTTGGTATTTGTGCGTCAGCAGGCTATATGCTCGATGCAGCCAGTGGAAACGATGGTATCCGCTTAGTCGCTGTGGTGGCGCCCTGGTTACACGATAAGGCGGTGGCGAGAGAGATTTATGGTGGAGATGAAGCTACTGCAGGCCTCTTGGCTGCTGCCCAGCAAGCAGAGCAAGCCGCTCAGCCGAGCTATATTGAAGCGGCGAGCCTGACCAACGAGCAGGCCCTGATGTACCAAGCTCCTTACTACACTGAGCCTGAACGCGGATTTATCGCGCAATATGACAATCAATTTAACATCGCCTCTTGGACAGGTTGGTTGAATTATGACGCCTTGTCTGGTGCGGCCAATCAAGATAAGCCAGTACTGATGGTAGCCTCACCTGCGATGGCACTGCCCGCGGGCGCCAAGCGCTATTTGCAAAGCTCGGGTGACAATGTCACTTTGGTGTGGCTTGACGACATTACGCAGTTTGATTTTTATGATCAACCTGATGCTGTTGGGCGAGCCGTCGATGCCGTGAGTGCGCATTTTGCCACATCCTTGTAGGAGCTTTTCTTATAGGAGTAAGTGATGAAACGTCTGCTATTTATTTTAATGACATTCGGAGTGATGACGATGCCAGTCTCTGCCCAAACCATAAGTCGTGATAACGCTGAGGTATCCAGTGTTGTAAACAGCTTTGCGACCCTAGCCGACCAAGGTGCATTTGAATACTTGGGACGCTTGTTCACCCCCGCAGTCATGCTGGATTATACATCTCTATTTGCTGGCGAGGACACAGGTAAGCCGCGAGGCCTTGATGACGCAGTGGGCAGGTTTCTTGCCTGGGTTCGATATCACCTATCATCAACTGGGGGATATGACGGTCAAACTGGATGACGGTCAAACTGGACACCCATAAAGCCAAGGTGCTGGTGGATGTCACCGCCGCTCATTGGTTGGACGAGCAATTCTGGCAGATCAAGGGTGTGTATGATTTTGAGCTAGTTAACAATACGCAAGGTTGGCAAATCAACTCGGTTGTGTTGACCGTGTCAGAGGAGTCGGGAAGTCGCGCTATCCTTGAGAAGGCGCCCGTTCGAGCAGGGGATAATCATAGCCAACGGCAAGCCCGCCTGCTGCCAGTCGTGATTGATCACTGATCGGTTGAGATTGTTTGCCGCGCTACTCACCCCTGGTGAGTTGAGCGGCAACGTGCTCGCGATGTTGGCGGACAAAATCAACAAAGCACTTCGATTTTAACGGCATATCAGAACGTTGTGGATAAAGCAGATGTAGGGGCGTGGCGGGCTTATTCCAATCGGACAATAGAGGTATCAGTCGACCATCTTGCAGTGAGGGCTTGAGTAAACTAATTGGCAAAATAAGCATTCTTTCACAGGCAATGGGTAAACCGATTGAATATATCGCCGTGAGCAGACAGACTGCGATTGATGGTATGAAAGCCGCAGGTGTGGATGACTGGTTAGCCGAGCAGTTGGGTGAAATCTTAGATTGGTTCGCACAAGGACATTATGCTTACGTGACTAATGATGTTGAGGCTGTGCTCGGTCGTCCTGCTCGTCGGTTTGAGGCGTTTGCGGATGAGTTCGCCAACCTAATCTAGCGGACGGGAAAAATTCAGTACTGACAAAAGTTACATAGCTGATAGCCCACTCTCTGCCGACTATGTCACTTAGCGCTGAAAAATAACTACTGCAAAATAATGGATGCTTCAAGTAGGTGATAAGCGTGGTCAAGCAGTTGTGGTGCTTGGTGGGCGATTTGTGCATACCTATCGTCAATCGAGTCAACCTTGACCATTGCGTTAAGTGTCGCCACCAAGACCTCAGGTCGATCACTGATCATATCCTTGAGTGTATTCAGCTCTATATCGTTAACCCGCTCAACCTTGGTGATTGCTGAGTTAATCATCTCTACTGTAATCATGCCACGCTGTTCCCTGTTGCCAACGTCATCTTAAATCTTTGTTACTTATATCAATTCTATATTGAAACTTGCTCACAAAAATATGATCGTAGTCATGTTTAACTCTAAGCAACAACAGGGTGTGCAGTTAAGGTAATGGAATGACAAACCGTAAAATTAGCAGGTAGGCTAACCGACTCGCTGTTATTTAGAGTAGTATTTAATTGTCATGCTATCGGTATCAATATGCTCTAGAAAAGGCTCTGCCGATGCGGCGTCCATAAAACTTAGTGCCGATGCTTCGGCATCGTCTAGCGATTCCCAATAAACGATGATCAACCATTGGCCATCATTTGCGATAGCCGTTTCTCGCGCCAAAAAACCTGGCTGATTGGCGAGGTGGTCGGTTTCTACCGTTTTGTCCAATGGGCGAAATTCATCAAAATTGACATCCTCCTGTAGATAGAAAGTGACGACCTCGATCACGTTAGCCGCCACGTTGCTACTTAAGGCAAATGGGGAGATTGTTAAGAGAGACTGAGTGAGCTTGGTTGTGGTTCGCATAAGTGCTTCTCTTGCGTCAAGATAATTGCCTAGACTATAGTCGATTAAGTAAAGAGCGCGTGATCAGATAGAGGTCGTTGAAGATATCGCAAGTTTTAATTCAGTTGTGTCTCATCCTCAAGGCTGACGCGACATTTTCGCCGCTCAAGGCGGCTAAAATCGTGTTAAATTTCCTCGACTAAGTCAAATCAACGGCGTTTTTTTACCAACATCTAACAACAATCTAAGTTGTTGAGCTAATTTATAAGCAAGGATTGTGAGACATAGACAACAGGTTTTATGAACGCCAAGTGTCACAATCATTTTCAAATTTATAAGTATTACGCAGTGAGGATTGAATGAAAAAAACAATGACCCTAGGGATAGCAGCGCTCATGTTAGTTGGTTGTCAAGCGACACAACGTCAAAATGCCACCACTGGTGAGATGGAAACCAACTCAACGACGAAAGGCGCGATCATTGGTGCAACCTCCGGTGCTGTGATTGGTATGATCACAGGCGATAGTTCAAAAGAGCGTCGTAAGCGTGCCCTGATTGGCGCTGCCGCCGGTGGTGCTGTGGGTGCGGGTGTAGGCAACTACTTTGACAAACAAGAGGCGGCCCTGCGTCAGGAGCTAGTTAACTCGGGTGTTCAAGTCAAGCGTGTTGGCGAGGATCAACTGGTGTTAGTGATGGAAAATGGCATTGGTTTTGAGACCAACTCTTACGCGCTTGATCCTACGATCTACAACAGCTTAAATGGGGTCGCGCGTATCCTCGTCGAGTATCCGGATACCGTTTTGCTGATTGAAGGTCATACCGACAGCACAGGTAGCGCAAGCTATAACCAACAACTCTCTCAGCAGCGTGCAGACTCCGTCCGTGCCTATCTAGGGGCGCAAAAGGTTGCTTCAACACGACTAAATACTCAAGGAATGGGTGAGACAAGTCCTGTCTGTGATAACAGCACTGAGCAAGGTCGTCGCTGTAACCGTCGTGTAGAAATTAATATTTTCCCTGTAAATTAATCGATTAGTACAGTGAGGCCATATTGGCCTCACTCAATCTTCAATATACTCAAATAGCGAGTATTCAGGTTTGGCTTTTGTCATCTTCCCCACATGACTCGGCTCTAAATGACAGCGCTTATATCAGCGTTAAGAACAAGGCTCATTCTCCAGTACACTTCGTGAAACCACAGATTTCTCAGCTTAATAGGGGGGCAGGGCACAAGTGTGCATAGTTCAATGCCTTTCAATGACATGGCGACGACAAGCAAGGATTCCTTTCCTACTCTTTAAAGAGAATTGATGCCCTAAAGGGAGGAAGCGATGAGCAAGCCAGTGATAGCCGACAATAAACCGATTAAAGTCGAGTTGACCAAAGATCAGGAGTATTACTTTTGTACTTGTGGCCGTTCTAAAAACCAGCCTTTTTGTGATGGCTCCCATGCAGGGAGCGAGTTTAAGCCGCAGCGCTGCATTGCTGAAGAAAGCGGGGATGCGTATTTATGTCGTTGTAAGCACACCTTGAACTCTCCTTTCTGTGATGGCTCACATAAGCAGTTTTCTGACCAACAGGTGGGTAGCGAGGGCCCGGGCGTGCAAATTCAATCTGCGCTTGACCAAGCGCCGACGTCGACTGCAACCGTTGAGGAGCCAACGGTTGAGTTTATCCATCAACTGGCAAGAGAAGGGCTTTCTAAACTGGGTCATCATGGTCCCATGACATCAATGGGGGTGCCGCGACACCTACTGCCACAATGGGACGATCTGCAGATCATGGTAGCGCAAATGGCAAAGCAGCCATTACAAGAAGAGGTATCAGTGGCGACTGAGCTGATCATTGGCCCTAAAGCCAAGAAACCACTTAAGCTTGATATACCCTTGCTGGTGTCTGATATGAGTTTTGGTGCGCTCTCTGAGGAAGCCAAGACCGCCCTAGCTAAGGGGGCAGAGCTTGCAGGGACCGGGATCTGCTCAGGGGAGGGTGGAATGCTCCCCGAAGAGCAAGCGGCAAACTCGCGCTATTTTTATGAGCTGGCCAGTGCCGGTTTTGGCTATCAGGAGAGTAAGCTCAAGCAAGTGCAAGCCTTCCATTTCAAAGGTGGGCAGGGGGCGAAAACCGGAACAGGTGGTCATTTACCAGGCAATAAAAATATTGGTAAAATTGCCGAGGTGAGAGGTATTGCTGAGGGCACTGCAGCCATTTCACCGCCGACATTCAAAGACTTGCACAGTGCAAAAGACTTTCGTACCTTCGCCGATCGCGTCCGTGAAGTGACTGGCGGGATCCCAATTGGTTTTAAACTCAGTGCCAACCACATTGAAGAGGACATTCAGTTCGCTTTGGATGCGAGCGCCGATTACATCATCTTAGATGGGCGTGGTGGCGGTACGGGGGCAGCGCCGGTGATGTTTCGCGATCACATTAGTGTACCAACCATACCAGCACTGGCTCGGGCGCGTGCTTATCTCGATAAGCAAGGTGTAAGCGGCGAGGTGACACTGATCATAACTGGAGGTCTGCGTGTACCGACTGACTTTATTAAGGCCATGGCACTCGGCGCAGATGGTGTTGCCATTTCTAACAGCGCGATGCAATCGATAGGCTGTGTGGCGGCGCGAATGTGTAATACCAATAACTGCCCAGCAGGCATCGCAACGCAAAAAGCCGATTTGCGTCAAAGACTAAATGTCGAAAAATCTTCACAGCAACTGGCGAACTTCTTTAATGCCTCGGTCGAGCTGATGCAAGTGATGGCTAGAGCTTGTGGTCATACCCACCTTAGTCAGTTTAATCACCACGACCTCGCGACTTGGCATCGTGATATGGCTTACCTGTCCGGGGTTCGCTACGCAGGCGTGCAGCCACTGGATTAAGGCAATGCCAAAGCTAGGTAGCAACCACAAAGCTAAATCGAGCGTCGAGATGACCGTCGGGTCTCTCGACCGGCGCGATTTGTAACTGCGATCGCTCAGAGCCTCCCCACCATTCATTGCCCGTGTTACCTTTAAGATACAGCTGGGTAGTGAGAAGCTCTGTGGTATCTTGCCAGAGCTTGACATGGATGTGGGGCGGGCGGCGATTATATGGAACGGGATAGATAGTGGTGAAGCGAAACTGCCCGTTAGAATCGGTTAGTAAAGCGCCAAAGCCCCGGAAGGCGGAATCGAAGCGCGCGACATTGGACTGGCGCGGGTGTTGGTAAAGCCCCTGCGCATCACATTGCCAGATCTCAATGCGAATCCCTGACATGGGTTGGCCGTGGCTACCGAGCACGTCACCGGATAGCTCGAGCACTTGTCCAAGAATGTGTTGCTTGTCACGAATGAGGTTAGATTTAAGGGGAATGTCCACTACAGGGTAGAAAGGCCCCTCAGCCTGACTGGGGGTAGCCGCGCGTGCCGCTCCAAGGGTAAAGGGCCAGACCAAGGCAACTGAGGGGATGAGGATAAAATGTCGGCGTTGCATATCTGCTCTCCTTTGCCAGTTTTGCTTATCTCAGACTGCCTTTGGACTTGAATAATGACTGGGGTTCAAGTCAGTCTTTGTCCAATAGTCACTTAGCTTGTTTGCGAATCACTCAGCGCATCTCACGTAAGTGTGAGTACATTTCATCAAGTGAAACCGATAATCCATTGTCTTTGACAATCCGCACGTGCTGTTTGGTGATCTGGCGGATATCACTCACGCCACAAGAGTGGGCTATCACCCCTAGGCCGTAATGAATGTACTTATTATAGTTGGCAACGCGCTGCTTTTTGTCTTCGACGTTAAGCCCCTCTTGCAAACGAGGGTTATGGGTGGTGATCCCGGTCGGACAGGTATCCTTGTTGCATTGCAAAGCCTGAATGCAGCCAAGGGCGAACATATGCCCACGGGCAGAGGTGATAAAGTCAGCGCCTAGCGCCAATGCCCAAGCGACCTTAGAGGGTGTGATCAACTTGCCTGACGCAATCAGTTTAATTCGCTCACCAAGGCCAAATTGCTCTCGCAATGAAGCGACTAAAGGTAGGCTCTCTTTGAGCGGCAACCCCATGTAGTCCATCAGAGGTTGGGGCGCCGCACCAGTGCCCCCATCGCAGCTGTCGATGGTGACAAAATCTGGCGCGCTATCATTGCCGCGAAGATTGATTTCAGCAAACAGATCGGCAATCCAGCTTGATGAGCCAATCACACATTTAAACCCAACCGGCTTACCCGTGACCTCTCTGACCCGTGCAATCATATCCAGCAGATCGCCCACTGAGCGTATTTCCCGGTGCCCATTGGGGCTAATCGAGTCACTCCCCTCTGGGATGCCACGGATTTTAGCAATCTCGGCGGTGACCTTACGCCCAGGCAACATTCCGCCTTTACCGGGCTTGGCGCCTTGGCTCATCTTAATTTCAAACATTTTTACCTGATCGTGTGCGGCGATCTCACGCAACTTATCGTCGTCAAGCATACCATCGCCATCGCGTACGCCGTATTTTGCGGTGCCGATTTGAAATACAATGTCCGCGCCTCCCTCAAGGTGATAGGGGCTCAAGCCACCCTCACCGGTATTCATCCAGCATCCCGCGATTTTTGCGCCATGGGAGAGGGCCAATACCGCGGGCTTGGAAATCGCGCCATAGCTCATACCTGAAATGTTAAACAGCGATTTCGTCGCATAAGGTACGCGACACCCTTGACCAATCACTTGCTCCTCAGGGTCAACGGCATCCTCCGCCAGGGTGGGAAACGGGCAATTGAGAAACATCACGGTGCCGCTCTGCTCTAGATTGCGGGTAGAGCCAAAAGCGATGGTTCGATCAACATCCTTGGCAGCCTTATAAACCCAACTGCGCTCAGCGCGATTAAAAGGCATCTCTTCGCGATCCATGGCAAAAAAATATTGGCGGAAAAACTCACCTTGTTTTTCAAAGAAATAACGGAAGCGGCCAATCACGGGGTAATTGCGTCGTATTGTGTGCTTGGTTTGACGTTTGTCGATAAAGTACATGACCACAAGTGCCAGTAGGCCAACACCAATCACGAACAGCAACAGGCTAGACAAAAACTCAAGACTGCTTAGTAGTGCACCACCCATCGTAAACCCTCCTGTACCCCATCTAATGTTTGCTCGGTGTATTCATTTAAAGACCTATCTCGAAAGACCCTAATATAGGTTGAAATCTTTCATTGGCAATTGGTGTGTGAGCAATCTGCGGCTACGCTTTTAATAAGCTAAGTCACTTAGTGACTGTGTTAAATTAGAAGCTTAGTGGATTTTCGACAGGGGGCAGCGATCAGGGCGACCGCATGAGTGTCTAGTTTTTCACCGCCAGATTAAAACCAGCACTTAATACCGCCTCTAGCATGGCTGTATTCATCATGCATCGCTTTTGTTTCCCAACAATGCTCAACTTGGTTGGCTCTGCACGGAGCATATTCAAGCTCATATGGCGTAAGCAAGACAGATTCTCTGCGCCGTTCTCTTTGTATATCTGACACGCGTCTTCATTCATACTCACATCAAGCACCCAATGCATTGACTCTATACCCCAATGTTCTCTGACTGCTGTCGCTGCTTGCTCGGCGCTAAGCTCTTTGGAGCTGATGTAGTAACGATACTCTAGGCCTATTGCTTTTCCTTTCTCAAAGCGGAAGTTTTCAACCATAACAATGCTCTTCAAGCCTTTCCAACGAGAGAAGTTACCTTCAAGTTTGGCACTGTCAAATACATAGCATTGGCGAGACTCTATACGCCCATGCCCGTCTTCAAGCACAATGTCTTCTGCCACATTTGCTCGCTCAGTGGAGAACGCTTTTTCTATCGCTTGTCGAAGTTTTCCTTGGTTACACTTCACTGCAAGCAAGTAGTCGCCTCCTTGTTCTACAATGACTTTGGCTATCTTGGTTTGACAGGCCATTGCATCAATGGTGACGAGAGCCCCCTTGATATCGAGCATCTTTATCAGCTCTGGGATTGCCGTTATTTCATTGCTTTTTTGCTCGGTTTTTAGCTGTCCCAATACGAGCTTATTTGATGAGGCATAGGCGCTGATCATGTGAATAGTGCTTGCTCTGTCTTCGCGATTGTAGGAGCCGCGAAGCGTTTTGCCATCTATCGCAACGACTTGGCCGTCGGTGAGTGTATGTATCGACGATATCCAGCTAACAAAGCACTTATGGAATTGCTCGGGCTCTATCGTAGATATTATGCGGGCAATCGTGTCATCGGCAGGAATACCATTCAAAAAGAGGTCATTGCGTTTAAACCAATCGTGGTGTCCGAGAATGTACTCACGAATATCAAACCAGCCCTTTGCACCGGCAATCACGGCACATAGCGAGCCAAAAAGAACTTCAAACAAGCAGTAAGTTACCTTTGCTCCTTGGCGTTGGTCGGTCATCGTTTGGAAATGTTCTTTGAAGTGGTCAATGTGCATCGTATGCTCCCTAAAAAGGGAGTATATGATCACAGGTAGATGTGATCGTCAAATCGATCGTTATTTTGATTATAAAACGTTCACGATCTCACCCTGGGGCAGCGATGAAGGTATTCAAGGGGCAAAATACCTACTTGGGGTTAATCAGAACATTGGGTATCTTTTGCCTGATACTGTTTGTCAGTGGTTGTGCCTCCAATAGCCAGCAGCCATCAAATAACCCCGAGCCCGACGCTCGTCCAACTTCAGCAGAAGTGATGATTGCTTATGCTCGCTCACTAATAGGCACCGAGTACCAGTGGGGAGGCAGCAGCCCGAAGGGGTTTGATTGTTCTGGCTATATACACTACGTCTACCGTCATTTTGGGGTTGAAGTGCCAAGGACCACCGCCCAGTATGAGTCACTGTATAAGAACAAAGTGAATTTGTCGCAGGCGCGTAAAGGCGACCTGATCATCTTTACGGGAACCGATAGCCGCGTGCGCAAACCTGGGCACGCGGGTATCATCAGTGAGGTGTCTGATGGAGAACTGCACTTTGTCCACAGCTCGTCATCGAAAAAACACTTTGGCGTGACTGAGACGGACTTCTACGACAGCGGTTACCCTAAGCGTTTTTTAGCCATTGTTCGCGTGACTTCACTCTAGGAGACGCCTAGCACCTAGTTTGGCTTGTAGTCATCTTGTGTGACGGATAACTTGGCACGAATAAACTCGCTGTGGTCAACGTATAAAAGCTCGGCGGTTTTGCGGATCACCGCGTCCTCCAATGGATCTATCTCGCCATCGGCGTTAGCGACTTGCCACATCGCCTTGATCAGCTCAAATCTTGTTGCCTGACTGAGCTCACGCAGCTGGTTGGTAAACTCATATAATGATGCAGAGTTTTTTACCGCGCTCTCTGCCTGTAGCAATAGTTCATCGACCTCAATAGGGGCAAGTTCAAGTAGCGTGCCTAGTAGATGCTGCTTGGCGGCCTGCTCTTGTGGATCAATTTGGTTATCAGCGCCAGCGACCTCTGTGAGTAAACACGCGATAGCCAGATTGGGGTTACTCAAAGGCGTCTGTGAGAGATCTTGTCCGTCGAGTAATTGTTTAAACAGAGAAGTGATAGCGTTAAACATAACAAACCTTAATCATTGATCTGTACCTGGATATAGATACGTGGTGAAGGACAAAAGTTCCCAACTTATGTCATTTGATTAGCTTTGATTTATCGGACTGGTCGTTGAACTTAAGTAGATTTACTATCGAATGTGATAATGATCAATAAATGAGTTGAGAACTATCAGTATGCTGTTCTTTAAGTTCAAAACTCAATAATAACGTTGGACTTGGCTAGGTGGCCCCTCAATGATTTGAGGGGCTTTTCTTTTTGGGCTAGAGGTGAGTAACCTAGCCTCAGCCTTTTGAAAGTATCTCTGCCTGTCTTTTCCTAACCATATGATGACAAAACGCTAATCTTGCGATGATGAATGGCTTGGGGCAGTTGCTAGAATGCGCGCATCGAAAAGATTCAATCGAGGCTATTATGAAAATCAAGACTATCGTTCTGGCAATGACTGCCGTGACTGTACTAAGCGCATGTAAACAAGAAGAGCAAGTTGTTGAAGTCGCCGAACCTAAAGAAGCTAACATCACTTTGGTAGAAGCAGTTACTGAGCAAGTAAGTACACCTCATGAGGTTTGCCAAGATGTGGTTGTCACAGAGCAGGTAGCGCCTAAGGATGAGAACAAACTGCTTGGTACGGTCGGTGGTGCGGCAGCAGGTGCTGCACTGGGCAACCAAGTCGGTGGTGGTAAAGGTAAAGTTGTGGCGACAGCTGCAGGTACGGTGGCTGGCGCTGTTGCTGGGCGCAAGATCCAAGAGAATGCACAGCAAAATAATACGGTGACACATGTCGAAACAGAGTGCACGACCGAATACACAACATCGAGCCAAGTGGTTGGCTATGATGTTACCTACGAAGTGATGGGCACACCTCTAACGGTACGTCTAAATAACAAGCCAGAGGGCAACTCTTTCCCTATCGAAGATGGTAACGTGATCCTGCCTGAGTAATCGAAGAATGGATTTATCTACGACCGTCGTGCCTCAGAGCACGGCGGTCGTCGTTTTTTGTGGGTGTGAATATGCAACGTGAATATCGCGTTTGGGATGATCTAATCAACTTATCTTCGTTACTTTCCGGTGATTTTTATCGTAACCACTCGAGCTTGCGGTTCGTGAGGTT
The DNA here is from genome assembly GCF_055391395.1 of Vibrio sabulosilitoris. Classification (NCBI taxonomy): domain Bacteria; kingdom Pseudomonadati; phylum Pseudomonadota; class Gammaproteobacteria; order Vibrionales; family Vibrionaceae; genus Vibrio; species Vibrio sabulosilitoris. The sequence goes on from NZ_AP029599.1 coordinate 2,029,151, forward strand.
GCTCCTCGTCAAGCATTTGCAGTTGATAAGTCGTTTGAATGTGCTCCTTCGCAATGCCGAGTTTATCTAGATAACTCGTGACTTGATCAGCGCGTTGTTGGGCAAGAGCTTGGTTATGTTCGACGTAACGAGAGTATGAGTCTGCACCGCCGATAACCTCAATTTGATACTGATCCATTTGACCTAGTTTTTCGACGATATCGTCGAACAAGGTCAGCATCTGAGGGCTAAATTTCGCAGAGTCATAGTCGAACTCGCCACTGGTGAAATCAATTTTGAAAATGGTCGGCGCTGGCTTAGGTGCCTCTTTCTCAGCGACCGTTTTCTCGGCAGAAAAGACTTGAGCCTCAACTTGAGCAGGCTCTATCAATCGCTGGCTTGTTTTTGATTCTGGGAAGTTAATCACGAGTGAGAGTAGCCACTGATCGAGTTTTTTACTGACTTTTTGTTGGTAAGTCGGACTTTGATAGTCAAAATCTAATATTTGCTCATAATTAAGCTGAAACTGCACGTGCTCATTGACGTAGTAATCAGCACCCACTGTGAGTAATGGGCTGACCGAGTTGGTATCACCGCTGGAGTTGAGTAGGGGTGAATCAAGTGTTGAGCGATAAAAATAAGCCCCTGCACCGGCGTTCAATCCAATATCACGCCAGCGAACAATAGGCACTCGACCGATCAGGTCGACACCATCGGCTTTAAAGTCATCCCCATCTCGGTAGCCGCGATAGCCAAGCTCAGCGGAGACACCACCAAAGTGCTTACCAGCACCAAAACGTAGTGCAGTGATGGAGTTATCATCAAAGTAGCGATCGCGTGAGATCTCGGCTTGTCCACCGCCACCAAATAGATAGAAACCGGACAAGTCGAAGTCGGAACTCAACTCATCTGCGTTAGCCATAGTTGCACAGACCAGACTGGGCACAACCAAAGACAAACGGGCGAACTGACGAAAATTATTGTGTGTTTTCATTTATCTTTCCTTTATAAGTAAGAAATGGAATAGACCAACAGCCCTTCAAAAGGACCGGGTTGGACGGGGGTATAATCGGTGGAGTAGAGCGTTGCTTGATAGCGTTGGACATCTCTTGGACCAACGACTTCAAAGCCTTGGCCAATCGGCTCGTTAAGCGTAACCGGATTACTTTGATCGTCGTTTAGTTTGATGCCAATGCCCTCGATTCGCTCTCCACAGCGATTGTAAAGTGGTACATATTCGTTGTTGGTGTGGTCGCGAATGTTCTGAAAAACACCGCGAACTTTGACACTCGGACAGTCGCCACTGGCGTACTCGGTATTGGTAAGATTGATCTGTAAAGGTTGGTTGATACCGTGCGATACACTATCAGTGGTGACTGTCTCGCCGTAGTTGTTGATAAATGCAATTTGATAGCTTTTGTCTTGCGTAAGTTGAACCTCAATCAGTGAGTACGGCTCGAGCATCGCCGGCTGAAAACCTTCTGCCAACTCGCCGTCATTTTGCATAATTGACAGGACAGTTACGTGAAAAGAGGTGTCATTGATAAGTTGCTGCCCCTGTTGATAACACTGGATGGAGAGACCGTTTGCAACGGTGAGAGCAACCTCTTTGATGCGACTGGAGCGAGCAAGGTGTTGTCTAGGGACGAAGATATCTACTCGACCCTCATTGATATTTGTCTCTAATTTGTTAAACGGTATGTCAGTAAAGTTGTAGCAGTCATCTCCGGAAATTATCGTATTGTGATACATCGCATAAGCGTCACAGTTTATTGGTATGAAATCCTGTGATTCCTGTGTGAGGAAAACTTCAGAGTCTCTTATATGTAATTTATCAGCAGACAAAGACGTTTGGTTAAAGATGTCGAAATTGCAATTCTCATCTTTGACGAAATTAGGGTTGCGCGCCGTCTCAAGACCGATAGACATGTTTGAGTTAATGAAATAGCTATTGAATCCATCACAAGATATATGATGTGAAATTGGCAATGCTAATATTAGAATAATCAATAGCACGTTACATCCTTAGATAAGTACTTAACTGACAGTGTGTAAACTAGAAGCTGTGAGCTTTATACCTAATACATCTCATAGTGCTAGATAGTAATTTATCAGTGTCTTCTATCATCCTTTTAGCGTTCAATTTATATAGAGAGTTATAGGTATTCGACACGTAGTAGAGCCCGAGACTCAGCACTACCCGCTTTTACTGTTTCAGAAGTCGATTCATACGCAGCCGAGAAGTACACAATATTAGTGCCATTTACTGGACTTACGCTGTCGGTTGTCGTTCCATTATCGATAGGTTTGCCCCCGTGTAGGGTACGAACCCCAATACACTCTGTACCATCAAATAGCTCTGGCTTGTCAAGCGCAGCGCGATTACCCATAGAAGTAATTAGGTGCGCAGGATACTGACCAAGTTGTAAGGTTTGATCCATATTATCAATTGAAAGGCCACAGGCAGCGCTGACGATTTCACCCTTAAGGTTGACTTGAGCTTCGCTATAGTCACCAGCGATGACTGTTGCGCTAAGTAGAGAAAGCGCTGAGATAGCCATGATTATATTGGTTTTTTTAAGCATAATTATTCTCTGTTATACAAACTATGGTTGTTATTGAGTTAATTGAAGCTTAAATAATTACAAATTAGTAATTATCTGACGTTGAAAATATTCGCTTACTGATTTTGTGAACACTAAAACTAACAACCAATGAATTGTTGACCAATCTGAAGGGTGAATCAAAATAGGAACCTATAAAATTTATTTATACTTGAAGTAGGCATTGATAGATTATAGATTCTATTGCAGTGGATTGGTTAGTTACGATATGGTTGATAGCCAGATTAAGGCTGGGAAATTGAGGGTGATTTATGTTGAGTATAGAGTCTATAAATACATTTGTCACTGCGGCAGAAAGTAAATCATTTAGTGCTGCTGCGAAGAAAATTGGCTGCTCACAAGCGGCGGTTAGTACGGCCATACTCAATCTAGAAATTGATTTAAATACCACGCTGTTTGATCGCTCGAATAAATACCCGTTGTTAACCCTCAGTGGTAAGCAGCTTCTATGCCATGCGCGAGAAATGCTAGGTGTCTATAACGATTTTGTATTCAAAACTACCAATATTGATAAAGCGGTCATGAGTGATGTTGTGATTGGTATCGACCCAACACTGCAGTTTGGGGCGTTTATGAACGGGGTTTATGATTTCCTTGTTTTGCATAATGGCATGCACGCAAACATTATCCAGCGAGGCTCAGGCGAGTTGATCAATCTTCTGACTCAGGGTGAGATTGATGTTGCGATTGGTGTATTCCAATCCGCCGAAATTGACAATGCTATTCAAATCAAACTTGGTTCGATACAAGGAGAGTGGGTCGCTAATCCAAAGTTCTTCGAGGTGGATCAGTTAATGCTGCATAGCAAGCTTGCGACCACGACGTTAATGACGCCAGCCAATATCAATGAGACCCACCTGCAAGAGTTGCAGTATTGCCAACGTCATATTGAGGTTGAGTCAATGAACAGTCTTGTCACTTTTGCCACACAAGGGCTTGGGGTTGCCTATCTGCCCAGTGACTTGGCCAAGTCTTGGATAGAGCAAGGGACATTGGTTAAGGTCATGTCATTTGTTAACCGCGAAAACCAAGACCAGTGGAGCGTAAATTTAGCAGTGGATATAGCGCACGTCGCCAAGGCCCCGATTGTCGATCTTTTCCGTGCCTATGCGGTGGATTTCGATAAAACTTATCCGCTTAATTTGTTGCAATGGGCACGCTCGGACTAGGGGCGAGTGCTTTAGGAGGCGGGTTCACTTCGTTCCAAGATGCGAGTCGTTTCTGGGTTATTGTTTGTGCATCAGGCAACTTTACAGTTGATTTTGTGGTACGACAACGATGATATCACAGCCTTGTAAGTTGACGGTTCAGCGCACGGGTTTTGATACCTCGTCGACCAAATACAAGATGGATTGATAAGGGACGCCACTGTGGTGGGACAGTCCTATTTCACAGGTACGACTATTACTGAACCCTCGCTTGCAGTCGTTAGGGACTTGTGCCTTAAGTGATTGAACGGCAGCGGCATTGAGCTCGGGGGTGGTAAAACCCTTGTCTCCCGCCCAGCCACAACATTGAATATGTTCAGGTACGATCACTTTGCTGGCACATCGCTTGGCAAGTTGGAGCATATCTTTGTCAATCCCCATTCTCTGGCTGCTACAGGTGATATGCAGCATGACCGTCTCGTCAACGGGCGTTATCTCCAGGTGCTCGAGTACAAACTGGTTAATGAAGCCTGTTGGCTCATGGATAGTCAAAGGTAGAGTAAATTTCTCGATGCTGATTTTAGTGCATGGGCTGGTATCGATCAGGGTTGGGTAGAGGCCTTGCTCGGTCGCCTGCCACAAGGCCTGTTCGAGTTGCTGTGATTTTTGTTCAGCGATTTCTGACATTCCTTTGCTCTCATAGGGCATGCCACAGCATAGCTCATTGAGGCTGTTTGGAATAATAATCTGATAACCGGCTTTATTGAGCAGTGATAATGTCACTTCGGTGAGCGACCTTTGGTCTTGAGCATTGCTTTGTTGACCCATATTGCGGCTTGCGCAAGAGGGAAGATAAACCACCTTTTTCGTTTGTGTGGGTTGATTACTTACCCATTTCTCAATGTTGAAGTTATTGGCCTGTGGGATCTCCGCCAGCCACTGAGGTGTGGCTCCTCGGGTTAGTTTACGCGCGCTGTCAGAGAGTGTTTGCAGTACGTTTTCGCCCAATACCTTAACCGCGAGTTGGTTAGACTTGAGACCTGTGCGAGCGATCGCGGTGGTGGCGGTAAAGTGATCCGCTGTCCAACGGGCAATGGGAGTAAACTTTGTGTATCTCGAACTACGCAGGTTTTTAACCAAATCACCAGTGTTAATCCCGACCGGGCAACGCTCGGCACATAAACCGGTTGCGGCGCAGGTATCTAGGCCCTGATACTCAAACACTTGACCAAGCTCACTGGTATCAGGCGTCTCACCGTTTGCACGCTGGCGCTGCAACTCCCGATACAGAACAATACGTTGACGCGGGGTAAGGGTAAGGCTGCGTGATGGACACACTGGCTCACAAAATCCACACTCGATGCAGCGGTCGATAAGCGTATCTGCGGCGGGCATAGGTTTTAGATTGTCGATGTGAGCGCTAGGACTGTCATTGATGATCACACCAGGGTTGAGCAGTCCTTGTGGATCAAACAGCGCCTTGATTTTTTGCATCAATGCGTAACCGCTTTTACCCCACTCCAGTTCGACATACGGTGCCATGTTGCGCCCAGTGCCGTGCTCAGCTTTGAGTGAGCCTTGATATTTCACCGCAACCAGTTGTGCAACATCATCCATAAAGTCCCCGTAGCGCTGGATCTCATTTGCAGACTCAAAGCCTTGGGTAAAGACAAAGTGCAGGTTGCCCTCAAGTGCATGTCCAAAAATAATCGCTTCATGGTAGTGATATTTGTCGAACAGAGCCTGTAGATCGCGCACTCCATTAGCCAAATTATCAACCGGGAAGGCAACATCCTCAATAATTACCGTGGTGCCAACTTGGCGAACCGCGCCCACCGCAGGGAACATACCCTTGCGGATCCCCCATAGTGTGGCAATTGTCTCTGGTTGAGTAGTAAAAGGTATTGATTTGATGATGGTATATTCGGTCAGTGATTGGATGATTTGCTGGCACTGATTCTCTACGTCAGCTTGGGTGCTCGCGTGTGTCTCAATCAATAGCGCAGCAGCCTCTAAATCAAGCTGCTCGATAAAGCTTGGCATACCAGGCTTATCCGCCACCGAGTACATTGCACGGCCATCCATTAATTCTACTGCCGCGACAGGGGTGTAGGATAAGGTGCTGACGGCACGGCTGGCCTCTTCGATATCCCCAAAGACCAGCAGCGCAGATGCCTTATATTGATATTCAACCACTGTGTTGTAGGTGATTTCAGCAATAAAGCCCAGCGTTCCCTCAGAGCCAATCATCAGATGCTCGATTACTTCAATAGGGTCTTGGTAATCAACCAAGGCATTGAGTGCATAGCCGGTGGTGTTCTTGAGCCGGTACTTGTGGCGTATGCGCTCGGTTAGGGTTTTGTTGGCACGGGTTTGTTTGCACAAGGATTGAATTCCTTCGAGAAGCTCAGGCCGTTGGCGCCGAAAGGTGTCGATACTCTCCTGGCTGGCAGTATCGAGCAGAGTACCATCACTGAAAACGATCTTCATACTGTCCACTGTGCGATAGGAGTTTTGCGCGGTGCCACAACACATACCGCTAGCATTATTGGCCGCTATACCTCCAATTTTACAGGTGTTGATCGAGGCAGGGTCTGGCCCGATCTTGCGCTGATAAGGGGCAAGATATTTGTTAGCATCGGCGCCAATGACGCCAGGCTGTAGAGTGATTTTATTGCCTTGGTCTAATATCTGATGACCCCGCCAATCATCGCTGAGGGTGATCAAAACAGAATCTGACACCGCTTGACCCGATAAACTGGTGCCGGCCGCACGAAACGTAAAGTGAATGCCAAGCTCGCGACAGCATTGGATAGTGAACACAACTTCTGAGAGGTCACAAAGGCGTAGGACGATTTTTGGGACTAGACGGTAAAAGCTGGCATCGGTGCCGTAGGCGAGGCATTGAGCTTGTTGGGTGATGATGCGGTCGGCATCAATGTGCTTTGCTAGTCTTTGCTCTAGCTGTTGGTAGGTGGCGGGGAGAATACTTGTAGCCATTAAGTAAGTCCTTTTTTCCTGCAATACGCACTTGCACGTGTATTGGTAGGTCTGTCCTTTATAAACCTAGCGCTTGTATGTCGTTGATTGAACCATTCGAAATGTTCGTAATGTCTATTGTTATTATAGAAAAAGGAAAGGCTGGTTGAGCGGCAAAAATCGCAAAATCAATACAGAGTAGCGAATTCTTGTCCATTTGCTCAAACAGGTTATTAAACCAATGGTAAGGTTGATATTAACTGGTTGACCTATTTGCATGGTAATTTGAGAGCGAAACTAAGCTGTCTAGTCAGCTAAACGATGAAAAAGCCAATCTATGCAGTTCTCGCCAGTATGATTATTGGCTGGCTAGCGTTGGCCGGTCGGATGCTACACCAAAGCATTGGGTATATAAGCCGAAAAATCAATTATTTGCTAAGTATGTCCTTCTATACTTGATTGATAAACCAAGCAAAAGGTTATCTCTAAGTAAAGGACTTACAACTATGCCCTCTTCATTGCAAGCTAGATTATCAGCAATTAACAATAACAAGTACTTCCAAGCCTTCACCGTGATGGTGATCATATTGGCTGCATTGACCATTGGTGCTAAGACCTTTGAGCTTCCTCACGAAGTGATAACCACGCTTTATTGGTTAGATCAGGCAATCTTGCTGTTTTTTCTGGTCGAAATCATCATCAAGTTTGTCTCGTACCCGAATAAAGTCGACTTCTTTAAAAATGGCTGGAACCTGTTTGATCTGCTGATTGTGATTGGCAGTTTAATTCCAGCGGGTGGGCAAGGTGTGCTCATCGCCCGTCTCTTGCGGGTGTTTCGTGTTTTGAGACTGGTATCTGCAGTCCCTCAGCTTAAGTTGCTGATAAACGCCTTGTTCAAAGCGATTCCAAAGATGGGCTACATTGGCGTGTTAATGTTTATCATCTTCTACATTTATGCCGTAGTTGGCAGCCTGATATTCTCAAAAATCAACTCAGTACTGTGGGGGGATGTCTCGATCTCGATGCTGACGCTGTTTCGCATTGCTACCTTCGAAGACTGGACTGATGTCATGTACGAGACAATGTCAGTGTATCCAATGAGTTGGCTATTTTACCTGACGTTTATTTTCCTAACGGCGTTTGTCTTTCTCAACATGATGATAGGAGTGGTGATCGAGACGATGACCGAGGAGCATGCATTAGCAGAACAGGAAAAAGAGCAAGAGATGCCGTTGATTTCAGCGAATCGTGAGTCGAGACAAATTGTTGCCACTTATCAACAGGTGGAGCAGTTGCAACAGCAACTGACGGAGATAAAAGCGCTGCTTGAGGCAAATCGCCAATCCAAACAATAGGCTAGGAGCTATATCGTGGCCAAGTTAGCTTAGGCCACGATTGGGGCTATTTAGGTTGGGATAATGGGCTGAGTATCAGCTATCTTGCTTTTTTCGTTTCTTTTTCCCTGTGCCCGCTGGCTTTGCACGCGGTTTCATTGGTGCAAAGTACGCCTCGCTTTGGTCGTCATCAACTTCAAAGCCAGCAACCTGCTCGCGTTCCAAGCGCAGCTTGTTTTTCTTCTCGATCACCTTAAAGTGGTGATAATCGTCGTAATCAATCAGTGATAAACCAAGACCCACCTCACCAGCACGGCCACTGCGACCAATTCGATGCATATAATCGGCTGGGCTGCGCGGCAGATCAAAGTTGATCACCACAGGCAGTTTTTCGATATCCAGACCACGCGCCGCAATATCGGTGGCAATCAATACCTGAATTTCACCCGATTTGAACCCATCAAGCACACGAGTACGTGCCCCTTGCCCTTTATCACCATGGAATACCTCAGCAGTGATACCACGCTTAGAGAGCTTTTGTGCTAGGTGGTTACAGGCATTTTTGGCATTAACGAAGATAAGTGCTTGGCGCCATTGGTGCTGCTTGATCAAATGGGCTAAAACGGCGGTTTTTTGACCTTTATTGACACTGAATACACGCTGTACCAATGTGCTAGCTTCGGCGCTCTGAAGCTGAACCTCTACTGGGTCACGTAGCAGTGACTGGGTCAATGTGGTGACTTTATCGGGGAAGGTGGCAGAAAACAGCAGGGTTTGCTTGTTGCCTGGCAGCATACCAAGAATCTGGTTGAGCTCCTCGGTAAAGCCCAGGCTTAACATGCGATCGGCTTCATCAAGTACCAAGGTCTTAACCTGGTCGAGTTTAACTGCATTGCTAGAGACAAGGTCCAGCAGTCGACCCGGCGTTGCGACCACGATGTCGCAGCCACCACGCAGTGCCAGCATCTGCGGGTTCACTGAGACGCCGCCAAATACAGCGACGGTTTTGATCTCATCTCGCAGATGGTACGAGTAGGATTTAATGTTGTACGCGACCTGAGAGGCCAGTTCGCGGGTGGGTACTAGGATAAGGTGTGAGACATAGTTGCCACGACGATTGTTGGATGCTTTATTCGCAGAAGCCTTGAGGATCTGTTGTAAAACAGGCAAAGCAAAAGCCGCAGTTTTACCCGAGCCGGTGTTTGCTCCCGCAATCAAGTCACGTCCCTCAAGAGTGTGTTCTATGGTTTGCGCTTGGATCGGGGTAGGTTGCTGGTATTCCAGTTCGCCAAGTCGTTCAACTAGGGTTGGCAGCAGGCCGAGGTCTGTAAAAGTGACGGGCTTTGTCATATCTGTCATTACTATTGGTGGCTCGAGGCTAGGTAAAGGGCGTGTATATTAGACTATTTGGGCCAAATGCGTTAGTGAAATTACATCATCGCATATGGTGAGCTGAACATAAGTGATAACTTGTGATCGATGTGGCTAACAATGCTTTAAGTAAATGTTAAAACATCACTATGCTTATTTTGGTGATCATCTAGTACTTTAGAGGTAGGCCTGCACGTGCGCGTGTTTAGGTCACTGCTTGTTGTTAATTAGTGGTTTGGTGTTGTGAAAGCAGAAAGCGATGATCGACTTAAAACAGATAACGACAGAAATAAAGGAAAGGCTAGAATGAAAAATAAAATACAATGGATTAAACCCTGGCAAGTATTGTTGCTTGTAGGCTCAATAATTATCTTCGGTTGTGATAGTGATTCCGACAGTGGTGGTAGCAATGGTAGTAATGGTAGTTCGCTCTCTAGAGTGAATTTTGATTCTCTTGTTGATGACGGGGTGATCTTACAGGATGATTTAGACAACCCCACAGAAGCGGTTTTCCGGGTTGTGGTTGAACATTTGGACGCAGAAACTGCAGATTTAAGTGGTACCTATGATCTGCCCTATGTCCGATACAACAAAGACGGTGTACCTAAGGCGTTTGTGTTCCATGAGGATGGTACATTCTCCTACTACAGTTCGGGCAGCATGCGCTACTCAGGGATCTATGAAACCTTTCAAGGTACGGTCGATATGGCGAATGTTGAGAATACTCTGAGGACTTGGCTTGCTCCAATCAAGTTTGATCAAGCCACACAGCTGCTATCCGCGGTCATCTATTACGAAGATGACGATGAGGACGAGCAGGAGTTGTACTCCACGATCTTTGCTGAGGATCGCCAATTGGCACTTTGTACTACGGGAGATGTGGAATGGGATGATGATCTAGATATACCCACGCCTGAAACGGCTGCTACGCTTGCCCAGTTTGACAATTTCGTGAATGGGTGTGTCAATCAGCTTGATGGTCGCACGGCTTCATTTAGAGAAAAAGACTTGTATGGTCAGACTGTTGAGTTCCTGTCAACTTATGACGATTCTAGCGAAGGGGATTACTTTAGAGTCGCGTTTACCGACATTGAGTCCGATCAAGAGGGGTGGTTGGAGGCGACAGCTTTTATCGGTGAATATGCTATCGGAGCGACATGGAACGTCGTTGAAGGTGCAATGAATATTATGGCAGAAGACAATGGCTATCCGGTCAGCATAGTAGTCAAAGCGGTGGATAGTAATGGACTAAAATACTCGACCAAAGTGTTTATGCTTAATGAGCGCTATCAAGAGCTTGGTATTGAGGATGGTAAGGGGGATGTGGCCGCTTATTATTTTGAGATCAATAACCCTTCTTGATTTGCGTTGACTGTTTTCTACTAGATTAAGCCTACGATTTACGTGGGCTTTTTTATTAAACGTAGTCAAATGGGGTTCATGGTTAGCTAAGTGAATTAGAGAGGGCTTTGCTTTAATATCCTTGAGCCTATCAGCAAGTCTACTTGATTAAAGGCAGCTGAGTCGCGGTGCGTTAATCATCCGCTGCTCAAAGTCACTAAATTCATTGCCCTCAAAACTGACGATATTCACCTCCATAAGTGACAGGGTAACTGAATGTCTATATCCACTTGCCCGCTCTGTTCGTTTTGAAATTCATTCGGATGAATACTAGCAAGGAAAAGTAACTCACACACAGGTGCTCATCGATACTAACAACACCAATAGTTTAGCAATCGGCCACGAAGAGCCTGTTATGACTCAAGAATTGAGTAACTTTGGCTTAAGCGAAGTGTCGCAAAACAGCTCTTCTGAATAGGTTGTTGAGGTTGACCAAGCTGATATTTCGAATCACTGGAATATATCAAGTCCTACTTTCACATCATTTAGTGAAGATTTGATCATGGAAACGCTGTTTGGTGAGGGCGATGAGTAAGTGTTGTCGTTTTACTCACTGGCCATACTGTGTGACAAGGAGGCCAATTAAAATCTATTAATCAGAGTACGTGTGATGTGTTTGGCTTAATAGCGATAGGTGTTGTTGCTGGGGTGGGGTACCGGTCACATCCAGGGTCTGTTTTTACCTGCTCAGAGAAAAAGTACTTGTAGAAAGTACTATTGGTACGTACCATTTACAAAAATTCGATAGCCCAAAGAGTGAAATAGGTACCCCCATGGCTCTAACAAAGACTGAAAAGATCGGCTTCGGTGCCGGTGACATGGCCATCGCGATAGTGATGATGTCTGTCCACCTGTTACTTGCTTACTTCTATACCGATGTCTACGGACTCAGTGCAGCCGATGTAGGCGTATTGATGCTGACAGTTAGGATCCTCGACGCTGTAATCGATCCTTTTGTCGGATTGCTGACCGACAAGCTCACCACTCGTTGGGGACGTTATCGACATTACCTGCTGTTTTTTTCTGTGCCATTTGGCTTCAGTATCTACCTTATGTTTGTCACACCAGATGTGGGCTATGCCGGCAAATTACTATGGGCGTATGCGACTTACGGCCTGATGACGGTGATGTATACCTTTATCTCAATTCCTTACATTTCTCTGATCGGGGTGATCTCTGATGACCCTCGTGAGCGACTCAATGCCAACGGTTATCGATTTGTTATGACTAAGATCGCGATGTTTTTAGTGAGTATCGTTGTTCCTTCTCTGGCGATTCAACTGGGTGGCGACAATCTGACGTATGGCTATGAGGTGTCGATGGCGCTGATGGGACTATTGGCCACAGTGTTGTGCTTATGGTGCTTTGTCGCTGTCCGCGAACGCGTGGAGAATGAAAAGACCAACCTGCCAATTGTTAGCCAGTTTAACTATCTATTTAAAAATGATCAGTGGAAGATTTTGGCAGCAGTGATTATGGTTTTGATGGTCGGTGTAGTGATTCGAAGCTCAGTCGCGGCCTACTATGCTAAGTACTTTCTTGGTGGCGGGGATGCGCTGATAGCCCCATTTTTAACCTGTGGTGTGATTGCTTCGGTGCTGTCTATGGTGTCTTCCACTTGGCTTACTCACTATATCGATAAGATAAAACTCTTTCGTCTGTCACAACTTGCTGCCGCAATCATCGGGGTGTTGATGTTCTACTGTGTTGGAGAGCACAGTGTGATATTGGCTTTTGGCTTCTACTTTCTCGTTGTTTTCATCACTGATCTTCAACTGCCAATTTATTGGTCTTCGATTGCTGAGGCGGTCGATTACGGTCAGGTAAAGACTGGCCAGCGGATCTCTGGACTGGCCTACGGCGGCATCTTGTTCGCACAAAAATTGGGCATGGGACTGGCGGGTGGCGCTGTGGGCTTCATGCTCAGTGCGTTCAATTATCAAGCGTCTGGTGAGCAGTCAGAGCAAGCGCTGATGGGCATTAATCTGATGATGACTGTGATCCCCTCAGTATTCAGCTTACTGGTTGGCATTGTGATGTATCGCTATGTGATCAATGACACTTACTATCAAAAGATCAAGTGCGCCTAACCCAACTAACGTCGGTATTTGGTCTGCATAAATTCAATTAAAATAGATAACTAAAGGTAAAATATGTCTATGTATGATAGAGAATATCTCAGCAAAAAGATTCGCGGTTCTCTGATCTCCGCAGGTGTGGGTGATGCGTTAGGAGCGCCGACAGAGCTCTATCAGATCGATGAAATTCTCAATAAGTACAATGGATTGCTAACAAGTTTCGTTACACCGCCAAACGACACGTTTGCCGGTGATCTGAACGGCGTCAAAGGTCTGATCACCGATGATGCTAGCCAGATGTATGTCTTGGCAGAAGGGCTAATTAGTGCTGGCTATGATCAGTTCACCAACCAAGATTGGGTTGAATGTCTATTGCGCTGGGCACAGATGCAGCCTTACGCGAACTATCAGGGGCCGACGACGGAACTTATCGTTAAGGCCCTCAAGGCGGGCACACCTACTAACGAGATTGGCCGCATCGGTCTATCTGAGCGACAGGCTCCCCAGGTTGGTGTGACCAACGGGGCAGGGATGCGTGTAGCGCCAGCTGGATTAGTTTATCCGGGGGATATCGATAAGTCTTGTGAGCTGGCCCTACTGACTTGTCTGCCTTCACACGACACCAATATTGCTATTGCATCGGCTTGTGCGATTGCCGCAGCGGTATCTCAAGCGATGGCTCACAATGCAACAGTTGATAGTGTTATTGAGGCTGCGCTGCTGGGCGCTGCCAAAGGAGAAAGTCTTGCCAGGCAGCATGCGCGCGTTGTTGCTGGGCCGAGTATTGAGATGAAGATCCGTCTCGCAGTATCAATCGCTAACGAGTGCGATGATCTGATCGAGTTCCTACGAAAAATGGAAGGGCATGTAGGCAACTCGGTGTTGGCGCATGAATCGATTCCGTGTGCACTAGGGATTATTGCATTTACTCAAGGTGATGTATTCCAAGGTATCGTCGCCGCGACAAACATTGGCAATGATACCGACAGTATCGCGACTATGGTCGGTTCGATTGCGGGTGCATTGAATGGCAGCGACGCGATTCCACAGGAAATGCTCGATGAATGGTTAGCAGTAAATAGTCGAGACTTTGATGTAACTGCGATTGCTGATGGACTCACTGAGCTGGCAATTAAGTCATTGTCATAGCCCAAGCGATAGGAGTTTAGCCTGATGAAACCATATGATGTGCTGTGTATTGGTAGCGCAACGATCGACCAAACTATCTCTGTGCAGCGTTTACCAACTCGAGATGACAAGGTGCTAGGAAAGCAGGTGTCTGAAGGGGTCGGCGGTACGGCGACCAATAGTGCTTGTGTATGCGCTTCACTGGGACTAAAAGTGGCGGCATTGGGCTCTATCGGAGACAGTGCGGCAAGTCAGCTAATCCGTGCGGAGTACCGCCATTATGGTATTGATCAGCGCTACCTGAACTATAGTGTTGAGTTTGAGCCGATGCGGGTACTGATTATGCTTGATGACAGTGGTGAGAAGTCTCTGATTATTATGCCTAATGAACCTGCAGATAACTTTGCTGAAGGTTTGAAGCAAGCGATTAGCGACAGCCATTATGTCTACACCATGCCGGGTGATCTCGAGTTGCTACAAAGGGCAGGAGAGCTTACCAAGGTGCATGGCTCTCGGCTTGCGGTCGATATCGAGCCGACGACATTTTCAGACAGTCATGAGCTGGGGGTGATCTTGACGAGCGCAGATGTGGCGTTTTTCAATCGTGATGGGTTTAGCAAGGCATTTGGCGTTACGCCGACGGCAGAGCAATTGGCGAAACTGGCTCAAGAGCATCAATTACTTGGGGTAGTGGTAACCTTGGGTGAGGGTGGAGCTATTGGTTATGTCAACGGTGAGTACCTATCCCATCCAGGGTTTAAAGTTCCGGTGGTCGATACGACGGGCGCAGGCGATACGTTCAATGCTGCTATGTTGTATGGTCTTCTTAGACTGCCATCGGCTCAGGCTGCTATGGACTTTGCCAGTGCATGTGCCGCATACAGTGTAGGTGGGGTTGGAGCGAAGGGCGCTGTTCCCACCCTCGATTCTGTCGAGCGCTTTCTCCGACTTGGTTAAACGTACAGAGTAGTCAGTTGTTAGTAAACGGGTAATCGCTTGATTATCCGTTTTTTTTGGTTCGTACCAAAATGGTATGATAATGACCTTTTATAGCACAAGTAGATCAATATCGACTAATACGCCTAACAATGCTCTTAAATATCTTAGGTGAAAAATATGTCATTCATATTGCTTAACGACGAAGTTTCCTGACTTTGTTGATAATTTGCCGATTTGATCAAAGAAAACTGTTTAAAGACTTTTAATTTAAATTGGTTCGTACCAATATGTGCGCTCGCAGACTTAAGCAGTAAGGAAATAGCAATGAACCTAAAAAAGACCACTTATCTCGCGGCGTGTGTAGCCACTCTTTTGGTTCCGATGACAGCATCTGCCAGCTGGCCCCATGGTTTTATCGACTATCGCCATGAATACCTGTCACAAGACCGTAAGCATTACGATCGTGTCATGTTTGGTAACTTCTTTGAGAACGGGATCGGTGTACTGGCAGAGCTTCGTTACAGCTCCAAAGAGGGACGCAAAGATACATGGGACCCTTCTTCACTCAATAACAACGGCATGGGCCTGTCGTTTGTCTACAAGTTCCGACCACTAGAAGATGAGAAGTTTTGGTTAGAGCCGATGTTCTGGCTTGATTCTAGTGCCTGGTGGACCACTTATGAGTACGGGCTGTCGGCAGGTTACGACTTTAGCCGCGAGTGGCAGGTGTCTGGGCGTTTTCGTTACGACATGGACAAAGCCGCCTATCAAAACACCAGTGAAGACCGAAACAACAAACGTTACGACCTGTGGCTTAACTACCGCCCGGCAGAGAGTCACTTTCGCTATCAGGTCAACTTTGTCTACTACGATAACGATTACTTGACCTGGAACAACGGCAACACTAACTACAACCTTGACTTTAAGGTCGGTTACAAAGTGGGTAGCTGGGAGCCATATTTACGTGTTGCAGATCGTCAGGGTGTCGATCGTACCTCGGACAATCGCCAGATTCGTTACCGTGCAGGCATTACTTACTCTTGGTAAACCGTGTTTTAGGAAAAGATATGAAGAATGTAATTATTGGTGGGCTGTTTGCTCTATCTCTTGCGCCACTGGCAATGGCGGAATCTTATCAACTACTCGGTAGCACCTCTTTCGCGACCGGGCATCAGTTTCAAAACGAGCAGTTTGGTGGTATCTCGGCGTTGACCAAAACCGATATAGATGGTCAGTATATCGGCCTTTCTGATGCCAAAGGCGATGAAAACGGTCAGCCACGTATCTACATGCTCGATGTTGACTTTGCCGACGAGTTATCCGTTCATCTGCGCAACATGACTGAGCTGAAAGACAAGGGTGAACGCGCTTATGATAACGGTGAGCGTGATGGAGAGGGTGTAGTTTATTGGGGCAGTGATTCAATTTTGTGGGTCTCTGAGCGCACCCATATGATGGAGCAACACGACGTTAATACTGGTTTGCTGCGCCGCGATTACACCGATGTGATCCCAGAATACTATCGTGGTGACAATGAAACCTTTGGTCTGCGCGCCAACCAGTCTTTTGAGGGCTTGTCAGTGACTCCCGATGGTAAAACTCTGTTTGTTGCGACAGAAGCGGCGCTGATCCAGGATGGTTCAGTGGCGACACCGGAAAAACCGACCGCAGCACGGATCCTCAAGTACGCAATCGGTGACGAGCAGCAGTTAACGCTCGAGGCTGAGTACCTTTATATTACTGAACGAATTCTTAACACCAGTGAGTATGGTATCCATGATAACGGCATATCGGACATCCTCGCATTGGATGATGAAACCCTGATCGTGATCGAGCGCAACGGTTACGCAGTGAAAGAGGGCTTCACGCACTTCGATTTTGATATTCGCTTGTACCAAGCCACATTGAGTGACGCGACCAATATTAAGGGCCATGCGTCCCTTAAGGCGCTTGATGTGCCTTTGCCGACACTACCCGTTGAGAAGGAGCTGATCCTCAAGCTTGCCGATCATGTCGCGGTGCAGGACAACGTCGAGAGTATTGAGTTTGGGCCACAGGTTGATGGTCAGCAAACGCTTTTGTTGGCAACCGACAACAACTATCAGCCCCATCAGGCCACCAAGTTTTACCTGTTTAGCTACCCTGATGGTCGAGAATCACAATGAAATTGAAACCACTTGCTTTTATGTCAATGCTGGGTGTGATTTTACCCAGTATCGCCAGCGCAGACCAAGCTCAGCGACTTACTATCTTGCACACCAACGACCATCATGGTCGTTTTTGGCAAGACTCGAAAGGTCAATTGGGCATGGCGGCGAGAAAAACGCTGATCGATGAAATACGTACGGAAGTTGCCGAGCAAGGGGGCGAACTACTGCTGCTCTCGGCAGGTGACGTGAATACTGGTGTACCTGAGTCAGACCTGCAGTTTGCAAAGCCGGATTTTCTTGGTATGGACCTGCTTGGCTATGATGCCATGGCCGTTGGCAACCATGAGTTTGATGTGCCTGCAGGGGTGCGCGAAATGCAACAGATTTGGTCACAGGTGCCCTTTCTGTCTGCCAACATTCGCTATAAGGACAGCCAGGAAACCCCTTATGCGCCGTATATGGTGTTTAATTTGTCTGGACTCTCCGTAGCGGTAGTGGGGCTAACCACCACAGATACTCCTAAAGTCGGCTCGAAATCGCTGGCAGAGGTGTATGACTTTGTCGACCCTATTCAGGTGAGTCGAGATGTCCTACCCGAACTGGCTGAGGCTGATGTACGCATTGCGTTATCACACATGGGTCATTACCCGAATGGCACCCATGGCACTAGCGCACCAGGGGATGTTACGTTGGCTCGCGAGCTTGCCTACAATAGCTATGACATCATCGTCGGTGGCCACTCGCAACGCGAAGTCTGTTATGACGCAGATGGCAATTACATTCAGCGCTATCAGCCGATGATGACTTGCTACCCAGACCGAGTGAACGGTACTTGGATTGTACAGGCGCAAGAGTGGGGAAGGTATGTAGGGCGAGTTGACCTGCTGGTGACAGAAGAGAGTGTAGAGTTGCTTGATTACCGCCTTATCCCAGTAAACCTCAAGTATCAAAAAGATGATGTTAGCGCATTTTATGATCGCAAATTGATGTGGAATGAGGACGTCTATCGAGAGCTGGAGCCGTATTTCGCACAAGGTAACCAACTGATTAATTTTAAAGTTGGTCAACTTGGTACAAAATTGATTGGCGATCGGGCGCAGATCCGCTCTCAGCAAACCAACCTTGGCTCTGCAATCACAGACTCGATGATGAACAAGCTTGAGGCGGATGTGGCGGTAATGAGCTCTGGTGGTATGCGCGACTCAATTGATCTTGGAGATGTGACTTACCGAGATGTCTTGCAGGTTTTGCCGTTTGGTAATAGCTTGGTTAGGGTAACCTTGACGGGTCGCGAACTCAATGAGTACCTTACTGCGGTAAAAAGCATGTCACCGGGAACCGGTGCCTTTGCTCAGTACAGCAGTAATATTTCTTGGCAAAATGAAACGCCACTTGTGAATGGGCAGCCAATAGATGCAACGCGCCATTACACGTTGGCACTAAATGGGTTTAATGCCCGTGGTGGCGACAATTACCCTGCTATGAATGACCACTCCTCGTTTGTTGATAGCGGATTCCTCGATGCTGATGCGCTTAAGGAATGGGTGGAAAACCAATAACTAATCAATAAAATAGCCCCTAGTGGGCTATTTTGACTTTACCAATCAGGTGCATAATAGTGCTTAGGCAGTGAAAACGAATTTAAGGAAAGTAGTGAAGAAGCCAGCCAAATATCAGATTCTCTATCAAGAGCTAAAACGTAAGATTGACCAGAAAGAGTGGGACGACAACAGCGCGATTCCCACAGAGCGAGAGATCAGTAGCCAATTCGCTGTTAGCCGCTCTACCGTCCGACAGGCGATACAAAAGCTGACTGACGATGGCTACCTATACAGTGCTCAAGGTAATGGCACCTTTGTTATGCCAACGATTTCAAGAAATTCTGGCTCTACTCTGCATAGTTTAAGTGATGATATTCGTGCCAAAGGTGAAACACCGGGCCAATCGATACTGGAGTTTGCGACGATAGTACCGAGCGATTTTATTCGCCAGAAATTGTCGCTGGCTGATGACTTGGCTAAGGTGTTGAAGGTCAAGCGATTGCGTTTTGCTGGCACCACACCAATTGGTATTCAAACCGCCTATATCCCAATCCCAACTGATGCTCCACAGCTCAATGAGTCAGATCTGCAACATGATACCAGCCTCTATAGTTTGCTTAAGTTAAAGTGGGACATGAGCCCGCTAGAGGCGATCGAAACGCTCAGCGCACGCCTACCATCGGTTAATGAGAGCAAGATGCTTGAGATAGAGCTTAATGAGGTGCTATTGACCTCAAAGCGCATCACCCTTTCTTCTAAGCTCAAGCCTATGGAGTATTGTGAGATGGTTTATCCTACCAGTCGCTATGACTACACGATTCGTATCGATCGAAAGTCATTTCATCGTTCATAGTTATCCAGGCGAGTTTCATCCCTAAAGCTAGCGGGCGGTTCTGTTTGTTATTGCTTCTCGAAACTATCTTTGGATTGGGTAAATAATTAGACCTAAGTAATAGGCTGGTGTTGTACGCTGGCTTTTTCTGTTCTTAACATTGCCGCAGTCAGGTGATGCCCCTTCGAATTGAGCACAGCAGTTAAAAAAAGCTGATAATTGAACATCTCCCTATAACCTCCCATACTGTTATGAGTCACAGCTCATAGTGACTATTGATGCACTGCCGCCTAATCATTGCCCGCTGCCAAACCTATGTTTGGTCAGAATGGAGTCTTTGTACTCGTTCAAAATGAGGACCTTATGTCTACCACTACCCAAGAGTTCGAGACGATTTTCTTTGAAGAGATGAGTGAGCATCTGGACGAGATGGAGTCTTTGCTGTTAGAAATGAGCGATAACGCGGATGAATCCTCGATGTTAGAAGCCCTTGAGGCCATCTTTAGAGTTGTCCACTCTATCAAAGGCGGGGCAAGCATTTTTGGTTTTGATAAGATCTCAACGCTCACCCATCGACTAGAGAACCTACTGGATAAACTTCGAGTCGGTCAAATCAAACTACAACAGGCAATGGTTGATACCTTTCTACAGTCTCGAGACATACTCGACGCATTGAAAGTCGCCTATCAATCTAACGATCATCAAGGTGTATCAGAAAAAATTTTACAAGAGCTGTGCACCACACTGGATGGTTATAGCTCTGATCCCGTCCCTTCTTTCAGTAAGTCTCCAACATCGGACTCGTCAGCAGATACCACTATCAAACCACTGACCGTTGGCCAAAAACTATCATTGAAAATTTTGTTAGTTGAGGATAGCAAAGTGGTGCAAAAGGTCGCTTGTCATACGCTCAACAAACTCGGCTACGGTTTGGTGGAGGTAGCGGAAAATGGTCAGCTTGCTTTGGATAAGCTTAATGCGTCACTTGATGACCCGTTTCAAATTGTGTTGCTTGACTGTCAGATGCCAATTCTGGATGGCTATCAAGCAACGGATAAAATCCGGGCTGGAAAGGCAGGGAAAGAGCATCAAGCCATCGCAATCATTGCCATGACAGCAATGGCAGGAGATGAAGAGCAGCAAAAGTGCTTGAATGCAGGTATGAATGACTACCTAGTAAAGCCGATTAAAGCGGAGCTGGTCGACAATAAAATCGCTTACTGGTACAGCAAACTAACTGAAGATCGCAATCAAGAAAGTAACGTGAAGCCGAAGGACCAAACCGGCGCGGTCCAACCAAGCCAGATGTCCAAAAGGAAAGCAATTGTTAAGTCCCATGAGGCCTCTTCGATCAGAGTTAGTACTGAGAAAGTCGATTTGCTGATCAACCAAGTCGGTGAGCTCATCATTACCCAATCGATGCTACAAAATTTGACCTGTGATCTTGGGCTAGATTCAAACACCTTATTGACGGCACGGCTTAATCAGTTGGAGGCGAACACTCGCGATCTGCAGGCAACGGTGATGTCAGTCAGAATGATGCCGATAGGCACTGTGTTTGGCCGCTTTCCTCGAATCGTCCGCGACCTGTCAAACTCATTGGATAAGAGCATCAAGTTGGTTATTGAGGGAGAGCAGACGCAACTAGATAAGGGGTTATTGGAACTGCTTGTTGATCCTTTGACGCACATTGTGCGCAACAGTATCGACCACGGCATTGAACTTCCGTCTCAGCGAAAAGAGCAAGGTAAGCCAGAGCAAGGGACGATAGTTCTGTCTGCTGTTTACCGAGGTGGAAATGTAATCGTTCATATCGAAGATGATGGCGCCGGGATTGACCCTATGGCCGTGCAAGCAAAAGCCAAGAAAAACGGCATGGTACTGCCCAAGCAAATGAGTAAGCAGGACATCTATCAATTGATTTTTTCTGCCGGGTTCTCTACCGCTGCGCAGGTGACTGAGGTCTCAGGTCGAGGTGTGGGAATGGATGTGGTCAAACGCAACATTGCCAAGATGGGCGGTACAGTCAGCATTGATTCAGCCCTTGGCGTGGGAACCCAAATCTCGATCCAGCTACCATTTACCCTCGCCATACTCGAAGGTATGACGATCAGTGTGGGTGAGCATGTTTACGTTATCCCGCTATCTAACATTGTTGAATCGTTGCAGCCGAAAGCGGCGAATCTGAAACTACTTAACGGTGGTGAGGTGATGATCAAGGTTCAGGAAGAGTATATCCCAATTGTTCGCCTGCATAAGCTCTTTGGTATCGATACCGACATTACTGATATCTGTGATGGTATCGTCGTTCTACTCGAGCATGGCAGTAAAGTGATCGCCTTGTTTGTTGATAGCCTAATTGGTCAGCAGCAGGTGGTGGTGAAAAGTTTGGAGCAAAACTTTAAGAAGGTGCCGTGTGTCTCTGGTGCCACGATTATGGGTGACGGTCGAGTGTCTTTGATCCTCGATGTGGCGGGTTTGGTCAATCTGAGGCAATAGAATGCTGCGCAAATGATTCTAGTTTAAATCCAAACTTATCCTAGAATGCTCTCAAGCAAAGTGATTTAGGCCAGTTGAAAAAGGTGTACTTCAAACCGGCTGCCATACTATTTAGTGACAGACATGGGAAATGACTGTGGACAGCAACTCTAAATCAAATAAAGGCACTGACTCTAAGCCAAATAACATAACCGAGTCGAGTGAGAAAGGGTATCTCACCTTCTGGCTTGGTAAGGAATATTATGGGGTTGATATTTTAACGGTACAAGAAATCATCACCTACAGCCAGGTTACATCAATCGCAAATATGCCGACTTATATTAAGGGTGTGATGAACCTTCGCGGGACAGTTATTCCAATTGTTGATATGCGTATCAAGTTTAATCTGACGGAAATTACCTATCACGAAATGACCGTAGTGATCATACTCAATATAGGTGAGCGGATTGTTGGCATAGTGGTTGATAGTGTTGCCGACGTTGTATCGTTAGATTCTATCGATGTACAACCATCACCAGACTTCGCTGCGGCACTCGATGCTAAGTTTATCCAAGGCCTTGCCTCACAAAATGAGCTAATGCTGATATTAATTAATATAGAAAAGTTAATGAATAGCCAGGATATGGCACTGTTTAGTCAAATAGAGACAGACTTAAACAGTGGAGAATTAGAAGGTCATCCCCATGAGTAACCACCAAGAGTACATTCTACAACAGAACGAAATTCTAATATCGACCACGGATATGTCGGGTAAAATTACTTTTGTCGATGATAACTTCGTTCGAATTAGTGGCTTTTCAAGAGAGGAGCTACTTGGCCGACCACATAATATTGTTCGTCACCCTGATATGCCCAAAGACGTGTTCGAAGATTTATGGAGAGAGATTAAGTTAGGCCACTGTTGGTCTGGAATTATCAAAAATAGACAAAAAGGAGGCGGCTTTTATTGGGTCAAGTCGGATGTTACACCCTTATATAAAGATGGGACTCAAGTTGGGTTTATGTCTGTCCGTTCAATGCCGAATAAAGCTGATTTAGAAAAGATAAAGTTACACTATGCAAAGTTTAAGCAAGGAGCTCAGGATAACCATATTATTAGGCGAGGTAAGGTGGTTAATAAGCAGAAGAAACGCCTTTTCAGAGCCCTCAGTATTAAACAGCGTTTGTTTTGCTTAGTGTCGATTGCAACCCTTGCTCTACTCACCGTGCTTGGTATCGGCGTTCATAGTTCATACACTGAGAAGCAAGCGGTTGAAAGCCTATACTACAACCATATCGAAGCCTATAGTCGCTTAAGAGTCATCGATAACTTATGGACGGAAAATCGGTTTATTTTACAGAGTCTGCTGCTGTCAGATGAATTTAGCCAAAATCTTGAGGCGGCACAAAAGCTCAAAGAGAACACCTTGGAGCTAGAGCAAACAACTCGAGTGTTAGTCGACAGTTTAGACTCTAACCAGAATGCCAATGCGCGTCAGTACCAGGTTATCGCTCAGCAGAGCAATCAGATAGCCACAACGACTCTGCCTAAAATATACTCAGATCTAATATCAAATGATATTACCAAGCTTGATAGAAATAACTACCATGCATTGATCCAAGTGGCTCAGTCGGAAATTGAAACCTACCAAATAAACCTCAACAATTTGGTCGATGAAAATCGTCAGCAATCACTGGCGATTTATCAACAGAGTAATGTTGTGTTTTGGTCAGAAGTCGCACTCTCGTCGGTGATGACACTGTTATTTATCGTCGCCTACCTCTGGTTTGCTTTTTCATTTAATCGTGATATTAGCTCAAGGCTTAAAGAGATCCGACACTACTTTACCCGGCTGGTGAAGCAAGACTATCTATTTGAAATAGATGTGAAAAAGAATGACGAGATTGGGCTAGTACTACAATCGCTCAAATCGATGAAAGTACAGCTGGCGTATAGTATGGAGAGTGTGCGACAAAAAGCCGTATCGGCGACACGAATCAAAATTGCGCTTGATAACGTCAGCACCAACATGATGATTGAAGATAGTGATAACAATATTATCTATGTCAACCCCGCAATCGTTGATATGTTCAAACAGGCTGAGAAAGATATCAAGGCGATTGTGCCGGACTTTGATGCGGATAAATTAGTCGGCCTGAATATCAAGGATCTGAACTTGAAACAGCTCAAATCCTCTTCGCTGATCGCTAGTGATAGCGCTTTATCCAAATCAGCGGCCCATTCAGATAGTGCCAAAAAGACCATCGAGATCGATATCAGTGGCAGAACATTTAGAATAGTCACTAACCCAGTGATTGATGCAAAGGGACAACAGATTGGTTATGTCACGGAGTGGGTTGACCGGACATCAGAAATTGCGGTGGAGAGAGAGGTTGAACTCGCTATCCAGTCAGCCGTTGAAGGCGATTTTTCCAAACGTATTGAGTTTAACGGAAATAACGCGTTTTTCTCCATGCTGTGCAGCAACATTAATCGACTGCTAGAAATCAACCAGGTGAGCTTGGCTGACATCGATTCAGTTTTATCAGCGCTGGCAAAAGGAGAGCTAACCTCGCAGATCACGGCCGATTATTCTGGTACGTTTGGGGAGCTTAAAAATAGCTCTAATCTCACCGTGAGCAAGCTCAAGGAGATGATCCAGCATATTAAGGTGTCCGCAGATACCATTAATACCGCGACCAAGGAGATTGCGATAGGTAACGTTGACTTAGCCCAGCGCACTGAAAAACAAGCGAGAAACCTAGAAGTCACTTCATCGAGTATGGAACAGCTCACCACAACAGTAAAACAGAACTCAGAGCATTCGAAAAAAGCCAATCAACTCGCCAAGCAGACATCGAGCAATGCGCTTGAGGGAGGTCAAGTCGTTGAGCAGGTTGTAGAGAACATGGCCGAAATACACTCGAGCTCGCGTGAGGTAATGAACATCATCTCTGTGATTGACAGCATCGCGTTCCAGACCAATATTCTTGCCCTTAACGCCGCCGTCGAAGCAGCACGTGCGGGCGAGCAGGGGCGGGGTTTTGCTGTGGTGGCAACAGAAGTGCGTAATCTCGCACAGCGCTCTGCCTCAGCGGCAAAAGAGGTCGAGAGCCTGATTAACTCATCGGTGACGAAGATAGAAGCCGGGAGCAAACTGGCGAGTCGAGCAGGTGAGTCAATATCAGGGGTTGTCAGCTCAGTTCAGCAAGTCGCTCAGCTCATGGAGGAGATCACTCAGGCCTCTGTCGAGCAGAGTGTTGGCATTGATCAAGTCACTCAAGCGATACTAGAAGTTGACGATGTTACCCAACAAAACTCAGCCTTGGTTGAACAGGGCTCAGCTGCCGCAAGTTCACTGGAAGAGCAAGTGGCCAACCTTGCACTCTATGTTTCGATGTTTGACACTGGTGAGTCAGTCATTGATGAGCCATATGTCGAAGATAAATACGATGATGAAAAACCACAATCTCGGGAGAAAACCAACCACGCGTCAACAGAGCCACTTGTCCACTGTGATGATGATTGGACCGAGTTTTGATGACATTATTGGCGCAGTTCGATTACACGGATGCAGACTTTAATATCCTAGCTTCATTGATCCATCAGAGAGTCGGGATCGCACTGCATCCGAATAAGAAAAAGCTGGTTTATAACCGGCTAGTAGGTCGGTTAAGACGCCACCACTTTGATAGCTTTGCGCAGTACGTCAGGTTGTTAGATGATCAGCATGATAGAGAGTGGGAGCACTTTGTTAATGCGCTGACTACCAACCTGACCTACTTTTTTCGCGAACACTACCATTTTGAACTGCTCAAGCAACACGTTAAGCAACACTTTGCTTCCCGCACGCGCTCACAGCCACTCACAATATGGTGTGCGGCATGTTCGACGGGGGAGGAGGCTTACAGTATTGCGATGACATTGGCGGAAGCATTTCAAACCAGTCAGCCACCCGTCAAAATACTGGCGACTGATCTCAACACATCGGTTCTTGCTCATGCAAAGCAGGGTCGCTATACCTTGGACCAACTTGGGCGAGTAACCCAAGAACAAGTTAAGCGCTTTTTTACCTATGAAAAGCACACGCAGGTGTATGAAATTAAGCCTGAGATCAAAGCATTGGTTCACTTTAAGCGCTTAAATTTAGTTGAAGACAGCTGGCCAATGAAAAAACACTTCCAGATAATATTTTGTCGCAATGTGATGATCTATTTTGATAAGGAGACACAGCAAAGGCTGCTGAAAAGGTTTGCGGATTACCTACCCAAAGGGGCACTGCTGTTTTTAGGACACTCAGAGAACTTGGCCTCGAATATGGAGTGTTTCAAATTGCTTAAACAAACTACCTACCGTCGAGTGTAAATATGCCGTTAAAGGTCTTGATTATTGACTCGTGCCATCAATCTTGTGACTTTCTGCAGCAAATCGTCGCGAGCCAACCGAATATGTCCGTTGTTGGCATTGCACACGATGCCCAAGAGGCACGCGGTTTGATCAAGCTGCTCAACCCAGATGTGGTTACACTAGCCATTGAGCTCTCGGGAATGAACGGCCTTGATTTTTTGACCAAGATTATGACCCTCAGGCCTATGCCAGTGGTTATCGTCTCCAAGTTAGTCAACAACAATCCTGTTCTTGTCGAACAGGCGCTTAAAATCGGTGCCACGGCTTGCGTGCAAAAACCCAACCCTACCCAGTTACATGAGAATAGCCAGGATACTTATTCGCTCGAGGTTATCAAGCAGCTTCGTCAGGCTAGAATGCGGTTTGATAAGCCTAAGGCTGCAAGTTCTGCTCAAAATAAACCCGCAGTTAAATCTTTGAGAAAGGGTAAGACTGACCAGCAGGCTAATCGGGACTTCTCTCCCTATATCGTCGCTGTCGGCGCATCGACAGGAGGCACAGAAGCGATCACAAAGCTGTTGACCAAATTGCCCCAAAATTGCCCGGGTATTGTGATTGCCCAGCATATGCCATACAGATTCACTCAGTCTTTCGCGGCGCGGCTACAAAGCCTGTGCGTGATTGAGGTGCAAGAGGCCAAACATGACGAGGTGATTAAGGCTGGTCATGCGTATATTGCCCCTGGCGATAAACATCTGGTCATCCAAAAACGCTCGGGTTGCTATTACACCATGTTAAGCGATGATGATCCGGTCAATTTGCATAAGCCTTCTGTCGATGTGTTGTTTGAATCGATGGCAGAGAACGTAAAACACTTGGGAATGGGGATTATCCTCACGGGCATGGGCAAAGACGGTGCCAAGGGACTATTAAAAATGAAGAGTGCTGGCGCTAAGACTTATTCGCAAGATCAGGACAGTTGCGTGGTCTATGGAATGCCAAGAGAAGCGAAAAAAATCGGTGCAGTGATAAAAGAGATGCCTATCTATCAGATGGCCGAGGCTATCCTGGAGCTCGGTGTGAAGCCTGTTGCTAGCATCAGTTAGTATCGCTATCTTTTACGCATTGGATAATGATAGGCCTTGACAGTTTTAATACCCAGACCCGGCCAACTCAACCAACAATTTTAGGCTGGCGGAATAATAGTCATCCTGGTCGCTAATCTGGGTTGAACTTGGCGTGAGCTCGCCCATGGTGAAGTCTCGTACTGCCAGCAAACCGCCACTCATAGGGTAATCCGCTTTTTGGTTGCCTGTCACAGCCTCCCAGGCCGGTGTGCTTAATCTATCGTAAGCCGAGAATAGGCCTTGCCAACGTGATAGTAGCTGGTGACTTGGGTTACGCCAGCCAATATAGACAGGTATGCGAATCGCATCATAACTTGCACGAGCAGGCCACTGTGCAGCGGGAGAGGTGGTGCCGTCGATGTGAAGAGTGACCCAATCGGTAGCGATTTTGTTCTTGCCCCAGTTGATATCCAGCATCAACTGCAGCGTGTCGTCGATCAGTGATTGCAAGTCCAATAGATGGGAGTGAGAAAGAAAATCTTGCCAAGCAGGGTAGATAAAATACGACGGGTTCAGTGTAATACTCGATGGGAAAGTAAAGCCAACCGTGCCCGGTAGCATGACTTTCTTGCCCGCAAAATCGATGATGTTATGCGTCAATAATGAGTGCAGTATCTGATCGGATGCTTGTTGATATTGAGGCTGGTTCCACTGATTACCTGCCTTGAGTAGTGCCCAAGCAATCAGCACATCGCCATCTGAGGCATTGTTTCTATCCTCTATCGGTTCTGCGACGTTGGGATTGTACTTCCAACAGAACAGACCTGTGGTCTCGTTGCGCAGGTTATCTTGAGTCCAGCGCCATAATCGCTCAAAGGTTTGTCTGTCATCATAAGCCACTGCAAATAGCATCCCAAAGCCCTGGCCTTCGCTGTGGCTGATATTCTGGTTGCCGGTATCGATCACTCGACCATCGGTGTGAATAAAGCGCTGTTTATAGCGCAGCCAGTTGGCATCTGTTGCTGCATGCAATGGAGTACCAAAGAAAACTAACATTACCACCAGCCATTTGCTTAACCACATAGATTTCCCTTTACAGGTCACTTTGGTCTTTAGTACTCGTCGAAGTAGTGTTTCAGCCAAATCTGGCCGCGCGCTTCATTATAATCACCAAAGGTGTCATACAGCGCCCGCGCTTCGAGTATCAAGCTGCGCTTAATTGCGTACTGTAAGCTGGCATTAAACTGATAGCCGACGCCGCTAACCGAGTCACCGTTATAATACGCTTCTTTGGCGTAACCTGATTGCACGTAATCTTCTAGTTCGGCCTGCAGAGCACGATTATTCGGGTAATAAGCCACTGAGTCTAAGCTATAGGACTGGTAACCCAATGCGCCGCCGATAGAGTAATTTAATCCCATGTAGGCATGTTTATAATTAAATGGGAACGCGATATTGACGTAATTTTGTGGGCTAAAGTATCCACCATGACCGACAGTGAAGTAGCTCAAATTGTCGCTAAAGTTGAGGTAAGACATGCTAACTCCGGCTTGCAGCTCAGCATCATCCTCAACATGGGGTCTGAAATAAAAACCTGAACCAAATCCGATACTGGTGTTATCTGCAACCTCATTGCCAAGGTAGGCCCACCCATCGGCACTGACATAATAGCCAGCGAAGCCGTCATCGTAACTCAGCTCAGCTCTGGCGCCATTTTTGGTGATCTGACCCCAAGAGCGCCCCGAGAATTTATCAACCGCTCCCGCGTAGGATAATAAACTGTCTTTGATGACGCGTCGCTGAGCAGACAAGGATAGGCGAGTGTAGTTGCTGAGTTTTGGTCGCCACTCAATGCCACCGACAAAGGTATTTTCTTCAAAGCCAAGTGGGGTAGTACCGATATCGAGGCTATAGTCTTGCCCCTGGAGTGCCATCGCGATGTCGATCCCAGCTTCTTGCTGCGAGCCTTGTGATGCCACTGTTGGCAGTGGGCTTGTCTGGTCCTCATCCTCTGCAACCTGTCCTTGGATGGTTGCTCCGGTACCAAAGCGGCGGCTTGCATCACCCGAAGCAGAGCCCGCATTGAGCGATACCGCACTAACCTTTGCCTCGACACGAGTATTGGCGAACGGCTGGGTGGACCAAGTGAGGGAAGAGTTAGCCTCGGTTAACTTACTCAGTCCCGCTTCACCATCTCTACCTCGGACCTCAAAATCTGCCTGTAGCCACGATGAAGTCTCTTTACCGACCGTCACTAGTAATTGATCAACTTGGGTCAAGGTTTCCTGACGAGGGGTTAACTTGGGGGCATCGATACGGTAATTATTGGCCGTTTCAATCTGCCAAGGCATTTGGGTACCATATACCGACGGATTGCGAGTGCCCTCAAATTGGCTGGGGTCCGCTTTAAACGGATTATCGGCCAATAGTCGCCCACCTTGCATCGGGCTAGACGAATTCGACGTCAGCGGCATGCCCAATAATTGACTGCGTGCATTACGTAGCGTCGCCATGGCTTGCTGGTGGTCACCCTCAGCATGAGAGACTCGGGCTAGCAGCAGCATTCTGGATGGGCTTTGGGTATCTTTTAACTCTTGGGTAAGCTCGCGAGCGGTTTGAGGATCGTTATTGGCGAGAGCAAGGTTTATTGCCCCGACGTGTGCATCCTGTTGAATGTTATCTTGCTTGGTCGAGATCAGATAGTCATACACCACTGATGCCTCTTGTTGCATCTTACCCGACTCATACAGTCTGGCCATCGCCAGCATCAGCTCGACACTGGTAGGGTCTTGCTGCAATGCCATGGTTAACACGTCATAAGCTGAGGCATAGTGCCCGGCCAAGCGCAGCTGCTCAGCTTCATTGATGACATAGACATTTCTCGCACGTACCAGTTGCTCTTCACTACTGTTTGCCGTGATACGCGGATCATTAAGTAGATTCTGCGCCGCTTGCTTTAAACCGGCTTGATGGAGGATCTTTATGTGACTGGCGTAATCAAGGGCATTTCCCTCGATGCCTTGGTCAAGGTTGTTTTGAATGGTTTTAAGCGCTAGATTCATGTCACCGCTTTGCACCATCAGCTCAGCTGCTTTCCCGGCCTGATAAGGCTTATCAAATGGCTTGGACGCCAATGGCGCTAGGATCTCGAGCGATTTATCTCGATTGCCTTGTGCCATATAGCTACCGGCAAGATCTAAGGTTTGATTCAAAAGCCCCTCTTGATAGAGGCTATCCATAGTATCGCTTCGCTCGGCTTCCGGAATTCGCGCAAGATAGGAGTTAGAGCGCTGCCATTGCTCTTGGCCCGAGTAGTATATTGCCGCGGCATACAGCGACTCATTGGATGCTTGTGGGCGATACAAAGGGGCGATCACTTGCTCTGCTTCAAGCTCTCGCTCGGTTGAGTTGAGCAAGCGAGCCAGCTCAAGCCTGATCCAAGGATTATTTGGCAATCTATCCACACCGTTTTCTAACACAACAATCGCAGTTTCAACATTCCCCGCGGCAACAGCCTGATCGGCTAAGCTACGAATACTGCCAAATTGGTCGCTCGCTCGGATCTTGCGCTGCTGCTGCGCTGGAAGGTTTCTGAGCAGCTTCTGCGCTTTTTGCATCTGATTTTGCTCGACTAACACATAATACAGTTGCTCTTTGGCTGCTGAATTGTTCGGACTGCTTTTCAGTACGGCCACTAACAGCTTTTCTGCTTCGCTATAATCACCGACCTCTCTTAATAACTGCGCTCGAAACAACTTAGCAGAGTTACCCAGTTGATCGTTGCGCGCGGCGAGTGGGTGGCTTATCTGCAACGCCTGCTTGATGTTACCACTTTGTTGCAGTTGCTTGGCCTTGTTGAGATCGGCGTAGAACTTGGCTTCATTGGCTTGTTCTCTTCTTGCACTAGCCTGAGCACCGCCTAAGTTTGCAGAGCGGTTGAGGTAGGTGGCGGCATTGGCGAAATCTTCTTGCTGAGAATAGACATAACCAAGACCGGCTAGGGCATCGGCATCTTTCGGATTCGCATCAATCGCTTGTAAAAACGCCCGTTTTGCTTGAGCTAACTGACCTTTATTGAGTAGTTCAAAACCGCTGTTTCTTACCTCATTGCTGACCTTTTTTTCATACAGTGCTTTGATTTCAGTATCTTGCGGATGCCTTTGCACCCAGGCTTGATAATAGCGCTTATCAGCAGGGGTTGGCTCTAGCCACAACAGTGTCTGTCTCAGGCTAGCATCTGCTTCTGAGTTGGACTGCGCCATGGTCTGTAAAAGATCCATGCCTTGACGGCGGGTGCGCTCTCGGTAGGTCAGCACCTTGGCATAGGTGAGCTTAACGGCGGTATTCTCTGGGTAGCGGCGATGCAATTGGTCAAGCGCCGCCTTTGCTTGTTCATATTGGGCATCGACACTTGCCATGGTGAGGTAGTACTCTGGCGCGAAGGATAAGGGTGGCTCCTCGCCCTGAAATACTACTTGCCACGCCTGCAACGCTTGTTGCAAATTACCGGTGCTGGCGAGGCGACGAGCTTGCTCTATTTGAGCTTGCGGTATTGGTTTCACGTTAGGCGATGAGTCTAATTGCTGAATATAGGGTGAGTCTGGCGCAGCCTGTGTCAACCTATCTTTCCACTCAGCAGCTTGCAACGCATCGCCGCGCTGCTGGGCCCAGAGCGACAAATAGTAGAGCGCGCGATCATTGTCAGCATCCACCATCAGGACTTTTTCAAGTGATTCGCTTGCGAGGGAGTCATTCGACTGGGCGTGCCAATACTCAGCCTGCTCAAACAAGGTATCTAGCGCGGCGTCGTTTGCTTGCGATTCAGTGGCATAAACGCTCATGGTTAGAGCCTGAACCAAGCATGTGAGCGAAATCATCGATTGAGTTTTATTTTGCATCTTAATTAATGATCTCTATGTTGGTTGTCAGGGGAAGCCAGTCGTCTTCTTGCGACTTTGACCAGCGCGGGATAGATAGCGAAACCTAAGATTGTAGAGAGTAACAACAGAATCCCGACCAGCATGATACTGTGTTGGTTGGCGTACCACATGATCACCTGATACCAGGGGAGCTCCCCTGAGGGGAAGCTGTTGGAAACTGTGTAGCTCACCACATCGTTGTCGCTAGTAATGATTGAGGTGTCGCCCCGAATAGCGGCATTAATGGTATGCGACTGCAGGTCGGTGCCAATTTTTGCCAACTCGCTGTTGTGTGATGCTGACGCTAACACGACCACTCGCTCCTGGTCCCAGGGTGAACGGTAGCTCAAAAAACCACGCCACTGCGATGTTGAGGCAAAGTATCGCTCGGCCTCCAAACGCTGCAAATGCCACTCGCCAAGTAGGATATTGAGCCCTTTTTCTAGCCAGCTAAACTCTTTTAAGCCAATATAATTTGCTCTCATGGTATAGGGTGAATCTACGAACAGCGCCTGATTAAACTTAGCGTCAGATAGCAGCGAAACAGCCAGAATATCCTTCGATACCAAACGACTTGGTGCTGGCATTCCTAAATACACATCTGGATAGCTGGCAATCGTGCCAGTGGCATTGCCTGAGCGGGAGGTTAGATCGAGCAACACCTCAATTTGCTCTGGTTGAGGAATTTCAGGCAAGATAATCGCGGTGTTGGATAAATCTGAGAATCGGCTAAACGGGAATGAAGCTCCAACAAAGAAAGACAAATTAGGCAGTTTGGAGAAATGGCGAGTCTTGGAAAGATCTAGGTTGGAGTCTTCTCCAATCGTGCTGCGAATGTTGGCATTGGCCAGGCTATTACATGGCGTACCAGGCTGATAAGAGATGTTAAAGAACAGCGACAGCTCGTTATCGCCATAGATCATATAAGGCTGAACAGGAACGCGAGCATTTTCTCTCCTAATATCTTGTCCCAGCCAGTGCCAAACCCGCTCGAGATAGCCGGTTTTATTCACACCTAATCCAGTCAAGTACTGCTGATTGAGGCTGATACTGAGCTGTGACTGATCATCATTCATCCAATCCACGGTGGGGAAACGATAATCGATATTCAGTGGGATACTCTTACCATCCCACAAAAACAGATCAGGCGAGGCTCGAAAGCTGATTCTCATCGGCTCGTGCCACACTCCGGGAGTCACAAGGCTTTGTGAGTCGGAGAGCAGTTCACGCAGATAAGTCGGGCGATCGGTGGGCAACCAGCGGGGTGCGTCATAGGCCTTACGCCTAGTGATAGTCTGAGCTTTGACATCAAAATATTGCGCACTGTGGGGGAAGGTCTCATGGACCAGAGACCAAACCGCAGAGCGCAACTGTTGCTTACTTTGACCTGCAATCATAAGCAGGTTGTGGTTAGGACTTATCGGGTTAGTGACAATTTTTAGGTAGGGCTCATCACTGGCAGGGAAGGTTAATGAGCCAATGGTTTGTCCAGGCTCGGCGATGACAATGCCATTCTCTGCCGGCAGGTCACCGAGGGTGACCACATAGCTGCTGGATAGATTGGTCGTCTGAGTACCAAACCAAGAGGAGAGCATAGCGGCTGAGGAAATCTGGGCACTGGATGGCGACTCTGGCAAGGCGATATAGATATTACCGCCGTCGAAATGGCCAACATCAATAAACGGCTCTGGGAATCGGCTGAGGTCGGGTGTGATCTTTAGTTCGGTGCCGTCAACGATGAACCGGCTGGTGGGCAGAATCGTTAAGTCGGGTGTGGGTACATCTTCAGGGTAGCATAATACCTGCTCGGCCTGATTGACCTCAAAGCCAATCGTGACTTGTGAGGTCATCAGCACGGCCGGAATATCGAGTAAATAACTTTGCTCATTATCAAACATGTTGCCAAAGGGCAATTGGCCAACTTGCTGTCCATTAACACTCACTGCCAAACTATCACCGCGATCAATCAGTGTTTGTTTGACATCGATATCTAACACGAGCTGCGTGTTAGTGACCAATTGATTTGCAGGAATGCCCAGGCCCAAACCTGCTTGGGTTTGCCCCTGCATAAAGCGGATACCTTGGGTATGACCCAGTTGCTCGAAAGTGACTTGCTTGGCATTGTTCTGCTCGGCATGGGCATAGCAAGTGATCAGCAGGCTAACGAGTAAATAGGTGAACTTAGACACGCTAAGCAACGCGGATCGTATCATTACACCGGCTCCTTCTCTGTGGCTTGGGCGTTTTTTAAGTCTTTGCTACGACGACGGTCGTCAATCGCCGCGATCAACACGTCAAAGATGCATTGGAAAATAGTTTTCACTGAGCGTAGTGGGTGATCTTTAGCCCTTGGTTTAGAAACCCAAGCATCGGCGCGAGCTAACACAATTCTCACCAATTCACGTCGCTGGGTTATGGTCATATCGTCAAACTGCAATGCACACCCTTTGGCACTGTTAATGGTTTTTGCCACTGGAATCGACGTCGCGCCAGAATTGAGCTCTAACTCGATATGTTCAATTGGGCAGTCTGGCTTAGTGTCGAGACTAAGCAGGCAGCCGCCCATTGAGATCTCTTTGGTGCAGGTGCGAGAGGCGATACCGTTTACATAATGCACCACGGCCGGAATGTTGACATCTAAGCGAATCGTATTACGTATCTGCTTGGTTTCTCTTGCCGTCGCGATTGCCGCCGCCAAGAAAATCAGGCTGTAAAATGCCCAGCCAATGTTGAGCGCAATAACATTGGGATTGACGTCAAATTGGTCAGGGAACAGAGTTCTCCAGCCCCCCCATAGCACCGCAAAAAGTAGCAATAGGGCGACGATAATATGCGGACGGACAATATGAGAGTCGAAATAGGTTTTGTTGAGCAGCTCGCCTTTATCCGTGACATTAAACTTGCCTTTGTGTGGGAACAGGATAGTGATCAAGGTAGGGATAACTAGGTGCAATGACAGTGTGATGTCATAAATATCACCCCAAAAACTGTATCGATGCGGGCCATTGAGTCGCGACGTCACTACAATCGAGGTAACAAAGTGTGGCAATGCGTAGGCAAAAATCACCGGGGCAGAAGCGTGGATGATTTTTAAGTCAAACAACAAATAGGCAAGCGGCGCAACCAAGTAGACGACTC
The DNA here is from genome assembly GCF_055391395.1 of Vibrio sabulosilitoris. NCBI lineage: Bacteria > Pseudomonadati > Pseudomonadota > Gammaproteobacteria > Vibrionales > Vibrionaceae > Vibrio > Vibrio sabulosilitoris. Next base: position 2,064,605 of record NZ_AP029599.1, read on the forward strand.
TCGGCAAAGGAAATAAAAAGTACATCATCGCGCTGAGATAACACAGTCGCTGTTGAATACTGAGCCCCTTACCAAACAAGGGATTATCTAGGCGAAATATCTGTATCATTCCTCTTGCCCAGCGGTTGCGCTGCACGACGTGAACCCCCAATCGCTCGGTGGCGAGCCCGGCAGAAATCCTCAGTGGTAAGTAGGCCGTGCTCCAGCCGAGTCGCTGCATTTTTAGCGCGGTGTGGGCATCTTCAGTCACGGTTTCAACCGCGATGCCGCCAATTTCCTCAATCGCTGTGCGTCTTAAAACCGCGCATGAGCCACAGAAAAAAGCCGCATTCCAGACATCGTTACCTTGCTGGATTGGGCCATAGAAGAGTTCACCCTCATTGGGAATATCTCGGCCACCATAAAGGTTGCGTTCAAAAGGATCGGGAGAATAGAAATGGTGCGGTGTTTGGATCATGGCCAATTTGGGGTCTTTGACAAAGGCACCAACGGTCGATTGCAAAAAAATCCTGGTTGCCACATGGTCACAGTCAAAGATACAGATCAAATCGCCTTTGGTGAGCTTCAGCGCATTGTTAAGGTTACCGGCTTTAGCGTGGGTGTTATCTGTACGAGTAATATAACCCACTTCAGCACTGGCGGCGAAAATGGCAAACTCCTTGCGATTGCCATCGTCGAGCAGATAGATATTGAGTTTGTCGCGTGGGTAATCGATACATTGCGCTGCGAGAACGGTGTCTTGTACCACATCCAGTTCTTCGTTGTAGGTTGGAATATACACATCCACAGTGGGCCAAAGTGAGGTGTCTTTTGGCAGGGGCTCGATTTTTCGCTCAAGTGGAAAGGTGGTTTGCAAGTAACCGAGCAGTAGCATTATCCACGAATACAGCTCAGCAATGAACAGTATCGTGCCTAAGATGGCTTCGAATTGCGTTTCAAAGAACAGGGTTTCAGTTACGCGGTAGTAGAGGTAGCGAGTTGAGGTCAGGATGGAAAAGACCACCAAAACGATCGAGACCTTACGGCTTTTATTAAAGTTAAGCAGCAATAATGCCACGATACTAAACAGGGCAAATAGGTACTGCTTTTCGCCGTCCATCGGTGTCATGATCACCAACATCGCTATAGGAGCGACAACGACCAGGAGTAAAATTAGTCTAATAGTCTTCATAATAGGTTCGCTATTGAAGTTCAGATTATCGTGATTAAGAGGTCACTCCATCGCCAATTTTAATATTTAAAATCTGGGCAATCTTATCGCTAATAATGTCAATGTCGAAAGCAGCAGATGAGCTGGGATTAAACTCATAAATCGATTTTTGTGAGGCGTTAGCTTCAACAACGCTTTCATCTTTATGGATTTGACCCAACAACTTATCTTGAAGACGGTTCTCACTGAATATGATCACCTCACTGCTCACCCTCTTTTTCAGATCAATTTGGTTAAGCAAAAAATAGTGTGGGCAGGGGGGGGTATCAGCAATATGTTTTTCAATTTTAGGCAACAGATGTATCGAGGCAGTGTCAGCAAGAAAAGGGATAAGACAAATGTCAGCAATGCTGGATATTGCACTGAGCGCCGCTAAGTTACTTCCGGGTACGTCGGCAATGATCACTAATTTAGGATCTTGCAATAGTGAGTTCAGTCCCCTTGAAACGAACAGTGGGTCCTGAGCTAATCGAGCGTCAAATGACTCGCTTTGCTCTTTGCTGATCTCGCCGTAAGGCAGTACAAAAATATTGTTTTTATACGACAAGGCCATCTCACCCCAGCTGGAACGTTCTTGACTCAATGCAACGTAGCCACGTTCATCTGAGATAGGCACCCCAAAGTGGAGTCGAAGGGCATTTTGGCGATCAAAATCAATCGCTAACACCTTAATACCCTTATTGGATAGCGCATAACAAAGGTTCGCGACAAGAGTGGTGCAGCCCACTCCCCCTTTTGGTGAGGTTACGGATATTAAGGGCATGGTGTGACGCTCTCTGATGGTGAGGTGTGTGTGTCGTCAGTCGGTTCTCGGTTTTGTTGACTGTCGATTTCAACCGGCGCCTTTGTGGCTAGGTTATGTGCGATCGATACCTTACTCAGGCTGGATAAGATCGTCTGATCTTCGCTAAGGTGTTGCGGTGATGAGGCAAAAGGCTGCTGCTCATTGGGTTGAGTGCTGTTTATTGCCGCTACATCATCGAATTTTTCGACAACTTCGATTAAGTCATGAGAAGACTTTTCGTTGAGTTGATCTAACAGCGCGTAACTGCGGGTTTTACTGTGGCGGGTACACCTTGGCATACTAACGAAGATAGCAGCATCGTACCCGGTAGTGACTTCAAACTGCTTTAGGTCATCATAGACATCCATTGCTCATTAAACTCCCTAAACAAGACTTTAGATAAGTATCAATAATGAAACGATATTTATTGATAGATACTATAACTATTTACAGTGTTTACATAAGCGTAACATGCACTTAGCAGCATGTGAAGCATTGGTTGCATATAAGTTTATTGCATAGCAAAAAGAGATTACCCCAACGTCCAAGTATACTAGGCCAAAGGGAGCCCTATTTTCTTGCCATAAGAATTAAGGCCTTCCGTGACGATGTCACTTTGGCGTCTTGGGAGAATGTAGCCTTTCCGTCCCAATATTAGCTAGGCGTTAAGTACAGAATATAGTAATTTGTCCACCCTGATTAAGTTATTCATCAAATTGAAGAAGTCATTGACTATGTTAAGAGTTGTCCTTCCTTTAGTGGCGCTGTTCTTTATGAGCTCCACCACTGCCGCGCCGAAAATTGACCAGAAAAAACTCGGCAAGATCCACGTTTGTCACTTGAGCCCATTTACTGAGGACTATATTGATATTGGCCTTACTAAAGCGATTGCTCAGCAAAAAACCGCCAAACTGTGTGAGGCGAAACATGGGCAATCGAGTATGTTCTGCCGAGCTGAAAAGGCCGTGTGTAAGACTGCCTCACTGCTCTAGTTCAGTATCATCATAAGTAGATGAATTAGTCGGCAACGTCTTGTTGGTTTTTTTTGAGCAAAATTCGATTAGCCAAGAGTCTCTTGTATAAATTCCTTTCCGCACTCTAGATTCGGGGAGGGGAATTCAGCCAAAAAGAGCAGCGTTGTAAATAGTTAGGATGGTGTAGAGGATATGCTTTTAGGGCAAACTTAATTTGATAGTTGAATTAAATAAATCACTATAGACAGGCACAGTTAGGAACATAGAGTAGCGTTGATTATCAGCGTTACTTGCTCGCCGAGCCATAGGAATAGGCAACATGCAAGACAAAAGCAAATTAGTAAGAATCCAGACGATTATTGATCAAAAAACCAAACCCGTCGGCGCTTTGGGACAAATAGAAGACGTGGCCAAGCAACTGGCGCTACTGGGGTGCAATGACACCGTCGAACAGATTGATGTTGAGAGCCCTGCGCTACTCGTGTTTGCCGGTGATCATGGCATTGCCGAAGAAGGGATTAGCATTGCACCGAGTATTGTGACCACACAAATGGTGCAGAATTTTATTGCGGGCGGTGCGGCCATCAACTGCTTTTGCCGCTCAAACGCTATCCCTCTCACGATTGTCGATTGTGGCATTTTGACCGACATTGAGCATGCCTCGCCAAACTTTGTCAAACAACGCTTGGGGTCGATCACGCAAAACTTTGTTTACCAGTCGGCGCTTGACCCACTGCAGCTTGCCAATGGATTGGAGTTTGGCCAAGCAATCGTTGCCCAAAAGATTGAGCAAGGGTGTAACTTGATCATGTTTGGCGAGATGGGGATCGGCAATACCAGCAGCGCCTCGGCACTATTTGCTGCCTTGAGTGGTCTTTCGGTCCGTGACTGTGTCGGCAAAGGTACTGGCATTGACGATACCCAACTCGAGAAAAAAGTAAGCTTAATTGAAGCGGGGGTGGCGCGAGTACAGCAAGGGACTCCAACGGTAAAAGAAACACTGCGCCAGTTAGGCGGCTTTGAGATAGTTCAGATGGTGGGTGGATTTATCGAGGCATCTCAACGTCGCGTGCCAGTGTTAGTCGATGGCTTTATTGTATCGGTTGCGGCTTATGTTGCGGTGCAAATCGACCCTAATGTTCGTGAGGTGCTATTGTTTGCTCATCAGTCAGATGAACACGCGCACCAAAGCGTATTAAAGTCGTTGCACGCCCAGCCACTGTTATCGCTGAACATGCGTTTAGGCGAAGGGACAGGGGCAGCGTTGGCCTATCCACTGGTGAAAGCCGCCGCAGAATTTTACAACAATATGGCAAGCTTTGAAGACGCTGGTGTGACCGTGTAACTACAGATGGAGCAAAAGCCATCGGTACCCGGTTAGTTTGGGCTTCGGGCTCGACTTCGTGATATTTATGTCACTGCCATGGCATCAGTAAGCTATTGATGGCTTGAGCTATTCTAGAAAATAGGTATATTGTTCTCCATATAGATAGATTACCAATCAGGAGCAGTCGCTGTTCACCTTGGTTAAGGGAGCCCATATAAAACGGCAATGCTAATGATGCATCGAAAGACGCCTCAGAATGTCTTGAGCGTTATGTGTCAACCCACTTATCCAGAGCAGAGAATACCTGAGCTTGGAATAAAACATTTAAAACTGTATTTAGTGGCTGAATACGTTCAGCCTCCAGTGAATCTGGTGAAAATCCAGAACTGTACCCGCAACTGTAAGCGAAATTCGTTTCGTAAGTCAGACCCTGCTAAATACACAGCACCAACACCAAAACTACCTGGGCGGGAGCACTCAGCGTCGTTTATCTTTCGATATCGACACCTGCCCGCATAACTTTTTTTAGGCGGACTCAGTGCATGCGCTGAGCAGAAGTAACTTGTGGGCAAACTCAAACGTTCAACATCCAATCAAGACTTACGCGGTGGTTACACCACAGGCGCGTGCGCGGCAGCGGCGGCCCGTGCGGCGGTGCGCGGCTTGATTGACGGTCAAGTTTCTCACCAAGTCAGTATTCAAATTCCCAACCGAGAGTGGGTCAATTTTACCCTTGCTCGCACCGAAATTGTGGCCAATCAAAATGCGGCGAAAGACGCGGTTGCTGCACACTCTGAGCGCTGCAATGTTAATTGGGCCGCTATCAATTCAGTGCTGTGCGGGGTGATTAAGGATGCGGGAGACGATCCAGATTGTACCCACGGACTCGAAATTCAGTGCCAAGCCCGTTTAGTCAACGCACCAGGTATCCACCTAAAGGGGGGCTTGGGCGTCGCTGTGGTAACCAAGCCGGGCCTTGAACTGCCCGTGGGGGAGCCAGCGATTAACCCTGTGCCACGCGCCAACATCATCGAGATGGCCCGCCTGGAATGGCTAAACGCCAGTGAATTATGGCAAGACCACTATGGCGTTGAGCTGACCATTATTGTTCCCGGCGGCAAAGTCGCTGCCAAAGAGACCATCAATGAGCGCCTTGGGTTAATCGGCGGGATATCCATCTTGGGCACTCGAGGCACAGTCATACCTTATTCAACCTCAGCCTTTGCCGCTTCTGTGCGTCAATCTATTCAAATAGCCCAGGCAAACGGCTTGTCACATGTGGCATTGACCACAGGCAGTCGCTCGGAAAAAGCTGCTCGACAATTGTTACCGCGTCTAGAGCCGATGGCCTTGATCCAGGCAGGAGATTTTATCGGAGTTGGATTGCGCGCAGCAAAGCGTTATGGGCTTGCAAGCGTCACCTTGGTGGTGATGATTGGCAAAATGGGTAAGCTGATTTCTGGGCGAATGATGACCCACGTTTCGGGCCATCGCATCGATTTCACGCGAATGGCCGTGCTAGCAGAGCAATCGGGCCTTCCCAGCGAGCTTTGTCAGCAAATCGCTCAGGCCAATACCGGGCGACATGTGCTTGATTTGGTGCGCAAGCACAGCCCAGAGCGTTATTTCAATCGTCTGTGCGATGAAGCCAAGGCGCACGCAAGCAACTACATAACAGACGCACTGGCCATCGATGTTGTGCTGGTTGATTTTAATGGTCAACCGCTCGGGCGCAGCGCTTCTTATCAATAGGATTAATTCGGATCGAGTTGTCGATTCTCTCACTACGGACTCACACAATGGATACTGTAAAAGCCCCTGCCAGCATGCAACAAATGACGGCGCAAGGGCATCAAATCGAAACGGATTCATTTTCAATTATCGACCGTGAAATGGAGACGTTACACGGTGGGCATCGCTTTGAGCCACAACAATGGCAGGTGGTGCGTCGTGCTATTCATACCACCGGCGATTTTGAATTTGCCAAGCTCTATCAATTTAGTCGTGGCGCAGTCGATGCTGGGATAACGGCGCTGCAGCAGGGTTGCCCGATTGTCAGCGATGTCAGCATGATCATCAGCGGTATCAGCCCGATGCGAACTAAGGTGCATGGTAATCAAACCTACTGCTTTATTAGCGACCCAGAGGTGATCGCTAAAGCCAAGCAAACCGGAGAAACTCGCGCGATTTGGGCAATGCGCAAGGCACGCGATCTCGGGCTATTAGATAGCGCGATTATTGGGGTTGGCAACGCGCCGACCGCCTTATATGAAGTGCTGCGCATGGTCGATGCTGGGGAAATTACTCCAGCCTTGATCATTGGCATCCCAGTCGGTTTTGTTAAAGCGCAAGAGTCCAAGCAAGCGTTAATCGAGCAAAATAATGTGGATTACATTGCCAGTGTCGGTCGCAAGGGCGGTAGCTCGCTGGTGGTATCCACCATTCATGCCTTGCTCTATCAAACGGTGGAGGTGTCATGAACGCGATTGTCAATCGTCCTCAGCCCAACATCTATGTCGTAGGCGTTCCCGAGGACGGCTGCGTCAGCTTGACCAGTAAAGCGGTCTGTATTGTCAGTCAATCTCGCGTGGTTGCGGGCCATCCAAGGCACAGAGCGTGGTTTCCGCAGTTTGACGGTGTGTTTCTCGATATGACGCAAGGGTTCAGCACCTGGCTCAGTCACGTGATTGATGAGAGCGAAGAGGGCGGTGTGGCGATCTTGGCCTCTGGAGACCCGCTATTTTTTGGTATCGGCTCGACCCTATTAAAGCACTTACCGGCTGAAGAGCTTGGCTTTATCCCTACCTCAAGCTCTCCCCAATTGGCGTTTGCTCGCCTTGGCCTTGCGTGGCAACAAGCGCAATTTTTATCGGTGCACGGGCGAGCGCTCAACGGCATCGTGGCGAGGATGCAAACTGGTGACCTGTTTGCGATTCTGACCGACAATCAAAACACACCACAAATATTTGCGGCTCATTTGCTGCAATACGGCCAAGTGGACTGGACATTACATGTGTGTGAGCAGCTAGGGGGCATTGACGAAACCGTTCGGACATTTACCCCGCAAGAGCTTGCCCACAGCATGATAGCGTTCGATAAGCTGAACCTGGTCATTGCCCAGCGCCAGCCATCCACTGTTGGCGCGGCTCAGCGCTGGGGTGGGTGTGGACAGTTTGCATCGGACCAAGATTTTTCCAAACGCATGCCGAAAAACGGCCTGATCACCAAGCAATCGGTGCGCAACCTCGCCCTGACGCAGCTTAAAATCTCCGCCCAAGATGTGGTTTGGGACATTGGCGCAGGCTCTGGGTCGATTGCGATTGAGTCGGCCAAATTTGCCATCCAGGGGCAAGTGTTTGCGATTGAGTCTAACGCCGCCTGCTTTGAGGCGATTGAAGCCAACTGCTTCGCCCATGCGACCGACAATGTCCATTTGATAAAGCACAAAGCGCCGCAAGCGCTGGCAGAGCTTCCCGCGCCCAACGCCGTGTTTATTGGCGGCTCACGCGGGCAGATGGCCGATATTCTCAATCACACATGGCAACGGTTACAACACCATGGACGGCTAGTGGTATCCGCAGTGACCGTGGATACCGTAGGGGAAATTTATCACTGGGCCAAGCAGGCCAACGCGCCGTTTGAGGCTCAGCTGGTCAATGTTTCGTCGCTCAAACCCTTGGCCCATTACCACAGTTACCAAGGTGAAAACCCAATCCATCTATTCACCTTTACTAAAGCACCCTTTGCAGTGTCAGTTTGACAAATCGGGGTCAACCACCCCGACATTATAAGGCTCATCAAAGCCAGGAGAAATTTCATGAGCAATACATCAAGTTGTCAATCAGGGCCACAGGGGCAACTTTACGCGGTTGGCGTGGGCACGGGTGACAGTGAATTATTGACATTAAAAGCCGCGCGCCTGATCCAACAGGCTGATGTGATCGCTATTCCAGAAAAGAACAAAGGCTCGGCGGATTCTTTTGCCTGGCAGATCGTCACCGGTGCCATCGCAGAGACTGATATCCCAGGCGAGCGCTGCTTTCTCCATTTTCCGATGACGCGCGACCCGTCAATTAATGTACCAGCATGGCAGGTGGCTACAGCGACTATCTACCAGTACTTACTGAGCGGTAAGTCGGTGGTGTTCATTACTGAAGGCGACCCCTCGGTGTTCAGTACATGGGCTTATATCCAAGAAGAGCTGGAAGTCCTGGCGCCGCAGATTGAGCCGGTCATTGTCCCGGGCGTTACCTCAATCACGGCCGTGCCAGCGGCGACGAAAATCCCGCTGGCCGACGGGAGAGAGCGTTTTTGTGTTGTGCCTGCCACCTATGGGATTGACTGTCTGGAAACTCTGGTCAAAGACTTCGATACCATCATGTTAATTAAAGTAGGGCGCATGATCCCAGCGCTGTCAGCCCAACTGAAAGCTCTGGGATTAGAGCATTGCGCCACTTACGTCTCACACGCCAGCTGCGATAAACAAGAGATCTACACCAATTTAGACCAGGTGCCACAGGAGCACCGTTACTTTTCGATGGTGCAACTGTCGATTCGTGAGCGCCGTGGCGTGCTGCGCGGCAAGCAGCCAGCCAAGCCCGAGTTGGTGGCTTAAGCGCGATAATGGAATACTAATATGAAAAAAATTGCGATATACGCGATTACCAAGCAAGGCGCCAAGCAGGGCCAGAGGTTAAAAAACAGCTTGCCGTTTGCCGAGCTGTTTGTCGCCCCTATAGGCTTGACGGATGACATGCACGCCACACCGCTGGTGCTGCCGCTGTCCTCCTTTATTGCCCCGCGTTTTGATCAATTTGACGCACATATCTTTATCTGTGCCACTGGTATCGTGATGCGAATGATCGCACCACTTATCAAGGACAAGCGCACTGACCCTGCGGTGGTGTGCCTAGATGAGCAAGCCACCTTTGTCGTGTCGATGCTATCGGGCCACCGAGGCGGCGCGAATCAATTAACCCATCGGGTAGCACACATAGTCAAAGCCACTCCCGTCGTCACTACCGCATCGGATGTGTCTGAAAACGTCTCGGCCGATATGCTGGGGGCCCGTTTTGGCTGGCAACTCGATGCCTTGTGTGAGGATGCCGTGACTAAGGTGAGTGCGGCGATAGTTAATGATCAATCAGTGATCATCGCGCAGCAAGGCGGAGAAAAAAATTGGTGGCAATATGACAAACGTATGCCGTCCAATATCTTGTGTCATCACACCCTTGATGGCATCGACCCGGCTGACTTTGACGCAGCGCTGCTAATAACCGATCAAGCCAGGCCGAACCTCACTCAGTGGCAGGATAAGGTGGTGCTATGGCGACCCAAATCCCTAGTGATTGGAATTGGATGCGATCGCAGTACCCCAATCTCGACCCTGTTAGCCGGCCTTGAGGCGTTCAGCGGCGAGTTCAACCTCTCAATCGACAGCATCAAGTTGATGGCCAGTATCGACCTAAAAGCAGATGAAGTGGGGTTGCAGCAGCTTTCAACGATGAAACAGTGGCCCTTTACCACCTTTGCCCCCTCACAGCTTGACAACCGTGAGGGCATCCAGAACCCATCGGAATACGTTAAAAAAGTGACAGGCAGTAACTCGGTCGCGGAGGCTGCAGCACTCACGCTGAGCCAAACCAAGCAGTTGTTGGTGCCGAAATGGACGTTTAAAAAAGACGGCTACAACATGACCATCGCCTGTTGCCGGCTAGAGTTCACCGAGCCGCTGATAAAACACAAACGCAAAAACTGGTGGGAAGCAAGCAAGCATGCCAGCCATGAGCGTCATGGAAATGCCAAGCTTAACGCACAGCCAATTAAGATCAATTTACACGGCAGTGAAGTGGTGGAGGGTTATCAATGTAAGCCCAAGCATGTCGATCTTGATCGTCCAATGCTGTTTCACACTCATCATGTTTTGCTGTGTGAGGGAACGCGCTGTGCCAAAGCCGGTGCAAAAAATTTAGCCCACGAACTGCGCAGCATTCTGAAAGGCATTGGGCTTGGCGAGGGTGATAAGCGCATTAAGATCAGTCGCACTATGTGCGCGGGTGCGTGTCGCAATCGAGCCACAATGGTGATTTACCAAAGAGCGACGCCTGATGAAGGCGATTTAACCAATCATGGGATTTGGCTGCGCGGTATTGACGAGTTCAGTGAGTCTCAATGGCGAGTGCTGTTTAAGGCCCTTGCCACCCACCAACCCCTTTATGAGGTGATTGAGCCTCGCTATTTTGCACCATTTGAGGAAGCCAAGGCATGAAACGATTACGACACTATACTCAAGGCACGGCGATTGTATTGAGCTGTTTTGGCTCAGTCGTAGAGCAAAAAAGATACATAGAGCTGCAACGCCAAGTGCAAGCTCGTTACCCTGCTTGTGAGGTCCGTTTGGCGGTGAGCTCACGTATGGTGATCAAAAAATTGGCGCAAGACGAGCAGCATTATATGCACTTACCAACGGTAATGGCGCAATTGGACCTGGAAGGCTACCAGCGCATTTTAGTCGTCTCATGCTACTTGTTTCCAACCGATGAACATAAGCAGGTTGAGATGATCACCGAGGGCTTTAAGCAGTTTTCTTTGTCGGCCATAGAGCATACCCCAGCAATTATTCATCATACCCACAACGCCACTGCATTGCTCAGTGCCTTAAATGAACGCTTTAGCCAAGGCAGTGACGTGAACCTATTTGTTCACCATGGTGCGCCCTATTTAGACAATGCCGGGCACCAGGCTATCACCTACTGCGACAGTTTGCTTGGGCAGTTGGCTGAAAAAAATGTCTCTTGCTCGCTAGAGGGGGCGACGCCGTTTAATTTGGTCAAAGGCGTGTTGCGCAATTCACTGACCCAAAGTCGTAGGCCAACCGTGCGGGTTATTCCGTTGCTGCTGGTTTCTGGCAACCATTTTGTCAAGGATATGCACAGCATTAAGCAAGAACTAGAGGCGTTTTGCGATGTTGAGCTGGCGAAAAGTGACAATGGTGATGCCTTTAATCTATTGGCACTGACCGAGGTGACCGACATTATATGTAAGCAGATCGACCAAGGCCTGATAAGACTACGAGCGCCGCAAGAGGAGAGGTCTCATGGCTAAGTTGTATCTAGTGGGTCTTGGCCCTGGTAGCCTCGATCTGATGTCCGTCAAAGCACAGCAAATCATCAAACAGGCTGATGTCGTGGTTGGTTACGGCCCATACGTAAAGCTCATTACTCCGCTGATTGACCAGCAGACGCTAGTGCGCACCGGTATGACGCAAGAGTGGCAACGCGCTGATGCAGCGATTGCCCATGTTCTGCAGGGTAAAAGCGTGGCGCTGGTGTGCTCCGGTGATGCGGGCATGTACGCCATGGCGCCGCTGGTGTTTGAGTTGATTGCGGCGAACAACACCGCGATTGCCGTAGAGACCGTTCCGGGTATCACGGCCGCCAATGCCTGCGCCTCACTGGTGGGGGCCCCGTTAGGCCACGACAGCTGCACTATTTCACTGTCTGATTTGTTGACGCCGTGGGAGGTGATCACGCGGCGTATTGAAGCCGCAGCGATGGCCGATTTTGCGATTACTTTCTATAACCCGCGTTCTAAAAAGCGCCAGCAGCATATCATTGAAGCACAGCGTATCTTGCTCAAACATCGCCCGGCTGATACCCCCGTGGCGGTCGTCAATGCCGCTTATCGTCAAGAGCAGCGCGTTGAACTATCGACCTTGGCTGAGTTTACCCAGCTGGAGTTTGGTATGAACGCGGCGGTGATTGTTGGCAATGAAAGCAGCTATCGTTTTGATGATTGGATTGTGACCCCGCGAGGCTACAAAAACAAATATCGTCTTGAGGATGGCCAAGCCAAAACAGGCCAGACGCCTGGGCGCTCACTGATTGACACCTTAAAGCCTTTTCCAGCGAAGGCTCAAGCTGATAAGGAATTAGCATGACCGTCTATTTTATTGGCGCAGGACCGGGTGACCCGGATTTAATCACAGTCAAAGGCGCAAAACTGATAGAAACCTGTCCTGTGATTTTGTACGCAGGGAGTCTGGTGCCCAAAGCGGTGATTGAACGTGCCAAGCCAGATGCAAAAGTGTTTGACTCAGCCAACATGGATCTCGATGAGATCACAAAGGTATATACCGACGCGCATGCTAAAGGGCAAGATGTAGCTCGCGTGCAAACCGGGGATCTGTCAATTTATTCATCACTCGCCGAGCAAACGCGTCGACTAGATGATTTGGCTATCGGCTACCAAGTTATCCCCGGCGTGTCGTCGTTTCAGGCCTCGGCAGCCGCGCTAAGACAAGAGTTGACGCTACCGGAGGAGTGTCAAACCATTATTCTGTCACGCGCCTCGGGGCGTACGCCGGTGCCGGACAAAGAAAACCTCAAATCACTCGCCAGCCATGAAGCAACACTGTGCCTGTTTTTGAGTGCCACCTTGATCCGTAAAGTCGTGCGTGAGTTGAGTGAGGTGTATCCACAAAACTGGCCGGTGTGTGTGGTCGAGAAAGCCTCACACCCAGAGCAGCGTATCCTGCGTGGCACCTTGGCAGACATCGCAGACAAGATGCATGCTGCTAATATTCGCTCTACCGCGATGATCATTGTCAGCAAGGTGTTTGCGATTGATGATTTCGTCGATTCTAAGCTGTATGACCCGAGCTTCTCTCATGCTTGCCGTAAGGCAAAAGTGGTGGAATTGAATGAGGCCTAAAGGAGTGACGATGAGCCGAGATAAGCTACTGGTGATGGGAACTGCCTTAGTTAGCCTTGGTGACGTTGTCACTAAGGTGAAAGGCTCACAATGCGAGTCGTCAGATGCTACTTGAACTTGGTACTTATTGGCTCAGTAGCGCCTTATCGTTACTCTTCGCGCTGCTTTTGGACCGCTGGTTAGGCGAGCCCAACCGGTTTCATCCTTTAGTGGGGTTTGGTTGGTTAGCCAATCAGGTTGAGCGCAGGATAAGAAGCTTAACAGCGGATCCCTCATCATCTGCATTAAAGTTTCAAGGGGGGATCGCATGGCTACTGGCGGTAGTGCCGATCACGGCGACAGTGGTAACCTTGACTGTGGTTGCGAGTCAAATCTCGATGTTACTGTTATTTTTACTCAATACCTTTGTCTTGTATCTCACTATTGGTGGCCGCAGCTTAGTTGAGCATGCTGAGCGTATTTATCAGCCATTGGTGATGGGTGATATAGAGCAGGCACGTTTTGCGGTGTCGATGATCGTCAGCCGCAACACTGAGCAGATGGGCGAATATGACATTGCCTCAGCTGCCATTGAATCGGTGCTGGAAAATGGCAACGATGCTGTGTTTGCGCCGTTGTTTTGGTTTGCGCTACTTGGCGCGCCGGGCGCCGTCGCACTTCGTTTATCCAATACCCTTGATGCGATGTGGGGCTACAAAAATCAGCGTTACCGCGATTTTGGTTTTGTCAGCGCCAAGCTAGATGATGTACTCGGCTATGTGCCTGCGCGCATTACAGCTTTGGTGTACACACTCCAAGGACAGTCAAGAGCGGCACTGCACTGCTGGCGAACCCAAGCCAAGTCCTGCGCAAGCCCCAATGGTGGTGTGGTGATGACGGCAGGCGCGGGTGCACTGGGCATAACCATTGGCGGCCCGACCTATTACGACGGTGTTCTGCACGATAAAAAACCGATGGGGGTAGGAAAGCTTGCCCAAGCAGAGGCAATCAAAAAAGCCAACGCACTGGTGACATCAGGTAGCTTTGGCCTAGCGATTGTCTGGCTGTTGGTCTGTATCGGTTGCTACACACTGATCACGAGTTAAAAGGAAACAGCATGATTCATCACGGCGGTAAACTTCTCAACGCCATCGCCCAGTATGGGGGCAATCAAGAGACATGGGTGGACCTATCAACTGGGGTAAGTCCTTTTACGTATCCGGTCCCGGCCATTCCAGCACAGGTGTGGAACCGTTTGCCACAAGAGCATGACGGATTAGAGGCTGTGGCGCAGCGTTATTACGGCGCGAGTATCCAGCCCCTCGCTATCGCCGGCTCGCAGGCGGCAATTATGTTACTGCCTGCCACACTCACTGATGCTCTGGGGCGATGCGGGCGTGTATGCTTGCCCGCGGTGGGTTATAAAGAACATCAGCATGCGTGGCAGAGCTTTCAAGCTTATGGTCAGCGTTGGAGCGTAGAGTTTTATCATCAGTTCCCGACACCAGAGCAAATCGCCGCGTCTGATGTGGTGGTGGTGATCAACCCCAATAATCCGACCGGTGACGTGTGCAGCGCTCGCCAACTGCAACAGTTGCAAGCCAGTTTGAGTCAGCGCGGTGGGTACTTGGTGGTCGATGAGGCCTTTATGGATTGCATGCCACAGCACTCATTGCTCAGCCAAGCAGAGCATACCGACTCACTGATTGTGCTGCGCTCAATCGGTAAGTTCTTCGGCTTAGCCGGCGCGCGGGCCGGTTTTGTCTTTTGCTGCTCCAGCATTATGCAAGGGCTTAAGGAGCAACTCGGGCCTTGGACAGTGACAGGGCCGACCCGGTGGGTGGTTACTCAGGCCCTGCAGGACACCGATTGGCAGCAACAGACTCGAAGTAGAATCTGTGAATCAATGCGTCGCTTGTGCTCGCTACTGCGGCAGTATTTCGATGCACCTCTTGCCTCGACCGATCTGTTCGTCACCTTACCGACACGCAATTTGCCAACATGCAATTTACCAACACGCAATGCACCTTGGCTGCATCAGCAGCTGTGCCAGCAGCAGGTGTTCACGCGCCTGTGCGATGAGGGCGACGCGATACGTTTTGGTTTACCGCACACTGAGCAAGAGTGGGTACAACTCCAACAGGCACTCAGTGTCATCACAACAACTCAAGCGGAGGTGAGCCATGCCGAGTGAAGGTGTCAATAAGGTTGAGCTTGTGCTTGGAGGCGCACGCTCAGGAAAAAGTCGTTATGCCGAGGGCGTCGCGAGCGCATCGTGCAAGCCCGTGGTGTACATCGCCACCTCTGAGGTGCGAGACGACGAAATGGCAAAGCGAGTGCAATTGCATCAGCAGCAGCGCCCCAAACAATGGACAGTGGTGGAAGAGCCCTATGGCTTAGCCGATGCGCTGCGCAAACACAGCCATGCTGACAATTGCGTCTTGGTGGATTGTCTCACTCTTTGGCTGTCCAACAGCTTATTTGGACAGTCACAGCAAGCCTGGACCGATATTAGGCAAGATTTTCTGCAAGCGTTGCTTGAGGTCTCCGGACAGGTATTGCTGGTAAGCAACGAAGTGGGCTGCGGCGTGGTGCCGATGGGCAAAGAAACGCGCCAATTTGTTGATGAGGCGGGATGGCTGCACCAAGCCATCGCCCAGCAGGTGGCAAAAGTGACGCTGGTGACCGCAGGGTTGCCCATGACTCTCAAAGGCGGTGAGTCTTGAGTCGGTCGATTTACATTTAATCTCGCTGCGTGATAGAAGCCAATAAAGGAAAGACAGATGCAATCAAGCTCAAAAGTACTCATGGTACAGGGCACCACATCAGACGCGGGGAAAAGCGTCCTTGCCACAGGCTTATGCCGCGTGCTGACTCGCAAACAGATTGCTGTGGCCCCGTTTAAGCCACAGAACATGGGGCTAAATAGTGCGGTCACCAGTGACGGCGGCGAGATTGGTCGAGCCCAAGCACTGCAAGCGTATGCGTGTGGCATCGAACCGACCACGGATATGAATCCAATTTTGCTAAAGCCCAACACCCATACTGGCTCGCAGGTTATCGTACAGGGTAAGGCGCTGCAGGACATGGACGCGGTGAGTTACCATGCCTTCAAGCCCAAGGTCATGAAATACGCGCTTGAGTCGTTTGAGCGTCTCAAGCTGCAATACGACACTATCGTCGTTGAGGGTGCAGGCAGCCCTGCCGAGATTAATCTGCGTGACCATGACATCGCTAATATGGGGTTTGCGACAGCGGCGGATGCCCCCGTGATCATCGTGGCTGATATCGACAAAGGCGGCGTTTTTGCCCATCTGTTTGGCACCTTAGCGTTATTGAGTGAGTCAGAGCAGCAGCGTGTCGTAGGCTTTGTGATAAACCGCTTTCGTGGTGATGTTACTCTGCTAAAAAGTGGCTTAGATTGGCTAGAGGAGAAAACGGGCAAGCCAGTGCTCGGCGTGTTGCCATTTTTGCATGGCTTGATGCTAGAGGCCGAAGATGCGATTAACGTCTCTCAGTTAAAGTGTGGTGAGCCTCAATTGAAAGTCGTGGTGCCTATGCTGCCGCGCATCAGTAATCACACCGACTTTGACCCTCTGCGTATGCACCCCAATGTTGACCTGATGTTTGCGCAAAAGAATCAACCGTTGCCCCATGCAGATTTGATTATTCTACCGGGCTCTAAGAGTGTACGCAGCGATCTCGCGTTTCTTCGTGAGCAAGGGTGGGCAACGCAAATTGAGCGCCATTTGCGCTTGGGAGGCAAAGTGATGGGGATCTGCGGCGGGTATCAGATGCTGGGCGAATCGATCTCAGACCCATTGGGCATTGAGGGCTCACCCGGCGAGAGTCGCGGCTTGGGCTACCTTGCGATAACCACAGAACTGCACAATACCAAGCAGCTTAAGCGTAGCCAAGGCTCTTTGAGCATGCCTGACCAAGACAGTGTTGATGTGCATGGCTACGAAATCCACGCCGGGATGACCCATGGCGTGTCGAGCGACGCACCGCTGAAGCTAGAGTGTGGCCCGGATGGTGCTATTGGGCTTGATAATCAAGTATTTGGTTCATACCTACACGGTATTTTTGAGTCACAAGCGGCATGCGGCGCAATCTTAAAGTGGGCCGGCCTGGAAGAGGCGACAGGTGTTGATTTTGAGCAGATGCGCGAAGAGGGCATCAATCGCGTGGCCGATGCCATCGAACAGCACCTAGATCTAACTAAGCTTTGGCCTGATATGAAGGAGTTTGCCGAATGAGTACGGTTCGTTGTCCAGCATTGGTGGTCGCCGCGCCAAGCTCTGGGAGTGGTAAAACCACCGTGGTCGCGGCGCTAGCGCGCTATTTCACTCTGCGTGGTAAAAAGGTACGGGTGTTTAAAACGGGGCCTGACTTTATCGACCCGGCATTTTTAGCATTGGCCTCTAACCAGCCCGTGTATCAGCTCGATTTTTGGATGTGCGGAGAGGAACACTGTCACAACTTAGTTGCGCAAGCAGCAGCCGAGGCAGATCTGATTTTGATCGAAGGTGTGATGGGCATGTTTGATGGCAAGTGTTCGAGCGCCGATATAGCGGCAACGCTTGGCATACCAGTGTTGGCCGTGATTGATGCGGGCAAAATGGCGCAAACCTTTGGCGCGGTGGCGCATGGGCTCGCCACCTATAGATGCGATGTTACTATGTTCGGTGTATTTGCTAACCGCGTCGCCTCGTCTGGCCATTCCGCTATGCTTGAAGCCTCGCTACCCGAATCACTGACTTATTTGGGCTACCTGCCCAAAGATGCCCAAGTATGTCTGCCAGAGCGCCATCTCGGGCTGGTGCAGGCTCAAGAGCTCAGCGATATCGAAGCGCGCCTTGATCAAGCGGCGAGGTTACTGGCGGAGCATACTGACATTGCTCTGCCACCCGTGGTTGAATTTGAGCTTTCGTCTCAAACGCTGAACCCAGCAAACCAGCTGGAAAAAAATACCGCAAATTCGCTAAAAGGCAGGCGCATTGCTATCGCCAAAGATGCGGCTTTTAGCTTTATTTACCCTGCCAATACCGAATTGCTGCAGCAGTTGGGAGCGCAGCTATGCTACTTTTCTCCAGTGCGAGGTGAGCGTTTACCGGAGTGTGATGCCCTCTACTTACCGGGTGGTTACCCAGAGCTGTATTTGACGGAATTGGCTGACAACAGCGCCCTCAAGGAAGACATTCATCAGCATGTCAATGCCAACAAGCCCTTGTTAGCCGAGTGTGGCGGCATGCTCTATCTGAATCGCACCTTAACCGACTCCCAAGGCAATTGCGCCGAGATGTGTAGCGTCTTATCTGCCGACTCTGTGATGCAATCACGTCTGGCGGCACTGGGGTTGGTTGAAGGGGAGTTGCTGCCTGGCGAGACCTTACGCGGACATACCTTCCATTATTCCACCACTTGCTCGCAAGAGCGACAGCGTTGTCAGCCTATCTCACAGAGGGGCAAACCACTCGATCCAGTGTGGATAAAAGGTAACCTTGTCGCCTCATATATCCACTGGTATTTCCCGTTTAACCCAGGGCTAGTGGCGAAACTGTTTTTAGGTCAAGGGGACATAGCGTGAGGCTAGTAGTAATACGACACGGTCAAACCGAATGGAATCGGGAGCAGCGACTACAAGGGTGGCAAGACAGTAAGCTAACTTCCCAGGCAAGAGCGCATTTGGCGACAATGCCCTTGCCAATCATGGCAAACCCTGTAGTGATAAGCAGCGACCTGGGTCGCGCGGTACAAACTGCAGCGATTATTGCTCGTCGGCTTGAGTGTGATGTGATCACTGACGCTCGACTTCGCGAGCGTCAATTTGGCCTGTTTGAAGGCAAGGTGATTGATTGCCAGAGAGGGTTAGCAGGTTCAGCATGGCGAGATTACCATGCGCGTCATCGTATTCCTCTGGGGGATCGCTATCAGGTCGAGCCTGAGCCGATATTTGAATCTAGAATCATTGAGTTCACAGCTTCGCTTAGGGCTCAGTATGATCAGCAAGATGTATTGCTAGTGTCTCATGGGGAGTGGATACGTGCTTTTTACAATATTCAATCGGGTACACCGTCGTGGCAATTGGGGCAGGGGATTGAAGCCAATGCTCGTCCGATAATCTTTGATTTAAGATAGATTAAATTCGTGAGGGTAATAGCTCTAAAGCTTGCTTGAACTACACAGTGTATGAGAAGTATAAAGTTTCATACTGATTGCCACAACCAAGCCTGAGTCGCGCAACAACTGGGAATTAAATTAGCTCTGTCTCTGTCATTGCCACACTGTCATTACCGCCTTTTGTAACTCACTTCTGGACAAAAGTGTGTCAGTGACTTTTCTGAATTAGCATTTGACGGATAATGTGAGGTATTGCAAATCATCTGAGCTATTGGTCAGATCAACTTACGCACTGCACCTAGATAACGCTATGTTGCATTAAGGTAGGGAGCATAGCTTGCTCATCAATTAACTAGCACGTTAACGAGATTAGAATTTGACTAACTTTTATCCTAAAAAAACAGAAAACAAGTAAGTTTAGTAGCTCATTTATCGTATGAAACGTGTTGGATTTGAGCCATCGAGTTAGTATGCTCCTACCCTGAGGTAGCATTTGAATAAAGACTCAAGAGATTTGAGAAAGGCTGTAGATAATAATTTTGATGCAATTAAGGGATGGTACAAATGATTGAAGTTGGTCGTATGATTTCTATGATGGGGTCTACTTTAGAGGAAATTATAGATGCAGGTCTTTTGAGGTCAAATCAAAAGCCTAAGCCTCGATTTTCTGGTGATGATGAACTTATTCTTGATATGGTCAGAGAAGGTGTTCTGTTGTCGTTTGATAGAGAAAACAAGGGACTGCAACGTATATCTTTAACTTTGCTTGATGAGGATAAGCCTAATTATCGTTTCCCCAATGACGACCTCCCTAGCCCTCTTAAGCCAGAGATGACAAAAGATTATGTTCATGAATCTATGGGAGAGCCTTTCGAATCTAAACCCTCGATTGAATTTGTGGGAAAAGTTTGGGGGGAAGTGGAACATTATCGTATGAGAAGAAATGTGTTTGGTGACCTATCTCAATTAGTTTCTTATATTCCAGGATCTCAAATGGTTAAGTCCCTCACGTATCTTTATACCAAAGATGTGTCATGGGGGGAGCTTCGTTAGAGATGGGATTGATCATTACCTTCTAAAGAGGAGGTTTCATGGGGCGTTCTGTTTGTAGTGGTCAACTAATATTGGTCACCGCTTTATAAGTTTCCCAGTTCTGCCTCTCCGATTCATTCGGTGTTAGGTCACCATTGTACTGGTGCGGTCTGATCTGGCTGTAATATCTAATGATGTAGCCAACAATACTTTTCCAAGCTTCGGATAAACTAGGGTAACCGCAAGCCGGCACCCATTCAGTTTTAAGGCTTCTAAAGAAGCATTCCATCGGACTGTTATCCCATTAACTTCCTCAAAGAAAAAAGCTCTGTTTAATGTGATATTGATCGCCAACCGTAGCGAGAAAAGTGCAGAGTATCGTCCATTAATGCACCTATGTATGCATCTACACGCACAATTATTGTGCATTTATCATGCAGGTTGAGGGGCGTTAAGTTAAAAACCTTATATTCTATATGGTCTACGCCGAACATTTATAATTGGCCCGATTAATGCTTATGGTATACCAATGGTATACATAACATTATTAAGGGGCTGATATGTTTGTACTTAAGGTTTGGTTTATATTAATGGCTTGTTTGTAGCACCACTACTCTTTAGCTCGTTATTCGTTTTACTGGTTGTGTAAAGCAATAACCCTGATGTCGTGATAATGACACATGCAATTAGGGAGCATTGACGGATAACGGTATAACCACTGATCTGCTTCTACAGTGAAACAAGTTTTTATAGATAGATTTACTAATTTAGTGGGCTGAGAGATGAAAAAGCAAGATCTCAATATCCAAATTTATAATCAGATGCTGGAATTGATTTTATCAGGGGATTTAAGCCCAAAAACACGACTTAATGAACGAACTATCGCGTCTCATATGTCCGTGTCTCGCACGCCAGTTAGAGAAGCTCTTATACGCCTCGAACATCAAGGTATCGTTGAACGTAGATATGCGGGTGTTTTGACGATAAAAGAGTTTAGTTTAGAAGAGTATCTGGAAATATTGGATATGCGGTCACTAATTGAAGGTGAAGCAGCATACCTAGCAACACAGTATGTTGATAAGCAAAGGCTAAACAGATTGTTGGATTCTCTGAAGAGCATCAACCAAGAGGATGACTTAAGATTGCATCACCAACTCTATGATGACAGAGTGCACTTGCTCATTTCTAGTTCATGTGGAAACAGATATATAGCAGAAGCGATACAACAACTGAGGTTGAAAACCAAGGTGTTTAATATTGATAAAATACCAGAGCGGACAGTTCCTGGGATTAATGAGCATATTATAATTTTAGAAAGTATGAATAGAGAAAATGCCAATGAAGCTCGCAATACGATGATAAGTCATATTCAGAATGTAAAGCAGAGCATTGTTGATTATGTTACCGCTCAGTTAAACAATTCAAGCCTGCCACCCAGTTAGCCTCTTTTAAAATAGGAAAGTACTTAATTGTTCTGGTGAGATTTAGATTTTAATTATAAGTAAACCCATTGCTCACCTTTCAAATTAACTATGTAAGTAATTAAAGTAAAAATATTAGGACTATTCATGACAAAACTTCTTTATCTTCAGTGTGGGTCACAAAAGCATGGTATTGCAAAACTGGAGGAGCGATTTGAATCATTAGGTTTGGAAGTAGACTATTACTGGGCATATAACGATCATTTTCCGAAGAGCTTAAGTGGTTACGGTGGAATATTTATCTCAGGAAGTCCCCATGGGGCTTATGAAGATATCCCTTTTATTCATCGGCTTCATCAGCTCATTCGATCCGCAGAAAAATTGCAGATTCCAATGCTCGGGATTTGTTTTGGCAGTCAAATTTTGGCATCTGCACTTTGCGGTAAAGATCAGGTGTTTGTGCGTCCCTATTGTGAGGTTGCCTACAAACCCCTACCGACGACACAGTCTGCCAAAAATGATTTGATAACGAAGGATTTAGCAGAGAGCGTATCAATTTTTGTTTGGCACAACGACGAAGTAAAGGACTCACATCCAGACATGGTGATACTAGCTTATTCAGACTTATGTGGAAATCACATATGGCGCTATGGAAATAGCAGAGTGTGGGGCATTCAAGGTCACCCAGAGATTTCAAGAGAGCAAGCGTTGCTTTGGTTCGAAGAGAACAGAGACAGATTGGAGCAAGATGGTGCGGACATCGAGGAGCTAAAGAGAACAGCACATGATGCTGAGATGGGTAAAACGATGCTGTCTAATTTTGCTGAGGTCTGTTTGCAAGGTAATTAAGTTACTGGTTAGAAATTAACAAGGAGAGTTACTAATGAAAAAGCTTATGTTGGCATCAGCTGGTTTATTGTTCAGTCTTTCAGGGCAGGCTGGAGAGTTGGTATTCGCGAGTTGGGGAGGAGCCTATCAAGATGCGATTAGGAATGCTTGGCTGACCCCATTTTCAGAGCAAACGAATATAGAAATTATTGAAGACACCGATCCTGAAACAGCAAAAATCAAAGTGATGGTGGACACTAATTCTATGATCTGGGATGTCGTCAGTGGTGGTGGTGTTGCTTTTATTAGAGGTGTTCAGTTGGGACTGTTTGAAGCCATCCCGCAAGATCAAGTTGACCAATCGCATGTGCTAGATGATGCGCGTAAAGCCTATGGCGTGCCTACAGAAATCTACAGTAATTTAGTCGGTTATTCTCTCACTTCATTTCCTGATGGCAAGGAACAACCACAGTCATTTGCAGACTTTTGGAATATAGAAAGATTCCCGGGTAAGCGCACTTTACCAGCGAAGCCGGAAACTGTCTTAGAAGCTGCACTGCTTGCTGAGGGGGTTCCACCTAGTGAAGTTTACGCCGTGCTATCAACACCGGAGGGTTTAGATCGAGCCTTTAATAAAGTAGAAGAGCTGCTTCCTCATGTATCTGTTTTTTGGTCAAGTAGTGCCCAGCCAGTCCAAATGCTCGGTTCAGGAGAGGTCACTCTTGCTATCGGTTCAAATGGCCGTTTTCAGAGTGGTATTGACCATGGTTTGCCTATTGCGATGTCATGGAATGAACAGGTCCCGCAAGTCGGTTACATGATGATTCCAAAAGGAGCTGAGAATATCGAAGAAGCGATGGCATTCTTGAACTTCATCTTAAAGCCAGAGAACAACGCAAAACTAAGTGAGTATGTCTCATACGGACCAATTACAGAAAGTGCCTGGGATTATATCGATGAGGAGCGAGCGAAGCGCCTTCCTTCAACGCCAGAGCGATTGGAGAGAGCAGTGTTTGTAGATACCGTTTGGTGGTCAGAAAATAGCTTAGAAGTGACTGAGCGTTATACACGTTTAATTAAGGGGTAGTGTATGTCTATTTATCAACCTTGGTTTAAGCCAACAGAATATGCAGAGCGCACTGATAAGGTCAGGAGTTTGCTTGCTAGCAAAAACTGTGTGGCTTTTGTCTCTTTCATGCCAGAAACGGTGACTTACTTAACTGGCTTTTTCACTCGTGGATACAGCTCGTTCCAGTTCGCCGTGATTCCATTGCACAATGACCCTGTTATGTTTTGCAGAGACGTAGAAGAGTTTTATCTCGACGCAACATGCATTTGGAAAAATCGGGTGCTGTGGAATGACTCCGATGATCAAATCGCATTGGCAGCAAAGACGATTAGGAATGTAGTTGGAGCAAAAGCATCAGTGGCGATTGATTTACATGCATGGCCCTTAAGCTATGGCCAATTTTCGGCATTAAAAGCGCTACTACCTGACATCACTTGGGTTGATATCAGTGCGGAGACATCCGCACAGAGATTTATTAAGTCGCCAGCAGAGATTGAGTATATGAGACAGGCGTCTATAGCTGCTGAAGCGGGTATGAAAGCGGGTATTCAAGCTCTTGGAGTTGGTGTTACCGAAAGAGAGCTTGCCGCTGAAATTTGCTCAGCGATGATCAAATCAGGGAGCGATCTTCCAGGGCCTGGGGTTTTGTCTTCTGGAGTGCGCGCCTTGCACCTCCATGGAGGATATTCGGATAGAGTACTCAAGGCCGGAGATACGGTACAGCTTGAGACAACGCCTAATGTAAAGCATTATCACTCAAGATTTATGCGTCCCATGAAGGTGCAACATGGGACGGATGAAGAATACCGAATAGTAGAAGAGCTCATTGATATACAAGATAGCGCGTTATCGACAGTTAAGGCAGGAGTTTTGGCGACGGTTCCTGATTCAATTTATCGAGAAGAAGCGTTATCGCGTGGTTTAAAGGAAGTTTATAGCAATAAAACGTTCTACTCAGTTGGCTTGCTTTTACAACCAAGAGGAGGAGAGCCACTTGAGGCTGAGCCTTCAGCAACATGGCGGTTTGAGGCAGGCATGACTTTCCATAGTTACATTCTAGCGAATGGCTTTGGTATGTCAGAAACAATCCTGGTTACTGAAACCGGATACGAACGCCTAACGAACTTTCCTCGAAAATTGTTTGTGAGTAGCTTATGAGTGTAGTTCTATCCGTTGAACAAAACAGTGGGATTAAATTGTCGGTAAGAAAAAAAACACTTGGATGGTTGGCTGTTTTACCGTTGCTGACTTTCTTAGCACTGTTTTTTCTAATGCCAGTTGGTGAGCTCCTATCAACCGCCTTCGGTGATACAAGCTTTAGTCTACAACATTTTCATCGGTTGTTTTCAGTCCCTGTATATACTGGGATCATTGCGAACACCTTCTTTATTTCAGCGATGGTGACGTGCCTATGTGTGGTGATTAGCTATCCAGTAGCCTATGCGATGGCGACAGTCTCTAGCAATTTAAGGAAAGTATTGTTGATTGTCGTGTTGCTGCCGTTTTGGACTAGTTCATTGGTGCGAACGACAGCTTGGATTGTTCTTCTCCAAAAAAATGGCATGCTGAATACTCTGTTGACTGATCTTAATATTATCGATGAACCGATCGCGTTTGTTTATAATTTATCTGGTGTGTTAATAGGTATGACTCATGTCTTGATGCCATTTATTGTTTTACCTCTCTATGCATCCTTCAAGTCGTTGGACACCTCGATACTTCGTGCTGCTGAGAGTTTAGGTGCATCTTCACTGACAATTTTTAGACGAATCATACTGCCTCTGACAGCACCTGGCGTAATTGCGGGCAGCCTGATCGTGTTTATGAATTCTGTCGGCTACTATATTACTCCAGCTTTGATGGGGGGCGTTAAGCAAACAATGATCGCACAGTTAATAGCCGATAACATCACAAAGGAGCTAAATTGGGAGTTCGCTGCGGCTATATCTGTGATGCTGTTAGTTATTGTGCTGAGTTTGTTTTTTGTTTTCCAGCACTACTTTGGGCTTGAAAAGTTAATGACCGGTAGTGGTAGCAAAACGGAAGAAACTTATCACGAAGGTTACCGACGTACATTAGGTGGAAAATTATCCTTGTTGATGTGTTTTCCTATCGCATTATTTTTGATTGCACCCATTCTCATTGTGTTTCCAATGAGCCTGGGCTCCTCACCTTTCCTAACTTTTCCACCACAAGATTTGGGCTTTCAGTGGTATGAGAGTTTTTTTAACAATGCTAAGTGGTTAAAAGCCCTGATGCAGTCGTTAAAAGTAGCTGGCTTAACGGTGATCTTCTCCACCATACTTGGGACGATGGCGGCGATAGGGGTATTTCGTATACAGGCTTCTTATCGAAAGGTTCTTGAGGCGCTTTTTATCATGCCTATGATCGTCCCCGTTATTATTTTATCTATTGGTTTGTATTACCTCTTAGTGCCTTATGGATTAGTGAGCTCAGTCTGGGGGTTAGTGATCGGGCATACCGTTATAGCTACCCCCTACGTGTTTATGACAGTTAGGGCATCGTTGGTGACTTTTGATAACAGTCTAGAGCTTGCAGCAAGAAGCTTGGGAGCACCGTGGTTGGTGTTTTTTCGGCGCATCCTTTTTCCATCAATTCTACCAGGTGTGATAGGTGGTGGTGTCTTTGCATTTATCTCATCATTTGATGATTTAATCATTGCGCTGTTTATGACTAATGTGCGGTCACGTACGTTGCCGAAGTTGATGTATGAAGGTGTAGCTCACGAGATTGATCCAACCATCATTGCAGCGTCTGGAATCATAATACTATTTACTATCGTCATGTTACTGACGAATATGGTTGTAACAAAAAGGAAATGAGATGAGTAATGGAAAGTCAGTAATTATTAAGAGCCTTAGAAAATGCTATGACGCCGTTACAGCGCTAAATAGCGTGAGTCTAAATATCAATCCTGGGGAATTCTGCACTCTCCTAGGTGCTTCAGGGTCGGGGAAAACCACTTTATTGAAGTGTCTTGCTGGTTTTGAAAATAGTGATCAGGGCGATATATATGTTGATGGGAAAGACATTCAACCGATTCCAATATCGAAAAGGAATATTGGGATGGTATTTCAAAACTACGCACTCTTTCCTCATATGACAGTCTATCAGAATGTCGCATTCGGTTTGGAAATGCGCAAAATGAGCAAGTCACAAATACATGATTCAGTTGAGGAAGTCCTAACTTTAGTCGAGTTGGAGGAATATAAAAATAGGCTTCCGAAAGAGCTGTCCGGGGGACAACAACAAAGGGTTGCGCTAGCGAGGGCGCTTGTGATCAAGCCTGACATCTTGTTGATGGATGAGCCACTTGGCGCATTGGACAAAAACCTTCGCAAGTCCATTCAAATCCAACTGAAAGACCTACACAGAAAAACTGGAATTACTATTATTTATGTGACGCATGATCAAGAAGAAGCACTCTTTTTATCCGACAAAATAGCGTTAATGGAACAAGGTGAAATTGTCCAGTGTGGTAGTCCTCAAGAGTTGTATTTCACTCCGGAGAATAAGTTTGTCGCAAATTTTTTAGGTGAATGCAATTTTATAATCTGTGATGGTGTATCAGTAGCGGTGCGCCCAGAGCGGATAAGTCTTGTTCCGTTTGCTAATGAAATCGAGCAAATATCAGTCCGCGCTATTGTAAGGAACATTATTTTCCTTGGTTTCGGCTATCGAATCTTGCTTGAACACGAAAGTAGAGAAATTAGCGTGATTACGATGGAAGATATATCAAATGTCAAATTAGATAAAGAAATAGAAGTTTATTTTAAGTCCAAAGAAATAACTCAAATAGAGGCATTTAAGGAGAAAGTCGCATGAAGTTAAACTTTGAGGTTAAAGGGGTATGTGTCATTGCGGTGACACCTTTTACCTCGACGGGTGATATTGACTACGAGAGTATCGATAGTATGACCGATTATTACATCGATGCCGGTGTTGATGCCATTACACTGTTAGGAATGATGGGAGAGGCACCAAAACTCACAATGGCTGAAGCGATAAGTGTCGTGGAGCGTGTTTGTAATCGAGTGAAAGGGAAGGTCCCAATTGTTGTTGGTGTTTCTTCACCAGGAATAGCATCGCTGGTGGAGCTAGCAAATAAAGTAATGAAGATCGGTGCTGGGGCGGTGATGGTAGCGCCCCCATCGTCTTTGAAAACGGACAGTCAGATATTTGATTATTACGCCTTAGTTTCAAAATCGTTAGGTAAAATACCCTTCGTGCTTCAAGATTTTCCTTTGGCCACTGGCGTTCAGATAAGTGCATCTCTTCTCGCTCGAATTATCAATGAACTCGATAATTGCATTATGGTAAAACACGAAGACTGGCCAGGTCTTGAGAAAATAAGTTATTTGAGAGCGCATTGTAAAGAGGTGTCCATTCTATGTGGAAATGGAGGCCTCTTTTTACCAGAGGAGCTTGGTCGCGGTGCTGATGGTGCTATGACGGGTTTTGCTTACCCAGAGATGATGGTAGAAGTATGTAAAGCGTTAAGAGAAGGGGAGCGGGATCGAGCCCATGATCTTTTTGATGCCTATTTACCTTTGGCCAGATATGAGCAACAACCTGGGCTTGGTCTAGCGATTAGAAAGTGGATCATGTTTAGCCGAGGCATAATCGCGAGCCCCGCTCTCAGGGCGCCAGGTACGATTTTAAGCTCAGAGGCAAAATATGAAATTAGTTATCTTATCGATAGGCAGAATAATAAGTTAAAAGGTATACAATGATGGACTTAGGGTTAGAAAATAAAAAAGCAATCGTTATTGGGGCAGCAAGAGGCCTCGGAGCTGCAATCGCACAGTCGCTACTAGAAGAGGGAGCGGAAGTGATTGCGTTCGTTCGTGATACGCAAGCGCTGACAGAGGCCCATGCGCATTTGCCTGAAGAACAGAAGCAAAGGCTCCACGCGGTATCAATGGACTTAGGTGATATACAATCAGTGAAGGCTGCTGCTTTGAAAGCGGAGGAACTAGGTGGTGCAGATATACTGGTAGGCAATTGTGGAGGACCACCACCTTGTGCAGCCGAGGATGCTATTCATGCGGATTGGCTCAAACATTTTGAAGCCATGGCAGCTAACTTGTTTTGGCTGACACAATCGTGTCTACCAAAAATGAAAGAGCAAGGCTGGGGGCGAATCGCATACATCACGTCCTCGGGTGTCGAACAGCCGATACCGCGCCTGGCGTTATCAAACTCTATTCGTTCTGCGGTTGTTGGCTGGTCAAAGTCATTGGCAAATGAAGTTGCTAATAAAGGGGTGACAGTAAACTGTGTACTTCCAGGTCGGATCCACACGCACCGAGTAGACCAACTTGATCAAGCAGCAGCAACAAGACAAGGCAAGAGCGTAGAAGAGGTAGCATTAGCGTCTAAAGCTTCAATTCCTGCTGAAAGATATGGCAGCCCACAAGAATTTGCAGATGTTGTAACCTTTTTAGTGAGTGAAAGGGCTTCTTATGTGACTGGCGGTAAAATACGTGTCGATGGAGGCGCAATACGGTCCATTTAGTATCTGTACTGTGAAATGTTACTCTCAAGTGAACTTAAATTTACGCTCATTCGATTAAAAGTAAAGAGTACAGAGCATTACCTACTTCGAGAAAAGTTAGGATGGTGTAGGAGATAGTTTAGTTTATTAGTTGCACCAAATACAACAAAGCCCGCTAAGAGCGGGCTTTGTCATTGTTCTATAAGAACGAATATGGTGGATCCGGGCGAACTCGAATCGCCGACCCCCGCCATGTCAAGGCGGTACTCTAACCAACTGAGCTACGGATCCAGAATGTTGTTCCTGAATGATTATGCAAGAAGAAGTGGTGGGTCCGGGCGAACTCGAATCGCCGACCCCTACCATGTCAAGGTAGTACTCTAACCAACTGAGCTACGGACCCACATTTTCTTGCGTTCAACTACTTAAAAAGTAGCAGGAAATGGTGCGTCCGAGTGAACTCGAATCACCGACCCCCACCATGTCAAGGTGGTGCTCTAACCAACTGAGCTACGGACGCATTTCCTTGGGAACGAGATGAATATTAGCGATTGCTTGGGGGAGGCGCAAGTACAAAATTGCTTTTTTATGACTGTTTGCTTTGATTGTGAGCAAAGTGATGATTTTGTACGCTTTAGTGAGTAAAAAGAGCCGCTTTTGCGGCCCTTTTTGATTTGAATTGCTGAGATTACAGCACTTTACACGCGAAGCCTTTGAGGTAAAAACCTTCTGGGTAGGCGGTATCAGTCGGGTGGTCGGCCGCTTGCTCAAAACGTTCAACAAATTTTACTGAGCGACCGGCATCTAATGCCGCATCTGCGATGATTTTTTGGAACAAGTTTTGGTCCATCAAGCCAGAGCAAGAGTAGGTCAGTAGTGTGCCGCCTGGTTTTAGGATTTGCATCGCGAGCATGTTGATGTCTTTGTAGCCTCGGCATGCCCCGTTAAGCTGCGCCTTGGTGTCGGCGAACTTTGGTGGATCCATCACGACGACATCAAATTTAGTGCCTTGGTCGCGGTATTCACGCAGCAGTTTGAATACGTCGGCGTTAAGGAATACTGCGCGTTTTTTCGAGATGTCGAAACCGTTTTCAATTGCGTTTTGCTTGGCTTTATCGAGCGCTGGCTGTGAGACATCGGCGTTGATCACGCGCGCTGCGCCGCCTTTTAATGCATAGAGGCCAAAACCACCCGTGTACGAGAAGCAGTTCAGCACTTCTTTGTCTTTCACGTACTTCATTGATTGCTGGCGGCTATCGCGTTGATCTAGATAAAAACCGGTTTTGTGACCATTTTGGATATCGACGCCAATCTTGATGCCGTTTTCTTCAATCCATACATTCTCTGGTGGCATTTCACCGTGAAGTACGCCAGTGACTTCTTCAAGGCCCTCTTTCTTGCGGATTGCAACATCAGAGCGCTCGTAGATATTGCTCTCCGGGAACACGCTTAGTAGTGCTTTGACTAGGGTGTCGCGATGCAGATCAGCACCAGCGCTGAGCAGCTGACAGACCAGGTAGTTGTCGAATTTATCGATAGTAATACCCGGCAGGCCATCGTTTTCTGCCGCGATCAGGCGAAAACCGGTTAGGCCGTCGCGCTCAATGACGTCTTCACGCAGAACTAGCGCATCACGGATACGCTTCTCGAAGAAGCTTTGATCGATGGTGGTTTTCTCAAATGACCATACGCGCGCACGGATTTGTGAGTTTGGCGAGTAAGCGGCTTTTGCCAGCCATTGACCCTTGTGGCTATACACATCAACCGTGTCGCCAAGTTGTGGTTCACCTTCGACGCGTTCAATACCGCGCGAGAAGATCCATGGGTGACGGCGTTGCAGTGATTTTTCACGACCACGGGTAAGATAGATGGCTGGTTTCATAAATGAGCTCGTATCCAAACAGATGGGAAATGGGGCGTTATTTTGTATAAAGCGTAGAACAAAAGCAACAATTGCGAGTTAAGTTACGAAAAATGAATGAGTAAGCGAAGTTTTTCTAGTCGTTCTACACTTATAGCCAAGTCATTATCGCCGTAACTAAGGAGAGTCGAATGTCGCTAGTATCGAGAAAATTCATTGTATCTGGCCATGTGCAGGGGGTGGGCTTTCGCTATCACACCTGCCATGAGGGGCTGAAACTGGGGTTGAATGGTTATGCTCGAAATCTGGCGGATGGCAATGTCGAGGTGATGGCGACCGGTGATGACGGCGCTGTCGAGCAACTCGAGGTTTGGTTGAGCGATGGGCCAAGAACGGCGAGTGTCGATTCAGTGGTCAGTGAGCCGGTCGCTCTAGTAGAAATGCGCGGATTTGAGATCCAGTAATTGGAGACGGCCAGCGCAGCGGCTAGCCGTCGATGTTTACGGGCAAGGCTTTTTTACAAGCACTTAGCCGGTTTTGGTAAGCCGGCGAGCTTGGTTGCTTGCTTAGCAGGGCCTTGTTTAAACAGCTTGAACAGGTATTTGCTGTTGCCTTTTTCTGGGCCGTATTTCTTTTCCATCGCCTTAACCAGCATGCGCACAGCAGGGGATGTGTTGAATTCTTCATAAAAGGCGCGCACGAAGTTCACCACTTCAAGGTGGGCTTCCGTCAGCTCAATGCCTTCCATTTCTGCCAGGGTTTCGATCATCTCTGGCTCCCAATCTTTGTGATTAAGAAGGTAGCCCTGAGCATCGGTTTCGATTGATTTGTCTTTATATACGAACATAGTCAGTCGCAGTGTTTTGTGTTCCGTCTTGTCAGTGTAATCGCTATTGATACGGATGAAAACAAAAAGCCCGAGCTAGGCTCGGGCTTGGTAACAGTTTGATTAACATCCAATCAAAACAGACGAATTAGTCGTTGTTCATGATGCCTAGAATGCTGAGTAGGCTGATGAAGATGTTGTAGATTGACACGTAAAGGCTTACGGTCGCAGAGATGTAGTTAGTCTCACCACCGCGGATGATTGACTGAGTCGTCAGCAAGATCACGCCAGTAGAGAACAGGATGAACATTGAGCTCATTGCCAGTTGTAGCATCGGCATTTGTAGGAAGATGTTAGCAATCATACCCACAAGCAGAACCACGAAACCTGCCATTAGCATACCGTTTAGGAACGATAGGTCGCGTTTGGTAGTTAGGGCGTAAGCCGAAGCACCCATAAATGCTAGGGCAGTACCACCTAGTGCGGTGATAACAATGTCGCCCATGCCTGCACCAAGGTACAAGTTAAGGATTGGACCTGTGGTGTAGCCAAGGAAACCAGTGAATAGGAACGTGAATACCAGACCCATGCTGTTGTTACGGTTCTTCTCGGTTAGGAAAAGCAGGCCGTAGAAACCAACCAGCATCAGGATAAGACCTGGGCGCGGTAGGTTCATTGCCATTGAGAAGGCAGCAACTACTGCAGACCATAGCAGCGTCATTGATAGTAGGGCGTAGGTGTTGCGCAGGACCTTGTTGGTTTGCAGCGCACTCTCTTGTGTTGCCGTGCGGCTAAACATTGGGTTGTTCATAATCTTCCTCTTGAAAGAATGATAGTTATATTCCCTTTATGGGGGTAAAGCTGAAGAAAATCAAGCCCAAATCCATTAGGGATATTCATTAGTAGCATCAAAACGACACTAAGGATCAACTATTTAATCATAATAGATTTGCTAGTGAAGATATCAGCTCAGTTGTAACATTTTGTGTTGTTAATCCCTGATATATACATGGTTTTGTTAGCGTAGAAACAGCAAAGGGAGAGGCATTGCCTCTCCCTGATGTGATTTCACTCGCCAGATTAGTGATGCAAAATCTGAGCTAGGAAGTTTTGGGTTCGATCCGATTGAGGATTCTCAAAGAAATCAATCGGGTTGTTCTCTTCGATGATCTCTCCGGCATCCATAAAGATAACCCGATCCGCGACCTCTTTGGCAAAACCCATCTCGTGGGTCACACACAGCATGGTCATGCCTTCTTCCGCAAGCTCGACCATAACATCGAGCACCTCACGCACCATTTCTGGGTCGAGCGCTGACGTTGGCTCATCAAACAGCATCACTTGTGGGTTCATACACAGCGAGCGAGCAATCGCCACGCGCTGCTGTTGACCACCGGAGAGCTGGCCTGGGTACTTCTCGGCTTGGTCAGGGATTTTTACCCGCTCAAGGTATTTCATCGCGACCGCTTCGGCTTCTTCTTTGGGCATCTTTTTCACCCAGATTGGCGCCAAAGTGCAGTTCTCGAGCACCGTCAGGTGAGGGAAGAGGTTAAAGTGCTGAAAACACATGCCTACTTCACGGCGTACGGCTTCGATGTTTTTCAGATCTTCGGTCAGCTCGTTACCGGAAACGTAAATGTGCCCCTTTTGGTGCTCTTCTAGGCGATTGATGCAGCGAATCATGGTGGATTTACCCGAGCCAGAAGGACCACAGATAACGATTTTCTCGCCTTTTTTAACTTTCAGATTGATATCCTTTAGGACATGAAACTCACCGTACCACTTGTTCATATCATTGATTTCAATCACTAATTCTTGTTGTGTCATAATACGTCCTTGATTAAATTCTATCGTTTGTGACCGGTGTGGAGTTTGTTCTCGAGCCAAATCGAGTATCTCGACATGCCAAAACAAAATACCCAGAACACTAACCCAACAAATACATAACTTTCTGTGGCAAAGCCGAGCCACTCGGGGTCGGTATTGGCCGCTTGTCCAATACCTAGCACATCAAACATGCCAATGATCAACACCAGACTGGTGTCTTTAAACAGACCGATAAAAGTATTTACGATCGATGGAATGGTGATTTTCAGCGCTTGCGGTAAGATGATCAGGCCGGTTTTCTTCCAGTAGGATAAACCGAGCGCATCGGCCGCCTCATATTGTCCTTTCGGTATCGCTTGCAGACCACCGCGGACTACCTCTGCCATATAGGCGGCACTGAACATAACCACACCGATAAGGGCGCGAAGCAGTTTGTCAGTATCTGCACCTTGTGAAAGGAACAGCGGCAACATTACAGACGCCATAAACAGCACGGTGATCAGTGGTACACCACGCCATACCTCAATATAGATAGTACAGATACTGCGAATAATCGGCATATCGGAGCGGCGACCGAGCGCAAGCGCCACGCCAATCGGCAAAGAAACGACGATACCGACCAGGGCAATAATCAAGGTGACCAGTAGGCCACCCCAGCGGTGGGTTTCGACTACTTCTAAGCCAAACACACCACCATAGAGCAATGCTGCAACGATAAATGGATAGATGTTAACGAAGAACAGGAATATCCATGTGCGTTTTGGCGTTTTCTCGTAAGCCAACAAAACAGTAAAAATCGCTAGCGTGGCATAGAACAGGCGAGGGCGCCACAGCTCAGCCTCAGGATAAAATCCATACATAAACTGTTGCCAGCGCACGCTGATAAACACCCAGCAGGCGCCGTCGCGTGTACAGGCATCGCGGGTTTCGCCCACCCAGTCAGCCTTAAGAATTGCCCAGTCAAACACGTTCCAGATCAGAGTGATGGCTAGATAAGCCAGCACTATGGTCATCACGGAGTTGACCGGACCGTTAAATAGATTGCGTTTTAGCCACCCAACAATACCCACCGTATTAGCTGGCGGCGGCAGGTCGGGTTGAAATTGATGTACCTTCATATTACTTCTCCACCACATTATCTCTCGACGAGAGCCACTTTACGGTTATAGATATTCATCAGCGCTGAGGTGACCAGGCTTAGAGTTAGGTAGACTGCCATGGTCATCGCGATAATCTCGATCGCTTGTCCGGTCTGGTTAAGGGTTGTGCCTGCGAACACCGAGACCAAGTCGGGATAACCAATCGCCATCGCTAGCGATGAGTTCTTGGTTAAGTTGAGGTATTGGCTGGTCAGTGGTGGAATGATGATCCGCAGGGCTTGGGGAATGACGATCAGCTTTAAGGTACGTGAGCGTGGTAGACCCAGCGACATCGCCGCTTCGGTTTGACCGTGATTGACCGCGTTGATCCCTGAGCGAACGATTTCGGCAATAAATGACGCGGTATAGACACTTAGTGCAATCAGTAGGGCGGCTAATTCAGGGATGATGCTGACGCCACCTTGAAAGTTGAAGCCACGCAGAGCGGGCAGATCCCAGCTTAGCGGTTGACCCATAATGAAGTAGACCACGAGCGGCAGGACAACACATAGCCCAAGTCCAATGCGTCCCATAGGGGTCTGTTGGCCAGTCAGTTTCTGCTTGTTGTTGGCCCAGACATTAATCAAGGCCGTGGCAATGATGCCCACGATCAATACAGCAAATACGATGCCGCTGCCTTGCTCAAATACAGGGGCAGGGAAATAAAGACCACGAACGTTGAGGAAAATGGCCTCACCAAGGCTCAAGCTTTGGCGTGCAGAAGGCAGTGCTTGAAGAACCGCAAAGTACCAGAAGAAGATCTGCAGCAGTAGGGGAAGGTTGCGGAAAATCTCGATATAAACCGCAGCTAAGCGACTAACAAGCCAGTTTGAAGACAGGCGGGCAATACCAATCGTAAAGCCAAGCACGGTGGCAAGAATAATCCCTAGTACAGAGACGAGTGCGGTATTGAGTAGGCCGACGACAAAAGTGCGACCATAAGAAAAGGTTTCATCGTACTCAATCAAAGACAGGCCGATACCAAAACCGGCTTCTTGGTCTAGAAAGCCAAACCCGGTGGCGATACCACGCGCTTCAAGGTTGGTCAGCGCGTTGTTGACGATGGTGTAAAAAAAGAAAATCAGCCCGAGAATAGCGATAATTTGAAACGCTGCCGAGCGAAAAGTGGGGTTGTAGAGAAGATTCGATTTTGATTTCGAATTCGACGCATTACTGGACGTCGAGTGATCGACTTGTGTGGTTTTCATACTGCTATAACCTCAGTCCATTCCTGTCATCACAAGAGCAGAAGCGCTTGTTAAAAGGGGTAGCCAAGCTACCCCAACTTTCCATTGCGTTATGCATACTTGGTGTTATGCAAATTGATTAAGCGTATTAGCGCAGTGGTGGCGCGTACATGAAGCCACCTTGATTCCATAGCGCGTTCACGCCACGAGAAATCTCTAGTGGAGAGTCCATACCCACGGTGCGCTCGAAGCTTTCAGCGTAGTTACCCACTTGCTTGATCACTTGGTAGCCCCAATCGTCGCGAATGCCTAGGCCTTTGCCTTGTGGGCCATCAACACCCAGGATACGCTTGATGTTTGGATCGGTTGACTTAAGCATGTCGTCTGCATTGGCGGAGGTAATGCCGTACTCTTCAGCGTTAACCATTGCACTTAGTGTCCACTTAGCGATGTTAAACCACTGATCATCACCTTGACGAACCACAGGGCCTAGCGGCTCTTTAGAAATGATCTCAGGTAATACAACCGCTGAGCTAGGATCTGATAGGTTTAGGCGTAGGCCATAGAGACCTGATTGGTCGGTTGTTAGGGCATCACAGCGGCCAGCGTCAAAGCCTTTTGCTGTTTGCGCCGCGGTATCAAAGACCACAGGCTTGTAGGACATGCCTTGATTGCGGAAGTAGTCAGCTAGGTTGAGCTCGGTTGTGGTACCAGATTGTACACACACCGCAGCACCGTCGAGTTCAGTTGCGCTGCCGACACCAAGGTCTTTCTTGACCATAAAGCCTTGACCATCGTAGTAGTTCACCCCAACAAAGTTCAGGCCCAGTGCGGTATCACGGTGCAGTGTCCATGTGGTGTTACGTGATAGTACGTCAATCTCACCAGACTGCAGTGCGGTAAAGCGCTCTTTTGCTGTTAGTGGAACGTATTTCACTTTCGTCTTGTCACCAAGAACCGCCGCCGCAACGGCTTGACAATACTCAACGTCAATACCTTCCCATTCACCTTTCGAGTTTGGGTTAGAGAAGCCCGGTAGACCGGTGCTCACACCACAAGAGACGAAGCCCTGTTTGGTTACTTTGGCTAGTGTTGTCTCGTTTGCAAACGCAGTAGACGACAGTAGCGCAGTTGATGCCACAACAGCTGACGCGATTAAGGAGAGTTTCTTAGTCATGTGTATCCTTCCTGTTAGTTCCGTTCTTTTCAGGTGCAAGCCTGAAATAATGTTCTGAATAAATGTATTGTTCAGCATTAAGTATTTTGTCAGGTGACGCTTAGTTGCATACAATGCAGAAAGCCATTTAAGCGTAGGTAAGGTTTTGCGTTTTCTCAAACGGCTAATAATAAAAAGGTTTTTGAACCAGCCTCACCAAAGCTGTGCAACTTAGAATGGACAATTGTTGGTGCTGTGTAAATAGTGCAACATTGAACCAACATAGTGCGTTGCGATCTTGTTCTGAACACACCTCACAGGCGTCATTTTGTGTTATCGAATAATTGTGAATTAGTCGTATTGGCTGGAAGGTTGGGTAAATTCAGAGTGAAATCTTTTTGATTTATGCTTTTGTAATGTAATGTGCACCAAAATGATGATTTGGGGTATTTTTATACTAAATAGGACTTTGAGTAAAAATGCAGTATTTCCCTCTATTTATGAAATTGACTAACAAACCTGTATTGGTTGTTGGCGGTGGAGAAGTGGCTTGTCGAAAGGTTGAGGCGCTCTTGAAAGCAGGGGCTAACGTAACAATAGTCTCCCCTAAACTGCGTCCTTATCTGCAGGAGTGTGTGCAGAGCCAGCAGTGTGATTGGATTGCCAGTAACTATAATAGTGAATATTTATCCAATAATTTGGTTCAGGTTTGGGCGACTACAGACGATAATTCAGTCAATCATCAAGTCTATAATGACGCTAAAATGCTCAATTTAATGGTTAATGTGGTCGATGATCAGCCATATTGCGACTTTATTACCCCGTCTATGATTGAGCGGGGTGATATTCAGATCGCGATCTCCAGTGGCGGGGCATCACCCGTGCTGGTGCGAAATATTCGCCAAATGATCGAGGCAAACCTGGCACAAAATGTTGGCTTGCTCGCCAAGTTTGCCGCGAGCAAGCGTGATGATATCAAGCAGCGACTGCCATCAGTCGACCGACGCCGTGATTACTGGCAGGTGTTTTTTGAGCAGAGTGAGGTCGCTCAAGCAACGGAGCTAGCGCAGCTTGAGAAAATCTATCAGCGCTTACTGGATCAAGATACAGCAAGCAACCCAAGCATAACCCTGATCGAACTACCCTCAGCGGTTGATCTGCTAACATTGCGTGCATTGCAGCAACTGCAACGCGCCGAGTTGGTGTTGTACCCAAGCGATTGTGACTATGAATTGGTGGATATTGCCCGCCGAGATGCAGAGCGCGAACGCTACCAGGATATTGAGCAATTGATTTTGCAGGCCAAGCAACATAACGAATTGCAGCTCTGTGTCTATGTTCGCTCTGATGAGTTATCAAAGGTTAAGGCCGCTCTCCCGAACGGTGTGGTTTGCCAGTGTGGGAAGTAATCGCTGAAAGCAAAAACGACAGCGCAGTGCTGTCGTTTTTCTCCGCGCTGTTTGGCGGTTATTGAGGAAGAATCACTGCATCAATCACGTGGATCACGCCGTTTTTGGCTTTGACGTCTGCGGCAATAACAGTCGCGTTGTCGACCATCACGCTATCGCCCTGCGTTGTTACTGTGATAGCTTGTCCTTGCACTGTGGTAGCCTCGTCGATACCCATTACATCGGCAGCCATGACTTTACCTGGGACGACGTGGTAGGTCAGAATGGCGACCAGTTTTTCCTTGTTCTCTGGCAGCAACAGCATCTCGAGCGTCCCATCTGGCAGCGCAGCAAAGGCTTCATCCGTTGGTGCAAACACCGTAAATGGACCTTCTCCTTTAAGCGTGTCGACCAGATCAGCCGCTTGCACAGCGGTTACTAGCGTAGTAAATGACCCATTAGCCACCGCCGTATCGACGATATCCATCTTTTTCATCCCATGCTCATGCGCGGCAATGCCTGCAGAGAATAGGAGGGCGGTCATCAAGCCAAATGCAGTTGCGAGTAGTGATTTCATGATTGTGTTTCCTTTGTCTGAGGGAGCGAAAATAACTACGCGCGACGCGTTGATTGAGATCAACGAGGTTCGAGGTGCGGGGACGGGCTTCGCCCTTCGAGGAGCGAGGAGTTTGGCGAACTTGAAAGGTATCGAGCGCTTGCAACAATTGAAGAGTAGAGAGTGAAGTAGTTTTTCTTGGGTAAAAGAGTCTTAAGCACTATTTGCGACCACATCTCGATTCTCGCAGCACAGCGATCTCGACTCTCGCCTCTTCCCGCAGGGAATAAAAAAGCAGCTAAAAAGCTGCTTTTTTTACTAGTCGCGGAAGTTATTGAATTGGAACGGCTGTCCCAGCTCACCTTCACGCACAAGCTGCATGGTAGCTTGAAGGTCATCGCGTTTCTTACCAGTAACGCGCACCTTGTCACCTTGGATAGCAACCTGCACCTTAATTTTTGAATCTTTTACCAGCTTGACGATCTTCTTCGCGATTGGCGTTTCAATGCCTTGCTTGAAGACACAGGTTTGGCTCCACATCTTGCCAGATTGGCTGGCTGTTTGTGCTTCCATTGCGTTGACGTCAACGCCACGCTTGGTTAGGTTACCGCGTAACATGTCGCGCATTTGCTTAAGTTGGAAATCACCCTCAGCTGAGAGTTTGACCGTTTCATCGATCATCTCGAAGCTGGCTTGTACATTGCGAAAGTCAAAGCGGGTCGATAGCTCACGGTTAGAGTTATCAATTGCATTACGTAGCTCAACGCTATCAATTTCAGAAACAATATCAAAAGAAGGCATGGGTTATCCTTATTGGTGATTACGACGGGCTTTCACTGCCGCAGACAGCATATCAAGCATCTGATGAGTGTGATCCCAGCTTAGGCATGGGTCAGTGATCGATTTACCGTATTCCAGATTATGGATATCAGCCATCGATTGATTGCCTTCCTCGATAAAGCTCTCCGCCATGATGCCAGCCACTTGATGACTGCCGCCAGCCATTTGTTCACAGATATCTTTTGCGACATCAAGCTGTTTGCGGTGCTGCTTTTCACAGTTGGCGTGGCTGAAGTCAACAACTAGACGCTCTGGAAGGTCGAACTCTTTCAGTTTGCCACATGCCGCAGCAACTGACGCTTGATCAAAGTTAGGACCGGTATCACCACCACGCAAGATCACGTGACCGTATGGGTTACCCGCAGTACGATACACCGTCATGCGCCCATTTTTGTCTGGTGAGTAGAAGTAGTGTGATGCTTTTGAGGCGCGAATCGCATCGATCGAGATCTTCACGTTGCCATTGGTGCCGTTCTTAAAGCCAACCGGGCATGAAAGCGCTGATGCCATTTCACGGTGAATCTGCGATTCAGTGGTGCGAGCACCAATCGCGCCCCATGAAATCAGGTCAGCGATGTATTGACCGGTGATCATATCAAGGAACTCGGTCGCCGTAGCCAGGCCAAGCTTGTTGATGTCGAGGAGCAGTTTACGCGCTTTATTCAGACCCGCTTCAAGAGCGTATGAGCCATCAAGGTTTGGATCGGTAATTAAACCTTTCCAACCGACAACGGTACGCGGTTTTTCAAAGTAGGTGCGCATTACGATGAAGAGCTCATCTTTGTACTGCTCTTGGATGGCCGCTAGGCGCTCAGCGTAATCAATCGCTGCTTTGGTGTCATGTACAGAGCAAGGTCCAACGATGCACAGAAGACGGTCGTCTTCGCCAGTTAGGATTTTCTCGATTTGACGGCGTGATAGCTCAATACGCGCAGCCACATCTTCGGTGAGAGGATGTGCTTGGCTCAGCTCCGCAGGAGTAGGCATAGGCCCAAGCGGCTGAGTGCGCAGTTCATCTGTTTTTAGTGGCATAAAATCGCCTAATTATGATTATAAAAGAGCAAAGATAGCGAAAAATCGCGTCAGTTGAAACCGTTTAACCACAACTAAATCAATTTAGTCAATAAATGCAGTTAAATCAGCACGATTGATTGATTTTTATTCGAGTGGTGCGAGTTGAGCCCTTGTATTCCGGTGGCGCACTCGGTAAGGTCTCTAAATACTATGAAAACACAATAAAAAGTACCAAAGGGATAGCATGGAGCAATCAATCGTATCAGCCCAGCAAGAAGGGCAGTTCCTTCCTAGTGCACAACCAAGCACCGGCGCATTCTACTATTTTTCTCTCGGCGACTGGCTACAGCAGGCCGAGAATATCAAGCACCTACACACTACTGAATCGCTCGAGGCAAGCAAATCGCTATTGATTGAGCGCATTGTTGCTGAGGTAGCGAGTGTGGCATCTAAAGAGGACGTGCTGCGTGTGAGTCTGGATAAACTGACCAGCGAGCAGATCATCGCGGCCAGCGAACAATCGGCAGCAAAAGAGAGTAACCCTCTGATGGGCGTGCGTGGTGTTGCCCGTTACGCCTCAGCGGACTATCTGGCGTGGTTTCAGCTTGAGTGCACCCTTATCAAGGCACTGCGTGAGCACTTTGCCAATGTGACGGTTGTGGTTCCGTTTGTGCGCAGCCTTGCAGATGCTGCTCGTATCATTGATAAGTTAGCTGAGCAGGGACTGCCGCGTGGGCTTAATGGGCTCAAGGTGCTGTTCTCAGTCAATGTCCCTTCCTCAGCGCTACTGGCAGAGCGTTTGCTGCACTACTTTGACGGCTTAGTGATCGACAGTGAGGACTTGACTCAATTCACCCTTGGCGTCGACAAGCACAACCCAGATCACCAACACAGCTATGCACCAGACAATGAATCTGTATTACAGCTAATCAGCATCGCCTATCAGGCCGCTCAAGCCTTTAAAAAACCAGCCATATTGCTCACAGAGCAACTAGCGACCAATCGCGCATACCAGCTACTCCTTAGCGAACAACCAGACCTAAGTGTTGTCGTGACACAATAGCGCTAGCGCTTGAGGGGGCGGGGTTCGAGGACACTTCGTTTCGAGGAGCGAGTAACATGTCACGTGTGAATAGCTCCTCGCATCTCGTAGGGCTCAGCCCGTCCCCGCACCTCGAACCTATTATTAAGGTTCGAGGACACTTCGTTTCGAGGAGATAATTGGACTCCCCCAACCCCGAAAGGTTGACTAACATTTGAGTTGTAAAGCCTAAATGTTAAAAGGAGTCCAATATGAAACGTATAGTATCTGGTGTTGATTTAGCAAAGAGTGAAATCCAAGTTTGTGTTACGCAACACAGCAAAGTGCGTTCCAATAAGGCAATGACACCTCAGGATTTTAACCACTGGCTTATAACGTCTAAACCGATGACCATCGTTTTCGAAGCGTGTGGCACCTCTAACTACTGGAAGCAACAAGCTATAGCGTGCGGGCATGATGCCAGACTCATTTCAGCTAAGCTGGTTGCCAGTATTCGACAAAACCAAAAGACCGATAAGAATGATGCATTAGCTATCGTTCAGGCTTCGCAAGTTACTGATATTCAGTTTATTAATGGCAAATCTAAAGAGCAACAAGAGAAGCAAAGCCTTATTCGCCTACGAGACCTTGCAGTGAAACACAAGGTCGCCAGTCTCAATCAACTCTCTTCTCTATTACTCGAGTTCAATATCCGTATTTCGCCGAGTAAAGGGGGAATAAACGGTGTTGTTGCATCGGCTCTAGAAGATGCAGAGAATGGTTTTTCTAGTGAATTTAGGGTGGCACTTAATACGGCCTGGCAACAGTATTTAACCCATGTTGAAAACGTCGACCAATATGATAGCTGTATAGAAAAAGCTGCACATAGGCAGAAGGAATGCAAAAAGCTTATGGCGATAGAGGGTGTAGGCCCTTTGAATGCGATTAATCTATATATTTCTCTTGGTTGTGGCGAGATGGGTTTTTTCAAAACAGGGCGTGATGCAGCAGCTTGTATTGGCTTGACCCCAATACAGCACTCTTCTGGTGGTAAGACCAAACTGGGCTCCATAGGTAAGTATGTCAAAAATAAAATGGTTAGGAGCTACTTGGTGAGTGGAGCGATGTCGGTGATAAATCAAGTAATGCGCCGCGAAGCCAGAACCAAAAAAGAACAGTGGATCCAACAGTTGGTTGAGCGACGAGGAAAGCGCTGTGCTGCTGTGGCTTTAGCAAATAAAACAGTCAGAACAGCGTTCTCTATGCTAACCAAAAATACCGAATACAAAGCCGAGCCTTTAGAGGCTTAAAGCGTTAAACAACAGTAATGCTCAATAAAAGATGAAAATCAGCTCGTAGAGTCAGTATCTCGCTAGGAGCATTAAGCTCGCCGAGGAGAGTTGACCACGAGTTCGCGTAAATATCACAGAGCCAGAGATAGCTTCTCAATCAGAGCTCGTACATAAGCACGCATTTATTCTTTATTTGTTAATTACTGCTGTTGACAAGGGGGAGTCCACATAAGCGAGTAGCACATCTCACGTGTTGAACTCCTCACATCTCGTAGGGCAATGCTCGTCCCCGCACCTCGCACCTGTTATTCAGGTTTGAGGACACTTCGTTTCGAGGAACGAGTATCAAGCCACGCGCGCAAAGCTCCTCGCTCCCCGCAGGGCTCAGCCCGTACTCGCCCCTCGAACCTGCTCTTTTATAGGTATTTCTTCTACATCGACAATCTTGCTGCGATTCATGACCAGCTTCCAACGGTAGTAGTGTGCCTGCTGTTTATCATCGATCTCACGCACGATTAGATTTAGCAGGTGACGTTTCTCCACCGAGTCACGTAATACCTGTCCTTTTTGCAGGCGGTAAACACGGTTGGCGCCCTTATCCATCAGGCGGGTAATAAAGCGCAGGTTGATATAGAGGTTTTCGCGTGTTTGCTCATACCCACTAAGAAAGCGCGAGGTGCTCATCTCGACATCGGCGCGATAGTGCAGGATTTGCTCCTCGCGCTGGGCAACGCGTTTTTTCCTGATCAGCTGAATGCGATCTGGTAATCGACTTAGGCTGGTAAATTCAAGCCACTCTAGCTTTTGGCCTACCGATGATTTGGTTGAGGGATCTTTAAACTTACGTCGCCATTTCGGTCTTCCTCGACGCAGTCGGCGCCAGAGGATATCACGCAGGTCATCTTTAAAGATCTCACGCAGTGCATAGACAAACGACATGGCAATAATGAAAGACGCCGTGATCTCTCCCCAATAATCACGCGCCATGATTGCCGTGATGGTCACGAAAACCATCACAAACCCGGTTGCCACACCTTTCACAATCCGCTGTACGGTGGCCCCTAGTGAGGTGAGCTCTTCGTGAAGCACAATGGGATACTCAATCAA
Source organism: Vibrio sabulosilitoris (assembly GCF_055391395.1). Lineage (NCBI taxonomy): Bacteria > Pseudomonadati > Pseudomonadota > Gammaproteobacteria > Vibrionales > Vibrionaceae > Vibrio > Vibrio sabulosilitoris. Next base: position 2,108,796 of record NZ_AP029599.1, read on the forward strand.
TCGGCGCAGCAAGCGCATCTTGTTACTCATCCGCGTGGCAGACTTGCGCACATTGGTGGAGTTGTAATCGTGCAGCTTGCGGTGGGCGATCTCACGCTCCGCAATGGTGATCAGGCGCTGCTTAATTGTTTTGTATTCACCCTCGCGGGGTAGATGCGCAACCAAAGAAAGAAAACGCTGCTCGGTATACCATGAGACATAGTTATCAATGTTTGCGTAGTAGCGTTTAAGCTCTTCTTCATAAGGAACGGCTCGGCGCAAGCGTTTAAGAATATCGAGCGCAAGCTCTATCACTTCATCGATGTGATCCTCGTTGACTGACTGCTCCTTATCGGCGAGTGCACTCAAGTCCGCAATCGACTTATCTAAAGCGACAACGTACTGATAGGCATAAAGGCTAAGACTCACTCGGTATTGGTTAGAGGAGACCTTGCCTCGCTTAGCCAGGCGACTGTGCACTAAGGGCAGCAGTGTCTTATCACTAAAATAGGTACGCTTTTGCTGCAAAGCGCTGAAGTAAATCTCGCTTTCCTTGATGACGTCAGGCCCGAGCCCAAGCTCACCAGGCACAAATAGGTAGCAGTCTAGCTGGCTGCGCTTACTGGCAGGCAGGACTTGAGAGAGTTTTAGAGTTATTGCGTCTTGTTTGTCAACCGTGACCAAATCATACCTCGAGGAGAAAATATTTTACTGAAAGACTAAAACAATCGTTAAGTTTGGGTATAATCAGCGCCAATTTCCTCTGGCAAAGACGATTTAGCTGCGAGAGAGCCAAACTTCTTGTTTCACACTATAGTTTGAATGAAACGACCTAAGTTTACAAAACCTTATCGCTACTACTGTTGAATACTTTTTGTTAGCAGAGTTCACTTATCAACCAGCCGCTTTTCTACAAAGCGCAAAGAGAGCATTATGATTCAAATCGGACGCATCAATTCACTTGAAGTAACCAAGAAAACTGACTTTGGTGTATTTCTCGACGCCGGAGATTACGGCAGCGCCTTGCTACCTAACAGACTATGCCCTGAGGGTATCGAGGTCGGTGACCGTATTGATGCTTTCCTGTATTTTGATGCCGACAGCCAAGTTGTGGCAACCACAGAGCAGCCAATTGCCCAAGTAGGCGAGTGGGGCCTGATGAAAATTGAAGGGATCAATGCCACTGGTGCCTTTGCAAGTTGGGGTATTAAAAGCAAAGATCTGCTGATCCCATTCAGTGAACAGCGCACACGTTTTCGCGAAGGACAGAGTGTCTTAGTTTATGTCTACACCGATAAAGCCTCTGGACGCATTGTCGGCACAACCAAGTTCAACAAGCTTCTGAACAAGACGCCAGCCAATTATCAGCGTAACCAACAGGTCGATTTGATCATTGCCGAGCGCAGTGATCTAGGCTTTAAGGCGATCGTCAATGGTCAACACTGGGGCATGCTGTTCCCATCAGACGTAATTGGTAAGGTTTTTGTCGGTAAAAAGCTTAAAGGGTTCATCAAAAACATTCGTGAAGACGGCAAAATCGACCTAGCTCTACAAAAGGTTGGTGTCGAGAAGATGGACGACCTAAGTGAAAAAATCCTCGCTCAACTCGCCAAGCGCGACGGTTTCTTACCCCTAAGCGACAAGTCAACGCCTGAAGCGATCTTCGATGTATTCCGCACCAGTAAAGGCACGTTTAAGAAGAGTATCGGCGGATTGTATAAACAAGGCTTAATCCGCATTGAAAAAGACGGCATCTATCTCTCTGAAGGAGAGTAGAGGCGAGAGGCGAGTAAAGCAGAGGCGAGAATCGAGATCAGGCTTTTCGCCCTTCGAGAGGCGAGGAGTTAGTCGCGCGTTGTTCGCTCAAAGCGCTTCTTGACTGCTATCTGCTCTCTTAAAACGGATCAGACGCAGGGTTGGGTCAGCAATTGACTCGGAAAAGCAGCGATCACCCTCTCGTCTCTCGCAGCGAAGCGATCCCGCCTCTCGACTCTTTCCCAACGGGAAAAAAAAAGCCCGAATCCGATCCTGATTTGGGCTTAGGGGAATGGGCTCTTATCTGAGCCTGCGCTAAGGTTAGAACGCTTACGAGTTACTATTCAGACTAGCTCAGAGTTGAGAAACTTCCAGTTTATAACAAGAAAGTGCTACTTAATCCCAATCTCTTCTATATGAATCAATAGGTTAAAGTAGCGCCTTGTCATGTATTCTATCAATTACCGACTGAGCCTTTGGCTTAGAACAAGTTTTTGTCGCGAACCAGTTCGCGAGGTAAGCCGTTTTTGATTCGATTGCCGACCCATTTGCCAAGGCCTAAGATCATACCTTGGTAGGCAACTAGGGTTTCACCGCTTTGGCCCGATAGAGCTGGGCGTACATCTCGTCCCATGTACCACTCTCGAGCCTCCTCACGGTTTAACTCCACCACTGGGCCGCCCTCGGCATTGAGTGCCATGACGACTTGGTGGGTCCAGCGGTATCCCTTTTTGTGCGCTTCGGCGATCTTAATCCCCATTCGAGAGAACTTAAATTCAGTCAAAAGTGGTGCCAGGGTTTGTGGGAATAGCCAGATATCGTTGTCGCGTTGCCATAGCTCTGTATCGGCAGGCAGTGTGATGCCAAGGCTCGCTTTAAGGCGTTGCTCGATGTCATTAGCTTGCTTAGAAGCGATAGGGGCAAATGGGAACTTACCTAAACGCTTTTTGACCTTGGGCGGCGTAACGCTAGCAAGCTTTTTAAATTTAGCAATAAAGAAGCCTTCACTGTCATAAACTTGCGGGAATACATGCAGGTAGCCTTCTTCTGTCAGGGCTTTTTCTGCGCCCGAGAAGAGCGTTTCAAGTGTGAGGGTGGTGACGGTGTCACCAAAAGTATCAAGCAGGTGCTGACAGACTTGTTGGTTTTCTTCATGGCTTAACGTGCAGGTCGAATAGACCAGTTCACCGCCGGGTTTAAGCGCGTGAAACGCACTCTCGATAAGCTGCTTTTGTGTGTCTGAGATGGCGTGAATAGAGGTCATGCTCCAATTTTTTAAGGCGTCTTCATCTTTACGCACCGTGCCTTCACCACCGCAGGGCGCATCAATGAGTACGGCGTCAAAGGTTTCTGGTAGCCATCCACCAAACACTTGGCCATCATAATTACTCAGAGCTGCGTTGCGCACGCCGCAGCGTTCAATGTTGGCGTGGAGCACCTTGACCCGGCTAGAAGAGTACTCGTTGGCCACGAGTAAGCCTTGGTTGTCCATCAAGGCAGCCAGTTGGGTGGTTTTTGAGCCAGGCGCAGCCGCCATATCGAGCACACGCTCATAGCCCGGACTATTTTGATGATAAAGCGCAATCGGCGGAAGCATTGAGCTGGCTTCCTGGATATAGAACCAGCCTGCCATATGTTCAGCGGTATTGCCCAGCGGCACCTGTGACTCATCGGCATCAATCCAAAAACCTTCCTCACACCAAGGAACCGGCGTCAACGCCCAGCCATTAGCCTCAGCCACCGAATGAAACTGCTCAATACTCACTTTTAATGTGTTGATGCGAATACTTTTTCTCAGTGGACGTTGGCATGCAGCAATAAAGTCTTGCAGACTCTCGCCTTTAGGCAAAATCGACTCAATATGCTGGAGAAATTCAGATGGAAGATAGACGTTTGGATGCACGGGAGATCTCAAAGAATGGGGGGAAAACGGGAAGTATATCAGACGTAAAGATAGAGTCGAGAAGCGAGATCGTTTTACTGCGAGAACGCGAGGGTAGAGGCGAGAATTGAGATCGGGCGTTGCCCTACGAGAGGCGAGGGGAGTGTGTTGCACTGTCAGGTGAAAAGCTAAAGTTCTTACGGTTTTATTTATCATCCATATGAAAAAGAGTTGACACTGTCATGTCAATCCCGAAGAATTCTCTCGCCTCTCGCCTCTCGCCTCTCGCCTCTCGCCTCTCGCCTCTCGCCTCTCGCCTCTCGCCTCTCGCCTCTCGCCTCTCGCCTCTCGCCTCTCGCCTCTCGCCTCTCGCCTCTCGCCTCTCGCCTCTCGCCTCTCGCCTCTCGCCTCTCGCCTCTCGCCTCTCGCCTCTCGCCTCTCGCCTCTGTCAGTTAAGGTTTTGGTATCGCAGTGCGCCACTGTGACCATTCAGGCTTGGCTTCGTCGTGAAGAAAGTAGGTTTCTCCTGAGCGAGCCGATGGTTGTAGGGTGTCTTGTGGTGTAGCGAAGGCGATGCCACCTTTAACGATACTGTCTAGCGTACCTGAGCGCACCTTGGCACCGGTGAGGCCGATTGAGACGTCCAATCCGGACATATTCCAAAACAGGCTGTTGCTGCGCACTAGGTAGCGGTACTCTGGGTCGATGGTGATGGTGGTGATCACGCGATCAGCGAACTCACCCAGAGAGACACCAATCACACTTCCAACGTGCATATCCCGGTAAGTGATGGGTGTGCCGACTTGAACCGAGCCGCGCTTTTCGCTTTGCAAAGTCAGCACAAAGTCGTAGCGCTCGATGACGTTGTTTTGCAGTTCAAAATCGGTTTGCAGCGTCCCATTTCCAGGAATAACCGACACTTGAGGGCTAAGCGCTGAACGAAGGTTTCTCACTCCGGCCAGGCTGACTTCAAGCGGAGCGATGTAAAATTGGCTGTCGCTGCGGGCAATATCATCAACATATTGCGAGTAAATCCGCGCGCCAAAGGTAAAGGTGCCATCGTCAAAGTTTGGTGTGACATCGATGATCTCACCCACATTCACCGCGCCATAATGAACCTTACTGCCGATGCTTAGTTCATGAAACTGAGAGCCTTGGAGAGTAATGCGTTGACCGTAGTTCTGCGCGTCATCATAGCTGTTGTACAGTTTCCAGCGCTGGTCGACTTTGTTGCTGATCCCCGGCACACGGTCAAAGGCGATACCACCGCTAATTAATGATTTTAGTGGCGCCGCACTGACTTTAACGCCAGCTAGGCTTGCATCAATCTCAACCCCAGAGCGATTCCAAAATACAGTATCTTTTTCAATCAGGTAGCGATAGCGCTTATCGATACTGACTTTGATATCGACGCCATTCCTAGACAGAGAAAAGTCCTTCACACTGCCGACTTCGATATTGCGATAGAGCAGCGGCGCACCGACAGAAATAGAGGGAAGGCTTTCAGCAAACAAGGTGATGGTTTGCGAGCCTGATTGATCTTGCTTGGCTAACTCAGAGTGCGATTGGCTCTTGTACAACGTATAGTCCGAGCGGGCTACAGTACTGCCGTCACTACTGAAGCTAATGCTGCCCTCGAGCAGCTGTTTTGCCGGTGGGATGTGGACATCGAGACCTTGTTCATCAAACTGGACGCTGGCCGTGCCGGCAATAAAAAAGCGGTTGTCTGAGCGGATCAAATTTGCATGCTGGGCATCGATTAACAGTTCAAACTTGACCGAGCTTTTGGCTAAGCGGATGTCCGTAATAGTGCCAACCTTGATCCCTCGATAGTTCACCGCGGCGCCAGCTTCAAGCCCGTACGCATCCTCGGCAGTCAGTGTCACTGTGACGGCATCGCTGCGTTGTCGGTTAAACTCATCTTGACGCAAGGCGACGAACTCTCGAGCGCGCTCGCCTGCTTGTGGCTCTATGGTGAGAAAGTTACCAGTGACGAGGTTACTGAGGTTTTCCACCCCAGATAGCGATAGCTTGGCCTCTTGCAGAACAAACTGGGTTTGATCAGTGAGCATATCGACGAACACGGGTTGAATAGCGGCTCGCGCGATTATCTGTGCTCGATCGCGACTGAGTTCGACATTGGTGATCTGGCCCACTTCGATACCGCGATAAAGAATGTTGGTTCCACTGGGAGAAATATTATGATCGTCAGGCAAGGTGATTTGGATTGGGATGCCACGACCGGCGGTTTTGACATCTTTATACAAATGATACTCTCGATTATCCTCTACCGCTTGTCCACCATCGGGTGAGTCGACCGCGATGGCGCCATTGATCAGAGCGCTGACACTTTCAAGTCGCATATCTACGCCTTCAAAACCAATACTTGCACCGATACCGGAAACATTCCAGAAACGGCTCTGATCGGTAATGATATGGCGATACTCTGGGTTAATGCTCGCATTGATCATGACATTCTTGCTGCTCTCATCGAGATGAAAGTTATAGACCTCACCAATTGGGATCTTGCGGTAGACGATTTGCGAGCCCACTGAGATACCCCCCAGGTCGCGAGCTTTAAGCACGATATTTAGCCCCTCATGAGCCCCTTGATCGGTAGGGGGGAAATCTAGGGCGCGGAACGTGGTTTGAGGCTCAGCACCGGCCTCACCCGGTTGAATGGCGATATAGTTTCCGGACACTAGCGCATCTAAGCCGGAGATCCCAGATAAGCTTGCCTGAGGCTTAACCAGCCAAAAGCGGGTATTGTCGGTGAGAAGCTTAGCCGCCTGCGGGTAAATATCGACATCCGCGTAAATGGTTTCTAGGTCATCCGATAAGTTAATGTCGCGCACAACACCGACCTCAAGACCTTGATAACGCACCATTGTTCGCCCGGCAACCAGACCTTGTGCATCAGAAAACTGCACTTGTATGCGTTGACCAGCATCATGCACAGCTTTGAACACTAGCCAACCTGCAAGTACTAAGGTCAAAATCGGCAGCAGCCACAATGGCGAGATCCCGCGGTTTTTCCTCACTTCGGGTTGGTAGGCAGTGGGTGTCGATTGTTGTTTGCTCATTCCTTTACTCTTAGTTGACTGACTCAGTTTTTTTCGAGTTTTCATTTTTTTTACACCTAGCTTTTAAAGGCTCGGGATAAAACTCTTATTGTTGTTAATGGTGTTGCTCTACTGGCTTGGGCTCTTGGTTATCAGACCAGAGTAGCCGCGGGTCAAGGTTCTCTGCCGCCAGCATGGTCAGGACAACAACAGCTGCAAATGCGATCGCGCCAAAGCCTGGTGTGAAGTCGAGGATCTGTCCGCGGTCCACTAAGGTCATCATAATAGAAATCACGAACAGATCCATCATTGACCACTTGCCTATCCAACTGACAAAGAAGAATAATTTCATTCTGTGACGCTGAGAGCGTGGGCACTGAGGTCGGCTATGTTTGAGTTGAATGGTGATCAGCAGGTAAGCAAGCCCCATGATCTTACCAACCGGCACCACAATACTGGCGATAAAGATGATCGCAGCGATAAAAGGCATATCATTGACTACCAGTGACGCGACCCCAGAAAAGATCGTATCTTCCAAGCGCTCACCATTAGTAATCAAAATGGAAATCGGCAACAGGTTCGCAGGGAAGACTGCGATACTCGCGGCAATCAGGTAGGCCCAGGTTTTCTGGAGCGAGTTGGGTTTGCGTTTTTCAAGGCCTGCGTGGCAGCGAAGACAGCGGTGGTCTGGGTTGTCCGGTTGTGAGAGGTGGCAAGAGTGACAGTGTAACGACTCGTCTGAGAAGCCATAGCTCGACTCATCGCGCCACGCTTCCCAGTAGCGGCGGATACTCACTCGACATAACAACATCACAGTAAATATCTGCAGCGCAACCAAGCCAACTAAACCGGGCTTAACATAGATATCGGAATAGTCTTGCAGTTTGAAGCAGGAGATGGCAACGCTGACCAAGAAAACGTCAATCATGACCCAGTGCTTAAGATGGTGGATACACCACAGAGCATGCTTAACCGTGTTAAATGAGCGATACTTTAATCCAATATGGGTGAGAACCACCGATAGGCACATGATTAAGGGAGCGATAGAGCTGCAGAAAAAGACCAGGATTGCGAGTGAAATAAACCCTTCTTCAAATAGAGTAAAAATGCCACTTGGTAGGGTGGCGGGAATCATCACACCAAACAGACGAATCGAGATAAAGTCAAAAAAATGCGAGGGAATAAAAAGCAATAAACAGGTTATCGCAATGGCCAAATTACCGTTAAGAGAAGGGCTACCTCCACGGTAGAGCTGTGTGCCGCATCGGGGACAATAAGCGCTTCGACCTGCGCTGACTTCAACACTGGCGATGTGCAGATCGCAGCCTTGACAAAGCTTGGTCTTAAGCGATTGTTGCTGATCTGGCTCTAACGTTTGGCTCATCAGACTGAAAGTTCCATATTTGACGGTGCAGGGTTTTAATCATGTAAAGTTGAATCATGAATCGTTTTCGTCGCGCCCAACGCTATTCGCACAACATTCTTCATTGGGATGTAGTGTTGGTTCGCCCGAGCACTTGCCTATCTTGAAAAGCATAGATTATGTCTTAAAGTTTCAACAAAAAGAACAGCTTGTTGTTTACTAAGTGCTGTTTTGCCTGCAAACACCTAACCTTGTCTTAGCGTCAACATCAAGCGCGACTTTTTCGCATTGAGAAGAGCTGCAAAAAACGCAAATATGTTAGCGGAAATTAACACTATTTTTGACTTTTCGCTTGTGTTCTTTGACCAGAGTGGCTAAAAGTAATCGGATTGAAAGCCATGACGCTTCGGCTAGGCTAGTTCAAGGCCTTTCGCAGTGTCATATTAAGTAAAAAGTAGATAGTCTATCCCCTGACTATCAAAGGATAGTATAAATGAATTTAGAACAATACCAGCGACTTACCAAACAAGCCGCTGCTTTGTTGGAGTCTGAACCCAATTTAGTTGCCAATCTGTCTAACTTATCAGCACTGCTTAACATGGAGCTTGCTGACATTAATTGGGTTGGTTTTTACCTGATGGAAGGCGAACAGCTGGTACTAGGACCGTTCCAAGGTAAGCCGGCCTGTGTACGTATTCCTGTTGGGCGTGGCGTGTGTGGCACGGCCGTGGCAGAGAATCGTGTTCAGCGCGTTTATGACGTACATCAGTTCGAGGGTCACATTGCGTGTGATGCCGAGAGTAACTCAGAAATCGTGATTCCATTCTCGATTGACGGCAAAGTGGCGGGTGTGTTGGATATCGATAGTCCATTAATTGGTCGATTTAGCGAAATTGACCAGCAAGGACTGACATTTTTGATGCAGGAAGTAGAACAGTTGCTTAATTCACATGCTATTGACCGATAAATTCGCTCAAGGCGGTGGTTTTTCGCTTTTAGGTCTCTATAATAGCCAACAATATTTATGTAATGCTCGCGGGCAGGCCGCACGAACCAGGAATTTTCATGGAAAACACTGAAAAGCTAAAAAACAGCAAAGAAGTTATCGCGTATATTGCTGAATGTTTCCCAAAGTGCTTTACTTTAGAAGGTGAAGCAAAGCCATTAAAAATTGGTATCTTTCAAGATCTTGCTGAACGTCTTGCAGAAGACGAGAAAGTAAGTAAAACACAACTACGTGCTGCACTGCGTCAGTACACTTCATCTTGGCGTTACCTACATGGTGTTAAACCTGGTGCTGTTCGTGTTGACCTTGATGGCAACGAGTGTGGTGTTCTGGAAGACGAGCACGTTGAACACGCTAAGACAACACTGGCAGAGAGCAAAGCTCGTGTGAATGCACGTCGTAAAGAGCAAGCTCAAAAGGCTAAGCAAGAAGCAAAGGCAAACAAGCCAAAAGCGAACAAGCCGAAACCACGTCGTAACCCGGCTAAAGCAAATAAGCCTCAACCTGTTGAGACTCGTCCACTAAACGCTGATGAGATGATCATCGGAAAACAGGTGAACGTAAACATGGGTAAAGGCAACATGGGTGCGACCATTGTTGAAATCAATAAGGAAGATGTGCGAGTTCAACTGGCAAACGGCCTGCAAATGGTCGTGAAAGCGGAGCACTTGCGCGCTTAAAGGAGATCCTCCTAAGCATGAAATGCCGTTCTAAAGTGACAATTATTGCTGCTAGCCTTTGGCTAGCGGCAACACCCGCGTTGGCTCTCGATGCCGACATTTCAAAGGACGACCTACCGTCTCTCAACCCGGAGGCGCAACATGCGACAGCCAGTAAGCGGATCACCAAGCGCTTCACTCGCTCGCACTATAAGCACTTCACCCTCGATGATGAGTTTTCTCAAGCGATATTCGATCGCTACTTAGGGATGCTCGACTACAATCGCAACATCTTTACCCAAAAAGACATTGACGGTTTCTATCAATCAGCGCGTGACCTTGACCAACAACTTAAGTCCGGTAGCAGCCAAGTAGCTTTTGACGTTTACAATCTTTCGATGGAAAAACGTTATGAGCGATTGAATTATGCGCTAACCCTGTTGGATGAAGAGATTAAGTTTGACATCGATGAGACCATTTTAGTCGATCGCTCAAAGGCGGATTGGCCAAAAGACGACGCTGAACTTGATGAGTTGTGGCGCAAGCGGGTTAAATATGATGCGCTTAATCTCAAGCTCACCGGTAAAGAGTGGCCTGAGATCAGTGAGATGTTGGGTAAGCGTTATAACAACGCCATCAAACGTCTATCGCAAACCAAGAGTGAAGATGTTTTCCAGCTCTACATGAATGCGTTTGCGCGCGAAGTTGATCCTCACACCAGCTATCTTTCACCACGCAGTGCCGAACAGTTCCAATCTGAGATGAATCTGTCTCTGGAAGGGATAGGTGCGGTATTGCAAATGACCGATGACTACACAGTGATCCGTTCACTGGTAGCTGGTGGTCCAGCTTCAAGTAGTAAGCAGTTGTCTGAGGGGGATCGCATTATTGGTGTTGGCCAAGATGGCAAAGATATCGTTGATGTTATTGGTTGGCGTCTTGACGATGTGGTGCAGTTAATTAAAGGCCCTAAGGGGACCAAAGTTAACCTGCAGATCTTGCCAGAAGGTAAAGATGCCAAAAGTCACGTTGTCACTATTGTTCGCGACAAGATCCGTCTTGAAGACCGCGCGGTCAAATCAGAGGTGATCGAGAAAGCGGGTAAGAAGATTGGTGTCCTTAATGTACCAAGTTTTTACGTTGGGTTGGCGCAAGATACCGACAAGCTGATCACCGAACTGAGACAGCAGGGCGTTGACGGTATTGTGGTCGACCTGCGCAATAATGGCGGCGGCGCTCTTACTGAAGCGACTGCGTTAACGGGCCTGTTTATTGAAAGTGGTCCTGTGGTGCAAGTCCGTGATGGTTATAACCGAGTCAATGTGAATGCTGACACGGACGGAGACATTTCTTACACCGGTCCTTTGACGGTTTTAATTAATCGTTACAGTGCCTCGGCATCAGAAATTTTTGCAGCCGCACTGCAAGATTATGGCCGCGCTATCATTGTGGGTGAGAACTCGTTTGGTAAAGGCACGGTTCAGCAGCACCGCTCGCTCAATCATATTTATGATATTTTTGATAAAGAGCTTGGTTACGTCCAATACACTATTCAGAAGTTCTATCGCATCAACGGTGGCAGTACACAAAATAAAGGTGTAGTGCCGGATATTGCTTATCCAACCGCTATCGATGCCGATGAAACGGGTGAGAGTGTTGAGGATAACGCCCTGCCTTGGGATCAAATCCAGCCGGCGAAATACTCCGTGCTGAAAGATAAGTCTCCTCAAATTGCTAAATTGACCAACAAGCATATCAAACGAGTATCAACCGATATGGAGTTTGGTTTTATTCTTGAGGATATTGAGCGTTACAAATCGGAAAAAGATGATAATGCACTGTCTTTGAATGAAGCGACGCGCAAAGCCGAGTCAGAGAGAACCGAGCAGCGTCGTCTGGATCGAATTAATCAGCGTCAATCCAGTCAAGGATTGGAGCCATTTAAGTCATTAGACGATGTGCCAAGTGATTATGAAGCGCCAGATCCATACTTGGATGAAACAGTCGCAATTATGGTTGACATGATGGGTTAGCCATTCACAGCGTGATTGTTCTGACAAGATACAAGCGAGTTCATTTGTGAGCTCGCTTTTCTTTTTGTTTTCTCAAATATAACAACTGTGAACTAGATCGAATATTTCGCATAATTTCATATCTACTTCTATGCTCAAAGAGTAAAGGGGAGATGCTTATGAAGTGGATAACTATAATTCTTGCTGTATTTAGCTTGAGTGTGAATGCGAACGACGACGATCAATCAATCGACTTAACCCAATTTGACCAACCATTTTTACTCGGTGACTGGTATCTACTCAACCCAGATCCGAGCAACTCAGCCGAGAATTTTATTGCCATCAAGCTGTCTCTGGACTCTGGCTACAACTTTTCAATCGATATCCAAAAGAAAGACTACTCAGTTGATCATTGGGAAGGCTTTTATCACGCGAGTGAAGACACCATAGTGCTTGGCAGCAACAGTGATGATCCACAAATCTACGAATACAACCTCAACCATAATGCGCTGCAACTCAATGGCGTGGTGTTTCGCAAGGCCTTGTCCAACTCGTTGGCAGGGAATTGGACCAGTGAACACCTAACCGGCGACGATATGGCCGCAAGTGATATTAATCAGATGGAGTTGACACTGCGTCCTGATTTTGTGTTTGATTTCCGCGTGACTAACGACGAGGGGGACGAGAAGAGTCATCAGGGCGTTTATATCACCGAGGGTGACCAGTTAATCCTGCTTTACAAAGATGGCGAACAGTCGACGCGCTATATATTAGGCAGCGACGAGTTAACCCTCAAAGGTGAAGATGGCAGTACGTTTGCGGTGTTGTCGCGTGATAGCCACCGGCAATAAATAGGTGATAGGCAAGAATAACTGAGTGTAATGGCTTTGCTACAAACACCTTTTATTAAGGTCTTGGTCAAAAGCCGTTCAGTCTGAAACAGCACCGATAAAAACGCCTCGCATTTTTGAATAAGACAGAGTAACGTTATGCTTTTGGCATGTATGCCGAGCATAACGTTTTTTTATGTGAGTCATCCTGTTATGGCTCACCACTGCCTTAATGATTGTCGAGAGGAACGAGACAATGACTCAATCAGCAACCGCACAACCCGTTGCAAAATATCGCAAAGATTATCAATCACCCAGTCATGCCACATCTGACATCGAGTTGTATTTTGATCTGCATGACAATCACACTCTGGTTACCGCTACATCAAAAGTTAAGCAGCTAAAACAATCGACCACTCTCGAGCTCGATGGTGAACAGCTTGAACTAAAAAGTATCAAGGTCGATGGTCAAGTCTGGGCAGACTACCAGCTGGTAGAGGGTGGTTTGCATATTCATCAGTTACCCGAGCAGTTTGAGTTGACCGTGGTCACCGAGATAGATCCCGAGGGTAACACTGCGCTAGAGGGTCTGTATAAATCGGGCGGGGCATTCTGTACTCAGTGTGAGGCCGAGGGCTTTCGCCGCATCACCTATTATCAAGACCGCCCAGATGTGTTGGCGCGCTTTACCACTACAGTTGAGGCCGACAAGTCTCAATACCCGCATTTATTAAGTAATGGTAATCGTATTGAGGCAGGGCTGGCGAGTGATGGCCGTCATTGGGTCAAATGGCAAGACCCGCACCCAAAACCTGCTTATTTGTTCGCTTTGGTCGCTGGTGATTTTGATGTCCTTACCGACCAATACACCACGCGTTCTGGTCGAGAAGTGGCGCTGGAGATCTTTGTTGATAAGGGCAATCTTAATCGAGCAGAGCATGCGATGACATCGTTGATCAATTCGATGAAGTGGGATGAAGATCGTTTTGATCTTGAATATGATCTCGATATCTACATGATCGTTGCAGTTGATTTCTTCAACATGGGTGCGATGGAAAACAAAGGCCTAAACGTGTTTAATTCCAAATACGTCTTGGCCAATGATCAAACAGCGACCGATAGCGATTACTTGGGGATCGAAGCGGTGATCGGGCATGAGTATTTTCATAACTGGACCGGCAACCGAGTGACCTGCCAAGACTGGTTCCAATTGAGCCTTAAAGAGGGCCTCACCGTATTTCGCGATCAAGAGTTCTCCTCAGATCTTGGCTCGCGTGCGGTCAATCGGATCAATAATGTTCGCATTATTCGTGGGCCGCAGTTTGCTGAAGACTCAAGCCCAATGTCACACCCAATTCGTCCAGAAAAAGTAATAGAAATGAATAACTTCTATACTCTGACTGTGTATGAAAAAGGCAGTGAAGTGATCCGTATGATGCACACATTGCTTGGTGAAGACGGCTTCCAAAAAGGCATGAAGCTGTACTTTGAGCGTCACGATGGTACCGCGGCGACGTGTGAGAACTTTGTCGCAGCGATGGAGGATGCCAGTGGTGTTGACCTGAGTCAGTTCCGTTTGTGGTATAGCCAATCTGGCACACCTGAGCTGACGGTGCGCGGTGATTATGACTCTTCGCTACAAACTTTCACTCTGACAGTTGAGCAATCGACGGAGCCCACTCAAGATCAGGCGGAAAAATCGCCGCTGCATATCCCACTGGATATTGAACTGTATAAATATACAGGTGAGGTGATTTCACCCATTTCTAACGGTCAAGCCATATCCAATGTGCTTAACATTACTGAGGCCAAGCAGACGTTTGTGTTTGAACAAGTCACCGAGCAGCCAGTGATCTCACTGCTTCGCGAGTTCTCAGCCCCAGTGAAACTCAACTTTGATTACAGCGATGATGAGCTGACCTTCTTGATGCGCCACGCAACCAATGCGTTTGCGCGCTGGGATGCAGGGCAGATGCTGCTGGCGAAGTACATCAAGCAGTACGTTGCCAAGGGCGCGAGCCATGTTGAGTTGCCAGAGGCGGTGGTCGATGCGTTTCGCGGCGCCTTGCTCGATGCGAGCCTTGAGCCTGCCTTTATTGCCGAGATGCTGACACTGCCTTCCGCCAATGAGGTTGCGGGTTGGTATAAACAGGTGGATGTTGATGCGATCTCTGCGGTGCTCAAGGCGATTAAAGTTGCGTTGTCACGTGCGCTTATCGATGAGCTCTCTGCGACTTACTACAGCCTGACCCAATCCGATTACTCGATAGACCATGCCCAAATGGGCCAGCGCGCGCTGCGTAATGTGTGTTTATCATTCCTTGCCTATAATGAGGGCGGCAATCAACTGGTTGAGAAGCAGTATCGTGACTCAAACAACATGACCGATACCATGGCGGCAATGACTGCGGCGAATATGGCTCAGTTGGCATGTCGTGAGGGTTTGATGCAGGACTACAGCGACAAATGGCAGCACGATGGCCTAGTGATGGATAAATGGTTCGCGTTGCAAGGCACCAATCCAGCGAGTAATGCGCTCGAGGTGATCCGCCAGACAATGTCGCACCCTGCGTTTAGCCTGAAAAACCCAAATCGAATTCGCAGCTTGATTGGGGCGTTTCTAAATAATAACCCAGTGCAGTTCCATGCTAAATCGGGTGAGGGTTACGCGTTTGCTGGAGAGATCTTGCGTCAGCTTAACGAGAGTAATCCGCAAGTCGCGTCTCGTTTGCTTGATCCGCTGCTGAAGTACCGTCGTTATGATGATGGACGTCAACAATTGCTCAAGAAAGAGCTGGAGACCCTCAAGTCAATGGACAACCTGGCCAAAGACTTATTTGAAAAGGTGACTAAGGCGCTAGAGTCTTAATATCCCTGATGCCCTTTGCCAAAGCCACTATAGCTTGGTAAAGGGCCACTATCTTTAATGTTATTTCCTTTCGTTCATGAACCAGTATTGCTTTAGTCTTAACATCAGCTACCAACAATTTATGCGTCATTACTCAGGGGCTGCCAGTACCGTATTGGTGACCACAACCACAGGTATGCGTATTCAGCTCCCGGCAGCGAGATTGAGACCCTTTCTTTCTCAACTGGGTTTAAGAGGGCGCTTTCGCCTGACCACTGATCAGCAAAATAAATTTAAGCAGCTAGAATCGCTCGGGTAGAGCGATTCCTATCACGCCGCCTGTGCGCCACTTTCCCTTCGCGCTATTAATCCCTACAAGCGTAATTCTGTGTCCCTACTGAATACACGCATCAAATTTTCACCCCCTACTTAAAATATTGTTATTAAATCGTTACCTAGAGCAGAGATAAATTTCACTATTACTCCCATTATTAAGTGGGAGATACCCTATGCTTATAGCGATCTAATAAAAATAATATTGTGGAGTGATCTTATGTCTGAGCGAGAAACCATTGTCCCCGTACTGCTAGAAAAGGTGATCAAACTTATCCAAGATAAGGTGCAGGCGAATGATTGTCCGCTTGTCACTCAGTTGGCTGAGCATCTTTTTAGTAATGTCTCACACGACGACTTGATTAACCGCAACGAGTCGGACCTCTACGGCGCTCTGCTTAGTCTTTGGCACCATCTAGGCGAGACCAAATCGAAACAAATTTCGGTCAGGGTGTTTAATCCCACCGTCAGTCGACGTGGTTGGCAGTCGACTCATACCATTGTTGAGGTGGTGGTGGATGATGGCCCATTTCTGGTCGACTCGATTAAGATGGCTTTATCGCGGCTTGGCCTGACAGCACACTTGATGCTGCACGGTCCAGCACGCGTTGAGCGCAGTGGGAAAAGACTTGAGAGCTTTAACACTGAGCAGGGCGATTTGGTTTCTCTGTTCCATATTGAGGTGGATAGACTCAATACTGCCAAAGAGATGAAAGCACTCGAATCTGAATTGAATAAGGTGCTGAAAGATACTGGCATGGTGGTGCGGGACTGGCAAGCCATGGCTGAAAAGCTCGAGCAGGTGACACAAGAGCTTGAGCAGCAAAAATCGAATCAGTTTATCGATACTGACCACTATAAAGAAGCGATTCAGTTTCTCCGTTGGTTAGCCGACCATAATTTCACCTTTATGGGCTATAAAGAATACAAGTTGGTCACTGATAATGATGATATTGAGCTGCAACCAGTAAAGGGCACCGGTCTTGGCTTATTTTCAATACCAGCGCGCGCGCGCTCTGTGAAATTATCTGACTTTCCCGACTCCGCTCGTTTAGAGGCGCAAAAGCCGTATTTATTGATCCTGACCAAGGGTAATGTTAAATCGCGGATCCATCGCCCGGCGTATTCTGACTATATTGGGATCAAAAAGATCAATAGCAAGGGCAAAGTGATCGGGGAACATCGCTTTACTGGCTTATATACCTCGGCGGTGTATAACCAAAGCGTGCAATCGATCCCGCTGGTGAATCATAAAGTCCAACGAATACTAAATAATAGTGGTTATATGCACGGCTCGTATGCGTATAAGGCGCTGAATAATATTTTAGAGAACTTTCCGCGTGATGAGCTACTTCAGGCTAAAGAGAAGGAGCTGCTTGAGGTAGGGACTGGCGTGGTGCAGATGCAAGACCGCGATATGTTGCGACTGTTCGTGCGTAAAGATCCGTTCGGTCGCTTCTTTAGCTGTATGGTATACGTCAATAAGGAGCGCTATAACACCGAGCTGCGCCGCCAAACCCAACGGATCTTCCAACAGTACTTTGGCTCCAAACAGGAAGTCGATTTCACCACTTTTTTTTCCGAAAGCCCTTTGGCTCGTACTCACTATATTGTCCGAGTTGAGAACAATAATATCGATATAGACGTGAAAATGATCGAACAAAATCTTATGGAGGCTTCATCAACTTGGGACGATCGCTTGTCCTCGACGATTATCGCCAATTTTGGTGAGAGTAAGGGTGTTCCTCTATCCAAGCAGTATTTCTATGCTTTTCCTCGCTCATATAAAGAGGATGTGCTGCCGGCCGCAGCGGTGAGTGATATTGAGCGGCTTGAAAAGATTAATGAGGACAATAAGCTTGGCATGCTGTTCTATCGTCCACAAGAGCTGGCGGCAGATTCCAATGCGGTGAGACTCAAGCTTTATCATGGTGATGAGCCTATCCATCTATCAGATGTGATGCCAATGCTGGAAAATTTAGGGTTGCGAGTGATTGGTGAGTCGCCGTATGAGATCAACAAGACCAATGGTCAGACATTTTGGATCCTCGATTTCTCGATGCTGCATAACGGCGGTGGCCGTGTGGATCTGCGTGATGCAAGGGATCGTTTCCAGCAAGCGTTTGCCGCCATCTGGTCAGGGGATCTTGAGAATGATGGCTTCAATCGACTGGTATTAGGCGCAGGCTTAACCGGAAGAGAGACCTCCATCCTGCGAGCCTATGCGCGCTATATGCGTCAGGTTGGTTTTCCGTTTAGTCAAAGCTATATCGAAGATACCCTGAATAATCATCCGCAACTGGCGACTGCGCTGGTGGAGCTGTTTGCTCATCGATTTAATCCTCACATGAAGGAAAGTGAGCGGGCTCAGCATGAGGTATTGGCTGAGCTGACTGAACTGCTCGAAAGCGTAGAGAGTTTGGATGACGATCGAATTGTACGGCGCTACATGGACATGATTGTCGCGACGTTGCGCACCAACTACTACCAGGTGGATGACCATGGTGCCCTCAAGCCTTGGTTATCTCTCAAGATGCAACCCAGCTTGATTCCTGAGATCCCACAACCGGTGCCTGCCTACGAGATCTTTGTCTATGCCCCGGATATCGAAGGGGTACATCTGAGAGGCGGCAAAGTTGCGCGTGGCGGACTGCGTTGGTCCGATCGCCAAGAGGATTTTCGCACCGAGATCCTTGGATTAGTGAAAGCACAACAGGTCAAGAACACCGTGATTGTGCCCGTTGGTGCCAAGGGCGGGTTTGTGTGCAAGAAGCAGCCTAGTCTCACCAGCCGCGATGAGATATTTGCTGAAGGACAGCATTGTTATAAACGCTTTATTCGCGCGCTACTTGATGTATCCGATAATATTGTCGATGGAGTGGTGGTACCGCCAGCGAATGTGGTGAGCCATGACGAGGATGATGCTTATTTGGTGGTAGCAGCAGACAAGGGCACTGCCACGTTTTCTGATCTGGCCAACTCGGTGTCTGCCGAGTATCAATTTTGGCTCGGTGATGCCTTTGCCTCTGGTGGGTCAAACGGCTACGACCATAAGGCAATGGGCATTACTGCAAAAGGGGGCTGGGAGTCGGTCAAGCGTCATTTCCGAGAGCTTGGGGTTGATTGTCAGTCAACCGATTTTACCGCAGCAGGGATTGGTGATATGGGCGGTGATGTGTTTGGTAATGGTATGTTGTTGTCAAAACACACGCGTTTGTTGGCAGCTTTTAATCACCTGCATATCTTTATTGATCCCAATCCCGATTCAGCTTCGAGCTGGCAAGAGCGTAAGCGTCTGTTTGATCTACCACGCTCAAGCTGGGAGGACTATGATCCTAAGTTGATCTCCAAAGGTGGTGGTGTCTTCTCGCGGCGAGCAAAATCAGTTGAACTCAGCGCTGAAATGCGCACATTGCTCAATACGGATCATAAAACCTTGGCGCCCAACGATCTGATTAAGCTGATATTGCAGATGCAAGTGGATCTTTTGTGGAATGGTGGCATTGGTACTTATGTCAAATCAGCGCAAGAGACGCATTCTGAGGTTGGCGATCGCGCTAATGACGCACTGCGCGTTGATGGCAGCCAGCTGCGTGCCAAAATTGTCGGTGAGGGTGGTAACCTTGGTCTGACTCAGCGAGGGCGAATTGAGTTTGCCCTTAATGGTGGCCATGTGAACACCGACTTTGTCGATAATGTCGGCGGGGTTGATTGTTCTGATAATGAAGTGAATATTAAGATTTTCCTTAATAACCTAGTGACAGCGGGTGATCTAACGGTTAAACAGCGCAACTCAATCCTCGAATCGATGGAGGGAGAGGTCGGTGAGATTGTGCTAGATGATGCCTACCATCAATCCGAGGCGATCTCGGTTGCAGAGCACCAAGGCGTAAGCACAGTCAAAGAGTTGGTGCGTTTTATCCATACGATAGAAAAATCTGGTCACTTGGATCGCGCTCTGGAGTATATCCCTGATGATGAGAGTCTATTTGAGCGTGAAAAACTCGGTCAGTCATTGACTCGTCCAGAACTGTCGGTGCTGGTGGCCTACGCAAAAATGATGCTCAAAGAGCAGCTTGTTCACCCTGCGATTTCGCAAGACCCGTTCCATGGTCGGCAGCTTGTCAATTACTTTCCCACAGAGTTACGCCGTAACTACCTGAGTGCAATGGATTTTCATCCTTTGAAAGCGGAGATTATTGCCACTTCTCTGGCTAATCAGATGGTAAACGAGATGGGGTGTAATTTTGTCACTCGACTGCAAGATGAAACGGGTGCGGACGTGATTGACGTGACCAATGCTTATGTGGCCGCTCGGGAGATATTTGAACTCGGTCGTATCTACGATCATATCCGAGAGCACGACAATCGCGTGCCAACTCAGGTGCAATACGAGATGATAGTGATCGTCAGACGCAGTATACGTCGTGTCGCGCGCTGGCTACTGCGCACTCATCATGGCAACTTGCAAGTGGTTAGCGCGGTTGAACGCTATAAACAAGATGCGCAGACGGCGATATCAATCCTGGATAGTTGTCTGGTACAGAGTGAGGTTGAGGAACACAATAACCTCGCCAAAGTTTGGATTAAGCAGGGCATTGATGACGCATTGGCTAATTTTGTCTCGCGTTTGTCGAGTTTGTACTCGGTACTGGATATATCAACAGTATCTAAAGAAACCGGCACTAGCGTCAAAGATTGCGCCACGCTCTACTTTAATCTTGGTAACCGTCTCTCGCTGCACTGGTTTTTACAGCAGATTAATAACCAGACGGTTGATAACAACTGGCAAGCCCTGGCACGTGCGGCATTTCGCGAAGACCTCGATTGGCAGCAACGCCAACTCACTCGTCAGGTGCTCGGCTGTGGTTGCAATAGTGACAAGGATAGCGTGATAGACAAATTAGAGCAGTGGATAGCGACTAATCAGCAGCCTCTGGTGCGCTGGAATAGCATTTTGAATGAGTTTAAGGTCGGCTCGGTGCATGAGTTTGCGAAATTTTCCGTCGCTTTGCGTGAATTGATGCTTTTAAATTTGAATTGTTCGTCAAATGAGTAAATAATAGCGCCCCGTTTACTACGGGGCTTTTATCGGAGGCACAATGCTTTACCGTCTTGCCAGAACTGGCATTTTTCAACTCGATCCTGAGAAGGCGCACGATCTTGCGATTGACAATTTCAAGCGTTTTACAGGCACACCTATTGACCTTTTTTACCGTCAAAAACTTCCTAATCGCCCAGTAGAGTGTATGGGGATTACCTTCCCAAACCCTGTCGGTCTTGCCGCTGGCCTAGATAAAAATGGTGAGTGTATCGAAGCCTTTGATGCAATGGGCTTTGGTTTTGTCGAAGTGGGCACAGTGACGCCTAGGCCTCAACCAGGTAACGACAAGCCACGTCTATTTCGTCTTATCGAGGCCGAAGGCATTATCAATCGCATGGGTTTCAATAACAAGGGCGTTGATTTCTTGGTTGAAAATGTCAAGAAAGCCAAGTTTAACTGTGTTCTTGGCATTAATATTGGCAAAAACAAGGATACGCCGATTGAAAAAGGGACCGAAGATTACCTGATCTGTATGGAAAAGGTCTACGAGCACGCTGGTTATATCGCGGCGAATATCTCCTCACCAAACACACCAGGGCTGCGCACGCTTCAATATGGTGAAGCGCTTGATGAACTGCTTGGGGCATTGAAAGACAAGCAGGCTGAATTGGCCGAGAAGCATGGCAAATATGTCCCTTTAGCTCTGAAGATTGCCCCAGATTTGAGCGATGAAGAAATTGAACAGATTTGTCAGTCGCTGATTAAATACAAAATTGATGCTGTTATCGCCACCAACACGACACTTGATCGCTCTTTGGTCGAAGGTATGAAGCATGCGACAGAAATGGGGGGCTTAAGTGGTCGCCCTGTTCAGTCACGTAGCACGGAAGTTGTGCGTAAGCTTAAACAGCAACTGGATGGTCACTTGCCAATTATCGGCGTTGGCGGGATCGATTCTGTGATTGCAGCCAAGGAGAAGATGTCAGCGGGCGCTGAGTTGGTTCAAGTCTACTCTGGCTTTATTTATCACGGACCTGGCCTGGTGCGTGACATTGTCAAAAATATTTAGGATCTTGTGACGCCGTCACCTTATAAATAGTTGATCTTTAATCAATCCAACAAGAGGAAATGAGATTTCATTTCCTCTTTTTTTATTCCAATCCACTCATAAACTACAAGTCAGTACACATGAAAACCTGCATCACCAGATTACCTTGAGTGCATGTGACCTTGAACACATTTGACCTTGAGTAAATGCGACTTAGAGCACATGTGACTTTGAAAACTTGGAGCGATGAGAGAGTGGGACACATGCTTAAACCGAGAGACAATTGGACGTGGTATTTTGATGATATGGAAAATCACCTGATGCTCGATGTAGGTGACAACATAGTGTTCAAAACCAACTTATCACGCAAACTGCTGGTGGAGTACGCAATTGGAACCAATAACTTTTGTGTCGATGATGCCAGTGCCTATCAAACGTTCAAAGAATCCTTAACTCATCTTGACTTATCCGAGCCACGTCAAGCTGAGCTAGCGCTGTACTGTGTCGCGGCAAGGCGATTTCATAAGCCAGTTCAACCCAAGAGCTGGTTCTTCCATGCAGGACAGGGCTCTAATTGTCGTCTGCACGAGGGGAACCTAGTCAAGTTGAGTAACGAGTTTGGCGAGGGGGTATTCATTATCCTTGAGGTCGCTGACGCGGTGTGTCTCATCGCACCTGTCGAGCTAGATGGCTTCACTCTGAGTGATAGTAAGCAACTGGCCTTTGGCGAGCCGATTAAGGTCATGCACGACCGGATTGGCCCTACAATGCATGAGATCATGGATACACCCAGCGTGGCAATGGCGGTTTAAAATCGCTAGTGATACTCCTTTCAATTAGACGTTTTCTTTCCTGTTATATTTCCCGCCGGCCTTGAGCCGGCTTTTTTTTTGCTCCCTGCCAGGGAAGAGTCGAGAGGCGTTCGGGTAGAGGCGCTCGGCTAGAATTGGTCGTGGGAATATCTCGATAATGTTCTTTTTTGCAGGTTCGCGCTCATTCCGAGGTGAACATTTTTGCTTAAAAAGCAGCCTATTTGCTGCCTAGCTTTCTATAAGTGGCGATTATTCATCCTCGTTGTAGGGGAAATTTTCTACACCAAGGTCACGTTTTTTATTCTTCTTACCCTTTGATCCTACCTAATTCCATTTGCTCTCAAGCCTATTTATTCCCGTTTTTAGTGCTATTTGTAGTTAAATTACCATCACTAACGCCCTCTGGTATATACCAATAATGCAGTGAATATGTATGCACTTACTGGGCTTTGCAACCAGTATTTTGCTGGTAATGGAAATTCTGTTTGCGTTAGCAAGCATGATTTAAGCTGCTTTTCCGCAATCGCTAGTGACAAGAATTTGGAGTGATTTTCTTACGTTTATTGGTCATTAGAGTTAGGCTGCGGGCCGTGCTGGGTGGGGGATTTGCTTGTTTGGTAGGCAAGTAAACACAAATGTGCCAGTAAATTTATCAATCGTGACCATTGTCAGTTATAATCTGACAAATTTTCCTGTTAAGAATCTCTTATGCATCAATACCTCGCAGTCACATCAAACGGTCTTGAAAATCTTCTCGTTGACGAGTTGGCTAAACTGGGCATCGAAAACCCGAAACCGGTTCAGGCTGGCGTTAAATTTAAAGCCAGCCTCGAGCAGGTCTATCGCTGCTGCCTTTGGAGCCGTTTCGCATCGCGCTTTGTTCGAGTACTTTCTGAGTTCCGCTGTCAGGACGATATGGATCTTTACCTTTCGGTGAACGCCATCAATTGGGCAAACCATTTCCATGGCTCGAAGAAGATAGTGGTGGACTTTAATGGTACTAACCGTGAGATCCGCAACAGCCAGTACGGCGCTATGAAGGTAAAAGATGCGATTGTTGATTCATTTGAAAAGAAGAACCTCGCTCGCCCCTCTATCAGTAAAGAGCAGCCAGACCTGCGCATTCATGTGCGTTTGCATCGGGATAATGCCATTCTAGGTATTGATATGGTCGGTGGCGGCTTACATCAGCGCGGCTACCGTCCAGAGTCGGGTCGCGCGCCTTTGCGTGAGACGCTGGCAAGTGCCATTGTTCAGCGCAGTGGCTGGCAATTTGATAAACCACTGCTTGACCCTATGTGTGGTTCGGGCACCTTGCTGATTGAAGCAGCGATGATGGCTGCCAACATGGCACCGGGTGTGATGCGCAAATACTGGAGTTTTGAAGCACTCGAGGACTTTGATGCGCAGCTGTGGGCTGAGATCAAATCTGAGGCATCCGTGCAAGCGAGACGTGGGATTAAGAAAGTAAGCGCGCGTTTCTACGGGTTTGATAACGACCCTCGCGTGCTAAAAACTGCTCGCGATAATGCGCGCCGCGCTGGTGTTGATTCTCTTATTGAGTTTGCCCAGGGTGATGCTGCATTGGTTAAGTGCCCAGCCAACTTCGAACAGGGTACGATAGTGTCTAACCCACCTTATGGTGAGCGTCTGGGCACTCATCCGGGTTTGATTGCGCTTTACACAGCCTTTGGCGCTCAGCTAAAGGCTGAGTTTGGTGGCTGCACCGCGTCGATTTTCTCAAGCTCTGATGATCTGTTGAGCTGTCTGCGCATGCGTGCCGATAAGCAGTTCAAACTGAACAATGGTGCGTTACCGTGTCACCAAAAGAACTACTCGATCACAGCACGCGCTCAAAACGCGAGCGAGGCCAATCAAGCGGAAGGGACTCAACAAGCGTCTTCGATTGCACCAGATTTTGCCAATCGTCTGAAGAAGAACATGGCAAAAATTGGTAAATGGGCCAAGCGTGAGCAACTCGATTGCTACCGTATTTATGATGCCGACCTGCCGGAATACAATGTTGCGATTGATGTCTACCTCGATCACTTGGTGATCCAAGAATACGCCGCGCCAAAAAACATACCTGAAGAGAAGGCCAAGCGTCGTCTGACCGATATCATTCGCGCAGCGATTGACGTGACAGGGACGGATGCCAATAAGGTCATTCTTAAAGTCCGTACAAAGCAGAAAGGCAGCTCTCAGTATGAGAAGCTTTCGCAGCAGTCCGATACCATGCACGTTAACGAGTATGGCGTGAAGCTGATTGTTAATCTGCAAGACTATCTCGACACAGGTCTGTTCCTTGATCATAAGATCACTCGTCGCCAGTTAGGCCAGATGGCGCAGGGCAAGAAATTCCTCAACCTATTCGCCTATACGGGCTCGGCCACTGTACACGCCGCCTGTGGCGGTGCAACCTCGACCACCACGGTCGATATGTCGAAGACCTATCTGCAGTGGGCACGCGATAACATGGCACTGAACGGTCAGGTTGGCCGCCAGCATCAGTATGTACAGGCAGATTGTCTGCAGTGGCTTGAGCAAGCGAGCGACAAATACGACCTGATCTTTATCGATCCGCCCACATTTTCTAACTCAAAGCGCATGGAGCAAACGTTTGATGTGCAGCGCGACCATATTCAACTTATGAAAAACCTTAAGCGTTTGCTTGATGAGCAGGGCACCATTGTGTTCTCCAACAACAAGCGCCACTTCAAAATGGATATGGAAGCGTTAGCTGAGCTTGGCTTAACTGCCCAGAATATCTCACATAAAACCTTGCCAATGGATTTTGCGCGCAATAAACACATCCACAATTGCTGGATCGTGACTCACGCATAGGTAAGTCACTAAAATACAAATAGAGGCTGAAGGACGTATAGACCCTCAGAATAAGTAACAGGTAAGTTCAAGGATGAAGATTACATTATTCAGTACAGAAGGCTGCCACCTTTGTGAGCAAGCCTTCTCTCTTTTACAACAGGTTGGTGTAGCCAATAAGGTCGACATTGTCGATATCGCCTTCGATGATCAGCTATTTTCTCGTTACGGCGTCACCATTCCTGTGCTTAACTTCAATAATAATGAATTAAACTGGCCGTTTGATGCGTCTGGTTTAAGCAACTGGTTATCAGCTAATGGCATTACTCACAATTCATAATGGTTTGCTAGGTTTCGGCGACCACCCTCTGTTAGATCATGTTGACTTTGCACTGCAAGAAAATGAGCGTGTTTGTCTGGTAGGGCGCAACGGTGCCGGCAAATCAACCTTAATGAAGGTACTCAATGGTGATGTTTATCTCGACGATGGTAAGCTGCAAATTACTCAAGATGTCGTCGTTTCACGCCTAGAGCAAGATCCACCTCGTAATGAGCAGGGTACCGTTTACGATTACGTTGCCAAAGGTTTGGCAGAAGTGGGCGAGCAGTTGAAGATCTACCAAGATCTTCTGGATCTTGTCGCCAAGGAGCCGACTGAGTCGAATATCAAACGTCTTGCTAACACCCAAGAGCAGCTTGAGCACTCTGGCGCTTGGCGCTTTGAGGATCGCATCAAGAACGTACTTGGCGCGCTCAAACTGGATGGCCATACCAAGCTGACCGATTTGTCGGGTGGTTGGCAGCGCAAAGCGGCCTTGGCACGTGCCCTGGTGCGTGATCCTGATGTATTGCTGCTTGATGAGCCAACCAACCACTTAGATGTCACCACGATTGAGTGGCTAGAGAACTTCCTTAAAGATTTTCGTGGCTCAATCATCTTTATCTCGCACGACCGTGCGTTTATCAAATCGATGGCAACGCGCATTGTTGACCTCGACCGCGGTGCTCTGAGCTCTTTCCCAGGTGATTATGAAAACTACCTGGTAGAAAAAGAGGAGATGCTGCGTGTTGAAGAGATGCAAAATGCGGAATTTGATAAGAAGCTGGCCCAAGAAGAGGTATGGATTCGCCAAGGCATCAAGGCGCGTCGTACCCGTAATGAAGGGCGAGTGCGCGCGCTGAAAGCGCTGCGTGAAGAGCGTAAGGACCGTCGTGATGTACAAGGCAAGGCCAATATTCGTATCGATGATGCGGCGCGCTCAGGCAAGATTGTGTTTGAGGCGCAGAACCTTGGCTATGAGATCGACGGTAAGACGATCGTTAAAGACTTCAGCTTTAACATCATGCGGGGCGATCGCATTGCCCTGATTGGGCCGAACGGCTGTGGTAAAAGTACGCTGCTTAAGCTGTTACTGGGAACCCTAGAGCCGTTACGCGGTAACCTACACTGTGGTACCAAGCTAGAGGTTGCGTATTTTGACCAATACCGTGAAATCCTCGACCCTGAGAAAACAGTGATTGATAATCTTGCCGATGGTAAGCAAGAAGTAATGGTGGGTGGTCGTCAGCGTCACGCATTGAGCTATCTGCAAGACTTCTTATTCTCACCAAAGCGCGCCCGCACGCCAGTCAAAGCATTGTCTGGTGGTGAGAAAAACCGTCTTTTGCTTGCGCGTATCTTCCTAAAATCGAACAACTTGCTGATCCTCGATGAGCCAACCAACGATCTTGATATTGAAACATTGGAACTTTTAGAGGATTTGCTTGCCAATTATCAGGGTACCTTGCTCTTGGTGAGCCACGATCGTCAGTTTGTTGATAACACGGTCACCTCAAGCTGGATTTTTGAAGGCAATGGCATCATCGAAGAATTCGTGGGTGGTTATCATGACGCGCAGCAACAGCGCGCTCAGGTAATGGAAAGCCGCGGTGTGATGGAAAAGGCAGCAAAAGCCGAAAAGGTGGTTGACCCAACTCCCAAAACCGCAGTAAATAAAGGTAAGGGTAAGAAGTTATCTTATAAACTGCAGCGAGAGTTAGAGGCATTGCCTGAAAAGCTTGAACAGCTTGAGACGGACATCGAACAGATGCAAGAGCAAGTGAACAGCCCAGAGTTTTTCACTCAAGGAGTCGATGTGACTCAACCGGTTTTAGATAAGCTCGCGGAACTTGAACAAGAGCTGGAAATTGCCTTCGAACGCTGGGATGAGCTCGAAGCAATGCAACAGGATAGTTAATTGAATGAGTAGTAAGAATTTTAAGCTGAGCGTGGTGACAAGTGCGCTACTTTCAGCCTTTGCAGTCAATGCAGCACCTATGTATCAAGTGGTACCTGTTGAGGTACCGAGTGAAGTGGCCAACATTAGTTTTGTTGAGTCACACGGTATAGCAATTCAGCCTTCAAGTATTGAAAGTGAGCTTGGTTGCTTCGATCCAGCGCTGACTGCCGATGAGAAGCAAGCCTGTGCTGGCTACCTTCTTGGTGGTGAAGTGCGCAATACGGTGGATGGCTTTAGTTTAAAAGATGAAGTGCCGTTTGGGATGGATGCTTCGTTCGGTTACATTGAAGAGCGCCGTGACTTTAGAAGCTATTGTTATCGTGAGCTGCTGTACGCGACGTGTGACGAAAGCTGGTCAAGAGAATACTGGTCTGCCTGGAATAACGAGCTTAACGGCGTGCCGAACCTATATGCCTTTGTTGAGGGCGAAGAGATCGAGTATGAGAATAAGGATCACAACAATGTGATTACTCGTCTCGACTCTCAAGGCAACCCTGTCGGTATGCAAGGTACCAGTGCACCAAGTAGTGTATCGGCATCGAGCAGAAGTATTGTTGCCGTTACTCCTTATGAGCTTGAGGCTAGTCTTGATGATGGTGTTGTGGATCATCGAGCTTGGGCAACATGGGTTAGCGAAGACGGCCTTACCGTGCATGTGGTTGGAAGTAGCTCGCAGATAGTGTCCAATACAAATGGCAATCACACCACATCAAAGGCAACGGTTTGGAGCTCAATCGATGGTGGTGAGACTTTCGAGTACACGGCAATTAATTGGCCAAGTAATAAGCCTAAAGATGGTGAGCGCTTGGCACAGGGAAGTATTAGAGATATCACCCAGGTCGGTGATGATATCTATGCCGTTGGCTACAACACTTATGATAGTAGCGAAAATTACCTAGAGGCGTCGATTTTCAAGCTGGGTGAAGAGGGCTTCGAGAACAAAAGTGGCGTGTCGGGCGCTCGAATTGAGAACAGCAAAGATGAGCGAGTGAACAGTAACACTCAACTGGTCTCAGTCAACCGAAACGGTGTCGCGATTGGTGAGTCTAAGCTGCGTGGTAGCCGTCCAGAAAACGGTGCTGCTGCCAATCGTCCGTTCGTGGTATTAGATATTACCGACAGTCCAACAGCCAAGTACTTGCAATCGTATGACCAAGGCCTGTTCTTTTCTGGTATGGGTGCTGACCTAGGTGCAATTAACAGACACAATGAGATAGTGGGTGAAATCGATGCCTCGCGCTTGCGTGAGAACGATGGTCAGCCTCGTCGTCGTCGCGGGTTTATCTTCACTGTCCCTGATCTAGATAGCCCACGTGAAGATCTCTATCGTCAAAAGGCCTGGTTGTTAGATGATCTTACCAATGATGGCGATGCAAATGGGTTCAACAACCAGTATCGCATCATCAGTGCAAGTGACATCAACGACGCGGGCGTGATTGCTGCCACGGCTATCTTCTGTGAGGGTGGTTATGATGATACGGCGCACAATGCTTACTGTGATAACCGTCAAGGTGAAGAGAAAGTTGTTGCGGTTAGACTGGTACCAAATCAGCTAAGCGCTGAAGATGAGATCCCAACAATCACTCCGCGTGAGTTAAACGATCCTCCGGTTGAGCGTCAGGGTGCTGGCTTTGGTTGGCTATTCCTAGCTGCATTAGGTGCGTTTGGTTTGCGTCGCCGATAAAGTTTTTTTCTGAACAGAGCACGCGCTCACATTATTGAGTGCGTGCTTTTTTTATACCTTGTGTCTGAGCGTTTTTTGTACGATGGTTATAAGGCAGTCACAAAAACTTCATCAAAGTTGATGCCAATGCCAAAGGGAGGTCATTTCACTTGGCAGGTGTGAGCAAGCTGTCGTGACTCAGCTGCGATTAATAGCCAATGCCAGGGTATGAAAGACACTCACAGACCTTTGGTTGTCATCTCAACGTGAACAACTTATACGTTTTAGAGGACGACACAATGAAGAGACAGAAACGAGATCGCAACGAAAGAGCACATTCACAAGGGTACAAGGCAGGGTTGAATGGACGCTCTTCGGAAGAATGTCCATATACACAAATGGAAGCGAAATCGTATTGGCTAGGTGGATGGCGAGACGCCAGGGATGATAAGAACGCAGGCTTATACAAATAACGACCGACACTAGTAACGATTGGTACTAGTAACAAGAAACGAAGATTAACCGAATTGAGAGAATCAAGGCCCCTGAAAAGGGGCCTTGGTGTTTTTCCTAATGAGAAAAGGGCTACTTGATTGTCTTTTTGGGGTGTAGCTGGCTGACGATTTTCTCAGGAAATCAATGATTGAGCGCCAATTAGAATGCAGATGTGTCCTGGAACAAGCCTACTTTAAGATCTTTTGCTAAGTAGATCTCTTTGCCATCAACAAGTACACGGCCATCAGCAAGACCCATTACCAATCTACGATTAACCACACGCTTCATATGGATCTCGTAAGTGACTTTTTTCGCCGTTGGCAGAATTTGACCGGTAAACTTCACTTCACCCACACCAAGGGCGCGGCCTTTGCCTTTACCGCCAACCCAGCCAAGGAAAAATCCTACCAGTTGCCACATCGCATCCAAACCTAGACAACCCGGCATAACAGGGTCACCTGGGAAGTGGCAATCAAAGAACCACAGGTCAGGGGTGATATCCAACTCCGCAAGAATAAGACCTTTACCAAAGTCGCCTTCCGTTTCCGACATTTTGGTAACGCGATCCATCATTAGCATGTTAGGCGCTGGCAATTGAGGATAACCAGGACCGAACAGTTCGCCTTGGCTTGACGCTAACAGTTCTTCACGATTGTAGGATTCTTTTTTGTTCTGCATTGTACTACTCCATATGATGTTAGCAGCATCTTAGAGAACACGTGTAAGCTAAACAACCCCGACCAGTGTAAAACTGTGAGGTTGAGGCCTAAAACCAACTCTTGATGCGGTCTAACCAAGTTTCAGGGTGAGCGTGGCGGTCAAAAGCTTGAATTCTTTCAGCAATTTTGCCAAGTACCGTTTCGGTTTCTGCCTCTTCTTGTTCAGGTTTATCACTGCGAAATGGGGTGTTCATTAGGATAGGCACCGCTTCATCGACACTAGAAACAGACCAAATATGGAACTCGCCCTTGCGGATACTCTCTACCACGTCTCGATTGAGTGCGAGATGTTTAAGATTAGACTTGGGCAAGATGACACCTTGATGACCAGTTAAGCCTTGATGCTGACAAACGTGATAAAACCCCTCGATTTTTTCGTTTAAGCCACCAACGGCTTGAACTCGGCCAAATTGATCAACCGCACCTGTCACGGCGATCTGTTGGTTGATTGGGCTTTCCGATAATGCGCTGACAAAACAGCACAACTCAGCCAGTGAGGCACTATCGCCATCGACCTCACAATAAGATTGCTCAAACACTAACGAGGCAGAATAGGGTAGCGGCTCGTCGAGCTGCAAAGCGCTGCTGACAAACGCCTGCATAATCATCATCCCTTTGGCGTGCAGATTGCCCCCAAGGTCGGCTTTACGCTCGACATCGGAGATGTCGCCATCACCAAAGTGGATAACACAAGAAATACGCGCTGGCTCACCGTACGAGCGTGGGTGTCCTGGTACGTCAATCACCGTCAGACCATTGACCTGACCAATCTGTTCACCCTCGGTCTCGATGATCACTTGTCCATCACGAATATCCGACAAAGCACGGTCAGGCAGGTATGACTCGCGGTAGAGACGCTGCTGAAGTACCTGCTCGATATCATCATCAGTAATGATTTCACCGTTGCTTTGCTGCGCTGCTTCCTCAAGCAGAGACATATGCCAGAGCAAACCCAGTGGCATATAGCGCTGATCTTCGGTCTCTCGAGCACCGGCTATCATCAGTCGGTGGATAGCAGAGCTGGACAGCGTCGGCAGCTGGTATTGCTCTAGTAGCCCCTTAACAAAGCCAAAATAGCGTTCGGCAGACTCTGGATTGAGTCCCACTTCTAGCTCTAGTTCACTAAATAGCGCTAACCCGGAATGAATTTCATCATCAAGGTATTCGAGCTCAGCAAATTGGGTCCGATCGCCCACAATCACCACCTTGATATCAAATTGCTTCTTTGGCGCTGGAGACTTGCCAAAGCGGCGGTCTGAACAAAGCGGTGAGATCGCTTGACCCAGCACTAGGGCTTTCACCGTCAACCATAAGGGCGGATTGGCTAATAGGAAGTTGGCGCTCAACACCAGTACACCGCTGCCCAGCTGATCAACCAGACCAGGTTGCTCAATAACATCACCAGATTCTGAAATGCGATAGCTACCAAACACATCAAAGCCATCCAAGCTGTCACCAGCCATCACGCTTTGAGTCGAGGTTTGCTTGATCTGGGCCACTATCTCACCGAAATAGATCGGATTGTCTGGTGCGTTAACCAGTAACATGCGCGACACTCCAGCTTCCTGACGTACCGCTGATGGCGACGTGAATGTAGCCAATGCCTGTGTAAATCGGTCTTGCAGCGCCATAAAAGAGCAGGGAGCAAGGCTATCAAAGCGCTCGATACTCGGTTGATATTGGTCATATTGCGGGCAGACAGCCTGCCATGTTTGTTGATTCATACGGTCCAGTCAGCGGTGTATTTCAGAGTGAAGGGCGCAATTATACCCGTATCTTCATAAAGATGCGCGCCTGATTCATTATCTGGCAACATTCGCTTGGGCATAATGTAAGCTTTCTATATTGCACCAGAGAAATTGATCCTGGTCGCTGTTTTTATCACTGATGATTCACTTACTTACCATTTTGGGTTACGCTGTCACCCATGCAACTTGGGGAATGACGAATGAAATACCAACAATTAGAAAACCTTGAATGTGGATGGAAGTGGCAGTACCTGATCAAGAAGTGGAAGGACGGCATCAACATCACTCGTCATATTGATACCAGCGAGCAGAAAGCCGCGGTAGACCAGTTGCGTGAAATGGAGTCTATTCCAACCCTTGTGCTTGAATGGATTGAAGAGCACATGTCGCCGGATCTGGATGTCAAACTCAAACAGGCCATTCGTGCCAAACGCAAACGTCACTACAATGCAGAGCAGCTTCATACGCGTAAAAAATCGATCGATCTCGATTACCGCGTGTGGGAGAAACTCTCGTACCGCGCCAATGAACTTGGCTGTACCTTATCCGATGCGATTGAATATCTGCTCTCAGAAGCTTCTCGTAGTGAAAAAGCAGCGCAGAAGGTCAATACGCTTAAAGAGGATTTAAGTAAGCTCCTCACTGAATAATGTGTAAATGGGCCTACATTTGCCACTCAAGTCTGTCAGCCACATTTTTACGCCCTCTCTTGTTTCCTCCTCGTAAACACACCATTAATCAAGCCAATCACAAGCGTTGTGATTGGCGAGACATCGAATGCACTCCATGCAAAAAGATTGCGCGTAGCGTCCTGTAGGTCATTTCCAAGTGATGCATTTTCAAGCGATAGGCGGTGCATTCGTCTCGACAGGTCACGCTTTATCGATATACTGTATATTTAAACAGTATATCGAGGTTTCCTTATGTATCGAGCTATTCAAGTAGCGGCCTCCTATCGAGTTGATAGGATCAACGCCAATGGCCCTGTAGGGAACAACCACAACAATGATGGCATGATCGAGGCCTACCTGCGCAGTGGCAGTACATTCCGTGCGCCCTTTGGTGGCTTTATCGAAGCGGGAAACCTGGTTGGTCTGCAACGCGTCAAGTTGATCAATATTACGGTGATTTGCGAGGATGAAAGGGCGGAGATACCAAGCTACCGCATTCCGAAAAATCATTATGTTGTTGGGGTTTACTTAGACAATCAGCTTTACGTCATGCTCAACAAGGGAACAGTCATTCACTTCGTTGACAAGTACCAAGAGAATGATGGAGATGGTACGGTTCATCCGATTTTCTAAAAAAAAACCAATCACAACGAGCGATTGGCTGTATACAGATGGAACTATCTAAGTTCGCTAAATGTCAGTTGGCTAGGTGACTCTCGCCTGAGCCAGAGTCGTTTATTACTTTGCATTACGCGTGCCAACGATAGAAGGTAACTATTTTTCAATACCTTACCTAAAAAAGCCACTTGATATGTCAGAAGTTGCATTGCAATTTGGTAATTGATTTGCAAACTGCGTGCTAGATAGTCGCATTTTGCAAATTTGTGCAGGGCGCGGGGTACTGGTGTTAGTTTCGCGTTATAAGCTCAACGTTTGATAAGGACACCTATTCTCATAATGACCTTTCGGATGGAGGAGCACAACCCGTATATTGAGGCTAGGATAAGTCCCGTACCAATAAGCCCCATCACAACATAAGCCACAAATAAAAACTGAGAACGGTGGGGGTTACGTTTTCTAAAAATGACATCCACTTTTGGTGAGGAATGATTTGGATCATCCACATAAATGATATCTATTCGTCCATTTTGTGGTGGCTCCCAGCCAATTCTGACTTTCTCTCTGCCTTTATGCTCAGTGCCTTTCTCACTTACCCACGTGTAGGTCATGTATTGATGGGTTTGGCTCTCGTGACGCTCTTTGGAATGCCTACTCAAGCCTCTTTTCTCCATATAAACCTCAAACCCAGTCACAGTCGCCTGTGTCTCTATTCCGTGTGAGTCCATTGATTTGGTGTGTTGGATGCCAAAGGCTGACAAAAGAATAAGAACAATACCGAGTCCCAATAATCTTAAAGCTGTCATGAATTTAATGCATGTGTGTTGGAAAAGTTGTGCGCAATATACGTGTTAGTAACTATTGTGCAAGAGTTGGCGACTCGTTTGATGGATTATTGTTCGTTACTCTTAATCACGTATTGAATTATCGAGTTTATAGAATAGGTGAGCGGGGAGGGTGAGTATCAGCAGCCAACAGAGAGACATGATTGGCCACCGATAATA
Source organism: Vibrio sabulosilitoris (assembly GCF_055391395.1). Lineage (NCBI taxonomy): Bacteria > Pseudomonadati > Pseudomonadota > Gammaproteobacteria > Vibrionales > Vibrionaceae > Vibrio > Vibrio sabulosilitoris. The sequence goes on from NZ_AP029599.1 coordinate 2,143,449, forward strand.
GTTAGCGCCTAATAAGTACGATTGTTTATTGCGCGACTTCCCACGTGCGAACCCATTTGTATCGAGTCGCACGATCGATGAGTGGTCGTGTCTCACCATTTTCTAGCATACACCGGCGGATGATGTTGATAACTTTCACGCCTAGAGTGCTTGTCTTATCGTTCAATCATGGCATCATGCCCGTTTATATAAGGCTAAATAGTGGCTAGCTATGCTAAAAAACTTGCTTCAAATCAGCTTATTGACTGCTGCGGTTCTGATAACTTTCGAGCTTGATAGAAGAGTTTTTCATCCTTGGGAACTGATAGGACTGACGGCTCTCATAGGGCTAGCCATGGAAGCCTCGAGGATTTTGGCAAAAAAACACCTAAATAATAAAGACTTATATGCAGGGTCTAGATTTGACACACCGATAGAAAAGAAACCTTTCGGATGGGCGTGTATTTTAACCGTTTCTTGTTCAGTGCTGATCATGGGCATCCTATGTCTCTATACATCTGTTGGAGATAGCCATGAAGTATCTGCTGTAATTACAGATAAGCGAGTTAATGGAGGTAAAGGCGGCCTCAGATACTCAGTGTCCGTTGAGCATGATGAGTATGGAGTAACTTACCTAAGCGCAGACCATAAAACATGGGAGAGTTCCCAAGAAGGTGATCTGGTTCTTTTAACCGTTAACAAGAACTACTTGGGTTACTATGTTGTAAAGGACTTTACACAACTTAGGTAACAGTCGCGAGATCATGAAAGCCAGCCATGGTTGGATCAGTTCACCAAAACAAATTCGACGGTAGCGATGTTGATAGATTCGAGGTTTTCTTTTCGCGTGTGGCACCCAAACTCCCTCGGCAATCATCCATTGCCGGAGTGTTTCTTTGGAGACCGTCAAGTTGTGTTGCTCGATGAGTTTTTCGAGGTAAAGGTCGGAGAAAAGTCAGCATACTGGGCTCGAACTATCTCCAAAACATGTATCCGAAAGTCATCCGCACAACGACGGTGACTTGGTCGACCGCGTGCAGCATGAGCAAAGCTTTGTGCACCATGAAGGCTTAGTTGAACAAGTAACCGCCGAACTTGTCGTGGAGTAATGTTGAGGATCTCTGCAGCGTCAACTTGACGAAGACTACGGTCATGGACATATTGCAGTACTTTAAATCGATTTAGGTTTTGGTCACAGGAATTAACATCGGTTTGGGTCCTCAGCAACGAACATCGAAGACTTAATACGAGGACATTTTAAATCTGGCTCAAACCGGACATTACTAAATAGCTCTTACACCTCTAGTGCGCATTATGTATAATGTGGTAAATGAAATGTTAAATTGCTTCCGTTACACGTAAAGCATTGATAAGGCGGGGGTTTTTATACTTCTCTGTTAGCAAATTTTGCACGACAAATTGATCGTCCAATTCCAGCATATCTGCAATTTCAAACACTATATCCCAATCCATAGGATTGCGCTCGTTGCGCCAATTAGAAACACGAGCTCGCGAAACGTTCAAATGCTTTGCCAATTGGTAGTCAGAGGTAAGCGCAAAGCGGGTTTTCACTCTGTCTAATAGAACGTTTGTAAAGTTCATAGCTTCCCTAACTGAATTTCCTAACATTCGTCAATTTTAGCCCCTCAAATCCGCTTTTGTACATAGTAAGGCTACGTTGTACGTGTATAAATATTTGTATATGTTCGTTTCCGTAACGTTTTTAAGACTTGCGGAGGTCACGAAACATGGAAGTAACGAGCAAAAACAAGGTATTAAGCCCAATTCATTTGCCATGCCCCGATATGGCGGGGTGTGCAAACCCAAATCCAGAGCTTACCCAAAAATCCCGTGAATGGGTGGCACGTTGCCTAAAACGTGTGCGTCAGATCAAATCAAAACAGCCTTCTTCTCAATACATCCCCGCGCGTTTCGCTCGCGTCAAAGGGGGTGCAGCATGATTAAGTTTGAAATTGAGCAAGCATTAGAGGGTAAATACCTACTTTTAAACGTGTTTTGCCCGCAAGGGTACGTTTGCACAATACATTTTGATCGCGTTTTGTTAATGGAAAACAGCGACCGTGCCGCCGTGGTACTCAACGGCGATATAGTCACGACCGTCCCGAATGTCGTGTATGAAGAATTTCAACAGTTCCGCAAGCAAGGGAGTGCGCCCGCGCAGGGCGCAAACTCTTTTCTTGATCAGCTGATTGAGTTAGACGCACGCGGCGCAATGATTGGGGAGTGATAGCGATATGGCAAGCCAATTCAAAATCAGCGTACCAGCCGCCTACCTAAGAGGCGTGATAGAAGGTGCGATCGTCTCCGAGCTACTGAATGACTTACACCAAAAGAAAGGCGACCGAATCCGACTTACTGACGGGGCGAACTATGCCACGGTGCTAATCAATCGCATAAAGGTACTCCACCAATGCGAAGGCGCACCGATTCAAGTGTTCTTTACCCACATTGGCGGCGGTCGAGAGGCGTTAAGTTGATGAATGGTTTGATTGCGCCCATCGAGCAGGAGCTAAAACAGCGCGTGACCGCTCGCCAATTGCGAAAAAATGCCACGGCGTTAAACGTGTCGAATTTTCGTGATGAGCAGCGCGCGAAACTCGCCCCAATTCAAGCGCACATCAAAAACCAATATCCTGATCTCTTTGGTGAGTCGGCGCTGCTGACTCACGAAAAGCTGATCTCAATTTCTCGCCTGAAAAGCCTATCCAACGCCGCCGCCGAAGCGGGTTTAAAACTGATGCAAGAAATCACAACGCATCATCAAGGCGACTTTGCCGATTTTCACGAAACCATTCGTTATGTGGTGGGTGAACAAAACAAACGCGCCCGCGCTCTACTGATTGAGCCGCCGATTGATTTGGGGGCAAAATTGCCGCCAACCGAGGCCGAGCTAGAAAGCGCCGCGCTAAAACTCGTTGATCCCTCATGGTACATGCGCCGACTCATGAAGTTACGCGGGCAATACAAAGAGTATTGCCAAATTGCGCTTGGCTATGTGGGCGAAGGGAAAAATCAGCACAAATACGTATCTAAGGGGGCGTTTAATGCGTGGAAAGAAAATCAAAGGCAAATGCAGGAATATATTAAAAACATGGCGTTACTCGATGAGGAGAACGGCGAAAGTATCGCGCTAGAAGATGCGATCAATTCGAGTACCGCGAACCCCGAAAACCGCCGTATTGAAATGATGGTGCGTGCCCGTGGCTTTGAAGAATTGGCCGAGGAAAAAGGATTCACCGCGCTATTCATTACATGGACGTTGCCAAGTCGCTTTCACCGTAATTCGTACAAGTGGGACGGCTCAAGCCCTGTAGACGGTCAAGCCGAGTTAATGAAAACATGGGCGCGTGGCCGTGCTCGCCTTGCTAAACGTGAAATTGAATACTTTGGTTTTCGTGTTGCCGAGCCGCACAAAGATGCCACGCCGCACGCGCATTACTTTCTGTTTTGTGCTCCAAAAGACGCCGAGCAAGTGAAAAAGCAGCTCGAAATTGTGGCCTGTAAAAACGACCGTGAAGAATTGGGCGACAATACCGAGGCACGTTTTAAAGCGGTCGATTGCGATCCAAGCAAAGGCGGCGCAACGGCATACATTGCGAAATACGTATCAAAGAACATTAACGGGGCTTATCTTGCTCAAGACGAATACGGCGAGCCGATCGAGTTTGCCGAGGCCGAGAAAAGCGCCTTTAGTGTTCGCGCGTGGGCGAGCCTGTTTAATATCCGTCAGTTTCAGCAATTCGGTGGCGCGTCCGTGTCATTGTGGCGTGTGATGCGCAAAGCCAAACCAAGCCAAACCCAATTTAATCAGAAACTTGAAGCTATCCGACAAGCGGCCGACTCATCTAAATGGTCGCTGTTTTGCGAGTTGGCGCAAGGCGTCCAACTGGCTTATGAAGAAAAGCAGAATCAATACCAAGAAACCATCAAACGCGTGATTGGTTTCGAGTGGTTGAGTGGTGTCATTCAAACCGCACGCGAGTGCGGATTGAAGTTAGTCCCGAAGGCGAAAGCCGAGGGGCTTTTAAAAGCGCGGAGCGCGTCCACTTGGAGCACTGAGAATAACTGTAACCAAGCAATTAGAGAGCAAATCAAAACGGTGACAGGTTGGAGCAGTGCGCAGTTAACGGAGTATGTTTCGCCACTCATAAAGGGGCGAATATTCAAAGTAGACCAATATCAAACCATCAAAATCAGAAACGGGCGTTTATTGGTTAGCAACTAAATCACTAATGACAGTCAAGGAAGAAACTCAATGAATCAATCCGATGTGATCACGGCAGAAATTGAAAAGGAAGTGCAAAAAGCCAGCGGGAATATGATGTTAAAAGCGTTTACCGCGCCGTTGCGTCTGCTTGTGGTTTGGATGAAGCAAACCAACCAACGCTTGCTTGAGCTTGAAAGCCAAATGCAGAAAAACGAGCTTTAGGGGGCAGTCATGGCGAGCAAAAACCCGATAAAGGGCTTTATTCATTGTCACATGCCTGATTGCGGTTGTGTGTCTACGGTTCATGCAGTCGGTGAGCACAAGATATTAACCACGGGCGAGCCGCCAAAGAATCAACGTAATACAGGGCGATTGTATTTCAATTGTCCGAATTGCGGTTTCCAACAAGGCAAAGGCGAGCAGTTTCAAGCGTTCATCAAAGCCAATATGAGCGAAACTAAAGACGGGCTAAAAGACGTTGAAGCCAATGAAACCGAGGTTTCAAAGCCAAAAGCGCCGCCAGTTGTAGCCGAGCCAATGCCAACCGTTGAAGTCATACAAGAAACCAAGCCGAAAGCCGAAAAAACAAGGCTTGAAACCTTAACGCCATATTTAGCGGCCGCCGCCGCTCTTATTGCACTACTCATCTTTATCAACAAGGGAACGACAAAAAACCATGCAACAGCCTGATAATCACGGCATTGAAGCCGAAAGCCACGAAGTGACCGACCATAACGCGGCATTTAGTCAATTAGATGATATTGATGCCATTGAACGTGGCGAAACCCCACAAAGTGAAGCACCCAGCGAACAAAGCGAAGGCGTGCAAATTGGTGAAGCGGAGGCCGCCGCTGCTGCAATGATGCTCGATTATGGGCTAGGGCTATCAGAAGGCGCGATCTCTATGATGGCGGGTGTCGAATTTCACTATGACGAAGCTCAGAAAGCCAAGTTTATTGAAGCCGCACAACCCATCATCCAGAAATACGGCGGTACATGGCTCGAACTAGCTGATAAGTACAAAGATGAAGCCCTGTTGCTATTGGCGGCGGGCGGTCTGACCATATCAAGCGTAGCGACAATTAAGCGCCTTAAACTTGAGCAATTCGCCGCACTAGAAGCCATGAAAAACCAAGCGGCAGCCAATGACGAAACCAAAACGCAAGGGGGTGAACATGGCGAAGAAAGCGCAGCCGCTTAAATTGCCAAGCCCTAAAAATGCAAACCAAACCTTGCCCGCACTACATACTGTTTATGTGGCGGGTACGGGTGGCGGCAAAACAACGGCTATAAAAAAGTTAAACCTTGTGCCGCGTGGCGCTCAAGTCGTTTTCTTTGATCCCTACGAAAACTATTGTAATGAGAAATTCAAAGGGCAAAACGTTCAACGCTTCACCGAGTTCTCACCATTTGCGCGGGCATTAGTGGCAGCACGAGCAAAAAACACCAGTTTTAAATGTGCCCTGGTAAAACCCGCAACAATGGAAAACCTCGAAATGTTTGCCGCGATTGTCTGGAGTGTCGGAGATGGATTAAAAAAGCCCCTCCATGTTGTCATTGAGGAATTAGGCAGCGCCGCTGAAACGAGTACTAAACTCAATGGCCGTGCAGGAGAGCTATGGCGTGGTGGTCGTCAATTTGGGTTGGTGGTCCATAGTGCGTTTCAACGTACACAAGAAGTGCCTAAAACTGTCATTACTCAAAGTCCAGTTTGGTGGGTGGGCGGTTTATCTAGCCTTACTGATGTAAACGCCATTCACAGATTACGAGGAACATGCCTCGATAAACTAAGATCACTAAAAACTGCGGCACAAAACAACGGCATTGCTGAGTATCTGATCATTGGAAATGGCGTTGATAATGTCCAACAAGGGGAGTTAATATGTAAGCAAAACAAAAGCTAACATAGCTGTACGTATAGAAGAGGTCTAGGTTGAAAAGTAAAAGTCTTTTTTGGGAGCGTGAAATCTTTGGGATAACTATAGTCTGGATAGGTTTCCTGTTGGCGTCAGTAATTGGAATTACGTATGAGTTATACGAATCAAATGCCTACGAACTGCACTATGGTAAGCAGGCATGGAGTAATTTTGTATCAATCTACGACTTTCCGCTCAAACTTACGGCTGCATATTTCGCAGCCTACAGTTTATTAAGCATTAATATTCGGTTTAAACAAACGAAACAACAACTTGATGTCACAACAGCGCAAAATCGGTTCACTAACTATTTTAAACACCTAGAAGAATTTGAAAAATATGCGAATACAATTGATCGCGAAGTAGATAGCCGTATTGCGCATGCACAGCTTTTCCCAAACATGATCATAACAGGTGATATCAAAGTAAATATGGCACTTGTTCATGATACTCTGTCTGATATTGATAGAGCTTTATACTCGCTAACAATACATCTAAACGATAAGGAAAACGCTCCGTTTTCTAATGAGCTTGCGACTAAACAGTATAGGGCTATCGATTCATTAACCCTTCCTTTGTCATTAAGTAGTGGTAACGACAAGCTATCCATTAGTCATCTAGTGTACCTTGAGAAACAATTAACAGTTCATGATTGCGAGTCTATAACTATAGACATATTGAAGTATGCTAACAAATATCTCTCTATAGTGTCATTCGATCCCAATATGGAATTCAAAGAATTTAATATATACAAGGACTCGATTAATACACTCTTTTCTAGACTTCAAGCTCAAAAAAATAGCGGGTATGAAGAACCAGACACAGGTCGCTTTATATATACACCTAAGAGCTTCAGCGTCGAAGAATATACTAAGCACATTGACGCAATCAATCTGCACAGTACTTTAGTAAAATCACGTTTGATGAAATTTTGAGTTCCACGTTACCTAATAGGTTAGTGTTGTAGCCTATTAGGTTTTACCTCCTACTCAACAGCTAAATCCCTTGCTTTCATTAGTCCTGTTTTCAACGGCATAACGCCATAACTAAGCAGGTAAACAATGAAAGTCACTACTCGAACAGTGAAACCGATGCTAGTTACCGCCTGTGTAACTATCGTCATCCTCGCACTTATCAACAACGTTGATTCGTTAAAGCCAATCAAAGAGCAAGTAAACGGCTCTAAGGGTTGGTTTTAATGGAAATGCTAACAACACCATTCAACCCACGCCCAAAAGAGCTTGATCCAGTAGAAGGCGTGTCATGGGGCAACCAAGCAACCTTGCGTTTGGTGTCGGGTCCAACTTACCAAAATATTGAATTAGTCACGGATATTAGCGATCCGAAAGACATTGAGCGCGTCATGCTCAAGCTCAACGGTAAAGAGATCATCAACCTAACGGGCGAAGATCTTGTGAACCTTCAAAAGCACCGCAAGCAGTACACGCAAGAAGGTCGTTACATCATCCCATTTGCGGATATTTCGCTACGTACTAAAGCGGGCGTTCGCACGGGTGAGCTTGTCACGCTAGGCGGTGAGATTTGGATGCTCTACATCCAGCTAAAAGCCAAAGATGCGGGCACAGCAGCCCCAATCATTCGCGCCCGTGCTCATACCACGGCCGCACAAGCGACACGTTATTACATGCCGCGTTTGTACTCTTTGACGTGGTTTGCCTCCGCAACAGGCCGCACGCCGTTTGATTTTTCCGAGCGTTCGCCATTCCTAACCCTTAAACGTGTTCACTTTAAAGATGCGTCCATTGAACGTATTCGCGTTCTACGTGACGACCGTGAAGAAATGAACGTGTCAAAAGTCGATAACGCCTATGACTTGGCATTGGCCGAGCTTGAGCAAACCGCAGGATTTTTCACGCTTGATTTTGTGCGCACGGGTTTCGGCACAGAAGGCCGACTGCCAACCAACGCGGCTAAACAACTGCAATTTGAGCTTGAAAAATCAGAGGCGGGCAGCGTACCGCTTGTGATTGAAGCTATCGAGCAAGTGGCCACACTGCCAGCACAAGGCGCAGCCAAATAACCAAAGGGGGTTTGCATGGATTGGTGGAATGACTTACTCGAAACGGGCGGCGAACTAGTCGGCGGCGCAATTGATGCCGTGGGCGAGTTAGGCGACAACTGGCTCAATGCCAAAGTTGACCAAGAGGCCGATCGCGTTTCATCCGCAAACCCTGATGAAAACCGCGCCAACGAAAACAACTACCAACAGCCCAACGGCGAGCCTGTCCAAAGTGGCGGCGCTGGCGGGTTCACCATTAGCAAAGATATGGCAATCGCGGCGGGTGTTGCGGTGGCGATTTGCGGGGTGTTGTACGTGGCTACGAAGGGGAAAAAATAATGCCTTTGATTTTTCTTCCCTTCTTAGGGGGCGGCGCTCTTGGGGCTTATCTTGGATTTTCGGCCAGTGACGGATTTAACCGCCTAACGTGGTTAATCGTACTCGCGCTGGCGGTCTTTCTCTCTATCAAATTGGGGGTGTTCTAATGCTTTCAGATTTTGGAAGTTTAACCAATACCGCGCCGATCAATGGTGGTCAAGCGACCAGCGGCGCGGATGGTGGCACAAATTCTAACGGTCAATCAATCGGGTCTATCAATATGGGTAATCCTAACAAGTGGCTAATTGTCGTGGGTGTGGGGATTCTCGCCACGCTTTGGTTCACGAAAAAATGATTGAGTGCGTATCCGCGCAACGCGGGGCTATTGAGCGACTAAAGCGAGCGTTTCGAGCGTGCCCGAAAGACTTTGATTTGATGCAGCAAGAAATCAAAGCGGGGCGCGTGTCGGTGTATCACTTAACGGGTGAGCGCTTTGATGTGGTGGTTGCGGGCGAGGTTGTCGGGGAGTCCTATTTTTTGTGGGGGCTGGCGGGTCGCGGCATGGTTGAGGCCGTGCGCGAGTTGCGTCACTACGTAGAAAAGGCGGGGTTATCGAGCATTGGCGCGGATACGCATTTCAAAGGGGTAGCGAAGTTATGCCGTGCACTTGGCATTAGTGAAAGTCAGTGTGACGGGGTCACTTCTATGAAATGGGAGTTTTAAAAAGTGGGTGGTAAATCCAGTTCTAGCAGCAGTAATCAAACCACTAATGTCAGCGGTCAAACCGCCATTAGCGGCGATAACTTAGGCACGAATCTCAGCGGCGTTAATAACTCAGAAATTAACATTACAGCGACCGATCACGGCGCGGTCAAGGGCGCGTTAGAGCTTGGCGGCGAGGTGATTGAAGCGGGTCAAAACATGTTTTCCGATGGTGTCGAGTTCGTGCAAAACTCGCACGAAATTAACTCCGCTTTGGTGCGTGATACACACGATACCAACACGGCGTTTTTATCCGATACGCACGAAATTAATACCATGTTTGCCGCGCACGCGCTCGATGAATACAGCAGCACCAACAGCGAGAATTTATCCATGATTGCTGGGCTTGCTGGCAACCAAGCGGCGCAAAATAGTGCGAATCTCTCGTCAATGATGGAGCTTGCCAAGTTCAAACAAGACGGCGGCAAAAGCGAAAGTGATACCAAACAAATCGTGCTGATCGTGGTGGTGTGTTTGGTGTTGGGTGTGGTGTCCTATGGAGCGGTGGCGAAAAAATGATTATTCAGTTAATTGACGGTCAGCCAATGCCTTTGACCATTGGCGCAAAATGGGTACACGTTGAAAAAGCCGATGCACCGTTCACCATGACGATTGATGAAACGAGCGAGTTGGTCAAGCTCGCAGAAACCGCCGTTTATCACCATAGCAGTGATGAGATTGGGCGCGTCTTTCTCAGTGGTCACGGTGAAATTCATATCGAAACGGGCGCGGGCACATTCACGCCGCCAGTAAAGGGTCAACAAGTCGAAGTGGCCGCCATGCCAGCGGTGGAAGTCTCCACACTGCCAGCGGTCGAGGTATCTACCATGCCAGCAGTCGAAGTGAGCAAAGTGCCCGCCGTAGACGTGGCAACCATGCCAGCGGTGGAGGTGTCCGCACTGCCCGCCGTGGAGGTAGCCACCTTGCCAGCGGTCGAGGTAGCGACACTGCCAGAAGTGGAAGTCTCCAAAATGCCTGCCGTAAATGCGTATGTGCTCGCCTCTGGGCGATTTAAAACGCACGCCTTTGATACGTTCCCCGCCAGCATTGCAAAAGACGATGCGCGCAAGGGTGTGACCATCAAAGCGCACAAGGATAATGCGAGCGCCATTGAATTGATGGACGCGGAGACGGGCGCGCAGGTGTACGAGCTGGACGCGGGCGAGGTGTTACAGCTTGCCGCAAAAGGCGAAATTTTTCTTAATGCTCAAGCGGGTGATCGCTTGATGGTAATCGAGGTTTAACAATGGGTTATCCAAAGAAAAAAGCCGATGAAATCGCTATCGGTGAAGTGTTCGACAATCTGCCAGAAGGCGATCCGCGCAATAAGTTGGAGTATCTCGCGCAATTTCTGGACGGGCTAAATCTAGGCGGTGAAACGCCGTTTAATTGTGCGATGCAGTGCGGATTTAATATCCGTGAAAATGGTCGTGACGGTGGAGAGTATAAAATTCACCTCTCGCCGCATTACGAAAAAGTCGGCAAGACAGAGTTATTTTATCGCTATGATTCAGCGATTTACACTAACTGTTTAAACCCACTTGAAGCGCACAAAGCGTATTTGCAACACGGGCGAAGTGAGCCAATCCCAGACGAATGGGTAACTCAAGCCGCCACGCGCTTTGGTATGTCAATGACATTTAACGGCGCGTTTTCCATATCAGACAGCAGTTTAATTACTCAAATTGAAGCGGCTAACGAGTTGCGGTTACGCATCTACATTGAAAATGGATTCGGCGCGAGTGTGTATCTGCCCGCCTATTGGGACGCAAGCAACAAACGGTTAAATTTCTCCGGTCATTTTATGGATTGGCTCGCCGCTAACCCTGATATGTTCATTGATTGGCAAACGGGGCTTGCGTCACATGAGCGCGCCGATATGACAGCGAATTTCTATGTTTGCGATGCACAAGGGACGTTGTCACATTTGGACTCAACCAGTAAAGGGTCGGTGTACAGTATCGGCGGCCAAATCCGCGTTTTTGATGCAGAGGATACCGAATATGGCGGCTAAATCACTGATTTTGGCCTTTGTCATTCTCGCGTTAATCGGTGTATGGGGAGCACGTAACAGCAAAATGAGCGATTTACTTTTACCGCGCGGAGTGCGCAACAATAACCCGCTAAACATTCGCATTGGCAACGCTTGGCAAGGTGAAGCGGGCGCATCCAAGGACAATGAATTTGAAACGTTTTCACATCCTAAGTATGGGTTTCGTGCAGGTGCGAAGATCATGCAGAATTATCAGACCAAATACGGGCTTTACACGCTCGCCGAGATGATAAATCGCTTTGCACCGCCAAACGAAAACAATACCAAGAACTACGCGGCGTTTGTCGCGGGAGAATTGGGCGTTGATGTCAATGAGCGGCTCGATATGCAAGATCGCCATTTGTTAGCGCGTACCGTTCACGCGATGTCAGTGATGGAAGTTGGACGCCATTACACGATTGAAGATGCTATCGAGGGAGTCGCATTAATATGATGAAGTTTAACCAAAAATCGACGTGGCGCGGGCTGGCGCTGATCGGGTCGGCGGTGGCGCTGCTTTCGGGCAATGGTCATTTGTTTAACGCCGAGTTAACCGACACGGGGTTACACCTTGGCGGCGTGATTGGCTCAGCGGCGGCAGTCGTTGTACCGATTGGCGTGGGTCTGTGGGAAACGCTGCGTGATGAGCTTAAAACGGGCTAGGGTGGCACTATGGCGGAATTTCCAGCGGTCGCACTCATGAGTGAGTTGGGTTTTCGACCGACTGAAATCATTTTCCTTGGGATGCTTTGGTATAACCAACGGATACACAAAGAGATTTTGAACAAATTGATCGAGAAAGTGCGTGATATTGAACTGACCATGAAGCACTTCAACTAACACAAAAAGCCCCTTAATGGGGCTTTTGTCATTAGTGGCACATCAAAAATCAAACAGTCACAGTGTCACTTATTTGTATTTTGTCGGTATCCAAATCGCGGCTTTTGGACGGCGACCGCCACGAAACGGAAAATGGTTTTCCTTGGCGGGATAAACTTTCGGTGCTTCAATGTGGCCGTAGCGTTCGACAAACTGGCGGTGTTCGTCTTTATGGATAGCAAAGCTGTCGAGCTCTTTGGGGCTGAACTCGCGACCATCGGGCGTGGTAATGATGCCTTTTTGCTCGTTGATGCGAAAGCCTGACCAACGCACGTCATTGGGCAAGTAGCCAATGGATTTGATGATCAGCAGCTTTTCCGCCATCGGGTTAATGTGGGATGTGCCGTCTAGCCAACGTTGCACGGTGATCGGTTTGACGTGAAACCAGTCAGCGGCAGACTGAACGGAATCAAAGTTTTTGAATAGCAACTCTTTAAATGATGTATCTAGCATTGTGATATTTCTCACAGTTCTGAAATTAAAATTAAGCCGCTTTTTAATCGGATGTGGCTATTAATTTGAAGGGGTTCAATAGTCACGCGCTATTAAATGGGGACGCTCAAGGCGCTTATAAAAGTTATGTTTTTTCGCGTTACCGAAACAAAAGCGAAACAAACGTATAGAAAAAGTGATATTGGTGCAAAAACTCTAGGGTTTACGGGGGCTGTAGCGTGACGAGGTTCGCAAAAAGTCGTTGAAAATCCGTATGTTAACAAAACAACCTCCAGTGCGTATTATGTATATTATGTTAAATATGACTTATGTAGATATACTTGTATTCACATCCATTACTCCCCTCATCTTCAATCAGCCAACGTATTGAACATAATTGTATTTACCATAAAATAGCTAATAATCATCTAATTATCTATCGATTAATTAGATGATTATTAGCTGGTTATGCCTTTTACCATCTATCAGTCGCTAAACGCTTAAAGCTGTTAGTTCGTTGTTACTCTCTGAGCATCACGACATTCAAAGCCTGCCTGTGTGCCGGCTCAATGCCAATAAAGACGCGAGCATTTGAAAAACCGTCACTCGTTGCAGTAATTAGAGTTTACCAAGATGATCGGTATGGCGGTTTGACAGTCAATAATGAGCGTTGAACCGGTCATTTGCTGTGGCAATACCACTATTGAGCCTTGTGATGAATGTATGCTTTTTTGCCGCTTTTGGTTAGAAAATTAGACAAACCAGACTAAATCGTCGATCTTAGCTTGCATTTGTGGCGAATAAATAGACAATGGCAGCGTTGATTGATTAACGCTTGAATGAATGGATTTGAATCGAACCCTACGGGAGTCTGTTAATGAAATTTATCTGTGTCTTGGTCTGTCTTGCCTTGTTTGGCATCTCTTCAATTGAACACTCTGAAGCTTTTGCAGCTGGCTCGATTGTGGCCTTATTATCATTAGGTGCATGCTACTGGATTGCATTTCAGCGGACGTCGATGCCGCAACTTGCGATGGGAATGCTGTTCCTTGGCTTACTGGCTAAACTGGTAATCACTTCGTTGGGCTTATCGCTTACCTTTATGGCCAACTTGGCTTCTTCACCTTTGATAGCGATACTGGCTTACTTGTACACCTCGATTGCTGCATGCATTTACTGGTATCGTAAACAAAACCACCGCGCACAATTGAATGCGGCTTAAGGCAGTTTGGGTCGCATGCGTTTGGGTAGATGGTATCGACCCAAATTTATGATCGTATCAAGCCAAGTGCGACGAGACGAATAAAACGCACCACACCAGATTGCAACAATGCAAAGCTCAGAATGCCGACCGCCAATATATCGGTGGTCGCATTACCTGTTATGCTCAATAATCGCAAGCCAACGATCCGCAACACAAAATCGCTAACAAATAATAGACAACTACAGATAAATACCTCTGTGATACTCTCCACTAAGTTACGCGTATTTTTCATGATATTTATCTCATTAGACTATGATTTAGCAATCGGTATACTCAAGTTCAATGTTGGTCGCTAGTACTTGGTCTATTGTCCCGACCACCTCACTTTGTCGAATCGGTTTACAGATGAACTCATTCATCCCACATTTAAAGCATTGATTTTTATCTGTTTCCATTGCGTGCGCGGTCAGTGCGATTATCGGCGTGTGGCAATTAAACTCACGAATTTTCTTTGTTGCAGTGATGCCATCCATCACTGGCATTGAGATATCCATAAGAATAATATCAACTTTGTTTTGACTATTACGCATATAATCAACGGCTAGTGCGCCGTTATCAACCGTTGAAACTATAAAACCACTGTTTTCTAGAATAAGTTTTGCGACAACTTGGTTGGTTTTTGTGTCTTCTACAACCAGAACATGCTTGCCTACCCTAGCCTGCGCTGATCTTGAAGCATTACCTTCATTCGCAAGAGCCTTACGTGTTTCCAGTGGCATCTTGATTTCGACCGTCGTCCCTTTAGATTCTATGGAATCGAGGTGAATAACCCCACCTTTCAGCTCGACAATATGTTTGGTGATACTAAGTCCCAAGCCTGACCCGCCAAACTGTCGGGTAATGCTTGAGTCGGCTTGGACAAACGGCACAAACAGCTTATCCAAGTTCTCTCGTGCAATGCCGATCCCTGTATCAGTAAACGTAAGCAGCAACTCGCCATTGTTAAGCGAGGCGTAAAATGAGACTGAGCCCTTGTCGGTAAATTTAACGGCATTGCCAAGCAAATTGAAAATGATCTGCGATAGACGACTAGAATCCATGTAGGCATTAAGGCCTTCCTCGATATCAATCACGTAATTGAAATCGAGCTGTTTACTTTTCGCCAGTGTTTGATGGTAAGCAATGCTGTTTTCTAACGTTTTCCTTAATCCTACCCAACTGCGGTTAAGTGGAAAGCTACCACGCTCGATTTGGGTAACGTCGAGAATATCACCGATTAGTGCCAACAGCATTTCGGCGGATGTGGTCATTTGGGACAGTATATTTTGTGATTCACTGCCCTTCACCTGTTGTGATAACACATCGATGTAGCCCAATACCGAGTTAAGCGGAGTACGAAACTCATGACTCATCATGGCAAGAAACTTGGACTTCGCCTCATTGGCGTCGATGGCTTTTCTTTTGGCATGCTCGAGCTGAACCGTTCGCTGACGAACCAAGATTGTAAGCTGTTCTTTATGCTCGATATCGAATACCGCGCGCTCTAAGAGCGGGCGAAAGCGATTAAGTGTCTCTCTGGTCTCAAGCGAAAATTGGCCGGGTTTATTACCTAAAAGTAATATAATCGCATCAGAGAGCTCACTGCAGACACCAACTAATAGCGCGGAGTTGATTGATGGGCTTATACGTCGGTTAAGGGTCTGAATTTCTTCGATACGTGTCGTATCGAAGATAACAATTGTTTCTCCCTCTAACACGCGGTTAAATTTTGCGCCATGCTTCCAATAGACAGAGTTGAATTCCGGTGATGTCGCTTGCAAACAGGCATAACTGGTTTGCATTTTACTTTTGGACAAGACCAAAAATTCGTCAAATTCAATATAGAGAGAAAGTACTTTGTGCAGCTCTTGAAAGATCTGCTCTTTGTTTGAAGCGCCAGTTATCTTTGAGATAGCGTCAAGAATAGTCATATTCTCTTTGAGCAGAGCGGCCTCTCTTTCTCGGCTGCGATTAAGCTCAAACAGGGCTTCTCTCAGTTGTTCCTGACTTCGATTTGGCATTGTTGCTTGTCCTTGCTTATTTCTACTGATGGAAGACCGCAGAGGTCACCATCAAATTGGCATGTGCAATTTCACCGCCGATGAAGCGCCCTTGTTCACCGAACGTAAATGGTGATAGGAATGGCGTAGAGCCTAGTGCATCCACAATGTGATGATAGACTTGATGAATATCCTCTTTGAGATACATCATGGGACCTGCGCAAATAACAAAAATGGCACCCTGCGGAGTATTGCCGACGGAAGCATCTTGCAGTACTCGCGCGGGGCGAAGGATCATCTCATCTTGATTGCCATCCATCATAGTGACCCTGTCACCCTCTTGAATGTCAGTAAATAGGAGAATCGCTCCCTCTTGATTACTGACTCTGATTGGATGCGATAACTTGTAATAGCTATGATCAAATAGCTCACCCACCTTACGCCCGAGCGAGTACTTGGTCACGAGATCAAACTCAAAGTGCAAAGGTACATCCACATTGGCGTACTCGGCAATCCAGCGTCGGTAGACCTGTTCTGCGGGCTCTCCATCTATTTCAAATATCTCTCGCCCGCAAGACTTGGTAACGACGCCAGAAAACGGGGTTTTTGAATAGCCAGAACTAAAAGAGTGTGTGCATTTGGCTTGGGTGTAGAACAACATCAACGCAACTCCAGACTGAGTGCATTGGTTCTCATCAAACAGTGACCATAGTCCCCAGACTCGGTTATCAGACGCACTGCCGCCGACAATGGGCACCGGTGAAATGAAATACTCATCAATGGCAGACACGACACTCTCCTCAAGCCCAGGAGTTGGATGGCAGAGTATAAATGATGGCAGCTCTCCGATGCGGTCAAGCTGCTCGAGGGCTGAGTCAAGTGCGGTATGGATTGACTGGCGAGTTTGCTCATTCGTAGGGATCTGCGCGACCAAGGTGGTGTAGCTACTGGCTGCATCATCATAGATCGCCATCACACCAACCACAGTGCCAAAGTGGACACCTTTATCACTGAACACGCCACGACAAGTCGAGCATGCCACGATGGGAGTGCCCGGAAATGCGTTTTTGAGTTCAGATTGCAGCTGATTTGGCTCGAACTCCTGACTGTAGTAGCAAATGATGCTACTAGGCTGCCCATTCGGCAGTTGTGCACGTATCTCTAAAACCGCTTGGTCAGGTTTATTAAGCTGGCTAATACCCGTTGCAAACTTCATCAAAATTCGTCGATCTTCGGTTAAAGTGAATACATCTTAGCGCGTATACTAATCCAATATGTCGAAAAAAACATTAATCTAAAGCAATGATGAGATCGATCGCTTGCTGATTGTTCATTTCTGTGAGTTTTAGTTCTATTTCACCAAGTTGCTCGTTTTCTAAAGCAATGGAATAACCTTCCTCTGTTTGATGCAAGTTTACACCAGCTTTGTCGGTGAGCTGCCAGGTTGGCTTTAAGCCTGAGATCAAAACAGTGCCCAGCTCAGTGCGGACGGCAGTGATGGTTACGCCTGCATCGATCTGGCATACCTCACCAAGCATACACTCCACTGGTTCTTGCTCTGCCCGATTGTAGGCAGCCGTGCGCCACCAAAACGCGGTAATTAATACAGCAAGTGTGATTAATATTTGTACAATTCTTGCCTTGGTTAACGGTTGCGCTGCCATCTCCGATTTACCTCGTGTTACAAACTTCAAAGTTTTGAAATAAAGGATCTATTTCCAACTCACTACCAGGTTAACACCCTGTCATTGAAATGTTAACTGCAGTATAGTTGATAACGAAAATGTCACTTTTATAAAAATCATCAGGGAAGATGGTTAAAGTTATATGTTTCAATTCTCTTCTCTCAAATGATTTTGGTGGCATTACGACGCAAGTCGTGTTGGAAGTAAAGTGTAGTTAATACCCATCAACTTACCCCTGCGATCATGATGTCTCTGATCTCGGGTGTGAATGGTGTGGTATGTTTGAAATTGGAAGCATGTAAATGAGCCAAGAAAAGCAGCTAGAAGAAAACTACAACTACACCGTGGTTCGACAGTTCACCCTAGTTACTGTTTTATGGGGCATTGTCGGCATGGCCGTAGGTGTATTGATTGCCGCTCAATTAGTTTGGCCACAGCTAAACTTTGATACGCCGTGGTTGACGTACAGTCGGTTACGTCCGTTGCATACTAATGCGGTTATTTTTGCGTTCGGTACCAGTGCTCTGTTCGCGACCTCCTATTATGTCGTGCAGCGTACTTGCCAAACCCGCCTGTTTGGTGGGCCTTTAGTGCCATTCACCTTTTGGGGGTGGCAAGCCATTATCCTTTCTGCAGCCATCACACTGCCTCTGGGACTCACGTCTGGTAAAGAATACGCCGAACTTGAGTGGCCAATTGATATCGCGATCACCCTCGTTTGGGTGGCGTATGCCATCGTCTTCTTTGGCACCCTTATTAAGCGAAAGACCTCGCATATCTATGTGGCCAACTGGTTCTTCGGCGCCTTTATACTGACTGTCGCCGTTCTGCATGTGGTTAACAGCATGGCGATACCCGTTTCACTCGGGAAGTCCTATTCGGTGTACTCAGGCGCAGTTGATGCCATGGTCCAGTGGTGGTATGGACATAACGCGGTAGGCTTCTTATTGACAGCGGGATTTCTGGGTATGATGTACTATTTCGTGCCCAAGCAAGCAGAGCGCCCGGTCTACTCATATCGCCTATCGATTGTCCATTTCTGGGCACTGGTTTCTTTGTATATCTGGGCTGGTCCTCACCATCTGCACTATACGGCCCTGCCCGACTGGACCCAATCTCTTGGGATGGTCATGTCACTGGTTTTGTTTGCCCCTTCTTGGGGTGGCATGATCAACGGTATCATGACACTGTCAGGTGCCTGGCATAAGCTGCGTTATGATCCTATCCTGCGATTCCTGATCGTTTCCTTGTCTTTCTACGGCATGTCGACCTTTGAAGGTCCGATGATGTCAATCAAGACTGTCAATGCGTTGTCGCACTACACCGACTGGACCGTAGGTCATGTTCACTCAGGCGCACTGGGCTGGGTAGCCATGGTTTCAATTGGTTCGGTTTACCACTTGATCCCACGCCTATTTGGTCAAGAGCGGATGTACTCAGTTAGCCTGATCAACACCCACTTCTGGCTCGCCACCATAGGCACCGTGCTTTATATTGTGGCAATGTGGATCTCGGGAGTAATGCAAGGATTGATGTGGCGTGCGGTGAACTCGGACGGCACTTTAACCTACAGCTTTGTCGAGTCCGTTCAAGCCTCCTACCCGTACTACACGGTTCGCTTTGTCGGCGGATTTATCTTCCTCGCTGGTATGTTCCTGATGGCTTACAACGTCTACAAGACGGTTGTTGCGCCGCAAGGCAGCCTCAAAGCTCAACCTCAACCGGCATAAGGAGACGATAATGAGTTCTAATTCGAACAATCGCCACGAAATCGTGGAGAAAAATGTCGGTCTATTGGCAATATTGATCATCTTTGCCATTAGTTTGGGCGCGTTGGCTGAAATCACGCCGTTGATTTTTCAAAAGCAAACCACAGAGCCTGTCGATAATCTTCGTCCGTATACCGCACTCGAAATGGAAGGTCGTGATATTTATATTCGTGAGGGCTGTAACGTGTGCCACTCGCAAATGATCCGCCCTTTCCGCTCGGAAACTGAGCGATACGGTCACTACTCTGTTGCCGGTGAGCATGTTTGGGAGCACCCATTTCTATGGGGCTCGAAGCGCACTGGTCCGGATTTGGCACGTGTTGGCGGCCGTTACTCCGATGAGTGGCATCGCGTGCATTTAATCAACCCACGAGAGTTGGTTCCAGAGTCAAACATGCCAGGTTTCCCATGGCTTGAGCAAAATGTGCTCGATGGCAAATTGACGCAGAAGAAATTAGAGATCTTCAAAAACCAATTTGGCGTACCGTATACTGACGAGCAAATCGCGAGCGCTCAGAGTGATGTGCGAGGAAAGACAGAGATGGATGCCATCATTGCCTACTTGCAATCCCTTGGCCACGCAATGAAATAGGAGGCGTTATGGATATTGGTACATTCCACGGTATTTGGACCATCGTGCTTTTTGTCAGTTTCATTGGCGTTGTGTGGTGGGCTTATGGAAAAAGCCGCAAATCACGCTTTGAGGAGGCAGCAAATCTGATTTTTGATGATGAACACCATCACCAATCTGCCACTAAGCAAACACAACAGGGAGTGGATAAATAATGACAACTTTTTGGAGTTTATGGATCATTATCATCACTATCGGCACATTAGTTGGCTGTGTGGCACTGTTGGCTTGGTGTCAGAAAGACAAGATGGGAGTTGAAGATGGTGCAGATATGGGGCACGAGTACGATGGTATTCGTGAACTGAACAATCCCCTGCCTAAGTGGTGGTTTTACTTATTTGCCGGGACATTCGTGTTCGCCGCGGTCTATTTGGCACTTTATCCTGGCCTAGGCAACTTCCAAGGCCTACTTGGATGGCAGAGCTCAGATCAAACCGTCAAGTCACTAGCGGAGTCTCGCGCATCGATCGCCAGTGCTCAGTCTGAGCGGCGCTTGGTGCAATACGCCAAAGAGCTCGATGATGCAGATAGCTATTTTGGTGAAAAATTCACTCAACTGGCCAACCTCAGTGATGGCTCGGGTCTTAAGCCCTTAGAGGAAATCGCTTTGGATCCTGAGGCGCTCAAGGCTGGACAAGGGCTGTACTTGCAAAACTGTTCTCAATGTCATGGCTCAGATGCGCGTGGCCAAAAGGGCTTCCCTAACTTGACTGACAACGCTTGGCTGTATGGCGGTGAGCCTGAGGCTATCATAACCACCCTTATGGAGGGTCGAGTTGGTCAGATGCCGGGATGGATCGATGTGCTTGGTGAAGATGGTGTACGCGAGGTTGTTTCATACACGCTCAGCCTCTCTGGCCGCTCGGTGAACGCCAAAGAAGCAGAGGCCGGTAAAGCGCGCTTTGTGGTCTGTGCCGCTTGTCATGGCACTGACGGCAAAGGTAACCCGGCGGTTGGAGCGCCGGACTTAACCGATCAAATCTGGCTGTTCGGTGGCTCTCGCGCCGACGTCACGGAAACGATTGTCAACGGTCGCTCTGGTGTGATGCCAGCCTGGAAAGACATCTTGGGTGAAGAGAAAGTCCAGCTTGTCTCAGCCTACGTTTGGAGTTTGAGCAATTCCGATCAATAAAACGTAACAAAACGATAACGGCCCCTTTTTTTAGGGGCTGCAATTCCCTTACATTTTACTCTCCACTTTTACTTCTTTTCGAGAGCGTTTTATGCAAAAACCTTGGTATAAGCAGTTCTGGCCGTGGTTCCTCATTATTCTCCCAGGTACTGTTGTCGTATGGACCATCATCACTGTCATCATCTTTTCGAAAAACTCCGTCGACCTTGTCACCGAGGATTACTACAAGAAAGGCAAAGGCATCAACATTGACCTGTCGAAGGTTAATAAGGCGAAAGAGCTTGGCTTGTCGGCACAAATTGATCAAAACGGTGAGCAGATGGTGATTCGTTTGGCGCAAGGTGAGCTCAGCCACTTCCCCGCAATTAAGGTCATGTATGCCCACCGTACTCTGCCTGATCAAGATTTTGAGATGCTGGTGACCGCCGATGCACAGGGCATCTATCGCTTTACCCCGCCAGCCAGCATCTCAGGGCCCTGGTTCGTTGAAGTCACTCCGCATGATGATCAGTGGCTGATCCAAGGGCGGGTGTTCTTTCCATTAGAGCAACCAACACCACTCACTAATTAGCGTTACAGGGAGCACTGTCCACTATGTGCCAATCGTGTTACCACTGCGGTGAAGCTGTACCAGAGAGCACGAACTTTGAAGTCGAAATCCTAGGCACAATTCGCACCATGTGCTGCCTGGGATGCGAAACGGTCGCGCAGACGATCGTTGATAATGACCTAGTCTCTTACTACCAATACAGAACCGCCCCCGCCGAGCGAGTTGAGCTGGTTCCCGAGCAGCTCAAAGCTCTGATTCATTATGATAATAAGGATGTGCAGGCTGAGTTTGTTCGTAGTACGGACAATAGCTCGGAAGTGACATTGTCACTAGAGAGCGTATCTTGTGCGGCGTGTGCTTGGTTGATTGAAAAGCAAGTTGCGGCCCACCCTGGCGTGCTATCAATTAGCGTGAACACCACGACACTGCGCGCACTGTTGGTTTGGGATGATACGGTGACGCGCCTTAGTGAAGTATTGTCGATTATCCATCAACTCGGCTACAAGGCTGCGCCCTTTGAAGCGGATAAACATGAGGCGGCATACCATCGGCAGATGAAGCAGTATCTCTATCGTCTGGGCATTGCCGGACTTGCCACAATGCAGGTGATGATGCTGGCGGTGGCTTTGTATCTTGAGGTCTTTGGCGATCTTGAGCAGGAGTTTAAGCATTTTTTCCGCTGGGTGAGCCTGATTTTTGCCACGCCTGTCTTGCTCTACTCGGCATTGCCCTTTTATCTCAATGCTTGGCGCAGCCTGAAATCACGCACCTTGGGTATGGATGTGCCCGTCTCGTTGGCCCTGATCTTTGCCTATGTAGCCAGTGTGGTCGCCACGGTTGAACAAAAAGGTGAAGTGTTTTTCGAGTCGATCTCAATGTTCACCTTTTTTCTTTTGGTGGGGCGCTTTCTAGAGATGCGTGCTCGACGTAAAGCCGCCGCTGCAAGCGGAAATTTACTCAAACTCATCCCCGCAGTCGCGACCACCTTGGAGGGTAACCAAGTACCAGTCAAAACACTGCGTCCTGGCGATCAAATACGTGTCTTGCCTGGAGAGCATATTCCTGCCGATGGCACGGTTCTTTCTCAAACTGAACTCCTCGTTGATGAGTCTATGTTGACCGGAGAGTCACTCCAGGTGAGAAAATGCAGCGGCAGCGCGGTGTATGCGGGTACGCTCAATGGCGATGAAGCCTTTGAGCTCGAAGTCACTGCGGATAAGCACAACTCAGTACTGAACAACATCGTGCGCTTACAAGACTCTGCCGAGCTGTCCAAGCCACGCATTGCCGAGGTGGCGGATGTCGTGGCGCGCTACTTTGTTGCCGCAATATTGCTGATCTCAGCCGTGACCTATTGGTATTGGTCGCAGGCCCGCCCAGATGATGCATTTTGGATCATGTTATCCGTACTTGTTGCCACCTGCCCTTGTGCACTCTCACTAGCGACGCCAACCGCCCTAACCTGCGCGACCTCTCAAATGAGTAGCTTGGGGATTTTACTGCGTAAAAACCATGTATTTGAGACTCTGTGTAAGGTCAATCACCTAGTGGTCGATAAAACTGGTACCCTAACCGAGGGCAATATTGAGATAGCCAAGGTACGCATTGAGCCTGGCTTTCACTACGATGATTGTGTATCGCAAGCCAAAACCCTCGAAGCTCATGCCAATCACCCTATTGCAAAAGCATTTACGTCACTTCCTGGCAAGTTGTTAGAGGCCCAGGAGGTTGATAATCATATCGGTTTAGGGGTTGAAGGCACCATTAATCAACACAGAATAAAGGTAGGTAGCGCCGACTATGTAGTGCCTCAAGGTACTGGCGAAGATGAGAACAATGCCGTTTATTTGTCCATTAATGGCCAGCATGCTGCCACCTTCTTCTATCATGACCCAGTACGTGAAGAGAGTAATGCCTTTATTCGTAGTTTCATTGAGAGCGGTGCCAAGGTGACCCTATTGACCGGGGATTCAATGCATAACGCTCGCCCAGTGGCCGACAAAGTCGGGATTGAGCACGTTGTTACTAGCGCTTCACCACAAGGAAAATTGCAGTATCTGCAATCGGTGAAACAGCGTGATGTCACCATGATGATTGGTGATGGTATTAATGACGCCCCCACCTTAGCCGGAGCCCACTTATCGGTTGCTATGGGCGGAGGGACCGATGTGGCGAAGGCATCGGCTGATATGGTATTACTGGGGGACAAGCTTGATCGCATCCTTAATGCCAAGCAGCATGCAGATAAAACACGTAAGATCATCGCACAGAACCTTGCCTGGTCACTGGGGTACAATATGGTTATCTTACCACTGGCGGTGGCAGGACTCGTTGCACCATATGTCGCCGTATTAGGCATGTCAGCAAGTTCAGTCATCGTAGTGACTAACTCGTTACGTTTACTTAAACAATAATCAATGAGGTGAGCATGGAAAGCATTTATATCCTTATTCCTATCGCCATTATATTAGTCGCGGTTGCGGTCGGCGTTTTCCTTTGGGCGGTGCGTAACGATCAGTTCGAAGACCTCGAGCGACAAGGACACAATATCTTGTTTGACGATGACGCCCACATGACGGGCAACAAGGCGGATAAGAAATCATGAACTTGGATCTTATCGGTGCATTTATGGTGGGGATTGCAGGCTCCGTGCATTGCATGGGAATGTGTGGTGGAATCGCCTCTTTGGTTTCACTAGGCGGTGAGCAGCAAGTTTCTTCAGTCAATAAACTACCTAATATTGTCGGTTATAACCTTGGACGCTTATCGAGTTATGCCCTATTCGGAGCCCTACTCGGTGGCGCCTTGGCGAGCCTTCTTGAACTCTCAGAGCTAACCCAAGCTTTTGTCGTGCTCAGGCTCCTCGCTGCGGTGATTATGATCGCTCTCGGTTTGTATATCGCCCAGTGGTGGTTTGGCATTCTCAAGATAGAACAGCTAGGCAAAGGAATTTGGCGGATTATTTCACCATTAACCAAGCGATGGCTACCGATTCGCTCACCGTTGTCGGCGATACCCCTCGGCTTTCTGTGGGGCTGGCTACCCTGTGGGTTAGTTTACTCAATGTTAACTTGGGCCGTCATCTCTGGCGGGGCCAGTGAGGGGGCATTGGTAATGCTGGCGTTTGGGCTAGGTACGATGCCCTCTATGCTAGCGTTTGGCATTGGCTCTGCGGCAATCCATCAGCTAAAAGCCTCCTCACTTTTTAAGAAAATAGCGGGCGTCGCATTGATCGCTTATGGTCTCTATAGCGCGGTACATGTAATAACAATGATGACATTACATTGAACTGGCTCTTGTTTTTTTACTACCCCTACAGGTAAGATGGTGGTAAAATATTGATGTACATCAAATTGTAAAGCGGTTGTTATGATTTCGGAAAAGCCTTCTGTAAAACGTATTCAGTCTGGTGGCTGTGCTATCCATTGCCAAGATTGTAGTATTAGCCAACTCTGTATTCCGTTCACTCTCAATGACAGTGAACTTGATCAGCTTGATGAGATCATCGAGCGCAAAAAGCCGATCCAAAAGGGTCAAGAGCTGTTCAAGGCGGGTGACGAGCTTAAGTCGCTGTACGCGATCCGCTCAGGCACTATCAAGAGCTACACGATTACCGAACAAGGTGACGAGCAGATCACTGCTTTCCACCTGGCCGGTGATCTGGTTGGTTTTGATGCTATTACCGGGGACATGCACCCAAGCTTTGCCCAAGCGCTAGAGACTTCGATGGTGTGTGAAATCCCATACGAAATCTTAGATGACCTCTCAGGCAAAATGCCTAAACTGCGCCAACAGATCATGCGTTTGATGAGCAATGAGATCAAAGGCGACCAAGAGATGATCCTGCTGCTGTCGAAAAAGAACGCCGAAGAGCGCCTTGCCGCCTTCTTGTTCAACCTATCGACGCGTTTCTCACAACGTGGCTTCAGCCCTCGCGAGTTCCGCCTAACCATGACCCGTGGCGATATTGGCAACTACCTGGGCCTAACGGTTGAAACCATCAGCCGCCTACTTGGCCGTTTCCAAAAGTCCGATATCTTGAGTGTAAAAGGCAAATACATCACCATCATCGACCACGAAGCACTGATGGATCTCGCCGGCGTCAGCAAAAAATAAGCCCAAACACCACAAACAACCCTTTTTCGAAAGCCCTGACTTAATGTCGGGGCTTTCTTTATTTTCCCTCTGGGAAAGAGTCGAGAGGCGAGATCGCTGCGCTGCGAGAATCGAGGTATGATCGTGGAGATTAGGCATGTCTTTTTCTACCTTTGGGACAATACGTAAGTTCTCTCTTGCGCTCTGTGTTAAATACTTAAAGCGAGTAACACCGCATTTTGAGTAACGGAACCTCCACAGCGAGCGCGCCTTTCCTCGCCTCTCGCTTCTCGAATCTCGCTTCTTTGTTTTATGATTCTCGCCTCTGTCCCTTAAGATAATGAGCTAAATCATACTTCTACACACAATTGGCCGCTTTTAGTAAACCTTATGCATCGCTTAGGCTACATTAGAAATAAGTCCTCTGTTTTAGGAACGGATTATGAGTATTTATAGCAAAATTCTAGTTGTTGCCGATATCAATCATGAAGAGCAACCCGCCCTGGCGCGCGCGATGCAGCTTGCATCAAAGTCGGTGAGCAAAAGCCACGTTACCCTATTCTTGTCGATTTACGACTTTTCTTATGACATGACATCTATGCTGTCCATCGATGAGCGTGATGCGATGCGTCGTGGCGTGATCCAGCAGCGTGAAGCCTGGATGCGTGAAATTGCCGAGCCTTATATCAATGACGATATCGACTTTGACATCAAAGTGGTCTGGCATAACCGCCCTTATGAAGCGATTGTGGCCGAGGTGTTTGCTGGAGAGCACGATATCGTTATTAAAGGGACACGCAAGCACGATGTACTTGAATCTGTATTATTTACCCCTACCGATTGGCACTTGCTGCGTAAATGTCCAAGCCCTGTACTGCTGGTTAAAAATGCTCATTGGCCGGAGGATGCCAATATTATGGCCTCAGTGCATGTTGGCTCTGAGTATGATACACATATTGACTTAAATGATCGTATGGTAGAACAGCTGAAAAGCTTGTCTGAACGGCTTCATGCAGCCCCCTATCTTGTCAACGCCTATCCGGTCACGCCAGCTAACATTACGATTGAGCTGCCAGAATTTGACCCAAATACTTACACCGATGCCGTGCGGGGTCATCATCTCACCTCAATGAAGGCACTGCGTCAAAAACATGGACTCGATGAGCAGCAAACCATTGTTGAGCAAGGTCTGCCGGAAGACATTATTCCTGATGTTGCAAACCGTCTAAACGCGGCGATGGTCATTCTTGGCACCACTGGTCGGACAGGTTTATCAGCCGTGTTTATTGGTAATACGGCAGAGCATGTCATCGATAAAATTGACTGTGACGTTCTTGCGCTTAAACCGCAGGGCTTTATCAGTCCGCTTGAGCCTGGAGAATAGTCTAAAGATAAAAGTGACTTAAAAATAAGTTATTTCAAACAAGGCGAGCAGGATGTTCGCCTTGTTTGCACTTGTGGTCAGCAAAATTATCGGTATCATACGCAGTTCATTTTTACCATGTGAGCGCTGTCAGTATTATGGCGGCCAAACTGAGCGAAACAGTCTTTATGAACGAGCAAACCAACGAACTTACTAAAGCGCAGCAATACAACTTTAATAAGTTACAAAAGCGCATCCGCAGAAACACCGGTCAAGCTATCGCTGACTTCAATATGATTGAAGACGGTGACCGCATTATGGTGTGCCTATCGGGTGGTAAAGACAGCTTCACCATGCTTGATATCCTGATGAGCTTGCAAAAAAGCGCGCCAGTTTCATTCTCACTGGTTGCGGTCAACTTGGACCAAAAACAGCCAGGTTTCCCAGGTCATATCCTGCCGGAATACCTAGAAAGCTTGGGTGTTGAATACAAGATTGTTGAAGAAGACACCTACTCTATCGTTCAGGATAAGATCCCTGAGGGTAAAACCACCTGCTCGCTATGCTCACGCCTGCGCCGTGGCATTTTGTACCGCACAGCAAAAGAGCTTGGCGCAACCAAAATAGCCCTAGGTCACCACCGTGATGACATCATCGAGACCTTGTTCCTGAACATGTTCCACGGCGGTAAGATGAAAGCGATGCCACCGAAGCTGGTTTCGGATAATGGCGAGCACGTGGTGATCCGCCCATTGGCCTACTGCCGCGAAAAAGACATCATTAAATACGCTGAAATGCGTGAGTACCCAATTATTCCGTGTAACCTGTGTGGTTCTCAGCCAAACCTGCAGCGTCAAAACATCAAGCAGATGCTCAACGATTGGGACAAGCGCTTCCCTGGCCGTATCGAGACTATGTTCCGTGCGATGCAAAACGTAGTACCAAGCCACCTAGCCGATTTCGATTTATTCGATTTCAAATCGATTGATAAAGACTCGGGTGTGATCAACGGCGGCGATATCGGTTTTGACAAAGAAACCATGTCAGAAAGCACTCCAAGCGAAGAGCTTGAAGTACAGCAGTTCGACCCATCACTGCAATTAGATGTAACTAACATCTAAAATCAGGCACGAGGTGCGGGTTACACTTCGTTCCGAGTAACGAGGTGTTTGATGCGAGAGATAAGTTTTGTGCTAACTCTCGCTTCCCGCCTCTCAAATCTCGCCTCTTCCGTCAGGAATAAACGGCATCACACGCAGAGTTTCTGCTGGTAACGAGAGTTTGGTTGATGCGTCAAGCTCACGAAGATCGATGGAGGCGCGGTGATTTTGAACTGGCAACTGCTGGCCGTTATCCAAAGTGATCACCCCTTGGGGCTGAGAAAATTCTAAAGTAACTCCCTCAATGTTTGGTGTAAACCAGCGTGCAAACATCCCACCTAAACTGGCCTGCATTGATTGCATATCATCTCTTATCAGCACCAACTGCTGGTGACTTACCTCCTCAAATAGAGGCTCGCGGCTAACCACGACCATAGAAAAATCACACTGCACGGGCTGTTCAAGGTGGACATAAACCAAAGGGTTAGCTTGACGTAAGTTACTATCGAGCGGCAGGTTTAGCTCACCACTTGGCGAGACACTTAACGGAGCATAGTGCTTCGGGTTTTCCATCCAAGCTTTGTCAATATCACACGGAAAGCCAGTGCTGGTATCGACAAAAAACACGCCCAGCCGCACCAAACTCTGCTCGTGATTGAGGTTATGTTTGAGTTGAGAGAACAGTTTTGAATAGGTAAAACGATATTCTTGGGGATAAGCAAAAGAAGACGCCACCGCTAGGCTGGCTAGCAGCGGCGTCACGACTCGAAGGCCAAAACGGCCTATCTTTGTCTGTTGCATATAACGTCCTTGTCATTCTTTAGGGGTGATTACCCTGTATTAACGGTCATTGCCAATAAGAGTGGTTGTGGCGGATCATCGCACGAATATCATCAACATAATACTGACCACGCTCCGAATAACGAGTCAAACCACCAGCTAGGATATTGGCCGCGTCAATACTTTCGATATCTTGGCCCTGCTCACGCAGCTCGGTACGCATCTGGCGCAGTTCCACGTAAGCTGAGTTACGATTAACATTCATAAAATAGCGATGGGTGGACTCTGCTGCCGATGAAAACTTCGCTACTTCATAGGTCATGCCCGAAGGACGCTGGTTAGGCACTAATCCACAACCCTCACTGTAACACCACTGACCAAAATAGTTGTTTGCTTCTGTTGCGAAACGTGACGCCCCCCAAGCGCTCTCATTGGCCGCTTGAGTCAGTACCAAGGCTGGCGGAAGAGCGTCTACGCGCTGCAGCATCACTTCAAACCAGCGCTGAGTCGACTCTCCCTCTTTAGGGAAAGTCAGGCGATACTCTTCACCCAACGCCACCAGCTGCGCTCGCTCTTTGGCTGACAAGACGGGTTGTTGCGCAAGCTGTTCGATCAACTCGCGCTCTTTGGCAATACGCTGGTTTTCAACAGCGATACCGGGGCGTAGGTAGTCAAAAAAAGTCTGCTTTTTGGTCGGGATATCAGCAATGGCATCAAAATCAGGCTTATGTGTTGGAAGCTCTATTGCTTCCTCAATCAACGGCTCATCTTGTTCGCTCTGCTCGGATTGTGACTCAATTTGTTCTTCAACTGGCGATTTTGTTTCGCGTGAAGTTTGATAAGAGACACAGCTGGCGATTGCAACGATACACGTTGCAATCACGACTGATACTTCTATTTTACGCATTAAAAACCTTGCTATTACCTGATTGGTCGCCACCCGATGAACCATTGCCCGGATCATTATCAGAGTCATCATCGGAATCATTGTGCTGATCACCAGAGGAAGGCCCTTGGGTTGCGATAACTTTTAAACGAATACCGAACATTTCTCGGTAGATGATCGCTTTTACATGGAAGAAAAGCGGTAGGACGAAAATTAATCCAATGCCATAGAGCATTGCACCCATAAAGAACAAGCACATCATGATCAAGTAGATCCCAGTCAGTGGCAGGATCTTCTTATTCACTGCGCGCAGTGACAGCCACAAAGACATCATCGGTGTCACGCGCTTTTCACAAATCAGAAGTGTTGAATTTGTGAAAGCGAGGGATAGATACAGCGACACAAACGGCAGTAACATCCCAACCACGCCTTGTAGTAGCAAAGAAGCTAATGTAGCAAGGATAACTGGAACGGTAAATTGAAGACCTTTGAGGATGTGGCGAGTCTGCGTCTCAAGGCCTGCAGCATGGCTCATCGCCATCAGGCTAACACCGGCATAGAAAGGGGCGCTGATCACTTCATAGCTAAAGTTAGCTAAGAAAATTGCCTGAACAATATTGGCATCAACGTTTTCTGGATTGGTGACGAGATCAAAGATCTGCGAGACATCGCTGATTTGCAACTTAAGGGCGACGTAAAATATCATCAGCTGCGCGATCAGAAGCAGTAAAATCGCTGGAGTAAAACGCATAAATTGCTTGGTTGTCAGTCTGGTGGCTTCCCTCAATACATCACCAGTTTTAAGACTGTAATCGCCTGACAAAGCCCGCTCAATGCTGCCGCCAACATTGAATTCTCGTTGTAAATTTTGAGTCATTATTGATCCATGCCTCATGGGCAAATATGAGTGTCATAAAGCGACGATTATACCCGCTTAGTGGTTTTATGCAGCAATCTATTGACTTGTTCTAGCGAAATTTAACGTTTAAACGCCATTATATTTGTGCCCTTGAGTACATTTTGTACTGTATGTTGCAGAGAGTCATTATGTATAAAACTCGTGTGTTTTCATTGCTGTTTGACTCAATCTATACTCAATCTCCGATGCGTTATGCCGAGTTTCGTCTAAGCTTTTATCTACAAAACAGTGGGATTTCCTAAGTAGAGACATAAGGCATTTTGATTGATATGCAAACGTATCCGGATAATGAGTCGCGAAATGACACACAGCAAGGTTGCTTGATTTCAATCCAGGGTCTGGAAAAAAGCTTCGATGGCAAAACGATTATTGCGGACTTTGATCTCATGGTTAATCGCGGAGAATTTCTGACCATTTTGGGGCCCTCTGGCTGCGGTAAGACGACCATTTTGCGGCTGATAGCGGGGTTCGAGCAGGCCGAACGTGGCCAGATAGCCCTCGATGGTCAGATGATCAGTGATCTGCCCGCTGAGAAACGGCCAGTGAATACCGTGTTTCAGAGTTACGCTCTTTTTCCTCATATGACAGTATTTGATAATGTCGCGTTTGGCTTAAAAATGCAGAAAACCCCAACTGATCAAATCGAACCTCGAGTAATGCAAGCCTTACGTATGGTGCGTCTTGAAGAAATGGCACAACGCAAACCCCATCAGCTCTCTGGTGGGCAGCAGCAACGTATCGCCATTGCCCGCGCGGTTGTTAACCAGCCTAAAGTCCTTTTGCTCGATGAATCTCTCTCTGCCTTGGACTATAAACTGCGTAAACAGATGCAAATGGAGCTTAAACAGCTACAACGTCAATTGGGGATAAGCTTTATCTTTGTCACTCACGACCAGGAGGAGGCGCTATCAATGTCGGATCGAATCATAGTGATGCGGGCCGGTAACATTGAGCAAGACGGGTCACCTAGAGAGATATATGAAGAGCCGCGCAATCTTTTCGTTGCCCGTTTTATTGGTGAGATTAATGTATTGCCAGTGACCGTTATGGAACGTATCGACGCCACTCGAATCCGCGCGAGTATCGAGGGAGTGGCAAGCACCATTTACTCGCAGCTAGCGGTTGATATCGGTGAGACTCTGCAGGTTTTGCTTCGTCCCGAGGACCTGCGCCTTGAAGAAGTGAAGGAGTCGGTCGACAAAGGCATTACTGGGCACGTTATCGAGCGTACTTATAAGGGCATGACATTAGATTCTGTGGTGGAACTTGATTCTGGCCAACGCGTGATGGTGAGTGAGTTCTTCAACGAGGACGATCCTGATGTCGACCATTCTATTGGGCAAAAGGTGGTAGTAACTTGGGTGGAAAGTTGGGAAGTGGTGCTGAAAGATGACCAGTCGGATTAGTCTGCAAAACAGCATCATCTTGGTGATTGTGGGCTGGTTGGCCCTGTTTGTTTTCGTGCCCAACCTGATGATCATCTTTACTAGCTTTCTTACCCGTGATGAGGCGCAGCTTATCGAGTTCGCCCTGACACTCGACAATTATATCCGTCTCGGTGACCCACTCTATGCTAGGGTCATGCTGCACTCATTCTATATGGCCATCGTAGCAACTCTTGTTTGTCTCCTAGTGGGGTACCCTTTCGCTTACATCGTCACCCGTATGCCGACAAAGGCCCAGCCGTTTATGCTGTTTTTGGTTATTGTGCCCTTTTGGACCAACTCATTAATTCGTACCTATGGGATGAAAATTGTCTTGGGAACACAGGGGATCCTGAACAAAACCCTACTCCATCTCGATATTATCGAAAAGCCAATTCGGATTATGTTTACCGAAACCGCGGTAATGATAGGCCTTGTGTACATCTTATTGCCGTTTATGATTCTTCCCCTTTATAGCTCAATTGAAAAGCTCGACCATACCTACCTTGAGGCGGCTAAAGATCTTGGAGCTAATAAAATCAATACCTTTGTACGTGTCGTACTGCCACTGACTGCGCCCGGTATAATCGGTGGGTGTTTGTTGGTTCTTCTGCCAGCGCTTGGTATGTTTTACATCGCCGATCTACTTGGCGGCGCGAAGAATCTGTTGATAGGAAACGTGATCAAAAGTCAGGTGCTGAACGCGCGTGATTGGCCTTTTGGCGCCGCAACCAGTATTGCATTAACCTTGGCAATGGCGATTATGCTGCTGGTGTATTACAAGGTAGGCCGATGGCTTAACCATAAGGGAGAGCTTGAATGATGACAAAGCCCCTGTTGCGTTATTCCTATTTGACTTTAGTCTACCTGTTTCTTTATTTGCCGATCATTGTGTTGATAGTCAACTCCTTTAACGCCAACAAATTTGGCATTAAATGGGGCGGATTGACGACCGACTGGTACGTGGCGTTAGTCAATAACCACAGTCTGATGCAAGCGGCTTGGCATTCACTGAATATTGCGCTGTTCTCTGCCACAGCCGCGACAATGATTGGAGGACTGACCGCCGTGGCTTTGTATCGTTATCGCTTTAGAGGCAAACGCGTGGTTAGTGGCATGTTGTTTGTGGTGATGATGTCACCTGATATCGTGATGGCGATATCGCTGCTGGCGCTATTTTTGGTGCTTGGCGCTCAGCTGGGCTTTTTTACGTTATTAATCGCCCATATCACTTTTTGCCTGCCCTTTGTGGTGATCACGGTATACGGCCGTTTGAGCGATTTTGATACGAGAATGCTAGAGGCTGCCAAAGATCTTGGCGCCAGTGAATGGATCATATTGAGTCAAATCATCTTCCCACTTGCAAAACCGGCCATCGCAGCAGGATGGCTATTGAGCTTCACGCTTTCACTGGATGATGTGATTGTCAGCTCGTTTGTCACTGGTCCCACCTACGAGATACTGCCACTCAAAATTTACTCGATGGTCAAAGTTGGGATCACGCCGGAAATCAATGCGTTGGCAACTGTGATGCTGATTGTCTCTTTGTTCTTGGTTGGACTGTCACAACTGGTCGGCCGCCAAGGCGTCAAATCAAATCGAAACCCTTAACCCTTGGGAGTGAGTCATGAATACCAAATGGAAAACCGCCCTTTTCGCTGGCACGTTCGCCTTATCGCTATCGTCTCTACCCAGTCAGGCTGAAGAGCTGGTATTTATGAACTGGGGGCCGTACATCAACAGTGCTTTAATTGATCAGTTCACTAAAGAGACCGGGATTAAAGTGATTTACTCCACCTACGAGTCAAATGAAACCTTGTATGCCAAGCTAAAGACCCACAATCAGGGTTATGACCTCGTGGTTCCCTCGACTTACTTTGTGTCTAAGATGCGTGATGAGGGGATGCTGCAGAAGATTGATAAGAGCCAGCTGAGTAATTTCGCTAACCTTGACCCTAATTATCTCAATAAGCCTTACGATCCAAACAACGACTACTCCATCCCGCACGTCGTTGCGATTACGGGGCTTGCCGTCAATACCGACATGTATGACCCAGAAGATTTTCAGAGCTGGGCAGATCTATGGAAACCCGAGCTCGAAGGTCAGTTGATGTTGATGGATGATACGCGAGAGGTGTTTCATATCGCCCTGCGTAAACTTGGCTATTCGGGGAACAGCACCGATGATGAGCAGATTGACCAAGCGTACGCACAACTGCAGCAACTGATGCCAAATGTGCTGCTATTTAATTCAGATAACCCCGGAGCGCCTTATATGTCTGGCGAGGTCGGTCTTGGTATGCTTTGGAATGGCTCTGCAGCAGCGGCACAAAACGAGGGCCTACCTATCGAGTTGGTTTATCCCAAGGAGGGTGGTATTGGCTGGGTTGACAACTTTGCCATCAGCAGCGGCGCACGCAATGTCGAAGCCGCGCACAAGATGATCGACTTCCTACTAAGACCAGACATCACAGAGCAGATTACGCGAGACACCGGTTACTTAACGGGCGTAAAAGCCTCCAACGAAAAGTTTAGCGACCTCGCGCCGCTCTTCCCCAACCAAGACGATCTGGATAATGTTGAATGGCAGGCTGATGTCGGTGATAAGACTTTGCGTTATGAAGAGTACTTCTTACGCCTCAAAGCTGGGCAATAAATCAGAGTCGAGAAGCGAGAGGCGAGAATCGAGGAGTTAGTCACGCGCGGTGAACTCCTCGCACCTTGGAACGCAGTGTAACCCGAGCCCCGCCCCTTTTTTTAAGACGCTATGGACATTTCCCCACGCAACAATTCCGCTACAATCTTCGGCACTTCAACGCTCGCCAGTCCGTAGCGTTTTTCTGCGAATTCGCTTTCGATGGCGCTTGGTTCGAGGTTAATCTCAACCGTGTGAGCACCGTGCATCTTGGCGTCATGGACAAAGCCAGCGGCAGGATAGACGACGCCTGAGGTTCCGATTGAGAGAAACAAATCAGCTTGTTGTAGCAGGGAGTAGATGTCACCCATTTTAAGTGGCATCTCGCCGAACCATACCACATGGGGGCGCAGTTGATTGGGCAGTTGGCAGCAGTGACAGGTATCGCCCAATTGGATATCAGATTCTAGGCTCACCAGTTGGTTGGTCTCTGGACAGCGCGCCTTGAGTAATTCACCATGCATGTGAATAACATGTGAGGAGCCTCCTCGCTCGTGCAGGTTATCAATATTTTGCGTTACAATGGTGACTTTGCCCGAAAAAGTCCGCTCTAATTGTCCTAACGCCTCGTGCGCAGCATTGGGTTTAATGCTTGGTCGAAGTAAACCTGCGCGGCGCTGGTTATAGAAGTCGAGCACCAGCTGTGGGTCGCGTTGATACCCTTCTGGCGTGGCAACATCCTCTATGCGATGGTTTTCCCAAAGACCATCGTGAGCACGAAACGTCTTGATCCCTGACTCAGCCGAGATCCCTGCACCGGTTAACACCACAATATTATTGATTGTCTTATTCATGATACTTCCCTGTCCAACGTATGGTTTTAGCCTAACACTAGAGTGGTAGTTTTGCCTCATTGTCTAGATTAGACATTGGTCTAACTGGGTCGTTCATCAATAACCATGAATCAGATGGGTTTCCTGACTATACCTTTAACTCGCAAAACTAAATCATGCCCGGCTAATGACTGAGCGAAAACCTCTTTTAAGCCGAAATAACGGCCAAAGAAACGTGACAATGTGACGCCTTGGGGGCACAATCAGCAGCAACGATCGGCGGCAAGCGTTCGCAGTGAACTAATTTTAAGGAGCGACCATGGCAAGAACCATTATCTATACCTACAAAGACGAAGAGAAGCGCCTAACCTTCTCTTACCAGCAGCATCGTAATATTCACGAAGCCGTTGCTGAAGCCGAAGGTATTGATATTAGCGACTATCTCAAGATGGAACAGCAAATCGAGGCCATCTCAGACACCAAGGCGGTACGAAACTACCGAGACAATCACTTTAAAAAACTGGGATTTGGTAAAATCACGCTTGAGCAGCGTGAAAACCGAGGCGTAGGGAAAAAATAGGCTCGAGGTTCGAGGACGGGCTGACGCCCTACGAGGTGCGAGTAGTTTATCACACGCTATGAACTACTCGCACCCGATGATTCAGAAGCGAGAGGTGAGAATCGAGGAGTTTACCACACGCGATGAACCACTCGTACCTCGGAACGCAGTGTAACTCGCTCCTCGCTCCTTTATTTAAGTTACTTGATGTTCAGGAATGCCGCACCACGCACACCACCTGAGTCGCCGTGCTTGGCTTTGATGATGGTTGGGCACTTGGCTACTGGTAGCAAGTATTTTGGAATACGCTTTGGCATCTCTTCATAGATAAGGTCGTAGTTTGACAGACCGCCGCCCAATGCAACTACATGTGGGTCGTTGGCCGTAAACAGCGTTGCAAAACAGATCGCCAGCATCTCCATAAAGCGTTCAACGTGTTCAGTCGCTTTCTCACAGCCCGCTTCGCGCGCTTGGATAATATCGATGGCCTTTTTCTGCTCGCCAAAGTAATGCGCGTAGATTAGCTCAAAGCCGCGACCAGATAGGTAGCTATCCAGACAGCCTTTTTTACCACAGCCACAGCCGAGTAGCGGTGCGTTTTCACCAAGGTGGAACCATGCATCGATTGGTAGGCGCATGTGACCGACCTCACCAGCAACGTTGTTACGGCCCGAAAACACCTTACCGTCATAGATTAGGCCGCCACCAAAACCCGTACCTAGGATCAGACCCATGACGGATGGTGAATCTTGCAGCTCTTCATCCCATGCTTCAGAAAGTGCAAAACAGTTGGCATCGTTCTCTATTTTTACGCTGCGACCAATACGCGCTTCCAGATCAGCACGTAGAGGCTTACCGTTTGCACCAGGAATGTTTACCGTCAATACAGTGGCATCATCGGCATCTTCCATCCCAGGAAGGCCTAGGCCAATCTTACCCTCACAGCTAAACTGCGCATCGTATTTTTCGACAAGACCTGTGATGGTCTCCACCAACTGCTGATAGTCATCGGTTGGCGTTGCCACACGCTCAGTAGCCACGCGGTTAAGCTGCTCATCAAAAGCACCAAACTCGATCTTTGTCCCACCTACATCAAAGCCGTAGTACATTGAATTCTCTCCTTACTTGACCTGGCAAATCATAACGTTAGCGCCAGAAAATCATTAACTGACGACATTATCCATATAGCTACGCCTACAAACCGTGATGAAGGACGAATTATTTTCCGATTTGATGCCGTTTGAATAAAGCTTCATCACTCAGTATTCAATAATGAGAGTTAATTCTCGTTATTGATAAATTGCTTCCACTGATTGAACGCAGGTCTGTTCGGATCAGACTTATAACGTGTTTTACTCAGCATATAGGTCTCACGAAAGCATTCGAACCAGCCCTGAAGTGCTTCTCCCGCCTGTCCATCACCTAACTGATTGAGAACCATTGCGGCGACCTCTGCAGTAGAGAGGTGCTGCTCGTTTTCAGAGCTGCGCATCAGGTACTCAGAGATTTGTTCAGGCTCGATAGACAGAACAGGCAAGTGTGCCAGGTAGTCAGAGCGGCGGAACATTTTGCGTGCCTCGCGCCAACTGCCATCCAAAAAGATCGGCAATAGTGTTTGCGACGGCTTAGTTTGACGCAGTTGGCAGCTTGTCGTTAAGCGACTCTGATCATCCACATAGTCATCAGGAAAAACCACAAATGGTAAGTAATTCGAGTCTTGCAACAAGGCTAACAGCTCTGGTTGTGGCTCAGTGCGATTCCATTGATACACATGGGTCTGTTTTAGCGTATCAGCTATTAAGCGACCAGTATTACTCGGCTTAAAGGTCTCGTTGTCTGACACAATGATCACCGCCGCGGTCTGTGCGTCGATGTCGGGCTGATACGCACACAGGCAATTATGCTCTGCGACTAAGCAGTATGAGCAGCGTGATACCTTCGCTCCACGGGCATTAAAAGGTTTAGTCGAGGCCTTAAGGCGCTCCTCGCGCAATCGGTGAAAGGCATGTATTCTCATAGGTAACGCGGCTCATTAATAACAATAAAAACGAGGCGCATTTTACACATAGAGTTACAGGCTGTGAACCAAAGAAAAGGAAAGTAGCGGATGAATGTAGACGTCCTTCGATTGGTGTGCTTTTTGAGCATCTTTGTCGCCTGTGCGATATGGGAGCGACGCAAACCACGGCGGGTGTTGTCACGATCCAAATGGCACCGTTGGGGCAATAATCTGAGTTTGGTTATG
The DNA here is from genome assembly GCF_055391395.1 of Vibrio sabulosilitoris. Taxonomy (NCBI): domain Bacteria; kingdom Pseudomonadati; phylum Pseudomonadota; class Gammaproteobacteria; order Vibrionales; family Vibrionaceae; genus Vibrio; species Vibrio sabulosilitoris. Next base: position 2,181,864 of record NZ_AP029599.1, read on the forward strand.
CTAAATAGTGTTCTGCTCAAACTCCTGCTCCCCGTCTTGGCAGTCGATCTCGCCTATCAACTGTCGGCAACCGATATTGGCTTGTTGAATATCTTCAGCCTACCCTTGTGGCTCTCGATGTTGCTGACGGTACTGGTGCTTGATTTTTCTATTTACTGGCAGCATCGGCTCTTTCACCAGGTTCCCTTGCTTTGGAAGCTGCATCGAATGCATCACAGCGATCAGGATATTGACGTCACCACGGGGACACGATTTCATCCAATAGAGATCATTGTGTCAATGTTGATTAAGCTGGTTATGGTTGCACTGCTGGGTGCACCGGCTCTCGGTGTCGTGGTGTTTGAGATAATCCTGAACGGCAGCGCTATGTTCAACCATAGCAATGCTCGTATGCCACTCAAGCTTGATCGCATTTTACGCAGCTTTGTGGTCACGCCAGACATGCATCGCGTTCATCATTCAACCATTCGCACCGAGTGTAGCGCCAATTATGGCTTTTTTCTGTCAATCTGGGACCGACTATTTGCTAGTTATATCCCACAGCCCAATCTTGGTCATTTAAATATGCAGATTGGAACCCTGAACTTTCGCGCTGATGTCGAGCAAAGAATCGACAAAATGCTCACCCAACCTTTTCGGAGTCATTAACAAGATGCTCAAGCCCACTTTATTCGCACATTGTTTGATTGTTCTCACGCTCACTGCTTGTGCGAGTAAACCAGCAGAGGATGCACTACCTGAGAGTGTCTCTAGCGAGGCCTATCTCAACTTTTATCATCAGTGGCATGGGGTTCCCTATCGATTAGGCGGGAATAACAAGGCTGGCATTGATTGCTCTGCGTTCGTTCAACAGGCTTTTCGAGAGTTGCATCAGATACCACTACCACGAACGACACGTGGACAAACTCAGGTAGGTAAACGGGTTGAGTATGAAGATGCGCGCCAAGGTGATTTGGTCTTTTTTAAAACAGGTCGCGAGTTGCGTCATGTTGGTATCTATCTACAAGGTAATCAGTTCTTGCATGCATCGACATCACAAGGTGTGATCATCTCGCGCTTAGATAACCCCTATTGGGCAGGTCGTTTCTGGCACTTTCGTCGAGTGAAGGACGTTATTGACTGAGAAAATAACCAGGACGAAAACGGCGCTAGTGTCGCCATTTCAGGCCGTTTTAAGTGACGGTGCTCTTTGAAGATAATAGCTTTGAGAACAATCGTCTTTGTGAGTGATAATCTTTGTCACGATTAACCTTAATCGTATTTCGCTACGGCAGTGTCGAATAGGTTTTTGACCAATCCAACATACTCGTCGAGAAAGTTAACCTGGTCATTGGTTGCGGCTTTTTGCCAAGCACCGGCCAGTACCTCGCCGAGATCAGCCACCACAGAGTCTGCCTCTTTCAGCAATTGGAAACGAACACTAGAGTGAAGCTCAGGGTTCTGTTCGAAAAGCGCCATGATGTTAGAGGCGATCAGATCGGTGACAACCTCTTCAACACTCTCCGTGCCTATATCACCCGAAGCGTTAGAAAATAGGTCCAGATTCATTGTTAAATGCTCGATCAAGGCCAAGTAGCCATCGGTCTCTAAAACCACATTGTGCTCCCAAAATGAGATGTAAGTAGCTGGATAACCAGAGATTAAGGGTAAAGTTAGGTTTCCTATATTAGGTATCTACCCGGCATACATCAAGTAAATGTTGCTCCCTGAAGGAAGAGACGAGAATCGAGATCGTGGTGCTGCGAGAGTCGAGGAAGTGATAGCGGGCGGTTCTCATGTCCTTTAACAAAGACGCCCTAACTTTAGTTCAATGACTAAATACTCACGTGTTATTTGAGCACGTAAAAGTTTTTTCCTCCCGACGGTACTGCTCAAAATTTTGTTATCACATTGCTGATTTGTTTAAAATAGTGACTCTACTCTGAGCTTAAAAATGCGATTCATCTACAATTAGGGTTAATCTTGTGCGTCGGGTGAGGAGTGGCAGTTATGTGGCGAGCGATCGAGCAAGCGATTTCTGAGCGTTTAGGAGCGCCTTTTGCAATAAAGGAGCACGAGAAGATCACCGGTGGCGATATCAATCAAGCCTACGTTTTTGGTGATGGCGAACAGCGCTTTTTTGCCAAAGTGAACGATAAAACCCACCTCGAACGTTTTCAGCTTGAGGCTGAGCAACTTGATCGGCTACAAGCCTCAAATACCGTTCAAGTCCCCGATTTAATTGCAGTCGGTCATAGCAAGCAACACGCTTGGCTAATCCTAAACTACCTGGTACTCAAACCACTCGATAGCTGCGGTGGATCTTATGAGTTTGGCCGCCAACTTGCACAGCTCCATCGTTGGGGTGAGCAGAAAGAGTATGGCTACGATGTGGATAATTTCATTGGCGCCACCTTTCAGCCCAATACCTGGATGAAAAATTGGTCGCACTTTTTTTCTGAGCAACGCATTGGCTGGCAGTTGCAACTGTTAAAAGAAAAAGGCGTACACATCGTCGACTTGGATGAGTTTGTCGAGCTTGTCCATCAAAAGTTACTTCACCACAATCCACGCCCTTCACTGTTACATGGCGACTTGTGGCACGGCAACGCGGCGCAGAGTGTTGCAGGCCCTGTTATGTATGACCCGGCTTGCTATTGGGGGGATCGTGAGTGCGACATCGCCATGACCGAGTTATTTGGCGGATTCGACCAGAAGTTCTATCAAGGCTACAACGACGAGTGGCAACTAGACAATCATTACGCTCAGCGGCAGCCAATCTATCAACTGTATCATTTACTCAATCACCTCAACCTGTTTGGTGGTGATTACCTCAATCAAACGCAGAATTTAATCGACAAAATCATGCGAGCGGAGTAACACCTCATAGAAGTAAGGCGCTGAACTCGTCACTCCAATGCGACTCGACTAAACTGTGAGTACAGGTTTGGTGAAAAGACGTTATCCGCCACAGTGTGCTTGCTGTGACGGGGCACGTCGGACCTAAGCAGGTAAGGAGTTCCCATGCAAACATTTACTGAACGACGCATAACATGTCCGCATTGTAATCACTCATTTGGCGTAACCGTTGACGCCTCTAACGGCAATCAAGAGTTTTATGATGACTGCCCCGCCTGTTGTCACCCAATTCACTTAAGCGTCGTGGTGGATGAGGTTCATGACACACTCGAGCTCCATTCCGATGCTGATGATGAGCAGATATTTTAGGTAGTCACTAGTTGAGCTTCTCAACGGTACTATGCTCAGCCAACTTTGCCTCCTGACGATAGCGAGTCGTCATCATACGTTCAACAGTATCGACAATGGCCTGAGTTGAAGGGTCAATTTCTAGATTTACCTTGTCGCCCACCGTTTTATTACCAAATAATGTGCGTTCAAGCGTCTCTGGAATAAGGTGGACACAAAACTGATTGCCCTTTACCTCACCGATCGTCAGCGAGCATCCATCCAAACCTACATAACCCTTGTCTAGAATATACCGACATTGATCATCTTCAATCTCAAACCACAAGGTAACGTTATTCGCGCTTTCATCACGCGCTACAATCGTTGTCACCCCATTGATATGCCCTGACATACTGTGCCCACCGATCTCATCGCCAAAACGAGCGGCACGTTCGATGTTGACATTATCTCCGATATTAATCAGACCCAAATTAGTTACCTTTAGCGTTTCTTGCATCAAGTCAAATGAGACAAGATCGCCATTAATATTTGTCACGGTTAAACAACACCCATTGTGAGCGACAGAAGCCCCCACTTGCAGGTTCTCCGCCATGGCGTCATTCAAGCGAAGAGTATGAGTTTGGAATTTTTCTTTCTTTACAATATCAACGACTTCAGCCGTACCTAGCACTATCCCAGTAAACATCTTATTCTCCTACAAGCTTTACTGGCACTCAGTGTGACATTTCTTTATGATTCCGCCAACCGCCTTTTTCTGACTCATAGCAATCAAAGTGATTAGGGAGTTCCTTTGTACCGATATAAACAAGAAGCCATCAGGCTGATCAAGTTAGCCAGCCCAGTGTTGATCGCTTCTGTCGCTCAAACCAGTATGAGTTTCGTCGATACCGTGATGGCCGGTGGCGTTAGTGCTATTGATATGGCCGCAGTATCGATTGCAGCAAGCATCTGGTTACCCTCAATTCTTTTTGGTGTTGGACTGTTATTGGCCTTGGTACCTGTAGTGGCTCAGCTCAATGGCTCAGGTCGAAGAAGTAAAATTGCCAAAGAAATCCATCAGGGAGGCTATTTAAGCTTGTTGGTGGCGATCCCAATTATCCTGGTCTTGCTGCAAAGTCAACGCATCCTTAACTGGATGGACGTTGAGACCGCGATGGCCGAAAAAACCAATGGTTATATGACGGCGGTGATATTTGCCGTACCAGCCTATCTTTTGTTTCAGACTCTGCGCTGCTTTACCGATGGAATGTCCTACACCAAGCCTGCAATGATCATCGGCTTTATTGGCTTGCTGATTAACATCCCCCTTAACTGGATCTTTGTCTACGGTAAGTTTGGTGCCCCGGCGCTTGGTGGTGTTGGATGTGGTGTGGCTACAGCAATTGTCTATTGGGTGATGTTTCTTATCCAACTTGGCTATGTTGCCACGACAAAGCGCTTTGCCAGCGTCGCCCTTTTTGCGGTTTGGCATAAGCCAGATTGGCGGGAGATCAAACGTCTATTTAGCCTTGGTTTCCCTGTCGCAGCGGCAGTGTTCTTTGAAGTGACATTGTTTGCCGTGGTTTCAATCTTACTCGCGCCACTTGGCTCACTTGTCGTTGCTTCACACCAGGTAGCGATGAACTTCTCATCGATGGTGTTTATGTTACCGATGAGTATTGGTGCTGCGGTGAGTATCAGAGTGGGACATATGCTTGGTGAGCATAGTGTTGAGGGTGCACGTATAGCCTCTCATGTTGGCCTGATAGTCGGTGTCGCTACCGCCATTGTCACGGCGATCCTGACCGTGCTGTTGCGCGAGCATATTGCACTACTCTATACCGATAACCGGGAAGTTATTCGTGTCGCGATGCAACTTTTGTTGTTCGCCGCCATTTATCAAGTGACTGATACTATTCAAGTGATTGCCGCAGGTGCGCTACGGGGATACAAAGATATGCAGGCGATCTTCTACTGCACCTTTACCGCTTATTGGGTCCTTGGCTTCCCGACCGGCTATATACTCGGGCTAACTGATTGGGTCATAGAGCCTTTGGGTGCCTATGGTTTTTGGATTGGGTTTATCGTTGGTCTTTCCTGTGCAGCACTACTGCTTGCCGCAAGATTGATCTGGATTCACCGCCAACCTGACGATCGTCAGCTGGCGTTTGTCGAATCCTAAACGGCCTTGAGAGATATAGAGGTATCCTCGCAGAAAATACTCTCTGGGTGCCTCTTTTCATCTTACTGATTGATGTGACACTGTCACTATGACTATGACTATGTAATTTACTACACGATATGAGCATCCATTTACACAGTGACGGGACTTGCAAGTTTCAAAGCTTAACCCGTCGATAATATGCACCAGCTAGCAATATCTTGCCGCCTGTACAAGGAGTGCCTTTTCTTTCAGCTCTGAATTGGTTATGTTGGTTGCTAAATGTACCAATCAAATATAAGTGTATGAAAAATAGGGTTCTAATTGTTTTTCTAGCCAGTCTGCCGTCATGTCTTTATGCTCTGCCTGACTTGGAAAACCAGCATCGTCTCGCGATTGGTAAAACTCGCGCTGACTTTACTTTATCCAGTTCAAACCAAGATAAACTGCACGTCCAAGGCAATGGCTTTAAGGTTGAATACAGCTATGATTTCAATCGATTGATCGGAATTCATGGCTCGCTGGAGCAAGCCAAAAAGAACCAACTTGCAACAGACACGATTAAGATTGGCGCTGATATTGGCTATCCGCTGTCATTCGGTTCAGTCTCATTCAAACCTTTTATCGCCAGTGGACTGTTTTATTACGATGAACCGGGTTACGAAAAACCGGGTTACGAAGAGCCGGGTTACAGTAAACCGGGTTATGATGACTTGGGGCCTTATTATGGTTTTGGCCTAAGAATCCATTACTTATCAGCATTTGTTGAGGCAAGAAAAGACTATCTCAACATGCAGTTTAACCGCGGTGATCTTGAACTTGAACAAGTTGCATTAACACTGGGGTTTGGCTTCTAACAGCCGGTTTTAACAAATTCGATGCCCTCTGTCTTAACTCGACTATTGTTAACAAAATCATTAACTTCACATATATTGGTGTATGAATTTACTGTGTAAATCAAGCAACACCGTGTCCTACTTGCTCCCGCAACTTTCCTTATGCAGCTAGAATGGGTGACACTGTCACTCAATTAACTTCATTGAGCGCCACCAGTTTGGCAAAGTTAGTCTATTTTTAAACTAATCAGCATCATACCTCTACGATTCATAATCAATAAGGGCAACACACGAGTGGGTAAACTACATATAGTCGTTATCATTTGCATATCTCTATTGGGCGGCTGTCGTCAACAGCAAGAAAGTATGTTTGAGCGCTACATTGTGCGTTTGTCGAATGTATTGGATGTCGAGCCTTTTTCGTTACCTGAGCCCCAGTTTATCTCGTTGCCCGATACCAGAGACCTGTATCGTGAGCCTTCCCCACTGTACCTTGGACTACTCGATAGCTATCAATTGAGGCAGTGTGGATTATTCCAGTTGATCGCCGAGCGTAATTCAATATTGGGTAAAGTGGCCGATCCGTTTAGAAGGTATGACTATCATGTCAGTTTTGTTCAACTGGCTACGCAGTGTCTCAACGAGCAACAGTTTGAACCTGAGATCAATCAGGCACTGACTGAGGCGATTGAGGTAAAGTCGGATGAGCTGACGAGTGTGCACTTCTCTAATCTTATCTGGTCATCTCAAGTCATACGCCGTCAGCTAACTGGCGTTGAATGGCTAGCAGAGGGGGACTTGCATAATAGTGCCCCTGTGGTTGACGCCTTTGAAGCACTCACTGCGGCATTTCTAGGCTCCTATAAGCAAGACTGGGCGGTAATACCTGAGCTCGTCCCTCATCAAGAGGTACTTGAAAAACAAGCGCTAGTTGGAAATCTCATCTACTCAATGTCGAACGCCAGTCATTATTTGTCCATGATTAACCTGTTTTTGACTCAAAATCTCGACACTGTTCGCTGCGGACAAGGGGTTGATAGTACCCAGTATCGTTATCTCAATAATGTCCTTAATCAGCAGTATATTCAGACCATCCAGCCCTACCTCGCTGATCTCAACCAGCTCTACTACCAACTGTTGGAGCACACCCAGTTTCTGAACTCACCACAGCTAAGTCACCAGCTTAGCCTAGAGAGCGTTCACAATGAGTTTCAAGATAAAATCATTGAGCATGTAGCTCAGTGGCAAACTCTGGATCAACGTTGTGAGGTCATTCCCAGCTAACTGTGTTTCTTGTAATTTATCTGTGGCGCTGGATGCAAAGTTCAGCGTCAAGCTAAAGGCGCATATCGAGGATCTTGAGGTTACTTAGGTATATAGGTCTGTTATCATGGCACTCTTTATAGATAACCATAAGTAAAGTGACCTATGTACCTTTCAAAACTGACGCCAGACCTATTTGATCAACTGTACCGAGACATCACCGAGTTTCGTACCACATTTGATTTGCCTGTCGCTCAGCCAGACACCCTTGATGAGCAAGCCGATACTCTGCATACCTCTCTGATAATCGAAGAATTAACAGAGTTAGCTCAAGCGCCTGATAAAACTGAGCAAGCAGATGCTATCGTAGACAGCGTTTATGTCTTGATGGGTCGATTGGTTCATTTGGGTCACAGCAAAATTGAAGACAACCTTTCTATCACCTACATCATCGACTTACTGCTCAATGTTGCCAGCAACCTAGCGATTGATTTTGTTCCATGCTGGAATGAGGTCCACTCAAGTAATATGAGCAAGGTATGCCGTAATGAAAAAGAGTTTGCAGACACCGAGGCGCATTACGCCAAGCAAGGTATTGCTCTGCAAGCTGTCGTGAATGGTGATTACATCATCGCTAAATGCGCTCAGGATGTGGTCACGGCTGAGAAAACGATTCGTCGTGGTAAAGTACTTAAGTCCGTTTACTACCGCGCCGCTGATCTTACGCCGCTAACCAAGTAGGCCTGTTCCCTACTCAACTTCCAGCTTAAGAAAAAAATGGCCACCATCTCTGGTGGCCTCTGCTAACATTAAGCTTAATAAAGATAAGAACGAGAATGTATCCCTTCTTATCTAGCTATCTCTGTGCCAAGATCATCATCTTTAGGACACATTCTATATAATCCATATAAATCATAACCTTAGATTAAGCTGGTCACTATTTAAAGCGAATCCTAGTCGATACTGTGACCAACTTGATGCCCCAAAAACTCTCAAAACGCCCTAGAATGGCGCACTAATCAAACACAAACAGCGCTTGACCATCAACACAGCCTAATGTCACAGGAGTTTGGTAAATCGCTTCTACTCGGTGGGCTAACAAAGTATCGGCAACAGGGCCAAAGCCGCGCATCACCCCTTGATCGAGCATCATCACTTTGTCGGCATGGCGTAAGGTTCGATTCAGATCATGATTCGCCACAATCACTGCCAACCCCATGTCAGCCAACTGCCTTATCAACTGGTGAAGTTTACCCTCAAAGCTAACATCCAATGCAGCGCTTGGCTCATCTAGCAGAACAAATTGAGCATGCGGGTTGTAATCTGGCCAGATCTGAAGGCATGTTGCCACAATCCTCACTCGTTGCCACTCGCCACCGGAGAGTTGATGCACCGATTTACGTAACTTGGTTGTTAGGGCAAACTGCTCAACCAACATCACAAAGGTGTCCTTGAAGCACTCACCGTGCTTATCCACCCACTTAGGAACGGAAACATCGAGGTACTTGTATACCGGCACATTAAAGGCAGGACGACCAGATTGAGCAAGATAGCTTCTCAGGCTCGCCTGCTGCTCATTTGCTTGACGCTCGACAAGGCAGCCCTGCAGGTAAACCTTTCCATTGTACGCAAGCTCACCCGCCAGCGCCGCAATCAAGCTGCTTTTACCGCTGCCATTGGGGCCGACTAAATGCACCACCTCACCTGCTTCAATCTGAAAGCTGGTTGGCAGCAAGCGACGGTCTATCGCGATATCTTTAACGGTAATCATGGTTACGTATCAGCATCCAAATAAACACCGGTGCCCCCAGTGTGGTGGTCACAACGCCCACGGGCAACTCACCTGAGCTCAGCGCCAATCGCGCAATCAGATCAGCGAGTGCAACGAGACTCGCACCAGCCATGGCACTCATCGGGATAAGGTAGCGGTGATCATAGCCAAACCACAGGCGAATTAAGTGAGGCACTACCAGCCCAACAAAGCCGATGATCCCGCCAAGCGCAACCGCACTGCCGACCAAAAGTGACGCCGCAATGATCATGGTCATGCGCAGTGCATCGAGATTAAGGCCTAATTGACGCGCATGACTCTCCCCGAGCATGAGTTTATCCAGCTTGCTGGACTGTAAGCCAATCCAAGTCAGCGTCGGTAAAAAGACCAATACCAGGCTCAGTTGATACCATTGATTACCGGCCAGGTTACCCATCAACCAGTAAAGCAGTTGACGCAAATTCATATCATCACTGAAGTAAAAGGCCCAGGTAACCAGTGCACTCGACATAATGCCAAGCGCGACTCCAACCAACAATAATCGTGGAGTATTGAGATTCAATCGGCGCGCGATAAACACCAATAAAGCGGTAAACGATAGTGCGCCAACGAAAGCCGCGACCATTAGGCCAAGTGTTGTGGCGGCCCAAGGCACGCCAATTAGCACCACGACCATTGCCAGGCTCGCCCCGCCAGAAATACCTATGATACCAGGCTCCGCTAGAGGATTAGCCAATAGAGTTTGCAACACTGCCCCAGCAACGGCAAGGGAGGCACCAATCATTAGCGCCGACAGCAGCCTTGGCAAGCGTAATTGGATCAACAGCTGCTGCTCAATATCGCTCATCGACCAAAACGGGAAGATAATCAGTTCACCGAGCGCTAAATTTAGTGCTGAGACGGCGATTAATAGCGCAGCAAAAATGAAAAAAGCGCGTCGCCAACGCGCGCGCTCACAAGCCAGTATCGATTCTAGTTCCATTAGCTTTTCAATACCGTGAAGACAAGGATGTGCATAATCAGCCCAAGAGGTGTATTAATCATAAACAAGCTGGCCAGCATCATAGCGAGTACGAACCGAGCACACCATCAGCGCGGCGCGTTGACCAATCTCGACATGGCGGTTGGGGAACACCACGGCTTCCCCCTCATTTTTGGCCATTAATGGCTTGTCACCGTCATGGCCAAACACCTCACCGTGTTTGAACTCGGTAAAGTTCTCCACGTCATCACCAAACATAAAGTCAAAGTCTTGGTTAATACGAACAATCGTTCGACTGACTCGGTAATGCACTACTCGACGAGGGTGATGCTCAGATGACGCATTGGCAATAAGATCGCGCAGTGTCATGTCAAATGCCACTAGCTTATCCAGTTGATTCTCACCGATTCTTGCCACCTGACCAAGCTCAATGGTCATTGCTTGCGCAGCAAACTTTTCTGCACTATACCAACTAAAGGTGCTCGACGGCGCGTTAGACAGTAGCACTGCTTCCACATGACACAGCTCGATAAAATCAAACAGTGCTTTGCTTCGTGTAGCGTGGCGTGACCTCGGACTCACGGCAAACGAATAGTGCTTAGACAGGCGGATCGCACAGTGTAAATCAAGGTGCCAGCGATTGCTTGGCAATGTGTCTGCAAAAAACTCACCGATGATTGTCTTAAGATTGTCGGCTATCTGCGATTCCGTACTACTTGGTCTGGCCTTGTTATCAAACAAGCGATTGAGGTTCTCATCGACGCAGCGCTGATGCAATATCGTCGCTTCTGGGTGAGCAATGATAAACAACGTGCGCTGTTTAATAACCTGGAAGCCTGTGGCGACATCCTCGATGATCTTGTCGATAAGTTCCATTGGTGCCGTTTCATCACCATGGATACCAGTGGAGACAACGATGTGTTTACCTACCTCTGGGTCAAAGTCGGCGGGAACACATTCAACAACACCACGTTGGAGCAATTTCAGCGTCGTGCCATTTGCTGCCACGAACTGCTGTGGTTTGAATGGGGTCGCTAAATCCAGTGTATCTTGTAAAAAGGATTGCTGAAATGGTGATGATGCCATGTATTACTCCTTGACCTTACGCACCAGTGGGCTGAACCGTTGTATGCAGTGCCTCTAATCGTTTCTCCATGATAACCGAATTATCGCGTCGAAATACGATCGTAGGCGCACATCATATACGCTATTGCTCGATAACTAGCGACATCCTAACATGATTTTTCCGGTTTTGTGACGTTAAGCGCCGATCTTAAGACGAGTGGTTATCAATGCGGCAACTATTAGCAAATTCGCTACCTTATCAACCCTTTATTAACACACGCAAAGGTACTCACCCTTATTTAGGGCGTGACACGCAAAACACCTCACCTAGGTGAGCATACTCCTGTCCGCCCAGGCGCATTAGTGGTTGTAACTTCGTCGCATCAACCCTAACTCGTCCATCCATATCGCAGGCAACAGTATCACTAATATAGACAGTCTCTATCTTAACAAAGACCAGTGACTGTGGGGTATCACCCATCTCAATCATCTCGTACAGCCGGCAACCAAACGCAATCGGAGCACCTTCGACCCTTGGCAATGGAAAATTGGCCAAGTTGGTCATTTCTATCTCATTTTTACTCACTTCAGATTCACCATGATCGAGCGTTTCAGCGGTCGCACTGACTGAAGGCGCTAGCTATGTGCACCACACAGTGCTGCTGCCGCTCAAGGTTCACCACCGTATCTTTGCGCTCACCCGTCGGCTTCTTGCCAATGGAGAACATCATCAAAGGGGGTTGACTTGAGACCGCGGTAAAATAGGAAAAGGGCGCTAAATTGTAATTCGCCTTTGAAGACTCCGTGAGTACCCAAGCAATCGGCCGTGGGATCACGGTTTGAGTCATTAAGTGGTAGCGTTCGCTGGATGAGAGCGTCTTAAAATCAATATGCATTCTTCCCTCCGCTGCATGAGCCTAACTCCAAGGCCATCAAAATGGCTCAGGCAAAGTCACTAGATTGTGATAGGTTTAGAGTGTGTAGCAACTATTGGACAAGTGCAATGATCTCGGTCGAAAATCAACACGACTATACTGCCGTGCTCGCTGGTGCAACGGGATTGATCGGCAGTGCGCTGCTCGATGTATTGCTTGCAGATCCAAATTGCCAGCAAGTGCTGGTGATCACCCGTCAAGCTCTGGGTAGAGATGACAAACGCATCATTGAGTGTCTCCACCCCCATCTGGTTTTTACCCACGAGGATATCGACCAACTCTGCCTGGCGCCAACATCTGGTTTTATCGCCCTTGGCACTACGCTAAAACAAGCGGGCTCTAAGCAGTGCTTAGCCAATGTTGACGTACACCTAGTCAATAGCGTTGCAGATAGAATGAAACAAGCAAACATCCAGCGCCTGTCGGTCGTGTCCAGTTATGGCGCAGCGCGAAAAAGCCTCAGTTACTATTTGCAGTGCAAAGGCCTAATGGAAGAGTATATCCAAGCGCTTGAATTTGACCATACCGCTATCTTCCGACCCGGCCCTTTAGCGGGAGAGCGCCAGCCGCCGCGTACCAGCGAGGTGATTACCGCTGCGATCTTAAATGTGATCAATCCAGTGATGATCGGCCAACTACGAAATCTGCGACTTATTGACGCCCACACGGTAGCAAGAGCGATGTGGCTAGCCAATCAGTCGCACCTAGGGCTGCAAATTCTCGACAATCGCGCGATGGAAAAACTGGTTGCCGGTGCGGATCGTTAGGGTGGATCGTCAAGACGGATGACTTCTCAGCTCAGTCTCACATTGCGCGTGATGCCATGGAAACGCATCCAGCCTGCGCCAAAGCGGCTGTAGATCAATCACTTCACCGAATTGACGCGCACTATCAATACTCAAAGCGATAATGCCTGCTTCTAGAGCCTGTTTAGCTGTTACAGCGAGTGGCGTTTCATCACAACGCAAGAACTGGCCAAGCCGTTTGGCGATTCTGCGATCAGCGCCGTAATGATGAGAGCACACTTGAGGGTCCTGAGTGTAATCGATATCCAGGCTCAACTGATTGGTTCTTGCACAGTGGACTTTGAGATAGCCTTTTTCAAACTCTCCCTCGGCCATACCGTGCGTACCATAGATTGAAAACCGGCGCTGCAGCTCTGGAGAGTTGGTGTTGGTATGAAATGTCATCGAGACACCATTTTCGAACTGCAAGATCGCGGTTTGGTGATCAACAATGTCCGCCTCACTGGTAAATGGATTTAGGGTTGACTGCCAGTAACTGGGGCGTTGGTGGTACTGTTGATCGCCCTCAAGGCGAGATTCAAACTCGGGTACGAAAGCAGCGCGGGCACCAAAACTCGCCACCTTGATTGGTCGAGAGCCAACTAACATGCGATACAAGTCTAGGTCGTGACAGCACTTTTCAAGCATATACCCACCTGAATAGCGGCTAAAACGCCGCCAATCACGCATAAAGAATGCCCCATGTGAAGGTAAGATATGCTCACATGCTTCAAGCGACACTATCCTTCCCAACCTCCCATCTTCGATGACTTTTTTCAGGTCGAGCATATGTTGTGAGTAACGCAACACCATTCCTACCATCAGGCGCGAACTACCATATTGACACAGTAAGCCTGCCATCTCCCAGGTTTGCTCTAATGAAGAGACGAGCGGCTTTTCACAGAACACCTTAACGCCAGCTTCAAGTCCTGCTCTAACATGTTCTAGATGAAGATGATTGGGCGACGCTACCACCAGTATATCGGGCACCACGCTCTCCAGCATATCCTGGACGCTTTGATAATTGCCTCCACAAATCGGCAGATTGATTTTATCCAGTAAGACTGGATTGGGGTCGCAATAGCCAACTAGTTGGATGCCAGAGTCAACGGCATACAAGTCGTTTAACACCATAACGGCCCGGCGGCCTAAACCTACCACGGCAATCTTCATCTCAGTCACTCCCTTGTCTCATGAGCTAAACGTGGATACGCCATGCCTGTTTCATCAAATAAATGCAGTGACGACGAGCAGTAGTGCAAGGTGATCTGTTGGTACTTGGGCAATTCGGTGTAGAGTGTCGCCGTCATAGGTGTCGAGTCCTTCAAGTGGCCAAAGAGATGACTCACATGCCCTAACGCTTCGCGCCGTTGGCAAGTCATGCTAATCGTACTATCCCCCCTAGAAAGAGATAACGACTCTGGCCTTAATCCTACCGTGACCCTGTCACCAACCTTGCAACCTTTTGAGTTCACTCTTGGGCTATAGTGGTGGCCATTGGCATCAACAACACAGAGCATATCATTACCTATATCCTTTATTCGTGCCGGTATTAGATTCATCCTTTGTTGACCGATAAAGCGCGCCACAAATTGATTGACTGGATAATGATAAAGGTTAAGCGGTGTATCGAACTGCTCAACTCGACCTTGATTGACCACACCCACCTTATCCGCCATCGTCATCGCTTCAACCTGATCATGGGTCACGTATATCATCGTTGTACCCAGTGATTGATGCAGTGCGGTGATCTCCGTGCGCATCTCCGCTCTCAGCACCGTATCTAGGTTAGATAATGGCTCATCAAACAGAAACACCTTGGGCTGACGGACAATCGCCCGCCCGATAGCCACTCGTTGACGCTCCCCACCTGAGAGCGCTCTGGGTTTATGTTTTGCTCGATGCTCCAGTCCGAGTAATTCGAGTGTTTGTTTTACTCGCTCTGTTCTCTGCTGTTTTGGCCACCCCACGCTCTCAAGAGGAAAAACCAAGTTATCAAACACTGTTAAGTGAGGGTACAAGGCGTAAGATTGAAACACCATCGCGATATCGCGCTCAACAGGTTCAAGCTCGGTGACACAACTCTGATTCATGTAGATATCGCCACTGGTAGGCTGATCTAACCCGCAGATAAGGCGCAGTAGAGTACTTTTGCCGCTCCCTGACGGCCCGACCAACACGACAAACTCACCCTCGTCGATCTTTAGGTCGACACCATGAAGGATTGGCGTACTGCCAATTGATTTGGTTACATTTTCTAGGGTGATCACTGCAACGTCCTTACTCTGTTCAATCTATTCATCTTCTAACCTTTGATCCCGCCAACACTAAAACCATATAAAACATAGCGTTGAGATAAGGCATACACGATGATAAGCGGCAGCGTCGAAACCACTGAGCCTGCCATTAACACGGTCCAGTTCGCTTCATACTGACTAAAAAAGTTCATTAACCCAAGAGGCAGCGTATGGCGCTCTGTATCATTTAAAAACAGTAGAGGACGCAATAACTCATTCCAATTGTTAGTAAAGGCAATCACGAACACCGAAATGATGGCGGGCCTGGCTAAAGGACAATAGATTTTTCGAAATATCCGCCATGCAGAGGCCCCCTCTGCATAGGCTAACTGTTTATATTCCTGTGGTAGCTGACAGAAGTACTCTTTCAAGATAAAAGTGCCAAAGGTTCCGACCAGAAAAGACGGCACGATGAGAGCATAAAGACTATTGAGCAGCCCCAACTCTCGCATCATTAAGAACTCCGGGATGATGGTGACCTCAACCGGCACAAAGGCAGTGATCAGTAAGCAAGCAAATAGGCCGTTTTTACCCGCCACAGGCAAACACCCAAGCGCATACCCTGCCAACGTTGTGGTAAAAACCTGGCCAATCGCTGCGCCGGTTGCAACCAGCAGTGAGTTGCGCATAAACAGCCAGAAATCATGTTGGGTGAACAGGCTGACATAGTTCCCCATGGGATCGTCTGACACTAACTTGCTTGGAAACAGGCTCGGTGGGATCCTAAACACATCTGACGGCACCTTAAAGCTGGTGATCACCATCCATAAGAATGGGCCCAGAGCAAACATCAGGTAGGCAAACAAAAAGCCATACAACACGACTAGTGTGACCTTAGTGTGTCGCTGTGAAGCGGGATAATCAGTCATCTTGCCACCGCTTTCTGATTTGAAATTTGAGCAGAGTCAGCAGGCCTAAAACAAAGCACAATAGATAAGCCAACGCAGAGGCGTAACCAAACTTGAAATCAACGAAGGCATGCTGATAGATGGAGAATGCCAATGTGGTTGAGGCATGGTTTGGACCTCCTCCTGTCAGTGAGTAGGTGATCTCAAAGGTCTGGGTGGATTGGATCAACGCGATAATCGCAACCACGAACAAGCTGCGCGAGAGCAGCGGCAGCGTGATGCGATAAAATCGACGCCAGCGCCCTGCTCCATCGACTCTGGCCGCCTCATAGAGGGTGGGATCAATGGTTTGCAATCCCGCCAACAATAGCAGCATGTAAAATCCTGCGTCTTTCCATACCGCGACGATGGCGACCGACGGCAGCGCCCAAAAAGGGTCCGCTAACCAGGCCGGGGGGCTGGTCACTCCCAACCACAGCAGTAGGTTGTTTAACAGTCCAAATCGCGAGGCAAAGATCCAACGCCACGCCAAGGTAACCGCAACAGCAGAGGTAATATAAGGTAAGAAAAACGCCCCACGAAACAAAGCAGAGAAGCGAAAGGCCTTATTTAGGACGATAGCCATCAAGGTCGCAATCACAATAGAGCCGCTAACATACATCAATGAATAGAGTGCAGTGTTAGAAAAGTAAGTCAGCGCCAGCTCTGAGCTCGCAATCTGGCGATAGTTTGCTAGCCCAACAAACTCCGGCGTATCGAATATTTTCCACTCATAGAAAGAAAGAGCAAAAGACCAAATAATTGGCACCAGACGAAACACGATTAAACCAATACAAGTTGGCAATAGGAACAGCAGCGCCATGCTTTTTTCACTCAGCCCTCTTCGGCCAGGTGATCGCTCATTGGCAAACAGCTGAGAGAAGTGAAAAGCTGGCGCCAGCTTGAATATTTTGGCAATCACAATCAGTTATTCAGCACCTGATTACCATAAATAGTGGCAGCTTCGATCGCTTCCTCAATAGACTTTCTGCCATTAAAAGCTTGGTCAAGCTCACCATTTAAACCACCCGAGCCCGAGGCGCCATAGCCGCGCCAGGCACTCCAGTTTGCAGAAAAGCCTGAGTAGGTGTTTTGCTGGCCTATTTTGAGTAGCAGGCGTTTGTTGGCGGGCTGCTGATCTTGCTCGAGGAAGTCTGCGCTTTCAGCGGTAGCGATATAGGCTGGAATTTTCCCTCCCTGATAATCAGAGACTGAGCGCTCTCCCCCAGACATATGCTGGATAAATTCCCAGGCCAGATCTTTATTCGGGGAGTCGGCGGAGATAGACAGCATATCGGACCATGCATAAGCTCGAGCCGCTCCAGCTTTGGCGTCTGGGCCTAGCGGAACTTGAGCGATCCCCCAGCGATATTTATCACCAACGATATCGCGCGTGTTGGAGATAAACCATGAGCCATCTACAAACATCGCCGCCAGCCCCATTGGCATCACATCTTGATGACGAATACCTTCCATCTCTTGCGGTTTTGGCGCAACCTTGTGAACCTGGATCAAGTCATTCAAGAATTTTAATGTGTTAACCGCAGCGGGATTGAATGAGAGTGCCGATCCATCATCGGTGAGATACTGACCACCATTGCGAAATACCCACGCATCGATATGGGCATAGCGACCAAACATCCACATACCCCATTGATCAATCTTGCCATCTTCGTTGTTGTCTAGTGTCAGCGCCTTGGCGGCCGCTAAAAAGTCTTGCCAAGTCCAGTCGGGCTTAGGTAATGGTACTCCTGCCGCCTCAAACATATCAATGTTGTAATACAAGACGGGGGCGACCCAGTTTTGCGGCATCGCGTAGCGGCGCCCTTCCACCAACCCAGCCGCAGAGGCTGCAGGGTAATAAACCTTTAAAACAGTCTCGTCCGCTTGTTCCGTCAAATCAGCCAATAGGTCAGATGCTGACCACTCTTTAATAAAGCCCGAAGACATCATAAATACGTCTGGCATGCTTTTGCCTGCTGCAAGTGCCGAAAGACGGGTCCAATAATGCTTAGAAGCAACCGCTGAGGTCTTAACCCGAACTCCAGGGTGTGCTGACTCAAAGGCTTCGATGGCTTGACGCTCTACCTCCAGTTGTGAGGGATCCCATGACATGTATGTCAGTGTGACGTCACTCGCCAAGGCATTGTTAACATAGATTCCGTTAATCAATACACTGGATGCTAAAATCAATGTATTGATGCTTTTCGCTCTAATCACTTTACTTCCCTATTTACGATTAGTATTCCGCTAAAAATTGTGTTGAGTTGATGCTAAATCGACCAAAGAACTATTCGAAGTTCAAAATTTAAGTCAATGCAGATTATCTCTAGCCACTGGTTAATCGACAGTAATTACCTGACGATTTTACAACAACCCATATTACATCAATTAGTTAGCAAAAGTTAAGCCAGATAGGAATCTCGCCATCTTGGGCTTTGAGTTACGGTATATCGGTGTTACCTACAAAAATCAGCCCGAGCAAGCATTATGGTGCAAACGCTCATTTACATGGTCGTATATTGCACCGTATTGAAGCGCATCGCTAAGGGCTGATCCTTGACTGATTGCTGTGGTCTGCATATGCAGGCCACAACAGTAGCATGGATTTATCCGTTACAGGTTAAAAGTGCCACTTCACTAGTGCAGAGGCCACTCGCTCGTTGATATTAGTACCATATTTATTATTCCAATATGCGAACTCAGCACCTAGGTATAAAGGCGACTTCAAGCCAAAATTGGCCCCTACGTCCCATTTCAACTGAGATGTCCAGTTAAATTCTGCAAGGTTGGTATCGGTGCGATTCGACCAGTCAATGAATCCGTCATAGAGAAATTTTTGACTGGCGAGCTCTAATGGCAGCGCCCAGCTACCGTTAAACAACCACTCGTTATCACTGGTTTCATTGTCCATGTAATACAGATTTAGGTTGACGTAGCGAAAACCAGGAATCGTCCAAGCGGTACCGATACCAGCGCCAAAGTTGTCGAATCCTTCACCCATCTCCCACATAGAGGCGAGGAACAAATCTCTGACTGGCCCCAGTGACAGCTCGCTACCAGACAGATAGCTCAAGCTTAAACGCGGAGCAAATTCACCATAGAAATCGGCCTTGCCCTCATCTGGCATCTTTCTGTCAATAAACATAAAGGTATCGCCCCAATTGTGTGAGCTAGCATGCTCAAAGGTCACGACCTCCATCTCACCATTGGGGGTAAACTGATAGTTTGTGCCATACAGGTAGGTGACACTAAAATTTTGCCAGTTTAGCTCTGCCTGTGCACCGGTACTGGCCAAAGCTAAACTAGCCAGTGGCAGGGTTAAATATTTTGAGTATCTCATCATTAAGTCCTTTTAAGTTAATAAAATAAGTTCAAATTGATATATGCAATCACTAAGCAGAGACAACAACCCCTGCCAACAAACACAATAAAATAAATTGCATATATTAATTTGCTACAAAGTTTAATATAAACACCTTGCAACCCAAGATGTAAAAACAATTTAGTCAATAACTTTAATTGATAAAAGTAGAATATTGAATCACAACTGATTAATTGAGATGCAATATAATTAAATTTATGTAGGCTTATGCCATATTTACAGTGGCGCCCCTAAGGTCAATGTTTAGACTGACCTTAGGGTTTTCTTTTGAGGCTTTTTATTTGAGTTATATAGTAACCACAAAAACGCGATTAAAGTGACATCTCACCTTTGATCTGCTCCACCCAAGTCGCCACTCTATCCTCAGACAGGTTGGATTGGTTGTCTTTATCGATGACTAAGCCAACAAACTTATCTTCTTCAACCGCGGTAGAGTCATTGAACTCATAGCCATCAGTCGACCAACTACCAACAACATTGGCTCCGCAATCAACTACACAGTCAAACAATTCGCCAAGACCATCGACAAACTCATCGGCATAATTGACTTGATCACCAAGCCCAAATAAAGCGACTGTTTTACCAGAGAGATCCATGTCATCAAAATTTGGCGCGAACTCCTCCCAACTTTCACTTTCACACTCAGCAGACAGTCCTGGTAACTCACCTTCACCATAGGTTGGCGTGCCAAGAATTAAATAGTCGTATTGGTCAAATGCAGTCTCATCGACTTGATTAATATTTACAGGCTGCGCTGCAATATCACCACCTAATGTCTGGTGAATTAAAGCTGCAATTTTTTTGGTACTACCTGAGTCCGTTCCGTAAAAAATACCAATTTTAGCCATCATATACTCCTAATAGGTTTTAAATATAATCATTGTATTTCAGTGTTATTATTAACAATTCCATCATATCGCTCGCTGTCAACCATCGCTTTCATTTTCATTATTTTTCCAGGTGATTGGGCGATAGATCTCGACCCGGTCACCCTCTTGTAATTGACTGTCGAGCTTGGTGAGTTTGCCAAATATCCCCACCTTAAGCTGGTTGAGTTCAATACTCGGGAACATGGTTAAGATCCCCGAGAGATGAATTGCGTTCATTACTGTGTCTTGCTCATCCACCTCTAACGGTAGCCAGACCTGCTCTTCCGGTAACGCATACACCACACTCACTTTCATCTCTCTATCCTTATGAATCTCAATACTTATTGCTTTTGTACTTATTGCTCTCTGGCAATCAAACGGCTACGCGCCGGGGCTTGGCGCCGAGCTAAGCTTTGCTTAACAGCTAATAACGCACCCAGAATCAAAAAACCTCCTGGCGGTAATATCACCAAAAGCAGTCCTCGGTACTCTTCGATAAGCGTCATCTCAAGAAACGCAAACTGCTCTCCGAGTAATAAGCTCGCATTGGCAAATAAGGTACCGCTGCCAAGTATCTCCCTTATACCGCCGAGCAGCACCAGAACCCAGGTAAACCCAAGTCCCATTGCAACACCGTCTACCAGTGAGGGCAACACTCCCGAGCGGCTGGCAAACGACTCAACGCGACCGAGAATGGCACAGTTTGTCACTATCAAAGGGATGAATAAGCCCAGCGACTGATGCAGCGGGTGTAGCCAAGCGTTAAGCATCAAGTCGGTCAACGTGACGAGGGTGGCGATAATAATGATGTTGACTGGAATTCGAATTGCCCGGCTAATCAGCATTTTACTCATCGAAACCAGGACATTGGCAGCGACCATCACCGCTGTGGTGGCCAAGCCCAACCCTAAACCGTTGGTGGCGCTGCTCGTCACAGCGAGCAAAGGGCACAGGGCCAGCAGTTGACCTAATACAATATTATTGCCCCACAACCCTTGATAAATGATTTTGTTGTAATCACTCATTGATCGCCTCCTGATAGTCAACGCTATTGTGGGACTCAAATGCCTGCAACGCATTTTGCACACCCTGTACCATGCTTCTAGCGGTGATGGTGGCACCAGTGAATTGATCAAACTGGCCACCATCTTTTTTCACCGCCCAGGTGGGTGTATTGCTCAAGCTGCGACCATTAAAGTCAAGTATCCAGTCACTTTTGGCCAACTCAATCTTGTCCCCCAATCCTGGCGTTTCACTGTGGCTAATCACACGAACGCCAGTAATCGTTGCTGTCTCATCCACGCCAAGTAGAAAACTAATTGGCCCGCTGTAGCCCTTCTCTTGCGCATTGATCACGTGATGCGAGATCTTACCCAAAGCATTTTTGACCTCATAAACCAAGTAAACTTGCCCATTGAAAGCAACTCTTTGGCTACTATCAAATACAGGGTTTGCGACATCAGCACCTGCTAAGACCTCAGTCAGCAGAACTTGTTGGTCGTCGAGGATCCGCTGGGCAATAACGGGCTGTGTATAGTGATAACACACAAACAAAAGCGATGCAGCAAGGCCACAACAACTGCCAAGAAGCAGACTTTGATACGCAATTCGCTCTTTCCATCTCTCTATCAGCGCACTCATTTTACTCCCTCCTTGGTCACCTGACTGCCAAATAGGTTTGGCCTTACATAGTGGTCAATCAAGGGGCTGATCGCATTGAGCAGCAGTACGGCAAATGCGACACCCTCGGGGTAGCTACCATAGCTGCGGATCAACCAAACCAGTGCACCACATCCCGCGCCGTAAATAAGTTGACCCTTAACCGTGCTTGGTGATGTCACCAAGTCGGTCGCAATATAAAAGGCGCACAGCATGGCACCACCACTCAACAAATGCTCAGGCATCGATAAATAATCTGACGGTGCCAATGTCGAGCTGATCAACGCTGGCAGCGCCAAGCCAGCGATAAATGAAACTGGGATAGCCCAATGGATGATTCGTCGGTAAATAAGATACACTCCACCTAGCAGGATCAGTATTGCGCTGGTCTCACCCAGACTACCAGCGTGGCTACCCAACGCTAGACTGCCCAAACTTGGCGTCACTGAACTCTCACCAAGTACGGTCGCGGCCGAAACGCCGTCAAACAAAAGCCAGTTACCGGGAATGTTGATCTGGTCTAAAGTAAAGCCAATCGGGGTTGGCTCTGCCCATTGGCTCATTTCGAGTGGAAAGCAAATCAACAGCATAACTCGAGCTAACATGGCAGGGTTAAACAGGTTCTGACCTAGACCACCATAGATCTGTTTACCCACAACGATGGCAAATACCGTTCCTACTGCGCACAGCCATAAAGGTACCGTTGGTGGCAGACTCATCGCCAGCAATAGCGCGGTGAGAAGCGCAGAACCGTCTATGCAGGCGCGGCAATCTCGACCCATCAGTTTTAGACACAGATACTCACTGATAACGGCGACCAAGCAACACACCATGACCATTGATAAGCCATTGATGCCAAAATGATAAATACCAACCAATAGAGCGGGCAACAGCGATGCTATCACGCGATACATGATTCTGACACTCGAGTTCTCCGAGTGTGCAAAAGGCCCCGCTGCTGAGTCATAGTTAATCATGGCTAGCCTCCGTGCTGGCAGTGGTTGATTTGCGTGCTCGACTTGGCCGTTTACGCCGCCCTTCGGCTTTGGCTGCCTTGGCGGCTTTCTTCGCTTCGGCCTCTTTAGCTAGGCGTAGCTTACGAGCTTCTGTCAATCGCTTGGCCTGCTCCGATTTTTGCTCGCGAACTTTACCCGCCTTAATCACCCCTTTTGCGTGCTGAAAGTACTGAACCAAAGGGATATTAGACGGACACACGTAGGAGCATGCTCCACAGGCAAGACAATGATTCACACCCAGTTGCTCGGCCTTATCAAATGCCGAGACACGGGTATGCGCCGCCATCTGAAAGGGCATCAGCCCCATAGGGCACGCGCGAACACATTGACCACAACGGATGCAAGATTGCTTTGGCGGCGCTTGGACTTCGTCAGCGGTGAGGGCGAGGATCCCTCCTACACACTTATCCACCGGCACAAACGGTGACGCGATCACTTGGCCCATCATCGGGCCGCCAAAAATTAAGCGCTCGGTGTCGTGGTCAAAACCACCACAGAATTCAAGGATCTCACGCACTGGCGTGCCAATCGGCACCTCAACATTCTGTGGATTTTGTATACCTTTGCCTGATACGGTGATCGTGCGACTGACCAAAGGGCGATTAAAACGCACCGCGTGATAGACTGCTTGCGCCGTCGCGATATTGTTCACGACCACACCAACAGACATCGCCAACTGACCTAAAGGCACAGTGATGCCTGTCGCCGCCTTAATCAGATGCCGCTCTGAGCCCATAGGGTAAATACTTGGCACCTTGCGCACCTTGATATTTGCATCCTCGGAGGCGGATGCCGACAACTGCTCAAACGCCTCAACTTTGTTGTCCTCAACACCGATTACCGCCGTCTCTGCACCTGTTGCCGTCAACATTAAGCGCACGCCAGCGATGATCTCTGCTGAATAACGACGCATGGTTAAATCATCACAGGTCAGGTATGGCTCACACTCTCCGCCATTAATCACCAGTGTCGAAACCGCCTGTTGACGCGCAGACTGAAGTTTCGTGGCGGTGGGAAAACCGGCTCCACCAAGGCCAACCACGCCAGCGCTCTGAATCTTGGCCAAAATTGCCTCATGGCTTAACTGATAGAAATTGCCCTTGGTGGTATGCGTGCACCAATGCTTATTCTGATCGGCACGAATAATGATGGTATCGCTATTAGCACGCGAGGGGTGCGCGGTGATATGTGACGTGATCCCCGTGACGACCCCATTCACCGAGGCATGTAACGGAGCGTCCATCTCTGAGCGTCCAACCGCAATCACCTGTCCACGCGCCACTTTTTCACCCACCTTGACCAACGGCGTGAGCATCACGCCACTGCGTAACATCAGCGACATATACACCTGCTTGGGCCAAAAGTGCCGGGCAATACCCTTATCGCGCGTTAACCATTTGCGCCCACGTGGTTTGATCCCGCCTCGAAACGGAGATTTCATTATCATCTAGCCATACCTCAATCTATCATCTTCGTTTCAATTAGTTGGTCTGGCACGTGGTCTGGGTTCGGCCAATACCAGTTTGCCGCACTTGTCTTCACCGCTTGCATCTGCAAGCAGCCTTGAGGACAAACCTCAACACACACACCGCAACCTGTACACACTCGGTGAATGACTGTATGCATCTGCTTATTAGCACCCACAATCGCGTCATAGGGACACGCCTTAAAGCAGCGAGTACAGCCCGAACATTGAGATTCCGTGATATAGGCAATCTGGGGATCAACATGCTTGCCGGTGACCGAGATACCCAACATTTCGGCCACCTTGGTGATAAAGTCCTGCCCCGCCGAAGGACATGAGTCAGGGCTTAACGTCCCTTGTGCCATGGCTTCTGCCGCTTGACGACACCCTGGCTCGCCACACTGACCACACTGAGAGCCCGGCATCATGTCCTCAATCTTATCGGCAATCGGATTGCCCTCGACTCGAAACACGATGGCGGCATAGCCCAGTGCAGCACCGAGTGCAGCGCCTAAAACAATGAAAAAGATTACTGAGACCATATTTCCCCCAAATCAAGCCATGCCCGAGAAGCCCATAAACGCCATCGACAAAAGGCCGGCGGTGATAAAGGCAATCGGTGTACCTTTCATTGCAGCTGGCACACGGTTGAGGGCTAATTGGCTGCGTAGACCAGCAAATACCACAATTACAAAGGTGAATCCTAAGGCAGAACCAAGGCTGAACATCACCGTATTCATAAAGGACAGCTGCTCTTGAACAGCCAGTAGCGCCACCCCAAGCACCGCGCAATTAGTCGTGATCAAAGGAAGAAAGACCCCCAGAGATTGATACAGGGTGGGATCGCTTTTTCTGACATACAGCTCGGTGAGCTGCACTACGGCCGCAATTACCAAAATAAACGCAATAATTCGCATATACTCCAGTTGTAACGGCACTAAAACATAGATTTCCATCAGCCAGGTCGTGATCGCCGCTACTGTTAGAACGAAGGTGGTAGCAATCCCCATCCCTAGTGCGCTGGCTATTTTTCCTGACACCCCCATAAACGGGCACAAGCCAAGAAACTTAGCCAATACGACATTGTTGACAAAGGCGGCACTTAATAAGATCACGACACTTTCTGGCATTTAACTATCCTAGGGTTTATTCAATTTCTATTTTGCAAGAACTCACAACTTGTCAGTTGTTTATACACGACTCGTTTGAACCTTTGGTTCTAGCGGCTCTCCATCACCACTAGGTTGTTGTTGTCGTAGTGAGTTAGGTAGCAATACATTCAAAATAATGGCTGTCAACCCACCAGTGGTTATTGCCGAGCCGAAGATATGCTGTACATATTGTGGAAATACTGACAACACCTCTGGTCGGAACACAACAGAAAGTCCCAAGCCGAGTGATAGAGAAATAATTACAACACCTCTTCGGTCTATTATGCTACTTGCGATAATACGAATACCAGAAGCGGCAACGGTACCAAACATGATAATTGTGGCTCCACCCAGCACTGAGTTTGGAATGATAGAGAATAGACCACCGATAATCGGGAACATCCCAAATAGAACTAATAAGCCTGCTATCCAATACCCGACGTATCGACTCGCGACACCGGTCATTTGGATGACTCCATTATTTTGGCTAAATGTAGTATTAGGGAAAGAATTAAATACTGCAGCAATCGCTGAGTTCACACCATCACCAAAAATACCACCTGAAATACGTTTAAAGTAAATATTTCCTTTTACTGGCTCACCAGAAACCATAGATGTGGCTGTTAAGTCTCCAATCGACTCTACAGTGGTAATTAAATACAGCAATGCCATTGGCAATACATATTCCCAAGCAATATTAAAACCATATTTAAAAGGCACAGGCACATTGACCCAGCCTAACGTAGATAAACTGGAAAAATTAACCATGCCAAGCATAGACGCCACAATATAGCCTAGGGTTAACCCAATGGCGATTGCGCCCATTCTCAACCACTTATTGCGGCTCACGTTGAGAGCAATTACAGTGATTAGAACTAGCACTGCCAGTGACAGATTCTGGGGGCTTGCAAACAGCTCAGGCTTATTACTGAGCAACCATTGGCCACCACCAATATCCGTAATAGCAACTCGGATGAGCGAAAGGCCTATCAAGGTGACAACAATGCCACTGACTAGCGGAGTAATCACCTTTCTCAATAACGGTGTGAAACGGCTAAAAATCATCTCTACCGGAGAGCAGACCAATGCGACACCGAAAATCGTTGCTAATGCTTGCTCGGGCGTACCTCCTGAAGCCTTGACGGATAACCCGATACCGATGCACAAACTAAGGAAGGTGAAGCTAGTGCCTTGTATGCTCAATAGCCCTGAACCAACCGGACCAAATCGTCTGGTTTGAATAAAGGTTGCGATACCCGAAACAAATAGCGCCATGCTGATAATGTACGCTTTCATATCAGGCGGTAACTGTAAGGCTCCACCGATGATCAGTGGTGGTGTCATTATGCCCACAAAAATAGCTAATAGATGTTGTAGTGCAGCAAAGACCGCAGCTGCAGTGGCTGGTTTATCATTAAGCCCATATATTAATTCTGAATGGTGCGTTATTCCTTGAATATCATTACTCATGACTAACGTCTCCTTGTCTTCTTCTTTTTCTTCTTGGTATAACTAGTGTCATCCATCGGTAGTTTTGTCCTAAACTTACCGTCCAACATTAGATAGGCACCCTGAATAGCCGGTGGGGTTGGAATAGTGGCGAGTTCGCCAACTCCTTTGGTCCCACAGGCGATGGTTGCGTCGAATTCACGCTCGACGATGATGGTTTCTATTTCTGGAACATCCGCTGCTTTTAGCAGCCCCAAGTTGTTGTAGGTGGCTTTGGGTATCGCATTGACTAATGGGTAGTCTTCGGTCAGTGCATAACCGAGCCCCATGACAATGCCACCTTCGATTTGTCCTTCTGCACTCTTGCGATTAACCAACTTACCCAGGTCATAGGCCGCTACTACTTTAGTGATTTTACCGTCCTCACCTAAGATCACGACTTGAGCGGCATAACCATAAGCGACATGACTGACCGGGTTTGGTTTATCACTGCCAATTGGGTCGGTCTCGCTGCAGTACTCGGCATAAAACTCTTGGCCTTCGAGATCGCTCAGTGTGCACCCTGGCGACATGGCCTCACGGACTTTTACCGCAGCTCTGCGCACCGCTTCACCGGTAAATACGGTCTGACGTGAAGCAGTAGTGGTCCCGGAGTTGGGTGTGCGAGCGGTATCTGGCGCCTCCACTACCACACAACTTGGTGGCAACCCCGTCATTTCACAGAACATCTGTAAGGCTACCGTACCAATACCTTGGCCAATGCAAGAGGCACTGGTGCGGATATGCGCTTGGCCTTGCTCAATGGAAATCATGCAGCGTCCGGTGTCAGGTATACCGACCCCAAGCCCGGCGTTTTTAAATGAGGTGGCGATCCCCACATATTTACTCGAGTGATAAATGTCTTTCACCGCGTCCAAACACTCGACTAACGCCGTGCTCTCATCGGCAATCTGTCCATTGGCCAGGACCAACCCTGGCCGTATCGCATTGCGATAACGGATCTCCCACGCCGAGATCCCGACCTGCTCTGCCAACAGGTTAAGGTTCGACTCCATTGCAAATGCCACTTGCGAGACACCAAAGCCTCGAAACGCGCCACCTGGTGGGTTATTGGTGTAGACCGCTTGACCTTCAATTAGCACATTTTCCAGTGGATAAGGCCCTGCGGCGTGTGTGCATGCTCGCTGCAATACCGGCCCACCTAAAGAGGCGTAGGCACCAGTGTCAAACAGCAGCTTGGCCTCCAGACCAACCAACATACCCCGCTCATCACAGGCGGTGGTAAACTCCATCTGGGCGGCATGGCGTTTAGGGTGGATCAAGATACTTTCTTGGCGAGAGAACTTGACCTTGACCGGTTGCTTGGTGACCCAAGTCAGCAGCGCAGCATGGTGTTGCACGCTCATGTCTTCCTTGCCCCCAAATCCACCGCCAACTAGCTTACTTTGCACCCTGACCTTCTCTTTGGGTAACCCAAGCAGGCCAGCGACCTCTTTCTGCTCGTCATAGATCCCTTGCCCACCGGTGTAGAGCAAAATACCATCGCCTTCAGTCATGGCGATAGCACACTCAGGCTCCATAAACGCGTGCTCAGTAAACGGGGTTGAGTAGGTATGAGTGACCTTGTATTTTGCGCCTTCGATGGCGGCTTTGGCGTCACCGCGCACCAGACGCTCACTAGATAAAACATTACCCGAAGGGTGCAGTTGCGGCGCTTCTGCACTCAGTGCTTCCTCTGGGCTAGTGATTGGAGTGAGTTCTTCGTAGTCCACCTCAATCAAGGCGAGGATCTCATCCAGAGACTCCTTACGCTTGCTAGCAATCAGCGCAAGGGCGTCACCAATATAGCGGGTGATCTCCCCTTCCGGGATCAAGGCATCCCAATCTTGAACCAAATGGCCAACCTTGTTGTCGCCCGGCACATCCGCAGCGGTCAACACACACACCGCATCGGGATGTTGCTGCGCCGCAAGGGTATCAATACGATTGATACGTGCCCTTGGGTAGCGGGTGCGCAGCGCCTTACCAAACAGCATTCCTGGTACAACGATGTCATCGACGTACTCGCCATAGCCTAAGGTCTTTTCGCGCGCATCGATTCGATGCAAGTCATCGCCTAGTTTACCCGTGTTTTGCTTGGGCTCTATAGCGAGCCCTTCACGAAAATACTTTGCGGCAAGCAGAATCGCATCAATGATCTTCACATAACCCGTACAGCGGCAGATATTACGTCTTAACGCGACCTTAATCTCTTGCTCGTTTGGCTCAGGGTTCTTGTCGATTAGTGCCTTAGCAGCCAGCACCATACCTGGAATACAAAAACCACATTGAACCGCACCGGCCTCGGCAAACACAAAGTCAAACACCTCTTTTTCGCGCTCAGACAACCCTTCAACCGTGACGATATCGAGTGGCTCATCAATGCTCGACAAGTTAATACAAGACTTTTGTGCCGTACCATCAATAATCACGGTACAAGTGCCACACGCGCCCTTAGCGCAGCCATCTTTGACTGAGGTCAACCTATGCTCGTCTCTTAAATAATCCATCAAGGTAATAGGAATGGAATTATCAACACTAATTTGTTGGCCATTAATAGTTAAGTCAATCATTCATATTCCCTCAAAATAGCGCTTGGCTTATATTTTTGACGAGCGCCGTCGCTCATCCGTTAGCAGTGGATTCTCAATTGATCCAATTAATACTGTTCAGTAGAGCAGCTTGGCCTTACTGGTGTAACAAAAAAGTTAGTTACAGGTGTTCAACTTCTTTCTCAGCTGATTGATTTTGTCCCATTGGGCTTGATTACTTGCTTGCATGTTTGCCTGATCATTTGCTTGATTGAATGAGCGGTTTGATTCAAACAAGCCTAACAACTGAGCACTGATGGACACGGCCACCTGCATCGGCAGTTTTCCAGGTACATCAGGGTGACCAATCGGGCAGGTTAACAACTCAAGCCGGGCAGGATCTGATAACTGCTCACTTAACCTAAATTCAAATCGACGCTTTTTCGCTTGGGAGCCAATCAGACCGACAAATTGGCTCCCACCACGCTCAAGCGCCTCAAGGGTAAGCTCGTAGTCCAAGCTATGGTCATGGGTCATAATCACTGTGTATGCGCCAAAAGGCAGCTCGGCTATCGCATGCTTGGGACAGGTGTAGTGCTCAGTCGCAACACCTTGGGTCGCGATAGAGTCTAACCACTCCTGACGGTTATCTCTTACCAGAACCTTACAAGGCAATGGCTGCAAGATGGTGGTCAGCGCGTGCGCGACATGCCCTGCGCCAAAAATAACTACTGAGGGCAGTTGAGTATTAAAAAACTCAAACAATACCTGCGCTGCCCCGCCACAACACTGACCAAGGTCAGCCGCCAAAGACAAACGTTCAATGTGCACGGCCGACAATGATTCTCTACCGAGCCGCTTGCTCAGCTCAGTACGAGCCAATTTAATCACCTCAAACTCAAGCTGGCCTCCGCCCAGAGTGTCGTATTGGTGGGTTGCGGTGATCACCATCTTAGCGCCATGAGATCTTGGCAAAGAGCCTGACTCAGCCACCACAGTTGCGATACAGTATGCCTCACCGTGTTGCTCGAGCCACTGGCAAGCATTCAGCCAATCGAGGCGAGATGCACTCAATAACTGCTCAACTGATGATGACATGAAAAACCTCCTGTTGCGCATGTCCAAATATAATTTCGCATGTAACTTTTACTAATATTTACTTGCAATATTCTGACCAATTAACCAAATTGGGGAAAATATTTTTTATCATGGAATTTACTTATTAAAACCCCACGTTTTAGCTGATTTTATGACCAAATTTGAGTTTACTTTGCTATTGACGTCGACAAACCTTACTCGGTGATAATTAAAGCCAACAATCTCTGCACCAAAATAAACCGGCTGCACCTTAATTGGTCGTCGCCAATGTAACTTTATCGCTTCCCTCCCCTAAAAATGTATCGAACAAATACAATCAATTAACATTCAAATAACATACTTCATACTGCAATTATGATTGTACTAGCAGGCACGTCTTAGTTAAGAGCATCCATCGTATGCCATACTCTTTGAGCAACTCGCTGCGCCTGACGATATATGGACTCAACGTCGAATGGAAACTCTCGATCTTGATAGATAAATTGACCCTCAACCATCACACTTGAGACACTGTTTGCGTTGAGGCCAAAGGCAAAATGACCGGGTAGATTTTCAGCCAACAATGGCGTCGGACTCATATAATCTAGGATGGTCAAATCGGCCTTATAACCAGGCTCAAGCAGGCCAAATTTTGCACCAAAATTACGCGCAAGGATCTGATTGCCATTGTACAAGTGCTTAAGAAAGCTATCTGGCCATAGCTGACCGCCAGAATCTCGATGCTTGAAAAAGGCAAATTTCAGCTCTTCAAACATATCTGCGCCAATACCGTCAGTGCCTAAAGCGACATTATTAAATCGACCAATACTATTATTGTAACCAACGTTATTATTCATATTTGAGCGCGCATTATGCGCTAAAAACGCATCACGCTTATTTATGATTGAAATATCCTTTTCAGACAAATAGATCCCATGGGCAATTAGGGTTTTGCCATTAATCAAAT
Source organism: Vibrio sabulosilitoris (assembly GCF_055391395.1). Taxonomy (NCBI): domain Bacteria; kingdom Pseudomonadati; phylum Pseudomonadota; class Gammaproteobacteria; order Vibrionales; family Vibrionaceae; genus Vibrio; species Vibrio sabulosilitoris. Next base: position 2,213,619 of record NZ_AP029599.1, read on the forward strand.
CGTAGTTGTCAAGTCGCTCAACCAAATCTTGCTCATAATGATGATGACTGTGGGTCACATCATAGCGATCCTCTGCGATATGAATGTGTAGACCACGCCCGGTTGCCTTGAGCGCCTCGGATAACATTCCCAATCCATCGTTTGAGACGGTAAATGGGGCGTGGGCACCTATATGTGCCTCTACTAAGTAAGGCTCTTCGCCTAGCGCTTTCGCGGCATCAATTGATTGAGCAAAACGGATGTTCTCCTCAACGCCACGCATCATCTCATCGACACCACCGTTACGGTCCGTAGTCTCAAAACAGGTCATCCCGCGCAGCCCTGTCTCAAGAAAGCTTTTTCGCAGCGTAGTGAGCGAGCCATCGATATAGTTGGGTGATGCGTGATGGTCGATGACGGCACTGCAACCGCTCTTGATCGCCTCTAACGAGCAAATCAAACCACTGTAGTACAACGCTTCCTCATCCAAGGCACGATCCATTCGCCACCAGAGGTTTTTCAAAATAGAGATAAAATCTGGGCTGGGTTTAATATCGGCCATGATCCCGCGCGCAAGCCCGGAGTAAAAATGGTTATGTGAGCAAACAATACCCGGCATGACCAACTTTCCGCGCAGATCCTTGCGACTTGCATCAGGGTACTTGTGCTGAAGGTTGCTCCCCACCTCAACGATCACCCCATTGTCGATCGCAATATCAGTCCCTTCTCGGACTAGAGCGGGCTCAAACTGAACCGCTGTTGCATTGGTTAAAATTAGCATAGTGAACCTCTCTATTATGCGCTGACTTCACCGAGAAGATAGCGGTGGTTTTGGATGACGTGTTGAATGATTTTCTGCTCTTTTTCCAAGCCTTGTGGGAGCTTGAACTCATTACTTTCATCCAGCTCAGCGCAATGCACCTCACCATTGACTCTTAGCCATAGGTTACTCTCCACAAGCCAAAAGCCCGGGTTGGTGCTGGAGTGAAAGTCCTGCTCGAGGTTATACAAGGTGAACTTATCTTTGTAAGGCTTGCTATCCCAAGGGCAGAACTGTGCGCAGTTACCACACTCGTTGCAGTAGGCATCGATATGCATCACTTGCAGCGCGTCTTTAAAGCCTGCAATTGGCAAAGAGACATTAGCGCGGTTTGGGCACACATCGACACACTTACTACACACATAAGAGCACTCGAGACAACGGGCACTTTCTTGCTCTGCAAACACTTGATGCTGCTCTGCCTTTAGGCTTTGTGGCTCAATGACATTCACCTCGATCATGCCTTTGCGTTGGTAGAGCGCATTGAGGTCAGTCGTCAGCTCGTTGCCACTCATCGCCACTTGTCCAGATTCTGATTCGCCCTCACGCGATAGGATCGCAAGCGCTGCCTGTCGTGCGCCTTGAATTGCCGACACAATTGAAGAAGGCCCCGTTTTGCTATCGCCAAGCAAGAACACATTATCAACCTGAGTCTCGCCAGTTTGGTTATCTATCACTGGCCAGCCATCAACGCCCATAGGGACACCCATTTGCTCAAGAACTGGGGTATTCGCTTGCTCACCGATGGCCGTGATCACGCTGTCGGCTTCAATCGTCACAGTGTCTTGTGTCGCCAGTGGACGACATCGACCCTGCTCATCCGGCTCACCCAGCGTCATCACGCGCGCAAGCAGTTGACCGTCGGCCTCAAAACGTTCTGGACTCGCAAGGAACAGAAACTCAACCCCATCCTCGACCGCCTCAAGGTACTCTTCCTTGTAGGCTGGCATTTCCGCCTCGGTTCGGCGGTAGACCACCGTCACTTTCTCGACACCCTCGACCTTAAGCGCGGCCCGCGCGCTATCCATCGCGGTGTTTCCGGCGCCAATCACGACAATATTTTTACCCAGATTTGGCACTTGGTTGCGGTTAAAGCTGCGTAAGAAATCCAGTGACTTGTAGATCTGTGAATTTTCACCGGCGAGTGAAATAGGGTTGCCTTTATCGGCGCCGATACCCAAACAGATGTATTTGAAGCCGCTTTGTTTGAGAGTCTCAACCGTGATATCCGCACTGGCACCATATTCAATCTGCACGCCATGGTCTTGAACAAACTGGATATCGTGCTCAATCGCGGCCGCCGGAATACGAAACTCAGGAATGATGTGTTTGACCACGCCGCCCGCGCTGCGCTCTTTTTCAAAGATGGTCACAGGGTATCCCGCTCGAGCCATAAAATAGCCTGCCGATAGTCCTGCTGGACCTGCGCCTATCACGGCAATCGATGGCTTGTCAGAATCAACACTCGGCTGGTGCCATTTGTCGCGATAACCTTGCCAGCCCTGCTCTAAGGCGATCTTTTTCATCTCGCGAATATTGACCGCCCCTTCGTAATCACGGCGAGTACAGTTGTATTGGCACTGATGATCACAAATATGCCCAGTAATCGATGGCAGCGCGTTACGCGCATAGATAAGGTCAAGCGCCTCTACATAGCGCTGCTCTCCTACCAAACGAACATACTCCGGGATATCTTGACTGATTGGACAGGCAGCAACACACGGAGCCACGCTGCAATCGGTCAACGGAACTGCTTTATCGACCTGGATCTCTTCCGGTCCGCGCCACTCTTTTTGTACGTAATCGGCGCTCAAGGCCTTAGTGGCAAGCTGTTCAAGCTTGTCGACATCGACACAGGTCTTGGTCCAATCTTGGCTGTTGTCTAACTCTTGTGCGCACCCAGCTAAGCGCAGGTAACCGCCTGGCTTAAGTAAATCTGTCGCCATAGTGATAGGACGAATACCGGTAGCAAAAATCTCGCTAATATTAAACTTGCTTGCCCCGCCGGAGTATGAGATCGGCAGTTGACCGTCAAACTCTTTCGACAGCTCGAGCGCAACGTTGATCGACAAAGGAAACAGCGCACGGCCCGACATATACATCTCTTTGTCTGGCAGGCGGCCTTTGTTGTTTAACGTGCCCAAGGTATTGGTCAGCTTAACGCCAAAACCAAGCCCCTTTTCTTTACCTAAATCGACTAGACGATGCAACATCGCTTTAGCGTCGTTCATCTGCAGGTCATGAAGGAAAGCCTCTTCACTCAAAGCAATGTAGTCAAAGCCTGCCTGATCGAGGATATAACGTACTCTTTGGTAGCCAAGCAGGGTTGGATTGAGCTTGACGTAGGTATTGATGCCTTTTTCTTCCAGCATATAGCGACAAATGGACTCTATCTCATGCGATGGGCAGCCATGCAAGGTAGACAGCGTCACCCCTTGAGTCACTTGAGTAGGCACCTGTTCGACGAGTGCTGACAGTGTCGAGCGATCCCAATCATCAAGCAGTTCACTATGCTGGACAAACGCCTTGAGCTCTTGCTGGTATTGAGCAAACTTTGGGTGGTTCGAGGCGTCAAGCATATTGTCGATGTATTCCTGCATCGGCGCAGTCTTTATCCCCTCTAGGTCATAACCAACACTGATGTTAAACACAAACGACTTGTCGTCACCAGGTTGCTTTTGAGCAAATACACCCTCAAGCAAATGCAGAGCAAACCAGGCTTTAAGGTACTCGTCGAAGGCTTTGGGTAAGGTGAATTCAGTGGACCACTCAGTATTAAAACACTCGTCCTCGGCATCAATACACGGCTTAGCGATCTCTAGTTGATCAAGCTTTTGAACGGTTTTGAGCTCGATAAAACGCCCACCAGCTAGCCAAGAGGCAATGATATTTTGGCTCAATTGGGTATGTGGACCGGCTGCTGGTCCCACGGGGGTGGCGCACTGCTCGCCCCACACGCTAAAGTCACGCGCTTGAGGCTGCTGATAAAACTGTTTGGCTGGAATGCCAAAGATGGATTGGCTTTGTTTAAACTCGCCAAATACACGCTCGAGCAGCTCACTAAACGGAATCTGACGCATAATATCGCCCATAATCACTCTCCTAAGATACGGTGCTTTACTTGATTTCTCAATCTGTGAACGGAGTAATCAAGAAGAATGTACTTAGTAGAGCAAGTGACGCGCCAAAAGAGGCCTAAGTCGATATTCTGTCATTAGAACAGAATATTTACGTGCGCGATGGCTAATTCTTTACATAAAATACTAACAAACCACCAAATAGCACCCAACAATTTGTATTGCGCTTTATTCGAGCATCAAAGGTCGTTAATTACTATCGCCAGCTATCACTATCAGAATAATAGTGAACTATCACTTTGATAGCTCTCATCTGTGATAGCCTGCAGGTGTATACCCAAGTAACCTATCGACATAACCTTTGATAATCATCGGGCGTGTCAACATCAAAGTAGATGGTCGGTTGTTCAAGGTTTAAGAATGTCATTGGATAGGGTTGTAACAGCGGCTTCATTGCCTGATGCTCGGCATCGCTGATTATCCTTCGTGCCAGAGGGGTAGAGATCAACACCGGATGCCCACCTTGCGCAGCTGTACCGGGGAAGACGCTGCCTGGGCCCCTTGCCGCCCAAAGCTGGCGATAAGTTTGCGCCTCAATACATGGCATGTCGGCGTGAGCAACAAAAAAATGCTCACTGCGAACTTGTTTAAGCCCTGCCTTGATGGATGACAGCATGCCTTGACGGTAATTAGGATTGCGGACAATTTTAACCTTGGGTTGATGTTGAAAGCATTCAATCATTTCATCCGCGCGATGACCCACGACCAAAATAACTCTAGAGCACACCTTTAATGCATTACTGACGCTTGATTCAACCAATGTGGTGTTTTTATATGTCAGCATCAGTTTCCATTTACCCATACGACTTGATAATCCCGCCGCGGGTATTATACAGTCGACCTTCGGTTGAGTGTTATTTATTGGCATTCCCTGCCCCTTTTTTTAATTAACTCTAGGTTGTGAACTAGCATAATGCATCAAAGTCACTCAGGTGAAAACCACACGATCATTAATAGCAGAGAGCCCATGCATAAGGCATATGGTACGCTCGAGCGGCTCATCACAGCCAAGCATCGTGTTTCGTTAATCTCAATTGTTGGTGGCGGCGGCAAGACTCACTTGGCCTTTGCCCTTGCCAAGCACTTCCAGCAGCAGGGAAAACGTGTTGCGGTGACCACCACCACTAAAATGTATTTACCACGTCAAGACCAAGTGGACATTATCAGCCAGTGGTGTGATGGTGAGCCATTAGGCAATAGAGACGGTGTTTGCTTTCTCTATCAAGAAAAGCTAGTAGATAGCCAAGCACTAGACCCACCCAAAGTACGTGGGCTGTCTCTCACCCAACTCGATAGACTGTGTTACTCACGCCAGTTTGATATCGTGATCGTTGAGGCTGATGGTGCTAAACATAAGCCACTCAAAGCACCAGCAGAGCATGAGCCCTGTCTGTCACACCGTTCTGATGTTGTTATGGCGGTAACCGGGGCAGAAAGCCTGCTTACGCCAGCCATACCCAGTCAAATCCATCGCTGGAGCCATTTTCAAGCCATCACTCACTGCCAACCCGGAGAACTAATTGGCGAGCAGCATCTGAAACGGCTGATAGACAACCCGAAAGGGATGTTTAAGTTCGCTCCAGAGTGCGCGATAAAGATATGGATCATCAACAAATTAGACCAATGTGCTAATTCCAAGGCACTGGTTTCGATGACAAAGAAGCTTTATGCCGACACGCCGTGGCTTAATGATGTTTGGTTTTGCCAGCTGAATACTGGTGAGCCACTGCATGACCACCTCATTCCATTATCTTGGTGCGTGAGCCTGGATAAGATCTAAACCCAACTCAGATTTAACCCAATAAGGTAGCAAGGATGCAAGATTTTCCCCAACCCGCCCGACCTCATCACCACCGGTTCTGCGATCAGCTGGTGGTGATCCGTGGCGCGGGTGATATTGCCACGGGTGTAGCAGTCAAACTGCACAACTGTGGTTTTCCCGTGCTGATGACCGAGATCGCTAAGCCGACTATGATCCGCTGTAGTGTCTCTCTCGGCCAGTGCTTGTTCGATGGTGTGACCGAAGTCGAAGCGGTCACAGCGGTAAAAGTAACTGACAGTCAATCAGCCCTTGAAACACTCGCCAAAGGGCAAATTCCAGTACTGGTTGACCCACATTTGACGCTATCTCAGACGCTTAAGCCGCGTTATGTCATCGATGCGATATTAGCCAAACGTAATCTAGGCCTCACGCGCAGCCATGCGCCGATTACCGTTGCACTTGGCCCCGGCTTTCACGCAGGCATGGATTGCGATGCAGTGATTGAGACCAATCGCGGCCACTATTTAGGTCAAATCATCTATCAAGGCACCAGCCAAGCTAACACTGGCGTACCGGGCATGATTGCCGGCTTTAGCCATGAGAGAGTTATGCGCGCGCCTTGTGATGGTATTATGAAGGGCTTGGTTAAACTCGGTGACGTTGTCACCAAGGGCACCACAATTGCGTTGATTGACGATACTCCAGTGACGGCCCCGCTCTCCGGGATGGTGCGTGGGCTTCTCAATAGCGGATTGAACGTTTCAAGGGGCTTGAAGATTGGTGATATCGACCCAAGAGGAGAAAAAGCTGATCACACCACGATATCAGACAAAGCGCGTGCCATTGGCGGCGGGGTTTTAGAAGCGATGTTGCACTTAGACCGCCAGCGCATGTAATGCCCAAAGCGGCACATTGTTGCTATGGAAAATGAAAAACGCCGTCAAAACTCAAGTAGCTTTGACGGCATTGACCGTTCGGTGGGACAGTCTGGTTACTCAGTGACCGCAACGGTGGTCGCCGTGAAATCGGTCGCCGTGACTTCGGTCGCCGTGACCTCAGTTGGCGCAACAAACCTTTGGCGAGGCAGAAACTGTCCTTGACCGGCTTCACCGACAAATTCCCCATGCCAGGCAACCACTGCGCCGCGGCTTAATGTCACCACAGGCCAGCCTTGCACCTCTTGGCCCTCAAAAGGTGTGTAGTCGCTGTTATCGTGCATCAGCTCATGGCGTAGTGTCGTTACTAAAGTTGGATCAAAAATCACCACATCTGCGTCCGAACCTGGTTGTAAGGTACCCTTTTGCGGATAAAGACCAAACAACTTGGCCGGCATGGTGCAGTTTTGCTGTACGAACTCGCTTGCCGACATTCGCCCACTCATCACCCCCTGTGAAAACATCAGTGGCATCCGTGCCGCCACGCCTGGCAGACCATTTGGACAGCGCGTAAAGTCATCAACGCCGAGCTGTTTCTGCTCATGATAGGTAAACGCGCAGTGATCGGTTGCCACGGTATCAATACTGCCGTCGATTAATCCCTGCCAAAGCTTGTCTTGTTCAGCTTTTGGTCGAAGCGGTGGACTGAGAATATATTTAAGCGCATCTTCTCGCTCGTAGTACGAATCATCGAGCAGCAAGTATTGCGGGCAGGTTTCGACATAAACCGGTTGGTTATTACTTCGGGCAAGGCGCGCATAATCTAGCCCTAAGCCATTGGATAAGTGGACAATGTACAAAGGCGCGTTATCGGCCAGTTTGGCTAAGTTAATCATCCTGCCAATGGCTTCAGCCTCGCACTCCAATGGACGACTAATCGCATGATAGCGCGGGCTGCTTTTACCCTCGGCAAGCAAGCGTTCGCGTTCCAGCGTGATCACCGCATCATTCTCTGGGTGAACAGTGGTCAACGCGCCAACTCGGCGTAGCTCTTGAAGCGCTTGAAACGCCGCTTGATCGTCGAGTTTATAGCCGTAGGTCAGATACAGTTTGAAACTCGAAATCCCCTCACGCTCAACCATTGGCGCCATCTGAGACAAAATCTGATCGTCGATATGCTGAATAACACCATGAAAGCCATAATCGATCACCGCATTCGCTTTGGCGTACTGCTTATAAACCCTCAATTGATGAAACAGATCGCAGCCCTTTGGCCCAAATCCCATATGATCAATGATTGTGGTGGTACCCCCCATCGCTGCCGAGCGGGTTCCAGTAAAGAAATCGTCGCAGCTGCGGCTGATCCCCACATCAATATTGAGGTGGGTATGTACATCAATCCCCCCTGGCATCACATAGTGTCCACTGGCATCGATTACACAACACCCTTCACTATCAATCGATGGACTCACTTGAGCGATTTTCCCATCGATGATCAACACATCGGCTTGTCGCTGTGAGTCTGCTTCAATGACTAAACCATTGCGGATCAGCAAGGGCTTTTCTCCCCCTTGCCTGCCCGCTTGGTTAACTTGGTGTGGTTTAAGGCAATTTTGTGTGTGCATAGCTGCGTCTCTCATTGTGTTAATTAGGTGTAAACGACCTAGCAAAAACCAATATAGGGTTAGCAGCTAGGGTATTTGCCATGCCAAACCACATCTCGATAGTGAGCCGGGTCAGTGTCGCCCTCAGAGCTGATCACCAACACGACCGAGTCTTTATCAAGTCTTAGCGCGGTTTTTAGCGCCTCTCTCTCGGCGCTGAAATGAACACCGGCAAGTAGGCCCGCACCAATAGCGCCCGACTCTCCTGAAATCACTCTCGGATCCCCACTAAGTGGATTAGCTAACACACGCATACCAAGGGCCGCCAAGGTATCTGGACTAGAAACGAAGTGAGTCGCACAGTCACGTAAAACCTGCCAGCCCAATGGATTCGGTTCACCACACGCCAGACCAACCATAATCGTCTCTAGGTCTCCGTCGACATTGACCATCTCGCCGCGTGCTGAGCGACCCGAGCGGTAAATACAATCCGCATTGGCAGGCTCAATAACCACTGCGTTCAATCCATCATTCGCAAACGCCTGTGCTAGGTAACCGAGCACGCCACCCGCCATTGCACCCACGCCCGCTTGCAAGATCACATGGGTTGGTTTTTGCAATTGCTCTGCTTGGATTTGCTCAACCACCTCAGCAGCAAGTGTGCTATACCCCTGCATAATCCAGGTTGGGATCTCGGTATAGCCTTCCCAAGCAGTGTCTTGAACCACTTTCCAACCGCGCTCTTTTGCAGTCTCCACCACGAAACGTACCGTGTCGTCATAGTTCATATCGGTGACAATACACTCCGCCCCAAGTGCGCGAATGTTGTTCACGCGCTCATCGGCCGCACCCTTTGGCATGTACACCACAGCATTTTGCCCAAGCTGCTTTGCCGCCCAAGCGACGCCGCGACCATGATTGCCATCGGTGGCGGTGGCAAAGGTCATCTTGTGACTGATTTTTTTATTCAGCTCAGCAAAATCAAACTGGCTAATGTCAAGCTGATACTCTTGGCACAGTAAGCGTGCGATGGCGTAGACGCCACCGAGCATTTTGAAGGCGTTCAAGCCAAATCGGTAGGACTCATCCTTGACCAAGATGTTTTTCAGGCCAAACTCCTTAGCAAGATGGCTCAGCGAATGCAGCGGTGTTGGCTGATAGCCATCCAGGCGCTGATGAAACGTGCGCGCTTTATCTCCCTCTGCCACGGAAAATTGACTTGATAGCTGTCCGGTATAATGCTGGTTGGCTTCAATGTGAAACGTCTGGTTAGTCACGATAATCCCTCATAATATTGGTAAGTCAAACAATAAGATACAACATACATGCCAACCTTGATCCCCATACCCAGACAAGCATTGAAGCTACAATACTAAGCCGTTGTACTCTCAAAGTGAGCATCAAGCCACCAAAGTGATAGTTAATCGCTCTCACCAACTATCACTTTGATAGTCTGGCGCAGAAACAAGCTGTCCAACCATTTGCTCCTTTACAAGCCTTTCAGTATCCATAAAATGGAAAAAGTGCATTGGCGTTCAATGTGTTCGCCGCACAAGGAATAACAAAACAATGGATTAGTATGTTAAATAGACCAGCCTCCTCCGAGCTAATGGAGATCCAACCGACCATCATTCGCTTTAGTAAAATGTTGGCGGCAGTGCTCAAAGTCGACGCTGAAGTCGTTGATGCGGATCTGGTGCGTATCGCTGGCACCGGCCCTTACGCGCAAAAATTTGGCAAGAAGCTCAGTGCTAGCTCTCGCCTGTTTCGTTATATCATCGATACCAAAGAGCAGAAAACTGTCATTAAGACCCAAGCCGATCCACTGTGCGAAGGGTGCGATAGCAAAGAGAACTGCAGCGAAACGGCCTTTCTCGGCGTTCCTATTCTCTATCAACAACGCTGCATTGGCGTGATCAGCCTAGTCGCCTTTACCCAAGAATCTCAGCAGCACATCAAGCACAACACCCAGCTCTTTTCCGACTATATCCAACATATCGCTCAGCTACTGGTCGCTAAGCTTATCGAAGAGCGCACCCCGCGCAGTGGCCTCGAAGATGTGTTTATCAACTTGATTGATAATATGGACCAAGGCGTCCTGGTGCTTGATGAAGACTATTATGTTCAATATGGTAACCAACCAGCGCTGGATAACCTCAATCTCACCAAGCGTGATATTCAACACACCCCAATCACCATCCGCCCGCTAGCACAATGCAAAAACAGCGTTGAGCAACAGCAACAATACATTATCTCCTTGGGCGAACGTGAAGAGCTGTTGGTTGGGCAAGTCCATGACTCTGATGGACACAAGCTGTTCCTAATGTCCTTCTACCAGCCGCATAAACCGATTATTAGCAACGAGAGTAATCTCGTGTTTCAATCGGTGATCGGTGAGAGCGAGATCATGCACAGGCTTAAAACCCTGATCACCCGCATAGCACCAAGCCCATCGAGTGTCCTGATCAATGGTGAAAGCGGCACTGGTAAAGAAGTGATCGCCAATGCGGTGCATAAACTGAGTGACCGGGCACAAAACCCTTTTATCGCCATTAACTGCGCAGCAATTCCCGACCAACTGCTTGAGAGTGAGCTGTTTGGCTATACTAAGGGCGCGTTTACTGGCGCCTCAAGTAAGGGGCGCGTCGGCTTAATTCAGGCCGCGCACAAGGGCACCCTGTTTCTCGATGAAATTGGCGATATGTCGATGCAGTTGCAAGCAAAATTACTGCGTGTTCTCGAGGCCCGCGAGGTGATGCCCATCGGCTCTAACTCGCCCGTGCCAGTCGATATTCGCGTCATTTCCGCTACCAACCGAAACTTCGAGCAACTGATTGCAGACAATCAATTCCGTGAAGATTTATATTACCGCCTCAATGTGATCCCGCTTTATCTACCCCCTCTGTCTCAGCGCCGCGGTGACGTAACTCTATTACTCAATCATTTTGTCGAGCTGCACACTCGCAAGCTTGGGGTGATCTACCCAGGCTTTACCCCGCAAACGATTGAGTGCTTAACCCATTACGCTTGGCCGGGCAACGTGCGTGAGCTAAGTAACTTGGTTGAGTATCTAGTCAATATCGTGCCTGAGGGAGGGCTGATTGATGTCGACCTGCTGCCACCACATTTTTCGGTCAATATTGCCAAGCCGCAGGAGACAATTGATACAAGCACCCAACAACTGAGCTTGGAAGAGATGGAGAAACGCCAGATTGAAGCGGCGATTGAGAAACTCGGTAACCGTAAACTGGTTGCTGAGGAGCTAGGTATTGGGATTGCGACCTTGTATCGCAAGATAAAAAAATACGGCTTAAGCGAGCGTGCTTAAGCCGTTTGGTGACATTACTCTGTCACTTCAGCTTTTGGCTGACTGATGATTTGGTACTCTTTAGGGCTACGATGGAGATCAAAGTTAAAGATATGCTCTTTGATCTCTTTTGTACGCTCAAAGTCACACTCGGCAACAATTAACTCATCGCCCAATGTCTGAGCCTGAGCAACAATCTCGCCAGTTGGCGCAATAATGCAGCTTTCACCCAGCAGATCACACCCCTCTTCATTACCGGCCTTGGCACAAGCCACCACCCAGCAACCATTCTGATACGCCGCCGATTGCATCACTACATGGTTATGGAACGACTGCAGATGATCATGCTGCGGCACGGGTGGGTAGTGCATCGGCGTGTTGTATCCAAGTACAATCATCTCCGCGCCTTGCAGTGCCATAACACGGTAGGTTTCAGGCCAGCGGCGGTCGTTACACAGCGCCATGCCTACCTTGCCACCCATAAAGTCCCAAGTACCAAAACCAAGGTTGCCTACTTCAAAATAGCGCTTCTCCAAGTGCTGGAATGGGCGCCAAGGTTCGTTCTCCTGATGTCCTGGCAAATGGATCTTACGATATTTACCGACGACTTGACCTTGTTCATTAACCAAGATTGATGTATTGAACTTACGCATTTCGCCATGCTCTTGACACTGCTCAGCGTAGCCAAGATAAAAGCCGATCCCAAGCTCTGCCGCCTTGTTAAACAGCGGCTGAGTCTCTTCACTTGGCATGCTTGTCTCATAGAACTGAGCCAGCTCGTGCTGATCTTCAAAGAACCAGCGCGGGAAAAAGGTCGTCAGCGCAAGCTCCGGGAACACGACAAAATTGACATCCTTTTCACCAGCCTGCTCGAGCAGGTCAATTAGTCGTGCGACAACTAGTTTGCGGCTCTCACTGCGAGCAATTGGGCCTAATTGGGCAACGCCAACTTTTAAACTTCTGGACATGCTGTTATCTCCTTACTTTCACATGCAAATTCGAGCACCGTCTCGAGCAGTAGATTCGCCCCCTTGGCAATCTGCTCTGGTGCGGTGTATTCATTAATGTTGTGGCTTATCCCACCTTGGCTTGGAACAAAAATCATCGCAGTTGGACAATGAGGAGCAAACATCTGTGCGTCGTGACCAGCACCTGAGTACATGCGCTGACACGCTTGGCCTTTTGCTTTGGCTAATGCTTCAATGCGACTGACTAACTGCGGATTAAACGGCACCGGCTCAAAGCGCGCGAGTACCTTGCGCTCGATGGTCAAACCATGTGCCTTCGCTTGCTCGGTGAGGTAGTCCATTAACTGAGTTTCTGCTTGCTTGAGCTGCTGCTCGTCACAGTTTCTTAAATCGACAGTAAACTTCGCGGTATGAGGGATCACATTGATGAGGTTGGGCTGAAGTTCTAGTGCCCCTACCGTCGCAAGTTGGGTTGGTGAGATCTCGTTTGCTAGTTGATGAGCAAAGGTCATCACTTTGGCCGCGACAAGCCCTGCATCATGGCGATAAGCCATCGGTGTGGTTCCCGCATGGTTGGATACACCAGTCAGGGTAAATTCTTGCCAAGAGATCCCTTGCACTCCCTCGACAATACCAATTTCCATGTCTAGCTCATCCAATACCGGGCCTTGCTCAATATGCAGCTCAAGGAACATCGAAACCCACTTGTGAGTGAGAGCAAATTTATCGCTGCCATTGTAGCCAATTCGTTTAAGTTCATCGGCAACCACAGCACCATCAATGCCTTGCGTTTGCAGCGCGACATCAAGAGAAAGTGCGCCCGTAAACACGCCACTGCCCATCATGTCCGGGGCGAAACGAGAGCCCTCTTCATTGGTAAAAAAGCCCACCGCAATCGGACGAGTTGGTGTTATGCCTGACTCAATCAATGTCTCAATCACCTCAAGACCAGCCAACACACCAAGATTGCCATCAAACAAACCAGCAGTAGACACCGTATCGATGTGCGATCCCATCATAATACACGGCGCATCACTCTCACCAGCCAGCACGCCAATAACATTACCAATCGCATCAACCTTGACCTTCAATCCGAGCTGCGTCATCCAACCCACCACAAGATCCCGCCCAAGCTGGTCAGCATCAGTCAATGCTAGACGGCTGACGCCCCCACCCTCAAGCGCACCAATCTCGCCAAGCTGCTCTAGTCGCGCCTGCAGTCGATCAGAATTGATCGTTATCCCTTGATCACTCACCTTACACCTTCCTTGTCTCGATGAAATCATAGTATCAACAATAGAGATGCTAAAATTATATTTTCAATAATTCAAGCCTTTATTGAAAATTGATTTTCATTTAGTATTTAAGCAAAATTATATTTTCATCTCTTTGGAGTTGTTCGTGAGCCGAGTGAAAAAAACCGATCTGTTGGATGCCCGCATCCGCCAATACTATGAATCGATTCCGCCATCAGAGAAGCCCCTGGCCGATTTACTGCTCACATTTCCTGGTGACATTACCGACTACTCGGCCACTGAGCTGTGTGAAAAAGCCAACACCTCAAAGGCGGCGGCATCGCGCTTTTTTAGCCGAATAGGCTACAAGGATTTTAACGATGCACGATTACAAGCTCGGGAAGCTAAAAAATGGGGCGCGCCGCTGTACCAGAGCTCGAGTCAGTATCAAACTGAGCCGAGCACCTCTGATACTAGCGTGGAGATCAGCGAGCACATTCTGACTGAACAGGCTAATCTGGCAAGAACACTGGAAAGTATCAAGAGTGATGATTTAACCGAGATTGCGAATGAGCTGAGAAAGGTAAAACGCGTGCGAGTCATCGGCTATCGAAATAATCATTTTTTGGCCAGTTACTTTAGTCATCAACTTTCACTAGTACGTAATGACGTGACATTGCACCCACAAGCCAATCAAACCATCGCTGAAGAGCTGTTTGACCTGAGCCAAGATGATTTGGTCGTGGTATTTGGTGTTAGGCGCAGAACCCAGCTATTAGAGAACGTGCTGAAACTGGCTAAAAACAAAGGTTGTCAGACACTGTTGATCGCTGATCCCACCGCAAATGCACTTCATAAATACACGACATGGAAATTCGATACCATAGTGCACAGTACCTCAACCTTTGACTCTTATACCTGTGTCATGAGCGCCATTACACTGCTTGTTAATCGCGTGATAGCGGATAACTCAGAGTATATCGAGCGATTGTCGGCGATTGAGTCTGCGCATGAAGTGCTTGGTGAGCTTGATTCGGTTTGAGTGATCGCCAAGTTGACCTTTCGAAGTAGTGAAGAGCCGTTTTCGACCTCGTTACATTTCCCAACGGAAGTACGGACGCTGACCATCCATCCTTTCAACTTCTGCGCCTAACTTCTTATAAAAATCATGAGCCTTGATGTTGTATGGGCTCGCTGTCCATGAAACATGAGAAGTTAACGACTTTTCTGCTTCTGTTTTCAAAGCATGCATAAGTTCAGCGCCATATCCCCTTGACCTATGTTGACCAACAACTAGCAAGTCATCAAGCCAAATTGACGGCTCACCTCGAAAGGAAGAGTAGCGATAATGATATAAGGCGAAACCCACAACTTCACCCTCGACTTCCAATAGCAAGGAGTGAGCAAACGGAAAGTCGCCAAATAAGGTTCGTTCAATCTTGCCTTTAGTTGTCGAGATTTCGCCGTCGAACCCTTTCATACTTCGGTCAAACTCGGCTTTGTGTCCAATAAGCTCTAGCAATTTATCGGAATCTTGCTTGTTCGCTTTCCTAACGTCCACTTTGCTCTCCATAATTCAAATTTCTGTTTGTCGGCGATAGAGCCACGAAAGGCCACCGTAAACAGTCGAGCCAGTTTACACCAACACCTTGTTGTGTAAAGGGTCAACTTGATGGCCTTGTTACATGAATTCTCTTTTAAAACGCCTGACTTTAGTTCGCATATTTTTCATGGGAGATGACGTGTTAAACTGAATCATACGACCAAGTGTCCATTTTTCATACCACACAACACCATACAATTCATGGTTACTCAGGCCAGAAATAAGGGCAAGCACTTCACTGGTTGTTGCCTCTAACTCATCAAGCAAATCATTATAATTCCAATCACGATATTGTTCTTGAAAACTTTCGGCTAACTGCCCTAATTGATTCCACTTGTAGCCAGTTTCAGGAAAGTCTACATGCTGATCTTGAGATGTTAAACAATACCATTTAAGCACCAGCTTTCCCCAACCAACTAGGTAGGCAGCAGTATCACTAACACTGATTACTGTACCTTTAACATTGCCCTCTATACCGCATTCTCGTGCTGAGCTCTCAGGGACTGAACGGTAATCATCCATTAGCTTCGGAAATATTGAGTTTATAGCCAATATCAACTCATCCTTATTTTTTGGTACAGAGGACATTTTTATCTCCTTTCATATAACGCCTCGCTAAGGAGTGCCAACTTCACACTCCAAAAGCAAAACTTCCCCCGTAAACACACAAGCCAAACAAAATCCGCCACGCGCTGGCAGTCCCCTTGAGCGACTTATTGTGTTTCAAATTCTTTCCTAAGTGCTGCTATTTCAAACTCACTTAACTCGTAGAACTTCCGCTTAGCAACAACGTCGATTGGTTTATTCAGCTTTCGTACGTTGGCTACTTCCCAAGCCAGATAACCTTCAACAAACTCAGACTCAACACAACCAGCTGGTTCGCTATCTGATTTAACCCACGGTTTACAACCATCTATGTCGATAATAGCAACGATTTTACCAGCTGGGTCTTCTTGCCCATCTTTAGTTAAGCGGATACTATTTTGAACCAATGCAATATTTTTCATCGGAATTTCATTAGGATGCCAAGACCTAACTTCTAATGACTTCTTTCCACTAGCAATCATGTCACCCCATGGTTCAACAACAGACAAAGCTTTCAATTTACCTCCTTGAAACATACGGCTTGAGCATCTATCCATTGTCGCAGCACACTCGATAAACGCATGTTGGACTGAGCCGCCTCTTTGTACGGATTTTGCTTTTCGACGCTCATTATCTTTGATGGCTATGCTGTCCAAGCAAGCTTGACTAACACTCACACTTCAACCGTAGCCATCCATTTCCATAACAATTACTATATTTGTTGCATATGCATTTTAGAAGCGAACAATACCTCACACTTCAACTGCTTTTTTTGCATTGATACCAAGCAACGTTGAACTGACCGGGAATCACTATGAAATACTTTGTTGCGTATGACTTGTGACGTGCTTTGTCATTGCTGTCTCTGAGACAGATAGACCATCGATTCTATATTGGTCTTTGTACTCTCCGACCACACTAAACCCAACTTTAAGATAGAGGTTCTTTGCTGGGGTGTTCCCCGATAATACACAAAGGTCGAGCCAATCAATTTCTGCTTTATCTTCACAAAAGCTAATGGCTACATTAATCAACTTTTGACCAAGCCCCTGTTTACGACAAGTGGCATCTACGCCCATGCCAAGTAATACCCTGTGAGAACGGCTCTCATCACCATTGTGACGAAGATCAATGTGACCTTTGATACTTCCAGAGGGATCTTTTGCAACCCAAAGTTTCCTCCAACCAAAGGAGCCAAATGGGTGAACAAACCCTTGGGTAAATTTGTCTTTTGTGGGTTTTGGAACTCCTTTTTGCTCTCTAGACATTGGCTGAAAAAGTGGGATTTCTCCATTGCCATTTTCTGACAGCTGATTTTCAAGATAAGCAAAAAAAGATTCTAAATCCGATTGTTCAGCTTCTACTACTTCCATCTACTACTCTACTAGATATTTTTTTGTACTAAACGGCACTGGCGACAAATTAGCCAAGCACATATAACTTCCAATCCAAAATGCTGAACGCATCGGGCCCGTTTGGAGAACTTGTTTGACAACTGTATGTGAGTACTAAATATACGCTGATATGACTGACATGCAGTGTTCGAGCGACATTTCTTTTTCACCAACCGGTGCAACATAGTGGATCGCTGACATAGCCTCTTCTTGACTTGCCAACTTACAAATCGTCCACGCCGCTAAGTATACTGACGATAAGCAACCACCAGACGTTGCAATATTGCCGTGGGCATACAATGGCTGCTCAAGGACATTGATCCCTAACTCCTGCACCCAAGGCCTCGTTGTCAAATCTGTACAAGCTGGTACACCGTTTAATAGTCCCAATTTAGACAAAAGCAGCGTCCCCGAGCACTGTGCACCTATCACCTGTTTTGAGGGGTCTAGCGACAATCGCGATAAAAGAGCTTCATCTTGAGCAATTTGCCTTGTCTGCATTCCACTACCAATCAGTACTGCGTCAGCTTGGTTAGCAAACTCTAGGGGTTGCTGAGCAACTATCTCGACACCATTCATTGATGTAACCGACTCGCTTGGGCATGTTATCTGAACATTCCAACCATGACCTTTCATGCGATTTAAAATCGCGGATGCGATAAATGAGTCTAACTCGTTGAACCCATCAAATGTTACTACTGCTATGTCCATATCTTCCCTGCTTTCCTAACGCCCATAAGAATTTGGTTTGGCCTACAGAAGCCAAAGCTGACGCTTAAAGTGCCGAGCGTTGTGAATCAACTTCAAGCGTTTACTAGGCTTATAAGTTGCTCAATAAAAGCATCACCATAGGCGCTAAAACGTTAACACAACACCTTCTAAAGTGGCAAACAAGACTATCTTTCTGTGAGCAACACTTGTTTAATAATCCTTACTTGGGACCTGCGAAGTATCAGCTCCTTCAGCCAGAGATAACGCTTTTAAAATCACAAATTTCAAGCAATGGATTACGATATACCCAAAGACAACCAACTTTCTTCTTCGATTATGAAACTGTCACTTTATTCACATAATATTAAATGAAATTTTTGATGAGATTGGATTCTTAGACTAGTTTGAGGCTCGATATCATTTGCATTTTTTGATAGAAAGGAACTGCCATTTAATCCATGTTTTTCCACATCCAACATAGTTTAGGTATATTGAACAGAAAAAGCTCCCCAGAATGGAGAGCCAATTGCGTATCTTAACAAATAACCAACAAGTCAAAGGTCACATGACTCTAAAAGCTGTACCTTAAGCCAGCGTATAATCCACTGATAGTGGTATCAACTCCATCAACATCTGCCGACATGGAGCGATAGCCCAGAGTGCCACTTAACGCACTATTAATAACATAGCCAGCTTGTATACCATACTGGAATGCTGTGCCAGTTTCAGAATCTTTAGCTTTATTTATGCCATCAGTTACTTCCACCTCCAACTCTAGTTGGCCAAAACCTAGGGTCGCACCGATATAAAAGTTGTCATTGATGAAGTATTTAGGTGCAGCATTTACAAAAAAAGCATTACCTGAGGTTTTTAGAACACCCTCAAAATCCGCTCCATCATAAGTTCGGTACTCTAACTCTAGACCAAGACTAGCTTCATTGGACAAGGGCATATCGTAGCCAGCTAACAAATTAAACCCAATATCATTGTCTTCCGTGATACTCACACTGTTTACTTTTAACTCTGTTTCGTTGGCGAAAGTTAAGTCAACTCCCACATAAGGTCCCTCTGATGCAAATGAATAACTTGCTACCAACATTGTTAAAGCTGCTACTTTTACCTTCATTTCAATATCCATATTTTTGAGTGTATTCGATGGAATAGTATCATCTTGTATCGACTACTTACTGAGCTCTATCAAAAACAAGAACCTAATACTTAAAATTTGAGCAATTCAAGCTAAGACCTAATGTTCAAAGGAGGCATTGACCCTTTTTTATAAGAACTCATCGTTGAAGTAGTCAAACCACAAAGAAAGGGAACTACAGTGGAAGGAGGCACCTAACTCCCTACTTTTTTGACACTGAGCTTAAAGTCTCATTTTCACCAGCAGAACGTCTAGTGTCCGTTTGAGTAACTTATTATGTAGCGACCTTCCACAACAAAGAAACAAAGCGGTCATCGGTGTCCACGATTTCGTATCCGAGACTCTCATAGAAAGATATTGCCCTCTGGTTACGCTTAAAGCTTGAGAGAGTGACTTGCTGTTTCATCTTCGCAATCGCTTGATCATGAACCATTGCCATAACATTAGCGCCAATTTGCTTACCTTGATAAGAAGTCTCAATGACAAGGAAATGTACATGAAGAGCGTTGTCATAAGGTTTAAAGCACAGCAACCCAGCACGTTTATTATCAACGTAGAGCCAGTGAAACCAATCGGCTTGATATTCTGTTTTTAGTCGGTGCCGTTGAAATTGATCATCCCAACCAAAGACTGCGTCAATGTAATGAAACAAGCCTCTTTTTAACGCGGAAAAAACTTCTTCGAAATCACCCAGCAATACAGGTTCAAATTTTATTTCCATAAACCTTATAACACCTTGTTATACGAGAATGGTTGAATGAGCCGACACCACTTGAAGTTTGTCATTTGTTTTAAGCCAAACTCTCGAAAAAGCAAAACGTCCATTGGCATCTGCACCATCGTATGTCCCAACAATTTCTGCATTCGCATAAACTAAGACACAACTTCCCAGAGGCTCGACTTGGAGATCACTCAATTCAATTGATGCGATAGATAACAAGCCTGTTTGATGCAGTGCGATATCTTCTTGTTTTGAAACTCTATGCCCAAAGTGATTAATAAACACCAAATTATCAGCAAGCAGCTCGTCTAATACTGCAATATCAGAACTAACCATCGAAGATTTTAGCCGATGTTCGGCATTGATAACTTCCTGTACTATTTGGAACTTCATTCTAACTTCTCCTGGTTTTGTATAACGCATTGTCAAGTAGAAGCTAACTACCACTACACCTAAACAAAGCCACCGCAATTACTAAACTCAACCAGACCAAAATTGCCGACTGTTAGCAGCTTGCTTAAGCAAATTGCAAGAGCTCTGTTCTCAAAAGCTAGCTTTTATGTTTTTTACAAATCGTTCTATTTTTTGTTTTGATACGTTTTCACTTTTGTATAGTGACATATACTTGAAACTACACTTGGGGACACAGGCTCCAAGCAGGGCTATTTTGAGTACACGTTTCACTGGTTTCCAGAGTACAAACACATCCACCCACCAAGGAGAGCCTAACGTCGTCACAACTTTAACTTCTGTCAGTTTACTCAATCGTGGCTTAATAGCACCCAAATCCTTGTCGTGGTCATATGCATGTCCAGGAACCCAAACTCTGTCAAACCAACCTTTTAAAATAGCCGGAAAACCGAACCACCAGGTAGGGAAAACCAACACCAATGACTCGGCTTCTGTAAGAAGCGCGATATCTTGTTGAACTAAACTGGTATCAAATGAACTGCCATAGTAGCTTTTTCGTTCTTTTTTAGTTAGAGCAGGCAAAAATTCACGGTGATATAAATCTAGTATGTTTATGTCATAACCTTTTGAACCTAGGTGCTCAACAACCTGATCACACAAATAATGGCACAGACTATCTTTAACTGGATGTGCCACCACAACTAAACATTTCATGAAACTCCTCCTTGAGTTCTAACGCCGAATTAAGGCGCAGAGCGACGTGCGCCAAAATTGAGCGAAGCGAAACCAGCGCACGTTACGGAGTCGCTCTTAAATGCTTTGATATAACGCAGATTTACACCTTACTTTTCTCACCTAAGTACTGACTAAATCTAAGTAAATAGCCGTCCGGGTCTTGGACTAGAAACTCACGTTGCCCCGATAGAGTCTCGCCGACGTCGTACCAAGTTTCTTTCGGTTCTCGAAACAGGGAGACATTCGCGGAATTCAAGCGCTCTAATACAGATGCGATATCAGACAATTCAATTTGAAAATTAACACCTCTTCCTAAAGGAGCCTCGAGAGTTCCAGTCGACCAACCTTGCTCGTGGATTTGTTCAATCATGATGTGAACTTTCTCTAGTTCTAGGTACGCGAAATCTGGTGACGTTCTTTGATTCCTCAATTGAAAACCAAGCACCTCACAATAAAACCTGAGCGTATCGGAGAAGTTTGATACCGATAGTTCGGGCACCATTGGATTCCAGTATTCTTCCATTCAATATACCTCCTTGTAGACGATGAATTTTAATACGTTATAACGCCCGATTAACCTGTGTGCAGCGCAAACACTGAAATTACACACTGCCCTGTAAAGAGCTAACTCAACTCGAAGTGAAAGCACCAAGCGTTGCAATTCATGCTTGTTAGCTGCTCGGGTTTAGAGATTTCTTAAACGCACAGTACTCGTCTGTTTGATAACCCAGTGATTTGTAGAAACTCTGCGAGCCTAAGCGTTCGACATCAGTGATGAGCATAATATACGAGCAGTCACTTGCCTGCGCTCGTTTCTCAGCATCAATCATCAACGCAGAGCCGATTCCTTTACGCTTCATCGACTCATCCACTACGACGTCCTCGATTACCATAAAGGACTTACACTGGCCAAACAGCATCTCACAAGTGACTGACAGTAAAGAGCCAACAACTTTACCGTCAACTCTTGCAATCGAAATAAAATGACCTGGGTTGCTCTGTTGCCGAACGAGAACCTCTTCCATTTTGGAAATCGAAAAATCATTTGGAATAAGTTGCTGATAGAGCTGAGCCAATTCTTCTAAATCACTCACTTTTGCTGCTGATATTTCCATCTGTTCTCCGATAGCTGCAGACGCCTCGCTTATTCAACTGCTAGGTCTGCTTCTGTAAAATTCGTTTTAAAGGTAAATGCATATGGTGTATCTCCATTTTCACGCAAATGCTGCAGGCGATCTAGAGCTTCTTGAATTGTGGGAATATGCTCATCTTGAATCCACCACAAAACATACGTGTCTTCTGCTAATCGATGAAACCATTCACTTTTTCTACGCATAAAATCCCTATGGTGCGTACGAAACATGAAGTTTTTCAGCGCATCAATACTTTCCCAGACTGACATATTCACTATCATATTTGGGTCTTCCGATATCTTAATATTTGTTGCATCACCTGAATCATCTTTCAGGCGCCACACAAAGCCTTCACTTTTTTCTGCAATACCGTTTATCGAATCTAAATTGCCTACAAACTCACTTATTTCTGGCGCATCTAAGGGATACTTAGCCAATGCTATATTCAATTGTGCTAATTTCATTGATAGATCCTTCTTGATTAATTACGTATAAAGCTAAGTAGACTGCACCTCCCACCGAATCAGCAAAATACGCTGAGCTTCATACCAAAAATGCGAGGGTTCATGCGTCCATTTCAGCACCTGTTATGTGCGAACTTTCAGTTTACTGTTTAACCAAAACTGTAGCTACGTTTAACTTCCGTTATTTCCACCACATAAGATTGATACCACTTTTCTCGACCGAGTTTTTGCGCGACCTCATGCTTGCCATCAGTGTACCAATTACGGATGTCTTGTTCGTTGTTCCAATAAGAAATAGCGATTTCCTGCTCCCCTTCAGTGACCGCAATGAAGTCTTGACAATTGTATCTCTCGAACGCCAAGTCACGCAAAATACCCACCATTTCAATATATTGGGCGTCCTGATCACCAACCTTAGCTTTAAAAATAACTGCAAACATTTCGATTTCCTTTCTAGCACATAGCGCCGCATTCTTACGAATCACCTCATCATTCCCTTACAAAACAATGAGTAGAAGCGCGATGTTCAGATTCTACAGTAAACACTCCAACGACAGCGCCCCAGAATTCACAAAAACGGCTTAACTCTCTGATACTTGCAACAAATACTGTTATCGACGGTGCTAAGCTGACACTGACGATGCTTGGTTGAGCACTTGATGCAGATACCACGGTGAAAGACGCAATCTATAAATGGCACGTAGAGCTGATTACTCGCGCTAGCCCCTGCCCTGTTGTGCTCATTGATTGGTCTGATGTAAGGGAGCAATTGCGTTATATGACATTTCGAGCTTCTATTGCAGTCGATGAACGCGCTGTTACCCTGTACAAGCAAGCGTTCGAGTACCGTCACGACTACTCACCCAAAAGCCGTCAACTCTTTCTGGATAAGCTCCAAGCAATAATGCTTTGTCAGGCTTTTTCTACCACCATGTAAGTGTGTAGCTCTGGGTACTGATCGAACTCCAAGTGCCGAACTATACAACCCAACTCTATCAGCAACGCCAAAAAACCGTTAGTGCCAAGAGATGAATAGTAAACTTCTGGCCCCATAAAGTCATCTGTGTGACTACCAGCCTCTGAAGTCCCACCAAA
Source organism: Vibrio sabulosilitoris (assembly GCF_055391395.1). NCBI lineage: Bacteria > Pseudomonadati > Pseudomonadota > Gammaproteobacteria > Vibrionales > Vibrionaceae > Vibrio > Vibrio sabulosilitoris. Next base: position 2,237,305 of record NZ_AP029599.1, read on the forward strand.
AGAGAATATAAATACCCCACCCACATTTAAGCTATTCACAATCTTGCTAAGGACATTACGTTGTTCTGATAGCGGAACATGCCAAATACTGTCCCACGCGGTTATAAAATCGTAACGTTCCGATAAGGTATGCTTACAAATATCAGCCTGAATAAACTCAATATCCGGATGGTTCTCGCGAGCTACTTTCAACATTTTGCTCGAAATGTCAACTCCAGACGGAGTAAAACCAGCCGACCGCAGTAGCCTAATAAAGCGCCCAGTACAGCCGCAACCAATATCTAAGGCTTTTCCACGATTTTTTGCAAATGCAATGGCTTTTTCGTGCTGTTCAATACCATTGCTCATATTAAAATCACTACTCTCCCAAAGGTGAGTAATCTGATCATATGCTTTTCCAATATCTGCTGGGTTCATGAAACTACTCTCAAAGCCTATCGCTTTATTATAGGGTTAATGCCTTACCTAAACAGATCGATCTATCTGTATGCACGTACTTTCCATATGCCTTTATCTCACTGTAACCTTGGCGTGTATAAAAGTTGATTGCTAATTCATTTACTCTTCGCGTCGATAATACTGCTCGCTTATAACCTTTTTGGAGAGCATATGATTCAAGCTGTGAAACTAGGTAACTGCCCGCTCCTTTTACTTTAGAAAACATACGCTTTAGCTCACATGAATCGTCTTGATGTTTTCTGAATATTCCACAAGCTATCGCTTTATCTTGAGCATAAACGACTATACATCCATCGGTTCTTGGACAGAACTCATCACGCGCAAACGAACCTTCTCCAGTGTCCGCCGTAATCGCATCTAGTGTGACATTTAGCTCTCGTACCAAAGCTAAAAAATCTTCGCATTTGGGATCAGTAATTTTATATTTTAGTTGCATTGAACACTCCAACTATATAACGCCTTGCCAAGTTGCCGCTAATAGCCACAGAACTTAAACAAAACCACCGTAATCACGAAGCTCAACTAAACCAAAAATACCGAGCGTTAGCTATCAACTTGAGCAATTTGCTGGGATAACGATAGCTCATACTCTATGGCATCTTTAAGTTCACCATTTCGTTCCGCGTAGTTTGTAATGCCTTTCACTTTACTGAAGCCATTTCGCTCAAGTACTTTTTGTGAGCCTTCGTTACTGCAAAGTACTATTGCTCTCAAAGAGCTTAACTGCGTTTCTGAAACTAAATAGTCGATCAACTTTCCGACCGCCTGTGATGCAATACCTTTCGAAGTAAATTGTTGACCTATGCGATAGCCTAGCTCACCTGTATATACATTTGAATCAATTCGATGAACATTGATCCTACCGCAAACTTCTTGCGAGTTGCTACGAATAAGCATTGGATACATTTCACCTCTAGCATACAGTGATAGAAACTCTGAAATCTGACTTCTCACACCCTGTGAAGTATAAAATGACTCATCGCGAGGTGAAACATGCTGCTCAAACCAAGAACGATTAACCGATTCAAAATCTAGAAGTACATCCGCATCATCTAGGGAGATTAATTCAATTGATATATCCATTTTAGTTACCCTAACGATTTGCTATGCGAAATTCGTCAATGCTGATTTGTACGTTTTTCTAGCCTCTGGACTTAAGTAACTGTCCATGCCTTGAAACGGCTCAAGTAGCTCGCTACTACCCCAGTCCATCAGAACTTTTTCTGTGCCTTTTAGCCGCGCTTCTAATGTACCGTTAAGGTGCTGAAAATCACCCGCACCAAGCTCTTGAAGCATTGCAAATTTATCCATAAACCCCAATTTCCTTTAGGTCGCACAATGCTTATTATGCAGCACCTGGCCTCATCAAACTTTGGCACCATTTCACAAAGTATTATTTTATCAATTTAAAACAACACTATAGATTAGAACACCTTACCACAACATCGGTCAAATGTGGCAAGTAGCAGCTTCCTTGCCTCCACACTGTACTGATGCGCTTCACAGCCCCAAACTGAATCTATCTACCAACAAAAGTAAACTCGAATGCTGTAATCATCACATAGGTCTTACCAGCCTGAGCGTTGTAATTTTGGGCGCTAAGTTTCTCACCCAGCAACTATTTCACTCGATGCATTTTCACTCGATGCATTGCTGTCTCCAATAATGAGCGCTTGTGATAGCCATACCGTTTTTTTCACTTCTTGTTCGAACTTTAGCAAATTCGGGAGCACTCCAGCATCGGCTGCGTTAGATAAACTCAGCTCTGCTGCAACTATTTCGTGAGTACTTGTAGACTGCAGTATGCAGCTTACACTAAACCCTGTGCTTCCCGTGAGTACAATGTTGTTTTGCACCTCTAGTTTTGGGTTTAAATGAAGCTTTAACGCCCTTAGTTCGACGGCTTATACCAATGTAGTACTGACAAACGAGCGGGATGTTAGCGAGTATAAATACGTAGTCTATAAAACCTTGCAGCGCTCTCAATGACATAGAGAAAATACGCTTTACCATCAGTGCGGTTGTAATGGCAAAGTCACGGAATCAAAGCGCTCTACCGCGCCTACCTTGTTTGAATTGCTTATATTCAGCTATCGCTTTCTCATGAATCCAAAAGTTCAGAAAAAAAAGGTTGTTTAAGACTTTGTTGTACTGCTTACAGTTAGTCGTTTTGTAATGAGGTTTAGGCATAGGGTTACAATGATTAACTGATATAGTCAGTTCATAGCTTTTTGATTTAAGTTCCATCGATTTAAGCAACAAAGCCATCGCACAGTATCACCTTCAGTTAATAACTTAGCACTCAATAACAAGTCATAATTACTATTTTATCAGCCAAATAACCCCCTCAATAAATAAGTGTTATTTAAACTCACACAGATAGTAAACCCATGTTCTATCTTAGTGCATTAAGACAACGCAATTTGTAAATTCTGGTGCAGATACGTCTTATTTATTCGTATAGACACATAGAAAGTCAACTATCTCTCTCCTTCACTATTGCCGTGTATCCATTGTCAACTATAGCCCCAGAAGAAATTAACCACCAAAAATATTCTTTTGGCATTTCACTTGCAGAAATGTGCTTATAAAAATTATATCTTAAAACAACTAAGGAAGTCAGCATGAGCAATAATAATCAATTTTCTCGTCGTGATTTTATCCATAAAATGGCGTTATTAGGTGGTACTGGTGCAGCCTTTGCAGCATTAGGTGCATTTAATATTCGGCATGCTTCAGCCTCCGATGTACCCCCAACCCTAAAGGGAGGAGGCAATGGAAAATCGGTGTTAGTGCTTGGCGCCGGGGTTGCCGGACTGACCGCAGCCTATGAACTCAAAAATAAAGGCTACAACGTTAAGGTGTTAGAAGCCCGAGATTTTGCAGGAGGACGATGTCAAACCGCCCGCAAAGGGACCGTTATCGAAGAGTTAGGTGGTCATCGGCAGGTATGCGACTTTGAATCAGGGCAATACCTAAACCTTGGTCCAATGCGTATCCCTTCTCATCACAAATCTACTCTGTATTACACAAAAAAATTCAATGTACCACTTGAAACCTATATTAACTATAACGAAAACAGTTGGGTTTATTTCGAGGATGGTCAAGGTGTATTGAGCGCAAGTAGAGTAAGAATGCGAGAAATCCTTGCCGACATGCGCGGTTACACGGGCGAATTGATGGCTAAGGCAGTCAATAGTGACTCTCTTGATCTGCCATTATCAGCCGAAGATCGCCATCTATTTTTGGAATACCTAGTCAGTGAAGGACAGCTTGATAAAAAAGACCTCTCCTATAAAGGTTATAGTGGTCGTGGCTATCATACTGACCCTGCTGCCCTCTTACATTCAGGTGAATATTCTAAACCTCATAAATTAGATTCTCTGCTCCACTCAAATCTTTGGAAAGTCTCCAAATCGGTGAGTAGCTACTCTCAGCCTAAGACCGTGTTCCAGCCCATTGGCGGAATGGACAAAATTGCTCAAGCCTTTGAGGAAAACACCAAGGAACTGATCACCTATAACGCTGAGATTACCAAACTTCGTCAATCTAACGGGAAGGTCAATGTTGACTACAAAAATACCAAGACAGGCTCTGTCGTTAACCTTGAAGCAGACTACTGTGTATGTACTATTCCCCTTTCCGTCTTAAAGCAAATCGACACTGATTTCTCTCCAGAATTCAAGCAAGCGATCCAAGCGGTCGCCTACACCCCTACCTGTAAGCTTGGCATTCAAACCTCACGACGCTTTTGGGAAGAGGACGACGAGATCTATGGTGGCCACTGTCTAAACAATGTCGGTTCACCGCGAATTGGAGGTATTACCTATCCTAGTCATGACATGTTTGGCCAAAAAGGCGTGCTCCTTAGCGCCTACAATTACAACGGCGATGCCGCTCAGTTTAGTGCCATGTCACCAGAAAAGCGTTTTGCTCATGCTGTAAAAGAAGGGGCAAAAATTCACGGTAAGGCCTATGAACAGCACGCTGAGAAGGCTGCAAGTATCAGCTGGCATCTTACTAAATACAATCTCGGAGGCTGGGCAAGTTGGAGCTCAGAAGGACGAGAAAAATATTACCCAACACTGTGTGAACCAGAAGGAAATGTCTTTTTGGCAGGAGAACATATGAGCTACCTGACTGGTTGGATGGCGGGGGCCATTGAATCGGCATGGGAACAGATTGAAAAAATCGACCAAATTAACCAAGCCGCGGCATAAAAGGAGTGATTGAATATGAAAGTACTATTAGTCGCCGTCATTGGCCTATTTAGCTTTAGCACAAGCGCTCAAAATGGCGAAACACTTTATCAACATAAGTGTTCAGCTTGTCATATGGGGAATGGAATGGGCATACCCGGAGCCTTTCCTAACCTCAAAGATAGTCAATTCGTCGCGCTGGAAAATGATCAACTGATCGCAACCATAATGGATGGTCGCGGAGGAATGCCTACCTTTAAAAATGAGTTAAGCGACCAAGATTTTGTCGACGTGATTAGCTACATCAAATCAGCTTGGGGCCCACAAGGAGAGCCGGTCAGTACAGAGCAAGTCGCAACAATTAGAAAGCACGGGGCAACTCATACCGCACTCGCGCGCCAAGAATAACGAATAATTCACAAAGGAAGTGTAAATAATGAAAGCAACTATGAAATCCGTTCTTTTCGCATCAGCACTATCGTTAAGTCTTCATGCTCAAGCAAGCGGTGTTGAGAGGCACCTTAACGAAGGAAGTACGTTCCCAATTGCTAAAGCTGTCACCCTAAAAGCAGGCACTGATATCGTCTTTCTTAGTGGCACGGTTCCACCGGCTTTTGATACCAGTTTTGACAAGGGCACGATTGAATACTTTGGGGATATGGAGCAACAGACTGTAGGCGTGCTCACGAGCATTGAGCGTAAGCTCCACTCCCTCGGTCTTGAAATGGCAGATGTCGTCAAGATGCAGGTCTATCTCGTTCCCGAAAAAGACACTCAAAAATCGGACTTTGCCGGTTTTATGCGGGGATATACTCAGTTTTTTGGCACTGAAGCGCAGCCTAATCTACCCAGCCGCTCTGCATTTAACATCCACAGCTTAGCCAACCCAGGCTGGTTGGTTGAAATTGAGGTTGTTGCAGCTAAACAAGGTTAGATTGCCATCACTACGAGTGACCGCTGCACACGTCATCAAAATCTGTCCTTGTATTTAGACTTTGATGTGTGTATCGCCAATGGGTGCTGAATTCGAATCAGCGCCCTTTTCAGTTCGGTTGATTATTTTCATCAACCGATAAGAAAGAGTCGTACAGACTGCCCCTTATACCACCCAAATAGCTACTGGACAGAGCTATTTTTCTGTTTTTGCTTAACCCCCGAATTCAACTGTGAAGTGCAACACCCTCTAATAAAGAAGCATCGGGCTTACTCAACTATTCTGTATCAAGTTAGCCACGGCCAATATAAATAAACAACCAGGGCGACCGCATGAGTGTCTAGTTTTTCACCGCCAGATTAAAACCAGCACTTAATACCGCCTCTAGCATGGCTGTATTCATCATGCATCGCTTTTGTTTCCCAACAATGCTCAACTTGGTTGGCTCTGCACGGAGCATATTCAAGCTCATATGGCGTAAGCAAGACAGATTCTCTGCGCCGTTCTCTTTGTATATCTGACACGCGTCTTCATTCATACTCACATCAAGCACCCAATGCATTGACTCTATACCCCAATGTTCTCTGACTGCTGTCGCTGCTTGCTCGGCGCTAAGCTCTTTGGAGCTGATGTAGTAACGATACTCTAGGCCTATTGCTTTTCCTTTCTCAAAGCGGAAGTTTTCAACCATAACAATGCTCTTCAAGCCTTTCCAACGAGAGAAGTTACCTTCAAGTTTGGCACTGTCAAATACATAGCATTGGCGAGACTCTATACGCCCATGCCCGTCTTCAAGCACAATGTCTTCTGCCACAGTTGCTCGCTCAGTGGAGAACGCTTTTTCTATCGCTTGTCGAAGTTTTCCTTGGTTACACTTCACTGCAAGCAAGTAGTCGCCTCCTTGTTCTACAATGACTTTGGCTATCTTGGTTTGACAGGCCATTGCATCAATGGTGACGAGAGCCCCCTTGATATCGAGCATCTTTATCAGCTCTGGGATTGCCGTTATTTCATTGCTTTTTTGCTCGGTTTTTAGCTGTCCCAATACGAGCTTATTTGATGAGGCATAGGCGCTGATCATGTGAATAGTGCTTGCTCTGTCTTCGCGATTGTAGGAGCCGCGAAGCGTTTTGCCATCTATCGCAACGACTTGGCCGTCGGTGAGTGTATGTATCGACGATATCCAGCTAACAAAGCACTTATGGAATTGCTCGGGCTCTATCGTAGATATTATGCGGGCAATCGTGTCATCGGCAGGAATACCATTCAAAAAGAGGTCATTGCGTTTAAACCAATCGTGGTGTCCGAGAATGTACTCACGAATATCAAACCAGCCCTTTGCACCGGCAATCACGGCACATAGCGAGCCAAAAAGAACTTCAAACAAGCAGTAAGTTACCTTTGCTCCTTGGCGTTGGTCGGTCATCGTTTGGAAATGTTCTTTGAAGTGGTCAATGTGCATCGTATGCTCCCTAAAAAGGGAGTATATGATCACAGGTAGATGTGATCGTCAAATCGATCGTTATTTTGATTATAAAACGTTCACGATCTGACCCTGAATAAACAACAGAATATGTGATCCCTATATCAACAAGGTCGATTATAGTGAATTAGTGTTTATGGGTTAGATCTGTTTTTTCGGTGACTCAAGGGAAAGAGCATGTTGAGAAACAACACAGAAAGACTAAAGGTAATACAAGAACGCTTGGATGTCGAGGTTGACGGTATTTTTGGCCCGGTAACGTTCACTGTATTAGTGAAAAACTCAGGATGCAGACGCAAAACGATCAGCAAGTTAGAGCGATATCCACCGTAGGCTTGACGTTAACCACATCTGGTCTTCAGCACATCATAAACTATGAAATTGGTTCGACGGCTAACTATGGAACCTGCTTACAGTTCCCTAGTTAGCCAGCGGGAGATTCAGGTGTCACCATCGGTGATCGGGTTCGACTAAGGCAAATTTTTGAACCCAACTTATTTGTGTTTGCTCTGCAAAAATGGAGACGCTAAATGAAAGCTTTACCACTAACCTTTGTGATACTAGTTTGTACCGGGTGCGCAAGTAACCCAAAGCTTGATGACTATTACGTCAAGACGAACAAAGAAATCAACAATCTAATTGACTACGAGTTTGCAACCTTCCTGACAGACAACCAAAAAGCCTTAATACTCTCTGAACCGATCCTTGAGCAATCAAAACTAGCCCGAAAAGGTCTCAAATCCGCCCATAGAAGAGTTTCACAAGAGGAGTTCTCCCTCAACATTGTTCAACACATCATCAACCAAGACAACAGCGGACTCATCCTTCATGGTGGGGACGCAGTGAATAATAGTTGCAGATGGGAGTTCGAACAATTTAACAAGATTATGAATCATGATAAAAATAAAGAATGGTACCTAGCCCCCGGCAATCATGATGGTTTTTATCTCGGAATATCCTCCCCCAACAACCGCAAGAACCCCTCCATTTCCGGAATCCTTAACGAACGAAGGGGCTGGAAAGACCTATGTACCCCGGTAACCGAAATGAAAACGATAACCGGAAAAGAAAGATACAATGAGATTCTCGACAAATTTAGCTTCGTTCAAACGTACGCTGAGGCTAAGGGCCTAAAAACATTACACGCCAACAACGCAAACTCCACACCACCTGCCTACTATAGCGACGAACTTTCACTTATCTGCCTGGACGATAACTCAGGATTATCAAGTCAAAAACTAAGCAAGGTGTGCTGGACAAGTGCCAAAGACAATCCAGAGCTCAATGGTAATGTTTATGGTACAAATGACTCACTTATGGTTAAGCAGGCATGGCGATCGTTTATCGTCCAGCTTGTCAGGACTGAAGCCAACGGTCGACCAATTAACATATTACTCATAGACACCGCCGCTTACTCAGAAAATAACTCCGCTGTTTACAATAACGGTGTATTTAAGATGAACGGGTTTGGCGCAGCCGATAACGCCGAAATTGTTAAAGAACAACAAGTTGTCATATCTAGATGGGAAAAAGAGCTGGAAGACAAAGACGAGAAGATTGACATAATTATTGGACACCACCCTCTTGAAGATTTGGATAAGAACTCAAGGGATTTCATTACGAACACTCTTATCAAAACCAGTTCCAAAATTTACATCTCAGGAGATACTCACCATGGCTTTGACGCACTATACACCCAAAACAACAAGCCAGTATTCCGACAAGCTAATATTGGCTCTACGATGGATGCTCCAATTGAGTACGCTAAGTTAGGTATCAGCAACGAAGAGAAGTTTGAATTATCTCGTCATTCGCTAACTCCTCTCGCTAAAGGCGGGAAAACAACTAAGGACAAAACCTACCACTTCGAACAACGTTACGCCAAACTAGACGATGTTTGGAATACATGCAAAGACTTTAAATTTCCGTCCAACAAAACCATTGTAGATGATAAGAAAATCAAAAGTTCCAAGCACCCCGCATCAAAGACAGCGTTGCATCTTATTTACAAAAATAACAGGGTCATTGATACCATCAACCTCTACTACAACTTATACAACTACACCAACCTTGAGGTTCCAACATACAATGACAAGCATCTAACAGATGCCATACAGATTACCATTAATACAAGTAACGAAAGAGCACATTATTTTAATGAATATAAAGAAGAGGAACTGAGGCAAACTTTACTTGAGCTAAGCGAAATTGTAGAAACCCTTCGAGATGGAGTTCACGATGATTCTTTAACGAATAAATTTCAACTTTGCGCTGCATTAGTAGAAGCACATGAAGACGTTGACAAAAAAATAGGCTCAAAAGACAAACCCTCTGCTACTGGGTTTTAATAACGCCCATATCGGAGTTCACAGTAAAAGTACGCAGGGTTACCTGGTGATATAGATGGGTCACTCTTCAGAGACAAGAATGCCACTCGTTCTCACGCGAGTGGCACTAGTCTATATCAGGCAGGGCGGGATCGCACTTTGTTAACTAATGTGATCTAATAGTACCAAACCCTTAATAACACAATCATTTTGAACCTTATTGAATACTTATCTGTTGTAGAAGATACTCGCTCGGACATTAACCAAAAGCACAATCTCATTGATGTAATGTTTCTTGTGATCAGCGCAATCGCTTCAGGGTGTGAAGGATGGCAAGACATTGAATTTTATGGAGAAGAAAAACTCGACTGGTTAAGAAAATATAGGTCATTCGAGCATGGTATCCCTCGCAGACATACGATAGCTCGCATCTTGCGTACCGTTGTTGCGGAGTCGTTGCTTGAGGCCTTAGCTCTTTGGATAAACGAACAACGAACTACTCAGAACAAGCCCATAATCGCATTTGATGGCAAGGTTCTGCGGGGCTCCTATCGTAACGACAGGAAAACTGCATTGCAGTTGGTAACGGCTTACGACACTGAGCGTGGTCTCGTTCTAAGCCAAAAGCCGACTGAGACTAAAAATGGCGAGATAAGCATTGTTCGTCAAATGCTTGATGTTATTGATGTAAAGGGTAGCGTTGTCACGATTGACGCACTGCATTGCCAGCGTGAAACACTAGAAAAAATCAAAGAAAAACAAGCGCATGTTGTTGTCCAAGTGAAGAATAATCAGCCTAAGCTTAGAGCAGCTGTTGTGGAGCAGTTCCAAGCGGTTTTCGATGCTGGCAAAGAGAAAATAGTTACCGAAATCAAAGAAAAAAAGCATGGTCGTAGCGAAGAGAGATACGTGTTTCAGCTAAAGGCTAAATTGCCCGATGACTTGGCGGAAAAATGGCCGACAGTAAGAAGCATCATAGCAGTGGAGCGCCATCGTGTGATCAACGGCAAAGGCACTATAGATACCTCTTACTACATTAGTTCTCTGTCGCCGAACCACAAACTTCTGGGCCACTATATTCGTCAGCATTGGCGGATCGAGAACAGCCAACACTATGTTTTAGATGTTGTTTTTAAAGAAGATAGCTCTCGTATCACTTTGGATGGTGCCGTCGAAAATATCGCGTTGTTTAGACGTTTTGTGATGAACATGCTCAAGCAATGTGACTGTGGTGCGCCGAGCCAAAAGGTGAAGCTAAAGAAAGCGGGTTGGAACGATGATTACAGGGCAAGAGTCTTCTTTGGGTTATAAATCCATCAAAGTATGCTCCCGCCCTGCTATATCAGGTCGTTTGCAGATGTTCCCGTGTCAGGTTCATCAAAATTTGCAACGCCCTAGTCGTGATATAACGCTTCCTCAGGGTTACGCATTTGGAAGGTGTACATTCTTATCAATCGCTCGGACGTACCACCATCGATAAAGATATGCCAAGTGCCATCAATTACCGCTGCATAGCTTCGTCCAGGTGTCATGTTTTTTTGTAGGTAGTGGGTACCAAACATACCTTCATCAGTCTGCCATAGCTCGTTGCTTTGACTCCAGACAGACACCATGTCTCGATAAATAAACACGCTTTCACCCTCAACGTTAGGGTTTGCCAAAGCGTAAGGTGAAGTATCTACAACCTTGTTCCGTGCTGTCGTAGCACCAACATGCTCATACCTAATCTTGTGTCCTTTCTCTGCCGGCTTAAGAGCCTCCGTTTCAAAGGCTTGTTGGTAGACATGGTCAATATGCACGCTAGTTGATGTATCTGGATTTTTCACCACACCTAATGATGCGAACCTTGCCTCCCCTACCTGAGCGATAAAGGGCTCTCGGTTATCTAGAGAGACTTGTGCCCCTCTTTCAGGTGAGTAAATATGCGGATATGCGGTTGGATTCTCCCAAAGTAAACGGCCGCCGTTGTTGTCATTCGGATTGGCCCCCTTACAGTAGACAGAGTATTCCTCAAGCTCATCAGTCAAACTCAATGCCAACAACGCACCATACTCAGAAGAGTAACCACAATATTCGTTGCTTGCACTTTGTGGCAGCTGCAGTTGGTCACTACGAGCGACCTCGAGCGTATCTAAGTCTATATATTTAAAAGTAAGTGGGTTGCCGCGATACGAATCAATCATCAATAGATGATTGTTATGCTTTAACTGTTGGCCAATTCGAGTGGAACTCAATACCAGTGCATCAACTTCCCACGTTTTAGTGTGAGGAAAATACTTGTGAAAACGGTGTAGCGATGAGCCATCACGCTGAACCAAAATCAAGTTGCCCTCTGAGTCGAACGCCGATGCACCCTGTGTATGCTGCGTTGGAAGTTGACTGTATTTCTCAATACCCGAAAAGTCGATTTCGTGTGGTGATTCCAAATCCGTAAGATCAAAAATGAACGAGGCCACTTCTTTCGTTGATGGCCACTTCACTGTCGCGGTAAAGTAACCATTCCCGCCGCCATTGATCATACTAGTGGGCTGCTCAAGCTCGACATGGGGAATGAGCATCTGAGGTTCAGACATGCTCTGTCCATCATAAACGCTTAAAGCAAGGCCTTTAGTTGTATTACCACGACTCATATCCCAAATGAAGTAAACCTTTTCATCTTGGATAAAGAACTCAGAGAAATAGCTATCTTCAGGGTAAGAGTATTCCACCCTATTCCACTGATAAAGGTTCGGGTTATCCACAACTTCAACCGCGATATCCATGTAGGCCTCGCGATCATTTACATAATCTATATTCAGTTCATCAAGCTGTTTCATTAAGTCATCGGATAATCCTGAGTAACGAATATAAAACTGACCGCTGCGTAGTACCCTTGACTGCTCTACACCTTGCTCATCGTCCTCCCAAGACTCAAGCATTAGATAGCCGCTATCGTCCACCGGTTTACTAGTTGGAATACCATTATGATTATAATCATTGAATGCGACAAACGAGATCTCTCCCATATAGTCATACTCTGAGTCATCAGAAAAACGGATCTTTAGTCCCTGAGTCAAAATATCCGCTTCGGTTAAGAGCAAGGTGTTGTCACTGATATCTGGTGTAATACCCTGTGGGTCTGCGGGTAATACTTCAACTTCAACCTCGGCACTATTTTCATCAAATGTTAGCGTGAGATCCGCTACACCTTCGGCTAAACCAAGGGCTAGATTGCCGCTTAGCTCAATAAGCTCAGAATCACTTGTCGCTATTTCAGCTTCATCTGTAACATTCACTATCTCAGAGTCACTGTATATCGCCCAGACTTCTAGTGCCGCTGAATCACCAACTCGGAAGCGAGAGGGTAGACCTCGAAGTTGTAACTCAGAGATTGACGCTAAGCCATCATTAACCGTTAAGCTTGTAGAAGAAGAATAACCAGAGTAACCGGCTGTGATCACCACATCACCGGCAGATAACCCCTTGACCAAACCCTGGTCAACGGCTGCAATTTGGACATTATTAGCCTCCCATGTAGCGGCCTCTGTTACATCAATCTCCGTGCCGTCGTTGTAGTTGAGCAAAGCGAGTATTTGCATCTCTTCGCCAATATCTAACTCCTTACTAGGTCGATTCAATACTAAACCTAAGACTTCAGGAGGAACGACACTGCCAAGTACAATGACATCGATCGTCGCCTGCATGTCATCGTGATCAACCGTAATGGTGACATCCCCAGACGCCTGTGCGGTTACAGTCGAACCACTTAAAGAAACAATCGTACTATTTGAACTGGACCAAGACGCCTGCTCTGTGATGTCAATTTGCTCCCCATTGTCATATTCGGCGATAGCAGACAATGTAAAACTTTCACCGATGTTCATGCTGCCAGCTAATCCGGAAATCTTAATCCCTTCAACGATCGGTTCAGGTAAATCAATCTTAAAGTTTAATTTATCGGTAAAGCCTTTATAAGAAACCGAAAGGACACCAGCATCGGTATAATTCATTGCTGTAAATTGGCTATTGCTTACCTGTGCAGCATCGCTAGGAGAAACTGACCATGAGGATGCGCCAGTCACATCTTCTGTTTTGCCACTATCCCATTTGGCCGTTGCTCGAATAGCAAAGCTATCACCAACCACTATTTCGGTTGGTAGTGACTGAATTGAAACCGTATTAATCTCATCCGGTGTTTGCTCTCCTGATGATGGCTCACTTTCTGAACCACACGCGGCTAGCACGAACGGCAGGAGCAGAGAGAGATACCTCAACTTCATATCAAAAAATCCTTTTTATCCTAAAAAACAACAAGATACACAAAGCAGCAAAGTTATAACCAACAAACTTATTGTTAATATTATGTTTTGTGATAACAACGAGCTTTTTCCATGCACCCGAATTCAACTGCGAAGTGCGACACTCTCCAATATCAAGCAGCTAAAGCCATTTTGGTAAATACAATGGCTGGCTGTTTGAAGCCTAAACACTTTCTTGGTCGATAATTTATCCGCGATAAAGCAAACTCCATATCAATGTCCGTCACCGTCGATAGATCGGTTCCTTTCTTCACATATTGCCTCAAAAGGCCGTTCGCATTCTCATTAGCACCTCGCTCCCAAGAGCTATAGGGATGAGCAAAGTACACATCTGCCTCCAACTCTTTTGCGATAGTTTCATGACCTGCAAACTCTCGCCCGTTGTCCGCGGTGATGGTATGCACATGCTCCTTGTAAGGCATGAGTAGCTCTATTGTCGCCTGGGTAACGTCATCGGCTGACTTAGATGGTACTTTCTTTACCAAGTAAAACCGGGTCTTACGCTCTAAAATAGTTACCATTGCGCCTGTACCATGCTTACCTAGAACAGTGTCAATTTCCCAGTCACCAAACCGCTCTCTGCTGTCAACAATGCTTGGTCTGTCATCAATTGAAACGGCATTCTTAATCGCAGGAGCTTTCTCTTTTTTACCGCGACGATACCGCTTATGGCCTTGCCTCAAGTGGCGATATAATTTACCGCCTGAGCGCTTGTCGCTAGCAACAAAACGATAAATCCACTCATGGCTGACTGCTGCGCCGGCTTTCGTTAAGACGTTGGATATCTGCTCTGGACTCCAATCTGCCTCTAGAAGAAGACGAATAAAGTCAACACGTTCCTTTGGAATTCGGTATTTTAGTGCAGCTCTCCGTCTGGTGATGGACACCATCTGTGCCGTGCTTGGACAGTAATGATTGCTCTTACGGCCTCTTTTTAGCTCTCGATAAACCGTCGAGCGATGGCATTGAACTGTTTTAGCGATTTCAGAAACTGAAATTCCCCGTTCCAAAAGAGCAGAAATCTGGTATCTTCTGCCCTCGGTCAACTGCTGATAATTCATGGTAGTACTGCTTGTTTCTTTGGCGAGAAGAGCGTACCACTTTCAGCAGTTGGCTTCCTCTTCTACACCTTCCCATGAATGTCGCACTTATTATCTGAAATCGGGCATTAACTGATAATCAACCAAACTAATGCCAGCCAAAAATATGGCATTACTTCCACAAATAATTACATACACAGAATTTAAAACTGACTTTTTGTGAAGACCATTTCTTGATAGGTTTTAATAGCTCAATCATGTTGTGCTTCAATCTTACTAAGATGCCCATATCAATTTCGCCTGTAAGAATCCCGCAAAAGCACGAAAATATACAAACCATAAACAGAGAAAAGTGCCAGAGAAAGCTTTTCATTTGATCGACAACTCGAACTATTGGACAGAATCAGGTAAAAAGTGGGCCCCGTTTCAATCATCAGCGGAAATCGAGAGTGAATCAGCGAAGGTTTATGCAGTTTTAAAGCAGCCAACGGCTCCAATCCCTTGCATCCGCTATAGTCCTTGATGGTGGTGATGTTGATATTGGCACATAGACTTTTCATCACCGATAGAGCCGGTAAATGCCTCTTAGAATGAAATAACCACTGACTCCCCTACATCTTCATCTATGCCCAACCACAAGCAAACTAACGCTTCGTTAAGGTGTCAGCAGCGCCATATCGAAGCTCCCGCATACCACCTTAAACACTAAACGCAATGCATAGTCAAAATGCCACGCGTTACGAATAGGTATTAAATAAGTTGCGTATCAAATTTCACACACTTAGCTTTTCAGTTAGTTCTGCGAATGCCTTTTCAATACTTTTGCCTGCCGTGTCCAATTTGATCACATCGGCTATCCAAGCCTCGTAATGACGGTTCTGCACTTGCTTCCAATCCGGTAATTCTAGGTTTGTTATTTCACTTCTACGACTGATGACTCGTTGTTCGTGTTCACTGCTATCTGAGCAACTAATTTCAATATTGATGAATTTAGCCCCCACACTTTCTGCAACTTGCTGCCATTCACGTCGTGTAAGCTCGATAGGATTACAAGAGTCTGAGATACAACTGATACCAAGTCTAGGTTGTCTCTGATTATACGGTAGCTTAACCGGTACCCTTCACCTTCAACTTTAAAGTTGCAAAGATCTCGCAGCCCTTGCTCTACTGTATCAATGCGAACATACGTAGCACCCACTTTAGCCGCTAATAGCTTAGCAAGAGTCGATTTACCTGAAGCTGGGAGACCCGAAAATATGTACAAAATAGGATAACTCAATTGACCTCCGTTACTTGCATATAACGCCGCACTAAGGTGCGGAGTAGCGCGTGCCATACTTGAGCGAAACGATAACCGTACGCATTACGGGGTCACATTAAGATGTTTGTTAGGTGATTGCTCGCCTGACAGCATTGACCTGCTCCTCATATATTGCTTTTGACTCGGGTTTGCTGGATCCAGCTACTGATACCCACTGTACACCGGTTTCATCTATATGTTGGAACTCCACCTGAAGCTCATATTTACTTACTGTAAAAGCGGTACCAACCACGCCGAGGCCAAAAGATATTGGTGCCATTATCATCCCAAACCCTTCCGGGCAAATAACCCATACAATGCTAGAGACAATCGCACCCATCAAAAGTAATTTTAGAGCGTGATCAAATAATGAGTTTGATTTAACTCTCGCACCTCTTATTTTCGACAAAGGATACTCATCCCGCTTGTATCGAAAAGTGCTGTTACTTACTTCAAAGTCACTCATTAACAATGTCCTTTCTCTAATAACCTAACGCCCGTTTAAGGGCCAAGCTACGTGATCACTGAACCTAAGCTAACATGCCGTAACCATTTGACCTAACTATTATTACTGTACTCGCTTAGTGTAGGTTAACCCTCTTTAAGCGCTTGTTACGCTAATACTTCAACGTATGTGGAAAGCTCTGCCTTGCAAATACCTTTTTTACGCCATTCACGAAGAAAACCAGATCGAAGGTTACCGTTAACGCTGGATTCCTCAGTAAACCGAGAGGCATTCCAATGTTTGATTTCACTCGTGCCATCAGTTTTTGTTAGCTTAATGTAAGCTTCCTTACATGCTAAAAGATCTGCCTTAAACTGGGTGGTATTTGGATAGAATATCAACTTTATTCTGGCCATTGCTCCCACTGTCAAACCCAAGTTCGAGCCAAGAAACCAGATGATGCCCCACAAGGTATCTTGGGTCCGAATTTATTAAGCTACATCGCCTTGCTTGCGGGGCAGTATCATCTCAGTGTCCGTAAAATCCAATCTCTACTCAAAGAGCATTTGGGAACAACCTTTTCGATTGGTGCTATCAGTGAAGCTCAAACCAAAGTGGCCTCAATGCTAACACCACTGCACCAAACCATTAAACTGGCAGTGAACAAAGCGCCGTTAGTTCATATCGATGAAACCTCACACATCCGTAATGATGAGCAGAGTCTAAGATGGTGTTGGCTGGTTGCCAGTGATGATCTTGTTTATCAGAAGATCTTATACTCCCGCTCCATACACTCTGCCAAGCTTGTGCTCGGAGAAAAATACACAGGTATCGTTGTCTCTGATCAATATGCCAGTTACAACTGGCTACCTAGCGAAAACCACCAACTCTGCTGGGCTCATGTAAAACGAAACTTACAGCAGATGGCCGACTACAGTGGTGGTGGGCATACGGCCTTTATTGGTCAGCACCTATGCTTTATTGTCAACTTGGTCTTCCGTAATCGTCACAACTTAGAAGAAGGCCACATCACAGAACTTGTCTACCTTCGCAGAATGCAGCGCTTGAGGAAATCGTTACATAGTTGGCTCAACAAAGGCACAGATGTGATGGTTAAGCGATATCGAGGAAGGTGTGCTCACTTACTTAAGCATGAAAGTAGCTTGTGGGTCTTCCTCAAGGATCTCACGATCCCTCTGACCAATAATGAGGCGGAGCGACGTCTTCGAGGTTGCGTGATCATGCGTAAAATTAGCTATGGAACCACTTCTGATGCTGGTGACAAGTTCCGAAGCCGGATCCATACGCTTATCGAAACCTGCAAGAAACGCGGCCTATCAACAATGGATGTGTTGAGTCAGATTATCACTGCTGTTGTGCACCGCCAACCATACCCTGATGTCTTTGAGCTTGCTACTTGAGTCAAGCTACTCCGGTGAACGGTTACAGAATAACGTGTGCCATGCTTAAGCGAAGAGAAACCAGCACACGTTATGGACTCGTTCTTAGACGCTGTATTAGGAATACCGCGCGCGATATTGTCTCGCATGTTTCAAAGTGTATTCACCCTCTAGCTCTGCCTTTATCTGTGCACCCTTTAACTGCTCTAGAGGTTTCCCGTACATGTAAACGCTATAGGTATCTCCAGAATCTGTACACACCACATCAATAACTACCCTTCGATAACCATCGACTTCATTTACTCGCTCAAGCTTGTCCATCAGTGAGAGTTGAGAATTTGATACATCGAAGACCTGACCTTTAACCGGGAACCCCGAGCCCTCATTTAGAACTAACCAAGGAGAATATCGTTCACCGACCAAATACAAAGGAAAAGACTTCTTAGTGAAAAATTCCGAACGGTATCTCACTCCGTTGTTAACACTGAAGTTTGGAAAACCTTCTTTCAAAGTTCCAAACACAAATACTCTCGGCAATTTCCCTCTCCCGATTCCTAACGCCCACTGAACATACTGCCAACAGCACCACACTCAAACAGACCACCGTAATTGCAAATGCCCACCCTAAGCAAAATACCATAGGTTGACAGTCAGGTTGAAGCCTTTGCTATGGCACTGAACTCGTCGCTAGTTCTTGTATGTCAATTGTGTCAACTTCCCTGCCCAATATCCGCTTGTACTCAATCAAACGATGAACTGGGATAACGGGCAACTTGATGCCTCGGTAGTCTTTTATCACTGACTCTGAAAAACTGATTTCAAGCTCATACCAAGAACCATCGAGAACCGATTGTATCTTCGTGTTTTGAGATAAACCGATCTCAATTTTTTGATTTTGATAAACGAGTTGGAAATACTCTAGATCCCAGCCGAACTCCGTGTAGTAAGTTAATGGCTTAGATATAAACTGCGATACGCGAACCAAGACCTTGTTTGCGTCAGAGTTGCGGATATAAAGGTCTATATCAGCGATTTCACGACTTCCACCATGAATAGTTGCAGCTAGCCCACCAACAATTTGATACTCAACACCCTCTGCATCCATGACACCTTTAAGCCATTTCAGGGCTACTTCCACTCTATCACTCATCTAGTTCCCTTCGCTGGGCTTGCCCTGCGCCTTAACGCCCTTGCTAAGTGGCTGCCAAAGCTAAAACGCTATGCGTTGAGTGTCAGCCTGAGCGCCTTGATACTCATTGAGCCTTCTCCCTCCAGCATCGCCATCACTGACTATGCTGGAAGGCGACAAAACCAAAAAAGGAGAAGACTCTATGAGATTTTATAACCAACAGCATGACTATTACTGTGGCATCGATCTCCATGCGCGGATTCTTTATATCTGTATTCTTGACTCTCACGGCAATAAAGTCGTTCACCAAAAGATCAATGCTAACCGGGATGAACTCCTCGACCTCCTCGTGCCCTATCAGGATAAAATTGTCGTCGGGGTCGAATGCATGCACTGCTGGTATTGGGTGAGCGATATGTGTTTCGATTACGCGTTTGATTTTGTCCTCGGCCATGCCCTGTATATGAAAGCCATCCACGGCGGGAAAGCCAAAAACGACAAGATTGATGCGTTTAAAATTGCCGCTTTGCTCAGGGGCGGCAATTTTCCTATCGCCTATGTCTACCCCAAGACCATGCGTGCCTCTCGAGACTTACTGCGGCGAAGAAACAAGATAATGCGCCACGGTGCTGATCTCAAAGCGCATGTATCCAATACCTTCAGCCAGTACAATCTGCCCTCGCATCGACTGCAATTGCGCTACCCCCATGCGAGAGAAGAAGTTCGCAGCCGATATCGGGAATTTCCCGAGCCAGCGATTAACCGCAACCTCGATATCGACCTCAATATCGTCGCCTTCTATACCAAGGAGCTCGCCAGTGTTGAGCACTTCATCGAACAAAACGCCAAACAGCACAACCCTCAAGACTATCAGCTGCTGCAAACCATCCCAGGTATTGGCCGCATCCTTGCGCTGACTATCTTGTATGAAATCGGAACCATCCGACGCTTCCCAACCGTACAGCAGTTCGCCTCCTATTCACGTCTGGTAAAATGCAAGGCAGAATCGGCGGGCAAAGTCTACGGCACCAGCGGCAACAAGATAGGCAACGCGCACCTGAAGTGGGCGTTCTCGGAAGCGGCCGTTCTATACCTACGCGGTAATGACAAAGCTCGGCGTTACATCAACCGACTGCAAAAGCGCATGAGCAAAGCTAAGGCTCTATCGGCACTGGCCCACAAATTAGGACGCTGCGTCTATTTTATGTTGAGGAACAAAACCGTATTCGATGAACAACGTTTTTTACCCGAGTAAGTCGCACAATGGGGTGAGCTGAACGTCTAACTGGTGCTGAGTAAGAGCACGCTGCACGCCTGATGCCATGAGTTGCAACTCTAAAAGTGGCTTGCTGTGCCAAGCGTTGTCCAAGCCCAATTGCTTTGATTAGCCTCCCCATTGTTGCGCACCACAACGAACAGCAAAGTTGTTTACACCTGGGCTGAGCCTGACAATAACTGGAAGCATTAGCTAGCCATTTTCTTTGAATAGCGCCTTCCTGGGTTAACCGATGAATGTCTAGTGGCCCTACCTAGTTGGTAGGCGGCGGTGAGACCGCAGTAAGAGACCCTCTATATGTGTTTGCCGTAAGCAACGATTAACGACCGAAATGACAGAGCGAAGTAGATTACTTTGCTGTTCGACTAACTTGGCTGCTGACGCAGCCAAAAAAGAGCTATTGCCTATTGACGGGAGTTAGGCTCATATGTGTTATGTGTTCATGCCAAAATTTGCTTTGCTGTAATAATCGTAAAACTGTGAGAGTTTATCGTTAATACCGTATTGTGAGTATGGTTTTTGAAGTAGTGACCAAACCAAAATGCCAAAAGTTAGCCGTCACTCTTAAGCAATTTGATACTCATTGAGCCCTCTCCCCCAACATAGCTATCTCTAACTATGCTGGTAGGCGACAAAACCAAACAGGAGAAGACTCGATGAGATTTTACAATCAACAGCACGACTATTACTGTGGCATTGATCTTCATGCTCGCATTCTTTATGTCTGTATTCTCGACAATGATGGTAATAAAGTACTCCACAAGAAAATTGATGCCAACCCAGATCTGCTACTCGATATCTTACAACCCTATCAAAATCAGATCGTTGTTGGCGTTGAGTGTATGCACTGTTGGTACTGGGTGAGTGACCTCTGTTTGGACTATGCCGTCGATTTTGTCCTTGGCCATGCACTCTACATGAAAGCGATTCATGGGGGTAAAACCAAAAATGACCGTATTGACGCATACAAAATTGCCGCCTTGTTGAGGGGCGGTAATTTTCCCCTTGCCTATGTCTATCCTAAAGCGATGCGGGCGACACGAGACTTGCTTCGGCGTCGTTCTAAGATTGTCCGCCACGGAGCTGACCTTAAGGCGCATGTTTCGAATACGTTCACTCAATACAATCAACCATCACCTAATCTTCAACTGCGATACCCCTACGCCAGAGAAGAAGTCAGACAGCGCTTCGAGCAAACATCTATCAATCGCAATATCGACATAGACCTCAACATCATTGCCTTCTTTACCAAAGAACTGTCCAGTCTTGAACACTTCATTGAGATGAATGCAAAGCAACATAACCCGCAAGACTACCAACTGCTGCGAACGATACCAGGCGTGGGGCGGATCCTCGCACTTACCATTTTGTATGAGGTCGGTCATATCGAACGCTTCCCTACCGTACAGCAGTTTGCCTCATACTCTCGGCTGGTGAAATGCAAGGCTCAGTCAGCAGGAAAAACCTATGGTACTAGCGGGAACAAAATTGGCAACGCACACTTAAAGTGGGCATTTTCAGAAGCGGCCGTTCTCTACCTTCGTGGTAATGACAAAGCTCGCCGTTACCTAAACCGTTTACAAAAACGCATGAGTAAAGCCAAAGCGCTCTCCGTTCTAGCGCACAAACTTGGTCGCTGCGTCTACTTCATGCTCAAAAACAAAACTGTGTTTGATGAACAAAGGCTTTTGCCTGAATAAGTCGCACAATGGGATGAGTCTGAAAGTCTAACTGGTGCTGATTATTAGCACGTTGCAGAGCCATAATATCTATAGCCAAGAAACTAAGACCTAGCCTGCTGTGCATTCGACGTTCAAGCCCCTTTGCTTTGATTAGCCATCCCATTGTTGCGCACCGATACGAACAACAAAGTTGCTTACACCCAAGCTGAGCCTGATACTAACTGGCGTAAAACAGCCATTCTCTTTGAGTAGTGCCAGCTTGGGTTAACCGATGAATGTCTAGTGGCCCAATACTTTGTATTGGCAGCGGTAGAGGCCGCGATAAGAGACCCTCAATATGTGTTTGTCGTAAGTAACGATTAACGACCCCATCGACAGAGCGAAGTAGTCAGCTTTGTTGTTCGATTATGTTGGCCGCTGACGCAGCCAAGGATAGATATTGTCTATTGACAGGCTCGGGGCTCATATGTGTTATAAATCAGGCTGCCGATTGCCCAACGGATAACTGTAGCAAGTAGTGTTCAAGTTCTGAATCCGTAACAATTTCAAAGTCCGTGAATAGAGTAACTGGTTTTACTGACTTACCGCTGCCTTGCTCTAAACGAACAAAGCCCTTTTCACTTAATGTCTTCAGCGTATTAGAAAGATTGGATTTCGCACGACCCGTTAGTTCTGACAATTGAGTCAAACTTTCTGGTCGTTCCGAATCTATTAAGCGTAACAACTCAATATTCTCTGGGCGGAGAATCTGAGAGATCGCATTAATTGATGTATACCAAACCTTAGGCTCATTATCTTGAGGTTTATACTTGCCTTGCGCTATAGCTAGTAACCTCATACGAATGAGCTTTTCAGACATGATCCCGATTCTTGCTTTCATATTATTTACCCTCTATTGCAGCAATGGTTTTATCTATACCTTCAAAGAAATCCTGAAGTAATGTATAACAGTCCGAGAATTCATAAGGCGTTCCCTGATCAACTGCTGACTTGTGCAAATGATCGTATTCGTAACGTTTACCACTGAACTTTTTGCCTTTCGGTGATTTTACAGCATGAGCGTTGTCATGCCCAAAAACTCGTTTATTGAACTTATTATGTAGAGTTAGACTATAGCGAATTCCGTGAGGTCGCTCTTTCGTGGGAGGAACAGTCCAAGCCTCGATTTTCCACCAGTAGCCATCATCACGATGAACTTGCTCACCATGCATACTTTATAAGACATCAATCTCATCCACATTTCTAGCCTCAAATGAATGTTATGACCAGAGTATAACACTAGTTTACAAGAGTGCGAAACTTGAGTGATTTATAACGCCCAATTAAGTTGTGAGCAACGCTACCACTGAACCTGACCTTTGCGGCGTAAACACTAAAGTTGATTCAAACCACAGTTGCCAAGCGTTGCGAATCAGCTTGAATTGCTTGTATGGACAATATCCCTATCCAATTCACCAGTTTCGGGTAATGTGAGACCCAGGCTTTAGCTGCAACTAAAGCTTTCCATGTAGCAGTTAGATCGAAGCAAGGCTCCTCTATCGAGAGACCGATAACAAACATGAACGCTACATAGGACTCCAAGCACCACACTCGAATAGTCGACTGAGTCTCGAACCCGCATTACGCAAGCATGAGTTAGCTTAATATGAATACTAAAATGAAGCAAAGCATCAACATTGGAGTTGATACAGGCAAGACACAATTAGACATTTATGTTCGCCCCAATGGCCTGTTTTTCTCTGTCGAAAATACTGATAAAGGCATCAATAAAGCACTAAAAATCATCAAAGAGCACAGTTCGGAGTGCATAGTCATCGAGGCAACTGGCCGCCTAGAAATGCCGTTCGTGTTAGCGTGTGCTGAAGCTAAGCTACTCATTGTCAGAGCCAACCCTGTACACATCAAACGCTTCGCTGGTGCTATCGGTCAGCGAGCTAAAAATGATCAATTGGATGCACAGCTTATTGCATATTATGCCGAAGCTATTCAGCCTTCCCTTACTCTCATTAAACCAAAAAAAATAAGACTTATTAGTGACTTAGTCATTCGCCGCAATCAGCTTCTCTCTATGCAGACTATGGAAAAAAACCGAATGCAAATACTACCAAAATCGCTGCATACAACGATTAAGCCGATGCTGACGACTATGAAAAACCAGATCACAAAAATAGAAGATAAACTGGTTAAGCTCATCGAGGAGTGTCCTGAGTATCAGGCTAAGAATACCATTCTGCAAAGTGTCCCTGGCATTGGAAATATCGCTGCAGCCTCCATCATCAGCAACGTTCCAGAATTGGGCTACATAACCAACAAACAAGCAGCCTCGCTCATTGGTGTCGCTCCGATTACTCGAGAAAGTGGTCGCTACAAAGGCAAGCGAGTAATCCAAGGCGGACGAGCCCAAGTAAGGACTGTTTTGTATATGGCCATGATGTCTGCGATGCAATGTAATCCGGTATTTAAAGCGACTTATACACGTCTGCTCGACGCAGGAAAACCGAAGAAACTGGCCATAATAGCGTGTGTTCGCAAAATGGTGGTGATCTTAAGTTCGATGCTAAGGGATGGCGTCATGTGGAATGAGAACATCACCCAAAACTAGCTATTGACGCCATAGCCGTTTGTTATGTTTATAAGCTCCGTTTGCCCCCAAAACCCTTTGCTCGAAAATTTTACAGTCCAACCACGTCGCCTCAACTCTTTGGTAATAAGCCGATTCGATATACCATGCCCAAAAATAGCAACGTCTTTATGCTCTAAGGCTTTAACCATAATAAGATCTACTGCTGCAATAATACGCTTACGACCGACTTTGTAAGATTCGCTATTAGCCGATATTCCTACAAGCCAACACAACCTTGCAATTACTAACCAACTGTTAACTTTCATCGAAAAAGGTAATTTTAACCTGGGAATGTCCATCTCTCTCAAGTCACCTAACACTACATCTGCTCCTTTTCCCAAACAGATTTCCGCAGAGTGGATGGAACGATTCAGGTCACTAGAAAATGTATAGCTGTTGTGGAATTTTTCTTGTAGTTCTTGAGGCGGAAGGCTGTCCGGGCAAACAAGTGAACGATTATAGGCGCGAACCCATTTTGCAAAACCAACAGCCGTAACCCGCGGGTTTGAACTAGCTATCGGTTTACCATGTCTAACTAACGTGATTCTCACCGAACCTCCTTTTTCGTTGATAAACACAACGCCTTGTTCTAGCGAATCCCCTCATTTACTCTTTTCTAAACAATGAGATGAACGTACATCGCCTTCTCTGATCTAATGGTTATCGCCAAACAAACATTCGAACAGAGAGGAATGGCGATGCACGATACTCAAATATTACAGCAATCCTTGGAAAATCAATGCCCCAACATTCACAAAAAAAGAGTGATATCTCTTGTACTTGCCACCAAGAGCGTGCTTGATGGTGCTGACCTAACGCTCACTAAGTTAGGCCGCAACCTCGATACCAATACCACTGTTAAGCACGCTATAAAACGAGTTGACCGGCTGCTAGGAAATAGCGCTCTACATCGTGAAAAAGATGACATCTATAAATGGCATTGCCGCTTAATTACAGGCGCTAATCCCTGCCAAATTGTTCTTGTGGATTGGTCTGATGTTAGAGAGCAGTTACGATGCATGACTATACGCGCATCCGTTGTGCTCGATGGCCGATCCGTCACTTTGTATGAGCAAGTCTTCGAATACAAAGACTACAACTCGCCGAGAAGCCACCAGATCTTTCTTGATAAACTTGAGCAAATACCGCCTAGTCATGCACTTCCCATCATTGTGTCGGATGCGGGCTTCAGGAATACCTGGTTTAGACAAGTTGAAGCCAAAGGTTGGTTCTGGCTAGGTCGAGTTCGTGGTGAAGTCTTGTTAAAACAAAAAGTAGACCTTGGGTGTCTAATAATGCCGTCTATCCTGAGGCCTGTCAAAAGCCGAGCTATCTTGGCCGCTGTTTACTATCAAAGCTTGGCTCACTGGACTGGGAAACTTACCTCTACAAAGCAACGGATGAGGGCCGTAAAGCCAAGCGGCACGCTCGAACAGGCTAAAAGCACTTTGCAACGCACCTATACCAGAAGAGCGCTAAAGAGCCTTGGTTACTCGCGACTAACGTCCCGAGACACACGCTCAACGAGGTTCAGATAGTCAATCTTTATGCCAAAAGAATGCAGATAGAAGAGTCGTTCCGGGATCTCAA
This sequence comes from Vibrio sabulosilitoris, assembly GCF_055391395.1. Classification (NCBI taxonomy): domain Bacteria; kingdom Pseudomonadati; phylum Pseudomonadota; class Gammaproteobacteria; order Vibrionales; family Vibrionaceae; genus Vibrio; species Vibrio sabulosilitoris. The sequence continues at coordinate 2,263,490 of NZ_AP029599.1, forward strand.
AAGCACCGCCTATGGCGTTGCACTGAGACATAATCGAATACACTGCATTCAACGCCTGAACATACTTCTGTTGATAGCCCTGCTCGCAGAGATCCTAATGTGGCTAACAGGATTAGTTGCCCGACAAGCTAAATGGCACTACGACTTCCAAGCTAACACCATTAAACACCGACGTGTCTTATCTATCCCAAGTTTAGGCCGCGAGGTGAGAAATCACCGGCAGTATCGAATATCAGAGACTCAATATCGCTGGGCGTTACTCGAGTATCAGCGGCTGACTCATAATGCTGGACTGGGAAGATTATAAGGGGATCCCTCAGCGCCTTGCTAAGTGGCACAAAACCTTGGCATACAATTTTGCGAAGCAAAAATACCAAGCGTTTTGTGTCCGTCTTAAGCAACTTGTTAACCGTTTTTCTCAACACCATTAAGATATTTAGTAAACACCTCGCTAGCGCCAACCATGTCCGTAATAAATACCACTTCAATTATTAGTAAAATAACAGGCAGCGCTAGAGGGTTCAAAGACTGCCAAAGTGCAGTAGCCCATACCTGAAGACGCTTTAAACCCGTGATTCTGTAATCACGAGTCATTTCCAGCATCGCGAATTTGTAGTCACTCGAAATATGATTTTCCGTATCTGTTGATATATCAGAATAGCGATCTTGATAAACTCGCAAATCTTCATCAGAGATGGAATTTTTCGTATCCATTTCACGGTCAATCGCGCGAATTAACTCTTTCAGCTTATCACCACATTCAGTCAACTTCTCCGCTCTTACATCATATCTAGCAGTTGCTATAACCACTGAATATACAAGCACTGAAACTGCAAGAAAGATTTGCATCATGCCCAAGACATTCGTTTCATAAGCCAATTTAACCCCCGAACTTTGCATTAGCGGGATAAATATCAAACCCAAAGAAAGAACTGTCGTTGTAAAGAATGAAAACCTAGCCTGCCTTTGTAAACGTGCGGCTGCAAAATAACGGCATTTAGCTGTGGCCCTCATACTCATCTTCAGCTTTTCAACTGCAGTTTTATCTGTTCTTTCATTGAGCTCTAGTGCAAAGAACCAACTAAAAAATTGTCTTATTATATCCAAAACTTCTCCATTACTATTGACGGCTAACGCTTATCATGAGGCACCTAGCCTCATGATACTCTGACACCAATCCAAAAATTGAGACTTTATCCATTTAAAACAATACCATAGCTTCAAAGACCTTACCACAACACCGGCGAAATGTGGCAAGTAGCAGCTTCCTTACCTCCACACTGTAGAGATGCGCTTCGCAACCCCAAACAGAGTCGATCAACCAACAAGACCAAACTCGATCGCTGCAATCAGCACTTTTTTTAGAATAATCCTTGCTTGGGTTATGCGAAGTATCAGATACTTCAATCAGATATAACGCTTTTGAAATCACACATTTCAAGCACCGGATTACAATATGCCTACAGACAACCAACCAACTTTCTTCTTCTTCGATTACGAGACCTGGGGCACCAGCCCAGCCAAAGATCGCCCTAGCCAATTTGCCGGTGTGCGCACTGATGCCGACTTCAACATCATTGGTGAGCCTTTGGTGATATACTGCCAGCTGCCATCGGACTATCTGCCCTCACCCGAAGCGGCTCTGATCACCGGGATCACACCACAAAAAGCCAATACCGAAGGGCTCCCAGAGCCAGAGTTTATTCGCCGTATTCACCAAGAGCTATCAAAACCAAATACCACAAGCCTTGGCTACAACAGCATTCGCTTTGATGACGAAGTGACGCGCTACACCTGTTATCGCAACTTTTATGACCCATACGCTTGGAGTTGGCAAAATGGTAACTCGCGTTGGGACTTGCTTGATGTGATGCGTGCGTGTCATGCGTTAAGACCAGAAGGCATCGAGTGGCCTGAGAATGACGAGGGCTTTACCAGCTTTAAACTTGAGCACCTCTCGGTTGCCAATGGTATTGAGCACGCTAACGCCCACGATGCGATGGCGGATGTGGTGGCGACAATTGAGTTAGCCAAGAAAGTCAAAGTGGCTCAGCCTAAGTTGTTTGATTACTTCCTGCAGTATCGCCACAAGCGCAAGCTTAATGAGCTGATCGATATTGTTGAGATGAAGCCACTGGTTCATGTTTCTGGAATGTTTGGCCGTGAGTGTCAGTACACCAGTTGGATTGTTCCAGTTGCGTGGCATCCAACCAATAAAAATGGCGTGATTGTGGTTGATCTTGCTCAAGATGTTTCACCACTTCTTGAACTGGATGCCGATACCTTACGTGAGCGCCTATATACCAAGCGCAGTGAACTTGCTGCAGATGAGCTTCCCGTGCCAGTTAAGCTGGTGCACTTAAATAAGTGTCCCATTCTCGCCCCAGCTAAAACTCTGACCGCAGACAATGCCGCGACCATTGGTATTAATCGCCAACAGTGTTTGGATAATCTCGCCTTGCTGCGCCAACATCCTGAAATCCGTGAAAAGCTACTCGTCATCTACCAGCAAGAAAGAGAGTTTGATACGTCCAATCAAGATGTCGACAGCATGCTGTACGACGGCTTCTTTTCACCAGCAGATCGCGCAGCGATGGAGATTATCTTGTCTAGCGCACCTGAGGCATTGGGCAGCCTGGATATTACTTTTGATGACTCGCGAATTGAGCCACTGCTGTTTCGCTACCGCGCCCGCCACTACCCTTGGACACTGAGTGATGTGGAGCAGCAAAAATGGCTGGCCCATTGCCGTGATTATTTTGAGTCGCAGCTGCAGGATTACTCACTGAATCTCGAGAACTTGGTTCATGAACATGAATCCGATGAAAGCAAAATACGCGTACTCAAAGCGGTTTATCAGTACGTAACTAAATTGGTCAATTAACCGGGGTGGCTGCGAGTGATACTTAAAAAACTTTTGATCACACTGCGCGAATACTTGATTTCGTTTGCCATTATTGCTGCTTGCCTTGCGGTTGGTGTTGGCTTGCAGCAACTCCTAGCGATTGCCATCCCCGGCAGTATTGTCGGCATGTTGATCTTATTTACGTTATTCAGCTTGAAAGTCATCCCGGTTAAATGGGTCCAACCGGGAGCGAGCTTGTTTATCCGCCATATGATTTTTCTTTTTGTGCCAATCAGTGTTGGCTTGATTGCCCACCTTGACTTACTGCGTGAAAACGCGCTAGCGATTGTGCTCAGTGTCGCCATCGGATCCGTTCTAGTTCTAGTCACAATGAGCTGGAGCATCAACAAGCTACTCAAGGAGAAAGCCTAATTATGTGGTTTCTCATCACTCTTGTGGTATTTATCGTCGTGCGCCGCGTCTGCATCAAAGTTGGCTCGCCAATATTTAACCCCATGTTGGTGTGCGTGTTAGTTTTGGTGCCATTGCTATTAACGCTCGAGGTCGATTACGCCGAATATTATGCAGACAACGCTTGGGTAACTTGGCTACTGCAGCCTGCTGTGGTCGCACTGGCGGTACCGCTTTATCAGCAACTACCGGAGATCCGTCGGCGCTGGCAGATCATTTTCTTAAGTTGCGGTGTGGGTAGTGTCATGAGCATGGTCACGACACTGATGTTTGCCACGTGGCTTGACGTTGATGCTGAGTTGCTTGCCAGTATGATGGGTAAATCGGTTACCACACCAATCGCGATGGAAATTGCTAGCTTCCTTGGCGGCGTGCCTGCAATTGCCGCAATTATGGTGCTTGTCGCTGGACTTGTTGGCTCCATTTTAGCCTATCCGATCTACCGTTTGCTCAACATTACCAGCCCTATTGCACGTGGATTAACCATGGGCTGTGTCTCTCATGCTTTGGGCACTGCCACCAGTGCTGGTAAAGATCCTCAGGATGCTGCTTTTAGCTCGCTATCCCTAGTTCTCTGTGGCGTGATCACCTCAATAACCGCTCCGTCAATCATGGGCTTGGCCATTTGGTTTACAAACTGGTAACTCTAAACAATACCGAGAGGTGATCACCATCACTAATTGGGTGCAATTTAATATTATTGCAATACATATAAATGATATTGATCACGGAAACAATCGTCTACTCATCTAAAATTACCTCATAAACTCCATCGAGGAACTCGTATGTCATCGCGCTTTGACCAAGCCTTGTCACAAATCCCAAGCAATTATAAAGCTGCTTTCTCTGCCCTATTGTGCACAGACCAATTCAATGGCGTCATTGAGCCACAACAATTTCAAACACTACAGCGTCAAACCGGGTTTGAACCAAGTGAGCTGAAACTTGCCCTACTGCCTTTTGCAGCTGCCTATTCGTACGCACCGCTGTCCAATTTCTTTGTTGGCGCAATTGTCGAAGGGCTATCAGGTCGACTCTATTTTGGTGCCAATATGGAGATTGCGGGTGCACAGCTCGCGCAAACCGTTCATGCAGAGCAATCCGCCATCAGCCATGCTTGGATGAAAGGTGAACATGGCATTAGTGATATCACCATTAACTACAGCCCTTGCGGCCATTGCCGCCAATTTCTCAATGAGTTGACCACAGCAGAGTCACTCACTGTGCAACTACCGCAGCGCGATCCAATGTCACTGCAGGCCTATTTGCCAGAATCATTTGGCCCTAAAGATCTTGGTGTAACCGAAGGACTCATGACGCCAGTATCACACGGCTATGAGTTAAACAACGCAGGTAAGCTGATTACTAGCGCTATCGAGGCTTTAAATATCAGCCATTCGCCTTACACCAACAACTTAAGTGGCGTAGCCCTGCAAACCAAAGATGGCGCAGTGTTTAAGGGCGCGTATGCAGAGAATGCCGCCTTTAACCCAAGCCTGCCTCCCCTTCAGGTAGCAATGGCGCAACTGCTACTCAGCGGCTACCAACTCGACGACATCCAGCAAGCCGCACTAGTGGAGCTGTCCAGTGGCAAGATCAGCCACCTACCAGAAACCCAGTCAACACTCGAAACCATCAACCCAGAAATAACGGTTGAATACGCAGCCCTATAAACTTACCTGTATTACCACTTGTGTTTTGGGGTTCTCAACACACGCTCCAAAACACTCGAATCTCGGAACGAAGTGTAACCCGCGCCTCGCGCCTAAAAAAAGAGAGCCATCAGGCTCTCTTTTTTGCGTTTACTGTATTTTAAGTCGCTCAAACACCGTCTGCGGGTCGAGATAATCGACATACGCAAGGTGGTCAAGCTTGTTATCAAACACAAAACGGGTAACTAAGATACGGACAGTATCGATCAGTTGCTTAGCCTGCCAAGGTTTCTCGAAATAGTGCTGAACACCGGCTTGGTTGATTGCTTCAATCGTATCACCATGTGTCGCCTGACCGGTCAAAAGGACTTTCTTTGTGTTCGGATAACGACCATCCTCATGGATATCTTTTAGCAGTTCAACCCCGGTTTTGTCCGGCATCATATGATCTGAGATCACCAAAGCAATATGCTGCCCCTCAGCGTCCAGTTCTTCGATAAGATCGAAGGCTTCGTCCGCAGACTCACAGCCTTCGATTTGTAACCAAGAAGAGAGTGGCTCGAGATCAGAAACCACGGCGGTCAATACTTCTCGTTGATCATCAACACAAATTACATATAGAGATTCCATCATACCTCCCTGATAGAACGATTGAGCGGAACTACTGAATAAAGCCGACGATATTCAGGATCCAAACCATCACGAAACTAAGCGCGACACCAATCAAACCCAAGATCACACCCACGCGTGCCATTTGCTTGGTATTCACAAAACCCGTGGCGTGAGCCAGTGCGTTCGGTGGCGTACTGATCGGCAGAGACATACCCAGCGATGCTGCAAAAGTCACCACAAGGATAAGAGTCATAATGCCGCCAAGCGGTATCAGCCCGTCCATCGACATACCCAGCGCCGCCATAATTGGCATTAGCAAGTTTGCCGTTGCGGTGTGGGACATAAAGTTCGCCATCAACAAACACAGCGCCGCGGCACCCAGCAAGACTGCATAAGGTGACAAACTGCCAAACGGAATGGTGTTAACCACTAGTTCCGCCAAGCCAGTACGGTCAAGCGCCAGACCAAGTGCGATACCACCTGATACCAACCACAACACATCCCAAGAAATACCCTTAAGGTCCTCTTTGTTGATAATGCCGGTCATTGAGAACACCGCCACTGGAATTAACGCTACCGTGTACGAGTTCATGCCGTGAGCAGAGCCCATTAGCCACAACAAGATAGTCAGACCAAACGTGAAATACACGATCATCGCTTTTGGCGTCTTAAGGAACTTGCCTTTGATATCCAGTTTGACCGTCTCTTGATCCGATGGGTACAACTTACACATCACAACCCAAGCGATTGCCATCATCACGATAACAAATGGAATGCCGAATGCCATCCACTCACCGAAGGTAATCGTGTATTCATCAACCAAATATTTGAGCGCAATCGCATTTGGTGGAGTGCCGATAGGTGTGCCGATACCACCAATGTTGGCGGCAACAGGAATACACAAAGCAAGTGCAATCCGACCTCGATCCCCAGCCTTAAACACCGCAATCACTGGCGCAAGGATCGAAAGCATCATTGCCGTGGTTGCCGTGTTGGACATAAACATCGAGAACACGCCAGTGATCAACATCAGACCGAGCATCACATACTTGGGTTGATTGCCAAACGGCTTGAGCATGACCCGAGCCAAGTTGACATCAAGTCGGTATTTGGTGGCCGCCATCGCAAGGAAAAATCCCCCCAAAAACAGCATGATAATCGGGCTGGCAAAAGTCGCCATCAAGTCTTGATGGGCAATCAGCTCACCAAAGCCTGGCTCACCCAAGCCGCTGCGTGCCCAGAGTATCCCCTTGTCCGAAAGGAGCAGTAACTCAAGCACAATGATCACAACCGAGGTGGCGTAAATCGGGATAGGCTCAAATACCCAACAAAGGGCTGCAAGTAAAAAGATAGCAATCACACGCTGTTGAATAATCGTCATGCCTTCAAATGGAAACGCACTGGTTGGCAACAACAAAATAACAAGAGGGATCACGAGAGGAATAATAAATTTTGGTGACAGTTTCATAACGACTGTAATTCCATTTAAAGGTTCCTTAACAAAAGTGGTTTACCCAGTTGGGGGTAAACGGCGGTAATTGGTATTTTGTCCTAAATGGCACATCAATTACTAGTGGCTAGATCAATGAATCTTCAGTGTTTCTTCCTCATCGGTGGATTAACCGCCATTTAGAACAGCACTGAACGCAAACGATTGCTTTTGCGCGTAAATACAGTATGATCCGCTGCGAAATTTCCAACTTCGCGCAAGCACAAAGAGGATTGTCTATGTTTGGTACTGCTACTGCGAAAAATGCAACAAAAGTGTTACTACTCGGCTCAGGTGAACTGGGCAAAGAGGTCGCTATCGAATGTCAGCGACTTGGCTTTGAGGTGATCGCCTGCGATCGCTATGAAAACGCGCCAGCAATGCAAGTTGCCCATCGAAGCTACGCGATTGATATGCTTGATGGTGATGCGTTGGAGGCATTGATCAATCAAGAGCAACCGGATTACGTAGTACCAGAAATTGAAGCGATCGCTACCGATAAACTGGTTGAGCTTGAGCAAAAAGGTCTCAACGTTGTCCCAAGTGCTAAGGCAACCCAGCTGACTATGAATCGCGAGGGCATTCGTCGCCTTGCGGCAGAAGAGCTGGAGCTCGTGACCTCACCATATCAGTTTGCGGATGATTACGACAGCTTCGTCGCAGCGGTTGCAGCGGTCGGCGTACCTTGTGTGTGTAAGCCAGTAATGAGCTCATCGGGTAAAGGCCAAAGCGTTATCAAGACTCAGGCAGATATTGAATCGGCATGGGAATACGCCCAAGAAGGTGGTCGTACTGGCGCTGGTCGCGTTATCGTTGAGGGCTTTATCGACTTTGATTACGAAATCACGCTACTAACAGTACGCGCCGTTGATGGTGTGCATTTCTGTGCGCCTATCGGCCACCGCCAAGAAGATGGTGATTACCGCGAGTCGTGGCAGCCTCAAGCAATGTCAGAGACCGCACGTAAGGCAGCAGAGTACACTGCAGAGCAGATCGTCAATGCACTCGGTGGCTACGGTATCTTTGGTGTCGAACTGTTCGTTAAGGGTAACAAGGTTATCTTCAACGAGGTCTCCCCGCGCCCACACGATACCGGCTTAGTGACGCTTATCTCACAAGACCTGTCTGAGTTCGCACTGCACGTGCGCGCTTTCACTGAGCAGCCAATCGCCGCGATCACCCAATACGGCCCTGCTGCATCGGCGGTAATCCTTGGCCAAGGTCAATCAGAGAATATTCAGTTTGACGGCCTAGCTGACGCCGTACGCGAACCACAAACTCAAGTTCGCCTGTTCGGTAAGCCAGACATCAACGGCCGCCGCCGACTAGGTGTCGTCGTCGCCAGACGCGACAACGTACAAACCGCCATCAACGACGCGGTAGCCGCAACTAAGCGCGTCAAGATCGTCTACTAATTTGTATCTTGTAACAGCATTGGAAAATAAAGCCTTCAAACTCTGAAGGCTTTATTTTATTTAAGTGCTCGATTCAATGACCGCACACTCAGCAATCCTCGCTCCCCGTAGGGCTATACCCGTCCTCATGCCCCGCCCCTTTTTTTAGAACCAATACGCTCTCAGCAAAATAGCTTAAACCACGTTCCGCGCGCTTAGGATGTGACTCATCAGCCACCTCTGTCGCTAATCGAGTGACGTTGTAACCAGGAAACAGCTGAGTTATCTCCTGCTCAAGGACACTAAACGGTGGGCCTTGCATCTCATCTTGCTGGTACTCTAGTGTTACTAACAGAATCTGACCACCCGGCTCAAGTAGTGAGTCGAGTCGCTTTGCATAATCGGCTCTCATCTCTTGAGGCAGTGCTATCAAGGCGGCGCGGTCATAAATCAGAGAGACCTTTTCCAGCGGCGCGGTAAACACATCGCCAGTATAAATAGAGAGTTCATCGAACTGATACAGCTCGTGTTGACCAGACACCTTGGTAACCATTGGCGTATAGAAGTGCTCTGAGAAAAACGCTCTCACCGCAATTTGGCTTAACTCTACGCCTTGAACGTCATCGTGACGTTCAGCAAGCCAAACCAAATCTTCACTCTTACCGCATAAGGGAACCAACACCTTTTGTGAGCGTAAAGGCTTGAGTGCATCCCAGTGTTTGATCAGTAACGGGTTGACTTCAGGAAGGTGGAATCCAATGGAATTTGAGGCCCATTTATTGTGCCAAAACTCGGCATCTCTCATTATATTTCCCTGCAGGTGACTTTGTGTCGCCATCATACGAGGGAACGCCTGGGAAGGGAATAGAATGGTGCACAGCCAGAAGACAAAAAAGCGATCTTACGATCGCTTTTTTGTTTAAGAGGGTTTATCCATCAACCTTTAAACTCTCTACTCGAGACTTGAGCTTCTGTCCCGGACGGAACGTCACCACACGTCGAGCTGAGATTGGGATGTCTTCCCCGGTTTTTGGGTTTCGACCCGGGCGTTCATTTTTATCCCTGAGATCAAAGTTACCAAACCCCGACAGTTTCACTTGCTCGCCATTCTCTAGAGCTTTACGAATTTCTTCAAAAAAAACTTCAACCGTTTCCTTGGCGTCCCGTTTACTGTAATCCAGTTTTTCGAACAAATTCTCTGCCAAATCGGCTTTTGTGAGCGCCATAAAACTTCCCTCAAAGCTAATTTCATCTTCGCTGCGCTTGCAGCACCTTACTTTTGCTCAGTCTTTCAAAGACCTACAGACCGAACTTACGAAAGTGTAAGCCAACCTTATGATTTTCGCCAACTTTTTACTGCGCTACAGGCAATTAACATCAAAACATGACAGCATATAATGCTGTTTAATGAAATTTCCATGACATCATCAGCAAGCAACAGACAACTATCCAACATATAAACTTAACCATACTACTTGCAGTAGAATTTATAGCTTTTATTGGTAAAAGTGTCATTGGACAAAATCATCGCTTACGCCGTAAACAATACACTATTTTTCAACAACTTGTATTTGATTAGGCTCATAATTTACAACAGCCTGACTCAGCAGAAAATGAAAAAGCTTCACATTTACGCTAATCGATTAATTCCATTAAAAAACTTTAAAACAAGCGTGGGTTTACTATCTTGTGTTAGGAAGCAATAAATTAATCAAAATTTTATGAAATTCTGACACTTAGCTCAGTGTATTCATCACCTTGTAAGGCTGTCGAGAGACCAAGGAGAGATCTTGTGAAGTTGAACGTTGCAATTGCCATGGGCATCGCCCTATCCTCCGCTCAGCTTAGTAGTGCTCAAACGCTTGAGCAGGCGGTGGCACACACGCTAAAAACCAACCCCAATATTAAAGCCCAGTACAATGAATACGTCAGCAAGCGCTATCTACGCCGAGCATCTGGAGGGCAGTACTTGCCGAGCATTGACCTGGATGCTGGCATTGGCTTTCAAGACACAGAGAGTCCTGAGTCCGATTTTGGTGACCTTACCGGGCGTGAGGTGACACTTTCTCTGACTCAACTGCTTTGGGATGGCAATGCCACTCTCAATGATATGGATCGCACCGCGGCTGATGCCGAGTCGGTACGCCTACAGTTGGTGGCTGATGCACAGGATATTGCCCTGGAGGTGACAAAAATTTACCTTGATGCGCGCCAGGCGTTCGATCTGTTAGAGCTCTCAGAGGGTAATCTACGCACCCATAAAAAAATCTACACCGACATCAAAAAACGTGTCGATTCTGGGATTGGCTCAACCGCCGATCTCTCCCAAGTTGAAGCACGGATCGCCAAAGCGCACGGCAATCTTCTTGCCGCACAAAACAATATGTATGACGTCCACACTCAGTTTACTCGAATCGTGGGCATGGCACCTCAGGGGCTAATTTACCCGCGCGCGGACGAGAACTTTATTCCGCCATCGCTGCAAGATGCGATTGATATGGCCTTTGAAGATCATCCAGTGATCAAGGTCAGCCAAGCCGATGTCGACTCCGCCAAATTTCAGTACAAACAGTCTAAAGGGGTCAATTTGCCAACCTTTACCATTGAGGCGTCACAGACATGGCGCGATGACATGGATGGTCTAGCAGGCAGTGACGACGAAACCTCTCTGATGCTACGCATGCGCTACAACCTGTATAACGGCGGGAGCGACAGCGCCAGACAAGACAACTTTGCTTATCAGCTTAATCGCTCAAAAGATCTGCGTGATAGCGCCTATCGCCAAGTCGAAGAAGGACTGCGCCTGGCTTGGAGCGGTTTAGACCTAAGTCGTCAGCAAAAGCTTTTTTTGGCCGATCACGTTGATTCAGCATCCAACACTGTGGTCGCCTATGAAAAACAGTACAAAATCGGTAAGCGCACCCTACTCGATGTACTCAATACCGAAAACGAGTTGTTCGAAGCCCGCAAATCTTTCTTAGACGCCAAATATGGGGAGCAGTACGCCAAATACCGTATTCTCAATGCCACCGGCGTATTACTCCAGTCGTTAAGAGTGGAATCGCCGCAAGAATGGTCACAGCAATTGGAGTATTAGTATGAAAACCTGTTCTTTGATATCGCTTGGCCTAATGGCGACCTTGTCTACCTCAGTACTCGCCGATGCGGTCTATGTTGTAAAAGACGCCAATGACGAATACGACTATCGCCCTGTTCCCGTCGCAACGCAAATTCACGACTTGATGGATGATGACCGCGATGGTGTCATTAATGCACGCGATATGTGTCCCGGCACACCGCGTGGGGCAGAAATCGATAACGATGGCTGTGGTGGGATGATTAGCGCCAGCTCACAAATGCAGCTGTACATTCTATTTGCTAACGACTCAGCGGAGATCAGTCCGGCATTTATGAACCAGATTCGTGAAATGGCAATGTTCTTAAAAGATTTCCCCCAGACTTCGATTGAGCTTCAGGGCTTTACCAGTAAAATCGGTGGTGTTGAATATAACCTCGATCTCTCCAAGCGCCGTGCTGCTGCCGCGCAAGCCGCCCTCAATCGCTACGGTATTGGCTCTGATCGAGTTAAAATTGTCGGTTTTGGCGAGTCACAGTTGGTTCGTGATGGTGAAGATGAGATCAGTCATGCTCTTAACCGCCGGGTGGTGGCCACGGTAGTCGGGCTTGAAAATGTGGTTGAGATGGAATGGACTGTTTATACGACTCTGCCCAACAAACGCTAAGCCCTATTTCTTCTCTGAGAATATCGTAATAGACAGAACTTTTCTTTGCACGCGCGGTAGTTTGCGTACCTGTGTGCTAGGAAAAGTGCTATAGTGAGCGGGAAAACGAAGAGTCCTCTTCACACCACTATTGAGATATTCACAATGACAAAACTGACTGAAAATATTGAAGCTAACCTAGAGCTTTTCATTAGCGAATCAAAACAAAACATGAAAGTTTGGGGTCTTCGCAATGAAGATGGTTGGCTTGCGGTTGACTCAACCGAGTTTGAGAACTCAGAAGTGATGCCTTTCTGGTCTAGCGAAGAAGATGCTAAGTACCACAACGTTGAAGAGTGGGCCGACTTCGAAGTGCTAGAGATCCCTCTGGATATCTTCGTAGAAGACTGGCTGGTTACCCTAGATGAGGACGGTGTTCTTATCGGTCCAAACTGGAACGCTCAGCTAGAAGGCAAAGAGGTTGAGCCGGCTGATATCGCCAAGAAATACTTGTAAAGGCATCAGCAGCACTTCAAATTGAAACTGACAAGTTAAACTAAAGCTCTGCATGTCGTGCAGAGCTTTTTACTATCTAATTTTGACTATCTAAGTGGTGCGCAAGGAAGTGAGCATGACGATCAATTTTAATCAGGTCTATTACACCAGTCCAACGACCGAATTAACCATCGAACACTGGTCAATTAAGCCTCAAGAGTCATGGGGAATCCTTTGCGCTGACCAGACCACCAGCGCACTGATTGGTGACCTACTCTGCCAAGAAGCGAGTGTGACTCACGGTCAGCTTGACCTTAATCAAAGAGCCATTGAACCTGTCTCTCTAAAGCAACAACAGCAGCTGCTCGAACTCGAAATCGCCAATGACGATACCGATTTTCTTGACCGCCTTGATCACGGCAGCTCAGTGAAAGATTTGGTGATGGCCTGTTGCGTTAATTCCGATCAGTGCGAGCGTTTGCTGGAAGAACTCGATTTAACTCATCTGATGGGCCATGGTTTTCGTATGCTCTCAACGGGTGAGACGCGCCGAGTCATGCTTGCTCGAGCGATTGCCAGACAGCCAAACTACCTATACCTCGATGATCCCTTCGCTGGGTTAGATGCACAGCACAGAATCGACCTGCAGCATTATCTCACTCGCCTGTCTGACTCGATTGCTATCATCATCAGTGTCAATCGCCTAGAAGATATGCCACAGTGGGTTGATCAAGTTGCCATCTTTGCTGATCACCAGTTGGTTCAAACCGTTGCGGTACAAGACTGGCAGCAACACCCGGTCGTTAAGCAGCTAACATCGCTTGGCGAGCTGCAAAGCCAGCAGGTCACAGCCCTTTTAGATAAATATCAATACCAGCCACAACAACAAGCCCAACCGGTTTTTGAAATCATCGATGGCAAGGTGGAGTACACCGACCAGGTGATTTTTAATCAGCTCAACTGGACCATTAAAGCAGGTCAACACTGGCAGATTGCCGGGCCAAACGGCTGTGGTAAAAGCACCCTGCTTGGGCTAATCTTTGGCGACCATCCTCAATGCTACAGTAATCAAATAGAGCTGTTTGGTTATCAAAGAGGCAATGGTGAGTCTATCTGGCAAATCAAGCAGCATATTGGCCTGGTTTCCTCAGCACTCCATCTGCAATACCGTGCCAGTTGCACCGCCCTTGAAGCAGTGATCAGCGGTTTTTATGACTCAATTGGTCTGTACACTCAACCAACCAAACAGCAGCGCCAAGCGGCCCAAGAATGGCTGACGATCCTTCGCCTCTCTGATTGTCAAAATCAGCCTTTTCGTCAACTTGAATATGCTCAGCAACGGCTGATTCTATTAGCTCGGGCACTGATAAAACAGCCTAAGCTGCTGATCCTCGATGAGCCTTATCAAGGGTTAGATTATCTCGGCCGGCTGCTGTTTAACCAGACGATTCGCTATATCGTGGAGCACCAGTTAAGCCAAGTGCTGTATGTCTCCCACTATGAGCAGGACAACATTCCTGGCATCAACCATCGACTGACCTTTGTCTACAATCACGAGCAAGGCTGCTATCAAGCTCAGATTGAGTCTATCGAGTCATGCCAATAGATTTTTCAATTACTGTTAAAGATTGAACATTATGACTGAACGTTTAATTAAATTTATCGCCGCTGATATGGATGGCACACTACTGGACCAATATGGCCAACTGGACCCACAGATGTTCGAGCTCATCGACCAACTTGAGCAACAAGGCATTCGTTTCTGTGCGGCATCAGGTCGGCAGTACTTCAGCTTAAAAGACACTTTTGCACCGGTTGCTGATAAGGTGGTGTTTGTCGCAGAAAACGGCACCTTGGTGATGCATCAAGGTAAAGAGCTCTATAGCTGTACTATGCCCAAAGATGACATCGTGGCAATTATCAACTGCGTGCGAACCATCCCGGGCGCGACCATTGTGCTGTGCGGTAAACGCTCGGCCTATATCGAGACGCAGGACCCACAGGCGTTAGATGAGCTGCAAAAATACTATCACCAATGCCAATATGTCCCTAATGTTCTTGAGGTAGAGGATGACTTTATCAAGGTGGCGGTGTGTCATTTCGGCGGAACGGAACAATTGGTTTATCCAAGTGTATCGCACCACTTTGGCCATTCCCATCAGGTGGTGGTTAGCGCTTCGATCTGGCTTGATGTGATGAACGCTAATGCGTCTAAAGGCGCGGCAATTGAGCACCTACAGCAGCACTTTGAATTTGAAGCGCAGCATACAATGAGCTTTGGGGATTATCTGAATGATTTAGAAATGCTCGCTGTCAGCGAGCACTCTTACGCAATGGCTAATGCCCATGAAAGGGTCAAACGGGTTGCTCGATTCGAAGCCCCAAGCAACCGTGACGCTGGCGTGCAACGCGTTATCGGGCAGCTCCTAACAGAGATGAAGTAACGCATCACCTACCTATCAAGCCAGTTTGGCCTCTAACTCAGCCATCACGCTAGCACGATTGTCCAGATACTCATTGAGCCCTTCACAGCGGAGATGACACGCTGGGCAATCGCCACACCCATCACCGATGATGCCGTTGTAGCACGTCAAGGTTCGCTCTCGAACCAAATCTAGCGCAGTATATTTGTCTGCTAGCGCCCAGGTTTCGGCCTTGTTGAGCCACATCAGCGGCGTGACAATCTCCAGCTGGCGATCCATCCCTTTCACCAGTGCCTGGTTCATCGATTTTACAAACTCATCACGACAGTCTGGGTAACCTGAAAAATCCGTCTCACACACACCTGTGATCACTGAATCTGCACCGATCTGGTAGGCATAAATACCCGCTAGGGTGAGAAATAAGATATTTCGTCCAGGGACAAAAGAGTTAGGTAGCCCATTGTCTTGTAGTTCGTGCGACACGGGAATATCGTCTCGGGTCAGCGAGCTGATCGCCAGTTCATTCAGCAGACCAACATCCATCACTTTGTGCGCCGCAACGCCAAGTGATTGTGCGAGTTTCTCAGCGACCTCAATTTCAAGCCTGTGACGCTGGCCATAATCGAAGGTAATGGCATGAACTTCATCATACTGCTTCAGAGCCTGAACCAAACAAGTGGTTGAGTCTTGCCCGCCACTAAATACAACTACGGCTTTTTTCATTCTTTTTCTCCTAGGCAATTTGCAGGTATTTGTGGGTTTGAATCGACAGACGCCAGTTACGCTTGATGCAGGTATCAATGCACAGCTCGGTGGCACGTGGCTTTTGGCTGATTGGCTGCAGTGAAATGATCGCCTGTGGCGAAACCTGGGCACTTTCTAGCAACTCATCGAGTTGTTCGATGTCTTTTTGCGTGCCCACTGGATGCTTGATTTCGTCCGCTCTGGCCAGTGCTTGTGGCAGAACAGGCAACTGCCCTTTCATCGCCACTTTTGGTGACACGGTCACAAATGTATCATCAGAGGTACGTATCTCACTGGTACCACTGGTCTCAATCTGACAACGGCAACCAAGTGATTCAAATGCATGGGTCAACTCTGTTAGGTCATAGATACAAGGCTCTCCGCCGGTAATCACAATATGTTTAGCACTGAAACCTTGCTGGTGATAAATCGTGACCAATTGCTCAGCGGTTGTCTTGCACCATAGCTGTGAATCTTGCTGCTTAGCGATCACCTCTCCCACACTGCTCTCATGCTGCGGGTTTGCATCCCAGGTTTGCTTGGTATCACACCAGGCACAGCCGACAGGACACTCTTGCAGCCGAATAAACACCGAAGGCACGCCAGTAAAACTGCCCTCGCCCTGAATGGTCTCGAAAATTTCATTGAGCTTGTACAATGCTCACTCCAGTTACATTTGTCAGATTTTGCCAGCACCTTAATCGAGCTGCTGCAGAATATCAACCAGATAGCGGCCGACCTTGTGCCCTTGTGGTGAAAAAATAGCGGATAACGATCGATAAGTAAGCCAGTAACGCAGCCAGTGGTAGATAAAGCGACTGTACGGCCAACCACTCAAGGCGACTAAAGCTCGGCGGGCCGAGCACAAGGGTGAGATAGACACTGGGCATAACACACAAGCTCCCCCACCAAAATGGTAAACTGACTGGTGATAGTCGCCAGTTTGGCAGTAACAGCATCACTAAACTAACCATCATGATCACCACGAGCAGCTGGACTACTTCAATTGCGTACCAGCGGTAGCACACAACACATGCAAACACCGACAGAAACAGCCAGGCATAGCGTCCAATATACTTGGGATGTTGCCGCCAAATAAGCTTGGCGACAGCATAGCCTATCCCTACGCCAATAAAACCATCAATAATAAAGGCGTGATAACCGAGCGATAAACTCGTCAACGCAAACAGCATCATTACGGCATTGATAAGGTGCCACCTACGGTCTAAGTCGCACAATTGAGTCAGGCTATACCAGCTCGTCGCCCAGAGAGTTAGAGGCAGAGCTGGTAAACCATAGCCCATTCCTTGCTCTGTAAGCATACCAACATACTGGCTAGGGGATGGCGAAGATAGGACAAACATAGCAATGAAACAAACGAGCGCGGCCACAAGCTGGGCAAACAATAGACGAACAGCACTGGCAAAGTTATGACTCGCTAATACCATTATTATCGGTAAACAGAGAAGGATTGGGCTAAACAATATCCGATTTATCGCATCAATCCATCCCGTAAGCCTATCCCCCTGAATCATAGAGTCAGTGGCAACAGATAATAACTTCAACTCACCTTGCTGCCACCAAGAAGCTTCGCTCATTGCATTATCAATATACTTAACTGGATAGGAGTGCGTTTTTGATATCCATGCCTTGACCTTGGGCCATAGGGCCGGGTAACGATACTGCTCAGGCTGTACTAATTCGGGTTCGATAAGCAGAGCATCGGACACCTCAATGGCAAAGTGCGGCGCATGCCAAGATGGGACTGGTTTTCCTTTTAAGCGGTGGCGCGTAGAAAATGCAGTTAACATAGAGGTGGGAACGCATTCATAAACATGGGTTGAGCTCGTCGCGCCAATTTGACGCACGGCACTGACCTCAATCCCCGCCTCTTCCCACGTCTCGCGCTCGGCCGCCAAGCGTGAACTCTCACCCGGGTTTACCGCACCTCCTGGTAGTGACAGCTTATTACTCAGGGTTTCTTTAACCAACAAAAGCTTGTTGTCTGCGTGGATAACACACAGCGCGCCGTGGCTATTGGGCTTTGCTATTTCATCTGCCAGTAGAGGCAATGACGCAGCGGTAAGGACGATCAAAAAACACAGTGCGGCGCGCAAATGCTACTCCCTAACCACCTTCATCAAGCAGTGAATATGACTTTGGTATCCCTGAGTCAAATAAAATTGAGCCGCCGTGGGGTTAGAATCCCAGACCTCAACAAACAGATATCGAGCACCATAATCACCAAGTGTCTGCTCTATCGTATCCATCAATTTAGACGCTATTCCTGACTTTCGATAGTTTGACTCTACGTATAACTCATCGATACTGCCCATCATCACCGGCTTACTGACAGGGGATTGATACTGCCCAAAGTGGCCAGAGACAAATCCAACAACGTTACCATTATCGACAGCAACAAACACCAAGCACTCAGGATGGTCGAGGTAATGCGCGATGGTTTTATCGATTTCATTAGCAGGTTTAAACAGCTCAGGGGACAAAAGATGATGCTCATGATGCAGCTGATACATCATGCGATTGAGTCTATCGAGGTCAGCGCACTTTGCAGCTCTTATCGTGATTAGGGGCATTATTATTTGCTCTTGTTGTATCGGCACTGTTAAATGTTGATGATACTCCGTTTAAAAACAATGTACCAACTAACCAACTGCTCGGTGAGTCTGGTTTTGGGTCCGAACAAAGTGGGAATTTCGCTGCTCAGCTCTGATTAGACATTAGAATCGCTTTCGCTCTGGATAATCATGCTAAATCGTATTTGAGACAACTCGCTGACGAGGGAAACAGTATATCAGTATTAGTGACAGTCACTATATAAGTCGTGACGATTGGCTCGGTCGATACTCCTCAATCGAGTAACGTTGCAACCATCGATTTGGCACTGTCTGCCAGCGCTGCGCCATCTTGGCTATCGTCGATACGGGCACATCATGAATCGACTCAAACTCCCCTTTCGCTTCGACAATCTCAACCCTAAGCTTCAACTGCTCAGCAAGATCTAGATACGATTTCATTTCCCATAACCTGACAAAAGTATTCGAGACAACCACGGTTTTTCCCTCCAGCAACGCAAGACGCGCCTGTTGCTGACACCAGTCATGCGCTTGTGGCAAGTGCTGAGGGTCAAAACAGTAATGACCTGCGTTATTAACAAAATACATGTCCGCCTCAAGGTGCTGGTAATCACGATGCAAATCAACCAGCTTGCGCGCGTAGGTCGACTTGCCCGAACCAGGCAAGCCTCTGACAATGATTAACTTTTGTATGTTTGAAGACGACACACCTGCAGACGCCTTGTAAGATGGACTCATTAACAACCTTTGAGTTATTTTTATTTCTGGACGCCAATAATATTTGATTTAGCTATCGACATAAATCACAGTTTACGTTAACTTTGGATGTATAGACGTCCAAAATTACGCTTAGGGAGTAAAGCTGTGCCGATCAAGATACCCGATCAACTACCTGCCACTGATGTACTGCGCAATGAAAAAATCTTCATTATGTCGGAAACCCGCGCTGCTACTCAGGAAATTCGTCCACTTAAGGTACTGATCCTTAACTTGATGCCGAAAAAGATTGAGACCGAGACTCAGTTTCTGCGTCTACTGTCCAATAGTCCACTGCAAGTGGATGTCGAACTGCTACGCATCGACAATCGCCCAAGTAAAAACACGCCTGTTGAACACCTAGACACCTTTTATCGTCAATTCGAGATGGTCAAGGATCGCAACTTTGATGGCTTGATCATTACTGGTGCGCCACTTGGCTTAGTGCAGTTTGAGGATGTGCTCTACTGGGAACACCTGCAAACCATTATGAATTGGGCTAAAGAACATGTAACTTCAACGCTTTACGTTTGTTGGGCTGCACAAGCTGGTCTGAAACTTTTGTATGATTTACCAAAGCGTACCCGTAAAGAGAAGCTTTCTGGTGTCTATCATCACGATATCCACGACCCTTACCATGCGATTTTGCGTGGCTTTGATGACACCTTCTTAGCGCCGCATTCACGCTTTGCAGACTTTTCACCCCAGTATCTGCAAGATCACACCGATCTGGATATCCTAGCGACCTCAGATGTCGCAGGCGTATACCTAGCAGCCACCAAGGATATGCGCAATGTGTTTGTTACCGGTCACCCAGAGTATGACGCACATACCCTGCACAACGAGTATATTCGCGACTTAGGTGAAGGAATGGAGCCCGCAATCCCGGTTAACTACTATCCGAACAATTGCCCAGACAACAAGCCCATCGCTAGCTGGCGCAGCCACGGACACCTGTTGTTCGCCAACTGGCTAAACTACTGCGTTTACCAGCAAACACCATACGATCTTGATCAGTTTAGTGAGGCTAATTTTACTAAAGACGACTAAACCAAAGGGGGCGAGGTTCGGGGACGGGCGTTGCCCTACAGGGTACGAGGGGCTCGACGCGAGCGGTAAATTACTCGCTACTCGGAACGAAGTGTCCTCGCTCCTAGCCCCTGAAAAAGAAAGGCATACTCCGAAAAGTATGCCTTTTGATCTACTTAAAATTGTCCTAAACGCTGAAGCGCTTAGCGCCAGTCTTTTTCCGTGTTCATACCCATCAGCAAGCTCACACACATCGCCAGTAGCACGAAGGTGAATGGTAGTGCAGTGGAGATGGAGCCGGCCTGGAGTGCCTCGATGGCTTCGGTGCCACCTACCCATAGTAGAGCGGCGGCGATTGCGCCTTCCATAAATGCCCAGAATACGCGTTGCAAAACAGGCGCATCCACTTTACCGCCTGCGGTAATGCTGTCGATAACTAGTGAGCCCGAGTCTGAAGAAGTGATAAAGAACACCATAACCAGAATAATCGCAATAATGGATAGGAAGGTGCTCATTGGCAATACATCGAACATCTCAAACATTGCCAGCGAAACGTCTGTTAAGCCTTGCGCGCCCAGCTGGCCGACGTTGTTTACTACCTGATCAATGGCCATACCGCCAAAGACTGACATCCAGATTACCGTAACTGAGGTAGGCACAATCAATACCGCGGTCATAAACTCTCGCACGGTACGACCACGCGAGACACGCGCGATAAACATACCGACAAATGGAGACCAAGAGATCCACCAAGACCAATAGAATACTGTCCAACCTTGGAACCAGGCTTCATCTTCGCGCCCGTGAGGGTTGCTCAGTGGAATAAGGTTTTCTAGGTACGCCATCAAAGTACTTGGTACAGAGCCTAACACGACACTGTACCCAATCACGCCAACCAAAATCAGTAGTAGAAACGCGACGATAATATTGATATTACTGATGACTTTTACCCCGCCATCAATCCCGCGTAGAACTGATACTACCGCAAGCAAAGTCACAACTGTGATCACGACAATTTGCATGCCCATGCCAGCCTCAATACCAAACACGTGCTGGATGCCAGCTGCGGCTTGCTGCGCCCCAAGGCCCAAAGAAGTCGCAAGACCAAACAGAGTTGCTAACACCGCGAGAATATCAACGATGTGACCTGGCCATCCCCAAGCGCGGTCACCCAAGATAGGGTAAAAAATCGAACGAATCGACAGCGGCAGACCCTTGTTATAGCTGAAAAACGCCAATGAGACCGCAACAACACCATAAATAGCCCAAGGATGCAGACCCCAGTGATACATGGTCGCCCCCATCGCCAGTCTTGCAGCTTCCGGTGTGTTTGGCTCGACACCCAGTGGTGTCTCGAACCATCCCGTGTAATACGCTACTGGCTCAGCAACACTCCAGAACATCAGACCGATTCCCATGCCCGCCGCAAACAGCATGGCTAGCCATGAGAAAAAGGTGTAATCCGCAGTGGCATCTTGACCGCCAAGGCGGATCTTGCCAAATGGCGTAACAATCAATGCCAAACAGAAGATGACAAAAATATTGCCCGCCCAGATATATAGCCAATCAAAAGAGCCGATGATCTGCCACTTAATCCCATCAAGCACCGCTTTGGCTTGGCTGGCATCGAGTACTGCCGCCGCTAGCAGGAAGAATGTTATAAATCCTGCACTAATACCAAAAACGGGGTTATGGACATCAAAACCCCATTTCTGCACGTTATCTTGACCGACCGTATAGTCGGTACTGTCGATACTGTATTTATCTATACCTTTTGTCATTTGACCCTCTAATTTTTCCATATGAGACCAGAGTTATCCCACCGCTTTACGCGGCTGTCAGACTCAAGTCACTTTGGGTACAAATCATCAAAATGATCATTTGTTCGCAAAGTCACTTCTCTCTACTTTGGGATTTCACCCCTTAGTCAGTTATCAAATCATTGAAAACCCGGTTGATTGTACAAGCTTAGGCTATGACTGCCAGTCAATGAGTATAATCTGAGCAAGATTGATGGAATTAACCAAATGACTGCTGGCATATCAATCATTAACCGGCGCTCAAACAGTACTGTGTTTATCATGCTTAGCGACAAGCTGTATAACCAAGTTATGCAACTCGCTTCGACTGATCGCGTTATTTGAGTAAGATTCCCTCGTCGGACAACTTTTGCAAGATGTTGGTAGTTTGCAGACGAAAGTAGTCACGCAGCAACCGCACTGTTGGCGTGATCGACTGACGACTAGGACAGACTAGCCACAACTCCGTCGAGGTAGGAACGTACTCAGGTAATACACTCACCACACGCTGATTGAGGAGGTCATCAGCCATGTCCAGGCACGATTTAATGGCAAAACCATAACCAGAGACGCACCAACGCCGCACTAAGTCGCCGTCATTCGAGGCACGGTTACCCTTGAGCTTAACCTTGTGTAGCTCGTCGCCTTTAATAAAGCGCCATTCGTCTTGAACGATGTCACTAAGCTGGTAAAACAGGCCATTGAAGTGCCGGAGCGACTCAGGAGTATCCGGTATGCCATGCTTTTCAAGGTAACTGGGTGCTGCGCATAACAGCCGAGGCACATCGCAGATCTTAAAGCCGTACATATTAGCGTCATTGGGTGAGCCGTAGCGCAGTGCCATATCCACCGAGTCACGATAGAAGTCAATATTGCTATCGCTAATGTTGCTACGCAGCTCAACCTCAGGGTGCTCAAGTAGGAAGGTATCTAGCCACGGTGTCACTACATTTCTCCCTAAATCCGACGAAAGCGCGATGCGCACCTCTCCACCAAGCACATCAAGATCTTCTTGAATATTCAGTTTAGCGTTCTCTAACAACTGCAATGCCTGCTCACATTGAGGTAGATAGCGCTCGCCAGCAGGTGACAGCCTGAGCTGACGCGTGGTACGTACAAAAAGCTCAAAACCGATCTCTTTTTCGACCCGCTTTAGCGCGGCGCTCGCGGTGGCCATTTGCATGTCCATACTATTTGCCGCGGCGGTAATACTGCGAAACTCAGCCACTTTGAGTACCACTTGAAGATCATTAAGAAGCATATTTTCAATCTCTATTTGAGAATATATCTACCAATATAGTGTGTCTGCCTCAATCAACAAGTTCTTACACGCATATCCATCCAATTTGACAAGTTATCTCCAGCAAGTCGTGCCAAGGTACGATTTAAAGGCGATAAATCATACAATAAGTCTTCGCGCAAAGTCTCATTTCCGCTATACTAGCGCGCTGATTAATCGAGGAAAACCCCATGAACCAGGCCAAGCGAGCAGGCATTATAGCCTTGATCGGCATTCTTTTTATCGCGCTAAATCTACGTGCACCTTTTACCAGCCTTGCACCTGTGCTTGGTCAGATAATGACCGACCTATCGCTCTCGGCCTCATCAGCAGGGTTTCTCACTGCCCTACCACTGCTGTCGTTTGCGATTTTCTCACCAGTTGCCGCCACCGTATCACAGCGTATTGGTCTGTATAACAGCTTGTTCCTTGCCCTAATTTTAATTGCCGTGGGCGTGTTATTGCGCTCATCGGGTCATGAGTTGCCGCTGTATTTAGGCACGATATTGCTCAGTGCTGGCATTGCGGCAGGTAATGTCTTGCTTCCGGTGGTCGTCAAGGTGAGTTTTCCGTCCCGAATATCGGTCATCACATCGCTGTATATCTTCATCATGGGGGTGGGCTCGACCTTAAGCGCAGGTTTAATGGTCCCCCTATCGAGCTTTAGTTTTTCCAACCTCTCAGGTTGGCAGGTTGCTCTGATGTTCAATCTTATTTTTCCATGCCTAGCCTTAGCGGTTTGGCTGCCTCAACGCCAAAGCTATCAAACCAGCCGCCAACAGAATGGTAACCAGTCTAGTTCGACCCCGATGAGGACGCTACTCAAGTGCCCAATCGCATGGCAAGTTACGCTTGGAATTGGTTTAAACTCCTTTACATTTTACTCATTGGCTGGCTGGTTGCCGAAAATGCTCAGTGATTTGAACTATAGTGAGATTGACGCTGGCTATATCTACAGCTTTCTTCAGTTTTCCACCATGATCCCTGGGTTGATCATGTTGCCAATCCTTTCGCGTTCCAACAATCAGCGCGCCCTGATCACTCTTTGTACATCGAGTGTCGTTGTGGCCTTGGGGGGCATGGTATTTGTGCCAAGTTGGGCGATTTTGTGGGTCGGCTTATTTGGTCTTACCAACTGTTCCACCTTTATCATCGCCATGTCTTTTTTTGGTTTGCGGACCAATAACCCAAGCCAAGCAGCCGCGCTCTCAGGCCTTGCTCAGAGCATCGGCTACGCGCTAGCGGCGACTGGGCCAACCATTATCGGTTACACACATACCCTAACTGATGGCTGGGTCTTGCCACTTGGCGTCATTGCCGTCGTGGCGTCACTGTGTGTCGTGTTTAACAACCTTGCAGCGCGGGATAAAAAAATTCTTCAGGGGTAAAGCGTAACTACCCCTTGGCAGGATAATTGATGCTGTGATATTCCGGCTCTTCAATGCCATCGTATTGGTTGATTAAGCGAGTCAGAGCAAAGTAGTAGTTGGCCAGTAAATTGGCAAAACGGGGTAAGGTTGACGGTACCGCTTTACCCTCTTGCTCGACCTTAACTAATAGCCGCACCACTTTCTTGCTTAAGCTGCGACAGTAATGCAGTTGAACCACCGCCCCTTGGCCACGCGGCAGGACAAAGCGCTTGCCTTTATCTGCTACCTGCTCTTTGAAGTAAAAATACTCTTTTGCTAGCTGCTCTAAATCACTTTCAAAGATGCCACACTTGCCGCGGATCGAGCCATTTAAATGGAATAACTTGGGTTGCAGCCTCTCCAAAGATTGACGAATTTCAGGTTGCGTAACCGCACTTAGGGCCAGTCCCGTAAAGGTGCACAGCTCATCGGTTAAAATCTCATAATCACATAAGCAGCTTTGCTCAAAAATAAAGGGGTAGGCGAGCTCCCCAGGTTTGCCTGAATATTTCATAAGCAGATTTCTTTGTTGTTATATCAAGCCGATAGTCACATAGGGGCGCAGTTTGGTCAAACTTAAAGGTAGGATAAGGAAAAGCTAAAATAGGATAACTTACCCTATGGGGGCGAAACCAACTTAATGCTATGGGGCAAAGGTACAGCGCGCACCGCAGACCCTTCCCCTTTTGACCATTGACGTTAAGGTAATCAACCTTTACCTATGGTTGACTGACCGCTTTTATCAGCGGCGCCCATAGTTCTCGATTCTCGGTATAGGGCAGAAAAAGGAACACCAACATCATCAATTTCGCGCATAGTAGGCAATAAGCGCCGAGTGCTAAGGCACCAATCACTTCGCCCATAATACGGGTCACATCAGCATGACTAAGAGGCACCCCAAACGCTCTATAAGCCTCCAAAGCACTTGCAAAGCTCTGATAAATTTCATTACCCGCCAAGAGAAGAAAAACTGCCGTTAAGCCTTTGAGCATAAACCGTGGCGCACCAGTAACACACAATACTAGACACAAAAAGATCGCAAACAGTGCCGCAACTGGTATCACCTCGTAGCCTTTCGTCACTACCGTCATCCCCCAAATCTCAACTTTAGAAAAAGGGATCAATGTACTGCTTAGAAACATCATAAATGCCAAGCAGCCAAATTTGTTATTCATCTAAAACCTATCCAATTAAACGTATTTGTATATTTTTCTATCAATTTTCATTTTGATAGTATTTGTCATACTAATAAGCATATTTTAAAGTTTAATGAACTACCACGTTAACACTCAGTAGATGTTACGTCCGTCCCATCTATGTATATCCATCGCTTTCACTATTGCAGTGACATTTCTCAGGAGTTACCGCTAATCGGTATCATTGTCATCATGATCGGGTTACTTGGTTTAGTAGGCTATAGTCTGTAAGTAATCGCCAAAGCTTACCCCACGTATTACTACTAAGACGCGATAATGGATTAACTTAGGTTGGGAGCAGTAGGAATGGATAAGGATAACCTCTGTGATAATGAAGCCACTGACTATATCAACAAGCTCAATCACCGCTATACTGATATGCCCGGTGCGTTTTACACCAAAGTCGCAGTAAAACCACTGACAAACTCACGCTGGGTGATTTGGAATCAAGATCTCGCCAAGCAATTCAACTGGCCGCAATCCCCTCCTAGTGGATTATTTCAGCGCTTTCTTTTTGGCGAGCAAGCCCTTGAGCACCACCCCGCTCTGGCAATGAAATATGCAGGGCATCAATTTGGTAGTTACAACCCTGACCTAGGGGATGGGCGTGGGCTGTTGCTTGGAGAACTAAAAGGGCATGATGGTTGCTTGCACGACTTGCACCTAAAAGGAGCGGGGATCACGCCCTATTCTCGCATGGGCGATGGTCGCGCTGTATTGCGCTCTACCATTCGTGAATACCTGTGCAGCGAGGCCCTGGCTGGCCTTGGCGTGCCAACAACGCGGGCGCTTGGTATGTTCACCAGCGATACCCCCGTGTATCGAGAAAAAAGCGAGTTTGGCGCGATGTTACTAAGAACCACCCACAGTCACATTCGCTTTGGTCACTTCGAGCATTTCTACTATCTGCAGCAGACTGACCAGTTGCGACTGCTCGCCGATAAAGTCATTGAGTGGTATTGGCCCGAATGCCTTGATTCAGACCTTCCCTACCTCTCGATGTTCATCAAGATAATCGACAAAACGGCCGCTTTAATCGCGCAATGGCAGGGGCTTGGATTTACTCATGGGGTTATGAACACCGACAACATGTCGGTTTTAGGTGAGACCTTTGATTTTGGTCCCTTTGGCTTTATGGACGGATACAACAGCCGATTTATTCCTAATCACTCCGACTATCAGGGTCGCTACGCATTTGATATGCAACCTAGCATTGGACTGTGGAACCTGAGTGCGCTAGGACAAGCACTAACCCCACTGATAGACAAGCAGCACATTGAAGCCGAGCTCTCTCACTATCAAACCAAGATAAACCACTACTACAGCGAGATCATTCGTTCTAAACTCGGTTTAAAAAGTAAGCAGCCTGAGGATGCAGCGCTGTTTAGCGACCTCTTTTCATTACTCGAGCAGCAGCGCACTGACTATACCCGATTTATGCGTGAACTAAGCTGCCTCGACCATCAAGATGGTACAAATGTCACTGACCTGTTTCTCGACCGAGAGGCTGGCTTATCTTGGCTTACTCGCTACCTCGAGCGCTGTAAGCTTGAGAGTGACCAGTGTGGCACTCACCAGTGTGGCGCACACCCGCGTGGCGCTCAGATAACAGATAAACAACGCTGCGAGGCGATGCGCAAGATCAATCCTAAATACATTCTAAGGAACTATCTTGCTGAGCAAGCCATCACTCTTGCCGAACAAGGAGATTACTCTGAGATACATCGTCTGGCTCAATTGCTCAAACATCCTTTTGATGAACAACCTGAGTTGCAACACTATGCGAACCTTCCACCCAAATGGGCAAAGGATATTCAGATAAGCTGCTCTTCATGAGTGCTCGGTAGTGTTAAGCGTATTGAAAGCAGCCTTAGATCTGGGTTGTCTGAGTACCGGGGCTAAATGAACAGGTGGTTAAAACTCAGGCAATACCAAACAATCGCTTTTAAATCCAAGGTACCCAGATAACAGTTGCTCAACACTCGATGGATTGGCTTGGTGCTCATACAAAGCCATCTCTTGACGAATAATACCGATGTAGAAATGGGTAGAGATCATACCCGGGAACAATTTAGGTTGCTCCATCATCATTTCACGGATCTGCTTGTCATTAATTTTTTTTACATGCATAAGTGTTATTCCTCTTCCTTGACTACTGACACCCAAGTAGTCTCAAGATGCAGAAGACTCAAGTACGGTCATAACAAGTCTCCCTACCCAAGCAAATCTCTCTGAAACTGCATCTTAAGGTCACTTGTGTATACTACAGTTTTATTTAATCTTGCACGCCAAATCAAGCTCTATTTTATCCACTGCTATTAATGTTGAAATTTAGAGACAGTTTGCTAATGTGGAATTACCACTCACCAACAAAGTTCATTTCTAGTTATTTATTCGTCACCTTCTGTCATTACGTTACTTGCATTTTGCGAGTAGTAAACTAAACAAAAGGACTGAATCATGAGCACAATAACTGCCACTCAACATGAGGTTGATATCGCCAACCGTTTATTTGCTGAATTTTTGGCCGGCATGCCAGAGATCTCAATTAACACCGCTTATGCCGATGCACCCAGTGAGATGAATACCAATGATCCAGACGAGATTGCAGCGTACCTAACCTATGCTTTCGAGCAGTATCTTAACGCTCTGCCCAAGCCACAACCTGTTTTTGACATACCGCCTCATACCAATCAGGATGGATTGCTTTCTTCACAGCAGCTCGACACCGTTGCTCACCATGAACTAACCATTGATAATCAACCGCCGTTTCATCAGCCTTTACAACCGTAGATAGGCAAGCAAGTTGGCGCTAACCGTCGTTGGCGCCAGATAAACTCATGCTGGTGTAAACATTACTATACAGATGAAAAACACCCACCAAGAGCATAATACTTGACAAAATTGGATTGAAAATATCTTCATACAACTTTACAGTTGGATGCATCGCACGAGACGCACTTAGTAGCGTTTTTCACTACCTAACTGACTGTATTAAAGTTGTAAATTATGCATAAGCACAAGCAAACCCTCGCCAGCAATGTATTACTTTGTCTACTTTCGGCCACCCCTTGGCAGGCGTATTCCGGTGATGTAATGGATGAAATCATCGCCACTAAAACGTTGAAGGTCGGCGTGACCGGAGACTATATGCCCTTCTCCGAGAAGCTAGAGGATGGTCACTATATCGGTATTGAACACGATATTGCCGCTGAAATCGCCGCTTACCTTGGGGTTAATATTGAGCTTGTACCAACCAGCTGGCCTACGCTAATGCAAGATTTTGAGCAGGGCCGTTATCACCTTGGCATGACTGGGATCTCAATCAACGAAGACCGTAAGCAATCTGCTTTTTTCTCAACGCCCTACTATTTTTATGGCAAAACGCCAATCACTCTGTGTGAGAATGCCACTAGGTTTGATAGCTTAGAAAAAATCGATCAGCCTTCCACAACAGTGATCATCAACGAGGGTGGCACTAACGCGAAGTTTGCCCGCGCAACACTAAAAAACGCAAAGCTGCATGTTGAGCCTACCAACAAGTATGTCTATGACCGAATTTTGGATGGCACGGTTGATCTGATGATTCCAGATTCAGTTGAGGCCGATTATCGCGCAGCTAATTACCCAGAGTTATGCCGCTCGATGCCAGACTTCGAGTTTACCCAATCGAGTATCGGCACCATGATGGCCAAGGATAGTGAACTTAAAGCTGCTGTGGATAAAGTGCTAGAGACACTTAAAGCCAACGGTGAACTTGAACGAATCATTGCTACCAATATGAACACCAAGATCTAACTATATTCAGTACCTGCCCTTTTTTCGAGGGCAGTCTCTCCCTTCATCCACTTTTCTATCATCTCGAGCAGCTGTGCCTTTTTCACCGGTTTGGTTAGATAATCATCCATACCCGACAAGACGCCTTTTTGCCGCTCTTCTACCAGCGCGTGTGCTGAGAATGCGATAATTGGACACCAAGGATAGTCACCAGATTGCTGCATTGCTCGGATCTCTTTAGTCACAGTAAAACCATCCTTGTTTGGCATTGAGATATCCGTGATTACCAGATCGGGTTGCAGCTGCTGGTATAGCCGCACTGCCTCAACACCATCCTCCGCCAGGGTAAGGTTGATGTTGGTATCTTTTAGCATTGAGGAGATTAATATTCGATTGATATCACTGTCCTCTGCTACGAGCAATTTGATGCTTGAGAAATCGCACATAGTGATACTGGATGTCGGTGCGACAGATTGCCCGGACTGTTGGTAAAGTGCACATAGTTTGCTATACGTAACTGGCTGGCGTAACAATCGTCCAATCTGTGATTTCCTAGGGTCTCCACTCGATTCTATCATATGGATAAAGTCCGCGGTCTGTACTTGCTCAATGTAATCTAATGCCATTTTTTGAGCTTCAATACTGCGCTGAGCGACGATAACATGGCCGAGTTTAAGTTGTTCAACCTCAACGGCACTGCCTGTAAGGTGTGCATAGTGGCTGACTGTGAGCCCAAGGTCACGAGCCATACGAGCGATCAATTCGGCTCTTGCGTCGCAGTCATCAACCAGCGTTAGGTGCGCATTGAGTCTATCTTTTACCACCACCGAGGGTTCCGTCTGAGAGGGAAGCCAAAGCTCAAATTGAAAACACGAACCTTGACCGAGCTGTGATGTGACGGACAACTCACCATGATACATATCAATCAGATGCTTAGAGATGGCCAGACCTAGCCCAGTGCCTTCATACTGTCGCGTAACTGAATTATCGGCTTGCTCAAACTTGTCCATAATATACGGCAAGCGCTCTGGAGGGATACCAATCCCCGTATCAATCACTTCAAACTGATAACCATGATGTTCAGCCGACTCCATTGAAGACACACGCAACAACACGTATCCCTTATCAGTGAATTTAATCGCATTGCCCAACAAGTTAAGTAAGATTTGGTTGATCCGTCCTTTATCGGCGACCACTGCACTATTGAGTGATGCAGGCATATCAACTAATAACACTAGCTCCTTTCTACTGGCTTGATAAGCACACAGTTCGCAGCAGCTTTCAACTAACTCGCGCAGATCAAACGCTTCATTGACTAGGCTCAGCTTCCCAGCTTCAATCTTGCTGTAATCGAGTATGTCGTTGATCACAGTAACAAGGTTGTCGGCTGATTGATGGAGTAACTTCAATTGTCCTAGTTGCTCACTACGCTGTTCATCTTGCATTAACAACTCACTGATCCCCATGATGGCATTCATAGGCGTGCGAATTTCATGGCTCATATTAGCCAAGAATTCCGATTTTGCTTTCGCCGCCCGGTTGGACTTGTCCAGCGCAGACGATAGCTGCTTCTCAATCTCAATTCTATCCGTGATATCTCTCTCGACGGCTATGTATCTCTGCAGTCGGCCATGCTTATCTTTCACTGGAGTTACATCAAGTTCGACCCAGTATGAACGTCTGGATTTGGTGTAGTTTAAGATCTCAACTCGAATAGGCTGGTGGTCACGAATACTGTCAGACAACAGAGCCACCGTCAATTTGTCCGTACCCTCACCCTGTAGCAAGTCACCAGGAGACAAGCCAATCACCTCCTGCAAGGTGTATTCCGTTAGCTGTTCAAATGCGGGGTTTACCCAGGTGATCTTACCGTTGGGACCGGTGATGATAATTACATCGCGCGCGTGCTCAGCCACTTGAGCTAGTTGGGTAACTTTCTCCGTGAGCCTTTGCTGATTCACATACTCCTGATGAAGTTTTTGCTGCGCCTCTGCCAATGATAGCGACATCCGGTTAAACGCTTCACCAACACGTGTGACCTCATCATTACCACTTATGGTGATTTGTGCTCCAGGACCTTGTTTGGTAACTTGAACCACCCCCTTACGAAGCAGATCCAAACGCCGCATAAGATAGGTACCTAACGCAAACGAAAACAGTGCGACCAAAGACATCTCGACACTAGCAATAATTAAACTTGCTTGCGTGGCGAGCTTAAGCACTTGGTGAATTCCTTCTACCTTGACGCCCATTTCCACATAACCAAACACTTGACCATCGAGTTGGATCTCACTGACCACATCATAAACCCCGTCAGGAACGTCGAATGGGCGCACCGAGGTGTCCACACCATAGTAGTCACCTCTGGTACTCAATACTTGGCGTGCTTGATCCAAAATACGGATATAGGCGAGATTGTGCTCGCTCGCTACAGACTGGGCAAAGCTATCGAGATAGGCGAGATCAGTCGCTATAACAGCATCTCTTGAGGCACTGGCGAACACACTCGCCAGTTGTGAGCTACCTAGTTGGAGCTGTCGCTCATTGGAGCTTTTGAGCCAGCTCAAACCACTGATGATCAGTAATCCCAAAGCCAGCGCTTCAATCAAAGCAATACCGATAATCGTTTTCGAGCGCAAAGTCATTTTGATACCTACAGTTCGATATTCAGCTCTACAATGTCTTGCCAGTCGCTATCTGTCGCTGGCTGAAGCCCAGATATATTGAGCGAATCAAAACTCTGTTTGGCTGTGGCATCGTGATTTAGTGACTCAATGACCTCACTCAACGCCTTGTGGATAGCAGGATCGACTGTATTTGACACCGCAATCGCGTGAGGGGTATAGGCCTGCGTTCTGTGGATGATCTTAAGCTGGCTTTGAATCTCCGGTGCCAAACTGTTAAATGTCCGCGCCACACCACCACCAGCACGATAAAGTCCTTTTGCGACACCTAAGTACACTGAGTCATGAGAGCCAACGTATTTTGCCTCAAACTCAACACCAAACTGTTTTAGCTCCGATTGATTGATGATCGTCGCGGCGAAAGCGCGCGGGGCAGGAAACGCGAGCTCAAGTTGATTGAGGTCTGTCAAAGCCCCCTGCCATTCTTGTCGTGCCACCATAATACCCTCAATACGCTTATCTTTTGCTCGGGCTAATGCGTTATAGCCAGGTGTGCGATTAAACAAAGTAAAGTGGTAGGGATTCATGTAGGCAATATCATACGCACCCGCGGCCAAGCGCTGCTCAAAGGTTGGAATATCACGAGCTGTAGCAAATTTAATCTCTACACCGGCCAGCTCTGCCCAGCGGCTAATTAATGGCTGCCAACTCTTGGCGAGCTTTGACGCTGATTGCTGAGGAACCACGCCAAATGTTAATACTGGCAGCGGTTGCTCAGCAGCCTTTGACACACATGCAACCAGTGCCAATAGCCACAGACTCAATCGCCAGCGATGAAAGATTCTCTCAACAATTTTCTCCATCCATGCCCCCTATTTGAATA
This sequence comes from Vibrio sabulosilitoris, assembly GCF_055391395.1. NCBI lineage: Bacteria > Pseudomonadati > Pseudomonadota > Gammaproteobacteria > Vibrionales > Vibrionaceae > Vibrio > Vibrio sabulosilitoris. The sequence continues at coordinate 2,296,683 of NZ_AP029599.1, forward strand.
ATACTGTTCAGGCTCACCAAACGGCACACCACACTTGCCAGCTAACCACCCTTGATAAGCAAATGTTTGCATTAATATCAATTAACTATAGACAACCTAATGCTGATCCACAGGCACAATTGCGGTTAATGTTGCCGTATTGTATCTGTTAGCTGTTTCACCACATAGATACGAGACATATCAAGGTGATATTCGAGTTCTCAATAGGAGAAATGACAGGGAGATAAAAGTGGGAATGAAAGGACACACACCTCAATTAGGGTCCAAACATAGAAAAAGGATAAGGCGGTTTAGCCTTATCCCAATCATGATTTCTACGGAGCATAATACCAGCGGTACTTTTCTACTGAACTCGGTTTGGATCGCTTCTAGTGATCGTCACCTTGATAAATCCACATTGGCGTAGTTTGCCCTGCGCGTTCAAAGCCAACGGCTTGATAAAATGCCACCGCGTCACCATCTGCGGTGAGCATCTGTTGGTGGAAGGCGTGGTACTTAGTTTGCATAAGCTGCATGATCTTCTTTCCAACCCCGTGCCCTTGATAGTCCGGGTGCACTAGTAAATGCGGGTAATAAACCACCAAGTGACCATCCGAAATCGCATTGCCCAGCCCAATTAACCTGCCGTTGTGTTTCGCTACCACCAGTGCATCTGAGTTGAGTAACCCCGCTACTAACTTGATTGGTACTTGCGCCGATGACCATCGATTGGCTCGATAAAGCTCTATCACTTCTACCGGGTCCAACTGATCCACAAAGAGTACTTCTATATTCATTATTTCCATTCCTTTAAGCTAGTCCTTTTTTTCGGTAACGAACCGCTGTACATACTGCATCAACATGGTAGTCGACGCTCGTTTATTTTGAAGCATGTCATTGATACTATAAACAAATAATTGAGTCATTGGTCCTTGAAAGAGTATAATGACTCAACGCACTATTGAGCAATTCAATGCTTAAAAGTTTATTTGCGCAAGGAAGCTAAATGAATAAAACAACAAACCTCGTTATCGCTGGGTTACTACTTAGTGGGTGTATTTCAGAGGATGAGCTGCATCAGCCGAGTGTATCTGAAGTCAAAAAACTCGTTGTCAACGCCTATACAAACTACCACACTAAGTATGGGTTTAGTCGCGAAGGCGATGGCAACCATATCCATGGTTGCTACATAACGCCATACTGCTACACATCCTCTTATGTTTCGACGTCTAGCAGAACCGTATATGGCATCGGTCGCGACAAATTGACTGCCTACGTATTAAACTACTTAACTGACAACTGCTCAGGCAAACCAACCCTTAGCTTTCTAAGCGCTGGGATAACAGCAGCACGCCCGTAAAAGGCGTTACCTATCGCGCCCATTTCCATACCGATGGCGGCAAGAAACTATGCCTAAGTGAAGGCCTGATCGATGCGACCCGACCGCTGAAGTTTATGAGCCTAAATCCTAGCCAGATTAACTTTAGCAAGTGTGCTACTGCCATGTAGCTTGGAAATTTGTTGAGCCTATTTCTGGGCTCGACGTATTTCTATTCCCATTGCCCTTAAACTAGGTTGCTATTGTCTCTTAACCATTTAAGCCCTTCACGCTTGGCCAGCCCGTCTATTTCCTCATCATCAATAAACTTAATCACTGCAGTTGGATCGGTTTTTGAGTACTCGCGCAACGCCCATCCAATCGCCTTTTGAATAAAAAACTCTTTATCATGCTGATTTTCTAGAATTATCTCAAACAACAATCCGATATCCGTTTGCTGTTTAAACTTAAGTTGATAAAGCAATGCAGTCCGCCTTAACCAGATATCGTCCGAGTTTCGCCAACGATTGATGTACGGTGCCATCTGCTGGGGGTAGTTTTGAAATAGCGCTGATGCGATGTGGGTAGCTAGCATATCTACGCTGTCCCACCAAGATTTTGTAGTGATCAAAAACTCGAGTTCATCGGCATAAGAGAGCGGCAACTGGTGTTTGTACTTAATTAAAAGATCGACGGCAATGAGCTGATATTCTCGCTGCGGAAGGCTCCATAACTCGCGCACAATTTCTGCCAGAGAGTTAATAGAAGGTAATCCCTCTTTGCTAAACAAGTGCTTGATAGCCTGTCTTCTCGGAGAGGACTGAATACCATAAAATAAGAATTTATCTCGCATATAGGCTTGCATATTTGATGCATTGTTTTCATCTGCAAGTGGCTCGATTGCTAACTTAAGGGCTTGGTTCCATGAGTGAAGTGGCTGATTGCTCATAACAAAACTGACTTATTAGACGATTGTGTTAACCCACCATTTTAATTGATATACCAAGTAGACCTCAAGATTCAGTTTGCTCATTAAGCTATAGGGACGGTAAAACAACAACACACCAAAAGGGGCTCCTTTTGGTGTGTTGACTTGATACTGTCTAAGCTAGAGGTCATCTAGACTTGAGAGGTGATTCAGAAAATCAGGTGCCCACACAGTGCAATAATTGGCAATGTAATCAAGGTACGCAAAACAAAAATCATCAACAGTTCGATAATGTTAACCGGAATTTTGCTTGATAGGATCACCGCTCCCGTTTCAGACATAAAGATCAGCTGAGTAATCGATAGTGCTGCAATAACAAACTTGGTTAGCTCACTATCAATCGTTGACGCAGCAATAATCGACGGGACATACATGTCCGTAAAGCCAACCATTACGGTTTCTGCAGCAGCAGCCGCCTCCGGCAGGTTTAATAGCTCAATCAGGGGCACAAACGGCATACCAAGCAAAGTAAACAGAGGCGTGGTTTCAGCAACGACCAGACCCAAGGTACCAACAGCCATCACTACTGGCAGTACACCAAACATCATATCCAGTGCACTGTGAAGGCCTTCTTTTGCTACACCACCTAAACTTTTTACCTGACTCGCGCGACCCAGTGCCAATTGGTAGCCGTAAGCCAAGGTTGATTGTCCCTCTGGTACTAACTCTGCGTCTTTGTCTGGTACTGAGCCATCGATGCACACATCGGGCTTATAGCACAGTGGTGGCAAATACTGGATCAGCATTGCTGCAATAACGCCAGAAATACAGATGGTGGCATAAAAAGGCACAAAGTAGTTTTCTAGGCCAACTTGCGTCAATACCACGAGTGAAAACGAGATCCCGACTGGCGAGAACATGGTCGCGACAACAGCCGCCTCTCTGGCCGTATATTTCTTCTGCTCATACTGCTTACTGGTCAAAAGTACGCCAACGGTGCCATCACCCAACCATGACGACATACAGTCAATCGCCGCTCTTCCTGGCAAACGGAACACTGGGCGCATCAATTTACTTAGCAGGGTACCGAGAAGTTCAAGCAGACCAAAGTTAAGTAACAAAGGAAGAAGTAGGCCAGCAAAAAAGAAGGTCACGAACAATGAAGGCAACAAGTCATGCAGCACCAAACCGCCCGTATCGCCACTCCAGATAAATTCAGGCCCAACCTGATGCAAAGCAAGCAAGGTAAATAACGCGCCTAAAACACGCACTGCAACCCACACAGGGGGGAGAACAAACAGGCGCGAGAGTAACTCAGAGCGCTGAAAGAGTTTAGGCTTTATGACATTAGCAATAGTAGTCACTGCAGCAGAGAAACAGATGATCGCAGTAACGGTTGGCAAAATTGCCTCGCCCAGCACACTCTTCACACCTTTAGCCATTAAGGCCAGTGGAAACGACACATTGCCATCGACACTCAATGGCGCAAGAAAGAAGAACAGGCCCAATAGGGAAGGAATTACAAACATTAGCACAGTTCTTATGCTGTGCGGCTTGGTTTGAAGGGTAAGTGTATCGCTCATCTACAACCTCATGATGACTAATAATGCCAATTTTGTGCATAAATTTTCAAAAACAAGCTAAGTCTACCAATCTCGCTCGATAGTTCAAGTGAAAAATATGGTAAAAATTCACTCTGACAGCATTTATAGTTAACATTAGACAAAAAGGCTGCATAGTCTGCTCATTTTCTGGTCAGTGAATCAGAAAACTGCATGCTATCAGAGAGCTCGCCAGATCCATTTTTGAGATAGCGATTCGCGCTCCTATCGATAATCATCAAAATGCATAATAGATGCCAGTACATTGAACGTAACCGTTCACCGGAGTAGCTTGACTCAAGTAGCAAGCTCAAAGACATCAGGGTATGGTTGGCGGTGCACAACAGCAGTGATAATCTGACTCAACACATCCATTGTTGATAGGCCGCGTTTCTTGCAGGTTTCGATAAGCGTATGGATCCGGCTTCGGAACTTGTCACCAGCATCAGAAGTGGTTCCATAGCTAATTTTACGCATGATCACGCAACCTCGAAGACGTCGCTCCGCCTCATTATTGGTCAGAGGGATCGTGAGATCCTTGAGGAAGACCCACAAGCTACTTTCATGCTTAAGTAAGTGAGCACACCTTCCTCGATATCGCTTAACCATCACATCTGTGCCTTTGTTGAGCCAACTATGTAACGATTTCCTCAAGCGCTGCATTCTGCGAAGGTAGACAAGTTCTGTGATGTGGCCTTCTTCTAAGTTGTGACGATTACGGAAGACCAAGTTGACAATAAAGCATAGGTGCTGACCAATAAAGGCCGTATGCCCACCACCACTGTAGTCGGCCATCTGCTGTAAGTTTCGTTTTACATGAGCCCAGCAGAGTTGGTGGTTTTCGCTAGGTAGCCAGTTGTAACTGGCATATTGATCAGAGACAACGATACCTGTGTATTTTTCTCCGAGCACAAGCTTGGCAGAGTGTATGGAGCGGGAGTATAAGATCTTCTGATAAACAAGATCCTCACTGGCAACCAGCCAACACCATCTTAGACTCTGCTCATCATTACGGATGTGTGAGGTTTCATCGATATGAACTAACGGCGCTTTGTTCACTGCCAGTTTAATGGCTTGGTGCAGTGGTGTTAGCATTGAGGCCACTTTGGTTTGAGCTTCACTGATAGCACCAATCGAAAAGGTTGTTCCCAAATGCTCTTTGAGTAGAGATTGGATTTTACGGACACTGAGATGATACTGCCCCGCAAGCAAGGCGATGTAGCTTAATAAATTCGGACCCAAGATACCTTGTGGGGCATCATCTGGTTTCTTGGCTCGAACTTGGGTTTGACAGTGGGAGCAATGGCCAGAATAAAGTTGATATTCGATGATGTGAACAACAGGCTCGGGTATTTCGTGAACTTGGTGGCGATAAAATGGCGACGAGTTTATTTTGACGTCGGGTTTTCCACAACATGGACATTGAGAGTCAGGCAAGCATTTAACAACGTTGTCAGTGGGTTTTAGTTTGCTGATTTCTCGTCGATGCCCTGTGTGGCCTTGTTGAGCTCCTCGCGTATTGCCACTACTAGGGCTTTGAGCTTTTTTCTTTCGGCTCGCTCTTTAGGGCCGTCCGATGAAGGTGATTTTGAGGAGTTCCGTGAACTGGTCGCAAGCTTATCCTCATAAAACCGAAGCTGCTCCCAGAGCTCGTCAATAAGCGCCTTTGCCTCACTTAGATTAGAGACCTCAGGCGGGGCTAGTTTAAAGCTGGCTTTTTTCTTTTTCATGGTTTCCAGCATGAGCCAGCGGAATGATCAATCAATAGGCAAAAGTGGATCAAGTGCTCTTAGTCACATTTTCTGTGTCAATAGGGGGCAGGTGAACGCTTACCATTGAACTACTGGCTCAATTAGACCCTGCTCTGAGCTTAATTTAGCTTTTATTTCTTATTCACTGCTTCTTTCACTGGTATGCTTTGCCATTCTTTTTATTGGCTTTTTATTTAAACCTAGAGTAACAACACCAAATTAAATAGCCATAAACCAAAAATAAATGATTTTTTTTGAAAGTAATAAAACTTCCCCAAGGTCTTTATTCGTACCCTACACTAATCGAGTCGGTTAGATTCGATAACATTTCAGGTAAGAAAGGAGAATATTATGAAACGTCTAATCACACTACTAAGCGTAATGACTATCGCCGCCCCTGTATTTGCTGGCGGTTACAGCTGGACCAACAGTGAAGAGATGATCGAGGGTGCCATTGTCGATAACAAGCAAGCAGCGTATGCGATCGGACTGGACATGCTTGAGGGTTATCAAGCGAAATCTGCGGATGAGCTAAGAGATGAGTTTATTCTCGACTTCACCTATGTTGATAATGATTCATTTGCGATCACTGAAGCCACGGTTACCGTCGATGAGTTCCTACAAGAAAATGGCAAAATTGTTTATCAACCAGTGCTAAACCTAGAGTATGAATATCGCGTAAGAGAACTCGGTAGTGACCGCTAAAATAAATAGCCTTGCTATCTATTACGTGAAATAAAATTTTCGACCTACCCTATTAATAATAATTTAGGGTAGGTTAACTTTTCAAATTTATATCTTATTATCTAAGCGGTCTCAAATTACTATCCCTTCAAGATTTGCTTACTTTACCAGCGCGAAACAAACTCAGGGATCGACTGTGTTTATTGAAAGGAAAACACGCCAGCACGTGGTGACACCTCGCTCCTCGAAACGCAGTGTCCCCGCCACCTGAACCTGTTTTTAGATATTGTCTAAGCGGATATGGCTGTTCTTAAGATCATCACGCGTGATGCCTTGACCTTGATTCATGTTATTGAACTCGCGCAATAGACCTGCGATAGCATGAATCGAGGCTAACAAGTCACCTGTGTGCGCCGATTCAGAAGAGGTGTGCATGTTGCGAATTGGGTAACCCAAGGTGATCGCCGCGCTATCAACACCAGCTAGTGCTGCTGCCATGCCGTCAGTGCCCATATCGCGTCCAGTAAAATCAAGCTGGTATGGGATCTGTTGTGCTTTACACACATTCTCAAGGGTCTGAACTAAGAACTCCGAGGCCACAGATCCGCGACCGATGGTAAAGCCCTCGCCCATTTTCAGTGGATTCATATTGCGATGACCAATGCCTGGCGCCGCCTCGTAGTCGTGATTCACGTCCGTCGCAATCAACACGTCTGGTTTTAGCTCACCCACCAGCTGCGTTGAGCCAAAACGACCGATCTCTTCATGTGTTGCAATCGTGTACAGCACGCGCAGGTTATCCAGACCTTCTTTTGCTACCAAGCGAGCGATCTCGGTGACCGAAAAACAGCCTAGGCCATTATCGAGGTACGCACCGTAGAAGGTGTCTGGTGATACGCCACGTTTGATGGGACGATCAAGAATGATTGGGTCGCCTGCGCGCAAGCCAAGTGCCTCAACCTGTGCCTTGCGATCTTTACCATGGGTGTGCAGCTCAAGATAAATCGACTCTGCCTTGATACCTTTCTCACCTGTTCGCTGTCCTGGTGATGAGAAGTGGATAGCGCCAAGTGCTTCTACTGTGCAACCCTCGATGACCTTGTATTTACCCGCTTGCTCTGGGTGTTGGCAGAAAACTTTCACCTCATGACCGATTAGGGTCGTTGGCAAAAATGAGTCAGTATTAATCCACACCTTGCCATCGTTGTCGATCTTACGTACCTGCATGCGGATCTTATCCGCATGCCCCACAATCATCACACTCACCAAATCATCTCGACCCGGATGTGAATCAAACACTAAGCCCGCATTGGCTTTAAACTGATGCACGCCCCACCCTTGAGGCATAAAAGATTCAAACTCAGGCTTGATCACGCCGTAGCTCATCGCTGCCTCAAATCCAATCGGCGAAGGTGATGCAAGGACCCTCTTCATAAATTCAAACTGATCCGATGGCATCTCATTTTGCCACACTTGTTTTTCCATGTTGCTTTCTAAACTCATGATGTTGCTCTGTTATTCTCTTGGGATAGTGTTCTCTCTTACGTTGCCAATTCGTCAGATATTGATGATAGGGACAGGCAAGAGGCCAAACAAACTATCGTGAGCACGTAGCAACTGCAAGCGTTAGCGCAAATTAATTTGCTGAAATCACTCAATAATACCTAGCTGTCTACTGCAGCGATAACGATCAGCTATCATCGCCGTTCCTGACATCCTGTATCCGTTGAGGTTACGAGAAAGCTCTTGTGTGGTTGCTCACCCTCAATAACCGCTACAGCTTCACTATCAGAGCGATCTTTAAGCACGATGCCTGAGTTCTCAATCCGTCGAGCTTCATTTAGAAGGTAAACGGCGCGCTCACAAGCAGTTGAATAACTCAACCCTTGGGGACGCACATTAGAAATACAGTTACGTTGCGCATCTTTTGTTCCCCTTGCCGCTCCCCAAGTTAAGTACATTCCCATGCTATCGGGCGAAGACAGTCCCGGCCTTTCACCAATCAGCACCAGAGCCGCTCTAGCATTGAGTCGCTGGGCAATATCATCACCAACCGCCACTCGTCCCTGCGACACGATACATATGGGAGCAAGGCGCCAAGGAGGTTCAGTATCACTGACCAAGCGCGGGATCAGGTAATCTAACACCTCTACCGCGTGAGATTGCACCGCAACCGCCGAGAGCCCGTCGGCAATCACAATCACAAGGTCATACACTTGCTCAGGTAATTTGCCCGGTATGGTTAGCTCCTGCCAAGCCCTATCACTCAACTCACGCCCCCAGTCAGGGCGCTGCAAGTACGCTAATCGATCGGGTGCTTTGGTCTCAAGTACCTTGGGTGGCATCGGGGTATGTACGCAAATGGCCTGATTGGCTGCCAGCTCTGTCACCAAAGCCTGGATATCCAGCGGGGCGTGCACCGCGTCCATTGCTTTAGCGTGGTCAAGCTGAAACTTGAGCAGCTCATTGGTCGGTATGCTGGTGCCACTGCGGCCAATTGCCACGCGTGCTGAAGTATATTGGCGCAATGCTTGCCATGGCGTATGTGTGACCCCCAGTGATGTTGCTTGTGTCGGTTTAGTTGTCATAGTCACCCCCTGTGAGCATAGACTCAAGACTGTGGGTAAAGTGCGGCGACACCTTGTCGCTTAGGGCCACGCTGCCGACATCATCAAAAATCTGCATCCGCTGCAGCCACTGCTCAAATTCTGGCGCTGGCTTTAACCCCAGCACCTTTCTCGCATAAAGCGCATCGTGAAATGACGTGGTTTGATAGTTAAGCATCACATCATCAGAGCCGGGTATACCCATAATAAACGAGCACTCAGCAACGCCCAACAAGGTCAAGAGATTGTCCATATCGTTCTGATCGGCATAGGCATGGTTGGTATAACAGATGTCACAGCCCATTGGCAGTCCAAGCAACTTACCGCAGAAATGGTCCTCTAAGCCAGCACGAATGATCTGCTTGCCATCAAAAAGGTACTCAGGGCCAATAAAGCCCACCACGGTATTGACCAGTAAAGGATTAAACGCTCTCGCCACGGCATAGGCGCGCGCCTCACAAGTTTGCTGGTCGACACCATGAAACGCATTGGCTGACAGCGCGGTTCCTTGTCCCGTCTCAAAATACATCACATTGTTGCCCACTGTTCCCCGCGATAACGACAGCGCCGCCTGCTCCGCCTCTTTGAGCAAGGCAAGATTAACGCCAAAGCTCTCGTTCGTCCCTTGGGTACCGCCAATAGACTGAAACACTAAATCGACTGGGGCGCCCTGCTCTATCGCCTCGAGCGTGTTGGTCACATGAGTGAGCACGCACGATTGCGTTGGGATCTGGTAGCGCTCAATCACTTCATCAAGCATAGAGAGTAGTCGAACGGTCTGCGCCACGTTATCGGTAGCAGGGTTGATACCGATTACCGCATCGCCATTGCCGTACATCAGTCCATCAAAAATGCTCGCGGCAATACCATCTAAGCTATCGGTGGGATGATTAGGTTGAAGTCGGGTCGAAAGACGATTAGGCAGACCAATCGTGCTACGAAATGCGCTGATCACACTGCATTTTTTGGCGACTAGGATCAAATCTTGATTGCGCATAATTTTGCTTACTGCGGCCACCATCTCCGGAGTCAGCCCCTTGGCGATCCGCGACAAAGTTTGCGTATCAGCTTCATCACTCAGCAGCCAGTTGCGAAAGTCTCCCACTGTAAGGTGCGCTATGGGCATAAATGCATCAAGGTCATGCGAGTCGATGATCAAGCGTGTCACCTCATCACTCTCGTACGGGATCACCGCTTGATTGAGGAAGGTTTTGAGTGGCAAGTCAGCTAATGTCATTTGCGCGACAACGCGCTCAGTGGCGCTTTGTGCTGCGATGCCCGCCAGCGTGTCGCCGGAGCGCAGTGGCGTTGCTTTCGCCATTAATTGTGCCAGTGAGTCAAAGGTGTAAACCTCACTTCCCTGTTGCCAACGGTATCCGCTCATTGCTTTCCCTCTCTAGAGATGCATCTAGTCATCTAGATCTAATAATCAATACATATGGAGTTAATTCTAGACCGCCCGTGTTACAACGAGATAAACAGCTCCGCTGAGCCATCCCATAGCAACTTAATCCCAGAGATAAACAGAAAGAAATAACACAACTGATAAATCCGCTTTTGGCTCACGCGGTCAAGTAGCCACACCCCAAGCTTGACGCCAATTGGCGCAATGGGAAACAGCACTAAAGCCGTGGTAAGATTGGTCGCATTCATCTTACCTAGCGCAATGTACGGGATCATCTTAAACAGATTCATTGCCCCAAACAGCACCGCCATGGTGCCAATCATCTCCATCTTATTCAGCCTTTGCGGCAGTAAATAAATACTGATCGGCCCACCACCTGCGTGAATCGTGGTACTGGAAAAACCGCTTAGCAGGCTCCAGAAATACCCTTGCGCCTTGCGTGGCGGCCGACTCGCTTCGGTCTTGGACAGCACATACTGGATACTAAACAGCACAGAAAGCAGCCCAATCAGGATCTGCAAGCCAAACTCAGGGGTGACACTTAAGAACAACCCAGCAATAAATATCCCCACCACCGCAGATGGCAGCATCACCCACAACTGCTGGTAATTGCAGTTTTTGGCATGATGCGAGATAGCGATGATATCCATAAAAAACAACAGCGGCAGGAGGATTGCCGCCGCTTCAATCGGCGATGTGGTCAATGTCATCAGGGGTACTGCGATAATGCCAAGCGCACCACCGAGTCCCCCCTTGCCGATCCCGTAAATCAAGACGGCAGGGATCGCCGTCAGGTAAAACCAAGGATCTGTAATCATAATATTAGCTTGCTATATAGGTTTAACGGCTAAGTAAGATCTGTTGCCAAATCGCAACCTCGTCAAACAGCACATACTCTCGACGCAGTCCCCACGGGCCAAACTCAGCGTGAGCCGCACCCATGATATACACATCAGCACCGGTTGGAGCGCCAAACATACCTGGCCCCTCGTGCTTACCCTCGAGTGTCCAACGTATCGCAGCGCGCGGTGGCATCATTGGGTCATCACGGCCGATCCGGTGGTGAATCTTAAATTCTGCATTAGGAAACGCCGAGCGCAGGCGCATCCAAAAGCTATCGATTTCAGCATGCGAGTGGGCCTGGACCTCACTTGGGTACTCGGCGATACAGGCGCGATCATATTCCCTAGGGATCACGGAAAATTCTGCCTGCATAATCCGCTCGAGAATATCTTGGTAACGACAGCCCCATTGTGAGTCATTGCCGACACCGTGGTAAGGACCTTGGATATCTTGCTCACGGGTAAAAGGTCGTGGGCATTGCTCCCCCCCACCCGCTTGCTCGATCACGTATGCGGCTTGCTCCTTGGCAGTCTTACCTAGGTGTTTCGCTATCGCACCATGATCGCGAATCATCCACTCGTCATTAATCTGATCATTGATTGCATGACAATCAGCGATGATACGGAACTGGACTTTTTTGCCGGTCTCAAGTTGAGTGGCAGTGGATAAGATCCGGTGTGATGAGTACATGCCATACTCAGGGTCACCTGACCATATCACGTCCTCGCCCAGCAGCACCCGGTCGGGAAACTCAGCCAGCACTCCCATGGTCGCATTAATCACATCAACGTTACCCTGTGACACCGCCAATGGTGTGCGCACCACAATGTCCGGCGCATAGTAATGATGCAGGGAGTGCAATTGACGCTCCTCCCAGATCTCCTTAGTGATACCCAAAATGTAGTCTGGGAAATCTTTGAATTTTGGGTTGAATCCTTTCATCATTTGCTTGGTCCTACTACTTATCAAAATTGCGATAGCGCGCTTTGTTCAGCTCGCGCATTCGAGCCAATACATCCACACCCAGCTGTGCATAGGCGTGGAGAATATCCACCAGCACCCAGTTCTCACGAATCATACCGTTTTCACAGCGCCAGAAATCTAGGCTGCGTAACGTGATCTCTTTATCGCTTGGTGCGATACCTAGCCAGCCATCGCCTGACACCTTCATCGCCATACCCGGCCAACCAGTAAACGCAACATAGTTATCCTCAGCAAACAAATAGCCGTTCTCTTCTATCGTACGCCGGTCCGGCATGGCTTTTAGAAAGGGGATCTGATGCCAATTGCGAAACCCTTTGATCCCGCGGCAGGTACCGATCCCCGACGGGCCATACCAGCTGCATTTTGGGTGCCAACGTTTTTCGAGTTCCATCGCCTCCACGCCGCCCTCGGCGTAGTTCGACAAAGCATCGAGCATATCACCCACTAACTTGAGGCTTTGTTCAGTGCGGTCTGGGCTTGATGCATTGACTAAACCGTCACACGTCGCCGGAGCAGGTGTATGCCACTCACGTCCCAAACTCGGTGACATTGGCCAAGCGCCTGCCTGCATCATCACCTCTGGAATATCCCATAGAGCCTGCATCTCTACGATTTTATTGTTTTCAATACAATAAAATTCATGAAAGCGCATCGAGACCTGATGGCCGGTTGGCGGAATGTCTAACCAGCTATACAGAAAAGCCCCAGTGTAATAGCCTGCGCAGCCAACCCAACATTTGCCTTCTGCTTCACCCACCATGGAGATATAGGTGCGTTTTTCTAGATCTGGAATCGCATTAAGCAGCAGTCCGTAAACCTCCTCCCATAATGCATCCACACCAGAGAGCGTCTCAAATGGATACGCCAGTTGGATCAGCGCCTCTCTATCAAAGCTGGCTTCAATCAGGCTGCGCACCTCAAGCGGGTCAAAGTCGTACATCGCGGCATTGAGCCGGTCGACAACAGCGCGGCTATCTGCTAGCCCTCTCATTCCATCACCTCAGCAGTGTGGACCAAAGGCCCCTGCTCACTGTCCAGGTTCTCCCAACCATGACCAGAAAACGGGTCAACACCAAGCTGCATCATGATGCTCGGAAAATCGACGGTCACATAGTTGTCGACGATCTTGCCATCCTCGACCTTCCAAAAGTCCATGTAACGGATGATGACCTTTTTGCCGGTTGGCTCAATCCCCATAAAGGTGCCAGAGTGGATCGCTTCTTGACGACCAAAGGCCGCGCACCATTGACCTTGTGTAATGCGCGCCTCATCAACGCAAATCTTATTCGAGAACGCCTGTTGGAATGGTCGCTGCCAACCGTCTTGAAACTCTTTTAAGCCATTTTTAAAGCCACAGCCGCCATTGCCCATCCAGCGAAATGACTCGGCGAAAAAGCGTCCCATATTGTCGATATCGTGATCGTTAAGACCATCGACCATAGAGTCAATCACGCGCAAGGTCTCTTCGGTCTGGCTCAGATCGTTGTCTTTGGTCAATACACCTTGTTCTGGACGATTCATAACTACTCCTTAAAAAATTATCCTTTAACCGCTCCGGCAACGAGACCTGATACGATTTTTTTCTGAAAAACAATGATTAATGCAAGAATTGGAATGGTGATAGACACAGCACCTGCCGCGCTCATCGACCAGTATTTAATGTCATCGGCACCAAACTGAGATATTGCCACCGGCATGGTCGCCGCATCGGTCGCGGTCAGCGTCAGTGGGATCAAAAACTCGTTATAGGCCAATAAGAAAGTAAACAAGCCGGTGGTGATAATGCCGGGCCACATCACGGGTACAATGGCTCGCAAGAAGGCTTGGAACTGATTACAACCGTCCATCATTGCCGACTCTTCCAGCTCTTTGGGAATGTTCATAAAGAACGAGCGCATCATCCAGATAGTAAACGGTTGGTTGATGGCCACGAGGATCATGATCAATACCAAGTGGGTATCATACAGCCCAGTAATTCGGGTGAACTCATAGTAAGGAATGAGGAACACCGTGTGAGGTAACGAGCGAAACACCAAGGCTAATAGCAGCAGAACAAAGCCGAGCTTGCCCGAGTAGCGCGCCAAGGCGTAGCCTGCCAAGCAGCCAATAGAGAGTGAAATTACCACCACACCTAGCGTGACGATAACCGAGTTCCATAAAAACGTATTGAACCCAAACTCCAGCCAAAGCCCGGCGTAGTTTGCCGCGGTCGGCTCAAATACCCATACCGGCGGATTAGAGAACGCATCAACGGGGTTTTTAATCGAGGTCATGAAGGTCCAGAAAAACGGGAACGTACAGTACACCAACCAAATAAACAGGACTGGGTAGATCAGCAGTGCACTTTTATTTCGCAATAAGTTTGCCATTAGTGGGCCCCTCTCTGCTCTTTGTAGGTGAGATATAGAAACGGCATCAAGAAGATAAAGATACCCAGCATAGTCAGTACTGAAACTGCGCTGCCTTTTGCCACCGCATCCTGAATAATCCCAATGCGATAGTTGTAGTACATCAGGGTTTCGGTGTTGTTCAGCCCACCAGTCATGATCGCAACGGCATCAAACAGGCGATAGGCATCCATGATGCATATCATCGAGACAAACAGCACCAATGGCGCGAGTGCTGGCAGCATCACGTGTTTGATCTGATCCCAACTGCGCGCTCCATCGAGCACGGATGATTCAATCGTGTCGCTTGGGATGGCCTGTAGCCCGGCAAAGAACACTATCGCGGCGAACGGTGTGACCTGCCAGATGCCATAAAGGATAATCAACAGTCGAGACTCAAAGGTTTCACTAAACCAATACACCTCTATCCCCATTAGGTTGAGCAGATAGGTGACATAACCAAAGTCTTGGAACAGCCAAGAAAAGATCAGCGTACCGACCACGGGGGTGATAACAAAGGGCAGCAAAGTGGCGGCCATAAACACACCGCGAACCTTCTTGTTCATATTGTTAAGCGCCAGCGCAATGCCAAACCCCACGACTAAAACAATTAAGGTCACCGAGACGGTGTAGACAAAGGTAAACTCAAACGCCTGCCAAAACTCGCCGTCAGACAAAATATCGAGATAGTTGTCGAATCCCACCCAACGTAAATCGCCCTTAAAGTTAAATCGATTGAGCGACAGATAGAGCGTCATCACCAAGGGTGCTGACATCAGCAGCACCATGGTGGCAATAGACGGCCCAGAAAATGCGAGAAAATGTCGTCTATTCATACTCATCCTACTCCAAATAGCCCTGGGCTTTGGCCTCGCGATGATAGGCGCGCGCCGCCTCACTCAAGGCGAGTTTGATCTGTTTACGACCGCGTAGTGCGTCTGGTAACTTACTGCCAATTTGGTTATGCGCAATCGAGTAGTAGGCTTGATTTGGAAATGGCTTAGCGCCTTTGGCGATATTGTCATGCATCGCGGTTAGGTAACGGTATTGATCCCCTGATAAACCTTCGCTTGCAGAGCGTCTAGATAAAAAGGCTAACTCGCTCGCGCCGCGCATCGATTCAGCCTTTAACGCCTCCATAAGGACCTTAAACACCAATTCGCGGTCGGCCTTGATTCGATTTGGGATCACATAACCGTCCCAAAATACGCTAGTTGCCGGAATCGACGACGCCACAGTGGCAGTTGGTGCAGTGGCATATTGGATCTTGCCGACAACTTTCGATACCGCGGCATCATCCATTTCAGCGGCGCGTGTACCCCAGATATTACCCATCACGGCTTTGTCTTGCTGTAAGTTGACCATCACTAGGTCATTAGACATAGACAAGGCATTGGGTGACATATAAGGCAGTAGGCCCTGTAAAATCTCCGCAGCTTCAACACCTTTATCACCATCAAACAGCGGTGCACCCTGCTTATCAAAGAACTCACCGCCGAGTGACAAATAGATGTTGGTAAATTCAGTGGCCAAGTTCCAGCCCATACTCATAGCCTGAGCAAGCGGATATTGAATGCCGGCCTCTTGGAGTGTTTTCGCGCTGGCAACCACATCTTGATAGGACTGGGGAACAGACAAACCGTATTGATCAAGTACGTCCTTGCGATAGAAGAACTGCTGCATATTCATTTGCAGTGGCACGGCATAGATTTCGCCATCAACGGTCGCCAAGTCCCAGACGCTTTGTGGAATATCATCCAGGGCGTACTCGTCCCAGTATTTCTCTACTAGGTCGGTAATTGGCTGAATTTGCTGTTTGGTTTGAAACTCGTGAAAGCTCTCAGCCGAGACCTGGATCAGCTCATACGGCACGTTACCTCGACGGCCCGAGAGTACGATTCGTGATTGCTCTTGCACAGCGCTACCGCTGACTAACTTACTGCTCACCTTAAATCCGCTTTGCTCACAAGATTGGATCGCATCAGAAAAGTACTTGAGCACCGCGTAGCTGTTTGATAGCAGCGACAGTTCGCCTTTTGCCTTAACACCAGTCAGATCGCACTGTGCACTTGCCGTCGCGCTGGCTAAAAGAAGTCCAGCTGCTAATAGGTGTTTTTTAAATTTTGTCATCATCTGTTCCCTCAGAATTATGCAGTTAGTTTGGCGACACTCTCTTCAAGGACAAAGTCAATCCGTTGCTCTGTTTGAGAGTTGAATAAGTAGGTATGGTGAAGGTCGAATTGGTAGCCAATGGTGTCGCCAATCTCGACTTGATAGTTTTTATCTGCGCGCGCAACGACCAAGTTGCCATCAATAGCAACCGTAACCAGAGTGCTCTCTCCGGTCATCTCAATCGAGTACACCTCACCAAAGAGATGTCCCTCGTCAGCCAGACATACGGTAATGTCCTCCGGTCTTATGCCTAAGGTGACGCCTGCATTAGAAAGACGCTCAAAGCCGCTCACCTGACAGTTTTTGCTGCTAAAACTGCCTTGTCTTAGCGAGCCCTCAATAAAGTTCATCGAAGGTGAACCAATAAAACTGGCCACAAACAGATTGCGCGGATTGTTGTAGATGTTCTTTGGCGTATCCAGCTGTTGAATCTTACCCTTAAACAGCACTGCAACTCGATCTGCGAGTGTCATCGCCTCAATCTGATCGTGAGTGACATAAATCGTGGTACGCTTAAACTCGTGATGGAGATTTTTCAGCAGTGCACGCATTGAGACGCGCAATTTGGCATCAAGGTTAGACAGTGGCTCATCCATAAGAAAGAACTTTGGTTCACGCACAATCGCCCGCGCTAATGCGACTCGTTGGCGCTGCCCACCAGATAACTGGGCAGGCTTACGATCAAGTAGGTGGTCTAACTCAACCCGCTTGGCGGCTTTGAGCACCCGCTCATGGATCTCCTCCTTTGGCAGTTTTTTCATCTGCAAAGGAAAGGCGATATTGCCATAGACGTTCTTTTGCGGGTAAAGACCATAGCTTTGAAATACCATTGCGATATCGCGATCTCTTGGGTGCCAGTCGTTGACCACTTCCTGATCGAAACGCACTTCACCTGCGGATGGAGTGTCCAATCCCGCGACCATCCTCATTGTCGTGGTCTTGCCACAGCCAGATGGACCAAGAAGAACCAAAAACTCTTTATCGTGGATTTCGAGATTCAGATCCTCGATCACCGTAGTGCCACCCCAAGTTTTCTCTATATTGCTTAATGTGATAGACGCCATGCTTCATCCCTCTGCATTGCCTTCTCGCTATACAATGAATAGATTCTCATTGCATAGGAATTCAGTATTTAAGTTTTTATCGCTAAATTGACTAGAGCAAGTTACGTACCAAACAGAGTAACTTAAGCAATACAACTTAATAATATTGTTATTTTTCAATATCTTAATAAATTTTCACGATATTTGCGGTTACAAAATACCTGATAAATTGCATACGCCTGCATTTTGCATATTATGCATGCACTATGCATTGGCTTACCGTGTGCCATTTTGATGCAATTTATTGCTCTTAATATCGAAAGAAAGTGACATGGTCCACTGATATCGGGAGTAAACGCCATTCCACGTAGTTGGTATCAGATTTGCTACGTCGAACAGACTAGGTTTTGACTAATCAGGATGATAGGAAAACGATGGCGAACGGAAAAATCACCTCCACTGATGTAGCAAAGGTACTTGGCGTCTCTCAATCCATGGTATCCAGAGCGTTTAATCCCAACGCCAGTGTCGCTGAAGATAAACGCAAGAAGATCATTGAGGGAGCACGTAAACTCGGTTACACCCCGAACGCATTAGCCAGAAGCCTGACCTCAAATCGCTCTGGTTTGGTCGCGATTGTCGCCAGTAGTGAGCAAAACCCTATCTATGATGAAATCACCCGTCAACTGACCCTCGCGATTCAAATGAAGGGCTCGCAAAGTGTGTTGTGCTTGGTGAGTGAGCACAATTTTGAGGGAGCGATCTCCAAGGCAATAGAGTATCAAGTTGACGGTATGGTGATCGCCTGCAGTGGTATCAGCAGTGCTCTACTGCAGCGTTGTATTAACCTTGGGATTAGGATCAGCTTTATTAATCAGTATCATCAAGGGGTAGCCGCACAGAGCTATTGCTCCGACAATGAGCAGATTGGTCGAGATGTGGGCAACTATCTCATCGACCGCGGCTATCAAAAAATCGCTTACCTGGCTGGCGATAAAGGCAGTATGGTCAACGAAGAGCGTTGGGCCGGACTGCGCAGCAGCTTGTTCGATAGAAACGCCGAGCCGCCACTTTATCTCTCGGGCAGCTTTTCGTTCCAATCGGGCATTGAAGCTGCCGAACTATTACCGACTAAGCCGCAAGAGATAGATGCGGTCTTCTGCGCCAGTGATATTATCGCCATTGGCTTGATCGAAGGGCTGAAAAAAACGCCTGATTATCGGCATATCGCGATTATTGGCGTGGATAACATCCCGATGGCAAGCTGGCCTTCTTTTGAACTGACGACGGTTGAACAGCCGCTGACACTGCTAGTTCACGACTGTATCAACACCTTATTCGATCAGATCCACTTCAACCGTTATTGCGATGGACAGTATCACTATTATCGAGCCAAGATCATTGAGAGAAGGACGACATAATATTGAAAAAGCTCTACCCCAATCGATATAGAACCTAATTAGCCACTATTTCTGCGAATAAGACCATTGACACCAAGCCACAAAAATAACCACCAAATGCCGCTACTAGCATCTTTGTCGGAGATTGCGCAGCGTCCGTATTAAACATAGCCATAGTTTGCATATGTCGGTTTAAGGCTTCGTTATTGACTGGCCTAGGGTAAATTCCATATCAACACGCGTTGGCAATCCCGTTGGAGAAAAAATCATAACCGTTTGGGTCAACAATAATGACATTTTGGTCTAGCTTTTATACGCAGAATGGTCAACATTATGCGTATAAGCATCCTACAAAAAATACACTCACACCTTTTGCTCATTCGGATTGGCGCCTAACTTTCCTGTGATAAGCCCAAAAAATCTCTCTCTGTCTGGGTTTGCGTTACTAGAGATGGATGCTTTATCTGACATAAGTTAACCTTTTGGAGATTGATTTAATGAAACAAGTCATTGTTATAACAGGTTCCACTGGCGGCGTAGGACAACTGATCGCCCGTGGTTTAGGCTCAAAAAACCGACATATCATTTGTGTTGGGCGTAATGAGTCGCTACTAATTAATCAGGTCAATGAGCTTGCATCAACCTCCTCACCAGAGGCTAAGTTTTCTTATCGAGTTACCGACATGATGGATGCGGTTCATGTTGACAACGTCGCTCGCAGTATCTTGCACGAGTTTGGCAAGATTGATATGTGGATCAATAACGTTGGCGTGAATAATATCAAAGCCATGGGACCGACGTGGGGGGTCGAGCCTAGTGAGTGGTTGAAAGAAGTAGAGCTCAACCTCTTCACTGCGTTTGCCGGCACCTCTGCCGCTATCAAAGTAATGAAAGATCAGCCCAAAGGTTACGTAGTCAACTTAGGTGGCGGCGGTGCGGACACCCCCAAGCCGTTCGGCTCGGCTTACGGTGCTGCAAAGGCAGCAGTGGTCAAGTTTAGTGAGACGGTAAACCAAGAGTTGGTCGAGCAAGGCTATAATATCCGTGCTTTCTGTTTCAACCCTGGCTTTATTCGCAACACCCGAACCGAGGCCTTAGTCGAATCTGATATCGCGCAAAAATACATGCCGATCCTGGCAGAAGTGATGAACAGTGACAAAATGTCGAGCATTGATGATTCTTTGTTCGTCTTGGAATCGATCTGTTCGGGTGACGTCGACGAACTCGCCGGTGGGTATTTGTTCGCTGATACGTTCAAGCAAAATCTAGATAGTGGGTTAGATAAACAATCCTTCTATCTGCGTTGCAACAACTAAATTCAGTGACGAGGGGCGAGCAGTTTTTCAAGCGCTTCCCCAAAAAATAAAAGCCTACCTAACCGTGTTGGTTAGGTAGGCTTTGGTTTCACAACGTGCAGTCTAGCTCAGATCGAATCTGTCGGCGTTCATTACTTTTGTCCAGGCGGCAACGAAGTCGTGGACAAACTTCTCCTTGTTGTCATCCTGTGCATAGAGCTCTGCATACGCGCGCAGAATCGAGTTAGAGCCGAAGACTAGGTCGGCTCGCGTCGCTGTCCAAGCGGCAGTCCCCGTTTGACGACTGCGGATCTCATAGAGGTTCTTGCCTGTTGGCTCCCAGGTGTAATTCATGTCGGTCAGGTTGACGAAAAAGTCGTTAGTCAGTTGCCCTACTCGGCTGGTCAACACACCGTGCAGTTCACCGCCATAATTAGCGCCCAACACTCTCATACCTCCAACCAATACCGTCATTTCACTCGCCGTCAGTCCCATTAGCTGCGCCCGATCAAGCAGCATCTCCTCAGGCATCACCTTATAGTCCTGCTTCAGCCAGTTACGGAAACCGTCATGGACCGGCTCGAGCACCTCAAACGAGTCTTGATCGGTCATGTCCTGACTGGCATCCCCTCGGCCCGGTGCAAATGGCACATCGATATCCACACCCGCTGCTTGTGCTGCCTGCTCTACGCCGACGTTACCCGCCAAGACAATCACATCAGCCAGACTGGCTCCGCTGTCATCGGCGATATTACCAAGAACCGTGAGCACTCTAGAGAGGCGTTCTGGCTCATTACCCACCCAATCTTTTTGCGGCGCAAGACGGATTCGAGCACCGTTAGCCCCACCGCGATTGTCTGAGCCACGGAAAGTTCTCGCACTGTCCCAAGCAGTCGCGACCATATCACCAATCGACAGTCCACTTGAGGCTATCTTAGCTTTGACTGAGTCAACATCATAGCTTGTACTGCCTTTGGGAACCGGGTCTTGCCAAATCAAATCTTCTGCGGGCACTTCTGGCCCGATATAACGCGCTTTCGGGCCCATGTCTCGGTGTGTCAGCTTGAACCATGCGCGAGCAAACACCTCTGAGAAGTAGGCCGGATCATTATAAAAACGCTCAGAAATCTTGCGATACTCTGGGTCCATCTTCATCGCCATATCGGCGTCGGTCATGATCGGATTATGACGTACTGAAGGGTTCTCGGCATCAACGGGCTTGTCCTCTTCTTTGATGTCGACTGGCTCCCATTGCCATGCGCCAGCAGGACTCTTCTTCAGCTCCCAGTCGTAATTAAGTAACAAACTAAAGTAGCCGTTATCCCATTGGGTTGGGTTAGTTGTCCATGCCCCTTCGAGTCCACTAGTGACAGAATCAGCACCAATTCCACGATTGGTTTTGTTGAGCCAACCAAGAGCTTGGTCGTGAATATCACCGCCCTCTGGCTCGGGGCCAAGTAGCGTGGCATCACCGTTACCATGTGCTTTACCAACGCTATGACCACCGGCGGTGAGCGCTACCGTCTCTTCATCATTCATGGCCATACGACCAAAGGTCACGCGGACGTCATGTGCGGTTTTGAGTGGGTCTGGATTACCATCAACCCCTTGGGGATTAACATAAATAAGGCCCATGGTGACGGCGGCGAGTGGGTTTTCCAAATCGCGCTCACCAGAGTAGCGGCTGTTGGGATTATCTGTTGGCGCCAGCCACTCTTGCTCTGAGCCCCAATAAATGTCTTTTTCTGGATGCCAAATGTCTTCTCGACCAAAGCCAAAGCCAAACGTTTTGAGTCCCATTGACTCATAAGCGATGGTGCCAGCATAGGCGATAAGGTCAGCCCAACTCAGACTATTACCGTATTTCTTTTTAATTGGCCACAAGATGCGTCGTGCCTTATCTAAGTTGGTATTATCAGGCCATGAGTTGAGGGGAGCAAAACGTAAGTTACCGGTTCCTGCACCACCACGACCATCGGCGATACGGTAAGTACCCGCCGCATGCCAAGTCATACGGATCATTAGACCACCGTAGTGTCCCCAGTCTGCTGGCCACCACTCTTGGCTATCGGTCATTAGAGCGATCAGATCTTGTTTCAGCGCGGAAAAATCGAGTTTTTTGACAGCTTCTTGATAGTTGAAGCCATTCATGGGGTTAGTTTTGTCATCGTGTTGGTGGAGGATGTCTAGATTCAGCGTCTTTGGCCACCAGTCCATTTCTGTCCGGTTGTTGGTCGTCATCGAACCGTGCATAAATGGGCAGCCGCCCGACGACTGAGTTTTATCATTTGGCATAATAACTCTCCTTATTTCGTCCTTTCCAAGTGCTACTTGGTAAAGCTAGCGGCCGGCACCCAGTTACGGCGATACAACTCTGTTAACGTGGCCAACTAACCTGTCGTTTTACTACTTATCTCTATTGCGTACGTGCTTGTTTAAAGAGTGTGCTACTTTTGAATCGTTCTCAACATCCAAGCGGTTTTCTCATGGATGCGCATGCGATCAGACACCAAAGCGACACTCGATTCGTCATCGGCCTGCTGCGCAAGTTTCAATACCTCACGCGCTGTTCTTACCACGCGCTCGTGCCCTTTGGTGAGGATATCAACCATCTCGGCGGCACTAGGCACACCCTCCACTTCCTCTACAGAACTGAGGCGTGAGAATTCGTGAAAGGTTCCAGGCGCGGGTACATCGAGGGTACGAATACGCTCAGCGATGTCATCAACCGCGGTGGCAAGTTCGGTGTAGTGTTCTTCGAACATCAGGTGGAGTTCACGAAAAAGGGGCCCTTCCACATTCCAATGAAAGTTGTGGGTCTGCAGGTACAGAGTGTAGGAGTCTGCCAGTAGTCTTTTTAAGCCATCTGCAGTGCTCAGTCTATCTTCATCATCAATACCGATATCGATTTTGCTCATACTTATTGCCTCTCGTCTGGTGCGAAAATGCGATGCATAAGTTGTGTAAAAGTTAGGACAAGTATTGTTGAGAACGAGATATTTGTAAAAGTGATAAGATTGAAGATAGTGTTCGCTTTTTTAGAATGATCCAACCGATACATTAGGTTTTGACTAACAAAAAAACCAACATACTGAGTTTATTGAAAAGTCTTCGAGACTCAACAAAACTGCACCTAGCCGCAAAGCTATTTTTCCTCGTAACTAGAAGCGTTGCGTCCCCGCTCCCCAGCGCTTTCTTTGAGGGACTTGCGCGCCAAATCCGCGAGTATTTCCAAGCTTGCGACATTGACGTAATTAGGCCTAAATATTAGCGCAATCCGTCGGTGTGGGCTCGGCTCCTCGAGATGGACGACCGACAAGTTTGGGTATTGATCGACCAACTGCCCTATCGCCATCTTGGGGATCAAGGTTGACCCCATGCCGCTGATCACCATTTGGATCAGCGTATTTAAGCTGGTTGCGCGATAGCCTTGGTTGGTGTCTTGCTCGGGTAAGCGACATACATCAAGGATTTGATCCTTCAAGCAATGTCCGTCCTTAAGCAGCATCAGGTTGCTTGTGGTTAGGTCGTCGGTGGTGACACCGGTTTGGTTGGTATGCTCTTGCCCAGTCTGCGCAACCCAATAGAAGTCCTCCTGCCAAAACTCGATACTCAGTAAGCCCTGACAAGGAAATGGTAAGGCCAGCACGGCCGTGTCAATCTCGCCTCGCTGGACCATATCAACCAAGACATGGGACTGCTCTTCGAAGATATTTAGCGTCGCCTCAGGATAGTGGCTTTTCACCTCTGACATTAATCTTGGCAACAGGTAGGGAGCAATCGTTGGGATCATGCCAATACTCATCGGAAAACTAAAAGGTTGGCCATGGCTCTCAGCTAAGTGAACCAGTTCATCAATCTGATCTAGAATGTTTCTCGCTTTCTCTACCACCTCCTCACCGTGCTGAGTTAGGAGGACTTTTTTGTTGTCTCGCTCGAATATCTTGATGCCTAATTGGCGCTCGAGTTCATTAAGTCCAGTGCTCAAACTGGACTGACTAACGTGGCATAGCTCGGCCGCTTTTCTAAAATGCATCGTTTTGGCCACGGCAAGTGCATAAGTTAACTGTTTCACCGATATCATAATCCCTCGCTCGTCTTATCCTTTTTGTCCGCCTTGTTACAGCCTATTAAATTACCAACCCAATAAGCGAATCTCGTTCTCTATCTTGGCTGCGAGTTGTTGAATTTTAAAATCTAGATACTGAGAATCACATCTCATGCTGAGCATATCTTCAACAAAATATTCCGCTCGGACTAACCTCATTGCCTGTTGGTTTTTGCACACAAAATCAACACAAGGCAGTCCGTGGGAGTTTAAATACTCAATCACATAGGTAGCTGGTGTTTGCTGATTGAGGTGAATATTTAGCTCATCAATAAGTTCGAAATAATGGGCATTAATCCACTCTGAGTAGTGGCTAATAAAGTAGGCTTTGAGAGATTCATAACTGAACTGCCCCTCTTGGTGCAACGCTCTCTCCCCCGCTAATGTTGCACCATTATGTGGCAAAAGTTGATGACTGGATAAGAACTGGAATGGGTACCTAGCGTGAAGCCAGGCTGCGACTTCGACAAAGGCTTTGTACATAATGTAATGTAGAGCGCTGTATAGGTTGCCATAAACAAAGCGCTGTCGGTAAAAGAGCCGAATCCATTCCCCCCTGAGCTGATTCACATAACAATTTGGGGCCGTCATATTTAGGGCATACTTGCTCGCCTCAAAGCCTATCACACCATCACGCCGCCCTAATTTGTTGATTTCATGTAGCTGTCTATTCCAGTAGGCGATATCAAAAGTAAGTAAGTTAGGCCACTCAACTATCGAGGTCTGCGGCCGCCTGGGTTCGTTTAGGGTGATCCGATCTTGGCCTTCGCCTAACTCTATTTGACTCGCCGCATGCGACTGATAAGTCAATTTCGCGTCTTGCTGATACTGGAGAGAGGGTGTATCTGTCGCATCACCCAGCACTCCAGACTCGCGCCCTTTGTTCCATGACGTTCGATTTAGCATACTGCCTCCCCAAATCAGTGCACAATCTTACTAAGTATATACTCAATTTCTAATAGGCGTGACCACCGTCACACTGCTGTTAGATCAAAATCAAGCGGTGATCTCTTTGCGCAAGGATTGTGGAAACGGCACTTTGAGCTTGCCGGATATATGGATTGGAAGCACAGAACTTATTTAGTCACCCTTTAATTTCTCTGACTGGCTAAGTCTACTGCTGACCAAACTAGCAACCATAATTGCTAAATAAAAGCTGCCGAGAAGAGATTCAATAAAAACGAAAAAACGCGGAATCGGTAGCAGTGGCGAAATATCACCATAACCTACGGTAGTTAAGGTGATAAAACTAAAATAAATCACCTCAAACAGGTTATCTAACCATGGCTTTTGCTCTAGTCCATTAAAAGCCTCAGCAAATAATTCAAGCTGAATGAGATAGATGATCGCCCAGGTAAGGCCAAACAATAGATAAACACAAATAGAGCCGACAATTTGGTTTTTACTCACATGGTCGGTGATCATTACCTGCTTTAATGCGGTGTAGGTGTGAGAAAGTAAAAAAAACAGCAAAGCTGACAGAGTCAAGAGCGACATATCGAACTCGTCGAAAAAAGAGACCACACCGGAGATGGCCGCTAGACTGAGCAAGAACCCGTACCAACTGCGATAAAAGGTTTGCTTATGCTTAACCCCAACGACAGAGAAGGCCAAACAGAGGATAATTAACGCCAGAATTGATTTTTGCCCGCCAATATTAAATTGCTGCATCGCCGCACTTGAAAATAATATTGCGATCAAAGCGCAGAACAAAAAATAGAAGTTATCATCGCTAGACATTCGTCTCATCTATCAATCCTCAGCCTTAACCTCGATATCAAGCCACGCCACCAGCAATTTATAACTCAGACTGAGGATAACGGCGCCAACAAACAAACCCACAATGCCTGACATCGCCATACCGCCAAGAGCGCCGAGTAAAATAACCAGCATAGGAATATCTGACCCTCGGCTAAGCAGCATGGGTTTCAATACCGCATCACTACCACTAACTAGCAATGACCAGATCAAAAACAACACCGCGGTTGTAGTAGTGTCGACGCTAAACAAATAGACGATTGGGATCAACAGCGCCAGAATTGGCGGCAATTGAACAATCGCCACTAGCAATACTGCTAGAACCCATATTCCCGCAGCGGGCACACCTGCCACGACTAACCCAATCCCGGCAGCTATCGATTGAATCAATGCCACACCGATCACTCCTTGAACCACACTGCGAACCGTGACTTTGGACAGTTGGGTGAGCTCTTCCCCTCTCGCGCCTGTGAGTCGGTTAGCCACCAAGATAAACGCGCGCTGGCACCTATCAGCGTTTGACATAAACACACCGGCAATAACGGTCGAGATAATGAACTGAACAATCCCACCACTTAAAGAGCCAAGCACAGAAGCAAGCTTGGTCACAAGTGCGGTAATCTGCTCCCCATATTTACTCAGTGCTACCTCAAAGTTCGAGGCCGCGAGAGAAAAGGCGGCATAAGCCTTATCGCCAATCACGGGCCAGTCTTTTATTGAAACATCAGGCTTTGGGATCACCAAATCACCACTTTGATACTGAGCGACCACCTCAGAGGTGCTGGCATACAGCCCAGTGGTGATTAGAATTAACGGAATAAGCAGCAGCAAAACACCGATGAACGACAGAAGTCCACTCGCCTTAGATTTTGATAATGAAAATCGACCATGCAGCCAAATAACCACAGGATAAAGTGCCGTCGCGATAATCCCTGCCCATACAATCAATAAGATAAATGGACGCAATATCGAAAAGCACCAAAAAGCTAAAATCGAAATTGCGGCGATTTTAATAAACGCATCTATCGCATTGGCAGAAAAGGGGGTGTGGTTACTCATATCGGCTCCAATTAGCTTTATTTCAGCTTCCCGACAGCATCATTTGACTGTTTCGGGCTACTCGGCGACCATTTACCGCTGCTAATCCTATTTAGCCGACTCGATTGTGCTTGTTTATCCATCAAAAACACTCCACAGTCTATTATCAGATTCTGTTATTTATAGAAGTGAATGGGTTAGATTGTAAATGTTCGCCTTGTTAGTGAACTCTATTCACTCTGCACATCGCTTAACGTTGACCACGGTATGATACCTTCAATCTCGGGTAGTTTTGATTGGCCTTTGGTGAACATCGAAAAGTACTGGCTATGATGTTGTTGGATAGGAGAGAGCCCCGTATGGGGCCGAGAATTGAAATTGAGCCGGAGGTGTTGCTGTGGGTACCAAAGATTTTGGTGTCAAGATAATCATTGGTGTCACAATGACACTGAAACCCCAAGGTCGGCAACAGTCCAAGCTCGAGGCGGTTCCTTTGCCAGTTTATGCGGCTTGAACAAACAAGGCGCGATCCAAGGCTTGAATGAGCGATGGTATATCATCTTGTTTGAGCGATTCAGGTAGCGTGACCCACTGCTCTAACGCCCCACAAATGAAACTGTTATATACAAGGCAAGCCGCTGAAGACGTCAGTCCAGGGTTAAGGATCCCTTGCTGTTTCAAAGACATCATAACCTTGTTAAGTTTTTTGTTTTCTTCACAGCGCTGAGCACGATTTTTTAGAAGCAACTCTTGGTCAGAAAGCCACTGCATGGTCACCTTGATCACTTGCTGAACTTTCTTGTCGTGCAGAACGCTTTCGACAAAATACTGTGCAATTTTCAACAACAGCTCACGTAAAGCATCCCCTTGCGCTGTCTCAATACTGTCAAACAAGCTCGTTGCCGGTGCAAACACTTGCTCAAACATCGCCTGCAATAAGGCATCTCGATCTTCGAAATGCCAATAGATAGCGCCTCGGGTGACGCCAGCGTGGCTGGCGACCTTGCTCATGGTGGTTTTTGCTAAGCCCTCTTCTGTCAGGACAGCTAAGGTTGAGTCCATGATCGCCAAGCGCGTTCGCTCTGCTTCTTGTTTAGTCTTTCGAGCCATAGGTTCCTTATGCAGTGCCCTTAAGCGGGCACCTGCTGGTCTGAATCTAAATTTTGCACACCCATTTCACTGGTTTTGTCGCGCGTCAGCAACACATAAAGTGCAGGGATGATGATCATCGCAATCACGGTCGATGCAATCAGCCCGTAAATAATCGCCATACACAACGGATACCATTGTGGATCACTGTATGCAAGCGGCAACAAGCTTAACACGGTTGTCAGACTCGTGCTTAGAATTGGGCGTAATCTGTCGCCAGCGCCCATGGCCGCGGCTTGCACTATGCTCTCACCATTGTTGCGATGTTGGTTCATGGTATCCACTAGCACAATGCCGTTATTCACGGCAATACCCGCAAGTGACACAATACCTATCAGACCGGAGAATGACATCGCAGTGCCACTTAGGAAGTAGCCCAAGAAGGTGCCGATCAGCGCCAGCGGGACAATCAAAATAATAATCGCAGGCTGAACAAACGAGCCAAACATTAGGGTGAGCAGAACATAAATCGAGAACATTGCCAGTATAAACGCACTGCCCATCTGACCATAGCTGTCTCCCGACTGACTCACCTCGCCACCAAACTCATAGCGATAGCCATTTGACCACTGCGCTGACATCTTCTCCAACACCGGTTGGATAGCCATAACGACCTCTGCCGCCGTTGCTCCTTCGGCGCGCGCTGTGACGGTGACCGTGCGACGTCCATCGCGGTGAACAAAGACGCGGGGTACTTCCGCAATGCGATAGTCGACAAGCTCACCAAGTGATACCGCATAACCTTGTGGGGTAATGATTTGCAGTAGATTCATCTCGGCTAGGTGACGTGGTCCACCCAGTTCGCCATGACGACTCGGCCAGTCTATCCCTAGACGGATTTTCGGGTCATCTTCAATGCCCTCGACCTTAAAGTAACCTATCTCGTCTTGCTCCATTGCCACACGGATCTGCTGGGCAAGGTCAGCCTCACTGACGCCATGAAAACTCAGCATCTCGTGCTTGAGTGAAAAGCGGATTTCATGCAGCGCAGGTCCCAGGTTATCCGCCACATCGGTTGCACCGGGTATGCTCGCGAGCTCACGTTTCACCTCGGCGGCAATATCGATAAGCTCAGCATAGTCGTCACCAACCAAGCTAATCTGAATCGGCGCGGCAGTATCTGGATTACCGCCGATGTGCACCAGTTTCACCGACAAACCCGGCTCGTCGGCGAGTACTTGATCTAAGCCCTGGCGAATGTCAGGCAGATAATCGAACGACAATCGGTCGCGCTGATCTTTTGGGTAAAGCGTCAAACTAAATCCGACCTGGTTCCAAGACTCATTGGGCAGCAAGGCATCATTGAGATTCGCGGTGGTCATCGGGCTTTTTGCTCCGACGTAAGCAATCATTTTTTCAAGCCAAGGCTGCTCTCGCAAAAACGCCCCTGCCTTATCGGCGACTCGCTGAGATTGCGCCAGTGTTGCGTCAGGAGCTAGCTCAATCGATACCCCAATCTTGCGATCATCGGCCTCAGGGTACATCTCTGATGGTAGCAAGCCTGCGATCATCACCGAGGCAACAAATAGACCAAATGCCCCCGTTACCCAAGCAGCGGCATAGCGGCGACGCTTGACAACATAACGCCCCAGCCAATGGCTCAAACCTGCCTTATACCGTGACGAGAGCACGTCAATCAGCAGTGGTTTTTGCTTCTCATTCACTCGCCCTAAAATGAAGCTCGAGAGCGGTATACAGATAAGAAACGCAACAAATAAGCTCAGTAACAGGGTGACGGTGATTGTGAGCGGTAAGATACGAATAAACTTGCCATCAATGCCACCGATCATCATCATTGGCAGCATCGCCAGAATGGTGGTTAGCTGGCCTGCGCCTGCTGGCAGAATAAAGGTTTTTACGGTATTTAACGCCGCCTGAGAAAACGGCTTCTTGTGGACATACAGGTTCTCATGCATGCCTTCCATGACCAGAATAAACACATCGACCATTAAGCCCAGTGCCAGCACCATACCCACCATAACCATAGAGTTAAAGGTGTAGCCAATCGCTCCCATGATAGCAAGTACACCAAGCATAGTGACTGGAAGCGCAAGACCTGCAACGATGGCTTCTCGCCAACTGAGCAACAGCATCAATACCAAGAACACGATCATTACTGCCTGTTTCATCGATGACGAGATATCATTGAACGCTAGCTCAATCAACTCCCCATCGTCGCTGACGTGGGTCAATGTCAGGCCTTGCGGCCAATCGTGCGCCATTAGATCATCGGCCAGCGACAAGGTGGAATCAATCACAGCAAAGGTATCAGCGCCGGGGCGCTTTAGCACATCGAGAGTGACGCTGCGCTCAAACTCAGCGCCATTAATACTAAAGAAGGTGCGACTGCGTTCACGATCGAGCTGCATGCTGACCTCGGCAATCTCACCAAGGCGCACAGTGCGGTTATTATCAATGCGCAAGATTGGCAACAGTTCAACTTGAGAAATGGTGTCAAAGCGACCGGCCATGTATAGGTTAAAAGTATTTTCATTACCCTCAAACTCACCCCAGGTCATGTCCATATTGGCTGATTGAATTCGCTCTCTGACCAGCAGCGGTGAAATCCCAAGGTCGCGTAATTGGGCGGGATTAAGACGAATGTGCAAGCTCTTCTCACGCATACCACTGATGTTGACCTTTTTAACCAGTGGCAGGTTTTCGATCTCTGACTCTAAGCGCTTGGCCGTATCCGAAAGCAACATATCATCCACGTCACCACTTAATGCAAAGCTAATTACCGGCATGTTTGAGACTGACATCTCTTCGATATCGGGTTTTTCTATGCCCTGACCGGCGGGAAACTGCGCCGCAGCACTATCAACCGCCGCACGCAGTAGTGGCATGGCTTCATTGACGGGCATATCCGCGTCGAACTCAACTGCAATAATCGAGTAAGAGTTATACGAACCACTGGAAAACGTTTTCAGCCCGTTGAGGCTGGCAATTTCATCTTCTAAGTGCTTGGTGATCTCTTTTTCAATCTGCTCAGGTGCCGCTCCTGGCCAAAAGGTCATGACGATTGCAGCCGGGATTTCCAAATCCGGATAGCTCTCGCGCACCATATTGTTATAGCTCAGTACACCCGCAAGAAGTAGCATACCCAATAACAGGCGGCCAATCAGGGTTTCGACAAACAGCTTACGGCTGATCATGATTGTGCTCCTACCTTGACCACTGATGCGCCATCGATAAGCAAGTGCTGGCCACGCACTACAACTTCATCACCACGGTTAAGCCCCTGCGTCACTTGAATAGCATTAGTGCCTTGTAAGCCAAGCTGAATCGGGCGTCGCTCGACGTGCTGCGTGTGTGAATCAAATACGAATACAAACGGCTGACCATCTCGAAATGACAGCGCATGAAGCGGCAAAACCAATGCCTCAGGCTCAGTTTGCGCAGCGATCCATGCACGCACAAACTGCCCTTCTTTAAGCAAGCCATCGGCCTGTTCTACTCTGACCTTAACGCTTTGCGTGCGACGCTGGAGGTTGATTGAGGGACTTACCGACCAGATTTCCCCGATAGCCACACGGTCAGCGAACTGATTATTTTGCTCTGCCTGATACAACTGATGATCATCGCTTGCCAAGATGACCTGTTGCCCTTCACTGAGCAGCTTCGCATCCACCATGCTGATCTCAAGTTGGACCTCCATTAATGAATCATCCACAATCACAATTGCCGAGCTTGCTTCACGCTCTCGATCGCTTACGCCACTCATTGGTGGGTAGTAATGATTATCCTCACGAATATTCATGGTGGTGATAACGCCATCAAATGGCGCAAATAGACTGGTCTTTTCAAGACTCAGAGTGGCGCGATTTAATTCTGCAACTAAGCTGGTAATCTCCGATGACACCGATACGAGTCCGCTCTCAGCCGCTTTGACTGCGGCATCGGCATTCAAGCGCGAGGTTCTGATCTGATCAAACTCATCTTGAGAAATAACGCCACGGGCAAACACCTCTTGCATACGCTTAAAATTCTGCTCGGCAAGCGTTTGATCATTAAGCGTCTGCTGAACACGCGCCTGCGCTTCACTACGCTGAGCCTGCATACTCTTAAGCCTAGCCTCTAGACTTTGCACGCCCGCTAGGCTATCTCGATTATCAATCTGCGCCAAAAGCTGACCATTACGTGTACCCTCTGCTGGGCCAAACACTCGAGTGCCTTCACGAACTTGCGTACCATCATCGGTGAGTGAAATACTCTCGACCTTACCTGACAGTTCAAAATCGAGAAATGCCTTGCGCTGCGCTTGGACTGTACCCTCAGAGAATACCCATGCTGTCAAGGGTTGGGGCTTAACTAACTGAGTTTGAACGCGCACCGAGCGCTCTGGAGAGGCCACCTCGGTGCCCTGTGCAGAAAGGGTCATAAAGCGATAACCCACCAAACTAACCAATAACAGTGGCAGTGCAACCACTAATAAACGACGTGAAGACCTTTTCATCATCTGACCCTGATAACTTAAATTCTGCACGGATTATACAAACATACATGTATGTTTGTATATGACAATTTTTCGGTTATCGCTCAGTATGTGCTGACACCTACCCCACGATACTAATATCAAACTCAACACATACCCATACAGAGCGTGATCACATTCACAGCAATCAAGCTTTAAAGAGGTTAATAGACCATATGCAGCTAGTCTTGATGTGGTTATATTTTGTCCTACTCTGCTTTATGCGATTAGCTGAGCTTGTAATCGTTACTATCAACTCAGAAAACGGCAGGTCAACATGAAACATTTTGTACTTATCCTCTTACTGGCATTACCTCTCACTAGCGTCGCTTCATCTGGTACCGGTGGTGTACCAACGGTGCCTTGTTATGTTGATGGCGAGTATATAGGCAGTGTTGAGATCACTAAGTGCACTAGCCATAGAGGCAAAGCCTCAAAGTCGTAGCTCGCATCCTCACTTAATGTTGTTCACCAAAGATCCACCGTCTTCAATCAATGGCGGTATTGTTCGGCAGGGCTTTAACTTAGAGCAGTGTATTTGGTGAGATAGAACGTCACATACCGCTGCGCTTAACAGCGATAGGATGTGACGTTTTTTTCGTAGCAAGGAACGTGTGGTTATTGGCAACATTAAACTGTGACGTATTTAAGCACTGCGTAACTGCGGCTGAGAGTGACACCCGACATCCGAGTCAATCCAGTCAAGCGTCGTGCGCCAAAAGAGCGCATCAAGGCTGTCGTCACAAATCGAATTGTCTGCGTAAGTCTGCTGATAAACGGGCGAGTCTGTCATCATGCCAAGCGTGCGATAGTTTCTAAAATGACCCAGCAGCTTTAACGTGCGTTCTACCTGTGCACCCCCAGAAGCCGGGCAGCGGTTAAGAAAAAAACCCAGTTGAGTGCGGCGATTTAAGCGCGACATCTCGCGGATGATTTTTTCAATGAAAGGTAGGCTGGCATGCAGGTCCATCGGGGTTGGTTGGATAGGAATAATGACCCGATCAGCGAACGCTAGATAGCGATTAAGGTGGTGGTGCGGAAAGTTGGCAGGAGAGTCGATAATAGCAATCCGCTCCTTTTCGCCGAATTTAAGCGACGTAACAATACTTGAGTAGCTTTTATACGCCAAATCAAACTTGACACCTCGCACGTTTGGGTTGCTATTACTCCAACTGAAGCTCGATTGCTGAGGGTCAGAATCAATCAGTGTGATAGGGCTACCAAGCAAAGACAACTTGGTGGCTAAATTGATGGTGAAGGTTGATTTCCCTACTCCGCCCTTGGGGTTAATTATCAGCACTTTTTTTATCGTATTAGACGCAAGAGTAATGCCCTTTAACTTCATCACCACTCATTAACCCTCTAAAATCAGAAAAACGTTAAAAGGAATGTTATCAGGTATCGTCACTCTTGATCATCACAACCTGTCATCGCAATGTTAATCTGAGAGTTGTGTTCCGGTTCGGTTAACTTTGACACTTCTCACCCACTTTTGGCTTATCTTTCGGATTTTATTGGTCGTTTTAACTTGCTCACTAAATCAATTTACTCTGGTTCAACGACCTTGGCTTCCAGTTTTGCCACCTTAAGCCTGCCACCTTCGACAATGATTCTCAGTTGCTGCTCAATCGTCAGCGTGTAATATTGGTTGGCCTTATCTCTCGCTTGCCAATAGACTTGATAAACGACACGCCAGCCAGCGTTGTGGTCGCCTTCAATCTCTAAGTCGCTTAACTGATGGGCGTTCCAGACAATATTATCGGTAACGCCTTGGTACCAGTTTAGAAAGTCTTGATAGGAGTTAATCGGGTACTCTGGATAGTGCATATCGACTGGCTCAGCAATTCTCGCCAGAAAGAATCCGGGCTCTCTCTGATGATCAAAGCCAGCAAACCACTGATAAACAAAGCTTGCGACATCGTTTGCACTAAATTGTAAGCGGGCGTTTGCGTCATAGGTTTGACTGAGAATATTCATGTCTATTTGCAGCCGCTCGATTTCACCCGCTTGATTAAACGAAAAATACTCTCGCCAACGATGCTGACTCGGGGTGATGATAAGGCGAGCACCGTTTTGAGTTTGATCGAGTGTGCCATAAACAGCCACCTCGTAGACGTTCTCCTCCACCTCACCCTTGATTTGATAACGAAAGTCATCGCGAGTACGGTAGCGTTCAAACCAATCTAAAACGGATTGGATATGCCCCTCTCTACCAAGATACTCGCTGCGCGTCACATCATGGACAACAGTAATGCCATTTTCGGCAAACAGCTGCTCACGTTGGTGAACAAAGGCATCAAATCCTTCCATTCCAATCAGACTGTATTGGGCAAAAAAACTGTCAATCGTGTGGGCTTTGTCTTTTAGGTGCGCTGAATTTGTGTTCCCGGCTAAAGACACCAAAATCAATGCGAGTACCGATTTGATAGTCATTGATTCACTCCTTCTCACCTCAAGGCCAAAAATTTCCCCTGTGTTACATCGAACACGAGACTCCCAAAGCCGGTGCACTCTCTTTGATAGTTAACAAGCCAGCGAGCCAAGCTCCCCTTGAAATTGTTGCCGGATCTCGCCGTTTCAACAAGGTTGAAAGTTTGCTGAATTTGCCACTTGGCCAGTGCGATATACCCACAAATATCAAATATGCGTCTTAACAATACGCTCCTATGAACTATTCTAATTTCAACTGACCAAGCCAAGTTTGCCAACAAAAAGGGGCCTGAAATGTTGCTTACTATCCATGTATGGCCTTTTGCTAATGTCTGGTGAGCAGTGGTTAATCGTCGCGCTGTTGCTCGCCACAGTCGGCCTGTTTTTGTGGGGGCGCTGGCGCCATGATGTCGTTGCAATGACGATGCTTTTGATCAGTGTTTTTACCGGCTTGGTCCCGACGGCTGACGCTTTCGCCAGTTTTAGCCATCCTGCGGTGATCACAGTGGCCAGTGTGCTGGTACTTGGGTTTGGCTTGTTACGCTCGGGGGCCGTAGACATTCTCGCCAGATATGTCATCCCATCTACCGCGGGCACAACTATCACTATTTTTACTTTAGTCGGACTGGCCGCCCTTCTGTCTGGCTTTATGAATAATGTCGGTGCCTTAGCACTATTGATGCCAGTCGCTATTCAAGTTGCTGCAAAACACGAGTTACCTACGGGTAAAGTCTTAATGCCCCTTGCCTTTGGCTCCATCCTAGGAGGTATGACAACGCTAATTGGCACCCCAACCAATCTGGTTGTGTCCGGTTTTCGCGCTGCCAATGATCTAGGCAGCTTTTCCATGTTTGATTTCGCCCCAGTCGGGGTCTCTGTGGCCTTGGTCGGTATTGTGTTTATTGGCTTGTTTGGCTGGCGGATTGTACCGACGCGAAAGCAACCCTCTTCAGGTAGCTTTGACACCGGGACCTATTTCTGCGAAGTGACCGTTACCTCGGATAGCAAAGCCAATAATGCCCGGTTGGTTGAAGTAGCACGCCTACTTGATGAAGCGGATGCGCAGGTGATCGGCGTCATCCGGAACCATGTTCGTCTGTCTCCAAGGTATCGGCGCAGAGTGCTTATCGAAGGTGATATTCTGATCATCGAGGTTGAGCCTGAATCGTTACCTAAGGTGTTACTTGGGCTGGGATTAAACCTAGAAGAAAGCGTGCAAAGCATTGATAAAAAGGAAAAAGATACAACCAAACTACTGGATAAAAACACCAAAGATAGTAGCGATGACAATGAGGGGCAAAAGTCAGATGAAGTTGTGGTTCAAGAGGTTGTTGTTGCCCCCTCTACCGTCTTAGTCAATCTCTCAGTGACGGACATTGATCTCCAAGCGCGCTATGGCGTTACTCTGCTGGCTATTTCACGTCAAGGCCGCCGCTCAATCAAGCGACTGCGCTACACGAAACTCAACGAGGGTGATGTATTGCTACTCCAAGGTGACTCAGACTCAATCGCTCGCTTTTGTACCGATTTTGGTTGCCTCCCGCTTGCTCCTCGCGATATTCAAGTCCCCAAAAAAGGCCAAGCACTCAAAGCATCGCTGATTATGCTGACATGTTTGGCCTGCGTGACATCGGGGCTGCTGCCCGCAGAAGTCTCTTTCGTTGCCGGGGCACTCGCCTTTGCCATCTTCGCTATCGTGCCACTGCGCCTTCTTTATTCCTCCATTGATTGGTCAGTGGTGGTGCTACTAGCCGCCCTTTTCCCCGTCGCCAATGCGATGGTCACAACGGGCGCGGCAGATGTCATTGCGCAGTTTTTAATTAATACCATTGCGCGTAGTGATGCAATGACGGCCCTCGTGCTACTGTTAGTAGTGAGTATGTTTCTTTCTGATCTAATGAATAACGTAGCTACCGCCGCAGTAATGTGCCCGATTGGAATCAGCACCGCGACTCAACTTGGTGTGAATGCCGATGCCTTTTTAATGGCGATTGCCATTGGGGCTTCTTGTGCCTTTTTGACACCGATTGGCCACCAAAATAATACCTTGATCTTGGGCCCTGGTGGCTTTCAGTTCGGTGACTATTGGCGCTTGGGGCTGTTTTTAGAGCTGATTGTTGTGCTGGTTAGCGTTCCCATGTTGTTGTGGGTATGGCCTCTCTAAAAGCAGCGGCGAGAGTTGGGAGGCGTGAAGCGAGAAACAGCGACAGCTGTGCTGGTATCGAACTTGATGGTTCCGACCATATAAGCCTGTTGATACCTTTATTTTGGATAGATGGTTGTCACATCGCAGATAAACACCAGCGCATCAGAAACAGTGAAACTGTCAGTTACTTTCATAGGACTGATAGACAGGTTGCAAATTTCTATTTTTCGTTACTCAATGCCTTATATCAGATAGCCACATCGACAAAATCTGTGGTTCACTGATCTTTCACCTATCGACCCCAAGGAGGGAGCAGTGAAGACATCTCGACCTATCCTTAGCCTCTTAGGCTGCGTTATGGCGCTTTTTAGCCAGGGCTGCAGTAGCGACCACACGCACCACTCCGATTCTTCTGTCGAACTTGATTCACGTTATTACCAAGATATCTATGATTGGAATCAACACAGAGGCTTGGATGTCACGTTTCTTGGGCGTGGGATCAATATGGGCAATTACTTGGAGTCACCGCGCTATGAGGGTGAATGGAACAATGACCTCACCATTCAGGCTGAAGACTTTATCAATATCAGAGATGCGGGCTTTGCCAGTGTGCGCATCCCTATCCGTTGGAGTGCCCATAGCGCTAAAACCGCGCCTTTTCAGATTGACCCAAAGTTTATCTCTCGCGTCCAAGAGGTGGTGCAGCAAGCCATTGATGCCGATCTTCGCGTGGTGATCAACACCCATCATTATGATGAACTGTTTTACACGCCAGGTGGTTTCCCTCACCACAGGCAACGATTGATCGCCATGTGGTCACAACTGGCGACCCATTTCCCACTCGCTGACTACCCGCAAGATACTCTCGTGTTTGAGCTACTTAACGAGCCTCACGCTGAGGTTGGCAGTGAGCAATGGAACCTACTGATTGATGATCTATTAAAGCTACTTTGGAGCGACCACGCAGCTGATCAAAATAGCGTTCTCGGACAACGCAAAATTATGATTGGCACTGCAGATTGGGGCGGACCATTTATGCTGCCAAAACTTGAGTTGCCCGACTCAGCAACAGCCGACAATACCATTATCACCGTACACTTTTACGAGCCGTTTCAGTTTACTCATCAAGGTGCCGAATGGGTTGAAAACGCCAACGCATGGCGAGGTACCCGCTGGCTCGGCAATACCAAAGAGCAGCAGGTCTTATATGACTACCTTAATGCGGTTTCAACATGGAATAGCCAACCCAATCGTGGCTATGAAATTAATATTGGTGAGTTCGGGGTCTATAGTAAGTATGCTCGTGCTGAAGATCAAAAGGCCTGGACCGCATTTATCGCCCGTGAGTCGGAAAAACGCGGCTTTAGCTGGCACTACTGGGAATACAGCTCGGGGTTTGGTGCCTACGATCCCGTCACTCTCGATTGGCGACCAGCACTGATTCAAGGCCTAATTCCACAAGACTAATGCCAGCTCGCCTCCTCCTCACGGCTTTCAAACTCGACCTGAGTTTGGTGGCCGACCAGTTGACTGATCTTGGTTGGCCTACCCTCTTGATCAAGCTCAACCAAACCAATGCCTGAGTGGTTGAGCAGTCGCTGGCCTTTTGGCGTGCCAAGCGGTTTGCGCGGAGTAATACGCATCCGCCGCCTTCGGGTAAACCAGTTGAGTGGCGAGCGTGGTGAGTACAACCACCGATTAAGCTTATCGAGGATGCTCAGTAATGGCTCTGGAAAATTGTTGCGCAGCCCACTGCTGCAGATCTGCCAAATCTCTGGGCTATTTCGTCGCCCACGCAACTCGACGTCGTAGACAAATGAGTAATGCACGTCACCACTGAGCACCACAAAATTTTGCGGGGTTTTTCGATGACAGAACACATTGAGTATGCCACTTGCTGTACCTGGGTGCGCCATCCAGTATTCTGCGTCAACGGCTAAGGGTTGACCGACCATAGTTGCTACTCGCTGGATAACCTCAATCAGTTTTACCCCAAATATTGGTGCCGCCGAAACCAGAAGCACACACGAATGTCCACTCAAGCGACCTTGTAACTCGGTCAGTGCCTCCCAATCCAGAAGCCCGGATGGTTTAGTCGCTGAAGACTCGCTGCGCCAGCGACGCGTACGCGTATCAAGGACAATTAACGGCGGGTCAGTTGGCCACTCAAAATCCCATGCTTCTAGCTTAATTAAGGCGTCGAGAAGTGGCGGGTAATCTTCAGCTCCGGGCTGCTCTAGCGCTTGCTTCACCCTAGTGATAAGTTGCTGGCTAAATGTCTCTGGACTGTTCCCCCAGGCTTGGTTAATTAAGTAGGCCAGCATGCCGTTACCCACCATCCGGTGAGAAAGCGGATGATTATACACCGTTTCTTCCCAGCCCCGATGGAGGTTGAAGTCATCGGTAATATCGTGATCATCGAGTATCATCGCGACTGGTAGGTGTGCCATCACGCGCTGAACTTGAGCAAGGCCGTGAATAAATTCGTTAATTACGCTCTGCTCTTGTTGATAACGCTGTTCTAGCTGTGGAGAGAGTGACGGGCAATGGTTTTTGTCCACTAACTGCCAAGGTACTTCAGACCAAGAGAGTAAATAGCACGCCAAATATTCACCTAGAGTGATCAAGTGATTGTCTGCTGAGGTACTGGTAAAGACCGGTTTACGTGCCCCACCAAACAGTGTTTTGACCAGCATCTGCCCCTCTTCGGTACAGGGTAACAAATGCTCACGCCGATAATAGCAATCCGAATGCTGGTAGAGCGCTTCACTGGTCATCCTCTCACCAGAGTCAGGCGCTACCTGCCACGTTTCGCAAGGGAACTGGAGCTTGGTACTCAATTGGTGGATTGCGCTAAGCATGGGCCCAGCAACATCATCGGCATAAATCTGATCGCCAGACATCACTATCATGGAGGGCCAATCACTGATACGTGTTTTCTCATTCGATAATACGTGCTCAACGTGTCGGTCTGCTTCGACCACTCCATCAACACCGGCAAAATGCGGCTTACGGCAAGAGCCATGTAACAGTGACCTGACCCGGCTGGGAACGCACAGTTTTAATGATGATTGCCCCGGATAGAGTAACTCAGGCATCAACTCAGTGATATTTTGCCAACCTGCAGTTTCGTCTTCGACTGGTTTAAGCATTAAATGATAGTCAATCAGGCAATCCGTATCGAGCGGCTGAGATAGGTTAAGGTGGATGAGTTGATAATGCAGCGAGGGTGCATAGCCAAAGGTAACGTGCTGTGCGCTGTTTGGCTCCAAAAGGTATTCGTCACTCTCCCACGTTGGCGAAGAGAAGTTGATCTTCACCTCGACATCTTGAGTGGTGACCAACCACAAGGTAACCGACTCGCGGGTCAGTTTGCGTAAAATTGGGCCAGCAAGAACCAAGGGGAGTTCATTTGTCGCACTCATCCAACTATCCTTAACTGATCAAGTTTTTGACTCTTTTTGAAATTTTTCTAGTACTCTGGCGAAGGCTTTCTCGTCAGTTTTTGCCAGTTTTGCCAACACTTCTTTCGCTTGCCATTCTAAGTCAGGCTGAAACTGAGCCTTGATCAACTCGATAGCTTCGACTCGTTTGGCTAATTGCACGACCAAATCATCAAATCCTTCTTTACGCTCATCAGGCGTTTTAGCCAACTCAAGAATGATCTCCGACAATAGCCCCAGTTGTTTACCATAACTGGCAACATTGCTTACCACTTTATTTTCAACCGGACGATTACCAGCGAAATTGATCTCAAATGTCGGCGAAAACCAGTTGCTCCAAGCAGTAATCCATTGGTCAACAGAACCACTCAACGGGTGATTATGTGTCTCAGTCATAGACGGCGCTCCTTAGCTGCATTCAAGCAGTAGAGTTTAGTGTATAGCTTTAGATTAACGCGGCAGAAGAAAAGCGGTCAATAAACAACCAGTTAAATTCACTAACCATTAACAATAATGTTCACTGGCGCGCAAAAACACGGTCAATAAGTACAAGACCAACTAGCGGCTGGGAGACTCATTTCTGCCCCATAACTTGCCAGCAACCCTCTACTTCACAAATTACAGCGAGGTAGCTTGACTCATTTTTTTTAATGCAAGTGGGAGATATTTCGCTTTTTCGATATAAATTGCAATCTGAGCTATTTACCAAACACATCTTCAAATTTGTTTAAATTGTTACCAAACCAGCTAACTTTGTAACGGGCAGTTAATGAGTTATTTTTGGGCCCTGGTGTTTAAATCATAATTTGGTCTATTTATTAGTTAGTTAGATGAATAATTGAATTATCCTAGTTGAGGGGGGGGGAAGTAGTGAAAGCAGTAAAAGCAGTTATGACAACCATTGCCATCGTAGCGGTAGCAGGGTGCAATGATGATGGAAATAACAACGATTGGTATACCGAAGTGAACACCACAATGCGTACAGCGGAGTCGCTAGGTGATGAATTGAAGGTGGACGAAATCCACACTATGGATGACGTCTTTGACTTACAGTATCGAGGTTACATTAGTCCAACTCCTGAAGAGTTCGAGCATAAGACAGTGTATACCTATAAGGATGCTCGATATACCCTAAAGGGAGGTGATGCAAGTTATGTCAGCGTAGATGATATAGCCACCACTCTTTATGGGCTTAATGAGCATCTAGATAGGTTGTCCTACTTGTTAGGGTACAAAGATAAAGATGAAATACTCTACTCCATGAACTATGACAGAAAGTTTGGTCATATGAGAAATCGCAATGATGACTTAATTGTTAATGTTCTTAATCATGACATCAACAATCACCTCGATGGTGGAACATTAATAGTCTCTCCAGAGTTGCTTGATTACCTCCACGAAGACCCTAGATATATCGAATCGGTTCAGAAAACCGCTCTGTTGAGTTGTTTTATTATGGGTGGTGATTATTATTCGCAATTTTGTTTAGAGGATCAGAATCGCTATGGTTTTGAGGCTCTCGGTTACCTGAGACGCAGAGATATCGAGTTGGAATACGGAGCCTACTTCAGTGAGGCTGGGAATGATTTTGAAGCATGGTATTGCGATTCTACCAGCGATTATGAGTATTGTAGCAAAGATGCCCAGCTTTTTGACAGCTACCTGACCAGTTTGCGTGGTGAAGGTTCTAAGCATTTTTTACGAGCCACTTTTAGCCCTTGGCTGTGCCCATGGTGCGGACAGTATTCTAACGAGGATGTGGGCTTGCAGTTCCCATCAGGTATCTATAATGCTGAGATATACCCACGAGCGACCATGGCTCACGAACTCGTCCACTTGCTGACCTTCGCTCCCATGAATGAAAATAAGGCTATGTACTACTTTGGTTGGATGAATGAGGGCATCGCAGAAGCTTTGGCTTGGCGCTTTAAAGAAGATTGGGGTTTTCTAGCCAGCGCAAGTCAAGAGACCATTGATGGAGCCTTCGAATACCGCACAGAAGATTATCCTCTATCAGCCTTGTTCCCTAGATACATGATGTCAGGCTTTACGCTCGATGAATCAAAAGAGCGTCACGAGAAGTTCATTGAGTATATTAAAAACGTTAGACGCCATTCTAGTGATGCTCATAAGGAGCTATTTGATGATATGAAGTTTACCGATCACAAAGGTAATGTAATGACGGCTGACAGGTTTCAAGCTGATATAAAGTCACTTGCTCAAGAGCTTGTCGATTCTGGCAAAGCGTCTAGCTATATCTCTTACGCGGAGAGAAAATTTCCAAACCCTTAACTCAGTAAAAGATTGACTCACACTCTATTGCGAATGAATGAGTGTGAGTCAATCAATAAGAGGATTTGCATTACCTCTTGTTATCCGCTTGAAGCTAATTTATTAAAATCACTGACTCGTTTTTGTCCGTGCGACGTGAAGTCGCATGAAGCGCTGTTCACCGCGATAAGAGTGAACCGTTTGTATCACCAGACGACCCTAAGGCTCTGAATAAAGCAGCGAGCCTGACAATGTAACGAAGTTTGGCACTATGCCAAACGGGAGCAGAACCGTGAGAGGATGCTCCTCCTGATAACCACGAATTGGGTGAGTGCCAGGGAATCAGTATGATGAATGAAAGTGAATCCATGTAAGGTGCGTTATGCGTGAAGCAGCGGAAGTGGTTAATACGCTGTAGCCAAACGGCGAAGGGAGTAGGAAAGAGGTTGAGCGTCATGTGTTAAGGCTCCAGATGCGCATTGCAAAAGCAATCCGAGAAGGTAAACACGGTAAGGCGAAAGCACTGCAGTGGATACTGACTCACTCGAAAGCAGCAAAGCTTCTTGCTGTTCGTCGAGTATCACAAAACAAAGGCAGTAAAACGCCAGGAATTGACGGCGACATCTGGAACACCGACGCACGTCGAATGGCGGCAGTCAGTTTACTGAGCAGAAAAGGCTATCGAGCCAAACCGCTCAGAAGGATCTATATCCCGAAGAAAAACGGCAAGCTCAGACCATTAGGTATCCCGTGCATGATAGACCGTGCGCAACAAGCGTTACACCTTCTAGCACTAGAACCAATATCTGAAACAATTGCCGACCCTAACAGCTATGGGTTTAGACCCAATCGAAGCGCAGCCGATGCAATACAACAGTGCTTCAAATGTCTATGCAAAAAGGGAGCTGCACAATGGGTTTTTGAGGGGGATATCAAAGCTTGTTTCGACAAGATAGGTCACCAATGGCTACTTGATAATATCCCGACAGACAAAAGGATGCTCAAGCAATGGCTGGAATGTGGCTATATAGACAAAGGTCTCTTCTACAAAACGGCGGAGGGAACACCACAGGGCGGGATAATTTCACCCACCCTGATGTTGCTCACTCTTGTCGGACTAGAGAAGTTAACTAAGTCTATCGCTCGCAAAACAGGCAGCAGAGCAAACTTTATAGGTTATGCTGACGATTTTGTTATTACTGGGTCTTCAAAGGAAGTCCTTGTAAATTACATTAAGCCGCAACTGATGGCTTTCTTACAAGAAAGAGGTTTAACACTTTCTGAAGAGAAAACGCATGTTACTCATATTAATGATGGCTTTGACTTTCTTGGCTTTAACGCCAGAAAGTACAAAGGGAAACTGCTCATTAAACCGAGCAAATCCAACGTATTATCATTCTTACGAAATATGCGTGACCTTATTAGAAAACACGCAACAGTCCCAGTAGCCGATCTCATCAAGATGATCAATCCGAAACTACGAGGGTGGGCGAATTACTATCGCCATTGTGTTGCTAAACAAACCTTCGGCTATGTTGGCCATCAGATGTTTCTCGCGTTATGGCGATGGTCAGTCAGACGACATCCAACCAAGGGGCGCAAGTGGATCGCTCATAAGTACTTTCTAAACTACCAAGGGCATTGGATTTTCCATGGCTGGTTTA
Source organism: Vibrio sabulosilitoris (assembly GCF_055391395.1). Lineage (NCBI taxonomy): Bacteria > Pseudomonadati > Pseudomonadota > Gammaproteobacteria > Vibrionales > Vibrionaceae > Vibrio > Vibrio sabulosilitoris. The sequence goes on from NZ_AP029599.1 coordinate 2,341,560, forward strand.
AAAAGGATGGACTGTATGGAGTGATCCGGCTGTTTCAAATCGCTCAAGTGCCGATTAAGCGACATGTTAAAATCATGAGTCAGGCGAACCCGTTCGATCCTTTTTGGGAAGGTTTTCTCAATGAACGTAAGGTGAAAAACACAGGTCGCAACTCATGGTTTGATCCTGTCGCCACGGCTTTGTGAGTTGCTGGGTAACAATAACGCCTTAGTGGAGGCTTGAGCCGTATGCAGTGAAAGTTGCACGTACGGTTCTTAGGAGGGCGGCATCTGGTAACAGGTGTCGCCTATCCGACAAAACTTTGCTGGTCGGCACCTTGACGGTTTTCGCCCTCACTCAGATAGCGGGCTAGATCAAACCGCTCAGGTGTCCCCAAACCCGCTTTCCCTGGAAAGCTGCGAAGAACCTAAAAAAGCCGACATCATTGCCGGCTTATGTTGATTAATTAGCGACCCCACACCTCAATATGGCGGAAGTTGTTCCAATCACGTAAATGCGCCAGGCTATCTGTGTTGCCTTGACATACAAATCGTACATAGCGCGCTTGAATCGAGCCCAGTGAGTACTTCACCATATTATCACTGTCGCCATCGGTGGAGACACTCATCACATGCTCAAAGTTGCTTCCATCACTGCTTACCTGAATATCCATAAAGTAGCGACGCTCATGACCTTTGTCCTGTGCAAAGCGCACTGAATGCAGCGTGGCCAAGTTGGCAAGTGTCAGTGTATAGGTCACATTCTGACCTTTCGCCGACCACTTGGTGGCAAGATTGCCATCAATCGCATGCTCAATCTTGTCTATCCCATTTGGGTTTACCGCACTGGCATTGGCAGAAACGATAGTCAGTTTGCTATCAACTGCGTCGTCACAACTACGGAAAATTGGCAGTGACTTAACCGTAAACTCTTTCAACGATGGGAAAAGTACCTCAATACCCGAGTCTCGCACGCCGACCCACTTGAGCAGTGACGCATGGAATAAGTCGACACTCATTGATGGGATCACTCGCCCACGGCTGAGCAATTCATCACTGCCATTAGCAAGGTTTGGCCATTGACCCAACACGCGCTCGCCTAGCACATCTCCCCCAAGTACCATCTGGCAGTTACCCCACCCGTGGTCGGTGCCTGAGCCATTTGGCTCTAAAGTGCGGCCAAACTCAGAGAAGGTAAAGCTGGTCACTGAGTCGGATAAGCCCAACTCTTCCAAGCGCTGGTGGAAAACCGAAAGCTGAGATGCCAAGGTGCGCAATAGTGCACCTTGCTCTTTGCTTTGCGACGCATGAGTATCAAAACCGCCCATGCTGACAGAGAAGAACTGCACCGGGTGGTTAAATTCATCGCGCGCGTTAAGCAGCAACAATACCACGCGCAATTGTTTACCCAGCGATGTACCTAGGTCAAATCCGTAGTCATTCTCATCTTCAAAAATAATCTCGAACTCTGAGTACATCTCTTTCGCGTCCGCACACAGCTCAGCATAGTACTCTTTAAACAAAGAGCCTTTGGTCATGCTGCTATCGCGAAACGCTTGATAGAGAAACTCACCCTGCTCGTGTAATGCCATAGGTGCTGGCAGCGAGGTGCCGATACGGTTGGCCGATTTTGGTAAGCTGTTCGTCCAGATGGTCTGTGAGCCAACTTCAAACAGAGGCGGTAGCTCTTGAAGACTAAATAAGTTATCCAACAACTCAGCCGACAGACCGCCCCAACCTTGATCGCTGATCTGCAGACCAGTGCGAGTTTGGGTAACCGCACTTTGATGGCTGTGTGAGTAGATATGCACCGGCTCAAGCTGTTTAACATCGCTCACCACAGTTGGATCGCGCATCAGTGGACCAACATTAACTACAGGCAGTGCCTTGCCCTGATCAAACAGCCACTTTAATTCCTCTAGCTCCGGCGACAGGCCGAGCTCTAAGCCCGCATCGCTGAGCCCAAGATCCAGCACTTGATCGCGTCCAAATGCCAAGCTTGTTCTCAGTGCCTGATAGTCTTCATAGTGACCGGCACCTTTAGGAATAAAACAGTTAAACCCATCATTACCGCCACCAAGATTGATGCCCACCAGCGCCTTATGGGGCTTATCCCCACCACAGGTGTTATCAAAAGCGTGAGCCAAAGGAGAGGATAGGTTCAGTGCGGCTACACCAGCCCCGGATAAGCCACTTTTTAGAAAGTTACGTCTAGAAATCTTCATTATCCTTTACCCCTGAGTCATGAATTCTGGTGACATAAGTAGTTGAATGATCAATGCGCGCAGATGACCATTGTTACGAGGCGTCCCTGCTAGGAACTCCCTAATAATCTCTTTCATCGCATCGCTCATATTGGATGCAAACAGATGCAGATCAAGCTCCTCGATCAGTTGCTCATCATTCTGTGTTTCAAAGAAGTGACGGGTAAAGCTCGAACGATTCATATAAGTTTGTGCGTTCTCGCTCTCTAGACGCACCGCGAGATCAGACACTTGACGGAAGTAGTGGTGCACATCATCCCAGTTGTAGATTTTAAACTCAGGCGCAGCTAGGCCGACGAAACGCTCATCACTTGGCGCTTCATGGGGTTTGTAGTAGTAAAACACACTCGGGCCATTCATAGGCAAGCGACGATTATGCCATGCAAACGCATTTGGCAAGATATTGTTGCCCGGCTTTAATGTCAGGTTAAGCGCTCTAAAAGCGTGAGAGAGAGTGATAAGAGGATCACGGACCAGTCCATCTTCTTCATCATTGCGTGAGTAGTCTGCTTCAGGGTCTGACAAGATGGCATTGATCAGTGTGACCATCTCTAGACCGCTGTTGCGAAACGCATTCGCAACTCGATATATGTAATCTGCCGATGGATTGGATGTGACCATCTTCTGAATAAAGAACTTGGCGATAAATGGCGCAATGTTGTCGTGCTCACACAGGATATCTAATAATTGATCAAGGTCTTGCTCAGCGCTTGCACCTGCCGGGAAATCGTGGCCAAGAATGGTCTTTGCTTCAGTGTTGTGGGCGCCATCTTTTTCGCGCATGGCGACGTCCCAACGATCATTGTGCAAGCCCCAACCGGTCATCACTTTAGCACCTTGCTCGATATCCTCTTGGCTGTATGACAACACCGGGCGACCGTCTTCAGTCACGACACTGCCATCCATTCTCAGCATGGCTGGGCCGATCGAGAAAAGCTGCATCAATTCGCGAGCGAAGTTCTCATCAGGTGCCACTCCCTCCACCGCATCGTTATCCAAATAGGTCAGGTATTGCCCCATGACTGGCGAAGTGGACATCACCTTAAGCAAGTCTCGAAAGTTGCCAAAACACACCTTGGCAAGCTCATCGTAGTAATGTGAGAAAGCGATACGGCGGTAATTTTGAGATAAGCCTGGTGCATTATTACTGACGACGAACAGTTGAGTTAAGACGTAGGTTATGCGCTGGCGCAACAGATCGTTACGCTTGATTAGCATATCCGTATAGCCAATATTGAAGTGAACGTCACTCCAATGCTCTTGTTCGTGCGCGCTCTCTGTTAACTGATGGAAATTTGCCAACGATGAGCGTCCGACCGCAATTTGATCGTCAACCCACTGGGTGATACTGCCCGCCTGATGCACTTTCTCTACATCGTTGCTTTTAAAGCCCATAGTGGCTTGCAACAACATCTGATGCACGCGTCTGCTATCTAATACTCGCATACGATTTCCTTGCTAACTATATATTTCGCCGCGAAATATACTGAGGAAAGTCGCACTGTTGTTGATGGGCTTATAGATTTGGAACCATGCTTTAAGTCTTACTAACAATGACTCAAATTGACTGTCAGCCTGTTGATGACCAAATCGATAACGCGTTAAATCAACACTTGGTAAAATATGTGCAAAAAAGTCGTGCAATAGAAGTGTGCTCTTATCTTGACCAGGATCGTCGTAAAAATAACTTACTGAGAGACAGTATGACACGCCTGATGTATGACAAAATATTTCAAGGGGTAACCTTACGTTAATCTCTGACATTTCCAATTGGCTACTGTCCTGAACATAACACGCCCTGACCGGAAGCTAACACCTTATTCGAGCCAGGCAGTTAACTTCTTAGCACACGATTTTTCAGGACATAACAAAATGAAGAACATAACCCTAACCCTTTTTATTGCCGTTTTAGTGACACTGTTTAGCGTCGAGAGCTACGCTAAACCGCCACACCATGGGCATGGTCATAAGCACGCACACAAACATGGGTACAAGCACGGGCACAAGAAAGGTCACAAAAAAGTCGTCGTGGTGAAGAAGCATCGCCCGTCACCGAAAAAGCGCCCTAAGCATAAATACTACCACTACAAAAAAATGCCACGTCACACCACTTACATTAAGATCGGTAAGTTTACCTACGCCCAAGTAGGTGGCCATTATTATCAGCGTCGTGGCGATCGCTACGTCAATGTCATTATCAAATAAGCTTTTCGCTTTGGGGGAGTATAATTTTGACTACTCCCCAAGCACTATCCCTTCCCTGCGAGAATCTGCGCCGCCAAGCATGATGTTATCGCCAAACACAACGCCGTGTAAGCCTGAGTTAAGATCCCTTACTTGCACCTCAAAGCCCATCGCTTGTAAAGGCTGTTGCATTTGCTCCGCCTCAGTGCCAGCCTCTAGGTCAAATGTGCCAAATCTATTTACCATGTTGGGCAATTCGATCGCCTGTTGAATATCCATCCCCCAGTCGATATGAGCGATCAAAGCTTTGACGACATAACCAATAATTTGCGAGCCACCTGGCGAGCCGATTGCCATATACGGCTTACCGTCTTTCATCACTATCGTCGGTGCCATGGAGGAACGCGGACGCTTGCCCGGCTCCACTCGGTTGGCTATCGGATAGCCCTGTGCATGGGACACAAATGAGAAATCCGTCAATTGATTGTTGAGCAAGAAGCCATTGCTCATCACCCTTGAACCAAACCCATTTTCGATTGTGCTAGTCATCGACACTATGTTGCCATACTGGTCCACAATAACCATATGCGTTGTGCTCGGCAGCTCAATTGAGTCATCGTCGGCAAGGGCTATTTCTTGGCTCCATCGCGGCTCGCCCGGTGAAACAGACGAGAGTGCCTGACCTTTAGTGATAAATGCAGCACGTTTAGCAAGATAGTCAGCATCGAGTAGCCCTTCCGGCATCGGGACATAATCCGTATCTGCGATATACCGTCCGCGGTCAGCAAAAGCCAAACGTGACGCATCACCAATAATTTGCCAAGCAACCGGACTGTTTGCCCCCAGAGCGCTTAAGTCAAAATGACTGACCATCCCTAGGATTTGACCGACCGTCAGCGCTCCTGAGCTCGGTGGCCCCATCCCACAAATCTGGTACTCTCGGTAAGGCGCACACACCGGGTCTCGTTCAACCACGCGGTAGATAGAAAAATCATCCTTGCTCAACACGCCCGGATTGTCAGTAATGTTGGTGACCTTGTTGACAATATCAGTGGCGATTTGCCCTTGATAAAACGCTGCGTCACCATATTTTGCAATCTGCTCAAGTGTCACAGCGTACTCAAGATTGGTAAGTCTTTCGCCCTGAGCAACTGGATTGCCATCTGGGGTGAAGAAATAGGCCTGCGTGTCAGGATAACGCTTGAGGCGCGCCTCATCGCGGGCTATCGCAGAGGCCAGGCGCTCAGAGACAATAAAACCTTGTTGGGCCAGCGCAATAGCGGGTTGATGCAGCTCAGACCATGATTGCTTACCGTATTTGCGGTGAATCGTAGCCAATAGTTTTACGGTAGCAGGCGTCGCAACCGATCGCCCACCCACGACGGCGTCAAAGAACTTGACTGGTTGTCCATTCGCGTCTTGGAAAAGACTAGGGGTCGCTGCGAGAGGAGCGGTCTCACGCCCATCATAGGTGGTCAGGCTTTGGCTGGCAGCATCGTAATAGACTAAAAAGCCCCCTCCACCTAAACCAGAGGATTGTGGCTCAACCAATCCGAGTACTGTCTGTACAACCACTGCAGCATCGGCAGCTGTGCCTCCACGCTTCAGCACTTTGGCACCGGCGCTGACTGCAACGGGATTAGCCGCAGTCAGTATGTATTTGTTGGCCGATACCGCTTGTTTGCTGACAATCTGACTGGTGAATTCTGGTGCCACATGGTCAGCGACTTGCTCACTCGCAAAGACACTGACTGTGAACAACGAGAGGCTAACTAAACTCATCTTGTTGCGCATAACTTGCTCCCTGTGTACGGTGACAATGTGATAGAGAATTCAACCGGTAAGATCTAATCCGGCTCGGTGGCCTCGTGGATTGCGCCTTTGGTGTCATTCCAAATCGTCGAGCTGTCTTCCTTAACCCCTTTCCAGGTTTGTGAGCAACCGCCGACAAAAAGCCCTAACATGAGTAATAAACATATTCTATCCATGACCTTTCCCTCTCACTGACGCGTCCTATCCTGACACGTGGTTCATTTGAACAGTGTAGACTCAATTTCACCTTGGAGTCATGGTCTGAATGCCAAGGCAATCACAAAAATATCATGAACTTATAGGTTGATAGCTCCAACTTATTAGCGTTATTTTCGTCTGCTAAGATTGCTTGTCATCTGCTTAGACACTGCCTGAAAGAGCGCTATTTCTTGTTCACTCAACCCCTGACACATGGTTTCAAGCATACCAATATCGAGGCGCTTAATTTGCTCGATAATCGCCTGACCCTTATCAGTGAGCACCAATCTTTGGCTACGTTTGTCCTCTGGGTTCGGCTGTTTGGCAATCATTTGCTGTTCGATAAGCGGCTTTAACATCCTAGTAACCTGTGCCTTATCTCGTTGAAGAAAATTGGCGATATCTATCGCCGTACACCCCTTGTTGCGTGACAGAATCTTCATCACCCTAACCTGCATTGGCGCTAAGGGAATATCGATATTTTCAATCTGCTCATGCATAAAACGCTTGAGTGAATGTACTAAGTTAAACACGCTATCCAGTGTTTTATTGTCGACCATGCTAATCCTAATATTGTCGTTGACGTTATCAATTATATTGTTGATAGTATCAACGAGGTGCTTAACAAAAACAAGTGAGCGCTTTTCAGGTAAGATCAACGCATTGCCCGAGTCAGTTAGTCTTCTTTATTGAGCATCAAAATATAATCTACCATCACCTCTGTCAGCTGCTGTGATGAAGAGGGCGAGAGGATATCGCCGCCAAGCACATGCTGCATTGGATCCGTTGAAGCGACAAAACTTATCATACGATTAGCACGGTTACTCAGTCGCTCGACATGGGTTTGAATCTGTTTCACGTCCACCACTCGGTCCTTTGGAGAATAGATGGTTAGTACAGGCACCTCGACATCCATCATTTGATGTCGAGTCGTTTCGACTACCCCCATCATAGTGACCAATGAGCGTGAGTGGTACTTCTCTGTCCAGTATTGGGCTTGTTGCGCGTTATGCGGCTTGAACTCACGATATTCTCCCACCACGAGCCGCGCCAAGTATTCGCCCCACGGCAGGAGTAGTAACTCGCTGTTGGTATCAGCCGGTCCAAAGTTTGGGGAGACAAGGACTATCGCTTCTAGGGACGCAGCACACCAATTCTGACTGCCTAGCCAAGCCGCTAATGTGCCACCTGTGGACGTTCCCATCAATATGACCTTGTCCCCCAACTGCTTAGCAACATAGCAGGCCTCAGCGGCATCTGTTAACCAATCTTGAGTTTGCGGCTCAGCCATCGCATCAGCGTCAAGGCCATGACCTTTTAATCGAGTGAGTAGTAGATTGGCCCCTAATTGCTGAGCTACCATCTGTGGCACTGGAGCCAAGTCTTGATGTGAAGAGGAAAAGCCATGAAGGTACACCAGCGCATACTGGGTCCTGTCACCCGGTTGTTGATACCACCGGATAGATTTTTCGGTGCCAGCAACGATACCTGAAATCGAGTGTTCACTGATGAGATACTCTTGTGCCGTGATCGCAGGCTGATCGATATGATGCTCTGTAACAACGCGAGGGCCAAAACTGATCATCCCCGCTAGGATCACAAACACAACCAAGATGCGATTTTTCATTGCCCTTTCCTGTCTATATCTCAACGCGCAAATAATAATCTAACATTAGCTCAATGATTTTGAGGTGATTCATCTACAAAAAACCACACAGCACCCCGTCAAGTAACATTCCCAAACAAAATTCCCAACTGACCGTCAGTCAAGGGATTGCATTAATGCACTGAGAGTGCAATTATTCCTGTATACCCAAGTCACCTCAAGATGCAGTTTCTGTGAGATTTATTTGGGTGTATTGTGCATTTTGACTGCGATCGGATAGACACAGTCAATTGCCTGATTTCGGGTGTCACTGTCCAACTGTGACTTCCGAAATAAGGTTTTATATTGGTAAGGTACATATAAATGCAATCTCGCATAATCGAGGCAGGAAGTGGTCGCCATCGTATTGCGCCATCGAGTATTCCTCGAGCAAGCAAAGCGACAACGGAGCTACTACAGCAGCAATTACACACTGAGTACAGCTTGTTTCAAGAGAGTGACTACGTACACAAACGAGCCTTGGCAGCCCAAGACACTTATCGGGTTAACTGTGAGTTCACCTTGGTCCAAGTTATCAGTAAGAATATTACCAGTAATTTAGCCGACTATATTCGGGCGCTAGAGCATTGTGAACACCATACTCAAAGGTGTAATAATAATCGACAGAAGGCCGAGGGGTTGACCGGTACAATAGTGGGTCGCTTACCCAACGGTGAAGAATATACCTTTATTCTGTGCGATCGAATTATTCGTCAAGTCTCTCGTGGTGATTGGCTCGCGCTGGCGATCAGTAATTTGCAGTACTCAACCTCTTCATGCCTTTACTTTAACGAATACGCCTACAACATCACCAAAGATAGTGAGATCACGCTTGACGGGTCCCTCCTCAATTTTTGTGACCACAACAACCCGAGCATGACATCATGGCGCATTTGGTCACTAGTTTTAGGCTCAAGCTATCTCGCCCTCGCCTTGGTAAAACCTGACATCGTATTTATTCCTACTTATACATTTATCGCCCTCACGATTTGGTCTATCTGTAATGGTATGTGGAATTATCGCCGCAACCGTCAGAGAAGAGCCAAAATTCTTGCTCCCCTTCACCAACTAACACTTAAGCTCAAACGTAATAAGGCTAAAATTACCCAGCAGTTAGAGACTATCTCAAACGCTCTCGGCAATGTCAGTCAACAGGACTCTTCTATGCCTGAGTAGCTCAGTTTGCTCCCCAGCATGACAATGACATTTACCTTAATTGACATCCCGCACGGCAATCGTCCCGCTGAGGCCTTTAATGCCTTTGCCTGTAGATCTTTTACACCATAGGTCGCTTTAGCGCGCATTAGAATCGGATAAATTTGGTTTGCCTCGCAACTTCATCAGTAAACGAATAGTCCACTGTGTACCTTAACTAGACTGGTTGGTAGCAAATTATGTCAATCAGATTCAGCTAAGGGAGACGACGATTGAACACCCTACGAATAATTTTACTCACGATACCCTTTTCGCTATCGGCTTGTGCGACAACCGACCGTTACGCTGTTAATCAATCAACTCCTGTTAAGCATGAACAGGCTGATGCCCGTATTGCATTGGGACTGAGCTATATTCGCCAACGACAAATGCCAAAAGCACAATACAACCTCTCTTTAGCCATTGAGCATGCCCCCGATTACTACAAAGCACAACTCGCGCTCGCCTATTATTTTGAGCAAGTCAATGAGCCCCTTCAAGCACAAGCCCTCTACCATCGCGCACTTAAGATACACCCCAATAATGGTTATGTACTTAACAACTACGCAAGTTATCTGTGTCGATATGGCGAGTATAGGCAAGCACAGGAGTTATTGGAGCAAGCATTGGCCACTTCAGCGTATCCGGCCACGGTTGTGACACTTGAGAATGCTGCGTTATGTTCACTGAAAGCCGGAGATCAAACCCAGGCTAGGCACTACTTTCAGCGTGTGTTTGATCATGACCCTAGTCGAATTGACGCAGCCCTACAGTTAGCCAAACTCGATATCGAGTCAGGAGAGCTATCGCTGGCTCGACAACGGTTACTTCCTGTATACCGACTCCAACCTCAACATCGTGATACGTTAGCGCTATTAGTAGAACTAGAAACCCATGATAACAATCAAGCCATGAGGCAATATTATCAATCAAAGCTTGACCGACTTAGACCAAGTCAATGACAAATGAACTCAATTAGGAAGGATGAGTGCATTGTTAATCCCTCCCATTGCCCTCCACCGGCATACACTGGTTCTTCAGGCTTTCAAGACCAAAAGCAAGGGTGTCTTTCCATGCTGCGGCTATTTGCTCATTAAATAGCGGATCGGTATCTTCAACAGCAAGCAGTAAGCAATGAAGCCAAATATCAATATCTCCGGGCGTCAATCTTATGCCGCGCTCATCGTGCCGATGTGCCAGTTGCTTGACTAACAAACTCACTGGAGGATTTTCATCGGCATTACTTAGCATCAACATTGCCGCATTCAACATCTTGATTTGCTCGCCCATATCGGTAGCACTAAACATCTTTTTTAATCTTGGTTCGACGCTCATAAATAAATGGTAAAAGCGGACAAAAAACTCTGAGTCTGCTCGGCAACGTTCAAAACTCAATTCAAACATTTCTCGACTATCCATTTGACTTCCTTATCAATTATCGAATTCATATCCATAGCTCTGATTTGACTTAAGTTTAGGAAAGAAACCCCTCGTTAACGTCATTTTCCTCGCTGTAAATTTAACTTTCATATTGAGTTTAAGTTGGGTAAAGCCTTTTCTGTGTCCTAGCATGCTGTTATTAGCACACACATCACTTGGAGACCTCAATGATGTCAGATTCCGAATTAGAATGTTTCTCTGAAGTCTTACCCAATCTCTTTTCCGGGGCGCCGTGGGAATTAAATTGGGAAAATAAACAGTTCACCTTGATGGGACCGATGATCGAGCAGATTCTTGGCTGGCCAAGCCAATCCTGGGTCGATGTCTACAGTTGGGCTGAACGAATTCACCCAGATGAGAGAGAACAAGTCGTGGATTTTTGTACTAGTCAATCACTGTTTGGCATCGACCACGAGGCAACGTTCCGCGCACTCGCTGATGACGGCAGCTATCGATGGATTCGGGATATTGTTCATGTTAATCGCCGTGATGGGGAAACAGAAAAGTTGATGGGGTTTATTTTCGATGTCACGGAAGAGCCCGATGTTAAATTTGAACTCAAGGTTTTGAAGAAGTATGCCGATTTTGAGTTTGTCGACTTGCTGTGCAGATAGTCATTGCCAAGCCATATTCTGCTACATAGAGGCTGACCATACGCACTATCTAATTAGGTAGTTAACCTTGGGATACAAAACAGGGCTGGCGAGATTGGCTTCGAAGCGTGACATGTTGTTTTAGGCACACCACAATGCGTTTTGCGCATTGTGGTGTATTTGACAAGCTAGCGAAAGTATCAGCGTTTTTGCCAGATCGACAACTGTGAGATAGTGTGTTGGAATTTGCGTTGAGTTTCGCGGATCACAAACGGTACGTCTATGACACTCACCAACACAAAACTCGGGTGAAGAGCCTCGGTCAAGCCCTCTAGTGTGGTTTGATTCTCGCCGTTGATCTTGATACCCCCTACCCAATTTTGTTTCGGCGTGTACTCCTCAAGCCAAGTATAAGGCGAAGCGATAGCCAAGATGCCGCCCTGGTTAAGCCTCTGGTAAATCAGGTCCAAGAACTTGTGGGGGTCACTCAATCGGTCGATTAAGTTAGCGGCCAAGACGAGGTCATAATCACTAAATTGGGGCTTAAGATTACACGCATCACCTTGGGCAAAGTGGATACGCTCACACTCTGTTTTACCATACCCAAGCTCGTTTAGATTCACCGCTTTAAACTCAACCAAATCACCCTCGGTAGGAATCGTATAGCGAGTATGCCCCCGCTCACTCAAAGCGTAAGCCTGCTGGATAAAGCGCGCAGAGAAATCAATCCCATCGACTTTCTCAAAATGTTTAGCCAATTCAAAACTTGCCCGCCCGACAGAGCATCCAAGGTCGAGCGCCTTGGCTCTATTGGTAAAATTATGCGCTGATAGGATCTGCTCGACCAAACTGACAGAGAAGTTATCAACGTTAAAGTAGCGCTTGCCATAATGAAACTCGAGGTATTGAGAGACCAGCTCATCAGTCTCATACACATTGACCGATTTTTGCGCCTGAGGCTCTTGGTCTGACACCACATAACGCAGGCCCGCATGCTGATAAAAATGGCGGCGGAAGGCGTAGCGTGAGAATTGCTGAGCTTCATTACCCGTTGAGATCCATGACCCGCCCTTGATCAGGTTGTGTTTGCCATCAAACGTCGGCGTTGAGAAGTCATCATAAAGGGGGTGAACGTCAAAACCGTTCAACCCATCGATTGGCGTTTGCGTCCATTGCCAGACATTGCCCACAACATCATACACACCCTGATGTTCGAACTGATCAACAGGAGCGGAAGACGCAAAGTGGTTCAAAGCGATGTTTCCTGGTGCCTGATGCCAATCGACACCATCGCCATCAACGCGTTGGCGCAAGACATACCATTCGCTCTCTGCAGGAAGACGCACCGTTTGGCCAAGCTGCTCCGCTTTCCAGCGGCAAAAAGCTTGTGCTTCGAGTTGATTGACCTCAACCGGCCAATTCATCGGCAGAGGCACCTCTTGGGTCAAATTACGTTGCCAATACTGCCCATCTCGGTAGCGCCAAAATCGCGGCATTTTGGCTTGTGTAAAGTCAAGCCACTGCTGGCCCTCTTCATCCCAATATTTTGCACTCTGGTAGCCTTGCGCCTCAACAAACTGCAAGAACTCTTGATTACTGACCAAGTATTGACTGGTTTGGAACTCGGGCACATGCACATCAAGTTGGCCGAACTCGTTATCCCAGCCATAAGTGTCATCACTCTCAGCCTTGCCAAGCGTTATATCGGCTGCATCAATCGAGACCAACTGATTAATTGGCGCAGGTCCAGAAGTATCGCAGGCTCTCCAAGCATCGTGGCTAACCACTGACTCTAGTGGCAACTGGCGAATGATCACCGACGAGGTCTCAAGATGAATACGCTCATGCTCAATACCCATTAAAATCACCCAAGCGGGGTCGCTTTGCGTTATCGGCAGACTGAGCGGCATGGTGTCGATAACCGTGTTAACGACTTCTCGAACTTGGTCGCGATACTGCCTAACCTCATCAACGCTCGGCCAGTCGTAATTACGCTCATCAAGATCATCCCAAGACATTTCGTCGACCCCAATTGCAAACATTGACTCAAATGCAGGATTGACTCTTTGTGTAATCTGTTGCGCGAGCTTGAGTTTATTAATAAAAAAGCACGCCGTGTGGCCAAAATAAAACACCAACGGATGGCGCAGAGGCTCCGCTTTAACATAGTACGCTTCATCATTCGCGATGGTCTCGAACAAGGACTCGTAGAGGTTATAGGTCTGTTGGAAGTAGGCTTTGATCTCGTCGCGTTTTGCCTGGCAACTATCACCACTAAGGCGGATAGTCGGATGGTACATATGAGTAGGAAGTGCCATTACTGTCGTCCCGTTATCTGGTCGTATAAACAAATGCGCTAAATTACTTCGTATTATCATTAAGTTAGAAGGCTAATAAGCGCTTAGCAAAAAAATATTGCCGCGCTTGTGCTCCCCGCCCAAGATGAATAACGCCTGTTTACGTCCTCGACCAAGACATAGTTCAAAATAACAGTATAGTTTAAAGGGGATTTGAGCCGTGCCACCGCAAACCTAACCAAAGCTGCGGTGACTAAATACGGGCGAGAAGCTGAAGTCAAACTCCTCTCGCCTCTCGCAGCAACGCGATCTCGCTTCTCGCCTCTTGTTTAAACTATCCTTCAGTACCGCTGCGAACGACTTCCTCTTCAATATCGAATGGCGAGTTCGCCACCTGCTGTTGCACTAAGCGCTCCTCGAGTGGTGAGGCAACAATTTTACGATTGATAAGGTGTTTAGGACCGACGTTTTCGGAGATCGAGTTACCACCCCAAGTGCCACAACCCAGTGTCAATGATGGCGGAATAATAGTATTGTAAATCCCACCAATCGCGCCCTGAGATGTTGGGGTGTTAACCAAAATACGCACAGTTTTTAGTTTCTTACCAAAGTAACGTACTCGTTCAGGGTGGGTGTTTTCATTGGTATAAAGGCCCGACGTATGACCAATACCACCGAGTTCTACCATGCCAATTGCCTGGTCGACGGCATCTTCAAAGTTATCGGCTTTAAATAGTCCTAGGGTCGGCGAGAGTTTCTCGTGTGCAAACGCATCGGCAGAACAGACTTTGCCAAGCCCCTCACCAACCAATACTCTTGTCTCAGGTGTAACATCAATGTCTGCCATGCGCGCAATTTGGTAAGCAGATTGGCCAACGACATTTGGATTCAGGTGACCTTCAACGCGTAATACTCCGCGTACCTTCTCTGCTTCATCGGCATCCAGTAGGTAACATTGGTGCTTAGTCAATGCTATCTTAACCTTATCATAAGCGCTCGCTACTACAATAGCCGCCTGCTCTGACGCGCACACCACACCATTGTCAAAGGTTTTCGACTTGATGATTGACTCGACTGCATGCTCAACATCGGCTGACTCATCAATCACAACCGGCACATTACCCGCGCCAACCCCCAGGGCTGGCTTGCCCGATGAGTAAGCCGCCTTCACCATCCCCGGGCCACCAGTGGCGAGAATCAAGCTAATATCTTTGTGCGTCATCAAGGCATTCGACAATTCGAGCGATGGTTGGTCTACCCAGCCAATAATCCCCTCAGGTGCTCCCGCCGCTACCGCTGCTTCGAGCACCACGCGCGCCGCACGATTGGTCGACTCTTTTGCTCTTGGGTGGGGTGAAAAGATGATGCCATTACGCGTTTTTAGAGAAATGAGTGACTTAAAGATGGCGGTTGAGGTTGGGTTGGTGGTTGGGATCACGCCACAAATCACCCCGACAGGATCGGCAATAGTCATCGAGTTGTGAAGCTTGTTCTCTTCGATGATGTCACAGGTTTTTTCATTCTTGTACTGATCGTACACGTACTCAGATGCAAACTGATTCTTAATGATCTTGTCATGGACGATGCCCATTCCAGACTCTTCAACTGCTTGCTCGGCCAAATGTGCACTGGCTTGATACGCTGCTAGCGCCGCAGCGCGAAAAATTTCGTCAACTTGCTGTTGTGTATAGGTAGCGAATTGCTCTTGTGCATGTTTGACCTGTGATACTAGAGCATCGAGCTCTGGAAACTGTGACTGTTGCATAATGACACCTTAAATATACAAAATACCAAACGGTAATACTGATACATTACCAAAATGTAAGGCTATGAAATTAAAGCGAATTTATTGCAAATAAAAGATCTAGATCTCATTTTTTATCGACCATTCACTACACTGAGATGTTGATTCCAAGTTTACGTGATAGATCAAAATATTTTTAATTTTTTAGTAATTACTTAATACTAAAAACATCATCAAAACAAAGATTTATGCTGAGCCTTCAAATTAAATTGCCTTTATCAATCTCGCAAACGCAACGTGTTCATTGGCATGCTGATCAGCTCAAGATTTTAGCATTGGGCGTAACTTGTGCGCCTTCGTTAACCACTTAAAGAGTATAAAATTCATTTACGCCAGAAGCTTACATAGTGGTACTCTAGCCTTGTGATCAATGATACGGGGTACGGGTACGATGTGGATAACGGTGTTTTCAACCACGTTGGGGGCGTTAATCGGCAAAGTGAGCGGCCTTCCTATGGGAAGCTTGTTTGGCTCTATTCTCTTCGTTGGCTTGGTCGCTCAACTGATAAACACCCTAAATAGTAAACGGTTAGAACAAGGCAGACCTAAACTAGTCCAACCAATGACATTGCCAAAGGGCTCGATTATCGTTATCCAATTGATTCTCGGACTTGGTGTCGGCTCAATTGCTAGCCTCTCTACCATAGTCGACACCATCAGTGTTCCCGTCTTCCTTGGATTGCTAGTGTGCCTATCGATACAAATTAGCCTAGGATTCTTTTGGCTGTATCGCGCTGAAAAATGGTCTCTCGGTGACAGCTTGATGGGCGCTATTCCCGGCGCACTGTCGGCGCTACTCTCCCTATCTGGGCGCTACCACACCCCCTCACCGAAAGTCATCTTTGCGCATTCTGTCCGTTTAGTGCTTTTGGTTTGCCTTGCGGCGGTGATTTCACTCAATGTCGTGCCGCAAGGGGTTGCCACTGAACCACAGTTAGCCACTGAGTTGCCTGTCGATTGGGCTTGGCTTTGCCTAGTCACTGTCGTTGCCTTGCTCTGTGGATGGGCCGCAGACAAGCTGAATATTCCAGCGCCATTCTTGGTTTGTTCACTCACCGTCGCAATCGGTTTTGGCTCGATGTTTGACCACGCTCAATTGGTCGTACCTGGCTTTTTGCTTGAGGTATCAACCGCCATTTTAGGTGCAGTGATCGGTATAAAACTAACCGCAGTAAAGATAGCTGAGGCATGGCGTTACGCCAGAGCAGGACTTATTGTCACGAGCTTAAGTGTCTCGGTAACGATTTTAACTGCCTTCGTCGCTAGCTATCTGTTGGGTATCGATTGGCCAGTACTTATTCTTGCCTGGGTGCCTGGAAACGTCGAGGCCATGACCACTATAGCCTTGACGTTTGCTATGTCACCGGCCTTTGTAATGATTAACCACGTTATTCGGCTTTTCATACTCAATCTCGCACCACTCGCAATCGGCTTTATCTTGCCTGCCAAGGGAGTCAGCCAAAACCACGAAGCCTAACGCCCTACCTTTGTCGATTGATTTCTAGTGATAATGAAAACAAAGCGATCTGTGCTGATTGTCGCTAGTGGCCGACTCCGTAGCAACGGGACAGGGTTTTTAAGTGATGCCAAATCCACTTCAGCTTTTCATTTCTCTTGAGATAGATCGCGTTTTTTAGCTGTTTATCTGATATAGAAAAAGGCTTTCACCCGACAAAACTGATCAGTTGCTCTTTTAAACCGACCAAAAGTCAGTTAACTTCTGGCTCATGTTCATACAGCACAAAGGTCTGACTTTGGAAAAACACGAAGAGGTCCTAGTCTCGGTGAGACAAATTATTCGAGCCATCGATCTGCACTCAAAAAAACTCAGTAAAGAAGCAGGATTGACAGGGCCACAACTGATCCTAATGCGCGCGATTAGAGAGTTAGGAGACGTCAATCTTCGTCAGTTGGCAGAGCACACCAACATGAGCTCTGCGACGACGACAATTATCTTAGACCGACTAGAGCGCAACCAATTAGTGGTCCGCATGCGCAGTACCACCGATAAACGTAAAGTCCACGCTAGCCTCACGGACAAAGGCCTACAACTGCTCGACTCAGCACCAATGCCGCTGCAAGATCACTTCATCAATGAATTCCAAAACCTCCAAGAATGGGAGCAAACTTTGCTGCTCTCGTCTGTACAACGCTTGGCCAGCATGATGAATGCAGAGCGTTACGATGCGGCGCCGGTGTTGGAGCTCGGTAACATCACCGATCCAAACCATACCTCACAGTAAAACCCTATCTCATAGTAAACCCTGCCTCTGAGTAAATTAGTGCTAGCTTAAGCTCTCTATCAAGAGGGCTTACAACTCAAATATACACTTTAGTCACAACCCTAGCTCGGCAACCACTCGCCTCTGGCAAATTTAACACTCAGCTTTTTTTGCTGTGTATACAAACCACTCTCGGTCGATGGTTTTGTAGCCCATACAAAGTGCGCAAAACTATGCCAAACAATTAATTTAGAGTTAAAACGAATTTCATGCCTTTGATTGGAGTTTACTTCGCTTATAACACGCCCTTTCCAACTAACTTAGTTCATTATTATCAGTAACTTAAGTCAGCACTCGCTAATTAAAAGTGTGATATAACTCAAGACTGATTTCAAATACTATCGAAGGCGTGGTTAATAACTAGTTTGAGGTCTAAGTAAATATTTTGTATGCTTTAGTTAGCAATCAATTATTAATCTTAGGAAGAAATGTAATATGAAATGGAATTTGGCACTTCTCGCTCTTGCAGCGACCACCACGGCGCACGCCAATGAATGTGGCTCTGTGACCATCGCCGATATGAACTGGAACTCAGCCAGCGTTATCGCCAACCTTGACCGATTTATCCTTGAACACGGCTATGGCTGTGACTCTGAATTAGTCCCTGGTGATACCATGCCAACAGCAACCTCAATGGTTGAAAAAGGACAACCTGATATTGCTCCGGAAATGTGGACCAATGCGGTGCCAGACCTAATTGAAGCCGGCGTTGAAGAAGGACGAATTGCCTATGTCGGTGAGTCGCTCTCTGATGGGGGGGAAGAGGCATTCTGGGTTCCGGCCTACATGGTCGAGCAATACCCTGAGCTGAGCACAATTGAAGGGGTGAAAAAACACGCCAAACTGTTCCGTCACCCCGAAAATCCCTCTCTCTCTGCATTCTACGGTTGTCCTGCAGGCTGGGGATGCCAGATCTCATCAAGCAATCTCTTTGAAGCGCTTGAGCTTGAGCAAGCTGGCTTTGAGCTGATTGACCCAGGCTCAGCAGCGGGACAATCGGGTATCATTGCCAAGGCCTATGAGCGCGAAGAGGGCTGGTTTGGTTATTACTGGGCACCAACCGCCATCTTGGGAAAATATGAGATGGTCAAAGTGGACTTCGGCACGGGAGTGGACGAGCAAGCGTTCCTGGATTGTATCAGCAACGAAGATTGTGCTGAGCCTACCGTAAGCATGTACCCAGCCTCCCCAGTGAAAACCTATGTCGTCACTGACTTCTCAACTCAAAACCCGATGGTCATGGAGTACCTAGCCAAGCGTAGCTTCACTAATGCGCAGATGAATAGCCTGTTGGCTTGGATGGAAGACGAGCAAGCTGATTCTGAAGATGCGATGTACCATGTGCTTGAAAACTATCCGTCAATCTGGAAAGCCTGGCTGCCAGAAGCGGTTGCACAAAAAGTAGCTGATCAGCTTTAACCTACCCTTTTAAATTATTTTCCCAAGCCTCACCTAGCTGTGGCTTGGGATTACCATAGGATTTTATAATGGCCAGTAGTAGTTGGTTAACGAGTTTTCCCGAGATGGAACGCTCGACGTTGCGTGGGATACGCAAGACCTTAGATGGTGCCTATAAAGAATTTTCTCGTGAGTATGGCGACTTTATCGAGTCCCTATTCGACCCGCTTCTTACCTTTTTGGTTTGGTTTGAAAAAACGCTCCTCAGTACACCTTGGTGGCTTGTCTTGATTGCCTGTACTGGCCTTGTTTACGTCGCTAGTCGCTCTATCAAGCTCTCGATAGCCTGCGTGGTATCACTGCTGCTCATTGGATACTTCGGCATGTGGGATGACACGATGCGTACCCTGAGCATCATTACTGTCTGTACCTTACTTGCGATTGTCATCGGTATTCCGATCGGTGTTGCGATGGCGCGTTCAGATCGTGTCCAAGCTTTCGTCACCCCAATCCTAGATATTATGCAAACCATGCCTGCGTTCGTCTACCTGATCCCAGTGGTGATGCTGTTGGGGATTGGTAAGATCCCCGGTCTTATCGCCGTTATCATCTACGCGATTCCACCCGTAATTCGTCTCACTAATCTTGGGATCAGACTGGTTGATAAAGAAGTTATGGAGGCGGCAACCGCCTTTGGTGCGAGTAAGTGGCAGCGACTGACGGGGGTTCAGTTACCCTTGGCGATGCCTACCATCATGGCAGGTATTAACCAGACCATTATGATGTCGCTATCCATGGTGGTTATTGCCTCCATGATTGGCGTCAAGGGACTGGGGCAGCCAGTACTGCGTTCAATTACCAACCAATACTTTACTCTTGGGCTGCTCAATGGCTTTGCTATTGTTGCACTGGCAATACTCTTTGATCGCGCCTCTCAGGCGTATGCGAAACGAACTCAAGCGTATTTAGGGAATCAGCACCATGACTAAGCCACTGATCAAGATTACCGGGTTGTACAAGATCTTTGGCCCAACGCCACAAAAGATCTTGCCGCTAGTCAAAACAGGCAAAACCAAAGACCAAGTCCTAGAGGAAACCGCTCATACGGTAGGCTTGAAGGACATTAACTTGGAGATTTTCAAAGGGGAGATCTTCGTGATTATGGGGCTATCTGGCTCTGGAAAGTCGACCCTAATTCGCCATTTTAACCGCTTGATTGACCCGACAGCCGGTCAAATTGATGTTGAAGGCAATGATATCATGCACCTCTCGGCAAAAGAGCTAGAGAAGTTTCGCCAACAAAAAATGTCGATGGTTTTTCAACGCTTTGGCCTACTGCCGCATCGTAAAGTTCTCGATAATGTCGCCTACGGGTTAGAGATCCAAAAGGTCGACAAAACTAAACGCTTAGGTATCGCTCAAGAGTGGATGGACACGGTAGGACTCAAAGGCTATGAGCAACAATACCCCTCGCAGCTGTCGGGCGGACAACAACAGCGTGTCGGATTGGCGCGCGCTTTATGCACTAACGCAGAAATCTTGCTGATGGATGAGGCCTTCTCGGCCCTCGACCCTCTTATCCGCAGTGAAATGCAAGATCAGCTGATTGAGCTGCAAGAAAAGCTGCACAAAACCATTATTTTTATTACCCATGACCTTGATGAAGCACTGCGCCTTGGCGATCGAATCGCTATCCTCAAAGATGGAGAAATGGTGCAGCAGGGCACGCCAGACAGCATCCTACTCAATCCAGCCACCGAGTATGTTGAAGCATTCATTAAGGACGTCAACCGGGCCCGTGCGCTGACGGTGGAAAATGTGATGAAAAAGCCTTCTATGCGTATCACGACCACCAGCATCGCCGAAGCTCAAGCACAAATGAAGCGCACTAAGCACGATTATGCTTATCACGTGACTGAAGAGGGCTATCAAGGCGTGATCACTGAAGAGAGCCTCAATGAAGCGGCCGAGAACACCGCTATTGAGACGATTGAGCCGAGCTTATATGAAGAGGTGCCAACCATTTCGCCAGACTCTGTTATCGAAGAGGTGCTGACCGATACGATTTCTTCTGATTACTCGCTACCTGTCGTCGACGAAGAAGGCAACTTAAAAGGTGCACTAGAAAAAGAGTGTGTCGCCGATCTTTTTACCGAAAAAAATTACCATTAATCCTATCTATAAAAGGGAAGTTTGCTACTTCCCTTTTTTCTTACCGAATGCCAAATCAAATTCCCATGACTGATATTTCCTTGTCTTGAGTTCACGGATTGAAGTCATACCGAGCATCGAATTTGCTCAATGAGCTCTATCCTAACACGTTAATTTTACTAAGTATTGTCACCCACATCGTGACGTAAATTGTTAGTCACACCTGATCAAGATCAAACTTCACTTAAGTCGATTTAATTGACATCAATTTGAAATAAAGCGCAATTACCATTTCTATTTGTTACATTTACTTACATAATATGGACATTAGAAATGAAAAAATATCTTCTAGGCGCAGCGCTGATTATTGCAACACAAACGGGTACATCGATGGCTCAGGAAACTCTATCGGTTGTTGGCTCAAGCTCAGTATCACCACTGATGGAAGTATTTGGTGAAACCTATCAAAAAGCGCACCCAGAACTGTTTATCGAAGTACAAGGCCCTGGCTCATCGGCTGGCGTGCGCGCGGCGAAAAGCCAAACTGCAGACCTTGGTATGGCCTCACGTGAACTCAAGTCTTCAGAACAAGAAGCTGACTTGCATACAGAAGTGATTGCACGCGATGGTATTGCGATTGTTGTTAACCCAGCAAACAACGTTCAGTCTCTAACGGCAAAACAAATCCACGACATCTACGCCGGCGAGATCAAAAACTGGAAAGAAGTCGGTGGCGCAGACAAACCTATCGTCGCCGTAACCCGCGATACCGCATCCGGCACACGAGGCGCGTTTGAGGAGATCATGAGCCTGACGAAGAAAATCAATGGTCAGAAAGTCTCTGCCATTTCGCAGCACGCTCAAGTAACCAATGGTAATGGCCATTCAAAAACCATGGCAGCACAAAACCCTTATGCGATCAGCTACATCTCACTTGGTAGCGTCGACTCGTCCGTGCATGCAGTCAGCGTAGACGGCGCGACTGCGACCGTTGAAAACGTAAAAAATGGCACCTACAAAGTTGCTCGCCCGTTCCAAGTTCTGTACAAGGGTAAGCCTGCAGCGAACACCCAGCAGTTTCTCGACTGGATGCTGTCTGACGAGGCTCAAGCAATCGTTGAACAGCAAGGCTACATCGCGGTTAACTAATTTCACTACACTAGTATTTGTCTAGAATGAAATTGAGAGGAAGCCTTGGCTTCCTCTCTGCCTTTTTGTAACCCTTCACCTTCTCCACCGTACTATCACCTTTATCACTGCTGTAAAACAACGCCTCTCCCCCTCCTCCATCAAGCATCAAAATCACTGCTGATATTGTTATCAAGATTCCTGTCTATACTTGAATTTAGTCGCTAAGGGGGGCCTATGAGCACCAAACCAGTTTTTCAGCTAGTACTCGCATCGTTGATATTCCTCTTTGGATGCGATGGTCATCAATCCCAATCCCCTGCCGCCGCTCCCCCAGCTCCCGCTATTGGTTACACCGTCGTCAACGCACAGCCGCTTGAGTTAACCAACAATATGCCGGGGCGAACCTTGGCTTCATTTAAAGCCGAAGTCCGCCCCCAAGTTGGAGGGATCCTGGTCAGTCAATTGTTTCAAGAAGGGGCGTTTATCGACAAAGGTCAGCCGCTTTACCAGATTGACTCCGACTCTTTCCAAGTCACGCTAAACAGTGCCAAGGCAGACCTAAAGCGCGCCAGAGCAAATCTCGCCACCGCCAGTAACCGCGCCAAACGTTATGAAAGGTTAGTACGTGAAAATGCGGTATCTCGCCAGGACTACGACGATGCAGTTGCCAGCCTGCAGCAAGCGCAATCGGATGTGGCCACAGCTCAAGCCTCTATCGATGCAGCGCAGATCAATCTTGATTACACCAAGGTTATCTCCCCTATTTCTGGGCGCATTGGTCGCTCAAGTGTAACGGAAGGAGCTTTGGTCACCGCCAACCAAGCTGAGCCGCTTGCCACGGTTCAAACCTATGATCCGATGTACGTGGATCTCACCGCATCAAGCAACGAGCTGTTGGCCTTTCGACGCGCGCTACAAGCAGGTGACTTTTCTCGCTCAGAGCAAGATTTAACCAATATTCAACTAACCCTTGAAGATGGCTCTTACTATGAACACAAAGGCACCATCTTGTTCTCTGACGTCAATATCAGTGAATCAACTGGGGCTTTTGTTCTGCGCGTTTCCTTCCCCAATCCAGACAACATTCTGCTGCCGGGTATGTTTGTCCGTGCGACCCTGCCCAAAGGTGTCACCAATGATGCGATCTTGGTACCAGCGAAAGCCGTGTCACGCACGCCGCAAGGCAGTGCACAGGTGTGGGTCATTGACGACAATGATGTGGTCAATATTCGCACCGTTTCAGCCGACAAGCTTATCAACAATCAATGGCTGATCACCGAAGGGTTGAACTCCGGTGATAAAGTCGTCGCAGTCGGTCTACAGTTTATACGGCCAGACATGACCCTGACCAACACCTATGACATCTCCCAACAAGACCAATAACAGGTAACTCACTATGGCGCTCTTTTTTATTAATCGCCCAGTTTTCGCTTGGGTGTTGGCGATCATGGTTATGCTGGCAGGACTGCTGGCGTTGCTCAATCTGCCGGTAGCGCAATACCCAACCATTGCCCCGCCTTCGATTCAGATAACCGCTTTCTACCCTGGCGCGTCAGCCAAAACCGCTGAGGACTCAGTCACCCAAGTCATTGAACAACAAATGACTGGCTTGGATAATTTGCTGTATTTTAAATCCACTTCTGACTCGTTTGGTAACATCTCAATTACCCTCACCTTTTCTGCAGAGACTGACCCAGATATCGCCCAAGTACAGGTGCAAAACAAGCTCCAGGCGGCCACTCCGCTGCTACCTACGGAAGTTCAAGCACAAGGCGTCAATGTCGAGAAAGCCAGTAGCTCATTTTTGATGGTACTGGCGTTTGTTTCCGAGGATGGCAGCATGACAGATATCGATCTCGGAGATTATATCTCAAGCAACATTCTTGACCCACTGAGCCGGGTCGACGGTGTCGGTCAGACCCAACTGTTCGGCGCAGAGTATGCGATGCGTATCTGGCTCGATCCTTACAAGCTTGAGAGTTACAAACTTATGCCGGCAGATGTGATTGCCGCTGTGCAAGAGCAAAATGCGCAGGTTTCCGCCGGTCAAATGGGCGCTGCGCCAGCGACTTTGGGCGCTCAACTCACCGCAACCATCACAGCGCAGTCGCGCTTACAAACCGTGACCGAATTTCGACAAATCCTGCTCAAAGTCGACAGTGATGGCTCGCAAGTTCTTCTGGAGGATGTAGCGAATGTGGAGCTTGGCGCATCCAGCTATAGCTCCGTGTCGGCGTATAATCAACTCGCCGCCGCCGGGATGTCTGTCAGCCTTGCTACCGGGAAAAACGCCCTCGATACTGCCGAGGCGGTGCGAGCAAAAATCAATGAACTTGAGCCCTTTTTCCCCCCTGGTCTCAAGGTCGCTTATCCCTATGACACCACGCCATTTATCGAGATCTCAATCGAGGGTGTGGTACATACGCTGATCGAAGCAGTAGTGTTGGTTTTCTTGGTCATGCTGCTGTTTTTGCAAAACCTGCGCGCCACCTTTATTCCCACAATCGCAGTGCCTATCGTGATCTTGGGCACCTTTGCGGTGCTGCTCTCGCTTGGCTATTCGATTAATACCTTAACGATGTTTGCCATGGTGCTGGCCATCGGCCTATTGGTGGATGATGCCATTGTAGTAGTCGAGAATGTTGAGCGGATCATGGCAGAGGAGCACCTTGATGCTAGGGCCGCCACCATCAAGTCCATGGAGGAGATCACACCAGTGCTTTGATTGGTATCGGTATGGTGTTGTGCGCAGTATTTATCCCAATGGCGTTCTTTGCCGGGTCAGTCGGTGCCATCTATCGTCAGTTCTCGATCACCATAGTAACCGCAGTTGCACTGTCGGTATTGGTGGCTATTATTCTCACCCCAACACTATGTATCAGTCTGCTTACTCATAATGAAGAGGCGAAAAACAGAGGCTTCGCCGGTTGGTTTAACCGCCATTTTCACCGCTTAACCGACCGTTATGTGGCAATGGTGGATTTTATTTCCCACCGCGCGGTGCGCTTTATGCTGATCTATGTTGCCATCATTGCCATTGTCGGCATTCTGTTTGTCCGCCTGCCGACCGGCTTTTTACCCGATGAAGATCAGGGTTCGATGATGACCATGGTCCAGTTGCCGAGTGGGGCTACCCAAGAGCAGACCTTGGCGGTGCTCGAGAAAGTCGAGAGCTTCTATCTGAATCAAGAGCAAGACAATATCGAATCCGTCTTTTCGGTCGCTGGTTTTAGCTTTGCTGGCTCTGGCGCCAATACCGGGATGATGTTTATCAACCTAAAGGACTGGGACGACCGACAAACCCCACAGTCGCATGTCACAGCGATCATCGGCCGTGCGATGGGCTATTTTCAGCAGATCACCGAGGCGGCGGTGTTTGCCTTCGCACCACCTGCGATCATGGAGCTGGGTAATGCCACCGGTTTCAACTTCTTTATGCAAGACCGCGCGGGTGTGGGGCATGAGCAGTTGATGGCGATCCAAGGTCAGTTGCTCGGCACAGCGAATCAAAGCCCACTACTCACCGCGGTGCGGCCTAATGGTCTTAGCGATACGCCGCTCTATCACTTAGAAATCGATCAGCTCAAAGCGCGGGCTTTAGGCGTAGCGATTGGTGATATCAACGCCACCATAGGCACGGCATTTGGTAGTAGTTATATCAATGATTTTGTCGATCGTGGCCGGATCAAAAAAGTCTATGCTCAAGCACTGACACCGTATCGGATGACACCTGAGAACATTATGGAGTGGAAAGTGCGTAATGACGCTGGTGAGATGGTCGCAATGCGGGTCTTTGCTGAGGGCGAGTGGCAATACGGCTCACCACGTCTTGAGCGTTACAACGGGGTATCGGCGGTCGAAATCGTCGGTGAGCCAGTCGCTGGTGTGAGTACCGGGGATGCAATGGCCGAGGTGGAGCGCATTATTGGCGAGCTGCCACCGGGGGTCGGCATAGAGTGGACTGGGATGTCTTATCAAGAGCGGGTTTCCGGCGGACAAGCGCCCCTCCTCTATGCCCTCTCTATTTTGATTGTTTTTCTTTGTCTCGCTGCTCTCTACGAAGACTGGGCAGTGCCCTTCTCGGTGATCCTGATCATTCCACTCGGAATCTTAGGCGCAGTGAGTGCCACTGAGCTATTTGGCTTAGAAAACGACGTCTACTTTCAAGTTGGCTTGCTTACCACCATTGGACTTGGCTCTAAGAACGCCATTATGATTGTCGAGTTTGCTAAGAGCTACTATGAAGCAGGAGAAGATCTCATCCAAGCGGCGCTCAAGGCTGCGCGTATCCGCTTGCGGCCAATTTTAATGACCTCACTCGCCTTTGGTATGGGAGTTGTCCCTTTAGCCATTAGCTCGGGTGCTGGCTCCGGCGCACAAAATGCGGTCGGTACCGGTGTCGTTGGTGGGGTGATCACCGCAACCTTGCTCGGGGTGTTATTTGTGCCTTTATTTTTTGTTGTGGTCGAGCGCTTATTTGCAGGCAAGACCAAGCATCAAGTGGAGAGCGCTCGGCAAGAGGAGTCAGTCTAATGAAGACATCGGTTAAAGTTGTTTCCCTGACACTCGCGCTCTCTGGATGCACCAATTTTATCCCTGAGTATTCCCAGCCTGAGTTTCCGGTAAGTAATAACTGGCCAGTTAACGAGCTCGGCTACGAAGAAGCTCAGCCCTTAAACTGGCGTGCGTTTGTGAATAATACCGATCTGCAAACGCTGGTTGAGATGTCGCTCGAAAACAATAAAGACCTCAACGAAGCACTGCTTAATATCGTCCGTGCAGAGGCTCAACTTGGTTTAAGCCGAGCCACGCGCTATCCATCGATTGGGCTAGACGCATCAAGCGCCAACCAGCGGCTATCGGAAAACTTTACTGGCGGTGATTCTTCCATCTCACGCACGCAAAATCTTAATATTGGCCTCAGTAGTTATGAGCTGGATTTTTGGGGACGAGTTTACAGCCTTGAGCAACAAGCACTCGAAGATTACCTGGCCACTATCGAAGGACGTAGGAACACCCAAATAACCTTAATTAGCAATGTTATCCAAGCCTATTTAACGCTTGAATCTGACCGGCGGTTACTTGCACTCGCCAAAGAGACCCTGATCTCACAGCAAAATTCGCTCAAACTAACCCAAACCAGTTTCGAAAACGGCGTGGCCTCGGGCCTTGATGTGGCACAGGCCAAGACCACTGTCGCCACCTCTAGAGTCGATGTGGCGAGATTTACCAGTCAGGTGAATGTTGATATAAACGCACTAAATCTCTTGGTCGGCGCACCTATCCCCGATGAGCTGCTGCCAAACAGTGAGCAAGGCACAGAGTTTCGCAGCTTATCGGTTGGTTTGCCCTCACAAATCTTACTTAACCGACCTGACGTGCTGCAGGCAGAACATCAGCTCAAGGCAGCCAATGCAAATATTGGCGCGGCAAGAGCGGCGTATTTTCCAACTATTTCTTTGACTACCAGCGGCGGATTACTCAGCGCTGACCTCGACGATCTTTTCTCTGGGGATAGCCGCTCATGGATCTTTACCCCAAGCATTTCCTTGCCCATTTTTGATTGGGACGCTCGAGCGAGAAACTCTGATATCGCTGCGACCGATCAGAAAATCGCGGTTAACAACTACCAAAGGGCCATCCAAACCGCCTTCCAAGAGGTCGCCGATGCACTCAGCAACCAAGCCACTTTTGATGATCAGATTGAGGGGCAGCAAATGTTGGTCGATGCCTACGAAGAAAGTTTTCGCCTGTCTGAGCTAAGATTTAACGAAGGGGTGGATGACTATTTTAACGTGCTCGACTCTCAGCGCTCGTATTACAGCGCACAGCAAACCTTGATCACGACCGAGCTCAGCGCCCAACTTAACACCGTCAGCCTCTACAAGGCACTGGGGGCCGGCTGGGATCCCGAGGATGTTCCCGTCCCTTTAACGGAGGATATGTATCAAGGTCTAGATAACTAAATTGACCCAATCTGTTCTCATATTATCCTGAGTACTTAATCCGAAAAGTGACGATTGCTCAGCCCCAGAAAGCGACTTAGGCCATATCTGCCACTGGCTGCTGCGATTGTGCCCATTGCTTCGGTGATTGACCATATAGACGCTTAAACTCACGGCTAAATTGAGAAGAGCTGACATAACCGACGCTCAGAGCGGCTGCACTCACTGTCATGCCACCCACAATCTTGATGGCAGCATGGTTAAGGCGCATTGATTTTATAAATTGGATCGGCGACATCATGGTTGCCTGTTTAAATTTACGGTGGAACACCGCTCGACTCATACTCACTTGTGATGCCAATTGCTCTATTGTGACATTGTCACCAATGTGGGATGAGAGATACTCAATCGAGCGGGCGATTTCATTACCGATCCCAAATGCTCGCCTAAACGTTGCCCCACCCTCGCCTTTAAGGATTGCATAATACAACTCTCGTAAACGACTCTGTGCCAAAATGGCACTGTCGAGTGGAGCGTCAACCAGCTCTAATACACGCAACAGCGCATCAGTAAAACAAGTATCCCAGCTCGCTAAAGCGAGCCCTTCGGGGAGTTCACCCTTTGTGTCTGATTTTGTAACTCCAGCATGGCGCTCGAACTCGACGACCAGCTCCCTCATCACATTAGTCTCTATCGCGATTGACACACCAAGCAAAGGCGATTCAGGGCATGCCTGTGGCGTTCCTGCCTCGACCGGCATCGATACCGAGCAGGACAAATACTGTCGGCGATCATAGAAGTGCCGTTTACCATCGACGATGGCCTCTTTGCTTCCATTGACTATCGCAATTACCATCGGCTCATAAACCGCAGGAACACAAGGAATGGGCTGCGTCACACGAAATAGCCGCACCCCGTGAATGCCAGTCTCTACCCACCCATCCTGTTCCATTTTGCTTTCAATCAACTGCTTTATCATCGGTTGTGCCATTGTCATATCTTGGTTCAAATTCTAGTATTGATACAAATAGGCAAAAATTAGCGACAAATACGCCTACTTTCCACCCACCCCGAGCGTTATAGTACATCCCGTCAACGATACTCCCCCTGAGAGTGGCTGGCAAGTGAACGTGCGCCAGCCTTAGCAGTAGCATGATGAAAGAGGTTTAAACTATGACAACTAAGCAAGTCGCCATCACAGGTTGGACACCAGAACGCATCGATTCCCTTGAGGGTAAGACCTACCTTATCACGGGAGCAAATAGTGGTGCGGGCTTTGAGGCCTCACGTATCCTGCTATCAAAAGGCGCTAAAGTGGTTATGCTTAACCGCAACCCAAGCAAATCAGCCGCCGCTATCGATAGTCTAAGAGAGCAATTGGGTGACGCCATCGATGTGAGTTTTATCGCAATCGACTTGGCTGATTTAGACTCTGTGCGCAGCGCAGCGAAGCAAATCCTAGCTCACGTATCGCACATCGATGCCCTGCTATGTAATGGTGCCATCGCCCAAGTTGCCAAACAGGAACTGACCAAAGACGGTTTTGAAAGCCAGTTAGGGGTTAATCATCTCGGCCATTTTCTGCTCTGTGGCCTCTTGTTTGAACGCATAGAGGCATCGCAGGGTCGTATCGTTGTCGTGGGCAGTAATGCCTACAAGATGGGACTGAAAAAGATTCAGTTTAATGACCTAAACTTTGACCATCATTACACCGCTTGGAACGCGTATGCCCAAAGCAAACTTGCACAAATGATGTTTGCTTATGAGTTGCAGCGCCGAATCCAAGCGGCGGGAAAACCGGTTCAGGTGCACGTCTGTCACCCTGGCGCCTCAAGAACCAATCTGTTGAAGGATACGGCCAGTCGCTTTAATAAAGCGCTCTGGTTAGTGCTTTCACGCGTTATCGCGCAATCAGCAGAAAAAGGCGCATGGCCAGAGATCATGTGTGCAACCGAGCAAGGCTTGAGCTTGAACACCCTTTATGGTCCAACTAAGCGCGCCGATACGGTAGGTCCGGTAGGAGAATGTAAACTTGATAGGATCGCATTAGACC
Source organism: Vibrio sabulosilitoris (assembly GCF_055391395.1). Classification (NCBI taxonomy): domain Bacteria; kingdom Pseudomonadati; phylum Pseudomonadota; class Gammaproteobacteria; order Vibrionales; family Vibrionaceae; genus Vibrio; species Vibrio sabulosilitoris. The sequence goes on from NZ_AP029599.1 coordinate 2,371,929, forward strand.
AAAGCATGGCGCGCGAACTTTGGACACTATCTGAGCAAAAAACGTCTCTAAACTGGTCGTTTTGAGGAGCCAAACGGATGATAGAATCAAGCCTACTACTCAAGTTGACCGGGATATTGCTATTGATTGTCGGCGTGGTACTAGTCGTCAATCCAGAACTAATTAGCAGCAAACCGATTCCCGATAACACCTTTGCAGCCATCGAGCGTCGGATATGGTGGGGCCTGATCATTGGCTTAGGTACACTGCTGTTGTTTCACCATGAGCTGACACCATGGTTACCAACGCTCGCCGCTACAGGAGCCTCAATGATGTTTGGCCTATTAGTCGCTCGGCTTATCGGTATCATGCTGGACGGCTCTCTAATCAAGCAATGGCTTTATGTCGGCATCGAACTGGCCCTGCTCGCCCCTTTGTTATGGTGGTATCTGAGCCTACGTAACTAAACACGTTGACAATATCTGCCTGAACTACTCGCCAATATCCATATCGGTTGCTGGCGAATAAAACCCCGTCGCCGATTAGGCGTTTCGAGTCGTCATCTGTTAAGCAATAACTTGCTCAATTATCTCGCTGATTACAGGGACGATAGACAACACCAACAAGCTCGCCATACAAAGATTAAAGAGCAAACGGCGTCGTGGTGTATTAAGTACATTCTTAAGCAGCGAGCCAAAGCCAAGCCATATCGCCACACAAGGAAACGAAACCAGCAAAAAAGTCGCCGCAATCATCATATTCTGCATCAGCAAATCGGTGCCTGTAGTGGTGAAAGCCGCTATCGCTCCCATCGCCACGACCCAAGCCTTGCCGTTTACCCACTGAAACAACGCACCATTCATAAAGGTCAATGGCTTGCTCTGGCTGTCAGATTGAATTGCACCACTTGAGGTAGCGATTAAGTAGGCAAGGTAGAGTAAGTAAAGGACGCCAAAACACTTGATCACAAAATGGAGGTTAGGGAACAACTCAAACACCGTGGAAAAGCCCGCTCCCAAAATTAACAGCATGATGGTAAAACCCATGCAGATCCCTGCCAGTAGTGGTAAGGTCTTCTTTACACCAAAATTGACCCCAGAAGTCATGACCATAATATTATTCGGTCCGGGGGTAATCGAAGACGAAACAGCGAACAGAATCACTGCTGACAAGTAATCCATTGAATCTTCCTCCATGGCGCAAATACAAAGTATTTAAAATAAAACTTGTTGCATAAACAAGCAATAGGTTACGAGTCAATCGGTATATTATCGCGCATAGTTGTCCAGAAGGGCTTAGACACCCAGCCATCAGGGTCTCCCATAAGCATTCTGTCACGTTCAAGATGAGGTAGTGACACGCCAATAACCTCATCAATCATAGTCACCAGTGCCTATTCCACCCTAAAGGGTGATCTTCTTAGGTTCAAAATCGAATAAAAAGGCATCAAACTCTGGATTTTCGACATCAGAGTGGTTAAATAGCGTCTGTTTCACCTCTTGAATGTGATCAAACATCGCTTGGTAGGCCCGATCAGCATCTTTCATGATCAGAGCCTGAAGTATCACCTCATGATGCTGCAACCATTTTTGCCGATACTGGTAATTTGATATGTATTTTTCTAGCTGTCTCCACATTTGGCTCTTTGAACGCTGCTCCCACATCATTTCCATCATGTTCACCAAGACACTATTTTTGGTTGCTTGGGCAAGCATATAATGAAACTGCTTATCTGAAGAGACCGACGTTCCAGCTAGGTTGGCAGGCTGACTTAACTCGCGTTTTTCCTGTTCAATAATTTTTTTTAAACTTACGACGTCTTGTTTGGTGATCGACGCTGCTGCTGCACGCGCTATGGTACTTTCAACCAACTGTCTTGCATGCAAAAGCTCAAAAGGTCCTACATCGCTATTATCATCGATAGACCCGCAGCCCTGAATTGCCTTTACATACACACCAGAACCTTTACGAACGTCCACAAAACCAAAAAGTTCCAACATAATCACGGCTTCGCGAACTACTGCCCGACTAACACCCATGCTGGCTGCAATATCTCGCTCTCCTGGGAGCTTATCTCCAGCCAAGTACTCTCTTGCATTGATTTTGTCGATAAGCAGATTGCCGATTCTCTGATAAGGTCGAATTGTCATGTCAGTCTTATCTCAATAATCGTTTTTGTATGCTAAACACGGCGGTTTGGGAGCCGTCAAGGCTCCCAAACAAGCCTTAGCCTTGTGATAGATTAATCGCATCCACGCGTTTGAAAAACTCTTCAGCCCACGGATTTCTCTCGATGTATGACTGTTTCATTTTCTTCACAGAGTCAAGGTTATACTGCGTCATCTCCTCAGAAGGAACGATAATTTGAGTTCCTGCTGCGCGGATTTTTTCTTTCGTCACTTCAACCGCGTCCGTGGTCATTTGCCAACTGATCTTAGAGTAGTTGTCTGCCGCTTTTTGAATCAAATCTTGATGTTGTTGAGATAAGTTGTCCCATTTCTTACCCGCATATATCAAGTTGAGATTTGTAAACATATGGCCTGTCTCTACGATGTAGTCTTGAACTTCATAGAACCCTTGGGCTTCAATCAGGGCATAGGGGTTCTCCTGCCCATCAACGACGCCCTGCTCTAGCGCGGTATACACCTCTGGAAGCGGCAATGCCTGTACGTTCCATCCCAACGCATCTGCCATATCAATAAACATTGAATTGTTCGGGACTCTAACACGAAGTCCGCTGTAATCTTTCGGTGAAGTTACCGGTTTATTCGATGTTAAATGTCGAAAGCCCGAAATAGAATAGGCTAAGTGCTTGACCCCAAACTCATCGTACTTATTTTTCACTTCCATGCCTGGATCACCACTTAAAACCGCTAAAGCACTGTCAGCATCTTTCATTAAGAACGGAAATTCGAATACTCCTAACATTGGGTGGTTTTGCTGCATCAATGACCCTATCAGCGCCATCTCGATCGTACCGTTACGCACACCATTGATTGCCTGCTCTTCACCTCCTAAAGTCGCATTGGGAAAGATTTTTACCTCTAACTCTCCACCTGACGCCTCTTCTATCTCTTCGGCCATCTTGGTCAGCGCAATATGATGCGGATTTGACTCTGAAAAGTAATGCGACACCTTAATTGTCGTGGCACGTTTTCCAAAAAAAGCGTGCGCATTAGCTGACAACAAGATTGATGCAGCAAAAATAGCAATATATTTACTTGTTTTCATATAGCCTTCCTTATGCAAATAACATCTTTGGCTTATCAACCAAGCCATTTCACTGGTATCGTGACGATCTCTGGGAACAACACGAGTAGAAACAGTACGATAACGTGGGTTAAGAAAAAGGGGGATATACCTCGAGCTAATTCAGATATGTTCATTTGATTCGATTTTGCTACTCCCCGATTCACGACACTGAGACCCACATAAAGTACCGTACCAATCGGGGGAGTAATTAGACCAATACTGAGATTGATCACCATTAGCACACCGAAATAGATCGGATCGATGTTGTAATTGGCGACCACCGGCATAAGGACTGGAGTAAAAATCAAGATAGCCGGTATCAAGTCCATTACACAGCCAACTAATAGCAAAAACAACATGATGTACAATAGGATCATGGTTGGACTCTCCGTGACCCCACTTAGGACAGCAACTATTTCATTAGGTATTTGTGCTACGGTGATCGCATACGCTGAGACCATGGCAGCAGCAGCAACAAACATAACAATACCTGTTGTCTTGATAGTACTAACAAACACCTGACTTAAATTGTCAAAACTCAGTTCTCTGTAGACTAAACTGATGATCGATGCATACATGGCCGCGACAACACCCGCCTCGGTTGGCGTAAAAATCCCACCTCTTAACCCAACAATTATGATCACAGGTAACATCAACGCCCAAAACGCATCTTTAAATGCTATCCAGCGCTGTTTAGCCGATTGCTTAATATATGTTTCAATTTGGGTATGTCTAAAGCGAAATTTCCAAGCTAGCCACAACCCAGTTGACATCAAGATTCCCGGTAAGGCCCCGCCAATAAATAACTTGGTAATTGAAGAGCCACTAATTACACCAAAAACAATCATCGGAATGCTTGGCGGGATGACCAGAGCGACAATACCCACCGCACAAATGATGCCGACCGTATCTTTGCGATCGTAATTTTTACCCAACATCATAGGTATCAAGATCGCACCTAACGCCGCGGTATCGGCGATAGCACTACCGGATAGACCTGCAAAGATAAGGCCAGAGATAATGACGACATAACCCAACCCACCTTTTATATGTCCAACAAGCGACATGGCGAAGGTGACGATGCGATTCGAAATCCCCCCTTTTTCCATAATTGCGCCAGTGAGCATAAAAAAGGGAATAGCCATCAAAGGAAAGTTATTCGCGCCATTAATAAAGTATTCGGCAATAATCTGGTGATCGTAAATACCCATAACAAAGATCATTATCGCAGCGCTACCGAGCATCGCAATAGCGACAGGCAGACCGATAAATAACATACTAAACAGGCTAATTAAGAATAACCAAAGCATACACTCTCCTCACCTATTAGACATAGGCAAATTACATAGTGTCATAATCAATAGACACCCAGCACCGAATACACCAGCGAAATATATAAGTGCAGCGGGTAGTCCTGTCGCAGGCAAGGGTTGCTCCAAGGTCATTAGCATTATTTTTACGCCACCAATAACAACTGCATACATCACAAATAGCGTGATAATGCTAACTAAAACATCTAGTAACTTTGCTATTTTTGGCGTTGCCTTTGCACTTAAAACATCAACAATTAAGTGTTCATTGTCACGTGCTGCCAAGATAACACCGAGAAAGACAACCCACACAAAGCAGATCCTTGCCCCTTCTTCTGACCAGGCTATCCCAGAACTAAAAATATAACGAAGTAAAACATTACCTAACACTAAAAAAATCATTATTGATAAGCAGGTCATGGCTAACCAACGGATCACCGTATCAAAGTAAAATAATATTTTTTTCACTTGTTCGCCCCCTAAGTGTTTATAATGATATTTAGATAACTAGCTGACGAGATACGAATACACCTCTTGCGCTACTGGTATCTGATCTAGCTGTTCACATTTGCGGCGGAATTTGTGCTGTGGCTCACCTGGATACATCACTGAATCAAACCCTTTCGCCGGGGGTTGATCATGAATATCACTTACCATCTGTGCCATTACATCAGAAAAATCAAGATTGCCAAACGCCTTAGGGTCAATGGCCAATACCATAGAGCCCAACTTACGCATTTTTTCATAGTCACTATACATACCATTGACATTCGGCCCGTAGTTACCACCAGCCAGTACACCGGTCAGCGCGTCAATCGCAAGTCCTATCGCATAACCTTTGGCGCCAGCAAAGGGTAAAAGAGTGCATGCTGCATTGGCGTCAGATGTTGGTGCGCCAGTCTTATCTAACGCCCAGTTAGTTGGTATATCATCTCCGGTTTCTCTGGCGTGAAGTATTTTTCCTAGCGCAACCTCACTGGTTGCCATATCAATAATCACGTTATCTTTGCCTTTCACTGGAAAGCCAAAAGCGAGTGGGTTGGTACCAAAGAACGGCATAGTCCCGCCATAGGGAGCGACGCATTTGTCCGTTTGTGTCATCACAATAGAGCACATCCCGGCATTAGCAGCCTGATTGACATAATAGGATAATGCACCACAGTGTGAGGCATTTTTCACCAATACAAAGCCGATACCGTTCTGTTTTGCCATTGTGATCGCTTCATCCGTCGCTTCAATCATCGCAGCATGCCCCATACCATCATCAGCATTAAAAAGTGCAGCTGAAGGCGAAATGGATTCACAACTAAAATTAGCATCCGGGTTCATCCCACCTGACAATATCCGTTTACAGTAGTGCTCTACCCTAAGCACGCCATGAGAATTAACACCCGTTTTATCGGCAAAAACTAATACCTCAGCAACAAGTTGTGCCGTGTCTTTTCGCACCCCTACCGAACACAATTTTTTAATCGCGAGGTCTTTAAGTTCTTGTTCTGGGACTAAGTTATTCGTCATGTAATTCTCCTTATCTTTAAGTTCAACGACACAAAATCATTATAAAAAGAGACAGTTGGATTATCAGACTTCGTATAGCTTGGGATCAAAAACCTTTGCATTTTATATACAGCAGCTTCAAAACAAATAATGCTTACTCCTCACTAATTAAAGAGGAGTACACCACATAAACATTGATATTATCAAGATAATCTGAACTAAAATCCTCACACGCAATAAGTTCACTAATAAATTTATTACGTGCGATAACTCACATCAGCATACAGATATATTTATGGAAGAAATAATAATGTTCAACTAGATTACGCGTATCTATAAAGCAGCAAAACTTTGCGTCAACACCGAATGGAAAATGCGTCATAATCCTTCACCCTTTGGCAGTCTTATTATTCATTTGCTTTTAATCATAACCTTTGGGCGCCCAAAAACCGATTGCGGACGCCCAAAATGCAACATTTCAGGAAATTACCTGAATATTTGCGAAGACTATCACTCGAATTGCTATTGGAAAATGCTAAAGCAGCATAAATAAAATAGTGAACATCGTATGAAGTAGGAGTGTAGAAGGTTGAAACACCTTGGAGGGCTAATATCTATCACCAGTTAACCCAAGATGCAGGCTTGAGAGCCTGCATCTTGGGTTACTAAAGTGTTCGGGGGTTTAATAATGGCGAATCGCTCGCCAAAGAAGGTTCATCCACTACTGCTGTGTCTTGTAACCCAGCATATAGGTAACTTTACCCTTGTCACGGAACAATTTGTCGAGGCCTTTTTGATTAAACTCGTCAAATTGCCCCATCTCTTTTACTGATTTGCCCGAACCACCAACATTATCGGTCTCCATCGCCAGCAAATACTCACTCACTCGCGTGATCGCCTCACGGTAGCCGTCAGCCGTCACTAGATCAAATTCTGCGACATCAATATCTTGACGCACTTCTTTAGACCAGTAGAACTCAAGAAATGGCACTGGTGATTTCGGCTTGTTCCATCCTACATCGCGAGAAAAATACATCATTGAACGGTATTGGTCGTTTTGGAAGTTCTCAATACCCAGTGACGATGGTAAGTCTTGGTGAGTAATCGCGTCACCCTGACTGTCGTACAGCCAAGTATTGCCATCGGCGATCATCGCATCCCAAAACTGCTCCATGTTATCAAGATGACGGTAGTCTTTATCGACAACGACGTTAACACTAAAGTCCTCACCACCACGAGCCATGTGCCAGAAAACATTAAACGTGTGGTGACCATCGGTGAGATAGTATTGACCGTTTGGCGCAATCACGATCGTCTTCATGTCTTTGTGACGCGAACCAATCTCTTCTTTACACTCAAAGCTAGTCAGATCTTTTGGGTTAGACTGCTCGTCAAAGCTAACCAGACCTTTTTGGCCATTAGCTTCACATACTTCGTCAAACATCTTCTTGGTGTCTTTCTCAAAGCGACCAAGTTTGTAAAATACCTGATCGTAACCCACTGAAGGTTGCGTGGGGTGCACTTCATTAAGCGCTACCGCTGTTACCTCGCCTTCCACCAGTTGTGCCGCACTAAGCGACCAAGAGCAGCACGTAAGTGCCAGAGCCATCATCGTCTTATTCATAACTTATCCAAGATATCGAAATATTTTCGGCGTACATTAATTGGATACTATTTCAAATTGATTAAGGCTTGTTTACAGTAATGTTGCTCTTGGTAATCCAGCGCCCTACGCACGAATGTTGAATATTGCCTCTTTGGTTACACTTCGACGCTGGAGACTTTAAATTGCTTAATGTAACTGTTCAGCCTGACACTCGACTCCCTTAGTGCTTCACTTGTGATGGCTGTTGTGTCCGTTGATTGATACATTTGCTTAGTTTCGTCCTTGATCTCATGTATCTGACGACGTATCTCCTTAGAGGACAATGTTTGCTCCTCAGCTGCGGCTGCAATTTGCTGTGACATTACCGCCACACTATCAAGCTCTTTGCGAAAATAGACAAAAGTATCTACGTTACTCAGGACCACATTCGCGACGCTGGTACCACTTTTCTGCAGCTCTGATAAGTGTCGAACCGCATGCTTGGCCGTCGACTGCAGCATACTGATCTGTTTTTCGATCTTCTCAGTTGCATCACGAGTCATCCCTGCAAGATTTCGTACTTCATCAGCAACAACTGAGAAACTGCGACCATGCTCACCTGCACGGGCGGCCTCAATAGCGGCATTCAGCGCCAGAAGGTTGGTCTGCTCTGCGATACCGTGAATGACTTTGAGAATATCAACAATTTCATCACTATCTGTATCAAGCCGGCTTACCTGCAACTGTGTTTCTTTCATTGTACCGACCAAGCTGTCCATTAGCTCTTGACTGTTTAACACTACCTGCTCACTCTCGAGTGATTTTTGATAAACAGACTGAATCGATACGGCAGTCTCATTAATAATGCTAGCCACCTCACCGCTTGCTGTGGCCATTTCATCGATAGATAGCGACAGTACACTGGTCGAGCTATCTTGCCGACTCGCACTTGCAAGGTTGTCTTTCATTGATACACCCACCGAATCAATGCAATGGTTGTTACTTTCCAGCTCACTGAATATTCGGATCAAGGTATCATTAAAGCTTGTCTGTATCTGATTGAATGCCTTTACTAGCTGCGTCAGCTCATCGGAGCCTTGCAATTGAACCTGTTTATCTACTCGCTTGTTCACTGCGATATCCGATAATTCTTTCACTAGGTGGGTCAATGGCTGGGTAATAGATTTTATGATCAGCAGCGAAATAGTCAAAATTACGATCAAGCTGACAATGCCAAATAAAATGCTTATTGCTAAGGTTCGATTTGCACTCGCAATATCATCACTCGACCGCTGAGCCAGCTTTTGAACCACATAGTCAGAAACATCTCGTAAGTTGCTAATGTTCTTCGTCGCATCTTCAAACCAAACATGAGGAGAGTGACTGATTGTCTCGCCACCCATTTGCAATAACTCAAATCTTAGCTTGTGGATAGACTTATTGGTCTCGGAATTTTCATGATGCTGCTCGAAATAGCGAATAATATCATTTGGCGCATAAGATCGTAGCCTGGGCACAAGATCCTGCAATAATCGCCAGTCGGTCTTATTATTACTGTGTGAGGTGTAGTCTACCTTATTGAAACGAAACATCCGTAACTTCATTGAACGCTCAAAAGAATAGACACGCTCAATCTGCATTAGCGTGGCGTAGCTGGCCGCCAGCATAAATAGCTCTGGCTCATGGGAGGCAACTTTGACCAGGCTGTTCATCGTATCGATGGCGAGTAGGTTGGTATCTGCATATTTGTTGGTGATCCAGTCCCCTTGTTCATCTTGCAGTTTTCCTTGATCTATACCCTGCCTAGACGATGGCAGAAAGCTTAATGCGGAGAGAAACTCCTCGGCACTCGCATAGACATCTTTCAGCTCATCAGTCACTTTATCCACACTACGTATATAATCTCGATAACGGTTTATCTCTAAATCCACCGCGTTTCTTTGAGCAGCCAACTTTTGTTTATAGGTTGTACCATCTGCAGTTTTATGTTCGGGGAAGGCGATAACAGTGAACGTATAGTCCCTTTCATCTTGGAGCGATTTGAGTAACTCCCCGGTTCTTTCAGTCAACTCCATGACTGAATGCAGCTTGTCAGCGCGTTGTTGTTTTTCTAGTGACTCAGATAGTGTTAGGAAGATAAATACACACACCAATACGGTAGGGATGAAAGTAAGTAGAAAAATCCTTGTTCTTATCTTTATTTTATTTAAAAACATACAACCACCAATGCTTTGCCCATTTAATAACGATGCTTAAATCAAGTTGACCTTAAACCCACCCTTGATTTCAGGCGAACTCCATTAACAAATAAAGGTCGAATAGGAATAAACCAACCCCCTTGCAGACACAATAACTCAAGGCTATTTCAGCAAGAAAAATAGCGATCTAAATATGTTAATTTGTGCCTTGACCATTAATATTTAAAGTAACGATTATTAAATGACATTAATGTGATAAGTAGCGCCTTATTAAATCTAGTATTTAGAATCCCATTGTGTGGAATATATTCCCCAAATATGCTCAAGACCAATGCTGATAGCCAAAACGCGCGAGATAATGCCATACCTTTTTCACGTCCTGCGCCTCATACGCATCATTTTGCAGCGCAAACCCAAGCAAGTCTGGCGTGAGGATCTGGTTTTGTGCAATTTCCTTTGCCAAGTCAACGTATTTTTCACCACGATAATCAGTCCGTTCGCTAAGCTCAGCAACAGAGAGTTTAAACCCAGAATGCCACTCAAGCTTAACCGGCAAGCGACGCGCTAATACCTCCACTTGCGTATCTCGAAAAACGGGATCGAGCACTAGGGCTTCCACATCAATGGCTAAATCAATATCACCATGAAAATGCGCCTCAATATAGGCATCCAGTGCATCGTGTTGGTCCTGTTGCGCGCGATCGATCAGAGGCTGAATATACTCACTAGAAGCAAAATGCTCTGGCTCAAAATAACTATCCGGATAGCAAAACGTCGCTCGCTGATGCATATGCGACCTCAAGCGAAAATGTGCTGAGCCAAATCGTGGGGATGCCCCTACATCCAAACATTGATAATTCAGTGCGCCATATTTCGGCCGCTGAGTGTTGAGGGCATGATCGTAAACCCCACCGAACACGCGTTTCTCCCAACGCCACCTTGCCCCACCGTTTGCGCTTAAACCCCCATTACTGGTCCCAGTTTCAAATTGGGATTTTATTCTGAGATCCTCTGCCATTGCCGCAAGAAGAGGGGTAGAGTGAGCGGTCAAGCGGTCGGGATGAAAATTGATGGTGAGGTCGTAAAGAGGCTGTGATGCCAGCCCCTGCGAGCGCGAACGAATATTCTCAATTGCCTCTTGATAAAGGCTGGCGTTATTATGCACTTCTCTAAATGCTCCTATCTATCGTCTTTCGCATCGATTAAACCACAGATTAGAGTCAATTTCGGCTAGCAACACAAAAAACTAGGCAGAACGCTTAGCTTAGGGGGACAAGCTGCTAGACAAACGACTGTCTAGAAGAGTAAGGACAATTGAGGAAAGACTTCCCCCTACCACGGAACTCGATAAGCGCCTGATCCAGATCAAGCGGCATTGCCTGTGATTAATCAACGCCGTTAGCGTCGACCAGTGGCCCGATTTTGACCTCTGAACACTCAGAGCGCTGCTCTAGCCAGTCTGTGATCGCCTGGCGATCGTCTTCGGTGACAGAGTCATAGCGTCCATCGGCCAAGACAAAACAGTCAAAGCTGTGTTGATTCGCACCCCCGCCCATGATTAAGTCTCGGCTTTCAATAAAATCTATGAAATCATCGATTAAAGTCGAATAGTCCATCACATCATTAACTGCAACTTGGCATGAGAACTCGAACCCATGTACGGCAAACTCATCCACATACAATTTTTTGCGTAGACGTTTACTTCTATTCTTGGCCATGATCGCTCCACTGTTTGATAACTGCATCTAGTGTAGCCTACTATCCTGTTGAAAAACCAAACCTGCTTAAAATCTGCAGGCTTTGCAATAAATTCATCGTACGCATTATACGTCAGTAAAGACCATTGCTTGTTGGGTGAGAATACGACGGGACTTATCAGCAAATCGGTAGCCCAGATGAGTTTTCACTAATATCTCTTCATCGATTAACGCAGTGCAAATCTTACCCACAGAGTTACGTGAAATCTTGAGTAAAGCAGCCAACGCACCAATATTGAGAGCAATGGTGCCTGTTGCACTCGCGTCCGCGATAGCTTTTAGTGCCTGTAGCAGTTTCTCACGCTGATCGGACTCCATTCGAATATCAAATAGAGTTTGGAAAAAGCGCTGCTTTATCGCCAAAGAGCGATTGAGCATCAAACTAAAATCGAATTGGTTCAAAAGTTGCTCCGCTTCCTTAAATGGCAACATGATCAAGCGGCACTCAGTTGCTGCCTTGACATCCAGATAGTTGTCAGTAGACAGGACAAAATTGTCATCATTAATGATCACGCCCGGCGTGATCAAGTTATAAAATGGTCCGGTGTAGCTACTGGCGGGTGGATGAAAGCCGAGAATGCCACTGAGTATAAATGTAATATACTCTTTGTTCTCATTTTGGTAATGCAAGAACTCACCTTTTTTCAGGCGTTTGACTTTACCCACACTCACCAGCTCCTCAGCAAGTAAGTCTGACATCTCGTAGCTACGCTTGAGTAATTGCAAAACGCCATTGTCGCATTCGCCACGAAGCGTACGTGTTGTCATTAGTGTCATTATGTTGCTCTTTGTTTGTCTAATTGCATACCTATGGCAAAGCGGCAGGAAATAATGCCATTCATGCACAGCGATAGCGCTTAGCTTTGTTTCCTGTGCCCTGAGCCGTGTATTAAGGTTGTTCAATCAGAGGCTCACCAACGCAGTAAGACAGGGGTATCTCGCACTAGACTTCTTGTTTGGCAATTGCGAATATAGCTCTGATTAAACTCAACCGTCACTGGAGCTCCACGTCACGCAATGGTTTCGTGGCACATCCAGCCATAGGGCAAATTTACCAAATTGAGCAATCGACAAAGTTGCAAAATACAACTTTGCCAAATGGCCCGAGGTAAAACAGGCGACGTGTACACATCATGCATGGGATGAAAAAAGAGTAACCAGATAAATCTGAAAAGCAGGACAAAGCGTCAATACTAAGCAAAAGATGTAAGGAGTTTGAAAACTAAAGGCAGTTCATGGTTTGAATACCTTTACCGTACCATAAGCATTTTCTATCCGCCCCTCTCTCTAACTCCTTGAGTGCTCGATGCACTTTGTGCTTGCTCACAACAAGGTGAGTGGCAAGCTTCTCGGCCGTGATAGCCACCGAGTCATTGTCGTCTTGTAAGCGAATCAGCCATTGAATGACCTGCTCTTTTAACGATAAAAGCAATGCACTAGTCAATAGGCGTTCACAAAGGCGATATAAGTTGACCGCACACATACCCGCTAATCGGGTTGCTTCCCTATCTAGTTGGGGATCGGCCTTGAGTTTTTTGTACGACACAAACAAAACTTCGCAACGCTGCTTAGCCACCAACGTAACTGGCGAGCGCTGACCATCAAGGTAAGCCGGTGCATTGAGCATGCAGCCTTGTGAGATGATCCCTGCCGCAAGTAACCCTCCATCAGCAGAAACCACCTCGACTTCGGCTTCTCCCCTAACCAAATACCCCATACGCGTCAGGGGCTCTTGCTGATAGATCAATTGCTCGCCAGGTTCAAAGACCTTGCGTGTCACTTCAGTCTCAAACTGACGATGCAGTAATGGGTATTCATCCGCGGAGAATAACTGACTAAACTCGTCGAAGTAAGCATCACTGGTTTTAGACATAAATATAAAGACCTTGTGGGAAGCGAGCGCGGCGCTCTGTTGGCCGTGAAATCCAATCGGGTATTTGAAGAAAACCTATCGATTACACAAATACTTGCATTAATTGACCATCATATCAATTAAGCATGCCTTTTCAATATTTTCGCTCTGTTGATGTATGCAGCTAGATCAACATTTAACAGCAAGATCGCACATCCGCTACCTTATCAACCAAGATTTTACCACTGCTCTCATATCGAGCAGGCTTTTGTGATATTTATCACACTGGAAACACTAACCAATATCTGGTAAATTCCTCCTTTTTTTGCACCAAGCCAATCCATCTGAGGGCACTCTTCACCATGATTACAACGGCAAATATTACACAGCAGTTTGGCGCTAAGCCTCTGTTTGAAAACATCTCAGTTAAGTTTGGTGGCGGTAATCGCTACGGCTTAATTGGCGCAAACGGCTGTGGTAAGTCGACGTTCATGAAAATTCTATCCGGTGAACTAGAGCCGACATCAGGTAACGTTTCTTACGACCCGAACGAGCGCATTGCCAAACTGAACCAGGATCAGTTTGCCTATGAGGAATACACGGTTATCGATACTGTGATCATGGGATACAAAGAGCTGTGGGAAGTAAAACAAGAGCGTGACCGCATCTACTCTCTCGCGGAAATGTCTGAAGAAGACGGCATGAAAGTGGCCGACCTTGAAGTTCAGTTCGCTGAAATGGACGGTTACATGGCTGATGCGAAGGCGGGTGAACTTCTTTTAGCGGTAGGTATCCCGGAAGAGCAACACTACGGTTTGATGAGTGAGGTTGCGCCTGGTTGGAAGCTACGTGTGCTACTGGCTCAGGTTCTGTTTGCTGACCCGCACGTCATGCTGCTCGATGAACCAACCAACAACTTGGATATGGATACCATTCGCTGGCTAGAGGAAACACTGAACCAGCGCAACTGTACCATGATCATCATCTCGCACGACCGCCACTTCCTAAACTCTGTGTGTACCCACATGGCGGATCTGGATTACGGTGAGCTACGCCTATTTACTGGTAACTACGATGAATACATGGTTGCCGCTACCCAAGCGCGCGAGCGTCTACTTGCTGATAACGCGAAGAAAAAGGCACAAATTGCTGAGCTGAATACCTTCGTTGCACGCTTCTCTGCCAATGCTTCCAAAGCAAAACAAGCCACGTCTCGTGCTAAGCAGATTGACAAAATTCAGCTTGAAGAGGTTAAGCCCTCTAGTCGTCAGAACCCGTTTATCCGTTTTGATCAGGAGAAAGAGCTGTTCCGTAATGCGCTTATCGTAGAGAACCTCAGCCAAGGTTTCGAGGATGACTTGTACTCTGACTTCAACGCTATCTTTGAAGTGGGCGAGCGCGTTGCCATCATTGGTGAAAATGGCGTGGGTAAAACCACCCTACTGAACACCCTAGCTGGTGTGCTTGAACCTCGCACTGGTGACTATAAGTGGTCTGAAAACTCCAACATTGGCTACTACGCTCAGGATCACGCGCACGACTTCGCTGAAGATATGAACCTAATGGATTGGATGGGTCAGTGGCGTCAAGAAGGTGATGACGAACAGGTAGTGCGCAGCTTCTTGGGTCGCATGCTGTTTGGCCAAGACGACATTAAGAAATCCGTTCAGGTGCTCTCTGGTGGTGAACAAGGTCGTATGCTTCTGGGTAAAATCATGATGCATAAGCCAAACATGCTGCTGATGGATGAACCAACCAACCACATGGATATGGAATCGATCGAGTCACTTAACAACGCGCTTGAGCAGTACAAAGGTACTTTGTTCTTCGTTTCACACGACCGTGTGTTTGTTGACTCCCTAGCAACCCGTATCCTTGAGATTAAAGACGGTAAGATCAATGATTTCCGTGGCACCTATGCCGAGTACCTTAAATCAAAGGGCATCGACGGCTAATCAAAGCTAGATGTAAAAAAGAAGTGGCTTTCGGGCCACTTCTTTTTTTTGTCACTTGGTTAGACTAACTGGCTGGCTGAGATGCCCGCTGTTGGCGCAGATTCCAAGCCATCAGCCCCAACAGAACAAGCATACCCAACAGTTCCACCGTTACAGACCCAAACACCATACACAGCGCGGTGAGCAGCCAAAACAGACGCTCAATATGTGATAGCCTGCCAAACATATAGCCCTCAATACTGCCAGCAAAAGCAATAATCAGCGCAACAGTACTCAATGTCGCAATGGCAAAACTAGCCAGTTGACCATCTACCCAAATTAGCCCTGAAAATGCCATCATCATCGGAATAAGGAAAAAGCCCTGAGCCAACTTAAAAGCTTGGACGGCCGAGCGCATTGGCGATGACTTGGCGATACCAGCCCCTGCAAAAGCGGCAAGCGCTATAGGTGGAGTCACGTTCGAGGTTTGAGACAGCCAAAAGACAATCATATGTGCAGCCAGTAAGCTAACACCAAAGTCCAATAAGGTTGGTACCGCCATAATCGACAATACGATATAAGCCGCCGTCACGGGTAAACCCATGCCTAAAATTACGGCTGCCACAGCGATAAGCGCGAGTGCGCTAAACAGATAGCCTCCAGATAATGCGATCAAGAACTGAGTGAATTGCAATCCAATTCCAGTTTGACCAACCACACCGACGACAATCCCTGCAGTTGCACACGCTACAGAAATCGGCAATGCCAGCAGTGCCCCTTGCTTCATTCCCTCTAAGAACAACCCCAAGCTTATTCGGCTGTGCTTGCGCAGCATTGCAGCGACTAAGATAGCCGCACAACCACTAATCCCAACCAATACCGGTGAATAACTCATCATCAACAGTGCCGTAATGAGCACGAGCGGCACCAAAAAATGCCAACCACGCTGCATCACTAACGCGAGTTTTTCGTAGCTATCCATCCCGCGTAATCCAAGCTTGCAGGCCATAATGTGGACATACAGCAAGGTACAAGCAAAGTACAATATCGCGGGCATAATCGACACCACAAGGATCTCACTGTAGGGAATACCGGTAAACTGAGCCATAACAAATGCCCCTGCTCCCATGACCGGCGGCATAATTTGCCCGCCAGTTGACGCTGCTGCCTCAATACCGGCGGCCTGCTCCGGCTTGTAACCGAGTTTTTTCATCATGGGTATGGTCAAAGAACCGGTTGTCACGGTATTGGCTATCGCGGAGCCTGAGATAGAGCCGAGTGCAGCCGACGAGATAACGCTTGCCTTAGCCGGACCACCACGATATTTGCCCGCAATAGCAAATGCCGCATCGATAAAGAAATTCCCCGCACCAGTGACCTGCAAAAAAGCGCCAAACAGTACAAAGATAAACACCACGCCAGCAGCAATAGCGAGTGGCGCGCCGTATACGCCGTTGGTGGAGAAGATATGGAAACGAATGATATCCTCAAGTGGGAATCCACTGCTGGCAATTTGGGTCGGTAAGTAATTGCCAAACATCGCGTAGGCGAGGAATAAGGCCGCGATAGCCACCATCACCATGCCAACCGTACGCCTGGTTGCTTCAAGCAACAAAACTATCGTTATGCAACCCGCAAGTTTGTCCAGATCACCAATCCCCTCGAGCAAAAAGGTAATATCATCGTAGTCAAACCTTGCGATGCGCCACGTGGCCCAAATGACTGCTACGGCAAAAAAACTATCAAATAACCGTCCTAACTTAAAACCCCAACTCTCTGGCTTAGCTGCGAAGAGTGGCTGGGTTAAAAACACCAACACGATGACCCAACTTAGGTGAATAGGACGAAAAACCGGTGCCGATATCTCAGCGGTAACCCCTTGCCAAATTTGGAACACTGACAAAGCAATAGCCGCAACAGCGGCTATTTTGAGTGGTATATCGACCAGAATAGACGACTTAGTATCTGGCATGCATCACTCCCCTACTTCATTTCATCGAGATATTTTTGTGCACCAGGATGAAGTGGGACGCCTGAGAGCCTTTGCATATTGTCTAACGTGGTATAGCTTGTCACCGTAATGCTTTGACGAACTTGGTCAATGTTCTCGAACATCGACTTGGTCATGGCGTAAATTAGCTCAGGGTCCGCGTTCTTGTTCACCACCAACACATTCCACACCGCTGGTGTGTTGAATGCGGGAACGCCTCGATAACTCTCTGCTGGTACCTCTAAAGGCTGAAATGAAGGCATCGCCTCGCTTACTTTGGCCAGCTCATCGGCAGTGAATGATAAAATGCGAATATCACGGGTTAACGCCAGCTCAGTCACCGCCCCCACGCCAAGGCTACCTACAATCACCCCGGCATCAATCTGACCATTGGCCAGGGCTGAAGTCGTAGCGGTATAGTTGAGGCTTTGTGACTTCAAATCACTCTCCTCAATCCCGAGTGATGCCAGAATACTCAAGGCACTGGTACGCGTGCCAGAGCCCGGAGCGCCAAGCGACACGCGCTTGCCTTTTAAGTCCTCAATAGATTGAATCTTTGAGTTTGCAGGCACCATAAAGTGGACAACATTAGGGTAAAGAGCGGAGATCACCGCAACATCCATTTTGTTCGGAAATGGCTTTTCACCGTTATAGGCTTTTAACACCACGCTGCCCATTGCCACACCGGCTAATTGCTTGTTCGTGGCCACCTTAATACTATTCTCAACCGAGCCCGCCGTGACCTCAGCGCGCATCGAAAAGTCGTCAATCGTCTCACCCCAAATCTTGGCCAGTGTCCCGCCCAATGGATAGTAGGTCCCGCTCTGACTCCCCGTACCTATCGTATAGTTCTGCGCTGCCGCAGAGAGCGAAAGTGTCGCCGTGGCTAACGCTGTGACTAGTCCCTTTACACCAATATTCATAATCATCCGTCCTTATGATGCGGTTTACAATCCGATAATCGGTCTACAATTCACTTAGTTAGCCTAGCGACGGGCGAGATTGGCGGGCATTAGACTTTAGTCGAATAGCCACTCAGGTCACATGATTGGATTAATTATGATGTATTTTGATGCAGTGGGAGTTTACTTATCAAAGTCGTCTTTCTAACTAAGGTACGTCACCTAAATACTAAATCAGCTTAAATAGCGCGCAATCCATTACGTTATCTATCCTCAAAAGACTGTGCTTTGTGTTGACTAAGCCAACCACCTTTTGCAAGAGAATGTTAGAGTGTGAACCTTTTCCAAAAATTGATTTTTAATTGTCATCTTATTTCGCAAGTTATTGCGACATTCATCCTGTATCTGACTTGATACTTTGTAGCGATTAGTGAACCCCGTCCAACAAATTATTCTTGCTGATATTCCAAGGTTATTTTTAGTCACACGTTTTCACCCCAGCGTTAATGACGTGTCACTGAATCATTAAATCCATGAATATCAAGTATATTTTCAGACTTTCCGTCCCATCTAACAACCGGCCAATAAATGTCGTTAACATTAGATAGCTCAATTATAGAGTGATAATAAATCGAATCGCTGCCGTTTATGGGTAGTTAAATTAAGTGGAGATGTTTCAATGTGGAAGTTAAATAGCCTGGTTGCCGTGAGTCTGGCATCAGCGTTCAGTGTATCTGCCGTGGCAGAGGAGAGGGAAGTATTAGAAGTTTTTGTCACTCCGTATAATGTCACCATCGACTCTGGTGTTTCTAAGCCTATGTCAGCTCGCGTGCTATATAGCGATGGTTATGAGCTTCATCCAGAGGGTGTCGAGTGGAAAAGCAGCAACCCTGAGGTAGCGCCAATTTCAGATAACGGCGTTGTCTTTGGCGTAAAAACTGGCCTGAGCCTGGTAACTGCAACTTATAAGGGCGTTAACTCTTCGGATCATGCGACAGTTAAAGTTGGCGAAGCAGCGATTGATGAACTCACTGTCGAGTTCCCGATTCGTAACATGGTTGCCGGTGAGTCTCTGCAAGCAGAAGCTTATGCGACCTATTCAGATGGTACCCAAGGAGAAGTCACCAACTCTGTTCAATGGCATGTGGTCACCTCTTCCAAAGAACTGACCGTTGATGATGCTGGCCTTGTGACAGCTCACCATGAGGGCTATGGCCTTTTAATCGCACGCGCCGATGGCGTGCGCTCTCAAGAAATCCGCATCGACGTCTCAGAAGAACAATCAGATTTTCAATGGGTAATGCCATTCCCAAGCAGCACAACGATGGCGGTAGGCTCTCAGTTCACACCTTCAATCCGCGGATTGCATAACAATGGCAGTATTGTCGATGTTGATACGATTGACGGTTGGGTCATCGAGAATCAAAGCATTGCTCGTCCAACCCCAGATAACCAGGCAATCGTGGCTATTAGCACAGGTACAGTCAATGTGTACCCAATCGCAGCCGGTTTGCAATCTATCGAACCTGTAGTCGTGACGGTTGAATAACGAGTTACGATTTTACGCTAAGAAGCCTCGCGGTAGGCTTCTTTTTGACTAGCTAACCTTTTCCGACCAACAAATCACTACAACACGATACCGACGTGACCAACTTATGCTCGCGGCTACTCATTAGTTTCCGTTTTGGCTATGAATCATCGATAGCCCTTAGTACTAACAACAGTGGCACTTCAATTAGTCTCAGATACTAACAAACAAGCCTTATTGGTCACTAAGTTACAGCAACTATTAATCGCTTTTTCTGAACTTACGCATCAATTTGCTAAGCCCTTGGGGTAACGCAGACTTTACGACTGCGGGAGCGAGCTTTTTACTACTTTTGCTTAACCGAGAAAATTGCTTACCCAACCCAACACCACGTGATTTAGCTTCGTGGCGTTGCCGATTACGCTGAACGTTTAGTGCCTGGTTTATGTGGCTGTAAATCAGCCCCTTAAGCTCTTCAACACCCAGATGGGCACTATTCGGGCCTATCGACAGAGGCATCATTGTCTCGATGGCCAGTAGCTTTTGATTATAAGCAATCGCCTGAGCCATCGTCTTGGCCTTACCATCAATAGCCTCAGTTAGATCATAAGGCGGCATCCAGTCATCAATCGGTGATAACTGATCCACTTGATTTAGCACACCAATCACCACTGGCTTTTGCCGAGAAATATTGGAGGAGTCTGCATAGAAGCGTTCGATATGTTGCTTGAGCTGATTGTCTGGCTCACGCGCCGACTGATTGGCTCTAAGGACCCACAATACGATATCAGCTTGCACTACTTGCTCTAAACACGCTTGGCTTCGTTTTTCACTGCCATCGAGCCCTGGCAAATCAATAATTCGTAGCTCCTGCCCTTGTAACAGTGCACGATAAACATTCGCATCGCTGGCACTTGGCAACACATCGACCTCGGCTTGAAGGTGCTCAGAGAACTGATTAACCAGTGAAGAGCGCCCAGCTCCTGCCTGCCCAACTATAACGATCCTCACTGGTTCGAGAGGTACAGCCTGGCGAGATAAATCATCAACCGCGGCTTGTGAGGGCACCACTTGCTCCTGCTCAAATAGAAATCGTCCACTATACAGCTCGATCGCAACGTAACTTACTTCATCCAATAGGGCCTGTTTCGCGCTAAGCTGCAGATCATCTACCAAGCCACGTGTCATGTTGGCACTGAACTGCTGAGTACCTATATCCGAGATAGCCTTTACCGGATTAATATAGAGATTCTTCGCATGATTAAGCCAAATAGCAGCTTTGACACCGTATCTACCAGCCTCTCCATATTGCTCATAAAAGTCATAGCCCGACTTTAAATGTGACACCTTAATTGCTTCAAGAGCAAAGCCATACTCATCGAGCAATTTACGGTAGCGACGGCTGACCTCTTCGGCAAGCTTAAGCCCCTCTGGTAGAGTGAAATCCAGTGCTTTCTTGTCATAGGCCTCGGCAATAAAGCTTAGCAACTCGAGTGCCGCCGCGTCTAAATCCGACCAAAGCGTTTCTCCGCTGATCAGAGAGCGCGAAAAGGCTTGGCTGCGTTGCCAAATTGCCAGCTCTGCCTGTGACCAATCCTCATTAGGCTCGACGAGACTCTCTTCTTGCCCTTGAGTGAGCGGTATTGAGCCAGAGTTGTCACTTGGAGGCACAGGTTTCGCTCTCTGGCGCATCAAATACAGAGGGAGACTCACAACTAAGGTCGAGATGGCAATAGACAGAGACAAAGGCAACAGATAGCCATGTTTAAACGCCAGAGTCACACCAAATCCCGCCATAATCACCATGGGTAACACAGCTGACGCTACTGCGATCCCCCAACGACCACCACTCAGTTGATAGAGTAAGATAAACAGTTGCTTAATTTTTCTCATGACCTGCCGCCGATTGCCCCCGTTTTAATGCACGCTGATACACCTCGCGCAGTGTTGTTTCAGAAACCGGCTTGCCTTCGCGCAGATGGTAGAAGTAGTAACACGCTGCCCTGCCTAAGCCGTAGGTTGTGGCAAAACTCATCACTGCAGCACTGACGGCGCCAACCGTTTGACCGTAACCTGGGATCAATTTGATCACCTGACGGCTGGCCAATTTGATTGAGTACTGCAGTGCGACGCTAGTTCCAAGCGCAGCGATGAACTCACTAAACATTCGTTTGCTCCACTCGAGCCCATATTGACTGGCCAAGCTGTGCAGCATCTTTGCTTGAATAGCAGGTACTGAGACAAGACCAATTGCAGGAACAAGATCAGAGCCTGATGCCCCGCCAGCGTACCAAAGAACCTCTTTTTCTAGATGGGCAAAGTTTTGCTCTTCTAGGTTGCGGTGGTTTTGCTCACTGGCTAGCAGCGCCACCATAGGCAATACCTCACTCAACTTATCAATCAAAGGCTCGAGATTATAAGGACCTTGATGATCACCGACAAAATCGACAGTCTGTGAGACGATTGGCTCACCCCATGCCATCTCAACCTGTGCGTGTTGGAACTGATTTAGCCGCTCACGTTGCTTATCACCGACTAACAGGCAATGGCTGGTCACCAATATTAAGTGACGTATTTTACCCTGGCGTTTGGCAATCTTAAGGGCATTGAGCAGCGCCCCCTGCTCAGTCTCATCAAGCCGGACCAAGGCGATAATCGCGTGACACGACTCTCTCAATATCGCGAGATCATCCTTCGCATCGTAGTCAACCTCCCCCAACCCACGTGAGTCGTAAAAACGCAATAGTGGCTTTTGCAGCGGAAACTGGTACTCCTGAGCATGTTGGGTGCAGGGAGCGAAACCATTACCGACCTCTACCGACGACTGCCGTGTCATCGCTTGAATAAATGATGATTTCCCTGCCCCGGTTTTCCCCAGTAGCCATAATGTCGGTAAGGGTTGTTCAGCAAGCGCTTCGCCGATAACAAGCTCTGGGTTTTCACTCGGGTTAATGTACGCTTTAATCTTGTCAAACATATCGATGATAACTTTCTCGGGGGTTACTTGCGCTAGTCCTAATTTAGATTCTAGCTGACCCTGCCTATCCACTAACAAACCAAAAGGCGGTTTCGCGTCTAACTAGACTTTGGTTACCTTTGCATCTTACACAAGCGCTTAGAATAAAGGTAAAATATCTGTCTCCCTCGACTCTAAATCACCGTGATAACATGCTAAACTCTACATCACTTGGGTATATCGCCCTACTTTATTCAATAGAGAACCACCATGCCTTTCGCACAACTTGGCCTAAGCCAACCACTGAACTCTGCTCTTGAGCAACTTGGCTACCGCAAGCCCACCACTATCCAAAACCAGGCGATCCCTGTCATTCTTCGAGGCGATGACTTGATTGCTGCGGCGCAAACCGGCACGGGTAAAACCGCTAGCTTTGTCCTCCCTATGCTTGAAAAGCTCAGCCAAGGTCAAACACAACGCAAAAAGCGAATTCGTGGTCTTATTCTTGCCCCCACTCGCGAGTTAGCTATCCAAGTTGAAAGTAAGATCCGAGACTATGGTCAGCAGCTATCCCTGACATCACTGGCGATGTACGGTGGTGTTGATGAGCAGCAACAAAAGCAGGCACTGATTTCGGGCGTGGATATTTTGGTTGCAACACCTGGTCGTCTTTTGGATATGTATGGCAAGCGTGCGGTGTATTTTGAAGAAGTTGAAATGCTAGTTCTTGACGAAGCGGATCGTATGCTCGACATGGGCTTTATTGAAGACATCAATAAAATCCTCGACCGCCTGCCGGTTGACATTCAGCACCTACTCTTCTCAGCGACTCTATCCAATAAGGTACGCGATCTAGCAAAAACGGCGGTTCATGACCCTTATGAGATAAGTATTGCTGCTAATCAAGCCTCGAAAGCGAATATTGAGCAGTGGCTGATCACGGTCGACAAAGACAAGAAATCAGCACTGTTAAGCCACTTAATTCAAGAAAATAAATGGGATCAAGCGCTTATCTTCATTGAGACCAAACACGGCGCAGCCAAGCTAGCTACCCAGTTAGAGAAGCGTGGTATTCACGCCGAGGCTTTTCACAGTGGTCGCAGCCAAGCTGTTCGCACTCAGCTCCTGGCAGATTTCAAAGCGGGCAAGATCCAATATATGATTGCCACTGGAGTCGGCGCGCGTGGTATCGATATCGAAGGGCTCACCCGAGTAATCAACTACGATCTGCCTTTCCCTGCCGATGAGTATGTCCACCGCATTGGCCGTACTGGCCGCGCTGACGCGCAAGGTGAAGCCATCTCGTTCGTATCAAAGGACAACTTCAAGAACTTGTGTATGATAGAAAGTCGCTTGGGCCACCTTATTGAGCGACGCGAGGTCGAAGGCTTTGCCCCACGCAAACCAGTGCCGATTTCGATTCTAAACTACGTACCTAAACACAAGCGCGAAGCAAAAGAATCCTAATCGCATCAGCGGCAACCTAAATTGTGCCTCACTCTTTTTGCCCCGTTGGTTACAGCGGGGTGAAAGAAAACTAGATTTTAGTCTCACTATCCGGCTAGTTGAATGTTATTTGCTTGCGCAACACACCTAAATTTCGCCTCGATTTCAAAACCTTGTTGGACTTCATTCTCCACCTGTGACTCAGTAAATATCCATATTTCCTTAGTGGTCTTCTTGGTTTCAAAAACCGTGACTTCCCCTGTTTGAGTTTGCTTAATCTCAATCACCTCAAAGTTGGGCCGCTGCTCAACCTCACACCTTGATTTCATAATCCCTAGCAACATGTTGAATGTTTTGGTCTTAGTTGATCCCTCAACAATAGTCAGAAACTCATTTTCTCCTATCGGGATCGCCCTGTCAGACATATAAATATTGGTGCAGCCTGCCAATGATAACATTAACACCACAAGTAGTACCTTCACTGTTAGTCCCTTATTCGAACGTACATCAACACATCGGTTATATACCCATTCGACACAATCTACTTGCTGTAAGATCAACAAAAGCTCGGAAAACAAGATTTGCCGAGCTTTATTGCTGACTAATTATTGAACACTATTAGTAACCCACCTGTTCGCTATGACAGGGTTACCAGTTAGAGCATTCACAACTTTCGAATTGCATCAACATAGTCTTTACTCCAAGCGTATTTCTCAAATACGTCTTCATAGATTGGCGCTACAGCTGACACATTCCAATTGTAAAACTCATCACTCGGTTGAATGATCTCTAATCCTTGTGCCTCAAAGTATGCCAGTGTTGAATCATTCTCTTCGATGGTCATTTTCGATGCGAGCTGACCAAATTGCTTAGACTCCTCATCTATGATTGTTTTGTGATCCTCACTGAGCGACTGGTAAAAATCTTTGTTCATTCCCAGATTTAGAGACGTAAACATGTGATTGGTGACAACGATATATTTTTGTACTTCATGAAAGCCTTGCGATTTGATCGAACTTAGCGGGTTTTCTTGCGCATCAACCACCCCTTGCTCAAGGGCAGTAAACACTTCTGTGTAGGCCATAGTCTGCGCGTTTACACCTAAATTGTTTGACATAGCGACAAAGGTTGAGGCATTAGGAATTCTTAAACGAACCCCTTTGTAGTCATCAGGTGAAGCGATAGGCTTGTTGGAACTTATGACGCGAAAACCAAGAATAATGTTGGCTAGATGCTTAACGTTGTACTCTTCAAATGTATTTTCGATATCGTGAGAGATGTCTGAGTCATAAAACTTTTGTACATGCTCGTAATCTCGAAACAAGAACGGCATTTCAACAAAACCAAGCTTGTAGTCAAGATCTTGCATCAAAGAGCCAAAGATAGCCGCTTGGATCGTTCCGTTTCGGATACTATTGATCATCTGCTTCTCGTTGCCAAGAGTAGCATTGGGGAAGATGGATACAGTAAGCTCGCCGTCTGTCCGCTCCTCAACATTCGCCTTAAATTTCTCTAAAGCAATATGATGGGGATGAGTCTCCGGCCAATAATGGGCAATTTTTATCTCTTTGCTATCACTGCCAAACAAACCGAGAAACGCATGGCTTTGGAATGCTAACAAAGCGGTGACGCACAGTAGTATTATCCGTTTAAAACCTAACATACAAACTCCTCGCTATCCTAATAGCTGTATTGGGTACAGAATGATTTGGGGGAAGGCCACAACGAGCATGAGTATCGCGATGTGGACGATTAAGAACGGTAAGACGCCACGGGCAACGGCGCCAATACCGATTTTCGAAATACTCGAGCCAACGTACAATACCGTGCCGATTGGCGGTGTGATTAACCCAATGCTGAGGTTGATCACCATTAAGACACCAAAGTACACCGGGTCGATACCGTAACCAGTCACCACTGGTAGCAGCACAGGGGCAAAAATCAGAATCGCAGGCACCAAGTCCATCACACAACCGATAAATAACAAAAACACCATTATGATCAATAGTATAATCGTTGGGTCAGATGAGATTGAGTTGAGTAAACTCGCGAGCTCATTCGGAATACGAGCCACAGTAATCGCATAGGCAGAGACCATAGCAGAGGCCGCGATAAACATTACAATCCCTGTGGTTTTGATGCTCGATAGAAAAATCTCATACATATCGTTCAGTTTGAGCTCACGATAAGCCACCGAGATAATGGTGACATAAGCGGCAGCAATTACCCCAGCCTCTGTGGGAGTGAACACCCCACCACGCAAACCTACAATAATGATGATCGGCAGCATCAATGCCCAGATGGCATCCTTGAACAGCGTCCACACCTCTGCTCTGGTGCGTTTTGGATAGGTAGGCGTCTCACTGTTTCGATAAATAAACTTCCAGCACAGCCATAAGCCGACACACATTAATAGTGCGACGGGTGCTCCGCCGATAAAGAGCTTAGTAATACTCACTCCACCTATAACACCAAAGACAATCATAGGGATGGACGGAGGCATAACCAGAGCAATAATGCCGACTGCACAGATTATCCCGGTGGAGGATTTTTTCGAGTAGCCTTTCGACAGCATCATTGGGATTAAGATCGCTCCAAGAGCAGCAGTATCGGCGACCGCTGAGCCAGATAAACCTGCAAATATTAACCCAGAGATAATCGCCACATAGCCAAGTCCACCGCGAATATGTCCCACCAGCGACATGGCAAACTCCACTATCCGCGTCGATACGCCGCCACGCTTCATTATTTCACCGGTCAAGATAAAAAACGGGATAGCCATCAATGAGAAGTTATTCGCCCCATTGATAAAATACTCCGCCATGATTTGATGATCATAAATACCCAACACTGCGAGCATCATGGCACCGGATGCCAACATGGCAAAGCCCACAGGAACGCCGATAAAGAGCATGATGAACAAAGAGATCAAGAAAAAGTAAATCATGCCTTGCCCCCACGCTTGAACAGAAGTGAGTAAAGATTACCGGTAGTAATGACAATGATCAGAATCGATGCAAATACCCCCGCGAGATAAATGACAGAACTCGGTAAACCCGTCGAAGGAAGGCCTTGATTATGTGTTAGGGCAGCGAGTTTACTCCCACCGATAAGCACACTCATACTGACCAAAATGACAACGACTAAGGAGAGGGTTTGTAGACCCTTTTTCAGTTTTGGCCTACAGCGCTCTACAATCACATCCACCATCAAATGCGAGCCTTCTTTACAGCCAACTATAATGCCAAGAAAGACAACCCAGACAAAAAATACGCGAGATAACTCTTCAGACCAAGGAATGCCTGAGTTAAACAAATAACGCAACAGTACATTGGCTAGAACAAAGCACACCATACAAAGTAAAGAAGCAATCGCAAGATAATTGATTAACTTATATAAATACTGGCTAAAACGATTCCCCATCTGACCTCCTATTCAACCAAACCAACAGCCAACTCGACCTAATTGGTAGTACCAATATAATTTCATCCCTCACTAAAAAACTGTGACTAGCGCCAGTTTATGTCTTGTGGATAACAACCCAGACCAGCATTTGTGACTTATCACCAGTTTTCTACATCGGAGCAAGTTTTATTCGTTAATTATCAAAAATTGGTAATACCAATTTACTCAAATAGTTTAAATCTGGTAGTCTTGTTTGCGACTGTTCAAGGACAGCAATGGGAAAGGTGCTTCAAACTTAGGAGTATTGAGAAAGGGATAGCTTTGACAATCTTATGAAAAATAACAACAATGCTTGAAACAGGTGTAAGTTAACCGGAAAATTTCTGTTCACCATGACAATCACAGAAGATATTATTGATACTCTAGGTCAGCAAATCGTTGATGGAAAATATGTGCCGAATGAAAAACTACCCAACGAGCGAGATTTGGCGATGCAGTTTGGTGTGGCTCGGGGACGTATTCGTGAAGCACTGCGTGGCCTCTCCATGGCAGGCTTAGTCGAGATAAAAAGAGGTAATGGTACCTTTGTCAAACACCCGGATTTATGGGTCAATTCTTCCTCTGTTCGTTGGGCATTCTGTGAGACCAGTGCCTCAGTCGAAGAGCTATTAGTGGTTCGTGATGTGCTAGAAAAAGGCATTTATGAGCAGGCGTATAATCACTGCAACAATTTAGATTTAGACACCATCCACCACCGTCTTACCCAACTTAAACACACCCTGTCACGAGATATCAAGGAGTTCGCCGACGCGCTCGACGCTTTTGATTTGGAGATGGCAAGAATATCGCGCAACATCCTTTTTCTTAGACTCTTCCAAGCGTTATTAATCTTGCGAAGAGACAAGGTTGAGTTGATCCTTTCAATTGAGGGTAGCCGTGCACAAAGCTTACTCTTGAGGGAGCGCATCTACACCAGCTTTAAAGAGCGAGATAAACAGCAAGCGTTGGAGGCGATTGATGACTTTTTTATCAAAACTCGCCATTTTCTAAAGGACATGCCCCATCGTTAGAGTCAATACGCCATGAGTCTTTTCATAGCGTATTGACTGTCATTCTAGCTGTTCGCCGGATATCGTATCCAAGTATTCACTAAGTCAACCTCTGTCTGACCCTTGGTTTGATCGCCCGCCTAAGTTACCTGTTAACTTTATTTTGGGTAATTGGATGGGAAGAGTGCACGCTTGGCTTGCTCGTCAAGATCGGACTTAAAGGCAATACCCTCGCCAGTTTGCCTCGCCCTAGCAACAGCAGGACGTTGATTGACTGAATTAAACCAGCGCTCGATATTGGGATACTGCATCAACGCCCCCTCGCCTAATACACGCTCGACGCGATCGATCCAGCCCCAGGCGGCCATATCCACAATACTGTAGTCATCACCAACAATATACTGTCGCCCGTTTAACTGTTGATCAAGTACCTCATAATGACGCTGCGCTTCTCTGAAATAGCGGTTTGCCGCATAATCGAGTCCCTCTGGCGCAGCGGAACGAAAATGCACCGACTGACCAGAGAAAGGACCAAGACCCGAGGCGATGAACATCAGCCAAGACAGGATTTCTCCGCGATCACTCGGCCGTCCACCGAACCGTCCGGTTTTATCTGCAAGGTAGAGTAGAATCGCGTTTGAATCGAACACGCACTGATCACCGTCGATGATAGCGGGTGTCTTGCCGTTAGGGTTGATAGCTCGGTATTCTGGAGTGTGCTGTTCCCCTTTCCTAGTATCGACTGGGATCAGCTCAAACTCCAGATCAGCTTCATTAAGAAACAAAGCCACCTTCATCGGGTTGGGTGTTGGATGAAAATAGAACTTAATCATGACGCCACTCTCCTTTATTTGAACAGTCATTCAATTATTGTAAAAACGATCGCCTAGATATCAATATAATGCAAGTAAAAGACTTATAAATCACTATCCTGTCCACAATGTTCAACTACACTTTGATCAAAAACAGGGTTAAGAACATATGACGATACCAACGCTTCATC
This sequence comes from Vibrio sabulosilitoris, assembly GCF_055391395.1. NCBI lineage: Bacteria > Pseudomonadati > Pseudomonadota > Gammaproteobacteria > Vibrionales > Vibrionaceae > Vibrio > Vibrio sabulosilitoris. Next base: position 2,401,572 of record NZ_AP029599.1, read on the forward strand.
AAACCATCATCGATGACGCCTTCAAGGCGTTTCTTCTTGCGCTAGACGAGGGTGCTGACTGTAACCAGCTCGATCCGTTAATGGGTAATGCACCACTGCATATTGCAGCACAGCAATCCTCGGCCAAATGGGTACGACGACTGCTCGAGGCTGGTGCTTTGGTCAATCTTCAAACCCCCAAACACGGTGTCACGCCTCTGATGATTGCCGTTTGGCATCGGAACCCCGAAGTGGTCAAAATACTGCTTCAAGAACCGGACATTAATATCGAGATCATCTCAACCTTTGGCCTTAGAGCCGAGCAGTTAATTGATTTTGGCGCGAGTGAAGCAGATGCCTTTGGCGCACAACAAAGCACAGAAATGGCGGGCTACTTTGCCCGCTATAAACAGAAATTGAGTGCGCTGAACCAACAGCTCTCTGCCTATGCTATCGTGACCGACACCGAGTTAAGCGATAATGAAAAGGCACAGAAGCTGCGCAGTCTCTCTGACCTGTCGACACTCAACACCACCACTGCCGTCACCTGCTCCGGGAACGATGAACATACCGCGGTAATGGTGGCCGCAAGGGATGGCCTAGCCGAGACTTTAAAAGCGCTAATGGATTTAGGCGGTGATCAGACCATTCCTGATCACTATATGAAAGCCATCCCTCTGCACAAGGCAGCCTACAATGGCCATGCCGAGTGCATCCGGGTTCTATCTCACTATCCCGGGTTTGCTGAAACAATTAACTCCCAAGGACCGAACAATGGCTATACACCTTTGCACGATGCCATCTGGCATGGTCACCTTGAGGCTGCATCACTGCTCATTAGAGCGGGTGCAAATACCGAATTGAAAGGGTTTGATAGCAAAACGCCGATTGAGTTAGCAAAAGAGTTTCACTATCAAGCCATCGTCGATTTGCTTGTATAGACACGCGTGGCAGGCACTACTGTCGCGTAGCGCCTGCCTGTTTTTTTGCCATACCAATTAGCGGCCAAGCACCCGCTCTATTTCACCAAGGCTCGTAGGATCATCAATGGTTGACGGCACGGTATAATGCTCGCCATCGGCGATTTGTCGAATGGTGCGACGCAGGATTTTACCCGAGCGCGTCTTAGGCAAACGATCGACAACTAAAGCATGTTTAAAGCACGCTACCGCACCAATCTGGTCTCTTACTTGATTTACCAACTCATCCTCAAGCTCAGTCACATCGACATTAATACCATCCTTTAGCACCACCAGCCCAAGCGGCAACTGACCTTTGAGATCATCATGCACACCAACCACAGCGCACTCTGCAATGGCCGGATGTCCGCCGACAATCTCCTCCATTTCCCCTGTCGACAAGCGATGCCCAGCCACGTTAATCACATCATCAATGCGCCCCATGATAAACAAATACCCATCTTGATCGAGATATCCGCCATCCCCCGACACATAGTAACCAGGGAACTGGCTCAGATAACCACTGGCAAAACGATCATGATTGCGCCAAACAGTTGGTAGGCAACCCGGTGGCAGCGGACGCTTTAATGCCACAAAGCCCTGCTTATTAGCCTCTTGAGGCTGGCCGCTTTCATCCAAGATCACCACATCGTAGCCAGGGGTCGGCTTGGTAGAAGAACCCGCTTTGACTAACATGGGTTCAATCCCCATCGGGTTGGCGGCAATCGCCCAGCCCGTCTCAGTCTGCCACCAATGGTCAATCACAGGCTTGGTGGTTTTGCTCTCTACCCACTCCAAAGTCGGCGGGTCAAGACGCTCCCCGGCCATAAAGATACTTTTGAGCCCACTGAGATCGTATCGACCAATCAACTGCCCATCGGGATCTTCTTTTTTAATCGCGCGAAACGCCGTTGGAGCTGAGAACAGCACATCCACTTGATACTGCTCACACACGCGCCAAAACGCCCCGGGATCCGGAGTTCTCACCGGCTTACCCTCATAAAGAATCGTGCTACAACCATGGATAAGTGGGCCGTAAACAATATAAGAGTGCCCCACCACCCAGCCTACGTCTGACGCAGCCCAGTAAACACCATCTTGCGGCATAGCATAAATGGCACTCATTGAATACTTCATCGCAACCGCATGCCCTCCATTGTCACGCACGACCCCCTTCGGCTTACCGGTTGTTCCCGAGGTGTAGAGAATGTACAGCGGGTCAGTTGAGCGCAGCGGCACACATGGGTGCGCTTTGGCGTGCTCAACCTGTGCCTGCCAATCAAGATCACGCGGCGCAATCAATGGTGCTTGGCACTGGGGCCTTTGATAAACAATAACTTTTTCCGGCTTCCAACGACTCTCCATCAAGGCACGGTCAATCAGTGGCTTGTACTCAATGACCTTATTTATCTCGATACCACATGAAGCAGTGAGCACCAGCTTGGGCTCAGCATCTTCAATTCTCACCGCTAACTCACTGGCCGCAAAACCACCGAACACCACCGAATGAATGGCACCAATGCGCGCACAAGCTAGCATCGCCATTGCCGCCTCAGGGATCATTGGCATATAGATCACCACGCGATCTCCGCGTGTTACCCCTTGATCCGCCAACATGCCTGCAACTTTGGCCACCTTGTCGCGCAACTGTTGATAGGTGTAGGTTTGTTGACTCCCTGTCACTGGGGAGTCATAGATCAACGCTACCTTGTCGCCGCGCCCCTGCTGACAATGCACATCCAACGCCAACCAAGCGGTATTGAGCTCGCCATCTGGAAACCAGCGCTCGATGCCATTGTCATCGGCTTCAAAGGCAACCGATGGCGGTGTGAACCAGTCGAGGTGCTTGGCTTGCTCGAGCCAAAATTGCTTAGGGTGCGATTGAGCTAACTGATATTGCTTGTGATATTCAGACATAACATTCCCTCCAGCGCGATTGGCGCTGTCTAATGCTTTCACGCAAGCCGAGAAAGCAAAAATTCCACTTTCGATTAAAACGCTATTTGGTAAGGTGTTGCGGCACTCGCACCGCCCCCTCCATCAACACCCTAGCGCTGCGGCTCATTGTCACTGCCTTGATCTGCCAAGTGCCATTTTCTTGACTACTTTGTGCTCCCACCGCTAACGTTCCCGATGGGTGGCCAAACACAATCCGCTGTCGCGACTCACCACCAGCAGCGCGGTTGACCACAGTACCCGGAATCGCCGCTGCACTCGCGATGGCCACAGCAGCGGTGCCCATCATTGCATGGTGCAGCTTACCCATCGACAGCGCTCTTACCGACAGTTGATAGTCTTGCTTCATTACCGTTTTGCCACTCGACGAGACATAGTCCTGCGCCGGACTGACAAAGGCGACTTTCGGAGTGTGTTGACGCTGTTTCGCCTCCTCAAGATCTGTGATCAGCCCCATTTGGCATGCCCCATAGGCGCGGATGCGCTCAAACCTGTCGAGCAGCTCCGTATCAGAATTAACCTGTGCCTGACTCTCTATGCCCGAAAGTCCCATTGACTCAGCATCTATAAATATCGTCGGGATCCCTGCGCTAATTAGCGTTGCGTTAAAAGTCCCTACACCCGGTACTTCGAGCTCATCGATAAGCTGGCCAGTGGGAAACAGCTTTTCATCATCATCGTTTGGCGCGACAAAACTAACCTTAAGCTCTGCAGCTGCAAAGGTGACACCATCGAGGAAAAAATCACCCAACTCCTTGACTTGACTATCACAAACCGGAACATCGACTAAGATTGTTTTGCCTATATTTGCCTGCCAAATTCGCACCTGCACATGGCCGTCATCAGGCACAAGCTGGGGATCAATCAAACCAGCATGCAAGGCAAAAGGCCCTACTGCAGCGGACAAATTACCACAGTTACCACTCCAATCGATCATGGGTTGGTCAATGGACACCTGACCAAATAGGTAGTCTACATCGTGACCCTCACGCTCGCTCCGGCTGACAATCACCACTTTACTGGTGCTCGAGGTAGCGCCTCCCATACCATCAATTTGGGCCTTATAGGGATCAGGGCCGCCAATCACGCGCTGGAGCAACTGATCCCGTACAATGCCGGGCTCACGCGCTGCAGCCGGCAGGTCATCCAAACTAAAGAAGACGCCTTTGCTGGTTCCCCCACGCATATAAGTCGCCGGTATCGCAATCTGCTTGTTCATAACACTGTCCTTAGCTGAGAAACTCTTGGGCAAAGCGTTGCAATACCCCTCCGGCTTGATAAACCCGCACCTCATCCTCGGTATCAAGGCGGCAAGTCACTGCGACATCAAGCTTTTCGCCATTTGCCCTGGTAATGACGAGGGCCAATTGCGCACCCGGTGTGATATCGCCGGTGACATCGAAGGTTTCCGTGCCATCAAGCTCTAAGGTATGGCGATTCATTGGCGACTGAAACTCAAGCGGTAACACGCCCATCCCGACTAGGTTAGTGCGATGAATACGCTCAAACCCTTGCGCGACTATCGCTTCGACACCCGCAAGACGTACCCCTTTTGCTGCCCAGTCGCGCGAAGAGCCTTGACCATAATCAGTACCTGCGACCACAATCAATGGCTGTCGGCGCGCCATATAGGTTTCAATCGCTTCCCACATCCGAGTCACTTTGCCTTCCGGCTCTACTCGCGCCAGCGAGCCTTGGACAACACTTCCCTGCTCGGTGATCATCTCGTTAAGCAGTTTGGGATTGGCAAAAGTGGCGCGCTGCGCGGTTAAGTGATCACCTCGATGCGTGGCATAGGAATTAAAATCCTCCGGTGCGAGCCCCATCTTAGCTAGGTACTCGCCAGCAGCACTCGTGGGCAAGATAGCGTTGGAAGGTGACAAGTGGTCGGTGGTAATATTGTCCCCTAATATCGCCAACGGTCTCATCCCACTGAGCGTGCGCGGCACAGCAAGCGCCCCTTGCCAGTATGGGGGACGGCGGATATAGGTGCTTTGCTCACGCCATGCGTACAGGGGAGCAATAAGCTTGGCTTGAGACTCGGGTTTGAACATCTGGATATAGACTTGTTGAAACTGCTCGGGTCTCACGCACTCACTGACGACCGCATCAATTTCTGCATCCGAAGGCCATAAATCTTTGAGATAAATCGGCTCTCCATTGGAGTGATAGCCGAGCGGGTCTCGCTCGATATCAAAGCGAATGCTACCCGCAATCGCATAAGCCACCACGAGTGGAGGCGAAGCAAGGAAAGCTTGTTTGGCGTGGGGATGAATACGACCATCAAAGTTGCGATTACCCGATAACACCGCGGTGGTATACAGGTCACGCTCAAGGATCTGCTGCTCAATTTTTGCGTCGAGCGCACCACTCATGCCATTGCAAGTGGTACACGCATAGGCCACGATACCAAAGCCCAACTTTTCCATCTCAGCGAGCAAACCTGCCTGCTGCAAATAGAGCTTGGCGACTTTTGAGCCAGGCGCAAACGATGACTTAACCCAAGGTTTGCGTATTAAGCCTAGCTGGTTGGCTTTTTTCGCGACCAAGCCCGCGGCAACCACATTGCGCGGATTACTGGTATTAGTGCAAGAGGTAATCGCCGCAATGATCACTGCGCCATCTGGCAGATTGTCACTGTCTGCAGCCTTAGCTGCTTCAAGTGAGTGAGCCGTAGCAATACCCCGTTCTGATAACTGGGTGGTTGCCACGCGTCGGTGCGGATTTGAAGGGCCGGCCATATTGCGCGTAACCTTGCTAAGGTCAAAGGTCAGCACCCGCTCATACTGCGCATCTTGTAACTCATCGGCCCACAAACCCGCTTGTTTTGCATAGGTCTCGACTAAGGCTACTTGCTGCGGATCACGTCCGGTAAGTTTGAGGTAATCGATGGTTTGCTCATCGATATAGAACATACCCGCCGTAGCGCCATATTCTGGGGTCATATTGGAGAGGGTGGCTCTATCACCAATCGTTAAAGACCGGGCTCCCTCACCAAAGAACTCGAGATAACTCGACACCACGCGCTGCTCGCGCAAAAACTCAGTGAGAGCTAGGACAATGTCTGTTGCAGTGATCCCCTCTTGGCGAGTACCCACAAGTTCGACACCAACAATATCGGGCAAACGCATCATAGAGGGTTGGCCGAGCATCACTGTTTCCGCCTCGAGTCCCCCAACACCGATGGCAAGCACCCCCAAACAGTCGACATGTGGCGTGTGACTGTCGGTGCCAACACAGGTATCAGGAAAAGCGATGCCATTTTTTGCTTGTATGACTGGTGACATCTTCTCGAGATTGATCTGATGCATGATGCCATTACCGGCTGGCACGACACTGACATTGTCAAATGCATGCTTGCACCAATCAATAAAGTGGAATCTATCCGCGTTGCGTCGATCTTCAATCGCTCGGTTTTGCTCAAACGCGTCAGGCTCAAAGCCTGCATGCTCAACCGCAAGCGAATGGTCGACAATCAGCTGCGTTTCCACCACTGGGTTGACCTTGGCTGGATCGCCGCCCTGCTCTGCGATGGCATCGCGCAGCCCTGCCAAGTCCACCAGCGCAGTCTGACCTAAGATGTCGTGACACACCACTCGTGCTGGGTACCATGGAAAATCGATTTCACGCTTGCGCTCAATCAGTTGCAGCAAGCTGGCACTCAAGTGTTCAGGTGAGCAGCGCCGCACCAACTGCTCAGCCAGCACACGACTGGTATAGGGTAGTGTTTGATAGCTGTTGGGTTTGAGTGCCTCGACTGCCTCCCTAGCATCAAAATAATCTAGGTTCGAATTGAGTAACCGCCGACGATAACGACTATTAACCTCTTGATTCATATTAGCCTCCTTTATCCTCGATCAGCGATCGTCAATTGCAACCCAAGTTTGATGCTCAGGCCCTGTATAGTCGGCGCTCGGGCGAATAATTCGATTATTCTCACGCTGCTCGAAGACATGCGCTGCCCAGCCGGTTAATCGACTCATAACAAAGATTGGCGTGAACAATTTGGTCGGGATATCCATAAAGTGGTACGCCGATGCATGAAAGAAGTCAGCGTTGCAGAACAAGTCTTTTTCTCGCTTCATTACCGCTTCCACTCGCTCAGAGACCGCGTACAAGTGGGTATCCCCCACATCTGCAGAGAGTTGCTTCGACCAATGTTTGATCAATGCATTGCGTGGATCACTCTCGCGATAAACGGCATGACCAAAGCCCATGATCTTATCTTTGTTAGCCAGCATCTGCATGATTTTGGCCTCGGCCTCATCGGGCGTTTGCCAGTGCTCAATCATCGCCATCGCTGCCTCGTTGGCACCGCCGTGTAGCGGCCCGCGCAGAGTACCAATCGCTGCAGTCACACAAGAGTGGATATCCGATAGCGTCGACGCGCACACACGAGCGGCAAAGGTCGAGGCGTTGAACTCATGCTCTGCGTATAAAATCAATGAACAGTGCATCACTTGGCAATGAAGCGCTGAGGGCTCTTTATCTGTCAACATGGATAGAAAGTCACCGCCAATACTATCTTGACCACTACCTTTGGTATCAATACGCACGCCATCATGGCTAAAACGGTACCAATAGCAAATGATTGCTGGAAACAGAGCCAGCATTCGCTCGGTCGCTAGCAGCTGGTCATCAAAGCTCTGCTCTTGTTCGAGATTACCGAGAACAGAGCACCCAGTGCGCATCACATCCATTGGATGCGCATCGGCTGGGATAAGCTCTAACGCCTGTTTAAGCTCTTGAGGAAGACCGCGTAAACTGATCAAATGCGTCTTGTAAGCATCTAACTCAGCGCGATTGGGTAAGCGGCCGCGCAGCAGCAAGTGTGCGACTTCTTCAAACTCTGCGTGGTTAGCAAGGTCAGTGATATCATAACCACGATAGGTCAGGCCGGTGCCGGTTTGACCGACTGTACATAGTGCCGTGCTGCCTGCGCTTTGGCCGCGCAGACCCGCACCACCGATTTGAGAGTGTGGCATAGTCAACTCCTTTTGTACCCGAACCGTTACTCTAGTGGCATGCTTGTATTCGGGCTGTTCACGTTATTGGATTAAACTGAAGTGGGTTATCTAACGGATGCTGAGCTACTGCTTTTCAGCAAATAGTTTGTCTAACTTGTCCTCATAAGCATGATAATCAAGGTGCTGATAGAGCTCGCTGCGAGTCTGCATCGACTCAATCAATGCCTCTTGGTTACCAGCGGATAATAGATGCTGATAAACCTGCTCTGCTGCGCGATTCATCGCCCTAAAGGCGCTCAGTGGATACAACACCATGTCCACATTTGCTTGTGCGAGTTGATTGCAGCTGTAGAGGGGGGTTTGACCAAACTCGGTGATGTTCGCCAGTATCGACACTGATCTGCCTGTCGCCTGTGATAAACGCTCTGAGAAGGTTTTATACTGATCAAGCTCAGTCATTGCCTCAGGAAAAATCATATCGGCACCGGCCTCAACGCACGCCACCGCGCGCTCGATGGCCCGGTCCATACCCTCGACCGCCAATGCATCGGTACGCGCCATAATCACAAACTGTTCATCCTGACGCGCATCAACGGCTGCTTTAACTCTATCGATCATCTCTGGCTGCGATACAATCGCTTTATTAGGCCGGTGTCCACAACGCTTTTGCGCCACTTGATCTTCGATATGCACGGCAGCGGCACCCGCTTTTTCCATCGAGCGTATAGTGCGAGCGATATTGAAGGCACCACCAAACCCTGTATCAATGTCAACTAGCAAGGGCAGATCGCAGGCGTTGGTCACACGTTCGACATCCACCAGGACATCATTCAGGCTGGTGATACCTAAATCAGGTAGCCCGTAGGAAGCATTGGCAATACCGCCGCCAGACAAATAGATAGCTTGGTGGCCAACATTCTTTGCCATCATCGCGCAGTAGGGATTAATGGTGCCTACAATTTGCAGTGGTTTGCTTTGCTCAACGGCAAGACGGAACTTGGCTCCGGGTGATTTTGTCATGTCTCAATTCCTTTTCGCATTTGTTGCTCTATCAAGTGTCTACTGCCAGAGATATGCCTTCTCATTAGCATCTCTGCCAACTCTTCATCGTGATTCTTGATCGCCTCGAGAATAATCCTGTGCTCACTCAAGGCCTTTTTTGGCCGGCGCTCAACGCGTGGTGCTTGATAGCGGTACATACGCAGCAAGTGATACAACTCATCGCACAAGGTGCTGATGAGTTTGCTGTTTCCGCTCGCTTGGATAATTCGGTAGTGAAAATCAAAATCACCGGTTTGATGAAAATAGGCCGTGCCATCCACTCGCTCGATATAATTTGAATGTGTCGACAATAGTTGCTCAAGTGCGTCGATTTGCTCGTCGGTAATATGTCTTGCAGCTAAACGCGCCGCCATCCCCTCAAGAGCCTCACGCACACAATACAACTCAAGGAGGTTAGCAATCGACAGACTGATCACACGGGCACCAATATGTGGAATGCGTTCAACTAACCCAAGCCCCTCCAGGCGCATGATGGCCTCACGCAGTGGACCGCGACTGACTTGATAGAGCCTCGCCAGCTCAGGCTCGGAAATTTTGCTTCCGGAAGGAATTTCCCCATTAACGATCGCCTCTACCAAACACTCGGTCAGTGACCCAGATTTGGTGTTGTCCTTGTTAATCAAAGTCGGTTGTTCAAAGTCATGGGTGGTACGCACGCGATTACATCCAAAGTGTCTACAGTTTTAACAATTGAGTTAAAAATAGACCACCAAATTGGATATCATCAAGCTAATTGTCGACAATTTAGACCAAGGTATAATGTCACACGACAAACTGGCAATGGCTTGTAGCTTGAGTTCAGGTTGCACTTTTGTACTCGCCAAGCATCGGAAATACAGGCTTAGAGATGAATAACAAAGGAATAAAACGACATGAAAGCGCACGGTGACACGTGAGCACGCATACGACCGGTATTATCGGTACGGGTGTTAGGTACACCCGTATATAACCGACTGTGGATTATTGAAAGCTCTACTTATCAAGGTGTTGGATATCAGTAATGATTTCACCAATAGAATAGAGAACTAACTCTTTTGGGGTCGAGGGATCGGCTAGTGAGTGAATATCTTCACCCTCACTGCGCAGTTGCTCGATGATCTTTAGGCTTAATTGCTGGTCAACACCGATTATCATCGGCATCTCGGCAGCAGATACTCCGAATTTGGTCGCGAGCAGAAGCTCACGAACTTTCTCTTTCTCATTATGCATCATGACATCCTCTCTACCATGACCTAAAAGCGAATCAGTATCTATAGTAATTGCGCTTTATTTAACAATAATAGCTACCAGAGCAACCTCAAGGTGCGGAATTGGTCAGGTTAGAACCAATAATGCTTCAATTTATCCAAGCCGGAGGAGTAATTTTGGCTGCTACAAGCGACAAATCTGCCACTCGTTCAGTATCAACAACCACGTACTGAGTATCTTTGCGCTCACCGACTTGCACTCGAACCTCAAGATCTCCCTTAAAGCCAAGTCGCATCAGCCGAGCACACAGCTCATTGGGTGCTTGTTCAAAAACACAGTCTAGAAAGGGGAAATGATCACTGGTTACCACACCATATTGGTTACAGCGCTGCATTGCCGTTTCCAGCAGATCACTATCAGTGAACTCAATTATTTCTAATACTTGTTCCAGTTGCATTAATTGCATAATTCCGTTTGTTTCTATGAGTAACGTCGATCCTATCTTATTCCACCAGGAAACGAAATGTTCAACCTCGAATATCGCCTAGGATTAGTAGTAAATCTCGGCCTTCACCTCAGGTTGTTGTTCTTAATCATCTTTCACAAGCAAGTTAGTTACATCGACTATACTGTTGCGTGATGAGTTACTAAAAAATCGCACATTCAACCAACATCGATTCCAGCAAGTTCACGAACAGATTTCACGGACGATAGGGAAATAACTAAGCATGAGATTACGTAATAGAGTTGCCTTTTTAGGCGTTGGTTTGTTTATCGCTGCAATTGTTTATCGAGCGTATGACGCCCATGGGGGCGATGCTCTGACCGGACAGCAGAAGTATGTGGCAAATTGTCAAAGCTGTCATGGTGTCAAAGGGTTAGGTGATGGTGAGCAGGCCAGCGATCTAGCCAACATACCTCGTGATCTAGAGAAAGAGATCAATCGCTTGCTTGCCTACGACTCAATCGTTATTCCCCGCTTGGTGCTCGATGGCAATACCGCCAAAGGAATGCCTGCCTTTAGAGGTCAACTCAGCGAACAAGATGTTAAAGATATTTTTGCCTATATTCGACAAGTGAACAAAAGCTACTAGCCTTAAGCTTTGATGCTATCCCGCACCACATTTGCATAACGCAGTTGCATTTTGCAAATAAACACCATCAAGCGTGGCCAAAATGCAATAGCATGCAGTAAAACTTGGCTCAAAGTCCCATTTATTGGTAAATCAATTATTGGCACACTGTTTGCTTATATATCAGTGACCCTTATTAAGCCGAGGGTCACCTAGCCAACTGACGTTGTTAGTGAACCTATTTTGTTCACATACTTTTCAGCCAGATGCCTCGCATCTGGCTTTTTTTATTGCCGAATAATCTCCACACTTGTTCAACTCTGTATCATTATTACTCTACAAGCTTGACCTTAGACTTTTGTGATTCTTTGCTACAAATGGTGTTATCTATGGCTAATCCCTCTTCTCACCGTAAGTCCACTCAGCTCGCGTTGGTGTGTCTGCTAGCAGGATGCTCGACGGCTAATCACTACGATAATTTGCAACCCGTTGAGGTCATCACTCCAAGCACTACTGATCCACTTACTCACAGTCAAACGCATAGTCAGGCTGCTATCTCTAACGAGCAATTAACAGAACCAGCTCTTTACAGTGTCAAGCCCTCCGGCAAGCCTAAACTGGCCATCGCTTTTGGTGGTGGAGCGTCGAGGGGCGTGATGCACTTGGGGGTAATTAAAGCGCTTGAGGAGGCAGGCATTGAAGCTGACATCGTCACTGGCACGTCAGTTGGCTCAATTGCTGCGGCGTTGTATAGCAGCCATGACTATCAAAAGGTCGAGCAGATCATCCTCGAATTTGCCGAGCATGAGATCGTAGATTTCAGTCTGCCAACTAAGGGCGTGATAAGAGGCAAGGCGCTGGCGAATTGGATCAATTCACATGTCGACTTCGACACCATTGAGGCGCTGCCAAAAACCACTGGTATAGTGGCAACCAATCTTACTCAGAAAAAAACCGTAGTGTTTACCTCTGGTGATATCGGTCAAGCTGTCCAGGCTTCTTCCAGCGTCCCTGGCGTGTTCATGCCGGTCTATTACCAAGATGACATCATCGTTGACGGTGGGGTGACCTCACTGGTACCCGTCTACGCAGCCCGTCAGCTTGGCGCTGATATCGTCTTAGGTATCGACGTCTTTTGTGGTGCCCCGCCTCCACTCAAATACTCGGCCGTGCATACCCTTGCCAATGCCTTCTGGCTCCAAAGCTGTCTTGTCACCGAAACAGAAACCCACAGTGCCGATGTGGTCCTAACACCCAAACCCTATCACCCTAGCCTGAAACATTTTGGTGATCTTTATGAGCGCGAGCAAGCGATGCAAGTCGGCTATCAGGCAATGCAAGCTGCTCTGCCTGAGTTGCTCGAACTATTGGGCGAGAGAGACGAATAAATCATCTTTCATCACTGGATACAAGCAACACCTCAAACCTCTCTCTTAACCACTGGATTTTCGGATTGTAGGCATTGCGTTTGTGCCACATCAGTGTAAAGGGAACCATGAGTTTTTCTGCTTCCCCTTTGGGCAGTGGGATTGGCATACTCACCAGATCGAGACTCAGCCGCTCAAGGTAGCGACTGCAATATCCCGGCGCAGTGGTCAACATCTCGTGCCCTGGCTCGGCGGCCATAAACAACGCTTGCTCAAAATTAGACACAGTCAGGGCGATATTTCGTTGGCGACCAAGGTCCCGTAAAATTTCATCCAAAGCCCAAGTGTCGCTTTTTTCCCAACGTACATTGATGTGTGCGTAGCGCAAAAACGCTTCGATATCCCACTGCTTCGATTGCAGTGCCGGATGATCCCGGCGCATAAACACCCTCGGCATATCTGAGAACAGCACCTGATAGTCGATATAATACGGCAGTTGCTGCAGGGACTCTCGCGAACGAGGATGACTCTCACGACCAGAAAAGCCCACATCGACCTCCCCTTTGATGATCGCATCAATAGAATCGTAGTCCCACTGGGTGGTAATCACTCGAGCACTCGGGTAGCGCTGACGAATCTGGATGTTAAGTTGATTGAGTATGGTCAATACCAAGGGGGATTCTATTGCAAGATGAAACTCGATCTCCTGCCCCGACTCATCGCTATTACTCTCTGCTATTCGACTACCAAGCAATAGCCATTGCTGCAGATCCTCACTGAGTGCTTCAACCAAAGGGGTCGCTACCAAGCCAGTTGGCGTGCGAATAAATAGGGGGTCATCAAACCAATCACGCAACTTAGCAAGAGACTTACTGACACTCGAGGGCGTCAGGTTAAGTTGCTTGGCGACTTTCGACACGCTGCGCTCTTGGCAAAGCAGCTGCAGCGTTAAAAGTAAATTAAGATCAAGGCGTAACAGCGACTTCTTCATCAAGTACCCTTTCTTTAGTCGACCATTTGATTAACCCTAGACTTAATAGCCCGGTAACAGCAAGAATCGTAACGAGCATAGATAAAGCGCTCATACCCAACCGCCCCATTAACCAAATGTACACAGCACCACAGCAAACCTGCGCCAGTCCAAGCATCGAACTTGCCACACCCGCTCGCACTTTAAATGGACTCAGCGCTCGACTCATCGCAACACCAAAGCCCAATGAAAAACCGCAACACACTAAGGCAAAACCCAATAAATATCCCAACTCATTGAGCGCAAAATAGTGAGTAATAAACAGCACCGCCGCCGCGAAAATAAACACACATTGGGCGCTAATCATGAGTTTAATAGTACCAACCCGATTGAGCAGTAGCGGCGCGGTAAACGACACCATCATGCTGAACAGTGCCGTCATTGCCATAACACTCGAGTACCCTCCTCGCTCAAAGCCAAGGACACCCATGATCAACATTGGCGACACATTGACATAAGTCAGGATGACGGCGACACCCAGTGAGGTGATCAGCAAAGGAGCAATAAAGTTTCGCTGCAATAGTGACTCATTTTCACCGTGCGCTTCTTCACTGGTGCTACTCCCTGAACTGACGCTTCTGACAACGGATTCTTGCATCACTAATAACATCAATACGGCAACCAACCCACCCATTGCTGCCATCACAGTAAATAGGCTTTGCCACGGAAATCTTAGCATGATCAGATGACCGACTACCGGCGCCAACACAGGGACGATACAGGTGACACCATTAACCATCGAAAGCACCTTGGCACGCATAGTGTCATCAAGTCGGTCACGTAATGCTGCAAACGCCACCACATAGCAAGCGCCTGCACCGATACCCTGCATAAAGCGAGCCCCGATAAACATCGCGCTGTTCTCAGCGTACCCTCCAAGCAGCGATGCGATGGTGAATACAATCGCACCGATGATGGCAACGGGTCTACGACCTATCGAGTCCGACAGCTTACCTGCCACCACCATGGTTGCTGCCATTCCTGCAAGGTAACCAGAAAAGGCCATATGTAATTGGCCCTCATTCACCCCAAGATCTACTGCAATTTAAGGTAAACCGACCAGATATAGGTCAATCGCTGTTGGATACAACAACACCAACGAAAAACAACATAGAATAAATCGATACATAACTATCTCCACTATTGACGGAGACATATTAGGTTTCGAGACAGTCCATTACCTAGTGAGTTTAGTGACAAGTCACCTTTCCCCTCGCGACATTCGTACAAAATATCAACAGCTCACTCCGTAAGTGAAAGAGACTTGTAAAAATTAACCGCCCACCCAGTGTGACATTGATCACATTTTATTGAATATCCTAAATTTAATTCTCAAACTCATATGTGATAACGATCACAGCAAACGTTACACTTTACTTATACATGTGAATCAATTGTGCAAATGAAAAGGATTACAACCAGCGTTATTACCGATACACAACATTCTCATGTCGACTTGTTGCAAACCTATATTTTTTCCGACTTTTTACTGAAATTTGGATGTCATATATCATTTTTAGCATTGCAGCGTTTGCAATTACATAACTAAATGAGAAGTCAGATGAAAATTTGCTCAAAAAAAGCACTGCTTGCAGCAAGTGTTACAGTGGCACTTGCTGGTTGTAACAGCAGCAGTGATGATAGTGCTAAACAGATATCAATGGATCTACGCTTGTTGGAAACTACCGATATCCATGCCAACGTTATGCCATACAACTATCTTGAAGGTACGGGTCAAAAACTACCGCAGTGGGGCCTAGCACGTACATCTGTAGTGATCGAGCAGGCTCGCTCAGAAGTCGATAACCACCTTCTAATTGATAACGGTGACCTTATCCAGGGTAGCCCTATGGGTGATTACATCGCTAGTCTTGATGAATCCTATCTTGAAGAAGCTCGTCACCCTGTCTTTAAGGCAATGAACTACCTTAACTTTGATGCTGGTAACGTTGGTAACCATGAATTTAACTATGGTCTTAAGTTTCTTGACGACGCCATCAAAGGTGCTGACTTCCCTTACGTCGGCTCTAATGTATGGAAAATGGCTAAGGATCCACACCTTGCTCAACTAACTGATGACAGTTGCCAAATCTACCTTGCTCGCGACGAAAACGATGAGCCTATTTTCGATTACATTGACACGCTATATGACCCATATGTGATCTTAGAGCGTGATTTCCTAGCTGATGATGGTAAATACTACCCTCTTAACGTTGGCGTCATTGGTTTTACACCACCTGATATCATGGCATGGGATGCAAAACACCTTGAGTGCTCAGTTGTCGTGTCAGACATAATTGAAACTGCCGAGCACTTTGTTCCTCAAATGAAGGCAGAAGGTGCTGACATCATCATTGCTGTACCGCACTCTGGCTTAGATAAAGAAAGCTCTCTACACGCTGAAAATGCTACTTATCAACTTGCACTAGTTGAAGGTATTGATGCGATTATGTTCGGTCATGATCACAAACGATTCCCTAACTTTGAAGGCCACTATGATGACTTTGAAGGTATCGATGCTGAAGCTGGTCTGATTCATGGAGTTCCTGCAGTCATGCCTGGTGCGTGGGGTGAAGCTATTGGTGTTATTGACCTAGGCTTAACCTCTCAAGATGGTGGTAAGTCGTGGCAGATCGTTAATAAAGAAGTAGAGCTTCGTGACTTGATTCAATACGAATCAGACCCAATTATCGAGGCCTTGGTTGCAGAAGAGCACCGTGGCACGATGGAATACATGAATACCGAGATTGCCTCAACTGATCAATACATTAACAGCTTCTTCACTCAAGTAGTGCCGGACCTATCTGTACAGATCGTGAACCAAGCTCAGCTTCATACTTTGATGGAGTGGGTAGAAACTGAGGATGAGTTCGAAGGTATTGAAGAAGACGCTATCTTCCTATCGCTTTCTGCACCTTTCAAAAATGGTCGCAACGGGAACAATGACTACACCAATATCTATACTGGTAAGCTAACCAATGGTGCGGTTGCTGACCTATATGTGTTTGACAACAATACTCCTGCCGCAATTAAAATGACTGGTGCAGCTGTTAAAGAGTGGATTGAATGGGATGCTTCTCAGCAATACAATCAGCTGACACAAGGTGATAACAATCAAGAACTACTGACCAGCTATGTTGGCTATGCTTTTGATATTTTCTTTGGTGGATTTACAGAGTCTGGTGAGAGCCGTTTGACCTATGTGGTCGATGTGACCAAAGCACCTCGCTATGCTGAAGACTCTTATGAGCCGACTGAAGAAAACCATCGTCTGGTTGAGATTCTTTTTGATGGAGAAGAGCTAAAAGACGATGCGGTCGTTTATGCAATGACTAACGACTACCGTGCTTCAGAAGGTCAACGTGAACAGAACCCTCTACCAGGAGTTCGTGACTCAGAGATCGTTCGTGCTGACGCAGCATACACCAACCGTGAACTAGTTCAGCAATACTTTGAGTACATGCTTGAGCAAAATGACAGTGGTGACTTCATCGAGTTCAAGAACGCTGAAAACTTCCGCCTGCAAGCAGACGGTGACTATAAGGCACGCTTTAAGTCTTCGAGCGATAGTCAGTCAACTGAGTGTGCCAACCAAATCGATGGTTTGAGCGACACTGGTGAAACTGATGATGATGGCTTTAAGATTTTTGAAGTCGATTTCGCTGAATATCAATACGCTAGCTTTGAATGTAAGTTAGCTGACTAAAATACAAGTCACAAAACTAAAATTGAGCCAGCTCCTAGAGCTGGCTTTGTTGTATCTATAATAGACAAGAAGTTCTAGTATTGTTTACCTGTATTTGACGCAATTTGGGACAGAAATATTTGAGGATAATTACATTCCCAAGTTACCTTAAGAGGCAGGGTTTACAGTCAAGGTACAGGCTCAAATCAAAGTGACTGGCGGTAGAAATGGTCATCCCTTTCAAAGTCACTCGATGCGGAGATGAGCCTGTATTTTGACACCCTTCAGGTGGCTTGGCTTCATAGAATAAATCAAGAGTAGAGGTTTGATACTACAATTAACCTGTGGTTGAATTTTCAGAGCAGAAATTCCGGGGGTAATATGAAACTACTACATTTCTTGCTTGTTTTCTTCGCGGCCTTAGCTCTTGCGAGCTGTACTGGCAACCCATATGGTGATGCGTACAATACGTCTTCAACAAGAACCATTCAGCAGGTGAGAACGGGTGTTATTCAACAAACTGAACCCGTCACAATTGATGGCGATAGCAATGTCATTGGCACCGTTGCCGGTGCCGCAATTGGAGGTATCTTAGGCTCAAGCATTGGAGGCGGGAAAGGCTCAGATATTGCTGCTGTGGGGGGCGGTGTTGTCGGTGCTGCCGCCGGTAATAAGGCATCACAAGCTATCAGTCGTAAAAATGGTGTAAACCTCACCATCAAAATGGATGATACGGGTGAGGTGATTGCGATAGTCCAAGAAGCCAACCCGAACATGATATTCTCAGTGGGCCAAAGGGTTCGGGTAAATATTGATGGAAGGACTGCAAGAGTCGTTCCTGAGTAAAAGTTAAGCAAGGTAATTAAACACAGAAAGCGGCAAAGTACGGGTTAGATAATTTACAGGTGAACCCATTGTGCCCATAAGACCCCAGTCAAACTCAACCCTAGGTCCGCTTATCTGTGCGCCTTCCACGTTTTACGCTGCTCTTCATTCATAAATGTCCAAGCCATAAAACGACTCTTTTTCTGCCCCTGCGACATCTCGACCACACGAGCCTCTACTGCTCCGGCTTTTTCAGCGCATTTACGCAGCCAACGAACGTTATCTTTCTTGGAAATCAGGCTGGAAAACCACAGCACTTGCTCAGCATAAAAGCGGCTCTCGATAGCCATGGTTTTCAAAAATGCTGCTTCACCTCCAGGGCACCACAGCTCCGCTTTTTGCCCGCCAAAATTCAATGCCGAACTGGGCTTTGCCTTGGACGGAGCGCTTGCGCCTTGACGCTTGGCCTTGTTGGCATTGAGATTAGCGATTTTTCGCTCGGTTCCCTTACTTGCCTCAGCCAACGATTTATGAAACGGTGGATTACACATGGTTACGTGGTAGAGCTCGCCCTCGGCAATAATATGTTTGAAGATATGCTTGGATTCTTTCTGCAAGCGCAGTTTAATCTTATCGTGCAATGAATCATTGCTCGCGACGATCCCGTTTGCGCACTCTATCGACTTGGGGTCGATATCTGAAGCGACAAATTGCCAGCCATACTCAACCGTGCCGACGATCGGATAAACCATATTGGCCCCTGTGCCAATATCGAGTGC
Organism: Vibrio sabulosilitoris; assembly: GCF_055391395.1. NCBI lineage: Bacteria > Pseudomonadati > Pseudomonadota > Gammaproteobacteria > Vibrionales > Vibrionaceae > Vibrio > Vibrio sabulosilitoris. Next base: position 2,420,442 of record NZ_AP029599.1, read on the forward strand.
CGTTACTTGACTACTCTTATCAAACCCATCTTTAGCCAGTAACTCTGCCAAGCGATGAACATAGTCCGCTCGACCAGGAAGAGGTGGGCACAAGTACCCCTCCGGGATATCCCACTCGGTTACCCTATAGTGATGGGCTAATAGAGCTTTATTCAATAACTTAACCGCCTTATCCGAAGAAAAGTCAATCGACTGTGTCCCCCTCGGGGTCTTGATCATATGCGCTTTAAGCGCAGGGACGACTTGGCAAAGCTTCACCAGATCATAGTTACCCTGATGCTGGTTGTTGACGTGTAAGCCCGGCTTGGGAGTGATCTTGATAAATTTCATTGGTTGGCTCACTGTGCCCTCTTTAATTCTTCACAGATCAAAAACAATCGTGCATCAAACTCTAACTGATGATAGTCCGGCACCATGTGGCAGCACAGTTGGTAAAACGCTTTGTTGTGTTGCTTCTCTTTAAAATGAGCCAGCTCATGTACCACCAGCATACGCAGGAGAGGCTCGGGTGCCTGTTTGAATAAACTGGCGATACGAATCTCGTTCTTAGAGACGACTCGATTACCATGAACCTTTGCCACATAGGTATGTAAACCTAAGGCATTGTTGACCAAGTGGATCTTGGGGTCATACACCGTTTTACTCAGTGGTGCAGCTTTTTTCATGTAACGCTGTTTGATCTCGTTTACATACTGAAAAAGCGCTTTTTCACTCTGGATAGAGTGAGCTTTTGGATAGCGGAGCTCAAAGCTTGTGATCAGCGTATTATCATCAATCAACTGCTGTATTTGAGCAACGATATGCTGGGGATACCCCTGAATGTAACGAATTGGCGAAGTCATAGTGATATGTGTTCAGTACTTTCGCGCGAGTTTAACCTATTCATGGCTAGTTTTCAGCTTTGATTCCGATTACACTGCGTCGGCAAAAATCTTAGGCTCGTTTAAGCGCCCTGATAAAAGCTGAATTGGGTTGCAAAGAGTAAGGCCTGCTCGAGTGGATTTGACTTGAAACTCATCTGGCCCCGCCTTGAGCCCCACGACATCATCGGAGAAGTTGAATGAAAAGACTCGTCTTGTACGTCAAAGATAAGTGTCCTCATTGTAAAGATGCTCAGCGCTACCTTGACTCTAAAGGTTACAAATACCGACTGACCAACGCTAAAATGCAACGTGGAAGAAAGGAGCTCGACGCCCTTGGCGCTCGCTCTCTGCCCGTTCTCAAAATTGGTGACCGCATTATGATCGGTTGGAATCCACAGAACTTTGAGCGGATGTATAAGGGAGGCTAATCGCCTCTCATAATCATCATTTAATGTTTGTAAAATCTCAAAGCCAGTGGGCCAACATACTCACCAGTTTGTCAGAATTGGCCGGTTTAACGATAACGTCAGACATCCCTGAATAGTCTATTCGTCTGCGTGTTGATGAGGAGCTGTCTCCGGTGTGAGCAATAATAGGTATATTGGCAAACGCCGCTCCTGAGTGGCGGATGGTATAGGCAGCCTCAATGCCATCCATGACTGGCATTTCAATATCCATCAGCACGAGATCAACAGGCTTTTCAGCAAGTATATCTATCGCATGCTGACCGTTGTCACTCTCAACCACATCAAAGCCCTGTTTCTTCAACAGCATCGACGTCAAAGTGCGCAGCGATGCGTTATCATCCACCACCATAATCGTGCGCTGCCTTGGCTCGATCGCCACTGATTGAAGCTCTCTTATCGGCTGATAACCAGGCTCAAATAACAGCCTTTTCAGCACCTGTACTCCGTCTTTAAACCAATGCTTAGCAAGCAAGTGAGTCGCGCCAGAAAGCAATGCCTTACTCTGACCAAGGGCAAGGTCGTCGGTTAAGCACACCAGCTGAGCTTGCGTAAAATCAAACCTCCACTGAAGTTCTTCTTGCAGGTGTCCATCACCAATAAAACCCCGAGTATCAAGTAGAATCAGGTCATACTCAAACTCATGCGGTTGTCTTTTCAGCGCAGCGCGCATATCAATGATGTCACCCTGATAACCCATTTCGCGCGCGAGCCGTGCCGCCTTATCGAAGGTATCTTTACAATCTGTAATAGTTAATACCCGTTTGAGCTGAGTCAGCTTTGCCATAAGTTTTGCTGTCTCGGGTGAAGATAGCGAAGGAAACGTGAGCGTAAACTCGCTTCCCTTACCCTCTATCGATTGACACTTGATCCCTCCGCCAAATGAGCGCATCACGCGCTGACAAAATGGCAACCCCAAACCATAACTACTCGATTTCCCCGTGGTATAAAAATCCTGATAAATGTTCTCCAGGACTCCAGACGCAATACCTCTGCCATTATCACTCACCGCAACATGTTGACCTTGATCATCGCAATAGAGTGTCACCTCAATCTTAAAATGATTATCACTACGATGGTAGAAGGCATTTTTTAACAGGTTAAACATCACGTATTTAAGCAGTGTGTTGCTACCAAGGAAGTAAAAATCATCCGCAACGATTAACTCAATCACTTGCCTATTTGCAACGCTACTATAGCCAAAGCTATGAATCGCGTTTTCACTTACCTGCTTGGCCGAATAGACTTGAAAACTCGAGCGACTGACTCGATTCTCATCGATCGAGGTCAAAAGCAGATCGATGGTCTCATTTCCCGAGAGGATGGTATTGTGCGCCTCTTCAGTTAAGTTGTGCAGTGTATTGAGTTGCTCTTTGGTTAGGACAAATTGGTCTACGCCCGATTGCACCCGAGGCAGGGTTGCCTGAGCCAGCTCGATAGAGGCAGATAGACAACTCAGTGGATTACGCATCTCGTGCGCGATCCCTGCGCCAAAGGTTTTGGCCAATGAAATCCGCGACTCGTGCTCGAACTGGTTACGCGAATAACACCAGTTGCCGAACAAATAAACAAAAAGAAACACAGGTATATGTGCCCAGTTGATATCACATTCCAGTCTAAATCCTTGTGCGATCCAGGCAATGAAGATGGCAAGACTCACTGCGACTATTGCTTGGACTAACACCACTCGGGTGATGTGTACCAGAAGGATGTGCAAGAAGCTGGCCGACAGAAAGGACAGTACCCATACTTGCGACCAATCATTCATCAGCATCATGAAGAAGAAGAAAAACGGCAGCCCAAGCGTAATCGCCAACTGATAAAAATGAGGCCCATACTTTTGCACCTCTTGAGGCAGATGATTACGCAGTAAAACGGGTAAGAAGGCAAGTGAACACGCGAGGCGCAGAGCTAAGTTCTCATAAGCTTGGGAGAATAAGAACTCCCAAATGACGTAGTAAAGGGGGTAACCAAGGACGCCCATCAAACCTATCGCATCAAGGTTTGGTTCGGCGTATTGATAAACTTTGCGGATATGATTCATGTTGACTACTGTGCGAGGTTGGACTTTGTTAGCGTCCTTTAGGCGCGCTTTATATCAACAAATAGGTCATTTATCAATTTGCTAGAACGACGTACTGAAAATTTGATGTGCGTTTTCCCTAAATTGCTTTTCTTTACACTGATAATTAACACAGCGAGAGTATCCGTCACACTTCATTAATCTTGCTATTAGCCCCATAACAACCACCTATTTAACTGTATAGTGCACGTCGGCCATGAGAGCATATACTTATTGAAACATATTCAATCCGGTTATCGTATGAGGGTTTGATGGATACAGAGGTGGAAGAGCAAATTTGGGCTTGGGTGGACAATGTTGTGATTGGGTTGAACCTTTGCCCCTTCGCGATAAAACCACGTAAATACCGTCAGATTGGGCTGAAAATCAGTGATGCCTCAGAACCTGAACAGCTCCTTGAAGATATCTTGATGGAGTTTTTCAAGCTTGAGCAGAGTGACCCTACACAATTGGACACCACCTTGGTTGTTGTATCAAACATGCTACACGACTTTGCCCACTACAATAACTTCATCGATTGGCTTGACCAGATGATAGAGCAACAAGGTTGGCAAGGTGTTTTTCAAGTTGCCACCTTCCATCCAAACTATCGTTTTGCTGGTACCACAGCAGATGATCCACAAAATCTGACCAATTGTGCGCCCTATCCCATCTTTCATTTGCTGCGTGAAGCCAGTATCGAGCGAGTACTTGCCAGCACACCCAAACCCGAGAACATCCCGGTTAACAATATTGCTCAGGTTCGCTCTCTCTCCTACGCGCAAAAACAGGAATTATTTCCCTACCTTTTCAAGTTGTGAACACCTAACCTAGGACTCAGAGCTGACACATGACTTGCAAAGCAGACCCTGAGTCATCTTTCGGTCAAAACACGATCTGCCCTATCGACACCGACCATAAAGTTGCTAGACTGCTCCCATGGCAGTGAGTTGGTAGGGAACTATTTACCGGTAAGAGACTCTATTGAGTGTACCTAAAGTTCTCGGCATTATGGTGGTGTGACCCAGTGCACACGTCGAAACAAAACTACCATCGAGGGATTGGTTTTTAGCGCGGCTCCCCCATTTACTAATTAGCGCTCGCAGTTAAGCGGCTATTTTGTTGAACTCGACCCTTTTATTGGCACCGTTTTTTGAGTCATCACAAAATAGGAGAGCGAATGAGCTTATTCTTACGTGCTGCTGCACTGACACTATTAGTGCTAACCCGCACCCCGGCGTTTGCCGCGTTGCCTACTGCTCCAAGTAATGACACCTCGAAAGCCAACAACAGCCAAGGCGAGGTATGTTCTAAAAAGTTCAAACACAGCTTAAGTGGTTTGTATGGTATCCCTAACCACGACGTTACTGCGCTGCAACCTTACGCCGATTTTGCTGTGCTTTACACCAAGGCGCACCAAGCACAAGCCGAACTTGAAACCCTGTGCCAAAGCACAGCGCTATTAACCAACTCAGAAGCCTACTTTGCAGGCGTTAAATCACAACACCGTGCTCAAGAAAAAATCGAACACGAACTAGGCGGTAAAGTCGAACGTATCACTGACCTGGCACGCGCCACTATCGTTGCGAATGACATTGCCAGTCTTATGGACGTCTATGAAGTGCTAGAGCGTGAAGCAACCGTAGTGAAGGTCAAAAACCGCTTTAAGAAACCGACAGCCTCAGGCTATCGTGACCTTAACATTTTGGTGCAACTCCCAAAAACCAATATCATCGCAGAAGTACAGCTGCACCTAAAAGCCATTGCCGATGTGAAAAATGGCCCAGAGCATGACATTTATGAGAACGTACAAAAGATTGAGCGTTTGGCCGCAAGTGAACACCGTGCATTCAATGATATCGAGGCCGAACAGATCAAACGCTACCGCAACCTATCAAAGGATCTATATCAGAACGCATGGCAACCCTATGTCACAACCAACATAGAGGCCGCTTGAAAACCGCGACAGCAATGGGGCGATGTCGTCGTCAATACGCTTAACGTAACAACGCGCACGCCCTCGCACCTTGGAGCGAAGCGAAACCCACTCTTCACCCCTAAAAAAAGCTCACCAAAATTGATGAGCTTTTTCTGTTTTTTTGCTTGGGGGACAAGCCATTAACCTTAAGCACTAATCGGGTAAGCCTGATCAAAGTTCTTGCGAATGAACAGTGCATGGCAGTAACTTTGAAAACCAAAGCTACAGTAAATCGGTAGTTGAAACTCTTCACACCAACGGATCCAGACGTTTGTCTCTGAGCCATCTTTACCCACAACACCATCCCAAAGTAGGGCTACGCCCTTATCTTGATCGGCGGTGCATGCCATGCCCAACTGCTCTAATGCTGTAAAAAATTTTTCCACCAATTCACCCTTTCTGTTTCTTAGATTTCACCTAGCAAACGATTGCTTTTTAAAAGTGTATGCACTTTGGTTGTCTAACAAGACCAATCAACGTTAAAACCGATGATTGCCTATGATAGGACTGGATATTTTAACGTGACGTTGCCACCGGGTCTGCCCAGTTGCACATATATTTTTGTATTATTTAATGACAAAAGCAACAACTATTTTGGTTTTGTTGTTGAAAAGGGCAATGGTCAATCTGATTTGCGCATCACAAAGTTTGTCAGAGAGTGCCCTCTAACATGAATCAGCTGTTGAGTTTCAACCTCAAACCCCATGTGCTGATAAAATGGGCGAGCAGTTAGACTCACTTCAGAATAAAAGCTCTTGATACCGCGTGTTCGACCTACCTCCAACACATGCTCCATAAGCGCGCGCCCTACCCCTTGCCCTTGATAACGACAATGGCAGAAAAAATGGTCTACAAGCCCATCAGGCTGTAGGTCTGCGTAACCAACAATCACATTGTCGATTTCAGCGATATAGGGCGACAGACTGCTCATTTTATTCCGCCATATTTGTGGGTCTAGATTATCGGGCGCCCAAGCTTCAACCTGCTCTTGACTATAATCACGGCGATTGACAAAGCGTATTGTGTGATAAAACAGGTCCCATAACACGCTAGCGTCATGCTCTTCAAATGGTCTTATTTTAATCATTTTTGTCTCTATTTTTTGTATGCTAAAGCAATCAGTTAGTCTCTGTGGGAAGCGTCTTTTGATGCTATGAATGTTAACGGCATCATGACTAGAAGTCACCTTTCCAATATCTAGTTGCCATCGGATACACATCTAGATTTGAATAGACAACATGTGACAATGTCACCACTACTGTCACAGTGTTGTAATTCAGTTAATTGATTCAAATACCGCCAATGCACTACGAGTAAGCTAAAGTAGCGTTGGGCAACTGGGTAAAAGATAAAGCACGGGGATGCAAACAAAAGCCCATAAGCAGGACTTATATTCGCTAAAAAAGGAGTAATAAAATTTATCTGTCGACTGTGACCAAGTCCTGCTTCAAGTGATTGTGCTGCTGGGAAAAGTAACCTTCATCAAGGAGCAACTTGTTCACTGATTGATGAACTTTTCTTGCTTTACTACTCGCAATCATTAACTGGAAACCTATGACAACAGTCACTAATACAAACATCAACAAATAGAAATGAGACAGATTAGGTAGAAGGACATAGAACAGCCCAGCCGCAATTACTACACTGATATAGGCGAACGTTGACCAGATTCCTAAACGTCGAGAGGCTCGCTTATCATAGTCATTGAAGCACAGCAGCGTTTGCTCTTGTTTGGCATTGCGAACGCCCACAACCATAGTCAAATCATCGATGGTTATAAACATCAACTCAAGGTTGACACCTACCTCTATAAGACGCAATTGATTCTCGGTTACAATAACATCTAAGAAGATGCATTTTTTTTCACCCTGCTCAATAACAAGTTGCGATAGATGATAGTAAGGCGTGTTTGCCAGCCCAGCAAACGCCTGAGGACTTGAACTGAAAGGTTCAATAGAAGCTACTTTTCCCTGAATTTTACATGATATAAACATCGCTTACTCCGCCTCTAATCCATTAAGGCTTTTTGTATCACGAAAAAAATGTTATCGAAACTGGTGCTAAATGTCACGAGCGTTCAGACTAATATGCAGCTTATTCCTTTCAAAATGTGACTTTTTGCCAATCATTTAGTGTAAGCTGAGTGTTAAATGTTAAATCAGTCCGTGATTTGAAATTGGTCATTTCGAAAACAAGGTGAGCAGACGCTTAGCACCCTAAGATCATTAATTTGACAAATAATCCACTACCAAACTATCAAATAGCCTAACTTTCTATAGCTAACCTATTGCACACGCGTAACAATTTTTGCTATAAACGTAAGCGATGTCACACATCGCTAGTCTATTTTGGGGATTTTTCAATAGCTAGCTCAAATAAAATTACAACAGTGAAAGGATTCATTTATGAAAAGCATCTTCCGCAATGTCGCGGCGATCATACTTGCCTCAACCGCAGCCATTGGTAGTGCGTCAGCATCATCTCCGACTCTGCTGCAAGAAATTGCTAAAGATGGCGAGCTGCGTGTCTGTTTTGACGCGGGTTACATGCCATTCGAGATGACAGCGAAAAACGGTCAATACATCGGTTTCGATATCGACCTAGGCAGACAAATGGCGCGCGCTATGGGCGTGAAATATACCCCAGTGAACACCGCTTGGGATGGTATCATTCCAACGCTATTGACAGGTAAATGTCACATGATCATGGGTGGCATGACCATCACACCACAGCGTAATATGCAAGTTAACTTCGCTGACCCATACGTCATTATCGGCCAATCAATCCTAGTTAGCCCTAAGCATGAAGGCAAGATCAATAGCTACCGCGACCTAAACGATGAGAAGTTTACTGTTGTTACTAAGCTTGGTACGACAGGCGAAGGCGCAATCAAGCGTTACCTACCTAAAGCCAAGCTAAACCTTTACGAAACACAGTCTGAAGCGGTACTGGAAGTGGTCAACGGCAAAGCTGATGCCTTTATCTACGACCTTCCATACAACGCCATCTACAGTGCAGAAAACAAGGGGCAGCTGGTTCACCTAGACGACCCATTCACTTTCGAGCCTCTTGGTTGGGCAGTTCGTCAAGGCGATCCTGATTTCATTAACTTCCTCAACGGCTACCTACGTCAAATCAAAGGCGATGGCACTTACGATCGCATCTACGACAAGTGGTTCAAGAGCGATGCTTGGTTAAGCCAGGTTCAATAAGCACTGCTTATCTAACCTTACTTATCTAAACGCTTGCCTATTTAACCATTTTTAATAGGCCAAGCCTGCTGAGTGGGATTTTGCTCACTCTCGATTGATAGCCCAAATGCTGAGCTTTTGGGCTATTTTCCATCTCCTAGCTGTACATGAGAGAATCCATGCAAAAACGTGAGAGACCCATTCTGTGGAATGGTGTTTTCCTGCTCGTGATCGCCTGCCTATGTGGCATGATCTACCTATCAGGGAAACGCATCGACTATAACTGGAACTGGGAACGTGTCATTCCCTACATCGTAGATAACTCAGCCTCCGCGGTCACCGCACCTGAAGATGGCAATATCGGCCGCAACGCCGAAGGTGAGCTTGTTCTCGAATCCCTTTCGGGCGAAGAGTTGGTCAATCTTGGCGAATTTGAAAACCTGAGTGTCTATGAAGGCGATCTGATCTTTGAAGGTGACAGGCTCGCTGAAGCCACGGAATGGCGCATTGGCCCGCTTACTGAAGGCTTGATTGTCACCATTAAGATCTCACTGTGGTCGCTACTGTTTGCCATTGTAATTGGTCTGTTTATTGGCCTGATGCGCATATCATCCAATATTGCGCTGAAAAAACTCGCCATCACTTACGTTGAATTAATTCGCGGTACACCACTCTTAGTTCAGATTTTTATCGTCTATTTCTTCATCGGTACAGTGCTTGATCTCGACCGCTTTACCTCTGGCGTTATTGCACTCTCTGTCTTTACCGCTGCGTATGTCGCCGAAATTATTCGCGCCGGTATTCAGGCGATCCCGAAAGGGCAGATGGAAGCGGCGCGCTCACTCGGTATGAATTATGTACAAGCGATGGTGTATGTCATCTTGCCACAGGCATTCAAACGTACGCTGCCACCACTGGCTGGTCAGTTTATCAACCTAATTAAAGACTCTTCACTGGTATCGGTTATCTCCATCACCGACTTGACCAAAGCTGGACGTGAAGTGGTTAGCGGTAGTTTTGCCCCATTCGAAGTGTGGTTCACTGTTGCCGCCTTGTACTTAATCCTTACAAGTTCCCTTTCTTGGGCGATTCAAACGTTGGAAAAGAGGTTATCTGCCAGTGACTAAAAATTATCAAGGCGAAGAGATGATCATCGCCGACAACATCAATAAGATCTATCCCAATGGCTGCCACGCTCTTAAAAACGTGAGTGCCACCATCAAGCGCGGCGAAGTGGTCGTTGTCGTGGGTCCCTCTGGCTCAGGGAAGTCTACCTTCCTACGTGCGTTAAACCAGCTTGAAACCATCAGTAGTGGCTCTATCGTGGTTGATGGTACGAACATGTACGATAAACACACCAACATCAACTCGCTGCGAGAAGAGGTTGGTATGGTATTTCAGAGCTTCAACCTATTTCCACACAAAACTGCGCTCGGTAATGTGATGCTAGCACCGCTTAAAGTTTCTAAGCGCGATAGGGCAGAAGTGGAGCAGGATGCCAAAGAACTGCTGCAAAAAGTTGGCCTAGCTGATCGGATGGAAAGCTACCCTAACCACCTCTCTGGAGGACAGCAGCAACGGGTTGCTATTGCACGTGCACTGGCGATGAAGCCCAATATCATGCTGTTTGACGAACCTACATCGGCCCTCGACCCAGAGATGGTAGGCGAAGTTCTCGATGTCATGAAAAGCTTGGCCGCCGATGGCATGACCATGGTTGTCGTCACCCACGAGATGGGGTTTGCCAAAGAAGTCGCTGACCGCGTTCTATTTATGGAAGATGGGGAACTGCTTGTTTCTGATACTCCTGAGGCCTTTTTCGAACGCCCAAGCAATGAGCGCCTGCAAAAGTTCCTCTCCAAAGTGCTTTGATTACCCTATCTTCGCGTTTGTAGAAGGTCAGATTCACTAAATATCTGACCTTCGCCACTCTCCCAACGTCTCCTCTTGAGCTTTAGTGATTGCCTTAGCATAATCAAATCTGTTATGTTGCGTCGTTTACACCTAATAAGCCTTTGGTTAATCTTATTTTTTTAATCCTTTTCGTAAAAGCAACTGAATAATTGAAATTTTCTCAATTCAAAAGCCGTTCTTGTTTTAAACTCCCTCTAAACCCAGATACCTTTAATCAGGCAAAGCACCTCATGAGCAACGCACTACTCCACCGCGGACGTCATATTCTCTACTTTATGTGGCATCGCCTACAAAGCAGTGGTTTACAAATGATCACTAGCTTTCTACTGGTGCGCAGTTTTTTACTGACTCTGTTTGTGCCCTTGGATATCTGGATCAGTTCAAAGCTCATGAGTCTGCATGGCGTAACGGCCATCGCTAATCAAGAGCTGCTCGGGTTTTTCCTATCACCGGCTGGCTTGCTGCTGAGCCTGTGGTTTATCACCCAACTCAGTTTCGCCTTTTTTGTCGAGCAATCGACCATCAGCATTTTGCTCGCTCAGCATGACCTCGGTAAGCGCTCCATTCTCGATACCGTTGGACTCATCTTGCAGCGCAGCTGGCGGGTGGTAAAAGTCCTCTTAGCCCAATCGATTGGCGTCAGCCTTTTACTCGCTAGCCTGCTTTGGTGTGGTCGGTGGGTTTATGGTCTGATGCTCAATGACTGGGATATCAACTATTACCTCAGCAATCAAGTGAGTTCCTTGTGGCTTGCGGTCGGGCTACTGATCGTCATCACACTCCCTATTGGCATCTTGATCGTACGTTATTGGGCCAGTTGGTGGCTGGCACTGCCGCTGAGCCTATTTCAAAACTGCTCGCAGTGGCAGCTGTTTAAACAAGCACGAAAACTGAGTAAAGATATCTATTTGCATATCTTGCTTGGCCACATCGGCTGGCTATTGAGCCGCACCGTCATCGCCGCCTTTTTTGCCACCAGCTTGTTATTCATGCTAGACCCGATTCTACAGTGGGCGACCTCAGACCCAGAGCGATATCCTTGGCTGATGGCGTCGGCGATCCTTCTGATCGGTGTCGCACTAATGCTCAGCTTTATCGACCGATTTATTTATGCCAGCTGTCAGTATTATGTACTGCGCCTACAAACCAAACGCCTGAAACTCGTCAATGATACTGAGCGCTATATTGGCCTAAAACAGAACACTGAGCGACGCAAACTACTGGCAGGCACGTTACTCGCGGTGATCGCGATTGCGTCATTTAATGGTTACAGTGACATCCGACAGTTCGTTGAGCACCTACAAGCCGATACCACTGGCCAGATCACGGCGCACCGTGGTGGTGGTTTTAAGTACGAAGAAAACAGTGAAGCCGGGGTGCAATATGCGATTGAGCTGGGCTTGCAGAGCAGTGAGATTGATGTCCAAATCACGCTAGATGGGCAGATCGTGGTCTTTCATGACCGAGACTTGGGCCGCATGTTGGGTAAACCGTTAGTCGTTGAACAATCCACTTATGCTGAAATCGTCGAGGCCTATCAGCAAAATGCTCGCACCCCTCCACCACTTCTCAAATCACTGCTTGATCAATACGCAGATCAGATTGAGTTTAATATTGAGCTCAAACGTTATAACCGCAGTTTGGCGCTTGCCCACGCAATTGCTGAGCTCCTGCCCAGCTACTCACAAGCGATGATCGTCTCAAGTCTTGATGTTGAACTTTTACAGACCACCATGACAACAATGGCCGCTCAAAGGCCTACCGAACTGCGCTATGCGTTGATCTATGCGGCAAGTGTCGGTCAGTCTGCGTTAGAAAAAGAAGTTGATATGCTGATGGTGAGTGCACAATGGCTTAATGCATGGCGAATTATTGATATTCAGCAGCGACAGCAAGAGGTGTTAGTCTGGACGATCAATGATGTCCCCTCCATGCAGCGCCTGTTTTTACTTGGCGTCAATGGGATCATCACAGACGAGCCTGAGCTCGCACAAGAGGCTAAGGCGACGATTAAGGAGATGGATTTTTCTGAGCGAGCCCTGTTGACCTTGCGCCACTGGCTATCAATCTAGGATTATCAGCCTCCTTGATTGATAGCCTGATAGCCTTGGTTTTCTTGTTTGGAATTAACCAATTTCAAACGAAGCGACACCATAAACTTTATCTAGTCTGATATCGGGGAAATCTCCGCTGTACATCCTCGCCGTCTCAAACGCCGCTTTCATCTGGTAGCGCTGAGCGAGCATTAAGGCATCTTGGTTGACCTCCGGCACGTCCAAAAACACCGACACATCACCGACGGTTGCGATTAGGGCTTGATATATGCTGTCAGCGAAACCTGGGGTATCTGCATAGAGAGGACCAATCTTATAACCATCGCGGCACTGTCGGATCACCCCATAGCCACGTAAATGACCGTCTTCAATAACCCCTCGTGTTGTAGCATTGCTTTGCTCAAGCCAAACGAGGTCAAACGCCGCTCGGGGGGCGGGGAAAAGGGGTTGATTGTATTGCTCTATCATTGAAAACGCTATCGAGTCTAGATCAACTACGGAATTGTTGGTAACCGGCTGAGCCCCCCCTCTGCCCTCGAAACGAATATTGCGATACGCCAGCCTAAACCCCGATTTGGTGTAGTTATCCTGCTGATCAATGACCCCGTCCAAACCAATATTACACCCCTTGAGCTTTGCAAGACCGGCCTGCCATATTTGCAGGCCATAACCTCGTCCACGGTATTCAGGCTTGACGATATAAAAACCGATAAAACCAAAATTCGCGTTGTATTTAACCACCGATATGGTGGCGACAGGCTCGCCATCAACCAGCCCAATGAGAAATCCATCTGGATCTGCCACATAGTAACTTTGGTTATCGCATAACCCTGGGTTCCATCCTTCTTGTGCTGCCCAATCTATAGCCAGGCTAAACTCGGTTTTGTCCATGCTTCGTATGATCAAGGGCTTGTTATCCATTTTACTCTCCTGAGTCTTTGTTTAGCATCGAAGACAACTTTTGAAAGCGTAGTGTTGGATATCGCTCTTGCCTAGATAGACTTTATTTTCCTTTACGCCGATCGCTGTTGTGATCACATCGATTGACTGGTAATTGGGTTCACTCCTTCCTAGTTTGCCATCCTCAATCCTGGTGAGCCTTTGCCTATATACAAAGTCACTTTAGCTATTAGGGAGCATACAACCTTAGACAGCTCTGCTAAGAGTTCGTACATAAGGTGTTACAAAAAGCAAACCCTCAACCTCTTGACCCACTTCGTCAACAAGCAATCATTGATGCTGATAAAGTGATTTTGCAGAAGTGCGCGGCGATCCCACTGTTGCAAGAGCAGGTAATTCAAGATGAAAGCCTCCGTGTCAAAGACACAAGACACAAGACACAAGACACAAGACACAAGACACGACCATGCTGAGCGATATCTGATTGATCAACTAACTGAGGTAAACTAAACATTACCGCGCATAGCGCAGGGTCAATACCTGCGCTATCTTCGACCCGCAACCCCATGCCGAACGATTTGCATTGCACCGAGATATTCCTTGGCCCCATCTAAAGCGGGTTTTGGTTACTTAAAAAGGTTCGCTAATTTGTTCCTGTCACATTCCCTTGGTAGCTACGATACGACAAAATCCCCCACTTTTTGTTAGCTAGCTGAGCTTTCCTTGAACTCTACTCTTTTCTGCACTAGCCAAGAAATTATGATTCCGTTGAAATAGGCAAATATCAATAGACCAATTTTATTGAGTAGAAGTGTCATTATCTGACCAGCATTAGTCAGCGCGAGAGTTACACTAACTTTTGCGTTCATGATGTTAAGGAACGCCCACCATAGCGCATCAGATGCAGTATTTAGATCGGTGTTAACCTCTCGCTCAAAATGCAATATTAAACTAGAACAAACTGTAAACGAAAGAAATGAGATTAGAAATACAAATACTGTAATGCTTTGCATACGACTAACCTTAACCGCTTGATATATCTCTTTTACTGATTTCAAAGAGCGCAAGAAGCGAATAATCCTAACTACCTTTGCTAAACGACCCCACCTCAGTGTATCCAAAGTTGGGATAGAGGCTACCAAGTCTATCCAGCCCCACTTCAGGTATTTTCTCTTACTCTCAGCCAAAAAGAGATTGACAAAGAAATCTAAAAGGAAGAAAAAACAAACCATTAAGTCTATGCGACTCAATACCGACTTAATTTCGTCGTCTTCGACAATAAAAATTTCTAATGTGAGCGCACACAAAATATAGACTGACATTGTCAACATAAAGATTTGGTAAATCGTATTTCCTCTTTCAGCCATCCTTACTTCCTTGTTATATATTGACTCTAGCTAGTGGTTATCATACGACAACCTGCCGCATAATCCCTTTTGGCATCGCCACCTAACCCAACACCAAAAACAAACCTACATCAACATAATCCCTACATCTCAGCAGATTATCAAGCGACTAAATCAAACATGCGTCTCAATATCAAGTGTTTATATACCGACATCCACAATTAGACTAAAGAAGATTACCGACCTACTGAATCAACAACGGTATGGGATACCGAACAGAAAAGGAGTCAAATATCAGACAAAATCTATCATCAGAACCATATTTCTAGTTATTGGGCAGTATCGTGCAAAAAGTTCTTCACCACTGCACTAATCAGCGGAAATCGAGCTTGAATAATGGAAAGTTAAGCCGCTTTAAAGCATCGCCTGGCGACTCTAACGCCTTTCATCCGCTGCAAGCCGTGATGTCGCTGATATTGACGTAGAGACTTTTCACCGCCGATAGGTCCGGTGAACTCTTTTTCAAGCGAAACTATCAGTGTTTCCCAAACCGCTTCATCGATTCCTAGTCTGGACAAAATCGGCGGGTGGTACTCGGCTATGGCCCCACGCTTGTCTTCACGTATGGCACGACCACTGAAATCCACCAGTGATAGGTAATCTTCAAGTCGGAACGGCAGCCCCTCTGGCATCTTCTGCCTAGGGTCACCAACAAAAGGAAACAAGGCTTCAGGTTGGCGCGGGTTGCAGCCGTCAGAATCCTCGAGAGTATCCACCCTAGCCTTGATACTGGTATATTCAGACTCTTCAGGAGTTGGCGCTACCTGGGCACGGACCGGGTTTAAGTCGACATAAGCCATACAGGCAACTAAGGCAGCTTCGTCAAGTAGCGCTTGCGACTTAAAGCGCCCTTCCCAAAATCGTCCGGTACACCCCTCTTCTCTATTGGCTTTACGGGCTATGGTCTCATTAAGATTACGCATAAACCAGCTGATGTCATACAGACGCTGGCGATACACCTCAACAATATCCATAACCGCTTTCAAGGACGTTTCATCGAGCTGCTCCCCGCTAAGATAGCGAGCTGTTAACAGTGTTCCTTTGTGCAATTGATGCCAACGCTCCAAGACCTCACGCGCACTCCAGCCCCGAGCCGTCATCTGATTAACATGCAGCACCACGTGGGTATGATTACTCATCACCGCATACGAGCAAACATCAATGGCGAACACACGCGCCAACTTAAGCAGACGCTCTTCAACCCAACCCTGCCGATGTTCATAACTTTTGCCAGTAATCTCATCAACGCCACACAAATAGGCCCTGCGCACACAGCGCGAAACACAGTGGTAGTAGGCCGTATCATCCAGACTAACTTGTTCAGAGCGAGCTTTGGGCATCGTGATTCTCTTAAGAGTTGAGCACTATTTCAATGTAGGAGAGAGTCGATAACTTCACCATTAATATGGGTGTCTAGTTATTTCTTTCTTAGTTATTCCCGATTTCAGATAATAAGTGCGACATTCATGGGAAGGTGTAGAAGAGGAAGCCAACTGCTGAAAGTGGTACGCTCTTCTCGCCAAAGAAACAAGCAGTACTACCATGAATTATCAGCAGTTGACCGAGGGCAGAAGATACCAGATTTCTGCTCTTTTGGAACGGGGAATTTCAGTTTCTGAAATCGCTAAAACAGTTCAATGCCATCGCTCGACGGTTTATCGAGAGCTAAAAAGAGGCCGTAAGAGCAATCATTACTGTCCAAGCACGGCACAGATGGTGTCCATCACCAGACGGAGAGCTGCACTAAAATACCGAATTCCAAAGGAACGTGTTGACTTTATTCGTCTTCTTCTAGAGGCGGATTGGAGTCCAGAGCAGATATCCAACGTCTTAACGAAAGCCGGCGCAGCAGTCAGCCATGAGTGGATTTATCGTTTTGTTGCTAGCGACAAGCGCTCAGGCGGTAAATTATATCGCCACTTGAGGCAAGGCCATAAGCGGTATCGTCGCGGTAAAAAAGAGAAAGCTCCTGCGATTAAGAATGCCGTTTCAATTGATGACAGACCAAGCATTGTCGACAGCAGAGAGCGGTTTGGTGACTGGGAAATTGACACTGTTCTAGGTAAGCATGGTACAGGCGCAATGGTAACTATTTTAGAGCGTAAGACCCGGTTTTACTTGGTAAAGAAAGTACCATCTAAGTCAGCCGATGACGTTACCCAGGCGACAATAGAGCTACTCATGCCTTACAAGGAGCATGTGCATACCATCACCGCGGACAACGGGCGAGAGTTTGCAGGTCATGAAACTATCGCAAAAGAGTTGGAGGCAGATGTGTACTTTGCTCATCCCTATAGCTCTTGGGAGCGAGGTGCTAATGAGAATGCGAACGGCCTTTTGAGGCAATATGTGAAGAAAGGAACCGATCTATCGACGGTGACGGACATTGATATAGAGTTTGCTTTATCGCGGATAAATTATCGACCAAGAAAGTGTTTAGGCTTCAAACAGCCAGCCATTGTATTTACCAAAATGGCTTTAGCTGCTTGATATTGGAGAGTGTCGCACTTCGCAGTTGAATTCGGGTTCAACCCAAACAGGATATCTACAATCAAATGCACATTACTCTGTTTCGATCACATTATGAAGATCTATAGAATCATTTAGTGCATTGGTAAACATTGGTTTTATGAATAAACCACGCCCACTATCTGATGCTACTATTAGTAAGCAGAAATTCGTCTAGTTAATACTATAAACTTATTTTTATTGATCTTTATCAATGTCATGTTATTCCTTATGACACCGATACACTCGATAAATTTTAAATCTATCTAATAATCAAACAAGCTTTGCTAGGACCACATCTACTCTATATATTAAGTATTTTGTTACTCAGGAATAAACGTGAAACTGTTCTTTACCACCTTATTTGCCTTGTTAGCATTCGCTGCTAACTCCCTCTTGGCGCGTATGGCATTAGCTGAACAAGCTATTGACCCATCGAGCTTTACCACATTGAGAGTCGCCTTTGGTGCATTGTTCCTCGTTGTGTTCTGCCTGCTTCAACAGAAAGCCAAACCTTTCAGACGTTTAACTCGGTACTCTGTGATCGCGGGTGTTAGTCTACTCGCGTATGCGTTACTGTTTTCCTTTGCTTATCTTGAACTATCAACAGGGACAGGCGCGCTTTTACTCTTCGGTTCAGTACAAATCAGTTTAGTTCTAGCCCATTGCCTTGGTGGTAATATGCTTTTGAGAGGCCAGTCTATTGGGATCATAATCGCGACATTAGGTTTCGTCGTATTAATGCTGCCCAGCGCAAAGCAACCAGATGTGACAGCAGCGATTTACATGTTGTTATCTGGAGTAGCGTGGGCAATCTTTACTCTGATAGGGAAAAAATTGGCAGGCCAAGGAATTAGTGCGACCCAGTCGGTGACACAAGGGTTTACTGTCGCGACGGGTTTGTGTTTATTCCTCATGCCTCTTATGCTAGGAAACCTTCACGTGACGACTAACGGTGTGCTTTACGCATTCCTATCTGGGTCTCTCGCGTCAGGTGCAGGGTACGTACTCTGGTATCAAGCATTAAGCAAATTATCACTTCTCCACGCCTCTGTAAGTCAGTTGGCGGTGCCCGTGATCGCACTTGGACTGGGGATACTCTTTCTTGGTGAGTCTTTGTCGCTTGATGCACTGCTTGCGTCGTCACTCATCTTAATCGGTATAGGACTTGTGGTGACCGCTCAGTCTAATCAATCCAATTAGCTGTAAATTAATCGTTAGATTATCAAGGTGCGCAGTTTCTCGTGCGTACTGATTCATAGTTGCTAGCAAAAACAAGAGACCGACAAACACTATGTCTAAATTTGAAAATCTTATTAAATTATTGTTTTTATTGAGATATATCCACTTGCACTCCACAGCAGCAAACTATCCGTTTCAATTGTTTCTCTGTGCGCGTCTATGTGGCCGTGATTCAAGTCACATTTCAAACTCATTTGCGTAGTAACCACCACCATGCAAACCTCATCTTTGTAATTTATGCGCGACAAAAATATCACTTAAAATCTCAGCGTTTTCAAAAACGTCGAGGTTAAAAATTTATGAAATTGCACAAGTTTTCTCTGCTGAGTCTTTCTATTGCATTAGCAACTAACGTTACCCATGCGGACGAGTTACAAGGTGTCACCGTCTTTAAGGCAAAAGAAATTATTACTATGGATGATAGTAAGCCTTTGGCAGAAGCGGTTGCGGTTCATCAAGGAAAGATAATTCAAGTCGGAAGTGAGAAGGAACTTATCGACCAGTACAGCGACCAGCCGGGCTTCTCCGTCAACATCGACTACGCAGACAAGGTAATGACACCGGGTTTTCTTGACCCGCACCTGCACGCTTGGCTGCTCGCTATGCTAACACCAATGGAGTTTGTTACTCCGGCAGATTGGAATCTGCCGTGGGGTGATGTTACAGGGGTACAGAGCGAAGAGGACTTTATCGCGCGCGTCAAGGAACTCGACAAAACCAAGCAAAAAGGTGAGCCGCTGTGGGTATGGGGCTACCACCAGTACTTTCACGGCAGCAATATGAGCCGCGCGCTACTTAATGAAATATCACAAGATCGACCAATCGTGATCTGGCAGCGCTCTTTCCACGAGATTTTCTTTAATGATGCCGGCCTGGCTATGATGGGCTGGACAGAACAAGACTGGCAGGGTGAAGCCTACGGCTACAATCACATGGACTGGGAAACAGGACATGTTTGGGAGCAAGGCGGTACGATTGTATTTCCAACGCTAATTGGTCAAATGGCCAAGCAAGGTATGTTTGTCACCGGCTTTGAGCGCACCAAAGAGTACATGCAGGCATCTGGGATCACCACCGCTATTGACCCTGGCGTCAGTGTCGATGACGCGACGATAAAGACCATGATTGATGTGTTCGAGCAATCGGACCTAGCCATGGATTACTGGATGATGCCATCAGCATTCTTCCTTAATGCCCATGCGCAAGGGGATGTTGATGCGATGATAGCAGCTGCGAAAGCGCAAACTAGCAACCCCGACACCCAAAGTGAGCAAGTTCGCTGGATGCCAAAGCATATCAAATTGTTTACTGACGGCGCGATGTACTCACAGTTGATGCAAATGAAAGACGGTTACACCGACGGCCACGACGGTGAATGGATGATCTATCCTGACCAACTTGAACCCATTTGGCGCGGTTTCTGGAAAGAAGACTACACCGCCGTCATCCACTCAAACGGCGACCTTGGCTTTGATGTCGGCGTTGGCATCCTCGAGAAGCTACAAAAAGAACACCCACGTGAAGATCACCGCAGTGACTTCCACCATCTCGCCTTTACGGATAAAGATGATATCCCCCGTGCTGTGGCCGCTGGCGCAAGCTTTAGCGTTAACCCGTTCTACACCCACGTACTTGGCGAAAACTATAGCCAACATGGTATCGGCGCGGAGCGTGCATCAGAAATGTCACGTGGTCGCTCATTCCTTGATGCCGGTGGTATCCTGTCACTACACTCTGACTCGCCAATGGCACCAGCAAGCCCATTAGCGATGATGTGGGCAGCGGTAAATCGTACCGGGCTAAGCGGCAGCTTGCTTGGTCCACAAGAGCGAATCTCGCCTCAAGAAGCACTGCGTGCAGTGACACTGGATGCAGCATACTCGGCGCGCCTTGAGCAACAAGTCGGCAGTATCGAAGTCGGAAAATATGCCAACTTCACGGTTCTCGATCAAAGCCCATACGCAGTGGCACCTGAGACCATCAAGGACATTAATGTGGCTGCAACCATCTATCGTGGTCATGCCAATAATACTGCAACCGGCCGCAGTGCAGGTATCTCTCAAGAGGGCGACAACCGTCAAATCGCACAAATCTTAACCCGTATTGATAGTGCTCGTGGGGGGGATTCTTGTGAAACCTCAATGAATATCCAACGCGCTCTAGGTCAAGTTGACTTGAACTAACCTGACTGAGTCGACGCATAAGGCAGGGGCCCGACTAAGGGCCCTTTTTACTAGTTTAATAGGCCAGAGCTATTATCGATTAGCCAACGCTTCACTTGACCAATTTCGTTAGTCATTTCCCATGTCATCACACGTTGGATTGGCAGACCCTGAGTAATATCAAGGTTGATCTGTACCAACTTATCCGATGCGATGTCTTCTCTAACCGCCGACTCCGGCACCAGAGCCCAACTTGGCTTGACTTGCAGCAACCGGACCGCCTGATCCAATGTCCCTACTCTCTGCACTGTCGGTACACGATCCAGACGAATTGCATTCTCTAACTCATTGTAAGCAATTAGGGTCTTATTTCTTAGTGAACTGAAGTTGGTCATCTCTTCCGTGCTAAGCGTTTGTCTTGCAGAAGCAACCGCAATCAGTTTTGTCGGCTTAAGGTGGGCGACTTGCACTACCTCAGGCACATCTTGATTTTTAAATAACAGATAGCAGATATCCAAATTATCCTGGATGAGCTGCTCAAAATTGTTCTTGTCAGAAATATAGTGCCAATGGAGTTGGGCGTTAGGAAAGCGTGAATAGGTTGCTTGAACAATTTTCGCGATGTCTTCGCTCGACACGAAGTTATCGTAACCAATATTGAGCTGGCTCTCGATATTCGCTTGAAGTGACAGGCTATGATTATAAAAACTCTGATGCTGTAAGATCAAATTTCGCGCGTGACGGTAAAGATCCTCACCCACAGGGGTTAATTTTAATGACCTTCCCTGACGGATAAATAGGCTTAAGTTTAAGTCTGCTTCAAGATTAGAAATCGCATTGCTAATGGTGGTCCGATCGCGCTGAAGTTGCCGAGCAGCCTTGGTAATGGAATTGGTTTCTACGGTAGTAACAAAATAGTAGATGTGCTCAATATTCATGGTTTGCAGCAAGAGATTATCCTATTAAAGCAGCCTGCTAATTACCGCCAATCATACCCTAGCAGTGTGCCACATCCAACTCAAAGTCATTGTAAAAAAGGAGGCCTGAGCCTCCTTTTTACTGCGTAAATAACGCTTAAACTAAACTGTCGATACCGTATTGCTTGCCGTATTGTTCAACCACAAAGTCGATATCTTTATCACCACGCCCCGACAAGTTAAGTAAAATCGTGCCCTTTTCACCACTCTTGGCCAGCTCAATTGCCTGAGCAACCGCGTGAGACGATTCAATTGCGGGAATAATCCCCTCCAGTCGCGATAATTCAAAAAAGGCATCAATAGCTTGTTGGTCGTTGATGGCGCGATATTCCACGCGACCAATGTCTTTCAAGTATGCATGCTGAGGCCCTACCGATGGGTAATCTAGGCCACTTGCTACCGAGTACACCGGCTCTGGCTCTCCCTGCTCATCCATCAGCATATAAGACTTAAATCCATGCATCACACCCGGCTTACCTAAGGTCAGCGTAGCTGCGTGTTCGCCTGGCTCTTCAAGACAGCGACCGGCAGGCTCTACCCCATAAAGCGTCACATCACTGTCTTCTAAAAATGCGCTGAACAAGCCAACCGCATTCGAGCCACCACCGACACAGGCCACAAGATTATCTGGCAACGCACCAGTCATCTCCTTAAATTGCACTCGAGCTTCGTTACCAACGATCGATTGGAAGTCTCTGACCATTTTAGGGAACGGATGTGGCCCAACGACAGAGCCAATTGCATAGAGTTGAGTGACCGGATCTTTTAGGTAAGCCTTAAACGCTGCATCTACCGCTTCTTTCAGGGTTTTACGACCATGCGTGGCAGGGATGACATTTGCCCCTAAAATACGCATCCGAACCACATTCGGGTGCTCTTTAGCGATATCAACTTCACCCATATAGATATCACATTCCAATCCAACTAATGCCGCCGCCGTGGCCAATGCCACGCCGTGTTGCCCTGCTCCGGTCTCAGCGATGAGTTTTTTCTTGCCCATCTTTTTCGCCAGCAGCGCCTCTCCCAAGCAGTGGTTTATCTTATGTGCACCGGTATGGTTGAGGTCTTCGCGTTTTAGATAGATATCGGCGCCGTATTTTTTTGATAGATTTTGCGCATGAAAAATCGGGCTCGGGCGACCAACGAAGTGCTTATACAATCGAGCAAGCTCAGTTAAGAATTCTGGGTCTTGACGACAAATATCATAGGCCGCATTGATCTCTTTCATGATCCCTTCGAGCTCTGGTGGGATAAAACTTCCACCATACTCACCAAAAAAGCCATTCTCATCGGGTAGCGAATGTGAAAACGTGTTTTCCATAACAAAATCCTTTAGCTAAACAAGTCGTTTGATTCAAAATGTTTAAATGTTATAACTCAAGCTAAAGCGTTGTACTACCCAACTAGTTTAGTGATTTTTCATTCTGTGATTAATCACCCTTTTCTATATTGAATAAAACCTCGAAACGAAATTAAAGCGCACATAATATATGAGCCACTAGCTCAATCCATGCGAATTAAACTCGCTTTTTCTGCTTTATTTTCGCTGAGGTGTATTTTCAACTCAATTAAGTTCGTACTCATTTCTTTTGATTATTTTATACCGAGCTGAACTTGGTGATTAATTGAATGAACCCGTTTGTGCAGCACATCCATAATGCGCTTGTCGCTCATTGCTCATGTAGGCCCAGTACTGATCGCCAAAGGAGAAGTGCCACCATTCACGTGAGTAATTCACAAAGCCCGCCTCTTCCATCACTGAGATCAACAAGGCACGATTTTGCATGGCTTCTGTCGATAGCCCAGGAGCATCAGTGGCGCATAAAGCTGCGGGAACCTCAGCCCAATCCTTGATTTCCATACCAAAATCGATAACCTTGCCACTAGAGTCTACGATTTCAATGTCGACCGCACCGCCCGAGCTGTGGGGCGGTGTAAGGCCCTCACCAGTCAGCGTTTCTACTGGTGCAACGAGCTGCGCTGCCTTTTGATAACGCTCCGAGAATGAAAGCTGGGGATGAGTAATTTTAACTTGTGCTAACTGCTGAGCAAACAGGGTGCGTTGAAACTCGGGCGAACGATAACCCTCGTAGAGTCTCAAGCGCAATCCTTTCGGTAAGCTTTGCTGGGCAAGGGTAAGCCTAGCCAGCACACCTTGGCGCACAAAGTGATAGTTGTCCCGAGTGGCAGGACACTCAGGTGGCGGACCAAGTTCGATGTGATTGGCAACCGAGACCAACGGCTCTGCGCTGTCCACGATCGGCACCTTAACCACCGGTGGATCGGATATGTCGATATGATACGTCATACTGGGCTTGTGCCTATCATGCGGATTCAATATCACCTAGGCAAACTTCTCTAGGTCAATATTGTATTTCTCCAGCACTTCCTGAAACTGCAGCTTCTTTTGCCCTGCGGCCACTGCCATCACTTTTGCTGTGACGTCTGAGATCTCTCCCTTGGTGATACCCGCTCGTTTGGCCTGTTTTAGATAATAGTTGGTACAAGGTAGGCAATTCATCGCCATGGCGGCTGACAATCCGACGAGTAGCTCTGTCTTGGTATCCAAATGCTCATTGTCGTGTGTTGAGCGATAAAAGTCTCCATACGGCTCTTGATGCTTTCCTAGCATATTTCTTCCCTTAGATAATAAATAACTTAAAACAAGATAAACGAGACAATAAACAGAGACAAGAATAACGTGTTGTTTTTATTGGAAGTAAGTGAACGTGAATCTCATTATTTAATCACCAGCCAACACGCTTTGGCTGGTGATAATCGATGCTAGTTATTCAGAGTTACTCAAGCTCAACCGGCGGTCTAAACGTCATCTCATGCATGACCAAATCAGCGGGTAGGGTCAGGATCTGCGCAATCGCGCTAGCCACGCTCTCAGGCTGCATGTATTGCGGGCGCTCGGCCTCTCTAAAGTTGGTATCGGTGCCACCAGGGAATAAGGAGGTCACCTTGATGCCATGAGGCTGCGCCTCTTTCATCAGTATCGCGCTAAACCCGGCTAAGCCCTGCTTCATCGCGGTATAGATGCTCATGGTCTCATTTGCGCGCTTGGCGACCGTGCTGACCACATTGATAATTTGCCCTTGTTTGCGCGGCTTCATCCGCTTAAGTGCTTCACGGCTGAGCAAAGCTGGCGCACGTAGGTTAATAGCATACTGGTGATCAAACTCCTCAAGCGTAAACTCCTCGATCGCACACTTACGCGAGTTCATGCCCGCATTATTGATCAATACATCAAGCTCACCCACACACTCAATGGCACGGTCAAACAGAGTGATGACTTGCTCGGCATCAGCCAGGTCCGCAACCAAGGTGTGACAGCCCGTTAGCTGTTTTAGCTCATCCAATTTATCTTGATTGCGACCTGTCGCCACCACAGTGTAACCTTGCTCACTCAATAGCTTGGTGAGTGCATAACCAATACCGCTGGTTGCTCCAGTGACTAGTACAGACTTCATAAACTTCCTCAAATAATCATTTTGTTCAGCGTGAGTGACGCTACAGGATTATTAATAACAAAGAAAGGGAAAAGCATCTTAGTGCACCTTTCCTGTGAATTGTGTTGATTTGCATAAGTTAATCACGTCCAGCAAACACCTCGCGCCTCGAAGGACTATGCCCGCGCCTCCCCCTCCCATCCTTGGAACGTCTCTCGTGAGTTTCGGTACGTGGCAGGAAGTGTTAATATTGTCACATTAACCGCTGTATGGACGTGTGAAATCAGTCCGGTCAACTGCGTAGTCGTACGTTTTTGACTCTCGCTGCGATCCCTATCCATGTCCCACCAGCCTAACCATAAAAACAATAGGTAAAATTTTCATATGGTTAATAACACAATCCAATGGTTTCCTGGCCACATGCACAAAGCGCGCAAAGAGATCGAGGAAGCCATCCCACAGGTGGATGTGATCATTGAAGTCCTTGATGCGCGTATTCCATTCAGCAGCGAAAACCCAATGATATCGCAGATCCGTGGCGACAAGCCGGTAGTTAAGGTGCTGAACAAGCGTGACTTGGCTGATCCCGAGTTGACTGACCTTTGGATTGCACATTTTGAGAAAGAGCAAGGAGTGAAAGCGATGGCAATCACCACCTCTAATACTCAAGAAGTACACAAAATCATGGATTTGTGTCGCAAGCTTGCACCGCACCGTGAAGAGATTGGTAAAAACATCCGCACTATGATCATGGGCATTCCCAATGTGGGCAAATCAACCATCATCAATACGCTTGCTGGACGTACTATCGCAGTCACAGGCAACCAACCCGCGGTAACTCGTCGTCAGCAACGTATTAATCTACAAAACGGCATTGTGTTGTCTGATACTCCAGGGATTCTGTGGCCAAAAGTTGAAAACCCGCACAGTGGCTTCCGTCTTGCGGCTACTGGAGCGGTTAAAGATACGGCGATGGAATATGAAGACGTGGCATTTTACACCGTCGAGTACTTGGCGCAGGCCTATCCAGAACGTCTGAAACAGCGATATGAAATCGAAGAGATGCCAGAATCTGATCTCGAGATCATGGAAGAGATCGGACGCCGCCGCGGTGCACTGCAATCTGGTGGTCGCGTTAATCTGCACAAAGCCTCTGAAATCTTACTGCACGAACTGCGCAATGGCACCTTAGGTCAGTTAACCCTTGAGCTTCCAGAAATGATCACCCAAGAGTTGATTGAGGTTGAGATTGAAGCGGCTCGTAAGGCTGAAGAAAAAGCTAAGAAGAAAGAAGAGCGCCGCAAGCGCTACTTGAAAAACAAGCGCTAAGCCTGATAACTTCGGCAGTGTCATTTTTCTCCGACACTGCCTATTCCTTAACTTCCATTCATCTGTTCGCCAACAAGCTTCACTACACTTTACTTGCCAAAGGCCACGACACACATCGTGTATCACCATCCCAACAAGACTGATAACTACCACACCCCTGATACCACTGCTATGCTGATTGCAACGAGATAAATCATAAAGTAAGCAGAATAGATGAAGAAAAAGCCGACCCTTAAACGAGCCAGTGTTGTCTCTACACAAACCATCACACCCAACATGCAACGCGTTGTCCTACAAAGCGACGATTTCGCAAAATTTCCCCATGACTGTGGGGGTGACTATGTCAAGCTAGTGTTTACTCCTGATGGGGGTACTGATCTTACCGACCTTGCTGATGCCTCTCGTCCAGTCATGCGCACCTATACTATCCGGCAATTTGATCCACAAGCTAACACGATAGAGATTGATTTTGTCCGTCATATTACCCAAGACCCAAGCTGTGGCTTTGCTGCCCGCTGGGCCATGCAGGTCTCGGTCAATGACACTATCTCCATCGCCGGGCCAGGATCTATCGCGCCCATGAACCTCACCGCAAGTTGGTATTTTATGGTGGCAGACATGACCTCTTTACCCGCCTTGACTGCCAAGACCAAGAGCCTTCCTCAACATGCCCAAGGTTATGCAGTGATAAAAGTCACAAGCAAAGAAGACGTCCAAGCACTGGAACTACCCAAATCAATGCAAGTCATTTGGGTAGTTGGTGATGACTCGATTGAGGAACAGGTACGTAAACTGGAATGGCTATCAGGCGATGTGTTTGTTTGGTGCGCGTCTGAGTTTGATACCATGAGGGCAATGCGTCAGTATTTTAGAAACGAAAAAAACGTTGATCGTGAATCGATTTATATCAGCAGTTATTGGAAACATGGCGTGACGGAAGATGGGCATAAGGTCTTGAAAAAACAAGATGCTGAGCAAGAATCTGATTGAATTAGATAAACGAGCGCATCAGCGGTGAAGTGATTGTACGCTGATACGCTCAGAGAAGATGGAGGCTACTTAGTCTGGCCTGCAATGGTGAGCAAAACCGACTCCAGTTGATCCCATGGCATCAATTGACTATCGATCACCTCAATGCGCGACTCGAAGCCTTCAAGTGAGAGATCGTTTACCGACAACACACCGTTGGCCTTATTAAAGGCATAACATCCTTGCTCGGTATTCATTACGCCTTTAACTCGCTCAGCTTGCAGGTCACTGAGCATCGAGAAAAGATCATCAAAGCCAAACACAACCTCAGCGCCAAATAACCAACCACAAGAAAAGTAGCCTTGCCCTTTGTTCTCTTTACGGGTGTGAGTCTTATCCGGCGGCAACTGAAATTGGGGTTCATCCATGGCATGGTGATGATGGTGGGTTTCGATACTCAGTGACTCAACTGGCTTGATAAAAGTATCCAACCACGTTGGGTCTATTTCGCCTTGCGAGGTATGAATAATAGGCGTTTCGATACCCTCTCTAGCTAGCCATACTTCCATCGCGTCAATATCAAGCTCACTCGCCAGTTCGCTTTTATTTGCGACAACCACATCGGCAACCGCTAGCTGCTGCTGAAAGTTCTGATTTCCAGTATATTTATTGTCGATAAAATAACGAGCATCGGTCAGTGTCATGGTCGAGCGCAATTCAATATACGCTTGATATTGCTCAGATGTCAGGGTTGCCATGACCTCTTTTGGGTGACCAAGGCCGGTGGGTTCGATGATCAGTCGATCCGGATTTTGACGCAGAAGCGCGGTAATCGCGACACTCAGCGGCACTCCTGCGGTGCAGCACATACAGCCACCAGGCACCTCTTTTATTAGAGCACCAGAATCTGACAGGATCGCGCCATCAATGCCGATCTCACCAAACTCATTAACGAGCACGGCCCAATTTTCTTCTGCTGGTTTATTTTTTAGGAGGCTAAGGATGGTGGTGGTTTTTCCTGTCCCTAAAAAGCCGGTGATAATGTTGGTTGGTACTCTTGAAGACATAATCTCGAACTCCCTCTTTGTCATGTCCGTCATCTTATACTTGAGGGGGAGTAAATAACAGATAAGCAGAAACAAAAAAAGCGAACCCAGTTGAGCACTAAGTTCGCCTTTTCGCTCACGAGATGTGATGATTCAACTAAGCCTGTTGACTCATCATGATCAGTGATTTACCCATTAGCCATTCAATCCTTTCAGCGCTTTCTGAGCCAAACTCCGTCTCTGCCAAACGATACACTCGCTCCACACCATTGTTAGCAAAATCAGACGCGCTGTCTGTTGCCACAATATGATGAAAAAGTAGACGCAAAATAGCGACAAACTCTTCACTATTTTCTAGTGCAGCAATCCAACTTGCCGTGAAGCCTTCAATCCCTTTTTCGGTATCGAGATGCGAAACAAACATTTTGAAGATACGCCCATCCATAGCGGCGGCGAAGTCGGTCTTTTTCGGGAAATGATGAGATATGCCCGTACGTGAAATACCAGTCTGCTGACTCAAGGTTGTGTATGACATTTTGTCATAGCCCAGCGTCAGTAGTTGATCGACTACCGCATCCATTATTGTTTGAATCGTTATTTCAGTGTCTTCTTTAGTCCGTTTTGGCATTGGTTCGCCTCATTGTTTGTAAGCCCCTAACACCCTCTCAACCTATCCATCTTTGTGGATTCTTTGGTTCATTAATGAGAAATCCAAGAAAATAATTTCGAAATTACATAAATTAATTTCTACCAACTGCGTAATGGGCGTGAATGATGAAACATCTGAAGTTGTAACACAATGAAAATTCGGACCTTTTAACGTTTTACCATCCGCCAAACTGTATATTTTTGAATACAGATCACGCTTTTGAGCCATTTCCTTTGCTTAACGGCAGATTTTTATGTCCGAGTTATTACTCTGAATCGCTTCAAATATTTTGATAATTTTTATAACTTGAGTTCAATTTTGTAGCCTTCGCTGTCTTGAATGAGTAAGATAGGACCAAACAATAAATTCACCTTTAGGAGAAGTAATCATGAACAATAATGAAGTCGAAGCTCAAGTATGTGAAGCGTGTGGTTGTGCAGGCGAAATGGGTTTCATCATCAAGGAAGGTGATGATGTTGCTGAGGTATCGATCTTCGCACCAAGTGAAGCAGCCCTTGAAACAGAGCTTGCGAAGTACGTGGCGCTGGCAAAGCAAGTTAACGAAAACGTCAAATACGAAAGCGCCCTAGCGGAAGGCTCAAGTACTGAGCTATCTGCTCGTTTCCAGTTTGAAGTCAGCGCAGAAAAGCTGATCTTTGAACTTAAGACGCGCGCACTAAGCCGCTAATCCGATTCGGGCTTAAGCGTTTCGGCTTAAGCCCACTCTTCGCATGCAGCCTGTCCCTATGAAACGATTTTTATCGTTCGTTTGCCTGACGACCAGCCTAAGTCTCAGTGCAGAGCCACTCGGCTATTACCAAATGCTCAACCACCTTGACAGTTACGGCAACCTTGATCTTAGAAACAAACCCTACACTCGATTGCAAGACGGTCTGGAGGTAAAACGAAACCTACTGATTGCTCGTTCACCCATTAAGGCACTACCAAGAGGGCTGCGCGTCGAAGGCAGCCTTGATGCGTCAAACAGTCAGCTACGTAACGTTCCTGCTGGGATCTATATTCGCGGCTTCGCTAATCTAATGGGCGCGCCAATTGAGTATTGGCCAGCCGGAGTCAACTTGGGTGGTTATCTAAACCTGACTGACACTGCGGTAAGAGTTCTTCCCGAGGCCTTGCATGTTCGTGGCGATCTGAGTGTCATTCGCGCGCCAATCAGCCAACTGCCTGAGGGTTTGCTTATCGAAGGAAACTTGTATATCGGTGGTTCAAACATTACCAGCTTACCGAGTCGGATACACATCGACGGTAATCTATTTTTGGGCGGAAATACCATCAGCCAGTGGCCTGAGGAATTCGAGTTAGGTGGGGTCGTTGTACGTTAACACTGAAGCTAAACTAGATACGTTAACACGCGTAAATTAACCCATAGTGATGCGAGTGAAATAGCACACCGCGATAGCAATATCACTGCGATGCGCCTTCGCTAACAAAACCCACCAGGCTATCAAGCGGGTTTATTATTCACTGGGTTTGCGTAGCTTGCCACCAAATAAGGCTGTGCCTCATGAGGCAGTTGCTTGAGCTTGTCGCGCATAGTTTGCTTAACGCAGAATTCCACCGATTCATCACCGGCAGCCAGTTGATTAATTGGAAATAGCTTATAGTGGTCATGGATCTGGCGATCTATCTCATTCGCTAGTTGCTCAGGCGTTTCAAAGCCCTCCTTAATCACATCACCAAAGGCGACATGTACACGACCTTTGCTGCCAATAATTCCCTGAATGATACTCTCGATATCCTCAAACTCGCCCTTCTCGTACTCGCCATGTGTCGCCTTAGCATGTAATTCTAGTGCCTTAGCCACATCACAAGGGTCATTCTCGTAAGAGATAGACACAGGCACAATCTTGAGCGATTGAATGTAGTCACCAAAGGCGATTTTTTGTTTACGCCCTTCGACGTGAAACATTTTTAGGATCGCAGGATCGGTATAATCATTACCATCTTTTGCTCGGCCTTCACGCTGCGCAATCCAGATAGAATTACCCGTATCGAGCGAGTGCTTAATGTACGCCGATAAGGTGCCGAGTGCCTTCATCATTTCCCGTGGCGCCTTGATCGAACGTTTAACGATAAAGCTTTTATTAAGGCGCATGAGCTCGGTCGCACAAGGCTTCTTCAACAAGTTATCCCCTATCGCGATTCGCATCGTACGATGTCCCTGCTGATGAAGGCCATAGTTCACCAAGGCAGGATCCATCGCAATATCGCGATGATTAGAGACAAACAAGTAAGACGTGTTCGAATCAAGCTTATCAAGACCGCTGTAAGTCACGCCATTTGTGGTCTGCTCTAAAGCACGGTCGAGGTACTTTTTCACCTCTTGCTGGATGGCCTCAACGCTAGTTAGCTTTGCCCACTTTAGCTTTAGATACGCTTTAACCACGGGCATGAGCAAGGCTCGTAACCAAACGGGTTTCTCTGCAAATCGATGGTCAACGATCGCATGAATAAACTCTTCATCATCGATTAGCCGCTGGATAGCAGCAGGGATTTCATCATCGTTATAAGGGCGAATATCAAAATAAGGGTCTGTCTTGTCAGTCATAATCTGTAATACGTCACTGTAAATTCACGATTATTCTACGCTGCCTATCGCCTGAGCACAGCACCTGATAGGGCATAATCACCATGGTCAGACCACAAACCAGTAATCAATTTGAGCTGATTTACTGTGCTTTTTTCGTAATTAACGCAAAACGTCGGCGCGGTCGTACCCTTGGGTATACAAAATTTCGAATTGGTTTAAACTACCCGTCCAACTAAGTTACACGGTTTTTTCTATGAACTTCGCAATCGAACACAAACGGCTCAATTCTCCTTTTCTCCAGGTTACTGGCCGACGCAACAGCCTGAAACACAAATTGATCTTTGTCGAGGCAGGGTTGATGTTGGTGCGTCTAGGTAAACTTGAGTACGCGATCGAGCCGGGTCAATTGTTTTGGTTGCCGTTCGATTGCCTGTGTGCCACAACCCAACTTCCAAATAGTGTGGTTCATGAGATCAGTATTTCGGTGCGAATTAACGCCAAGTTCACCAAACAAGCGGGCTATATCGCAGATGTGCCACTTTTGCTCAGTTTGATAGACAAGCTCTCTTCGGCCTCAGCCAACCAAGAACATACCGATGCACTGCTTAAGGTTGTGAAGTTTGAGTGCATGACACTTAAACCGGAACTGACCCTCTCCCCCCTATCAGAGACTATCTCACAATGGGCACCGAATAAGCCATTGACTGAGAAAGAGATCCATCTTGGTTTATTGGTACGAGAAGCGCGGAAAATGAAGCTCTCTGGACGCAAAGATGACGATATTGCGAACCAGCTATTTGCTGGTCAAGTCGAGCAATTCCACGCGCTTTATCATACTCTTGTCGCACAAGACTAATTTTTATTTAGGGGAGAAAGCCCTCTTCCTTAAAACAGTCAACCAAATCCAACAATACTAGGTCAGCCAGCTTTTCAGGCTGGCTGCGCTGGGCCGGTGCAATACCCAAGTTTTGTGCAGCGTAATTTTCAAACATCTTCCAATGTGCTAGTAGCCTCTCATTGATATCAAGCTTGTCTGGCCAGATCTCTGCCATAAACGGACGTAATGACGCGGCACCATGTGCGTAAAGCAACATCTGCCACTTAAACTCATGAATATTGATTGGACGCTGAGGAAATTCACGATTGTGCTTCTCGGCTAACTCAATAAAAAACACCTGCATCTGGTCCGAAGTGCTAATAAAATAATCCACCAGTTCATCGGTTTGCTGGCGAACGGCATCAGCGATTAACTGAATTGGGGCTGGTTGAACCAGCATCAGAGCAACCATACGAATCGAAAATTGATACATAAATTCATTGAGTGCCAATTTATCGCCAAGTTGCTCGATCAGTGCATCGCGATAACGCTCCATATACTCGTGAAAATAGTCGCTTATGCTCTGCCATATTTTCTCTTTGCTACCGAAATGATGACGGATCAAGCTGTGTGAAACCCCCGCTTTCTCACTGATATTACGCAACGAAACCTTGTCATACCCATGCTCACAGAACAACAACGCCGCGACATACATAATGCGGCGCTTGGTGTTCTCCGCATCCTGCGCACTTCTACGACCCTGTTTTCTCTCAGCTATTTCACTCATTTGTGTCACTCAATCTGTTGTTACACGTCAATTGTAATCATAAACCACAACAAAATTCATCATTTTTATTATCCAGGTGGAAAATAAGCGTTGATCAATCACAGTATTTGAATATACTGCCCACATGTATAGCAATTAATTATCCACTTGTGCAATAAGAGATAGAGAATGAGCCAATCCAACGCCCTTTCCACTAGGTCGAACAATAAATGGTGGAAGAACAAGCCAGTCGCTGCAGCACTCAGCGCAGCCCTATTGACTGCGCTTTTGTCCGGCTGTGATAACGCAGTCTCCAGCGAAGTACACAACCCGATCACCCCGGTTAAGCTGATCGAGGTGCCGGATCTTTCCGCTACACCCGAGGATCGTTTTGTTGCCAAGATAGAAGCCACCGATCGCGCACTGCTGTCGTTTCAAGTAGGCGGCCAAATTGAGGCTATTCATGTCAATATGGGTGACTATGTCGTTAGGGGACAGGAGATTGCTCGCTTGGAAAGCAGCGACTACCAATTTGCCCATGACGCTCGTGCGGCCGAATATCAACTGGCAAAAACTCAATATGAGCGCTCTAAAACCTTAGTTGAGCGTAAGTTAGTCAGTGCCGATGCCTTTGAACAGGCCGAGACTGCTTATAAAGCGGCGCGTATTGCCTTAAATAAAGCCTCAATTGACCTTGAGCAGACGCGAATCGTTGCACCTTTCACTGGGTTGATCTCCATGTCACATGTTAAGCCGCATCAAATTGTTGGGGCTAACCAAGCGATTCTGACCTTGCTTGATACCAACAAGATGGACGTTAAATTTTCACTGCCGGTAAGCTATGTCGAGCGACACGGATTCGCACACCTGCCACAAGCTGAGCTTTCAGTAACCATGGATACGCACCGAGATACGCGCATCGTAGCCAGCTTTAAAGAGATTTCGACCCGCCCAGATGTCGACACTAATAGCTATACCGCGCGTGTAACGATCAAAACGCCGCCCTCGATGAATTTGCTTACCGATATGACCGGTGAGGTTAATGTGCCAAGCCCAGAGCCTGTCCGACACTACCAAATCGCTGAAACGGCTTGGATTTCAAAAGATGCACATGCAGGTTTAGTCTGGCGTTTTGATCCACATACTCAGACCA
Source organism: Vibrio sabulosilitoris (assembly GCF_055391395.1). Classification (NCBI taxonomy): domain Bacteria; kingdom Pseudomonadati; phylum Pseudomonadota; class Gammaproteobacteria; order Vibrionales; family Vibrionaceae; genus Vibrio; species Vibrio sabulosilitoris. The sequence continues at coordinate 2,454,898 of NZ_AP029599.1, forward strand.
TTCAACAGGTTGAAGTCACTATGGATGCCGCTGGCAATGTTGTATCGGGCCTGTCACAGGGGGACCTTATCGTCCAAGCGGGAACTCACAAGCTGGTTGAAGGACAGACCGTTCGACCATGGACTCAAGAAGGTGGGATCTAATGCACCTATTTAAACTTACTGCCCTATCTGCGGCACTGGCAAGTATCGCTTTATCTGGCTGCTCTCCTGTGGTTGAGCATCGCGAAAAACCAACTCAGAGCATCGAAACCATCAGCATGGACGCCACAATCGAAGGTCAGGAGCGGATTTTTACCGGCCAAGTGGTGCCGGCAGAGCTTACACCGCTTGCTTTCTTACGCCATGGTGAAATCAAAAAAATTGCCGTGTCTGAAGGACAATTAGTTAAGCAGGGGCAAGTTATCGCGACTCTTGATGATGATACGGCGCAAGAGCAACTGGCTGATGCGAATGCACGCATGCAACTTGCCGCACGTCAGCTTAGCCGTGGGCGTGAGCTCAAGCAAAGCAACATGGTCTCTGAGGCCGAGTTCGATGAGTTGTCGGCGAACTACAAGCTCGCACTTGCCAACCTCAATCTCGCCAAAAATCAGGTTAATTATACCAAGCTGCGTGCTCCATTCGATGGCATGGTCTCTGAAGTGTTCAAGCAAGATTTTGAACAGGTCAATATCGGCGAGCCGGTCATTAGCCTCTATGATCCGACTTTGGTGTATGTCGAAATTACGATTCCAGATGCGATCCTAGCGCGCACGCAAACCGGCACTGCCAAGAGCAGCACCTATCGACCTGATGCACAATTTGCTGGCGATTCGGCAACTTATCAGCTGAGCTACCTTGAGCATACCAGTGAACTGCACAGCTCGAGCCAGAGCTATCAGATGTGGCTAACCATGCCGCAGCCAGAGAAAACCATTGTACCGGGCACCAGCGTGTCAATTGCAGTCGATTTGAACCAAGCAGGTTTGGATTACTCGAGCGGATTTTCGGTACCTATGACGGCCATCGATGCTGACCAACATAGTTTCTATGTCTGGCGTGTTGAGGATAGTGCAGTTTTCCGCACACCAGTCCAAGTTGATCGCATCGATCACAAAGGGGCGATTATTACCCAAGGCCTCAACCTGGGCGATACCATCGCCAACTCAAATCTACGCAAATTGCGTGAAGGTATGATCATTATAGGAGCACAGCAGTGAACATCGCTGAGTATTCAATCAAAAACCGCGTGATCAGCTGGGTGTTCTTAGTCATCCTCGCTATTGGTGGCGTCAGTTCGTTTAGCCAACTGGGTCGCTTGGAAGACCCAGCGTTCACCCTAAAAGATGCGATGGTGATCGCAAGCTATCCTGGCGCGACTGCACAAGAAGTTGAGGAAGAGCTTACCTACCCGCTGGAAAAAGAGATCCGTCGCCTGCCCTATGTCGATAAGATCAGTTCAACCTCCTCGAACGGCATGACTCAGATCATGGTCAGCATGGGCATGGAGTATGGCCCAGATGAACTTCCACAAATCTGGGATGAAATGCGACGTAAAATCAATGATATTCAACCTACCCTGCCAAGTGGCGTCGCGGGCGTAAATATCATTGATGACTTTGGTGATGTATTCGGCATCATGCTGATGGTCACAGGAGATGGCTATGATTATGTGGAACTTAAACGCTACGTTGATTACCTTCGCCGCGAAATTGAACTTGTCGATGGTATTGGCAAAGTATCGATTGCTGGCGATCAGCAGGAGCAGCTATTTGTGGAGATCTCACTCGAGCGTCTCGCTGCGGTGAACCTCGATATGAACACAGTTGTAGGTCTTTTGAACCAACAAAGTGGCGTTAATTCTGCGGGTAAGGTGATGATCAATGGTCAGTCTCTCACTATTCGCCCAAGTGGCAACCTCAGCTCAGTTGAGGAGCTTGAGAATCTGATTATTCATGGCCGTGATACCGGGCAACTGATCCGCCTTAAGGATGTGGCCGATGTCAGTCGTGGCGTACAAGAGATCCCGACTAACGTTATCGCATTCAATGGCAAGCCTGCTATCAACGTTGGTATTTCGTTTAGTGACGGTGTCAACGTGGTTAAGGTCGGCCAAGCGCTTGAGCAAGAGCTGAACATGCTCGAGAATATCAAGCCAGCTGGTATTGAACTGCACTATCTGTACAACCAGTCTGCTGAGGTTGATGAGTCAGTCAAATCCTTTATTGTCAGCTTGGCACAGGCCGTTGGTATCGTGATTATCGTCCTACTGTTTGCCATGGGGCTGCGCAGTGGTCTTATCATTGGTGCGGTCCTTCTGCTCACCGTGTTCGGCACCTTTATCTTGATGAATTATAACGACATCGAGCTACACCGTATTTCTCTTGGTGCCTTGATCATTGCGCTGGGGATGCTGGTCGATAATGCGATCGTTGTCGTTGAAGGCATCTTGGTCGGGATGAAGAAAGGTCGAACCAAGCTTCAAGCCGCAACCGATATTGTCAAACAAACCCAATGGCCACTGCTTGGTGCCACCATTATCGCTATCACGGCATTTGCGCCGATAGGTCTATCAGAAGACGCCACCGGTGAGTTTATGGGCTCACTGTTCTGGGTGCTGTGCTACTCGCTATTCTTGAGCTGGGTCACCGCCCTGACTTTGACGCCTTTCCTTGCTGATTTGCTGCTCAAAGAAGAAGATAAGATCGTCGACTCTGAGGAAGATCCTTATAAAGGCATGCTCTTTGTCATCTTTGGTGGATTACTCAAGTTTGCGCTTAAATTCCGCTGGTTAACCATGACATCCATGGTAGTGATGCTTGCGCTGGCTATCGTTGGCTTTGGTAACGTTAAGCAGTCTTTCTTCCCTGCATCAAACACACCGATGTTCTACTTGGACATGTGGATGCCTGAGGGCACCGACATTCGCGAGACACAAAAGCAAGCAAAACAAGTTGAGAGCTTTATTCTCGAGCAAGATAGCGTTGAGTTTGTCACCACCACAGTAGGTCAAGGCTTGCAGCGCTTTATGCTGACCTATCAGCCAGAGAAAAGCTACCAAGCCTATGCGCAGTTTGCGATTCGCAGTGAAACCCGAGAGCAGATGTTTGAGATGCTGGAAAACTTTGACCAACAGTTGGCATCCGAGTTTTCAACACCGACCTTTATCTACAAGCTGATGGAGTTTGGCCCTGCCCCTGCATCGAAGATTGAGGCACGTATCACCGGGCCAAATCCAGAAGTGCTGCGTGATATCGCGCGTCGTGTTGAGGATATCTTTAATCAAGACCCTGGTTCACGCAATGTTCGCCATGACTGGCGCGAGCGCACCAAAGAGTTGGTGCCACTGTTTAATGAATCAAAGGCTCGCCGCCTTGGTATTTCTAAACAGGATCTGTCGGGCACACTGCAAATGGCCTTTGGCGGTAATACCATCGGTGTTGTCCGTGATGGCACGCACTCGCTTCCGGTGATTGTTCGTCTACCAGAAGAAGAGCGGATTGACTTTAGTTCGTTGAATAACCTCAATATCTGGAGTCCATCATTACAAACCTACATCCCGATTGAACAGGTGATTGATGGCGTTACTCTTGATTGGCAAGACCCGCTTATCCAGCGTCGCGACCGTAAACGAACCCTAACCGTTCTCGCTGACCATGACTTTTTAGGCAATGAAACCGCAGCCAGCTTGTTTGATCGCCTGCGTCCTGCAGTCGAGGCACTTGAACTCCCGGAAGGCTACAGCCTTGAATGGGGCGGCGAGTATGAGTCAACGGTTGAAGCACAAGAGGCGATGTTTAAATCACTGCCAATGGGCTATCTGTTTATGTTTATCATCACCATCTTCTTGTTCAACTCGATCAAAAAGCCATTGGTGATCTGGGCCACGGTTCCCCTGTCGATTATCGGTGTGGCGATTGGCCTGCTGGCGACCAACATGCCATTCAGCTTCACGGCGCTGCTCGGCCTACTGAGTCTAAGCGGCATGATCTTGAAAAACGGCATCGTGCTCCTTGACCAAATCAACATCGAAATTGATAGCGGCAAGGACTCTTACACCGCCATCTACGACAGTGCTATAAGCCGCGTGCGACCAGTAAGCATGGCCGCCCTAACCACGATCCTCGGCCTGATCCCACTGGTATTCGATGCCTTCTTCGGCTCAATGGCGATCACCATCATGGCAGGTCTGGGCTTTGCAACTGTACTGACCCTGATTGTGGTACCTGTGCTGTTCGCGATCTTTCATCGTGTTAAGCCTATAGATGCTTAATCAAAATACCCGGAGCTTTAATAGCCCGGGTACTTTTCCTATCGCGAAGAGGCGAGAAGCGAGACCGCTTCGCTCCGAGAATCGAGGATCGACGCTGAAAGCCATCGGTTTTCACCGACCAAATCACGAGCGCCTATCTCGTTTGGCTATCGCCGATCAAACCAGGCGCGTTTTCTCACTCGCTTCTCGCCTCTCGATTCTCGCCTCTGCTAAAGCCGTACCAATAGCAGACTAGTTTTTGCACCAATAGTGATCACAAGCTCCTCATCCGTCGCAGTGTAATACTCACCGGTCAGCAAGTCTTTCCAACTGCCCTCAAGAGTTAAGCTCAGCTCTTGTGCACGCTTGGATTTATTCAGTGCGACTATACCCTTGGCGAGATCGACCACCTCTCCTCGGTAGAAGACCAGTAGGTCGTCACTAGCCTCGATCAGATCCATCTTTTCGCCGTGCATTCGATTGTGGAAATCGATTCGCTTGATCATTTTGTCGTCTTGCCAAGCATTGAGCCAGCGCGGCTCTCCATTGCTTGCTTTGATGCCACTGGTGTCTAAATCGGTGTAGATCAATGGCACCCCGCCATCACGACCTAGGATATAGCTGTAGGCGAGCCACTCATCCTGCTCCTCCATCACTAGCGCTGAGAACACGTCATTATTTGGAATGTCGTGAGTCACGGCAAAGGTGATGGCGCGGCGACTTGAGAGCGCTTGGCCAAAACTGTAGGGGTCAATCAACGACTTGAGTGAGCCACCAGCGCCTAGCGCATCGAAGACAGTTTGAAATAGCGGGAAGTCATAGGCCGAGAGGCGTGTATGTTCAAGATACGGCTGAAGGAAAAGTTGATACTCTTCTTCAGTAGCACCGCCATCGGTGATGATCTCACCGAAAATGTGCACATCGTGAACAATCTCCTCGGTCCATACCTTTGCCAGGTGCTCGAGACTTAAGTGTTTAGCGGCATCAATTCTAAAGCCTTTGACACCCAGCTCTTTCAGTGCCTTAAGATAAGCTTGCTGCTGCCCGACGACATGATCATTGTCTGAAAGGCTCGGCAAGCCCGGGTCTTGAGGACCACCACTAATTCGCCCAGTCTGGACCTGCCAGCGGTCTTTCCAATCCTCAATGCGAAAAGCGGTCAAAAAATCGTCTTGAGTAAAAAGTGGCTGTGATAGATCGCCAAACAGTTTTTGGCGCTGATAGTAGTCCGCCTGCGCTTGATAGTCATCGAGCTCTTGCTGACTTGGGTAGTTCAAGTCATCGCGTATCGATGACTCATTGGCCATATGGTTGAACACCACATCAACGTAAACCCAAACGCCTTGCTCATTAAGGGCCTGGATCATCGCCTTAAAATCTTCACTGTTACCGAGCTGATTATCAATCACGCGGTAGTCTTGAGGTTGGTATCGCTGCCACCATTCTGTGCCGTTGTCGGACTTGCTCGATTTCATCGGCGGCGAAACGAGAACGGTTTGGTATCCTGCTGCGCGGATCTGCGATGCGCGCTTGGCAACAAGTGAATACGGCCAATCAAATGCGTGCAGAATTACATTACTGTGCTTGGGGTAATTGCTGTTCATTGTCTTAGGTATCCCTTTCTGCGGGTAAAAGTAATCGTATCTGGGGACGATTATAACCTAGGCCAGCAGGTGCACTTTCCCCCCTAACAGTGAAAAGCAGGGGGGATAGCAAAGGCGTAGCAGGCCCTTATTAACATAAAAAGATGCAAAAACAGCGCCCAAATGATCACTCAGTGCACGGCTGTGTGAAGAGAATATCGAGTATTTGTTCAAGTTGAGTTACGTGGTGGATAGAGGCAGGCGTGTTGACTTGAGCATTAGGATGAAGCCAGATCCCTTGTGCGCCTGAGGCAATGGCTGGACGGATGTCTTTTTCGAGATTGTCGCCAATCATTATCAGCTGCTGCGTATCCACCTCAAGCTTGTCTGCTATCGCGCTAAAGTACTCACTACTCCCCTTGACTACGCCTAGATTGGAGCGACAAAAATAGCCGTCAATAAATTCGTCTAACTGCCCTCTTTCAAAAGCTCGAGCAATCTCACGTTCGGTAGAGTCCTTGGCATCCGTTGCGACATAGACTGGATAGTGCTGACTCACTTGTTCAAGGACTTGGCGAGCACCAGCGACCAAATGAATATAGGGCCAATCACACATGGGGCCGCGCTGACTTGGGTCATCATGCATCAAGGTATCTCCCCAATCAAACAACACAACTTGGTTTATTTTGCTTCCCTTTTGCATACGCTCTCCCTGCAACGACTGCTAAACAATAGGTTAATCATTAACCTAACACGCTGTTCATCATTGAACAAATGATCATCGACTAAGCTAAATGGCGTTTTCAGTTTTCACATCAAGGGGTAAACTGTTCGTATACTTAAAAACAAAAACGACGATTTCTAAAGGAAGCCAATGTCCACTATTGCTACCGGCACATTAAAAAAAATGCAAGCCAAGCTTGATTCTACCCTCCATTACCGTCTGCCGGTTGGAGACGAACTGGTTGAGCTTAACCCCCTAATCGGTCAGACCCTCACCCTGACGCATACTGGCAATATCTTCTGTTGCAACTGCGGTAAAAAGACCAAGAAAAGCTACTCGCAAGGCCACTGTTTTGTCTGTATGAAGAAGCTTGCCAGTTGCGATATGTGTATTATGAAGCCGGAAACCTGTCATTACGATCAGGGCACCTGTCGTGAGCCACAATGGGGTGAAGATAACTGCATGGTCGATCACTTTGTGTATCTGTCCAACACCTCAAGCCTCAAAGTTGGCATCACCCGCCATACTCAGATCCCGACCCGCTGGATTGACCAAGGTGCGACCCAAGGCTTGCCGATCTTGAGGGTCAAAACTCGTCAGCTATCTGGCTTGATTGAGGTTGAGATCGCCAAGCATATAGCCGATAAGACTAACTGGCGAGCACTACTAAAGGGCGACGGAGAGCCGCTTGAACTTGAGCAGCAAGCCAAGCATATCCTCGAGCTAGTCGCGCCAAAGATTGCTGAGCTTAAGCAGCAGTTTGGCGATGATGCGATTACCACCCTAGATGAGGCGATCACACCACTGCACTACCCGGTGACGCAGCATCCGACTAAGATCGTCTCACACAACTTCGACAAAAACCCACAAGTGACTGGCGTTTTGCAGGGCATTAAGGGTCAGTACCTGATTTTTGATACCGGAGTGATTAATATCCGTAAATTCACCTCGTATGAGGTTGAGGTCAGTATCTAACCCCTACAACCAGTTATGGGCTGCTAGTGCGCAGCCCATTGTTCTATTCCAGTAGTGATTATTCCAGCAGGGACTATTCCAGCAAAGATACAAGCGCTTGTTCTAGTCGGTCTATCTCAGCGAGGGTGTTGTAATGCATCATCCCTACCCTAACCACACCACCTTTTTGTTCACAGCCGAGCTGCTCGATTAAGTCTGGCGCGTAGAAGTGACCACTCCATACACACAGATTATGCTCGCCAAGCACTTTTGCGACTTGATGCGGTGAAAGATCGGCAATATCGAGGGCAAAGGTTGGGGTTCTCAGCTCATAGTTGGGCAAAGTATGACCAAAGACCTTAATGCCTGGCAGCCTGGTCAGCATCTTGAGAAAGTGCTTGCTGAGCCGCGACTCGTGCCTTGCTATTAGTGAAAATGAACGCTCAAGTCTCACCCGCAGCGTCCCTTGCATGCCAGAGCCTTCACTAACATAAGCTTCAGTGCCGGAGATAGCAGCTAGGTAGTCCACTGCCGCGCAAAACCCTGCCAGCGATTCAAAATTCAGCGTACCAGTTTCAAATCGCCCTGGCCCTTGAGATGGCGCAGGCGCCACTTTATAGGGATGCAAACGCTCTAAGTGCTGCTGCGCTATGTAGGCAATGCCCAGATGAGGACCAAAGAACTTGTAAGCTGAGCAAACTAAAAAATCACACCCTAGCGCTTGCACATCAACCAAGCGATGCGGAACATAATGTACAGCATCAAGATAGACCAGAGCACCAACTTGCTTGGCTGCCTCAATCACCCTTTGCACCTCCACCAGGGTGCCTGTCACATTGGAGGCCATCGTCAGTGCCACCAGCTTGGTACTAGGCGTTATCAAACTGATCAGGTGATCAATATCTACCCCACCCGTTTCGACATCAACACGGGCTTGGCGCACATCGGCACTGCGATCGCTGGCTATCGCTTGCCAACTCGACACATTGGCAAAGTGATCAAGGCAGCTGATCACAACCTCATCGCCTGCTTGCCAGTCTCGCCCAATACACCGACTGAGCGCGAACGTTAACGTGGTCATGTTAGCGCCAAACACAATCTGCGAGCCTGCCTGTGCGTTCAACAACTGCGCTGCATAATCACGCGCTTTCGTCACTAAATCTTGAGTGATATTACTGGTGAAATAGTGGCCACCTAAATTAGCGTTCGAATAACCCAGATAGCCGACTATGGCGTCCAGTACCGTCCGCGGCACTTGGGTACCACCCGGTCCGTCAAAGAACACCACCGGGCGATCATTGTGCGATTGATAGAGCGCAGGAAACTGCGAGCGTAATAACTCCACATCAATCTCTTCGACTCTCTCAATCATTATTGCTCCTTACTCGCGGTCAACACAAACACGTCCATATGGCCCTCTTGGCTATGGTCAATACTGCGAATAGGCATTGCGTTGTGCCATAGGCGATGGTCATCTAGCATCGCCACTTCACCATTTTCGAGTACCTTACGGTAAAAAGGCGCAGTGTGATTATCGCTGTAAAGCAACACCTCACCACCCACGATATTGTGACGATCAATGCCGATCAGCGCGATGTAATCAAAACCATCTTGGTGTACCCCTTCCGGCGCGACCTGAGTTTCATCGTAAATCGCCGCAATGCGCATCTGATGGATTTCAATCTTCTGTCCATCAGGCAACAGGTTGGTTTCGACAAACAGCTCACAAAGCTCTCTTAGCCCTTCGCTGGCTAACGTTTGTGGCAATAAAGGCTCAAAATGACGCACCACATCACCTTGAAAGTGATTAAACTCCTCGGTTTGCATAAAATCATGCTGATTGGTTTCTATCACTTTCCCCTGAGTGACACGCACAACTGAATAGCGGCGTAAACGGTATTGGCCGTCGGCATGGTCTGTGTGCGGCAATGCCGCAAACGAGGGTGACAATTGCTTGACTGCAGTTTGACTAAGCGAAGTCAGGTGCAGGGTATTTTCATGCGTAGTAAACATCCTGTCCTCCTAGCGAAATGTAACGTTTTGCTAACAATCTAAGTATTGCCTAATTATTCTGCTCTACCAACTTTACGCAGTGGTAAGCATTGCAATACACAGTAATTAAGCAGATTCATCTACATATGGACTTATCTACGCACTATACAACTATTTTGATCAGCAGAGTTTTTCACTGGCAGAATTATCAATAACGTTTTTGCCCTACTGCTTATCAGGCTTATAAAAAAACGATTGATTAGATGAGATTAAGTCATAAAAACACAGGCAAAAACGCAGTAAAGAGGCTTTCAAAGATCGCCGTTCTCCCATACAATCGGGGGCGTAAATCAGTCTATTTTTGTCCTAATGGAGTCCGAATGAGTGACGTAAAGCATTGTAAACTATTGATTCTTGGTTCAGGTCCTGCAGGTTACACCGCTGCGATTTATGCCGCACGTGCCAACCTTAATCCCGTGGTTGTGAGCGGTATGCAACAAGGTGGTCAGCTAACAACAACAACCGAAGTGGAAAACTGGCCAGGCGATGCTGCTGATCTTACCGGTCCGGGTCTGATGGAGCGTATGCAGGCGCACGCCGAACGCTTTGAAACTGAAATTGTTTTCGACCATATCAATGAAGTCGACCTTAGCGAGCGCCCATTTAAACTCAAGGGCGACACAGGTCAATACACCTGTGATGCACTGATCATCTCGACTGGCGCGTCTGCCAAGTATCTTGGTCTCGAGTCTGAAGAGGCGTTCAAAGGACGCGGCGTTTCTGCTTGTGCGACCTGTGACGGCTTCTTCTACCGCAACCAAAAAGTGGCGGTAGTCGGTGGTGGTAACACGGCCGTGGAAGAGGCACTGTATTTATCAAATATCGCTTCTGAGGTGCACCTGATCCACCGCCGCGACACCTTCCGCGCTGAGAAAATCTTGATTAAGCGTCTGATGGATAAGGTCGAAGCGGGCAATATTATCCTGCACACCGATCGCGTACTGGATGAAGTGCTTGGTGACGATATGGGTGTGACTGGTGTGCGTATTAAAGATACGAACAGCGACAACAGCGAAGATCTTGAGGTAATGGGCGCGTTTATCGCGATTGGTCACCAACCAAATACGTCAATCTTCAAGGGCCAGTTGGACATGAACGGTGATTACATCACGGTTAACTCCGGCCTTGAAGGCAACGCGACCCAAACCAGCGTTGAGGGCGTGTTTGCCGCTGGTGATGTCATGGACCACAACTATCGCCAAGCCATCACCTCAGCAGGCACCGGCTGTATGGCCGCGCTGGATGCTGAACGTTTCCTTGACAGTCAAAACGACTAACCCCGCATAAAAGCCCCACAGCCCAACGGTATTCTCGTTGGGCTTTGTTTTGTATACTACTCTTCTACCCATTCTAATAATCAATAACAAGCCTTCTAAATAATGGATACAACCAAACAAAGGAACTTGAGTAAATGGCTCAAACAGCAAAGCAGACTTGCTAACCGCTGGCTGCTCACCGCCATCGGTTTAGGTCTCCTCTCTAGCCTGATCCTGCTCGCTCAAGCAGGATTAATTGCTCACATTCTCCACCAACTTATTATCGAACAAGTGGACAAATCCACGCTTATCCCTGCTTTTGCCACCCTAGTGCTCACCTCCGTTCTTCGCGCCCTGTGTGCATGGGGACGTGAAATTGCCGGTTTTCGCTGTGGTATGCAGGTTCGCCAGATTATTCGCCAGCAGATCTTAGATAAACTCGAGTCACTAGGCCCGGCATACATCAAAGGCAAACCGGCAGGCACATGGGCTACCCTGTTGCTTGAGCAGGTGGATGAAATGCATGACTTCTTCGCCCGCTATCTACCGCAGATGTCTTTATCGGTATTTATCCCGCTGATCATTCTTGTTGTCGTCTTCCCAATCAACTGGGCAGCCGGGGCGATTTTCTTGATCACCGCACCACTAGTACCTATTTTTATGTCGCTGGTTGGGCGTAAAGCTGCTGATGCGAACCGCCGCAATTTTAAAGCACTGCAACGCCTTTCTGGGCATTTTTACGACCGCTTGCAAGCCATGAGCACCATCCGCCTGTTTAACCGTGGTAAGTATGAACATGAAGTGATGCGCGGCGCATCCGAAGTCTTTCGTCAACGTACCATGGACGTGCTGCGAGTCGCCTTCTTATCGTCAGCAGTGCTTGAGTTCTTTACCTCTATCTCGATCGCCATTACCGCGGTTTACTTCGGTTTCAGCTTTATTGGTGAGCTTAATTTCGGTCACTATGGCGTAGGGGTTTCCCTCTTTGCGGGTCTATTTATCTTGATCTTGGCACCTGAGTTTTACCAACCACTGCGCGATCTCGGCACCTTCTACCACGCTAAACAACAAGCGGTTGGCTCAGCAGAGAGCATCGTTGAATTTCTCAACACCAAAGCAAGCGCCCTGCCTCAAGGCACCCAAGCATTATGCGCCGACACCATTACTATCAAAGCGCAAGATTTGTGCGTAATGAGCCCTGAGGGAGAGCAGCTGGTTGGGCCTGTCAGCTTTGAGCTAGACGCCAATGCACAAACCGCGATAGTTGGCCCAAGTGGAGCGGGAAAGACCAGCCTAATTAACGCCATTTTGGGCTTTTTGCCTTACCAAGGCTCATTAATGGTCAACGGTATCGAGCTAAAGTCACTCTCAATCGCCGATTGGCGAAAAACCATCAGTTGGGTTGGGCAAAACCCGCTCTTGCTTCACGGCAGCATTCGCGACAACTTGATGCTGGGCAAATCGGCGATCAGCGACGAGCAATTGGACGCTGCTGTCACTGCCTCTCATGCCGATGAGTTTGTTGCTAAGTTGGGCCTTGACCATGCTGTATCAGACCGCTCGTCTGGGCTTTCTGTCGGCCAGGCGCAGCGCATTGCAGTGGCAAGAGCCATTCTTCAACAAGGGCAGTTTTGGTTGCTTGATGAACCGACAGCAAGCCTTGATGCACGCAGTGAACAGCTCGTTTGGCAAGGGCTTGCCAAAGCGACTCAAAATCGGACTACCCTGCTTATTACCCACCAACTATCACAACTAACCCACGCCGATCAGATCTTAGTCATGGACAATGGGCAGCTAGTGCAAACGGGTACTTTTGATGAGTTAAACAATACACAGGGACTTTTCAAACAGTTACTCGAATCAAATCAAGCGCTAACCAAGTCGAACAAGGAGAACCTCGATGCATGAGTTAAAACCGTATCTTAATCTCTACCGCAAGCATTGGTTTGGTTTATCGCTTGGAATGATCCTCGCGCTGGCGACGACAGCGGCCTCAATAGGCTTGTTAACCTTATCTGGCTGGTTCTTATCTGCGGCAGCGGTTGCTGGTCTCACCATTGCACGTGAGACCTTCAACTATATGCTCCCTGGTGCCTTTGTGCGCGGTTTTGCGATGGGCCGCACGGCGGGTCGCTGGGGCGAGCGTGTGGTCAGTCACAACGCCACCTTAAAACTGCTCACCGACTTAAGACTGTTTTTCTTTAAAAAGCTCGCCGCGCTCTACCCCGGCAAATCATCCAACATGCGCGATGCCGATGCTCTTAATCGCCTCGTGGCGGATGTCGATGCTATGGATCACGTTTATCTTCGCCTAGTGAGTCCTGTCGTGGTGGGTGCTTGTGGTATTACTCTACTCACGGTCTTTTTGTCCTGGTTTGATGTCCGTGTCGGCCTCACACTCGGTGCGATACTAATGGCCCTGCTACTCACCTGGCCAGTTCTGTTCTATCGACTTGGCAAACACAATGGTGCCGCCCTAACGCAAGAAAAAGCCAACATGCGCATTGCTAGCCTTGACTGGCTACAAGGCTATAGCGAGCTGACCCTGTTTGGTGCTGCCCAGCGTTATCGCAGTGCTATTGAAAATGCAGAGCAGCGCTTTTTCGGTAATCAGTACGTTAACGCTCACATTACAGGGCTAGCACAGGCCTTAATGCTTGCCTGCAATGGTCTCACTCTGGTTTTGATCTTGTGGTTGTCAGCCGATGGTATTGGCGGACGGGCACCTGATCCCATGATTGCCATGGTTGCCTTTGCAACGCTTGCCAGCTTCGAACTGCTGATGCCGATCGCAGGTGCCTTCCAGTACCTTGGTCAAACCCTGACCTCTGCCAAGCGCCTGAATGAGGTGATCCTATCCCCTGCTTCGATGACGTTTGCTCCTCAACCCCACACCTTACCTGCACAACTGCAAATCGACCTAAATCAAGTTAGCTTCAGCTATGACGATAAGGTTAACGCACTACGCAACATCAATGTGCAAATCAACCATGGGGATAAAGTAGCTATCGTCGGCAAAACCGGCTCGGGCAAGTCCACTCTAGCTCAGCTACTGACTCGCACTTTTGATCCGACTCAAGGTCAAATTTTGATCGGCGAGCGCTCGTTGACGGAGTGGCATGAGCCTCAATTGCGTGACAGCGTCACTGTCGTTAGCCAAAGGGTAGATATTCTAAACGGTACTTTAAGAGACAACTTGTTGCTTGCTGCGCCAGACGCAAATGACACACAACTCTGCCACGCTTTGGCTCAAGTTGGTCTAAACAAGCTGATAGACAAGCAAGGATTAGACGCTTGGCTTGGTGAGGGTGGACGCCAGCTTTCTGGCGGTGAAAAACGCCGTATTGGAATCGCACGAGCCGCACTACGCCAAGCACCTATTGTCATCCTCGATGAACCAACTGAAGGACTAGACAAACAAACCGAGCTACAAATCATGGAGTTAGTTGAAGCTCAGTTTAATCAGCAGACGGTTATCTTCATTACTCACCGCTTAAGCTATCTTGCCAAGATGGATCAAGTTTTGTTGATGGAGCAAGGTGAGGTCATAGAGAGTGGCACGCATAGTGAGCTAATTAGCGCCCAAGGACGCTATTACCAGCTAAACCAGGCGATAGCGTAAGTAAGATTGCCCTTGTCATCAATTTGGGAGCGATCCCCATACTTGTCTCGACGAAGTAATTTTTAATTGGCACCACATTTTATGGCGTACAAGCTATCTCAATCAGTTTGTACGCCTTTTTTGTACGGGTACTTTCCCAACAAACCTGCTATTTACTTAGTCGTTTGGTAATTACAGTACGACAGAATTCCTTGGTGATCACAGTCCGCATTTTGTTGTACAAACTCAGAGTTGGACAAAAACGCTTTATAGATTTTATTAAATTAGCAAATTACCGAATAGCTTTAGTATCCAAAACTTGTAATAGGCTGTTCAGATTATATTCGCCACCACAACTAAAAGCATAGTTTTGTTATGTATGCTCTCGCTTCTTTTGGACTAGTGATCCGAATAAAATTTATGTGGCTGTAATCAGGGTCTACTAGAAGCCTTTGATATCGGGCTCGATGGGTTTTGTATGTTTTCAGTGTCCAGAGAATTATAGAATCTTTACTGAAAAATGATTTCTTGAAGGATTCTACATTCCCAGTGTTCTGCCATAGTTCTTGTTTGCTAATGGAGCGAACAAAAGCTCTTTTTACCGCTTGGTATATCGTTCTAGTGAATGAATAATCAATCCATATCACGGTGTCAACTCTTGCCCACTTTATTGAACCTGTACGACTATAGTTTCCATCAAGAACCCAAGTATCGCTCGCGAGCTGACTTTCCAGCGCCGCGAAAAACTCTTCATCTATCGACTCTTGCCAATCAGGTTTCCAGAAAATTGCATCCATTTCAATGTACTTATAGTCAAGGGCCCCAGCTAATAGGCGACTAAATGTACTTTTGCCACTGCCGCTTGTACCTACTACATTAATTCTATACATAACAACCCCCTAGCATTTTAATCAATAGTAACACTTAAAGCCGAGGATTGGGGCAAAAGCTAGCCTTAGTGTTGAAACAGGTATATCATCCCAGGGTGAGATCGTGAACGTTTTGTAATTGCGTATTCCGCTGATTCCGGACACCCATTCCGCGTTTAACCGGACACCCTTTTCCCCAAGCTTTTCTCTACCACTATTTTTACTCTACCTGTCCGTTTTGCGCTAGTTTTCTCATGGATTCACCTTTCAGTTCTATGCGGTGGCTATTGTGGATCAACCTATCTAATAGAGCGTCAGCAACAGTGGCATTGCCGATCATGTTGTACCACTCCTTAACCGGTAATTGACTGACCATGATCGTGCTGCTTGTTTGGTATCTATCCTCAAGAAGCTCTAGCAGATGGCCAGCGTGATCTTGGCTCAGTTTCTCCATTCCCCAGTCATCTAAGATCAGGAGATCTTTTCGGGCTAGCGCTTGTAGCTGCTTTTGGTATGTGCCATCAAGGCGGCCTGAGCTAAGGTCGTCGAGCAGTCGGCTGAGGCGGTAATATCGAGCACTGTGTAGTTGCTCGCACGCATGTCCCGCCAAGGCGCAAGCCAGGTAAGTTTTCCCTGCTCCTGTTGGGCCTGTGATCAGAACGTTTTGTTTCTTCTGAAGATACTTACCTGTGAGCAGTTCACTTATCTGTACTCGCCTTAACCCTCGACCTTCTTCATAGATGATCTGGCTAGCAAGCCCATCTAACCTGAGCTTTGCCTGCCGTTTCAGTCTGAGGATCTTAGCTTGATCCCTACCGAGTATTTCACTTTCCAACAGCAAGGTGAGCCTCTCCTCGAAGCTCAGTTCAGCGTAAGTGGAGGCTTGCTCTCGCTGCTGCTCCAACGCTGTTGCGGCATGGCCAAGGCGCAGGACTTTGAGTTGTTCATTGATAGAGTTCATGGTGTGCTCCTAGTGATAACTATTCGGGCCGCGAACATTGCTGTGCTGGATGTCCGGTGTAATTTCTGGTGAGGTGGACAACCGACCCTCCCGATGATTTTGCAGTAAGTTTTTGACGAACTGCAGGTACGGCTTGTGGACGATGAGGGCATCTTTGCAGGCTTGTTCGAGACGCTGCTCACTATGTTTAGTTGATAGGTTCAGCAGCCCTAGACAGCTGCGGGTGGCTTGAGCGGGATGATCTTTAGACTGGAGCAGGTAGCTAATGACTTCTCTCGTTGCGGGACCGATCCTCTCTGCCCAACTCTGTAGCCTCTCCGGTGACCATTTCTGATACTGGTGATTACTTGGCATATGTTCTGTGTAGGTACTTTGGCCACGTGCCCTTGTGCTTGTTGGGTGTTGAGCCACGCATTGACCTTGATGGTAGATCCGAACAAGCTTACGACTGGCCTCTAGTTGAACATGCTGCCCAACCAACTGGTGTGGGACGGAGTAGTAATGCTGCTTATATTCGATATGGTAGTCCGGTCCCACCTTGGCTTGCTTGAACTCTGTATAGAGGAAGCGACCTGCCGGTAGAGGCCGCAGGGCGGGTTTATCAAGCGTGTTGAACAGCTCAGTCCGACTTGCATCTAGCTCTTTCATTCGACGTTGATTCAGTGACTGCATAAGCTCCTTGATAGCCAGATTCAGCTCTTTGAAGGTATAGAAGCGCTCATTGCGCAGCCGCATCATGATCCAGCGCTCAACAACAAGAACCGCATTTTCAGCCTTGGCCTTATCTTTGGGTTTGTATGGTCGTGCAGGCATGACTGCAGTTTGATAGTGGTAGGCAAGCTGGCGATAACTGTCATTAAGCTTCGGCTCATAACGATCTGTTTTAGTGACGGCAGCCTTGAGGTTATCTGGCACCAGCAATGCAGGTACACCACCGAAGTGCTCGAAGGCATTAGCATGAGCCTCTAACCAGTGCTCCAGCCTTTGGCTTTCACAGGCCTCAACGTACGTGTAATTTGAAGCGCCCAGTGTGGCTACGAAGATTTGAGCGTTGCGAACTTCTCCAGTCTCGGGGTTGATGATTGGGATGGTGGGACCACAGTAATCGATAAAAAGCTTATCTCCGGCCAGGTGGCTCTGACGCATACTGCGCTTTTGTTTTTTAAGCCAACGGCGATAGTGCTCACAGTACTGGCTGTATCGATAGGCTCGCTCTTGATGCTCAGCGACATACTCTTCCCATAACAACTGCTTAGTCATTGGAGAACGGCGTAGTTCTTTGTGGATATAGCTACAGTTGGGCATCACCTTACTGGCGCATGTGGTTTTGTCGCGATACAGCACTTGAGCAAGTTGAGCTTCTGAGTGGTTGTCTGGCAACGGCCAACCAACACCATAGTGCTCAAAGCGAGTAAGGATCTCGGAGATCGTTGATCGGCTTACTTTAGTACAGGAAGCGATTTTTCTAAGTGATAAGTGACACTCGTATCTGAGGCGCAATACCTCTTTGATCTTGTCCATAGACGTTCTCTTTTTCGGCATTCTCACTTCCTTGCTGCATTAAAATCGACAACAAAGATTGTGAGGCATTGATTTAAAAGAGAAAAGGTAGGGATTCCGGAGTATCCGGACAGGGTTTCCGCTAAACCGGACAGTGATTCCGGAGTTAGGCCAAAATCGTCCGGATTAAACCAGAACGGGTGTCCGGATTAAAACGGAATTGCTGTCCGGATAATGCCGGAATAGGTGTCCGGTTTGCTCCGGCGCATGCACATCCATATTTTAGCTAAAGAAGATTACCGTACTATTGAATCAACAACGATGTGGGATACAGAATAGAAAAAGAGTCAAATATCAGACAAAATCTATCATCAGAACCGCATTTCTGGTTATTGGGCTGTATCGTACAAAAAGCTCTTCACCACTGCACCCATCAGCGGAAAATCGACCTTGACAAATAGAAAGTTAAGCCGCTTTAAAGCAACGCCTGGCGACTCTAACCCCTTTCATCCGCTGCAAGCCGTGATGTCGCTGATATTGACGTAGAGACTTTTCACCGCCGATAGGTCCGGTGAACTCTTTTTCAAGTGAAACAATCAGTGTTTCCCAGACCGCTTCATCGATTCCTAGTCTGGACAAAATCGGCGGATGGTACTCGGCTATGGCCCGACGCTTGTCTTCACGTATAACACGACCACTGAAATCCACCAGTGACAGGTAGTCTTCAAGTCGGAACGGCAGCCCCTCTGGCATCTCCTGCCTAGGGTCACCAACAAAGGGAAATAAGGTTTCAGGTTGGCGCGGGTTGCAGCCGTCAGAATCCTGGAGAGTATCCACCCTAGCCTTGATACTGGTATATTCAGACTCTTCAGGAGTTGGCGCTACCTGGGCACGGACCGGGTTTAAGTCGACATAAGCCATACAGGCAACTAAGGCAGCTTCGTCAAGTAGCGCTTGCGACTTAAAGCGCCCTTCCCAAAATCGTCCAGTACACCCCTCTTCTCTATTAGCTCGACGGGCTATGGTCTCATTGAGATTACGCATAAACCAGCTGATGTCATACAGACGCTGGCGATACACCTCAACTATATCCATAACGGCTTTCAATGACGCGTCATCGAGCTGCTCCCCACTAAGATAGCGAGTTGTTAACAGCGTTCCTTTGTGCAATTGATGCCAACGCTCCAAGACCTCACGCGCACTCCAGCCCTGAGCCGTCACCTGATTAACATGCAGCACCACGTGGGTATGATTACTCATCACCGCATACGAGCAAACATCAATAGCGAACACACGCGTCAAGTTGAGCAGACGCTCTTCAACCCAACCCCGCCGATGTTCATAACTCTTGCCAGTAATCTCATCAACACCACACAAGTAGGCCCTGCGCACACAGCGTGAAACACAGTGGTAGTAGGCCGTATCATCCAGACTAACTTGTTCAGAGCGAGCTTTGGGCATCATGATTATCCTGAGAGTTGAGCACTTTTTCAGTATAGGAGAGAGTCGATGACTTCATCATTATTATGGGTGTCTAGATATACCCGTCATTCCGCACCTAATTTTAGAATTAAAACAGTGTGATCCAGTGAACATTTAGCAGTGAAAAGGATGATAACATCTTGACCGCGATCTGCAGGTTTGATCTATTACTGTTATTTGACGGTTTTAAACTATGCCTACTCAGCAACCTGTTATTAAGCGTTTGGATCACCTCGGGCTCATTGCTGCATTTTGTCACGAGATTGGCCTATCAAAAATGATAGATTCAGTCATTCCCAAGTACTCTAATCACAACGTTTCCCATGGTGATGCAGTCTTAGCCATGATTCTCAATGGGTTAGGCTTTCACAGTAGAACATTGCATATGTTCTCTGACTTCTTTGAAACCAAACCCATCTCTAAGTTGCTTGCTAAGGATATTGAAGCGCACCATCTCACCGATGATGTACTCGGCCGAACCTTGGATGCGCTGTATGAGGCCGATGTCTCAGCGCTTTATCAGGTCATCGCCGAACGTGTGGTCGATAAACTTGGCCTCGCTAGCGACTCTGTACACCTTGATATCACGAGCTTTCACGTTGATGGTGAGTATGCGCACGAGGAAGATACCAAGGCAATCAAGTTAGTGAAGGGCTATAGCCGAGATCATCGTCCTGAGCTCAATCAGGTGGTTCTTGAGCTCATTTGTGAAAACCAAGCTGGCCTTCCTGTTTATATGCAGGCGCTTAGTGGCAACACCAATGATGCCAAGGCATTCGCTGAAGTCACTAGTAATCATATCCATTGCTTAAAAGCGGCACAGAATAGTCGATACTTTATCGCTGATGCAGCCCTATACACTGAAGAAAGTATCTGCTCACTTGATGAGCAAAAACAAAAGTTCATTACCCGTGTTCCAATGACTATCAAGCAAGCAAAACAAGCACTACTTAGCCTAGAGCCAGAGCAGTTAAGTAAGATTGTAGATGGCTATTCAGGATGTTGGGTAGACTCAAACTATGGCAAGGTTGCTCAGCGGTGGTTGTTGGTTCACAGTGAGCAAGCAACTAAACGAGAAGAAATTACCTTCTACAAGAACTTAGAGAAAAACATCGCCAAAGAAATCAGAGCGTTGAACAAGCTCAGTAAAAAGCCATTTGCATGCGATACTGATGCTGAGCATGCGCTTAAGGAGTTCAAGGCGCAGTGCCTGTTACTAGGCTTTGAACACTCCGCTATCGTCAAAGCTGCTATTTATGCCAATCCAGGTCGTCCGAAGAAAGGCGATGAACCCTCAGGATATCAGTATTTTATAGAGGCCGTGCCGTACACCGACCTAGAAAAAGTGAAGCTAGCAAAGCTCAAAGTAGGCATGTTCATTCTAGCCACTAATGACATCGGCAACGAAAGTCTGACAATGGCAGCACTTCTAGATCACTACAAGTCTCAACAAAAGGTTGAGCGTGGCTTCCGTTTTCTAAAAAGTCCCGAGTTTTTGACCTCTTCAATATTTTTGAAAAAGCCCCAACGCATTGAAGCGTTACTCATGATAATGACATTGAGTCTGCTAGTTTATGCCAGCTTAGAGCACAAGATCAGAGAGCAACTGGGACAAACCGAGGAGTTTTTCCCGAGTATGGTTAAGAACAAGCAAACATCGAAACCGACTGCACGCTGGGTCTTCTTGAAGTTCGAGGGAATAGATACCTTAGATATTAACGACCAACGATTCATTACAGGGCTTCAAGAGCACCAAACTCGGCTGCTTAGTTTACTGGGTAAGTTCTATGAAGCGGTTTATTCCTGAATAAGGTGCGGAATCTCGGATATACCTTTGCTAGAAAGTCATTAAATAGACTTCCCTACCATCATTGTGGGTGTCTTGATATACACCTTGATATACACGAGCTAGTATACGGGGCCGTTAAACTCAATAATATCATCTGAGTTCAGTATGCTGGCTTGATGATATTTTTTAACCATCCCTCCTCTGTATACATATGTGTTCCATCGATCCTGTAAACGGTCAAAATAGTGAATAGGTGCATCAAGAACTGTGTAGCCGCATGTCACGTATATTAATGGCTCATATGCAAACAAAAAACTCTGCTCCACTCCAGCTAGTTCTATACTCTGGTCAATATTCCTGAGAGTTTTTTTGCATAACCCTTGTTTGCGATAGTCTGGGTGTACAGCTATCCCGCCAACAATTCCTGCTTTGAATACTTTCCCGCATTGTGACATTTCTCGTCTATAAGCGAATCCAGACGCAACGATGAGCTCGTCATCTATAATAAGGACCCCACACAATAGTTCTTCATTAAGTTCAACTTCTATATCTGAGTTGAAAACTAGTTGCAGGTGTTGGTTTAGCTTGCTTCTCCAGCGCGGCAACTGATCTGCGCTTAATGTCAATATTTTCATCTGCACCTCGCAAATACTGTGTTTAAAAACATATTCAAGGGTGAGAAAAGCTTGGTCAAGTAAGGCGCCAGAAAACGTGAAGTCAACAAACCATAACAGAGCACAGGGCAAAGGCGTATCAGTCAGGACAAGGTAATGTAAAACGCGTCAACGAGCTTGCTAAGAGTAGCGACCAGTACGTAAACAGTTCATCCAATCATTTCGACGCCTTTCCGAGGCTCGTTTGATAGCTTGGTCGTAGTCATAACCCACTCTGTGCAAAGAAATATCCCATTCTCCACCTTGCTCCCCTTTTAGAATGGCATAGGACGCTTCAGGGATATCATTCTCGATTGTGTGCGGAACAGGCTCCTCGTCAGCATATGCTTGTAGTCCAACACTGCCAGGATTAACAATAACCTGCCCCGAAGATAAACTCAGTATTCGTGGTGTATGACTGTGCCCACATAGGATTATTTTCGAAGATACTGTACCTAATAGTTCAAGTATCTTAGCTTCACTTTTTAATTGAGGAACACCTGATGAGATGTCTTCCATCAAGTAGGTTAAATCGTCACTAGGCGTACCATGACAAGCATAAATGTCATCATTGACCTCTAAGTCGAACGGCAGGCTTTTCATCCACTCGATAGGCTTTTCACCGAGATCATCCAAAACAAACTTCATCGTAGGATTGGATGTAATTTCGACCTCAGTTGACTGATAAATTTGCCTATCTTGATTACCGGATACCGTCACAACATCTAAAATGCGTAAATAGTTATATGTTGCTCTGGGCTCTATTGGGCCGTAAAAAATATCTCCTAAGTTAATAAAGGTGGTTACTCCCTTTGCTCTAGCGTCGTTCACAACCGCTCGCAACGCGTAAATATTGCTGTGGATATCAGAAATAACAGCATAGCTTTCCATTTATAACTCCCTAAGCGATCTTATTAAAAGTCAACAGCACACCAAAGATGAATACATATACAACAAAGTCTACGAAATTTCTCTGAAACCCTTCATAAGAGAGGCTCAATCAAAGCCATTCGTTTCGCACGAGCAGGCTCGAAGAAGTCAACAAGCATTGAGTAATCACAGGCCACCACCAAACCGTCAACGTGTGCTTAGGGCAATTTTACCAGCCAAGCCGATAAGCAGTCCTCCAGATACTCCCTCAAGCACTCGAGTGTAACGAGCAGAGCTCGGCTTGTTAAATATGAGAGAACCGATTGATGCGTACATAGCGTTACAGATCGTTGCTAACAAGCTGAATAGTATTCCCAACATGAGTAAGTCCCCTGTTGCGGAAGGCGACGTTATATCGATAAACTGAGGTAGGAAAGACAGAAAGAACAACGCAACCTTGGGGTTTAAAATGCTAATGATAACTCCCTGAACAAGTATACTTTTCGAAGTCTTACCCCCAGGCTTGCTAATTTCTATTTTACTCTTACCATTCCACATTGAGAGAAGCGATTGTATACCCAGGTAAATAAGGTAAGCTGCACCTAGCCACTTTATAATGCTAAATGCTAACGCTGAGCTGAGAATGATAGCTGATAACCCTAAACAAGCGGCCACCGTATGAACTAAGTACCCAACACCAAGTCCAACGGCAGCCTTGATACCGTTGTTCACTTTACCGCCCATGGTAGTTGAAATAATGTAAACCACATCAGGGCCTGGGATTAGGTTTATAGACAGACTTGCCATTGCAAACAGCACTATCGAATGTGTGTCCATCGTATTTGTCCTCTACTCAGTGAGTTATTCACCATAAACTAGCTGCATTAACGGCTTGAATCGTTACACCGAAGCTTTTGATATTAGGTAAAGTAGCATTGTGGTGAGAGCGAATCTGAGCCCCAGTAGCATGCTCTTTGTCATGCGTCGTATGAGCATCAGAAACAAGTGTAATCGAGTACCCTAAACTGGCCGCTTTTCGAACAGTTGTATCCACGCAAAATTCTGAAGCATAGCCACAAACAATTAAGTTATCGACCTGTAGGTCTGTAAGCAGTGTTTGTAGGTTGGTTTTTAGAAATGAGTCTGGTGTCGATTTGCTAATAACATGGTCACCAGTAGCAACCGTCAGTTTTGATTGCAACTGCCATCCTGTGCTCCCATGCTGGAGCAGAGAGTTAGGTTGCTCATGTTGAATAAAGACTACTGGCACGTTTCGTTGTCGAGCGGACTCAGTAATTCTATTAATCTCCCCAACTACAATATCAGATTCATATGGACGTGGTTCAGGATCAAACAAACCTGACTGGACGTCGATTACTAAAACGGCTGATTTCATGACCCTTCCTTGGATACAAACAATTTTAAAAGACCATCATCACGATTTATGTCAATATAGTCAATAAATTTCAACAACTTACAAATTTACCAGTAACTAAGTTGTCGAAGATGTTTGACTTTAGGTAATTAGACAAATAGCCCTCTCTCACTAGCGATAGATTTGACGAGAAGATAGAGGGTCATATTAGAGGCATCAAACAATGGAAATAGCTATGTCGTCTAGACCACCACGCGGCGCTGCCCGACATGCTTTGCCATTCCCCCTACTGCAATCTTGGTAACACTATCCTGATTGCGCGTAATGTACGCTTGAATATGAGAAGTGCACTTCATCGCTCTACCTTGCTCAAATAGAAACTCATCGCTTGGGGCTACATGCTTGGTGAGATAATATGCCAAGGCACCAGACGAACTGCCAGTAGCGGATTCTTCAGCTATACCCACCAGAGGTGCAAAGTTCCTACACCTCGCAGAAAAAGTATCCTCATCAGCGCAAAGCTCAAAGACATGAAGTCCAATCAGGCTATGCTGTCTACAAAACTCAATAATTGCGGATTGGTTGGGCTTTATCGAATCAAGATGACCATCTGGCACTGCTACAATTAGGTCGGCAAGTCCTGTAGAGATGGCCTCAATTGGCAAGCGTGTTTGTTCTAGTAATTGTTTACTCAAGCCAATCAAGTCACAAACATCCTCGCTTTTGTATTTACCCAGCGCCTCTGGCAAGTTTTGAGTAAGGATAACCATGCCATCTGACTTCACCTCAACTTCTAACAACCCTGCCTTGGTGTTTTGCTTGTAAGTACCTGCAGGCAATATGCCCTTTTGATGCATGACTGAAAAGGCTGCTAAGGTTGCGTGTCCACAAAAATCGATCTCTTCCGTTATCGTAAAGAACGAGACGTTGAAGTCTGCTTCAGTATCTCGTGACACGAAAGCCGTTTCTGAAAAACCAATAGTTTTAGCGACTGTCAGCCGCTGACTGTAGGTTAGTTTGTCGGCACCGAGAACAACACCTGCTGGATTTCCTCCTTCCCCGTTTGCTACAAACGCGTTTACCAGCTCTACTGTCAATTCCATTTGTCGGCCCTTTAAAATCCAACTTCGTCACACGTTACTAGCATTAAGAAAAATAGGTCAGCTTTGTTACTCACAACCTTTTTCAATCGGTTCTACGCGAAACTGAAGAAATTATGCGCTACAAACATTAACGGCATGGGCACCTTTAAAGTTTAACATTCTGCACTTATTCTCTTTGGGTTCAATGCCATTTTGATCTCTTTTCCACTAGTATCAACACGATTAAAGCCAAATTTCTCATAAACCCGTAATGCAGCTTTATTAGCTTCATAAGTGGTCAAAATTATTTTCCGCTCTGGTCTAGATTCAAAAATTTCCTTAGCCTTCTGCAACATTTTAGTCCCAACAGCTTGCCCCCTACATAAGGGAGATACATACATCTGAACGACTTCTAACTCGTGCTTCTCTGTTGGAATTAATCCACATAGTCCAATTAATGAATCATTATCAAAGGCACCTATCATGATGCTATTTTGAAGGTCACTTTCAATCACCTGCTCAAAATACAGCTTTGGCATTTTATGCTGAGCTTGGTATTCAGCCCCAAAACACTCAGGATGAGTTCTCAAGCTTTCAAGCCTTAACCTCCGATACTGTTGGCTATCTTTCCCTTCTAGTATTTTACAACGAACTTTCATCTTCCCTCAGTAAGTGGATTTATATCAGCCCTATTGATTAGGGTATACCTTTACAAAACGCTCGAGAACTAACTCGGAGTCACCAGAGAATCTAACACCAATTTCTTTGGCATATTGTTCGAAGAAGTTGATATGTGCAGATCGCCACCACTCATAACTGCCGTCTCCTTCTCCCTCTAAAGCAGCAAACTCGCTAGTAACCTCATCGAATCGACAAACCGACACATCGATTAGTTTTACAATACAAACAGGGTTTTGTGACCAATCCAGAATTACAGTTAGTTGGCCAACTTCAGGTAGGGGTTCATTCTCAATATCGTAGCCTGCTTTGAGAGAGCAAGTCGCCTGCTTTTTTCCCTCATTAATTAAACGAGCACACTCGTTAGCATTGTATTCATCTGCGCAAAAGTGCTCCGACAAAACCTGTGGCATCTGCGCGCGTTCTTCTTCACTTAACGTGTCAAGATAACGGTCCAAAAATCTTTTTTGTTCGATATTCATTTGCTTCCCTACAACTTGGCCTATTTTTACTTACAACCAAATGAGTGAACCCAACTCAGAAGTAAGTTGCTCAAAGAAGTGATGAGATTAAAGTCATAACAATACCCATGTCAATCGCAGGCGAGGAGATGCGAGTTGTCAGGGCTACCTTTGCTTCATAAACGCTACAGCGAGCCCCGAGGATACAAATGTCACCCCTGCGCCAATATTCAGGCCAGACACAAGGCGGGGTTTACGCTGAAACCAGTCCGACAGCTGTGATGCGAAGATGCCCATAAGACTAAAGCCAATCGCCGTGAGGATTGCAAACCAAACACCATATCCAATCATCTGCACCGTTACGGAACCTAGGCTTGGCTGAACGAACTGAGGGACAAATGCGAGTACAAACATCCCTGGTTTAGGGTTTAGGGCTGCAGATAGAAAGCCTGTCGAGAAAATGGCTTTCTTTGATTGTTTTTTCGCAGGTTCTAGAGAGAATAGATTTCGCGAGCGTAGCACCTTAACACCGAGCCAAATAAGATAGGCTGCGCCAACAAGCTTGACCACATAGAAAGCCAGCTCTGAGGTCTGGATTAAAATAGTCAAACCAAACGTTGCAGCGATAACGTGAAACAATATCCCTGCTCCCGATGATACGCCCGAAAGGACTGCCGCGAGTTTGCCTTGGCTTAAGCCTCTGCCAATCGCGAGTAAGTTGTCGGGTCCTGGCGATAACACTAACAATACACACGCCAGCGTATACGTGGTAAACACTTCAATTGGGAACATAAAGTAGCCTCCTTGCACTTAGCTCCATTCTCGGACGAGTCAATCCTATTAGTCCTAATAACATTACAGGCATCAGGAAAACCAAGTCAAGTCAGCTACAGAAGATAAATCTACTACTTAATCACACTAACTCCCACACTGTATATACCCCCCGACTAAGCATATCGACGCGGCTGAGCGAGCCATTTTTCTAGCGTCGCCAATAAGATCTTTGAATTAATCGGTTTAGTCACATAATCATTCATTCCTGCTTCTAGGCAGCGCTCACGGTCTCCTTGCATCGCGTTGGCAGTCATGGCAATGATAATGGCATTGGGGTCAATCACGTTAGTTTCAGCTTGCCGGATACGCTGCGTTGCCTCGAATCCATCCATGATCGGCATAAGGCAATCCATAAACACAATGTCGTAGGTGCGTTCTCGCAGCCGCTCAATAGCTTGTTGTCCATTCTCTGCTATGTCGGCTTTCACCTTGAACTTGGATAATAAAGACTTGACCACTAACTGGTTAGTCTTCATATCATCAACCACCAGTACGTGGGCCTGAAACTCAGGGGCTTTAACCGGTGAATGCTTGGTGATGAACAGCATACTTTGGTCTTCGCTATCACTTAGCGCTGCAACGCGCGATAAAACGTCGAACAGCTCAGCTTGTTGTGTTGGTTTGGTCAGGTAGGCACTGAAACCATAATCCTTAACCAATTTGACGTCACCACGTTGAACCACAGAAGAGAGCATCACCAGACGTGTGGAACGAAGCTGTTCGTCGGCTTTGATCTGTTGAGCAAGCTGAACTCCGTTCATTTTCGGCATCTCGTAATCGAGAATCGCGATAGAGAATGGGCGGTCGGTGTTAACGGCATCACGAAGTCTCTCCAAAGCGACAGACGCAGACTGTGCGCTATCAAATTCTATCGACCAGTTGCTGAGAAGCTGA
Organism: Vibrio sabulosilitoris; assembly: GCF_055391395.1. Classification (NCBI taxonomy): domain Bacteria; kingdom Pseudomonadati; phylum Pseudomonadota; class Gammaproteobacteria; order Vibrionales; family Vibrionaceae; genus Vibrio; species Vibrio sabulosilitoris. Next base: position 2,482,749 of record NZ_AP029599.1, read on the forward strand.
CTCAGCAGATCGCGGTTTACCGGGTTATCATCGACAATGAGTACCCGCTGTTGCTGTAAGTCACCTCGCGGGGCAAACTGGACGTCTTTCTCGGCAAGGTGAGTCAAAGGGATCTCAAACCAAAAGGTTGCTCCCTGACCTGGAGAGCTATCAATGCCTATCTTGCCACCCATTAAGTCCACCAGCTTTTTACAAATAGACAGGCCCAAACCCGTGCCGCCATATTTTCGCGTCGTTGAGCTGTCTGCTTGGGTAAACTTATCAAACAGCTTCTCTTGTTGCTCTTTGGCAATCCCGATCCCTGTATCTACGACCGCAAACTTGATAGCGTCTGTTTGATCGTTCATTGGACTTGCGTGAATGTATACCGCAACTTGCCCTGTCTCGGTAAATTTAATCGCATTCCCGATCAAATTGATCAGGATTTGCCGAGTACGACCCGGGTCACCAATGTACCATTGTGACAAAATTGGATTTGCTGGGCATACCAGTTCCAGCTCTTTTTGACAGGCACTGAGATAGAGGTTGGTGCCGATATCTTCAATCAAATCAACTAGATTAAACTCCAGTTGCTCAATATCAATCTTCCCTGCTTCAAACTTCGAGAAATCGAGAATGTCATTAATGATCCCCAGCAGCGACTCGGCACTGTCCTTCGCTGTTCTGGTGAGTCTGAACTGTTTCTCAGTGAGATCGGTGTCAAGCAGCAAGTCCGTCATACCGATCACGCCATTCATTGGGGTTCGGATTTCATGGCTCATGGTGGACAAGAACTCGCTCTTCGCACGGGCTGCCGATTTGGCCTCTTCTGTCGCCCGTTGGAGTTGCTCGTTGTGCTGCTGCATTTGTCGTTCTTTCTGGGCAAGGGAGTGAGCCATGGTGACAAAACCATCGCTCAATCGACCAATTTCATCGCGCTGTTTAATCGCGTTTTCGCTAAGTGAAATGTTGTAGTCGCCATGCTCGACATTTTTGGTCGCTTGAAACAATAGCTCTAAGCGCTGCACCAGTTGTTGAGACATGATAAGCAGTATCAGTAAAAACGCTATCGCTAATGAAAGTCCAACGACTCCAATCATCAGATCTCTCTTGGTCTTAGTGACCGTCTGGTTGGCTTGGTCAAGTATTGCTTGATTTTGCGCTTCTAAGATTGACCGGATACGGACGATTCGTTTAGTGGCTAGAGCAAACCAATATTCTGCGTCAATAGTGAATAACTCATCCGTCACACGACCTTCAGCGACAAATGTCGACTCAATATGCGTTATCTCATCATTGACTTGCCAATGAGTGATCGGATGATACAAAGCCTCTGGCGCACGTTGTTTGAGTAACCGAAGGTGCCAATCGAAACTTCGGATATAAAAACCAATGTTGATCATTTGCTCATTCGAAACTTGCTGCCCCGAGGCGAGCACGCCATTCAGTGCTCCTCTTGACTGCCCCGCTCGCTCTTTAAGCCAGAGTAAATTCATGTGATTGGATAGGTTGTCTGTAAGCTCCTGTGAGTCGATGGTTCGAACAATACCGTCATAGAGCGTTAATGCCTGCTCAATGAGGCCAGAATAATGATCGAAGGAGTATTCACCGGTACCATGATCGACAAACTCTCGGATCATTCCAGTGTGTTCAATCGCAGTGGTAAGCATCAAGATTTGCTCACCAAACACCGCATTCATTTCTGGATGGTCTAAAGCTAACTTTCGCCACTCTTCACTTGCTCTATCCGCTTGATGGCGCGCACCGGTTAGCGTCTGTTTTGCTGTATCACCCAGAGAGGCTTTATAGCCCTCAGAAAGACCTCGCTCAACGGCAAACTGATGGGCAATATTGTCAAGTGACTGGGCAACGAGGAGGAAATCGATAGCTCGAACTGCCTGGGAGTTTCGCGCGGTGAGATCGCTTATGACCCGAAATCCCATGATTACGACGACAAAAAGTAGTCCCGCGACGATGAGTGATGTTTTCGTTCTGAGTGTTAAACTGCGAAGTGTTTGCCAAGTCAAGCAGTTGCCCTCTGTCCAATCTCTACCACAAAAGTATAGGCAATTTATTGAATACTTCTGTCTTCACGTTTTGAACAGCCTTTGTATGGATTTGACAACAGCTCCCTTGGTATAAGGGAAGTAACCTCAAGCCCCCGAGGCCTAATTCATCAAGCACATACCAGCATCAAGCGAATGTCGCATACGGAAACGCCCAAAGTTATTAGCTTTGGGCGTTTCTTCTAACAAACTGGGTGACGACAAAACCCGAGCTTTATAGGGTCATATGCAGAATCGGAAAAGGCTTGCCCATATCATCAAGTGGTGAGCGTGAAACGACTTTAAAACCCATGTGCTCATAAAAACCAATGGCTTGTGGATTTTGCTCGTTGACATCGACTTTGCGTGCGCCAAGTTGCTCTATAGCATATTGCAATAACACTTTGCCGACGCCCTGTCCCCTTGCTTCACTTAAGATGAACAGCATTTCAACTTTTGCATCGTGGATGCCGACGAAACCTAAAATTGAACCACTTTCATTTTTCACACATCTTAACGTGACAGCAGGAAAAGCCTGCTCAATGATGATCGGTTTAAAGAACGCAATATCCTCTTCTGTAATGAAGTCATGAGTCGCTCGGACTGAGCTTTCCCAAACATCGAGCATTTCTGCGTAGTGTTCAGGCAGCACATTTTCTACAATCATAGTAATTTCTCTGAAGTTAACTGACATTCATGTGCAGCCGCGAGATGCGATCATAACCTTAGGCAAAATCTTGCTCAAGCAATACCTAATGCTGAACTCGTTTTATATGAACGCTGATTGCCTCAATCGCTTGGGTCAAGGGTAATACCTGCTCACCAGGTAATGGGATCGGGGTTCGAATGGGAGGAATCACTAAATAAGCCATACCACCGCCATAAGGGGTCACGGTGCACTCAACCATACCGTGTTTGACATCGATATATACGCTCGTTAGATCAATTGCATAGAGTGTTTTCTTTAGTGCCTCATCTGTATTCAGGGCAGTTAAGAGCCGAGAAGAAAAATCTCCGCGTGTTTTGCCAGTAAACGTTCCACCATGAGCACCTTTAAATGCGATTTTACCGCTGTCTGAATGGACTGTATTGCAGGAAAAGATAATATTCATTGCACAAGTTCCACCCATCCAACGCTTGTTAAAGCCTAGCTGAATTTTTAAGGTTTCAAGGCCTTTAGGCAGGCGACGAAAAGAGATAGTTCCCTCGTCTAACTGTTCGGCATCGCCCCAATAGGGTGAAAATGCCAACGCATGATGGTAAACAGCAGATTGCGCCATACTCAATGTGTTGGGTTTTGTACTCATTCGATGCTATCTGCCTTTCAAGCTATTCGTCATCTTGGTTCCCTGTGCGAATGTTGTAAGATTCGGCGACGGGAATGACAAAAACACGACCATCTCCTCTATTGCCCTCCCCAGTTCGGGCCGACCTGATAATCGTCTGAACGGCATCATCTTTCATGTAGTCTTCGACAACTGTCATCAACATCTCTTTTGGCAGATCTTTATAACATATATTCCCGACTTTCAGTCCACTCTGGCGACCTCGACCAATTACCGGCACCTTCGTCAGTGCCTGAATATCGGTGGCGGCTAGCGCATCTGTCACTTCAGCCATCTTTTCTGGGCGGATAATAGCCTGTATTAAAAACATAGTGTCTTTCCCTCTATATATTCATAACTGTAATTATGCCGTTTTGGTGTGTGTTTCCGGTTCAATGACAAATGTGGCTTGGATACCTTGAGGTAACAGGTCATCGTTAACTCTTCTCCATTCGACTTGGGCGTCTTTAATTGCCAATGGCTGAAACAGGGGTTGCTTGACGACAAACTTCAGCCAAACAACGGCGTAGACCAAAGCCAAAGCCACCATAACGCCGACTAGCTTGTAGATTGCGGTCGCCATCTCTGGCACTGGCGCTATATTTAAGATGGCATAGCCAATACCTAACGAGCCAATAATCTGTGGAAAGGGGTAAAAACGCGCTTTATAAGGGCGACGAGCACTTGGATAACGAAGCCTTAAGATAATGACGTTGATATGAGCAATGATGTAACAGAATAACCAGGCGCAGCAAGCGGCTAAAATATACACAATCAAGTTGGGCGAGTTCACAATACCACCAAAAAAGAATGCCGCGATGCCACCGGACATTAATAGCACGCCGACCCAAGGGGTTCTAAACCGTGGGTGAATCTTACGAAAAACTTTCGGTAACTCGTGATTTAGCGCCATGCCATACAGCATTCGTGGTACGACTCCAATCACGGTGTTAATAGTGCTAGCGCTGGCAAAGATTGAGACAATAGAAATCCATATCATACCTGGCTTACCCAGCACGGCGAGTGCCATGTCAACGTGGGGGTGATTTGACGAAGCTAGCTGCTCTGCGGGTACGTATTTCAGTGAGGCAAACCCATACACCAAGTTAACGGCAAAGATAACGACAAGACCTGCAATCATAGCGCGTGGGATATTTTTCTCAGCCTTTTTGGTTTCTTGGGCTAATGGCGTGACAAATTCAATACCAATATATAACCAAATCGCTAGCGCGGTTAGACTGAACACGCCAGTTCCCAAGGCATTAAACGGTATCTCAGCAATTTCTGGAGCTGGTAGCGCGCCGAATCCGGTCAGCCCGATTAGACCCAACAATGCTATCGACACAATCATTGTTAACGTGAATACAATTTGCAGACGCGCAAAAAGATCAACCCCCATGATGTTCATCACCATCAGAAAGCCTAGGATCAATCCGCCTAATAACACCGGTGATAAGTTAGGAAAAAAGGTCTCACTTAACACTGCCCCAGCAACGGTCAGTTCCGCTGGCGCAGCCAGTAAGTTTGGTACTAAGTAACCGAGTAGCGTTGCCATAACGGCGGGTAGTGCGCCCAATGCAACGCGGGTGTAGGTACGAATACCTCCTGATGCCGGCATCATACACGCCAACTCTGCATAGCTTTGAGCTGAAAAGTGTTGCAACAGCCAGGCTGCAATCATTGCAATAACAAAGCCACCACCCGCAATACCCATACCTTGTCCCAGTGAGACCAAGGTGCTCGAAGCAACTACACAGCCCACAGCGACTGCGAAACACGACCAAAATCCGAGGGTCTTTTTAAGATGTGTCCCCATCGTTGTATCTCCCTTATATTTTGAATGTTCTCCAAAACACTCGTATTACCAGCTGCAAGATCAAGCACTTTAAGCAGCTTGTCGCCCCTACCCTTGGGCCTCAACGTTTAAAATTTCTTTGCGCTTTGGTGTTGATTCATCGCTAAGCTCAATGCTATTGGTTGCGCTAGGTAATGTATTGAATTTTTGCGACATACCAACTCGAAGCCTGGCCTAATACGTTGGGTTGGCAAAACGCTCGTATCCCAGCCCGCTGATATCAATAGACGGGATCTCATCACATGCTAGCTCAGCTAAAACCGTCCCAACGGAAGGCGCGATCCCAAACCCATGGCCGGAGAGACCACAACCAAGAATTAAACCAGGCACGTCCTGCACCTTGCTCAGAACAGGCACCTTATCCTCGCACCAATCAATGACACCGACCCAGCTGCGTACGACCTTGGCGTGTTTTAGCGCTGGGAGGTAACTTAAGATCCCTCGACAGGTCGCGGCCGTGGCTTCAAATGGTGTATCGTCTTTGGTGCTTCTGATTTTATTGGAATCTAATGGTGTTCCACCGCCGAAAACAAACGAGCCGTGAGCGGTCTGATGACCATAAAAGTCCGCCATCGCTGTGCCAAGCATCTGATAAAACAATGGTGGCTGAGCATCCGTAACTAATGTATCCAATGCAATAGGCTTCATTGGGACATCAACACCAACACTCTGAGATATCCTTCGACTCTCTAAGCCAGCAGCCAATACAACTCTTTCAGCTTCGTAAACACCTGCGGCTGTCACGACCTTTCTTACCTCACCTGCCGCCATCTCTAACGACAACACATGCTGCTCGGTGAGAAATTGTACGCCTAGCCGCCGCGCCGCATTATGAAAAGCCAAAGTTGTCTGTAGGGGGTTAGCATGGCCATCAGTGGGACACCAACTAGCGCCAATGACTTCGTTGGAGAGATGTGGACAGATCTCCTGCACTTGCTCTGCGCTGATCATCTTGACATCGAGTCCCTGCCCGACAGCGGTAGCTGTCAAATCCTTGAGAATGTCAAGGTGCTCATCAGTTTTACCTAATCGCAGATTACCGTGCTGGTAGTATTCAACATCGACTCCCAGCTCCTCAGAAAGGTTTGGCCAAAGATGCTCGACTCCGTACATGGCAAGGGCAAGCTCACGCTCGTCACGCCCCGACTGACGTACGCCCCCACCGTTGCGCCCTGATCCCCCGTATCCAAACAATTTTCCCTTTTCAAGCACGATGACCGACTTGCCTTTTTTCGCCAAGTAATAGGCAGTAGAACATCCGATAATGCCTCCGCCTACAATGATGACATCAGCTGTTGTCCTCATGTTCTACTCCTTATCAGTAATGGCTAAATTGGCGTATTGCTCAATACTAAGCGGCTTAAGCGGTGTCCGAATTCGCATCGCCTCAACCTCAGCGATATTGAGTGAACAACGTTCAGCAATGATCTCAGCTATCGTTGAAGCGCACATCCGTCCCTGACAAGGGCCCATCCCAGCTCTAGTTTTACCTTTTATTTGTGCAGGGTGCCGAGCACCTTGAGAAATGGCCTCATGAATTTGACCCACTGTAATTTCTTCACACCGACATACGATCGTTTGTTGTTTGGCAGGGTTGAGCGTCTGGTGGTTGGGGGGAAATATGTGATCGATAAAAGGGCGAATTAGTGCCTCATTGCTAAGACTTTTTTTATACTTCACTGCTCGCTCGCCTCGTTCACTCCTGCTGATTCGCTTCAGTTTGTATGCGCAATCGAGAGCCGCTAAGTGACCCTTCGCAGCAGCCATTGCACCGCCACCAATACCGCTGCAATCGCCCGCGATAGAGATATTTTTTTCGCTGGTTTGTCCCCATTCATCCAACACGGGCTTCCAGTAGCGCTGAGGCTCATACCATTCGTGCTCACAGTTCAGAGCTTGACTCAGTCTCAGGTTGGGAGTCACTCCCTCATGTAATAAAACTGATTTGGCTGCGAAGTCGATCGGCTTGCCATTGTGAGTAAAGCGCAGCCCTTCGGCTCGTTCATGACCAATAACTTCGAGGTCTCGACAGCCCATATAAAGAGGAATACCAGCGCGTTTGAGCTTGAGTCGCATCTGCAAGCCTTTAAATAGGTAGCCAGGCCTAAGGAGTGCTCTAGGCAAAAAGGCTACTGCGTTAAGGTCTTCCTTTATGCCCGCAGTTTCGACCATCGCCGCTACTCTGACGCCATTGTCCACTAGGTGGCAGGCGACGAGCAATAACAGTGGTCCGCTTCCTGCGAGAACGACGGGTTGATCAGGCACCATGTTTGCCGACTTAAAAACTATATCAGCCGCTGCTGCCCCCATTACGCCCGGAAGAGTCCAGTTTTTCATTGGCACAGGTCGCTCGACAGCGCCGATAGCGAGTAATATACGACGGCCACATACTTGCTTTATCACTCCGTCGGATAAAAGGTCGACATGCAAGTCATCAGTGATATTGAGTACCGTCGTGCTTGGCATATAGGCGACACCCGAGGCACGAAACGCCTCGATAAGTGGCTTTCCTGCAAAATAGTCCTTACCCAACACGTGACTGTTTTCCGGGCGACTGCGTTCTATGGCGCGATATATCTGCCCCCCTGGCTCCGATTGCTCATCGACGACGAGTGTGTTCACTCCTAGACTGCTAGCCGTCACGGCAGCCGCCACCCCTGCTGGGCCAGAGCCAATGATGATTAGGTCGTAGACTTTATCCATTGACCCGCTCCTGTTGGCTGCTCTGACGATTGACAACCATACCCTCGCGAACATGGATAGCGCAGGCTTGTTGATTTGGGATACCATCGATTTCCATCAGGCACTCAAAACAGACTCCCATCTGACAGTACCCCGCACGGCGTACGCCACTAATGGGAGAAGTACGGTTATAACCCGAACCTGCCGCCATCACAGAGGCTAAAACCGTTTCACCGATTGGAACCAGCAATTGCTCCCCTTCAAAGGTGATGGTGACAAGCGCATTAGCCTGGCTGATTTCAGGTAACCTTTTCAACATGCGTAACTCCTAGCCGTTATCTGTAGATGGGTTGCATAGCTCATTACTTATTTCAGCACCGGCTCATGCCAAAGGTTCAGCGAAACTCCGATCCCTTTTTCGAGCGCGTTTCGGTAGATCTTGGTTGCCCATGCCACATCTTCTACAGGCATCCCTCCAACGGACATCACGATAATTTCATCTTCATTTTGACGACCAGGAGTGACACCTGCGACGACCTCACCCAGATCTTCTAGCTCATCCTTAGTTAGTCCCCCCTCCTCTATCATGTCCATGTAACGTACGCCTACTAACGGGATAATGTTATGGGCTGGTTTTGGTACCTCTTCAAACCAGGCTTCATATAAGCCAGTGTTATCCAGAACTTTACGTACATCAGAACTTTCCATGCCTTGATCAAGTCGGCAACTCGCGGGCATTGCCAAAAATGCGCCAGGTTTAACCCATTCACGTTTTACTTCTGGGTACGTCATGGGGTCTCCAGTTTCTCCAGAGCTACAGTAGGTCACCAAATCTGAGTCACGCACGACAGCCTCTACGCTATCAACAAACTGCACATTCTTTATTTGCGGATACTCGATGGCTAACCAACTAGCGAAGCTATCCAAACTGGACTTACCTCGACCTTTAATTTTGATCGTATCGATATTTGGACAGGCAGCCATGAACGCCGCGACGGTTGTTTTACCCATAACACCGGGTCCAAGTAAACCGATAACCTTAGAGTCTTTACGGGCTAGATGGCGTGCCCCCACGCCAGATATTGCGCCTGTGCGGTATGCGGACAAAAGGTTTGCGGACATATAAGCGAGTGGCGCGCTCGTCTCGATATCATTAAGAATAAACATTAGAATAGAGCGAGGAAGACCCTTCTCACGATTAGCGATGTTGGATCCATACCATTTGACACCACAAGTTTGAAAGTCACCACCCAGGTACGCGGGCATCGCCATCAGGCGACGATCTGCAGTTGGCTTTGGCATATTTGGAAATGGTGACTCGTCTGGAAATGTCACCATTGCGCCGTGAGAATCACTATTTGGCCCTGCCATGCGGTAATCCCCCTGCTGCAGCAGGACAAACATCTCCTCCATTGTATCGACACAACCAACCATATCCGTTACGCCTGCCTTAATCATGTCCGGCTCAGAAAGGTATATAAAATCTATTTTTGTGCTATCCGACATATCGCCACCCATATCCGTATTATTTGACTGTATTACTCATATACCCATGCCATTAATTTATGCGGGTATGCCATGAGTCATTACTTGCGATATTACTGACGAGCCAAGAGGGTGTATTGTAATTTTACGACATAGTAAGAACTAGATATTAATAGATACCTTGGCATTAACCTCGCTTTGACTTTGCTTGGCATCGACCTTGCTTATAGTTTGTCAGGCTAAAGTAATAGAGGATTGGATATGTCAGCTTCATCATTGTTATCGCATGTTGCAGCGATTCATTCGAAGCAACCCTTTTTTGTCTTGAATTCAGAGAAATTTCTCACACACCTAGCCCCAGAAATCCCAGAAGTTTCTCACTTCTACAGTTTTACAGCCAATCATTCACAAGCACCTACTTTCGCTATACCTGATGGCTGTATCGATATCTTGTTTGACTGTGATGCGGTATCACCTTTAGCGCAGGTTTGTGGAACAAAAATAGAGGCAGGCGCTGTTTCTTTTGATCCCGGCCACCAGTACTTTGGCGTTCGGTTTGTTCCCGGAATATTCCCCGACTTTGTCGCTGTCTCAGCGCACGAGCTTATTGAACATGAGCTTGATCTACATGATGTAACCTCGAGCTCCGAACGCTTACTTGAACAAGTCATCAACAGCAAAAATTTTTCACAGAAAGTCGATGTTGTGAGCCAATTTTTAAAAAAACAAAAACGACGGAAAATATCTGGATTAACCAATCAGGTGATTGCAAAAATCCGTCAACATAAAGGAAATATCCAAATTAATGAGCTTGAGCGTTTTTCAGGTTATACCACCCGTACTTTACAGCGCTTGTTCAAGAATGATATTGGTTTGACACCAAAAGGCTTTAGCCGTGTCATTCGCTGCCAATCCGCAGTTTACGATATCAATCACAGTGATGATCTCGCTTTTTCAGATCTTGCTTTTGATCTTGGATTTAGTGACCAATCACACTTTCTCAGAGAGTTTAAAAGATTGGTTAATATTACCCCATTAGAATATCGAAATAGGGTGAAAGAAAAGACTTACCTAGAGCGCATCCAATGCTGCTGATCGCTCGAAAATGGTGCAAGCTGCACCAATAAAGTGTTAACTCACTGAGAAATTTGGCCTGCCGATAAACTACCCTTTTAGATGGGAAGCGGTGGCTCAATTATTTATTGTTATCAGACATCCGCAGCCTGTATTACGTTTTATCAAGGCTTATCACAGCCTGCAACAACTAATCAGCTCTGAACGGGTAAATAGCTCAAGGTTACCGAAAGCATCTTAGAGAGACATGTGCACAAGCGCCACAGTTTCGCCAGATGGCTTACATCTAGGCTCAACTTGATACGGCATAAACCCAAGTTTGGTGTAAAGCAGTAAAGCGCGTGTGTTGAAATTAAATACCGATAGCCTCGGCGTCGCTTGGTAATCATTAATACAGATGTCAGATAGATATTTTACCAACGCACTGCCTATTCCTCTTCCTGCGTGCTCACCACTTACGATAATATTACCAATAAACGCGCTTTCGCATCGGCGAATATTGTATAAGTTACCAAACCCAACCACCGCGTCATCAATCGTACAAACGCTCAAGTTTGAACGCACCTTGGCAATTTGCCTAATTTGCTCCTCGTCCCATGGGAAAGTGGCCGATGGGCTTATCGTGTAGAGCTCTTCGGCAGTCGCAACCAACTTAGCGACCTGCTCAAAGTGACATTCACTCGCAGCTAGAATCTTCACTCTCTACCTCATGAGCTAGGTTCAACCAGTCATATTTTCTTCCTTGATAAAGTGATAATTTCGGCTCTGGGAAAGTCTTGTCGGCAAATAATCCTACCGGAATCGTGATAACGTTTGGCAATCCAGTAAGCTCTAGGCTGACTACACTGCCACATTGGATGCAAAAGCTTTGGGTAACAGTGCCACCGCTATCGCCCCTGCGAGTGTATGATTTAACATCACCCACTATCTCAACGTCAGTCTTATCAAAACGAGCTTGCACACCAAACGCACTGCCAGTTCTTCTCTGGCACTCTTGACAATGACAAACACTAACCCGGATGGGCTCGGCTTTGGTGACCACCTTAAGCTGACCACATGTGCATTTTGCGCTGCGATATAACATTCCAATTTTCCATCCAATCCATTGGGTGTATTCAAGCCAACTTTAAACATGTGTCGGCGATTAGATTTAGATTAAAAAAATACTCACTCACTGTCATCAAAAATATTTAATAAGGGTTTAATACGCATAGCCCCGAGGTTGAATTTGAGCTGCATGTCTATGACAGCTCCACGCCATCTAATATAGACCGAGGAGAAATAGACGCTGCGATTCACTTTTTTCCGCTCGATATCTCCAAGACATTTCGACAAGTGATCACCGGTGAGGTGTCCTTTGGCTGTCTGTGCAGAGCCGGGCATCGTTATGCCGGGCAATCTGTCCCAGTGCAAGCCTTATTGGAGGAGGATGTTGGTGGTTTGCTTGTTGAGAACATCAATACTCACAGGATGACTGTTTCTGATTTTGTTGAGCCGGAGCAAGGCTTCAAGCCAAAGATGCGCAGCCGCCATCTTCATCCCTTGCTCAAAATGGCGCTCGAGTCTGATCTAATTATCGTCGCACCGCTGTGTGTCTATGATGAACTTGACCCAACACAGTTCGCCACCATCACCGTCGAAGAAATTCCCGCCGATTTTCTTCATTTAACTCGGCAGTTGGCGTTTATTCATAGTAATGCAGTGAGTCACTCGCAAAAATTCAACTGGCTAACTCATATCATGGACGACATATTCCCACCTAAGTTGGTTCGCAGTAACCGAGGTAGGAGATAATCCACTCGATTCTAGTAACATTAGGGAACTGACAGCATCAGTTCCCGTGTTAATTTGTGAGGCATACAGCGAGCTACCTTATTGCTGATATCAGCCATGGTTATATATACAGCATTCATTCTCGCTTTAGTGTTTATACCCAAGTTACCTCAAGATGCAGTTTCAGCGAGATTTGCTTGGTTTGCAGCCAAGGCGGTCACTTGAAGATTTAGTGGATCTAAATCGAAAGTGACCAACGCCGGTTGCGAGCCAAGCAAACTCGCCCAAAGGGAGCCAATATCTTGAGGTCACTTGGGTATATAATTCTTAAAATAATTTGAATACAGGAAAGCGAAATACATTTTAGAGATTCTAATCATTGCCGATGCACTCGCGGTGCATTAATCAAAGTTGAATCAATTTAATTTCAGGCATTTGAATTGAAGCACATCCCCGCTGCGATAGTGTGGAAATACACTCTATCTATGATGACAAAGAGTAATTCAACGTCTCTTGTCATAGGATAGACAAATGAGCTGACATCTAAGCTGTGATCCCCTGTGATTAATTTGCGCCAACTCACATTTGTCACTGATATACCCACTATAAAATCAATAGTTTGCTTAGATCAAATCCCAGAGCAATATTCTCATGCTAGGCTTTCGCCGTTTATTTGAACTTATAGGGATATTAATCATGTTGAATGCTCTGCAAGGCGCGCAGATGTTGTTTGTCGCCTTTGGTGCGCTGGTGCTAGTGCCTCTGTTAACCGGGCTCGATCCAAGTGTGGCACTGTTCGGTGCCGGTGTCGGTACGCTACTGTTTCAAGCGATTACTCGTCGTAGTGTACCTATTTTCCTTGCTTCCTCTTTTGCCTTTATTGCCCCAATCATGTTCGGTGTGCAAACCTGGGGTATCCCTGCCACTATGGGGGGGCTAATGGCAGCGGGTTTAGTTTACGTTGCCTTGGGCGGCCTAATTAAACTTCGGGGCGTTGCAATCGTGCACCGGATCCTTCCTCCTGTCGTAGTTGGACCTGTGATCATGGTGATTGGTCTTGGGTTGGCACCAGTAGCCGTTAATATGGCGCTCGGTAAAACCGGGGATGGAGCGGTACAATTGGTTGACGCTAACGCCGCCCTATGGATCTCTGCCTTATCACTGATCACCACCATTGCTATCAGTGTATTTGCTAAGGGTCTACTTAAGCTTTTGCCTATCTTTGGTGGTATTGCAGTGGGCTATGCACTTAGCCTCGGTTTTGGGATTGTCGACTTTACCCCAGTGGCACAAGCCTCTTGGCTGGCACTGCCTAACTTCACCACGCCCGAGTTTAATATCAACGCAATTCTGTTCATGATCCCCGTTGCGATAGCGCCTGCGGTCGAGCACGTGGGTGATATGTTGGCTATCTCGAACGTCACTGGAAAAGACTACCTCAAAAAGCCGGGCTTACACCGCACCATCACCGGCGATGGCGTCGCAACTATTGCCGCTTCTATGGTGGGTGCGCCACCAAATACCACCTACAGTGAAGTAACCGGTGCGGTAATGCTCACCAAAGCCTTCAACCCAGTGGTTATGACCTGGGCGGCGGTTACGGCCATTATCCTTGCGTTGGTTGGCAAGCTGGGTGCCCTGCTACAAACCATTCCGGTCCCGGTAATGGGCGGAATCATGATCCTACTGTTTGGCTCTATCGCTACAGTCGGTCTTAACACACTAATCAAAAACCGCGTTGATCTGCATGACTCGCGCAACCTGGTTATTGTCGCTGTGACGCTCGTCTTTGGTATTGGGGGCATGGCGTTTGGTATCGGTGACTTCAGCCTTCAGGGTGTCAGTCTGTGCGGTATCGTCGCTATCACACTCAACTTGGTACTACCGAGAAAACTTGGCGATAACCACGTGGTTGACAATGCGCAAATGGGCGATGAAAAAGCCTAATTTTACTTAACCTTTTTTTAACCAGGCACCCTTTCTAAAAGTGGTGCCTGTTATTTTCCATCAATACTCCGCCTCGCGTGCTATAACTTTATATGAATCAGTAAAATAGTGTGAGGTCGATATGCGACGGTATGCTCTAACTCTATTACTCAGCACCTTGGCAGCCACCAGTTCTGCACAAGACTATCACGCTGAAAAAGTCATTGAAGGGCTTTCTATCCCTTGGGCTATTGAGTTTGTGTCTGCAACTGAAATGGTGATCAACGAGAAAAATGGCACCATCTCGCTGCTTAATATCGAGACCAACCAACGCCAACTCCTCTATTCTATTGACGACGTCTATCAGTCTGGTCAAGGCGGGCTGCTCGATATTGCTCACCTTTCTAATCCTGATGGCTCACACACCCTTTACTTTTCCTACAGTAAATCAACGCCAGATGGCGTGACACTCGCTGTCGCCCAAGCTGAGTTGCGAGGCAATCGGTTAGACGAATTCAACGACATCTTTGTTGCCAATGCTTACTCCAACACTTCACGTCATTTTGGCAGTCGAATTGAGGTCGCCAAGCAATACCTCTATATCACCATTGGAGACCGTGGAGAGCGGGAAAACGGTCAAGACCTGCAAACCCATGCAGGAACCATCGTCCGCCTTAACCTCGACGGCACTATTCCAGATGGTAACCCATTTGTTGCCAAGCCAGGGCTGGATGAAATTTGGAGCTATGGTCACCGTAACCCGCAGGGCTTGTTTTATGATCATAAAGAGCAACAACTGTGGTCTATCGAGCATGGTCCTCGCGGCGGTGATGAGATTAACCTTATCGAACGCGGCTACAACTATGGCTGGCCAAAAGCCTCTCATGGCAAAGAGTATTGGGGACCACTTGATGTCGGTGATGCCGAGTCACTACCTGGCATGGAAGACCCTTTGTTAGTCTATGTTCCCTCCATTGCACCAAGCAATATGATTTTGTACCGTGGCGAAGTCTATCCTGAACTAGAAGGGAAGCTACTCGCAGGAGCGCTTAAACTCGCGCATATCAATGTCGTCTCAATTACTGACACAGGTTTGGTTGAATCACAGCGCCTGCTTGAAGATCTTGGAGAGCGCATTCGCGACATAGCGCAAAGCCCCGACGGTGAGATCTATTTTTCTGCCGACAGTGGCACTATCTACCGCCTAAAGATTGATTAATTTTGAAACAATCCCGGTGCTCCTAAAAACAAAAAGCTCGCGATGAGAGCGAGCTTTTTGATATTTGATCAATAAATCAGTGTTAACCGCGACGATTATTGCGGTTCGGGCGACCCTGATCTTGACGAGTACCTTGAGCGTTACCAGTGCTAGAACGACCTGGTTTGCGCGTCGGTTTACCGCGACCACGACCTGGACTGCTCACGCGCTCCTCATGACGCTTAACCGCGCGGCGGATCTTCTGACTCTTAGCGCGCTCACGCTTACGCGAGGTGTTGTCTTTGTTCAGATCGAGCATGGTCTCTTTTTCAGCGCGAAGCTCAACCATATCACGTAGGTAGTTTACATCTTTTAGCGACAGTTCCATCCAACCGCCGCGAGGCAATTTTTTATCAAGGAAGATATCACCGTAGCGAACACGCTTCAGGCGAGACACGGTACAGTCTTGCGATTCCCACAAGCGACGAACCTCACGGTTACGGCCTTCGTTGATCACAACATAGAAGGTGTGGTTCATGCCTTCGCCACCCGCGTAAACCACGTCTTCGAAGCGCGCTAGGCCATCTTCAAGCTCAACACCACGAACCAGGCTCTTGATCTTCTGCTCATTCACATCGCCGAACACTCGCACAAGGTATTCACGCTCAACCTGACGGCTTGGGTGCATTAGACGGTTAGCAAGCTCACCATCGGTAGTAAACAGCAAGAGACCTGACGTGTTAGCATCCAGACGACCAACCGAAATCCAACGCGAGCCACGAATCTTAGGTAGACGGTCAAATACGGTGCGACGGCCCTCAGGGTCGTGACGAGTACACAGTTCACCTTCTGGCTTGTAGTAAGCAAGAACGCGACAAATGACCTCTTCTTGAGCCTTGCCTGAAACGGTATGTCCGTCGATACGGATAACAGCGTTTTCATCCTCAAGACGCTCACCCAGTTTCGCCACGATGCCATTCACGCTCACGCGACCCGCCTTGATCAGCGCTTCAAGTTCACGACGTGAACCGTGACCTGCTCGAGCTAAAACCTTCTGTAACTTTTCGTTCATTTATCTACCTAATGTTGTCGTCTTCACAGACGTCATAAAAACTTTTTGTAAAACAAGAACTTAACCAATTTAAGGTCTCGTTTAGGACGCACATTATACACTGTCACACATGGGTTGTCACACAATGTCACATACAAAAACTATAAGTACTGGTCAATACAAAGTCGAGCATACAATTCTAAGAGGTGGGATCTATCATATAAATCTTAGACTCGGGGCGTGTAATACTGTCTTCAGAAAGAGTCTAAGAACTGACTCACCTAGAACAGCTAAGAAATTAGTCAATCAGATCAAGGAGAAAGCAAGGGAAATGGACAAGAATGTAATCACCAAGGAAGTCTTGGCTGAGATCGTAGACATCACCCTCCAAATGCAGGTATCAAGAAACCTCTACCTATACGAGTCTGTGCTGAAAGTGGGAAGTAAACCCAACAAATCAATGATGGAGCTGTACAAAAAACAATTCCAAGACCTACCCCGTCAAGAGGTACCGCCTTTCAATGAGTGGGTTGTTAGAGAGCGGTTTCATCTGCAGGTTGCATCGAAAGAGTCTGAGGTAGTGAAGCAAAACCTTGAGCTATCCCATCACCTTGAGCAATTGGCAGAGTTAACAAAGGCTCTTGGTGAGCTGATTGTTAGCAAGGATTTTCCGAGGGCGGTACAACAGGCAGAGACCATCAACTCAATGTATTCTGAAGTGCTTCCGAAAGAACAACGCCCTGCCTATTTGTCTGGTGCTAGTTCCGAACCTGTACCTATAGCCGTAGAGTCAACGCCAGTCGAGCCTGACCAACCTTCCTTGAATGATCTCTGGGATGATTACGTCAAAAGCTGGACATTGAATCAGCGGGGTCAGAATGAGCGTAAACGTTGGTTTGCGAGGTTTAAATACTTCCTTGGTAACACCCCTGTTAATAGAATTGATAAAAAGGTTTTGGCGGGAATGTTCGCTACCCTCTCTCGTTTCCCAAAGACTACCCGAGGCACCATTTACCACAAGATGACAGTTGAGCAATTAGTTGAAGTTGCAGAAGAGGGTGAACTAGACGAGACCCAAACACAGGGCGCGAATCTCAATCATGCATGGAAGCACCTGAATACCTTTTTTGGTTGGTGTGTTGATAATGAATACCTTGAGGAACGTCCTCAGAAAACTTTTGATTTGCCGAAGAATACCCGTAGAGGTGCCTTCAGTTATACACAGATGGGTAAATTGGTGCGTTACGCTCAGGATAAGAAGTATTGGATGGGACTAGTCCAATTTTACTCCGGTGCTAGGAATGGAGAGATCGAGCAGCTACGTAAGAAGGATATCATGAGGGATGAAGACACAGGGATATTGTACATCCGGATCACCGAGGAAGCGGGTTCACTAAAGACAAAAGACAGCAATCGCCGTATCCCTGTGCATCGTGAGTTATTAGAGATGGGGTTTGAGGAATGGGTTAACGTGCGCCGTGATGGGAGGTTATTCGATGGACAACCCAAACTCACGGACTGGTACAAGAATCGCGCTAAACCAGACCTAGAGTTACCTGATACAACTCCAGAAGGGCTACCTTTGAGCATATACTCAGCGCGGCACAGAATGAACACATCCCTGTTAGAGAACGGTCTTCATGACCTGATCATCAAACAACTAATGGGGCATTCAGCTGTAAATAACAAAATGACAGCCCACTATGCCCACTCGATGGACATGACACTTCTCAAGGGGTATATCGACAGGGTGAGTTATATCTAAACCAGCTCGTGGTTAAACCAATTCATCTGCAGCAATAGCCGTATCCCAAGCGCCAGCTAGAAGTTACCTTTGGAGTGATTATTGAGTGTCCTCTCTATCGCACCTTCTGCTGTCTGGGTATTCATGACACTGGTAGCGACTGTCTCAGAATCGATGTCTAGCTGTGCCTGTACCTGCACTTGGATCGGTCTCTGAGTACCGTATCCGCTGTAGGTGTTAGAAGCCTTGGGAATGTAACTCGCTCTAGGTACTGGCACTGGTTTAGAGCTGACTGGCGCAGGTGTTGAGCTTGTAGATGTAGTGCCATTAGTTGCTGAGGTAGTGGTTTCCTCATCACCTGAGAATGGATTCAATGCTGAGAGGAGTTTCTTGATCCCGCCTAGGATCTCCCCGAACATTTGCCCTATTACGTCAGTGATTTTCGTAAACTGCTCAGTGATAGGTTTGAGTTTTTCGGTTAGCGCTGAGAAGACTGTCACTACCTCATTCAACATCGGACTAACAAGGTTTAAAACGGCGGCGAATCCATCCCCGAGTAGACCTACCAAATTGCCAATGAGTGTGCCTAGGTTCTCTAGTAATTTCAGAGAGCTAGGACTGAGAGAGTTGGTAAACTCTTTAAATAAACCCAATGGAATCTGCTGAACCATAGCCCCGAAACTGCGCATACCCTCGGAAAAGGCTTTGATAGCTTCAGTATCCGCCACGTTGAATGTAAGCGCATCACGGCCACCCTGATCAAAGGCTGCTCTGTTCTCGGTGTACCCTGCAGCGGCTCGGTTTAAGTTGGAGGTGAACGCCTCAAGTATAAATGCTCTTTGTTGAGTGGTCATATCCCGAGAAGCTTCTGAGATTGCCTTGAATAGCATGTCCGGTGTTTGGCTGAAGAATTGCTTCATAGAGGCTTCAAGTTCATCTTGGGTGTTACCTTGGATGATGCCTTGCTCTTTGAGGTAGTTGGCTAGGATAGACCCCTCGCCTGTGACAAACTCCCCTGTTTTAGAATCGTAGGTAGTTTCTTCGATAGTTTCCCCTGCACGGTCAAGTAGGTCTTGGATCAGATCAACGCTTCCCTGACGACTGACATCTGAACTAGCAGCAATCGAAGAAGCTAGTTTATTGAAGCTATTAACGTCCATCCCGACTGTATTAGCGCCCTGCTGAAGTTCTTTGTACTCACTTGAGCCAGCACCTAAGACCATAACCCCGCCAGTAGCTGCAGCAATCCCCATACCCAAAGGGTTAGCCATTAAAGGCATAGCACCTAAAGCCCCACCCTTCTGTGCTGCAACTTTTTTACGCTTGGCCTCACGTACCTTTTGAGCATTGGCATTACGTTTGATGGCGTTTAGCTCTGTTTTGTAATTCTCCATAACCTCTTGGTGAGATTTTTCAGCCCATAAGATCCGCTTGAGGTTGTACTGTTTCTCAGCATCTAACCTAGCGAATTGCATTGTACTAAGTTGGCGATCTCGGAATTGGTGAAATCTTTTGAGGTCAGCTTTTTCCTTGGCTAGAGCCTTCTGTTTCTGTAGGGCTGCTCTCTGCTCGGCTGTACGTTGGCGGCGTAGATGTCCGTTTTTCTGTGCGTTGGTTTGCTGTTGAGCCTGCTGTACAGACCGTTCATTGCGTAGGGATTGCTGAGTAGAGGATTTATTTTGTTGATTAATTTGTTTCTGAAGTTTTTGGATCTTTCTGACCTGAGCAAGTGCATTTTTTGCGTTCACCACCAGATCATAGGAATGGATTGTTTCTGCCACTGGTTATTCTCCTTATTCTTATATTTATATTCTGTCTATTCTTCTATCAGAAGGTGGGTGTACTTGGGGAAATCTTCGAGAAAACTCACTATCAAATCCTGATAACCAAGCTCATCTCGATTCAAGATCAGTTCATCTAGGACTTTTTCTAGGTCTTCACCTGCTGCAACCACAACCCCATTACATAGAGCCGGATCTTCAAGTAGCATATGCGTTTGGATTAGTTCTGAAAGCTCTTGAGAACGCGTTTGTGAAGGTTTTGGTACTTTCCAATGCAACACCCCCTGTGAGTCCTGCTCTAGTCCCTGACATACCGCCCTGACCTTTTCTAGGCGTGACTGGCGTTGGTGTAGAGCTAGGGATTGTTTGTAAAATTCACTACTCATCGTATCCCCCTCGGTGGTGCTGATTTCTGGTTTTCCTGCTTCTGGCGTTCCTGCTCACGTTGGTACTCCTCCACAGCCTGAAGCGATTGAATAGTCACGGCCCTGTTATTGATCTCAATGAAGGTTTTCCAATCCAGATTGAGGAGTTCATCAACGGATAGTTTTGTAACAGAGGAGTTAGCTAACGATGTAGCCCACAATAATAGATCGAATTCTTGTTCATTCTCGAAGTGACCCCTTAAACGTTTCATCTCACCAGTGCGGTGACGGTTTGATTGGCGATTTTCTCGATCTTGGTTGGAGAGTTCTTGAGGTGATTTACGTGAGTCTATTTGCTGTTGACGCTGTTCATCAAATGACAAAATCCGAGGGCTATCATTCACCAAATCCATATGATAGGAGAGAAATTTCCCTGTCACTGATAGCAGTTCAAGTGGGTTATCATCTAGTGAGTCAGGATCTTTGAGGTGGTCTTGGGTGAGCTGTAGCAGTGCTTGAAGGGCTTCATCAGGTAGGTCTTCTAGGGTCATTTCCTCACCCAACAATGACCATAAACGAGGGTAGTTCTTCACCCTCAATTCTCTGAAATCAAAACTGATAACTCGCTCTGAAACCTCACTGGCGCTAAGTTTGTGGCTCATCTACTGGTACCTCACCCTCTTCAGAATCACCCTCTTGAGTAGTCTCATCCTCTACACTAGCTGTCATCGATTTAAGTACCTCACCAAAACTGATAATTTTTGATTTATGGGCGTGGAATAATTGACTCCTTTCGATAGCTGTCCAGAAGTGGATTTCGAAGAGCTTAATCAGGAGGTCATACACATTCAAATCTGAGTTCTCTAGGTAGGCGTTGATCTTGGCTGGAGTTGCTAGTGGCTCACCTTCTGAATCTAAAACACTACCAAGCAACAATTCCTGAATCTCGTTGAAATGGGATTCTGTGGCGTTACTCGATAGCAAATTAAATGCAGTCACCATCACCAACGATCTATCCTGAGACCATAGCGAGTCAGTGATCGCCCCGAATGATGGAAGTAGTAATTTGGTTAATTTGAATGTCTCTAGTGAAGTCGTCAGAGGAGTTAATTTTGCAACTTTCACCACCTGATCCTCAAGCTCTAATCGAACGAATTTATCGCTGTATTTATTCATTACATCTCTCCCACTTCGATCATACCTCGAAGAAAATTCAATTCTTCCTCAACTCGCTTCATCTCAGCCCTGCGCCCCAAGACTGTGTAATGTTGAAGCTGTTGCTGTTTAAACGTGATTAATTTTTGGATCTTCTCGCGCATAGTTACAGCCCTTTTAATTGCTCGTTAATTTTGGTGAGTTCAGCCTTCAGGTAAGCCACATCTATCTGACGATCTTCCTCTAGATCCTCGATTTTAAAGTTATGTTTTCTGTCCATCGTCAAACGGTACATTCTCAAACGGTACTCCTCTGAGTGAAGCCATTCGAGTTGCTCAATGAGTTCTAGTCTCAGGGTATTGAGTGATTCAGGTGATAATTGGTATGTCATAAATTTGGTCTCATCATTATTTGTCCCCAACCAACACAGCCATTAACCACGCCATCAACAGGAGAGGTTTTCCGGTAATCTCAAACAGGAGGATCACCAATAACAGGAATATCAGGAGGTGTTGTCTGGTCATGGGGATGTATAGGTTTTAAAATAGAATTCGGGCAGAAGGGGTTACTACGTCAGTGCTAGTGCCAACAGTCTTTGTTAACGGCTGCAGTCTCAGAGGTGACCCCTCGTAAAACAATCTGAATCGGAAATAACCATCCCTAGGCAGATCAAACACGAAATGTGCATTGTGGTAGCTGTTATCGTGCGCTGAGATATCTAGTTGAACGAGGCTATTAGGAAGTGCTTCCCAGACGCTGTTATCTGTTGATCGCTCAACATATACGTTAAGTTTACTGGTTGAGGTGGTGGTGTATACATTCAGACCTAGCTCAAGTTTCAGCAACTCAATTGCAGATCCTGTGTTGCGGATGGTACCTACCGAGGGATCGACTACTTCTAAACCTGTGCCCTCAACCAGCTTCAAACCCTGAATCGCGCTAGGGTTAACCAGATCGTTATTGATAGCCTGATCGGTGTGGGTGTTGATAATGCCCTCTGCAGAATCGGTACTCTCTGGGCGGTATGGGTTGATAGAATTTCCGACATCAATAGTCATCAGTTAGCCTCCTTATAACATTCTGGTAACGTGGCGTAGCATCCGTAGATGATGTCTCTGGCCTGTTCAGGGTTCCGGTAGAGCTTCTGTAGAAAATTCCAAACCACAGGGGTCAACGTTTCACGGTCATGCTTCTGAAGTAGTTGTCACGCACAAAATCTAGGGTATAAATAATTGGATTATCTAGATACGACATCCGAGTTTTATTTGACATAAAATCCTCATTTATTTTCTCGCATCTCAGCGATCACCTGACTAAGAGATTTAATTTCACGCTGATCCTGTTTGGTCTGCTGATATTTACCTTGAATGTAATCGGCTAGTGCATCACTCTGTTGAAGTTTCTCATCCTCTTGAATATCTTCTTTAGGGTCATCACCTAGCTCTGAAGCTTTATTTAGAATTGCCTGCTGGAAGGGCGTAGGGTTAGTCTCAATACGTTTATTCAGCTCGTTATAGAGGAGATATGCAGAAGGCTCAGGGTCTTGATTTCGACCTTTTAGAATAACACTCACGTCATTGGTAATATCTACATCTGGGTGAAGTTCCAAAGCTTTACTGAGAGCTTTCATTTTCAATCGTGACTCTTCAGATTTATCTACACCAAATTGACATAGCGCATCACAAGCCCATTTAATCAGCCAATCTGCATCGTGGTGGAGAAAGGTTTTAACGAGTTTATCTAGTTCAGTCATTATTTTTCTTCCTGCTGTGCTTTCTGTTGGTTTTCTCGGGTTAGACGTGTTGCAAGTTGGATCGCTTGAGAAATCTTCTCACCCTGAGCACGGTCATATTCTGCCAATTGACGATTATGCTCGGCTAATGCATATTCTTGAGCATTTTCAATATTCATAATCTGATTATTTTTTGCCTCAAGAAGTTGTGTGTATAACTCTGTTACACTCTTTGTGATTACCTGTTTATCAGCGTCTTGTTCAGTCTGAGGGCGTTCCAACACCCACTTTGTAATTCCCTTTTGCGCTGAGTAATGCTTGTAGTTGCGGTTATCTTGTGTATCGAGTAGTGAATACCCATTGGCTAGGTGGTCTTGCATTTCGTGTAGGGCAAAAAGCAGGGGTTTCGAGGAGTAGAACGACTGTTTTGCGCCTAGGCGGTGACTTGTATTGAAGTGTCGTAACTGGAGTTGTAAGCGTTTGACGGTATCTTGCTCTTCCTTTATCTGGGCATTGATTTTAGTACTATCCCCGCTACCTGCAATTCTCTTCTCATAGTCCATGTGAGCATTCGAGATGAGTTGCTCTAACTCAACCTGACATGGTTGCTCAAGGGGCAAGCTATCCATGTACTGCATTACCAGTTCTTCGACTGACTGAGGTGTAGGCACTGCGTCGACAAGAGGGTTAGCGCGGAGGTATTCTAGAGTTTCGCTATTTGACGTTTTAATATTCGACACCCTTTGCTCAGATACGCCATAAGCAGTAGCGATTTCTCTATTAGTTTTAGAAGCGGCTGCCAGCTCATTTAAAATAAGCACTGTCTGTAATGATAGTTTTGTGTAATTCATAGATATAATCCGGTAGGTAGATAAAAAATTAGCCCCACCAAATTAATGATGAGGCTACAATAAATAAGAGGAGAAAAGGTATAGGCGAGCGGTGGAATGTTGGTGAGAAGTCAACATTAAGTTATATTACACTTGAAGGAGATTAAAAGCGTTCGGGGTGATGAGTCCCAATAACCTCACCGCTATAAAAAATAGCCTCACCCTGATAAAAGAAGTAAAATCGAGGTGGTGTAACTACACGAGAGAATACTCTCAATCGTGTCTATGAAGAGTTACTTTAGCTATTTAATTGCCTATAGGTTATTATACCATCAAACCACACTCAGATCAACAGAAATATATCAAAATGTTAAACAAAAGGTGTATTTTCTGGTGAAAATGTGCTGGGTTAACTGGTTATTTCATACCCAAAAGTTTGGCAATGTCATTATTGCGCTTTCTGCCGTTAGGTAGGGGCTGCTCTTCCTCTAGATTATAAGTAAGATTATTATTTCCAGATAGCCACATCAAAAAGAAACCTTCCATTCCATCATATAAATCACCATTTTCATCACACAACGATTTATAACGCTTGATTTCATATTTATCGAGAACATACGTTTTACCTGCCAATTTTACTTTCATCTCCTACCCCTCTGATTGCGTTTTGATAATAATGACCATACAGATCGCCGTCGGTGCCTTCTCACAACACACCCTCTTCTCGAAACATCTTCAAATAAGCCCTCGCCACCTTCTCAATAGCTCTTCGGTTGTAATTCTGTAAATTGTATTCACGTGATCGACAAGCGATCTCTGCAGGTGTCATCCCACTCAAGATCAAGTCACGAATTCGTTTGGTATGGTCAAATCTCGGTTTCATAATAATTTGTTCCTCTTTGTTATGGATGTAGTTCTCCCCACAGCGTTCACTAGGGATCTAGGAGCCATGTCAGGGTTATTGGTTTGTGTAGGGTCACCCTCTGGAATGAGGAGTCAGATTAAAAGTGGCAAGGCGGACACTTCTAAAGTCACTGGATTGTGACTTCTGATTTTAAAATGGTGGTTCGTTAAAATCGTCTAGTGTTCTGAAATCATCATCACCAAACGTCAGGGTCGGTTCAGTGAATCGTGTATCAATTTGGTTAGTCCAGCCCAAAAGTGGTTCTTCTTCTGTGACATCGTAACTGTTGAAATCCTCGGGTGCTTCAGGGATAGCGTGAGATATATCACACTCACCAAAGATCTCCTCTAGAGTTTCCTCCATTGGCTCTTGATCTTCTATATCTGGGTTGAACGTCCAACCTGCTTTGGCACTGAATGATTCGTATACCTCTACTGGTGCCGCTTGTGAGGTTGCTTCCTCTAGAGTAATGCTTTCGAATGGTTGATACTCGTAGCGATCTACTGGCTCATGAAACGCTGGCTGTGCCACTTCTGTCTCTCCGGTGAACAGGTCAACTTTAATCTGGGCTACCTTCTTCTCTGTTACCCTGAAGACCTTGCACCATGCCTTCTTCATCACATCAATAAGCTCATCCTTGTAAACAGCCTCTACAACAAAAGAGTCGTGGTAAGGTAGGCAAACGATGGATTTCTTTACAAAGTGGTCAACAACTCTCACCGCGATCATGCTGTCGTATGCTTGGAGTTTGACACCAGTATCAGAGCAAAACATATCTGCAATTGGGCTGTGCATTTCGATGATCTCATTCATCATCTCTGTAGTGTCAAAACTAGTAATCTTGTTGAACCTACTACGCTTTTTGGTGTTGTATTCGCGAGTAATCGAGTCTTCTGCAGCTTTGAAATCACGGGCATTGAACATAACGTTAACGGAGTATTTGACCAAAGCTCTTGCTTGATCCTGTGCACCTTCTGGTTGCTGGCTATAGAAGTTTGGTAGGTGGTAAGGATCAAGTTCTGGGTTTAGGTATTGCTTTTTTACTAGGTAACACATGGTAATGTGCATTGCGCTGTAATCACCCTCTACCACGTCGTTATAGTTTATCCGCAGTGTTTGCCGCCCTAATCCCCTATCTCTCTGCTCTTGGTACTTACCAGACTCCAGACATTGGAACCCACCACCATATAGACGCATTCCCATATCACGATCCCACTCACTCAAATCACTAGAAGCAGCTAAACCAACCGATTGATACTGTGGTTGCCATTGATAACCGTTCTGAGTGATCACGTTTTTTCGGGTGAGCTTATTAAGACCAGTCAGAGCACGTTTATAGATCTTGTTGTTGCTGAAGGCGATCTCATCATTTACAGCCAAGGTCTTGCCTTTACGGTTGTTACTATCCTTGGTATCACGCTGTCGAAGCTCAAACCAATTCTCTTGAGGATTAACAGTTTTGAGGTAGATCCCATCGAATAGCTTGAGCATATTGTTAGTGATAGCAAGGACAGTTTTGCACGAGTTTCTGTCGCTTTCGGAATAGTTTGTGCGGTGATCCTTGCCGCCTTTGAATTTGACTAGGTAACCTTTATCTACGAGTGTATTAACAACATACTGAAGAGAGTTATAATTGATCAGCTCCTGCTTTTCAGACTTAGATGTACTCTTTACATGCAGGTTAAGTCCAGTATAAAAAGCTATATCAAAGGACATCTTGAAAGAGCTGTAACCGTTCTTTAGTGTCTGTGCTATTGCGTAGGTGATTACCTCAATTTCTTTGTTACTCTCGTCACTGTCATCACCAAAAATTACACTCTTGAGGTATTCGTTAATAGGGACTAGGACGTTGTTTTTGTATGGTTGGGTAGAAGGTTCGTAAGATTGGGATTTCAAAAATTGTCTGTCCTTTCTATCCATATAATTGATGCGGAAAGAGGCGGGATATTTAGCCCTGATCTCCATGAGCCTTTGGTCGTACATTCGTTTGTTCCTCCATTTGATCGGATACATATTCTCTGAAACTTTTCTTGATAAGTGATTTAACACTTGTGCCCTGCTCATTCGCCATATCTATAAGAAATTGGAATTGCTCGGACGTGAACTCATGCTTTACAAACATTTGATTTCTCCTGTGACTTTCATAAATAATTGCATAATATCAACAAGATAGATAATTAAAGTCTTGCTGTTTTTCGACAAATTTTAGTATCCCTGTTCCATCATCCGCTTATGTTCAAGCCACACCTTTGTGCAGTGGATGTAGTAATCAGTGAAGTCTTGGCGGAGAGGTTTGGGAAGGAATTTATTAACCTGCCTTGGTTTGCCGCCTACTGTCATAAGCTGGAGCAGGAACTTGCGTTTGGTGATTTCGTTGTTTTCAAATCTACTGGTGATTGTTTTGATCTCTTCTGCAAATGTCATATCTATAGTTCACCTTTTGTGTTTAGGATTGCTTGGGCTGTGACAAGTGCTATATAGCATTCGAGATTGCCTTTGGAGCGGTGGTAGTACTTCTTGGCTCTGAACCAATTTGATTTATCTGCTGTGGTGTTGCGGTATTCATTGATGTATTTTGCGACTAGATGATGATTGATCGCGTCTAGTACTTGGACAGGCGTCATATAGCCTCCTCAGTTAATAGGTGTATGTTTGGATTGGTGGAACGACAAGAACCCCGTAATGATGCGTACAGGGCGGTTAAAGCGGTTACTTGCTTTATATAAGGAAAAATTTACTTGTGTGAGAGTGATTACGGTAGACGTTGTAATCGTTTCGAAGAGAGGTCAGCTCAAGATTTATTAGTGCCGATAGGTTATTATAACAGAATTTATATACGAGTGCCAACTTTAATGTTGGTAAATGTCAACATTAGAAGAAAACTCTTTAGGTGATTAAATATTCTAACCTGATTCTGGTGTGTAATGTGAATAATTTAGTCTCATATTTAAGATAGGTATAGTTAAGCATTATTATTGAGTGGTCTATTAATATATAAGATGATCAAAGTCAGTATGTTGAGAATAGCAAGTCCTAAATATCAGCTTCTAATCCTTCTCTTCTCTCCTGTTCTTCTAACTCTATCTTATTCTAAGAAATTACTTACCCCCCTATAATACATAACTAATACTACCCACCAGCCCCCGTCCTATAAGGGATTGACGGCCTCAAAGTACCTCCGTTTTTTTACAACTTTTTTAAATACACTTATTAATCAATAACTTAAAACACCCAAAATCACCACCACCCTAGCCCTGTTATTGATGATCGCCACAGCCCCTGCCCTAGCCGCAGAGAAACAGCAATATCGATTTAGCCATTCCATCGAACAGGGAACTCGTAAAGTCTGCGTTTATACGAACAAATCAGGCGAGGTCTATCACAGGGAACAGAGTCGTGGTCAGTATTGCAGAACAATTCTTATACGGTAGCTAAAGTCTCACAGTCACGCTTTTGTTCGTGTGCTTCATGGTAAACTTGACGACCTGTTTCGGTTCATCATAGGTAAATGACGTGGTGTCTTCCTGTCTCCATCTCCCCCACTTCTGCGTATCGCTATGCCAACCTGCCCAAGTAATTTTTGAGCGACTAATATCACACACATACTGCCAAGTGGTTTTGTCATCGGGTCTGACGTATTTTACATAGACGTTGCCATTGTCATCGGTCTTGTAATGGTTAATGATCGAGCTAGGTTTTGAGAAAAGGTGACCTATGTAAACCTTGCATACCTTAGCCTTATCCTTTTCACTTAGACTAGCTATATTGCTGCCAGCATCGGTATCCTCATAGTTCGCTGCAATGAGTATCAAGAATAAAAATACACAACCCATCACGTAAAAAGACACCCTACTTGAAGAGCCTTCGCCGCTATCTTTACGCAACCAAACACTATCTACTTGTGATGAGCTTTCTTCAGGCTCAGACAAATCTAACGGCAACACATCTACAGTGATCTTGTCATCGCAAGTGATAAAATCCTCGTAAATCACCTGGTAATCATTTTCACTCATCACTGCAATGAACGTCTGACCATTGGACAAGTTAAATCTGATATAGAGATTGTCCTTGATCGTTTCCTCGCGCTTGACGCTCTTCACGCAATAAATAGGTATGACTTCTGACTTGTCAGGTTTTAGCTCAAACATCTTATCTGCATAGAGCCATTCTCCCTTGTCAAAGTCACCAGCCTTCACATCAACAGTAATCATCAACTGCCTTCCCTGTCATTAGATTCCGTTTCAATAACCAATATTATGCACACAAGCTAAAGTCTGCACAAAATAATCCACACCTCACCAAATTAATACAATATGGCTTAGACTTATATCAAGCAGTAAACACCCAATCTACGAATAATCCTAGATTAAGCAGCAATGGAATGAATACATCGAAGCCTTTGGGTTTAAAGCACACATATCTAATTGACAACCACACTGTCAATTGAAGTAACATCAACCTCAACAATCTTGATTCAATCTTGTATATCGTTCGTATCTCAGGGTATTGCTCGTCATGACGACAGGTAGAGCAGCCCCAGAGCTTAATAAGCTTATCATCAGTCAAACACTTCTGAGGCATACCGTCAGGCCCAACGGAGCTACTTGCACTTTGAGGGTGTGATGCTTCTTTAAACTCTAGGTAGAAGCTTTCTGTCGGAACTTCCTCGTTAAAAGATTGGATTCGCGTAGACCATTGTTTGGTGTGTTCGTTTTGGCAAGCACTACTTATGAATTTTGCCTCCTTATCAAGAATATACTTACGTACAAACCGTTTCCCTATCTTAGTGCAATCAAGGTAACACCCCAAAGCTTTAGCACCAACTTCACTGAAAGTCGGTTTGCTATATATCCAATATCGATAACACGTATAAGCTACCAATCCCCAATAAAGGTAAACAATATTCTCAATACTCTTGATCTCGACTTTCGGTAGCCAAGGGATTTCAATCGTGTTCGTGGTGAACTCTATACCTAACTTGAACTTTACGACACCGATAATGAACAGCACCAGAAGCCCCTTACCTGAAATACCCTCATCCTCTTTAACATGCTTCGCTAGTAAATCGACTAGTTTCTCAATAGAAGTGCTCATCTCTATCCCTGAAATAATCATCCATTAATACAGTAACAATCACAGATTAATTATGGCAGATCAACACCTTTCGTATGGGCGTGAGACTTCCTGTATGCGTTATCTAAGCGTTTGTTAGGGGTTACTGGTGCAATGGGAGCTTTGAGGTTGAAGGCTTGCGAGATAGGGCTTTGAGAAGGGATTCTGGCTGGAGTTATCAGTTTTGGGGAGGTGGTTTGCTGGTGAGAGGTGGTTAAACACCTCGCTTGAACGATCGCTCAAAACTTTTTAGATCTTTTGTAACACACCTGTCATACATCCTATTATTTCCAAGTTTATCGAAATATAGAGGAATCTGCTGAGGAGGTGCAGAGGACACGATCCGATAATCATTTTGGGAATTGGGATTGCTTGGGAGGATGATCATTTGGTGCAGAGTGCACCGAGTAGTTTACTTTTTAGGACAGTTCTAGTTGTCAAAATGGCATTCTGACAATCAACAACCCCTTTAAAAATGTACCTGTTTGAGAAGATAGTTCTTGCTAGTTGTCAAAATAAAAGTTAGAGTTATTTATGACAATCAATTAGGAGGCACAAAATGAATGAAGTAAAGGCACTGAAAGACCTACATGATGTAGAGAATGTTAGAAGGGAGTTCTTGGGGTTGTATGGTGAAAAGGTAGAAAGTGTTTGGGTATTAGGTTTACAACTGGCTTTGCGTATCTCAGACCTGCTAGACCTGAAGTACACCGATATCAAGGATGGTAGGATTTACGTCAAAGAGAGTAAGACCAAGAAGCCAGCAGAGATCAAACTCAATCAGAAGGCTCTTGAAGTAGTAGCAAAGTTAAGAAATGCTAACCCCTCAGATGAGTACCTATTCCAAGCCACAGGAAACCGTGTGAAGGGGGTTAAGCCTTTTAGTCGTCAGTACATTACCAAATGCTTTAAGACGGTCTCTGATAGCCTAGGGTTGGAAATTGGCACCCACTCGATGCGTAAGACTAGAGGCTATATGTTATACACACAAACCAATAACCTTTCTAAAGTAATGAAGATGCTAAGACACTCATCTCAAGAGGTTACCCTCAGATACATTGGGATTGAGCAAGAGGATATTGACAACGACTTTGACAACTTGGTGATCTAGTAACACCCTTACCCAACCAGACCTGTTTGAGAGCTATCAACGGCTCTCAGAGGGTACCCTTCCCAAAGTAAACCCATTGCAGATATTTTAAATCTTCACAGCATATTATGTTGCCTCTCCGCGCCAACGTTAAGAAGGCCAAGCGATATTTCCAATAAATTCAAAGGGTTAACCAAAAACTCATCACTGAGTTGTTAATTTAAAATTTCAATCAATTCTAGCTGTGATTACAAATACGTAACAGAAAACTCGCTTTTATTGTTCATTTATGGTATAATACTTGCATGAGGGTATTTTCTTCCCTTGTTCCCTTCTCCTCCTCTTATTTCCCTTATAGCTTATTTACAGGATCAATGTATGAGCAACCTAGATGATATTTTCCGAAAGGAACTTGAGTTACGTGCTGAGTTGAGTGATCTGTTAGCAGTAGAATTTTATAACAACCACTTTCAACAGGATACTCGCGATGTACTGGTGTATTTGGTGCAAGGTAAAACTAATGCAGAGGTTAGTCGATTGACGGGCGTCAAGGCCAATACTGTCGCACAACTCAAATACAGACATAGTCAGTTAATTGAAACAATCAAATCAAAATTAAAAGGTGATTGATATGGCAAGACCTAAGAAATCAGAAAACGATAAAGTTAAAGTAGGCCGTCCAAAAATGGCTAACCCGAAAGATCTTGTTACTGTACATGACACAGATCTCAGAAATCAAAAGCAGGCTGTAGCTGATATTGTTAATTTTCAACCCGAGATGATAACTTTTTTGATAGGTGTTGTTGCGGATGAGGATCAACCAGCCAATGCCAGAATGAACGCGATTAAACTATTACGTCAGATTAAAGATGATGCTATGGATCTTCTTCAGGAAGAAGTTGCTTTGGCTATGGCCCAACTCGCCCACCAACAAGAGGTAGAGGCTGAGAAGGTAGCTGTACCAGTCAGAGAAGTACCTACCGAGGAAGAGAGAAAAGCCGCCCTTGTAAAACTATTCGGTACATCTGATATAGATGAAATCGTTAATAGCTAATCACCAACTACCTAAGAGGTACAATATATGAAACAGAAAACCCAAACCGTTGCCCCCCTAGAATATCACTGCCACATGAAACCCCTTGTACGGATCGTACTTTTGGAATGTTTCGGGCTTGAAACGGCGTTCCCTGACCTGATCATGTTGTGTACTGTTGAATGCAGGGATAAATTCGAGCAACTGATCAGAGACAACCTCTCAGCCTTCGGTACCGTAGCTACGACACTGAATAACGACACTCAAAACCTGTTAACGTTCTCGATAGAGTTTGTTGATCGTTTTCATCATTCACTACCAAGAAAATTAATGACTGAGGATCACCTAGACGCTGCTGATATTCCGGCTGTGATAGTAGAAGCTCTAAAAATCACCCTACAGAAAATTGATCTTTGAAGTCACTCGAAAAACCCTCCTCCACCAGCCTACCCCACTTTCCCTTAGACCATTTTTAGAAAATCACCATCACCATATCTAAAACGTAAGGTTCGAGAATTACACATATGCACATAGTTGCTTATTAGGTAAAATTACCTTGAGCAATAGGTATCGAATCTGGTTGTTGCTCAATCTTCATCCTAGCAGTAGCGGTAGATCTGACGTTAAACCTAGACATCCTTTTGTAGTATCTGGTTATACCAACCTTCTGAAAATGGGGGTTGGCTCTTTTTACGTCTGGAGTTATGCAAAACCCTGCAAAATACAATTACTCTCTGAGATATGACTCGCAGCACAGATATTTCCCTCTCAAAACTGTACTTTCTAAGGAAATAACAAAAATCACCCAGAATTAAATCTGAAATAGCCTCAAATCCTTTCTATACCCCATCAAATTAAAGCGTTAGCGCAAGAACTTAGGCTACCCTACCACTTAAACAGTAAAACGCTTAGAATAGGCTTATAGAAAGGATTTAGGAAGAGGCAATTATATTGATAGGGTTGTTATTAAAGGGCTAATATTTATATTTCTGGAATGGGTGGTCTATAGTGCGAATAGGCATCGGGAAGGGATAACTCAGAAATATAACCTCCTCGGTAAGATTGCCTGTGCTAATAGTACTTTCGCTTGCTGCCTAAGCCGATCATCTTTCTACAGGTGGTCGGCTTTTTTCAGATATAGCTAAGTCAACAAGTTAGATTTTATTATCAAGATTTTGTTTCTGATGTAACATCTACTGAACGCCCAGATGATATTTTAGTCGCCTTCGCTGGAGCTTTTTTAGGTGCGAGTATGTCTTTCCACATCCTGTTGAGCACCATTTTCTCCGTTGACGACAAGCTATGAGTTAGATCCATGAGCCCCTTAGCTGTCCTAACAGTTTTAAGTAAAATTTGTAACTCATTAGCACTCTCACCTGCCCTTTGAATATTATTGGCAAGTTTTTCCTCAAGTTCACTCTTTACCTTTTCATGATCTGAATGAATCAAATTAATCTCAGCATTATGCTTGTCAATAGTACTTTGAAGAGCTTGATCGTGACTTTCAGTTAGACTTGCCACATGGTCAGTGTGTTGCTGCTTTTCGTCTGCCAAGTCTTTTTTAAGTGCGTCTATTTCATCATTTAGGTTGTCTCTCTCCGTCGCCCAGTCTTGAAGGTTACGGTTAAGTTTATCTTGCTGGTAACTCAAACTAGCTTCAGCCTGAACTTGAGCGGCATCACGTTGCTGTTCGTATTGAAACTTTCGAAGACTTTGCTTGGCTTCTATCCTACGCTCATCGATTAGTTTTCGTTTTGCCAAGTCAACCACGTACTGCACAACGGGTAACCCAAACGTATAGAGCACAGCCAAACCAAGCGGAAAGAATATGTCAGTCCAACAATCAAACACACTACCTTGAACAAGAGTAATCTTCTCTGGGGATGTGCTGAAAATAAACTCAACAATGAACTTATGATTTACTGCAATCCAACACAGTACAAAGCTACCTAAAAATGGTGCCTTCAAACGGTTCGCCATTGCCTGTGTAAATGCATTTACGAAATCTTTCAAAACTAACTATCCCCGTAAAAACAACTATTAACTAGGTTATTGAGTTGCCGCTTGTTAGTCAATATACGCCATTCGATAAGTGTGAATATGTAAAGAGTTTGCTTGGCGACATTACTGTACTAGATTGCCTATAGTCATTACACAATCAAGAGATCACCACTATGAAACTACATTTAAATGAACCAGAGGTCAGAGAAGCTATAGCTGCTGTACTTGGAGAGTTTTTTGATATGGAGTTTGAGGTACAAGAGTTACCGACTGATATACGACACGTAGATTTTGTTAGTGGTGATGACTACAGGTTTGTTTTTCCTTGTAGCTTTGGAGAAGGGACGATTGCAAGTCTTGAAAAGGATCTGCGAAGTAAGCTTAAACAGCAAACGAACATGTTTCAGTTGCATAAAATACACAATTTAACATCGAGGTTTGTGATTCAGGATAGCTCTCAATGGATGTCGGAGTATCATAGCAAGTAGTTAGATACGTAAACCTTAAAACAGAAATTTGTGTGTGACACATTCGATGTCTATACTGTCACACAAGTCGAAGCCGCCAGAAGTTAAGTTATTGTTTTGTCAGTGTTAACGCGCGACTTCACAGACGTCATAATGAATGCTTTTAAAAACAATAACTTAGAAATACAAGTCACTGTTTGGGTGGGTATTATACACTGTCCACCCTGTTTTGTACTAAAAATGTCACACTAAATAGTAAAGCACAAAAACCACTCAATACGGCTAATAATCTCGCCCAACCTAACAAAGAAAAATTAAACCTCATATCATCCTTTGAACTTTGTAAACCATGACTTAGTCATGCAGCATTTCATATGCAAAACATAATGTTACCAATATCGTCATGCGCAATTGGGTTTACATTGTTCTATGCTTTAGTTGAAAGGACGCAGAGCACTTGGTGACATACTTCCTCCGGTCTAGCAACACCAAGTAACGATCCTTAGACATCCTACTTTTCCATATATTGCCAACCACAAGGAGTGTGTTGGCTTTTTTTCCCCTGGGGAAGAGGCGAGAGGCGGGATCGCTTCGCTGCGAGAGGCGAGATGTTTGAGCGCGCGTGTCTAGTTTGTCGAAAGTTGAGAAGTTTATGGGTCACAGAAAATAAGATTTCATATAACTATATATGCAACAGAGCACCCATGAGTTACTGTAGTTGTGTGTTAGGGCTACAACTCTCCTAGCGCACGTATGACAAGTATTGGAATTATCCTTTTGCATTCGTTTAGCCAACCCTTACGGTTGGCTATTTTTTTCCCTATCGGGAAAGAGACGAGAAGCGAGATCGCTTTGCTGCGAGATTCGAGGATGGTTCGTGTTTCCCCCTCGATTCTCGCCTCTCGACTCTCGCTTCTTATTCAAACGGAGCTGGATCGCCCGAACCAACCCGAACCACAACCGGGTCTTCGTCACTAAAGTCGATCACCGTGGTTGGCTGTTCACCAAGGTAACCGCCATTTAGGATTACATCTACGGCATGTTCGAGCTTATCGCGGATCTCTTCCGGATCGGACTCTGCAATATCACTGCCTGGCAGCATTAACGAGGTCGACATTAATGGCTCGCCCATCGCCTCGAGTAAGTCCAGGGCAATACGATTGTCTGGAACACGAATGCCGATGGTTTTACGCTTGGAGTTCATCAGTCGACGTGGCACTTCCTTGGTACCCTTAAAGATAAAGGTGTAAGGACCAGGGGTATTGTTCTTGAGCAAGCGAAACGCGGTGTTATCGACGCGCGCATACAGGGAAATCTCAGAAAGATCGCGGCACAACAAAGTAAAATTGTGCTTGTCATCGATGCGGCGGATCTGACAGATCCGATCTAATGCTTGCTTATTTTCGAGTTGGCAACCGAGCGCATACCCAGAGTCGGTTGGGTAGACAATCACACCACCGCCGCGCACAATCGCGACTGCTTGACTGATCAAGCGCGCTTGCGGGTTCTCTGGATGGACATAAAAAAACTGGCTCATTCTTGTTCCTCTTCGTTGTTATCGTTTCCCAACGCCAAATTTTGCCAATCCTTCCACACGGGTTCGACACCTGCGGGAAGCCATAGGTTTCTCCCCAACTCCATCCATGGAGAGGGGTAATGAAAATCACTGCCTTGTGAGGCTAATAGTTTGTATTGTATAGCATAATCAGCCAAGTTGCGCCTTTCTTGTTGCGCTTGTTGTGGCTGAGCGACCTCCATTGCATCACCGCCTGCTTCCACAAACGCTGCCAGCAGTCGCTTGACCCACTTTGCTGTTAACTGATAGCGCCCGGGATGGGCAAGCACCGCTTGTCCTCCCGCTTGGTGAATCGCCTCAACAGCGTCACTCATTGAGCACCATGCCGGCGGGACATAGCCGGGGTTATTACGGGTAAGAAATTTCTTAAATACTTGCTGAGGGTTTTTCGCAAACCCTTCTTCAACCAGCCATTTAGCAAAATGCGCCCTGGTCACTGGTGCGTCACCAGCAATCTGTTTGACCTCTTCCAGTACACCTTCGCGAGTCGCTTTTGATAGTCGATGAGCAATCAGCTCTGCGCGCGACTCACGATGGCGTTTTTGCTGCTCGATGAGCGCTTGTAGGGCACTGGAATCTGGGTCAACGTTAAGCCCAACGATATGAATATCTTTGTTCTGCCATACGGTTGAAATCTCGATGCCGTTAATCAATTGGATGGGCAACTGGTTGTCTTGAATATATTGATGGGCCGGAGCAAGCCCCTCCAACGTATCGTGATCCGTGATAGCCAAGACATCTAAATCAAAGCTCATCGCCCTATCAATCAAGGCTTGAGGGGTAAGGCGACCATCAGAGGCGGTTGTGTGACTGTGTAGATCTATTCGCATAATTATATAAAAAAGTAATTGACTTTTTGCCCTTGCACTAGTTAACTAGTACGCAATTACATAGTCACTGAACCAAAGGCTACTCATGTTACAAGAATTTAACCAAAAGCAAAGCAGCAAACGCGCAATTACCCAAGGTAATTGTGTCTCTGTTGTATGTTCTTGGTGGCGTTCTTGGACTCTCAATGAGTGGGCCTAGACGTGCGATAAAGTAAACACAAATTCATCGTCAAGCCCGCTCACTGTAGCGGGCTTTTTGTTTTGCCGTCTATCTCACATTTAATTGCTTAAACATTCAGCAAATCGACAAAATACAGGATTGGGTCAGTTTGCGCTTTGTGCGAGTATGTACGGCAGGAAGAGATACAACCATTAGAGGGATGTCTTGTGAACAAGACCATTGAAATAAATCACTTGGGTGAACTAGAGGTACTTAATGCAACCGTACCCTACTTTCAGGACCCAACCCGCCTGTTCCACACCCTGTGTGAAAACAAGACCGATAGCTTATTGCTCGAATCTGCGGAGATTGAATCAAAGCAAGACCTAAAGAGCCTACTAATCGTTGACTCTGCCGTGCGCATCGTCTGCTACGGCCATAAGGTGCAAATGACCGCACTGACGGCTAATGGCCGCCACCTGCTGACTCACCTAGAGCAAAATATTCGCCACAACATCACCAGTGAGTTTTGTGGTGAAGTGCTTACAATGCACTTCGCCACGCCATGCGATACGCTCGATGAAGACTCTCGCCTGCGTGAAGCGTCCTCCTTTGATGCGTTGCGCCTAATCCAGCATAGCTTTGATATCTGCGAGCAAGATAAACACGCCATCTTTATTGGCGGTCTATTTGCCTACGATCTTGTGGCCAACTTCGAGCCACTTGGAGACGCTAAGGCGACCAACCAGTGCCCAGACTATGTGTTCTACGTAGCGGAAACCTTGCTGGTCGTTGACCATCAAGCCGAATCTTGTCAGCTGCAAGCAACCCTGTTTGCCAATCGCGAGCAAAAAGGAACCCTAACTGCGCGTATTGACGAGATCGCTCAACTTTGTGCTGAGCCAAAACCGCTGCCTGCGGCGGTGAAAGTCTCCGACATGAAAACCGAAGTTAGCGTCTCTGACGAAGACTTCTGCCAAACCGTACGCGATCTGAAAGAATACGTCGTCAAGGGTGATATCTTCCAGGTAGTGCCATCCCGTCGCTTCACGCTGCCTTGCCCATCACCGCTGGCTGCCTATAAACAACTTAAGCAAAGTAACCCGAGTCCTTACATGTTTTACATGCAAGATGAACTGTTTACTTTGTTCGGTGCATCGCCAGAAAGTGCTCTGAAGTACGATACAGACACCAATCAAATCGAGATCTACCCTATTGCCGGCACACGCCGTCGTGGCAAGCACGCCAACGGTCAAATCGACTTTGATCTCGATAGCCGTATCGAGCTTGAGCTACGCACTGATATCAAAGAGAACGCTGAGCACATGATGCTAGTCGACTTGGCACGTAACGACGTGGCGCGCATTTCTCAAGCGGGTACTCGCCACGTGGCGGATCTGCTTAAAGTGGATCGCTACAGCCACGTTATGCACTTAGTGTCTCGCGTTGTGGGTCAACTGCGTGGCGATTTAGATGCCCTGCACGCCTATCAAGCTTGTATGAACATGGGCACCCTGACTGGCGCACCAAAAATCCGTGCAATGCAGCTTATCCGTGACGTTGAGGGGACTCGACGTGGCAGCTATGGCGGCGCTGTTGGTTACCTGACTGGTGAAGGGACACTGGATACCTGTATCGTGATCCGTTCAGCCTATGTTGAGAGCGGTATTGCACAAGTTCAAGCCGGCGCCGGTGTCGTGTTTGATTCCGACCCACAAGCTGAAGCCGACGAAACACGCGGTAAAGCGCAAGCAGTGATCTCTGCTATCCAAGTTGCCCATCAGGAGTGATCATCATGGCGAATATTGTCTTTATCGATAACTTTGACTCATTTACCTACAACCTTGTCGATCAGTTCCGCTCTCTCGGTCATCAGGTGACTATCTACCGCAACAGCATTGCTGCTGATGCGATTGAGCAAGCGGTCAGTGAACTGGATAACCCAGTAATCCTATTATCACCTGGACCTGGTGCACCGGCGGACGCGGGCTCGATGCCTGAGATTATTCAACGCTTTAAAGGTAAGGTCCCTATGATCGGTATCTGCCTTGGTCATCAAGCTATCGTAGAGGCCTACGGTGGCACGGTCGCCGGTGCTGGCGAAATTATTCACGGTAAGGTGTCGATGATGGCGCATGACGCGCATGCCACCTACGCAAGTCTGCCTTCACCACTTGCCATTGCCCGCTATCATTCTTTGGTAGCGACATCGGTGCCAGATAGCCTTACTATTACCGCAGAGGTAGACGGGCTGGTAATGTCAGTGGTACAAGAGCAAGACAAGGTGTGTGGCTTTCAGTTCCACCCTGAATCCATTATGACAACTCAAGGTGCAACGTTGCTGGCAAATGCCATCGACTGGGCGCTGGCAAAATAACTGCGCAAGGATAGGAAACAAGACCATGGAAACGATTTACAACAAACTGTATGACCAACAATCACTTACGCAGGAAGAGAGCCAAACGCTATTTGATGCCATTATACGCGGTGAAGTCAGTGATATCTTATTGGCATCGGCACTGACGGCGCTCAAGATTAAAGGCGAAACACCAGAAGAGATTGCTGGCGCGGCCAAAGCACTATTGGCGAATGCGAAAGCATTCCCGACGCCTGATTACGATTTTGCCGATATTGTTGGTACGGGCGGAGATGGTCATAACACCATCAATATCTCCACTACCGCGGCGTTTGTTGCTGCAGCATGTGGCCTAAAAGTGGCTAAGCATGGCAACCGCAGCGTATCGAGCAAGTCAGGCTCTTCGGATCTCCTTGACTCGTTTGGTATCGATTTGGCGATGAGCCCGGAGACGACTCGCGAGGCGGTCGACGCCCTGGGCGTTGCCTTCTTGTTTGCGCCCCAGTATCACGGCGGTATCAAGCACGCGATGCCAGTGCGTACCACAATGAAAACGCGCACCATCTTCAATATTCTGGGGCCTCTAATCAACCCGGCTCGACCAAATATCGAATTGATGGGTGTCTACAGTGAGGCATTGGTACGACCAATCGCTGAGACTATGCTTGAGATGAACATGAAGCGCGCTGCCGTCGTTCATGGCTCTGGTCTTGATGAAGTAGCTATTCATGGCGAAACCAAGGTGGCTGAAATTAAAGACGGCACCATAACTGAGTATGTACTGACCCCAGCGGACTTCGGCCTAGAAAGCTACCCGCTTGAGGCAATTAAAGGTGGCGAGCCTGAGGAAAACCGTGCGATTATCACCAATATCCTGACCGGCAAAGGTACACCTGCTCAAGTCGGTGCGGTCGCAGTGAACGTTGCACTAT
Organism: Vibrio sabulosilitoris; assembly: GCF_055391395.1. NCBI lineage: Bacteria > Pseudomonadati > Pseudomonadota > Gammaproteobacteria > Vibrionales > Vibrionaceae > Vibrio > Vibrio sabulosilitoris. The sequence continues at coordinate 2,523,210 of NZ_AP029599.1, forward strand.
TGATGCGCCTATTTGGCCACGAAGACTTGAAAGCCAACACCCAGCAGGCGATCAAGGCAATGAACTCTGGTAAAGCGTTTGATCTGGTTCAGCGCCTGGCTACGCAGCAATTTGGAAATGACTAAGCCAATGACAAATTCAACTAATCAACTGTCTGATCATGTATCAGTCGCCGAAGCCGAGATGGCTGAAGTGCTCGCCAAAATTGTGCGTGATAAGTATCAATGGGTAGCGGAGCGCAAACAAACTCAACCGCTTGAGGGCTTTAAGGCCGAACTTACCCCCTCAGATCGTAGCTTCTACAACGCGCTAAGCGGCGAGCAATCTGCGTTTATCATGGAGTGTAAGAAAGCCTCACCATCTAAGGGCTTGATCCGTGACGACTTTGACCTTGATTACATTGCATCGGTGTACAACAACCACGCCAATGCGATCTCGGTTCTGACTGACGAGAAGTACTTCCAAGGCGACTTTGAGTTTCTCCCTCGGGTGCGCAAACAGGCCAAACAGCCGATTTTGTGTAAAGACTTTATGGTCGATAGCTATCAAGTCTATCTCGCGCGTTACTACAGCGCGGATGCGATCCTGTTGATGCTGTCGGTGCTTGGTGATGAAGAGTACCAACAGCTAGCTGATATTGCGCACAGCCTGAATATGGGCGTGCTGACCGAGGTCAGTAACGAAGAAGAGCTACATCGCGCGGTGAAGCTCAACGCCAAGGTAATTGGCATCAATAACCGTAACCTGCGTGATCTGTCGACTGACCTTAATCGCACCAAAGAGCTTGCACCGCTGGTCCGCAAACTTGCGCCTGAGGCAACCGTGATCTCTGAATCGGGTATTTATACCCACCAGCAAGTCCGCGATCTGGCCGAGCATGCTGATGGCTTCCTGATTGGCAGCTCACTGATGGCAGAAGACGACCTTGAGCTTGCGGTGCGCAAGGTCACACTAGGCGAAAATAAGGTGTGCGGTCTTACCCATCCAGACGATGCAGCCAAAGCGTTTCAATCCGGCGCAATCTTTGGCGGTCTGATTTTCGTCAGTCAATCCAAGCGTGCAGTCGACCTTGAGAGTGCCCGGTTGACCATGAGTGGTGCCCCACTGCGTTATGTGGGTGTATTCCAAAATCACGACTCAGGCTTTGTTGCAGAAACAGCCAGCAGTTTGGGCCTTTGCGCAGTGCAACTGCACGGTGATGAAGACCAAGACTACATCAAGCACCTGCGTGTACAACTCGATGACAAGGTAGAGATCTGGAAAGCTTATGGCGTGTCTGACTGCGCGCCTACACTTATTGATAAGTTTGTCGATCGCCACCTGTTCGATGCCCAAGTGGGCAATCAACGCGGCGGCACTGGTCACACCTTCGATTGGTCACTGATCGCAGAGCCGTGCCAAGTGATGCTCGCCGGTGGCCTGGGTCCCGACAATGCTAAACAAGCGGTGCAGCTTGGCTGCCTTGGGTTGGACCTCAACTCTGGAGTGGAATCAGCTCCAGGTAAAAAAGATCTGGTTAAGTTGCAGCAAGCGTTCGCGGCAATCCGCGATTACTGATGCAGCTTACAACTAACGAATTATTTTAAGGAATGAGAATCATGGCGAAACTCGATGCCTACTTTGGTGAATACGGCGGTCAGTATGTACCGCAGATCTTGGTCCCTGCTCTAGAGCAGTTGGAGCAAGCATTTATTGACGCGCAGCAAGACCCAGAATTTCAAAGCGAATTTATGGCGCTGCTGCAAGAATATGCTGGTCGTCCTACCGCACTGACCCTGACTCGTAACCTGACCAAGGGCACTAAAACCAAGCTATACCTTAAGCGTGAAGACCTGCTGCACGGCGGCGCGCACAAGACTAACCAGGTACTTGGTCAAGCGCTTCTGGCCAAGCGGATGGGCAAAAATGAGATCATCGCAGAAACAGGCGCAGGTCAGCACGGCGTGGCAACGGCACTTGCTTGTGCACTACTGGGGCTTAAGTGTCGTGTCTACATGGGCGCTAAAGATGTTGAGCGTCAAAGTCCAAACGTTTTCCGCATGAAGCTGATGGGCGCCGAAGTGATCCCTGTCCACTCTGGCTCTGCAACGCTTAAGGACGCGTGTAATGAAGCGCTGCGCGACTGGTCAGCAAGCTATGAAGAGGCCCACTACCTACTCGGCACTGCCGCTGGCCCACACCCATTCCCAACCATAGTGCGCGAATTCCAACACATGATTGGTGAAGAAACTAAGAACCAGATCCTAGCTCGCGAAGGTCGTCTTCCTGACGCTGTGATTGCGTGTGTTGGCGGTGGCTCAAACGCGATTGGTATGTTTGCTGACTTTATCGAAGAGCAGAGTGTGCGCCTTATTGGCGTTGAGCCTGCAGGTAAAGGTATCGATACTGACCAACACGGCGCGCCGCTCAAGCATGGCACTACTGGTATCTTCTTCGGTATGAAAGCGCCACTGATGCAAGATGAGCACGGCCAAATCGAAGAGTCGTACTCAGTTTCTGCGGGTCTCGACTTCCCATCAGTCGGCCCACAACACGCCCACCTCAATGCGATTGGCCGCGCTGAATACGACAACGTCACCGATGACGAAGCACTGGAAGCCTTCCAAGAGTTGGCGCGCAGCGAAGGCATCATCCCTGCCCTAGAATCCGCTCATGCCCTGGCTCAAGCACTGAAAATGGCACGTGAGAACCCGGAGAAAGAGCAATTACTGGTGGTGAATCTATCTGGCCGTGGTGACAAAGACATCTTCACCGTACACGCCATTCTAGAAGAAAAAGGAGTGATCTAATGGATCGTTATAATGCGATGTTTGCGCGCCTCAAGGACAATAACCAAGGCGCTTTTGTACCTTTTGTAACGGTCTGCGACCCAAACCCTGAGCTGTCTTACCAGATCATGGAGACCCTCGTTGAATCGGGTGCTGATGCTCTTGAGCTCGGTATTCCATTCTCAGACCCGCTAGCCGACGGCCCAACGATTCAGGGTGCGAACATCCGTGCGTTGGAATCGGGTGCAACCCCAGATATCTGTTTTGAGCAGATTGGCAAGATCCGCACAAAATACCCAGAGCTGCCAATTGGCTTGTTGATGTACGCTAACCTAGTGTACTCGCGCGGGATTGACAACTTCTACCAGCGTTGCGCTGAGGCAGGTATCGATTCTGTTTTGGTAGCCGATGTGCCAACCAACGAGGCGGACGAGTTTATTCAAGCGGCGCGCAAGCATGGCGTGCACCCAATCTTCATTGCACCACCAACAGCCACGGACGAGACACTAAAGCAAGTTTCGGAACTAGGCGGCGGTTACACCTACCTACTCTCACGTGCAGGCGTAACAGGCGCAGAGACCAAGGCGAACATGCCCGTTGGCGATATGCTAGGTCGTCTGAACCAATTTGATGCGCCACCAGCACTACTTGGCTTCGGTATCTCTGAGCCAGCACAGGTGAAGCAAGCCCTAGAAGCTGGCGCAGCAGGCGCGATCTCTGGCTCTGCCGTAGTGAAGATTATTGAAGCTAATGTAGAGCAGCCAGAAACCATGCTTAGCGAGCTGAGTGCGTTTGTTAGCTCGATGAAAGCCGCTACTGCTTGATTCCCTAGCGGGAAGAGGCGAGAGGCGGTAGCGCTTCGCTGCGATAAAATAGGGGTGCTCGCTTCTCGTCTGTGGAACAATGACGCGTCATACGTGGGTTGAAGAATCTTGGCTCTCGCCTCTCGACTCTCGATTCTCGCCTCTCAAAGGGAGACGAAGGTGAAACTCACTGCCGACGCCTAACGTACTTGAGGCTGTGATCTCTCCGCCCATGTTTATTACTAGCTGATGGCATATGCTAAGCCCCAGCCCGGTACCACCGTATTGGCGGGTTGCGCTGTTATCGGCTTGATTAAAGGGTTCGAAAATCGTTTCTAGTTGCGCGTCACTCATCCCGATCCCGGTGTCGGTGATGGTGACCAGTAACTGGCCACCTTGATAAGCGCCAATTAGCTCTACCCTACCCTGGTGTGTAAATTTAACCGCATTACTCATAAGATGATGCAGCACTTGTCGGATACGTACCACATCACCGTTTACCTGCTGACCTTTTACAAATGTGACAGAACACTGAAAATCAATCTTCTCAGCTTGGCAAGCTGCGCGATAGTAATGCTCGATAGGGCTGAATAACTCATCGAGTACGAAGGGCTGGGCGTTGAACTCCATGTTGTCGCTCTCAAGGATAGAGAAATCGAGAATGTCATTCACGATAGTGAGTAAATGCTCGCTTGAGCCCTCTATCACATCCAGTCCTTCATTCCACTCTTGTTGGTCATACTCTGATGCTCTGAGTGCATTCGCCATCCCCAAAATGCCATTTAATGGTGTTCTTAGCTCGTGCGTCATGGTGGCTAAAAACTGACTTTTTGCTTCATTGGCTCGTTTAGCAGCCTTGGTTGACGCCCTTAGGGCCTGCTCTTTCTGTTTGCGACCAGAGATATCTCGCTCAATTGCAATCAAGTGTGACACCCGCTTGGCTGTATCTAAAACGGGCAATAGGTTGATATCCACCCAGTAGGACTCACCCGACTTGCGATAATTAACTAACTCGAGCTGGCAAGGTTGCTGTTGTTCAATCGCGTATTCAATCTTAGCCCTGACCTCTTGATCATCATCAACGCTAAGCAAATGGCCGATGTAGTCTTTTCCCAACAGATCATCGAGTTGGTAACCGGTGGTTGCCTGGCTGGCCCTATTGACCCAAATCACTTTTCCCTCGGCATCACAGATAATAATTCCATCAATAGAACTGGTCGCGACTTTGGCCAAAATCTCATTTTGCGTTTCGAGTTTATTCAGCGATTGCACCCAAGTATTCGCACCACCTTCACTCTCAAGCAGAGGATTGCTTATAGGGCGTGAGGCGAACTTAGAGACCACCACCGCAAACGCTGAAACCACCAAGACTAGCGCAATTGAACTTTGTAAGATGCGATCTTCAACCACAATCAGGTCTGCATGTGCCTCTGCAAGGGAGATCTCAGAAAATACGTACCAGATGTTGTTAATCACTTGGATCTGATTCGCCAGCACCAATACCTGCTCACCTTCAACATCGGTTGATACCGACAGCCTTTCTCCCTGTGAGATAAAAGCCGTCACATGAGGAGTGCGTTGATGCAGTAGCCCTATGGTTGAGCCAGAAGCGTTAATCATGCCACTTAGCTCACTATCCTCCAGCACAGAGCTGTTAAGCAGAAAGCCAAACGGGTCTTGAATATAGGCACGCCTGTCACTGCGTAAGGTAAGGTCACTGGCAACGAGGTAGCTATCCCCCGTTTGACCCAACCCAACCGATGGCCAAGAAAAATCGTAGGTCATGATGCGATTGATCGTGTAACGCTGGATTTGAAACACCAAAGCGCCAACGAAAGCTTCACCTTGATAGATTGGGTGAGAGACAAATGCTGCTGGTTCGTTAAATGAGGGTGGATAGGCGCTAAAATCCTCAAAGTGGGTAAACCTCATGTTTGGATCGATAACGGCTTTGAAAGCTCTTCCCAGACCGGTATCACTGTACAAGTCAGTGACCAGATTGGTGGCAAAATCAACCTCTTTAAATACCGAGTAAACTAAATTGGCTTCGGCATCAACCAAAAATACATCGTAATAGCCGAAATCCTGTTGAATGGCATGCATAAAAGAGTGGACTTCACGATGGGCTCTATCGTACTCGTCATTGACGCGTGACGAGACGAGCTGATCTTTGTCACCGATGATATAGGGATTATTGGCAATATAACGATATTGGAGGGCCAGTGTGGCGGGCGAAATTTCCACTCGAGGATCATCGTCTTCAGATGCACCTAAATTGACTTCAAGATGATAGACCTCACTGTAGAATTGATTGAGTGTGTCCAACTCTGCTTGCTTATCACCAGGCTGAACAAGGTTGAAGGCTTTTGACAATGACTGGACGGCGCTAACAATTGTTGGGGAGTTAGAATACAACTCGATTTGATGTTCTATTTGTTGAAAGTAACGTTCTATCTCAAACTTTTTGCTCTCATTAATCGCACTCAACTGATCAACAGCGCGTGACTTTATCGCCTCTTGTGAGGCGCTAATAGCCTGCCATGCCACCAGCCCAGCCGTTATAGTGATACACAATATACAAACCACCGAAACCGAAATAACGACTTTATTGACCAGTTTCATCGCACCCCCTTGTTTGATAGCCATACACCTTCAATCAAGTTAATACCTAAAAATGTAATAAGGGTTTGATATTACTCACACAAATAAGTATGTAATTGTAAAGAAAGTTATGTTACATCCAAAAGGTCAACAAGGTTGTCAATATGTACAACGTCTATATTGGTATTAATCGTTGATCTGCTGCTTAGCCTGCTCCTGATCAAAACTGGCTAGAGTACGCTTTGACAAGTTTCGTAATAAAAAGATACCAAATATTACATCCATGTCAGCTAGCTTAAATATACAGTATATATGGCATAACAACTCAAAATGATAAGCACGTATATACCCAAGTGACCTGTCCTACTTAGACTACTCCCTATGTCGATAGCGCAGTGAATACACAACTAATTAAAACCACCATACAGGCAATCAAAATGAACGCTCAACCTTACGTCGATAGTGGCGTTTACTATCAACCACACCAGTTTCAGCTACCTCTAAACCACGCACAGCCAAATGGTGACCTGATCGAGGTGTTTGCTCGTGAGGCGCGCCTCATCGACAAGCACAGTGTCAATAAACCTTGGCTAGTGTTCTTTCAAGGCGGACCCGGTTTTGCCGCGCCACGCCCAATGGGTAATCAAGGCTGGCTCAAGCGCGCGCTGCAGGAATATCGGGTCTTGCTCCTAGACGGGCGTGGCACAGGAAACAGTACTCCAATCACCCATCAAACACTAGAGCATCTTTCTGCAGCGCAACAAGCCCAATATCTCAGTCATTTTCGTGCCGATAATATTGTGCGCGACGCAGAGGCAATCCGAAAGCAGCTTGGTGTGACATGCTGGGCAACGCTTGGTCAGAGCTTTGGTGGCTTTTGCAGTCTTACTTATCTGTCAATGTTTCCAGACAGCCTTTTGCACAGCTATATCACTGGGGGCATCCCTCCTCTGCAAGGCCATTGTGACCAAGTCTATCAAGCAACATTCGAACGTACTCTAGACAAAAATAAGGCGTTCTTTCGTCAGTTCCCCAATGCGCAAGAGCGCTGCCAAGCGATTGCTGACCATCTGCTCATTCAAGATGAACGACTGCCCAACGGGCAGCGTCTAACCGTCGAGCAGTTTCAACAAATTGGTATCTGTTTTGGTGTCAGCGATAGCTTCTTACCCACCTACCATCTCCTTGAAGAAGCGTTTGTTGAGGTAAATGGGACCCAACGTCTCAGTTATCACTTCCTTAACCAGGTCCTCGAGCAGCAAAGCTGTCAAACAAATCCAATTTATGCCCTACTGCATGAGGCCTGTTATTGTCAGGGATTCGCTTCAAACTGGAGCGCGCAAAGGATACGTGATCAGAGACAAGACTTTAACTACCAACCGGGTAAGCCATTCCTGTTTACTGGAGAGATGATTTTCCCATGGATGTTTGAGCAATATCACAACCTAAAGCCATTCAAAGAGGCGGCAGACATCATTGCCGCTAAGTCAGATTGGCCTGATCTTTATGATACCTCTGTACTTAAGTACAACTCGGTCCCGATCAGTTGCGCAGTCTACGCGGAGGACATGTTTGTTGAATTTGACCTCAGCCGTGCAACTCTGGGTCAAATTCCAAATGCTAACGCTTGGATCACCAATGAGTATGAACATAATGGGCTTCGCGCTGATGGGGAGCGTATTCTGGAGCGCTTGATCTCCATGAGCCAGTAAATCTCACCCGGCTCGCCTACTACAACTTGGGGCGCTGTAGGCAGCAATAACAGTTCCGAAAGTGGCTAGTAACATGAAGGGAAAGCGATACACTTGTATTAGTCGCTCTATGCAAGGATTTTGATGTGTCCAATGTAGCCAAGCTCGCCCCAAACCAAAAGCTCTACCAACAAGCGCGCCTGTCTCGCGATAGGCGCTTTGATGGGCGTTTTTTTGTTGCGGTAAAAACCACGGGCATTTTTTGTCGCCCGATCTGCCCGGCTAATTTGCCCAAAGAGCATAACGTCGAGTATTTCGAGCACGCGACAATGGCGCTCAAAGCCGGCTATCGACCCTGCAAGCGCTGCCACCCAGACAGTGCACCAACCTCTTGGCGCTGGCTCGGTACAGAAACCACATTGCAACGCGCCATCCAATTGATCGAACAAGGCTATTTGCAGCACAACCGCCTCTCTGTACTGGCAGACAAACTTGGCATCAGCGATCGCTACCTACGAGCCTTGTTCACTCGCTATATGGGCCTGTCACCAAAACAATATGCACTGTATCAACAGCTCTTGTTCGCCAAGAATTTACTGCATAACAGCTCACTTAGCGTTACAGATATTGGCTTGGCCTCAGGGTTCAATAGTATTCGCCGTTTTAATGATGCTTTTAAAAAAGTCTTGCAAATTACCCCAACTAATCTGCGCCGACAAAGCTCCTCTGTGGCGGGCAGTAATAAAGTCACGTTAGCGATTAGAACCCCCTACGATTGGCGATCACTACTGGCATTCTATCAAGCACGGTCTATTCAAGGTGTAGAAAGGGTATCGGCATGCAGTTATCGTCGCTCATTAGTCCACCAAGGTAAACTTTGCTGGTTTGAGGTCGACTTCAGCCCGTTGGAAAACGGCCTGCATGCTGTCGAGGTTAGATTTGATCTCGCCGAAATTGCTCAGTTACGTGCGCTATTAACTAAGGTACGCCGGATGCTGGATTTCGACACTGATACCGAGCTCATAGAGCATCATCTATCGGGCATCGAGCCACAACTGATCCGTAATCCAGGCTTACGCATTCCGGGTGTCTGGGATACGTGGGAGGCTGGCGCACGTGCAGTACTCGGTCAGCAAGTATCGATTAAGGCCGCGATCGGGCAGCTCAATCTATTAGTCCAGACGCTTTGCCGGCCTGATAATCTGCACTTTCCGACACCAATTGAAGTCGCTCAAGCTGACCTGAGTTTCCTTCGCATGCCTCAAGCACGCAAAGACACCTTGCGCAGGTTGGCAGAGTTTATGATTCAAAACCCGAACAGTCACCCGGAGCAATGGCTTGAGTTAAAGGGAATTGGGCCTTGGACAGTCAATTACGCCAAGATACGCGGCCTGTCCGAGCCCAACTGCTTTTTAACGACCGATCTGGTGGTCAGAAAAGCACTCGGTCATTTTCCGAATCTCGACCCCAAAACGGCTTCTCCTTGGGGAAGTTATGCCACCTTTCATTGTTGGAGTCATTACTCATGAATTACTTTACTATTTTTACCAGCCCGCTCGGCAAGATCACCATACAAGCCAATCAGACCCAGTTGCTTGGTCTGTGGTTTGAGACCCATACGACTATGCCTGATGCGTTGGGTGAGCGGTATGACGATCATCCGGTGCTATTCGCTGCGAAAGAGCAATTAGCGGAGTTCTTCACCGGTCAACGGACTCAGTTTGAGTTACCACTGAAAACCCAAGGGACTGATTTCCAGCAGCGCGTTTGGCGTGCACTGCAAGATATTCCCTTCGGCGAAACATGGAGCTACAAACAGCTTGCTGAGCATATTGGCAAGCCAAAAGCGGTGCGTGCGGTGGGCGCCGCCAATGGTAAGAACCCCATCTCTGTGATCATCCCCTGCCATCGAGTGGTAGCCAATGACGGTCGCTTGTCCGGTTATGCCGGAGGGGTTGAACGCAAACGTGCACTGCTGGATTTAGAAAAATCGACACAAACCACAAACTAACAACATTCACACAAACCCTAAGCAACAATTATGCGCACCATGTTAGTGCACTGGCGCACCAAGTTAGCGCAACAACGCAAACGTTTGCGTCAAGAGGTGATGCACACCTTTTTTATGCCTATTTCCAAACCACTTCGATCAATAAGCACTTGATCTTCCCACTACTTACCTGTAAAACAGCAACATAATCATCTGCACTTGCAGTCGTTCGTAGGTGCAATGACTATAAACATACAATATGACAGACAGGAGTTGCTAAAATGTTAAGTAAAGACGGACTACTTGGGAATCTAGGCGTGCAAGTCGTGCTCGCCATGATCGTTGGTACAGTAGTCGGGGCGTTGATGGGTGACAGCGCAGTTATGTTTGCGCCATTGGGTGCCATCTTCATCAATCTAATCAAAATGCTGGTGATCCCTTTGGTAGCTGTGGCGCTGATCTCCGGCGCTGCAGGACTGGGCAATAGTTCTAATGCCGGCAAAGTGGGTCTAGTTACCCTTGGCTACTTCGGGATCACTTCTGCACTTGCAGTCGCACTGGCGCTGGTTATGGGCGCGATATTCCAACCGGGTATCGGCATTGATGTCACAGGTGTTGAGGGGATGTTCTCAACTGAATACGCATCAAAAGGCGAACTGCCAACCTTCTGGGCAACCATCACGGGTATGATCCCAGAGAACGTATTCCAATCACTTAACGAAGCAAACATCCTGCAAATCTTGGTTTTCTGCCTGTTCTTCGGTATCGCTCTATCTAAGCAACCAAAAGAGCGTCGCGAGCCTATGGTGAATGGCGTAAACACTATCGTTGATTCTATGGTTTGGATGATCAACAAAGTGATGATCATCGCACCAATCGGTGTGTTCGGTTTGATGGCTGAAGCAGTAGGTTCATTTGGCTTCTCCGCGCTGATGGTCGTGTTTAAACTGTTTGTGGTTTACGTGGCAGCAATCTTGGTGTTCGGCTTTATTGCCTACCCGCTAATGATTCAAGTCTTCACCAAAACCTCGGCTAAGAGGTTCCTATCTGTGATGAAGAAACCACAGGCGGTTGCACTATCAACCTCTTCATCAATGGCAACCTTGCCAGTGACCATGAACACAGTTGAAAACGAGCTAGGTGTGAAAAACTCAACGGCGTCTTTCGTTCTGCCGCTGGGCGCAACCATCAATATGTCTGGTAACGCGATCTACTACGGTTTGGTAGCGATTTTCTTTGCCCAACTTTTCAACATTGACCTGTCTATGGGTGCGTACATTGCTATCATCCTGACTTCAACTCTTGGTGCGGTTGGTCAAGCGGGTGTACCAGGTCCTTCATTCCTCGTGGTTGCGGTACTGCTGGCTGCGGGTATCCCAATCGAAGGGCTGCCGCTTCTATTCGCTCTTGACCGTATCTTCGATATGATTCGCACCGCGCTTAACATCACTGGTGATGCAGCGTGTGCCCTTATAGTGGACTCTCTTGTCGATGAGGCGGACCTAGAGCAAGCTGAGCTAGAGCAGCAACAAGCATAATTTGCCCTCTTTGGTTTGAGCCCGGCCTTGGCCGGGCTTTTTTGGTCCTATATCAAAGTAAAACCAAACTAAATCTTCGCTCCGCCATACAAAACGGCATCCGCCAGTAACACCGTAGGCAAGCCAAACATGGAGACAATTAACCTAATGTGGTTCAAGCGCGACCTGCGCTTGGAAGATCACGCCCCACTCAAACTCGCAGAGCAGAGTGGGCTCCCTTGCTTGCTAGTGTATATCTTCGAGCCTATGTTGCTCGACAACCCTCACTATTCCGAGCGGCATTGGCGCTTCGTCTGGCAATCCTTACAAGATATCAATCTCCAGCTTGGAGGCCATCAGGCCAAGGTGTTGGTCATGCACGGCGACGCGCTCACCTGCCTCAAGTTTCTCTGTTCAAGCTACCGGATTATAAGCGTCTTTTCTCATCAGGAGATCGGCCTGAGTTGCACATTTGAGCGAGATAAATCCATCGGCCAATGGCTCGCGGCACAAAGCATCGAATGGCATCAACTGCCAGCCGGTGCTGTCATTCGCGGAGCGAAAACCAGAAACAACTGGGATAAACATTGGCAAACGGTAATGCGCGCACCTTTGGAGTCGCCAAACCTTGAGCAGTTACATCTAGTCACGCCCCCATTGTTGCCTGGTGAGTTGTCGATAACAATTCCTGACTCGTGGCAACACAAGCACCCGGGTATGCAAACAGGAGGGCCGACGTTAGCTCTGCAAACGCTGGGGGACTTTTTTGCCCGTCGGGGGGCTAAGTATTATTGCTCGATCTCCAGCCCCAGCAAGTCAAGGAACGCCTGCAGTCGATTATCGCCCTACCTCGCTTGGGGTAACCTTTCCTTGCGTCAGGTTTATCAAGCCTTGCTGGCACACTGGCAGCAGCCAGGGTTTCGACGTAGCCTGATAGCACTCTCGTCTCGGTTACACTGGCATTGCCATTTTATCCAAAAGTTTGAGTCTGAAATCGAGATGGAACACCGCTGTGTTAATCGCGCTTACGATGCCTTACTCGCTGAGCAGAACCAGCCCAACGCCAGACTACTTCGCGCTTGGAAAACCGGAAACACAGGTCTGCCACTCGTCGATGCCTGTATGCGATGCCTAATCGACACTGGCTATATTAATTTTCGTATGCGGGCTATGCTTGTTAGCGTGCTGACTCATCATATGAACCTCGACTGGCGCTTAGGTGTTGCTCACCTAGCCTCCCTGTTCTTAGATTTTGACCCAGGTATCCACTACCCTCAGTTCCAAATGCAAGCGGGGGGGACTGGCATAAACACGCTACGAATCTACAACCCGGTCAAGCAAGCCAAAGAGCACGATGCAGAGGGCATATTTATCAAACGCTGGATACCAGAACTGGCAGACCTACCCCCACCATTACTGTTCGCCCCTTGGACCATGACAGTGATGGAGGCGCAAATGTATTCATTACCAACCGATAGCCGCTACCTCAATCCCGTGATCGATATCGAAACCGCCGCCAAGCTGGCGCGAGAGCGCCTGTGGGGCTGGCGCAAACTCCCCGGCGTCCAGCAAGAGGCTAAACGCATCCTTGCCACCCATGTTCGCCAGAATAATTCTCGCAACCACTAGCCTTATTGGCCACAAGACGTTGAATCAATAACATTACTCCTCGTCCCCCGAAACAAAGTGTCCTCGCTGCTCGCTACTGCCTTGATCGCATTTAATTGTCATTTCCACTAGGTTTCTGCCCGCTTTGTTGGGTACACTGTCTATTCGACGGTGACTTGTAGTATTAATTATGAAACAACTGATTGATTTTATCCCTCTGATCATCTTCTTTGTCCTGTACAAGATGTCTGACATCTACACAGCGACCGGTGCGCTGATCATTGCAACGGCGATTCAGATCGGCTTAACCTATGCCATCTACAAAAAAGTTGAAAAGATGCAGTTTATCACCTTTGTGATGGTGGCGATTTTTGGTGGCATGACTATCTTGCTTCAAGACGATAATTTTATTAAATGGAAGGTGACCATAGTCTACGCTGTTATGGCATCGGGACTGGCTATCAGCCATCTGATGGGGAAATCGGCAATCAAAGCTATGCTGGGCAAGGAGCTCACTCTGCCCGAGCATGTATGGACCAGTATCAACTGGGCCTGGGTCGGTTTTTTCAGCTTCTGTGCTGGATTAAACCTCTACGTCGCCTACCAAATGCCCCTCGATGTATGGGTCAACTTTAAGGTCTTTGGTCTTCTGATCGCGACCTTTGGCTTCACTATTGCAACTGGCTTGTACCTGTATAAGCACCTACCTAAAGAAAATAACAAAGAACAGGAATAGTAAACTATGTCCCACTCTACCCCCAACCCCGCGGGCGATTTACTGTTGAGAACGTTGGCAATGCCTGCAGATACTAACGCCAATGGTGATATCTTTGGTGGCTGGATCATGTCTCAACTTGACCTTGCTGGCGGAATTTTAGCCAAAGAAATTTCGAGTGGCCGCATCGCGACGGTATCAGTATCAAGTATTGAATTCAAAAAACCGGTTAAAGTTGGTGATGTGGTGTGCTGTTATGGTGAATGTACTCGGGTTGGACGCACCTCGATGTCGATACATCTTGAAGTTTGGGTAAAACCCGTAAAAGAGGACGGTGTGAAAGATCGCTACATGGTATGTAAAGCAACCTTCAATTATGTTGCTATCGATTCCAATGGTCGCCCGCGCCCTATAAAGGCTGACCCAGTCAAAGTACAATAGTTTAAACTCATAAAACGTAAAACAGTGAAAGGAACTCTGAATGTGGTACGTAATTTTTGCTCAAGATACTCCCGACTCTCTCGATAAGCGTTTGGCTGCTCGTCCCGAGCACCTCGCTCGTTTGCAAACGCTTCGTGACGAGGGTCGGCTACTCACCGCAGGACCTATGCCTGCGATAGACAGCGATAACCCAGGTCAAGCTGGCTTCACTGGCTCAACCGTTATTGCTGACTTCGATTCATTGATCGCCGCTAAAACCTGGGCGAATGATGACCCTTATGTTCATGCTGGTGTCTATCAGCATGTCACTGTTAAACCTTATAAAAAAGTATTCTAAATCATGCGAAAGACTCTTCTCATCGCCCTTATTACGGCCCTTGCTGGCTGTGCCTCTAGCAACGACCAACAGCAACAACTGGAACTGCTCGCCTCTAATCGCGCCAGCCTCCTCGCGGCTGAACTGCCGATTGAACAAGGACCACTGTCCATCATGCGTGCATCCTCGCGCGGCAGTACGATCGAAATTATGATGATTTACAACGACGATGCACCGGGTACCGTGACAACCCAACAATTGCTCAAGAAAACTATGCTGCAATACTGTTTCAATGAAAATGTGCGTCGAAACCTCGATGTGGGCTTGAGTTATCGGCTTAAAATTCGCAATAGTCGAGGTCAATTGATCGTTGATCAAATGGTCGATGCCAGCCAGTGTAAATAGCTAAAATAACGTCAGTTAGCTCATAATCGGTCAATGTGGTGAGAAGGTGGCCGCACAATTGGTACTAACAAGGCGGCGTGTGCGCCGCATAATTCGCTCTAATGAATAAAATAAATGGAGAGGCTCATGAACAAAATATTCACCAGTCTTATCACGACAACCCTGTTGACATCGACCAGTGCGATAGCCGCTGCCCCAGTGATGTTTTCCACCTTAGACAACTACAATGCCCCCAAAGACAACTCCGTCACCGGCGTTCGTCTCGCGGTCCTTCACGGTCATGTTGACGAGTTGAAAGGTCTCGACCTTGCGCTCTTGGGCATGTCAGAGACCAATTCAACTGTTGGTGTCAACCTCAACCTGGTTTTTGGTGCGAACAAGGTCAATCAAAGCATGAAGGGAGCGTCATTTGGTCTGTTTAACTGGAACACAGGCGAAACCGTCGGCCTTAACTTTGGTGGTATTAACGTAACCAATGATGTGAAAGGTGTTAATGCCAGCTTTGTCAATTACTCGACTGGCGACTCTATGGTCGATCTCGGTTTGGTCAGCCTCTCAGAGGCGTCAACCGTGCAAGTCGGTATTTTCAACAATACAGAGAAGATCAAAGGGGTTCAGCTGGGTTTGATTAACTGTGCCAGCAATGGCTTCGTACGCTGCTTCCCATTGTTCAACTTTAGCGTCAATTAAGCTCACCCGTGAACCACTTTTTTGCGCGGTTCACGGATACTGCTTACCTGCTTAGCCCAGTTTCTGTGGCTGTGAGATAGATGCGATTCTTTAGGCGTCTGCGAGTAATTGAGGCGCTTTGAGTTTGGCCAGCCCATAGGCGGAGCACGTCACATTATCCCGGATCGTACCGTCGATCAGCATTTGTTCAAAGGTCTTGAGTGGAAATGCACAACTCACTAGGTCTTCTTCCTCCTTATCAAGCTGGGCACCAACAAAACTCAACTGAGTCGCCAGATAGATATGACAAGTTTGATTCAAAAATCCATAGGCGATGAATTGACTGCCTAAATAGTGCATCTCTGAGGCTAACAAACCGGTCTCTTCACGTAACTCCCCCTTAGCTAATTCAAGGTGATCCGCACTTGGATTGCTATCCCACGCGCCCTGCGGCAGCTCCCAGCAGCGCTTTGCCACTGTATAGCGATACTGCTCAACTAAATGGATCTTCCCCTCATCGACAGCAATGATCACCGCGCAGTCAGGCTTTTCGACCACGCCATAGATTCCTTCGCTGCCACTAGAGCGCACAATCCTATCCTCCCGAACCGTCATCCATTTATTTTGATAAACGACTTGGCTGTCTAATGTCTTGATGTCAGTCATCGTCCTGATCCTGTCTCTTGATAGTTTGCTATTGACCATACCCAAGTTGCTTTCACAGCTCAAGATTTCATCACAATGAGCGGAACTTGCTCTCATTACGTACTACAGTGTGATTTATACCCCTGTAAGCTATCAATAGAAGGAATCAAAAATGCATCACAAGGCTATTGTTGCGATTGCGCTTTGCTCGTCGTTCGTGTGGGCAGGTGACAATACAACCTACACGGTTGATCAAATGGAGTACGAGGGATACTGGGCGCCAGTTGAAGGAGATGCCCCTTTGGTCCTGTTAGTCCACGATTGGGACGGATTGACCGACTACGAGAAACAACGCGCCAAAATGCTTAACGACCTAGGCTACAGTGTGTTCGCAGCTGATTTATTCGGTAAAGGGGTACGCCCAACCGCAGTAGAGGACAAAAGACAGCACACTGGAGAGCTGTATAAGGATCGCGAAAAACTTCGTGCCTTGATGCAAGGGAGCCTAGACTTTGCCGTGAGCTTAGGGGGTGACAAAGACAATGTAGTAGTGATGGGGTATTGCTTCGGGGGCGCAGCAGTTTTGGAGTCGGCACGAGCGGGCATGAAGGCTAATGGTTTTGCCACCTTCCACGGTGGGCTGGGTACTCCGGATGGACAAACCTATCAGCAGGTTACTGCCCCCATCTTGGTATTACACGGCACTGCAGACAGTGCGATACCCATGACTCAATTCGCTGATCTGGCCGAACGCTTAGAAACTGCCGGGGTAGATCATGAAATGATCACCTACAGCGGTGCGCCGCACGCGTTTACTGTCTTTGGCAGTGACCGTTATCGTGAGGTTGCAGACAACAAATCATGGAGTGCCTTTAACCAGTTTCTAGAGCAGACCTTATCACGTTAGTCGCTCTTCAACCGGCTGCGCAGTGTTCCTGGCTCAGTTCATCGTTCGCGCGTAGCCTGCTTGCCCCTTCAGTGAACCTATAACCTTCCCCGAGAACGCAAGGCTTCGCGCAGAGTAGGTTATATTCGACGGTATTTTCTAGTAACCTGATGTTCCACGACAAAACTCAGCAAGGAGCAGAGAGCATGAAAACAATTGGTTTACTGGGTGGAATGAGTTGGGAATCGACGAGCCACTATTACCGCGCGATCAACCAGGGTGTCAAATGTCAACTCGGCGGCTTACACTCGGCAAAACTGATACTCTACAGTGTGGATTTCCAACAAATTGAGCAACTGCAGCACCAAGGTGATTGGCAACAGTGTGCGCTACTGCTCAGTGATGCCGCGCTCGCTTTGCAAGCGGCAGGAGCCGAATGCTTGGTAATTGCGACCAACACCATGCACAAAGTAGCGCCACAGATTGAAGCGCAGCTTGAGATCCCGCTACTGCACATCGCCGATGCCACCACCTTGCAGTTACAGCGCGATGGTATTCGCAAGGTCGCCCTACTCGGGACTCGTTTTACGATGGAGCAAGACTTCTATAAAGCTCGAGTGGAAGAACAGTCAACCATCAAGGTCATTGTGCCCAATCGAGACGAACAGACCCTGATCCACGACATAATCTACCAAGAGCTGTGTAAAGGAGTTGTCAGTGATGCATCCAGACAAATTTATCTGCGTATCATTGAGGGCTTAGCCGACCTAGGCGCCGAAGCAGTGATCCTCGGCTGTACTGAGATTACAATGCTGGTTAAGCAGCACGATACCGAGGTCCCCCTTTACGACACAACACAAATTCACGCTCAGGCGGCAGTAGACTTTTCTCTTGAGTAGCGGCCTCAGGAGGCGAGGAAAGATTGGTAGCTCCCTCTTCTCTTACAGCACAGCAACCTCACTATTTGCTTTCCTCTAATGGCGTGTAAAAGGGAACTGAATCAATCACAGGCTACCAAAGGCATGCTTGTCGGTAGCTAATATGTACTAGTCCTGAAAGCAGTAGCGAGACTCAAGGGATGAGAAATACTCACCACACCTCCTCGCCTCTCGCAGCGCAGCGCTCTCGCTTCTCGCCTCTCTCCAAAGGGCATAAAAAAGCCCAGCATTCGCCAGGCTTTAAAAAACTATGAAAACTTATAGCAAATTAAGCAAGCTCACCTTGGAGCCAAGGCCAGCCTTGCTTCTTACGGCTTAATGTATTTTCCATCATTAGCATGCCGTCTTTTTCGTGCTTAACTAGCTTCTCTGCCCACTCGCCTTTGTACAGTAGACGAGTTTGTGCAGTGGTGATGTCAGTTAGCATCACAGCGGCAAACGCCAGACCTTCTTCAGCACAGCGACGCTCAAGGTCCGCTTCCAGTGCTTCAATCATACCATCAACCTGCTCAAGGGTTGCTAGCTCAACCTGACCAACCACAACGTTGCGCTCGTTGAATGGGTATGCTTTTAGGTCTTTCTCGACCAGCTCAGCCGCTGATAGGCCTTCGATGTTAGTCTTGGCGATCAAAAGATCTTTGATAAACACATCTAGGTTTTCAACGCCAGCAATAGCTGCAAGCTCTTGAACTGCGTCTTTGTCTTTTTGCGTACATGTTGGTGATGCGAAACCAACAGTGTCAGATAGGATAGCTGACATCATCATGATCGCTAGTGGACGCGTGATCTCTGCTTGTTCCATCTTGAATAGGTTAAATAGGATGGTACAAGTACAACCGACAGGCCAGATCCACGCCTCAAGTGGGTTAATCGTCATCACATCACCTAGACGGTGGTGGTCAACAATGCCAAGAATTTCTGCCTGAGCAATATCGTCCGGTGCCTGAGCGACGTCTGTGTAGTCAACAAGCCAGATTTTTTCGCCCGCGACTGAGGTACACATCTCTGGTTGATCGACACCAGCAGTTTCTAGAATGTGCTGCGTTTCACGGTTGATGTCACCTTGACGAACCGCTTTCGCTTCAAGACCACGTGCTTTTAGAAGTTCAGCAGCAACCAATGCGCCACAAATGCTATCACTATCTGGATTTTTATGACCAACAACTAGAATCATCTTGCTTCCTATATCATCACTTTGTTACAAGCCAACCGCGTTAAAGCGTCAGCTCGCCAAGATTGTTCAAATTTCCCGTGCGCTAATAAAATCAGCCACTAGTAAAGTGGGCTACTCTACCTGATTTTTCCCCCGGTATCCATCTTTCTGACGAGCCGTTTATCGCTCTATTAACACTCATATGAACGTAGAGTGAACTTGAACACTTCAGCACAATCAAAAGTGACCGCAAATCGCGGCCACAAAACTGTTCATCACCGACTTGGGGAGCGAATGGACTTAAGGATTATAACGCCCTGCGCGGTATAACTAACATGCCCAGCCCTTCCTCATACCTTATAGCCAATTATCACTACATCCCTAAAATCAAAATACTATCCGGTCAGCAAGATGACTAACGGCTAAAGCAAAATAGTATGACCGATTCCATTTCATTAGCACGTTGTAGTTGTTATACACCAAGTAGGTTCGTCCCTGATGATCATCAGGCATGATCAGCCAAGCTTGGATATCATTATCAAGCTTTGGCAGCGGTGACCCATCAAAGCGGGTGATCCCAAGCTCGCCCCATTGCTGTAAGTACTTGGCTTTTTCGGCAGAGCGCCCCTGTAACTCTTTATCTAGGGTTTCAGGCACGAGGACTTGCCTACCCCAGGTGTACTCATCGTCCCACCCTGAGCGGCTTAAATAATTGGCCGTAGAAGCAAACACGTCCTCAACATTATTCCAGATGTCTTTTTTACCATCACCACTGCCATCTGCGGCATAGGCGATGAATGAACTTGGCATAAACTGACTCTGCCCCATCGCGCCAGCCCAAGAGCCCTTCATATCCTCCAGCTCTATGTGGCCCTGTTCGAGGATTTCCAGCGCCGCCATTAGCTCGCTTTTGAAGAAGGCTTCACGTCGGCCATCAAATGCCATTGTGGTCAATGCATCGACGACCTTATAGTTTCCAGTAAAGTGACCGAAATTGCTCTCTACTCCCCACAGGGCTACGATAAAGCGTGGTTGAACGCCATAGGCATCGCCAATACGTTTGAGCTCTGGATAATGCTTTTGATACAGATCTTTGGCTTGGTCTACTTTCCACTGCGGCACTGCGCGCGGAATGTACTCATCCAAGGTTAATCGACGCTCAGGCTGATTACGATCCGCCGCCACGGCGCGCGGCCTATGCTCAACATTTGCAAAGGCGCGCTCAACCAATTCAGCGTCTACCCCTTGCTCTACGGCCTCACGTTTGAGCTGCTCAACATACTGCCCAAAACTTTTTTCACTTGCCAGTGTGCTCACAGATAGCGCAGCTGACAATGCTCCAATAACCCAACGTTTCACACTACACTCCTTGTTTTCGATTTTGCGATCAATTTACTCTGAATTTGGTTTACTCAGCGTCTTTATTGAGCGCTTTAAACTCTTCCAGAACGTTTTCTTTTTGCGGGGGTAACTGCAAGAAAAATCCTTGCTCAACCAGATCATTTTTGACCTTTGCTACATCAACCTGCGCAAGCTCTCGGCTAGTGATATTGAGTGTCATCACCAAGATTGGCTTGCCAAACATTTGCATTAACTGCTCCGGTACTTGGGAGAAGTCATCTTTTTTCGCCACGTACAGATACGTGCCTTCTTTTTTTGCGCTTTTATAGATCGTACAAAGCATAGCCATCCTACTGGGTTTCGCGCCACAAAGTGCCGCAAACCCCTTATTAACACACATAAATAGACAAATTCATACCAACAACACTTGCTGATAGATTAGGGGAAATATAACATGATAGGTCCACGTAAAGGCAACGTCCTTTGTAAAAGCAACGTCATTTATTCGCATATATCTAGGCTGGAATAGAATGTCTCAAACTCCCGATTTAAAAGGCAGCAGTTTCACGCTGTCAGTGCTCCATCTTGCCGATATCGATGTGGAAGGCAACCTGACCTTTCTGAGGGAGAAAACCGAGCAGGCACCGGCTTTTTTTGCTCATGCCCCGGTGGTTATTAACGTCTCTCGCTTGTCGGGCGATATCGACTATAAGAGCTTAAAATCTGGGGTATTGGAGACTGGTATGTTTCCGGTCGGTGTGACTGGCTGCAAGACCAAACGACAGCAAACACTGGCTATTGAGGCGGGCCTCGCGGTAATGACGGCGAGCAGCAGCTCAAAAACCTCAGCCCCACTACTCGCTCCACTAAAAGTGATCCGCACACCTGTACGCTCAGGACAACAGGTCTATGCTAAAGATGGCGATCTGCTCCTGATGAGTCATATTAGTGCCGGAGCAGAAGTGATCGCAGACGGCTCAATTCATGTTCTCGGCACCTTGCGTGGCCGCGCCATTGCCGGAGCGAGCGGTCAATTAGGGGCAAAAATTATTTGTAACGATCTACAAGCTGAGCTGGTGTCTGTCGCAGGTAACTACTGGCTCAGCGATCAAATTAGTAGTGATTATTGGAAACAGAAGGTGATGGTCAGTCTTGAGAACCAACTTCTGCACATTGAATCACTCAACGTATAAAAACTAAAAGGATAAAATATGGCACGCGTAATTGTAGTGACCTCAGGAAAGGGCGGCGTGGGTAAGACGACCTCAAGCGCAGCGATCGCCTCTGGCTTGGCACTCAAAGGCAAAAAAACGGCAGTTATCGATTTTGATATTGGCTTGCGTAACTTGGACCTCATCATGGGGTGTGAGCGTCGCGTAGTCTATGATTTCGTCAACGTAATTAATGGTGAAGCCACCCTGAACCAAGCGCTGATCAAAGACAAGCGCAACGACAATCTATTTATTCTTCCCGCCTCACAAACACGTGATAAAGATGCATTGACGCGCGAAGGGGTTGAGCGAGTATTGCAAGAGTTAGATGATGCTGGCTTTGAATTTGTGATTTGTGATTCACCTGCTGGTATTGAGCAAGGTGCACTGATGGCACTCTATTTTGCTGACGAAGCGATTGTGACCACCAACCCAGAAGTGTCTTCAGTACGTGACTCAGACCGCATTCTTGGTATTCTGGACTCAAAATCACGCCGCGCTGAAGAGAGCTTGCCGCCGGTCAAGCAACACCTGTTGTTGACTCGCTACAGTCCTGCGCGCGTTGAGCAAGGCGAGATGCTGAGCGTCGAAGACGTGGAAGAGATCCTCCACATTCCGCTTATGGGGGTGATCCCTGAGAGCCAAGCCGTTCTCAATGCCTCGAACAAAGGTGTTCCTGTGATCTTCGATGAAGAATCTGATGCAGGTATGGCCTATGCTGATACCGTAGAACGTCTGCTTGGTGAAGAGGTGACTTTCCGTTTCCTAACTGAACAGAAGAAAGGTATTTTCCAACGACTGTTTGGAGGCTAAACCGTCTATGTCACTACTTGAATTTTTCAAACCGGCAAAGAAAAACTCTGCAAGCCTGGCCAAAGAGCGTCTGCAGATCATCGTCGCTGAACGTCGCAGCCATGACGACCCAGCGCCAGACTATTTACCACAACTGAAAGAAGATATTCTTAAGGTGATTGGTAAGTATGTTGCCATCGACCCGAGCATGGTCGATTTGACGTTCGAGCACAAAGATGACGATATCTCAGTGCTAGAACTTAATGTCAAGCTACCTGACGATCATTAGTAAACAAAGAGCCAGCATTTGCTGGCTCTTTGATTTGCATAGATTAGCCTGAGTTAGGCGTACTGCGCCTCAAACTCACGCAT
This sequence comes from Vibrio sabulosilitoris, assembly GCF_055391395.1. Taxonomy (NCBI): domain Bacteria; kingdom Pseudomonadati; phylum Pseudomonadota; class Gammaproteobacteria; order Vibrionales; family Vibrionaceae; genus Vibrio; species Vibrio sabulosilitoris. The sequence goes on from NZ_AP029599.1 coordinate 2,546,072, forward strand.
AAATGCGACTAGCGCTTTGACGCCCTCAAGCGGCATCGCGTTGTAGATGGATGCACGCATACCACCGACGGCGCGGTGCCCTTTCAGCGCAGCAAGCCCTCGCTCGGCGGCAAGCTCAAGGAACTTGGCATCCAACTCTGGTTTCGCTAACTGGAAAGGGACGTTCATCAATGAACGGTTATTCTCATGGATGTTATTGCGGTAGAAAGGCGACTGATCGATATAGTCGTATAACATCGCCGCTTTCTCACGATTGACCTTCTCTATCGCTTCCACGCCACCCTGCTGTTTGAGCCACTTAAATACCAAACCCGACAGGTACCAAGCGAATGTCGGTGGGGTGTTAAACATCGACTCTTTCTCAGCCAGCACTTTGTAGCTAAGAATACTTGGCAAGGCCTCTTGGGCAAGCTCCAATAAATCATCACGAACAATCGCAATCGCAATACCTGCAGGGCCGATGTTTTTCTGTGCTCCGGCATAAATCACGCCGTACTTTGATACATCAATCTTACGTGACAAAATCGTCGAAGACATATCGGCCACAATCGGCTTATCCGTTGCCGGTAAATCATTAATTTCAATGCCATCAATGGTTTCGTTCGGACAGAAGTGTACGTAAGCAGCGTCTGGGGCTATTGTCCACTCTGATGCGGGTATAACGGCGACTTTGCCATCAATATCGGTCTTAGCATCAAACACATCGACTTGACAGTATTTTTTGGCTTCCGCTACCGCGCTGATCGCCCAATAGCCGCCATCGATATAAGTCGCTTTATTGTTGTCACCAAGAAGGTTCAAAGGGACTGCCGCAAACTGGGCACGGGCACCACCTTGGCAAAACAGCACCTTGTAGTTATCGGGAATATTGAGCAAGTCGCGTAAGTCTTGCTCCGCTTCCGCTGCAACCTGAATAAACTCTTTACTGCGGTGACTGATCTCCATTACAGATGTTCCCATCTGATTCCAGTCAACAAGCTCTTGTTGGGCTTTGAGCATAACAGCCTTGGGTAAGGCTGCTGGACCCGCACTAAAATTAAAAACTTGGTCGTTCACAGACTCCATGATTTCGGTTGCTCCTGCATAAATATTTATTAGTTGTTGGTTTAATACCATTTTTTCGGCAAATAAAAAAGCCCTTCAGCGTATCCAAGTCAACTCGACAACTTGAGTACGCCAAAGGGCTAGCTCGTCTTTTGCTGAAATTAACGCATCATCAAAGGCATAATCAGTGCAAATAACGGGATTTTCTGCCCACTTGCAAAGACAAGACTGCCTTGCTCAAGCGAGGCTTTAATAATAAAACCTGTCTCTGTCGTCTCAACTATTTCCATGATAATCGCTTCATCGATGGCTTGTTGGATAAATGGATACTCATCGACAAGCTCGTGAGTAAACACGGTTTCCAGTTGTCCGGTTACTGCACTGGTCACTGACATAGGATCTGACAGCAGTCCCTGTGTTCCCTCTGGTACCTCAAGTTTCCAGTGTGACTGAAAATCGCCATCGCCAAGCTTGAGCGCCATATTGTTCATCTGCAGATGAAAACCACGTTCAATCAAGGCCTCAATGTGAGGCAAACTGCTGATAACATCCTGCTCGGTTAGTACCGCTGCCTCTTGGTAAATATCCATGATTGCCGCGAAAGACGATTGGTCAAGATCACCTATCGTGAAATCGATATCCAGATCTCTGACCACACCATCTTGGGTAGTTATCCGGCCAATTGCGACCTTATGGGTACTACTTAAACGCCCCGTTTCCATATCTTCAAATGCCGAAAAAGTGTATTTCGCATTCTCAAGTCCGCTACTCTCGCCGACTTCGACCAAGCGAATTTGCTCGACTTCGACGCTTTGCTCTCCCAGCCAGATATATTTGGCCTTTTTCCCTTCACCCTGAGCCTTGAGTCCATCAATACGCACCCCTTCCCCGGTTGAACTGAAGTCTAGTGAAATCGATGGGATGTCGAGCAAGAAATCAATCTCACCCAAAACCGTCATAGTGCCTGTGGCAGACGAAGGCGAAATAGTCAGTACTAGCTCTGGATTGTCTTGTGGCTGGAAGTGCCAACTCGATACATCAAGTTGATAGTCGGTGTTGCCATTAAGCTGCGTCACCGTATTCAGCTCAGCTGGAATGGGAAAGTTGGCAATGGTTGAACGGGCAGAAATACTGGCTAAACCATGAGATAACTCGCTGTTTACGCTCACTTCTGTTGGCATCCCCGCTTGCTCTAGCTCAGCTCTAAGCTCCGCATCGATGATGGTGTATCGAGTTTGAACATCAGCAGATAGGTAACCGCGGTCATAATGGATGATCTCAGCACTGATTAGGTCACTGTTCGCATCAGCAATGCCATCTTCAATCACTCTCTCGCCAATCTGCCCGACGGCCAAAGGCCAGCACAGTACCAAGGCTACCACACCACCCGCGGCTGCCATTTTTTTCAGTTGTGTCATAAATTGCTCATTTAAACTACATCAAAAACCTTGAGATAAATCAGAGTATTGCTTTTATTTAGTGGAAGAGCAAATTTCTCATACCAAGCTCTCATACTCTGTATGTTTTCGCTGTTAAAATTAGTCGTATTACTGCTCGGTGTGTCAACAGCCGGCGATTAGTTTGCAAAATGGAGTTTCGGTGAAGCGATTCGCAATTTTAAGTGTTTTTGAAGATCAACACGCTCAAACACAACTCAAGCCACTATTTGAACAACTTGAGCCCTTGTTTGATATCCGTCATGTCAGCTCACTCGACTGTGCTCGTGATATTATCAATTCAACCGCCAACCAGCAGCCACTCGCTATGGTTATCGCGCAGCACTACGACTTGCTCGAAGGTTCACAATTGCTAATTGAACTCGAACACAGCACCCTGCACACACCCGCGAGGCGCATCCTCGTCGCCAGTGAAGCGGAGATAGGTGCAATCATCAACGCAGTCAACCTCGGCCGGCTAGATCACTGTCAAACTACGCCTTTTGATTCCGATGAGCTGCGTCCAGTTATCATCAAAGAGCTCACAACTTTTATTATTGAGCAGGAGAAAGAACACCAGCTCAATTACACCTCAGTACTCGACCAAAAACGGATTCTGAGAAGCCATATTGATGCTAAGGTCAAGCATTACCAACGTGGCTTCATTGATTACCATCTTGTTTCTGATCAAGAGCTTACGGATAAAGTAATCCAAGCATTACGCGAATTCTTTGCCAAGGGTGATGAGTCCAACGCTTGCCGAACATACTCTGCCGACCACCTCCTGACCAAGGAGGGAGAAGAGAATCATTTCTTGTGGTTTATCACCAAGGGAGAGGTGGCGCTGTATAAGAAAGATGATTTTGGCATTCAGCGTGAGGTAGTGCGTCACGGCAAAGGCAATATCGTGGGTGGCATGTCATTTGTCACTGGCGAACTGTCCTTTTCAACCGGTTTAACCCTATGTCAAACCGAAGTAATTAAGCTTGATCGTGACATCTTTACCCTGGTTATGAATTCCAACACCGATTTGTTACCGCTGTTTACCAACCTGCTGCTTAGACACTTTAACCGTCGCCTGCAACGCAGTATCTTCACCAAGCTTGAGTTACAAAAGACCATTGAATCGCTTGAAGTCGCGCATCAGCAATTAATCGAGCGCGAGAAGCTGGCCGTTCTTGGCCAACTCGTCGCCGGCGTTGCGCATGAAATCAATAATCCTATCGCCGCTATCATGCGTGGCACTGAACTGGTGACCAATAATGTTCAGAAATTGGTAGAGATGGACCACCAGCCAATCGACACCCAGCTCAGCCGTCAACTGTTTGAGCACGCCTTAAGCTCCAATCCCCTCTCCACCGCCGAGCTGCGTAAAAGAGCGCGTGCGCTCGAACAACACACCGGTGATCGCCTTCTTGCCAAAAAACTGGTCAACCTTGGGATGGAAAGTAATCAGACGCTGCTGGCTAAAATCAAGGCCGACCCCAACAGGGCTATCGACCTCATCAAACACTACGAGTCGTTCCACCAAACAGGCAGTACCTTACGCAGTATGGAGCATTGCGCTAAGCGTATAGGAGAGATGGTGCGTAGCTTAAAAGGCTATGCCAAACCGGGAGAAGAGCATTTTCAGTTTGCGGATGTGATTGAGGGTATCGACGATACCCTGGTTATGTTCGAAAACAGGCTGAAGTTCCACAAAGTGGATAAGGTTTACAACCCTACTCCCCCACTTTATTGTCAACCTAATGCGCTACAACAAGTTTGGACAAACTTGATTGCTAATGCTATCGATGCCTTTCCCGAGCAACACGGCCATTTAACGGTGACAACCGGGATTGAAACGGATAACGAGCATCGTTGGATAACTGTCAGTGTGCAGGACAATGGTCATGGTATTCCACCAGAGCTGATTGATAAGGTGTTTACCCTAAACTTTACCACCAAGAGCGAGGGGCACTTTGGCCTTGGAATAGGTCTCTCTGTCTGTCAACAGGTGGTAGCGCTTCATCAAGGGAAAATTGAGCTGCAATCGACGCCAAATGAAGGCACCTGCTTCACCGTTTGGTTACCGATACTCCAACAACAAATTAAGGAGAATTTATGAACAAGTACCTCATATTGTGCGTCGACGACGAAAGACATGTTTTAGACAGTGTCCAGCAAGATCTCGAGTCATTCGAGGCGAACTTTATCATCGAAGCGGCGGAGTCGGTTGCAGAAGCCAAGCAGGTGCTTGAGTCCTTCACCAATCAAGATGACGTCGCTTTAGCCCTGATCCTATGCGATCATATTATGCCTGTTCAAACGGGGATATCTTTCCTTGTCGAGCTCGACAATCAAGCCCAAACCCAGAGGGCCAAGAAGGTGTTGTTGACCGGACAAGCTGATCTCGAGGATACCATCCTCGCTGTAAATCAGGCTCACCTTGATTATTACATCGCCAAGCCCTGGGATGGTGCCACCTTGCGTGACAGCGTCACCAAGTTACTGACTGATTATGTGATAGAGCACGACCCTGATCTGATGCACTGGACGTCAATCCTAGATACGGAGCGAATTCTCAATGCATTAAGTGAACAAAGAGCTCAGTTTGGCGAGTAAAACGTCCACGGACCGGGTGACTTGGGAAAGCTGATGGATTATGATGGTCGGTATTAAGGGATAAGAGTCGGTATTGTCTCCAATATCGCTCATTAACAGGTCAATGTTGTTGATACACAACACATGGAGTATGTCCACGACCTGGAAAATAATCAGTCAAATAAGGTGTTATTTACGTATGCGTAAAACTGTAGTCGCAGTTGCTATTGCTGTGCTTTCAACTCAGGCAATGGCTAACTCAGATCGTGAGCGCGAACGCGCTGTCATGAGCAACTTTGGTTACGATTATCTTGAAACTCGCGTTGGTATTAGCCCTGTCACGGTTGGCGCTCAATTTAGTAAGGCCATTCACCCTAATGCACACTTCGTTGCACGTATCGATACAGAGATGGAAGGCGACTATGATGCAGCTGCGGGTCTTGGTTTCCACGCCCCAGCGACTAACTGGGCAGATGTGACTGGTGAGATGCTGTTTCGCGCCCAGTACTTTGATGCCACCGAAACAGGCGTCGAGGTAAACCTGGGCGTGCGTCAATGGCTTGGGCCACAGCTCGAGGTCGGTGCAAAGATTGGTTATGTTTCGATTAACAGTGAGGAAGACGTCATTGGTTCGCTCCATGCACGCTTCCACTCAACTGAGCTTTTCTCACTGGGTGCAGAGTTCCGCATTAATGATACATACAACGAGCAGCTTATGCTGACCACTCGATTTATGTTCTAACCAGTTAAAAACCCAAGGCCAAGCCTTGGGTTTTTTGTTTTCTGTTTGAACTTTTGATGACTGACCGCATCCGGGCCCGCTCTCAAGTGCTATTTCGCTCATTAAACGCTTGTAGCACCTTCCAATGCACCCCCTCAATAGCTCCTATCAATTTCCAAAGCAGCTTATTATCTAAATCATTTCCGTAGGTTAATTTTACGCGTTCAAAAACCTTTAACGGCCCAAGTTCAACCAAGGTTTCAACGTCTTCAACACCGGATTTCTTCAACATCCGCTCGAGCGTCAATTGCATGTTAGGCAAATCTCTCAACCGCTTACTGCGCAATGTGCTTTTCCTCGTCCGCTGTGATACCGCGACCTCTATCGACTCTCTGACCAAACCGTCTAGCAGGACTCTATCATCCTGATACAATTGGGTCACATCATAGTAATTGACCATTGCACAGGTTTGCTTTTTTATCTGGCAATAACGCTCACACCCTTGCTCGAGTAACTTGTCAGTGAGACCTCCACCGCCTCGAAGATAAAACCGTCCACCTCTAAACTGGCAGAACATAGCGCCTTGTTCGAATAGTCCGGTCGCGCCAAACATCGCGCGCTTATGAAATTGACCTAGCTTGTCGGTGTAATCTAAAAATTGTTGTTCTGTCATACCCTTTGACCCATTAACCCAAACCCCGATTAACTTTGATCTCCAGATAACAGCAGCGAAAATAATCTAGCCTGTATTTTTATTATGCAATCCAGCGCATTTTAATATGCAACTAGTTTTTTTTAAATCTTAGCTGACACCACGATGTGTGTCACATCAAGGCCTGGTAAAACACCAAAAACTGCGCTTTGTATCGCATTAGCCCCAGTGCACAAAGCGATCAACGCGTGATATTCGCTTAGCTACAGTTAGCATAAGACTAATAATTTGTACGATTAATGTAATATCAGTCGTAAATGATGTGATGTTCCACCGACAAATCCCATGATAATAATCCTGTGCTAGATAAAGTATTGCTTTTGGGGAACATAAGTCGGTAAAATTTCCGGATTGAAATTTTGGTACCGTCTAATGCAACATCTGTCATTTTTTTGGCTCTCCCCCGAGCGAGACACTATTCTAAAGGGCCTTGAAAGTGAGTTCTCACAACGAGTGACCCGGTCCATTTCCGCTGGAAAAGTATCTCTTCCACCCATTCCTATTGCTGTCACTAATATTCAGCGGCTTGCGACGGAAGAAAACACCACGGTCTCTGATATCGCCGACTGCCTGCTAGAAGACCCTAGCCTGGCTGCGACTGTCATCAAAGTAGCAAACTCGGTTATTTTTAACCGACGGAACATTACTTGTACTGATTTGGTCACCGCGGTGTCACGCCTGGGTATTATTCGCGTACGCGATATCGTCACCGCGCAAGCCATTCAACAGCTTAAAATGTCGATCTCATTCAACCCTGTGTGTGAAAAGATACTGGCTCAAAGCGCGGTGTCCTCGCGCGAGCTAGGAGCGACGATGGTGGTTGCTCTTCGCGAACTCAAGGCCCTTGAGCCCGCCAATTTCCGCCTTGTCGGATTAGACAAAGCGTTGCTAGTTGGCCTACTCGCCGATATTGGCCTGTATAGCTTGGTTAACGAATACCACTTCTATCTTGAGGAAGGAAATTATCTTGACCCTGCACTGGCCTTACCGGTGTTTGAGTCGCTATGCATCACTGCCAGTAAACTGGTGTTAGAGCATTGGGGCTTTGATGCCGACTTTATCAACGTAGCCACTAACCGAGCAAGTGATAAGACAGAAGAAACCTTTGGCTATCTTGATCTAGCCCGTATTGCCAATCACATCCTACTGTATCGTCGTCAAGATGAAGCACTTGATTCGCACTTCGTTGAAATTGATGCAAATGGTGCCGAGGTACTGTATAACCTGTCGAACTTAAGTGAGTCGGATTTCCGTGAAAAGTTGGTTGATGTACTTCAGGCTAGCGGACTGTAACTGACTCGAAGCACCAATTTAGTCCAGTGGAAGTTACAAACTATGTTTTCAGGGATGATTTTTATCTTTGCCCCTTTATGTTTGGGGTACCTGTTTGTCGTGCGCAACGAGCAACGGTTAGCGCTCGTCAATCAAGCCACATCCTCCCTTATTTATGTGATTCTCACGTTGATGGGGCTCAGTTTAGCAGCGCTTGATGACCTGGGTTCCAACCTACAGTTGATCTTGACCTACACCGTCACCTTCCTTGGATTTATCAGCCTTGCCAACCTCTGCACCTTGCCCTGGGTAGATAAGTGGATGCCAATCGAAACAGGGACCAGCCAAAACCGCTTACGCTTATCACAAATGGCGCTGGAATCGCTGAAGCTCATTTTTGTTGTTGGTGGCGGGCTTGTCGCGGGCCTAGTGTTGCCTGTAAGCCTTGGTTGGGTCGATAAGGCCAGCGAGTCTATTTTGATTTTATTGCTATTTTTCATAGGCATACAGCTAAGAAACAGTGGTTTAACCCTCAAACAGATCCTGATCAACAAACATGGGATGATGCTGGCTTTATTGATTGTGCTGAGTTCGTGGCTTGGCGGGATCATCGCAGCGTTAGTCCTCGATATTCCGATTTTTCAAGCATTGGCTCTCTCATCTGGCTTTGGCTGGTATTCGTTAGCCGGAATTCTGATGGGGGACGCATTCGGTCCTGTTTTTGGGGGCGCTTCTTTCCTTATCGAACTTGGGCGAGAACTCATCGCCTTAGTGTTTATCCCACTTTTGATCCGCAATTGGCCATGCACCGCTATCGGATACGCTGGCGCGACGGCGATGGACTTTACTTTGCCTGTCATCCAGACAACTGGTGGTGTCCGCTGCGTGCCCGTCGCCATCGTCAGTGGGTTTATTCTAAGCTTACTGGTACCTGTTCTTATGTTATTCTTTGTGTCTCTCGTTGCATAATAAGGAAATTTAATGAAACGCTATGCTGTTGCAACTTTGACTGCCCTACTCTCGCTCAATGCACTGGCTGACAACAAGAGTGATTGTTACGCGGCAATTTATGACGGATATATCGACGCCTCTATGCAGTGGTATCAAGACCTGACGGATCTCACTGTCGAGCAATACCCTCAACTTGAAGAGGTCAGCGCTTGGTTTCTCCAAGGCCGAAGAAACCATTTTGAGTTAAATCGCATTGCGGTTCATTATTACCTTGTCAATGAGCCGCAGAAAGTCGCCACCGAGCAGCCGGTTGAGTCCTGGCTCAACCTCGAGCAAACCGAAGTGAAAGCCTTAAGTGAGCGGGATGACGCCTTGGGCAAAGCTGCCCTCACTACCTACCAAGATCGCCAAGCGAAGCCTCATGAGCAAAACTATGAACTCCGCTCTGCGTTTGCTGATTTGCTCAGCCACCCAGTACAGATCCAACCTCTACTAAACAAATACAACCAATCCATTGATCAGTTACAACGCCAAGTCTGTAACAAATAGTAGACAGTCAAGATATGGCAGCACTTTCAGCTAAATTATTACAAGACATTACCGTCAAATTGGTTTAGATTGTGCTGCTCGCTTGGATTAGGTATCAGATAAACACGCGAAAGAGTTATGGATCAAAAAACAGCAGACGTCAGCTTCGACAGCTTGTTACGTATATTTACTGTGCCCGAAGGGCCAGATTCCACGTTAACCCAGATAGAAGCCAAAATTTCACAAAACCTCAATCACTTTCTGCGCGAACACATCGTCGCGGAAGAGAAACCGCTGCGCGAAATTGAGAAAGACTTCTGCAACCCGGCAATACCGGAACAACCTCAGTTTGTTTCCGACCATACCCAGCACCTACTCGACACCCTGGTATCACATTCTGTACATACCTCGTCACCAAGTTTTATTGGCCATATGACCTCGGCTTTGCCGTATTTTTTGATGCCGCTATCTAAAATTATGATTGCGCTGAATCAGAACTTGGTCAAAATCGAAACCTCAAAGGCATTTACACCCCTTGAGCGCCAAGTGCTTGGGATGCTGCACCGACTTATTTATCGTGCTGATGATGACTTTTATCAGCAGTGGATGCACAGTGCGAGGCACTCTCTCGGAGCATTTTGTTCGGGTGGCACCATCGCCAACATTACCGCACTTTGGGTCGCTCGCAACAACGCACTCAAAGCTCAGGGCGAGTTCCAAGGCGTAGAAAAAGAGGGCCTGTTTTCGGCGATGATGCACTATGGCTACAAGGGACTGGCAATTCTAGTCTCGGAGCGTGGACATTACTCACTGAAAAAAGCCGCTGATGTGCTTGGTATTGGCCAACAGGGCTTGGTTGCAGTCAAAACCGATAGCAATAACCGTATCATTCCGTCAGCACTCAAAGCCAAGATCGCGGAGCTCAAGCAGCATGGCATCAAGCCGTTTGCTGTGGTTGGTGTCGCGGGTACCACCGAGACCGGAAGTATTGATCCTCTCCAAGATATCGCGACAATTTGTCAGCAGGAAGCGTGTCATTTCCATGTGGATGCGGCATGGGGCGGCGCGACCTTGATGTCCAATCATCATCGTCATCTACTCGATGGTATCGAGTTGGCCGACTCAGTCACTATCGATGCGCACAAACAGTTGTATATTCCTATGGGTGCGGGCATGGTGTTGTTCCGTTCCCCCGAGGCGATGAAGTCGATTGAGCACCATGCACAATACATTCTGCGCAAAGGCTCTAAAGATCTTGGCAGTCACTCTTTAGAGGGCTCGCGCTCTGGTATGGCGATGCTGGTCTATGCGGCAATGCATATTATCAGCCGACCAGGCTATGAGATGCTCATTGACCAGGGCATTCAAAAAGCGCGTTATTTTGCGGATTTGATCAAGCAGCAGGAAGATTTTGAACTGGTGTCTGAGCCCGAGCTATGCCTGTTGACCTATCGCTACATGCCGGCTCATGTTAAACAAGTGCTCGAGTATGCTGAGCCTGGGCAGAGCGAACTCATCCATGAGCTGCTCAATGACCTCACCAAATTTATTCAAAAACGCCAGCGTGAAACCGGCAAATCGTTCGTTTCGCGCACGCAGCTGAACCCGATTAAGTGGCAAGGTCGAAACACTATCGTCTTTCGAGTGGTGTTGGCCAACCCATTGTCAACCCAGTCTGTTTTAGCTAGCGTCCTCAAGGAACAAAGAGAGATTGCCCAGCAGGCACCTAGGTTGCTCGCCAAACTAGACGAGGCGTGTGCATTAGCCTTGCAAAGTGAGGCGTAACCCCAGTATTAGAAAACTCCAGAGGCGAATGGTGACACATTCGCTAAACTGAAAATTTATTTCTATAATCTTGTAACTGAACCGACAAAACTCACACAAAAACACGCTTGATAGTGCGTAGGAGCGCTGGATCTCGTAGTTTTATTAAATTAAGTTTGAGGCGGGTCATATTATCAATAATAAGATAAAGGATTTATTTTTTAACGGTTTATACTGATTTTGTGGTGCTGGTTGTCTTCTTTATCTACATTTTAAGTGAATTGGGCATAGACACTAACCAGCGAGTTGTTCTCTCTTCCCCGTCGTGAACATTATGAATACATTAGAGAAAATTCAAAATAACATCGAAAACTTTAGTAAGTCTGAACGTAAAGTTGCCGAAGTCATAATGGCATCACCACAGACAGCTATCCACTCTAGTATCGCAACACTGGCCAAGATGGCGGATGTTAGTGAGCCTACCGTCAACCGTTTTTGTCGTCGTTTAGATACCAAGGGTTTTCCTGACTTTAAACTGCATTTGGCGCAGAGCCTTGCGAACGGCACGCCTTACGTTAACCGCAACGTAGAGGAAAGTGACGGACCAGAGGCGTATACTCATAAGATTTTTGAATCGACTATGGCTTGTCTTGATGTGGCCAAAAATAGCCTCGATTCTATCCAAGTCAATCGCGCCGTCGATTTGCTTACTCAGGCCAAGCGTATCTCGTTCTTCGGTTTGGGCGCGTCATCATCGGTTGCACGCGATGCGCAAAACAAGTTTATTCGCTTTAATATCCCAATCAGTTGCTTTGAAGACATTGTCATGCAGCGAATGCAGTGTATTAACTGCTCGGATAACGATGTGTTTGTCTTGATTTCTCATACCGGTCGTACCAAAAGCCTGGTTGAGATAGCGCATCTTGCGCGCGAGAACGGCTCAACCGTGATCGCCATTACCGCCAAGGACTCTCCGCTTGATAAGGCGGCCTCGCTGTCTATTTGTCTCGATGTACCCGAGGACACCGATGTTTACATGCCAATGGCGAGTCGCGTGGTGCAAATGACCGTCATTGACGTTCTAGCAACCGGGTTCACCTTGCGCCGTGGCACTGGATTTAGAGAAAACCTCCGCCGCGTCAAAGACGCACTGAAAGACTCTCGTTATGAGAAGCTTAATCAAGCCTAGATAGAAATCACCTCAATATGCCCTCTTGCGAGGGCATATTTTATACTTCTGTGCAGATTAGCGGGGCGCCTCACTCATGGCCGCCATTGAATCTGCGACTAGCTCTCGCAAGTAGTAACCATTGACTGGCTCAAGCTGCGTCGTCTGGCACCCTTCAAAAGCACACGCGGACTCTAAAATAGTGATCATTCTTTGTTTGTCAATTTGACCATTATTACCACCGATATCCTCGGACTTTAGGGCGTTATCCGCAACTTCATCAAAGCGTGTATGGCACATCCCAAATTCCGTTAGGGACGGTATACCTAACGTCGCTAGCACGCTTTCGACCCACTGTACGCCATCATAAACATTCGCGTTACTCTTCATCGTCAGCATTTGTGCCATCTTTTGGTAACGCTCTAGCACCACTTTTTGATTATTCGCCTCTGCGTTGAGAATGTTTTCGCGCATCACAAGGGGCGCTAGGCGCGCTGTGATAACGCCGTGTGGTGCATTGAGCTCACCACCTAACGCTGACGCGAGCCCATGCACCGCGCCAAGCTTGGCGTTGGCTAAGGCCATACCTCCAAGCATTGCGGCAAATGATAAGTCCTGACGCGCTTTGTGACTATCGTATAGGCATGCCTCTACCAAAGAACGACTGATGCGACGAAACCCCTCTTCACACAACATGTCGCTAAAGGGGTTGGGTTGATTACAAACATACGCTTCCATAAGATGGGTAAAACTATCCATCGCCCCACGCGCCGACACATCCCTGCTGGTGCCATAGGTCAATGTCGGGTCAATAATCGCAAGCCTAGGCAACATGTCAGGGTCCCGTAGGCTGACCTTAAGTTTGTCTTGCCCAGAGCGCAACACCGCATTTTGGGTGACCTCACTGCCAGTACCAGCCGTTGTTGGGATAGCGACAATAGGCAGTGGCCTGGTTTTCAGAGGGACTGCACGTCCGAGTGTCTCAACATAGTCATAGACATTGCCCTGATTCGGGATCACAGCGGCCAGTGCCTTGCCCATATCGATGACACTTCCGCCACCGAAGGCAACCACCACCTCTGGGCGAAATTTTCGCCCCATTGTAGCGGCCTCTTCCACCATAGTGATATTCGGCTCATTACCGATAACGATATGTTGATAACGTAATTTTTGCTGATCGAGATAGTCAAGGATCACCGAGGAGCGTTGGGTTCCCTTCCCTGTCACCAACAGTACGCTGTAGCCGTACTGCCGAATCAAAGAAAGCGAATTAACTAAGGCACCGGCTCCAAACACCACACGACCACTGGTCATAAAATTGAACATAGACACTCTACCTCTCGTTAGAATCTTGTTCGATCATTTCTCAACTCGACTTTGCATGGCTTGACCTAGTGCAATGCTTTCACCATCGCTTTGATTCGATTAGGAGATCTTTGAAAACAATCACGTTGTGCTCATGTTCGCTGCCCCTCTCGAACCGCCATGCATCTATTGTCTAATCGCTGACAACTAACTTATTGCACTCTTAAGTCTAGTGTCTTCATCTATACTCGTCGTCAAGCGCCAAACTTGATAAGCCATAAACCTAAAGACATAAAACTGGGATTACGCCACCCCTAATCCAATTGATAGATTTTATCTATCGCAGTAACAGGTAAGCACCACTTTATTTATCAACGGCTTTCAGGCATAGTTACTGCCATAAAACAAAGGAGAATAATTATGTTTGTCGTTATTTTTGGTCGCCCAGGTTGCCCTTACTGTGTTCGTGCAAAAGAGTATGCAGAAACTCTTAAAGAGAAGCGCGATGATTTCAACTTCCGCTACGTTGACATCCACGCAGAAGGCATCTCAAAAGCTGACCTTGAGAAAACCGTTGGCAAGCCAGTTGAGACTGTACCTCAGATCTTTATCGATCAAGAGCACATTGGCGGCTGTGACGACTTCGAAGCGTACGCAAAAGAGCACCTAGGTCTGTTCGCTTAAGAATAAGCCATGATTTTAAGAAAACCGCTGAAATTTCAGCGGTTTTTTATTTTTCCCGTCGCACAAGTGAGATCCTTGTTCCTATCAAGTCAACACTGTGAAAATAATTGTATGATTTTTCATTTTAAGGCTTATCTTTTACTGATAATCCGCTACAATTCGCCCACTCTTTATACCCAAGTAACCTCAAGATACAGGCTCTGAACTCTGCATCTTAAGGTCACTTGGGAATATCCACCCCTGATTCTGGTTTAAAGCCGTGAACATTGATGTTGTTAGCCTCTTAGAGCACAACCCTATACTGTTAATTTTTGTCGTTCTCGCGATTGGTTTGGCGATTGGTAAAATTCGCCTTGGTAATTTTCAACTCGGTAATTCAATCGGTGTGTTAATCACCTCCTTGGTGATGGGACACTTAGGTTTTACTTTCAACCCTGAAGCCATTGCCATTGGCTTTATGCTGTTTATCTACTGTGTCGGTATCGAGGCAGGCCCGAACTTCTTTGGTATCTTCTTTCGCGACGGTAAACACTACTTTATCCTCAGTATGGTAGTGTTGGTTAGCGCGATTTCAATTACTTATATTTCTACGCAATTCCTTCAGCTCGATTTAGGCCTCGCTACGGGTATGATGGCTGGTGCGTTAACCTCAACGCCAGTTCTGGTTGGCGCTCAGGATGCACTTAACTCTGGCCTCGCTGAAATCCCACGTAACATGGAATTTGCGGCTGTGGTTGAGAACCTCTCTGTCGGCTATGCAATGGCCTACCTGGTCGGTCTTATCAGCATGATTGTGTTTGCAAAGCTATTACCAAAACTGCAAAAGCAAAACCTATCAGACTCCGCGCAACAGATCGCCAAAGAGCGTGGCCTGGGAAGTTCGGGGCAACGCAAAGTTTACCTACCAATCATCCGCGCTTACCGTGTCGGACCTGAGCTCATTGATTGGACCGATGGTAAAAACCTGCGTGAACTCGGCATCTATCGCCAAACGGGTTGTTATATCGAGCGTATTCGCCGCAATGGTATTCTAGCGCACCCTGATGGCGATGCGATTTTGCAAGAAGGGGATGAGATTGCACTGGTTGGCTTCCCTGACAGCCATGCTCGTCTGGACCCAAGCTTTCGTAACGGTAAAGAGGTTTTTGACCGCAACCTGCTCGATTTGCGTATCGTCGAAGAAGAGATCGTGGTGAAAAATGATTCCATCGCTGGTAAACGATTGTCAGATCTTAACCTCTCTGAATACGGCTGTTTTCTTAACCGCGTTGTACGTGCCCAAATTGAGATGCCAATGGATCACGATATCGTCCTGGCAAAAGGTGACGTGATTCAGGTCAGTGGTGAAAAAAGCCGAGTCCATGGCCTAGCAGAGCGCATCGGTTTCATCTCGATCCACTCACAAATGGCGGACCTATTAGCATTCTGCAGTTTCTTCATCATGGGAATCATGTTCGGTCTGGTCACCATGACCTTTGGCCAAGTTTCGTTTGGACTTGGTAATGCAGTGGGCTTGTTACTCTCCGGGATTACACTGGGGTTTTTGCGTGCCAACCACCCGACCTTTGGCTATGTGCCTCAAGGGGGACTGAATATGGTCAAGGACCTAGGCCTGGCGTTCTTTATGGTCGGCATCGGCCTAAGCGCCGGCGGTAAGATGTTCGACCACCTTGCTGATGTTGGCTTTCAGGTGATCACCCTGTCATTTGTGATCAGCGTCGTGCCCGTCGTGCTTGCCTATCTAGTTGGCGCCTACGTACTCAAAATGAACAGCGCCTTGTTATTCGGCGCTATCATCGGCGCCCGCACCTGTGCACCGGCCATGGACATTGTTAACGATCACGCCAAATCAACCATCCCAGCCCTAGGCTACGCCGGTACTTATGCCATCGCCAATATTCTGATGACACTGGCGGGGACGATTCTTATTATTATCTACTAATGCCCTTTGGGCAGAGGCGAGAAGCGAGAGACGAGAAGCGAGGAAAGGACGCACTGGGGTTAAAGTGCGCCGAAAAGTCAACTGCGATATTCAAAATGTGAGTTAGAGAAGGGAGAGTCGAGGAGTTTCCACATTCACCCCTCGTCTCTCGCAGCGTAGCGATCTCGCCTCTCGACTCTTATTTATGTCTTTCCTTAAGCTTGTTGATCACATCATCCATCGACAAGCCCTGGTCTTGGAGTAGCACTAATAAGTGGTACATCAGGTCGGCAGACTCGCACACTAGCTCCGCCTTATCACCCGACGTCGCTGCAAGCGCGACTTCAACGCCTTCTTCGCCCACTTTTTGCGATATACGCTTGGTGCCGCGGGCGTACAGGCTTGCGGTGTATGACGAATCCGGATCGGCACTCTTGCGGGCAGCCAGTAGCTGCTCAAGTTGATGAAGCCAAACCATTTGAGACTCTTCTTGCTTGTCAGCGTCCCAACAGGTGGTGGTGCCTGTGTGGCACGTTGGGCCAATGGGATCGACTTTAACCAGCAGGGTGTCATTATCACAATCAAGGGCGATGTTTTTCAGTTGAAGTACATTGCCAGAAGTTTCACCTTTAGTCCAAAGACGCTCTTTGGTGCGGGAGAAAAATGTTACTTGGCCAGTATCACCGGTTTTTGCCAGCGCAGCACGGTTCATGTAACCCATCATCAAAACTTGGCTCGACTGAAAGTCTTGAACGATGGCTGGCACCAAACCATCCACCTTTTCCCAATCAATGCGCTCAGCTAGTGCGCTAATTTCTGCGGTTGCAAAACTCATAGTCGCACCTCGATATCCTGCTTGTTTAAATACTGTTTTAACTCACCAATGTTGATCACCTGTTTGTGGAACACTGAGGCCGCCAGCGCCCCATCAACATTCGCTTTAATATAGGCCTCAGCAAAGTGCTCCATCGCACCCGCACCACCCGAGGCAATCAAAGGCACATGACACACTTCGCGCACCATGTTCAGCTGCTCAATATCATAGCCATTGCGCACGCCGTCTTGGTTCATCATATTCAGGACGATTTCACCAGCGCCGCGTTTTTGCACCTCTTTAACCCAGTCGCGAGTCTGCCACTGGGTCGCCTTGGTGCGCGCCTCATCACCGGTAAATTGATAGACCTGATACTTCCCCGTCTCTTTGTCATAGTAAGAGTCGATACCAACCACGATGCACTGCACGCCGAACTTATCTGCTAGTTTGGTAATGAGCTCAGGATTAGCCAATGCAGGTGAGTTAATTGAGACCTTGTCAGCGCCAAATTCGAGGATGCGCGCTGCGTCATCAGCCGATTTGATACCACCTGCCACACAGAACGGGATATCAATGACCTCTGCAACACGTGCGACCCAACTTTTGTCGACAACACGACCATCACTCGAGGCGGTAATGTCATAGAAAACCAGCTCATCAGCGCCCTCTTCAGCATAACGCTGAGCGAGCGGCACGATATCACCAATAATTTCATGATTGCGGAACTGTACGCCTTTAACAACCTGTCCATCGCGGACATCAAGGCAAGGAATGATTCTCTTGGCAAGCATTATGACAACACCTCCCAACTGCGCTTCTGATTCAAACTAAACTCCATTTCAAGGTGTTGTTTTCTACCGGTTCATCGAGCGTCAATACTCTGTAGTAGAACTTCACTTACGTTCAATTTACACATTTTCACTGACCAGTAAAGCGCTATTGTCTATTCTCGTTTGATTTAATCTAGCAACCTGACACTCGCAGCTATTTTTGTCGCCCTAATGAGCGTATTTATCTCAGCTTATCACCTGATACCTCGCCACTTTTTTGATGGCGGCAAAAGGTAGCCAACCCTAGAGTAAATAAAACAAATCACCTTAAAGCACTCGGTTTCAAGTCAAATATACTTTTACCCTGCTGTTAGCTGCTCCAACCCATCAATGCCGCAATACGTAATGTAAGTGCATTGTAAACAACCAACACCCTGTACAAGTATTATCAAAAACCTCTTAAAAAATTGGTTATTCGACACTTAAAACTCACTTACTTTGTTCTTGTATCTTTGGTTGATGATTGACACGGCTGCTCTGACCCACAGCATTCGCTTTTTATCGGCTTACGCGAAAAAAGAACGCCAATGGCTAGGAGTAACATACAACTTAGAAAAACAATAACGGTTAATACTAAAACCATAAAAACGCCTCCTATGTGCTGTCATTGAGCGAAACCTCACAGCCAACAGCTTGCTGAATGAGCGGCAAAGACTGTCGAAGTTAAACCTTTATAGAGTCACACTACGCGCCAGATCACTTTCCTCGGCAGTAGCAAGCTTGTATGGCATTGGTGCTGAACCTTCCCATCACTGACAATCATTACAGCATTGTTAGCTCGCCTGTAAATCACCATACAAGGCTTGGTACAAACCTGGCTGCGTAACTAAATCGCTGTGTCGCCCAGACTGTTTAACCTGACCATCTTCGAGCACATAAATCAGATCAGCTTGCTTCACTGCAGACAAGCGATGGGCAACGATTAAGGTGGTACGATTGGCAAGGAATCGCTGCAGCGCATCATGCAGCGCCGCTTCGGTTGCCGTATCTAAAGCTGAGGTTGCCTCATCAAGGATCACAAACTGAGGATCAGTGAGTACCATCCGGGCTATCGCCAAGCGCTGGCGCTGACCACCAGAGAGGCGGATACCATTTCGCCCAAGCTCCGATTCCAAACCCGCATTGAGCTGCTCAACCACATCCTTAAGCTGCGCAACTTCGAGGGCGTGCCAGAGCTGCTCGTCGCTATAACGCTCATCCCCGAGCGTCAAATTAGCCCTTAACGTGTCATTAAATATCGCTGGCTGCTGCAATACCACTGCCATGTGTTCACGTAGCGCCTCATAGCTGACCTGCTCCACCTCATGGCCATTGACCAGTATATGACCCTGATCCTTGCGATAAATCCCCATCAAAAGCTGGATTAGGGTCGACTTACCGCCTCCCGAAGCTCCGACCAACGCCACTCGTTTGCCACGCGGGATACTCAGGCTTAAGTTATCGAGTACCAATCTTTCATCATCATACTGAAAGCTCACGTTACGCACTTCAATCTCCAGTGGTTCGTCTTGGTTAAACGGATTCACTTTTGAGGCTGGCCGCGCCTCCTCTTCGAGGCTAAGAAGTGTATTCAGTCGCTTGATTGCAGCCGAGGCACTGAACCACGCATATTGCACGCCAAGCAACTCTTGAACCGGCCCTAACATATACCAGAGATAACCGAAAATGGCGAAGATCTGACCGATGGTCAGGTCACTGAACAGTACCATTATCATCGCCGCAGCACGAAAGACCTCAAAGCCAATCAGGAACATCAGAAATGAAAGTCGATTTGCCGCGTCAGACTGCCAAGCATAACGGTCGGCATCATGGCGGATACTCTCTGCATCTTGCTTGAGCGAATCGAGAAAAGCCGTTTCTCTGTTGGCTGCCCGCAATTGGTAGATCCCTTCTAAGGTCTCGACCAAGCGCTGCTGAAAGCGCTCAAACGATTGATTTTCATGCTTCTTGAGCTGTTTGACACGTTGGCCAAGTTTTCGTGACGCAAAAATGATTATTGGGTTGATGGCGAGGATAAACAGCCCTAATCGCCACTCCATCCACAAAAGAATCACTGCGGTGCCGATGATGGTGAGCACGCCTACAATCAAGCGACTAAGAGTGTCACCAACAAATTTGTCAATCGTTTCTATATCAGTCACTAAGTGGGAATTTATCCCCCCGCTGCCCTGCAACTCATACTGACGCATGCTCACCCTTCCTAATTTATCAATCAGTCCTTGGCGAATCTTGCAGGTCAGTGTTTTGGCCACTAACGTAAATTGACGGTTTTGAATAATATTGAGGATCTGGCTTACGCCGCGCATAACGACAATCAGCAGCAGACACATCACTATATATGCGGTCGGTGTTTGCCACCCTGTTGGTAGGGCTTTATCCATCAAGCCTACCCCAACACCAGGCTGATCGAGCAATACCTCATCAACCATCAGGGGCAGCAAAAGGGGAATAGGCACGCTGATCAGCGTCGCGACAATCGCTAACAGATTGGCAGCAACTAAGCGCGGCTTATGTTTTAAGGCTTGTCGATACAGCCATTTAGTTGAAAGGCTCGTTAGGCGATCACTGCTCACCGCACTCTCCATCTGTTGAGATCTTATCTTATGTTTGATAGTCAAAGGTTAGCTGATTATTGTTCACACTAGTATGTTACGTCGCCGTAGATAAAAGGGATGAACGCTAATTCCAGCATCACAGTGAGCGAAATGAGTTGTCAAACCGGTGATAGGGTAACATCAAACAGCCTGCTCTCTGTGGCTAGGCAACCGCCTTAGCTTAACTCGATACATTTAGCCTCAGGGGGTATCACATTGGTCTGTTTTTCCCTCACACTTAGTCTGACGACAAACTTAGAACCATGCCCCACTTCACTCTCCACCTCAACAGTGCCATTCATCGACTCTGCGAGAGTTTTGACTATCGTTAACCCAAGTCCAGCGCCATCATGCGAGCGCGTAAAGCCCTTGTCTGATTGCTCAAATGCTTGAAATATATTGTTAAGGGCGCTCTGTTCCATCCCGATTCCGGTGTCACTAACAACAACAACTAGTTCGCCTGAAGAGCAGAGATAGTCAATAGACACCGAAACCATTCCTTGGTGGGTAAACTTAAACGCATTACTCACCAACTTAATCACGATTTGTCGAATTCTGGCGATATCACCGACAAACACACGACTTGCGTCAATTGAATTTAACAACTCGAAACCCACGCCCTGTTCGTCACTTTGTTGCTGAAAGGTTGATTCGATTGGTGCAATCAAAGCGCTAAAGGAAAACTCTCCCTGCTTTAATTTAAGCTTGTTTTGCTCCATCTTGGAGTAATCGAGAATATCACCCAACAAGGTTAAAAGATGATTGGCTGACTGGATCAATATGTCCATACTAGCTCGCTGCGTATCCCCTAAGGTATCATCATCTTTGAGCACCTCAGCAATACCAAGCACGCCATTCATTGGGGTCTTCAATTCATGGGACATAGACGATAAAAATAGGGATTTAGCGTGACTGGCTTGCTCTGCTTGTATCAGTGATTGTTTAAGTCGTTGTTGTGTCAATTTCAATGCGCTAATGTGAGTGTACAGGTGAACAAATGCAATCAGCACAACCATCAGACTCCCAAACGCAAATGCATTGACCATCTTGCGGTTTGCCGAAAAAAGTAACCCCATAAGGTGCTCGTGAATCACAACGCCGGTATGGTGGACATCTGGGTCGATAATCGACTGAATGACAGAAAGTTGCTGCTGGGATTGACCATCAAAGTTGTTCACCCCTGAGGGCACTGTAAAAGAGTGACTATATTGGGCAAGGTCGCTCAGATATCGACTGACGCTCGCATTAAAATCATCCACTTCATCAATGATCGTCCCTCCTGGCCACAACCAGTTAGGGAAATCACGTTCAATCTCCATAGTCGCTTGATACGATAGGGCTAACTCTTGCTCCGCTTTACCTATTTGTATACGTAGCTCCTCAGCATAAGCCTGGTCAACATAGGGCAGTTGCAGGGCACAATTCTTGATCACCACCAAATTTTCTGACTGGTTAACAAAGGCATGCTCCAGCTCACCTAACAGCGTGTACTGACTCTTAAAAGCAAAAAATGCACTGACTGAAAGAGCGGTAAGCGTAATCAATGCTGCTTCTAGAAAGTTCTTGATGCTCATTGAGCGACCTCTTGATTCACCCTATTGATAAAAGCCTAGGTGTCATTGTAAAAATTGTTATGTTTAATGCTGATGATGAACGGCGTGAGCGGACAACTGCTCAATCTTTGGGATGGTGTGTGTGGATGCAAAATTCTCAAAGTATAGGTAGGAACTCAGAGCACAGCACACGGCCATGACCCAGAGAAACACTCTTAGCTTTGCCATACCTCTCCTTGTAACTCGCGCAGTTTACAGCGATTTTTATTTATTCCCTATTAGTAACAAGTTAGGACAAATATCTCTGTTCCCAAGACTAATAATGGAACAAGTGAGCCAATCAACCTAAGACTGATGTCACTTTAGTGAATCAGTCGGTATTAGTATGGAATAGCACGTCGAGTATTGAGTTTGGAAGAATATGTATGTTAACCAACAAGGGGGACACTGAGGACTTGGTAAGAGTCTGGTTTGAATCTAAGTTAGCCCTACATAAACGCAGGGCTAATGGCTGTGTTAGTCCAGCATTGCTTCAATCATAAAGTAAACATTAGTTTGCCCAGGTCGCAAATGCTTGTTCAGCGGTGAACTTGCCATCAAGCAACGCTCGCCCGACGATAACGCCAGCGACACCAGTGCCCTTCAAAGCCTCGATATCCGCCAGAGAGCCAATACCACCCGATGACTGGAACTGCACTTGTGGGTATTGCTCGCATAGGTCGACATATAGCTCGACGTTAGAGCCTGCGAGCGTACCGTCACGGGAAATGTCGGTGCATAGCACGTGTTTTAGGCCAACGGTGAGGTAGTCATCAATCAAGGCTTCAATCGTGACGCCAGAGTCTTCCTGCCAGCCAGAGATAGCCACCTTGCGCGTGCCGCTTTCATCAATGTTGATATCCAGCGCTAGAACAATTTTCTCTGCGCCGTATTTCTCCATCCAGCCTTTGACCAACTCTGGCCGCTTAACGGCAGTCGAACCTACCACTACACGCTGTGCGCCGGCCTCGAGCAAGTCGACAACATCTTGTTCAGTGCGCACACCACCGCCAATCTGGATCTTGGCCGGGGTGCTGGCCAGCAGCTTAGCAATCAAGTCAAGCTGGCGTGCAGTCGTGTCTTTCGCCCCAGTTAAGTCCACGAGGTGCAGCCAGTTGGCACCGGCTTGATGGTAAAGATTGAATTGCTCTGATGGGTCAACTTTGTATTCGGTCACCTGACCATAATCGCCTTGATAAAGGCGTACCACTTGTCCTTCAATGAGGTCGAGTGCGGGAATAATCACGTCTGCTATATCCTTATAGTTCGAGGAAGTTTTTGATCAAGGTTGCACCCGCTTTGGATGAACGCTCTGGGTGGAACTGCACCCCGTAGTAGTTGCCACTTTGCACTGCAGCAGTAAACGGCTTGCCGTAGTCACAGCTGGCGATGGTGTAATCCCCTACTGGCATTGCAAAGCTGTGCACGAAATAGAAATACTCACCCTCTTCAATGCCTTTAAATAGCGGATGCTCAGGCTTGGCCGTGACGGTATTCCAACCCATATGTGGCAGTGGTAGATCGCCAGTTTCAAGCAGGCGTACCTCGCCATCGCACAAGCCAAGGCACTCCACCAGCTCATCGGCTTTCTGCCCTTTCTCTTGCGATAGCTTGCCAAGCAGCTGCATACCTAGGCAGATACCCAGTAGCGGTTTTTCTACGCGCTTAACCAAGTCTATCAGGTCACGCTCGGCAAGGTTTTTCATTGCCTCGCTAGCGGTGCCAACCCCTGGCAGGAATAGCTTATCTGCCGCTAGGACCACCTCAGGCTCTTTCGAGATTGTTACCTCGTAGCCTAGGCGCTGAATGGCAAATTTCACCGATGATACGTTGGCACAGCCGGTGTCGATAATGACGACTTTTTGTTCTGTCATGGATCCAATCCCTTACAATACGCCCTTGCTGCTAGGCAGCTCATTGCCTTCTACTTTCACGGCCTGACGCAAAGTGCGACCAAAGGCCTTAAACAGGCTTTCAATAATGTGGTGGTCATTGCTACCAGTCGACGATAGGTGCAAGGTACACGCCAGCGTGTCCGTCAGTGAGCGGAAGAAGTGCACGACCATCTCGGTAGACAGGTCACCCACCATCTCGCGGCTAAACTGGGCATCGAACTTAAGATATGGACGGCCAGAGAGATCCAGGCCACATTGCGCCAGACACTCATCCATTGGCAGGCTAAAGCCAAAGCGACCTATACCACGCTTATCACCTAGTGCATCTTTCAGCGCCTGACCAAGTGCCAGTGCGGTGTCTTCGACGGTGTGGTGATCATCAATGTGCAGATCGCCCTCTACTTGACACTTCATCTGGAAACCACCGTGGGTCGCAATCTGATCCAGCATGTGGTCAAAGAAACCAAGGCCAGTGACAATCTCATTGCCACCCTGCTCGTCGAGGTTAACAAACACCTTGATATCGGTCTCTTTAGTGGTGCGAGTCACCTCTGCGGTGCGCGCTTTCACGGTCAGATCTCTAAGGATTTGTGCCCAACCCATGGTTTGTGGGTTGTACTGGATGCCGCGGATAGCCATATTCTCAGCCAACTGCAGATCCGTCTCGCGATCACCGATCACTGCCGATTGTTGAAAATCCACCTTGCCGGCTTGCAGATACTCTTTGACCAAGCCAAGCTTTGGCTTACGGCATGAGCAGTTTTCGTGTTCAAAGTGCGGGCAGATCAGCACATCATCAAATTTAATGCCCTGCGACTCAAAGATCGCCATCATCATATTGTGCGGCGCGTCAAAGTCTGGCTGTGGGTAGCTGTCGGTGCCCAAGCCGTCTTGATTGGTGACCATCACCAGGCGGTAGCCTGCGTCTTGCAGGGCAAGTAGGCTTGGGATGACCAAGGGCTCTAACTTTAATTTGTCCAATCGGTCGACTTGAAAATCCACCGGTGGCTCTCCAATCAAGGTGCCATCTCGATCGATAAACAGAATTTTTTGTTGCTTGCTCACTCAAACTTCCTTATTTCAATTTTTCGGCTTGGCCTATGTACTCGCCAAGCCGCTGTATTCTTTGGCTGTTATTTAGCTGTAGTAGTTGCGGATAAAGCTGAGTGTCTTGTCACACTCTTCGCGACTACCAATGCTGATGCGGACACAGTCCTCAATCGGCGAGTTACGTAAGATAATACCGTTATCCCACGCTGCCTTAAATAGCGCATCACCTTGATTAAATTTCACCAGTAGATAGTTCCCCCAGCCCGCAAACACCTGCAAATCGCTCAGCTCACTCAATGCTGCCTGCAGATAGTCGCGGTTGGCATTGAGCTCAGTGACCTGACTGCGGGCACGCTCAAGCCCCCGCTCAGACAAGGCTTGGGTCGCAATATCAGTCACTGGAATCGGCACTGGATACGGCGCAATAACCTTAAGCAGCACATTAATCAGCGCCTCATTGGCGAGGGTAAAGCCACAGCGCAAGCCGGCAAGCGCGAACGCCTTAGACAGGGTGCGCAGGATGGCTAGGTTCGGATACTCCGCGAGTAAATCGACCGTCGACGCCTCAGGGCAGAAATCAATGTACGCCTCGTCCATCACCACGATTGCGCGATCTTTGGTCATCTCCAGCAGAGTAATGATATCGTCACGCTTAACTAGATTCCCAGTTGGGTTATTAGGGCTGCAGACAAACACCAACTTTACGTTATCTAAGTTTTGCGCGATCCCATCTAAGTCTAACTGCCAGTCTGCGGTGAGCGGCACGGTTTTACGCTCAACACCGATGGTTTCAGCGCTAATGGCATACATGCCATAGGTCGGTGGACAGAACAGGATCGCGTCCTCTCCCGGCTCGCAAAATGCGCGGATCAAAAGCTCAATCCCTTCATCCGCACCCCGAGAAGTAAGTGTTTGCTCTGGCTTAACGCCTACATAAGAAGCATAGGCTTCGATAAGTTCTTTCGGCTGACACTCACTGTAACGATTAAGGCGAGCAAAATCGGTGCGGTACTGGTTATCAAACGGAGACTCATTGGCATTAAGCCATACATCTCCCGAGCCACCAATGCGGCGCGCAGAGAGATAAGGCGTCAATGCCTGTACCTGCTTTCTGGCTAGTTGTTCCATTACGCCTCTCCTTGATTGAGCTTCTCAACTCGAATCGTAACCGCGCGCTTGTGCGCATCCAAGCCTTCTGCCTCGGCCATGGTCACCACCGTTGGCGCAAGCTCCAATAGACCTTGCTTGGACAACTCTTGCACTGTCATACGCTTGCTAAAGTCTGCCAAACCTAGGCTCGAGTAAGTACGTGTGTACCCATAAGTTGGCAACACGTGGTTAGTCCCTGAGGCATAATCACCGGCTGACTCTGGCGACCAATCACCAAGGAAGATCGAGCCAGCATTATCCAGCAGCGGCAATAGCTCGCGTGGATTTTTGGTCTGGACAATCAGGTGCTCAGGGCCGTAGTAGTTCGAGATAGAGACCGCTTGAGTTAGAGACTCAGAGATAATGATCAGGCTTGATGCCAAGGCCTTCTCGGCGATATCAGCGCGCGATAGCTCGGCCAATTGGCGCTGCACTGCATCGGTGACCTGGTCAGCGATGATTGGCGATGGCGTGACGAGAACCACTTGAGAGTCTGGGCCGTGCTCAGCTTGAGAGAGTAGATCCGCAGCAATAAAGTCCGGGTCAGCGCTTTCATCGGCCAACACCAACACCTCAGAAGGGCCAGCCGGCATATCGATGGCTGCACCGCGAAAATCGTTGCTGACCTGACGCTTAGCCTCGGTCACATAAGCGTTGCCTGGGCCAAAGATCTTATCCACTTTGCTGACCGTTTCGGTGCCATAGGCCATCGCCGCCACCGCTTGTCCGCCACCAACATTATAAACCTCATCGATATTACACAGCTTGGCAACATACAAGATCTCATCAGCAATTGGCGGTGGTGAGCACAATACCACTTTGCGACAACCAGCGATCTGCGCCGGCACACCCAACATCAGTACCGTCGATGGCAGCGGCGCGCTGCCACCTGGAATATACAAACCGACCTTGTTAATCGGACGCGTGACCTGCTCACACACCACACCTGGTTGAGTTTCTACTCGCAGTGGCTGTGGCTTTTGCGCTTGGTGAAACTTGGCGATATTGGCATACGCTTGCTCAAGCGCCTGCTTCATCTTGTCTGAAAGACGTGCCGATGCCTGCTCTATTTCTTCATCGCTAACACGAATCGACTCAGGCTTAACACGATCGAATTTCTCGGTCAGCTCGAGCAGCGCCGCATCCCCTTCACTTCGCACCTTGGCAATCACCTCAGTGACGGCAGCGGTAATGTTCGCCCCTTCAGTGATCGCTGGACGTTCTAAGATCGCATCTTGCTGCTGCTCACTCAGTGATGGCCATACAACTGTTCTCATCGTCTTACCCCATCATCTTTTCAATTGGTAGTACTAGGATTGAGCTTGCGCCTAGCTCTTTGAGCTGCTCCATGGTTTCCCAGAACAGGTTCTCGGTGCTCACTAGGTGTACGGCAACCTTATCCTTATCGCTTGAAAGTGGCAGCACGGTTGGATCTTCGGCACCAGGCAGCAATGCTTTGACTTGGTCAAGACGATCAACTGGCGCGTGCAGCATAATGTACTTCGACTCTTTGGCCTGTTGCACGCCCTGCATGCGAGTCAGTAATTTTTCGATCAGTGCTTGACGGTCAGCGTCAAACTCGCCCGTGCGTTGAATCAGCGTTGCTTTAGATTGGAAGATAACTTCCACTTCTTTAAGACCATTGGCCTCAAGGGTCGCACCCGTTGATACCAAGTCCGCAATCGCATCAGAAAGACCAGCGCGCGGCGCAACTTCCACAGAGCCGGTTAGCATACACGTTGAGAAAGGCACCCCTTGCTCATCCATGTAAGCCTTAAGCAGTTGTGGGTACGTGGTGGCGATACGTTTATCCGCTAGGTCTTGCGGGCCGTTATATTCAGCGTCTTTGTCAATCGCGATAGACAAGCGACAGCCACCAAAGTCCATGCGGCGCAGCGTAACAAACTCGCACGGCTCACCCAGGGCTTTGCGGTCTAGGCGCACCTCTTCGAGCTCGTTTTCACCGATAAAACCAAGGTCAACCACGCCGTCCATGACCAGACCTGGAATATCATCGTCACGCACGAGCAGCAAATCGATTGGCATATTCAATGAGTGAACCACTAAACGCTCACCCATCACGTTAAATTTCACACCACACTTTTTGAGCAGCTCTTGGCTCTCTTTGCTTAGGCGGCCTTTCTTTTGAATCGCAATTCTTAAACGCTGTGCTGTCATGACTATTCCCTGTTTCTATATCTTTAAAATTTTTAAACCTGATAAAAAGCAAAAAACCCTCGAGAGATGTTGGTCTCCCGAGGGTTGGTATCTTGTTAGTATGAGATTCAAACCACCGGGAGCTACCTGTCTCCCGGATACGCGTACATCGCCCGAAAGACTAAATTGGGTGATGGTGATGATGGATGTTCATTCCGTATGTACGCATAACTATGAGTTCTTTTCCTTAACACTATGCTGTTCACACTAACTAAGCTGAAACTAATTTTCAACCGTTAATTACAACTTTTCCCAATTTCCTTTTTGTCTACTCTCTCGCCACATCGCACCAATTTGCTAGCAGAGCACTTGCAGTCTTAACTTAAGCGAATATACTGTACAAATATACAGGTAATTTATTATGCATGAACTCATCTCTAACCTAAAAGACAAACAGTGGCTGTGGCAAGGCAGTCAGCAACCAGCCGAGATTGACCGAACCAGTTCAGGGTTTGAATCACTC
Source organism: Vibrio sabulosilitoris (assembly GCF_055391395.1). Taxonomy (NCBI): domain Bacteria; kingdom Pseudomonadati; phylum Pseudomonadota; class Gammaproteobacteria; order Vibrionales; family Vibrionaceae; genus Vibrio; species Vibrio sabulosilitoris. Next base: position 2,574,765 of record NZ_AP029599.1, read on the forward strand.
GACTGCGAGTTGGCCGGCGGCTATCCCAATAATGGTGTGGTTGAGCTCGTTTCACCGCTCGGTATTGGCGAGCTCAGATTGCTCCAACCTCACCTCGCAGCAGCCTCGCAGCAGCGCTTGATTGCGCTAGTTGGGCTACCTGATCAACTGTGCCTAGAATCTTTTAGCGCAATGGGGATTGAGCCCTCACAGCTGCTAGTGATCAATCATGATGAGCCAAATTCGCTACTTTGGGCCAGTGAGCAGTGCCTGAAAAGTGGTGCCTGCAGTCATGTGATCACTTGGCTTGAGCAGATGGAGGTCCATCAAGCACGCAGATTACAAGTGGCCGCTGAGCAAGGCAATGCCATTCAATTTTTATTCACTCAAGATGTGCAGCGCAGTTTCTCACTGCCGGTCAATCTCAGTATGACATTAAGCCCAGCGCCGCAAGGCCTATCTATTACCATTACCAAGCAAAAAGGCGGTTGGTCGAGAAAGCCCGTTGTGGTTGATTTTCGCTCCCACTGGCCGCACCTGGCCAGCAAAGTGCGCCCAGCCCACGTGCTGCCTTTCCCGCTTCGCAAACAGGGGTAAACCATGTCAGCTTGGATTTATCTGCATTTTCCGTGCTTGCAGCTTGATAGCCTGTTCACCGAGTTACACCAGAGTGAATTTAGTGAAGAGCAGCCACAGGGTAGTTCCGATGAATTGGCCACGATCGTGGTAGATACGCGTCACCACCATATCGTGCAAATGGATGATAAGGCGGCCGACTATGGTATTCGTCTGGGTATGGGGCTCGGCAGCGCCTCGGCACTTTGCTCGGCGCTTAATGTTCACCCTTATGATCAGACGATAGAGCGACAACAGCTAGATAATATTGCTCAGTGGCTGTATCTGGTCGCCTCCGATATGGTGCTCTACCCACCCAATGGACTGCTACTCAAAGCCAGTCACATGCTGGCGCTTTATAGCGACCTTAATGGCTTTTGGCAGGCCATCCAGCACCAGCTTGAGCGTCATGCTATCCGTTATCAATTTGCCAGTGGCTTTTCCCCATATTGTGCCATGCTGCTCGCCAAACAAGGGACAAACGTGATCACCGACTGCCGAGAAGCCCTTCTCAATCGTCTATCATCACAACCTTTGCCTGCGAGCGAGCTTGAGAGTAAGCAGGTTGAACAGCTCCAGCGCGTTGGCATCCGAGATTTTAGTAGCCTGCTCAAATTACCCCTTAAAGAAGTGGCGCGGCGATTTAACATCGACCTTGTCAACTATCTTGGCCGACTACTTGGCGAGCTGTCGCATCCGCTGGACTACTTCCAGCCCCCCGAGCGGTTCGTACACAGCCTCGAGCTGCTCTACGATATCGAGAATACTCAGTGGTTATTGCGCCCTCTTACGCGCCTGCTTAAGCAGCTCGATGCCTTTTTAACCCTGCGTAACCAGGTCGCCTACGAGCTTTGCCTGACCCTGCATCAGCGCGACCATAAACCTGAGAGCATCACCTTTACCTCTGGAGGAGGAGATTCTCGCTATGAAAAATGGCTTAAGCTGTGTGAGTTATCGCTTGAATCGCTATCGCTCAGCGCACCTGTCTACCAGTTAACCCTAGAAGCCGTGCGTACTGGACAAGCTAATCAACACTACATTGATATCTTTGAAGGGGATAAGGGGCAAGCCAATCGACACGATCTGATTGCTCTGCTGCAGGCAAAGCTTGGCACTGAGAGTGTCCTAAGCCCGGTGGCAAGTGCCGATCATCGTCCAGAAAAAGCCACTCAGTTTGTGCCGGCAAACCAACAAGATAAGCTGCTAGCTAAGGCAAGCAATGACAGCAAAATCAGCTCGCGTCTGAGGCCTACGCGCTTGGTCTCCCCACCCACGCCTTTGCAAGATAAAGTCGAGCTGATCCACGGCCCAGAGCGGATTGTCAGCGGTTGGTGGGACGGCGATGAGGTGACTCGTGACTACTTTATTGCTCAATCTTCACAAGGCCAATGGCTCTGGGTGTATCGCACCGAGCAGAAGCTGTGGTTTTTGCACGGCTATTTTAGTTGAGCGTTATTTGGGTTATTAGTTTTAGGTCCTATTTGTTTTGAATACGATGTCTTATTCTGAGCTGTTCTGTCAGAGCAACTTTTCGTTTCTTACTGGCGCATCACACCCCGAGGAGCTAGTCCTCCAAGCGGCAAAGCTCGGCTACGAGGCGATCGCCATCACTGATGAGTGTTCTGTGGCGGGCGTGGTGCGCGCTCACAGCGCCATCAAGCAGTATCAGCTGCCAATTAAACAAATCGTTGGCAGCATGTTTTGGCTTAATCAAGAGTGCCAAGTGGTGCTGCTGTGCCCTAATCGTCAGGCCTATGCGGAACTCTGTCGGATCATCACCAATGCGCGCCGCCGCGCCGAAAAAGGCGAGTATCAACTCTCGGAGTGGGATCTGATGAGTCTCAAGTACTGCCTGATCATCTGGCTGCCTCGTCATCACTCTCGCGATCAACACTGGGCAAAATGGCTCCACCAGCGCCACGCTCAGCGTCTCTGGCTCGGTGTGATCCGCCACCTTAAGCACGATGAGACCCAATATATCGAACACTGTGAACAGCTTGCCGCCGAGTGGCAACTGCCCATCACCGCCTGTGGTGGCGTGCTCTATCATGAGGCTAGTCGTCAGCCACTGCAGCACACCCTTACTGCCATCAAGCATGGCTGCGCGGTGGATCAGCTTGGGCACAACTTGACTCCCAATAGCGAGCAAGCCCTGCGCAGCTACGATAAGCTCACCCGCCTTTACCGCAATGAGTGGCTCCAGCAAGCTCAGCATATTGCTCAGCGCTGCGACTTTCGCTTAGACAGACTCAAATACGAATATCCTAGTGAGTTGGTTCCGGATGGTTTGACGGCAATGACTCACCTAAGACAACTGGTTGAGTACGGCAAGCAATTACGCTTCCCTGAAGGCATACCTGCAACGATTAATGCCACGATTGATAAAGAGCTCGAGCTTATTGAGGAGCTCGACTACCCCTATTACTTTCTCACCATTCATGACTTAGTGATGTTTGCCAAGCAGCAAGGTATCCTTTATCAAGGGCGCGGCTCAGCCGCCAATTCGGTAGTGTGCTATTGTCTTGAAATCACCTCGGTCGACCCACGTCAGATCTCGGTGCTGTTCGAGCGCTTTATCAGTAAAGAGCGTAATGAGCCGCCCGATATTGATGTCGACTTTGAGCATCAACGCCGCGAAGAAGTGATCCAGTACATCTATCAAAAATACGGTCGCGCGCGTGCGGCGCTGGCGGCCACAGTGATCTCCTATCGATTTAAAAGCGCAGTGCGAGATGTTGGTAAAGCACTTGGGATCAACGAAACCCAGCTAGACTACTTTATCAAGAACGTGGATCGCCGCGATCGCAAATCAGGCTGGCAAGCACAAATTATCCAGCTTGGCCTTGACCCTAAAAGCCTCAAGGGTGAGCAGTTTATTCGTTTGGTTAACGAGATATTGGGCTTTCCTCGTCACCTTTCTCAACACGTGGGAGGCTTTGTGATCTCGTCAGGTCCACTGTACGAGTTGGTTGCGGTCGAAAATGCTGCCATGCACGAGCGCACCGTGATCCAGTGGGATAAGGATGATCTGGAAAGCTTGGGGCTGCTCAAGGTCGACGTGCTCGCGTTAGGCATGCTCACCGCCATCCGCAAATGCTTTACGCTAGTCGAAAAGCACTATGGCACCACACTCAGTATTGCCGATATTACCCGTCGGCATGACGACCCTGGCGTGTATTCCATGATCCAGAAAGCCGATACCGTGGGCGTATTCCAGATCGAATCGCGCGCGCAAATGAGCATGCTACCCAGACTCAAGCCCCGTTGTTATTACGATCTGGTGATCCAGATCGCCATCGTCCGCCCAGGTCCTATTCAGGGCGACATGGTTCACCCTTTTCTTAAAAGACGCAATGGGCTCGAGCCTGTCACCTACCCTTCAGAGGAGGTCAAATCGGTGCTGTCTCGAACCATGGGCGTGCCTATCTTTCAAGAGCAGGTGATCAAGCTGGCGATGGTGGCGGCTGGGTTTAGTGGCGGTGAGGCGGACCAACTGCGCCGGGCGATGGCGGCTTGGAAGAAAAATGGCGATCTGGCAAAGTTTGAGCAAAAGCTGATTGATGGCATGAAGGCGCGCGGCTATCAGGAAACCTTTGCCCGTCAACTGTTTCAGCAAATCTGCGGCTTTGGTGAATACGGCTTCCCGGAAAGCCACTCGGCCTCATTTGCCGTGCTCGCCTACTGCTCTGCATGGCTAAAATTTCACTACCCGAGTGCGTTTTACACCTCGCTACTCAATAGCCTACCCATGGGGTTTTACAGTGCCTCTCAATTGCTACAAGATGCTAAGCGTCACGGTATTAAGGTACTTCCCGCTTGCGTCAATCAATCCACTTATGACCATCGCCTCGATAACCAACACCTTGAAAATACAGGCCCTACTGGCGCGATTCGCCTTGGTCTAAGGATCATCAAAGGGCTCAGCGCGGAAGGGGCTGAGCTCGTGGTTTCACAGCGTCCCAGTAAAGGGTATCAGCATACCCGTCAACTCAAGCATATTGGCCTCAGCCAAAAGGATCTCAATGCCCTCGCCTCGGCCAACGCCATGCAAAGCTTTGCTCAGCATCGCTACGCTACCCGCTGGCAGATGATGGATAACCTCTCTGATCTGCCTTTGTTTGCTAACCTAGATGAGCATGATGAGCTATTGCCATCCTCCCCATCTGAGATGGAAGATGTGATTGAAGATTACAGCGTGACCGGGCTTTCGCTTGGCAAACACCCCATCACCCTGCTGGATGAAGCGCGCCTACTGCCAAGGTTCACCCGTATGACGGAGCTTATCCAGCGCGAACACAAGTCTTTAGTCAGCGTGGTCGGTATCGTCACTGGTAAGCAATCGCCAGGTACCGCTGGAGGCGTGACGTTTTTCACCCTAGAGGACGATACCGGCAATATCAATGTCGTGGTGTGGAAAGCCACCGCACAAGCACAGAAGCAAGCCTATCTCACGGCGAAAGTGCTGATGGTCAAAGGTATCTTGGAGCGTGAGGGCGAAGTCACCCACATCATTGCCGGGCGTTTGATTGACCTAAGCGACCGATTAGGCAAACTCGATAGTCCATCACGTGAGTTCCATTAAGTCCTGCTATTATCGCCTTAACCTGTCAGGCAACGGCTACACAGACGTAGATATATCCATCCTTCGATAGACAGCGCCTAGCAAATCGTTATATAAAGGCTGACTTTTCTAATTTGTGGTTATTTATGAATAAAGCCTTTGTTGTTCGCGCTCGCGCCGCTTCGACTGACCCAAAAACCTTTGTTGCGGGCGTTGGTGCTGATGCGCATTCTGAAATCCTTGCTCATGTATTGATGAATGCGATTTTCACCGCTCAGTCTCATCGTGACGATGTTACCGTCTATCTTGTGATTGAGAGTACCTCGGATTTCTCGCGTACTATTCATTTTGAATCCTCAGAGCTGCGCGATATTGGTGGCTTTCATGAATCGGCATTGATTGCTCTAATTACCAAAGCGTTGGAGCACTCTGTCGGAATGAAGAAAGAGGAATCCCGCAATGTCAGTGGCGGCTTGAGTGTTGAAACCATCAGTTTTGAAAGATTAGTCCAGCGCCTAGCAGAAGACTACACGCTCTATTTACTGGATAAAAAAGGGACTGACATTCGTGACGAACCCTTTGAAGGTAACGCCTGCTTTATCTTGACTGACCATATCCCAATGCCAAAAAAGAGCTGGAATAGCTTAAAGCGTTTAGGCACGCAGAAGATCAGCCTCGGACCACAAATGCTGTTTGCATCTCAGTGTGTCGTGCTGATTCATAATGAGTTTGATCGTCGAGGGTAGCTCTATACCCAAGCGACCTCAAAATGCAGACTTCAGAGCCTGTATATTGGCTCCCTTCGGGCGAGTTTACTTGGCTGGCCGCCCGCGACTCGCAGCCGGCGTTGGTCACTCTCGATTTAGAACCAGTAGGTAAGCTGAATTTATTCTCCTGTCGTAAATCTATTGCCGTTATTAATGAGCACTTCATCACTCAAAAGTACCCTATTATGAATTGGAAGACATTTTGGTGACGAACAAGGGAAAGTGACGGGTACAGATTAGCGTGTCTTCTTTACAGTAATCAAACCAGCTTTAAGCCCTCACTTCCACCCACACTGGCCAAATTCTAATAGTGACAACTATCCTGCCAGAGGGGGTCTGGGCTATACCATTATTGAAGTAGCCTAGACGATGGACGTAGTTAGTCGGTTAATGAAGGTAGGAAACTTGAGGGCAGCTGATTAATTCAGATGCCCGTTTTATAGCTACAACACGAAGCTATATTTGAGTATTATCTTGGGAGGCTTCCTACTGTGCTGGAGCGTGCAGCTCACCTTTGCGCTCAATTAAGCCTTCTTCAATTTGTAACATCATTGTGTCCCTTAGTGGATAGAACAGCATGATAATTACCTTCAAAAACGCAAGAAAAGCAGGTATTAAACTGAAACATAGTAATATACCCATTTTAGACTGCTCATCTTGTATCGTATTTGCCTCAAAACCGTAGGCTGCAAGAATCCAACCTGCAAATGCACCACCTAAAGCTAGACCAAGTTTCAAACCAAACAGCGCTGCAGAGAAAATTACGCCAGTATTTCTATGATGGTTTTTATACTCCCCATAGTCAGCTGTATCTGCGTACATCGACCACTGTAACACCGGAATAAAACCTACAGCAATACCATTAATTGCCTGCAAAACAAATAGTAACATGAGGCTCTCATCTTTGATAAAATAGAAGCTTGTCATGATTGCACAATTGACAAGAGCAGCGAGTATGCACAGCGTACGCTTATCAATGTGGCCACTAAGAAACTTAGGTAGAGCAGCACCCAAAATACTGAATAATAAACCTGTGGTTAAAAATAGTGTTGATATATCAAATGGCCCTAAGACTGCGCTTCCATCATCCCCTATCCAATATTTAAAGAAATGAAGGGTAACAGCCCCATTTATTGTAAAGTAGACGCCGTGCACTATATATGAAACAGTAAGGAGCTGCCAAGGTTTGTTTTTTATCAAGCTAGTAAAGTCTTTTTTCAAAGTAGGTGTCTGTTGTAATGAAGGTTTTACTCGCTCTTTACAGAAAAGAAATGTACACCAAAAAAGTATGACGGATATTATAGCAAATAGTGCCATTGTCAGTCTGAAACCCTCAGCTTCATTTTCAGCGCCTAAGAAAGAAACAAGGGGACGAATAAGAATAGTTAACAGTAGCCCTCCGGAGAAAGCTCCCACAAAACGATAGCCTGATAATGAAGTTCGCTCGTAAGTGGAAGGTGTCATGACTCCAGATAAAGATGCATATGGTATGTTTATTGCCGTAAAGGCTAACATCATTAGTGAATAAGTTACGAATACATAAACTGTTTTACCTTGCTCACTGAAATCCGGATTCAGAAACATTATGTAGCCACATATACCATATGGTATAGCCATGAATAACATATATGGTCTATAACTTCCCCATTTACTTTTAGTCCTGTCAGCTATTGCACCCATTGCGGGATCAGTAATCATATCGAGTAGTCTAGATACTAAAAACACAGTACCTACGACTCCAGCAGATAAACCTACCGAATCGGTATAATAGTAGAACAGGAAAAATTGAAAAAACTTGAAGAAAAAGTTTGTGGCTACGTCACCTGCAGCATACGCTATTTTCTCACCTGTAGATAAATAAGTCTTACTTTTAGCATTCATATTATTACGAACCTCTATTCGCTCATTATAAAGAACTAAAACTCAATTAGATATTGAAATTCATACACCCCTGGTAGAACGTTATACTGCTCTAGAACATCAGGACCACAGGCTGCATTTCCAAGCCCTCGTTGCTTGTGGTCTATATTAACAATAATTTGATCTCGTGGTTTCAGATCTATCGTATGTTTAGCGAGCTCTAAATCACTTTCGGTATAATTGCTAACAGACATATTTAACGGTGTTGGGAATGAGAACTTAATTAAATTTTCACTAGAATCAGACAGCGAGAACCAACGAACATCAGTATGATTACCGTGTGATTGCGGAAGGATATATGGTACATATTGCTCTGATACTAAGCTTCTAAATCGACTTATCCAGTTACCGGACTTTCGATCTGGATATGATTCATGCGGACCATTCCCATACCACTCAAGATTTTTCAACTCACCATCAAACATCATACTTATGCCAACTCTTGGGAGGTCAACAATCGATTCATCGATCTTAATTAAATTATTAACTAAAATTGTCTGGTCTTTTAGGAAGGTCCATGTAGTCGTTTGCTGTATAGTGCTTTCTGTGTTTAGACTTACATTATGATCCACAAGTATTTTGTGTATCCCATCCTCAAACGTTTGGTTAATATTAATCAAGCGTGGTTCAATATTATTTAACCCTAGCTGTCTCCATCTAGCTAGTGGCTTTGGCCGAGTTTCTTTCTTGAGCCTCAATCCATCATTATCAACAGGACATCGCCAAAGATTTAAGGTGGGTGGCTCAACTAATAACTCTGATTGACCTTTTAGCCACGACTTCCACAAGCCTGTCTCTAAATCCATGGTTAAACATAGATCTCCTGATTGAAACTCTCCTGCCCGTTCAGAAAAGAAGTTATTATTACTTTTTGAAGAAGAAATTTGTTTGATAGACCCACTTGTAAGTTGATGTTGCTCCCAACCTATCTCATGATTCACTTCACACCATGTGCGAGATGCATCTGTTAAGACACTAAAACGAATATGTGCTTCTTTATCAGTCGAAAGGACTTTTTCATACAATGATCTTGGGATAGAGTAAGATATTGATTGCCTTGGCTCTATTTCTATTTTTATATCTTGACTGCGTGCGATCTCTATCCCATCTGACTCAATAACCCAGTTAAACTTCAACCAACTTGTGGTAGTAAAATACTGTTTATTTTTTATTGTGAACTTACAGACATCACTAGGTGATTGGTTTATTGATAAAGGTTGAGCCAACTTCTTAAACTCCAATAAACCAGAATGTGGCGTCCTATCGGGCCATACTAACCCATCGATTACGAAGTTAATGTCATTTGGGTAATCATCAAAATCTCCCCCATACCCCCAATATTCTCTGCCATCCTCACCTGATTTCAAAATACCATGGTCAATCCATTCCCATATGAATCCTCCCTGTAATCCTGGTAAAGTTTCAAATAGCTCAAAGTACTCCCTCAAGTTCCCATTTGCATTTCCCATCGCATGGCAGTATTCACAGGGTATACAAGGTCTGTGATCACTATGTTCTTCAGAGAATTTTCTTAATTTGTCAAGTGTAGGGTACATTGGACCAATTATATCTGTTGCCAAAAAATGATCTGGCCTATGGGATCTTGATTCATTATATTGTGTATCAAAGTTATCATCCCAATGCATATCTCTAGTTGCACCCTCGTAATGCAAAACACGAGAGTTATCATACTTACGAATCCATGCAGCTAGGGCATCATGATTTGTTCCATAACCCGCTTCATTTCCAAGAGACCATGAGATAATAGAAGGATGATTTTTATCTCTTTGAACCATTCTCATACCGCGGTCCAGCCAAGCCATTGCATATCTCGGTTCATCACAAAGGTTCATTCGGAACGCATGAGTTTCAAGATCAGTTTCATCAATGACATACAGACCATGCTTATCGCATAGCTCATAAAAGTAGCTATCATTTGGATAATGAGCGCACCTTACTGCGTTGACGTTATGACGTTTCATAGTCAACACATCTAACTCCATAGTTTCTCGTGGCAGCGCTTTACCCTCAGTATCATGATGATCATGACGATTAACACCGTTAATAATAACCCTCTGATTATTTATGAGCAGCGAACGATCTTTAACTTCAACCTTTCTAAAGCCAATCTTTTGACCTACCGTTTCAACTACATCGCCGTTATGATCTAAAAGCTCTACAATCAAAGAGTATAAGTTAGGGGTTTCATGACTCCACAAGTTTGGGTTCTCTAACTCCCTATTAGTATCAATTTGCCACCAACCTTCTCTCTCTATGTATGTTTTTGATTTGAAGTCTGTTATCCAGTCATCTGAGAAAACACTTTTGCATTTATTATCAAATAGTGACGCTCTTATTTTCCATTCTCCATACGGAATTTCTGGGAAACTTAGCCTGACTTTCAATGATATATCAGCCCTACTCATTTCTTCATTTAATACAGGCTGTACAAACAAGTCTTCGATATTCACTCTGGGTGTCGTTCTAATAAATACCTCTCTAAATATCCCAGCCATCCACCAATGGTCTTGATCTTCTATAAATGAAGCATCAGACCATTGTACAACCATTACCGCTAGAGTATTCCTTCCTTTTTTTATTGCACTATCAATATTAAACTCAGCCGGAAGTCGAGAGCATTTGCTTAATCCAATAAACGAACCATTAAGCCATAGAGCTAGCACACTTTCACAGCCACCTAAATGTAACATGAATTTTTTGTCATCTAGTATTTCATTGATCTCAAATGTCGTATAGTAAAGTCCTGTTGGATTAGTATCGGGGACATTTGGAGGGAAGTGTGGAAAAGGCATTTGTACATTTGTATAGTGAGGTTTCCCATATCCTTTCATAGTCCAATTTGATGGTACATCAATTTGTGCCCACCCTGAGAATTCAAAGTCTTCATTACCAAAACCGTCTGGTGCTTCGTTTGGGCTATCAATATAATGAAAGAACCATTTTCCATTGAGCGACATAAAATTTTGTGAGTAATTTTGATCATTGTCTAATGCAGAACTAATCGAATCATAAGAGATAATTCTGGGTCGGGACGCTAATCGATGGATATTAACCAATTCTGGAGCTTTCCAAAAATTGTCAGGTAGATTATTAGGTAGTGGCATTTCCCTTCCTCTTCTTTTTTGATAAAAAACTGTAACTATAAAAGACGAAATTACTTTGAAGTCATATACGTGTCTCTGATATCACCTTACGTCGAGCAGCAGATTGGTATTTCTCCAACAATAATAAATTTATTATCCATACTGTTTTTATTTGATCTCAGGCATCCAAAAATGCACATCAATATTGATATGACTTATGAAAATTTCACACTGGGAAATTTAGCACCTAGCACCACGTATAGTTCTGGCTTTGTTCAGCTAGCAAATCACCATACCCCAAAATAAGAACGTTACCGTGCCTCTTAACCCACTCAGTAGCTCACTTTGTAACCATGTTATGAGTAAAGTTCCGCTTATGCAAGCGCTTGCAACATCTTTAGCTCTATTTAGCTTAATACTTGTGATCTAGTGTCGATTTCTCTGTTGCAAGCGCTTGCAATTGATTCATTGAACTTCACTTGGAGCTGGGTTGAAGTCGTTAGCTGACCACTCCTACCCTTTATATTTAGCTTTCGAACAATTTGGAATGCTAAATTAATCTGCCTTTTTCTGTACCTAGAGTAGTTTTCTTTGCAGTATTAATAGATAATTGACCTTATCGGTTCATCAAAGGCGAGAGTCATAATTGGTAACTTTAAAAGATGTAGCTAAAATAGCTGGTGTTTCTACATCAACTGTTTCCAGAGTCATGAGTGGCAAAAACGTCGTGTCCAACTCCGCGAAGGAGCGTGTAGAAAAAGCAGTAGTGCAGACTGGCTACATTCCTAACCAAAACGCTCAAGCATTGGCAAAGAAAGATGCCAGATGTGTTGGTGTAGTTACACCTGACCTTTCTATAGCATTTTTTGGAACTTTGGCGGCCGGTGTAATTGATGCTGCTGTCAGCTTGGGAGTTACCGTCGACATTTGCAGTGCAAATAGTGATAATCTAAGCAACTTGAAAGCTGTAGACACATTGCGAAGACGGGGGTTTAAAAACATCATTCTTGACGATGTCCATAGCAAAGAGAGCGAAATAGTCGAACTTGCTAAACATATTCCCGGCCTAGTCATAATTAATCGTTTCATACCACAAATTGCTGAGCGCTGTATTTGTGTTGATAATGTAACAGGAGGCTATATCGCCGCCAGTCATTTGCTGAGCAAAGGACATCGAAGAATAGCGTTTCTTACTAGCTCTTCTAAGATTACTGACCCCATTGATAGAATTCATGGTGCAAAGACTGCAATGAGCAAGTATGGGCTGGACATAGATGATGGTTTAATTTTCGAGAACGAGCCGACAATTGCAGGCGGTCGATATTGTGTTTCGGAGCTCCTATCAGAAGACAAGGCTATTACAGCAATTATTGCATACAACGATGAAATGGCCGTTGGTGCTATGAATGAACTACAAGATCGAGGGATATCCATACCGCGGGAATTCTCAATCGTAGGCTTTGATAACCTTGCTTTCTCAAATATCTGCAGACCTAGTTTGACGACGATGCACTACCCTATCCGAGAAATGGCAGGTTATGCTTTAAACCTCTCTTTAGAGTTAACGGATGGGGAATCAGATCTGATGAGTAAATCCCACAAGTTTGTTCCCAAGATAATTGAGCGTAATTCTGTCATTGAAATTTAGCCTTGGCTGCATATCAACCAAAGATCTGATTAACACTATCAATGCATCAACTACCCAGATAACCACAAGGTTGTTAGATTGATATTCTGCCCAGAGTTGCCCTGCGTGGTGTGTAACACGTGTGATCACCAGGCGGTTTTATCCTACCTTGGTCACCACACAACTTTCCATTTGCTCAACTTTCCATTTGCCCAACTATCCATAGAAAGTGTTGCGACTGAATTAGCATACCTGTTTGAGTAACCTATGTAGCTTTAACAAAAGTAAAGCATGTTCTTTGAGGGTTCAAAATCTCAGTTTACAGCCGATATTGTCAGCTAAGACATTGATAGCAGGACCACAGTAGCACAAGCAAGTACAATAAATATGGATCTATAATTCACCTTTTAGCGCTCTATCAGTTCAGCCAACTGTCCTAAACAACCCTTATCCAACACCGGATGAGGATCAACACTGGTAATTAGCACAATATCCACCGCCGGTAGCGGTGGCATATTATCGAGAATAGTCAGGTCCTCACTGACACTCACCTGCCCCATGGCACCTATGGCCATTTTTGAGCGCACAATAGCCCGTTGTGCTGATGCAGTGTTACAGCAGGCAACGAGTTGATACGGCACTCCCCGTTTGGCCAGGCCATCAATGGCCGCAGCATGGTATTTACAATCCGTTTGAAACAGTGCCAGTGGCAACGGTTTGTCTGTATTGGGCAGGAAATCTGGGTGACTGATCCAAACCCCTCTATCACGTGAAATCCAGTAGCCCTCCTCACTATCGGGCGCGCGAGTGACAATCGCAGCATCCAACTGACCTTCGTCCAGTTTTGCTCTTAGAACCACACTCGGCTCACTGTACACTTGAATCGAACACATTGGCTCGGCTTGTCGCACAAGCTCGATAAACCTTGGCAAGATGGTGTCGTTATAATCCTCTGGGCAACCTATGCGCAACGGGCGTTTATTCTCATAGCGCTTCACATTCTTAAGTGCTTGGTTGTGCAAACTCACCAACTGCTCGGCGTGCGAATGCAGAGCCAATCCCGCCTCGCTTAGAGTCAGGTTGCGGCCACGTTTCTCAAACAAACTCACCCCCAGCTCATCTTCAAGCTTGCGCATCTGAGCACTAAACGCTGATTGGGTGCGATTGATTTGTTTAGCGGCACGGGTAAAACTGCCGGTTTCAATAAACGCTAAAAAGCTGCGCAATGCATCAATGTCCATCCTGAGTGGTATCCATCGCTTTTATTAATGTGTGCCATCAAAACTATCCGTTAGTCGCGATAAACACAATAGGCTAACTTGTTTGGCAGATAAACAATCAAATTCAAAGAGATGGAGATTCACATGCAACTGTTTATTGGCAATCAAAATTACTCTAGCTGGTCACTTAGAGCGTGGCTAATTTTTTCCCACTATCAACTCGATGTTCAGGTCACCAAACTCAAACTGTTTACGCCCGAGTTCTATACTGCCCTCAAAGACGTTACACCCAGCGCTAAAGTGCCGACGCTTGTCGACAACACTGTCACAGTATGGGACTCGCTGGCGATTTTAGAGTACGTGAACGAGCAATATTTGCAGGGCAAAGCCTGGCCAAGTGACCCTGGTGAGCGAGCTAAAGCTCGCGCTGTTGCCGCCGAAATGCACTCGAGCTTTTTTGCGCTGCGAGACGAGCTGCCAATGAACATCCGTGCCCATAGACAGGTTAAACTGAGTGAAGATGCGCAAAAAGATATCGCTCGTATAGATGCACTGTGGTCGGAGCAAGCCAAATCTCACCCAAATGGTTGGTTATTTGGTGAATGGTCAATCGCAGATGCTATGTATGCACCAGTTGCGCTGCGCTTTGAAACCTACGGCATAGCGCTTTCACCAGATGCAAAAGCCTATCAAAGCCGTGTTCTAGCCAGTAAGGCGCTGCAGCCGTGGCTAGCCCAAGCTAAGGAAGAGCATGACGTGGTCATCGAAGATGAAGCTGGTGAATCGGTCTGATCTCAAACTACGACATAATTTCGTCCACTCAGTTAATTACCGAATGTCGTTTCATTCACTGTTGATAGGCGACAAGTCAGCAACGCTGCCAGCCCCACTCCTGCTGTGGGGCTAAGAAATGCACAAGGCTAATTTTAGCGTTGGCACTCAGCCGGTGAAATTACGGTTAGTTTGCGAGCTCTGGTTGCAAAGTAATCGCTCATGTAACGTGACAAACCTTCATCAAGCTTATCCTCAACAAAACGATCAATCACAAAACCGGCGTTTACCTGACCGCCGATGATTTGCTCCATCGTATGGCTAAACTCGATCGCTTTTTTATCCGCGATAAACTGGCGTTGTTCATCCTCATTAAGCTCATCCATTGAATTAAATGGTAGGCGATTTGCGACCTGGAAGATTCCCTGATCCCACAGGTCGGCATCAAACAGATAAATTGAAGGGTGAGGCGCGGCAAGCATAAAGCATCCCTCAGGTTTAAGTACACGAAAACACTCTTGATATAGAGTCATCAACTCAGGGATATAAGTAATCGACACTGGGCATAAAACAATATCAAAAAGCTCCGATGAAAATCGCGACAAGTCCCGCATATCCCCTTGCTCAGTTTGGATAGATAGTCCATAGAGTTCTGCACTTTTAATATCCGCTGCCAGTTGGCCTGCAGAGAGGTCCATAACCGTAACATTGGCTCCCATTGCCGCAAGTAAAGGGCCTTGCTGACCGCCGCCCCCTGCCAGACAAAGGACATTCAATCCCCTCATATCACTCGGGAACCACTCTCGCTCAATCGGGCGTTTTAGGCCAAGATGAAGCTCGAAATTACCCTCTTTCGCACGTTCAATCGCATCAGCGTCCACCGCAAGTGTCCAACTTACCCCTTGCTCAACATAGTGATCCCATGCTCTCTCGTTATGTTCGACACTGTAAGGTGCCTTACTACGAGTAATTTTACTTTTGTCGTTCATATATAAATTTGTTATTACTGACTTCCTCGCGAGGCGTTATAACACGGCTGTCGACAAAAAAAAGTTCATATTTGCTAAAAATACCCAACCGTCACACAACATAATCAACATGACGTACTATTTACCCTATATCTTCTCGATTGTATTAACCTGGGTTATTGGTCAAATAAGCACCTTTTATGAGGCTTTGGCCAAAAAAAGTCGTTATTTGATACGCTTGGTTGGTGCGAGGCTATCGACTAACAGGACACCGATTTGGAAAAAGTCGTCCTTAGAGCAGGTATCTGCGGCGAAATTGGTAGTACCGGTTGAGAAAGAGTAAGCACCATTCAAATCACCCGTTATCACAACCTATACCTGGCTGCATGTTAAATTAAAATAGTGGTTAATAGACAAATATTGACGGAGTCTTTCTATCTAAGACTTTAATAATCAAGTAGTGGCGTCATAGGATCTGATTAATAGGCACGGCAATTATCACCCACATTATACGTGGCACAAAAAAATATAGCCTGTATAAATACAGGCTATAAAGCGATTCCTAGTGATTGACTAAACCAACACTACAGTGCAGCGTTATCAAACTGCATAATCGCTTGTGCTACCGCTTGTGTCTGCTCTGGGGTATAAGTCAAACCCAGTTTTGTTCTTCTCATTAGGACATCCTCGGCTTGATAAGCAAACTCGTTATCGATCAAGTATCCTAACTCAAGTTCATAAAACCCAGGTGCAATTTGGCTGCCCATATCCTCAAGGCTATTGACGCTGCTGAGTAAAACATGCACCTCACTGCCATATTGTGCAGCGAATCGGCTTCTTAGTTCAGGGGCTAACCATGGGAAACCCACTGCCAACTCTCGCTCTAGATCATCGATAGAGTCTATTTCCCCGCCGGGCAATACACTTTGTCGTGTCCATTTCGGTCCCATTGAAGGAAAGCACGGGCTGAGCTTGTCTAGGGCCGCTTCGGCTAACTTTCTGTAGGTGGTCAGCTTGCCACCAAAGACGGACAACAGCGTAGGTTGTCCCTGTTGCTGCTCAAGCTCGAGTGTATAGTCACGAGTAATCGCCTGAGGAGAAGATGACTCATCCTCACATAACGGTCTGACACCACTGTAGCTGCTAATGATATCTTGCTTGCTAATACCGTTAACAAAATGCTGATTGACAACATCAATCAGGTAATCCGTTTCTTGCTCACTGATCGCACAATCACGGGGGTCACCACTGTACTCTACATCCGTGGTCCCTATGATAGAGTAGCGATCGAGGTAAGGGATCACAAACACGATCCGTTGGTCTTGGTTTTGCAGAATGTACGCCTGCTCTTGGGCGTGGATCTTCGGCACTATGATGTGTGAGCCCTTGACCAGTCGTATGCGACGTGGTGATTGTCGCTGCATTGTACCTTTAATGAACGACTCTACCCATGGCCCTGCAGCATTGACTAACGCTCGTGAGGTATAAACATGAGTCTCTCCACTGCGCTTATCCAGCACCGACACCTGCCATAATTCACCCGTTTGCTCAACACTAATGACTTCATGGTAGTTAAACACACTGGCACCCCTTCGCTGCGCATCAAGCACATTGGCTAAAACCAGTCGTGCATCGTCTACCCAGCAATCAGAGTATTCAAACCCTTTTTTTATCCCGCTCACAAACAAACCGCTTTCGGTCAGATCTACAGCTCGTGTAGCGGGTAGTGTATTTCTGGCAGCCAGCATGTCGTACAAAAATAGCCCGGCACGGATCATCCAGGCTGGACGCAAAAATGGTCTATGGGGTAAGCGAAAACGCATCGGTTTAGTAATATGTCGCGCCTTATTCAGCACGACTTCTCGCTCAGCAAGTGCCTCTGAAACTAAACGAAACTCGTAGTGTTCAAGGTATCTTAATCCACCGTGGATGAGCTTAGAGCTGGTGCTGGAGGTCGCGCTGGCAAAATCCTGCGCCTCGAAAAGCGCAACATCCAACCCACGGCCAGCTGCATCAGCAGCAATCCCAGCGCCATTAATTCCACCACCGACGATAATCAGGTCCAATATCTTATCTTGTTGTGCCATAAATCTAACTTTTTTTATCTGTATTAAGACAACGATCTTTACTAAGACAAACAGAGCGAAGCGCCTAGTCTATCAAATTGCCATCTTGGTCAAAGAAAGGAAAAGGGCCTTCACTATCGTTGATATAACTGATGTGTGAGACGACAGATTCAGCCTCGAGTGTCAGCAGTTGAATAGCGCATGGCTCCAATGAAAACGACGAAGGAGCGCTCGGGTCAAGGTCAAGCGTGACCGAGTGACTATGAGATGGCCCAACCCAAACCGGGATCCCATGCCAAAGTGCACTAACCGGACGGTGAAGGTGCCCAGCACAAATACCGCTGATATTGTTGTGCTGAGACAGCACTTGGTAAAGTTCATCGGCATTGGTGAGGTTTTGCACATCCATATGATTCAGCCCCACTTGCATTGGAGGGTGATGAAGAAACAGCATCACTGGTTGTGCTTGATGTTCAGTCAAGGTGTCATCTAACCAAGTCAGCGTCTGCTCTGACAGATGGCCATAAGGTTGACCGATAACCGATGAATCCAAGCCAACAAGCACATGATCGTCATGTTGAACAACAAAGTTACAAAAATCCGGGTGGTCAAATTCAGCCAGACCCTCAAGGCCTTGACGTAAGTTGTCTCTATGATCGTGGTTACCCGGCACAATGAGCAGCGGCATATGAAACTTAAGCAGTTCCTGCTTGATCACCTGATACTCTTCTGGGCTACCAAAATCACCAAGATCGCCAGTGATCACCGCATAATCCGGCTGCGGTTTGAGATTATTGATATGGCGAATCGCTTTGCGCAGACAAGCCAGTGTGTCCACTTTTTGGTAAGCAGGTCTTCCACCCTGCTTGATATGTAAGTCGGTTAACTGAGCAATGAGCATAATTTTATTTCTTTAATGGGATCAGTCTAGAGGGTTCAAAGGTCAGGCTCACAACCTGCCCTGGTCGATACTCCATTCGCTCAAAACAGTCCACCATCACATGGCTCGCATTCTGTACGCCGGATAACATCACACGCGTTCTATCGCCAAGGAAAACGCTACTCACCACCGTCGCAGTGAGCGCTTTTGGGTCATTGGTAATGTCTGTCAGTTGAATATCTTCTGGCCTTAGCATTACGTTAAGCGCTCGATTATCTGCAATCAGGTTAGCAGGCAGTGATAAGAATTTACCCGTGTCAAGTTGCAGCGAATCACCAACAACCTCTCCCTCAAAGCGATTCATTTGACCGATGAAATCCGCCACAAAGCGACTACTCGGCTGCAGATAAATCTCGCGCGCACTGCCAATCTGAGCGATCTCACCATGGTCGAGCACCGCAATGCGATCGCCCATCGCCATCGCCTCCTCCTGATCGTGTGTCACATACACAGCCGTGATACCCAGATTTTTCAATAGAGAACGAATATCCCCACGTAGGCGCTGTTTGAGAAGCGCATCCAAAGCAGATAACGGCTCGTCTAGCAGCAAAACATCTGGTTCGGTAATGATTGCACGCGCAAGTGCAACACGCTGACGCTGACCACCAGAGAGTTGGTGGACCCCTCGTTTGGCGTATTTCTCTAGATCAAACATCTTAAGCATCTGCTGCAACTTTTGCTCGCGCACCGAGGCATCAACACCACGCACCTTAAGGCCATAGGTGATATTGTCACTCACGTTCATGTTGGGGAACAAGGCGTAAGACTGAAAGACCATCCCCACTTTGCGCTGCTCGATCGGCAGGCTCGTCACGCTA
The DNA here is from genome assembly GCF_055391395.1 of Vibrio sabulosilitoris. Lineage (NCBI taxonomy): Bacteria > Pseudomonadati > Pseudomonadota > Gammaproteobacteria > Vibrionales > Vibrionaceae > Vibrio > Vibrio sabulosilitoris. Next base: position 2,594,121 of record NZ_AP029599.1, read on the forward strand.
CGTCCACCGAATGCAATCTCACCGCCGTTTTCATCGGCAAACTCAAGTCCGGCAATCAGGCGCAAAGTGGTGGTTTTCCCACAACCCGAGGGACCCAGCAGGACTAAGATTTCCCCGGCTTCAATGGTTAAATCGGTTGGCTTGAGTGCCAATGTGCCATCAGAGAAGGTTTTGGTAATATTGTTGAGCGTAATTTCTACGCCATTATGTTGTTCTAACATTCTATATATCTTAGCTATTTGTAACTGGCTTGCGGTTAAGTAACTGCGCTAACACCAGCAGCGGTAAAATGAGACAAAGGAAAATCAGCGTATAAGCTGAGCTTATTTCTAGGCGCATCGAGGCATAAGAATCTGCCAGTCCAACCGGCAAGGTTTTGGTTAGTGGGGTATGCAGCATCCAAGTGAGATTAAATTCTCCAATGGATAGCGTCAGCGTCATCAACATCCCAGCAACTATGCCTGCTTTGCAGTTGGGCACAATCACGTCGAAGAAACGTTGCCAAAAACTGGCACCCAAACTGGCTGCGCCCTCTTCAAGAACGCGAAAATTAATGCTCTGTAATACTGCTAATACCGACTTGACCATAAATGGTAGGGTAAAGATCACGTGACCCACGAGGATAAACAACCAACTAGCACGAAAGTCACTGTAGCCGCCATACGCTAAGATCAGGCCCAACGAGATCGCCATACCGGGAATCGCAATTGGCAGGGTTAAGATCTCATCAAACAGCTGTGCCCAGTGACTCTTGCTCTGCGCAAGTACGTAAGCACAAGGCACACCGACAATCACGTTAATCACGGTAGTCGCAAGGGCAATTTGTAACGTCAGCCAAATGGTCTCAGAATACAGCGACCAAACTTGCTCTACCCAGAGTAAGGTGAAGCCACTCTTCATACCAACGAAGTAGTTGTTCGTTAAACCAGCCAGAACCGACATGATCACTGGCACAATCAAGAAAGCGCACACCAATAAGGTAAACAGCAGTTGAATATAGAAATACTGGTCTTTTTTCATCATTATCCCCCCATTGCCATGGTTGACTCGCCCTGACGCTTGGCCAGCGCCAAACACAGCCAGGTCACGAACCCGAGGATCAGACTTAACGCTGCTGCCATGGCGAAATTGGCGTTGAGTGTAAACTCGGTATAAATGGTCATGGGTAATACATTAATATTGGTCGCTAGGGTAAATGCGGTGCCAAATGCCCCCATCGAGGTCGCAAAACAGATCGAGCCAGATGAGATTAAACCAGGCTTGAGTGCAGGGAGCGTGACATCCTTAAAGATTTGCCATCGGTTTGCCCCCAGAGAACGTCCAGCCTCGAGCAGGTTATGGTCTAACTTTTCAGCTGCACCCATTACGGTCAGCACCACGCGTGGAATCGAAAAATACAGATAGCCCAAGAACAGCCCCGCCATTGAGTAGGCAAACATCCAACGTTCCCCCGCCAACAACAAGCCAGCTTGTGCAAACAGTCCCTGTCGCCCGGCTAACATGATGACGAAAAAGCCAATGACCACACCAGGAAACGCCAATGGAAAGCTCAGCATGGCAACTAATAAGGCTTTACCCTTGAACTCATACCGCGTTAAAAATAGCCCCGAAACTGTTGCAATAGCTAAACTGGCTAGGGTGACTAAGATTGATAACATGACGGTTGAGAATAGGCTCTTGAGGTACATTGGGCGAGTGACAATATGCCAATAACTCACTGCCCCGCCATCGACAAGTGACACTTGTACCAATTGCACGACTGGAAGCAGAAAAAACGCACAACTGATGATCAGTGCTGGCAACACAAGCCAAAGTGATAGTTTATTTTTTTTCATAATGCTTATGGTGGGCACACGTCCCACCACCTAAAAGAGACGATACGAACTAGTTCACTTCACGCAGATAACGCTCAGCAAAAGCTGCTTGGTTTTCAGACATCTTGGCAAAGTCCACCGAGCCTGCTCGCTGATACTCTGATTCCGGCAAGAACTTGGCCTTAGCCTCTTCGTCCATCACACCATCAATCACAGGACGAAGGTAAGCATTCGCCCATACTTGCTGACCTTTTTCCGACAATACAAAGTCTAAGATCTTGTTGGCGTTGTCAGGGTTGGGAGAGTTTTTCACCTTGCTCATTACATACGGCACCGCAATCGTGCCCTCTTGAGGAATGACAAATTCAACATTAGAAAAATCGTCATACTTGGCTCGGTAGGCGTTAAAATCGTAATCAAGCAAGATTGGGATCTCACCCGAAATCACTCTTGCGTAGCTGGTCTGCTTTGGCACAATCGGGCGGTTTTTACTCAGTTTGTTGAAGTACTCAATCGCAGGCGTGAAGTCGTCAATATTTCCACCCATCGCTTGGTTAATCGCAACAGCACTGGCATAACCAACAAAAGCGCTGGTTGGATCAAGATAGCCGATCATCCCGCGGTACTCAGGCTTAAGCAAATCATCCCAGCTTTGCGGCACATCCGCACCATCTAGCGCATCGACATTAACGAAAAAACCGATCGTACCAGAGTGAATCGCAAACCAATTGCCTTGTGGGTCTTTCATTCCCTCAGGAATTAACTCCCAGTTAGCTGGTTTGTAAGCCTCTACCACATCCTGGTCGGTGGCGTTGATACCAAAAGAGACGCCGTAGTACACCACATCCGCTACCGGGTTATTCTTTTCTGCCACTAACTGCGACAAAGATTGTCCCGAGTTTTTGTTGTCCATCGGGACACGAATACCCAGCTCTTTATTGATCAATTGCAGCTGACCGCCCCAGTTTGCCCACTCTGGAGGACAGTTGTAGCAAATCGCATCCGAAGCTTGAGCTTGAAAGGATGCACAAGCGAGACCCAATAGTGTCGCGGCAGTTTTCTTGAATTTTGAACGTGCTTTAACAGCCATTTTTACTCTCCAATAATAAACGCTTCGTTCATGTTTTGTTTGGGGGCTACACCGAGTGAGCCATTCATTTGTATTTTGTATTCCAAAGCAATACTGGTGGTTAACCTTGCTCCCGCTTTGGAATTGAATAAGATATCCACCGCCACTTGGCCCATTTTCAAATGGGGTATAGCCACAGTGGCTAAGCTTGGCGTTACCAGTTGACCTAAGCTCATGCCATCAAAGCCGATGATAGACACATCACCCGGGACAGATAAACCTAGGTCTTGCAGCGCATTCAGGGCTTTCAATGCCAGCAAGTCGTTGCTGCAAAACCACACTGTCGGGGCGTTCTCACTACCAAGGGTGCGCCGCTGATTCTCACCAAAGCTATCGAGTTTATTTTGCTCGACTTCCAGCAAGCACCCTAGGGTGATGCCATGTTCACTCAAACCATCAACAAAGCCCTGATAGCGGCGTTTGGCCCGATCAGAGGTCCGAAACCGTCCGGTGATCATCCCCACGTGACGATGGCCCAGTTCAACAACCTGATTAGCAACATCTTTACCCGCCTGATAGTTATCAACATACACACAAGGCTCGCCTTCCAAGGCTTGGTTGTGCAGTAAGCAATAAGGAAACCTAAAGTCGCGCACTACCTCGAGCGCTCGGTTTTCTGATGCATCTGCAATGGTCAAAACCACGCCTGCGACGCGTTGCCGAACTAAATCAGCTACCGCCTGCTGCTCTTGATCGCAGGCATATTGGGTATCTATTACCAGGGTTGAATAACCAAAATGTCTGGCTCGTTGTTGTATTCCAGCCACGATTTCCGAAAACACCGGATTCAACAAGCTTGGGATGATGACACCAATGGTCGGATTTTTGTTTAGTTCTACCCTTTCTGAGTAACGGGCCGGGCTGTATCCGGTGAGTGAAATCACTCGCTCAATCTTTCTGCCGGTATCAGTAGCAACAGCATCTGAACGGTTGAGATATCTCGATACGGTTGCTGCTGACACACCCGCCAGTTCCGCGACATCTTTAATGTTCATCCGCTCTCCTTCAGTGGTCGAGGGTAAGACTAGGTGAGGTCGATGACACTTTTATTAAGCAAATCTGTCACTTTTGCGACTTTTGCCTACACATACAAACACGTTAATGACATTTAACAACAAAGAAGCTCATGAAACGCAATCGTTTCATTGTTAATTACTCATTTTAAGTTCTGCAAAATTTATCGGTAAAAAAGAAGAAAACACATTATCTCCAGGCTCTCTAGCATTAGCTTAGATACCGAGCGGTCAATTTGAGGGAATGGTTCACACCTATATATAGGCAAACGGCAAGAAGGAGCCCTAACTCAGGAGCTGAATACCTTTCAGTACTCGACACGCTAAGAAACCGTCACAACAATGTAATTAAATTACAATTGATGATTTTGACATCAAAAAAGTGTATTTTTTTGTGATCTAGGTCTTGCTTTGGCGTATTTTTGGAGTATTATATAACCATACTGAAAGTTAATTACAAAACGGGAAGATTATTATGATTAATGAATATGCAGGTCTATATTACGTAGCACTAACAGCAAAAGAACAACTAAACCAAGAACTTGCAGAGACTAGCTTAAATAAGCCAGCGAAGAATCAGCGCCGCAAGCCAAGCCGCTTTGCAAGCCTTCTGAAGCGCAAAGCCAAGTAATGGCATAAACCACCGCAAGAATTGAAAGTAAATTACCAAAAGGACAAAGTTATGATTAACGAATACGCAGGTCTATATTACATCGCATTCAGTGCAAAACAGCAGCTAAACCAAGAGCTTACTGAGTCAAACTTCAATAAGCCGTACAAAAGCCAACGCCGTAAACCAAGCCGTTTCGCAAGCCTTCTGAAGCGCAAAGCCAAGTAACTAACACTAACCTACCGCCACTCTGAAAATTGATATAAGGAAACAAACTATGATTATTAACGAATACTCAGGCCTATATTACCTCGCATTCAGTTCACGCGAACAGCTTAGCCAAGATATCGCGGAAGCCAACATGGATAAGCCAAGTAAGCGTCAACGCCGCAAGCCAAGTCGTTTTGCAAGCCTTGTAAAGCGCAAAGCAAAGTAATTAATAAACATTTGTCATTACCACTAACCTTAACGTAAGGAAGATAATTATGGTAGTTAACGAGCACGTCGGTCTTTACTTCATCAGCCTCATTGCCAAAGAGCAACTAAGTCAGGATATTGCTGAGACTAATGTCAATAAGCCGAGTAAAAGTCAGCGTCGTAAACCAAGCCGCTTTGCAAGCCTAGTTAAACGCAAAGCGAAATAATTGGACCTAATTTGTCAAACCCATTCAACAAAACGCGAGGAAGATAATTATGGTAGTTAACGAACACATCGGTCTTTACTTCGTCAGCCTCATTGCCAAGGAACAGCTAAACCGAGATATTCCTGAAGTCGACATCAATAAGCCGAGCAAGAGTCAGCGCCGCAAACCAAGCCGTTTTGCAAGCTTGGTAAAACGTAAAGCCAAATAATCAACTGCTGCAACGCATTACCGCTCTAATACTTGTCACACCGTAAACCTATATGACACTGTGTAAGTTATTTTCACAGAAGTCATGTATGTTTATAGGTTGTTCTCCGTGAGTATTTAAGCCCCACTCAGTACCAACTTCAATTCAAGTTCATCTACTTTCGAGCGCCTCTTCTCACCAAAGTGCTCTCAACACCAACTCTATTTGATATTTCATACAATTGCTTGTCTGTTAATTTCAGCCCATTTGGGCACCTCTCTCAAGGCTCTTAATTTGCAGAATATCGCCTACCAAGGTACTTCCCCCTTTGCTATAACGTTCCCTGCTAACTCTACCTCCAAACGCAAATCATATCGTACTGGCTTGCATGAGTAATAATTAACCACTATTATGACCCATAACATCAAATGAACCATTTCATCAGTGGGTTTAGACTATGGCTAATCACCTTGGATACATCCGTCTATCACCTAAAATTGAAGATATCGATCAACGCCTTGATGCTTTCCGACAGGCGTCATCATCGGTTGAGCTATTCATCGAGAGAGGCATTCGCGGTAACGTACCACTCGGCGAAAGGCCGCAGTACTGCGCCATGCGTAGCCATCTTCAATCAGGCGACCACCTGTTTATTTGGTGGATAGATGAGCTTGGCTGTGAATTTGATACATGCCTGATGCACCTTAAATCACTATTGGTAGCCGGTGTCACGGTGCGAACCTTGTCACGCTCACTGACATTCAAACAAAACGATCCCGTGACTGATGCTCTATTGACTCTAATCGAGGGTTACGCGCACTCTCACCATCACCGACGTATGGTTGCCGCTGAAATGGGGCGCAGAGCCCTCAAAGAGACCCCAGAGATCTGGAAGTCAAAGTTTCGTGGGCGTAAGAGAGACGATGAAAAGCATCAACAGGTCGCCAAGGCGCTCTTCGAGGGCAAGACACTACAAGCCGTTGCCGATGAAACGGGTGTAAGCATCTCGACGGTCAAGAGAATTAAAGCCAAGATCAAGCAAAATGATGAGCTTGGTCAACTTCGCTGCCGGGCTCACCGGCAAGGTACACAATCGACAGGTTGATGCTCACAACTTATGGGTATCGCATCAAGCGTTCACTACCACTTGATATCGTCTCAACGGTGTTTTTCTCACCAACTTTGACCAAGATAAATTTATGACCAAAAAACAACTGATCATCCACTATCTGCACTTGAATCGTAAATCCTATCTATTAGCGATCGTATTTATTTTCTTGGTCAACTGGCTACAAGTAGAGATCCCGCGTTATATCCAGTTAGCGATTGACCTCATCGATAGTGCCGATATCGGCGATCATCAGCAACTAACAACCTACGTTGGCCTTGTGGTACTCATGTCTGTTTCGATGGTGTTAGTGCGAATTCTATCGCGGATCTATGCCCTAAACCCGGGGCGCATTACAGAAGCGGATCTCAAAAACACTCTGCTGAACAAGCTCAATCGGCTTCCGAGTAGCTTTCATGACAAATTTGCTTCCGGCAAGCTTATCTCTATCATCAATAATGACTTAGGTGGCGTGCGTTTGCTGTTTGGCACAGGATTCCTCCAATTTTTTAACGCCCTACTCGCCTTATCACTCACCCCCTTGTGGATGTGGCGAATTTCACCACAGCTAACCCTCTATTCGGTGGTGCCAATTTCGATTGCTTTTGTGATTTTTCGGATTGGTTTTAAGCGGATGAAAAAGCTACATATGGAATACCAAAGTCGCCTGCAAACCTTATCTGCGCAGCTAATGAGTTACCTGTCTGGCATTGATTTGATCAAAAGTCAGCAGATGTCACCTTGGGTCCAATCTGAGATTGAGAAGCTCAACCAGCTATTACTCGAGTGCCGCAGACAGATAACTCGCATCCAAGTTTACTATATGCCCGTCTTGGATTATGCCAATGACTTCATGAAGATCCTTATTCTTGGTCTGGGCGGTCACATGCTGATGAGCCAACAGCTGACGCTCGGTGAGATCACCGCATTTTTGACTTACTCCGTCCTGCTAGCCATGCCCCTGGTACAATTAGGGCGCATTGCCAATATTTATCAGCGCGGTATGGTTGGGATTGATAGCGTACAATCGATTCTCAATGGTAAAGTGCCAACCCCTGATCAAACCCAACTCGCCCAGCACGATCTCAAGGCGTTTTCAGGTAAGACGGTATCGGTGAGAAATCTGAGTTTTCGCTATCCAGGCGGTGAACGACTGATTTTAGATAACATCAGCTTTGATATTCCACCGGGCAAGAAAGTCGGCATTCTTGGTGGCATCGGCGCGGGTAAGACAACGTTAGTGAACTGCCTTAACCACTACCTCAACGTACCTGAGGGACATATCTTTCTTGATAATCATGACATCACGACGTTCTCACGCTCAGATTTACGCCGCTATATCAAGACCATTACCCAAGAGCCCTATCTGTTTTCTGCCACCGTTGAGGAAAATATCCGCTTTGGTACTGATGGCGATGATATCGGAATGGCTCAAGTGAACGAGGTGATGGAGCTTAGCCAACTGGCTAAGGACATCAATGGCTTTGAAAATGGATTACAAACCGTGGTCGGTGAGAAAGGCATTATGTTGTCCGGGGGACAAAAACAGCGCGTGAGTATTGCCAGGGCCCTGCTCAAGCCCTGCGATTTAATTATTCTCGATAACGTGCTATCTGCCGTCGATTATGAGACCGAGCGCCGTATCCTTGAGGGGCTATTTGAGCACCTCGAGGACCACTCGATGTTGGTGGTCTCCCATCGAGTCAATGCGCTTGAATACATGGACGAGATCATTGTGCTTCACCAAGGCAAGGTGATCGCTCGTGGCGATCATGACACTCTACTTCGCACCTGTCCTTACTACCTTGAGACATGGCAACTTCAGCAAAACAACTCAGGGGCTCAAGCATGTTAAAAGGTATCGACTTTCAGTATATGAAGCACTTCTTGGGCTTCGCTAAAAAATATCAACGCTCGGCGTTTATTGGCATCAGTATGCTGCCGCTATCCATTGCAACCAGCTTGCTGTTTCCTTGGCTTATCATTCAAATCATCGATGTCCATTTAACCCAAGGTGATATGAGTGGTCTTTTGCTCTATGCCTTTTATCTTGTGTTGGTTTTGGTGGTGAACTACCTAGTTGATACCACTTACTCCTACAACTTACGTATGACAGGGCAAAACACCATTACCGACATGCGCTCGGTATTGTTTGCGCGGGTCCTCAAGCTGCCCCGCAGCTACTACGATAACACCCCAACTGGAGTGACCCTGTCACGACTGACCAGCGATCTGGAAACCATTGGCGAGACCTTTATCCAATCGGTGGTGGGGCTCGTTAAAGACAGCCTGAACACCATAGCGCTGATCATCATGATGCTTGTGATTGACTGGCAACTGACTCTGATCCTGCTTGTTGTCATGCCGCCTGTTGCTTGGTTAACCGTGCACATCCGCAATCGCTTAAGAGGCATGTATCAGGTCACGCGTAAATCGCTCGCTCAAGGGATTGGCTATCTCCAAGAAGCCATCCTTGGCGTGAAAACTGTTCAGTTCTATCGTGCCGAGCAAGAGGTTGAAGGTAAGTACAAACGCTTCACCGATGAGTTTCTCAAGGCACAGAAAAAGGTCAACAAGTACGATGCTATCTTGTTTGCGTTTATCTCCGGAGTCACGTCAATCACGATTGCATTGATGATCTGGATTGGCTCAGGTTTGGTCCTTCAAGGTACCCTTACCCTAGGTGTACTGATCGCTTTTATCAACACTCTCGAGAAGGTGTTCATCCCAATTCGCGACTTTTCCTCACAGATCGCTTCTATTCAAAGCTCATTTGCCGCATTTGATCATGTCGAGGAGCTGTTTGTTGAGCCACTAGAGGAAGAGGGTCGTGCGCTGCTTCCTAGTGCTGAGGTAAAAGCCAGGCTCAATCGCTTCGAGCGCCTCGAGTTTTGTGACGTGAGCTTTCGCTATAAACCCGACTCGCCGTATGTGTTAAAAAACATCTCATTCGTATTGGATAAAGGACATCAAATCGCCTTGGTCGGCTCAACCGGCTCTGGTAAGTCAACCATCATGCGCTTGATTTCGAAAACCTACCAAGATTACGAGGGCAGTATTTTGCTCAACGGTATTGAGCTGCGCCAGATCGCGATCGCCGACTGCGCGCATATCTTCTCTTTGATGATGCAGGACGTGCACCTGTTTGAAGAGAGCATCAACTTCAACATCGCATTGGGCAAGGCTGACATCACCCCTGAAACAGTCAAGCAGGCTGCTCGCTATGTTTATGCCGATACCTTTATCCAGGATTTGCCACAAGGCTATGATTTGCGCTTGGATAAAAACGGAGCCAACCTGTCTGCCGGCCAGAAGCAACTGATCTCTTTTGCGCGTGCAGTCGCTCAAGGCGGTCAAGTCATGATGCTTGATGAAGCCACCAGCTCGGTAGATTCGATAACTGAAAACCTGATCCAAAAAGCCATGCAGCGCCTGTACACAGATAAAACCGTGATTGCGATTGCTCATAGACTCAGTACTATCAGACATTCGGACACGATACTCGTACTGGAGCATGGGCAGATCATTGAGCGTGGTAGTCACGAACAGCTTATCGTGGCTCAAGGTGTATACGCTAACTTGCTAAGCGACGCCTTCGTCACGGCAGAAGCAACCAATAATATCGCGGCTACCGGGAGCTAATCTGTACAGACTCTTACACCACCTGACAGCTAGGGTGACTCATTGGGACTTAACCATACAATCAATATGCCGCAGCGCTGTCAGTACTTAGCGATTGACACACGCTTGGGGAAAAAACGAGCGAGATTTTTGCTCTAACTCACCACGCTGTGATGACCAAAACTCAACAAAACAGTAAGGCAAGTATTGAAGCGGCCAAAGGTAAAATAGCTCGTATATTCTCTTTGACCACGTCAATTGCGCGAAATTTAAGCTTCGAGCATCAGATGTTGTTTATGTATTGCTGTTTCGTCATTCCATAGAGCAACTTTGAGTCAAAACCTTGTTCCGTTTTGTAGTAATCAGCGAGCTCGCCCTCTCTGACGTAGCCACACTTTTCTAACGTTTTATATGAGCCTACATTTGAGCCATAGCAATCGGCACACACTTTATGGCTGTCTAGTTCATCGAACGCTAATTCAGTCATAAGTTGGCAGGCTCGGGTAGCAATACCTTGTCTCCAGGCGTGCCTTGGTAGCTGGTAACCTACCTCGTGATTACCTTCTAAGAACATGACTTGGGTAATGGCTGTCATCCCCATGTACTGCCCTTGATTATCTCGAATCACAAAAGTTGGGTTGTCTGGCCACCGCTGCTCTGCGAGCGCTTTTTCAGTATCTTCAACGATAGGACCAAAAAACCCCTGATATAACGCCTCGTCTGCCGGAGCAAAAAATAGGTATTGATTCACTTTGTCATCCCCCAACATGCTGAAGATATCAACAAGGTCTTTTTGTTGGATCAATTGGATAGATAGCGTTTCATTAAATGACATTGAGTCGCCGAGTTTTAATTTCGAATACGACATGGGTTACCTCATTATTTGCAGGCCATGTTAATGAACTATTCTTTGGATGAATTGTACTTTTGCGACAAATTACGTCTCAAAGTCCCCATAAATGTCTATGGTGAGGTCACGCTGACTCAGATAGCGATTCGGTGTTCGCTTAATCTGCCGTTTGAGTTGTTTTATTAGGTGTGATTGATCACTAAAACCAAACCGTTGAGAAAATGCTGCCCAATCTACCGGCCCAGTTTGTTGGTATAGCGCCAGGACCATCTGCTCTAGTTTCAACATCGACTGATATTTCTTTATGCCCAGTCCCATAACTTGCCGAAAGTGACGTTCAAGTGTGCGCCGAGTGCTATGGCAATCTTGCGCCAGTTGATCGACATCTACCTCATTAGCGTCATCGCTAGTTAGTCGCTCGCCGATAAGGGTTTGCGCTCTAGAAACCAAGCCGTATGATTTATCTTTTTGATAGTTAATGCCCAAATACTTGAGCTGTCCTTCAATACAACTGACAACCTCTTGCTGAGACACGCAGTTGAGTAACGAGTCCTGAAACGATCTAACGAAGCGTAACGCTAACCAATCATACCAACCGCATTGATTCGTTAATGCTGATAATTGTGGGTTCAGTAGATAAAGTGCGCCTGGTTGGAAAGTGATACCAATGCGCTTTAACGGAGCGACATCGTTCATGGTCAACAAGTGCTCTGAGGGCGAAAGCAAATGGCTACCTTTCCCGCGCATTACATGCTCACCATTGTCATAATGATAGCCCTGCTCCGGCGGTGTAAAGAGCAAATGCGCTCTTGGGTTAGGAATCAATTGTGGTGGCGAACTAATAACCTCGTTTGGTTTGACTTCTAGATACCAAACTTGATGGATTAACCATTCATACCCTTCAAGGGACTGCTTCCAAGTGATCATAGATAGCGTGTTATTAATTAGGAACTTTAGTTTCCATTGTAATTTAATTCGGCACGAGTCGGTATGAGTATCCGATGTTGCGCTACTTGGGGGCTCGCTTGGTCGGCACCACAGAATTACTTGGCGAACAAAAACTGTTATACCAGAAGCTGCAACACCACCAAACCGCTTTCTGGGATAAATGACTCTTCGATACGATCGACCATCAACGACCTTTCGCTCTATCCTAATAACTACAGATCAACGCATTAGTGACTCTAAAAGTTAGCTAAGTTTGACTATCGAGCAAACCTCCCCAAGATCGTTAACGTGAAATCCACTTTTCTCAAGATCTTAAATCAAAAACCACAAATACTTTGGTTCTGCGAAGTCCACCCAATATCACGCCCATGATTACCACAAAGACTTCATGATAAATTCATGAATAACTTAATATTTGCACCCGCCACACAAGGAATTGACACAGTACTCTCACCCACCAAAATATGAAATCAAAAATCGAAATTACCAACATTGCTCTGCCTATTGTCATACTGCTTGGCGCTGTTGCAGCGCTTTACAATTACCCCAAAACGAGTGTTACCACACAGGATTTACTCACCTGGTTACCTTATGGTTTAGGCGCTACTGCGCTAACGTTTGCTTGGATGTTTAATCGTCGACAGCTGATCATGTCGGTGCTGGTTTGTTGTTACTCGTATTGGTTAATCCAGCATTTTTTGCAACAACCACTCAGTCGTCACGATGCGATAATCTGCTTTAGCCTTTTGTGCGGGTTTATACCGATCAATCTGCTGATTAACCAGATCCCTGAAAATGGTGCAGCGACGCGGCGAGCACAGATTTTCTATGCCGCTTTTGCTACTCAAGCAATCATTATCTACGTATTGGCTCGAATTCAACCCGCACTGCTCGTTGAATGGGCGTTTGAGTTTTTTCCTACCCGTCCAATGGGCTTACCGATAATGACCTCGACTTACGGCCTAGTGGTGACGGGCTTTTGCTTATCGGTCAGCTTGTTGTTGTTTATCTATCGGCCAAACACCCTCTCGATGGGGTTGCTGTTTAGTTTGATGGCGGCAGTATTGCCCTTGACCTTTCTTCAGCAAGAGGGAATTTCCTCGATTTTCTTTAGCGCATCGATGCTCATCGTGCTCATCAGTGGTATGCGCACCTCTCACGAGTTGGCCTATCGGGACGAACTCACCGGTTTACTTGGCCGTCGCATGCTGTTTGAGCGCTTGTCGGGGGTGGGTCGTCATTACACCATCGCCATGGTCGATATTGATCACTTTAAGCGTTTCAATGACACATACGGTCACGACGTGGGTGACGACGTATTGGCAATGGTTGCCTCATGTTTGGCTACAACTGGCGGTGGTGCCCAAGTATTTCGCTACGGTGGTGAAGAGTTTACTGTCCTGTTTAAGTCAAGTGACCGAGCACATGCCATTGAGCATCTTGATGCGATCCGCCAAGAAATAGCCAATCGCCCCTTTGCTATTCGTGATAAGGCAAAGCGTAAAAAAAGCAGCAAGGAAAACCGCAAAAAAGGCACTAAACCACAAAAGACGGTTAAGATCACAGTCAGTATTGGCGTCGCGGTGAAGAAGGACAAACACAACAATCCTCAAGAGGTGATCAAAGATGCCGATAAGGCTCTTTATCGCGCCAAACGTGCTGGACGCAACAAGGTGGCGGCAGTTAGATAACAGTCACTTCAGCAGGGAAAGGCAGATAGAAAGCGAATCTTTTATCCGCTCTTCATCCGCCAATCTTGGCTTGGCTAGGCGACTTAACGATTCCACCTACGCCCAACTAAGCAGTTTGAGCAACTTGGTACTCTCGTTAGTGGCTGCGTTTATCCATTAATAAACCGCAAAGACTGCTAGCTCAACTGAGTCCACTTTTTCAATCAAGTGTCACTTTTTGTTCAGCGAAGAGCACTGATCACTACTAACCTAACACTTTTAGCTAACGTTGGTTGCTCGATGATCCAATCGAGCATAATTTGAGAAGGTAAACAGCGAAAGGATAGAACTATGAAATACACACCTGAACTTCTGGCTGAGCTCAACCTACTTCTTCAATTTGATTTAAGCAGTGCCGCGACCGGCATTAAGGTGCATTCAGAAGCCTCACCAGAAATGCAGCAAGCCGTAGCGCGCCTGTACGATAAGAAACTCTGTACGCTTCCTGATGGCGGCTATCTCACTGACGAGGGCATTGAGGTTGCTGAGCATGCTGACCGTGTTCTTCGTGTGCTGAGTGCATAACCTCACTCAAAACTGAACGTAAACGCATAAAGCGCCGACTAGAGTCGGCGCTTTAATATCAAGAAGTCAGCACATAGACATCAAAACGCCTAGCGCTCACAAGACTTAAACTGATTGGTCAGCGGATCGTATTGATAGCCCAAGCCATCGAGCTTACCAACCAAATTATCCACATCTACCTCATACGTCGAGGCAAACTCTTCAAAGCTATCACACTCTAAGCGCAGTTTTTCATTGACGATACCGAGTAAAATCGCGCTATCTAGATTGGTTACATTTGATAAATCCATACACCACTCCTGCATTCCAGCACCTGCGACACACCTTTTCTAAGCATAGAAGCAAAAGTACTGAAATACCGAGAAGGATAATAGTGGCGTGCGATTACTGTGCGCTTAGTCCCACCAAACTGTTCAGCAGCAGATAGCTACTGCTTGAGCCAAGCAGTACGATCAAACCAAAACCGATCACAAATTGATTCGGTTCAACCTGACGGATCAAGTGCCAACACCAGGCAATAATACCCACTATCAGCATCGCCACCAAACTCACAATTGGCATCAGCAGTTGAGGGTGCGCATCGATATCTAGGCTAAACGTTAGCCACAACAAGCTCAGTGCAAACACCATCGCAGCGAGTATACCTGCAAACGGTAATAGACGATGAAAGGCTTGCAGTCGTGTGCGAGCAACCACCAGTAATACGTGTGCAAGCCCCCCGCCGAGCATCACCAACCAACTCAGCATGCCAAGAGAAATAGCCGCCGATGGTGCTTGCAGAGCCAACATCAAAGTAAAGGTGCCCGCTAGACCAGCTGCAAGATACAAAAGCCACAGTGGCCCCTTTTCGCGTGTTTTATTGGTTTGAACATGGGTATAAAAGTAGAAAATGGCAAACAGCACCATAAAGGCTTCCACGCGCAACGCGCATACCGCTAGCCACAGAATCGCCAATACAGGCATCGTTCGATGAATCCGTCCTCGTTGACCCGGACAGATATCTCCTTTAACTAGAATTAGAGTCAGGATCAGTTGTGCCCCAAACAGCATTGGGGGAAAGGTCATCAATAGAGTAGCAATCATAGTCTTATCGACTTCATTCTTGTCGGCAGAAAAGGTGACCCGAGTTTAGCGAAAAGCACCATACGGAGCAATTTGCATCACGAATGACAGTGCGAAACGAGCAAAGTTAATCCTAAGCTAAATCTTGAGTAGCAGTGGTAAGGCCGGAAACAGTTTGCGAAGCCTGAGCAGGATATCGACGCGCGGCTTGCTTGGCAACTAGATTATCAAAGCGTACCACGTGGGCTTGTGGGATGCTTACTCGATCCCCCATTTTAATGTGCTAAACAAAACCTTCTAAAGTGTAAGACTGAGCAGTACCTCACATTCTGTGTTTGCGTATACTTTGTAACCATTTATTGGAACCAAGGTCATATGCGCTCGATTTACTATTGATACCTAAACCGATAGCCTTTGTTGTACATTTTTTACCCTTTCACTTAATTTTAGGGACATCTGGAACAGAGGTTATGATGAGTAAATTGTTTAGGCGTATTTTTACGATCGTTTTTTTGCCACTAGTAGTACTGTTAGTCGGTTGTAATTCCGGCTCTGGAGGGAGTGATGGGAACACTGGTGATGCAGCTCAATTGGAACGTATCGATATCACCGCATCGATGCCAACAACGAGAGGAACCAGTGATTTAACGCTAGTGAGAGGCAGCAAGCAACCCTTTGAAGCTGTTGGGCACTACTCTGATGGCTCATCAGAAACATTGACAGATTTAGGTATCGATGACTGGCATACCTCCGATCAAGATATTGGCTATTTTGACGAGCCCGGAGTGTTAGTGGGCGGTGATACGCTGGGCGTTGTCACTGTCTATGCCACAAAAGACGGTATTACCAGTAACGAGGTGAATGTCACGGTCACGGATCCCGTGATGACCGGGCTCCAAGTCACCCCTGCTACGGTCAATGTCGCAAGAGGTCAAAAAGAGTCATTGACTGCAACGGCGACCTACGATGATGGCACGTCTGCTGACGTCACAAAGATAGTGTCTTGGGATTCAAGCGATACGGCGACCGCAATGGTCACAGCAGACGGGACTCTATCTGGTGTTGAAGTGGGAACAACGACGGTGACCGCTACGAAAGATAGCGTGACCAGCAATACGGTGAATGTGACCGTTTCGCCGGCGGTGATGACAGAGATTCAAGTGACCCCAGCTACCGTTGATGTCGCGAAAGGTCAAACCGAGCCACTCACAGCCACAGCGATATACAGTGATGGTACTTCCTCTGATATCACAAACTCAGTGGAGTGGACTTCAGACGATACTGATACCGCTACCGTCTCATCAGCGGGTTTGCTGTCTGGTGTTGACGTAGGTAGCACGACACTAATGGCGGCTGAAGGCGGCATTACCAGCAATACGGTCAATGTCACCGTCTCGGCAGCTGTGGTGACAGCCATTCAAGTCACACCTTCGTCAGTCGATATAGTGGAAGGCCAAACTGAGCAGTTAACGGCCACGGCGACCTACAGTGATGGCACCTCCTCTACCGTCACCGACACAGTGGTATGGATATCAGACGATACCAGTGTCGCTACGGTCACATCAGCGGGTTTGCTGACTGGTGTTGGGCCAAGCGATACCACAGTCACCGCGTCAAAAGATGGCGTGACCAGCGCGCCTGTGACGGTGACTGTCTCGGCAGCGGTCCTTACCGCGATTCAAGTGAGCCCAGTGACGGTCTATGTTGAGAAAGGTCTAACCGAGCAGCTAACCGCTACAGCGACGTACAATAATGGTACTTCCTCTGAGGTGACAGACTCAGTAACGTGGGCGTCAAGCGATACCAGTATCGCCACAGTGACATCAGCAGGTGTATTGTCTGGTGTCGAGGAGGGTTCCACCACGATAACAGCTACTTATGATGGTCTTACCAGCAACACTGTGGGTGTTGATGTATGTGCTTCACTCGCTAGAGAGTGCCTTGATATCTTGGATGTAGGCGGCGGTAAGTTATTTACCAGCTCCCCCTCAGAGGCTTACTTGAGCAGCATAGGTGGTAGTCCACATAATGGCATCATGCCTGAAGATGGAACTAACGGTCCAGCAGGTAGATTCCAATATTTCAACTGGTCGCGAGCTAGTGAACTGTGCGAAACTTACAACACCAATAGTATCGGCGGGCGCACTAACTGGCGCTTGCCGGCAGCGGGCGAGCTAACTTCGGAGCTCTTCGATGTGTACGGCCCTATGTTTGCCGCACGTGGTTGGCCGACCTCTAGGGCTTACTGGCGTGATTATACTGGTAATTTATACTTATACGTGAGCCTCATAAACGGTTCCACCTATAGCGCCTCAGGCCACTTCGTGGCATACGCTTCTTGTGTCTCAGAGCCTTAAGCTGAACATTTAGAGTGTACAGGTACGTAGTAGACACCCTAGGGCAATAGGGTGTCTATCGCCGGCATAAACAAAGACATGCAATCAAATGTAGGGTCTGCATACATTAGCGTTAGCAAGGTGAAAGCCTAAAATAGGCGATGCTGAGTAATTACAGCGTGTTGGTATTGGTGCTTTTACCGCCTTGATATCCAGCAAACATCGTTGCCAATGTTTATACGCTGCTTCATCTTGCTCAGCGATGTCCGCAATGTGATCAGTATGTGAATCAATACTTTTGTGACAACGGCTTCGATCACCAAATAATGTCCCACTCTCTTTCTGGCTACTGGTTCTAGGCCGATTGCTTTTCCTTTTTCAAAGCGGTTAATATCAATTTTTCCAACTATCAAAGCGTACCACATCGGCTCGTGGGGCGCTTACTCAATATCCTCATGTCAATGAGCTAAATAAGACCTTCTTAAGTGCAAGACTGAGCGGCACTTCACATTCTGTAGTTCCGTATATTTTATAACCATTTATTGGAACCAAGGTCATATGCGCTCGATTTACTATTGATACGTAAACCGATAGCCTTTGTTGTACATTTTTTACCCTTTCACTTAATTTTAGGGACATCTGGAACAGAGGTTATGATGAGTAGATTGTTTAGGCGTATTTTTACGATCGTTTTTTTGCCACTAGTAGTACTGTTAGTCGGTTGTAATTCCGGCTCTGGAGGGAGTGATGGGAACACTGGTGATGTAGCTCAATTGGAACGTATCGATATCACCGTACCGATGCCAACAACGAGAGGAACCAGTGATTTAACGCTAGTGAGAGGCAGCAAGCAACCTTTTGAGGCTGTTGGTCACTACTCTGATGGTTCATCAGAAACATTGACGGATTTAGGTATCGATGACTGGCATACCTCCGATCAAGATATTGGCTATTTTGACGAGCCCGGAGTGCTAGTGGGTGGCGATACGCTGGGCGTTGTCACTGTCTATGCCACAAAAGACGGTATTACCAGTAACGAGGTGAATGTCACGGTCACGGATCCCGTGATGTCCGGGCTTCAAGTTACTCCTGCTACGGTCAATGTCGTGAAAGGTCAATCAGAACCATTGACTGCAACGGCGACCTACGATGATGGCACCTCAGCTGACGTCACAACGATAGTGTCTTGGGACTCAAGCGATACGGCGACCGCAATGGTCACAGCAGACGGGACTCTATCTGGTGTCGAAGTGGGAACAACGACGGTCACCGCTACGAAAGATGGCGTGGCCAGCAATACGGTGAATGTGACCGTTTCGCCGGCGGTGATGACAGAGATTCAAGTGACCCCAGCTACCGTTGATGTCGCGAAAGGTCAAACCGAGCCACTCACAGCCACAGCGATATACAGTGATGGTACTTCCTCTAATATCACAAACTCAGTGGAGTGGACTTCAAACGATACTGATACCGCTACAGTCTCATCAGCAGGTTTGGTGTCTGGTGTTGACGTAGGTAGCACGACACTAATGGCGGCTAAAGGCGGCATTACCAGCAATACGGTCAATGTCACCGTCTCGGCAGCTGTAGTGACAGCCATTCAAGTCACACCTTCGTCAGTCGATATAGTGGAAGGCCAAACTGAGCAGTTAACGGCCACGGCGACCTACAGTGATGGCACCTCCTCTACCGTCACCGACACAGTGGTATGGATATCAGACGATACCAGTGTCGCCACGGTCACATCAGCGGGTTTGCTGACTGGTGTTAATCCAAACAGCACCACAGTAACCGCGTCAAAAGATGGCGTGACCAGCGTGCCTGTGACGGTGACTGTCTCGGCAGCAGTCCTTACCGAGATTCAAGTGAGCCCAGTGGCGGTCTATGTTGAGAAAGGTCTAACCGAGCAGCTAACCGCTACAGCGACGTACAATAATGGCACTTCCTCTGTGGTGACAGACTCAGTGGCGTGGGCGTCAAGCGATACTAGTATCGCCACAGTGACATCAGCAGGTTTGTTGTCTGGTGTCGAGGAGGGTTCCACCACGGTAACAGCTACTTATGATGGTCTTACCAGCAACACTGTGGATGTCGATGTATGTGCTTCACTCGCTGGTGAATGCCTTGATATCTTCGATGTAGGCGGCGGGAAAGTATTTACCAGCTCCCCGTCAGTTACATACTTAGTTAGTATTGGTGGTAGTCAGAATAGTGGTACCCATTATTCAAATGGCAGTTTCGGCCCAACGGGTTCTTTCTACGTATTCAGCTGGGCTGATGCTCCTGAACTATGCGCTACGTATAACACTAATAGAATCAGCGGACGAACTAACTGGCGCGTGGCAACAAGAGACGAGTTAGAAACGGAAATCTACGGTGTATATGGCAACATGGTTACCGCGCGCGGTTGGCCAGCCAAGCTTTACTACTGGATGGCGGCCAGTTGGCAAATAAGTTTATATAATGGTACTAGTTATTGGGTTTCAGGCCCGAAGGGCTACGTTTCTTGTGTCTCAGAGCCATAAATAGAAAGTCTAGCTAAACAGTAGACACCCTGTAGCATTAAGGTGTCTACTGCATACACAAACAGAGACGGAATATACGACTCTCGTATTAGGCCCCTTATCTGAGTCGAACATAACACCATCAATTCGCCCTCGCAGCTCTCAAACTGTATCTGAAGCTTTAGCTGCTAGAGTTGCATCCAATTTACTGGATAAAGCCCAACCATCGTTTGGCCAATGGGATAATGCCACCTCACTCAACCTTAAGCTGGTCGACCCAGCGCCGCAAAACCGTTTCACCAACATCCACTGAACGTGCCGCTTTAGGAACAGAGTAACCTTGATCAAGTATCAAGCACGCTGCATCCGTTTTGAACTCAGCAGAAAATGTACGTCGATGTCGTTTTGTCATTAAACACCTCATTAATGGTGGTGACTTTACCACCTTATTGGGTGTCCAGAATCTTTAAACCACTGCACTTGGCATCTAGATTATCAAAGCGTACCAAGTAGGATTGTGGGGCACTTACTCAATATCCCCATTTTAATGCGCTAAATAAGACCTTCTAAAGTGCAAGACTGAGCGGCACTTCACATTCTGTAGTTCCGTATATTTTATAACCATTTATTGGAACCAAGATCATATGCACTCGATTTACTATTGATGCCTAAACCTATAGCCTTTGTTGTACATTTTTTACCCTTTCACTTAATTTTAGGGACATCTGGAACAGAGGTTATGATGAGTAGATTGTTTAGGCGTATTTTTACGATCGTTTTTTTGCCACTAGTAGTACTGTTAGTCGGTTGTAATTCCGGCTCTGGAGGGAGTGATGGGAACACTGGTGATGTAGCTCAATTGGAACGTATCGATATCACCGCACCGATGCCAACAACGAGAGGAACCAGTGATTTAACGCTAGTGAGAGGTAGCAAGCAACCTTTTGAGGCTGTTGGTCACTACTCTGATGGCTCATCAGAAACATTGACGGATTTAGGTATCGATAACTGGCATACCTCCGATCAAGATATTGGCTATTTTGACGAGCCCGGAGTGCTAGTGGGTGGCGATACGCTGGGTGTTGTCACTGTCTATGCCACAAAAGACGGTATTACCAGTAACGAGGTGAATGTCACGGTCACGGATCCCGTGATGACCGGGCTCCAAGTTACCCCTGCTACGGTCAATGTCGCAAAAGGTCAAAAAGAGTCATTGACTGCAACGGCGACCTACGATGATGGCACGTCTGCTGACGTTACAAATTTAGTTGCTTGGGATTCAAGCGATACGGCGACCGCAATGGTCACAGCAGAAGGGACTCTATCTGGTGTCGAAGTGGGAACAACGACGGTGACCGCTACGAAAGATGGCGTGGCCAGCAATACGGTGAATGTGACCGTTTCGCCGGCGGTGATGACAGAGATTCAAGTGACCCCAGCTACCGTTGATGTCGCGAAAGGTCAAACCGAGCCACTCACAGCCACAGCGATATACAGTGATGGTACTTCCTCTGATATCACAAACTCAGTGGAGTGGACTTCAGACGATACTGATACCGCTACCGTCTCACCATCGGGTTTGCTGTCTGGTGTTGACGTAGGTAGCACGACACTAATGGCGGCTAAAGGCGGCATTACCAGCAATACGATCAATGTCACCGTCTCGGCAGCTGTAGTGACAGACATTCAAGTCACACCTTCGTCAGTCGATATGGTGGAAGGCCAAACTGAGCAGTTAACGGCCACGGCGACCTACAGTGATGGCACCTCCTCTACCGTCACCAACACAGTGGTATGGATATCAGACGATACCAGTGTCGCTACGGTCACATCAGCGGGTTTTCTGACTGGTGTTGGGCCAAGCGATACCACAGTCACCGCGTCAAAAGATGGCGTGACCAGCGTGCCTGTGACGGTGACTGTCTCGGCAGCGGTCCTTACCGCGATTCAAGTGAGCCCAGTGACGGTCTATGTTGAGAAAGGTCTAACCGAACAGCTAACCGCTACAGCGACGTACAACAATGGTACTTCCTCTGAGGTGACAGACTCAGTAACGTGGGCGTCAAGCGATACCAGTATTGCCACAGTGACGTCAGCAGGTTTGTTGTCTGGGGTTGACTTGGGAGCTACCACAGTAACGGCCACTAAAGATGGCATTAGCAGTAACACTGTAGATGTAGAGGTAGTAATATGCATTTCACTCGCTGGTGCATGTATTGATATCTTAGATGTAGGTGAAGGTATGTTATTTACCAACTCACCTTCAGAGTCATACTTAGACAGCATCGGGGGTAGCGCCAATACAGGTACCTATACTGAAGATGGAACCAGTGGTCCAGCTGGTAATTTTTACCAGTTCGACTGGTTTGAAGCAAATGAACTGTGCACTACTTATAACCACAATAGTATCGGCGGGCGAACTAACTGGCGCTTGCCGACATCGGTTGAACTGCGAGTAGAGCTCTTCGATGCATACGGCGACATGTTTGACGCACGTAATTGGCCGACCAATAACCAGTACTGGGGAGCGGATTCCGATAATCAAGGGAATACCTATAACCAGCTGCGCCTTGACGATGGTAGGTACTTTCACGCCACCCCGGGATACTACCGGTCTTACGTATCCTGCGTCTCAGAGCCATAAATAGAAAGTCTAGCTAAACAGTAGACACCCTGTAGCATTAAGGTGTCTACTGCATACACAAACAGAGACGGAATATACGACTCTCGTATTAGGCCCCTTATCTGAGTCGAACATAACACCATCAGGTCGCCCTCGCAGCTCTCAAACTGTATCTGAAGCTTTAGCTGCTAGAGTTGCATCCAATTTACTGGATAAAGCCCAACCATCGTTTGGCCAATGGGATAATGCCACCTCACTCAACCTTAAGCTGGTCGACCAAGCGCCGCAAAACCGTTTCACCAACATCCACTGAACGTGCCGCTTCAGGAACAGAGTAACCTTGATCAAGTACCAAGCATGCTGCATCCGTTTTGAACTCAGCAGAGAATGTACGTCGTCGTTTTGTCATTAAACACCTCATTAATGGTGGTGACTTTACCACCTAATTTGGCGTTCGGGATCATTAAACCACTACTCCTGGCACTTAGATTATCAAAGCGTACCAAGTGGGATCTTGGGGCGCTTACTCAATCCCCCTATTTTAATGCGCTAAATAAGACCTTCTACAGTGTAAGACTGAGCGGCACCTCACACTCCGTAGTTCCGTATATTTTTTAACCATTTATTGGAACCAAGGTCATATGCGCTCGATTTACTATTGATACGTAAACCGATAGCCTTTGTTGTACATTTTTTACCCTTTCACTTAGTTATAGGGACATCTGGAACAGAGGTTATGATGAGTAGATTGTTTAGGCGTATTTTTACGATCGTTTTTTTGCCACTAGTAGTACTGTTAGTCGGTTGTAATTCCGGCTCTGGAGGGAGTGATGGGAACACTGGTGATGCAGCTCAATTGGAACGTATCGATATCACCGCATCGATGCCAACAACGAGAGGAACCAGTGATTTAACGCTAGTGAGAGGCAGCAAGCAACTCTTTGAAGCTGTTGGACACTACTCTGATGGTTCATCAAAAACATTGACGGATTTAGGTATCGATAACTGGCATACCTCCGATCAAGATATTGGCTATTTTGACGAGCCCGGAGAGCTAGTGGGCGGCGATACGCTGGGCGTTGTCACCATATATGCCACAAAAGACGGTATTACCAGTAACGAGGTGAATGTCACGGTCACGGATCCCGTGATGACCGGGCTCCAAGTTACCCCTGCTACGGTCAATGTCGTGAAAGGTCAAACAGAATCATTGACTGCAACCGCGACCTACGATGATGGCACGTCTGCTGACGTTACAAACTTAGTTGCTTGGGATTCAAGCGATACGGCTACCGTAATGGTCACAGCAGACGGGACTCTATCTGGTGTTGAAGTGGGAACGACGACGGTGACCGCCACGAAAGATGGCGTGGCCAGCAATACGGTGAATGTGACGGTTTCGCCGGCGGTGATGACAGAGATTCAAGTGACCCCAGCTACCGTTGATGTCGCGAAAGGTCAAACCGAGCCACTCACAGCCACAGCGATATACAGTGATGGTACTTCCTCTGATATCACAAACTCAGTAGAGTGGACTTCAGACGATACTGATACCGCTACAGTCTCATCAGCGGGTTTGGTGTCTGGTGTTGAAGTAGGTAGCACGACACTAACAGCGACTAAAGACGGCATTATCAGCAATACGGTCGGTGTCACTGTCTCTGCAGCAATACTGACAGCAATTGAAGTAACACCTTCACCGATTAGTCTAGCAAAAGGCCAAACTGAGCAGTTAGCGGCTATGGCGACATACAGTGATGGTACATCTTCTACCATCACAGACTCCGTAACATGGATGTCAGGCGACACTAGTATCGCTACGGTCACATCAGACGGTTTGTTGACGGGTGCTGACGAAAGTAGCACCACAGTCACCGCGTCAAAAGATGGCGTGAGCAGTGAGCCTGTGACGGTGACTGTCTCAGCTGCGGTCATTACTGCGATCGAAGTGAGCCCTGAGACAGTCAATGTAGAGAAGAGTATGACTGAGCAGTTAAAGGCTACGGCGACTTACAGTGACGGGTCTTCTTCAGAGGTGACAGACTCTGTGACATGGAGGTCAAGCGATACCAATATCGCGACGGTGACATCTGCAGGTTTGCTGTCTGGTGTTGAGTTAGGGGAAACCACAGTAACGGCCACTAAAGATGCTATTAGCAGTAACACTGTAGATGTAGAGGTCGGTGTATTATGTGCTTCACTCGCTGGTACATGCATTGATATCTTGGATATAGGCGGCGGGAGATTATTTACCAGCTCGCCATCAGTACGTTACCTAAACAGTATTGGTGGGCGTGGAACTACTATTTGGACTCTTACTGATGGATCCCACGGTCCAGCTGGCGAATTCTATGGATTCAATTGGGACGACGCTTATACACTGTGCGCTACATATAACACCAATAATGTCGGCGGGCGAACTAACTGGCGCTTACCACCAAGAGGCGAGTTAAGATCGCTCTACCATATATACGGCAATATGTTTTCCGCTCACGGCTGGCCGGCCTCTAATCGCTCTTGGTCATCGACACAACACTCGGGAGCAGCATATCACGCCGTGAGCTTAGTCGATGGTCGCTACAGTGCATACTATACATCTGTGTCGTTCCACGCATCCTGTCTCTCAGAACCATAGAATCTTGTTAAGCAGTAAGCACCCTTAATTAGAACAGGGTGCTTAATCTGTCTTCAAACAAAGGCGGGCTATAGTAATGCTAGTGTACGCATACACTAGCATTAACAAGGCGAAGGCCAATAACTCAATGTTATCAACGCTGACCAACCACCGCCTTTTGGTATTGATGTTTAAACGCTTCAACATCCAACAAACATCGTTGCCAATGTTGATGCACTGCTTTTTCATATTGTTCTGCTATTTCAGCAATGCTGATCATATCGGGTTGTTAAATCAAATTAGGTATTGATGGTAACTTACCATGGAATTCTCCTTGTGCTCCCATGAAGCCAAATGTATAAGGTTTAACTTTATTTTTGCTTCGATCACCAAATCCTTGCCTTTCTCGTAGCTTACTAAACAACCAGTTATCTAACATGGCATTGATCTCTACAAACTCATCTTTCGTCAGCTCAACTTTGAAGCTGGTGAGGAATGCTTCATCATCATTGGCTGTTAAGTTAATGACTCGCTCTTGAAGGCCCTGTAACACTTGCGTTGTAAAATAGACAGGGAAACTAGCCCCCTTAACAAATGAGGTTTGCTTGGGCAACAACAGATGACACGCATTGTTTGAGCCTATCTCGATGAGACGGATTTTTTCCAATTGTCGAAGGTAAAGATGTGTTGAAGCATCGTTTAGCCTGTACTTTTCTTTGATTTGTTGAATGGTAAGGTCTTCTGCTAATTCGGACCAGAATGAAAAAAGCGATGGATTATTGAAAAAAGCATCATCTTGTTCTTGTGAGAAAACAGGAATTGAAGAAATGTTCTCTTCAGCCTCAGAAAGAAGCTTCGATACAGGTGTCTCCGTAAGATTGACAATAGCTATCAACCTCTGCATGGAAAGTGGTTGTAAATTGTTTAGCAACCTTTTGACACTGACTTCTGATATTTTCAGCTCAGTAGCGAGTGTACGATAAGAAATATTGCACCTCTTAAGCTCTCTTTTGAGTAACTTACACACTTCTAGAGATAGTTGTTCGTTCATTTTGTCTAAATCATCCCTATATAGATACTAAAAGTATCTATATACTATCCTTTTTAACTTGATATTGCACAAATGTATCAAAATGAGATCATACAACTCGTGTAAAAGAGGAGGACACTGATGAAACGACGCGAGTTGGTTATACGATTTGGCATTCAACAAGGCCTACACTGGATGGTGGTAGGGTTACTTATCCCTGTAATTACTCTTATTTTTCAATCTAGAGGACTAAACCTATCAGAAATTGGGCTTGTCATGGCAGTTTGGGTCGGGAGCACTGCAATATTAGAAATACCTCTCGGTAGTGTGGCTGACACCTTTGGCCGCAAAAATACCTATTTGTTTTCTCTAGCGCTTAATTTGTTGGGGTGCCTTGCACTTTTTTATGCAAATAGTTTAGAGGAAATCTTGCTGAGCGCTATGTTTTTGGGAGCTTCTAGGGCTGTTTATTCCGGAAGCCTAGATGCTTGGTTCTACGATTCTTTTGCTAACGCTATGGGAGACGATTCGTACCATACAGCAATCGCGAAAATAAACGTACTGGTTACTGCTGGACTGGCTACCGGGTCTTTAATTGGTGGGGTTCTACCTAATAGCATTGTTAGCTCATATATCGAGACATTTAGCGTGTATGACATCAATATTTTCGTCGCTAGCATATCATGTGTTGCCTTGTTTTTACTGACATGGATATTGCTTCCTGAGCAGAAAGGTATCAATGACAATTCCCAAAACACCTTAGCTATCGCGATGCACACTAGTATCAAGGCGCTTACATTTTCTTTAAATCAGTGGACTTTGAGGTTGGTTCTTCAGGCAACGCTTATTTTTGGAGCAGTGATGAGCGCTGTTGAAAACTTCTGGCAACCTTATCTGGCAGATTTGATAGGAATGGCCCCTGACAACTTGACTCTTTTTGGCATCATATCAGCGTTGTATTTCTTAATGTCGGCTCTATCATCAATACTATCCATACCGTTATTAAGGGTATTTTTCGGTTCACATAAGGCTTTAATATTTACAACTCGATCACTTGCTGCTTTTTCACTGCTCTTGCTTGCGAACACTACTAGCACCACAAGTTTTGCTTTTTTCTACTTGATGTTTTTCTTTCTCTTTACAATGGGGAATAACTCCGAGCAAGTATTACTTAACGAGAACTCCCACGAAGAAATTCGCTCAACCATTTTGTCCATTAGCTCCTTCGCTGTTACATGCGGAGGGATGATTGCCTCGTTGGCTATGGGAGTCATTTCTGAATACTTCGGCATATCGTTCAGTTGGATATTATGTGGTTCGATACTGTTAACTTCCTCGTTGTATTTCCTAGTTATCCGTGAAGTCCGTCAAGCAGAATCTACGTAAGATGCTTTCAAGCTAAGCAACTCATAATCGTTTTGAAAACCAATTTTTGTACGCGCAGTCCGTAAATGGTGGATTGCGTATTTTTTCATTATATTCGTATAAGGTAGATCTACAAAAATAACGCGTGAGTGACAGGGTTTGTCGATTTCCTTTCACATCAGTTACCGCAGAATCATGTGGCTGACTTCATTTTAGATACCAAAAGTTATCTGATAGGTCGATATCGCCTCACTCTGCTAAGAAGGTTCTGTCCAAAGGTTTTTTGTAGCAAGAGAGCCAGCCGATACGACTAGGTCATGCTTCACCACCATAAGTGTCAGCTCATGTATAAGTCAGTACAAATAAGTGTACTTATCACTGCAATTGTGTAGTTTCTTCATTCAAGCTAAGCATGCCCGGCGCTGGAATATGAGAAAACAAACGCTTCATGACATCCTCAGGATCGCCGACTAACGATAGCGCGACTGTAAAGCGCGCTATCTCTGGCGGCTCTCTGAGAAGAAGCCTGTTAGTAAATTCCGTGTAATCCTGCAAACTTTTAATCGAAACTGGCAAATACAAAAAACGCGCTGTTGCTGGATGCAGATCATCAGCTGACCAGCCGGCTCGCATTTTATCAGTGAATGCGACAGTCTTTTCAACCATATCTCTTAGTTCTCGATACACTAACCTACAGCAATCATCTGTCGCACCCAACTTAAGGAGCTGAGTTATTTTTTCATGACTCCTTGTCAGGTCTTCATCGAGGCGCCCTAGTGACTCTTTTTCTTCCAATGTTAGTCTTTCTTGCTCGACATAAGCCACATATGCGACATAGTGAAACCTGAATAGTAAGCTTTCCGCCAATATCGCCATTGCTTTGTTTGCGCTAGCGTTCATGGAGCCATCCCCTTTATCGAATTAGAATTAGAGGGTTGCGAGTAGATTTCCCTTGCCAAAAACGCGATGGACTTTATTTACTTAAGCGGAAATAATGGTGTATAGACAAGCATAACCAATTTCCACATCGATGTAATTAGTATCATCATGAGGTCTATTTAAGGCTACTCTTCCCAGCAATAATGTATAAAAAATATTATTTATTAACTTTGATGCAATACAAACCCTACTCTAAGCTCTAATAGTATTCAATAAGCAAAAAAAAAGAGGGCAACTCGGGCCCTCTGCTGTAAAAATGGGCTTATATGAAACATACAGGCTTATAAACTATGCTTGTAACGCCTAGAACAACATATCGCATCCCTTCCGGAAACTATAGTAGTTTAGATAAATCGATTGAACTTAATTTAAAGTTTTGCTGAAGCCCGAATTCAACTGCGAAGTGCGACACTCTCCAATATCAAGCAGCTAAAGCCATTTTGGTAAATACAATGGCTGGCTGTTTGAAGCCTAAACACTTTCTTGGTCGATAATTTATCCGCGATAAAGCAAACTCTATATCAATGTCCGTCACCGTCGATAGATCGGTTCCTTTCTTCACATATTGCCTCAAAAGGCCGTTCGCATTCTCATTAGCACCTCGCTCCCAAGAGCTATAGGGATGAGCAAAGTACACATCTGCCTCCAACTCTTTTGCGATAGTTTCATGACCTGCAAACTCTCGCCCGTTGTCCGCGGTGATGGTATGCACATGCTCCTTGTAAGGCATGAGTAGCTCTATTGTCGCCTGGGTAACGTCATCGGCTGACTTAGATGGTACTTTCTTTACCAAGTAAAACCGGGTCTTACGCTCTAAAATAGTTACCATTGCGCCTGTACCATGCTTACCTAGAACAGTGTCAATTTCCCAGTCACCAAACCGCTCTCTGCTGTCAACAATGCTTGGTCTGTCATCAATTGAAACGGCATTCTTAATCGCAGGAGCTTTCTCTTTTTTACCGCGACGATACCGCTTATGGCCTTGCCTCAAGTGGCGATATAATTTACCGCCTGAGCGCTTGTCGCTAGCAACAAAACGATAAATCCACTCATGGCTGACTGCTGCGCCGGCTTTCGTTAAGACGTTGGATATCTGCTCTGGACTCCAATCCGCCTCTAGAAGAAGACGAATAAAGTCAACACGTTCCTTTGGAATTCGGTATTTTAGTGCAGCTCTCCGTCTGGTGATGGACACCATCTGTGCCGTGCTTGGACAGTAATGATTGCTCTTACGGCCTCTTTTTAGCTCTCGATAAACCGTCGAGCGATGGCATTGAACTGTTTTAGCGATTTCAGAAACTGAAATTCCCCGTTCCAAAAGAGCAGAAATCTGGTATCTTCTGCCCTCGGTCAACTGCTGATAATTCATGGTAGTACTGCTTGTTTCTTTGGCGAGAAGAGCGTACCACTTTCAGCAGTTGGCTTCCTCTTCTACACCTTCCCATGAATGTCGCACTTATTATCTGAAATCGGGAGGAAGCTTAGTTTCGAAAAATAAAGACAATATAAGCAAATTATTCAAACTTGCTGGCCATATTCGCAGCCTTCCTTCCCACGTCTTCAAATTTTTTAGCCCTCATTCCATAATGATTTTTCGACTGTTCAATTAATTCAAAGAATTTTGGGTCTCCTGTTTCAGCATACTTTGCCATCGCAATAACTACCAACAGCGATTGAGCTAGGCGCCAAGACACACAAGGACGACTCAAGCTACCTAATACAGTGTCAAGAGAGAACCTTTAACCTCTTGGATCTGGCATACGACGCTGTAGTAAGCCATCGCGATTACACGGGACAGCTCGATCCGATCGAAGTGAGTGTGTTACAGCGAGAATATGGTAAACTCTCGCCATCTCAGATTCGCCCAGTTTTTTCCCCTACGGTTACCGCGAGGGCAAAAACCACCAATCGCTACTATTCGCACGTTTCGGTTTGGGAAAAATGGGCAATGCTATGCAAGAGAGCAGACGTTGATTATCGCAGGCCGTACCAAACTAGGCATACCTATGCATGTTGGTTGTTTTCAGCCAGTACCAACGCTACTTTTATTGCCAGACAGATGGGACACTCTAGCGCAAGGGAGGTTTACAACACCTATGGTGATTGGGTAGATGACTACACAAAAGATCAGCTAGACTTGCTTAATAGCAGGAATGGGAGGAATGACCCATAAATGTCCCTAAGTGCTTTATTAACACTGTAATAATATGATTAGTCAAAAGATTTTTGAAACAAAGAAATATTGGGCAGAATGCTTCGGTACCGCGCCATTTTTGCCAACCAGCAAAAAAGAGATGGACGCACTCGGCTGGGACAGCTGTGACATTGTCATCGTAACGGGTGATGCTTACGTCGATCACCCTAGCTTTGGTATGGCGATCATCGGCCGTCTTCTCGAGGCGCAGGGCTTTCGGGTCGGCATTATTGCTCAGCCTAAGTGGGGGGATAAAACCGACTTTATGAAGCTGGGTCAGCCGAATCTGTTCTTCGGTATCACCGCCGGTAACATGGACTCGATGATCAACCGCTATACCGCGGATCGTAAACTGCGTCACGACGACGCCTACACGCCAAACAACGAGGGTGGCAAGCGTCCAGATCGCGCAACGCTGGTCTATTCTCAGCGCTGTCGTGAGGCTTATAAAGACACACCAATCGTGCTGGGTGGCATCGAAGCCAGCTTGCGCCGACTAGCTCACTATGATTATTGGTCAGACAAAGTGCGTCGCTCAGTGCTGTTTGATGCCAAGGCCGATATCTTACTGTTTGGTAACGCTGAGCGTGCGCTGATTGAGGTTGCTCATCGCCTTGCTGATGGCGAAGATATTGCTAATCTGACTAATATTCGTGGTACTGCCGTTAACCTAGCGCAAGAGCCTGAGAGCTTCAGGATCATCGATTCATCTCGCATTGAGAAACCACGTAAAGAGGCGTTTATTCCGCCTAATCCCTACGAGGTTGAGACTCAATGTGAGACCAAACCTGAGCTAGAAACCGAGGCAGTGGCCAAACCGATCACAATCCGACCGTCACGTCACGATGCCGAAACCACAGCCGTGCGCCTGCCGCCATTTGAGAAACTCAACAACGATCGCATCTTGTACGCCCACGCCGCGCGCATTATGCACCTTGAGACCAACCCATATTCTGGTCGCGCCTTGATTCAACGCCACGGCAACCGTGAGCTGTGGATCAACCAGCCGCCTATCCCACTCTCAACCGAAGAGATGGATTATGTGTTTGGCCTGCCGTTTGCCCGAGTGCCTCACCCTATGTATGGCAAGGCCAAGATCCCGGCGTACGATATGATCAAGACTTCGGTCAACATCATGCGCGGCTGCTTTGGCGGGTGTTCATTCTGCTCTATCACCGAGCATGAAGGGCGCATTATTCAAAACCGCTCACAAGAGTCTATCTTGAACGAGCTGGAAGAGATCCGCGATAAAGTACCGGGCTTCACCGGCACGATCTCCGATCTGGGCGGCCCAACGGCGAATATGTATCGCCTTGGCTGTAGTGACCCTAAAGCCGAAGCGAATTGCCGTCGTCCATCGTGCGTGTTCCCAGGGATCTGTAATAAGCTCAACACCGACCATAAGCACACTATCGATCTTTACCGCGCAGCGCGCAAAGTGCCGGGTGTCAAGAAGGTGATGATTGCTTCGGGCGTGCGCTACGACCTAGCGATTGAGTCACCTGAGTACGTACGTGAGTTGGTGACGCACCACGTTGGTGGCTATCTGAAGATTGCCCCTGAGCATACCGAAAAAAATCCGCTTGATCTGATGATGAAACCGGGCATGGGCACTTACGATCGCTTCAAAGAGATGTTCGAGAAGTACAGTAAAGAAGCAGGCAAGAAGCAGTATTTGATCCCCTACTTTATCTCTGCCCACCCAGGTACTGAAGAAGAGGACATGCTTAATCTTGCACTGTGGCTAAAGCACAACAACTTTGAGTGTGATCAGGTACAGAACTTCTACCCATCGCCAATGTGTAATGCCACTGCAATGTACTACTCAGAGACCAACCCGCTCAAACGCGTGAAATACAAGAAACGCGAAGAGGTGCCAGTGGCCAAAGGTGAGCGTCAGCGTCGCTTACACAAAGCGCTGCTGCGCTACCACGACCCTGATAACTGGCCGCTGATCCGTGAAGCTCTGGTCAATATGGGCAAGAAGCACCTGATTGGCGATAAGCCAAGCTGTTTGGTACCGGCAGAAGATCTTGACACCCAAACTCCAGCGCAGCGTCGCCGCTCAGGCCGACATGGCGCAAATCGTTTTGCCACCAAGCATACTAAGAACCAACCTGGGTTCGGTGGCGAGGGGCGTCAAGGCGGTAAGAGTAACGAGCGATCTAGTGGTAACCGTAACAGCAGCAAAGCGTCTCGTGGCAAGTCAGGTCAAGGTACGTCACAACCAGCGCGCAGTGGTGATGGACAGCAGCGCCGTAGCCGGGGCAATAGTAGTAATGGGCATCAAGGCGGCCAGAGCCAACCGCAGCGTCGTAATAAGCGCCGCTAACCCGTTACAGAACTTATAAAACACAATTGGTAAAGGGCGCTGATCTACAGCGCCCTTTTTTATCTTATATATTTTTTATCACTACTTTGCCAAGTAACCATTTTCAACCAGCCATTTGCGCGTCACTGCATCCTGCTCGCCATCCTCGCGGCAGACTCGATAGTCTAGTTCAGCAATGATTTCATTTGAAAAGCGTAATGTATCCAATCGAAGCAACTGCTCTGGGGTAAACAGGGATTTTTTGTCCTCTCGCAGCAGCAGTACTGCTCGGTCGACAATCCCTAATAGCCCTTTCGGCTCTTCTAGCTCACGGATCTTATAACCATGGTGGAGAAACTGCGGCTTCCACAGTGGGACTACGACCCACTCACCCTTGGCCACCGCGTTTTCAAACGCGCCAAAGCAGTCGTTCTCTGTACCAGTAAAGAAGGAATAGCCAGCGTCAGATAAACCATACTCATCCATCATCTGGATTGAATAACGGGAGATCCCAGCGCCAGGATTAATGCCCTGGATTTTGCTGTTCATCTTGGCAACCACGTCCGGTTTGACCAAGTCCGATACCTGCGCCACACTGTCCACCGGCACGTAATCAGGTACTCCCCACAACGCATAGGGCTGGTAGTGCAAGCCCAACTCAATCAGTGGCACCGCCTTCTCAACATCCGCTTTATAGATACCATGGCTCGACGGCAGCCATGCTGAAGAAAGTAAGTCAACTTGACCCGACTTGAGCTTGGTAAAGTTTTCCTGGTGAGGTGAAAACACGCGCTCGACCTTAAAACCCATGTCAGTTAATACATTGGTAACCAGCGATGCGGTAGTGCGGTGAAATGACAGGTCGGTGACACCGAGCTTGATTGTTTGTACCATGGTTCGCTTCCTCATAGTGAGCTCAGGACTAAAGTTCCGATAAGCGTAGCGCAGCCATAGTTGATTAAATACGTTGATTGAATTGATTTATTATCAATTCAATTTTGACAGTTATGCCATGCTCCTCCACTAATTGGTAATATGAATCAACAAAAGAGGCAAAGCAGGTTTTCGCGTTGCCTCAGCAGAGAAATACCCTTACCACCAAATTTAGTCTGAACAAGCCCGTGAATAAACCTCAACCACCTCCTGAATCTTGTCAATCACCAACGCTTTAGGCTCAAGTTCAATCAGCCCCTCACTCACCTTGTGATACTGATTGGGCATAAACTGGCTGAGCATTGATAATGGAATCGGATGCTTTTTAAGGTTGCTGAGCATCACGTCCAGTACCTGCTGAATACGCGGCTCCGTCCAGTAGTAACGAATCCTGTCTGAGAAACTGTAATGCAGGTTGCTCACTATCGATGAGTGCTTGTCGCCATAATATGACTTCCAATATTTTGGCTCATCCAACAAGACTTGGTCGACCACCTTCTTAAACTGACTGGCCTCCTCAGCGGGCACGATTTCCTCTTCCATCTCTGCCAGCGCGAACAGCGCTTCACGATGGGCAAAGGTTAATGCCGGGCCTACCTTGAGAATGGCAAAGTGGCTCTCTACCAGCTCAGTGAGATGTACTTGTGTTTGGTAGTCAGTCGAGTGTGCCTCATACACCCAAGGGGTTTGCTCAATAAATGTTGAAATTTCCTGCGCTTTTGCCTTATCAAACCGGATCACTTGGCTGTGGTCAAACTCGACCCCTGGTTGCACTACTATCGCAATCACTTTATCCAGCGCATCACCTACCCCCATCGCCTCGAAAGCAGTGGTGTGGGTATCGATGGTGATCTTAATGTCTTCAAGCTTACTGACGTGCACCGAGTTTATCTCGCTACTCTCCCCGCCCGGCACGGGAACCTCAGTGCCAATCACGTAAGTAATCTGCGCTTTCACCTCATCCGCTGCATACTGCTCGGCAACCTGACACATTGCCGCTGACCGCTTGGCAATGGTCATCGGTGGCAGCGGGCTGACATCATCTGCACAAGACATGGAGGCATCCAAATGGATTTTAGTGAACCCAGCCTCTACGTAGGCACGGATAAGCTCTAGTGATTTGTTCATCGCCTGCTCGGCTGGCTCATCTTGCCAGCAGTTGGGACCTAAATGATCGCCACCAAATATCAAGCGTTGCAAAGGAAAACCAATATTCTCAGCAATCGTCTTTACATAACGGACAAAGTCAGCGGGCTTCATCCCAGTGTAGCCACCAAACTGATTGACTTGATTGGAAGTCGCCTCAATCAACACCTGCTTATCGGTGTCTAGTTCATACCTCATTACCGCTTCAATCACTAAGGGGTGGGCAGAGCATACCGAGTAAACCCCCACCTTCTGATTCGCCCACTTGTGCTGTTCAACAAACTGTTTCATTCTTTTGCCTCCAGTGTGAGTCCCTACCACACGAGGTAAAGACTTTGCGATCTAATACAAAAACCATACATCAAAAACCACCGAAAGTCTTCGAATAACTACGATTAAGCAAGATAAAGAAAACATACGTAACAATTCGAACTATCATGGAGACTAAAAATTGGGGAGTGTGCTATCTCGCAAGACGCTATCTCGCAAAAGTAGTTACCGACCCTCATCAGACGTAGAGCAGCCAGTGTTACATGCTGTCAGATAAACATTAGGCGCTAGTCAGAAGGGCTAAGGAGAATAAAATTTATAACGGATTCAACGAGTAAAAAGCACCCTCTAGGGCTAAAGGGCGCAAAGCTCAAGACAGGTCACCGAAAGACGCGAACTAGGGGAAAGAGACTGTGTAGTTTACTCGCCGTGAGTACTAAGCTACGACAATGACCTCAAGTCCTTTGTCTTCAAACTGTCGCTTGGTTTCTTTGGGAATGTCTTTATCAATGACTAGGGTATCAATCTGACCAATATCGAGGACTTTGTTAAAACCAATCCGCCCGAGCTTAGACGAATCCACCACGGCGATCACGCGCTGCACACAAGCCGCCATGATGCCGGTAATGGCATAGCCTTCATTAAAGGTGGTGATGCCCTTGTCCGCATCAATGCCATCAGCACCGACAAACAGTACGTCAGCTTGGACGCCTTTAAGACACTGCTCAGCCTGGTAACCATGCAAAGACTTGGTTTTCGCCCGGTACGTCCCACCTACGATCACCAGCGTGGTATCTTGCGCTTCGGCTAATTCAGTCGTTGCGACCAAGTTATTGGTGATCACCGTATACCCGCCCTCTTTGGCAAGGGCTTTTGCAACCAAATGCGTGGTACTGCCGCTATCAATGATAATCGAGTCACCCTTTCTCACGAGGCTCGCGGCAACGCTCGCAATCCGCTCTTTTGAGTCTGGATTGACCTTGTAGCGATTGTCAATTTGCACCTCAGCATCACTCTCGCTCAGTGGCAATGACTCAATGGACTGAGCACCACCAAAGAAACGCTTCAGCTTACCCTGCTGTTCAAGGGCCTTTAAATCTCCCCGAAGCGTAACTTCGGAAGTTTCGAACATGATTGAAAGGTCTTTTACCGCGACTTGCCCCTCAGCTTGCAATAACTCTAGGATTTTTTCTCGACGCTTAAGCGGATTCATAGCTCCCTCTCATCCCAACTTCGAAATATAATTCTCAACAACATTGCGAAATCTATCACAGTTTCAAAAGCTTCCGCAATGTGTTGTTTTATTTCTCAGTGGTTATTTGGTGATCTCTCCATCTAGATCCCACAGGTCCTGCCAGCCGCTTGAGCCCTCCCATAAGAAAACTTGGCCTTTGATCAGACGATTATTGGCATCAATCGCTGCAATCGCGCTCATCTCTTCTGCGGTCAAAGGGCTTTCAGTTGCACTTTGCAAATTGGAGATATATTGCTCTTCGTGAACTGAAAAAGGAATCGGGATATGGCCACGCTGCACCGCCCACTTGATGCATACGATGGCCGGATGAACACCGAGGCGCTCTGCCGCTGCAACAATCACAGGGTTTTCGATATCCACTAAATCATCGGCCGTCATGTCACGTTCAGGCCGAGTCGGTGAGCCAATAGGACAAAAACCAACCGGAACAATATTATTGCTCACCATGTAGTCATAAAGGTCTTGTTGCTGAAATAGTGGATGACACTCCATCTCATTGACTGCCGGTTTTATTTTAGCGTCACCCAATAGCAGCTCCATTTTCGCGATAGTCATGTTGGACGTACCTATCGCCTTGACCAGCCCCATTTCAACCAGTTGCTCCATTTGGCGCCAAGTTTCCATAAACTTCTCGTGAACATAAGGCGTAGCATCTGGACTGCGTGAATCTACATCACAACCAATCGGGTGAAAATTTGGGAACGGCCAATGGATCAGATACAAATCAAGGTAATCGAGCTGCAGATCTTGCAGTGTCTTTTTACAGGCGTTAATCACATCATCATGCTGATCATTCCACAGCTTGGAATTAACAAATAACTCTTCTCTCTCAATACCAAAATCCGCCATCGCTCGCGTGATCACCTCACCAATCTGATCCTCATTGCCATAGATAGAGGCGCAATCAATAAAGCGATAGCCAGCCTTAATGCCACCATACACAGCGCTCGAAACCTGCTCTGGGCCAAAACGGTCAGAGCCAAAAGTACCCAGACCTACGGCTGGCATCACCTGTCCGGTATAGAGCGTTTTAGTGGGTACTTTGCTTATATCAACAGTTGGCTGATAGGAATATGCTATGGTCATTTTCTCTTCTCCAGGCTCAATAAAACGGC
The DNA here is from genome assembly GCF_055391395.1 of Vibrio sabulosilitoris. Taxonomy (NCBI): domain Bacteria; kingdom Pseudomonadati; phylum Pseudomonadota; class Gammaproteobacteria; order Vibrionales; family Vibrionaceae; genus Vibrio; species Vibrio sabulosilitoris. The sequence continues at coordinate 2,631,997 of NZ_AP029599.1, forward strand.
TAATCAAATAACGTCACTTTTGTCCTTTCTTGACATCAAGCAACGCCTATAACGATTCAAACTAATGGCGTGACACCCTTCTTCAAAATGATGTTGCCATACTTTCGAGTGGTTCCGGTTACAACTATACACTTGGCGCTTTTGGCTCTTTCATAGAAAGCAAATCGGTCGACGAATGAGATCTCAGTACCTGGTGGCAACTTAGCGCTGTACTCATCAATCAGACCCGCAGGATGCACATCGTCCCCCACGGTTTGCATCATTACGACGTTATCCACCACATACTGGTCTAACTCAATCAGCTGCACCACGGCCTCAACTAAGGCAGATACCTCACATCCCCTTGCTTGCAATACATAGTCACCACACGAGTAGGCTGGAAAGTGGATATCTGAAAATACGATTTCATCGCCATGGCCCATCTTGGCTAGCGTGTATAAAAGCTCCGGCTCAACAATCGGATCAATGTTCTTAAGCATGCTTTCCTCCTTAAACTCGCCCTGCGCTTGCGCATAACTCGATCTTGTTGCGGATCACTTGCGCCATCGCATTCTTAGCCTCAATGTTGTAAATCCGCGGATCATTGACACTTGGGTCCTCGGCAAACACTTGCTTTAAGGTGTCGGCGTAAGCAATCTTGAGTTCGGTTGCCACGTTGACCTTACAAATACCAAGCGAAACGCAGCGCACCACATCCTCACCAGGCACACCAGAAGCACCATGCAATACCAGTGGCACTGAGACCCGGCGCGCAATATCACCCAAGCGTCCGAAGTCCAATTTGGGCGTGCTTTTATACAGACCATGCGCCGTCCCTATTGCGATGGCGAGCGAGTCTACTCCAGTGCGTTCAACAAACTCAGCAGCTTGACTGGGATTGGTATAAGGCTCTTCAACCGATTCAACCACCAGATCATCCTCTTGCCCCACAAGCTGTCCTAACTCAGCCTCGACACTGGCGCCATAGCGATGACAAAACTCAACCACACGCCGAGTTAAGGCAATATTGTCGTCAAAGGGCGAGTGCGAACCGTCAATCATCGCAGAGCGGATCCCAGCTTTAACCTTGTATTGGATATCTTCAAGAGTGGTGTGGTGATCCAGATGAAGGGCTACCTGCATACCTCTGTCTAATGCTGCCGCCTCGACCAGTGCCACCAGCTCCGGTGTTCCTGCGTATTGATAAGTAGAGGGAGTCCCGGCAAGGATCACTGGAGAGCCCATCTCCTTTGCGGTATCAAGCACACAGTGGACGGATTCTAAGTTGTGAATATTAAACGCAGGCACTGCGTATCCATGCTTTTGCGCATGCTCAAGTAAGTATTTGGTATGGATAAGAGTCATTTTTTTAGCTCCATTTAAGCAGGATCTTGCCTTCGGGGCTTGTGCCATCCAGTGCGGTGACACGCTCAACGAACGCCTGGGGTGGGTAAACACCATCAAGTAATGATTCGGTATCAATCTGGTTGTTAGCGAAAAGCTGTTTGGCGATCTGCCACTCCTCGCCGGGGTATGGCGCTGAATAGTTCATCCAACTACCAAACAGGTTTATTTCTTTACGTAATATCTGCCCAAACTCTTGATAGGAAAGGGTGAGATCTTGATGAAGCGTGCCAATTAGAGCAATCGAGGCACGGGGTGCGGCGATGTTAAGGCACTGCCGAACTGAGGCTGGGCTACCGGCTGTCTCAAGGATCAGCTGCGATTTGGTTTGATCAGTGTATCGGCTTATCGTTTGGGCAAGGTCTTTTTCGCTAGCATTGAATCCAGCATCAGCTCCGAGGCTAACCGCCTTATCCAGCTTTTGCTGGTTAATATCAATCGCGGTCACCGATGACGCCCCCAGCGCTTTAGCGGCTTGTATTGCAAGTAAGCCAATGGTGCCAACCCCGACCACGATCACCTCTTTTCCCGCTACACCACCGGCCATCAATATTGGGTGGAGACTGACAGTCAAGGGCTCAAAGAATGCCCCTTCAATAAGCGACACCTCTTCGTCCAACACAAAACAACATTGTTGAGGCAATTTCACCAATTCGGCATTGCCCCCCGCTTGGCGAGAGCCAATAAAACTGTAGTCCTGGCATAGGCTGTAAAGATCGTTCTGACAGTGGTCGCACTCACCACAAGGCACTAAAGGCGCGCAGGCGACCCGGTCGCCAACCTTGACCTCAGTCACTCGCTCTCCAACATCCACCACCTCACCGGCAAACTCGTGCCCAAGCACGATGGGATAAAAATGGGCGCCATAATGAAAAATTCTGGGCAGATCAGAGCCACAAAGTCCCGAGACGTGCACCTTCACAATTACCGAGTCTGCATCGACTGCAGGTGCTGAACTTTGCTCAACCTCTAGTTTCCTATTCGATTTAACCATAATACTGAGCATAACATTACCTTTTCTAACCAAATTTATTTTCAAAATCTTATTATTAACTTTCGTTTGCTTATTACTTTACGTAGAATGCTATTGAAACATCAATCGAAACTTTCGCATTGCGTTTGTTATTGGCTATAAATTTGCTTCAGATCACAATTCGTAAACAATTGAAGGAATTAGGCATGTATATTGGTATTGATTGCGGAACACAGGGCACCAAGGCTATCGTTTGGGATGAAGGAAGAGTGATCGGACAAGGGTTTACCCCACATAAAACCCAAGCAGCTCAAATCGGTCAGCGTGAGCAAAGCCCTCACAACTGGTTAGATGCGCTGGCTACATCGGTTAACTTAGCATTCAGCGGCCAAGAGCGACTGAAAGGCGCCGTCAAAGGCATAGGAATATCCGGTCAACAACATGGTCTGGTTCTTATCGATCACCAACACCAGGTGATTAGGGATGCAATGCTATGGTGTGATACCCGGGCACATCAAATTCTCAAGGAGTTTGTAGAGTCTCGTGCAAGTCACTTCGTAAGCGATATTGGCATTCAGGTACCTGTCGCATTTACAATCGCCAAGCTATTGTGGATAAAACGCTATGAGCCCAAGACCTTCGCCAGGATCCACCGCATCATGCTGCCTCATGAGTTCTTAAATTGGTCACTCACTGGTCGTTATGCTATCGAGCCCGGGGATGCCTCTGGAACCGGGTGGTTTGATACGCGCTCGAAGTCGTTGAGCGAAGCTATGTTTGCTGAGCTGGGCATTGCCCACACCTTCGAGCGCCCGGATGTGCTCGCCTCAGAAGACGTTGTGGGAACACTAACGCCACAGGTTGCCGAGCGACTTGGCCTTAAGCAACATGTTATCGTCTCAAGCGGTGGTGGCGATAACATGATGGCCGCAATTGGCACAGGTAACGTTGATCAAGGGCAGCTGACCATCAGCCTTGGCACATCTGGCACCTTATTTTCCCACTGCTATCAACAAGTGGACAGTTATCACCACCCTGACCTTAATGCGTTTTGCTCGTCATCCAATGGCTACCTTCCCCTAGCCAGCACCATGAATGTCACCACAGCCAATAACCAGATCTTGAGTTTAACCAACTCAAGCCTGGATGAGTTCGATACCCTGTTAAGCTCAAGCCCAATCGGTGCGAATGGTCTAAGTGCACTGCCTTTCTTCGATGGCGCGCGCCTGCCCAATGTCCCAAATGCAACTGGCGCCGTGCTGGGGATCACCAGCAGCAATCTCTCACCCGCTAATCTACTCAGAGCCACCGTTGAGGGCGTCACCTTTAACCTGCAACGCGGCGCAAAAACCCTTAAAGACGCCGGGGTCAACTTCGAACGCGCCTGCGTCATTGGCGGCGGCGCCAACAGCAGGGCCTGGCGACAGTTAATCTCTGACGTTCTCAACATCCCACTCTGGACCCCCACCTGCACCGAAGCCGCCGCCATAGGCGGCGCCATTCAAGCCCTGTGGGCCTACGAAAACCAGTTCTCCCCTTGCGAGCTCACCACCCTATGCCAAGAGTACATCAAATGTAAGCAATCTAACTCCACCAACCCGATCTCAACCAACGTTCAACAATACACATCAATCGCAACCAACTATCACCAAACCGTAAACAACCACATGGCCCAATTCCAATAAACCACCATTATGTGCGCGCTAAAAAACACGCTTCCCACTTCTCAAACGTCGCCTCTCATATCAGCGCGCGCTATGCCCCTCGCTCCCCGCAAGACAAACCTGTCTCCGCATCTCGCCCCTTCTTCTCCCCTTTCAGCATAACTTCACAAGCAGAACAAAAAACAGGCAATTATGTGATCGACAGCTTAAAAACGAAAGGTTTCGTTATATTTCGAATGTTTTCAAGTGTAACATTTATTTACTGAGTTTCATCGCCAAAAACGATTAGCAAGGGACGGTTATGACGAATCCAATTCTGACTATGAGTGGAATATCAAAAGCTTTTACCGGCGTACAGGCCCTGCAAGATGTTCAGTTTCAGCTTAGAAAAGGTGAAGTTCATGCCTTGATGGGTGAAAACGGTGCGGGCAAATCAACCCTGATGAAGGTGTTGATTGGTGTCTACCTGGCAGATGAAGGATATATCCAATACAAAGGTAGCGGCATAGCGTTTAACTCGGTGCTTGAGGCTCAAGAAGCCGGGATCTCGATGATCTTCCAAGAATTAAACCTAATCCCCCACCTCTCTGTAGCGGAAAATATCTTCTTTGCCCGTGAGCCACTGAAACACGGCCTGATCGACTACCGAACCATGCGACGTGAGGCGAAAAAACTGCTTGAGATGTTCGATATTGATGTCGAGCCCACCGATATCGTCAACACCCTCTCTGTTGCTAAACAGCAAATGGTGGAAATTGCCAAATCTCTGAGCTTTGATGTCGAAATCCTCATTATGGATGAGCCAACATCCGCACTGACCGATAAAGAGATCGAAGCCCTGTTTAAGCTGGTCAATAAATTGAAAGCGAAAGGTGTGGCGATCGTCTACATTTCTCACCGCATGGATGAGCTAAGACGCATCTGTGATCACATCACGATCTTTCGTGATGGCCAATACGTGTCTAACCATAAGTTTGCCGATATCTCCATGGACGACATCATCGCGCGCATGGTGGGCAGAACACTAGACAATCACTTCCCTGAGAAAAAGGCCACCATTCAAGATGAGCTGATCTTTTCAGTGATGAATGTGGCACGCGAGGGAGTGTTTCAGCCGCTTAACTTTGACTTGAGGAAGGGCGAAATTCTCGCCATCACCGGGCTGGTTGGGGCCAAACGTACCGAGCTGGCAAGGGCGCTGTTTGGCGCGGACAAGTTAACCCAGGGCGAGCTGTTTATCCACGGTGAGCGCCAAGTGATCCGCAGCCCATCGGATGCGATCAAAGCCGGGGTCGCCTATTTATCTGAGGATCGCAAGCTCAATGGCGTTGCCGTCAAGATGTCGATCCGCGAAAACACCACCATGGCATCGATGGACAAGGTCAGCTCCAAACTTGGCGTTATCTCCACCCCGTCTGAGCAACAAGCGGCAGAAACTTATGTGCGTAAGATGGAAATAAAAACCCCAACTATCGAGCAGCTGGTAAGTAACCTCTCTGGCGGTAATCAGCAGAAGGTGGTGATCGGCAAATGGTTATTCCGTGATGCCAAGGTGATGATTTTTGACGAACCAACGCGGGGCATTGATGTGGGGGCAAAGTATGCCATCTATGAGCTATTGGATGAGCTTGCCGCGCAAGGAATTGGCGTGATTATGATTTCTTCTGAGCTTCCAGAGGTACTGGGCATGTCAGATCGCGTCATTGTCATGCAGGAGGGTGTGATGACCGCAGAGCTCATCACCACCCAGACCAACCAAGAAGAAATTATGCAATACGCGACTGGAGTGAAAACTATGTACCCACAGTACGAGGAGGCAATGTCATGAATGACAAGCACAAGGAAGTCCTGCAAAAACTGGCGTCATTAGGCGGATTGTTCGCGCTAATCATCGCCTTCTCAGTCACCAGTCCGTACTTCTTCAGCGTCGACAACATGATGACAGTCGGGCTACAGACATCCACCATCACCATTATCGGTATAGGTGTGATGCTGACCATCTTAACCGGGGGGATTGACTTGTCGTTAGGATCGGTGATGGCGCTTGCTGGTGTCACTGCCGCAATGTCTGTCAACGCGGGCGTACCCGTCCCGTTTGGCATGTTGATTGGCGTCTTGACGGGGGCAGCGTGCGGACTGTTTAACGGTCTATGTGTGTCTAAGCTTCGCCTACCGCCCTTTATTGCCACTTTGGGCATGATGATGATTGCGCGCGGTATTGCGCTGTATATCACCAATGCCGCCCCGGTCTCCGGAATGCCTGAGTCTTTCTCCTACCTGGGTAACGGTGCATTATTTCGCGTAATAGAGATTGGCGAAAACGGCTTCCCAATCATTAAATTTGCTGGTATCCCTTACCCTGTGATCGTCATGCTACTGGTTGTTGCGGCGTTTTCCTTTCTGTTGACCAAAATGCGCCTAGGGCGATATCTATATGCAATTGGCTCGAATGAAGAAGCGGCGCGTCTATCAGGCATCAACACCGAAAAAGTCAAAACCGCAGCGTATGTAGCGTCAGGTTTTCTTGCTGGCCTTGCCGGCGTAATCATCGCCAGCCGCCTAGTCACCGCTCAGCCTAACGGCTCTGTGGCTGCCGAGCTCGATGCCATCGCCTCAGCCGTGGTCGGTGGCACCTCGCTAATGGGAGGTGTTGGTACCGTCACTGGTGCGGTCATCGGCTCTTTCATTATCGGTGTGCTGCGCAACGGGCTGAATATGAATGGCGTCAGCTTCTTTGTGCAACAAATTGTGATCGGCGGCGTGATCATCGCGACCGTTGCTTACGATCAATACCGAATGCACAAAACCAAGAAAGTCAAAAAAACAACTCGTACCCCGAATACCAAAAAGGATGTGAACGATATGAAAGTGAATAAGATTGCTTCTGTTGCCGTGATGGGTCTTGTCTTTGCGTTTTCAAGCGCGGCTTTTGATGCACAAGCAGCACAAAAGGAGATTGCTGTGGTGGTTAAAACAGAAAACTCCAACTTCTGGCAGAACGTGAAAGGCGGTGCGGTCGATGCATCTAAAACTCTGCCAGACTACAAGATCACCTTTCAAGGTCCCGCTGCTGAAACAGCGGTGGATGAGCAAGTGAACATGATCCAAAACGCGCTCAACCGCGGTGTTGCTGGCCTGGTTGTGGCCCCAACCGACCCCAACGCCTTGGTGCCTGCACTGAAAAAAGCGTGGGAAAAAGGCGTCCCAGTTGCGCTGATTGACTCTTCACTCAATGATGATGATAAATACCATCAAGCATTCTTATCTACAGATAATCGTGCGGCGGGCAAACTCGCCGCTGAGCAGATGATCAAGACACTCAACGGGAAAAAAGGCAAAGTGGCAATGATGAGCTTTACCGCAGGTTCGGGCAGTGCCATGGAGCGTGACGGTGGTTTTAAAGAGGCTATTGAAGCGGCGGGTTACGAGGTTATCGGCCCCTACTACTCGAACGCTGATATGGTCACCGCACTCAACCAAACCGTGGATGTGCTCGCATCGAACAGCGATCTAGTGGGTATCTTTGGCTCTAATGAACCCACTGCAGTTGGTATGGCACGCGCAATCAAGCAACGTGGCTACACGGGTAAACTGGTTGCGGTGGCCTTCGATGGTAACCAAGATATTCAGCAGTTCATTCGCGATGGTGTCCTTGATGGTGCGGTAGTTCAATCTTCTTATGGCATGGGCAACATGGGCGTAGAAGCGGTGTCAGAGATCCTCAAAGGGAATAAAGTGGCGTCTTATATCGATACGGGCGTTGTCTATGTGACCAGCGACAATATTGATTCAGACAAGGCCCAAGCGGTTCTTTACTAAGCAATTAGTGCTGCTAAGAAAGAGACAGCCACCAACATTCGTTGGTGGCTTTTTTTGACTAAGACAACGCATGCCTTTTAATATACAGCTAAATTATAAAATCTAGGCAAAGACGATGGATAACAACAACTGGACGTTACCAAATACCTTTCACTTTCAAGGTCGAAAAGTAAAATACGGAGTCAAAGGACATGGAGAACCACTGGTCTTGGTTCACGGTACGCCTTGGTCATCATTCAATATGAGACATCTCATTGAGCAACTCTCACAAGAATTCAAAATCTACTACTACGACATGCTTGGCTATGGCCAATCCGATAAAAGTAATAGTGACGTTTCTTTAGGTATTCAAAATCATCTGTTGTGTAGCTTGCTCGAGTACTGGAACCTTGAATCGCCCTATATTGTGGGACATGACTTCGGAGGAACGACGGTTCTACGTAGCCATCTACTGAATAAACAAAGCTATAAAAAGTTAGTCGTTATCGACCCTGTAGCGCTTTCACCATGGGGCTCTGCATTCTTTAAACACGTAGAGATGCATGAAGAGGCATTCTCTGGAGTACCGGACTATATCCATGACGCGATCGTCGAGGCATACGTAAAGACGGCTGCACACCAAAGTCTACCCCAAGAGACCATTGAGGGCATATTATCTCCTTGGCAGGGCGTGCAAGGTAAGCCGGCTTTTTATCGTCAGATTGCGCAAGCTGACTCGATTTTTACCGATGAGTTTCAAGACAAGTTTGATAAAGTGACATGCCCGGTGCTGATTTTGTGGGGTGAAGAGGATACATGGATACCCTGTGAACAGGCTTACTCTCTTCAACAAAAGCTCGCCGGCTCATCTTTGGCTACCATTCCAAACTCAGGGCACCTTGTAATAGAGGAAGAACCGGCCGCATTGAGCGAGTTGATTACCCACTTTATCTATCAATAGTTTAGTTATGACCATTAGTTTAGTTATGAGACTATTGCAAATGCTGTTTAGCATGCGATCGATCAGTTTCAATCTACTTGTACTTCAAAATCTTTGTTATAGAAAGTGTCAAAAATCATCTCAATGTCTTTCGGCAGAACTCTACTTACCGAAAGTGGTTTACCTTGCTATCGCTCTCACCACTATTATTGAGTCATAGAGTTGTAAGATTGTCATAGCCTTCATGGTATATTGTGCAGCATACCAACCGTTGCGACAGCGAGACCTGTTCTGATTGCAACTTTATTTATCGCCATGCTGCTAGTGAAATTCCGCCCGAGAACCCGACAAGATGTGTGAATTGGCTCACTAGAACCACTAAGCATCACTGAAAAAGGCACTGAGATGAGGAACGATGGTCAAGTGGGTAACCATCAGTACGTGTGAATGAAAAAATACTTAATTGGTTTAATGCTTGTGTTGTCTGCCGCTCTCCCTGTAACCGCGAGAGAAGTGATAACTATCGAGGCTTCTCAAAACCCTACTTATATGGTTACCTTTGAGATTAACAGAGTAAAAAACGACCAACAGTCAACGAGGGCATATGAGATATATATGGATGAATCCGCCACGTTTAAGCTAGGTAACCACGTAGAAAATAGCCAAATCGATATCATCCGCAGTTCTTCAGATAGCAACCGTTACATGGTTGAGTTTACTTTATCGTATTACCTTGGTGACCGCTTTATTCGTCGGGGTGCGAAGAAAATGTCACTGATGGAAGGTGTTAGGAACAAAATGGGAGAAGATCATCAAGTCAGAGAACGAGATGGGCTGATAACAGAAGAAACCCGTGAAGAATGGTTCACTTTCAAGAGATATTGAATCAATAAAAACCGCTAACCTCATCAGCGAAGGATATACAAATAAGCCGTAGCTCAAAGTTTTTGTACTCAATCTCTGCAGTTGGTACTTCGTAATTTAGAAGAGGTGAAACTTTGCCGAACAAGGCCTGAGCCAGGCATAAGGCCCTTATCAAAATTATTTATCACTCTATGAGTGATATGTAGGCTGTGTCCTTCAAAGTAAAAACCAACTCAATCGTGCATCAAGCCAGTCCGCAATTTAACGATTCCAAGCAATAAGACAAAAATTTCAATTGACCTTCGCTATAGTCTCCTTCGGCGCTCGAAGGACTCGAGCAATGGGCCACGATTCACATCGTGAGCGTTTACATGACAAGCTTGGAAGGTCACAAACATGAGTGTTCGACTCTCTCTTTTGACGGGGTTACTAGGGCTAACCGTCATCTCTTCGCATTCGTTAGCAGCAACATCCTCTGAGCGACTTACAGCGTCAAGTAGTCTTTCACCATTTACACCACCGGAAATCCTTTACTACGGCGCCAACATCGGCCAGTTTCCGCCACAGGTTCGTCATTGGATTATAACCGAAGGCTTTCCAGTAGAAAAAATGGAGAGGCCGTGGGCGCGCGAACCAAACCTCAAGGCGTGGTGGAGTGGTGATGGTAACCAGGTTCTGTTTCAAGCAAGCTATACCATTGCGCCAGGCTATGTCAATGAGGGACAGCACGTAACTTGGGGAGAAGACGCCCACTACAGCGGGGGAAGCACTCCAAGCAGTATTACCAACGCCAAATTTCGTTCGTTAAAAGCACGTTATCACATCAAACTGCATTCAGAGTATCTACAACTTACCGACCCGGCCTTTGCCGAAGTGGTCAATTTGGCCAAACAGCTTAGCGAGCAGATCGAGTTCGACTGGGCGAGCTTTGATCAATATCAGGGTGCACAACCGATAAAAACACCAGGTAAACACCACACCGTTTGCTCAGGTTACTCGGATATCGTGATGGATAGAGTGGTCACCCTCGAGTCTGTTGCATCAGTTGAAGAGTGGGCTGGAGGTAACCATCGCTGGAATGTCGTCAACCTGAAGGATGGGCGCAAGCTCTATCTAGACCTCACTTGGTTTGATAATGAGTATATCGACCATGATAGCGGCTTAATTGTGCAAAAAGCAGACTACCAGTGGGGCAACATCACCTTCGACCAAGCAGTGTTCAATTACGCTAACCTCGGTTATGGCTCGGCAGGACTCGTGCATACACAAGGTAGATTGATAAGCAAAGTCACCAAGCGTGCATTAGACTGAACAAGGTTATGCTGGCGTGCGCCCAGCAAAGGTGGGCTGAGTTCGAATCATGCCGAGCGACTTAGGTCTCACTTGCTAGAGTAAGGCCGTCATTAATTTGGCTTGGGGTGCGTTGGTAGCGCATCTCAATCAATCGATGGCCTGCCACTACCTCAACGTTTTTGATAAACGAAAATCCGTGTTTTTGGTAGTACTCGCGTAAGTAGTGATGGGCATGGATATCTATAGTGTCGACACCGTGTTGCCGTGCGTAGCGCATTAGCGCATCAACTACGCGACCTGCCAACCCTTGCTTGCGATAATGTTTTAATACCGCAACTCTGGCTAACACCCCATGGGTACTATCGATGAGGCAGAGCCTTGCGGTTGCCACCGCTATTTTGCCATCAAAGACTAAGGCATGTATTGCCTGCTCATCCAGGCCATCTTTATCTAGACCTTCTCCAATCCCTTGCTCTTGAGTAAAGACTTGGAAACGAATCGTCTGCGCTTGCGCGATGATTGCTGCACTAGCTCCTATTTTTACATTCATATACTGATATTCGCTTACAATGAAATCCGCAAACAGATTACACCAAACAATGTACTAAGTAACTTGCAAGGTTGGGTTTATTGCAACCAACCTCAAACTCTATCTGCGCCTAACGCACCCTTAGTTATATTCTCATGATCGGTCATGATAAAGACCGCTTATCAATTGTGCAGTTGAGATTAATGTCGCTCATAGTACGCTTCCACTTGAGTACTGCAACTCGTCATCACTCGCTCTAGGATATCGGCTTAAACTCAGTCTGATGCGACGGCAGTTTTGTCAAATTTCTGAAATGAGACTTTCGTTACATTTTGTATGTTTTCAATTACTTTTACAACTATTCCTTTCGGTTCATGTGACCTTCGTATATTTACGATTTTCATTTTTAACTTATAGTTTATTCACTACATTGCCAAATATTTTTTGTATGAAAGATAATCAACTAACGGAAAATAAGTATGGAAAATTTAAGTGCAGCATCAAAAAGGGCTCAGAATTACAGCAGGTCTAGTGAGTGGTATTGCGGTTTTGCTTACACTCCGATCAAGGGACTTGGTCTGGAAGTTGGTGTGCATAGACGAGATCCAAGTAGTGTCTTGCTTCATGATGGAGTGTTTTATGTCTACTACACAAAGTCAGTAGGACCCTACTTTGGCATGTCTTCTATTGGTGTTAGTAATAAAGAAATAAAGTTATATCCTTGGGATCAAGCAGACATCTATTATGCAACTAGTAGTAATGGGATTAACTGGTCTGAGCAAGGGCCGGCAGTAACTCGTGGTGAACCAGGCGACATTGATGACAGAACGATTTGCACTCCTGACATCCTTGAACATGAAGGGCACTTCTATTTGGTTTATCAAGCTCAATCAAATGATGTCGTTTACTCCGCTGAAACCGAATCCGTGGGCATGGCAGTCTCGACTTCCCCTAGCGGTCCGTTTGAGAAGGTCAAAGGCTCAATTTTCGAAAGGAAAGAGCAAGGTAACTGGTTTACCGAGCAGGAGCCTGACAACTATAACTATGGGACATTTGTCGGACTTGTACACGATCCCAGTCTGTATTTTTATAATGACCAGTTTTGGCTTTATTACAAATGTGGTTATGGCCGAGCCGACAAAGTACTCAATGACATTGGACATAAAAACGGCGGACCAGACACTCGTTGGGGTGTTGCTGTCTCTGATGCGCCTACTGGACCATTTAAACCCCATGCAGCTAACCCTGTTACTAACTCAGGACATGAAACCATGCTTTGGAACTATAAAGATGGTATTTGTGCACTGCTTAATCGAGATGGTCCTGAGCAAGATACCATCCAATATGCAAAGGATGGTGTCAATTTTGAAATCATGGCCCGTATTAATAACACCCCCCAAGCCGGAGGTGCATTCCGAAGCAAAAACAATGATGTGCATCCTTTAGAGGGGATTCGTTGGGGGCTATGTCATGTCGATGAGCGAGGAAGCCAATGGAACCATATTGTCCGTTTCGACTGTGACCCTAGGTTTAGTTACAAGATAAATCACAACTATTCAAACATAAATAATACCACCATTTTCTGAGTTAAACACTATGACGGTTATTCGCCATACAAAGTTAGGAGTATTATCATGGCTACAGGAACATATTATTCGAAACATAGCGGGATAAGTTATGATTGGCTCAAAAGAAACAAACCTTCGTTGATACTTCTCTTAGGCGGATTTGTTTTTGGTATAGATGCTGGGATAATTTCAGGCACTGTAAAATTTATTCAATCTACCTTTGCACTTTCCGATATTCAGTTGGGCCTTATCGTTAGCTCACCGTCACTGGGGGCAATACTAGCACTGATTTTTGCAGGCAAATTCGCCGATAAGTTTGGACGTAAGACAACCTTCATAACCATTGCGTCCCTGTATGTTGTATCAGCTGTAATGTCTGTAATTGCGTATGATTTTTACTCTCTATTCTTTGCTAGAGCTTTAGGAGGTGCGGCGTTCTGTTCACTCGGAATGACTTCAATGTATATTGGGGAGATATCTCTCCCTGAGGAAAGAGGAAAGCTAGTCACTGGTAACACCATCACGCTAGGATTAGGTTTTTGCTTCGCCTATCTCGCAAACTACCTGTTAGTTATAAATCTCAGTAACTCGTCATTATTGTTTTCACCTGAACATATTTGGCGATTGATGTTTGCCGTTGAACTAATACCAGCCGTCATTTGGCTAGTATTAATTTTCTCGATACCAGAATCTCCTAGATGGCTAGCGATCAAAGGTGCGTTTGATGAAGGTAAAGAAATATTAGTCCGATACTACGGTGAATCGTTAGCTCATCAGAGAATGACTGAAATTCGACAAAACCTCGCTAAGTACAATAGTTTAACGTTCAGTGAACAACTAAAAGTACTATTTTCGAAAAGAATGTCTAAGGTGCTTATAATTGGTGTGATGCTTGGGGTCTTTCAGTCCACGTCAGGGATGAGTGCGATTGCCTACTACACACCAATGATGCTTGAGCAAGTTGGGGTGGGAAGTGAATCAGCCTTCCTACAAGCCGCTCTCATTGGCGTATTTAATGTGATTGCGACGATATTTGCTATCTATTGGGTAGATCGTTTAGGAAGAAGACCTCTATTAATTGTCGGAATGATTGTGTTACTCGCTTGTAACTTGGTGGCATTCAAGGCGTTTGATAGTGCGGAGTACGTCATTAATAGTGAAGGGCTAAGCAAAGTAGAGCACATTTTAGACACGCAACCATTGTTAACACATGAAGGTGCAACATTTAGCAATGACACTGAATTTAAGGACTTTATCTTTGCAACATCTAGCCTGGATAGGTCACAATTACTGTTGGTGATGGATCAGATCATCGAGGCATTTGTCAGCATTAACCCGTATGTCATCATAGGCGCGCTGGTGATATTTAATGCTACATTTAGTATCTCATTAGGTCCAATCATGTGGGTGCTGTTTTCTGAGATCTCACCTAACGCTGTTAGGACGGTATCAATTCCGATTTTTGCCTGTATGACTAGTGTCTCGGCGTATGTGGTATCAACAGCCTTCCCTTGGCAACTAAACAACTGGGGTGCTTCATACACCTTCTTATCCTATGGCTGCTCATGTTTGCTGGGGCTTGTATTTATATACTTCACGATACCAGAGACGAAGAACAAGACTCTAGAGCAAATAGAAGAAGAGCTGATTTAATCGACCCTACGAGTGAACTGGTGTATTTGGGCCTACCAATAACCAACACATAGATTACCTTCCCTCTAGAGTCAGTAAAATTAGACTTGCGACAGGCTTGAAAGCCTATCGCAAGTCTATACTTAGCAAACCTAACGGCTAACTAAGCCTCAAACTCAGCCTTGATCTGCTCTACCCAGTGCGTGACTCGCTCTTCAGATAATGAGGCCTGGTTATCCTTGTCAATCACTAGGCCAACAAATTGGTCATCTTCCAGTGCCGTAGACTCATTAAACTCATAGCCTTCATTAGGCCAAAAGCCAATCACGTTAGCTTGCGCCTCGGTCACAAAGTCGTATAGCTCCCCCAGCCCATCAACAAACTCATCGGGATAACCCACTTGGTCTCCAAGGCCAAACAAGGCCACGGTCTTACCACTTAGATCAATCTCTTCATTATTGTCTAGAAACTCCGCCCAGCTTTCGGCTTCACATTCCGTGGCAAGACCTGGCAGCTCACCCTCGCCCAGCGTTGGCGTGCCAAAGATCAACTTGTCGTAGCCAAGTAATGTCGCCTCATCAACACGGTTGATGTTAAGCGGCTTGTCTGCAATATCACCCAACTGCTTGTGAATCAGCTTGGCAATTTTGCGTGTACTGCCCGTATCTGTTCCAAAGAAAATTCCAATTTTCGACATCTTGCTCTCCCTAAAATACCTAAAAAATCAATCTGCTTTTACACTCAATTGCCTTTTGCAATGTCGCTTTATCTATTGAATTGCAAACACCGTACCTAAAATAAGTGTCTCTATTTACAGGCTTTGCGACGCCTTTTGTCTACAGTTGTTCGCTTTCGGACAACGCATTGTCGGTAAATGTAATTGGCCGGTAAATCTCTACCCGATCACCCTCAGAGAGCGGCGTATCAAGCGGTTTTATCTTGCCAAACACCCCCACTTTTTGCAGGTTTAAGTCAATCTCAGGAAACAAATTGACCATCCCAGATTGGGTAATTGCACAGAGAATTGTTGCGTCTGACGCAAGATCCACGTCCAGCCACATCTGGTCACTCTCATTGGCGTAAATCACACTGGCTTTCATAACCGTTTCTCCTTGCTTTATGTTGCTGATAACGCGTGATCAAACTCTCTGAATGCTGTTTCACCATCAGTATCAGGCTAAGTACTAGGAAGCCACCCGGCGGCAGAATTGCAATCAGCAGCCCTCGATAGCCCTCAATAATGGTCATTTCTAAAAAAGCGAACTGACCGCCAAGCAATAGCTCGGCATTGGCAAATAGGTAACCAGTGCCGAGGATCTCACGGATCCCGCCAAGCAACACGAGGACCCAAGTAAAGCCCACCCCCATCGCGAGCCCATCAATCACGGCAATGCCAGCCCCATTGCGACTGGCAAAAGACTCGACTCGTCCCAATATGGCGCAGTTGGTGACAATCAGCGGGATGAATAACCCCAATACTTGATGCAACGATGGCAACAGTGCATTGAGCAGCAAGTCGGTAATGGTTACTAGCAAGGCAATCACCAAGATGTTCATTGGGATACGTATCGCGTGACTAACAACGCTCTTCATTAGCGAGGTAATCAGGTTCGCCAGCACCATCACCGCTGTGGTGGCTAGCCCAAGGCCTAAGCCATTGGTTGCGCCATTGGTAACAGCGAGCAAAGGACAAAGCGCAAGCAACTGGCTCAGAACGATATTGTTGTTCCACAAGCCATCGGCGATAACCTGCTTAAAACTCGACGGTTTACTCATCGATAGCCTCCTTGGTTTGCATCGGCTGAATAAGGGCATGGGCGAGAAGCGCCTGGTGGACACCGCGTACCAGTGCGCGCGGGGTTATGGTCGCGCCACTGAACTGCTCGAACACCCCCCCATCTTTCTCCACCTGCCACAGTGTGGTATTGCTTAGCGAGCGGTGATTGAAGCTTAATATCCAATCACTCTTGGCCAGCTCGATTTTGTCGCCTAGTCCCGGGGTTTCACTGTGGCTAAGCACGCGCACGTTTTGGATCACCCCTTGAAAGTCCACCGCGACCATAAAGCGAATATCACCGCTATAGCCAGGCTCCGCACCCGACAAAACCTGATAGGTCGGCTGACCACTTTGATCGTTTAACGTGACGACCTGATAGGCGCGCTCCTCGATTTCAAACACCTGCGCAGTCTCAAATAGGCTAGGACTGAACTCGGCATCCGGCACTAGCTCTCGCAGCATCGCTAGGCTTTGCTCAATTCTGTTAGCTTCAATCATTGGCGCAACATAACGATAGAGGCTGCTTAAACACCCCGCTGCTAACGCACAGCTTAACGCTAACATCAGGGTTTGACTTGCCAACGCCTCTTTGATGTCACCGCCTTGGGTGATCTTTTGCCGTAGTAATTCAAGTTGAGGGGATAGTGGTTTGATCATATTAAGAATGACTCCCTGTGCCAGCTTGGGCACCAAATCGCTTGGGTTGCATATAATGATCAATCAAAGGGCTTGCCGCATTAATGATAAGCACAGCAAAGGCCACCCCCTCAGGGTAACTGCCGAACTCCCTGATCAACCAAACCAATAACCCACCAAGCAATGCATAGACCATTTGGCCGCGAAAGCTTGATGGGGATGTGACCAGGTCGGTCACAATAAAAAAGGCCCCCAACGTCACAGCGCCACTAAACAGATGCTGGCCGGGACTGAGATATTCCTGCGATGAGGCTAAATAGGCCAAAGTCGCTGGGGTCAGGATGCCAAGTAAGAAAAACAGCGGGATCACCCAGGTGATCACCCTGCGATAGATAAGATAAACACCGCCGAGCAGCAACCATATGGCGTGCACCTCACCTAGACTGCCGGCTTGATGACCCAAGATTAGCTCTCTGGTTGCGGGCATTACGACCTCACCACTCAGCACTGTCGCCGCAGACACACCATCAAAATCAAGCCACTCCGAGACGGTCGCGACTGTCTCTGGTGCCGGTGTGGTCCACTGCGTCATCTCGAGTGGAAAACACACCAGCAGAAACACTCGTGCCAGCATCGCCGGGTTAAACAAATTGTGCCCAAGACCACCATACGCCTGCTTACCCACCACGATGGCAAACGCAGCGCCTAGCCCACACAGCAAAGGAGGAAAACTGGCCGGTAAACTCATAGCCAGCAGCAAGCCCGTCAGCGCTGCTGAGCCATCAAGGCAAGGCAAAAGCGTCTTTCCTCGTACCCATAGGCACAAACCCTCACTGATCACTGCCGCAGCGATACATACTAAGGTCACCACAAATACCGAAGGGCCAAAAACATAACCTGCAAACAGCAGCGCTGGGGTAAGCGCGAGCACCACTTGGTACATCATCCGTGTAGTTGAGTTACTTGAATGCGCATATGGGCCTGCACTTGGCTTAAAATTAATCATGATTGCGCCTCCTCAACTTTGGTACTTTTGCGTGCCCCCGCACGCTTGCGTTTGTTCTTTTTAGCTTCTTTTGCCGCGCGCTTAAGTTCAGCTTCCTTGGCAAGCCGCACTGTACGAGCCTCTGAAAGCTGTTTGGCTCTTTGTTGTCGACTTTTGGATTGTTTTTGGTGTGATAAGACACTTTTGGCGTGGAAAAAATACTGGGCTAAAGGCACTCGCGATGGGCAGATGTAGCTGCACGCACCACATGACATACACTGGTCAATCCCGAGCTCTTTCGCCAAGGCATAGTCGGAGCTGCGGCTGGCGGCCTGCATACGAAATGGCATTAGCCCCATTGGACAGGCGCGCACGCACTGGCCGCAGCGAATACACTCTTGGGGCTTTTCATGGCCAATCTCTTCATACGTCAACGCCAAAAGTCCAGAGGTGATCTTGGTAATAGGAATATCTAGGTGAGTGATCACCTGCCCCATCATTGGACCGCCAAAGATCAACCGCTCACACTCCATGGTGGTTCCGCCGCAAAAGGCGATAATGTCTTTGACTCTTGTGCCGAGCGGTACCTCAATGTTGGCGGGCTTTTCGATCCCCAGCCCCGATACAGTGATAACTCGCGAAATCAATGGACGACCAAATCTCACTGCGTGATAGACCGCCCTGGCCGTCGCGATATTGTTGACCACCACACCGATGTCGGTTGAGCGCTGTCCATGCTGAACGGTTTTTCCGGTCAAGGTTTTGGTCAAATGATGCGCCGAGCCCATCGGATACAGGGTTGGCACCATTTCTACGTGGATGTTGTCATCATCAGAAGCGGCTGAGGTCATCGCCTCAACGCTGTGCGGCTTATTGCTCTCGATACCAATCAAGGCCTGCTTAGCACCAGTCGCAAGCAGTAACAGGCGCACGCCCTCAATCACTTCGTTGCTGTGTTGACGCATTACTCTGTCATCACAAGTTAGGTAGGGCTCACACTCACCACCGTTGATGATCAATTGTTTAACTCCCGCCTTACGGGCAAAGCGTGCTTTGGCGGCCGTTGAAAACCCCGCGCCGCCTAAGCCAACGATCCCTGCCTGCTCAATACGCTTGAGTACCTCTTCCGGGCTAAGATTTGCAATCGAACGAGAGCTAAATTCCGCTCCCCAGCTTTGATCTTTGAAGCACTCAATCTCAATTGTGGCGACTTTAACTTGACCGGGATGATCAACGACATGTGGTGCAATCGCGACTACGCGCCCATTGGCCGGTGAATGAAGCGGTGGCAGTGAGCGCTGTGCACCGATGGCGATGATCTGTCCCTTTTTCACCTCCTCACCTGGCATAACCAGCGGTCTGAGCATGCTGCCGTTAGGCAATAACAGCGATAGAAATAGCTGTTTGGAACTAAAATAAGGCACCGCGCCCTCATCTTGCGCGGTGAGGGATTTGTATCCTGGCGGATGCACGCCACCATTGAATGGCTTGCCAAGTAAGCTGGTATATCGATCAATCTTAAGCATTGCAGCTTACCTCCGTACTAAACGGTTTTGGCCACACCCATGTCTGAACGCTGCCTTGTAGCGGCTCAATAATAATGCACTCTTGCGGACAAACATCCACGCACAGGCGACACCCAGTACACACATCCGCAATCACAGTATGGATCTGCTTGGTCGCACCAAAAATACAGTCAAATGGGCATGCCTTGCTGCAGCGTGTACACCCAGAGCACTGCGCTTCGTCCACCCTAGCAATATATTGGATCGCCAGTTTGTCAGAGTTCTCCTGTACCCCAAGCAATTGGGCAATATCCCCCACCAGCGATGCACCACCAGGTGGGCATTGGTCATAGCCCAGCTCCCCATCGACCATCGCCTGCGCCGCTTGGCGACAGCCTGCTTTGCCACATTGACCACACTGGCCTCCGGGCATTAGTGCAACAATCTTGTCGACCAACGGGTCACTCTCGACAACAAATACTCTTGAGGCAACACCAAGCATCAAGCCCAGCAGCGCGCCAAGTAACATAAATATCAATACAGTCATATCCCCTCCTTAGTGTCGATTCGGCTTGATATCTCTATGCCATCCCGGCAAAACCCATAAAGGCCATCGATAGCAGCCCAGCGGTAAGAAAAGCGATAGGGTTACCCTGCATCGCTGCTGGCACCTTGCTCAGACTCAACTGAGTACGCATACCAGCAAATAGGACAATCACGATGATAAAGCCGAAAGAAGACCCCAAACTGAATAGGACAGTGGTTAAAAACGAATACTGCTCCTGAACGGTCAGGAGCGTTACCCCAAGCACGGCACAGTTGGTGGTGATCAAGGGTAAAAACACCCCAAGAGCCTTATAAAGCGCTGGGCTATTTTTCTGGACATACAGCTCGGTGAGCTGGACGACGGAAGCAATCAGGACAATAAAGGCAATCGTACGCAGATATTCGATTTGCCATACTTGCAAAACAAAGCGATCAAACATCCAAGCAGCAATGGCCGCTACTGTGATCACAAAGGTGGTTGCGAGCCCCATCCCGAGCGCGCTAGAGATGCTTTTGGATACACCCATAAATGGGCACAGTCCGAGAAATTTCGCTAGAACGACATTATTAACAAATGCCGCGCTTAAAAATATTAACCATTCATCCATGTTAGATTCCTTACCCGAAAATATGCACCGCTTGATTGAGTCGCTACTAATGCATATTAAAAACACACATAAAATACGTGCTAAAATTCAGTATTAATCAGTAATACCACTCAACCCTTTGCACGAAAGGTGCCAAACATACAGCGGTAAAACTGCATCAAAATAAAGCAATCATGACCCTTACAGTGCGATTAGACCTTGTAGAACAGAAAATACCGACAAATCGTTTGTCGCTTAGATGACAAAATGTCGTGTTCTATTGCGTTAGATCAATTTGTAAACCAGTTAAATTACAAATCTGTATTGATGATATTAATATTGGAATGGAATATGCTTCGATTTCGTCAGGTAATACTCTTGGAGTTCTATTTTGAATGGATTTATAAATAATTATATCAATCAATTTAAGAGAGTCGAACATATTGACCTCGAGTCAACAGGTGAAGCAATCACCATCACTGACTCTGCTGGTAATATTGTCAATATCAGCCATGCAGTATCTGCAATCACGGGTTACAGCCGTGAAGAACTGCTTGGTCAGAACTGCTCAATACTGTCCAACTCTAACACCCCAAAGGAGTTGTACGCTAACCTATGGAAAACGATTTCAAGCAATCAAATCTGGCGAGGAAACTTAATTAACCGTCGTAGAAATGGCAAAGCTTACATTGCTGATTTAACTATATTCCCTGTCAGCTTTGATGACTTTACTGGATATTATTCCGTACAGCGAGACATCACTGAACAGTTTAGTCACCACCAATTATCCCACAATCATAGGTCTATATTTTCGGCTATTTTAAATGCCAGCTCGCTGTCCATTGCCATGTTTGACCATAACTTTAATATTTCCTTTACCAACCGTGGACTGGAAGAAACCTATGATGAAGCGTTTTTCTATAACATATTATTCCCGGAAATCGTTGAAAAACTAAAAACGAATAATGTTCAATTCCATCAGCAAAGCCAAGATATTGAATTGGATATTGTTTATCGTAATCAACTGCGCAGTTTTCACTGTACTATAGACCCACTTCTTCTCCAGGAAACACGCACCGAATGCTACTTCGAGCCTAAAGAAGAAACCCACGCTATTTTGGTGATCAATGAGCGCACCCAGAAAAGAAAACTGCTCGAGGAGCAGAGGATCAGTGGCCTCAAACTGTTGATTGCTGATCGCAAGCATGTCCACTCAATGCAAGAGGTGTTGATGGCAACGATTCATCAGTTGCAAGGTCCATTGAATGTGATTGAGTCTGCGGTCAAGATCCTCAATGGGCGTAATCATCAGTGCCAAGGGCTCGAGATGATGGGACAGGCCGTTGGTGAGGGCTTCAGTGCCCTACGCTACATTCAGGAGCATATCCCAGAGCGGCCGAAAGAAGTGTTGCAAGCCACTAATATCAATGAAGTGATCCGCGATGCCTGTAGCGTTTCGTCTGAAAAGTTAGTCAATCACTATATCCAGTTGGATTTAGACTTATGTCGTGACCTACCGTCAATTAATGCGATGCCCTCACGCTTGATCCTCGCCTTAGTTCAACTGATCGACAATGCGATTGAACAGATTGATGCCTGCCGCGCTAGTGAGCGACTGATCACCATCCGGTCTCACCGCGATAAAGAGAGCGTATTGATCGCGATTGAAGACTCCGGCGGAGGGATTGAGCCCAACATGGCGAACAAGATCTTTGAGCCGCTATACAGCTCAAAAGCGATCAATACATCTGGTTGCCGTGGCCTTGGTCTTTCGATTGTTCAGCAGGTGATGAACGATCACGCGAGTATGATCACGGTTGAGAGCAGTGAGCATCTTAGCGGAGCGAAATTCGTCATTGCTCTACCCCTCTCTCGTCAGGAGGAAGGGCTATGATCAATTCAATATCGAGCAAGCAACTGCTGTCAACCCTGTATCACATCTGTACTCAACTCAACCAGAGCTTGGATTATCGTCAAACCCTGCCCTCTGTAATGAAGATCCTCAACGATGAGTGTCATTTGTCAGGTGGCCTGCTGGCAATTCGCGATAAAGAGCGCAATGTGATGCTGGTTGAGTCGGTCCATGCCCCTGAGCTTGGCGGTGAATACACCCGAGGTTCCACTAACTACAAACAGGGGGAAGGCCTGATCGGCTCCATGCTCAATGAGGGTGGCTCAATCGTGCTTAAAACACTCGGCAATGACCCAAGGTTTGCTGACAAGCTCTCTATCTATGACTACGCCAAGCCCTTTATTGGTGTACCGTTAAAGAGCATCAACAAAGAGGTTATTGGCGTTATTTGTGCCCAGCCTAACTCTCCTATCGATGATGATCTGCGTAACCTGCATGATTTCCTTGAGATGATTGCCAACCTCTTGACCGTTAACATCCAGCTGGCACATAACGTTGCGAACAAGCAAGCCCGCATCACCCACGAACGCGATGGCCTCCGCCGCAAGGTGCGCAAAGAGCATGGCGTATCGTCACTGGTTGGGCATACTAAGGTGATGAGAGAAGTGTTTGATCAGGTGCGCTTGGTGTCACGCTGGGACTCGACCATTTTGATCCGTGGCGAGTCGGGCACAGGTAAAGAGCTGATCGCTAATGCGATTCACTATAACTCGCCGCGCGCTAACCAACCCTTTGTCAAACTCAACTGTGCTGCGCTGCCTGACAACTTGCTGGAATCGGAACTGTTCGGCCACGAAAAAGGGGCCTTTACCGGGGCAGTAAAAACACGTAAAGGACGCTTCGAGATGGCCAATGGTGGCACGCTGTTTCTCGATGAGATTGGTGAGACCTCGCCCTCCTTTCAAGCTAAATTACTGCGGGTATTACAAGAAAAGACCTTTGACCGTGTCGGCGGCACTGAGCCTATTTCTGTCGATGTGCGGATCATCGCTGCGACCAACCGAGCGCTCGAGCAAGAGGTTATCCAGGGCAACTTTCGTGAAGATATCTATTATCGCCTCAATGTGATGCCGATATTTTTGCCGCCACTGCGTGACCGATTGGATGACATTCCAGACCTTGCGCAATCGATCCTTGATAAGCTCTCTGGTATCCAGAATCGCAAACTGCGCATTGATGAGCAGGCACTGGGCTATCTGATGAACTACTGCTGGCCTGGCAATGTACGAGAGCTTGAAAACACTATCGAACGCGCTGCGGTGTTAAGTACCGACGGCTTGATAGATATGTCGCTGATCCAAATGCATAACACGCAGCAATTCTCTACCGCGATCCAAAACCCAACTCCGCTTGGAGGCTCGCCGATCACTCCCCATTCGGAGCGACCAACAATGCCTCACCCACCAGCATCCATGCCTCATCCACAAGGCGCGATGACTCAGCCTCAAGGGAGTATGCTCCACGCCCAGAGCGGCTGTAATAATGGCTATGGCGGTATGAACCTTGAGTTTGATGAGCAAGAAAAGCAACGTGTTATCCACGCCTTAGAGCAAACAGGATGGGTCAAGGCTAAGGCTGCTCGCCTGCTCAATATGACCCCACGCCAGATTGCCTATCGGATCAAGACGATGAACATCGATGTTAAGCAGCTTTGATTAAGCCCAACTCATCTCAAGGTCCAGTATCAGCGAGATGGGTTGGGTTTATGAGGGGTAACATTCACTTACCCCTTTTGTTGGTTTCCGGACAAAGTGAGTATCCCAAAGATAACACTTGTTTTAAGTTGCTGTTTTTATTGATTTTTATGTAGAGTTACATTGGGCATACCACTTGCAAGTCAATAGAGATAATTCGGTGACCAAGCAATATAGGATTGTATATGGACTTAACTAACCGGCTCACAGATGAGCTCATCACCCATTTTATTGGTAAAGAGACGCAGAAGCGCATTGAAGATCACCCCTGCTATTCAAAAAACGCCGCGCAGTACGCGCGCATTCATTTGCCGGTTGCGCCAGCGTGTAATATTCAATGTAACTACTGTAATCGTAAGTATGACTGCAGTAACGAGTCTCGCCCAGGGGTCGTCTCGCACGTCTTGCAGCCCCTAGATGCACTTGCGCGCTTTCATGCCATCAAGCAACGTATGCCCAATCTCACTGTCGTCGGCATCGCAGGCCCTGGCGATGCGCTGGCCAACCCCAAGATGACAATGCAAACCTTGTCACTTATTCGCCAGTCGGACCCCAATGTGAAGCTGTGCATTTCAACTAATGGCTTAGAGTTGGCCCACTACGCAGAGGAGCTGGCCGAGCTGGGAGTGGATCACTTGACCATCACCATTAATACGCTTGACCCGCAGATTGCCGCCAAAATCTACCCGTGGATCTTCTTCAATCATCGACGATATAAGGGAGAGGCAGCGGGTCGGATACTGATTGAGCAACAACTTAAAGGACTAGAGGCGGCGCAGCGCGCGGGCATGTTAGTCAAAATCAATACCGTCTTGATCCCAGGGGTGAACACCCAAGGTATCGAAGCGCTGTCACAAGCGTTAAAACAAAAAGGCGCGTTTCTGCATAATATTATGCCACTGATTTCTCAGCCAGAGCACGGCACGTATTTTGGGCTAAACCATACGCCCGAGCCAACAGCACAACAGATTGAGGACGCGCGCAGCGCCTCGGTTTTACACATGCCGCAAATGACTCATTGTCAGCAATGTCGTGC
This sequence comes from Vibrio sabulosilitoris, assembly GCF_055391395.1. Lineage (NCBI taxonomy): Bacteria > Pseudomonadati > Pseudomonadota > Gammaproteobacteria > Vibrionales > Vibrionaceae > Vibrio > Vibrio sabulosilitoris. The sequence continues at coordinate 2,657,319 of NZ_AP029599.1, forward strand.
TGATGCCGTCGGCCAGCTTGCCAGCCCTTGCAGTAGCCAAGAAAAGGACGATGTCTATCGCGTTGCTGTCGCCAGCAAAGGCAGTGAGATCATCGATTGCCATTTTGGTCATGCCACACAGATGAATATCTACGACATCACCCCCAATCAAGTCAGTTTTATCGAGTCTCGTCCAGTGCAGCAGTATTGCACCGGCAAAGAGGATTGCGATACCCCGCTGCCGATTGATGCTCTTAAGGACTGTCAGCAGGTCCTGAGTGTGCGCATCGGACTGGGCCCTTGGCAAGAGCTTGAGAGTCATGGCGTTATGCCCAATACAGATTTCGCTTACCTAACTGAACAGCAAGCCCTTTCTGCGCTGGCTCAATCACTGCACAAGACCGAAAAGGTCACTCCACTTACAACATCGAATCATGAGGTAGTCAATCAATGACCATGACCATCAGTGCCAAATGTGTAGGCTGTCATGCCTGTTATAACGTTTGTCCGAACAAAGCGGTCTACCGCAACCCGGATGGAAAACCGGAGTTTGCCATCCGCCAACAAAGATGCAATGGCTGCGAGGGACAATTTGAACAGCGTCAATGCGCTGAGATCTGTCCGATAGAGGAAGCCATCTGTTACTACGGTGAGCCCCTGAACCCGCGCTATTCCCTCACCCCGGCATAATGCATCACGGAGAACGCCTATGATCACACAACAGGAGTATCATATTTGGTCCAACCTACTCTCGCGCTTTCAGCAAGGCTTGAGCCGTTTGCCGAATGACCTAGGTCTGAAGGCAGCGCGCTGTCAACAGATACGAGTTGACCTTACCGCTATCGCGAGCAAACAAGGACAATCACACAACTTCTCACTGCGTGCCAGTGAGAAGGCTCAAACGATGACCAATGGCAAACACCACGATATCTATCTGGCACTGACCGATGTCCGACATCAAGAAGAGCAAGACATTTCCCAACTGCTCAGTGAGCATTTAAATCATAGACGCAAGTACGGACGTGACATGGTCACGCTACTCGCTAAAGCCTCATTACTGCCCTCTCACCTGTGGCAGATCCTCGGGCTCGAAAGCCGTAATCAATTAGGCGAGCTGATCCAGTTCTATTTTCCAACCCTGTTTGCCAAAAACACCCTCAACATGCGCTGGAAACGATTTTTCTATAAGCAGCTGTGTGACCAAGACGGAGACTACGTTTGTCGCGCGCCTAATTGCCTGCATTGCAGTAGTTTTAAGGAGTGTTTTGTTACTTAAAGTATCTCATCCCTAAAACATCTGAGCTTCAAACCATCCCGATCAGCCCTGATATACAGCCTCTTGAGTCTGTGATTGATTCACCGGGGCCATTACGTTCAACGATGAAAAAAGCGTACAGATGTACGCTTTGAGTTTAAATTAGGAGTAACAGACTCTGTTTATCAACCGTTGTCGCAACTGCGGAAAATAGGTAGTGACTTCTCATTGAACTCTTCCAGCGAAGGGAATAGCGTTGTAGCGCCCTCCTCTCCTACCCCAAGCCACTTAAGTAAAGATGCATGGAACAGATCAACACTCATTGAAGGTACAACCCGACCACGACTTAATAAATCTTTACTATCATCACCGAGATCCGGCCATTCACCGAGTACTCGACTGCCTAGTACGTCTCCACCAAGTACTAATTGACAGTTGCCCCAGCCATGGTCCGTACCAGACCCGTTTGGCACTAGGGTGCGCCCAAACTCTGAGAAAGTAAAACTGGTCACAGAATCCAACAAGCCTAACTCTTCCACACGTTTATGGAATACTGACAACTGGGCAGCAAGGGTTCTCAACAAGTCGCCCTGCTGACTTTTCTGTGAAGAGTGAGTATCAAAGCCGCCCAAGGTTACCGAGAAAAAGTGTACGGGGTGGGCGAATTCTTCACGCGCCTTAAGAAGAAGTAACACCACGCGCAACTGTTTTCCGAGTGAGGTGCCTAAGTCAAAACCATAATCATTCTCATCATCAAAAATCTTCTCAAATTCCGTATGTTTTACTTGGGCATCATTACAAAGCTCGGCATAGTATTGCTCGAACAGTGAACCTTGTGTCATGCCTGGATCACGAAATGACTTATACAAGAAACGCCCCTCCTCCTCAAAATCCATCTTGCTTGGCAGTGACGTACCAATTCTGTTGGCAGATTTTGGGATACTGTTGGTCCATACGGTTTGAGACCCGACTTCAAATAATGGCGGTAGTTTTTCTAAACTGAACAACCGCTCCAGCAACTCGGCAGACAAACCGCCCCAGCCTTGATTACTGATCGTCGTGCCTGTGTGGGTCTGAGTCACCGCACTCTGATGATTGTGTGAGAAAACATGAATTGGTTTGAGCTGATTAACATCATCAACCGTGCCCGGTTCATGCATTAAGGGTCCAACGTTAATCACGGGTAGTCCTTTACCCTCATCAAACATCCATTTGAGTTCTGCTAATTCAGGCGAGAGTCCAAGCTCAAGGCCTTGATCATTCAGATTTAAATCCAACAGCTCACTTTTATCAAACGCCAAGCTGCCACGTATAGTTTGATAATCCTCATAATACCCTGCACCTTGCGGCACAAAGCAGTTAAAGCCGTCATTGCCCCCACCCAAATTAATACCAACCAGGGCTTTATAAGGAGCGTTTCCTGAGCACGTTTTGTCAAATGCTTGAGCAAATGGAGAAGACAAATTGAGCGCAGTAACACCAACACCTGACACACTGCTTTTAAGGAAATTACGTCTTGATATTTTCACAGTGCTTTACCCCTGAGTCGTGAATTGTGGTGACATTAGTAACTGAATGATCAACGCTCGCAAATGCGCGTTATTGCGTTTTGCATAACCTAGGTATTGGTGAATCACCTGCTTCATTGCATCAGTCATGGTGTATGCAAAGATGACCCTGTCGAGCTCATCTATCAGCTTTTCATCATTTTCAGTTTCAAAGAAGTGTTTAATGATCCCGTCTCTGTCCATGTAATATTCGCTGTTTTGGCTTTCTAGCACTACTCCCAGCAAGGTGATTTGTCGGTAATAGAGATGGATATCATCCCAGTTGTAAAGCTTAAAGGCAGGCGCTGTGATGCCATCAAAGCGTCCATCATTAGGCGCCTCATCAGGCTGATAATGGTAAAACACTGAGGGTGCTTCAAAAATAAATCGACGATCGTACCAAGTGAAACTGTTTGGCAATATCTCTTGTCCGGGCTTAAGTTTAATTCTCAGCGCGCGAAAAACATGGCTGAGCAAGATTATCGGGTCGCGCATTAACCCATCGTGCTCTTCATTGCGTGAGTAATCTGCCTCAGGGTCAGTCAAAATAGCGTTGATCATGCTGACCATATCTAGATCACTATCGCGAAATGCAGTCGCCACACGATAAACGTAATCAGGGGATGGGTTCGAACTAACCATCTTTTGGATAAAGAACTTGGCAATGAAAGGAGCAATATTTTCATGCTGACACAACACATCAAGGAACTGGTCAAGATCTTGTTCAGCAACCGCTCCAGCAGGGAAGTCATGGCCTAGTATGGTTTTTGCTTTTAGGTCATGAGCGCCGTCTTTTTCGCGCATCGGCACATCCCAGCGATCATCGTGTAGGCCCCAACCGGTCATCACGCGCGCGCCCTCTTCGATATCCTCTTGCGTGTAAGAAAGCACCGGGCGGCCATCTTCTGTGACGATAGTGCCGTCCATACGCATAAGGGCTGGGCCAATTGAGAACAGTTGCATCAATTCACGAGCGAAGTTTTCATCCGGTGCCACACCTGCCACTGCATCGTTGTTAAGGTAGGTGAGATAATGTCCCATCACGGGAGAGGTCGCCATCACCTTAAGCAACTCTCGAAAGCTACCAAAACAGGCTCTGGCCAAGTTATCGTAATATTTAGCAAACGCTATTCGTCGGCTATTTGAAGATAGCCCCGGTGCCTTTACGCTAACAACAAATAATTGCGTTAAAATATAGGTGATTCTGTGACGCAATATGTCATTACGATTCATCAGCATATCGGTGTAACCTAGTTTAAAGTGCATCGAACCGCGATCAGGCTGACTGTGAGCTGCCTGTATCTTCTCTTGAAATGAGACCAGTGATGAGCGCCCAGTCGAAATCTGATTCTGGATCCAAGTTTCAATGCTGCCAGAGTCGAGTGCTCTGTTTACGTCATTTGTATTAAACCCCATTGTTGCTTGCAATAAGAGTTGACGTACACGTTTATTATCTAATGTCTGCATAGGACTTCCTTGCTAACGTTTAACTTTCGCAAGGAATATACCCAATATGTTTAAGTTGCTTACAATTAACCGCTCGTTATTATATCTCGAGCCAATTCTTCATATAATTTACGTTTCCTTGATAAAAATGACTTAATAGTTACAGACAAACCATCAACTCCATGAGCTTGCACCCACAACTGCGTAATCACGGGGGCAACTGCGTTTATCTCGTTCGAAACAACTGATATTGAAACATCTTTAAGTAATATTTTGTTACCACTATCTATCGGTTAAGAGTCAGTCATACCGTAACATTCACCCTTTCCTCCCCAAGTGACCTCAAGATGCAGAGTTCAGAGCCATTGTATTGCTCCCCTTCAGGCGAGCTTGCATGGGTATAAGCTACTTTAGGTCTTGATAAGAGGCAGCGCTCACGACCAATCATTAGCATGTGAAGGAAAACCCGCCATAATGTATCAATAAACTCACGGTTATCTATGTTAGAGTGCTATCCACTGACTCGATAGGCAACGACTTAAGCCCCTATTTAGAAACAACTAAAGACAAAGATATAAACTATGCCGTTTGATAAGCTATCCCTAAATAAAGAATTGGTTGCAGCACTGCCTGATACATTTCGTGCACCGACAGAAATTCAGACACTCGCCATTCCGGCTATTTTGCAACACAAGGATGTACTAGCAATCGCCCAGACAGGAAGCGGCAAAACGTTGGCTTATGGCTTACCTCTGCTAGAACAAATTCTAGCGAGGCCATCTCAGAGCCAAGTTCTAATCCTGGTTCCTACTCGCGAACTCGCCTCGCAAGTACATGACACCTTGCGCTCGGTAACCCGCAATAGCACTATAAAGCCAACGTGTGTCTGTGGTGGTGTAGATAAAGAACTACAAAAAGCTGAGCTTACCGAGGGCCGCGAAGTAATCGTCGCGACACCAGGTCGACTTCTTGACCTTTTAAAGGAAGACGCGTTTGATGCATGTAATATTAATAAACTGGTTCTCGATGAAGCCGACCGCATGTTAGAAATGGGCTTTTGGCCCGATGTTCAGCGCATAATTGCGAGGCTACCGGCAAAGCGTCAAACCCTGATGTTCTCCGCTACCTTTGCTGAGCCACTCGAACAAAAAGCCAAAACTATCCTCCATTCCCCTGCGTTGGTTGAGGTGGCAAAAACGCCTGAACACAAAGAAGCGATCAAAGAGACCCTGTACCTGGTCAATAAGGGCAGCAAAACCAAAGCGCTGATTGATCAAATAACTCGCAACAACTGGCATCAGGTTTTGGTCTTTATTGGAGCTAAAGATAATGCCGATGCGTTATGTAAGAAGCTGACCAAGGCCGGACTGTCTGCAGCGGCATTACATGGCAACAAAGATCAGGCAGAGAGAGAGTCGATTCTCGAGCTATTCAAACAGCAGAAGGTAAACATCCTTATCGCAACCGATTTGCTCGCTCGCGGTATCCACGTCGAACGTTTACCAGTCGTGATCAACTTTGAACTGCCATCTCACCCAGAGACCTATGTCCATCGAATCGGTCGTACCGCAAGGGCTGGTCAGACAGGTATCGCCGTTTCTCTGGTTTGCCATGGCGAGGCAGAATATTTAGCAGCTATAAGAAAGACTACCCAACGTGAGCTTGCGTTGCAGGAGCTTGAAGGCTTTCCTGTCACCGATAAGCCCTCGAGTGGCGAGGGTAAGCGACCACCAAGAGATAAACAAGCCAATCGTAGAACGAACAAAAAGAAGAGCATTAAGCAATTTCAGGGTAAAAATACAAGGGCTAAATAAATCATTATGTTGGCCAAACTAGATTGTGGGGACACTTTCTTTTTAATCCCCAGTCAGTACTGCTGTTGGTAAACCCTATTCTTTCCAACAGGATAGAGATAAAAGCTTACAGTGCTAAAGAAATGTAAGCTTTTATAAGTCCAAATTTACAGGCGCTTGGGATCAAGTGCGCCATTCAGCATCCGTGTCATCATTGACGCCATAATCTTACGCGGGCTCAAGTCGCCCATTACCACCATGATATTGTTACGAATACCTGGCACTGTCACGACACGTTTTCCTATTCCATCGAGCGCCACTTTGGCGACTTTTTCTGGTGCTTTTGCCGCCATTGGAACCTTGTTCCAATTCACGCCTGTCTTGGTCGCCATAGGTGTTTTGGTCAGCCCTGGCGACAGAATGCTGACATCTACGCCTTTCGGTTTTAGCTCGCCGTATAATGACTGACCAAAGCCAATCACAAAGGCTTTTGAACCCGCATAAGTTGAAAAATAAGGGGAAGCCATTTGACCAAACATACTCGCCACCAGCAAGATCGCTCCCTTCCCGCGCGAGACCATGGTCTTACTAAAGTGGTGACTCAGTTCCATCGTCGCCGTTGCATTAACTTGCAGCATGCGACGCTCGCCCTCAAGATCGAGTTTCTCAAATGCACCATTGGTTTCAAGCCCAGCAGAAAGTGCAATCAAGCCAATATCACGTTGCGCTGCTTTTACTTTATCAACGCCTTCTTGGGTGGCAAGGTCCGCCACAATGATCTCCGTTTCAACCGAATGCTGAGCAGCCAGTGTTTGAGCATAGTCCTTTAACTCTTTCTCGCGTCGTGCAACCAACACAAGGTTCATGCCGTCTTCGGCCAATTGTTTGGCTATTTGCTCACCAATACCTGAAGTGGCGCCAGTCACGAGTGCCCAACCGCCGTATTTTTGTTTAAAGTTAAAAGACTTCATTTTTACTCCCACTGGACAACCCAGTTTTGATCATTAGGTTAATCTAGCTGACTCATTACGCTTTTTTTGACCAAGCAAACTTCTCAAACACAGTATCTACCGGAGTGTCAGCAAGGTGATTGACATAATTGCTAATCACTTTTTGTGACAGACCGAGGATAACCTCGAGCACTTGTTGATGGCCGTACCCTGCCGCAAAGAATGCTTCCAACTGCGCATTTGATACATTGCCACGCTCACGAACCACAGCGAGGGTAAACTCTTTCAGTGCTTGTAGTTTTGCTGTGGGCATCGCCTCATCGTTACGCAATGCTTCAGTCAACGCAGGATCTACTTTCATCGAATGTGCGATACCGGTGTGCGCTGGTACACAGTAGTGACACTCATGTTCAACATTGATGGTTTGCCATACCACCGTTAGCTCTTGCGCATCAAACGATGTCGCCGTAAACAACTGATGAAGCTGTGTGTATGCCTTTAGGGTTTCTGGCGACTCAGCCATCACGGCGTAAAGGCCCGGAACTATACCCATTTGCTTTTGCGCGCCCTCAAGGATAGCTTTGCTTTTCTCAGGGGCCGACTCAACCGTATGTAGTTTAAATTCGCTCATTGTTTTTTCCTCTATTGTTACTGACTATGACTTATTTAGCTTCTGGCTCTAGCAGCACCTTGGTGACAAATAAGCGCACCGTTGGGGCAACAACAGCCAAAAGCAGCAGTGCCGAGGGCACCATTTGTGAAACTGCGTTTAACCATGCATCCAAAAACACACCGTCTTCGGGTAGCGTTTTGGCCACCATGATGGCAGGCATGCTCAAAAGCATAGTTGGCAGAACCATCGATGCCATTAGTGGGTACTGGAACTTACGTGGAAACTTTTTCATGACTGACTCCGATTGGCTAACTGATGCGGCCATATTACTCTCGGGATTTGCCATCAAAAATAGACAACTGTGAACTTGATCCTTTCATATTTGAATGCTTAACTTTGGCAGGCATTAATTCCAAGGCAACCCCATGAAAGCCAAAGACATCTCAAACCTTTACCTCTTCTGTCAGTCTGTTGAATGTGGTGGTTTTGCTGCTGCAAGCCTCAAAACCCACATCTCTGCGCCTACCCTATCCAGAGCAGTCGCCAGTCTGGAAGATAAGCTAGGGGAGAAATTAGTCCATCGTCATGCCAAGCAGTTTCAACTGACGACCGCAGGCGATGAGTACTACCAAAGATTCGCTGCGCTGTTTAAGCAGCTCAATGATGAGTGGACACACCTATCCAATAGTCAGCCGGTATTAACCGGCGAGATCCGTGTCTCTTGTCCAGAGCCCTTTGCGGATCATTTTCTGCAAAAAATGGCGATTGAGTTCATGGAGTTGCACCCTGAGGTTTCGGTGACGATTCAATTTAGCGCCGCGACAGAGCGCTTTTTCGATGAGCAAATCGACCTAGCGATTGTCACCAGCCCTCCTCATGCTAACCATCTTGTTCAACGCAAGCTGTTTGAATCCCCATTGACGCTGGCGGCATCGCCAAGTTATATCGAAAAACGTGGCGAACCTAAACAAGCGCAAGAGCTGATCCACCATCAATTACTATCGGGGAACAACCTACCGTTTTGGGAGCTCAAAGAAAAAGGAACACCGATCCGCATTCCATATCAGCCGCGCTATTCAATAAGTAGTTTGCGCTTGAATATTGATGCCACTTTGGCTGGGGCTGGCATATGCCTGATGCCAAGAGCGGCATTTGAGAAACGAGCACAACGTGGGGAACTTGTCGAGGTATTAAAGGGGGTGGAGTGCCCAACAGGGGCAGCTTATTTAGTTTGGGCAGATAGGAAGTTAATTGCCACTCGGGTGGTCGCCTTTAGAGATATGATTTTCGATAAATTTGGTCAAAGCGGTGACTTTTTAGCCTCGATAGACTCAGAAAAAGACTAACCATGTCCAAACGTCAAACAGAAAAACGCCAGCTTAGTTAACCTAAACTGGCGTTGTTTGCATTATTTTTTGCGGAAGTATAGCCAAGCATTTAACCAAGCTAAGCCGAGAATGATCAGGGTCATCACTGGTGGTTTAGATTGCAGTGGTAACACCTCTGCCGGCACACTTGGAAGCAGGTGAACATAGACAGCAACAATCATAATTGCTGTGGTTAGCAAAGTGGATAACCCGATCGCTTTGTCTTTTATCGACGGCGCAAGAGCCTTGTTCCCTATCATCACCACCAACAACAAAAGCCCTGCGAAGATTTCCCCAAGTTGACCAGACCAACGAGAAAGCGTTGGGAATGGCAGTTCACTCAAGGCAATCTGGGTGGTAAACATGGTTGTGAACGGGTCAAAGAACTTTACACTCCCTGCCATGACCATAAACGCACCCAATAGCCCGGTCAGGATCTTTTGTACCTTAGTGCCAATGCTATCGGTTTTCTCATACCCACGAACCAGGAAAATGCCGGTGATAAGTAGCATTGCGCCGATAAGTGACAGCTCAAGAATTAGTTGTGATGTGCTCATAGTAGACCTTCATGTGTGTTGCCGAGTTGATGAAGGTATCCTAACGAGCGATTCGCATTTCAAAAACAGACGATAATAACTTTAAAACTTTCATAAATGAATGATTAGTAATTATCGAGGTCAGGCGATATAGGGTTTCCGTTGCTGAGAGAGATCGCTAGACTATTTCACGCGAGCATACCAGTCGCTTAGTCCTTCACCCAGGTATGAGATCGGTTCTTGAACTCCAGTACCTTGACCAAGCACACTGCATATAACGCTAGCCAACAAGACTAGCTATACCTAGCCACTGAAGCACGGCGCACTAAAATAGGCATAAATAGTTTGTGTGGCCCAGGAACAAAGCTTGGATCATCAGCAAGCTTAAGTGACAGGTTCACCGCTTCATTGGCCATGATCTGGATCGGGTAGCGGATGGTGGTCAAGCGAGGATAGATAAAGCGGGCAATATGGCCATCATCAAAGCCAATTACCGACATATCATCGGGCACCTGATAGCCATTTTCTTGCAACAGTGCCAAACACCCGGCCGCCATGTAGTCATTGTAAGCAGCGATTGCAGAAATCGGAATGTTCTTGGCTAGTAGGTTTACCGCACACTGCTCGCCGCCCATTTCATCAGGGTCACCATACTCGATATACTCTTCACGCACTTCGATACCGTTATTCTTCAGCGCATCGATATAGCCTCTTTTTCTGTCATGAGCATCTTCGATATCGTGACCAGAGCATAAATAGCCAATATGACGGTGACCATGCTGGATCAGGTGCTCGGTGGCCATATAGGCCCCCTTGTAGTTGTCCAGCGCGATACAGCGGTCAGCAATGGCTGGCACGACTCGGTTGATCAATACCAGACCTGGGGTCTCGGCAGCAAAAGAGACCAGCTCCTGATCATCTAATCCTTTACTGTGAATAACCAATGAGTTACAGCGACTGTTGATCAGCAAGTTAATCGCATTTCTCTCTTTGTCGGGGTCGTGATAACCACTGCCGATCAAGAGCTGCTTCTCTTGCTCACTAGCAACGGTATCAATCGCTTTGATCATGGTGCCAAAAAAGGGGGCACTGGCATCGTTAACCAGAACGCCGATGGCATTGGTGGACTTACTAACCAGTGCTCGCGCATTTTGGTTGGGGCGATAACCTAGCTTGGCCATTGCCTTTTGAACGGCATCTATCGCTGATTGACTGGTGTTGGGTGAGTTATTGATCGCTCGCGAAGCGGTTGCGATTGACACGCCTGCTTCTTTAGCGACATCTTTTATCGTTGCCATGAAAGTCCCTATGTTTGCCCTGAGGTATTTAACAATGCCCAATGCTGGAACACAAGTCGCAGCGGTCAAACAACCAAGAAAAATCCCCAAGCATTGGCTTGGGGATGGTACTTTTATCTCAATCTAACGGAACCTAACGGTATAGCGATAGTGATTGTCAGTGAGCTGGTAAGCTGCATGGACACTTGGACTCCATGAGTCATCGCCACCTACTCCCATCTGTTGATGATCAATTCGTAGATACAAGGCTGACTCTTTCTCCAACTCATTGGTGTGCTTGGCGGCTGCAAGCTGAGCCAAAGAGTATTGACTGGTGCTGAAGTGGAACTCTCCCATTACCTCAAGACCGGCAACCTTGAGCCATTGAGTGTCGCAGCGCAAGCCATTTTCTGATGGGAACACATACGGTGTATGCATTGCGTCGATTGGCGCAACATGGTGACCAAAGCGGGCTGCGGCCAGTCGGTCTGGATAGTTTTCATGCGGCCCCAGTCCCTTCCACTCGACCACATCAGTACCACTCACCTGACACTCCATGCCAATCCGCGGCATCGGCGGAAGGTGGTCAGCGAGCTCGACGTCGACGCTGACCTGCATCTCACCGCTGCCAAGGATGGTATAGGTCCATAGCGTCATCGCTTGAATTTGACCTGCGTAGCGATAGACAAAACGCGACTGAATTAGCGCGCTCTGACCAACGGCTTGTGCTTTACATTCAATACACTCTCGCTGCCACTGACCAATACCCGCCAAGTCCCAGCGACAGACCCAGGCATTAGGATCAATCATGTCGACTTCACTCACGCCAATATCATTGTCCAGCGGAGCTCGATAGAAATTATCGGTCAGAGGCGCCACCAGCTTATCCTGACCGTGCTGTTGCCACAGTGTCAGCAAGCCGGTTTTTGTATCCCATTGCCACTGTGATTCACTGGCCGAAACCGTGATGCTGTCATCGTGAACGGCGAGTTCAGATATCGAGGTAGCCTCTTGCTGAAGCAAGGATAATCCACTGAAATTGGTCAGCGCAAACTGCTCAGAAGCGAGTACATGGCCCGCTTCAGACCAAGCGGTTTGGCGCATAAGCGTAATATCGGTATTTAAGTGATAACGAGCACCTGACTTTGGTTTAAAGTCGATATCCAAACTCATGGTTTGCTCACTGTCAGCGTCTATGTCTAGCGCTAGGGTTCCACTTTGGATCTCGAGCCCGTCCTCAAGGAGCGACCAACTCAGCTGTTCATTGTCGGTGGCGCGGAAAAGGTTCTCATTGTGTACAGTGAGGGAATAACGCCCATGAGCCTGCTCGATGAGCTTAACCGTGATCATACGCTGACAAAACTTGGCCTCTTCAAGTGTTGGGTGAGGCGTTCTGTCAGGGAAGATGAGACCATTGATGCAGAATTGGCGATCGTTGACATCATCGCCAAAGTCACCGCCATAGGCCCAATATTGGTTCCCTTGATCGTCCGTTTTGGTAATGCCCTGATCAACCCAATCCCAAATGAACCCGCCTTGCAAGCGTGGGTACTCACGAAAGGCATGCCAGTACTCTTCGAAGCTGCCAAGACTGTTACCCATCGCGTGCGCATACTCACATAAGATCAATGGGCGCTGCTCATTCGGTAGTGAGACCCACTTTTTGATTGGCCACTTCGGCACCGCTTCATCTTCGATGACTGTGTTCACCCGAGCATACATAGGGGCGATAATATCCGTTGCCGTGGTATTTGAACCCCCACCCTCGTACTGTACAGGACGCGATGGATCAAACTGCTTTGACCATCCATACATAGCGTTATGGTTGGCACCGTGACCAGACTCATTACCCAAAGACCATAAGATGATTGAGGCGTGGTTTTTATCACGCATCACCATCTGTGTGTAGCGTTCCATAAACGCATTAGCCCACTGGGGATCACTCGACAAGCGATTCATCGGTTGCATCCCATGGGTTTCAATATTCGCCTCATCACACACATACAATCCGTACTCATCACACAACTCATACCAACGAGGGTGGTTAGGATAATGCGCCGTGCGCACAGCGTTGAAGTTATTCTGTTTAAGCAGACGAATATCCTCAATCATATCCGCGTCAGTCATCACATGGCCAAGCTCAGGGTGATGCTCATGACGATTAACCCCACGGATCAACAGCGGTTTTCCATTCAGTTTTAGTTGGCCTGCGTTAATTTCGATTTTACGAAAGCCAACCTGATAGGCTTCACTCTCGATATGAACACCTTGGGTATCGAGCAGCGTTACCACTAATCGATAAAGGTTTGGTACTTCTGCAGACCAGAGCTTCGGCTCACGAACAGCAAGGGTTTGGAACACGACATCGTTGAAGGAACCGCGCTCATCAATGCGACGATTATTTGGACCTGCAGTGATAGGCTCGCTTGCCGCTTGCTGGCCATCAAACAGTTGCAACTGGATCTGGTGATCCTCTGGGGCAGAGATCCTGGTTTCAACTTGCAGCCAACCATCACGGTAGCACGCGTCGAGATCGGGGGTGATAAACACATCTTCGATGCAGCACTTAGGCTTAGCCAGTAGAGTGACATCGCGGAATATACCACTTAGCCACCACATGTCCTGATCTTCAAGGTAACTGCCATCACTCCAACGCATCACCATTACCGCCAAGGTATTGCGCCCAGATACCACATACTCAGACAAATCAAACTCAGCAGGCAAGCGACTATCTTGACTGTAACCGACCCATTGGCCATTACACCAAAGGTGAAACGCCGAGTTTACCCCATCAAAAATTACCCGTTGAGTTTGTTCAAGATCGGTACTAGTTAAGCTGAACTCGGTACGATAGCACCCTGTCGGGTTATCGGCAGGGACATACGGTGGGTTGACCTCAAATGGGTATTTGATGTTGGCGTAGATAGGCTTATCGTAACCTTGCAGTTGCCAGTTTGATGGCACAGGGATCTTGTCCCACTGCTCATCATCAAATGACGGCTCAATAAATTGACTCTCCACGGCTTGTGGCGCGTTAAACAGTTTGAATTTCCAATCGCCGTTCAATGAGCGGCGATGTGCGTTTTCACCACGCAGAGCATCATCGATACTGCGAAAACTCGCGAGTGGGCTGTGGGCTTTTAGGCAATGTAGATTGACTGTCTGCGGGTTTTCCCAGTCACGTCTTTGGATAATGTCAGAAAATGCCATGCGATATGATCCTAGTCTATCATCTATGCAAGTCGTGCTTACTTGACCTCTACAAAGGCCAGCAGATACTGCACAAATGTTTGTAATAATGTGTCTTTTGCTTGAATTAAACCTTTCAAGCTAATTTGGATTAGGTAACGCCGTTTGTCGCATTGCAGCAGCTTCAAGGCACTGCGTCTGCTCATTCAGCTTAAATGTGGACAACGGCTATGTTTGTGAGTCCAGTATCAATTTTAAGGAAGAGGAGCCGACAATTCGGTCAGCGGTATTGAATTCAAATCGACACAGTACGCCACACCGAACTCTTGGATTTCTTGTCCTGTTTGCATAGAAACCCAAGTAGTTGTTGCAATGGGAAGAGCAAATATCGGTGCGATAACGAGATTCATTGTCGGCTCCTTTTATTCATGATGGGGCGATCCCCAACTGGTTAACTCAATCGTGTTGACTAACCTTGACTACCACCATGTCTCCATGTTGAAGCCAAATGTCACTTCATCAACCGTCTCGCCACCGGTGCGCATCGCCTTGCCGTAAGCATCGTCACCACGGCTCCATTCATCGGTTGTCTCTGAGTAAGTCACGAACAAACGCAGAGTTGGGCGAGCCCAAACACCTTTGCCTGCTTGGAACATCTGAGCCAGTGTGACCTTGTACATTTCGTTCGTACCTGCGCCATTCTGCGCTTCAACACTCTCATAGCCTGCTTCAAAAGCGGTTGCCATGTAATTGTTCCAGCTGTACTGAGGACGCGCACCGACACTGAACCACTTCTCACCATCGTTGTTATCTAGATTTTTGTCTTGGTAGGCAATTGAGTACATCACCTGGAAGTCTTCATTAATATTCAGATCACCATGATTAAACACTCGCCAGCTATGACCATCATGATCGACACCGGTACTGTATTTGCGGTTTGAACCACCCTCTGCACTCATCAAACCACCCGCCAGAGCATCCGTACCATACTGGAAGGCAAAGGTGTTCGAGCCGTAATGCCAACCTTGGTTGTATAAGGCCGAAAGCATCGCACCAGAGGTGGTGATATCATCCTCATCGTAACTGGAGTTGTGCGCCATCACATAGTTGAGGCCAAGGGTTAAGTCACTACGCGCACCTAGTGCGATATCACTGATACGAGCATCAATGTTATGTAGGCTTCGGCTATCACTACTTGAATCCGGCGCCATCCAGGCGATGTGTGCATTGGCAAAACCGAGATCCCAATCCTCTAGACCAATACCCGTATTCGAGGTATCCCAGTACTTAATATCAATCATATGCACTTCATGACGGCGATAAAAACGCTCACCAGCCCAAATCTTGGCATTAGGTTGACCGTCAATCAGGCCATGTCCCGCAGACCACATCTGAATAATGCTGACATCGCCCCAATCTTGGCCACTGCCCAAGTAGAGTGTGGTATCAAAGTGAGCATCACCATCGCGCCACACATCAGCCTTAAGGCCGGCTTCCCACCAGTTCATTTCGTTACCCAAGCGGTAGTTACCGTAACCGCCGCTTGCGCGGATCACGTCGTTACGTTCACCCTTTCCAGCATTATGCTCTTCATTGTCAGTGTAAATGTTGCCCCATTTTGCATAGCCAAAATAGGTGACATTTTCCACTGCCGCTAGACTAACAACGGGCGCTAAAGCGAGGGTAAGACCAAGCGCGCGTACAAACGCATTATGTTTCATGAATCGTCTCCATATGACGGATATTGGATTGTTATATTTTGTGTTGAGCCCTAACTCGAGACTGAGTGTAATGACTTGCTGGAAACGTTTTCATGACGAAGTTGGCATTTTGATGTAACTGAAGACTAATTTGCTTTAGAGTGTGATCAATGTCAGATAATAATCGCTTTGACAGTTATGTATCACTGAAAAACATCTATTGAGAGTTGGAAACGTATTCAAAAGTGAATCAAATTAGACAAGATAAAGGGGGAAAGAAAAAACCCAGTGCTAATAAACACTGGGTATATGAGACAATAGAAGGCAATACACAAGCTTTTGGCTCGGTAATGTCTCGTCGGAAGTTAAAGTTAGGGCCCAACGGAAACGCTTCAGTCTGCTTATTGGCCGATTCCAACCAATAAACACAATCTCGAAGGCTTTACAGTACGAGTGTATCCACCAACAAGCAAGAACCAACTGACATTTCGTGAGTTAATAGTCCAAAAAGGCGGCAAACTCATTAGAGGCCCGCACTTTCTGTGCCTTTCTCAGCTAACTTTTGCTAATTTGACCCTACATATCGAGGATGATTGGTAGGTAATAATAAAGCAATAGCAGCGGATTCTATCACTCGTTGTCTGCTTCACTTTACGGCTGGAAACGTTTCCATAAGTGCGTGTTAGCTCACAGACAATCGGCTCGAAAAGTATATTATCAGCGCAAAACGAATCATATTTAGGTGTGCGGTTATGACTGAAAAAGTTCTATATACACTGACAGGGACACGTTCTCAACTGATTGTCGAGGTGGGTGAGTATGCAGAAATACTCCATTGGGGTAAGCCTTATATTGGTGATCTAACCCAAGCTCGCACTGCGCTGCATCGCCCTGTACCTTATGGGCGGTTGGATACTGATATTCCAGTGACACTAGCCCCTGAACTCGGTCGCGGCTCATTCGGCAGCTCAGCACTTGAAGGCCACAGGCATGGGCACGACTGGGCTCCGGTCATGAAAGTATTCAAAGTCGAGCAAGATGATCATGGGCTCAAACTCTACAGCGAAGACACCCTTGCCGGGCTTGAGTTAGTCAGTGAGCTTTACCTAGATCAGCATGATGTGATTAAAACTCGCCATACTCTGCGCAATATCGGCCAAGGTAGCTATCAAGTGTCTCGATTGGCCAATACCTTGCCCCTACCTAGCCGAGTAAAAGAACTGATGACTTACCATGGCCGATGGGTCTATGAGTTTCAAACCAGCCGCCAAAAACTCACCCAGGGCGGCTATCAACAAGAGAACCGTCGTGGCCGAACCTCACACGAACACTACCCGGCCCTCGTCGCCGGTACGGAGCACTTTACTGAACTCTCTGGTGATGTCTTTGGCTTCCACTTGGCTTGGAGTGGCAATCACCGAATGCGCGTAGATGTCAAGGCGGATGGCCGCAGGGTCATGCAAGGTGAAGCCATCTATCTACCGGGTGAGATTGACCTGAGTGAGGGTCAGTCTCTATCCTCACCTTGGCTCTACGCCACCTATAGCGGCGATGGTTTGAATCAAATGAGTCACCACTTTCACAACCATGTGCGCGAGTCGATTCTTCCAGCCGAGTTCCGCGCCAAGCCGCGCCCAATACACTTAAACACTTGGGAAGGTATCTATTTTGAGCACGATCCAAACTACATCATGCAGATGGCGGCCCAATCGGCACAAATGGGCGTTGAGCGCTTTATCATTGATGATGGTTGGTTCGATGGACGCAATGGCGATGCGGCCGGATTGGGTGACTGGTTCTTGGATGAAGCTAAGTACCCTGATGGCCTTGAGCCCATCATAGATCATGTCAATCAACTTGGCATGGAGTTTGGCTTGTGGTTCGAACCTGAGATGGTCAACAAAAACTCAGATTTATATCGCAACCACCCAGATTGGTTATTGGAAGTCAAAGGCTACGACCAACCCACCGGCCGCAATCAATACGTGATTGACTTGAGTAATCAAGACGCGTTCGATTTCTTATTTCAGCGACTGGATTTCTTTCTGACCAAGTACAACATTGCGTATATCAAGTGGGATATGAATCGCGAGGTGGTTCAGCCAGGTCACCGAGGCAAAGCCGCTGGTAATGCTCAGGTTGAACGCTACTATGCATTAGTCGATAAGGTTCGCGCTCACCACCCTGATGTCGAGATAGAGTCCTGCTCGGCGGGCGGCGGTCGTATCGACTATGAGGTACTCAAACGCACTCACCGCTTCTGGGCATCCGACAATAATGATGCCCTAGAGCGCCAAACGATACAGCGCGGAATGAGCTACTTTTTCCCACCTGAAGTGATGGGTAGTCACATTGGCGCAAGCCACTGTCATAGTACGCGCCGCCGACACAGTATTGAGTTT
Source organism: Vibrio sabulosilitoris (assembly GCF_055391395.1). Taxonomy (NCBI): domain Bacteria; kingdom Pseudomonadati; phylum Pseudomonadota; class Gammaproteobacteria; order Vibrionales; family Vibrionaceae; genus Vibrio; species Vibrio sabulosilitoris. The sequence goes on from NZ_AP029599.1 coordinate 2,675,373, forward strand.
AGGGGACTGACTGCGCTGTTTGGCCATATGGGCATTGAGCTTGACCCGGTTAAAGAGTCTGAACAAGAGAAACAGGGCTTCGAGCGCTATGTTAAGCTGCACAAATCACTGAGAGACCTGCTTCACAGTGGTGACACTTGGCGAATCCCGACCGATGATGATGCCCATCAAGTGCAAGCGGTCATCGCTCAAGATCAATCTCAGGCTGTTGTCATCGTTGCACAACTGGCCATGCCAACCAATGCATTGAGTGGCCATCTCAGGATCCCAGGACTTGATCCCGAGGTGCTCTATCAAGTGTCGTTAATCGACCAGCCTGAAAATTACCAAGACATTGTCAACTACCAACCCCCATGGACCGTGGATGGCTGCCAACTCACCGGCGCGTGGTGCGCTGATATCGGCCTCACCATGCCAATACTGGATGCAGAAACCGCTGTATTGATAAAGTTGGATAAGATTAACTAATCCAATCTTGAGCTAAATTAATGCCACCTTGACCTAACCGGCCGTAGTGTTTTTATCACTACGGCGTTTGCTGTGTAAAATCAGTCAATTAACACCATCATCAATATATCTTACTGTTTTGTAATGCATTACATCAAACTATATTGAATGAAGCACAAAATACCCGCTCAAGATCTCACTTTCGATCTTTCGCTGGAAACGTTTCCATAAGAGCGTTTGCGATCACAGTAAATCACCACTCCACTCATTAGTATCTGTATCGAAACTTATAAATAAAAGGCCAATGTTGCATGCTCTAGTTAGGAGAGCAGTGATAAGCCTAAGGAAACAAAATGTCTCAAAATATTAGCTTAAAAACCAAAGCCTCATACGGCTTAGGTGCATTGGGTAAAGACTTTGCTTGCGCACCGATTTACATCTTCCTTATGTTCTATTTCACCGACGTCGCCGGGCTATCAGCCGCCTTTGTCGGCACCATTTTTTTAGCCGCTCGTATCATTGACGCCATCACCGATCCTATGATGGGCGTCATCGTTGACAATACTCGCTCACGTTTTGGTAAATTCCGCCCCTGGATTGTGATCGGTACGCTGCTCAATGCGGTTGTTCTTGTCGGTCTTTTCAGTACTCATATGTTTGATGGTAAGGCACTTTACATCTATGCGGCTGCCGCTTATATCTTGTGGGGCCTGACCTACACCATTATGGATATCCCATACTGGTCACTGATCCCTGCCCTATCAAGCTCGCGTAAAGAGCGTGAGAAACTGGTTGTTTGGCCACGTTTATTTGCCAGCCTTGCATGGTTTGTTACCGGTACGTACGGCCTACATATCGTTGGTGAGCTTGGTAACGGTGACCAGGGTCAAGGCTTCTTTAACATGGCGATGCTGATTGCAGTACTGTTTGTCATGAGTGCCTTCCTAATTGCCCGCAACGTAAAAGAAAAGACTGCAGCCGTCACCAATACGCCAGTTGAAAAATTCACTTTTAAAGACGTTCTGACCATTATCGGTAAAAACGATCAATTGAAGGCGCTGATTGGTACGGTTCTCTCTTTCCAAATTGCCAACCTTCTGGTCGGTGGCTTTGCTATCTACTACTTCTCTTACGCACTGGGCAACCCTGAGCTGTTCCCTATCTATATGATGGTGGCGGGCGCAGCTGAAGTGGCAGGTGTATTCTTGTTCCCTCGTATTGCCGCTGCCCTACCGCGCAAAAACCTGTGGCTAATCGCGTGTGGCTTCCCAATTCTGTCATGCCTAGTGCTACTGATCATGGGTGTCATGGTACCGGGTAACGCAATGATGATTGGTGTTGCTGGCGCGGCGATCAAGTTCGGTGTCGGCATTGCTAACGCACTGCAAACCGTTATGCTAGCGGACGTGGTTGACTACGGTGAGCACAAAACTGGCCATCGCAGTGAGAGCGTTATCTTCTCAGTGCAAACTATGCTGGTTAAATTTGCCGGCGCTGCGGGTGGCTTTATTGTTGGTGTAGGTCTGTCAGTTGTGGGCTACGTACCAAACGTTGAGCAAGCAGAGAGCACCATTGCTGGTCTGCATTTTATGATGGTAGGCCTACCTGCAATCCTAATGCTGATCAGTGGCCTAATTTACAAACGCTTCTACCACTTACATGAGGGCTTTGACAAGCAAGCTTACCAAGCCAAGCAAAAAGTGGTAAACGCTCAACCTGTAGAGGCCTAAATCGCAGATTTAATTTAAGTCTTTCACGATATTTTAGCCATCTCTACGAGATGGCTTTTTTGCGTTTATCGAGACAAATATTTTCGTCGAAGCGGATAGTTACTCTTTTGTAGCCAGCAACATACTAGAGTATCGCCACCGCTTTGACCTGAGCCCACACATATGAGCCAACCTTAAGTTCCAGCATCCGGACAGAGTGCTGCGTGATCAAAGCCAGTAAACTTTGGCCACTTTCCAACTCTAGTGACAGCAAGGCCTCACCAATAGCCACGTCCGGTACGATAGACAACACCTTGGCCGCAAGTATGTTCATTATTGATGAGTCGACCGCCCTAGAGGTTGTGACACTGACATCACTGGCAAGCACCTCGCAACGTACTTCTCGACCGATGGCAAGTGGCAGACTTGCGACCCACAAGGCTGTATGACCATTAGTGAGTAGAGTGAGACCGTCTTGACTGTGCTGCGCGACGAGCATCTTGAGTAATGAGCGCTGCGCTGTAGCATCGTGGGTATCCAGCATCATAGGTAAGCAGGCACTTACTTCACCTTGCTGCTTAACCTTTCCCTGTGCCATCACCACCACATGATCGGCAAGCTTGATGACCTCTGACACACTGTGAGTGACATAAATGATCGGTACCTGACTCTCTCGAGTCAGGGTTTCTAGATACGGCAGCACCTCGCTTTTTCTTGAGCTGTCCAAGGCCGCGAGTGGCTCATCCATTAATAGTAACTTTGGAGTCATCAACAGTGAGCGGGCGATCGCTACCCGCTGTTTTTCCCCACCAGACAGTCCACTCAGTGAGCGCTTAAGAAGATCAGACAAGCCAAGCAGGCTGACTAATTGTTCGAAGGTTTGCGCCTGCTTTGGCGTCATTTTCCGCCCTTGAAGGGCAAAACAGATATTCTGTCGGACGTTTAGGTGGGCAAACAGCGCAGATTGCTGAAACACATAGCCAATATTACGCTGATAAGTGGGCAAAAACGCTTTGCCGCACTTTGACTGCCACACCTCGCCATTGACCATCACTTGGCTGTTATTCAACCTCGACAACCCCGCCAGCGCGCGCAAGGTGGTGGTTTTACCACACCCAGACTCACCGAAGAGGACCGAGACCCCTTGCATCGGTAGTTTCAGGTCTTGTTTAAGCTCAAACGTGTCATAGCGAGCATTCAATTGCATCTCTATCATTAAATGCCCTCTTTTTGAGTGGCATAGCGATTGAGTTTGTTAGCGCTTAACAGGGCAATAAACGAGAATACCAACAAGGCCATGGATAGGTAGTGCGCCTCGGCAAACTGCATCGATTCCACCAAGTTATAAATCTCAACCGACATCACCCGAGTTTCTCCAGGAATATTGCCACCAATCATCAACACAATGCCAAACTCACCCAGCGCGTGACAAAAACCAATAATCATCGCCGAAAAGACAAATGGCCATGACAAAGGCAGCGCTACTTTAAAAAACACCCTCAGCGGTGAGCAGCCTAAGGTGGCTGCCGCCTCAAATGGTTCCTTACCCAAGCCTTCAAAACCATTACGCAGTGGCAGCACCACGAAGGGCATGGTGTGGATCACACACGCCAAGACGATACCACTAAAACTAAACGGCAAGGCACCAATCCCTAAATAAACTAGTGCTTGACCAAGTAGACCGTTGGGGCTAAACGCCACTAGCAGATAAAACCCCAGCACGGTTGCTGGCAATACCATTGGCAGAGTAACCAGACTTGCCACCAACTCACGATAGCCAGACTGAGTTTGGGATAACCACCAAGCAATGGGTACACACACCAGCAGCAATACTAAGGTAACAACAAGGGCGAGCTTGAGCGTCAAAAAGATAATTGACCATTCGAGCATAATGCCCCCTTAAGCGCCACCAGGAATGCTGTAGCCAAAATCGGTGATGATCGATTGCGCTTGGGGAGAATGGATAAAGTCGATAAAGTCTTGCGCGCTATCACGGTTACGTGTTGATTTGATCAACACCGCGTCTTGTAAGATATTTGGGTATGAATCGCTTGGCACAACCCAGTAACGACCATCTAATGTACTCTCTGGGTTTAGCACTTGAGATAGGGCTAAAAAGGCAAACTGGCTATTGCCTGTCGCAGCAAATTGATAGGTGGCATTGAGACCTTTACCATAGATAAAGCGCTTCTCATTGGCTTGATAGATACCAATATTTTGCATAAAGGCTTTTGCTGCGGCTCCGTACGGCGCCACTGCAGGCTCTGGCATTGCGACACGCCCACTAAGTTTTAGCGGCTCATTGGGACTAGGCTCCGCCCAGTCAGCGCTTTGTGACCAAAGCACGAGCGTGCCCATGGCATAGCTAAATCGCTTCTCTGCCTTGCCTTGCTCTTCAAGATAAGTGGGTCTTGCTTGATCCGCAGAGAAAAACAGATCAAAGGGCGCGCCGTGGTCAATCTGTGTGGCCAGTTGACCACTACTGCCCGTCGAAAGAGTGACCTTAATATTGTGCTGCGCCTCATAGTCTGCCGCCAGCTTTTGCATTGGCACATAAAAGTTATTGGCCACGGCGATCTTGAGTTCGCTCGCCGCTTGGGCGTTGAATGTCAGCACAAAAGCACTGATAAATACCAACCAAGTAAGAAAAAAACGTAATAATTTGCTCTTGCTTCCTTGCATAGTGACTCTCCTATAGTCCTTTAATCCATTCGCGCTGCAGGTACTGCTTAGCACGCTTATTGTGCAATGCTCTGATTGAGGGCAACGCCTCATCGAAACTGGCGGATTGCGGCGGTTTTTCGTCGTGACGGATCAAGATATGAAAACCTAACTCAGTTTGGATCGGGGCGCTGATAACGCGATTCGGTAACCACTGCAACGCCGACTCTAGCTGTGGGTAAAGTTTCCCCTCTTCACACCACCCAAGATGACCGCCCTCTACCGCACTCGGACACTCGGAATGACGCAGCGCCATATTGGAGAAATTGTCCAGCGTCAGCTCAGTATACAGCTGATTGATCCTCTCCTTGGCTGCTGCCAAGGTATTCTCGGCAAAATCCTCATTGATAGTCAGCAGGATCTGACTCACATCCCAACAGCGCTTACGCGAAAATTTGTCTTGATGGCGGAAGTAATACTCATACGCATCTTGCTGCGCCAACTCAGGTACGTTTGTGCTCACCATCTCCAACACGGCATTGCACAATAGCTCTTGTCTGAGAATATCGCGCAGTGAAGCCTCATCAATATGGTGCTTTTCTAGCATCATGTGGTACTGATAAATATCACCACACTGCTCGACAATCTCCGTCATGGCCTGCTTTATTTGTTCATCAGCAATGTGCACCACTCGCGCCTCGCCAGAGCTGCAGATTTTTCGTTGTAGGTTGAGCGTTTGCTCGGCCAAGTTATTGATGTATTGCTGTTCATTGCTTTCTAACTCACTAAGGTTTAGCGCAAACTTTTCTTGCGCTAACTTCAAACACTGGTAGTGATGAGCGACCTTACTGAGGTCTTGATTGGTATTCATAGCTGTCCCTCGCTTAGCTCGCAATTGATGCTGAGGCCCCGTGGCTAGTTGCTTGTAATTGGCTAGGTGCTTGCAGCGCGCCTTGAGCAAGCCAGATCCAATGCCCTTTGGCTAGGACTAGATAGTTGATCAACCCCGTCTCCAGATCGCGTTTGATCTGACGGATCTCTACCCACTCACCCTTCTCGGAGAAAATTTGACCGTTGTGGGCTAGGCTCGCCGCTAATCTCACCTTTTGTTTACGGTGAAATGGGTTTTCATGCCAAGGCAGCGTGCTGCAAATCAGCTCCTCATTGCGCACGCCAATCTCGCGATCCTCACTGGGAAAGTAGACGCGATAAATGACCTGATCCTGGAGGAAGAAGCCCATGCTGCGCACATAACCTACCTCTCCGGCATTAACCAATCGCTTACCTTTTCCCAGCTCTTCGCCCAGCGTGCCATCACTGCGAATGGTTCGCACTACTCTCACTTCATCGCCGATCTCAAAACGTATCTTGGTTTCCATACACTTCCCTCTTCATCATGCCTAGCCGGTTAAACTCTCACTGCAATCATTGCTTTCTTCGCTTTCATTACAGTCGTTGCAAGAACCACACCGACTTGGTGCTAACGGTGCGCGCTCGCCCGACCAAACGCGATAATAGGCTTTGACAAAGGCACGTTGATACTGGCTAAAGGTTGGCTCTTGGCCGTTTCCTAATTGATAGCCCTCTAGTTGAGTGGCGAACTCGCGCAGCAGTGAAACCCGCTTACCGGCCAGCTCACTAGGGTCATAGTCAACGCCAAAGGTGGTAAAGTAGCTCTCTAGCGTGTCTAACTGCTCGATCGTGTCTCTCGTGGTTCGGCTCATCCCCACCCTCCTGCTACGACTTGTTGATACAAACCCTCGATATCGTGTTGAGAGGGAATCCGTTTGTGCTGCTCGCTCCAACTAGAGAGCGCTTTGGCAAACTGACGTTGCTGCCCTGCATCGGCTTGAATGCCAATCTGATTGAGCAAAGTTGATAGCGCTCGCCCACCGGAATGCTTACCAAGCACAAGGCGATGCTCTCGACCGACAATCTGTGGATCAAACGCCTGATAGTTAGTTGGATGCTTGAGTATGCCATCGACATGAATGCCCGACTCGTGAGTAAACACCTTGTCCCCGACAATCGATTTGTGCGGTGCATAGCCTTGCCCCGAGCAGCGTTTGGCCAGCTTACACAATGCCGGCAACTGCGCCAAATCGATGCCAGTCCTGCGCTGCTTTAACACTTCTAAGGCAACACTCACTTCTTCTAGCGGTGCATTGCCCGCCCGTTCGCCCAAGCCCATTAAGGTGGTATTGACTGACTGAGCTCCCGCTGACACCGCCGCCAACGCATTGGCTGTTGCCAAGCCCAAATCGTTATGTGGGTGCGCTTCAACCGGCACCTTACTCGCATTGACCAAGCGTGACATGCGCTCAAAAGTGGAAAACGGGTCTAAGATCCCTAACGTATCAGCAAAGCGCAGTCGATGAATCTCGGCGGCCTCTGCAGTCTGAGCGATCAGCGTTAAATCTTCATCCTTAGCCCTAGACGCGTCCTCAAGCCCAACACTGACCTTAAAGCCTGCGTTAATCGCCTGACGGCTTAAGCTGCATAACTTATCTAACATGGCATCAAGGCTAAGTCCCAACTTGTATTTAAGCTGCTGCTCAGACGCTGGCAGGGAGATATTAATCCAATCGACCTGGGTCGCCATACAGGCATCAAGGTCTGACTGAGTCATTCGTGACCACACCATCAACTCAGCATCCGGAAGGGCTTGTCTGATCAGGTTAATCCCGTGACGCTCCGCTGCGCCCATCGTCGGAATACCTACCTCGAGACTCGTCACCCCCGCCTGATTAAGCGCTTTAGCTAAGGTGAGCTTTTCACCAGTGGTGAAGGCCACCCCTGGGCTCTGCTCCCCATCGCGCAGGGTGGTGTCGTTAATGACAACTGGCAAGCTTTGCTCCATCAACACTCCCTAGCCATACACTGGCGCAAAGTCTTCATCACGACGCTGGTTCTTATCACTGTCCCAATATGGGGAAAGATCACGCAGCTGAGCGACAATCTCAGGCAAGTGCTTAAGCACCTGATCGACCTCTTCCTCTGTGGTGAACTTAGACAGCGAGAATCGCAATGTGCCATGGGCTGCAGTCAGCGGCACCTGCATCGCCTTCATCACATGTGATGGCTCTAAAGAGCCGGATGTACACGCCGAACCTGACGAAGTCGCAATCCCTACTTGGTTGAGGAGCAGCAACAGTGCCTCGCCTTCAATATACTCAAAGGCAATATTACTGGTGTTGGGCACTCGGTGATGGATATCTCCAGTGACAAAGCAGTGTGAAATGGTGTCAAGCAGGCCGAGCTCGAGCTTATCGCGCAGCGCCTCAATTTTAGCGCTGCAGTTAGCCATCGATTCCAGTGCGAGTTCAGCCGCTTGGCCCATACCGATAATAGAGGCCGCGTTCTCTGTGCCGGCGCGGCGGCCACGCTCTTGATGGCCACCACGCAGTAATGGGCGGAATTTGGTGCCGCGTTTTAGATACAAGGCGCCGACCCCTTTCGGTCCATGAAACTTATGCGCCGAGATAGACAACATATCAATGTGCGTATCGGCAACAGTGTATTTGATCTTACCTGTAACCTGCACCGCATCAACGTGGACCTGGATTTGATACTGCTTGGCTAGGCGGGCAATGCGTTCGACCGGGAACAGAGTACCGGTTTCATTATTCGCCCACATCACCGACACAATCGCGACATTTTCACTTAACGCATCGATAAGCTTTGGCATATCCAATCGGCCCTGCGCATCGACGCCAATCCAGTGCACCTTGTAGCCTTTGCGCTCAAGGTATTGGCAAAGCGATAATGTCGCAGGGTGCTCAACGACGCTAGTGACGATCTCCTTTCGCTCTGGAAACGCTTCCAAAGCTGATAGAATCGCGGTCGCCGTTGCCTCAGTGGCAGAGCCGGTAAATACCACCTCACTGTCGAGCTCAGCACCGAGCAAGTCCGCCACCTGCTTGCGGGCTTTCGCCACGGCTTTGCCTACCTTAGCGCCCACTTGGTGAATCGACGACGGGTTGCCGTACAACTCGCTCAGATAAGGCAGCATCGCCTCTAGCACGCTGGGGTCAATTTTGGTGGTGGCATTGTTATCAAAGTAACAAAACGGTTGAGTTGTATTAGCCATGGTAAGTGCCCTCTTTTTGTGCTTCCTGCGCGACTGGAAAAACGGTGATGCTGCGTCCCAAGCGTTTGGAGACCTTGTCTTCAATATTTTGCGCCGTCATGCCGGCCATGCCACAGCCCGAGCACGCTCCCTCGAGAGAGATAAACAACAGATCGTTATCAAACTCCACCAGGCTAACTTGGCCACCGTCGGCCTCGATGGACGGACGTACCTCGGCTAGTACCTGCTCAACCAGCTCTAGATCACTCATCTCACCATCTGGTTGTCCGATCTGCGTCAAACAGTCCTCGAGCACCAGCTCAATCTTTTCATGACACGATGAGCAGCCGCCTCCGGCTTTGGTGTAGTTAATCACCTCATCAAGCGTCGTCAGCTTGTTTTCACTCACAACCTTACGAATTAGCACATCATCGATGGCAAAACATTTACAGATCAACTCACCCTCTTCATGGTGATCGCTGATCTCTTCGCCCCGATAATTGGCAATCGCCGCTTCCAGCGCTTCCATCCCCATGACCGAGCAATGCATTTTCTCTGGTGGTAGACCGTCCAAATAGTCGGCAATGTCCTGATTGGTCAACTGACTGGCCTCATCAAGGGTTTTGCCAATGATCATGGTGGTCAACGCCGATGAAGATGCGATGGCACTGCCGCAACCAAAGGTTTGAAAACCCGCGTCTTGAATCACCTCGGTGTCCGGTTCAACTTTAAGGGTCAGGCTCAACGCATCGCCGCAGCTTAACGAGCCCACCTCACCGACGGCGTTCGCTTCCTTAACCACCTTGGCGTTATTTGGGGAAAAAAAGTGCTGCTTCACTTTGTCTGAATAGTCCCACATAACCACTCCTTAGATTTAAAATTTGCTAATGAATTCCCTTTTCGTTTCAGTTGCAAAGAACGATCCAGTGCACAATTTTTAATGTAGTTGGCTGGGAACTCGTGAGTGATTCGAGGTTTTTAACCCTATATTGCTTGTAATAGGCGGCTATATGCGCGCTTTAACGGGTCTTTTGAACTCTTCAGCGCAAAAATATGTCAGGGGGGGTTGGAGAAAAGTTGTCGAGTTTGTCATTGATTTGTCCTAAAACCGACAAGGACACTTGTCGGTTTTAGGACAGGGCCTCAATTACCTAAGTAACAAGCTACTTAGGTAACAAGCAACCCGGGGAAACCAGCGAGTTAGGCCGCAAACGTAAAGCAGTTTTTGCTGCAGACCTTTTCGCAAGATTGGCAGCCAATGCAGTCAGAGTCGTCTTTGACTGTCATGACCATGACCAACTGATCATCGCCATAATCGTCCTCAATCTCCGATTCAATCAAATCAAACACACTGCGAGAGCAAACGTTATAGCAGCGCCCACAGCCGATACAGCGCGATTCGTCGAGTGCACTGATGTATTGAGGCGTCCATTCCTGGCCTCCTTTCGTTTTTCCTAGAGTGATGTCCATATTATCTCCTACTTTTACCAAGGCTCATCGAGAAGCGAATCAAGGTACGCCTCTCGGTCAAATTTTTGCGCTTTTGCTTCCGCAACCGCTCGCTGCAGCCACCCCTCACTGGGGTTGTCGATCTCAAATTGGATTTTTACCAAACACTGCTTAATCGCGAGCCCAGCATCGACCCTGACCGGATAGGTCTTGTTGGCGAGTAACTGTTTTAATGCTGATGCCCCACAGGCATTACAAAATACCGCGTGGCAGTCAGATAAGGCTGATACGCGTTCGGTTAAGTGCTGGTGAGCAGTCTCATTGAGCGAGAACTCGAGTGCATTGACCAGCCTGGATTCATTTTGATTGATCTCGTAGATCAAAAAGGTTCGTGCCTGACCAAAGTGTTGGTCAACGCTCTGGCGATCATGGGTCGCAAACGCCACTTTCAGTAGAGGCTCAAAGTGGTCATCGTCCACCGCTATCTCTAGTTTACGCTTCCACATGACTCACCTCGCTCGGTGTAAAGTGATAGGCGCTGACATGAGGGCTAACTTCTTGCTTATGATGGCTCATCAGGGTATTGGCTAAGCGAAACGCTTGCGTCCGAACCCCCTCGTAGCCCAGCTGCAATATGTCGGTATTACCAAACTGATTAAAACAGGGATAGCCAATCTTAACCAACGGCGTGTGAACTTGCACAAAGGGCTCTAAGTGTGAGTTGCCTAGCACTAGGTCGAGCTGATCAAGGCAAGTATCGAGCTGAGACATATCGCCCACTACCACCGGCAGTGCTGGCTGCTCACACCACTTGGCCGCATAGGTGGTGACTATCATGCGTCGATTAACCCCAAGCTCACCGAGCAATTGACTGTAGCCATAGGCAAGGTCCGGCTCAGCGACGATGGCCATCGGTGTATCCGAGAGCACAAAATGGGTATCGAGCATCGCATCCTGGGCACGCTGCCTGGCTCGCTCGATCCAGGCTGGGACCGACTTTTTGGTATACTCAGCAAGCTGCGTGACCCATTCATCCGTGCCGACAAAACCCATATCTATGCTTAGATAAGGGATAGCAAAACGGGCCTCGAGCCACCTTGCGGTAGCAAGACACGACTCCCCGAGCACGAGTGTTAAACCACTTGACGAAACCTGCTCGACTTGGCTTAACTTAGTGCCACCCGTTGAAGTGGGCGAGTAATCCTCACTCTCAAGGTGGCCATCGAGTGACAGCGAGAGATCGGGAAGGAAAATCGGCGTGAGTTCAAACGCCTCAAGGTAACGCGCGAGCAAATCAATATCAGCGGTAGTGGTAGAGACGGAGCACAACACATTGACTTGGCTCGAGTCACTGTAGGTTGGCGTTGGGTTAGCGTACAGTTTAACCACGGATTCCACCAGCTTAGCAAATCCCGTCTCCATGGTGCCCTTAAAATCGGGGGTCGAGACCGGGACGATTTTGATCTCTGACCATTCGGGATGAGCAACTTTAAAGTCTTTGATCGCGAGCCAGATATCACAGCCTTGCATCTCAACCAGGCCTGAGGTTAATACCGTAATGCACTCAACGTCTTTGTGTCGGCACAGGTTTTCAAGGGCAATCTGCAGGTTATCTTCGGTACCCATCACCGCAGCGACCTGATCAACCGCGGTATTTTGAATTGGAAACGGTTCGCGAAAATGCGAAATCAAATACACCTTGCTAAACGCACTGCAGCCTTGAGAGCCATGGATCAATGGAATGGTGTGATTAAATCCCATCGAGGCTAAGGCGGCGCCAGTAGCGGCGCTGGTTTTAAGTGGTTTGGTCGAGAGCGCGCTATTTTGGGTTCGGATGATCGTCATGGCTAAGCCTCCTTGCTAGAAAACGTTTGAGCGAGTTTGAGTGGCGTCACCTTGCTTTCGGCTTGCCATGGCGGCGCCTTACGCGCATGCTGCCAAACTGGACTTTCCAGTGTCCGCACCAGCTCCTTCGCTAGAGTCAGCATACCCCGGTAACCGGCATAGGCGTGTTCACGTTCTTGGTTGATGTCCAGGAATGGGATCTTAGCCTTGATTGCGGTGTACATATTGCGTCCGCCGGCAATCATAATGTCAGCATCATGCTCATAGCAGGTGTTAAGCAAATTGGTCGCGCCGCCTTCATCGAGCATTAAGGCTTGCTCACCCATGATCTCCTCGATGCGCTGTTTGTCTGCCGCGGTCGACTTCTTGGTGCCCGTGGCAATAACTTTGATGCCAAGCTCCTGCAACGCCGCCACCACAGACCAGGACTTCACCCCGCCGGTATAAAGTAGTGCACGCTTGCCACTCAGACGCTGCTTATACGGCGCTAGTTGCTCGCGAATCGCCTGCTCTTCACGCTCAATCACCTGCTCAACATGATCGGTAAGTTTCGGATCATTGAGTAACGCTGCAAATTGACGCAACGCTGAAGAGGTATCTTCAATGCCATAAAAGCTGCCCTCAAACCAAGGGATATCCCACCGCTCCTCAAGCTTACGCGCCACATTGATTTGTGCGCGTGAGCACACCACCATCGCCGCGTCAGCGCGATGCATGGTTTGGATTTGATGGAACTGGGTATCGCCCGCCATGCAGCACAATACACGTAAACCAAGCTCTTCAAATAGTGGTGAGACATGCCAGAACTCGCCCGCGATATTGTACTCACCAATCAACACGATATCGTGAACGGGGCGGCTTTGATCATGACGCATCAACGGTTTTGTCGGCGGCTCGGCGGTGCCGACCACCTTATCGACCATCACCTCTCCAGCGATTCGGTTACCAAAGTTCTTACTGCCATAAAAACCTGCCGCATCCACTGTGATACACGGCGTTTGCCAGCGTTTTTCTGCCAAGCGACAGATCGCCTCAACATCATTCCCCTCGAGTGCAGGTACGCAGGTAACATAGACAAACACCGCCGGTGGTTGATGGCGTTCAATCAGCTCTTTGATCGCATGCAGCAGACGTTTTTCCGCCCGTCCCATGATCACATCTTGCTCGTTAAGGTCGGTGGTAAAACCAAAACGAAACAGATCTGAGGCACTAGAGCGAGTGCCGCGGTTATCCCAGCTATTTCCGGCACAAGCAATCGGCCCATGGACCAGATGACCCACATCGGCAATCGGCAACAAACTGATTTGAGCACCATCAAAACAGCACCCTCCTGCCGTTGCGCCAGGGACGGGGCGCGAGCAACCGGTTTTTCCCCCTTTATTGTGCTCGCACGCGGGCTCATCTTGTAACTCTGAGCGCTGTTTTTTATCCATTGTGACCTCCCAATACAAAGTCGTTTACTACGCGTTTTCTCGCTATACATTTAGTAGGCGCTGCAAGAGTCAGACCACGCATGACATAGGTCACACTATGCTTGGAGCCCTTTAAATTCGGCGTTTCTAGGTTTTGTTTGGTCGACACAAGAGACAATTTGTCGGTTTTACGACAATCCCAGAAGGGGTAACAAAGTAAGGTCAGCTTCTAGCTGACCTTACAATACGAGTGTTGTGTACTGATACGGCTTACACCGTTTTAATCCAACGGGGAAAGCCAACTTTAAGCTTATCACTCAGCTGAGTGAGTTTGTCATCAGCCGGGATAGGCTGCTTGACTTTGATAGGGTGCACGCCGGCGCGGGTAACTTTGGCCGCGGCGGGTCCACCAATAGAAAGAGTGAATAGTAGGTCACAGTCTGCGATTTTTGACACCAAATATTGTGCGCGCTCCTCTCCTTTGGCGTCACTTTCAATCTCGCGCACTTCGATCAATTGATAATCTTTAGCGGTCACTTGGTAAACCAACACCCGAAGACACGAGCCAAAATGACCATCAAGCTCCTGACCATTGTTCGATGTTACCGCCACGATAACACTAGGCGTATCTTGACGTGTGCCTGTCGCAACGGGAGCAGGCGCTGCATCGCCACAGCGTGTTAGCTCACTATAGGCCGAATCAATTTGCTTGCGGGTAAACGAGCCGCTAAGCTTGGCCGTCATCGCTCGCCAGCGCTTAGGGGCTAATTGGCTGAGCGATTGCTGTGAAATATTGTCGCCTAGGTTGGCCTGAAGCAGTGCGATCAGGTCTGTTGGCGAGTCGTAATCTAACGCCTTAAGGGCCAACGCTAATTTCTGTGCTAACTCCGGCGCTAGGGCATGTTCAAGGCTTGGGTTTTGTTCAATACTTGTAGACATAATGCCTCCCTAAGCCGCTTGAAGACGTCGAGCTCGCACGCTGATCGGCAACTTAGGCTTGCTGGGATAGGGTTCAACAAAGTAGACGGCGCCGTTAGCGAGCACCAGTTCCCCACCCCATTTGTCTTCCTGATCAAATTCAATCGCGGTGACGATCTCCTCGAGATCTTTCTTGGCTAAATAGAGCGAAAGCTCGCCCTGCTCGGTGTACTGGATCATGACATTTGCCATAGTAACTCCTTATGATTGATAGGAAAAAGGGCTTTCTCCCCCTATGATGACCAAGAAGAGAAAGCCAAAAACCGACGAACAGCTTAACGGACTAAATCGAAGCCGTAGTCAGTAACACCAAGTTTGTTAGTTTGTCTATCGAGCTTGGTTAGGATCTCGTTGACAAGCGTTTTGAGGATGTACATACCGCCCTCATAGCCCATGGTGGTTTCTCTATGCAAGTGGTGACGGTCAAAGATTGGGAAGCCAATTCGCACTAGCGGCACTTCAAACTCTTCACCTTTCGCCAGCGTATCGCGCTCGATAAACTTGCCGTAAGAGTTACCGATCATCAGATCCGGTTTTTCAGTAAACATCAGTGAACGGAAATGCCACAAGTCTTTACCGACAAACACCTGTGCAGCGGATGAGTAAGGTGACTCAGCACACAGCGCCTCCATCTTCTTACGCCAGCGCTTGGTCGCGTTGTGACACAAGACGTGTTTCACGTCACAGCCTAGCTCAGTTAGGAACTTGACCATACCCATGAGGTAATCAGGATCGCCATAGAGAGAAACGGAAACGCCGTGTAGCCAGGTGTGTGAGTCGGTCATCATATCGACCAAACGACCTCGCTCTTTGGCAAGCTCATCAGGAATTGGCATACCCGTGATTTCCGACACCTTCATCAAGAACTCATCGGTTGAATCCAAACCGATTGGGATTGGCAAATCAGGTGTGTCTTGCTCCCACACAGTTTTAACAAACTTGCGACTCTTGACCGCATGATCAGGCTGAAGGAACAAGGTAGCTTTCGCATTTGGCGCAGACTTAACTTCACTGATTGGTGTACCACCCGCGTACATACGGTACTCACCATCGGCTGGGGTATCTAACACCTCTGATGGGTCACACAGCATCGAGTAGCTCACGCCCATCTGCTCAAGCATGCGCTTGATAACGCGATAGTTACCAAGATAGGTCTCAAAGCCAGGGACGATATTAATCTTATTCTCGCTTGCCACTTTGTAATTGCCTTTATCTTCTAGCGTGAAGTGGCGCAGCATGCCCTCAAACATCGCATCCCAGCCATTTAGATGGCTGCCGACAAAGCTCGGCGTGTGGGCAAACGGTGTCGGTACCTCTGCTGGAATAAAGCCTTTCTCTTTCGCGTTACCAATAAAGGCATTCAGGTCATCACCGATAACCTCAGCCATACAGGTGGTGGAAACCGCGATCACCTCTGGCTTGTACAGCGCGTAAGCATTTTGCAGGCCATAAAAGATATTGTCTTGGCCACCAAATACCGCGGCATCCTCGGTCATTGAGTCAGAGACACAGGCGACCGGCTCTTTGAAGTGGCGGTTAAAATAGGTTCTGAAGTACGCGACACAGCCTTGAGAGCCGTGGACATAAGGCAGCGTGTTTTCAAAGCCTAATGCACACAACACACTGCCAAGCGGCTGACACGCTTTAGCGGGGTCGATGGTAATGTGTTTGCGTTCGAAATTCAGTTTTGCGTATTCGGCTGACGTGGTCCAGTCAAAGACCTCCTTGACCTTGTCAGCATCGGCTAGCTGCTCAAAGCTTTGGCGCTTTTCAGCCAGCATGGTTTGGTAATCTTCATCATTAAACAGCGGAAAACCCGGTTTAATATCATCTACATTTTGTGTCATAGCTTATCTCCTACCACGTCACTCATCCGTGAACGGTGGCTCGGTTATTCGCATTGTTCAGCATGGTGCCCAAAGGGTTACGCTGATTCCGCCAGTGGTGTTTCTTGTTGCTCAACGAGCCATGGTGCTTTCATTTTGCCCCAACATGGGTTGTTGAGGGTCAGGTCCATATCGCGAGCAAAAATCGCGAAACCATCAACGCCATGGTAAGGACCGGAATAGTCCCAGCTGTGCATTTGACGGAATGGGAAGCCCATTTTTTGGAACACGTATTTCTCTTTCACACCCGAACCAATCAGGTCTGGATTGAGCTTTTTAACAAACTCTTCCAACTCGTAGCTCGACGCATCATCAAACAGTAAGGTGGCTTCTTTCATCTCTGGGACAGTTTTGACGTAGTCATCATTGTGGGCAAACTCATAACCTGCACCGACGATGTCCATACCCAAATCTTCATAAGCACCGATGATGTGACGCGGACGCAGACCACCCACATACAGCATGACCTTCTTACCCTCAAGGCGTGGACGATACTTATCCACCACCGCTTGCCACTGCTCTTGATAACGGGCAATCACCTCTTCAGTGCGTGCCTGGATTTTTTCATCGAACATAGCGGCGATCTTACGCATTGACTCAACGATTTTAGTTGGACCAAACAGGTTGTATTCCAACCAAGGCACACCGTGTTTTTCTTCCATGTAACGCACGATGTAGTTCATTGAGCGGTAACAGTGAACCAGATTGAGTTTCACCTTAGGCGTATTCTCCATCTCGGTTAACGTACCGTCACCCGACCATTGAGCGACCACGCGCAGCCCCATGTCTTCGAGAATGATACGCGATGACCAAGCATCACCACCGATGTTGTAGTCACCAATGATGGCCACATCGTAATCGGTTGACTCAAACTCAATTTGGTCTGCTTTGTTTAATACATGGTCACGAATTGTATCGTTGGCGATGTGGTGACCAAGCGATTGTGATACGCCGCGGAAACCCTCACAGCGCACTGGTACAACCGTTTTACCCAGTTGCTCAGTTTTGCTCTTCGCCACCGCCTCAATATCATCACCAATCAGACCGACCGGACATTCAGACTGAATCGAGTAGCCTTTGACCAGTGGGAACAGCGCATCGATTTCATCAATCGCGGCTTCCAATTTCTTATCTCCACCGAACACGATATCGCGCTCTTGGAAATCAGTGGTGAAGTTCATTGTGCCAAAGGTATCGACACCGGTTGTACCTGTGTAGTAGTTACGACGTCCAGCACGCGAGTACTGACCGCAACCCACGGGGCCGTGAGAAATATGCACCATATCTTTCACCGGTCCCCAGACCACCCCTTTTGAACCCGCATAAGAACAGCCACGTACTGTCATCACACCTGGCAATGACTTACGGTTGGACGTAATACACTTGGTGCTGGTTTCACTTGGGTCATTGACCGTCATGTGTTTCTTACGGTCTTCACGCGCGACCTCGGGGTAAACCTCCAAGATCTCATCAATCATGGCTTGCGTGTCTTGTTTATTCATCGACATCCTTGCCTCCCAATCAAATTGTTGGATTTCCTAATTTACGCGACTAAATTAAGCCGCGACTTCTGAAGTTGCTGCTTTACCAATGATGCTCTCATCTTCTTCATCGATGATGCCGAACTCCATAAGCAGTTCTTCAAGCTCATCCATAGACGCTGGGTTCGGGATAACAAACAGCTCGTTAGCGATGATTTTTTGTGCCAGTGCACGGTACTCATCCGCTTGATTACAGGTTGGGTCATACTCGATAACCGTCATACGACGAATTTCGGCACGTTGTACGATGTTGTCACGCGGAACAAAGTGGATCATCTGAGTACCAATCTTGGCGGCTAGCGCTTCGATAAGCTCATCTTCACGGTCAGTGTTACGTGAGTTACAGATCAGACCTGCAAGGCGCACACTGCCTGAGGTGGCGTATTTACAGATACCTTTCGAGATGTTGTTCGCGGCGTACATTGCCATCATCTCACCTGAACAAACGATGTAGATCTCTTGCGCTTTGTTCTCACGAATTGGCATCGCGAAACCACCACATACCACGTCACCCAGTACGTCGTAGAACACGAAATCGAGTTCTTCTTCGTACGCGCCTTCCTCTTCAAGGAAGTTGATGGCGGTGATTACACCACGACCTGCACAGCCCACACCTGGCTCAGGACCGCCTGATTCCACACAGCGCACGTCGCCATAGCCAACTTTCAATACATCTTCTAGTTCGATATCCTCAACAGAACCTTGCTCTGCCGCCGCTTCCATGATGGTGCTTTGCGCTTTGGAGTGCAGGATCAAGCGAGTTGAGTCGGCCTTAGGGTCACAGCCGATGATCATTACTTTCTTACCCGCTTCAGCCAAAGCCGCCACAAGGTTTTGCGTAGTAGTTGATTTACCGATACCGCCTTTACCGTATATTGCACATTGACGAATTGCCATGGTCTATCTCCTCATTTAATTAGACTCACGGACTATAGTGCGAGAAGCGTACCAAACTAACAAATCATTAAAATTCAATAACTTAAAAAAACAAGACAACGCTAATCACGACAATGAGTGTGAGGTTTGTCACCTTTCAAACAAGCCAATGTAAGAAAACCACAGGTTCGAGTACGGGCTCTGCCCTTCGGGGAGCGAGGAGTTCAACGCACGTAAGAAACTCCTTACACCTCGAAACGAAGTGAAACCCGAACCTCGAAACGAAGTGATACTCGCTTAAACATTGGGACGAGGTTCGAGTACGGGCTCTGCCCTTCGGGGAGCGAGGAGTTCAAAGCGCGTAACAAACTCCTCGCTACTCGGAACGAAGTGAAACCCGAACCTCGGAACGCAGTGAACCTGCTTTTAACTTATGGCGCAACGGTGCGAGAGTAAGTAGTCGATAAGGATTTTGATTCGGCTTGGTTGGTTGTTGTCGGCGTAGACTAGATAGATTGGGGTGGCGGGTGGTTGGAATGAATCTAGGATGACTTGCAGGCGGCCGGCGGATATGGAGCGGCCGAGCATGTTTTGTGGCAGTTGGACGATACCCATGCCTTTGTCAGCGCCGCGCACTAGCGCCATGCCCTCATTGATGATAAAGCGGCTATTTAGGTTGAGCGATTGAGTTTTGCCAGCTTGTTGAAACTGCCATCGCTCTGGCATACCGGTGATTTGTGAGCGCAGGATCAGGCACTGGTGCTGCTCTAGTTGTGCTGGGCTATCTGGTGTCCCGTGAGTCTCAAGATACTCAGGGGACGCGCAGGTGGTCAGTTGCTGTTCATCAAGTTTGCGGGCGATCAAGTTACTATCGGAAAGCTCACCTATCTGGATGGCTAAATCAAACTTATCCTCTATCAGGTTTGCTGGGCGATCATCGAGAATAATATCAAACGTCAGCTCAGGGTGATCTTCAGCAAAGCGGTGCAGTAAAGGCACGATATAACGACCGCCATAGACTCTCGGCAGTTTAATGCTGATATTACCACGTGGCGTACTCACCGAGTCCTGAATGCTGTTCTCAACGCTCTCCAAGTCCATCAAGATCGCCTCAAGCTTTTGAAACACCTGCACGCCCAAGTCGGTTGGCACTAGGGTTCGGGTTGTGCGGCGGATAAGGCGCACCCCATACGACTGCTCGAGACGCGAGACATTCTTGCTTACCGCTGAGGCGGATATGCCTATCTGGCGGGCGGCCTCGGAAAAACTGCCGTGCTTTACCGAATAGACAAAAGACA
Organism: Vibrio sabulosilitoris; assembly: GCF_055391395.1. Classification (NCBI taxonomy): domain Bacteria; kingdom Pseudomonadati; phylum Pseudomonadota; class Gammaproteobacteria; order Vibrionales; family Vibrionaceae; genus Vibrio; species Vibrio sabulosilitoris. Next base: position 2,695,544 of record NZ_AP029599.1, read on the forward strand.
GCATATGGGAAAAGGAAGTGCTATTCACAGCGATGGCCAACGAGAAAAGAGGCGGCTATTTTGCCGCGCTTTCATGACGAAATGATGAAATCATTTGCAACTGATAGTCGTTTTAGTTGTGACCAAAAGTATCATTGTTTTGTCGTAATCTGCTCATAGAATGCGTACCCAGAAACCTTAACCGACACCCATTTTGTCCACTCAAACTCGACAAGGCTGTTATAAAATGAACAAATTGAACCTTCTTTCGCTTACCCTTGCGGCTGCACTTGGCGGTCAAGCTATTGCGGCACCAGTACTTTATACCAACGATTTCGAAGAGATCATTGGCGAGCAGTTCACCAAAGACACTGGCTTTGAGCTTGATGTGGTTAAGATGTCTGGTGGTAATCTGATTGCACGTATTGCCGCTGAGCGCAGCAACCCTCAGTGGGATCTTATCTTGTTTAATGGTGACAACACACTGCACTCACTCAGTCAGTCGGGTGACCTGAAACCCGGCCTTAACCCTGAGAACGCTGCTCATCTGACCGACGAGGCGCAAGCACTCGTGCCAGCCAATCAGTCGTTTTACCCTGTTGGCATCTCATCGGCTTGTGTGATTGTAAAACGCAAGGACAACCAGGTTGAGATCAACAATTATCAAGACATCACCAAGCCTGAGCTAAAAGGCTTGGTAGGCATGGCTGACCCATCCATCGCCGCGCCCGCTTATCCATGTGTTGCCGGTCTTTTCCACCAGCTTGGTGAAGCCCAGGCGAAAACACTGTTCTCTGATGCGTTTGATAATGGCCTGCGAATCTTTCGTACCAATGGCCCAACGGGTCGCGCCCTTCAGTCTGGTGAGATTGAGGTGGCTCTGTTGACCTCTCAGCAAGCGTACACTTTTGTTGAGCAAGGCGCCGACTTCGAGATCATCTGGCCAGAAACTGGCTCACCTGCGACTGTGCGTGCGTTTGGCGTTCAAACCAATACCAAGCACAGCGAAGCAACACAGGCCTTTGCCGAGTGGATGCTAAGTGCAAAAGGTCAGCAGTTCCTGGCAGATAATGGCGGTAGCGATGGCGTGTTCCGCCCAACTATCGAGCAGGCGAGTGAGGTCTCGTTTGGCCCTGGCGCTGACGTGCAGTACAACTTTACCCCAGTTCAGTTTGCTTACGACAACGACGAGGCAATCAAGAGCTGGTTTGCCGACAACGCGATCAACTAATCATGCTCAGTCAATCACCCTCTCAGGTGGAGCCGATGGCTCCATCTTGTCAAACTAGACCTAAGAAACTTGCCCAATGGCTATCACCGGATCAAGTCTTGGGGCTGTCCATTCTGTTTATTCTCGCGCTGTTAGTCTTGCTGCCAATGCTGATGGTGGTGATGCAGCCGGTGCTGCAGTGGCTTGAAGGCGGCTCGGACGCAGTCGGTCTGGGCGAGATTTTCCAGCGCCGTCTGTGGATGGCCTCGCTTAAAAACAGTCTCTATCTTTCTATCGGAGCTGGATTGCTCGGCGGAGTCATGGGGGCGATGCTGGCTATCGCGCGCCACTCATACCGCTTCCCAGGCAGTCGTTATGTTGACCTGGTGGTATGGTGTATCCTGATCATTCCATCGTTTGTCATCGCCCAAGGCTGGGTACTGTTTGCCAGCCGCTCTGGCATTGCTACTCAGCTCACTGGCTCGCACTTTATCTCAGAGCTGGTGTTCAACCCCAACGGCCTGGTGTTCATTATGGCGGTGAAAAACTTCCCGCTGGCCTACTTGGCGATGTCTGCAGCACTGCAGTGGAGTATGCGCAACCTAAGCCTAGCCGGACGCCTATGTGGCCGCCCTGCATGGCAGGTGTTTTTCACCGTGCGTCTGCCCCTGCTTCTGCCGGCTTTGTTATCTGGGATTGTGTTGGTGTTTATCGATACCATTGGCGATTTCGGCCTTCCGGCCGCGCTGGCCACCAGCTATCGCTACCCGACCCTGCCCTACACCATCTATGCGGCCATCAATCACTCACCAATTCGCTTTGATTTGGCGGGGATCCTGGCAACTTACCTGGCGATGATCATGTTTGTTGCGCTGTTCGTCTACTTTTGGATTCTGCGTGCGAGACCATATCAGTTTCTGAGCAGTCAGACTGGAATGCAAGAGACGCCAACCGCGCCCTATCCAAAACTGCTGGCAAGTGCAGTGTGGCTATTTCTGTTTGTCGCGGTCGGTATACCGATCGGTACCAGCTTAATGGTGTCGTTTATGGGCCAACTATGGAATGGATTCTTCATTGATAACTTTAGCTTCGACAATTACATCAGCCTGTTCCACAGCCGCTCACAGTTTGCCGAAGGCCTTAAGAACGCAATTACCATTGCCGGCCAATCCTCCATCTTGAGCGCGATCTTAGCCTTTTTGGCCGCGTACTTATTGACCTTCACCAGTAATGGTATGAATAAGGTCATTGACACCGCGTGTACCCTATCGATGGCGATCCCTGGAGTTATTCTTGGCGTGGGCTTTATCTTTGTTTGGAACTCGCCCTGGCTGTCTGCCGTTGGTCTAAATCTTTATGGCAAGTCCGAGCTACTGGTATTGGCCTCAACGGCGACCTCGGTCCCAGTTGCCGTGCGTATATTGATGGGCGCAATGGCACAAATCCCGGTCAGCCAATTAAACGCGGCGCGCCTCCAAGGGGCGGGATTAACGCGTCGCTTGTACACCATAGTGATGCCACTGGTGCTTACGGCGCTAATCTCAGCCACCCTATCTGGCTTTGGCTCAAGCATTTTCGAGTTGGCGATCAACTCAATGCTGCGTCCACCTCGCTTTGAGATGCTGGCCCCGTTTGTTAGCGCCCAGTTCGATTCCGGTGAGTACGGCATCTCAACCGCAGCCGTGTTCGTTGCAGGTGCGATTGCCGCCTCGATTATTGCGCTGTGCAATGCCCTATTACGCCGCCACTTTGGCCATTTGATTAAAGAGTAGTTTCAATATGTCGCATTTAACCCAGGCTCCAAAGGGTGCCTTTTTAAGCTGCGCGGACATCACGCGCTCAATTGGCCAACAGACCATCCTCAAGGATGTCTCATTCACCCTCGAAGAGGGACAGGTGTATTGCATTGTCGGCCCATCCGGCTCAGGTAAATCATCACTGCTAAAAATCGTCGCCGGTATCGATGCGCCGAACCAAGGTACGGTCACGCTGCAAGACGATGTGATCACCGATGGCATCAAGATGCTCCCTCCAGAGCAGCGCCGCATGAACATGGTGTTTCAAGACTATGCCCTGTGGCCACACATGAAGGTCAAAGACATTATTGGCTATGGTCTTAACCGCATGAGTAAACCAGAGCGTGAACGTCGCGTAGCAGGGATGCTTGCCTTACTGCAGATCTCACAGTATGCCGAGCGTTACCCGCGTGAGCTGTCCGGTGGACAGGCGCAGCGTGTATCGATTGCCCGTGCGATTGCCACCAATCCTGATGTGTTGCTGTTTGACGAGCCTCTGTCTAACTTGGATATTCAGCTGCGCGCGGAAATGCGCAGTGAGTTTTCTAAACTGTTCAAGAAACTCAACAAAACCGTGCTGTACGTCACCCACGACCCACTTGAAGCCTGCGCCTTCGCCGACAAAATCATCGTGATGAAAGATGGCGAGATTGAGCAAATAGACTCGCCGCAAGCCCTGTTCTCTGCGCCTAACTCACCTTGGATTGCGTCGCTAGCTGGGTTTGACTGCAAACTGCCGGTCGAGAACATTCAAATCGATCACTCTGAGAATCGGGCCAACGCCTATTTCCGTGGGCAGTACCTAAATGCCAAGCCGTCAACCAATGCCACTGTCGATAGCCGTCACCTATGGCTACGCAGCTCTGGCCTGAGCTTTAGTGACAAGCACGATCTTTCAACCAATTTACTGTCGGGTCGAGTGATAAAGTCCAGCTTTGAGGGCAGTCACTGGCGCATCGACATTGATGTCGGTAGCGAGGTAGCCATCCCTATCCAACATCCTCATAGCCTCGAGGCTAATCAATCAGTCACTCTGTTTCTACCTCAAGAGCACTGCTTGCTGATCAACGAATAAGGTTTACCATGAAATACACAATGAAAGTCGAGATCCCAGCAGGGAGCATCACGCGCTACGCCTTTGACGAAAAGGGCCGCATGAAGGTCAAACACTTCCAATCGATGCCAGTGAGTTACCCAGCTAACTACGGCTATATTGACGAAACGTTGGCGGATGATGGCGCTGCATCAGACGTGCTGGTCATTACCCGTGAGCCACTGCTACCCGCGACTTATATCGACATTAAAGTGATTGGTTATATTGATATGACCGACGGCGGTGAGAAAGATGAGAAATTTATCGCCGTTCCTGTGGAAGAGGTCGACCCGACTTACGCTGAGATTCACTCAGTGTATGACTTACCGAAAGCGGAGCTGGATCGAATCTATGCATTTTACAGCGTATACAAACAGCTACCACGAGGGCGCAAAACCGTTGTTCTAGATGGCTATAAAGATCAACACGCAGCACGTGAATTGTTGGAGCAAGCACAGATTCGGTACGCTAAGTCCGCCGCTTAAATGAAATTTGCTTAGGTATATTTATGAAAAAAGCACTCGAAAGTGCTTTTTTCATTTGTGCCTTGTTTCATCTAAATACAATAAAGCATAAGGCTAGCTCGCTTCAATGAGTGGATGATATGTTATTTAACTTTATATCTAAGTAGAACTTGATTGTCCAATACAACGTTTGATGACCAGATGAAACTGGCTCCGGCACCACTAAACTTCTCAATGAAGTTCATGTAAGAGTTTTTATTGTTCACGCCAATTTCATCCTCTGAATATTCAGTCGCTTTAGGCCATGAAGTTGCGTCAAACTCCTTTTCCATCCAGTTATCTGGTGTTTCCCAATAAGCTGCATAAGCATTCTCACCGCTATCCGTACCTTCTGTTGTGCAGTTATCCGACAGGCGTTTGTCACCTACCTCACTCAAGCAATTCAAATCATAGATAGGTGCAGTGTAAAATGTTTGCGCGCGCCAGTCGGGCCCCGTCACGGCCCCATCGCTAAAACTTGCGATAAAACCGCCATCACCTGGATGGTAGGCCTTACCACGGTTATCCTCTGTCCCTAGACCTAAGTTTTCTTCCCAGTCAATCACCTTGACCGCAATCGTATATGGCTTGTTAACTCTGAACTTGACGATACTAGAGTTAAATGGCGTGAAGGGTACACTGTCTATAGCAACAAGCTGACCATTAATATAAAGCTCGAAGTAGTTGTCAGCAAAAATATAGCCGGTGATCTCTTCACCATCGGCATCAATAACGGCTACGGGTACTGAGTCTTCATCGACATCGGCAATACTATCAGGAGTGATGTTGGCGCACTCTTCATAAAGATCGACCGCTTTGGGTGCGCTAGTGAATTGGTTTTTAGCAGGAACCGTCCATATCTTTCCATCCGCATCAACAATCTCACCAACGCCAGCCACTCGGCTGCGGCCATTTTCACACTCAAAAAGATTCGCCTCTACTGTTTTTGCAAGGCCTTGGGTTATGCTCGCTGAGCCTTGGTAATCATTGATTCTTGCGCTAGCACTTGGCTCGGACGGTGGAGTACATCCAGCTAGCAACAAGGCGATAGTCGACAGAGCGCATGCTTGATTGTTTGTAGTCATTATCAACGGGCTTCCAATGATAGGTCAGAAGCTTAAGGGTAGTATTTAATCTCAACAAATCTATGTGTTGAGATTGCTAAATAGCGAGGGGGCACATTAGCCCAGTTAATGTAAATCGGCTAACATGAATTACAGTTTTCCGTGAACGTACTACTACCCTTTCTTTACTATCTTCGCTCAACGTCTTAAACCACATTGATGTGATTTCCCTTACTTTCTATCACACCCTGATAGGGCCTACACCCATTACCTATCTATAACTGTGCACTTCTTGGCATTCATAAGAGCCCATCTCAAACTCTCGACATATCCAAGGTCTGTTCTCATAGATACTGCACTTGAAGGTTTCTCTATCTAGTGCTGAGCACCAACCATCTTCAAGTCTAAGCATGGTCTCTCCCCCCCAAGCATCCCTACTTATATGCTCCTCAGGAACTAAAGTGTCTGAAATAATCATAACTTCAAGGCGGCAACAGCAAGCCTTACAGTTTGAACAATTAATTTTTGACTTAATTTCATTTTTGACGGGTATGTTCATAAGCATTTACAGTTCAAATAATTCGTTAAATTTGTGTTCATCCAACATATCTTCGATTTTTCTTCTTGTTGATTTTGTGTTGTTACCATCACCTTAACTAGGTTTATTTTATTTTTTAGGTGATTTTTGATTACTGTTTTTAATTTATGCTTTCCTTAGCATGATTGAGAGCTACTCTTGAACGTGCCTATCTTAAATCCAGTGGCAGATAATGGACATCCCTCCATTTCTAACTCGGAAAAGATAAACTCTAGATTATACTGTTTGAAACAACTTTTGGGGATATATGACAATGTAGAGTGTCACTATTGGATTGGGGTATGCTGGTTAGCCAGTTTAGTAGTTCATTGTATAGGCTAAATTCAATTTAGAACATATGTTAAGCTCAGATTTACTTGACTGTCTATTTTTTCCACATGATTTTTTATACCAGTATCGCTGGCGACTAGTCCTTCGAGACAATAAAACTCCTGAATGTTATAAGTAATAGTATATGGAAAGAATATAGGTGCAATGCAATTGCATTACACCCCATGCTTTTATAGCGCGATAACATTCGACGCTTGTGGGCCTTTTTGACCTTGCTCGACGTCAAAGCTAACTTTTTGGCCTTCAGCTAGCGTTTTAAAGCCATCAGATGCAATAGCTCGGAAATGTACAAATACATCCGCGCCGCCGTTATCTTGTGAAATAAAGCCAAAGCCTTTAGATTCGTTAAACCATTTTACTGAACCGGTAGTTTTAGTAGACATAGATACCTCTAATAAATTAATAATTGTGAGACTTCGAGCAACTGCTATTTAAAAAACTATGACGAGAAGCAATCGCAGGAGCTAAACGAAGATATCGAAAGGAAACTGGGAAAGGGCTTGTACTAAATTTTCACTAATAGCTCGTTTGCAAGAGCTGCGGGCACTATACAGGTTGCTTTCAAAATGAACAGCTTTATTTTTTTTTTTTGAATTAGTTGAATCTGAGATGATTTGACTCATAGCAACAACCACTATTTATGCAAAAAGTTCACATAGATACGCAACATTCATACTAAGACCCTAAGTATGAAGGCTCTGTGTCATATTTTATCCAACATCAGGCTAACCTGACTAGCTTACTGAGGTGGTTTGCCCCAAGCAAATTTTAAGACACCCATAATATGGTCATTGGCTCAAAGTTCTCCGGCGTAAGAAGATCAAGAAGCTGACTGCCACTACGACGTGTTTTTAATACCACGTGCTCTTCCGCAAAAAAGTCCTGCTTGGAGATGTGCTCTTGTGTAAGCCGTGGGTGCTCTTTACGGCAAACCACCACACTCGGTTGCTCGGCGAGCTTCTCTACCACAAAGGCCGGGTCATTGGTTGTTGCATTGTCGATCATAAGTTCCACCTTGTTGGTGCGCAGATCTTCAAACGCTTGAGCTTGATTACTCGGCGGCAAAACAAATTTGACCCCGTCGAGCGTCCCAATGGCGTGCAATATCGCCTCGACACCATACCCAATTATCCGTCGCTCGGATGAAAATGCCCCATTGATCAAATTCATTGCCGTCTCCAACGGCTCAGCCATTGCCACAGCTTTTGCTGTTGGTACAATCCCCCCGCCCTTCTCGAACAAACAATGGCATTCCGGTACTCTCTTCCAAGCGCTTGACCGCCTGGCTAACCGCTGACTGGGTCATATTCAGGGCTTTGGCTGCTTGCGTGTAAGAGCCGTTGCTGTATACCGCAACGAACACTCTAACTAGATTAAGATCCAATTGCCGACTCCTAGGTGCTTTGTTTGATGATGCTCACGGGTGCTTTGCGAGTAAGAGGAGCTGCGTTATCACTTTGCAGCATCGTGTCAATGTAAACATCCCTTTTGGCGATAACAAGCGCACGTAGCGCAAAATCGGCTTTTCCTTTCGGCTATAGAACTGAAAATCAAGATACTCTTGAGCATATTCACTTGGTCATACCGCGTTTTTTCCCCTAGTAGGTTTCACCTGGACTCGGCGGGTGTAACATCATCCCAAGTTTGCACAAGTTTGTATCATCTGAATCTCGCCATAGCTGGCGGTCCTTATCAGTCAATAGTCATATAATAAATGATGCACAGAGATCGCAGGAGAAAAAGGCGCAAGCAAGCCTTTATTGTGGTCAGTCATGGGTTTAATAATATTGTCTATGCTCTGTGGTCGCAAAACAAGTCTACATACTAGTAAAATGCTATGTGTAAGGAGGCACAATGAATATAGGTATCTATATCTACGATAAAGCAGAAGTGCTAGATTTTTCAGGTCCATTTGAAGTTTTCAGCACTGCAAAACGGCTGGGAGCGGATTATAAAAACGTGTTCCTCATATCGGAAACTAACAAGCCCGTTTTGGCTCGTGGTGGGTTTAAAGTATTACCTGACTATACGATACAGAACCACCCTAATATCGATCTATTGGTTGTCGTTGGTGGGGTTCATACCGATGAAATGGGTAAATCAAACATCTTGAACTGGTTAGCGCGTATTGCCCCTCAAACTAATGAAATTGCTTCTGTTTGCACAGGGGTGTTCCTTCTAGCAAAATCGAACTTACTTGATGGCCACATAGTTACTACTCACTGGGAAGATATTCCAGACTTAACTGCCCAATTTCCTAACCTGCAAGTTATTGATAATCGACGTTGGGTAACATCAGGGAAATACACAACATCAGGAGGGATATCAGCGGGCATTGATATGAGTTTGCATCTTGTTTCTAAGCACCACAGCCTTGAGTTTGCCAAGACAGTGGCAAGGCAAATGGAGTATAACTGGCAAAATTGTGAATAGCACATATTGAGCGCCTGTTTAAGCATCGAAAAGTTTCGAACTTTATTGTCTAGTTTCAAATTTTATTGTCCAGCAACACTGGTAACGATGCTTGCTGAATGTAGAAGTGGCTAAGCATCGACAGCAAAAGGCAGTGGTTGGTCAGCTTTGATTACACTGTGTTGGGCCTTCGCCTTGACAGTACTATGCCTATGTACATTAGAGCCTTTGATTTCATGTCTTTGAATGTACGGGCAGTAGACACCCTTTTGTAATAGGGTGCCTGCTGCTTAACTAGACTTTCAACTTATAACTCTGAGATACAGGAAATATAGCCGGTGCCGGAGGGGGATGAGGTGGAACCATCCCTAAGGCTCATTTGTAGACTACCCACTCCACGAATCACCCAGTAACGCTTAGCGGTCGGCCAATTACGTGCATCAAACATATTGCCGTATGCATCAAAGAGATCCATTTTTAGCTCATTCTCTGCCGGCAAGCGCCAGTTTGTTCGTCCGCCGATACCTTTGGTGTTGTAAGTCGTGCACAGTCTATTAGCGTTGCTTAAGTTGAAATGCTGAAATGTTCCTGCCTGTTCAGTGACCGTGCCATTATTTGGACTACCACCGATACTGCTTAAGTAATACGCTGAAGGTGAGTTGGTAAATAATTTACCGTCGCCTACATCCAAGATATCAAGGCATGCACCAGCGATTGAAATACATACATCTACCTTCACTACATTACTGGTCTGACTATCATAAGTAGCCGTTACCGTGGTGTTACCCTCTTCAATACCAGACAACAAACCTGAAGCTGTCACCGTAGCGATATTGGTATCAACTACCGTCCATGTCACTAAGCCTGTTATCTCTGAGACAGTGCCGTCACTGTACGTCGCGGTGGCCATTAACTGCTCAGTCATACCCTGCTCTACATTGACTTTCTCCGGGGTCACTTGAATCACGGTAATGACCGCTGCCGAGACACTCACCGTCACAGGCGCACTGGTCACGCCATCTTTCGACGCTGTGACTGTAGTACTGCCCACGTCAACCCCCGTCAGCAAACCCTCTGATGTGACCGTAGCGATATTCGTATCGCCTGACATCCATGTTACGAAGTTTGTGATGTTAGAAGTTGTGCCATCACTGTATGTCGCCGTGGCGACTAAAGGCTCAATTTGCCCTTTTGCTAGACTAATTGGTGAGGTTGTTACTCTCATCGGTCTAATTGTTACTTCTATTGATGTCAGTATTGCTGCCGAGACAGTGACATCGACCGTATTGCTGGTAATGGCGCCTTTAGTCGCTGTTAGTGTCGTGCTACCTATGTCAACACCAGACACCAAACCCGCTGATGATACTGTAGCGGTATCCGTATCGTCTGAAGTCCACTCCACTGAGTTTGTGATATCAGAGGAGGTGCCGTCATCGTATATCGCTGTAGCCGTTAATGGCTCACTTTGACCTTTCGCGACATTGACTGTCGCAGGCGTCACTTGAATCTCTGTCATCACCGCTGCTGGCGAAACCGTCACATTCACCCTATTGCTGGTCACGCCATCTTTCGTGGCGGTCACCGTCGTCGTTCCCACTTCAACACCAGATAGAGTCCCGTCTGCTGTGACCACTGCGGTCGCCGTGTCGCTTGAATCCCAAGACGCTATCGTCGTGACGTCAGCAGACGTGCCATCATCGTAGGTCGCGGTTGCAGTCAATGATTCTGTTTGACCTTTTGCGACATTGACCCTAGCAGGGGTAACTTGGAGCCCGGTCATCATGGGATCCGTGACCGTGACATTCACCTCGTTACTGGTAATACCGTCTTTTGTGGCATATATGGTGACAACGCCCAGCGTATCACCACCCACTAGCACTCCGGGCTCGTCAAAATAGCCAATATCTTGATCGGAGGTATGCCAGTCATCGATAGCTAAATCCGTCAATGTTTCTGATGAACCATCAGAGTAGTGACCAACAGCCTCAAAGGGTTGCTTGCTGCCTCTCACCAGCGTTAAATCACTGGTTCCTCTTGTTGTTGGCATCGGTGCGGTGATATCGATACGCTCCAATTGAGCTGCATCACCAGTGTCCCCATCACTTCCTCCAGAGCCGGAGTTACAACCGACTAACAGTACTACTAGTGGTAAACAAACGATCGTAAAAATACGCCTAAATAATTTACTCATCATAACCTCTGTTCCAAATGTCCCTAAAATCAAGTAAAAGGGCAAAAAATGTACAACAAAGGCTATCGGTTTACGTATCTATAGTAAATCGAGCGCATATGATCTTAGTTCCAACAAATGATTAAAAAACATGCAACTACAGAATGTGAGGTGCTGCTCAGTCTTGCACTTTAGAAGGTCTTGTTTAGCTCGTTAAACTGGGGGGATTGAGTAAGCGCCCCACGATCCCCCATAGTACGCTTTGATAATCTAAGTACCAAGGGAGTCACCGTATTCTATTTTTGGTCATAAAACACCTACCCGGGTTCGAGAACAGATATAGGGTGGCAAGGACAAGACGTGCTCACAGACATTAGAAATTCCACGGCATAAGAAGTGTGGCTCAAGCTAGACGTGCAAGATTAAAAGTTGCTTACAATCGTACCTAAAGTTTCTTAGAGAATAGATTGCATATAGTGTTAATATTTCGCCCAATTTTTCTAATTAAAACAAGGTACTAATGTGAAAAAATATGTTTACTCACTGCTATGTTGTTAGCTAGTGGGTGCCATTCAGACAGTTCAAGCACGGAGCAAGACACATCTCGCTATGTAAAAATAGGATTCGATTGGGGTGTAATCACAAGCCCAATGAGTCGCTCGAGTAACAACGATGACTTTGAATCGCACATTGATATCGAGAACTACGTTATCTACGTAGACGGTGAGAGAGACGATTTCGTCGGAACCTTCAACTTAAATGAATCAATTACTGTCGCTGTTAGCAGTGGCTCAGTGATTGAGGTCGTATCAGAAAATGAGGCTGAGCTACTTGAACTACCTGTAAGTGACTCCTACGTCGTAAGAGGTGAATACACTGTAACGCTTGCAGACGAAGGCAAGGTTACAATACCGCTGAAAAACGAGCATTTTACTTTCGTAACCGCAGAAGACACACCAAGCTTACTTGGTCTTACGATTAATGACACCATCATCGAAGCGACAGAGAACTGGTACCGTCATGGGTTTGTCAATGGTGAATCTTATGACATCGTTTTCCAGATGACTAATTTTGACTTCGAGAATAGCTCTGAAGCGAAGCCTGGTTACCATCATCATTACTACTCTGTAGAAACGGATATAGACTTCGATTGGGATGAAAGTTGGGAGCAAGAAAATACTCCAATCATACCTTGGTGTGCCTACGACAATCTCGTCAATCTAGAATGTAACGGTTACAAACTCATTACAAAAGATCATGCCATGCCAGCTAGTTTTACTTTGAATATGAGTGAAGATCTGTACAGTGCACAAAGCCTCGCCAACTCCATTTTTGACGCACCCTATTCTGGTCGTCGTGTAAGAGCGACTTTTTATACTCACCATCCAATATCTGGCATCATTAGAGAACATGAGTGGTTAGTAGGTACGTCGTTTATATCTTTCTTAGGCAGTCGATATTACGACGTTTTTGGTAAATCACCTGACAATGAAGAAGTAATGGTTACTTTCAAAAGCGAGCCACTCGATAATAGGCCTCTTGAGATAGGCAAAATTAAACTTGAAAGCAATGATTGCTTAGTTGGTTTTTATCGCAAGTTCGGAAACCGTGTGGAGCAGTGTGAAGGCCACGATTTTGAGTTGACTACAGGGGAAGCAAGTAGTTACGAGAACCTTTCATTTTACAACGTTCTTGAACCGGGCAAAGAGCTTTACCTCCATGATATGGCGGAGCCAAACATTATTTTTGGTGTGAAAGATCAAGGTCAACATACTTTAAGGCAAGTAGAAATTCATACCTTGGGTGGAACAGTGCTTTGGAGGCCTGCCAACCAATCGTGGGAAGATTTTATCAGCATTATAGATAATTTTCAGTTATCAACAGGCCAGAGTGTCACTATTAACCTTGGATTTATTTTTGACAGCAATGCAGAAGAGGACAGTGTAATCCACATTGAAGCAGTCGAGTTTAAATCTAAAAATGAGATTAACTAAATAGTATTTACCAAAGAACGCTCATTCTCATTTTTGCTAAATTAAACAAGCCATTAAAAACTAAGAGATGACGTTATAATCCGCCTTGCCCTCTGTGCAAACTAAGCAAAAACCGCCCTCTCTGCTGAGGGCGGCTTGATTAATGATGAGCCGTTAATTGCTTACAGCTTGTACTGACCCATCACACCTTCTGATACTTCCATTTCACTGGTCACATCACCGAAGAGGTCTGGACGGTAAGCTTGAACACTGTAGTTCTTGCCATCGTTCAGCTCATTAAAGTCAACGAAGAAGTGCGTATAGGCATCACCAAACTGGTAACGTACCTGCATAACTTGCTGATCAAGGTTGTAGCCCACCGAGTAGATGGTTGCGTAGCCACGCATCTCGCCAGCAGCGTTAGGGCGGTTTGCCGCATCAAGTGGCACTTTGTAAGTCACACTGTCAAGCTTAGCTAGGCCATTGGTGTAGCTGGTCGGCTCTTCCAATTGCATCTTCATAAACTTGTTCCAAACAAAACGCTGTGAAGACAGGATATTGCCTGGCACGGTTAGGTCACCATGGATCACTTCGCCCTCTTTTGGCTTCGTCTCTTCCCAGTTTGCTAGGTGCTCTGGGAAAGTCGGGCTGTTTACCATCACGTCATATTCTTTGCCGTGGTAAATATTCCAACTGCCATCAACGAACTCAAGGATCGCTGAGTCGCCGCTAGCGTCTTGAATCGAATAGTGACCACTCATTTTGGTGCCATTGGCTTCAAATTGTTGGATCTCAATTTGATCTAGATTTTTTAGTGCTTGTTCAACGGTCGCGTAGCTATCCAACAAGTAAGCGACAAACGTTGCGTTAAGCACTTGGTCTTTGTCGCCAGTTAGGTCACCCGCCGATTCCTCATCGAGGTATAGGGCATTAGCCGAAAAACCTGCCTCATTAAAGCCATCGACGATACCGATACCATACAGTGTCATACCGATCGAGGCGTACTTAGAGGTCCACACTCGGCCGTTCTCCGACTCATGACCTTTGTAGCTCTGTCCCGATGCGCGTACTTCTACCGTTGGGAAGTTTTCTTCCATCCAGTCCATGGTGCGACTTACGAACACTCCGTGTTCTTCTGTTTCCCAAAGAATTCGGGAACAGGCATTCGCTGCGGTTGAGAAAGAGGATACTGTAACTGCTGCCATCAATGCGATCAGCGGCTTCTTAGTAAACTTCATCATTGTTATACCTTTTTGACTGTTTGTTTCGTGGAACAATGTACGCCAAACTTTCCTGCAGAAAAAATCAGGTTTGTTGTATAATCTGCAACATTCAGTCAAATTGGAGGTAAGCAACTATGCCTAACGCCACCTTTGAACAATTAAATGCCTTTGTCGCCGTGGCTGAACACGGCTCGTACAGCCAAGCGGCGCGCAAAATTGGTAAAGACCGCTCTACTTTGCATAGACAAGTCGCAGAGCTTGAGATTGATTGGGGGGTTACTCTCTTTGAACGCAGTGGTCGCTCTCCGGTTTTAACTGACGATGGTCAGTCACTGCTACGCCCATCACGCTTTATTGTTTATCAAATGAATGCACTCCAAGTGGCGACGGATAGCCTCTGTGCTGGGCAAAAAACCGAGCTGACCATATGCTATGATCCCTCGATTCCTGTCGAAGTGATCGCAAGGTTTGATGAGCAGTTCAGGCTGGCATTTCCGCAAACCATAGTCAATTGGCTCCAGCGCACATTAGACGATGCATTGGGTATGCTCGAGCAAAGTGAATGCGACTTTGCCATCACGCTCAATAAAGGTGCGATTCATCCCGATAAGGGCATTAACTTCCTCAACTTAGGGTATCCAAAGTTTGACTTCTTCGTCCATCAAGATTCAGATTTGTTAGACATGGGAAGAGTGTCAATGGTCGAACTTCAGCTACAAAGGCAGTTCGTGCTAGAAGGCTTTACTTTTGGTCCTCTCGGGAATCAAACCAAAATCTCGTCTAAGGTCAGCTTACTCAGCGACCCTAGATTGTTGGTCAACCTACTATGTCGAGAAGGATATGCGCTACTTCCTACCTTCCTTATCAACCAGTTTGGGCCGCAGCTCAAAAAGCTTGAAGTGGATTTCGCCGTTCAGTCCGGCCACTATGGCTACGTGCTTCTATCACCTTCAACATCTGTTAGCCAGCCCCTAGAGCAAGAGATCACTCAATTGATCAGCCAGTGGTTTATGCAAGCAAGCGGTTGATAGTAAATTCCATACCTCTGATGGTTTGGTAGTTATCCCACAACCGAGTTCCAGCCAATAAGAGACAACTGTAACTTGTCTAGCTGACCAAAGAAATTGCAATCGTCAACATGATCACCCCAACCAAAAGCTCTAACACTTGCCAAGCTCGAGGTTTTTCAAATATCGGAGCTAATAAACGCGCACCAAATCCAAGCGTAAAAAAGAACACCAATGAGGCGGTGACCGCCCCTGCTCCAAACCAAACGTGATCGGGTTGGTACTGAGTAGAGATGGAGCCGAGTAAGACAACGGTATCGAGATACACATGTGGGTTGAGCCAGGTGAACGCCAAACAGATGCCGACTGACCGCCACAGCGATGCCGAACTCTCACCCGATGGATTAATCGCGTGACGAGCTCGTAGTGCTGAACGAAAGCTGAAGATGGCATAGGTGGTCAGAAACAGTGCCCCTGTGTAGCGAGCAACGACTTCTATTTGAGGAAACTTTTCCACCATAGCACCAAAACCAGCCACACCAGCGCTGATCAAAAGTGCATCTGATATCGCACACACCGAACAAACGGCAAAGACATGCTGCTTTTTTAGGCCTTGTTTCAACACGAACGCGTTTTGCGACCCAATCGCTAGGATTAACGACAGCCCCAAAGAAAAGCCTGCTATGAAGGTAGTCAATCTCGTCTCTCTCTATTCATCTAACTTATTTAATCGGATACCAACTTGTCTGAAATACACACTCTGTTAGGGGGAAGCGCCTAAACTGATGCATCTTGTTTGAGGCACCCAGATATAGCCCTGTTCAACATCACCATATAAGGTGCCAGAGCAACCAGTTTGATACAACCCAGCGATGTACAAGCAGATTATCGCATCTAATACGTCCTCGTTAGTTTTGACTGCTCGTCCTTTGAGGCTATTGATATAATCCGGCTGCAGATAGATGCCTAGACTGGAGTCAATCAACAATGGCATTACTGGAGAACTGTGTAGCTGGGTTATCAATTGAGCAAGACGGATCTGCCCAGCTTTCTTCTCTGCAACCCGCCCTTTTTTATACAGCAGGCGCTCAGACAGCGCAAAGCACTCAATCATCGCAGGGTGAGGATAGCACTCGATTTGCCATTGCTTTCCCTGTGCATGCTGATAGCCCTGCGTCTCTAGCTGTTGAGCAAGCGCAACGCTAGAGGCGTCTGGATATAGGGTTTGGTTCGTCGGATGGCAAGCTGCCTTGCGCGAGGCATAGTCGCGCCCCAACTGCCTCTCGCCATCACGCTGCCCGGTGGCATTATTGATGATTAGTGGGGCATCAATCGCAATACCCTTTACCCTATCGCACGTCCGTATTCGATTTACAATACTCTCCGCCCCATAAAGTGCCGAATCAATCGACTCTAGGGTCAACTTACCATCGACTAAATGCCCAATCGCCAAGGCGCTGGGGTTGGTTTCGGTCTGCCATGCGAGATCTATTCCAATCAATCTCATCCCTTTGATTAACCTCTTCTATGAGCTAAGCCACATTAACGGTAGCCAAGGCTAAGCACGTATGCGCGAAAATAGATCACCGATACCAGCAATAAAACACTCGACCAAATGATATTGATTAACGCGCCGCCAACAATGCGCAATACCCAATCTAGGTCACTTAAGTTCGTGATTGGCGAGCTAAAGACCAATGCAGCAAGCGCTGCGATGCCAGCGACAAACATCAGTGTAAGGGCGTACTCCTGGGTTTGCTGCCAACTTGAATTAAGTGCTTCAAACGGCTTTTTGTTATCCAGTACGGTCTCAAACTCGGCAAATCCCAGCCGCGCTGAGAGGTAAAGGCCTGGAATAATTAAGGCAACCATGCCGATCATGACGGAAACACCATACAGTATATGTACAATCAATAACCTAACCCATTCAGCCATCGAGACAGACGGGTCAAAACAGCCACCCGTTGCGACAGATGCCATATACTTGATCAGTCGGCACATGTAGTACGACTGACCAGAGAGCGACAGTGCGACATACACCCATGACATCATCGGATGTTCAGTGACCTCAACGAAGGCTCCCAATAATGCGATTGTGCACAAAAATGGCCCAATAATAGCGGCCATCGGCCAAAAGTTGGCTCGGATGAAGTAAACACTCTCGGTGATTATTTTACTCATGTGGGTCCACATTCAGCAAAGATGACTTACGCCAGTATATCAACTAACTAAGCACTATACTCAAGTAACCTTAATATGCAGTTTCAACATCGATATAACAGGGAGTAACTCATGATAATACGTGCTAGCCTGATTGCGATCGCTCTACTGAGCAGCGTTTCCGTCACGGCGTCAAACGGATTGATAACGCTAAAAAGTGCGTCAGATGTGACAACCACTGCCGATAAGCTGGAACA
Source organism: Vibrio sabulosilitoris (assembly GCF_055391395.1). NCBI lineage: Bacteria > Pseudomonadati > Pseudomonadota > Gammaproteobacteria > Vibrionales > Vibrionaceae > Vibrio > Vibrio sabulosilitoris. The sequence goes on from NZ_AP029599.1 coordinate 2,713,319, forward strand.
AGCACTGCTTGCAAAAGGGATGACCGTATTTGCCCGCCTCGACCACGGACAGGCAGCGCAGCAAGTTGACGTCGATTTAAGGCCAACCCAGCTCGTTATCTTCGGTAATCCAAAGGTTGGTTCACCACTCATGGCGTGCCGTCAAACCGTTGGCATCGATCTGCCGCAAAAAGCGCTCATCTACCAGGACCAACAAGGACAAGTCTGGCTCTCCTACAACGACCCAACCTATCTCGCAACGCGCCATGATATTAACGGATGTGATGCAGTACTGGCCAAGATAGAGGCCGCACTGGCGGGATTTGCTAAGGTGGCTACCTCTGAATAGGGCGAGAGGCGAGAGGCGAGAGGCGAGAGGCGAGAGGCGAAAGGCGAGAGGCGAGAGGCGAGAGGCGAGAGGCGAGAGGCGAGAGGCGAGAGGCGAGAGGCGAGAGGCGAAAGGCGAAAGGCGAAAGGCGAAAAATCTTCCAACCTCTACCAGTGCTGTCAAGTGTAACGCCACCTCGAGCGCAGCGTACTCGCAGGGCAAAGCCCGATCTCGACTCTCGCCTCTGCTCTTAGATCACTTCCAACGGCCCACCAAACGACGTAACTGGTGGCAGTTCCCCGGTGAACTTCTCGAAGTCTACCAAGCAGGTGTTAGCACTGGTGGCCTGGGCGAGCTCTGAGGAAGGGATATCCTGCGTTAAAGTATTGGGGTCACCGTAGGTATCGAGGGCGCCGACTTGCTCGTTGAGCGGACCATACCACGCCCCTTCCTCGATGCGCACTACGCCAGATGGATAGGAATCCATCAATACCGCACCGGCTAACAGTTGGCCGCGGTCATTGAATACTCGAACCACATCCCCATCCTTGATGCCTTTTTTCTTCGCATCATCGGGATTCATATACACAGGCTCTCGCCCTTGCACGGCATAGGTCGCCCGTAGCTCTTCTGATTCACACATCTGTGAGTGTAGGCGGTGGTCTGGGTGACACGACTGAAGCCAGAATGGATGCTTTTCTGACCCTGGTCCGCCGTGTGAGCGCTCCGATTTCTCAAACCACATCGGATGTTCTTGGCAGTGCTCGTAGCCCATATTGCCAATCGTACGGCTGGAGATTTCGATAAAGCCTGACGGTGTTCCGAGTGCGTTGATCTCAGGATCATCACGAAACGATGCATGTCTGGTCCATGTGCCACCAACACCGAAATCTAATACACCTTGCTGCCAGAACTCATCAAACTCCGGCATATCGAAATTACCTTCGTTAGCGGCTTTGCAGCTATCATAAAGTGATTTAACCCACTCCATCTCTGACATGCCACGGGTATAGTCTTTATCCCTGCCCCAGCGCGCCGTCAGCTCGGTCATGATATCGAAATCAGTCTTAGACTGGAAAAGCGGGTCCACCAGCTTGTGCATCGCAATCAAACCACGACCCGAGTAGGCGCCATAGCCATCGATATCATTACGCTCAAACTGGGTACACGCCGGTAGAACAATATCGGAGAAGCGACAGGTCGCAGTCCAGGCAAAATCAATCGTAACCACGGTTTGCAGTGCCTTGAACGCCTTTTTCATGTTGTTGCGGTCTTGGTGGTGGTGCCAAGGATTATTGCCACTGATCACCATCATTTTTACGTCAGGCAGCGTCACCACCGAGCCATTAGCATTGATTTTTTTGCCTGGTTCAAGCAAGCAGTCAACCCAGCGTGCTACGGGTATGACTCGGCTGTAGCCATTGAAATCTTGATTGGTATATTTTGGCGTTTGCCCTTGGTCAATGTTGAGTGGGAAGGAGCCCGGTGCGGCAAACCCAGTTGATGAGACCCCAATACCCGAATAGTGGTGCCCATAAGAGATACCACCGCCTGGAAGGCCAATCTGGCCAATCATAGAGGCAAGCACTGCCGCCATCCAGTAAGGCTGTTCACCATGTTGTTGGCGCTGGATACTCCAGCCAACCAAGATTTGCGTACGGCCAGTGACCAGCATTTTGGCAAAATCACGGATCTCCTGTGGTGATACACCACAGATCTCCGATGCCCATTCGGGGGTTTTCTCTACCTTGTCCTTGGTCTCACCCTGCACATACTTAATAAAGTCCTCAAAACCTAGACAATAAGTTTCAATAAACTCTTTATCATACATGTCTTTATTGTACAGCTCATGAGTAATACCAAGCATAAACGCCACATCGGTTTGAGGGTTGATATAGCGCCATTCATTCTCGAGGAATCGCGTGGTTTTGCTACGCACAGGGTCAACGGAGACCACATTGACCTCTTTGTTGGAGACTTTCTGTTTCAGCTGTTCAATAAACTCAAACGAATCATGGGTTTCACAGGTCCAACCCACTTGAAGGTTTTTGACTAGATCATTGCCCCAAATAATGATGTTGTCACTGTTTTCGAGGATCAGCTCCCAAGATGTACCCTGCGCATAAACTTCGGTCGAGCCAAGCACATAAGGCATTATGGTTTGCCCCGCCCCAGTTGAATAGTCGCCGACTTTTTTCACTGAATAGCCGTGCAGACCCATGGCTCGCTGCATATGATTGTTACAACTGTGCATTTGCCCAGTTTGACGCCAGCCAGTTTGCCCGGTGTGAAGCGCCCATGGGCCATAATCGGTTTGGACCCGCTCAAGTTCACGATAGAACAGATCCAAAGCCTCATCCCAAGTCACGCGAACAAAGCGATTGTTTCCGCGCGTGTCAGCTGCATACTTGTGCTTTTTCAGCCAGTCTAGGCGCACCATGGGATAGCGCACTCGAGAGGGGCTATAGATAATGCCCTTGATACCATTCAACATATTAGTTGGATGCTTATCCAGCTCAAGGGGCACAATCTCTTGCACTTTACCGCCCCAGACCCGCGCGCGAAACGCGCCCCAGTGAGAACCTGAAACCTTCCATGTGCCCTCTGTTTCTGCTGCGCTTGCCGATACTGACGTCAACAAGCTTGGTCCTATCACTGAGGCTGCACTGGTACCGGCGACCCCTTTAAGAAAGCTTCTTCGTGTAATTGCCATGTTATCGCTCCAGTAGACGCAGTATTAGTGATGACCTTCAGCAAAGTCTGAAGAGTGTTTTTGCAGGTACTTAAGGACTAAGGCTTCGGTATCTTTATCAAAGTTCACAAACGCGATCATCCCGTCAAGCATTCCGACCCAACCATTGGCACTAAAGTGCGCCTCTTCTGGTTGTGTGTGGCAGGTTGAACAGTTAGTGACGTAAGACTCACCGGCTGCGTTCCAAATCGGATCAAACTCAGGCACCATCGAGCCTTTCTTCATCCACAACTTGACCGAAACTTCTTCCCAAGGCAGACCCGTTAGCTCATCTTCTTTGGAAGCCCCAACTGTGATCAAGTCACTCTGTGACACCTCACGGGTTAGAATTGCTGTGGAGATATTCATACCGAAGTCTTCTTGCAACACGCGGCCAAACCCTTTTGATTTACGCCAAGCATCAATTTGCACCTCGATCATGTCACCTTGCTCGTTAACAATCGCAACTTCACTTGCAGGGCTTAATAAGCCAGCTTCGGTGGCGCCACTGGCATCGGTGTAGAGAGGAAGATGGCGAATCGAGATGACCTCATTGCCTTTCGAGTAACGAGTGCTGTTAGCCACCTGCTCGAGATCACCGACAATACCGCTCGCCTGATCCATATCTTTAGGCAGTGCATGAGCGATCCCTTTGTGACAATCGACACAGCTTTGATCGCGCTCCGCGGCTGACTGCATCTGAATCCGCGCGGTTGGAGACATTTGCTCGAAGTCCATCGATTGGTAATTGTGGCAGTTTTTACATTCAAGCGAGCCGTTGGCTGAGAAGCGGTCCCATTCATGACGCGCAAGCTCAAAACGACGCTCTTCAAATTTTGCCGGGGTATCTAAACCACCGAAAATCTGCGCATACACCTCTTTGGAGGCTTGGATTTTACGCGCAATTTTATCTGTCCAATTGTGGGGGACATGACAGTCCGGGCACGTTGCTCGAACACCAGAGTGATTTTTCCAGTGAACCGTATCTTGTAGCTCTACGTACACATTGTCACGCATGGTATGGCAGCTGATACAAAACTCTTCGGTGTTGGTTGCCTCGAGGGCTGTATTGAAGCCGCCCCAAAAAATAACGCCGGCGAGAAAGCCGCCTAGGGTGAGAACCCCTAAGCTGATGTGAACAGCCGGGCGTGTCATAACACGCCAAAGTTTGCGAAGTAAAGACATAAACTTTTTCTCTGAAATACGTTACCTGTGACATGCACAGGGAATAAGAAAAGGATGTTAGCCGTGAGTACCTGGAGGACCAAACACAAACACCTGCAGCATCCACACAATAAAGCCGTAGCCGCCGACCAGTACAACGCTAAGAACCGGAAACAAAAGTACCGAGATGACTAAAAAGGCTTTCCACTCCAACGAGCGCTGCTCATCAGCTTCTGCTTTGTTAACTTCATTCATACAAAACGCCTATCGATTTTGGTTAAGACACAAACTCATCTTCGCTGAGCGCGAACACTTTTGAGTGAGTTGTTAAAAGCGTAGACCATACCCACTAAGATACCCAAGCCCGCACGCCAACATCTAGCACAAGAAATGCCCTCTATTTTCGCGCTTTTTGCATCACCAATTGCACTTGATTTAAAGCCTTTGAAATCCACCAATGTGTTTTATCAAAACTAGTTTGAAAAAGCGGTTGACTCGCTGCTAGCCCCTATCAATTGGGCGTCTATCAGTTTTATCCACAGAAAATGTGGATAACATGTGCCTACCTCGCCCTATTCAGGTTATGATTTAACCACTGGGAATTTTGCTAGGGATATAAAGATGAAAGTAGTCGTGATCGGGGGTGGTTGGCTAGGCGTGCCACTCGCCATTGAACTGGAGAAATCTGGCCACACAGTCGTGATCAGTAAGACTTCGCCTGAAGGAGCTGAGGCGCTAAATAACCTTGGCTTTAGTACCGAAGTAGTTAATCTAGGCGGTGATTCAACCCAAGCTATCATTGAGCGCCTAAAGTCGTATTCTCCCGAAGTGATCATTGGCTGTTTCCCTCCAGGCTTTCGTGCTGCACAAGCCGATGTCCACTCAGCGAGTTATCAACAAAAATGGCACCAACTGACCGAGGTCGCTGAGCATCTTGAGGTTAATAAGCTGGTGATGATCAGCACTACGGGGGTTTATCCTTCAGTGGATAAAACGATGACCGAAGAGAGTGTTACGCTTAACGATAGCCATCTGAGTGATAAGTCTCGCAAGCTACTCATGGCGGAGCATTGCGTATTGGAGTGCGCAGTGCCTGCCACTGTCCTGCGGTGCTCAGGCCTGTTTGGTCCCAAACGCCACCCGGCACGTTTTGTGCGTCATATGAAAAGTGTGAGTGATAATGCGCCAGCGAACATGGTGCACTTAGTCGATGTCATTGGAGCCGTTGATTTCCTCTTAACTCGCGGCGAGCAACAGATATTCAATGTCACAACGCCCAATACAGTCAGTAAAGCCACGTTCTATCAGCATGCGATAGGAACGCTTGGTCATGCGTCGCAGGCACCTTTAGCTCTGCCTAGCATCAACCATCACCCAGATAAGTTGATCGTCTCTGACAAGCTAGTCCAGCATGGCTACCGCTTTTATTATCAACACGTCTATGAGGCGCTGGATAGCTTAGCCGAGCAGAAAGAGTAACCATTCAATTAGGCAAAATGTAAAAAACCCGAAGCATAAACTTCGGGTCTTATGTATTGCTTGCCTACTAGTGGAGAGTACTTAGTGCAGCGCCTCTTCTTTTGAGCCAATGTAAGCAAATTCAAGTTCATCGTCTTTGAAGGAAACTTTCACCGTACCACCGTCAACCAAGCACCCAAACAACAACTCATTCGCCAGTGGTTTCTTCAGTTGCTCTTGGATAACACGTCCCATCGGTCGTGCGCCCATCGCCTTGTCGTAGCCTTTGTTCGCCAACCAGTGACGCGCCTCTTCATCGACCTCCAGAGATACGCCGCGCGCATCCAGTTGTACTTGAAGCTCGACGATAAACTTGTCAACGACTTGGTGGATAACCTGCTCATCGAGACTATTGAACCAAATAATACCATCCAGACGGTTACGAAACTCTGGCGTAAACACCTTTTTGATTTCCGACATCGCATCTGGAGCGTGGTCTTGTTGGATCAGGCCGATCGATTTCTTCTCCGTTTCCTGAACACCCGCGTTGGTGGTCATCACCAAGATAACATTACGGAAATCTGCTTTACGACCGTTGTTATCAGTCAAGGTACCATTATCCATCACCTGCAGCAGCAGGTTAAAGATGTCCGGGTGGGCTTTTTCTATCTCATCGAGCAATACCACGGAGTGAGGATGCTTGATTACCGCGTCGGTTAACAGACCGCCCTGATCATAGCCAACGTAGCCTGGAGGCGCACCTATCAAACGGCTGACCGAGTGACGCTCACCGTACTCAGACATATCAAAGCGCAATAGTTCGATACCAAGCATCTTGGCAAGTTGAACCGTGACTTCCGTTTTACCCACACCAGTAGGGCCCGCAAACAAGAAGGAGCCAACCGGTTTGTGGTCGACACTCAATCCTGCTCGAGAAAGCTTAATCGCCTCACTCAGTGCATCAATGGCAGGGTCTTGACCAAACACCAACATCTTCATCTTTCTATCCAGCGATTGGAGGATATCTTTATCCGATGACGAGACCGATTTCTCTGGAATCCGCGCCATTTTTGCCACCATCGACTCAATATCTGCCACACTGACCGTTTTCTTACGACGGCTCGCTGGCGCCAAGCGGCTGCGTGCACCGGCTTCATCAATGACGTCAATAGCTTTGTCCGGCAAGTGGCGCTCGTTGATATACTTAGCAGAAAGCTCGACGGCGGCTCTCAATGCCTTGTTGGTATAGCGCACCTCGTGGTGGGCCTCATACTTGGTCTTAAGTCCCATTAAGATCTTAGTGGTGTCATCCAATGATGGCTCAACCACATCGATTTTTTGGAAACGACGTGACAACGCGCGCTCTTTCTCAAAGATGTTGCTGTACTCTTGGTAGGTCGTCGAGCCAATGCAGCGCAGTTTACCGCTGCTAAGAAGAGGCTTGATCAAGTTAGCTGCATCGACTTGACCACCTGAAGCGGCACCAGCGCCGATAATAGTGTGGATCTCATCAATGAACAGAATCGCGTCTTCTTCTTTCTCAAGCTGTTTAAGGATCGCCTTAAAGCGTTTCTCAAAATCACCGCGATATTTCGTCCCGGCCAAAAGCGAGCCGATATCGAGCGAATAGATCACACTGTTTTGGATTACCTCTGGCACCTGCCCCTCGACAATGCGCCATGCAAGTCCTTCTGCGATTGCGGTTTTACCAACCCCAGCTTCGCCTACCAATAGTGGGTTGTTCTTACGGCGGCGGCACAAGACCTGAATCGTGCGCTCCAACTCCTTATCACGACCAATCAGCGGGTCAATATTACCGTTGCGAGCCACTTGGTTTAGGTTAGTGGCAAAGTTCTCTAAACGGTCCTCTGAGTTTGCTTCCTCGACGGGTTCACCGCCAACATGACCAGAGCTTTGATCATTGCTCGCACTGCCTGTGTCTTTGGAGATGCCATGTGAAATGTAGTTGACAATATCAAGACGACTGACATCATTCTTTTTCAATAGGTAAGCCGCTTGTGACTCTTGTTCACTGAAAATGGCCACTAGCACGTTGGCGCCTGAAACCTCATTACGACCAGAGGACTGGACATGGAAAACGGCACGCTGTAAAACACGCTGAAAACTCAAGGTAGGCTGAGTCTCACGAGAATCGTCATTTTCAGGGATTAAAGGTGTGGTTTGGTCAATGAAGATATCAAGCTCTTGGCGCAGGGCCTCAATGTCGGCTTGACATGCCGTCAGTGCCTCTCGCGCCGCATTGTTGTCTAACAACGCCAGCAGGAGGTGCTCTACGGTCATGAATTCATGTCGCTTGTCTCGCGCACGACCAAATGCGCCATTTAGACTCGACTCTAGTTCTTTATTAAGCATAAGTACCCCCATTACGGAACGTATCCGAACAAAAACTCAGCCAAAGGATTGCTGTGAAACTTGCCTAAAGAAGTACTTATTGTATACGTTAGGCTCGCTCCATAGTGCACAGCAGAGGATGCTCATTCTCTCTGGCATACATCGTCACTTGAGCAACTTTGGTTTCAGCAACTTCAGATGTGAACGTGCCACATATAGCTTTGCCTTGGTAGTGAACTTGCAGCATTGTTTGGGTCGCTTTATCCTCGTCCATTGAGAAAAAACGCGTCAAGATTTCGATGACGAAGTCCATCGGAGTGTAGTCGTCATTGTTCAAAATCACATTGTACATTGCCGGTGGTTTAACCTTCGTCTCTTCTCGCTCTAGAAGATCAAAATCCGGTGAAACCCAATCAAATTTTCCGCTCATGTTCCTAGTTACATTGTTATTGGCCACTAGCCTTGAGTCTAACACCTTAGCGCTTAAAACTCATCGACATTTTTGTTAGCTCAGTAATTCCCAGCGGCATCAATTTAAGACTAATCCAGCCTAAGTGACGCTGCAAATAAAAACACGACTGTTTTTTAGATAGGTGAGGCGAGTGATGAAAAACACGTCATTCTGCGCAGATATTCTGCAGCGTGTTACTGAGTAACTCATTCATAATGAGAGAACTTTTTTGAAATTGACACTAGCGATTTATGCGGGTTTTGGCCGCTTTTTGACCATGGAAATCTCAAAAATGATGACATTCGGAAATTAGTAATCATTTATAGCGACTAGATATTGACTTGGCTATTTCTTGGTCTAGATTGGACAAATGTAAGCAACATTTTAGCAGCAGCTAAATAAATTTAATGTAACAACATCAGTCAAAATGCATGAGGGACGTAAAGCATGGCAACAGGTACAGTAAAGTGGTTCAATAACGCCAAAGGATTTGGCTTCATTTGTCCGGAATCTGGTGAAGGCGATATCTTTGCCCACTACTCAACCATCCAGATGGATGGATATCGCACGCTCAAAGCCGGGCAGACGGTGTCTTACGAAGTTGAGAAAGGGCCAAAAGGGTCGCACGCGAGTTCTGTCACACCAGTGGAATTTTCGCAAGCAGCGAAATAACATGCACGCATGTTCACCAAAAAGCGCTCAACTAGAAAGCCTACACCTAGAAAAGCGAGACTGTATACCTGAGAATGCGCGTTGCCTTAAACCTGCACTCAGACCAAAAAGACCCTGCCAGGATGCAGGGTCTTTTAATTTAGGGGCACTGAACATATTACGCTTCGCGGTGAGGAACGAATAGTAGACTTAGCTTCTAAAACGCTCCTCTTATAAAGTTCTCGTTCAACCGTTTATAGCCAACTGTAAGTCAACTATCAGCGTTAACCAATGATGGCATTCAGCGTCGCGCTCGGGCGCATTAAGTTCGACGCCAATGCATCACTTGGCGCATAGTAACCACCGATCTCTCCAGCGACACCTTGCGCATCATTTAGCTCAGCCACAATGGCCTGTTCGCCTTCTGCAAACGCCTTGGCTATCGGGGCAAACTCACTGGCTAAATCAGCATCAACTTCTTGACTAGCGAGCGCCTCGGCCCAGTAACGAGCCAAGAAATAGTGACTGCCTCGGTTGTCGAGCTCACCCACTTTGCGAGACGGTGACTTATTGTTGTCAAGGAACTCCCCTGTCGCTGCGTCAAGCGCATCCGCCAACACTTGAGCCTTGGCATTGCCTGCCACGGTCGCAAGATGTTCCAAAGAGGCTGCAAGCGCAAGGAATTCACCCAACGAGTCCCAACGAAGGTGGTTCTCTTTAAGCACCTGCTGCACGTGTTTTGGCGCAGAGCCGCCTGCACCTGTCTCAAACAGACCGCCACCGTTCATCAGCGGAACAATTGAGAGCATTTTTGCCGACGTGCCAAGCTCTAGGATCGGGAATAGATCAGTTAAGTAGTCACGTAGAACGTTACCTGTGACTGAGATGGTATCCAGCCCCTCTTTGATTCGCTCAAGCGAGAACTGACATGCCTCGACAGGCGCAAGGATACGAATATCCAATCCATCCGTGTCGTGATTTGGCAAGTAAGCTTCGACTTTCTTGATCAATTGTGCATCGTGGGCTCGAGCCTTATCGAGCCAGAACACGGCTGGAACACCGGTTGCTCGCGCACGTGTTACCGCCAGTTTGACCCAATCTTGAATCGGCGCATCTTTAACCTGACACATACGGAAGATGTCACCCGCTTCAACCGACTGTGAAAGCAAAACCTCGCCATTTGCCGTGGTCACTTGAACTTCACCATCCGCTTCAATGACAAACGTCTTGTCGTGAGAACCATACTCTTCCGCTTTTTGCGCCATGAGTCCCACGTTTGGCACGCTACCCATGGTGGTGGGATCAAACGCACCGTACTGCTTACAAAAATCAATCACAGCCTGATAGATGCCCGCATAGCTGCGATCTGGGATCATCGCCTTGGTGTCTTTTTGCTTGCCGTCTGGGCCCCACATCTGGCCAGAGGCGCGCAGCATGGCTGGCATCGATGCATCGACGATAATATCACTCGGCACATGTAGGTTGGTGATGCCACGGTCTGAGTCGACCATCGCCAGTGGTGGCTGTGTCTCGTACACGGCCTCAATAGCTTGAGTGATTGCTTGCTGCTGCTCTTGTGGCAACGCGGTAATTTTGGCGTACACATCACCAATACCATTGTTGACGTCAACACCAAGCTGCTCAAACACATCACCAAACTGCTCAAATACTGGCTTGTAGTACGCCTTCACTGCATGACCGAAGATCACCGGATCAGACACCTTCATCATGGTCGCTTTCATGTGCAGCGATAGTAATACGTCCTGCTGCTTCGCTGCTTCGATCTGCTGTTCAAAAAAGCTCACCAGTGCATTTTTATTCAGTACTGAACAGTCAATGACCTCTTTATCCTGCAATGCGAAGGCTGACTTGAGCGTCTTGTTGTCGCCCGATTTAGCCACGAACTCGATCGAAACATCAGTTACACTTGATACGGTCAGTGATTTTTCACTGCCAAAAAAGTCATTGTCGCTCATGCTGGCCACGTGCGATTTAGAATTGGCCGACCATGCCCCCATCGAATGCGGATTCTTTTTCGCGTAATTTTTGACCGATAGTGGCGCACGGCGATCCGAGTTGCCCTCACGCAGCACTGGGTTTACCGCACTGCCCTTGATTTTATCGTAACTCGCCTTAATGGCTTCCTCTTCGTAAGTCGCAGGCTCTGCTGGATAATCCGGCAAGGCGTAGCCTTTTTGTTGCAACTCTTTGATTGCGGCTTGTAACTGGGGAATAGAGGCGGAGATATTAGGCAGCTTGATGATGTTAGCCTCAGGTGTCTTTGCCAACTCACCCAGTTCAGCCAATGCGTCACCAATACGTTGCTCTTCAGTCAAATGCTGTGGAAAATTGGCCAAGATACGACCAGCCAAAGAGATGTCACGTGTTTCTACATTAATACCCGATGAAGCGGTGAACGATTGGATGATTGGCAGCAGTGAGTAAGTCGCCAATGCTGGAGCTTCATCTGTGATGGTATATATAATTGTAGGCTTTTCTGAAGACATGAAATTTCCCTATAATTTTTGCCACTGTCAGTGGATCTTGACAGCTAGATGGTTGAAGCAACAAGACTCATATTATCCACACACTTGCTGCTCAATTTTTCGTTGTTGCTGATGCAAATGACGTTCTTGTCTGATACTTAACCCCTTGATTAAGTACTCTGCATCGCTGTTGTTGTAAATTCGAGACTACATAATTAAACAAATTTGATGAAATAGTCTATCATCTTGAGCTCGAATGCTGATTTTGGGCGTGCAAATCATACCGCACTTTTGCTCAAGGTAGAAATTCCGCATACAATTCCGTTACATTTTTGCAAGGTAGTTAACATGCCCACCAGAGAGAGCCGCCCTTCTCGTCGCCCTTCAAACAATCGCAATAACCCGCGTTTTAAACGGCATCAAGGTAAAACCAGCCAACCGGCCAGGGCTATCAGCGCGGCAGAACGTAAGGTGGTTATCTTTAATAAGCCGTTTGACACTCTGAGCCAGTTTACCGATGGCGAGGGACGCAAAACTCTGGCCGACTATATCCCAATCAAAGATGTCTACGCAGCTGGTCGCCTTGATCGCGATAGTGAGGGTTTGCTGGTGCTCACCAACGATGGCATTTTGCAGGCGAGACTCACTCAACCTAAATCAAAATCGAAGAAAACCTATTGGGTGCAAGTCGATGGTGCGCCAAGTGAAGAAGATTTAGATAAGCTGCGCAAAGGCGTCGAGCTTAAGGATGGCATGACCCTACCAGCAGAGGTACGTGTGATGTCAGAGCCAAATGTTTGGCCCAGAAATCCACCCGTGCGCTTTCGCGCCAATATTCCCACCACATGGCTTGAGATCAGTATAATCGAAGGACGCAACCGCCAAGTACGCCGCATGACCGCCAACATTGGCTTCCCCACCTTGCGCTTGATCCGCGCCTCGATGGGAGATATTAAGCTCGGTGACTTACAGCCGGGGGAGTGGCGGGAAATATCTTTATAAAGCAGAGGCGAGAGGCGAGAGGCGAGAGGCGAGAGGCGAGAGGCGAGAGAATTTTCCAACCTTAGTCTCTGCTGTAAAGTCTCACTCCACCTCGAGCGGAGCGTACTCGCAGGGCAAAGCCCGATCTCGCCTCTCGCCTCTTCTCGAAGAGAAAATTAAATAGCGATAAAGTCAGTCTCAACCGCTGGATTGACATCCGCTTCGTAGTCAACGCCTTCAACACCGAAACCGAACAGTTTTAGGAACTCTTCCTTGTATTGGACGTAGTCGGTGAGTTGAGCAAGGTTTTCTGTGGTGACTTGTGGCCATAGATCACGGCAGTGCTGTTGGATGTCTTCGCGTAGCTCCCAGTCATCTAGGCGTAGGCGATTCTTGTCATCAACCTCTGGCGCTGAGCCATCGTCTTTGTATAGGCGCTGGCTAAACATACGGTAGATCTGCTCCATACAGCCTTCATGCACGCCTTCTTCACGCATCTTCTTGAACACCATGGCGATGTACAATGGCATAACAGGGATTGCAGAGCTCGCCTGGGTAACCACTGACTTAAGTACCGCAACATTGGCGCTACCGCCAGTTGCAGAAAGTTTGTCTGTCAGGGCAGAGGCTGCGCGGTCAAGGTCCATTTTCGCCTTACCCAGTGCACCATCCCAATAGATAGGCCAAGTAAGCTCCGTGCCGATGTAGCTGTAAGCGACGGTCTTACAACCTTCGGCCAGCACACCTGCGTCTGCCAGTGCATTGATCCACAGCTCCCAGTCTTGACCGCCCATTACCGTCACAGTATCAGCAATCTCTTGCTCTGTTGCTGGCTCAACGCTCGCTTCAATAATGGTATCTTTGTTGGTATCAACCGCGGTTGCCGTGTAAGTGTCACCAATCGGCTTAAGCGCAGAGCGGATAAGTTCACCCGTCTCTGGTAGTTTGCGCACTGGAGACGCTAGCGAGTAAACCACCATATCAATCTGACCAAGATCCTGTTTGATAAGATCAATCGTTTTCTGTTTGGCTTCATTCGAGAACGCATCACCGTTTAGGCTTTTCGCGTACAGACCGGCCTCATTGGCTAACTTGTCAAACGCAGCCGCATTATAAAAACCTGCAGTGCCTGGTTTGCGCTCGGTGCCTTCTTTTTCGAAGAACACACCAATCGTTGATGCATCGCCACCAAAAGCCGCAGCGATACGAGAAGATAGGCCATAACCACTTGAAGAGCCGATAACCAAAACACGCTTTGGCGCGTTAGCAATCTTACCCTGTGCCTGGGTGTAAGCAATTTGTTGTTTGACGTTCGCTTCACAGCCGACTGGGTGCGTTGTTGTACAGATAAATCCACGAATTCTAGGTTTGATGATCATATTCAACTTCCTTTATCAATTGGCAGTAGAATAAAAGGTTCGCCGTAAAATCTCATCTAGTTTATCGCATTTTCGCTGATTTTTGTCAGTGGTTGGATGACTTTAACTACCAAGTTTATGTCAGAGGACCACTCAAGTTGGCTCAATATCACGCTTTTCAAGTCAAATGAGAATAAAAAATGGCCAATCAAGGTTACCTTGATATGACCATTTTCAAAACTTAAAGTTAGCAGTCATTTAGCAGCACATAACCTCATTTTCCCCGAAGTTAAGCAGCACTATTAAGATCAGAGCTACTTTTTCCACCAGAGACATCACCACTGCTAGATTGTGTGCGTACCTCACTCATATCATGGCTGAAATGATCGACCTGAATAGCTCTTTGACGAAGCGCGTCTGCCGAAAGGATCTGCTCCACCTCCTGCTCGGTTAATACCCCTTGCTCGAGCGCCTGCTGCAATCGCTGCTTCAACGCCCCTTTCTTGGCCACTTTGCCCTCTTTTACCGCGCTAAATAACTTACGCTCTAGTCCTTTGATCTCATACATAGCGTTAAAGGCACGCTCCATAATACCCACACTGTCATCGTCACTTGCACCAATGTAACACAATTGAGTTAAACGCTCTCGTTGTGCCCCTGGCGTCATTAAGCTTTTGGCGAGATCCAGAGTCAAATCATCACTGGGTTTGTTGAAGCGGTTGCCTAAAGGGAAAATAACGACCTTAAGGATTTGGCCAACTCCGGTAACTGGATAGTTATCAAATGCCTCTTTGAGCGCTTTGGCAGCGTGATATAAGCAGTGTTGCAGCGCGTAGTGAACAAAGTTTAGATCTTGCTGCTGACGCCCCTCGTCTTCAAATTTTTTCAAGGCTGCTGAGCCTAAGTACAGATAGCTCAACACATCACCTAAGCGAGCTGAGATCATCTCTTTGCGTTTTAGGTCTCCGCCGAGGGTGAGCATGGCAACATCAGCGCTCACCGCGAGCGCTCGGCTGAGCCGAGTCATCTCTTGATAGTAACGTTTTATCGGTCCAGTGCGCTCAGCTTTAATTAAGCGCGATCCAGTCAATGCTGCGCCAAACGCGCCAAAGGTGTTTCGGCATGCATGGCGAATATGTTTGAACAACAGCGAATCAAACTGCTTTGCGCCCTCGTTAGTATCGCTCAGCGCTGCCGCTTCCATTTCCTTGAGTACATAAGGGTGACACCGCGTCGCACCTTGACCAAAAATCATTAAGTTACGCGTAAGTATGTTTGCGCCCTCTACCGTGATCGCGACAGGAATACCGAGATAATGAGAGGCAAGGTAGTTCATTGGGCCATCCTGGATCGCCCTTCCTGAATGGATATCCATTGAGTCATTCAGTATCGTACGCGCCATCTCTGTCATATGATATTTGGCAATCGCGGTGATAATGCCTGGCTTTTCACCACTATCGAGCGCAGTGGTGGTCAGGGTTCTAGACGCCTCGAGCAGATAAGTCAGTCCACCGATTCGTCCCAAAGCTTCACCTACGCCTTCAAACTTACCAATCGACATACCAAACTGCTTGCGCACATAAGCATAAGCTCCTGTCGTTCGAGTGGTCAGGTGACCAATTGCCGCGCCTAATGCAGGAAGGGAAATACCTCGCCCAGCCGAGAGACACTCCACCAGCATACGCCAGCCCTTACCGGCATACTCCTGTCCGCCTATGAGCCAATCGATTGGGATGAAGACATCTTTTCCTCGCGTCGGGCCATTCATAAAGGCCAGCCCGAGGGGATCGTGACGCTCACCGATCTCCACGCCTTGATGATTCGCCGGGATCAATGCGCAGGTAATCCCAAGCTCTTTTTGCTCGCCTAAAAGACCATCCGGATCGTACATCTTGAATGCCAAGCCCAGCACGCTTGCAACGGGCGCGAGCGTGATGTAGCGTTTGTTCCAGTTGAGGCGTAGGCCTAATACCTCCTGACCGTCGTATTCGCCCATACACACCACGCCGGAATCGGGAATACCACCAGCGTCTGAGCCAGCTTCAGGCCCTGTTAATGCAAAACATGGAATCTCTGTTCCATCAGCAAGCCTTGGCAGCCAGTAGTCTTTTTGTGCCTGTGTACCATAATGGGTTAAAAGCTCACCGGGACCCAGTGAATTAGGCACCATCACTGTCACCGCAGCACTAATGCTCCGCGTTGCTAAACGACTGACTATGGTCGAGTTGGCGAGCGCTGAGAAGTCACGTCCGCCGTACTCTTTGGCAATAATCAAAGAGAAGAATCGTTCATCTCGTAAGTATTGCCAAACCTCAGGGGGAAGGTCGCGGTCATGTTTGACAATTTGGAAGTTATCGAGCATCCCGAGCAAGGTCTCAAGTTGATTGTCAATAAACGCTTGCTCTTCAGCCGTCAGCGCGGGGGCCGGATATTGGTGTAACTGTGTAAAATCCGGCGCACCTGAGAACAGTTCACCATCCCACCAAACACTACCCGCTTCCATCGCCTCTTTTTCCGTGTCAGACAGAGGCGGCAATACTTGCTTAAACAATTTGAAGGCTGGATCACTGACCCATTTTTTTCTTAGAGAGCTCATGATGTATTCCTTTTGTTCAATGACTATTCGACTTTATTATTATTTTGAGGATAAAGATCTGCTGACATGCCAGCAGCAAGAAACGTAATCAGTTGATCAATGACAGACTTGGCATCGGCTTCTTGCCCATAATCGTTATACGCAATTTCACTTAAAGCCTGGCTTGATGCCATGGTAAATACACAGGTGCCTAACGTGAAATGTAAGCGCCAAAACAGCACATCCGGCGTTAAATTTGGGTTAGCTCGTGTCACGGATTGAGTAAACAACGACAAGGTTTTTTGATAGCGAGTAGTGATAAACCAGCGCAGATGCCCCTGTACATCGCTATACCCGCGCCCTATCAAAGACATAAAGCGGATGCTTCCATTGGGGCGAATGTCTTCGACAGCTTGGAGCGGCACCCTCAAAGTCTCAAATACTTCCGCCATCTGGTAATCAGAGCTGAGGTTAAGAGTGATCAGCGCATCCTCCACTGCTGGCATAAAGATCTCAAGGTAGCGATCTAATACCGCTCGGATCAGGGTTTTCTTGTCGCCAAAGTGGTAGTTGACGGACGCCAGGTTAACGCCTGCTTCACTGGTGATGGTGCGCAGTGAGGTGCCATTGAAGCCACGTTCAGCAAACAGCCCCTCCGCGACATCAAGAATCTTGTCCTTGGTAGCAACCTTTTCGACCATTTCAATCACCTGTATTAAACGCCTGTTTGAAATATACGCCGACAACATAAAATTAACAAGCAAATAACATTTGATCGCTTGTTGATTTGAATACAGCTTAAAACTAAGTTACTGAATGGAAATGAAAAAAACTTGAATGATGAAAAAAGTGGGAAAAATCGATTTTAGAAGGGAACTCTTTCGGACCAGACCAGTCATAAAGATATACCGAGCAGAAGGTATCCCGTTCCACTGGCTGTCATTGCGACAGTTTTTAAACGACATGGCCTCTGTCTCGTGGTAGAAGCTGCTTTTTCTTATTAACTCCTGTTTAATTGTATCTACCCAGGTCGGATTGACCTGGGTGTTTTTTTGCCCGTTTTACGGGCAAGATCGCTTCGCTGCGAGAATCGAGAGGCGAGAAGCGAGATGTTTTGCTATCGCTTTGGTGGTCGAACTCCCCTTGCTTCTGCGCCCGCTTTCAGTCCTTGTTATACCCTAAACTGCCTTGTGATGGATTGTTGTTGTTGGGATAGGGTGTCGATGTTTTGTCCTATGGCTTGTGAGTCTTTTGCTTGGTTGAGCAGTCCTTCACTGAGCTCACGGATGGCGGCAACGCTGAGGTTAACGCTGCCGGATACCTGTTGTTGCTCTTGGGCAGCTTTAACGATCTGAGTATTCATCTCGTTGATAGCCACGACAGAGTCACTGATTTGCACTAACTCTTCTACCGCTTGCTGCACTTCACTTGCGGTTTGCTTGGCAAGAGTGTTGCCGCGCTCAATCGCTTGTACCACGTCTTGAGTGCCAGATTGTACTTTGGTGATCACCTGGCGAATTTCATCGATGGAGTCTTGAGTGCGTGTTGCTAGGCTGCGCACTTCATCAGCGACCACGGCAAAGCCACGTCCCTGCTCTCCGGCTCGCGCGGCCTCAATCGCTGCATTTAACGCCAGCAAATTGGTTTGCTCGGAAATGCCCTCAATCACGGCCAAAACATCAATAATGTGGTTATTGTTGTCAGCCAATGCTGTGACAACGGGCACTGTTGCGCTCATATTCTCGACCAAATCGCTCATTTGCAGCTCCGTCGACTGGACTACTTCGCGCCCGGCCAAGGCAGACACGCTGGCTTGCTCAGCAGCGACCACTGCCGACTCAGCATTTTGTACTACCATAGCCGAGGTCATGGTCATCTCCTCACACGCTGTTGCGACCATGTCGACTTCTTTAAACTGAGCAGTGCTATTTTCACGGATTTCAATCGCGCTATTTTTTGCTTGCTCCGAGGTCGTCGCAATGCCATTGGTGGTGCTTACCAGCTCTGAGACAGTGCTTTGTAAACGAGAGAGGAAAGTATTAAACCCTGTTGCCAAAGCGCCCAACTCATCATTTGATTGTACTGAGATGCGCTGGGTCAGATCCCCCTCGCCAGAAGAGATCTGTTTAAGGCGATTCGCCACTGATTCAATTGGGCTAGCAATACTATGCGCCATAATAAAGATCACAATAAGAGCGACCACAACGACCGCGACCGCTACCCCGACTTGCGTTGAAATGGATGAGTTGACCTGCTGATCGATGACGATATCAAGCAATTGTGCATCAGCAAAAACCGCATCGCGTGGGATCTCTATAATCGTAGTCCAGGTTTGCGTACCAATTCGCTCAGGCAGGTACAGAGTCAACAACTCACCGCTACTATTCCATTGGATTAGGCTGCTGTTTTGGCTGGTCGCCTGGTGCAAATCATCGCTGCGGTACCCCTCACTTTCATACCCAAGTAACAGCGCCGTATTGCGGTCAGTACTGGCTAAAACTCGCCCGATATGATCGACGATCGTAACTGTCCCCGCCCCTTGATAAATTTGCTTGTCGGTGGCAGCAACAATGTGATTTAAGGTACTTAAGTCAACCACGATACCGAACATACCAAGGACCTGAGTGCCGTCGGTTACAGGTACTGCCATAGTTAATGACAGGCGCTGAGATCCTTTTATCTGGTCTAGCTCTGGTTGAGAAAAGCAAACTGCATTAGCCGTGTCTGCACAGCTCAAAAGCCGTACAAAATTGCCCTGCTTGAGCTCTGACTCACTGACTACCTGATGGTTGAGTTCATCGCCTTGTGCACCAAAACGCCAAAAGGAGGCAAAGCGACCGCTGTCATTTGAACCGACATAATCAGCGTCCACGTAGTTTGCATCTTCCAAATCAAGCTGATCGGGAGTAAAAACCAAAAAGGCACCATGAATATTGGCATAACCTGCTGCCGTTTCGCGCACGATGCCATCGATGGTCGTACGTAAATCGTAGCTCGAACCAAAACTCTCTTCGCTGTTGGTTTTACTAAGGACAACTGAATTGGCTATCATTTCAGCGCGAAGCTGCTCAGTGGCTAGATACTGATTTAGCTCCTGTGCTGCAAGCTGGGCTTGAGAAAGCAATAGCTGTTGGGACTTTTCTTGTACCGACTGAGTTGAATGGTGCTGTACCACCGATTGATTTTGCAGTGCATAGTAGAGCGACAGCCCCACCAGTAACAAAGAAGTCGTAACCAAGCAACACCCCACGAGTAGGGTGATTTTCCACTGTATGGAAAGCTTTTTTCCCATCGTTCGCATAACACATCCTTAATTTAAGCAAACATCCCTATATCAATGGGCTAACGCAACATACGAGCTAACACATTTTTTCAATTTCTTATGCGACTTTCGTCAAGGCATTCAAAATACACTACATTCGCTCAATATTCCAACAACAATTTGGCTTATTTATCAGTAATTAAGACTAAAAATGTTGTCTATCGTGCTAAAATCTTGCTTAACGAGCGCATGTTCTACCTAAGCACACTCATCGCAAGTGATACTGAGCGTACCTAGTCAAAACACGGTCTTGAATCAAAACAATAGATGGATAAATCAATGAAAATAGTCAGCTTCAACATCAATGGCCTGCGTGCACGTCTGCATCAGCTTCAAGCTCTGATTGAAAAGCACCAACCTGACGTGATTGGTCTGCAAGAGATCAAAGTTCACGATGAGGCCTTCCCAGTCGCAGACGTCGAGGCGATGGGTTACAAGGTCTTTTTCCATGGACAAAAAGCCCACTATGGCGTAGCGATGCTGTGCAAAAACACCCCGATCAAAGTACAAAAAGGCTTTCCTACCGATACTGACGATCATCAAAAGCGCATGATCATGTGTACCGTCGAGGACGAAAACGGCGATCATGTCACGGTACTTAACGGCTACTTCCCACAAGGGGATAATGTTGCCCATGAGACCAAGTTCCCGTACAAACGTGCCTTCTATCAAGATCTGATGACTTACCTCAACCAGCACCACTCAGCTGATGAAAAACTGGTGGTAATGGGTGATATTAATATCAGTCCACTAGACTCAGATATCGGCATTGGTGAGCCAAACCGCAAGCGCTGGCTGAAAACCGGTAAGTGTTCGTTCCAGCCTGAGGAGCGTGAGTGGCTGCAAACTCTGCTTGATTGGGGATTAGTGGATACATTCCGTACTCAGCATCCAGACGTCACTGACCGCTTCTCATGGTTTGATTACCGTTCCAAAGGCTTTGTCGATAACCGCGGTCTACGTATCGACGTGATCCTGGCCACGCCGTCACTGGCTGGCAACTGCGTTGAGTCCGATATTGACTATGAACTGCGCGGAATCGAAAAGCCTTCAGACCACGCTCCAATCTGGTCCACGTTTAAATAGCGCTTATTATGAATGCTAAGCATCAAGAGCTACATAGCCTTCATTACCTACCCTTTTAAAGCGCACATTGCAGTCGCAGTGACTAAGCCTTTAAAAAACAAAGCGCGCCGTTGGCGCGCTTTGTTTTTTAAGTCCTCAACTCAATGGTCTAAGGTAGGCTAAGAAACGCTTCTCTGCCTGCTTGAAACACCACAAGATGATAAACGTCAGCCCCATATAGAACAGGCCAGCGGTTAGGAACGACTCGAAAGGCGCGTAATAGCGCGAGTTGACCAAGCGTGCGGCCCCGGTCAAATCCATGATGGTGATGATCCCGGCCACCGCAGAGCCATGCAGCATAAAGATCACCTCATTACTGTAGGCGGGTAAGGCGCGGCGCAGTGCACTCGGCAAGATAATGCGACGATAGGTCATCAGAGTGCTCATCCCATAAGCTTTTGCCGCTTCCACCTCACCTTTGGGCAAGCCATTAATCGCGCCGCGAATGATCTCAGCGGTGTAGGCAGAGGTGTTGAGGACAAACGCGACTAAGGCACAAAACCAAGCGTGCTGCCACAGCGTATCCTGAACAGGGAAGAACTGATCCATGCCGTAGTAAATCAGGTAAAGCTGGACCAGAAGCGGCGTACCGCGAAAGAAATAGATGTATGCCCAGCTTGGCAGCCACAGCAAAGGCATACGGCTATTACGCGCAATCGCCAGCGGGATAGCGACGCCCAAACCGATAACAAGCGACACCCCGACTAACCAGAACGTCGTCCAAAGGCCCTCAAGGTAAATTGGAAAGCTCTCAATAACTAACGAAAAATCCATGATCTACCTCGCGTGAATACTAAACTTGCGCTCAACCAACTTGAGCAAACCTGTCGATATGGAGGTAAAGAGCAGGAAGATCAGTGCCACCGCCATGTAGAAGGTAAAGGGCATGCGTGTAGAACCGGCAGCCAAGGCGCTGATGCGCACCATATCATCAAGACCAATGATCGAGACCAGTGCGGTGGTCTTTAGCAAGACAAGCCAATTATTGCCAAACCCAGGTAGCGCATGACGGATCATCTGCGGCAGCAGTATACGCTGAAAGGCTTTTATCGAGCTCATGCCATAAGCCTTAGCGGCTTCCATCTGACCCTTATCCACCGCCATGATGGCGCCACGAAAGGTCTCTGCCATATAAGCACCAAAGATAAACCCAATCGTGAGTATGCCAGCAATAAATGGACTGACATCAATATAATCGGGCACGTAAGAGACCCAGCTGTGGTCTGGATTACGTGCACTAAAAAATTCATTCAACCATTCATTGGTGCCATAAAGGGTATTGTTCAATAAGATTTGACCACCAAAGAAGATCAGCATCATTAACACCAGATCGGGGATGCCGCGAATAATGGTTGTGTAAAGTGTGGCGATAGCGCGCGGTAAGCGATAAGACGACAGTTTCGCCAACGCGCCCAGCATGCCAAGAATAACGGCAAGCAAAAGTGATAGAAGTGCCACTTCTATCGTGAGTATGGCCCCTTTAAAAATTGAGGCTTCATATCCTTGTAAGTCGATCATAAAGGATTCCTATCCTGACCATTCAAACTACCTTGGCAGGGAGAAAGGAAGGTTGGCTCGCTTGGCAAGCCAACCTTTTTGGAGATTATTCGCCGTAAACGTCGTAGTTAAAGTATTTCGCAGCGATTTCTTGATAGATGCCTTGCTCACGCAAAGACTTAATAGCACCTGATAGGGCCTCTGTAAGCTGCTTGTCTTGCTTACGGACCGCGATACCAAAGCCTTCACCGAACCATTGTGGATCAGTCAACGATGGGCCAACGAACTCGTACGCATCGCCACCGTCAGTATTTAGCATGCCCTCTTCCAATGCTGATGCATCGCCAAGTACCGCGGCAATACGGCCATTTTCAAGGTCTAAGTAAGCTTCATCAAATGAGCCGTAGCGAACGATGTTAACGTTTTTGTAGTTGTCCGTTAGGTACTTGTCGTGCGTGGTTGCACGTTGAACACCAATACGTACACCAGCCAAGTCATCAAAATCTAGGTCAGCGCCTTTCTTAGCGATAAATTTGTTCGGGATAAGTGCGTATTTTTCTGTGAAATCAACACGCTTCTTACGCTCTTCAGTAATAGACATCGCCGCAATGATCGCATCGTACTTACGTGCTAGCAATGATGGAATGATGCCATCCCAGTCTTGTGGTACAAGCACACATTCCGCTTTAAGCTCTTCACACAAGGCGTTAGCCATATCCACGTCAAAGCCTTTCAGCGAGCCATCATTTTCCGTCCAGCTAAATGGAGGATAAGCACCCTCGATACCAAAACGGATCGTCTTCCACTCCTTAGCTTGAGCGACGCCTGATACTGCTGTTGCTGCGAGAGTCGCGGCCAATAACCACTTCTTCATTTCCTTACTCCTGTGATTGTCTATGTTGTGGGTTGCTCTTTTTTGGTTTAATTCGCTCAGACAAAGCCTGAACGGCTACCCACGTTGCGTTAATAAATAGATGAAATAAACTGCTTGAGTCTGTCTGACTCTGGATTGGTGAACAGCTTGGCCGGATTGCCCTGCTCTTCTACCTTACCTTGGTGTAAAAACATTACATGGTTGGATACATCACGCGCGAACGCCATTTCATGGGTCACCACCAGCATGGTGCGTCCTTCTTCAGCCAGGTCACGCATCACACCCAACACCTCGCCCACCAGTTCCGGGTCGAGGGCAGAGGTCGGCTCATCGAACAACATCACCTCAGGGTCAACCGCCAGAGCGCGTGCGATCGCTGCGCGCTGTTGCTGCCCGCCTGATAAATGCCCTGGGTAGTAGTCTTTGCGCTCCCAAAGGCCGACTTTTTTGAGCAGTAATTCTGCATTTTCAATCGCCTGTGCTTTTGGGACACCCAAGACATGTACAGGTGCTTCAATCACATTCTGCAGCACCGTCATGTGCGACCAAAGATTAAAGCTTTGAAACACCATGGCTAAACGCGAGCGGATACGTTGAACTTGCTTTTCGTTGGCAGGTAGCGACTCACCAGCGCGGTTGTTTTTCATCTCGATCAATTCACCATTGACCCAAATCTCACCCGCGGTGGGTGTTTCTAATAAGTTGATACAACGAAGGAAGGTACTTTTACCAGAACCAGAGGAGCCGATGATAGAGATCACATCACCTTTGTGTGCCTCGAGGGAAATCCCTTTTAATACTTCATTTTGGCCAAAGGTTTTATGTAGATCCTTGATATCTAGCGCGGCGACATCATTCATGCGCTTAAACTCCCTGTTTTAACAATTATTCTCTCGAAGAGAAATCCTGCGTATCAAACTAGCATCGCGCTAATTCGAATGCAACATAGCCTTAACTGCAAACGATTACTTTTTCAGCTAAAAGCGTTGTAAAAAGCAGCAGGCACGAATAATTAGTCTGTAATAATTTGTGAATACGGGGAAGTATGCCGATTTTTGAATATTTACTCAATAGCCCCTCACACGTAGCACCTAACACACTGCTAACAAACTAGGAAGGGAATATCTAAGGCACTTTTGATTTCGATTAGGTACAAAAAAAGCTCTCCGAAAGGAGAGCTTTTTTACAAAGAACTCAGCTAATTACTGATTTGAGTTAGCTACGTATTCCACATCGACTTCCATAGCGCGCAAATGAATATTGTTGGCCTCGGTCGGCAAGAAGACTGCGCCATTAAAATCAGTAAAGGCAGCATCTCCCATATCAACATGATTCTTTAAATCGAAAGAGCGATTAGTTAAATTTTTGAAAGAGTCACTTAAGGTGAGCTCCGCACTTGAGACCAAAGCGACTTCAATGCGGTCATCACCGCTAGGATATAGCGTTTCTGTATAACTATTTAAAATGACTTGTTCATTCGTCGGGTAACTGTAAATCGTTTGATAAAAGTCATCACCATTATTGTTCGTCGATCGAACTGCGGTGCGTTGAATGCCAAAATCACGAGGAGCAAAAGTCCCGCTTGTATCTACACAATATTTTGTGCCGCATGGACTTAAATCAGCTGAAGAAAAGTCCTCCACATGCGGAGAGGTGATTGTTGTTGCCCCCGGCTCCAAACGCTTATCGGCCACATATAGCCAAGAGCCTTTGCTTTCCTCAGTTCGTCCAATCAGGTTAATGTTCCAGCGACTAAGAAGCCTATCAGCTTCTGCGAAAGTAATACTGCCCGTAGACTCGATCACTGGTTGCCAACTGTATACCTTGTTTCCCAGCGCAACTTGAACTGAACTTTGGTTATCAACATTTATATCAACCATATTCAAGTAACTTGGAGTGAGATTCTCATCATCCGCTCGTATGATTTCACCTTGAGCTACTGATGAATCATATATCATGTCATTGGAAAAGACACTGTATCCAATGACCTCTTGCGGCTGGCCTTCGACAATTTCACTAAACGCAGTCACTAGCTTGCTCTCTCGATAAGCTGGGTCTGCGATGATCGGAATATCAAAAGGACCAACTGCCCCTGCAATTCGCTCTCCAGAAGAACTGGTTTGGTAATATTTTGGTGTACCATTAGCGACAGCAGAAATAGCTGCGTGCGGATTAATGTCCTCGGCTGAAACTTGCTCACCCTTCAAACAATCATTGCGCGAGGATTGCAGGTTCCTCACTGCAAGGGTCATATCCGACATAAAGTCTTTGTGAACAGAATAAGAGTACGTACTAAGCTTTCCTGCAACGAAACCAAGATACTCTTCTAATGTAACATAACCATCATCCGGAATATTGTCTTTTAAGATCGACACTCGGCCATTAGCAGGTATCTGGTCTATGACTTGCGCTTGCTCTACGGAGCCATCAGCGCGATGGAATAATATTCTAAAGCCTCGATCGGCTACTCGTGCAGCGTATGCTCGACTTGAGTCCTTTTCGTCCAAGGCGAGTACCGCACAACCAGGACTAACCTGTGATCTTTCTGTTTTGTATAGCTCAACCATTTGCCAAGTGTAACTTGTCGGCTTGGGAGAACTACTACCACTACCACTGCTACTGCTACCACAACCAACAAGTGCCCCCGCGATTGCCGCTACCAACGGCAATACCACTGCCTTTTTCATTATCATTTCCTCAAAATTTGTTAGAGACGGCAAGCGAGTGCCGGAATTCTGACTGTGTTGCTACTATAACCCGAATCAAGCACACTTCATGCCACTTATGTAAGCAAACATTTCTAATTGACTAATTTAGCGACAGTCACGCTCTATAAGTGCATAAACTGACGAAGCTTTTTGCTCATAGAATCTATTTTTCCAATAATTAACAGTTATTTAGTCAAAAATGTGTCATTTATAAATAAAACTAACATTAATTTTGTAAAGTGATCTAAATCAAATTACTAATCGGTTAAGCACGCTAAACTCCCCGCCGCCCAAGGCACATTCCAAATTGTTGGCACGATTTGGTTTGGTTGGTGACGGTCTGGCAACGGTCCCAACTATAGGCACTAAAAATGTGTGCTAGGCTTTTTAAAAATCATTCACCGCAAGGATTGCGGATTGTTCTCAGAACAATAATTAACATTTCTAACATCATGAGGAATCTATGTCAGACGCAATGAATAAGGCTCATTCAGCTGAAGATATTGAGACTAAAAGCTACAGTGAGCTGCATCGTCCCGCATCAGAGTTCGCTTCCCGCTCAGACTATCTAGACCACGAACTGCAGATTATGAAGCCACG
Source organism: Vibrio sabulosilitoris (assembly GCF_055391395.1). Classification (NCBI taxonomy): domain Bacteria; kingdom Pseudomonadati; phylum Pseudomonadota; class Gammaproteobacteria; order Vibrionales; family Vibrionaceae; genus Vibrio; species Vibrio sabulosilitoris. The sequence goes on from NZ_AP029599.1 coordinate 2,739,959, forward strand.
CCGCTTCGGTCTTAACCTGCCGGGTCGCGATTTCCGTTTCGAACTTGAAGACCTAGTACCTGCGCTCGCTGGTACTATCGGCATTATTGCAATGTATTCTGCGGTAATGATGTCTTGGGCTGAGGGCTTAACGGCCGCTTGGGATCACGTAGAATTAGGTAAAGACTTCGCTATCGAAGTAGCGCGCGTTGAGATGCTAATCCCAGCGTTGCTTTTCTGTATTATGGCTTCTGGCTTTTTTAACCCAAGAGCAAACCTAGCCGGTAACCACGGCCCGATGATCCCACTTATCGGTGCGATTGCACTTGCAGGTGCACACCCACTGGCTTTGGCTATTTTGCTTGGTATTTTTGGTCTACTGCTGAGTTACTTTAAAGGCGGCTCCAAGCTTGTCAACCTCACCTCCCAAGGTACGGCAGGTGGCTTGCTGATATTCCTTGGTCTGACAGGCACCATCAGCCAGATCGGCTCTATCCAAGACTGGGCGGTTGGCCTGCAATCTTCAACGGTTGAAGCGGGTAGCATGGGTTACGTTGGTCTGATTGTATTAGGCATTACGATTGGCGTATACGCTTACCTTGCAAAAGTGAACAAGCGTTGGTTGGCTATCCCAGTGTGTGCTTTCTTGGGTCTGGCGATTGCTCTTGCTCTCGGCGCTGGTTTTGACATCAAGTTCGAAACTGAAATGGGTATTCCTAACCTTAACCCTGTTTACTGGTGGGGCAGCACTGAGCAGGGCTGGATGCTGGGTCTGCCAAATGTTGAGCACTTCATTGCCTCTCTACCGTTTGCAATTCTAGCGGTAGCAATGTGGTCACCTGACTTCCTTGGCCACCGTATCTTCCAAGAGCTCAACTACCCGCGTAGAACTGAGAAAGTTCTCATGGACGTTGATGACACTATGACCATGTGTTCATTCCGTCAGATGGTTGGTACCGCTGTCGGTGGTGGTAACATTACCTCTTCTTGGGGTACTTACATGATCCCTGCCGCGATCGCGAAGCGCCCTATTCCAGCGGGTGCTATCTTGCTTGGCTCACTGTGTATCATCGTTGCGATCCTTGGTTTCCCAATGGATGTTGCGGTATGGCCACCAGTAATGCGTGTGGCGCTGCTTGTGGGCGTATCACTGCCGCTTCTTGAAGCGGGTATGCAGATGGTCAAAGAGACCAAAGACTCGCAAGCTGCAGGTATCTGTATCTTTGCTGCTATCGTGACTAACCCTGTTTTGGCGTGGGCTCTGACCATGTTCCTAGACAACAATGGTCTCATTGGTGACAAAGAGCGCGCTGCGAAACTATCGAAGATGGATAAGATCTTCATCCCTGTTGGCGTATTCGTTATCTGCTTGGTAGCGATGTTGGCAGTGGGCATGCTAGAAGGCCAATACGGTCTAAAAGCTTGGCTATAATTTAGTCAATAACACTAAGGGGTGGTCTTGGTCACCCCTTTGTAAAGAAATTTTAACAATCTCAATTGAATTTACGATTTATTGATTTAGTTTAAGGTTTCAAATTTTTTTTTGTTTTCCCCTTGAATTAAATCTCGTAAATCTCCACACTATGGTCAGTGGCAATATTCATGGATGCAATTTTGTTCGTGTGTCTATCAATATTGTTACTTAGAGTGTACTGAGACGCCCACAACTGGGGTCTGTAGTACGTGTTTTTTCTACTAAAAAGGTAGGTATGTCATGGCTGAGCAATTTGCTAAAGCTTGGGAAGGTTTTGCTGAAGGTGATTGGCAAAACGAAGTAAACGTACGTGACTTCATTCAGAAGAACTACACCCCGTACGAAGGCGATGAGTCTTTCCTAGTATCTGAAGGTACTGAAGCGACTAACACGCTTTGGGCTAAAGTAATGGAAGGTATCAAGCAGGAAAACAGCACTCACGCTCCTGTTGATTTCGATACTTCTGTAATCTCTACCATCACATCTCACGATGCTGGTTACATCAACAAAGATCTTGAAACTATCGTAGGTCTACAAACTGAAGCTCCGCTTAAGCGTGCAATCATGCCTAACGGCGGCGTACGTATGATCGAAGGTTCTTGTAAAGCTTACGGTCGTACTCTTGACCCACAAGTTTCTAAGATTTACTCAGAGTACCGCAAAACACACAACCAAGGTGTTTTCGATGTTTACTCTCCAGACATCCTAAAATGTCGTAAATCAGGTGTTCTAACTGGTCTTCCAGATGCTTACGGCCGTGGCCGTATCATCGGTGACTACCGCCGTGTAGCTCTATACGGTGTAGACTTCCTAATGAAAGATAAAGTTGCACAGTTCCACTCTACTCAAGAGCAACTAGAATCTGGCGACGATCTACAAATGACTATGCAGCTGCGTGAAGAGCTTCAAGAGCAACACCGCGCGCTAGGTCAACTAAAAGAGATGGCTGCTTCTTACGGCTTCGATATCTCTGGCCCTGCAACAACTGCACAAGAAGCTATTCAGTGGACTTACTTCGGCTACCTAGCTGCTGTTAAATCTCAGAACGGCGCAGCAATGTCTCTAGGTCGTACTTCTACGTTCCTTGACGTTTACGTTGAGCGTGATATCGCAGCTGGCATCATCACTGAAGATCAAGCTCAGGAAATGATCGACCACTTCGTAATGAAGCTACGTATGGTTCGCTTCCTACGTACTCCTGAGTACGATGAGCTATTCTCTGGCGACCCAATCTGGGCAACAGAATCTATGGGTGGTATGGGTGTTGACGGTCGTACGCTAGTTACACGTACTAACTTCCGTTTCCTAAACACGCTATACACTATGGGTCCTTCTCCAGAGCCGAACATCACTGTTCTATGGTCTGAGCAGCTACCTGAAGGCTTCAAGCGTTTCTGTGCTAAAGTATCTATCGATACTTCTTCTATCCAGTACGAAAACGACGACCTAATGCGTCCAGACTTCGACAACGATGACTACGCTATCGCTTGTTGTGTATCGCCAATGGTTATCGGTAAGCACATGCAGTTCTTCGGCGCTCGCGCAAACCTAGCTAAGACTCTACTTTACGTTATCAACGGCGGTGTAGATGAGAAGCTTAAGATGCAAGTTGGTCCTAAGACTGAGCCAATGCTTGACGAAGTTCTAGACTTCGACAAAGTTTGGGCTGGCCTAGACAGCTTCATGGACTGGCTAGCTAAACAGTACGTGACTGCACTAAACGCTATCCACTACTCACACGACAAGTACAGCTACGAAGCAGCGCTTATGGCTCTTCACGATCGTGACGTACGTCGTACTATGGCATGTGGTATCGCAGGTCTTTCTGTTGCAGCAGACTCTCTATCTGCAATCAAATACGGCACAGTTAAGCCAATCCGTGACGAAGACGGCATCGCGATCGACTTCGACATCTCTGGCGACTACCCTAAATTTGGTAACAACGACGCACGTGTTGATGACATGGCGTGTGAAATGGTTACTATCTTTATGGAGAAAATCCGTAAGCTTAAGACTTACCGCAACGCAGTACCAACTCAGTCTATCCTAACTATCACTTCAAACGTGGTATACGGTAAGAAGACGGGTACTACGCCAGACGGTCGTAAAGCAGGTGCTCCATTCGCTCCAGGTGCTAACCCAATGCACGGTCGCGATGAGAAAGGTGCTGTAGCTTCTCTTACTTCTGTAGGTAAACTACCGTTTGCTGACGCTAAAGATGGTATCTCGTACACCTTCTCTATCGTTCCAAACGCACTGGGTAAAGATCACGACGCACAACGTTCTAACCTTGCGGGCCTAATGGATGGTTACTTCCACCACGAAGCTGGCATCGAAGGTGGTCAACACCTAAACGTGAACGTTCTTAACCGTGACACGCTACTAGATGCAGTTAAGCACCCTGAGAACTACCCTCAGCTAACAATCCGTGTATCTGGTTACGCTGTACGCTTCAACTCTCTGACTCCAGAGCAGCAAGCTGACGTAATCGCACGTACTTTCACTGAGTCTCTATAATTAGACCTCACTGATTGAATGATTAAAACCCCGCTTCTGCGGGGTTTTTTATTCCCTGCGGGAAGAGGCGAGAGTCGAGATCGCTATGCTGCGAGAGGCGAGAGGCGCTTGTGGTGATCTCCCGCCCCCCAATTAGTAGCGCTACCCTAGAAATAAAAGTGTAGACTCACTCATCGCTCACACAGAACTCCTCGCACCTCGAAGGGCTTTGCCCGTCCCCGTACCCCGCCCCTTTTTTTAAGTTGTTCGCTAAAAGCAGACTAATTTCTTCCTAACCGCGGTTTTTTAGGTACTATTACTAGCAATAGTAAAAGGAAGTTATAGATAATAATGAAACCGCTAGCAGTACTCGCACTTGGGCTCTCCGCCGTCACCTGTCAGAGTTTCGCCTCTGATCGTAATACCTTTGTGTTTAATATCGACAACGATGGTATCGTCCGGACTGACCATGACTATTCCAATGGCCTGTTCCTCTCTTACACAACCGGTGCGATCAACACCCCAAGTTTTTTACGCCCCTTGAGCTTATCTGCATGGGGGGTGCCTTCCTTAGATAAGTTCGAGTTCGTCATTGGCCACAAGATGTGGACGCCGGAAGATATTGAGGATGAGAACCCCATTGCCGGTGACCGCCCTTACGCCGGTTATTTTCATGGTGAACTGAACTTTATCAGTTTGCATCCGCAGCAAGCCCACCGTTTCAATCTGACTATTGGTGTAACAGGTGACAACTCGATGGCTTCTCAAGCACAGAGCATCGTGCATGACATTGTCGGCTCTGATATTCCGATGGGGTGGGATTACCAAGTTGATGAAGGCTGGGTGGGTAGCATCGGCTACCTCAGTCACTATAGCCTGATGCGCGCTCAGGCTTTTGGTAACTCACAAGTCGAGATCAGCAGTGTCAGCGAATTTAATGCCGGTAACTTTCGCAGTGATGCGTCAACCGGATTGATGTTTCGTTGGGGAACCGATCTGCACAGCAATATGGGGGCGGCTAACATCGATCATGAAAACCCATTCAGGCCGGGTATGATTGGCGCTTCTCATCACGGACTGTTTGGTTTCTTTGGTTTTGAGGGACGACTGCGCTTTAACGATGTCACCATTGAGGGGGATCGCCCAAATATTGATGACGACAGCGGGCAATTCGACATGCAGATACAGCCATTCCAAGCGACCGCCGTTGCAGGTATCGCTTGGTACAATCGTAGTCTAGGCGCCGCATTGGCTCTGTCTGGGCACACGCCAGAGTACCAACACTCTAACGACTCGCTTTATGGTACTGGCAGCCTAACACTATATGGATTTTTCTAGTTGTGCTGATTGCTTGGAGGTAAGGCATGCTGTGCCTAGTTGTTACCTCCTGTAACTAGCTTATGCTCAACAAAACTATTTAATCCTCAACTTTTGTTATAAAATATCCAAACTATTTGAAGAACAGAGATTAACTCATGTCTACTACTGGTCGTATTCACTCTTTTGAGTCATGTGGTACTGTTGATGGCCCCGGTATCCGCTTTATCGTTTTCTTGCAAGGCTGTCTTATGCGTTGTAAGTACTGTCACAACCGTGACACGTGGGATCCGAAAGACGGTAAAGAAGTCACTGTGGATGAAATCATCCAAGAAGCAAAAACTTACCGTCACTTTATGAACGCCTCTGGCGGCGGTGTCACCTGTTCAGGTGGCGAAGCTATGATGCAACCTGAGTTTGTGCGTGACTTCTTTAGGGCGGCCCAGGCAGAAGGCATCCATACCTGCCTTGATACTAATGGCTACATCCGTAAGCATACCGATGTCATTGATGAAGTTCTTGAAGCAGCTGATCTGGTTATGCTCGACCTCAAGCAGATGAAAGACGAAATCCACAAAGACTTTATCGGCGTGTCGAATACTCGCGTGCTTGATTTCGCTCGCTACCTACACAAAATTGGTCAGAAAACTTGGATCCGCTACGTAGTCGTTCCAGGCTACACCGACGACCTTGAGTCTGCGCAACTACTTGGTGAGTTCATTAAAGACATGGATAACATCGAGAAGATTGAGCTGCTGCCATACCACAAGCTTGGTGCTCACAAATGGGAAGCACTGGGTGTTGAGTATGAACTAGAAGGCATCGATCCCCCTTCGAAAGAGACAATGGATAGCATTGTCGAGGTACTAAGCCAATACCACACTAACATTCAATACTAATTAAACGTCCACCGCTCGACTGGTAGACAAAATGGAAAGTAAAGAGGCTTTAATACAATGGAAATGACGAACGCTCAACGTTTAATCCTATCTAATCAGTATCGATTGATGATGAAGTTAGATCCTGACAATTCCGGCCGCTACCAGCGCCTACAGACAATTGTAGAGCGTGGCTACGGCTTGCAAATGCGCGAATTGGACAAAGATTTTGGTCGCTTACAAGAAGACGCTTGTCGCGAAATCATCGACATAATGGAGATGTATCACGCAATGCAAGAGTCGAATAAAATGCTCGATGAAAGTGAGCGTGCCGAGGTTGACCAACGCCGCCTGCAGTTCTTGGGCTTTGATGCGGCTACCGAGGCACAATATGTACACTACGTGCGCTTCCTAGTTGACTCTGAGGGGCTTTACCCGCAGTTTGACAAGGCTGACCATCACTTCAACTCTCAAATGCCGATGCTGGACAAATATCGTCGTATGCTGGCGACTTGGCGCCACTGCCCACGTCAGTACCACTTATCGGCGGCAGAATTTAGACAGATCTTTACTGCCTAAGGTACAAGCCGTTTACCAAAAAGCCTCCGCACTGCGGAGGCTTTTTTTGCCCTGACTTTCACTACAGTGAGTAGGTGATCCCCAGCATCACGCTGGTACCGACCGTTGCATCGAGGATTGGACTCTCCTCAAGGTCGCCTTCCAAGTTTGTGTAGCGCACACTACCCATAATGCTAATGCGGCGAGTGATGCCAAAGAACCCGCTCATACCAATGAAAAAGTTACCATCCCAATCAGGCTCAAATGGATCAAAATCGGTGCGTGCGGCTTCTGAGTCACTGACCCCATACAAGTGTCTATTGAGCTTTTCGTTGTTGTACGCGTAACCGATGTTCGGTACTAATCCCCATCCGCGCCCAATAAACGGATAAGAGTATGACGCTTGTGCGTACAGTCCATTATGGGTTGACCCGATATCCGTGCCTGCTGCGAGTTCAAACACACCGACCGGGCTGCGATACTCATAGCTTGCCCCGCCCAGTACGGTCGAGCGACGCTTATCGAGTTTGCGTATGTTGGGATCGCTAGACTCACCAGGGTCAAGCGTTCGAGGATCATACTGTAAACGTGCGACTACATTGTGGGTACTGCCACGTGGAAAAAGTCGATAACCAGCAGAAAACCCACGGAAGAAAACATGCTCACCCTCATAGCCTATGATAGGAATCACGGTTCGGCTTGAAGACGTTTCTTTATAGACCTCTGGGGAATAGGCTGCGCCCACGCCCAATGACCATTTCCCGGGCTGTGCATAGGCACTAGAACTAGTGACTATTAGAGCAAACAGCAACCCCGTTTTTGTCGAGTTCTTCACCCATCTCTCTCCTTGATCGACGTCCATCCTGAGCGACAAAATTTTTATCTGTGATACGCTGACATGTTGCTCAACTCTGACCAATCACCCTGTTAGCGTCCCTTATGTTGCCCTTTTCAATGCAAAAAAAGCAACATTTTTTCATCATTTCATAAACATAAATGATCTGCGTTTATTTCGAGACCCACGTGGTCACAAAAGCGAGAGTGCAGAGGCTATTTTTTCAATAAATCTATAATTGTTAAGCAAAATTGACAAAACTTACTAGGCTATAGTTATACGTACAAATCATTACAAACGAGTAACATGATGCCTTGTTCGCCTGTCGAGCTTGCATCAAAAGAGGAATTTTTGACCCTAAATTGCGGTCAAATAGAGAAAGTGATGTAGCCACCACCATTGTCATGTTTAGGCAATTTGTCACGTACAAAACAGTTATCACGTACAAAACAGTTGTCATGTACAAACAAAAGAACGCGAGTGAATCGCCTTGGTGATCTCAAATCACATAGGCAAGGGAACAAAGGGGAATTGCGATGAGTATTTTCGATCATTATCAATCTAGATATGAAGCGGCGAAGGATGAAGAGTTGTCGATTCAGGAGTTTTTGTCCCTGTGTAAGGACGACAAGAGCGCATACGCCAACGCAGCAGAACGTTTACTGCTCGCCATTGGAGAGCCGGAAATCATCGATACCGCTCAAGACCCGAGACTGAGCCGTATTTTTTCCAACCGCGTTATTTCACGCTACAAAGAGTTCGAGGATTTCTATGGAATGGAAGACTCGATCGAACAGATAGTCTCCTACTTAAAACATGCGGCGCAGGGTCTCGAGGAACGCAAGCAGATCCTCTACTTGCTGGGTCCTGTAGGTGGTGGTAAGTCTTCTCTGGCGGAGAAACTCAAAGCCTTGATGCAGAAAATGCCTATCTACGTGTTGTCTGCAAATGGCGAGCGCAGCCCAGTTAACGACCACCCATTCTGCCTGTTTGACGTCAGCGAAGACGGTGAACTGCTCAAGAAAGAGTACGGCATCGAGAAGCGTTATCTTCGCTCGATCATGTCACCTTGGGCCGCCAAGCGCCTGCATGAGTTTGGTGGAGATATCACCAAGTTTACGGTGGTTAAAGTCCGTCCATCGATCCTTGATCAAATCGCGATTGCCAAAACTGAGCCCGGTGATGAAAACAACCAAGACATCTCGTCACTGGTAGGTAAAGTCGATATTCGTCAACTTGAACACTTTGCTCAAGATGACCCAGATGCATATAGCTACTCTGGCGCCCTCTGTAAAGCCAACCAGGGTATGATGGAATTCGTCGAGATGTTTAAAGCACCGATCAAAGTGCTTCACCCCCTACTTACTGCAACTCAAGAGGGCAACTTTAACGGCACAGAGGGGCTCTCTGCCCTACCCTTTGACGGTATGATACTCGCGCACTCAAATGAGTCCGAATGGCAAACCTTCCGCAACAACAAGAACAATGAGGCCTTCCTTGACCGTGTCTATATTGTCAAAGTGCCATACTGTCTACGCGTTTCAGAAGAGGTCAAAATTTACCAGAAATTGCTCGATCACTCAGAGCTGTCCAAAGCGCCATGTTCACCGAGCACACTTGATCTGTTAGCACAATTTAGCATCCTGTCGCGTCTGAAAGATCCTGACAATTCATCACTCTTCTCGAAGATGCGTGTATACGATGGTGAAACGCTCAAAGACACCGATCCTAAGGCGAAGAGCTATCAAGAGTATCGCGACTATGCGGGCGTCGATGAGGGTATGAATGGCCTTTCGACGCGCTTTGCGTTTAAGATTTTGTCACGCGTATTTAATTTCGACCAAACCGAGGTCGCGGCCAACCCAGTGCACCTGTTCTACGTTATTGAGCAGCAGATTGAACGCGAACAGTTCCCGCAAGAGACCGCTGAGAAATATCTCGAATTCTTGAAAGGGTACTTGGTGCCTCGCTACGTCGAGTTTATTGGTAAAGAGATTCAAACCGCATACCTCGAGTCCTATTCCGAGTACGGCCAGAACATCTTTGATCGCTACGTCACCTATGCTGACTTCTGGATCCAAGATCAAGAGTACCGCGATCCTGAAACTGGTCAGTTGTTCGACCGCGCTTCTCTCAACAATGAGCTTGAGAAAATCGAGAAAACAGCTGGTATCAGCAATCCGAAAGACTTCCGTAATGAAATCGTTAACTTCGTTCTGCGCGCACGAGCGGGCAACAGTGGTAAGAATCCGGTTTGGACCAGCTACGAGAAACTGCGCACCGTTATTGAGAAGAAAATGTTCTCGAATACCGAAGAGCTGCTACCGGTTATTTCGTTCAACGCCAAGACCTCTTCTGAGGATCAGAAGAAACACGACGACTTCGTTGCTCGTATGATGGAAAAAGGCTACACCGAGAAACAGGTACGCCTATTGTCTGAATGGTACTTGCGTGTTCGTAAGTCATCATAATCGTAGATAGGGCTCCCCTTTCTACATGGGGAGCCGATTGAGGGAGATGATTATGGCGCAATTTATCGATCGACGATTAAACGGCAAGAACAAGAGTGCCGTCAATCGTCAGCGCTTCCTTAAGCGGCACAAGGCACAAATCAAAGAATCTGTGACCGATGCCGTGAGCCGCCGTTCGATCACCGACACGGAGACAGGCGAAGACGTTGCTATTCCGAGCAAAGACATCCGTGAGCCTTCCTTTCATCAAGGACAAGGGGGCGTCAAAGAGCGCGTTCACCCCGGTAACGATCAATTTACTCGAGGCGACCAAATCGAGCGTCCGAAAGGCGGCCAAGGTGCTGGTGGCTCTGGTGAGGGTGACGCAAGCCAAGATGGTGAGGGCCAAGATGAGTTCGTATTCCAGATCTCCAAAGATGAATACCTTGATATTCTGTTTGAAGATCTCGAGCTACCTAACCTGCAAAAAAACCAAGTCAATAAGGTCACCGAGTGGAAGACACACCGTGCGGGGTACCAAACCGCCGGGATCCCGTCCAACATTGCTATCGTGCGTTCATTACAGCAATCTCTCGCGCGTCGTACTGCAATGACTGCGGGCAAAAAACGCCTGCTGCATGAACTGGAAGACGAGCTGGAGTCGGTCATCAATCGCGAACCTGCCCAGTTGATGGAAGAGCGCCGTCTAAAAGCCGAGATAGCCGAATTGCGGGCCAAAATCGATAAGGTGCCGTTTATCGATACCTTTGATTTGCGCTTTAAGAACTACGAGCGACGCCCTATCCCATCAAGCCAGGCAGTCATGTTCTGTTTGATGGATGTGTCGGGTTCGATGGACCAAGCGACTAAAGACATCGCTAAGCGCTTTTATGTATTGCTTTATCTGTTCCTCAACCGCCGCTACGAAAATGTCGATGTTGTGTTCATTCGCCACCATACCCAAGCGAAAGAAGTCGATGAGCATGAGTTTTTCTACTCTCAGGAAACCGGTGGCACCATCGTATCAAGCGCACTGAAACTGATGAAAGAGATCGTCGAGGATCGCTACCCAACCTCTGAATGGAATGTGTATGCCGCGCAAGCCTCTGATGGTGACAATTGGGCTGACGATTCGCCACGCTGTAAAGAGCTGTTAGTCAACAAGCTTTTACCAGCTTGCCAATACTACTCCTATATCGAGATTACGCGCCGCTCACACCAAACTCTCTGGCACGAGTACGAGAAAATCCAAAACGAGTTCAACAACTTCGCAATGAAGAACATTCGCTCCACCGACGATATTTTTCCGGTATTTAGGGAGCTATTCGCCAAGGAAGACGTGTAGGAGGTTGGCATGATTGACGACAAAGTCGAACAAACGACACACATGCTCCCTGATGGACCAGACTGGACCTTCGAGCTATTAGACAGATACCACACTGAGATCAAGCGTGTCGCTGAGCACTATCGATTGGATACCTATCCGAACCAAATCGAGGTGATCACCTCAGAGCAGATGATGGATGCCTACTCAAGCATCGGTATGCCCATCAACTACAATCACTGGTCTTTTGGTAAGAAATTTATCCAGACCGAACAAGGCTATAAACACGGGCAGATGGGTCTCGCTTACGAGATAGTGATCAATTCCAATCCGTGTATCGCGTATCTGATGGAAGAAAATACCGTGACCATGCAGGCATTGGTCATGGCACACGCTTGTTATGGACACAACTCCTTCTTCAAGGGAAATTACCTGTTCCAGACTTGGACAGATGCGAGCTCGATCATCGATTACTTGTTGTTTGCCAAGAAGTACATTGCCGAGTGTGAAGAGAAGCATGGCGTTAATGAAGTCGAGCTATTAATTGACTCGTGCCATGCCCTGATGAATTACGGCGTGGATCGCTATAAGCGTCCAGAAAAAATTTCTATTGCCGAAGAGAAATCTCGCCAAGAAGAGCGCGAGGCGTACTTACAGTCCCAGGTCAATGACCTGTGGCGCACCGTACCGCAAAACAAGCAGAAAGACGAGGAGGAGACCCAGGTCCGCTTCCCAAGTGAGCCACAGGAAAACCTGCTGTACTTTATCGAAAAAAATGCTCCACTGCTTGAGCCTTGGCAACGTGAGATTGTGCGTATCGTGCGTAAGGTCAGCCAATATTTCTATCCACAAAAGCAAACCCAAGTGATGAATGAGGGTTGGGCAACCTTCTGGCACTACACGATACTCAATCACCTCTATGATGAGGGTAAGGTCAGCGATCGCTTTATTCTTGAGTTCTTGCACAGCCACACCAGCGTGGTCGCTCAGCCAGCCTACAATAGCCAGTATTACAGCGGTATTAACCCTTATGCACTTGGCTTTGCGATGTTTAGGGATATCAAACGAATCTGTGAAGAGCCAACCGATGAAGATAGAGAGTGGTTCCCTGACTTAGCAGATACTGACTGGCTTGAAGCAGTGCATTTTGCGATGCACAACTTCAAGGATGAGAGTTTTATCAGTCAGTACCTATCACCGCATTTGATCCGCGAGTTTAAGCTCTTCTCGGTGCTCGATGATGACCGCCGTAACTTTATTGAAGTCAGTGCAATACATGATGAAATGGGTTATCGAGAGATCCGTGAAAAACTCGCGAGTCAGTATAACCTCAGTAACCTCGAGCCGAACATTCAAGTCTATAACGTTGACGTTCGCGGAGATCGCTCACTGACCTTACAGCATGTCCCGCATAATCGCGTTCCGCTGGATAAAAGCTATGACGAAGTAATGAAGCATCTTTATCGTTTATGGGGCTTTGATGTCATTCTAGAGGAAGTACGTGACTCTGGCCGTCGGGAAATCCTTGCGACCTGTCCTCAGCGACACGATTATGGAGGGAAAATCTAAAATCAGTTTCGAGGTACGGGGACGCTTCGCTTCGAGGAGCGAGGCGTTAAGCATGCATGGTTAGTCTGCAATCCCTTTTGAGCTACTTTGCTTATAAAAAATAGACCTGAGGGTCTATTTTTTTATTGATACAGTCGAAAATTATTGCGCTAAGATTGCTCTGACCTTTTCTAGGTCTTCTGGTGTGTCTACACCCGCTGCTGGCGCTTGTTTAGCAAGCTCGACGTGGATGCGCTCGCCATACCAAAGTACTCGTAGCTGCTCCAAACTCTCTATCTGCTCTAGCTGCGATGGCTGCCAATGCACATAGGTGTTAATAAAGCCAGCACGATAGGCATAAATACCAATATGGCGCATTAGAGGCTGCTTTAAGCCGGGTTGTTGGCTGGCAAAATGGTCACGATCCCAAGGGATGGTTGCGCGACTGAAGTACAATGCATAACCATCTTTGTCTGTCACCACCTTAACCGCATTTGGGTTAAAGGCCTCTTGCTCATCGCTAATGGCGACACCCAGCGTCGCCATCGGTGCTTGGCTGGTTGAGATATTCTCTGCGACTTGACGGATGATCTCAGCGGGGATCAGCGGCTCGTCACCCTGAACATTAACGACAATTTCTTGTTCATCAATATTGAGCTTTTCGACCACTTCCGCCAGACGCTCAGTACCCGATTGATGTTCAGGTGAGGTCATGCACACCACACCACCAAACTCCTCGACAGCCTTTGCTATGCGCTCATCATCGGTGGCCACCACCACTCGGCTGGCACCTGAGGCAACGGCTTTTTCATAGACCCACTGGACCATAGGCTTTCCGGCAATGTCGGCCAACGGCTTGCCGGGTAGACGACTCGACTGATAACGAGCCGGAATAATGACGCTGAAGTTCATCTTAGCGTCCCTCATCCATTGAAATAGTACGCGCTTCAGCCTCGAGTAGCACTGGGATGCCCTCTTTGATGGCATAGGCAAGACGGTCGAATTTACAAATCAACTCCTGCTTATCTTTATCGTAAGTCAATTTTCCCTTGCATACAGGACATGCAATAATCTCAAGCAAACGGTGATCCATCATACTCTTGTTTTACCTCTTTAATTCGTCGCAGAATGCACTCAGCACTCTGTGCTGGAAGTTTGGCAGATACCGGTAGATACCACCAGTTATCTTGCGCAAATTGGCCACATTTGACGGCATCTTTTTCCGTCATAATCACGTTTTGCCCTTGCTGAGCAAACGTCTCTAATTGACTTTTGTCATAGGCTTGATGATCAGCAAAGCCCTGGCTTGCGACCAGCTCGGCACCAAGCTGCTCCAGCGTGTGGAAAAAACGGGGTGGATGACCGATACCGGCAAATGCGGCTAGTTTACCAAGTTGACGCACATCACGCTGCTCACCAGTCACCAGATTGACCGCTAAGCTTGGCTCGAGTGACATACTAATCTCACTGCCTTGAGCTGCCCCACCATTGTTTATGATGAAATCAACCTCTTCAAGGCGTGAGATAGGTTCACGCAGTGGACCAAGTGGCAGTAGGTATTGATTGCCAAAGCGTCGCTTACCATCAACCACAACCAATTCAATATCACGCTGCAATGCGTAGTGTTGCAAGCCATCATCGGTGATCACCACATCTACCCTGTGTTCTAGTAGAGCCTTAACGGCTTGGCTTCTTACCGGAGCTACCGCTACAGGCGCCCCCGTTCGCTGAGCTATCAGCTTAGGCTCATCACCACACTGCTCGGCAGTCACATCATTGGTGACGAGCAAAGGGTAGTGCTTGGCGTTACCACCATAACCTCGCGACACCACCCCAGGTCGAAAGCCTAGCGCTTGTAACTGCTCCACCAGCCAAATCACAACCGGCGTTTTACCATTACCACCCACGGTAATATTGCCAACCACCACCACTGGAACCGGTGCTCTATAGCTCGACTTTCGCCCCGACAGGTAAGCCTCTCTACGAGATTGACTCACGCTATAAAATACTCGACTCAGTGGCCACAAAAGTGGCGCCAGGCATTTTGCGGCTTTGTTGGGTTGATACCAGAGCTTATCAATCACTGATTACTCACCAAACTGAATGGCATGGAGCTGTGCGTAGGCACCTTGTGCAGCCAACAACTCGCTGTGATTGCCGCGCTCAATAACATTGCCCTCATCAACCACCAAGATCTCATCGGCATTCTCAATCGTTGACAGTCGGTGAGCAATTACTAATACAGTTTTGTCTTTTTGTAGTTCATCGAGAGCAAGTTGGATCGCACGCTCAGATTCTGTGTCAAGCGCTGACGTCGCCTCATCCAAGATCAGCACAGGTGCGTCACGAAGTAGTGCCCTTGCAATCGCAATACGCTGGCGCTGACCGCCCGATAAACTCGCACCATTTTCACCGATCATGGTGTCTAGGCCATCTTCCATCTGATCGATAAAGTCCATGGCATAAGCAAGACGCGCCGCATGCTCAATCTGTTCACGGCTATACTGACCCTCAGCCGCATAAGCAATGTTATTCGCCACAGTATCATTGAATAGATGGACGTTTTGTGAAACTAGGGCGAACTGTTCACGCAGATTCTTCAACTCGTAATCACGGACATCGTATCCATCGAGTTTAATTGAGCCAGAGTCGACATCATAAAAGCGGGTAAACAGATTAGCGATGGTGCTTTTACCCGAGCCTGAGCGGCCGACTAATGCCAACGTTTTGCCCTTTGGAATGGTAAAAGAAACATTTTTCAGCGCTGGATTCTCTCGACCTTTATAAGTAAAGGTCACCTCTTCGACGCTGACCTCTCCAGCAGCACGCTCAGTCACGTACTTACCGGTGTTCTTCTCTGTCTCAAGATCCATAAGACCAAACAGAGTCTGACACGCCGCCATACCACGCTGAAACTGACCAGCGACACTGGTCAAGCCTTTGAGCGGACGCATCATGGCAAACATTGCAGAGAAAACGACGGTAAAGGTGCCTGGCGTCAGTTCATTACGAATATCATCAAAGCTTGCCAGAAACAGTACGGTTACAATTGCAGTAGAAGCGACCAATTGAATAATAGGGTTAGCCATCCCCTGTACGACCACCAGCTTCATTTTCTGCTGGCGCATTCGGTTACTCACGTTATCAAAACGCTCAGACTCGATATCCTGACCACCGTAGCTGATCACAACACGATGGCCTTTGAGCATCTGCTCAGCAGAAGAAGTGACTCGGCCCATTGCGGTCTGCATATTCTTTGAGATTTTGCGGAAACGACGCGAGATGAACCCAATACCCCATGCCACGACGGGCGCAACCAACAATAGCACCAGAGATAGCTTCCAACTGCTCCAAAACATCAGCACCATCAAACCAATTATGCTGGCACCCTCGCGAACAATATTGACCAAGGCACTACTTGTCGCACTCGCAACCTGCTCAGAGTCATAGGTAATTCGAGACAGCAGTCCACCAGTGGATTCGTTATCAAAGAAGGTGACTGGCATATGCATAAATTGACGAAAAATGCCTCGGCGCATCATCATCACCACATTGCCCGATACCCAGCTCAAGCAGTAGGTAGAAATAAAACCACTGATACCGCGCAGGAAAATCATACCAAAGACGATAAGAGGCATGGTGCGCAAAAATTGTGAGTCTGCTTCGCCAAAGCCCTCATCCAAAAGAGGCTTAAGCAAGGAGATCATATAAGTATCTGCAGCCGCATTCAGTACAAGAGCAATGGCAGCAACAATCAAGCCGTTCTTGTATAGGCGAATATAGGTCCACAACCGTTTAAAGGTGTGCCAAGTGTTTTCATCTTTATCGATTAATTTCTCTGTCGATTTAACTGCAGACATAGGGGTTTTCTTACTGTTTTACGATAGTTAGGGGCATTATTCTACTCCGTTACGCAGCATCTGCCTATACCAAGAATGATTAACGCCTTGTCGAGTATCACGTACGTCCCAATGTTCACGATAGACATCGATGATGAGCATGCCATCTTGTCCAGTGTCGTACCAAATGGCCCCTTGCTCAAGGTAGCGCTCCACGACCTGCGGATTCGGTAGATTCCAACGGCCTTTGTAGGCGTTTGAGGAGATGGCAATGCGTGGCTTAACTCGCTTAATCAGTGCCTTAGTCGATGAGGAACGACTGCCATGATGGGGAACAAGCATGATGTCACTTCGCAGGCCCTCACCCATTCGAGCGAGCAAGTATTCACTCACACTCTCGATATCACCGGTAAGAAGGATACTCAAACCGGAAAGTTCGTCAGTCACTTGGATGACACAAGAGTGAGGATTAAACGCCCTTTTTACTGCTTTGGTCGGCCAGAGCACGCGAAAATTAAGGCTAGCTAAGGTCCTATTTTGCCCTGCTACGCAGGGGATTGCATTTGCCTGTGTTGAGCTTGTATACAAGCGATTAATCGAATATTTTCCCTGAATATCGTTAAACCCTCCCCGATGGTCGTTGTCATCGTGGCTGATGAAAATCGCTTCAATGGATTTTATGCCATGCCAATCCAGCCAGGGTTCAATGGTCGATTTCGCCACACTCCCCTGCTCCCAGCTCGCGCCCAGATCATAGAGTATAACCTGATGTTGGATGTGGAACGCTATGGCTAAGCCATGCCCAACGTCAAAGACCCGCATCTGCCAACGCGGCGCTGTCTGATCAATGCCAGCCCAAAAAGTCACAGCAACAGTGACGAGGAACAGACACGCTCTTAGGGTGATGATGGGTATTAAAATCACTATGAGCGACAGTAAGAGGCTGGTCTTCCAGCCAATTTGTGATGTACTGTGCCAGAAGTTAACTTCAAACCCTAACACCTGCTCTAGAGGCCAAAACACCCATGTGAGCCAACCCCACCCACTAGCCCACTCGAGTCCACCGATCATGGTTAGTAACTCATAGGCCAGCACTAAGAGTACGCTCGGCATGACAACCACGCTAAACCAAGGCACAACAATTAAGTTTACCGCCCAGCCAATCGCACTCATCCCGCCGAACAGGTATATGCTCAAGGGCGATAGCAACAGGCTAAAATAGGCCTGCAACCACAATAGCTGAGCCAACCAGCCGCAGTGCGCATGTCGGGTGAGGGTATAATAAATA
Source organism: Vibrio sabulosilitoris (assembly GCF_055391395.1). Lineage (NCBI taxonomy): Bacteria > Pseudomonadati > Pseudomonadota > Gammaproteobacteria > Vibrionales > Vibrionaceae > Vibrio > Vibrio sabulosilitoris. The sequence continues at coordinate 2,757,945 of NZ_AP029599.1, forward strand.
ACGGCCACTGCAGCAAAAGACATCCAAAAACTGCTGGCTAACGCCCACATGGGAGACACCAGTAACATCACTACCATGACCAATAGCCACTGCTGCTTAAACGCGAGGCGCAAGTTTGCCACAGACAGTGCAGTGACTAAGGCACAAGAAATCAGCGCTCGCAAAGTGGGGATCGCGAAACTCGATAGCCATGCATAGCCAAGCGCCAACAGTAATCCGCCGACATAAGGCAGCCATCGTACGGCAAAGGCTCTGCTGGTAAGAGGGCGTATCAGTACAATCGCTATCGCGAACACCAGCTGAATGTGTAGTCCCGATATCGCGATAAGGTGCATTAAACCGGTACTTTTCATTCCCTGCCAATAATCGCTTGAAATCGCTTGGCGCTCGCCAAAAATCAACGCCAGCACTAGGCCATAGTAAGAGGCCTGATTCAACTGCTTATCGATCGCTTGCTCTATTTGCTGTTGGTAACTGCCGCGGCTCACCACTCGCCAAGGCGCCTTTTGATCAATCGATGCACGTGCACTCAGGCCCTCGACCATCGCATACGCCTCGCGATCGTAGCCATGCTGATTGAGGCGGCCGATAATTGGCTTCAGGCGAACCTGAGCCACTAGTTGATCGTTAATTTGTAAAGGAATTGGACTTAGGAGCTGTATCTTGGTGGAGCCTATTTGGGGCAAGTTCTGGCCATTAATCGAGCGAATCACGACCTTTCCCTCATAACCGTGACTCTTTTGTTTAAAAAAGCTGTCAACTTGCCCATTTATGGTAATATTCAGCCCGTTCGCAAACAGTCTTTGTGTTTGTCGCTCTGTTTGATGGCCATGGCAACTGGCGATTAACACGGCAAACAAACATAACGACAGGTTTCTCATCCATCTATACTTCAGGGAAAACAGGGTTAGAGTCAGAATTACGCTTATCCATGGAAGGTCAGGTAACTGAGGCCAATATGGCAGGGTAAGAAGAACTAAACAAAATACGAGCAACGACCAAGAGTGATTTAAGAGAGTCATATTGCCCTATGCCTAGAAAGTTCATTAGAAATTTAATGCCCGATCCCGATGTGATTCGGCGTCAAAAGGCGTTAAAGATATTTGGAAATGTACTTTACAATCCCAACTTATGGAGCCTAAACCGACGATCCGCCTCTGGCGCCTTTGCGGTTGGTTTATTTATGGCCTTTATGCCACTGCCTAGTCAGATGATCATGGCGGCAGGAGCCGCGATCGCCTGCAGCGTCAATCTGCCGCTGTCGGTCGCCTTAGTCTGGATCAGTAATCCCGTGACCATGCCACTGATGTTTTACCTTGCTTATAAGGTCGGCACTTGGCTGTTGAATACACCGCCTCAACCTTTTCATTTCGAACTCTCGTGGCAGTATGTACTCAACCAAATGAACACCATGGGACCACCGTTTTTAGTTGGCTGTTTTGTCTGTGCGATCGTCGCCGCAGCGCTGGGTTACTTTGGTATCCGTGGTCTTTGGCGCTACTCGGTGGTTCGTAGTTGGCAGCAAAGTCGCTCCCGCTGGCGTCGCAAGCCGCAAAATTAATTAAAAAAAAGCGAGCCTTGATTAAGAGGCTCGCTTTTTTATTGGCAATGTTCTGCTGTGGCTGTTAAAGGTTTGGAGTCATTCGCTTCAAATCGATGTAATCAATGTCAACCCTGACGGTAATTTATCTACTTCGCACTCAATACCGTCGCAGGATTGAGCTGATTGGCACGCTTAGCCGGGTACCAAGTCGCCAGCAAGCTGAGTACTGTGGCAGTTATTGAAACCAACAACACATCCCCCAGCTGCACCTGTGAGGGCAGAAAGTCGACAAAATAGATATCACCCGACAAGAACTGATAGTCTAGGACGCGCTCAAGCAGACCAATAATAGCGGTCAGGTTCATTGCAACCAACACCCCCACAATACTGCCTATCAAGCTTCCTATCACGCCTGAGAAGACGCCTTGCCAAACGAAGATCTTTTTGATCAAGCCGTCACTCGCGCCCATCGTGCGTAAAATTGCAATCTCACCTGCGCGATCTTTAACGGCCATCATCAAGGTAGAGACAATATTGAAACACGCGACACCAATCACCAGCACCATCACCAAGTACATAATGGTTCTCACCAGCTGAATGTCGCGATAAAGGAAACCATATTTCTTTTTCCAACTATTGAGGTAAACATACACGTCAAGCGTGTTGCCCACCTCTCTGACAATGCGCGTGGCATCAAGAACATCATTGACCTTCAGCGAAATCCCCGTCACACCCTGACCGAAATTGGCATAGACTTGCGCATCTTGTAGAGGCACGATGGCTAGATTGTGGTCAATCTGGCCTTGAAGCTCAATCAGGCCGATCACCGCCAGTCTAATGCGTTTTGGCGCCTGAACCTTATTAACATCACTTGATGGCAGCATCAGGGAAAGAGATTCACCCACGCTGACTCCCAGTTGACGCGCGACACCACTGCCGAGGATGATGCGCTGCTCTCCTGGTACGAACGCTTGCCAAGCCGCAGGATCAATAAAGCTAGTCAAGCGAGAGACTCTCGCCTCTAGGTCACTGTCCAAGCCTTTCAGCTCAATGGCTTTGATCTCTTGCCCTTTCTCGGCTAGTGCGGTCAAAGAAATATAAGGCGCTGCAGCAATCACATCTGAGTGCAGCTCCGCACGCGAAATCACCGTTTTCCAGCGCTCAATCGGCCCGCGAACCCCTTCTAACTCGGCATGAGCAACGACAGAAAGGACACGGTCACGTAACTCACGCTCAAATCCATTCATCGCCGACAGACCAATAATGATCACCGCAACACCAACGGCAATACCAATCATCGATGACATCGAAATAAACGACACCATTTTGTTGCGTTTTTTGGCGCGGCTAAAGCGAGCGCCAATCAATAATGAAAGTGACACACTCTACTCCTTGATCAACATGCCATCTTGCATTCTAAGCTGGCGATCCATTTTGGCGGCGAGCTCATTATCATGCGTGACCACCAAAAAGGCGGTGCCAGATTCTCGATTGAGTGTGCGCATCAAATCGTAAATCGCCAATGCTGTGGCATGATCTAGGTTCCCCGTCGGCTCATCCGCGAGAACCAGCGCAGGCTTATTCACCAGAGCGCGAGCAATCGCCACGCGCTGGCGCTCACCACCGGAAAGTTCTGATGGACGATGCTCAACGCGATGGCTAAGGCCAACTCTATCTAGCCATTCAAGCGCCTCTTGCTTGGCTTTAGATGGGCTCATGCCGCCAATCATCAGCGGCATGGCAACATTCTCCACCGCGGAAAAGTCAGCCAGTAGGTGGTGAAATTGATAGACAAAGCCCAAGCTTTGATTACGGATCTTGGCCTGCTGATTGGAGGACAAGTCCAATAGAGACTGCTGCTGGAACACCACCTCACCCTCGTTAGCCTCATCTAGCGCGCCCAAGATATGCAACAGCGTACTCTTACCTGAGCCGGAGGTGCCGATAATCGCGGCCAACTCGCCTTGCTCAAGATTAAAGCTCACGCCACGCAACACTGGGGTCGCTACACTGCCCTCTTGATAGGTTTTACTTACATTATTACAGCTCAATAGACTACTCATAGCGAAGGGCCTCTGCGGGTTTTTCTGATGATGCACGATAAGATGGATAAAGTGTCGCGAGTAAGCTAAGAAGAATAGCTAAGCCGATCACGCTAGCGATTTGGACAGGTTGAATCAACACCGGCAATGAACCACCCAACGTGATCAATTCGACACCGATAACTTGTAGCAGGGTATTGAGGTGGCTTGAGAGCAGAACCCCCAACCCGCCGCCCACCAGAGCGCCGACAATACCTGAGCTTGCGCCTTGAACCATAAAAATGGCCATGATCCGCGCCGAAGTCATGCCTTGGGTTTTCAAGATGGCCACTTCAGATTGCTTCTCCATCACAACCATAATCAGTGCCGAGATAATATTGAAAGCGGCTACGCCAACAATCAAGCCGAGCATCAAGCCCATCATATTTTTCTCCATCTTGACCGCCTGGAATAGCTCTCCGCGCTGCTCACGCCAGTCACTCCAGTGCCAGCCTTCAGGGAGAGACTGTTGACTAAGGTTAGACACCACAAATGGGTCGTCAAAATACAAACGCCAACCACTCACGGTATGCTTGGGTAAGCGCATCAATCGCGCAGCATCATCGATATGCGTGATCACCAGCTGGGCGTCGATATCTGAGCCGGTATTGAAGATCCCGGCCAGGGTAAAATTACGCTGGCTGGGTATCCGGCCAAGTGGCGTGAACTGGCTAGCACTGGTTACCATCAAGCGCACCTTGTCACCGACAGACACGTTAAGGCTACGTGCCATCGCATGGCCCAAAAATAGTTGATAATTACCGCTTTGCAGCTGCGATAACTGACCTGCCATCAGATGATCAGAGATTGGGTTATGACTGTCCTGCTCTACGCCAATCATCATCGCCACGCCAAGACCGGCTGCAGTCTGAACCACCGCCTCGCTGCGGACTATCGGTTCGATGGGATGTTGAGAGAACTGCTGAAGAAAACTCGGCACCTCGTCAGCTGGGGTTCTTTGCCCCTCTTGACTGACCACCGCTTGGGGAAGGACGCCTAGCATGCGACCTTTAAGCTGGTTTTCAAACCCGTTCATCACTGACAGCACAGTAACAAGTGACATCACCCCGATAGTGATGCCTGCTGTGGACATAAACGAAACAAATCGGCCAAAGCGATCGCCACTGCGTCCACGCAGATAGCGCAAACCAATAAAAAGAGAGACTGGATGAAACATAGGCGTCCAAGACTTTTAGTTAAGGACTCTACTCTAAACCCTATTTTCGGGTCGGTGTAGTCCCGTTTCGTCAAAAAGTGTCAATAAGTCACGACAAAAGACCTCAAAACGTGTTCAAGTGACTAAAATTCATTCTACTGGATAATTTATTCACCAAAAACGAAGGCTTAGCCTGTCAACTAGGAACTGTTTTGTCGCACATGCTCACAACACCATCAATTGTCTACCTCAGGCGCCGTTTGATGATTGCAACCCTATTCGAGCCCCGCTACCATGGCGCACTATCAAATCGCTATCGAGAGGTATGACTATGTCAGAGCAGGAGTTTTTTACAGTCCAACATGCCATGAAGGCCAATATCGAGCCTCTGGCTAAGGACTACACCTTGCCAAGCTTAGACAACCTTGAGGCTGAGACACCCACGCCGTTTATAGTCGCCAGCGAGTTCTCTCGATTAGACCCACTGCAAGAAAGCGCTCGCGCAGAGCTTAACAGTTCTGAATTACGACATGTTATCGAGCTGCTTGATACCCAAAATGCCAAGCTCAACCTATTATTGGGCTATATGCTCTCTCAGCAAGATGACTCGCGTTACGCGGTCACAACTGAATCCTTCGGTGCCAGTCGCTTTACCTATCGCACCGATAAAGCGCTGGCTATAGACACCCCAGTGCGGGCTAAGTTGTTCTTGGAACATCCCGCCGCCGCCATCTATTGCTACGGTCAAATTACCCAGTGCGAGGCGCGCTCAAGTGACTTTTTGATCGAAGTTAAGTTCACTCGTATCAAAGACACCGATCAAGATATCTTGATCCGCGCGGCCCTTCACCAACAACAAAAACTCCTTCGCCAACGCTCACTAGAACGAGGAAATTCGTAATACTATGACAACCCAAACGCTGTTAACTCTAAATGTTCCTACTGGCGCTGGTGACAATAAATACTTCGGTAACCTGTTAGGGGCCGGCCTTGCATTAACCAGTGCCGAGCTGGCAAGCACCAGCGGGCGACATAACCTTATCGTCGCACCAGATCCGCAGACCGCGCTTAAGCTGCAACACGAGATAGAGCAGTTCTATCCTCACGCTGTGACGATTTTTCCTGACTGGGAAACGCTTCCTTACGATAACTTTTCACCTCATCAGGAGATCATCTCGGACCGGATCTCATGCCTCTACCAGTTGCCTACCCAGCAATCGGGCATCACTATCGTGCCTGTCAGTACCTTACTGCAGCGCCAATCACCGCGTGAGTTCTTGCTTCAACACACCTTGATGGTAAAGCAAGGAGACAACTTTTCACTCGAAAAGCTGCGTATACAACTTGAGAAGTCGGGCTATCGCCACAGTGATCAAGTCTTTAGCCCCGGTGAATATGCCAGCCGTGGTTCCATTATTGATCTGTTCCCTATGGGCAGTCAGGCCCCGTATAGAATTGACTTCTTTGATGATGAGATCGATACAATTCGTACCTTTGATCCAGAGAATCAACGCTCAATAGAGGACGTAAAAGAGATCCGCCTCCTGCCTGCGCACGAGTTCCCGACCACGGAAGAGGCGATCGAAGACTTCCGTATTCGCTGGCGCCAGCAGTTTGATGCCCGCCGCGAGCCTGAATCCATTTATATGCAGGTTTCAAAAGGTACCTGGCCTGCAGGTATCGAGTACTGGCAGCCGCTGTTCTTTGAGCAAACCGAAACCTTATTCGATTACCTTCCTGATGATACCCAGGTGATCACCGTTGGTGATATCGAAGCATCCATTGATCACTTCCTTAACGATGTTGAGCACCGCTATGATCAACGCAACATCGACCCGCTTCGCCCGTTACTCAAGCCCCAAGACCTGTGGCTTAAGAAAGACGAGTTGTTCAGCGAGCTAAAACAGCTGCCTGTTGCACGACTCAACATCGAGCCTATTGAGGAAAAACAAGGACGAACTAACCCTAAGTTCACCACGCTGCCGGACCTAGCTGCCAAGCCACAAAATAAAGAGCCATTGGCTACCCTACGCCAGTTTATTGAGGGCTTTGCTGGCAAAGTGATCTTCTCAGTAGAGTCTGAAGGCCGCCGCGAGGCACTGCTTGAGCTATTGCAGCCGATCAAGCTTAAACCCATAGAACAAGCAGACTTCCACCAAGCCCTGACCAGCTCGGACAAAATCAGTCTCGTCATGGGCGCCTCTGAAAGAGGCTTTATCTTCGATGACTCTCAGCTCGCGTTCATCTGTGAGAGCGATCTGCTTGGTGATCGCGTTATCCAAAGGCGCAAAAAAGACCGCCGTCACACCAACAGCGACGCGGTGATCCGCAACCTTGCCGAACTCAAACCCGGTCAGCCTGTGGTGCACATTGACCACGGGATCGGGCGCTACCTAGGTTTGCAAACCCTTGAAGCTGGAGGCATGACCACCGAATACGTTACCTTGGAGTATCAAAACGAAGCCAAGCTGTATGTACCGGTTGCCTCACTGAACCTGATCAGTCGCTACTCCGGCGGAGCAGAAGAGTCGGCGCCGCTGCACAAACTCGGCGGCGATGCTTGGACCAAAGCGCGGCGCAAAGCGGCGGAGAAGGTTCGCGATGTCGCAGCAGAGCTGCTGGATGTATACGCTAAACGTGAGCTTAAACCAGGCCACAAGTTCGAGCTTGATCGCGGCCAGTACGCCACATTTAAAGCCGGTTTTCCGTTTGAAGAGACGGATGACCAAGCCACGGCAATCAATGCCGTGCTATCGGATATGTGTCAGCCCAAGGCCATGGATCGTTTGGTATGTGGTGATGTCGGCTTTGGTAAAACTGAGGTGGCGATGCGCGCTGCGTTTGTTTCCACCGACAATGACAAGCAAGTTGCCGTGCTGGTCCCTACCACGCTGCTCGCACAACAGCATTTTGAGAACTTCCGTGACCGCTTTGCCAACTTACCGATCCGAGTAGAAGTGCTCTCACGCTTCAAATCTGCCAAAGAACAAAAGCAAATTTTAGCCGATGTGGCGGAGGGTAAAGTCGACATTGTGGTGGGTACCCATAAGCTGATCACCAGCGATATCCAGTTTAAAGATCTTGGCCTTTTGATCGTGGATGAGGAACATCGCTTTGGTGTGCGTCAAAAAGAGAAGGTCAAGGCGATGCGTGCCGACGTCGATATTTTGACGCTTACCGCTACGCCTATTCCGCGAACCCTAAATATGGCCATGAGTGGCATGCGTGATCTATCGATCATTGCAACACCTCCGGCGCGACGACTGTCGATCAAAACCTTTGTCCGAGAGAAAGACAGCGGCGTGATCCGTGAGGCGGTACTGCGTGAGATCATGCGTGGTGGTCAGGTGTACTTCCTGCATAACCAAGTTGAAACGATCGATAAGATCGCTCGCGATCTCGCCGAGCTGATCCCCGAGGCTCGTGTTACCACAGCACATGGCCAAATGCGTGAGCGTGAGTTGGAAAAGGTCATGAATGATTTCTACCACCAGCGCTTTAACCTCTTGGTGTGTACCACGATCATCGAAACGGGTATCGATGTGCCAACGGCGAACACCATCATCATCGACCGTGCTGATCACCTCGGTTTGGCTCAGTTGCACCAGTTGCGAGGACGTGTTGGCCGCTCGCACCACCAGGCTTACGCCTACTTGCTAACGCCGCACCCTAAGGCGCTGACCAAAGACGCCGTCAAACGCCTTGATGCGATTGCCTCATTGGAAGACCTTGGCGCAGGCTTTACTCTGGCAACGCACGACCTTGAGATCCGTGGAGCCGGCGAGCTACTTGGCGATGAGCAGAGTGGTCAGATCCAGTCGGTTGGCTTTACCTTGTACATGGAGATGCTAGAGCAAGCCGTCGAGGCGCTCAAAGAAGGCAAGGAGCCGTCACTGGACGAGCTACTGCGCGAGCAAACCGAGGTTGAGATGCGTCTTCCGGCGCTGCTTCCTGATGATTACATCCCAGATGTGAATACTCGCCTGTCGATGTACAAACAGATCGCGAGTGTGCAAGCCAAAGAGGAGCTGGCAGAGTTGAAAGTTGAGCTGATCGATCGCTTTGGGCTTTTGCCCGATGCCACCAAGAACCTCCTTACCGTGTCAGAACTCAAGCTGGATGCAGGTAAGCTCAAGGTGAAAAAAATGGAGGCGCATGAGAAAGGAGGTTACATTGAATTCTATCCTGATGCTGACATTAACCCAACATTCTTGGTTAAACTACTTCAGGCGCAACCGAATAAGTTCGCAATGGAAGGGCCAACCAAGTTTAGGTTCAACGTTCCCTTGGTCGATCGCCGTGAGCGCCTCAAGTTTGTTAACAACATGCTTGATGAGTTCGCTCAAAACCGCCTGCCAGCGTAACTCACTTGGCTAAGGCGGTAAACACTGCTTGCAAGTCACTGACATTATTCACAGACTTGGGTATAGTTTAAAGTAATACCAAAGAGGAGGCGCAGGCTTCCTCGATGTTCACCGATTAACGGAGTTATGATGAACAAATTGATCCCGCTTCTAATGCTTCTCGTGTCCATGCCGAGCTTGGCACAAAGAGAGTTTGATATCGAAGTGATCATTTTCAAACGCTCAGTGAACCCAGAGCAAACCTCTGAGGCATGGCCAAACACACTGCCTGAGATCGACCTATCGCGTGCTGGCAGTCTCGGTGACGCCGACTTTCGAGAGCAACAACAGGTTGAACTACTACCAGATTCCGCACTAGAGCTGACCAGTCAAGCGGCCGATTTACGTCGTCACGCCGGTTTTTCAGTGCTTCTGCACACCGCTTGGCGACAAGATGATCGCGGCCGGACCTCTGCGCCTACATTTCGCCTGAGGGCTGGTGAGGACTATTCAGATAACTTTTTGCCCGATGGCTCTGTGTACTCTGACGAACTGGTGAGTGAGCCAGTGGATGACTTTGTTGAAGAAAACGCCGCTGATCCGCTGTATGAATTAGACGGCACGCTGCAAATCTACGTGCAACACTACCTCTTTGCCGATGCCGTATTTGACCTAAAGCGCCCGAGCGTACGTGAAGTCGTTATCGAGAACACCCAGTTTGAAGAGCCTATTGAGGATGAAGAGTCTGCGGCCGTCGTTGCAGGTCATATGCAGCAAATCGAGTACACCACTGAGGTAGAAAAATTCCTCAAATCTTACCGTCTTGATCAAAAACGCCGCATGCGCAGTGGTGAGATCCACTACTTCGATCACCCACTGATGGGCATGATCATTCAAGTCCGCCGCGCGCCGCAAGATGATGATTCCTAGCTTCTCGATTATCACTGATTCCATCGAACTCAAGCTGCTCAGCGACCACGATGCTGAGCAGCTGCAACTCTTAATTCAAACCTCCCCCACCCTGCACCGCTGGATTGATTGGTGCCACCCAGATTTCTCGCTCCAAGAAGCTCAGCAATTTATCGCTCTGACTCGCAGCAACTGGGCCAAAAGCACTGGCTTTGGCTTTGGTATTTACTGCCGTGCCAGTGGCACTCTGTATGGTATGGTTGCGATCAATGAGCTCTATCAAACCTTCAATATGGTCTCGATCGGCTACTGGATCGCCGATCGTTATCAGCGCCGGGGGTTAGGTCGCAACAGTATCCAGGCATTGGTTAATTTTTGCTTTGAGATGCTCAAAGTCACTCGAGTTGAAATTGTCTGTGACCCAAGTAATCATGCCAGTCGTCGAGCCATTGAGTTATGCGGCGCACAATTTGAAACCATTGCCGAAAACCGTTTTATTTACGCTAAGCAACCCAAAGACGGCGCGGTGTATGCCATCGTGCCATAGGCTATCTGCCACCAACTATTTACCATAAGGAAGTCACTATGCATGTTGTTATCACTGGGGCTAATCGAGGGATCGGGTTCGAGCTTACCAAACAGTGGCTTGCCAAAGGCGTGCAGGTTACTGCCACGTTTCGTCAATCCTCGACTGCTGAGGGCCTGCTTGCCTTGGCAGACCAAGAGCCAAATCTAACCTGCCTTGAGCTCGACGTAACTGACTACCCAGCCGTTGCTGCGCTGCCTCAGTCCCTTGCACCAATCGATATTCTGATCAACAACGCCGGATACTACGGCCCTAAAGGCTACGGTTTTGGTCACACCGATCTTAACCAATGGCGCCAGGTATTCGAGGTAAACACCATCGCTCCACTTAAGTTAGTCGAGAGCCTCTTCCCGCTGCTCGAGCAAGGCACCTTGAAAAAGATCATGTGTTTGTCATCTAAAGTAGGCAGCATGACCGAAAACACCTCTGGTGGCGGCTACATCTACCGCTCGTCAAAAGCGGCGCTGAACTCAGTCGTCAAGAGCTTGAGCAATGACCTAAGCCCACAAGGTTTTACCGTCTTAGCCCTTCACCCCGGGTGGGTTCAGACCGAGATGGGCGGGCCGAACGCAATTTTGCCAACAGCAGAAAGTGCAAAAGGCTTAATTGAGGTGATAGACAATGCCAAAATCACAGATAGCGGCTGCTTTTTAGATTATCAAGGTATTCAACTTCCTTGGTAGAACCAAAAGAGCAACAACAAGCATGGGTTCAAAAGTTTTGAATCCATGTAGAACATCCTTAGCACCCTTTAAAGCTGGTTTTGATTACTTTAACAGGTACGCTAATCTGTTCCGTCACTTTCCCTTGGTAGTTAGCTTAACGACAAAGTTGCTTGGTAATTAACATACGACAGAATTGCTTGGTGATCACAGTTCGCATTCTGTTGTGCTAACTCAGAATTGGACAAAAAAGAGCTATAGTTCTCGTTCAGCTAGCCGTTGACGGATTATTTGAGGTATTGCAAAACCTTTATAGGGTGGCTAGAGCTAAAGTCATTCAGGCACCACACCAATCTTTATCACACTTTATAGGCGGTGATAGAGAGAGTTTGGCAAAAATTGTAAAATCCAACCTATCATTCGCCAGCGGCGCGTCACATAAACACATGCCTTTTTTGCTACTATTGCCGAATAAATTTGATCTACAGCTTTTTCAACTGTAGAGACCCAAAATAACCCATCTCCTTTAGCCATCGCAGTATCAACAAATCCAGGCCGTATTTCAGTTACACTTATAGCTCCATTTGATGACATTAGCTTGTTTCTCAGGCCTTCTAGGTAATTAGATACATAGGCCTTTGATGCATTATAAGCAGGAGCGTGCTTCCCTCCTCGTAATGCGGCAACAGATGAAATACCAACTAGATGACCTGTTCCTTGCGATACAAAATGTTTGACCGCAACATTTGCGATTGCCGAGAAACCACAAACATTCGTTTGTATCGACTGATGTTCTACTTCCCAATCTAGTGACTCATTTATGTTCCCTATACCACTAGAAATAACTATTAAATCGACACTACCCATTTCTTCCAAGAGTTTAACTAACGTAGCCATGGATCCTTCAATATCGGAAATATCCATTTGCCTCACAAAAACCTCTCCTGCCAATGTGCTTTCCAGTTCACGAAGTAGATTCAGTCGTCTTGAAGCTAATCCTAATGAGTACCCCTCTCGTGAGAGTCGCCTAGCTAATTCTTTGCCAATACCAGAGCTTGCACCAATTACCACTGCTTTTTTCATTGAAAATTTCTCCATAGATATCTAAATCAAAATGGCTTCATCTACGAAAACATTAACATGAAGAACAATGGAGCGAATTGAGTTGAAACAGATGAAATACTAATCTGAACATGCATTTCAGTCTTCAGGTCAGATAAAGTAAGGACTAAATCGTTTCACCCACTTTAATGATAGATTTAACTAAAACAGAAATGGGCATATTCGTGTAACGAGCAAAGCACCCTAACAATGCGAGCTTGCAGAAGAGTGCTTTTCTCATGAGCTAGGTACTTGAACGGCATAAGCTAAAAGACTAGCTATACATTTCGAGCATTTCACTTTCAGTAATTATCGGAGCATCCGATTTTAGTGAATAATATGATGGCTTTTGGTCGATACAGAACTGAGTCACTAACTCAAACTGCTCATCCTTGCTTACTTCGAGTGCTCAGAGGAGTATGTTGTACTCGCCTGAATGCTTGAACTTGAAGTACAGGTGCGTACCGCAGCTTGGACAAAATCCACGAGTCACCCATTCCGAAGAAGAGTACTAGGAAACCACGCCATCAACGAGTTTATATCCAGACATCCATAATAGCGAGTTTATATCCAGACATCCATAATAGAGCTAAAGAAGATTACCGCCCTATTGAATCAACAACGATACGGGGTACAGAACAGAAAAAGAGTCAAATATCAGACAAAATCTATCATTAGAACCGTATTTCTGGTTATTGGGCAGTCTCGTGCAAAAAGCTCTTCACCACTGCACTCGTCAGCGGAAATCGAGCTTGATAAATGAAAAGTTACGCCGCTTTAAAGCATCGCCTGGCGACTCTAACGCCTTTCATCCGCTGTAAGCCGTGATGTCGCTGATATTCACGTAGAGACTTTTCACCGCCGATAGGTCCGGTGAACTCTTTTTCAAGCGAAAAAATCAGAGACTCCCACACCGCTTCATCGATTCCTAGTCTGGACAAAATCGGTGGATGGTACTCAGCTATGGCCCCACGCTTGTCTTCACGTATGGCGCGACCACTGAAATCCACCAGTAATAGGTAATCTTCAAGTCGGAACGGCAGCCCCTCTGGCATCTCCTGCCTAGGGTCACCAACAAAAGGAAATAAGGCTTCAGGTTGGCGCGGGTTACAGCCGTCAGAATCCTGAAGAGTATCCACCCTAGTCTTGATACTGGTATATTCAGACTCTTCAGGAGTTGGCGCTACCTGGGCACGGACCGGGTTTAAGTCGACATAAGCCATACAGGCAACTAAGGCAGCTTCGTCAAGTAGCGCTTGCGACTTAAAGCGCCCTTCCCAAAATCGTCCAGTACACCCCTCTTCTCTGTTCGCTTGACGGGCTATGGTCTCATTGAGGTTACGCATAAACCAGCTAATGTCATACAGACGCTGGCGATACACCTCTACAATATCCATAACCGCTTTCAATGACGCGTCATCAAGCTGCTCCCCACTAAGATAGCGAGTTGCTAGCAGTGTTCCTTTGTGCAATTGATGCCAACGCTCCAAGACCTCATTCTCACTCCAGCCCAGAGCCGTTGCCTGATTAACATGCAGCACCACGTGGGTATGATTACTCATCACCGCATACGAGCAAACATCAATGGCGAACACACGCGCCAACTTGAGCAGACGCTTTTCAACCCAACCCCGCCGATGTTCATAACTCTTGCCAGTAATCTCATCAACACCACACAAGTAGGCCCTGCGCACACAGCGTGAAACACAGTGGTAGTAGGCCGTATCATCCAAACTAACTTGTTCAGAGCGAGCTTTGGGCATCGTGATTCTCCTGAGAGTTGAGCACTACTTCAGTGTAGGAGAAGGTCGATAACTCCACCAGTGGTATGGGTGTCTTGATTAAATATCTACGCCTCTATATTGATAGTAAGTAAATCACAACAGACCGTCTAGACTGCTTAAATTTGCATCTCGTTTTGATGGTACAGAACAGGCGCGCCTTACTCTCAGGTTTTTACACTTATTAGGGCTTATATGAGCACCTTGGGGTGGTACTATTCGGTGACAACTCCTATACTCTGCCCCTCATCTATAACAAGGTAATAAAATGAAAATTTGTGGTGTTGAACTCAGTGGTAATGATGCGATTATCAGTCTATTGACCCTATCTGATGGCGTATTTAATATCCCAGACTGCCGTGTGGCAAAAATTTCCATTGGCGATGCTAATGACACCGACAAGATGAAGCACTTTCAGTTCTCATTTGCCAAACTGATGCAAGATTATCAGGTTGAGCGAGTTGTGATTCGTCAGCGCCAAACCAAAGGTAAGTTTGCTGGTGGTGCAGTGGGTTTCAAGTTGGAAGCGGCTATTCAGCTTATTGATGGACTTCAGGTAGATGTTGTCTCTCCGGCAGAGATCAAAGAGGGTCTGAAGCGCACCCCACCTCCAGTGCCTTTTAAAGAAACAGGACTAAAGCAATATCAAGAGGCCGCGTTTATGGTGGCCTACGCCTGTATAACGAAGTAGCACAGCGCTCCAATATGAGCGTGTCTAAAAAACCGATAGAGCGTCTATCGGTTTTTTTGTGCGCGCTGTTTACTGACTTTTAGAGCACTACTGCTTGGGAACGTAAAACACCAGCAGAGCCAAAGTAATAGGTGTCTTATTATATTTTCTGAGCTCAGACGTCAAGAGCTTGAGTAATGACCTAAGCCCACAAGATTTTACTGTCTTAGCCCTTCACCCTGAGTAGGTTCAGACCGAGATGAGCATCTAATCAGCGCACACCAATCTGCTATGGGCATTATCAGTGTTATAAATGAGTCTAGCCGTGACTCATCAGGTCCGTTGTTAAATTACTTGGGAGAGCCGTTAACTTGGTAATTTGAGACAATCCAATTGTACTAATATTGACACTCACCGTACTCTAGGTGGCAATTCCCTTTCTCCGTTCCATTATTACTGTCACTGCCCCGTCATACCAAAGGAGAGAAGCGATGGCTGCCGACAAAGATTTAGTCAATTTTAGTGAGGATCATGAGCTCAACAGTTGTCTGCGTAGTACAGGCAAGCGTCAAACTAAGGCCAACCGAGATGCGTTAATCACGCTTGGCCGTCAGGTCAAACAGGATTTAGGCAAACGTGTGCTATCACATACTGATGTTAGCTCTGCAATCAAGGGCAATGAAGACCTATTTGAATAATGTCTTGTCCTACCCCTTAAGCACAGCTCAGGGCTTAATCCTGCGCTGTGCTCTTTAATCCATGTGTAAGCTAAATTAAAACCAAGACTCGATTGACATCTTGTTGAATTTGCCGAGGTATAGAGCCAATTAGAACTGCCAGCCTAAGCCAACAAACGTCGAGGTAATATCAAAATCCACGCTACCAAAATCGGTGCCTTCAATATTGATATCAAAGCTAGGGGACATCTTACGCACACCACCTTTTAATATCAGCCCATTATTAAAGAAGTAGCCTACTTCAATACCATAGTTAATAGCCATATCGCTATCATCTGAAATCGTTAAGGGTTTGTATCCTGATTTCGTTGCTTCAAGATCATAACTTATCGAACCAAAACCTAAAATGGCACCAACATAAAGATTTTCGTACACAAAGTACTTAGGTCTAAGATTCACATTGATAGCCGATAAGTTTTCCTCGATATCCGCGACCACATAACCACCACCACTGGAACCAAAAACGCCGTCACCAACCTGCTCACTACCCAGCATAGCAAACTCAAACTCTAACCCTGTTGTAAAGCGCGGAGAAACAACAAATTCATAACCAAAATTAAAACCAAAACCAACGTCCAAATCCGGTTCACCCCATTCGGAATCATAATCGCTAAACATGGCATCTATTCCCAAATACCACCCTGGTTGAATATTATGTGTGGCCGATGCAAACACCGATGAACTCATACACAACAGCGTTGTCGTAAGGAGTGTACCTACTAGTTTTTTCATTGAAATCCATTAAAATAACATCCATTAGAAACATCCACTTTATTTAAACTCTAATAGTGGCAGTAACATACTCTATCAATACCAATCACTACGCCAATTGATGCATAACAAATAATGAGTCTATATTTCAATATACTATCGATAATTAGCAATCTGATTCGATAATTAAATTGCCACACCTTATCCGTGCTTCATTAATTTAAAATTAAAACAGATTACTTGGGTATATATCCACGACGGCAGAGGGTGATCCAATAGTACTTTCGTATTCTATTTGAGGTTGAGAATACGAAAGCAGAGTAGCGAAGTCGTGCAATATCTGATTATTACCGTCGCGAACCTTGTCAATCACTATTTTTTGGCTTTACTTGAGCCTTTTTTACGGCTATATCTGTGCTTCTTAAAGGCCGGACGCTCCACCGGAGGAAGCTGAGTGAGAGACTCTGGCACTGGAGAAGTTTTGATCACATTCATCAACTGATCTAAGCGCGTCGTCAAGTCTACCATAAACGGCTGATAAGCCTGACCCTTTTCCGCAATACTTTGCAGTTGATGCTCCCAGATGGCCGTCATATCTGGATAGGTAGACTCATCGGGTAAAGCATGCACTAATCCTCGCCCAGCGGAAGTACTAAGCACCTGCTTGCCTTGGCGCGTGAGTAATTGACGCTTAAACAAGGTATCTAAGATACCTGCTCGGGTCGCTTCGGTGCCAATGCCATCCGTCTCACGCAGAATTTTCTTGAGATCTTTATTTTCGACATAACGCGCGATCCCCGTCATTGCTTGCAGCAGGGTTGCTTCAGTGAAGTGGCGTGGAGGCTCAGTCTTGCGCTCTTTGATCTCACCCTCTCGGCATACCAAGCTGGTCCCCTCTTTGAGCGGCGGGACTTGATCCACACCGGCATCAGACTCTTCGACTTTGCCCATCAAGGTCTTCCAACCCAGCTCAACCAGCTGGCGTCCTTTGGCAACAAAGCTGCCCCCAGCGATATCAAACACTAGTTTCGCCTCGGCGTACACCGCAGGTGGGTAGAACTGGATCAGGTACTGACGGGCAATAAGGTTATACACTTTTAGCTCATCACCAGACATACCATTGGAGGCCGCTTTCTTAGGCGTCGGAATAATCGCATGGTGCGCATCCACCTTGCTGTCATTCCAAGCTTTAGATTTGATGCTCAAGTCTGCACCCTCAACGCCTGCTTGCATCTCACGGCTGTTGTTGGCAATCGCATCACACACACTGCGTGCTTGTTTGAAGTGATCGCGTGGTAGGTGTCGGCTGTCAGAGCGTGGATAGGTGATCAGCTTATGCTTTTCATACAGCGACTGACAGGTATCCAGTACCCGCTGAGCACTCATGCCAAAGCGTTTGGCGGCATCAATTTGTAGTGCAGACAATGAGTAAGGTAGTGGCGCGTATTGCTTGGTCTGTTTTTGCTCCGACTCACTCACTAATGCAGGCTGATTCGCGATCCGCCCGGCGACATTCTCAACCAGTTTTTTATTCAGTACTCGCCCTTCTTCGTCCATCCAAGGCTGGCACGCCTCACTGGGCTTCCAGCGCGCACGGATATCAAATAGACCAGACTCACCCTGATAGGGAATCAAGGCGTGTAAAGTGTAATAATCACGAGGAACAAAGTTCTCAATCTCTTCATCGCGGCGAACCACCAGCCCAAGCACTGGAGTTTGTACTCTGCCAACCGAGAGCACACCTTGATACCCGGCTTTTTTACCAAGCAAAGTATAAGCGCGCGACATATTCATGCCATACAGCCAGTCCGCACGCGAGCGGGCCAAAGCGGAAACCGACAAGGGAATAAAATCACGATTGCTACGCATTGAAGATAGCGCACGTTTAACCGCAGGTAGGTTTAGATCGCTGATCAAAAGTCGCAGAGCGGCCGCTTTTTTGCTTTTTGACACCTTACAGTAGTCAAGCACTTCATCGACCAACAGCTGCCCTTCCCTATCGGGGTCTCCTGCATGAACGATTTCATCCGCGCTGCGCAGTAACTTTTTAACCACATTTAACTGCTTACTAGCGGTCTTTCTCGGCCGAAGCTGCCACTCTTGCGGCACTATCGGTAAGTCAGCAAGATCCCACTTTTTGTAGCGCTCATCATAGGCATCTGGCTCCACTTGCTCAAGCAGGTGACCAATGCACCAAGTCACGATGTCATTACCACACTGGATATACCCCTCGCCCTTCTTTTGTCCACCCGGCAACGCAGCAGCGATGGCGCGGCCTAAACTTGGTTTTTCGGCGATATAAAGACGGGTCATAATGGGCTTCCAGCAGAAATAAATAAGGCCACATTATCCAATGTGGCCTTATAAAATCAACAAATAACTGTATCTATATACAGTTTGGCGCGCAATTTTTACGCGTCTTCGCTTGGAGCACGTTCCGCAGCTTCTTTGATTAGCGTTTGAAGCTCACCTTTTTGGAACATCTCAACGATGATGTCACAGCCACCAATTAGCTCACCCTCAACCCAAAGCTGTGGGAAGGTTGGCCATTGTGCATAAGCCGGTAGCTCCGCGCGAATGTCTGGGTTTTGCAGAATATCAACGTAAGCAAACTTCTCACCACAGTTCATCAAAGCTTGTGCAGCCTGAGAAGAGAAACCGCAGCTAGGCAGTTTTGGAGAGCCCTTCATGTAAAGTAGGATGGTGTTTTCAGCGATCTGCTGCTTGATTTTGTCGATAGTTTCCATGGCTTCCTCTTGCTGGAATGACGGCTTTTAATCCGACTATTCTAAACCATTAGTCAAGAATAAAAAGCCCAATAATTTTGGGGTTAATAAAATCATGTGCTTGAGCGCTAAATTTAGGTTTTTTTTACTAAAAAAGTTGATAGACTAACGCGAAGTCAGTCATAAGACGTATAAAATAAAACTTGGAAGCTCACGAAAGAGACCCCTCTCTTTCAACAAAACAATGGAGAAACAGTAATGGCATTTGAACTACCAGCTCTTCCTTACGCAAAAGATGCGCTAGAACCACACATCTCAGCAGAAACACTGGATTTCCACCACGGTAAGCACCACAATACTTACGTCGTTAAGCTAAACGGTCTGGTCCCTGGCACTGAGTTTGAAGGTAAAACTCTTGAAGAGATCATCAAGACATCGACTGGTGGCGTATTTAACAATGCAGCACAGATCTGGAACCACACCTTCTACTGGCACTGTCTAGCGCCAAACGCAGGCGGTGAGCCAACAGGCGCGGTAGCTGACGCTATCAACGCAGCATTTGGCTCGTTTGAAGAGTTCAAAGCAAAATTCACTGACTCTGCAATCAACAACTTCGGTTCATCTTGGACTTGGCTTGTTAAGAAGGCAGACGGCTCACTAGACATCGTTAACACGTCTAATGCAGCGACACCACTAACAGAAGACGGCGTAACACCACTTCTTACTGTAGATCTATGGGAACATGCATACTACATCGACTACCGCAACGTGCGTCCAGACTACATGAATGGTTTCTGGGCACTGGTTAACTGGGACTTCGTAGCAGAGAACCTAGCTAAGTAATCGAACGACTTTAAGTCTGTGAATTCAAACCCGCGCCGTTGGTGCGGGTTTTTTATTTTCTTCAGTAAATCACTAAAGAAATCGCAAGCTGGGTCGATAGTATAGGGGTATCACGGAGAACCCTATGCAAGTAACCACGCTCGACAACAGCACTATCATCAACGAACTTCAGACAGGCGGTAACATCAACCGCGCTGTTCACGAAGGTCGTCGGGCTGATTTTGCGCTATTTTTGTCGATGTTCTCTGATGATATCCGCGAAGTCACCCCGGTTGATAGCATTGAAGAGACCATCACTAGCGATGACCTATTACGCCAAGAGCTACAACTGCCCACGCCTCAGACTTTGCGCTCTGATAATGCCAGCTACACCAATGGCGCAGAAAATGCCCGTCAATTCCAGCAAGGTGGCATGGCGAGTGCGAAGCTCAACCACTATCTCACGCCAGAAGCACTGGCCTACCTGCCTGAGCATACCCATGATCTGCCTGAAGAGGTCTACCATAATCTCTCTCATCACCAGCAGCGTCGCCTCAATACGCCTGACCAAGCTTCTAAACTTCCGCATCATTTCTATCACCAAATGAACGAAGCGCACCGTCGCGACCAGCTCAGCCTGCACGCCTAATGTGACACGCGATCGAAAACACACAGTTTTCTTGACAACAAAATATGTTTTTTGAACCGTTTCACAGCGATTTTTCTACCGTTAAACCATTCTGAGAGAAAATAAACGAGTGTCATCATACACTAACGGTGGTAACGACTATGAATATCACACAAGCTGTGGTCTTGATTACTGCAGCAGGAAAGCCGATTGGCAGCGCTTTAGCCCAACACTTTGCTCGCCAAGGTGCATCGGTCGTGATCACCGACACCAATCAACACGCGCTTGAGCAAACCCATCGGTTGTGTTCGGTTGACAGCGAGAAGATCTACCCCCATGTGATGCCTGGTCACTCGCTAGAGGCGAATATTGCTCTGTTTGACTTTATCGAGCAGAGCAACCATCAAGCACCGACTATCGTGCTTAACCTCTGCACTGGATTTCCAAGCACTGATCGCCTTGAGGCCACCAGCTCAGATGAATTTGTTCATCAACTGGCCAGGGCAACAGGACGCTTATTGAATCTGGGCAAAGAAGCGGCGAAACGAATGAAAACGCTCAAGCAAAAAGGCGTGATCATCAATATTATTTCAGACGGTCATATGGTGGAATTGGTTAGTAGTGACTCGGCGTGCTCGATTGTGCGAGGCTTTACCAAAAGTTGGGCCGACGAATTACTGCCATTCAACATCCGCGTTGGTGGGATCTTACCCGCGCCGAGCATCCACTTTTGTGACAACGTTGCCGCCTCACAAGATGAGCTTATCCGCCATACCGAGTATATCGTCGCCAATGACCACTTCAATGGTCGCGTGATGGCAGCGCAGGTCTAGCGCGATTTTCTGGCGTGCGGTATGAATTATCCGAAACCGCACACCTGTTTGTTTCATACTTGCTCCAGTATCGCCTCACTCGCTTGCTCAATCAGATCAAGTACCAGTTCAAACCCTTGGTCCCCTCCGTAATAGGGATCTGGTATCTCTTGGTAATCGGAACATCCAAAGCTTAAAAACAGACTCAGTTTATATTGATGCTCTACCGGGCAGCGATGGATAAGATCGCGTAAGTTGTCTTTATCTGCAGCAAGGATCAGATCAAAATACTCAAAATCACTCTCTATCACCGGGCGTGACCGAATACCCTTAAATGAGTAACCACGCTGCTCCCCCGCAAATTTCGCTCTGCGATCAGGCCCACTGCCCTGATGGTAATCTATAGTCCCTGCCGAATCGACCACGATATCAATACCATGCTGCTTGGCCTTGGCTCGCAGTACCGCTTCGCCTGTGGGTGATCGACAGATATTGCCCATGCACACCACCAGAATGTTGTTTATTCTTCTGCTTTTCATTCCATACCTGTTTCAATGTAACCTAATCACCTGCGTATATAGCCTAGCAGCCAAATCACGATATATTGCGTTTCCTTTTGTCCCATAAGCTAAAGCGCTACGAGATAAGGCACCTATAAAACCAAGATTATATAGATTAAGACCTTAATAAACCGAGGTTTTTGTTTATCCGCATCTAGGCTATGATGACCCCAGGAACACTTTAAGGACAGCATAATGAGCGACAGCACGACCAACTCAACCAAAGACCAACGCCATCAGCAGCGCCAGCAAAAAGTCAAACAACAAGTTGATATGAAAATTGCGGCGGCGCAAGAAGAGAAAGGCCTACTCTTGGTGATCACAGGCAATGGTAAGGGCAAGTCCACCTCAGGTTTTGGCACCATCGCAAGAGCCGTTGGTCATGGTCAACGCTGTGCGGTGGCACAGTTTATTAAAGGGACATGGGAAAATGGTGAGCGTAACTTATTAGAGAGGCTTGGCGTCGAGTTCCAAGTGATGGCCACTGGCTTCACTTGGGAAACCCAAAACCGCAGCGCAGATACCCAAGCCGCACAAATCGTCTGGCAAGAGTGCAAACGCATGCTCGCCGATGACTCACTCGATGTTGTTCTCTTTGACGAGTTAACCTACATGATCACCTACGGCTATATCGACCTCGATGAAGTAATCGAAGCCCTCACCAGCCGACCCAAAATGCAATCGGTCGTCATCACCGGCCGCGCCGCTCACCGCAGCCTAATCGAACTCGCCGACACCGTATCGGAAGTAAGAAACGTCAAACACGCCTTCGAATCCGGCATCAAAGCCCTCAAAGGCGTTGATTGGTAAGTGATTTAAGGTGCGAGGAGCGGGTTTCACTTCGTTCCGAGGTGCGAGGATTGCAGCGTGCGCGTCAGTAGCCTCGCACTTCTTAAGCACAGGCTTTACCCTGCTCTTTATGTAATTTACGAGAGTCGGGGAAATCGAGGAAATGAAACACGCGCGTCAGTCCCCTCGCTCCCCGTAGGGCAAAGCCCGCCCTCGAACCCCGCCCCTGTTTTTAAGGTTTGAGCGCAAGCACGGAGTCAATATCCTCAGCACTGTGGCGCTCAGGAACCTGTTCCCACTCTTCACCCCAAGCTCGATTGACAATACGGCCACGCTGCACCGCAGGGCGCGCCTCAATCTCTTTCGCCCAGCGGCGCAAGTGTGGGTAGCTCTCGACATCTAAGAACTCACCCGCATTGTATTGATTACCAAGCGCCAAATTACCATACCATGGCCAGATAGCGATATCGGCAATGGTGTACTCATCACCTGCTATGTATTTGTTATTTGCCAATTGCTTATCCAGCACGTCCATCTGGCGTTTGGCTTCCATTGTAAAGCGATTGATTGGGTACTCGAATTTTTCTGGCGCGTAGGCATAGAAATGGCCAAACCCACCACCCAGATAAGGGGCTGAGCCTTGCAGCCAGAATAGCCAGTTCATGGTCTCGGTCTTGGCGGCGAGTTCACTTGGCAAAAACTGATCAAACTTTTGCGCTAGATGAAGCAAGATATTGCCCGACTCAAACACTCGAATCGGCGTATCACCGGAGAGGTCGAGCAGCGCCGGGATCTTAGAGTTCGGGTTGAGCTCAACGAAACCAGAGGAGAATTGGTCACTGTCACCAATCTTGATGATATACGCGTCGTACTCCGCCTCTTTTACCCCGGCTGCGAGCAACTCTTCAAATAGGATAGTGACCTTCTGGCCATTTGGAGTAGCCAGCGAATGTAACTGAAATGGGTGATTGCCAACGGGCAAATCACGCTCAAAACGCGCGCCAGAATCTGGGCGATTGATCCCCGCCCATTCGCCGCCATTCTCAGCATCATTGGTCCAAACTTTTGGTGGGATGTACTCTGTAGCCATACTTGATTATTCCTTATTTTGGTATTGTGCCAATTTCCTACCCTGAAACCCTCGGTATTGAGCAGCAGAGGGCTTCACTTACAATTCTTCTCCATCCTACAGAGAATAGTACAGGGGAAAAAGCGAGAACGTCGCGTTTAGGGGCAATTCAAGTCATGATTGACCCAGCTTAGGTAATGGTAGTACTGCGACGATGGTATTCCTAATCAGCTTCCCATCTCTGTTGCAATACCAACCTCTGATAGCTCCTAGTCCGCAAATTACGATATTGATTTTCATTTGGTATGACTAATCAATTTGCTCGGCTTTAACTCCATTCGCAAAAATAGTTAGTTTATGTGATCCACCTCACTTATATCTGCTTCACAGGACGATTTTGTACAAAATGACCGCAGATTTATTTATCGATTGAGACCAAAGTGTTAGTGAAGTTAATCACCATGATGGATTTATGGTATGACAAATAGTCGACTTAGCCAGCACTTTTCCAACTTGTCGATAGTTTCATCACAATCTACGATTGCTTAAACAGCGACATCGGTATATCCTATGCCGCGTAAATCATATAATCATACAATAATGCTTTTAGGAGTTTGATATGACTAAACCAGTAATTGGTTTCATCGGTCTAGGCCTGATGGGCGGCAACATGGTTGAGAACCTACAAAACCGTGGCTACGAAGTAAACGTAATGGACCTTAACAAAGATGCAGTAGCAACTGTTCTAGCTCGCGGCAACGCATCTGAAGCTGCTTCTGGTAAAGAACTAGCTGAGAAAAGTGACATCGTAATGCTATGTCTAACAACTTCTGAAGTTGTTGAGAAAGTAGTATACGGCGAAACTGGTATCTTAGCTGGTATGTCTGAAGGCAAAACTCTAATCGACTTCGGTACTTCTATCCCAGCTTCTACTAAGAAGATCGGTGCTGACCTTGCTGCTATCGGCGCAGGCATGATCGACGCTCCTCTAGGTCGTACTCCAGCTCACGCTAAAGATGGTCTACTAAACATCATGGCTGCTGGTGACATGGAAACTTTCAACAAAGTTAAGCCAGTACTTGAAGAGCAAGGCGAAAACGTATTCCACCTAGGTGCACTAGGTTCAGGTCACGTGACCAAGCTTGTAAATAACTTCATGGGTATGACGACTGTTGCAACTATGTCTCAAGCATTCGCTGTAGCTAAGCTTGCTGGCGTTGACGGTCAACAGCTATTCGACATCATGTCAGCTGGTCCATCTAACTCTCCATTCATGCAGTTCTGTAAGTTCTACGCTGTAGATGGCGAAGAAAAACTAGGTTTCTCTGTAGCGAACGCTAACAAAGACCTAGGCTACTTCCTTGCTCTATGTGAAGAGCTAGGTACTGAGTCTCTGATCGCTCAAGGTACTTCTACTAGCCTACAAGCTGCTGTTGACGCAGGCATGGGTAACAACGACGTACCAGTAATCTTCGACTACTTCACTAACCTAAAGAAGTAATTCGTAAGATCTGAACTTAGCCAGATTAGTTGACTAATCACTAAGTAAAGAGAGGACAGAATCTTTGATTCTGTCCTTTTTGCTTTAATAGGACTGCTTTCTATTAATATTTGGCTTTATTCACTTCGTTCCTCGTAGCGACCTGCAAACCGCGTGTAGAAAACACCTCTCACCTCGAAGGGCAAAGCCCGTCCCCGCGCCTCGCCGACTGTCTTTTCATAGTAGCCATTTGAAAATAAAGAACCCAACAAGACTCACTAGCGTAGTTAGCAGAATACTGCGTGAGAGACGTGCCAGTACCACCGCAAAAATGGCACCAAGTAAATAGGGTAAGTTATCGCTCAAACTCAACTCACCGTTTGGCATAAACACAATCGGCCCCCAAATGGCGGTTAATACCGCAGGGCTAGCATAACTCAGAAAGCGTTGCGCCCCGCTGCTAAGCCTCAGTGGCACTTTGGGCTCTAGGAAAAAGTAACGACTGGTAAAGACAATCAAGGTCAGCACGAGGATTGATATAAAGATCATTGCGTTATTTCTCTCCACTCACATAACCAACCGTCATTCCGATCAGGCTGGAAAACACCAAGCTGCTCTCGACCTGACAGTAGGCGAAAAATACCGCAGAGATCAGTGCAGACACCGCAGCCAGTAAACTCGCCATGGTTTTTATGTTGGGCACGACAATCGCTATAAATGTCGCGGCAACGGCAAATTCTAAACCGTACTGCTGCAAATTCGGAACTTGACCGCCAACAACGATACCCACGAGTGTCGCGATATTCCATATCAAGTAAAAAGATGCTCCCGCCCCGAGTGCATACCAAGGTTTGAACCGCTCTGGCTTTTGATGGCCACACAGTGCGAACAACTCGTCAGTTAGGAGAAACCCGAGCGTGATCCGCCAGGGTAAAGACAGCGGGGCAATGTGTCGTCTCATAGTCAGGCTATACAAAAGGTGTCGTGAGGTAATAAAAAAGATGGTAACCATCATAGTGGCAAGGCTTGCACCGGCTTTGATCATCCCCATGGCAACCAGTTGAGCGGAACCTGCGAATAAGATCGCACTCATCGCTTGCCCTTCAAGAGGCATTAAACCTGAGTCAACAGCAAAGGAGCCAGCTAAAAAACCCCATGGCACTACCGCAAAGCTCAGAGGCAGCATTGCTACTACTCCAGCCCATATATCCCTAAATCGACTCTCAACATCCATGTACAAGTCCAGCTATCTAACGAATATTCTACATAAATATTCATTATCCTAACACTGCGTGGGAGCCATTCAAAGTTTGGCCGCATTCTTAGTCAAGGCAACATTGAATCGGCCGACACTGACTCAAACGCGCGGTAGCAACTTAATACCCCTTTAGTTATACGCATATAACACAGTTGCTTGCTATTCTTGAACATATAGATCTCAACACTATAAGGCTCACTCTCAAAAGCAAGGAATCGATAGAAAACGCCATAAGCATTTAGCACTAAGAGCTTGCTAAATTCGTCGTAGTTGAGGACCGACAATTGCTCAATTGTCGCAAGATAGTGGTGAGATGACTTTTCGTCCAGCGATACTTGGTACTTTAAAATTGCTACCCTCTCACCCGATTGCCCTTCCTTAAACAATTTTACTGAGTAAACCTCTTGCTCAGGTTCATAGTACAACTCTTCATAATAGGTATACTCACTGCCTGAGTTAAGAACATCTGAATACCTGAAATAAGCTAAGGCGCCATCACCGCCCTGCGGCTCGGAATAGCAGCCCAGAATGCTCAATTGGAATAAAACGACGATCGCGACTCTTAGGAAGTACAAAGTGGCATCTCCAATATGTCATCTAATGACTTATCTTGCTTTATCACCTGATGGATACCTTTATTTTCAGACAAACAAGTGATGTACCAAGAAAAATTGCGATAACTCAATGCCATATGGTATCGCTGCAGCGTCACAGCGTCATCTAAACCCTTGATAAACCTGTCTTGGTAAACAAACTGTCTAGTTGAGCTACTCAGTACCGCCCTATCTTTCACCAAGATCAGCACCATGCGCTCATTGACGCTCAGCGTGTACAGATGAAACTGATTCCTCTCAACAGTACTGCTATACCACCACAGCCCAGAGACGATTAGAGTGGCCAGAAATAGCATTGCGACCATCAATGTCTTTCTAGATTGGTAAATACTAAACTCTCTCTTGTTTACTTGCTGTCTATTCAACTCCTCTTTGATTACGAAATGTTGTGCATTTATTTTATAACCAGCTTTTCTTACTGTTTGCAGTTCATTTTTTAACCCATGAGCATCTAACAGCTTTCGTATTGAGCTTATAGCAACCGAGAGAGAGGCAGACGTTACTGTACTCTCTGGCCAACCTATTTGATAAAGCCTCTCTTTGGTAACGACATGTGGAGAGCACTTTACTAACTCCATAAGAATAGAAAACTCTGATTGGGGTAGCTCATATTTATTTTGATCAATATTCAAAATCCTTTTGGACGGCTCTACTATGACTTCAGCCACGCTATTAATTCCCATTTATTCTGCGTTAATCTCCATATTACAGCAATATAGAGTAATTATGGTATGACCACAAAACTGTGCCAGTCAAGTAAAAATGCTTTAAAATCACACCAATGCTTTATTGATTAATTATTATACTCTCAAATCACAAATACCGGACAGCTTTCTGTTTATGGAATTTGTTACCATGAAGCATACTGTATTTGGCCGCATACAAGCTCGAATGAGACACTATTACCACATGACATATTATAAATAGCATTAAAGATACAAAACATGTAAAAACTAAACACCAAACAACTTTAAATATATAAAATAATATCTATTTTCCATTCAAAAAAGCTTAACAATTTAAAATACACCTCTCAAACATTAAAGATAACATTTGGCTAATTTATATTTAGCAAAATCAAAACAAATACTTGCATAAGAATAACCACTTCGCTTTAATTACAAAAAAACATCAACACCACCTGTCAACCATTGAAATATTCATAATCCATCGAAGGTCATATTTCTTATAAAAACAGTAAGCTATAAAGAATGAAATTAATAACAGAATCCATAAAAATCACTTTAAGCCGGATAATGCTCTTATCTATGCCTCTTGTAGATTTAGCTTTCATCGGCCACTTGAGCCCAGCAAGCACGGCGAATTTTGTCTTATCAACTCAGTTCATGCAGATTGGTGTCATTGCACTTGTTTCCCTAACAATTGGGATCAACGCTATACTGCACAAAATTGGTGTTAATAAGTCTTACAGTGTGATGTACTTCGCAGTGGTAAACTCGTTATTAATCAACCTTATTCTTCTAATTGTGTCTTACTTCTCTTTTGGCAATGATGTTCATTTATTGAATATTATACTAGCTACGTCGATGCCATTCTGTGCGATAGCTATTTCTGTCTCTGCAATTATCGAAACGATCGGCAACTCTTCCTATTCAGCGTGGATATCCACCCTAGCTGCGATTTGCAATGTCGTAGTAAATACACTATTTATTCACCTATTTGACTTCAATACTGGGATTTCCATCTCGTTATCTACTGGTTTAATAAGAGTTTTGCAGTCCTTCAGTCTTCTCCTCATTCTATATCGAGTATTAGGATTTCATATTAATTGGCAATTAGATCTTGGTACCTTCAAAACTTTGTACTCTTACACCAGCATTGAGAAAGCATGTTCAATAATGACCTACATTATTTTCAGTCTTATTTTGACCCTATGTAGTGTATATTTTAATGATAGCTCATTAAAATATCTGGGACTTTCTCTCAACTTTATCAATGTAATATCAATTTTGTCTGCGAGTTACTGCATAGCTTTCACGATAAGTTACTCGAAATGCTCAAAAAACCAACTTATTTCTGGATTTTGTTCAAACATCAAAAGAAAGCTCTATTACATCGCACCTATTTTTGTTAGTTTATATATATGCAGAGAATTCATTATGCGTGCCTACACACCAGATGTCAGTACGTTATGGTCAGAGTTGATTACGCTATCAATCTTATTTGGTTTTTTTGATGGCATTCTAAATTTCACCACTTCTAATTACCGCCTTCTCGGTCTCAAAAGGCTTGCGCCAATCATTAAACTGATCGCAATAAGCACTGGGTTTATTGTCGGCTTCTCTATTTCAGTATCACTCGACGATATTAGCTGGATCTTACGTTCTGCCGTTCTATCACTGTGTATCAGCTCGATGGCTTGCATACTTATAATGATGCGCTATCACCTATTTTCACGATATACGAGAAGCTCGTTAGCCCATTTGACTGGTCATCTACATAACTTATTGGTGTTTATTTTCAGGTGTACTCACCGCTTTATCGAGCGAATGCTACCAAGCAAACACCACGATTATCATTATGATGCAATACTCAGGCAATTTGTTAAGGAAGGGTTTGGTCCTCAACATATCAAGACCTACCTGTCACACAAAATGAATAAAGAAGATTTAGAGGAAAAATTAAACCAAATTGATTGGTCAACAACATGTTCACAAGAACTGAATCGGAAGTTCGGGCTGGAAACAAGCTTTACTCGAGAACTCAAGGGGCGAGCTATGCGTCACTTACTGTTTAAAGGTTTTAGCATTGGTATCATTATGGACACATTGGATCGTCTTTAGTCAAAGCAAATACGAAATTGAGTTAAGCACCAACGGGTTTGCCGTCGGTGCTCTTTGACCCAGACCTATTTCAGCGTTGCAGTGAAAGCGAGTAGAGCTCGTTTAACTGGTTGGGTTTTGGCTCACGTCGACCAAGTACTGACACTCGAGCCAATCACGACCAATCAGCAGCTTGTCAGTCATGCTACTACGATCACGCAAGTTCACCTGTAAAGTTCGTTCAAAGCCTTCTCTTTCGATAGTCAGGTCAACACTATAGCGAATATCCGAGCCAAGTGAGTTCTTAATGCTTCTTACCGATACAATCGGCGCCTCGTATTGGTGGTACTCGCCCAGTTCGTTTTCGGTGACAAAACGCACCTGTTTGCCAACATTTGCCTTAAGGTCATCATAACCATCGATCACTTCGATATTTGTCGCATGCAGTGAAGAGCGTGTTGCACCGGTATCAATTCGTGCGCGGTATACTGAATCTATCTCTTTAACCGTGATGAACTCTTTTTCACCAATGATTGCCATGCTCTCTACCGAACAAGTATCGGCAAAGACCACAGGACTTAGTGTAAACACAGCACCAAACAGACAGGCTAACTTATTATTTTTCATTATTTTCTTCCTTGAGGATGTCTCTGTGGACACCTTACGCAATTCCAAGTGAAGGTCAAATGACAAATAAACAAACTGGGAGTAATCAAGAAAAAAGGGTATTGAACTATTGTAAGCGGATATTACTTAATTGAAGAGCATTCAAAACTACCAGCGCATCAAGGCACATAACTACAAAGTCATGCGCATTACGACAAGTAATACTGGGCAACGGGAGCGCAATTAAGTATTCGTTTAGAGTCAGGCGATAAATTAGCAGATGGTGCTACTTTTTCATTCTAACTCATGTATGATGTGCCGCTATTTTACTGTTCAATCACGTTTTCGACATCACTACCCCATGAATAAAGCCACCAATCACGCTATCTTGCTCTTGGTTTTTGCCAACCTGCTCGCTTCTTTCTCCGATGTTTCTCTGAAGGTATTAAATGGCGAAGTGCCCACCTTCCAATATGTATTCATTCGTCAGCTACTGAGCGTGCTGCTGCTATTGCCGTTTTGGCTCAAACTTCCACGAGACACACGCATGCAAGGTGGCTGCCGGATCAACTTCCTGCGTGCCCAGTTTATTTTGGTTGGTAGCGGCTGTGCGATGATTGCTATCACCCACCTGACGTTAGCGACTGCTAATGCGATGTTCTATGTTGGTCCGATTTTAATGCTGCCACTGTCAATTGTGCTGCTAAAAGAGCGTCCGAATGCGGGTAAAGTGATTGCTACATTGATTGGCTTTGTGGGTGTGCTCATCGTTCTGCGTCCAGAACACTTCCATTGGGCGGCTATTGCAGGCCTGGGTAGTGCACTGGCGATGGGAGTGGGTAATATCCTGATCAAGCGCCTGCCAGGTGAGCAACATATTATCTCAACCTTGTTCTGGACCAGTTTAATGACGCTGCCACTTGCCCTAGCCTTCGCCGTGCCACAGTGGGTAGCGATTGAATGGCGCCACGTTGGCTGGATTATGGCAATCAATTTATTTGTACTTGGCTATCACGCCCTCGTTGTGATCGCCTACAAAAAAGCCCCCGCTAACCAAATCGCATTAGCAGAGTACTCAGGCTTAGTGTTCGTCACCCTATTCGGCGTAATGTGGTTCGATGAGATCCCAGATCTGCTCACCTTGGTTGGAATCGGATTAATCGTCATCCCAATGATGCCAATCCAATGGCGCAAGCTCCTGCCAAACACCCAACCAAAACAATTAGAAAACTAAAAAGCAGTAGCGAGGGGCGAAGACACTTCGTTTCGAGGAGCGAGGAGTCCCAACATACCTGAAACCCCTCGCACCTCGCCCCTTTTTTAAATTTCTGTCATTTCGTTCAGAGTGAACTGCTCAACTGCACCCTCGGTCGCCGCCATGTACTCAGCAAGATGCGTGTTACCCATATGAGTTTGCCATCGCTCACGAGACTCCCAGTTTTCAAAGAATAGGAAGTGCGCTGGGTTTTCATTGTCTTGATGCAGGTCGTAGTTGATGCAACCTTCTTCCGCACGTGTGATATCAATCAGCTTAAGCAGCTCCGCTTTAACCAGTTCAATTTTGTCTTGTTTCGCAATGATGTTTGCAACGATAGTGAGTTTAGCCATGGTCTCTTCCTCAGGTTAGTAATTCGCTTAACTTGGATACAGAATAGCGGGCAATTGCTACGGGATATATGCGATAAAACAAAACATATTCTCAAACTAAAATTGAAAATAATAAAAGAGCAGAGGCGAGAGACGAGAAGCGAGATTGGGAACCACTCGCCTCCCGCAGCAACACGATCTCGCCTCTCGACTCTTCGCGAAGCGAAAAAAAACCGCATCCCTAAAGATGCGGTTTTTTTATTTAAGCTGGTGTCGCCCAAGTATCGAGTGCGAGAGCGTGGTGCCGTCGACAAGGTCGAGCTCACCGCCAACGGGCACGCCATGAGCGATTCGACTGGCGGCTACCTGATGCTCTTTACACAGCTCAGCAATGTAATGAGCTGTGGCTTCACCTTCCACTGTTGGGTTCGTCGCAAGAATGACTTCTTTGATGTCACCGCGTCGCAGGCGAAAATCAAGGATATCCAAACCGATATCACTTGGCCCAATACCATCGAGTGGAGACAGGTGCCCCATCAACACGAAATAGCGCCCAGAGTACTGACCGGTCGCTTCTACCGCAGCGATATCGGCTGGGCTTTCAACGACACAGAGAAGTCCGTTTTCTTGACGTTTAGGGTTGGTGCAAAGGTGGCAGGTTTCTTGTTCTGTGAAGGTACGACACTCTTGGCAGTGTCCGATCTCGGTCATGGCTTGGGAGAGCGCATCCGCGAGCTGCAAACCGCCTTGGCGGTCGCGCTGTAGCAAATGAAAGGCCATGCGCTGAGCCGACTTGGGACCCACCCCAGGTAAGCAACGCAAGGCCTCCATCAAATGCTCCAGCATAGAACTGGTTCGCATTATGTAACCTGATTAGAATGGCATCTTCATGCCTGGTGGTAGTTGCATACCCCCAGTAACTGCTGCCATTTTCTCTTTTTGAGTCTCTTCAACGCGACGAGCTGCATCGTTGAACGCCGCTGCGATCAAGTCTTCTAGCATCTCTTTGTCATCTTCCATTAGGCTCTCATCGATTTCTACGCGACGAGTACTGTGGCTACCTGTGATAGTCACTTTAACAAGGCCAGCACCCGCTTCACCGGTGACTTCCATGTTTGCGATTTCTTCTTGAAGCTTTTGCATGCGATCTTGCATTTGCTGGGCTTGCTTCATTAGGTTGCCCATACCGCCTTTACCAAACATTGTATACTCTCTGGTTGGATTAGTTTCTGATGACATGGGGGTAACGGCTCTCGTTTTCAACCCCCATGAGTTAAATTGGTCGCACGCTCTCACTGTCGAGGGCGGCGTCAAATCGGTTCAGCATGAACTGGACATGTTGGTCCTGATCCAAGCTGGTAAATGCTTGCTGCAGTCGCACTTGATAAAGCTGCTCTCTCAACTCTAGCGGGGTTTGTCCCTCTTCACCAATCACAATCGATAATTGATGCGTTTCACCGAGCGTCTTGTCGATCGCGTCCTTGAGCTCTGCTAGGGCACGCTCTTTATTAAGATGTGCTTGGTCGCTGCGCAAGGTCAAGGTGATGTGCTTATCCTGCTGGCTGAAATAGGAGTTAAGTGCGAGCTGCTCCACCAGCTTGGGGATCTCTAAGCGACTGATGAGTTCAGCCCAACTGTTTTGTACAATCGACTCATTGAGCAGTTTCTCCACCATCTCGGGTGTTTTTTCATGCTCAAGTGATTGCTTGATCTGGGTTGGTGTCAGCTCTTTGTCCACCACCTCGACGATGGGTTTGCTCGGTGTCCACTGGTAAGGCTGCTGCTCTTGCGTTACCGCCGGCGCGTTATCGAAATGAGAAGGCGACACCGTTGGCGCTTCAAGCTGCTTTTTAGCAACGCGATCCAATACGGATTCGCGCTCAGCAGGGCGCTTTACTGATGCCGCACTAGGCTTTTTTCCGGGCGTGCCCTTGTCTTGCTGGCCACCACGACGAGAGCGCAATTGATGACGTAAGCCACCAATCGAGGTACTGGTGCTAGGCGGAGCAGATGCAGGTGCAGCGGGCTCTGGCATAGATGCCGGCACAGATGACATTGGCTGAGCACTATCCATATCCGGATAGCCCATTGGAGGTGCATCCATTGGTGGTGGTACATCCATAGGCGGCTCACTAGCTGGCTGGTGAGCAGGCTGTGAGTGATTCGGCACGGGGGCGCTCTGTATTGGAGCGCTAGGCATCGGCGCATTTTGTGCCGTCGGCTCTGTAGCATTACTCACCACGGGTTGACTCGCTTGAGATACCACTAGTGCGGTGACCGGGCGTTGTACCGGCGCTTGACTCACATTGGCTTGCGACTCAGTCGAAATGACATTGGTAATGACGCCTTGAGTAGGACGAAACGCCAACATGCGCAGTAAGGTCATTTCCAGCCCTACTCGCTCATTAGGAGCAAACTGCAACGCCTCGCGACCTTTGATCGCAATATCATAGAACAACTGTACATCAGCTGGACTAAGCTGCTGAGCCAGTAAAGTCAACTTCTCGGCATCCGGCTGCGCCTTATCCAAAGTCGCAGGCAGAGCATGATACATTGCAATGCGGTGCAACTGATTGGCAAGCTCTTGCAGCAAATTGTCCCACTCAACCCCATTGCTGGCGAGTGTCTGCACACTGGTCATGATCGACTCAGCCTGCTTGCTTGCGATAGCTTGCAAGATGTGCAGAGCATGATCGGTATCGAGCGTGCCCAGCATATGTGACACGGTCTCGACATCAACCTGACCGTTACCCAGTGCAATCGCCTGATCCGTCAAACTCAGCGCATCACGCATACTGCCATCAGCGGCATGCGCAATCATGCCCAGCGCACGCGCTTCAGCCGTCACCGACTCCTTTTCCAGCACGCTATCAAGCTGTTCATGGATAGCATCGACTGAGATTGGCTTGAGGTGGAACTGCAAACAGCGCGACAAAATTGTCACTGGCAGCTTCTGCGGGTCGGTAGTGGCGAGTAAGAACTTAACGTACTCCGGCGGCTCTTCCAGTGTCTTCAACAAGGCGTTGAAACTGTGGCGTGAGAGCATGTGGACTTCATCGATCAGGTAGATCTTAAAACGACCACGCGCAGGCTTGTACTGAACGTTATCGAGCAGCTCACGAGTGTCTTCCACTTTGGTACGCGACGCCGCATCGATTTCGAGTAGGTCAACGTGACGGCCCTGGTCAATCTCGATGCAGCTCTCACACTGCCCACACGGCTTGCTAGTAATACCCGTTTCACAATTTAGCCCCTTGGCAAACAATCGGCCAATGGTGGTTTTACCCACACCGCGCGTACCCGAAAACAGATAAGCGTGATGAAGGCGATTTTGATCAAGGGCATTCTCAAGCGCCGTCAAGACATGAGCTTGACCGACAACCTGATTAAACGCTTTTGGACGCCACTTACGGGCCAGTGCCAGATAACTCATCGATTAGTGACCGTCAAACTCACAAATGCTGTAAACATTAAGGCCCATGGCCTCAAGGCGCTTGTCGCCCCCGATTTCAGGCAAGTTGATAACAAATGCAGCATGCTCTACCTCACCACCAAGCTGACGGATCAGTTTGGTCGTCGCCTCAATCGTACCACCAGTTGCCAATAGATCATCAACCACTAACACCTTATCACCCTCAGAGATAGCATCGACATGGATTTCTAATGTGTCGGTGCCGTACTCAAGCTCATAAGATTGACCAATCGTTTTGCGTGGCAACTTACCCGGTTTACGTACAGGAACAAAACCGATACCCAGCTCGAGAGCCAAAGGCGCACCAAATAGGAAACCACGTGCTTCAGTGCCCACCACTTTGGTAAATCCCATGTCTTTATATATTTTGACCAAAAGGCCGATAGTCGCTTGATAAGCAGCGGCGTCCTCAAGCAGGCTGGTTACATCACGAAATAGGATGCCTGGCTTTGGGTAATCAGGGATGCTTTTGATGCTAGATTGGATAAGTGCAATGGTATCAGTGGTCATAATGAAGCTTTCTTTGTCCGACTT
Organism: Vibrio sabulosilitoris; assembly: GCF_055391395.1. NCBI lineage: Bacteria > Pseudomonadati > Pseudomonadota > Gammaproteobacteria > Vibrionales > Vibrionaceae > Vibrio > Vibrio sabulosilitoris. Next base: position 2,793,965 of record NZ_AP029599.1, read on the forward strand.
ACGGTTGGGTTTGCAACCGAGTTAAGTGATCGGCCTTTAATAAAACGCATCACTTAACTCGATTGGTAATAAGCATAGCAAGCACACTTGCTGGTGTTTTGTTCAATTGTAAGGCACGTCCCTCACAACACGGCAGCCATCTTAGTTATTTTCTTGGTTATCGGCAACCGACTCGACCACCGGAAGACGCAGAAACCAACTAAGTAGGATACTCATCATGGCTATTAGCATAACCTTTAGCCAAAGTTTGGGAACCACAATGATTGAAAAGCAGAAGCTAATCACAATCAAAATTGCCCCGCGCTGTTTCACACGGCGCGACACGCCTCGATGAGTATGCCAGTTACGAATAATCGGCCCAAAAGTCGGATGCTGATGCATCCAATCATGCACCCTTTGACTGCCACGCATAAAACAAGCACTAGCGAGCAAAATAAACGGCGTTGTCGGCAGAAGCGGCAAAAACACCCCAAGCGCGCCTAAAACCAGACAGAGACTGCCTGCAAAGTTCCACAGCCATTGTTTTAGCTTATTGATAGTTTTTACCTCAAGCGCGCAGGTGCGAGGAGTGGGCTTCGGGCTAAAGCCCTCCCAGTTGCGAGGAGGGGATGCGAAACACTCAACGCCTGTATACCCCTCAAAAACAGAGGCAAAGCGTAACCTCTTCCCACTACTGAAATCAAGCCGCGAAATCAAGGCACGAGGTGCGGGTTTCGGGCTAACGCCCTCCGAGGTACGAGGGGAGGACGCGGCAATTACATCGCCCACTAAACTCCTCGTCCCCCGTAACAAAGCGTACTCGCGCCTCGGACTTGAACATTAAGTTGCGAGACGCGGGTATCAGGCTAAAGCCTTCCGAGGTGCGAGGAGTGGTCGCGGTAGTTACACCGCCCACTGGACTCCTCAAACCCCGGAGCGAAGCGTACTCGCTCCCCGCCCCTGAAAATTAAGTTGCGAGGTGCGGGTTTCAGGCTAAAGCCCTCCGAGGTGCTAGGGATGAGCACGGCAACTACATCACCCACTAAACTCCTCGAACCCCGGAGCGAAGCGTACTCGCACCTCGCCCCTGAAAAGCGCTAGCTTTTCGTCTGCTGGATGTCGAAACTAAAGCTAGTGCTGCCGGTAATAGATAGGGTGAGTCGGCCGCTGTTTTTGATGGGGAGTTCGCGGGTGATGAAGTTCTTTAGTGAGTGCTCACCTAGGTTTTCACCATGGTTAATTGATTGGTGGAAATCTCCGCTTGTCCATTGGCAATCTAAACCTGCGGGCAAGATGTCTATGGTACCGCTAGGCAGATCGGCAAGGCCAAATAGTGCTGGCACGGGACCGCCTTCGGAGCAGTCAATGCCGCGCTCAATTACGCCGAGCAGATCTTTCATATCGGCGCTGAAGTTCTTTAGGTGGCGCAGATAATCGTGGAACAAGGCACGTACTAGCATAGTCGTCGCGACACTGCTGCCTGCCTCAGGGTGAACCTCATCGCTGTACTCACTGTTGCCCGAGTCAATGATGTAAAACACAAACTGGCCATTCATCAACCAAGCGTAATCAAACACCAATGGCATGGCTTCGGTGGATTGCAACAGTCGATAGCTGCAGTGCCAACTCCCTTGGCTGGTGTCTTTATCAGGTAAAAGTGCATGCAGAAGGTCACGAGCAGCCGCCGGATTTTGCTGCAAATACTCTAAATGCCAATGCAGCTCTTGCTCTTCTGGTAGCTCTCCACCTCCATCAACTCGAAACCATTGGCTCGAGAAGTCTTTGCCATCTGCGATACTTGAATCACTCTCCTTAAGCACAGTCTCAACAGCATCACTCAGGTGCTTGTAGTTACCAATCGGCTTGGGTAAGAAGTCTTTGATACCAAATCGCAACGCCTTGGCCACATCGGACATTTCATCGGTGGCAGAAACAACGATAACTGGCATGGACGGGTACTGTTGACTGACCTCTTCAACAAACTCAATACCATCGAGAATGGGCATAGCAATATCGCATAGCACCAAATCGGGCTCGGAACTCTCTAATAGTTGCAGCCCCTCAAGGCCATTTTCGGCCTCAACCACCTGATACCCTATTGCATGCAAGAATTGACGCGTGACCTGACGAAAAATCACATCGTCATCAATCACCATTATTTTCTTGGGAACAGGTTCATTGGCAGGCTGTGGGGCCACTCTTTGACGAGTGTCTAACATTTGAACCTCACTACTGACGTGTATATCTAAAACACTGACAACTCACCCTGCTTGTAATTGTGGAACTCAATTTATACTTGGGGAGCACTACCTAGCTGACTAAATATTAGCCAATACCTATAAAATAGTCAGAAAACTGGTTAACGGCAAGTCTGCAAGTGGTTGCCAGTACACGATATTGTGCCGTGCATACGTCACATTTTGCGCATTTAGTTGATGCACCTCAAATCATTACAGGGTCGTTACTTATACATTTAACGTCATTGATTACTCTTTGCGTCGCTTTTATATGAAACTAGATGACCTTAACCTTTTCCGTCTTGTGGTGGAAAATGGGAGCTACACCGCAACATCACGTAAGACTATGATACCTGTTGCGACGATTACGCGACGTATCCAAGCCCTTGAGGATTCGCTCAATCTACGCTTGCTCAATCGTCACGCGCGTAAATTGTCGCTGACTGAAGCCGGGGCCCGTTTTTATGACGAGTGCTCGCCACTATTGAAATCGCTGTCCGATACGGCTGAGTCTTTGTCTGATTCTTGCCGTGGCGCTGCCGGTCGGATTAAAATTGTCGCACCGTCTAACCTGACTCAACGCATGATCATGCCGCTATTTAATGCGTTTATGACTGCATTTCCTGATATCAATATCGATCTGACGGCGACCAATCAGTTTGATCAGCTTGATCCCACTGAATGGGATGTGATCTTTCGCGTCGGTAGCCTGCGTGATTCAAGCTTGATTGCGCGTAAAATTGGTTCCGTTGAGGATATTCTAGTTGCTAGCCCGCATTACCTTGCATCGAATCAAGCACCGAACCATGCAGAAGAGCTGAGTGATCACTCGATTCTTAAAGGGCACCCACTGATAAAATGGCAACTAAGCAACAGCAGTGGTGAGAATGTCGTCAACCTCGATAAAGGTCGCTTTGAAGCCGATTCATTGACCACAGTTTGTACCGCTTGTCTTTCTGGCTTGGGTATAACGCTCGTGCCCGATGTGATGATCAAAGAGTACTTGGAATCTGGTCAGTTGGTGCGCGTACTGACTGACTGGAACTCGAACCAGCGTGATGTGTACATGCTCTACAACCACAAAGACCACCTACCGGATAAAGTACGTCTGTTTATCGACTTTGTTATCCAGCATATGGAAATCCACGCGCGATAGGGCAGCTGTTTAGGTCACCTCAAAAAGCCCTGCGTCTCTAACCGCAGGGCATATAACCTTTAGAGAAATTCAACATAGTTGGCCAGCGTGCGCCGCGGGGCTTTAACGGGCTCACACTCGGGCGTCCCAAGATAAAGAAAGCCAACAATCTGATCCTCGCTTTCTAGCTCAAAGGCCTGATGCACTAGCGGGTGATACATCCACTTGCCTGAACGCCACATCCCCTGAAAGCCTTGCGCAACGGCCGCCATCTGCATCGCTTGCACGGCGCACCCGGCGGAAAGGTATTGCTCAAATGCCTGCACTTTTTCATGCGCTCTCACCTTAGCAATTACAGTGATCACCATCGGGGCACGAAATGGCGCGTTTTTGACTTTGTCTAACACCGCTTGCTCACTATTTTCAACCTCTGCGGCCGCGAGTAGGATGTTGGATAGCTTAGTCAGTCCCGCGCCTTGCGCGATAACAAATCGCCATGGCTGGATATTGCCATGATCTGGCGCGCGCAACCCGGCCTGAATGATATTCTCTAGGGCGATACCCTCCGGTGCGGGTGCGGAGAGTTTTGCAACTGAACGTCGATTAAGAAGTAACTCGAGAGCTTCCATATTAGATTCCTTTCAACAGCTTGGGCAACCTGTCCGTTAACATGTTCAACTTGATGATAACCTTCTTAAAAACAAACGGCGAGCCTGTGCCCGCCTAGAGAATTTTTCAAACGAGCAGGGCTAGGTCCGACAAGATTTAGTACGAAAAGCCTAGTAAAACGACTGCTCGTCGCCAGCGCGGCTAACCAAACTATCGCACGGCGCGTAACGGTCGCCAAATTTTTCTGCAAACTCATTCATTAGTGCGACCAGCTCCACCACTCCTACCTGATCCATATAACGAAACGGCCCACCGAAAAACGGGGGAAAACCAATGCCAAATATAGCGCCAATGTCACCATCACGCGCGCTGCGAATAATCCCCTCATCAAGGCAGCGCACTGCTTCATTAAGCATTGGTAACACACACCGCAGCGCCATTTCGTTGTCGGTAAGCTTCGTCTCAGGTTTGATACCGAGTAACTTGTACACCGAGCTATCAACGCCTTTCTTATCGCCGTTTTTATAGATATAAAAACCCTTGCCCGTTTTGCGCCCCAAGCGTTCATCACCGAGCAAGGTCTCAAACAAATCAGGACCTTGAAACCTCGGCCCAAGCTCCTTCACCATCACCGGCATGATCTTCGCCCCGATATCGACGCCAACCTCATCAAGTAGCGTGATGGGACCCACCGGAAAACCAAAGTTGACCAGCGCCTCATCCAGCTGCTCTATCGGCTCTCCTGCTAGAAGCAAGTTCGCCGCCTCATTCATATAAGGCGCGAGGATTCGATTGACAAAAAAGCCTGCTCGGTCTTTAACAACTATTGGTGTTTTGCCCTGCTTTTTAGCGAAGTTTACCACCGTTGCTACCGTCTTATCAGACGTTCCATCATGAGGGATCACCTCAACCAATGGCATTTTCTCAACCGGACTGAAGTAATGCAGTCCGACGATGTTTTCCGGACGTGCCGCTTGGGCGGCAATCTGTTTGATGGGTAGCGAAGAGGTGTTGGTGGCAAACACGGTCTCAGGGCGTGCGTGCTGCTCGATATCGGCGACCATGGCTTGCTTGAGCTCCACATCCTCAAACACCGCCTCAATCACCATATCGACATGCTTAAAGCGAGTAAAATCGATTCCACCCGAGAGTTGCGCCATCTTGGCCTGCACTTGCGCCATGGATAGAATGCGTCGCTCACGCTGCTTGTTAAATAAGTCAAAGTTATAGCGCAGCGCATTAAGGACACCGTCGTTAGAGACATCCTTTACCCGCACTGGCACTCTGGCCTTGCTTATCGAGACATGGGCGATACCCGCCCCCATAAGGCCGCCGCCTAACACGCCAACTTGCTTGACTGGCATTGGCATCTCATCGCTGCCGAGATCTTTTTTCATCTCGGTTGTGGCAAAAAAGATTGATCGCAGCGCTTTTGACTCCGGCGTCATAACCAATTCACCAAAGCGCTTGGCTTCATACTCCAATCCCTTGGTGATGCCATTCTCATAACCATAGCGAACCACATCAAGTATCGCGCTGGTCGCCGGATAATTACCACGAGTTTTACTTTCGGTCTTCTTCGCTGCCTGCTCAAACACCATTTTGCGCCCAAACCCTGTGCCCGATATGAGTTTCTCTTTATTGCTTGTCTTTGGCACCTTGCGTTTGCCTTTATCGACCATCTCCAGCGCAACTTGTTCGAGAATACTCTGTGGTACACACGCATCCACCACCCCAAGCTGAGCCGCTTTCTTTGCTCTGAGTTGTTTACCGGTCAAGATCATGTCTAGGCTTGCCAGCAAACCAATCAGCTTGGGCAAACGTTGTGTTCCCCCTGAACCTGGCAATAAACCAAGTTGGACTTCAGGCAGACCAATCCGAGTCACACCTGCATCACTGCACACACGATAATCACACGCCAGCGCCAGTTCAAGACCGCCGCCAAGGCAAGGGCCGTGAATCATAGCTACCACGGGATAAGTAAGCTCAGCAAGCCGGTTGAATATCACCTGCCCGGTAGTGGCTAGCGTTGCCGCCGCCTCTGCGCTTGTACACGCATCAAGCATACGCACGTCGGCACCAGCAATAAAGTTATCTGGTTTGCCCGATTGAATGATCAACCCTTTGAGATCGCCGTGCTCGCCAAGCTCAGCAAATACCTCTTCCATCTCGCGGGCAAACGCCGCTTGCAATGTGTTCTTTTTTTCATTGGCGACATTGATGGTCAGCCGAGCAAGCTGTTGCTCGTCAATCGTGAGTGAAAAAGCCTTATCTGTCTTCATTATTCGACCTCCAAAACCATCGCCGCACCTAAACCTCCTGCCGCACAGGCGGTATTCAATGCTAAGCCCCCCCCGCGCCGCTTGAGCTCATGCAGCGTCTGGGTGATCATTCGCGCACCCGTTGCCGCAAATGGGTGACCATACGCAATCGAACCACCCAGTACATTGAAATTGTCCATATCGATGTCTCCAATGGCTGTAGATCGGCCGAGGTTCTGTTTAGCAAATTTCTCGCTAGCAAACATTTTGATGTTAGACAATGCCTGGGCAGCAAAGGCTTCATGCATATCTATTAGGGTTAAATCAGACAGGGTGACGCCAGCTCGGTCTAGTGCGATAGGCGTGGCATAGGATGGCCCCATCAACATATCCTGCTCAACCCCAATGGCCGCAAAACCGTACGAGCGGATAAAGCCCAGAATATCCAGCCCAAGCTCTTTAGCTCGCCCCTCTCGCATTAGGAGCAGCGCAGCTGCGCCATCAGTCAACGGGGTACTGTTCGCTGCGGTCACACTGCCGTGGCGGCGGTCAAACGCAGGTCGTAGCTTGGCATAGCCCTCTAAGCTTGAATCAAAGCGAATGTTATTGTCCTGATCGATCCACTGTTTGTAGGGCTCTGGGAAAGCAGTCATGACCTCTGCTTGAATTTTGCCCTCTTGCCAGGCTTGCGCGGCAAGGGTGTGTGAGCGGTGGGCAAAAGCATCCTGATCTGCACGCGTGATGGCATGCGATTTTGCCATCTGCTCTGCAGTTTGTCCCATTGATAAGCCTGTAGAGTATTCCGCCACTGCGGGGGGGACTGGCACCAGATCTTTTAGAGAGAGCTTTTGCAGTAGTTTTAATTTTTGTGGCAACGTTTTGGCTTTGCTAAGCGCGAGAAGATGGGTGGCCAGTTTTTTCGATACACCGATAGGTAAAACTGAAGAAGAGTCTGCACCACCCGCTATGCCCACCTCAATCGAGCCCGCCATAATGCTTTCAGCGATATTGGCTGCAGCTTGAAAGCTAGTCGCACACGCGCGAGTCACGCTATACGCATCAGTGTGAATGCTCATCCCTGTACCTAATACGATTTCACGAGCAATATTTGGCGCAGCTGGCATCTGCACCACTTGTCCAAACACTACCTGATCAATCAAGGCCGGATCGAGATCAACCCGAGCGAGCATCTCACCAACCACCATTTTGCCCAAATCAACCGCAGGCACATCGGTAAAAGCAGTACTCTGACGGGCAAAAAGGGGTACGAAGTCCAGAAACAACGGCGATCCGCTCTCCAGAATGGGTTTGCAGCTTGAGCGGCTGCGAGGCGTGCGACTTGCCCATTAACATCTCCTTGCTGAGTAAAGGTCTGACCTCTACAGTGTAAGCAGAATGTTAATGAAATAAAAACAAGCATTGGACAAACGTGATATTCACAACAAAATCAAAGTAGATAGCAGCGTCTATACTAAGCTATGAAGTGCAGCAATTTGGCGGTGCAGTTAAGCGCTAAATGTCAGGCAAAAAAAAACCACACAATAACTGTGTGGTCGGAATCTATAAAACAATTAACTAACGCCAATTGTAAAATAATCAGTTTCCTGATTAGGAGAAAGTAAAGTCAGCCTTCAAAAGGAAGTGTCATCTTGCTCAACATGTCAGTTCAGAGAACAAATTCAGCTCAAAGAACTAACTAGATGACAGGATGTACTATAAAACGAATCAGGTATATTTTTTTGATGTAGATCAAGTTTTGGTTTAACTACCCCTTCAAATACAACTTTTAGGTAATGCTTGTGGCGATTATTGAATTTTTCGGAAAGAAAAAGTCCAGTGCCTCGGTCAATAGGGATATGGACAAGCAAAGAAAGTACGAAGCCCTTGTGAGGGCCTATCACAAGGATCTCTATCGTTACGCGTACTGGTTGTGTAAAGACCCGACCATCGCTGAGGATGTGGTCCAGGAAGCCTTCATGCGTGCATGGAAGTCGCTCGATAGTTTGCAAGACGACAAGGCTGCTAAATCATGGCTGATCACTATATTGCGCCGTGAGAACGCCCGTCGTTTCGAACGCAAGCAACTGGACTTAGTAGATATTGATGATTACGGTCAAGAGGCGAAAACCTCGGACGATGGTCATCACCAAACCCAGTGGCTACACGAGCAGATCATGCAGCTTGACGAGGAGTATCGCGAACCGCTTTATTTGCAGGTCGTGGGGGGATTTAGTGGTGAAGAGATTGGCGACATTTTAGGATTAAACACCAATACGGTGATGACGCGCCTATTCCGAGCCCGAAATCAGTTGAAAGATAAAGTGGATGAATCCACATCGAACCGAGGTATGAGCAATGGATGAGTTAGAGTTTCGTCGCAGAGTTTTGACTGAGCCTAGTATTCGTGACGGAGAGATCATAGAAGCCACTCGTACTAACGAGAACAACGCCAAGTTCTTGGACGATGTGCTGACGCTCGACAAAAAGATCGCCCAGGCGATGAGCGTCGATGTACCTGATGATCTCGCTGATCGAATCCTCCTCAATCAAGCTGTGACTGAGAATAATGTGGTGAAGCCGACCTTCACCCGCAGGATGATGTCGATGGCCGCCTCCGTGGCGTTTGTCGCAGGTCTACTTGCTGGCCAGGTCAATTGGGGCAACGTGGTTGTGCCCGAAGCCCAAGCGAGTTTGGCATCGATAGCCATGGACCATGTGTATGAGGAAAAGCCTTTTACCAGCCCATTGAACGAAAATGCCAGCATCGAGCAGCTTAATGTGAAGCTGATGCCATTCGATTTTCAGTTTGAGGGTGACTTCCCGTATCACGTGTATTACCTCAACCATTGCACGTTTGGCACCACCAATGCCTTACATGCCGTGTTTGAGGGTGAAAAAGGACGAGTAACCATGTTTGTCACCAACATGACATCACATGAGACCCCAAGCTTCAGTGACGACAAAATGGAAGGCATGATTGTGCCCGTCAAAGAAGCCACCATGATCATCGTGGGTAACAAGGGCGAAGATGTCGCCAAAATCGCCGAAAATATAGAGTATATACTCAAACCCATGTAATTCTGTTAACCAAACCATCAATACGCCTCAGCCTCACCTCTGAGGCGTTTTTTTCTCACTTTTATAGAGTTATAACTCTAATTACTGACTTTTAACGGCCATTTCCTGTCAGATAGGCATGATTTCTGTGATTTTATGCGAGTTTTATCCAATGGTCGGATTTCTATTTCCTATACTTGCGCTTAGGATTACGCCCCATATAGAGCACCCGCTCAATAAACTGCCCGATAGAGGCAATTTACAAGGATAAACAAATGAAAAACATGCGTCTGTTTAAAAAATCAGTGGTCGCCGTAACGGTCGCCCTAGCCTCTCAACAAGCCGTTGCTGCAGGTTTCCAACTTAACGCACAATCTGCGACCGGCATCGGCCGCGCATTCGCCGGTGACGCAGTAATCGCCGACAACGCATCAGTAATGGCTCGTAACCCAGCAGCCATGGCCCTTTTTGACGACGTTGCGCTGTCTTTGGGTTTTGAAACTTTGATCACGGATATTGAAGCAAGCAATGTAAACTACCAAGGACTTTTTGGTAACGGTAACGAAAGCTACAACGATATTGGTGGCACCTCAGTGGCGCCTAACATCCACTTAATTGTCCCAGTTAACGATACGTTTGCTTGGGGTGTTAACATTTACTCAAACTTCGGTACTAAAACCGAGTTCGATGATAATTTGTCTTGGTCCGAATACGGCGGCTTAACCGACCTAGCAAGTGTCAACTTTGGCATTTCTGGTTCTTACCGATTAAATAACCAGTGGAGTTTCGGTGCAGGATTAGATCTTATCTACGGTACAGGAAAACTGAGTAGGGTCGCAGGCAAAGGTATGGGTACAGTTATTAACCCAGGTACACCTGTTCTATGTCCAGGTGACGAGCCTTGTGTTATCGGCTTACCCAAAGGAACCAGCTTGCTTGATGTAGATGCCAAGGGCTTTGGTGTTGGCTTTAACATTGGTACAGTCTATGAGTTAGATGAAAACAACCGATTTGGCCTATCTTATCGTTACAGTCCTGAAATTGAAGCTGAAGGCGACGTCGAGTATCTGGGTAATTCTGACAGTAATGGGAAGCTCTATCTCCCTCTACCAGACATGGCAGAGTTTTCCGGTTACCATCGTATCCCTGATACCAAATTCGCAGCACACTACAGCGTACAGTGGATTGGTTGGCGTGCTTTTGACGAGTTAGAAGCTAAAATCAATGGCGAAAAAGAAATCCTAAATGAGTACAACTGGCAGAATGGTTGGCACTACGCCATCGGTGGTACTTATTACTTAAACCAAGACTGGACACTTCGTGCTGGTTACATGTACGACACAAGTGCACAGGGTGATACAAAGTCTGTATCCGTACCTGATTCTGATCGTCAATGGTTCTCTGCCGGCTTTACCTACAATATCGACAAACAATCTAATGTTGATTTCGGCTTCACTTACCTAGCTGGTAAAGATGTTAAAGTAGAGGAAAGTACTGAAAATCCTGCTATTCCAGGCACTGACATTTCTAGTATTTCAGCAACTACTCGCGCAAACGCAATCCTAGTCGGCCTACAATACAGCCGCACATTCTAATCACTCCTGATTTAGAATACACAACACTCCAAAGGGTCGGTTATCCGGCCCTTTTGCTTTTTCGCATTCCGCCAGGCAACACATCATTGGCTATTGAAGTCGTTCGATACCCCCAACAAAGTGTGCTTACGATTTAACTCGATTGAGTTTTAGTTACTTAGAACTATCACCACTTGATTAGCAACAACACTTTAATCGCTAATCACACTTGCACGGCACACCTGCAGCGTTACTTAGTTAGTTCCTGTTCCATATCCATAATCTCCACAAAATCCTCCGAAGAGATCCCTACTACCTTCAAGATGCAGTGAAGGAGTGAAGGAGTGAAGGAGTGAAGGAGTGAAGGAGTGAAGGAGTGAAGGAGTGAAGGAGTGTCAAAACTTTATACTGATTCAACAGAGAGTTTCAACCTCTCTATGTGCAATTCCCAAGTTTTACACTGGCCCTACAACAAGTACGCAACTCCTCGCTCCCCGAAGCGCAGCGTCCTCGCACCTCGAACCTAAAAAAAGAAAACCCCGGCGTTTCGGCCGGGGTTTTAAATTTATCGAATAAGCTTCGTGCTAGCGAAAACCTATCTCAGCACTTTATCCTACTAAGCGGATTAAGCTTCAGCTTTCTCTTTAGAAGCTTTAGTTGCTGGCGCTTTTGCTGCTTCTTGGTCTGCTTTCTTCTTGATTACAGTGGTACCTTCGAAAGTTTCACCTTCAACGAAAGCTTTACCGTAGTAAGAAGACAGTAGAACTTCTTTCAGCTCAGTGATAAGTGGGTAGCGTGGGTTCGCACCAGTACACTGGTCATCGAACGCGTCTACAGATAGCTCATCAACTTGTGCTAGGAAGTCAGCTTCAGCAACACCTGCCGCTTGGATAGACATTGGGATGTCTAGGTCACCTTTTAGCTCGTCCAACCATGCTAGAAGACGCTCAATCTTCTGCGCAGTACGGTCACCAGCTTGGCTTAGGCCAAGGTGGTCAGCAACCTCAGCGTAACGACGACGTGCTTGTGGACGGTCGTATTGAGAGAATGCAGTCTGCTTAGTTGGGTTGTCGTTCGCGTTGTAACGTACAACGTTCGAGATTAGTAGTGCGTTCGCCAAACCGTGTGGTAGGTGGAAGGCATTACCAATTTTGTGTGCCATTGAGTGACAAACACCTAGGAACGCGTTCGCGAACGCGATACCGGCGATAGTCGCTGCGTTGTGTACTTTCTCACGAGCGATTGGGTCGTTAGCACCGTTCGCGTAGCTTGATGGTAGGTACTCTTTTAGCATCTTAAGTGCTTGTAGAGCTTGACCATCTGAGTACTCGTTCGCAAGAACCGATACGTAAGCTTCTAGAGCGTGAGTTACGGCATCGTAACCACCGAACGCTGTTAGAGACTTAGGCATGTTCATTACAAGGTTCGCATCAACGATTGCCATTTGAGGAGTTAGCTCGTAGTCCGCTAGTGGGTACTTAGCGCCAGTCTCGTCGTCTGTAACAACCGCGAATGGAGTAACTTCTGAACCAGTACCTGAAGTAGTAGTGATACATACAAGCTCAGCTTTTTGACCCATTTTAGGGAACTTGTAGATACGCTTACGAATGTCCATAAAGCGCATTGCTAGTTCTTCAAATGCAGTCTCTGGGTGCTCGTACATAACCCACATGATCTTAGCCGCATCCATCGGTGAACCACCGCCTAGCGCTAGGATTACGTCTGGCTGGAAGCTTTCCATTGCTGCCGCACCTTTCTTAACTACAGATAGCGTTGGATCCGCTTCTACGTCGAAGAAAGTTTGAACTTCAATGCCTTGAGCTTTCAGTAGCTGTACAACTTCGTCTGCGTAACCGTTGTTGAATAGGAAACGGTCAGTTACTAGGAACGCACGCTTCTTACCTTCTAGATCGCTCATTGCGATTGGTAGGCTGCCACGACGGAAGTAGATAGACTTAGGTAGTTTGTGCCACAACATGTTTTCAGCTCGCTTCGCTACAGTTTTCTTGTTGATTAGGTGCTTAGGACCTACGTTCTCAGAGATAGAGTTACCACCCCATGAACCACAACCCAGTGTTAGAGACGGTGCAACGTTGAAGTTGTATAGGTCACCGATACCACCGTGAGTCGTTGGGATGTTTACAAGAATACGTGCAGTCTTCATCTTGTCACCGAAGTAACGGATGCGGTCTGCGTTAACGTCTTGGTTAGTGTATAGGCCAGATGTGTGACCGATACCGCCGATTTCAACCATAGTTACCGCTTGAGCAACTGCGTCTTCGAAGTTGTCAGCGCGGAATAGACCTAGAGTTGGAGATAGTTTCTCGTGAGCAAACTCGTCGTCGTAAGAAACTTTGCCTAGACCTTCACCAACTAGAACTTTAGTGTCAGCTGGAACTTTAACACCCGCCATTTCAGCGATAGCTGGAGCAGGCTGACCTACGATTTTCGCGTTTAGTGCGCCATCGATAAGTAGAACTTTACGTACTTTTTCAGCTTCTGCTTTGTTTAGAACGTAAGCTTTGTGAGAAGCAAAACGTGCTTTCACTTCGTCGTATACTTCGTCAACAACGATTGCAGCCTGCTCAGATGCACATACTACGCCGTTATCGAATGTCTTAGACATTAGGATAGAAGCTACTGCACGCTTGATGTCAGCCGTTTCGTCGATAACAACAGGAACGTTACCTGCACCTACACCGATTGCTGGCTTACCAGAAGAGTATGCCGCTTTAACCATGCCTGGACCACCAGTTGCAAGGATTAGAGCGATGCCATCGTGCTTCATAAGAGCGTTTGAAAGCTCAACAGATGGCTGGTCAATCCAACCGATGATGTCTTTTGGTGCGCCCGCTGCGATTGCTGCGTCTAGTACTAGCTTCGCTGCGTCGTTAGTTGAGTTCTTCGCACGTGGGTGTGGCGAGAAGATGATACCGTTACGAGTCTTCAAAGAGATTAGAGACTTGAAGATCGCAGTCGATGTTGGGTTAGTTGTTGGTACGATACCACAGATGATGCCTACAGGCTCTGCGATAGTCATAGTACCTAGGTTGTCGTCCTCTTCAAGGACGCCACAAGTTTGTTCGTCTTTGTACTTGTTGTAGATAAACTCAGAAGCGAAGTGGTTCTTGATTACTTTATCTTCAACAATACCCATACCTGACTCTTCTACCGCTTGTTGCGCTAGAGGAATACGTGCTTGGTTAGCTGCTAGAGAGGCTGCACGGAAAATTTTGTCTACTTGCTCTTGAGAGTAAGTAGCAAACTCCGCTTGCGCCGCTTTTACGCGGGCTACTAGAGCGTCTAGTTCAGCTAGGTTGGTAACAGGCATAGAAAAATCTCCTAAAAATAACAAAATGTAAAAGCTAATTTATTGAGCTCGCGATCAAACGCCGAATGCACCGCCCCCACGGAACATTCATCAGTAAGTCAGTAACTTACAAAATAGCAGGCTTAGTAAATTGCTTTCAGGACTGAGTATAATCTTTCACGATTTGAAAAAATATGACTCAGATCAGATTCCAAAAATTAATTAACCAATTAGTGGTAACCAGATCACCTAGATAGATGTAAGTTACTGAATTAAATACTATTAAAAACTGCACACTTAGTGAATAAAAAACAGCCAGATAAACTTTACTATCAAAAAAGACAATAAAAGTATGAAAAAAACTTACACTTTTGTTGAATTTACTGACTTTGGCACATCTTTTACGTGCACAGCAGTACAAAGTTTGTTCGGTTTCCGCCTCTGGTTCAAAAATAGCCTACACTAACCGAGCTGCACACTATCTGACCAGTTACATGCAAAAAAGTGGTTACCAATTTGGTTTGGCGCATAAACCACCAACATAAATTAGGTAGTTACAATTAATGTTGCTTTTTACTCGAAATTTCAGGCAAAAAGCCCTACATTAGCGGCGCTTTTAGGTCATCGCTTTACAAGGAACAGACAGCCATCATGCAAACTTTCGAAATCGCCATTTTTCTTCAATTCTTCTTGGGTCTCGTCGCCGCTGTGAACCCGGTGGGTATTATGCCGATCTTCGTTTCTCTGACCGGTCATATGACTTTGGAAGAAAAGCACAAAACAGCCAAGACCGCTAACATCGCGGTGGGTGTGATCCTGATCACTTCTTTACTTGCAGGTCAAGCATTGTTGGATATGTTCAGTATCTCGCTTGATTCGTTCCGCATTGCCGGTGGTCTGCTTCTATTGAGCATCGCCTTTACCATGATGAGTGGTAAACTCGGTGAAGATAAGCAAAACAAGCAAGAGAAGTCCGAGTACGTGAGCCGCGAGCAGATTGGCGTAGTGCCACTGGCGATGCCGTTGATGGCTGGCCCTGGTGCGATCAGTTCAACGATTGTTTATGGTGCGCGCTACCCAAGCATGTTCGAAACGGTGGGTATCTTGATCACAGTAGTGGTGTTCTGCTTCTGCTCCTGGCTGCTGTACCGTTCAGCCCCGCTAATCGTACGCTTCTTAGGTCAAACCGGAATCAACGTGATCACGCGTATCATGGGCTTGATCTTGGCAGCTCTTGGTATCGAGTTTATGGCTAATGGTTTGAGAAACCTTTTCCCTGGCTTAATGTAACCCGTAACCCCGCCTTTCCCTGCTCCAGTCTGTAGGTTTCCTTCACAGCCCAGCAGGGAAAACAAAAACTTGTTTTCATTCATACGCCTATCATAATAAGTAGAGACTAGTTACGCCACGCAAGGAAAGCGGCGAACTCAAGGCAGAATGGACTCGCTATGGAAACAAAGAAACACCCGCTCAAAAATCACCTCTATACGATTATCTTTGGCACTCACACGCCTGCAGGGCGTGCGTTCGATATAGGCTTGATTATTACTATCCTACTCTCGCTTGTCGTTGTGATTGCTGAGTCTATCCCGGAAGTACGAGACCGCTTTGGCCCACCGCTGCACCTCATTGAGATTGGATTTACCCTACTCTTCACCATTGAGTATCTCCTACGCCTATATTGCTCACCCCAGCGCTGGGCCTATGCACGCAGCTTCTATGGGCTGATTGATTTGCTGGCCATCGTACCCAGTTATCTCGCCCTATTGATCCCTGGCGCCTCTTATATGTTAGTGATCCGCCTGCTACGCATCATGCGTATTTTCCGTGTGCTACGCTTGGTGCCGTTTTTACAAGACTCAAATATTTTGCTTCGCAGCCTTTTGATGGCCAAGCGCAAGGTGATGATCTTCTTCACCACCGTGGCCATCTTAGTCACTATTTTCGGCTCGCTAATCTATGTAATAGAAGGCCCCGAGCACGGCTTTACCAGCATCCCTAAGAGCATCTACTGGGCAATCGTGACCATCACCACCGTCGGTTACGGCGATATTGTGCCGCAAACAGGCTTAGGTAAAACGATCGCTTCCCTCACCATGCTACTCGGTTACTCTATCCTAGCGGTTCCCACCGGTATCATCACCGCAGAGCTCAACAATGAAATGAAATCACACCGCCAACTAGTCAAATGCCCCAATTGCTCTAAGGCCGGGCACGAGTCTGAGGCGATGTATTGTAAGTATTGTGGGAGTGAATTGCCGTCACCCGATCAACGGGTCGTTGACCCTGAATGACAGAGGCGAGAATCGAGAGGCGAGGAAAAACAGCGATCGCGTCTCGCTTCTCGCAGCAACGCGATCTCGACTCTCGCCTCTTCCCGCTAGGGAATATTATTTTGTAGACAAAATAATACGTAACGTACGACGTAACGGCTCAGCAGCGCCCCATAGGAGTTGGTCACCCACTGTGAAAGCGTTGAGGAAGTCGTCGCCCATTGACATCTTGCGTAGGCGGCCTACTGGGATGTTTAGTGTGCCAGTGACTTTTGCTGGAGTGAGTTCTTGAGCGGTGATATCGCGCTCGTTTGGAATCACTTTAACCCAGTCGTTGTGGGTGCCGATCATCTCTTCGATCTCATCCATTGGGATGGCTTGCTTCAGCTTGATGGTCAGTGCCTGGGCGTGACAGCGCATCGCTCCGATACGCACACAAGTGCCATCGATTGGCACTGGAGAGTCTTGTAGGCCAAGAATCTTGTTCGCTTCAACACCCGCTTTCCACTCTTCCTTGCTTTGACCGTTGTCGCGTTTCACGTCAATCCATGGGATCAGTGAGCCCGCTAGAGGAACGCCGAACTGGTCCACGGGGAAGCTCTCACCGCGCATGGTCTCTGCCACTTTCTTGTCGATGTCCAGAATAGAAGAAGCTGGGTCAGCAAGCTCTGTCGCCACTGACTGATTAATGGTGCCCATTTGCGCAATCAGCTCACGCATGTTTTTCGCACCTGCGCCAGAAGCCGCTTGGTAGGTCATCGCGCTCATCCACTCAACATGGCCTTTCTCGTACAGACCACCCAAGGCCATTAGCATCAAGCTCACGGTACAGTTACCGCCAACGAAGGTGTTGGTGCCTGACTGAATACCTTGTTGGATTTGGTTTAGGTTGACAGGGTCAAGGGTAATGATTGAGTCACTCGCCATACGCAGTGTCGACGCGGCATCAATCCAGTAACCTTTCCAACCCGCTTGACGCAATGCTGGGTAAGCCTTCTCAGTGTAACCACCACCTTGACAGGTAATCACAGCATCCAGTTGCTTAAGCGCATTGATGTCAAACGCATCTTGTAGCATGCCCGCATCTTTACCAAAGTTTGGCGCTGGGATACCGACTTGTGAGGTACTAAAGAACACCGGCTCGATAACATCAAAATCGCGCTCTTCCACCATGCGTTGCATCAGGACAGAGCCCACCATACCACGCCAACCAACTAAACCTACTCTCATTCGCTTCCGCACTCCATGTCAAAAAGATCAAAAATAAAAAAGGAAACCTCATCTATAAAGATTTCCCTTATAAAGCGCAAGCATTATTTAAAAAAAGAGGCGGGAGGCGAGAATCGAGAGGCGAGACAGCGATCAAGTGAGATTCATCTCGAGCGAAGCGTACTCGCAGTGAAACGATCTCGACTCTCGATTCTGATTCACCGTCCTCGATAGTCCTCAGCACTCTGAACTGTCTGGCGCAAATACAACGCCAATAATTCCAGATCACTATCCGCGATTGGTTGGCCTTTTTTCAGGTTGCTCTCTAAGTCTGAGGCGATATCACGCAGTGGCGTCGCACCGACGCTGCCTGCGACGCCCTTTAGGCTGTGAACTAAGCGTAGGGCTGTGGGATCTTGCTGGCCGATGAGGGCTTGGATTCGTTCGGCGTCGTCTTGATGATCTTCGATAAACACATTAAGGAGCAGTTCAACGGCATTTTTGTCTCCGCTCACTGAATCGAGCATATAAGCGTAGTTTATCGCACTGGTGCGCTCGGGGTTAACCGTGACTGTTGGCTTTGACTTGGGCTCGGGTGGTGCATCGGGCGTGTCACTTTGGGTGACGTGTTGTGCGCCAAGGTCAATAGCAGGGTCTGTCACCAGCGCTGATGAGGGCGTGAAAGTCATGCTCGGCCGGCGATAAAGGGCAATCAATAAAGGCAGAAAACCCACCGCTGCGAACAAAATGCCTCCAACATAGATGTGGTGATACAGCTCTTGTCGCATCTCGCTGATGGTTTTAGTCACCTCAAATTCAGCTAATTGCTCGACCCAATGTGCCCCTTGAGCATACGCGCCAAGCGAGTTTGAACTGCGCGCAAGCAGGCTCTGCACCTTAGTACGTGCGTCGTCGGGCAGCTCTAGCGAGTCAACATACAGCGCATCCAGCTTGCGATAAACCAGAGAGTTACCATCAAAGTCACTGTATAGGGCAATAAAGGTTAGCGAGCCCAGTTCTGTCAGCACCTCAAACACCCTTGGTTCGCTGCGATACTCATCCATTGCCATTCCCAGCTCTTCCAGTAGGCGCACCTTCTGGAGCTTGTTGTCACTGAGCTGTTCGACAAGATGGGTAAACCTATCAAGCAACAAAATCAACTGATTGACATCATGGAAGACAAAATGATTGTCTTGACTGGCAAGGAGTTCGACTTGAGTTTCATTGATCACCCGAGTGGAGATCGCCAGGTTATCAAGGTGATTGGTTTGATAAGCCGGATTGACATTGAGCAAGCTACTGACCTGCTTGACCTCTGTATCGAGTCTTTCGAGTGTGGTGAGCACATTGTATTCACTGCGCAGCCAAGAGAGCGCTGTGAAGGTCGCCACCACCCATATGGTCAGTGCGACAGTCCCTTTGTTGAGCTTCATCCTTGTCCTTACACGATTGTGTGCACATAAGTTGACGTTAAACCAAAAAAAAAGAGAGAGCAAACTTGCTCTCTCTTTTCTCGATCCTTATCCATTCGACTGACGGGTTAATTGATCTTTCAAGTTTGGCGGGCAACCCTTAATAGTTAGGGTGTCGCTCTCTTGATCATAAAACACGCGCTCGCCTAAGAGTAGGCTATCGAAACTGATATTGAGGCCGCCACCGGCACCAACGTATTTGGTCAGTTTGCGCACTGTGGTGCGGTCAGCTGGAAAACTCTCCTCCAACTCGTAGCCTTGCGCGCTGGTAAAGTCTTGAAAAGAGCTGCCCGTATCCGTCGATGGCAATTCACCCGACAGCTCTTTGACTTGGATCTCTTCGCCAGCTTTGAGCTGATCGTTACAGTAACTTGCCACTTGCTTCTTGTACTCAGTGGTTTCTTGCTTATCAAGCTGAGCATCCGCACAGAAATCCTCAACCGCCTGCATCAATACCAGGTTCTGTTGCTTGCTGTCTAAGCCAACCTCTGCTTGCAAGAAATCAAGGAAGAAATCTGCCACTTTACGTCCGACACGGCCTTTGATGTAGCTTAGATAACGGTTCGACTCTTTATCTGTGTCGTAGGTCGATAAGTCAAGGCGTGCCGCGATATCCATCTTGTTGATATCTAGGTAGTCAGTCGCGCTGATATCCAAGCCCTCTGTTACCTTCAGGCTCTGATTGGACGGCAAGATACCGATAAACAGGTAATCGGTCGCCAGAGACTGATACTCGGCAATGACAAAAATACCCTCGTCAGCGAATGGGTACTTCGACAACTCCTGCTTTAGGGATTGACCACAACGCTGTGAAAACTCATAGAACGCCATCTCTCCTTTGCGGAAGGTATCCAGATTGAGCTGGAAATCACTATCACTTTTAAATAGCCCAAACCCCTTACCTGGCTTAGCATTAAACGTACGGTGCAACTGTGCGACTAGGCTCTCACTCGTTTGGTCAAGCTCGAGTGCCTGTGGACGGTAGTTAACCACCAGTTCATCCTGATCATTTTTGGTCAGTTGATGCAAAATAATGTTAGAAAGCTGCAGACTCATAGGAATTGAAGTAATCTTGGTTCAGTTAGCGGGTCTAGTAGGGTATCATAAGTCGTTTTTACTAGCACATATAGAGTTACCATGCCTATTACATCTAAATACAGCGACGACCAAGTCGAACAAATCCTAGCAGAGGTTGCTGCGGTTCTTGAGAAACACAATGCAACGCCAGAACTCTCTCTGATGATTGCAGGTAATATTGCAACCAATGTCTTAAATCAAAGCGTTGCCCCTTCACAGCGCAAGGCGATTGCTGATAAATTCGCCCAAGCTCTTGTTTCTTCTCTAGAAGATAAAGCTCACTAATAAGTTGGATATAAAAGAACAGCACTTATGGTAGATAGCGGAAACTCCTACTCGGAACGCGTGTCTCGTCTCGTAGGATGGGGGCACTGGTTTGCGTTTTTCAATATTATCGCAGCCATGCTTATCGGAACACGTTACATTGCCCAATCACCATGGCCAGAGAGTCTGCTAGGACAGCTGTATTTGGCTATATCATGGGTTGGGCATTTTGGCTTCTTGGTATTTGCCCTCTATCTGTTGGTGCTGTTTCCACTCACTTTCTTAGTGCCCTCAAAAAAACTGTTCAGGCTGCTCACGGTGTTGTTTTCGACCATCAGCTTGACAGTTTTGTTGATCGATACCCAAACCTATCAGTCGATCAGTTTGCACCTCAATCCTGTGGTGTGGGAGTTACTGTTTACGGATAACTCATCGCCCGTCAGTCGTGATTTCCAGCATCTATTTATCGTGCTGCCAATGATCTTCCTGCTTGAGCTTGGTCTCTCAGAGTGGGTGTGGCGTAAGCAACGCAAGCTGAGTCATCGCCATATTGGCCGCCCAATTGCCGCGGTGTTTTTTATCTGTTTCAGCTTAAGCCACGTGATTTACGTTTGGGCCGATATCTCGTTCTACGAACCCATTACCAAACAACGCGCTAATTTTCCGCTGTCTTATCCAATGACGGCGAAGTCGTTTATGGAAAAACACGGCATCCTTGATCGTGAAGAGTACCAAAAACGCCGCCAAGAGAGCGAAGCGCGCGCGGGCGAAATCAGCTATCCACTCGAGCCACTGGTGTTTGAGCGCCGTGCTAACCCACTCAATGTCTTGCTGATTAACGTCAACAACCTGCGTGCAGACGCGCTTAATCAAGAAGCAATGCCTTTTACCACGCAGTTTGCTGATAATGCGCTTAACTTTACCCGTCATTACAGTTCAAGCAACGATGTGCAAGGTATGTTTGGCCTATTTTATGGCCTGCCGACCAGTTACTTGGGCAGTGTTTCAAATCAAGGCGACGCATCTATTTTGCTGTCAACGCTGGGCACCAATGACTATCAATTTGGCTTGTTTAGTGACCATCGCTTCAACTTTGATTTATATACCAATTTAATCTTCCGCGATCTTCCAGTTGAGGAGAGCCTCAAAGGCGAGCGCCTACTTGATACCTGGAGCGAGTGGGTGAGCGAAAACAGTGGTGCCCCTTGGTTTAGCTTTATCGAGCTGACGACGGTCGAGCAGTTTAATGCCATGGAAGAGTACCAAGGCTCAACGCTCGATAAACTTAAACAAGGCTATGTACAGTCAGTTAAGCAGGCTGATAGACAGCTAGAGCAAATCCTCGCTGAGCTAGAGGTATTGGAAGTTCGTGATAAAACGGTCGTGATCATCACTTCTAATCATGGTATCGAGTTTAATGAGACCAAAACCAACAGTTGGGGCGCTGGCTCAAATTACAGTAATTATCAGCTGTCGGTGCCTTTGGTTATCAAATGGCCGGGTAAGCTCGCCGCTGAGTATACTCACTCCACCAGCCACTTAGATATCTCGGTAACCCTAATGGAAGAACTGCTTGGAGCCTCATCAAACCCAAGTGATTACAGTAGCGGTCGCAATCTATTTAATGAGCGTAAGCGCAAGTGGGTTATCGCTGGTAACAATAACGAGTTAGCTCTACTGACACCAAGCAAAACCACCGTGGTGGATCGCTATGGCAACTACAAGGTATACAATGAGAATTATCAGCGCCTCAAGGACGAGAGTCCAACGCTACCCGTGTTGATGCAGGCTCTAACTGAATTGCAGCGCTTCTATAACGACTAGATTGGTCAGAGTTTGTGCAAACGAGCCAGCAAATCGATAATAATGCGATTTTTATCAATCTCTTACCCATTGACGTTCGATGATGAGGTGGTAATATCAATCCCATCGGACTGTAGCGCAGCTTGGTAGCGCACCGTCATGGGGTGTCGGGGGTCGCAAGTTCAAATCTTGTCAGTCCGACCATATACCGCAAGGGGTTAGCTTAGGCTAACCCCTTCCTCGTTTTAGGCCAGACAAAAATATAGAAGTTAGTGGGTCACCACTTTCGAGAATACATTGACGATCACCGTGCCGAGCAGAATAAAGCTCATTCCGATGATCGCCGGCATATCCAACTTCTGACCAAAAACCATCCAGCCGATACCTGCGACCAACACGATGCCTGCACCACACCAAATTGCATAGGCGATCCCGACTGGCATGACTTTGACAACTTGCGCTAGGGCAGCAAAGGCGGCGGCATAACACGCCAGACAGATTAGAGTTGGGATTGGTTTGGTAAAACCTTCAGTCTTGGTCAAAAAGCTGGTTGCAATCACCTCAGCGGCAATGGCAAATGCGAGTAAAAAATAGTGCAAAATATTCCCCGTCTATTCGGTCGTTACTGTTTGTGTGTGGTGACGTGCTTACCGTGATTGCTTAAGCGCGCGAAAAAACGCCTCTTCTGGACATTGCTCTAGCATCTTTTGCTTAAACCATTGAGTAAACAAGGTCACCTTAGGCGGCGATAAATGGCGATTATACGTCAAGAAATGGCTATCGCTGGCGCTCATTACTTTATCACTGATCGCGACCACCTCACCACTCGAGAGTAACGGAATCGCATTCAGAGAGCGACACAACATCACCCCAGCACCCTTCGCGACGAGCTCTAACCCCATCATACTGCTGCCAACCTCATACTGCTTTTTCGGTGCGCCGCACGAGAGCGCATTGCTCGCTAACCAATCCGGCCAGCCCTCGGCATAACCTCGAACGTATATCCCCGGCAGCAGATCAAACTGACCCCGCTCCAATTCTTGATGGTAACGCTCTCGAAACCCCGGGCTACAGATAGCCAACCAGTACTCTTTACAAATTAACTCACCATAATCACTGCCATTGGGCTGACCATTGACAATCTCGATATCGACCCGTGATTGGTTGTCGTCCAATTGCGGCCAGTCGTCAGTATGCAGACGAACGTTGATATAGGGGTGCTGCTTATAAAAGTCGTCGAGCATGGGCACTAACCAAAAATAGGCAAACGAGGTGTTGACCTTGATCGTCAGTTGCTGCGGCTCACTCTGATAGGTCAGTGCTTGAGTCTGATTGCGGATCGCGAGCAGTGATTGATGAACCGTTGGGTAGTACTTGTGCCCTTGGGTTGATAGTTTAAGCCGGCGTTGCTCGCGATTAAACAGCGCGAAACCCAAGAACTGCTCAAGCGCCTTGATGTGTTGACTCACTGCAGCCTGAGTCACATGCAGCTCAACTGCCGCTTTCGAAATGGAATGAAGTCGAGCGCAAGCTTCAAAAGCCACCAAGGACTTGAGTGGAGGCAACATAGGCGGTGTTCTCTTAAGGGATGGTGTGGTCAAACTAGACATGAACTTTTACACGCAGATGAACAAATCGTGACGTTAGTTTTACTTATATGCATGACGCTGACATGTCGGGTTAGTTTAGAAAAACTAATATAAATCAGACAAAAAAATGCTTCAGCTGTAATTTTAACTTAATTCTCTGCTTCTAACTTATACCGCAACTTAACTGGCAACACGCCACACCGCAATCATGAAATGGAGAATATCATGAACAAATTGATGCTTGCTGCTGCGACTGCTGCAGTATCGTTGACAAGTATTTCAGCTTTCGCCAAGCAAGAACTGACTGTCTACACAGCATTTGAAATTGAACAGATTCGCGCACTGGAAAGTGCCTTCCAAGCTCAGCACCCGGATATCAAGCTGAACTTTATGCGCGATTCAACCAGCGTTGTGACTGCGCGACTACTCGCAGAAAAAGACAACCCACAGGCGGATGTCATCTGGGGTCTTGCGGCAACATCGATGATGGTTCTTGATAAGCAGGATTTGCTGGCTCCATATGCTCCGGCTGAACTTGATAAGCTGGATGAGAAGTTCCGTGATAGCCGTGAAGTACCACACTGGATTGGTATGGATGCATGGATTGCGGGTATCTGTTTCAACACTATTGAAGCGAAAAAGCACAACCTTGAGGCGCCAACTTCTTGGGCTGACCTGAAAAAACCGGAGTACGCGGGTCACATTGTCATGCCTAACCCTGCCTCTTCCGGCACTGGTTTCCTAGACGTATCGGCATGGCTGCAACAGTTCGGTGATGAGCAAGGCTGGGAGTACATGGAAGGCCTGCACAAAAATATCGCCCGCTACACTCACTCGGGTTCAGCACCATGTAACCTAGCAGCAACGGGTGAAGCAACGATGGGTATCTCATTTGCCTTCCGCGGTGCAACACTGAAACAGCAAGGTGCGCCAATCGATATGATCTTCCCATCAGAAGGTGTAGGTTGGGATATGGAAGCCGCAGCGATTGTCTCGGGTACCGACAAGCTTGATGCTGCGCAAACCCTACTTGACTACGCGGCATCAGCAGACGCGAACAAGGTGTACAACCAGTTCTACCCTGTTATTGCCATCAGCGACCTAGCACAGCCGGTTGAGCACTACCCAACCAATGCCACTGAAATCATGATTGAAAACGATTTTGTTTGGGCATCAGAGAACTACGACTACATCATCAATGAGTGGGTTAAACGCTTTGACGGTAAGTCAGACGCCAAATAATTAGCCACTATGTTCCTAACAGGGAATCAGTTCTCACTAGGGGCTCGCTTGAGCCCCTTTTGTCTCAATTCCCCCTATCAATAGCTGCCTGCTCAGAGTATCAAAACCGTGAACACTACCAATTACTTGTCCGTTAGCGACCTGTCAAAACACTTCGGCGACTTTACTGCGCTCGACCGCATCTCTCTCGATATCAAAGAGGGCGAATTCATCTGTTTCCTTGGCCCTTCAGGCTGTGGCAAAACCACTTTGTTGCGAGCGATTGCTGGTTTAGAGCTGCCAAGCGCCGGTCAGATTACTCAAGCGCAGCGCGACATTACCCTGCTGCCACCCGAGCAGCGCGATTTCGGTATTGTCTTTCAATCTTATGCCCTGTTTCCAAATCTTACAGTGGCGGACAACATTGCCTTTGGCCTCACTAATCAAGGCATGAAAAAACCTCAAGCAATGGAGAAGGTACGCCAATGGCTTGAGCTTGTTGATCTGCCTAATTCAGAACATAAATTTCCCGCGCAGCTTTCAGGGGGCCAGCAGCAACGCGTTGCCCTCGCACGTGCGCTTGCTCTCTCACCAGGCCTGCTGCTGCTCGATGAGCCGCTGTCGGCGCTAGACGCCAAGGTACGTGCGCACCTGCGCCATGAAATCTGTCAACTGCAGAAGAAACTCGGCATCACCGCCATCATGGTGACCCATGATCAGGAAGAAGCCTTGACCATGGCCGATCGCATTGTGGTAATGAATCATGGCGTTGTGGAGCAAATTGGGACGCCGCGTGAGATCTATCACCAACCAGCTTCGGAGTTTGTCGCCGATTTCGTTGGCACGATGAACTTCCTAAAAGCCAAGCATCAGCAAAATAATCTGCTGGCTATTGACGATTATCGCTTTACTACTCCGAAGCGAGTAAGCGCCGACTCGGTAAAAGTTGCACTTCGCCCAGAGCAAATGCGCATTAGTGCTAATCTCAATACCGGTATTCAGGCACAGATCAATGCGTTTGAATTCCTAGGCTCCTTTATTCGCATTGAATGTCAGTTAGCCTGTAATGAACAGCTGGTGCAGGTTGACGTGAGCTCTGAACAACTTGATTCGCTTGAGCTAAATGTTGGCCATTACTGCACCTTGAGCTGGAAAAGCGAGGATGCGCTTATCTTTGACGAGCATGTCGTCAAGGAGAACGCCGCATGAGTCTTCAAGCAATACTCCCACAATCCAAGCTCACCACTACCTCATCCGGGCTAATGGCCCGTTTCACACGCATTAGCCGTGACCAGTGGGTAATGAGTCTGCTGCTTTGCCTAGCGGCACTGTTGATGATCTTCGGCCTCATCGCACCATTATGGGCGATGTTTAGCAAAAGTGTGCAAAACAGTCAGGGCGAGTATATTGGTTTCGCCAATTATGCCAATTACCTAAACAGCCCTGCCCTGACGCAATCGATTTATAACACCCTATTTATCGGCGTCACAGTATCAATCATTGTAGGTCTGCTTGCGTTTGGTTTTTCCTATGCACTGACGCGTACCTGCATGCCATTTAAGCGCACGTTTAAGGTCATGGGTAGCTTGCCGATTCTTGCACCCTCATTATTGCCTGCTATTTCCTTTATCTACCTGTTCGGTAACCAAGGGATATGGAAGTCATGGCTAATGGGCGAGAGTATCTATGGTCCCATTGGTATCATCCTTGGCCTAGTGTTTTGGTGTTTCCCTCATGCTGTGTTGATCATGTCGACCGGCCTATCCAATGCTGACGCGCGTCTCTATGAAGCAGCACGTGCACTGCGCACCTCCCCGCTGCGTACGTTTTTTACCGTCACGCTGCCCGGCGCTAAATACGGTGTGATGAGTGCGATGATCGTTATTTTTACGTTGGTCGTTTGCGACTTTGGTGTCGCCAAGGTGATTGGCGGTCAATACAATGTGCTAGCAACGGATATTTACATGCAGGTCATTGGTCAACACAACTTTGCCATGGGCGCGGTGACCTCGGTGATCTTGCTGCTGCCTGCCGTCTTGTCATTCGGGGTGGAAACCCATATTCGCCGTAAGCAGCAGAGTATGATCAGCGCTAACGCGGTTATCTATCAACCGCAGCCAAGCCGAGTTAAAGATACCCTCGCCTTTGTGTTTTGTAGTGCGATTGTGTTAACGATCCTTGTCGTCATTGGCATGGCTGTTTATGGCTCTTTGGTCAGCTTCTGGCCGTACAATAAAGCACTGACGCTGAACAACTACGACTTTGAGCGATTTATCAGCTACGGCTGGGCACCCTTCTTTAATTCAGTCAAGATGGCACTACTTGTTGCAGTGATTGGTACCATGGTGACCTTTGTCGTCGCTTACTGTGTCGAGAAAGGGCGCGCGATGAAGCCACTGCGCAATGCCCTGCACCTGATGGCTATGATGCCGATGGCGGTACCGGGTATGGTTCTGGGTTTGGGTTATATCTTCTACTTTAACTCCCCAAGTACCCCGCTCAATGGCATCTATGGCACCATGACGATTTTGGTATTGTGTACCGTAGTGCATCTTTACACCGTCGGGCATATGACAGCGATGACCACTTTGCGCCAAATCCCAGCAGAAATAGAAGCGGTCGCGGCATCACTTAAGATCCCGCAATACAGAGCATTTTTTAAGATCTCACTGCCACTAGGACTGCCCGCTATTCTCGATATCGGCAGCTATTTGTTCGTTAATGCGATGACCACAACCTCCGGCGTGATCTTCCTCTACACCACCGATACTGTATTGGCCTCCATTGCTGTCATGCACCTTGATGAAATGGGCTACACGGCCGCAGCTGCGGCAATGGCGGTGATGATCATGCTGAGCTCTGCAGTGGCTCGCATGATCCATAGTGTGGTCAGTCATGTACTGATTAAGCACACCCAGCGCTGGTGTTATCGCTAAACCATCTGTGACTCGCCACTAACTGTTAAAACGGTACCGATTGATATCGGTACCTATTCAAGAATCATCTCTAAGAAACACAGCCTGAGGCTCGCCAAACGCGAGCCCAGCTCAGGAGCAATTATGCACACTCAAACAATCTACACGCCAACCCCTCTAATCATCTTCGACATGGATGAGACCCTGATCGCAAAAGATCTCAGTGTTCTTTGGCACCACTACCTTGTTCATGACCTAAAAATCGCTGCGCCCGATTTCCTTGCACAAGACAAGCAACATATGCAGCGGTATTATCAAGGTGCCATGGACATGGATGAGTACATTGCTTTTAGTCTCGCGCCGCTGCGTCCGTATACGGTTGATCAAATTGACCAATTTGCCACACAATTCGTCGCCTCTCATGCCGCCCAATATATCTACCCAGCGGCGCTTGATTTGATTGAGCGCCTGCATCGACAAGGGAAAGCATGCATGATCATCTCCGCGACAATTTCATTACTAGTCAAAGCAATGGCAAAACACCTCAACATAGAGTTTGCCGAGGGTGTCGAGCTAGAAATTAGTAATAACTACTACACGGGTAAGATTAGTGGGACGCCTAGTTACCAGCGAGGCAAGGTGATCAGACTTCAGCAATGGCTCGAGTCCCAACAGGGCAGATATAAGGCGACACACTTCTATTCTGACTCGATTAACGACTTACCTTTGTTACTCGAAGTGCCCAATCCAGTGGTGATCAATGGTTGTCCCAAACTGACCGCCGAGGCAGAGATGCGTAACTGGATTCAAGAGAAGTGGTCACTCTAGTTTTTTTAATGATAATTTGACCAAGTAGTGCCTATCCCCCCATTAACTACTAAAAACCGCTATAACTGTGTGTAAATTAAGCAAACAAACCCGCCAAGGGTTTACAAGTCAAATCAACCCCATTACTATAGCGGCCACAATGGAGAGATGGCTGAGTGGTTGAAAGCACCGGTCTTGAAAACCGGCATACGTTAATAGCGTATCTAGGGTTCAAATCCCTATCTCTCCGCCATATTCTGAGGCGCAAATCTTTTAAATTCAAAGGATTTGCGCCTTTTTCGTATTTCTGAGATTAGCATTATCCAGACAGGTAATACGATCATATTCTTATTCAGAGATAGAAACGCAGCACGCTACAACCGCTATTACTTTCCTCGAAAACTTCAATCTATTAGTTATCCTAAAGAGCTAAGATTGGCTTTGTTGCTTAATTCAGACGAGAAACCAAACCGCCTAAAGTTTATGACTTTTATACAATGTACTGAGTTTCAGGCATACCTAGTCCCGTAAGCTTGTTCAGCGCTTTAATCATTGCATAAGTCTAGCCAACCTGAGTGTTGTAATTTCGGAGGCTGAGTTTCCCACTCAACAACTGTTTCGCTCGATGCATTGCTGTCTCTGACAGCGAGCGCTTGTGATAGCTATACCGCTTTTCCACTTATTGTTAGAGCCGTAAAGCTTCTGACCATCTACTGCTAAATTGTGAGGGTGTCCTTGCTCCGCTAGCCGTGCGCTCAGAAGGCAGCCCCTTCTCATGGTGGGATAAATGAAACCGCTCGCTTGACCCGTATAGCATCATGACAATTCCTTGCGTCATAAGCGCTATCACCTTATATATAGATGATTTTACGACGTGTCTGTTTGAGTAAGTTGGGGAGCACTTCGGCATCGGTTATGTTAAACAAACTCTGCTCTACTGCTGCGATTTCGTGCGTGCTTGTATCTACTGCGCTATGTAGCTTGCGCCAGAGTCTGCGCTTCCCATCAGTACCATGCTTCTTTACCTTCCGTTCACCTTCACAATAAACCTTGAGACCACTGGCATCAATGACTAGATGTTGTATTGCTCCTCTAGTCTTGGTTTTAAATGAAAGCTCAACTTCCTTAGCTCAGCGGCTTGTACAAGTGTAGTGCACGCAAACAAGCGGCATGTTGGACAACTTAAATACTGAGCCTAGAAAACCTTGCAACGCTCTCAATGGCAGACAGAAAACACGTTTCACCATCAGCGCAGTAATAATAGCTCAGTCGGTGAGGTCTACCACCTTTGCCTTGTTTGTTTTGCTTCCACTCAGCTTTCGTCAATACACTCGAAATCTGCCCTGGAACCCAATCCGCTTCCCGAGGAAGGCGAATAAAATCAACTCGCTTCCTTGGTATTCGGTACTTAAGTGCTACTCTGCGCCTTGTGATAGAGGCCATTTGAGCCATGCTCGGACAATGGTGATTGTCCTTACAACCTCATTTAAGCTCTCGATAAACCGTCGAGCGATGGCACTGAACTGTTTTAGCGATTTCAGAAACTGAAATTCCTCGTTCCAAAAGAGCAGAAATCTGGTATCTTCTGCCCTCGGTCAACTGCTGATAATTCATGGTAGCACGGCTGTTTTCTTTGGCGAGGAGAGCGTACCACTTTCAGCTGTTGGCTTCCTCTTCTACACCTTCTCATGAATGACGCACTTACTATAGCTGAAATCGGGGATGACTACCCTTTAAGGGATAGATACTGTATACTAAACGCCGTGTAATATTCTATCTCTAGTGTTTTTTAAAGTGTGAAAATATTTATAATTAGTCTTGCCAATTCATATGACAGGCGATTGAGAATTGCTAAAGAGTTTTCAAAAATGTCTTTGCTATATGAGTTTTTTGATGCCACAAGTGTGGCTGATATACCTCAATCTTTTTTGAAAAATCACTAGACTTGAAAGGTTATGCTCTTTCTTTACCTGAATTGGCTTGTTTTTATAGTCACTATCGAATGTGGTATAAATGTTACGAGAGTAACGAGTCAATTTTAGTACTCGAGTCCGACCACTAGTGCTAAAGGGTATATTGTCTCCATGTGTCGCAGGAAGTCTGACAAATAATATAAAAGACTTTATTAATCCAGTTGATGATTATATAGAAAAGGTTTGGCTCCATAATTTTAAAGTATTGAGTGTCTATCCTAGTTTGGTTTTTCGAACGGATATACAATCTACTATTGGAGGCAAAAGAAAGCACAAAGAACGTTTAACAGTGTTGAATAAAATTAAGTTAGAGATTTTTAAAGTGTTTAAAAAATTAAATATAGAATTTTTTGGTAAGAAATTATGAATACTGTACTTCGCTTATTGATGTTTTTTCCTTTAATGTGGTCTTTTTCCGGGATGCTGCTCTATTCTGATGCGAATAAGACACAGGTGATCTTAGTTGTATTAGCTATACTTTCTTCGTTTTTCTATCATGACAGAAAAGTCATTATTGACAATCTAAAGAGTAATCATTTAGTTAAACTTTTTGGGTTTTTGGTTGTAATTTCGCTCTTCTTGAGATTTTTGCACGGCTATAGCAGTAGCGTGATAAGAACCTTGTCTTGTTTTCTTCTATATTTTGCTTTTGTACCAAAACCTTTATTTAGAGAGTTAAAAACTAATTTACCATTTTTACTATTGATCTCTAGTGTTTTTTCTTTTGGATATGCGTTCTGTAGCACCTATATTTTAGATTTAGGTCGTTGGTGGTCTATTAATCCTATTCCTTATTCTATGGTATCTGTTAGCACCTGTGTTGGAAGTTTGTTCTTTTTATTTTCTAGCTCAGATAGGTCAATGCATCAGCGTATGATAATCACATTCACATTGTCTTTAAATGTGATTATTTTTAGTGAATCAAGAGGTACTGCTTTAGCTGCTTTTTCTGTCAGTGCTATTATTATTTTGTTTTCTATATATCTTAAGCTTGATATAAAACGCAAGGTAGCGCTCATATTTTTAATTCTAGTTTCATCATTTATAGTTAATGCTAGCTTGATCCAAAATCGCATGGATCGGACTAATGCTGAAATAGGGCTGATTGAAAGTGGCAATATGAATTCATCTATGGGCTTACGACTTCAAATGTGGAAAGCAGGAATTCAATTAATCAAGGATAAACCACTACTTGGTTATGGAGAGAACCATAAAAAGGCTAAGCAGTATTTAGCAGATCAAGGTGTTATAACGCAAGATGTGGTGAAGTTTACGCATTACCATAATGAATTCATTAATGCTTGGGCTTTAAATGGTTTAGTTGGTGTTATGATGATTTTATCAATGTTATTTGTACCGTTTTATCTATGTAAAAAGACTATTGAGCGATATTCTCAAAGTGATAGGTTAAGGCTCTATAAATCTAGTATACATAATTTATATGTACAGCAGTCTATTGTTGGAGTTTTTATTGCTTTGGCGTATGCTGCTGCCGGCCTTACAGATGTACCATTTCAATTCTCTATAACAATTAGTTTCTATATATCTTCAATTGTTGTGATTTTCTTTGGCTGTGAAGATTTAATGATTGAACATTAAACTAGTTATCCGCACTTTACACGTAAGAACTAGAGGCTGAAAATTAGCCTCTTTTTTGTTGTTCTGTCACGTTTTGGGGCTTTATATATTTCTTTTAACTTATCGTGATCTTTGTGTATTTCTTCGTAAAACTGTTTTACTTTCTTATGCGATGCCGAGGCGCCATGCTTTGACAGTACTAAATCGAAGAACTTAGATATAGGAACATTAAGATCACGCTGTAGATCCGCAAGCTGTTGTAGTCCAAACATATCGCGAGCAGAGAGACGGACGCCGCCGTTCTCTCCAGCTCTCGACAACAAAGGGACAATTTTTGTGTGGATATGAGGGGTTGATTCGCAGAGATGCAGCGTTATGTTGCTTGCAGTGGCCTTTTCGCTTTTTGGTTAGCCAAACAAAAACTCAACATCGTTGCTGATAGTGGCAACATACTCACGTAGCGATTGCATAGCTAAACCCTAACTACGGCTTACCACTTGCGCCGCTGGTGATATGAACAATACTCATTTAGGTGTAACCCATAACAAGGAGCAGGCTATGAAACACCTAATCATATTTTTGTCACTCGGTCTTTCCTTTGCTTTACTGCCACTCAAGGTGTTTGCAGCTGGGCATTATCAAATCGACTCAACGGTTTCCACAGTCAGCTTCGCGACGATCAAAAAGCAGTACATATTGGAGCCTGCCGTTATCACTGGTTTATTCGGCAGCCTTGATGAAAGTGGCAGTCTATTAGTGGCAATTCCTGTTAGCAACATCGATACCGGTGTTCCAATTCGTAACGAGCGCCTGGGTGAGCTATTTTTTAATGTCGCCGATTTTCCACAAGTAACGGTGCAGGCCACTATACCTACCGAACTGCTAAGTAGTGATAGTGTGGTTACTCAAACGACAGTCTCTGCGAGTGTCACAATGTATGGTAAAACCCAAGACATTGAGTTTAGCCTTAATGTGGTTCGTGTTGGTGATGTCATCTCGGTTTCGAGCAGCAAACCTGTCATTATCGACGGTGCTAGCTTCGGCATTCCAACTGAAAGCTTGGCGGCCCTATCAAACACCGTAGGTGACATTGCTATCTCAACCAGCGTTGCAGCGAGTGTGTCTCTTGTCCTGACAAAGTAGATGAAATTTACTGAGATAAGTCTAGTTTTGAGGCCTTACGCCCATAAATTAGTCAAACGAGTGATAAATCCATATAAATGACCATGTTGGGGTTTACAGCACGACATAACCCTTATAATATCCTAGCCACAACGGAGAGATGGCTGAGTGGTTGAAAGCACCGGTCTTGAAAACCGGCATACGTTAATAGCGTATCTAGGGTTCAAATCCCTATCTCTCCGCCACATTCGAAACAAAAATGGGCACCGAATCTTCGGTGCCCATTTTTGTTTCAAACACCAGCCGAGTCACCTGATAACAGTAACCAGTCACATCACCCAACCTAGAACTTTGAGAGTTCTGCCAAAGCAAATAATAGTTGGCGTGATATGGATTATTATGTTGTGGATAACAACGACAATTCTGTCGACTACGCTGGCTTCGTTGTCTTTAAATGAGATGATCTCGATTTACAATACGAGCTTTAAAAGCTCTACTTTTGACTTCCTTTGGTGCAAAAGATCCGCATTCTTGGAAAAGTTGTGGAGCTTGTAGTACTCGATAGACCTAGCTATGATCCCACTTCCCATCGTCCAATGGCTTTGCGTGCCCATATCTTGCCTAGGCCAGAGCCCAAGATAATCAACACCAGCGAGACCAGGTGAAGTGAAGTCAAATCAACACTGCTGTGGACTACGGCTAGTAACACCATCGAGAGCAACGGAGTCAGGTAAGCTAGCGCGCCAACGAATCTTGGGTCACCATGGCGCATCGCGTAATCCCAAGTATAAAAACTCAGTCCCATCGGACCTAAGCCAAGCATCAACACATAAATCGCATCACTTAACGTCAGCTCTGGCAGCACTTGGGAAGACAGCGAAAAAACCATCAGCGATGCGATGCCAGACACGCCACATATACCAGCAACGGCCGAGCTCGGCATCGCTGTATAGCGTCGGTTAGACAGGGTGTAAAACGCCCAAAGTAGCGCAGCACAAAACGCCTCACTGTAGCCAAACCAATAATCATCGTTGTAATCAACGCCATTGCCTGTCATCACGATAACCACACCAATAAACGCCATCATACCACCAATAACATGCCCTGGATTTAGTCTCTCACCACCAAATAATGGCGAGCCAAGCACAATAAACAGCGGCCATAAGTATTGGATCATGTTGACTTCAACAGCCGGCGCACGACTAAAGGCATCGAACAACAGGAAATGATAACCAAACATCCCGACGATTGCGCTAACCCACACTGACAGTGGCATACGCCACGTGCGCCAATAACGCAGCCCTGGTAGGGCCGCTATCAGCAAAACTGCACCCACGGTAAATAGCGCTGGCACATGATTCAACGCCAAAGTAAGGCTTGCCAGCGATGACCACATAATAATCGTGGCTAGCGCTGACAATATCGGTAATGCTCTTTTCATTAAGCTTTCACTATGTTGTGTTCAGGGCCAAACTTAAATCCAGTGATGTTCTCGCTGCCCTGCTCTTGTACGATCAGAATATCATGCTCACGATATCCACCTGCGCCAGCCATGCCTTCCGGTAGCATCAACATCGGCGCCATGGAAACTACCATACCCGGTTGCAGCATAGTTTCAATATCTTCTCTCAGCTCTAAACCTGCCTCACGACCATAATAGTGGCTGAGCACACCAAATGAGTGTCCGTAGCCAAAAGTACGATAATCAAGCATGCCATAGCCACGGTAGATTTCATTTAACTCCGCCGCGATATCACAGCATCTAGCCCCCGGCTTGATTAGCTCCAGACCCTTACGGTGCACTTCACAGTTGATCTGCCAAATTCTTAAATGCTCGTCACTACAATGATCAAGGAACAACGTTCGCTCCAGTGCGGTATAGTAACCCGCTATCATTGGGAAACAGTTAAGGCTAAGAATATCGCCCTTTTGTAACTGTCGTGTCGTTACAGCATTGTGGGCGCCATCGGTATTGATCCCCGATTGGAACCATGTCCAGGTATCGCGGATCTCAGTATGCGGGTACGTCTTAGCGATCTCACGGATCATGGCATCAGTTGAGGCAATCGCAATTTCATGCTCAGGCACGCCCTCGGCGATCGCTTGCTTACAGGCTTCACCACCAATGTCAGCAATACGGGCGCCGTTACGGATAACTTCAATCTCCTCAGCACTCTTGACCATACGTATCTTCATTACATCAGCACAAACATCGACAAATGTCGCGCTTGGAATAGTTGCGGCGAGCTTATCGCGCATCACTAGTGGCAGGTGATCACCCTCTATCCCGACACAACGCTCGGCACGGCTCAAGGATTTGATCGCACGGAAGTAGTTGTCCTTTTTCCAGTCGGTGTAAACAATGTTGTCGCCAAAGCTGCGTCGATGGCCCAGGCCTCCATCAATATTGGCAGTGATAGTGACCGAGCGCTCTTGAGTCACATACAAACCGAACGGGCGACCAAAAGCATAGTAAAGATAGTCGCTATAGCCCGATTTCAGATAATAAGTGCGACATTCATGGGAAGGTGTAGAAGAGGAAGCCAACTGCTGAAAGTGGTACGCTCTTCTCGCCAAAGAAACAAGCAGTACTACCATGAATTATCAGCAGTTGACCGAGGGCAGAAGATACCAGATTTCTGCTCTTTTGGAACGGGGAATTTCAGTTTCTGAAATCGCTAAAACAGTTCAATGCCATCGCTCGACGGTTTATCGAGAGCTAAAAAGAGGCCGTAAGAGCAATCATTACTGTCCAAGCACGGCACAGATGGTGTCCATCACCAGACGGAGAGCTGCACTAAAATACCGAATTCCAAAGGAACGTGTTGACTTTATTCGTCTTCTTCTAGAGGCGGATTGGAGTCCAGAGCAGATATCCAACGTCTTAACGAAAGCCGGCGCAGCAGTCAGCCATGAGTGGATTTATCGTTTTGTTGCTAGCGACAAGCGCTCAGGCGGTAAATTATATCGCCACTTGAGGCAAGGCCATAAGCGGTATCGTCGCGGTAAAAAAGAGAAAGCTCCTGCGATTAAGAATGCCGTTTCAATTGATGACAGACCAAGCATTGTTGACAGCAGAGAGCGGTTTGGTGACTGGGAAATTGACACTGTTCTAGGTAAGCATGGTACAGGCGCAATGGTAACTATTTTAGAGCGTAAGACCCGGTTTTACTTGGTAAAGAAAGTACCATCTAAGTCAGCCGATGACGTTACCCAGGCGACAATAGAGCTACTCATGCCTTACAAGGAGCATGTGCATACCATCACCGCGGACAACGGGCGAGAGTTTGCAGGTCATGAAACTATCGCAAAAGAGTTGGAGGCAGATGTGTACTTTGCTCATCCCTATAGCTCTTGGGAGCGAGGTGCTAATGAGAATGCGAACGGCCTTTTGAGGCAATATGTGAAGAAAGGAACCGATCTATCGACGGTGACGGACATTGATATAGAGTTTGCTTTATCGCGGATAAATTATCGACCAAGAAAGTGTTTAGGCTTCAAACAGCCAGCCATTGTATTTACCAAAATGGCTTTAGCTGCTTGATATTGGAGAGTGTCGCACTTCGCAGTTGAATTCGGGAGTAATTAATATTGTGATATGACGTGAACAAGATAGCATCAATCTCTTTTTCCGCCATCATTTTTCTTAACTTCGACAATCTCGACTGCATCTCTTGTGGAGAAAATGTGCCTTTTACCTGCTCACCATTTTTTATTTCAAGAATATCTTTCATCTCTGACTCCGTTGACTCTAGGCTCTCAATATTATAGAGACCGATTATTTGTTAGAGATTAGATTGAGACATTTTATTTATAACAACAAACAGTGTTTACTAATGCAGCGATAATCATTTCTAATTTATTGCCTTCGCCACTAATTTATTAATATCGCACTCGTGCTCAAAACTTCTTGAAACCCGTTCAATCCAATCAATAAACTCGGTTACTTGTTTATGCTCGAGCAAACCCTTTTGGCAAACTAGATAAACACTCTGATCTGGGGTGACTTTACCCGTTAATGGTACTAAATTACCCTTGGCCACCTGTTGGGCAACTAGAACATGCCTACCTAGCGCGACACCTTGTCCGGCAAGCGCTGCGTTGACGACTAAATCCGCACGGTTAAAGCTATAGCCTTTTGAGGTATCGATATGTTGCAGTCGATGCTCCATCAGCCATCGCTGCCAAGATGTCGAAAGCTTCGCTTGTGGCTGAGAGTCATGCAGGAGTGGAACATGAGCAAGGTTACTCAGGTCATCTAATTGATAACGCTCAACCAACTCAGGCGTTGCGACCGGATAGATATAATCTCTAAATAGCTCTTTTTGCAACATCTGCGGCTGATCACCAAAGCCATGACTGAGGCTGATATCAAAGCAGTGATGGCTGCTATCCGGTTGATTCAAACTGGCGACCAAATTGACCACAATATCGGGGTAGCGTTGATAAAAATCACTCAGGAGAGGCAACAGCCAACAACTGGCGAACGAGGGCTGGCAATACAGGCGCAGCACTGCCTCTTTATCTGCTTGGCTGGTATTATGGAACGCATCGTGGATCTGATTGAGTGCACTACTAACAAGCGGTAGAAGTTGGCTGCCCCTTTCAGTCAATAGTAGCTGCCTTGGTTTTCGGTAGAATAATTTGTAGCCCAAACGCTCCTCTAGCTGAATCACTTTTTGGCTTACCGCACTTTGCGAAACGAACAACTCCTCTGCTGCCAAGGTAAAACTCAAATGCCTCGCGGCAGCTTCAAAGTAGCGCACTGCTTCTAAAGGGGGTAACTTCATCTTAAGCCCAGGGTGAGATCGTGAACGTTTTATAATCAAAATAACGATCGATTTGACGATCACATCTACCTGTGATCATATACTCCCTTTTTAGGGAGCATACGATGCACATTGACCACTTCAAAGAACATTTCCAAACGATGACCGACCAACGCCAAGGAGCAAAGGTAACTTACTGCTTGTTTGAAGTTCTTTTTGGCTCGCTATGTGCCGTGATTGCCGGTGCAAAGGGCTGGTTTGATATTCGTGAGTACATTCTCGGACACCACGATTGGTTTAAACGCAATGACCTCTTTTTGAATGGTATTCCTGCCGATGACACGATTGCCCGCATAATATCTACGATAGAGCCCGAGCAATTCCATAAGTGCTTTGTTAGCTGGATATCGTCGATACATACACTCACCGACGGCCAAGTCGTTGCGATAGATGGCAAAACGCTTCGCGGCTCCTACAATCGCGAAGACAGAGCAAGCACTATTCACATGATCAGCGCCTATGCCTCATCAAATAAGCTCGTATTGGGACAGCTAAAAACCGAGCAAAAAAGCAATGAAATAACGGCAATCCCAGAGCTGATAAAGATGCTCGATATCAAGGGGGCTCTCGTCACCATTGATGCAATGGCCTGTCAAACCAAGATAGCCAAAGTCATTGTAGAACAAGGAGGCGACTACTTGCTTGCAGTGAAGTGTAACCAAGGAAAACTTCGACAAGCGATAGAAAAAGCGTTCTCCACTGAGCGAGCAAATGTGGCAGAAGACATTGTGCTTGAAGACGGGCATGGGCGTATAGAGTCTCGCCAATGCTATGTATTTGACAGTGCCAAACTTGAAGGTAACTTCTCTCGTTGGAAAGGCTTGAAGAGCATTGTTATGGTTGAAAACTTCCGCTTTGAGAAAGGAAAAGCAATAGGCCTAGAGTATCGTTACTACATCAGCTCCAAAGAGCTTAGCGCCGAGCAAGCAGCGACAGCAGTCAGAGAACATTGGGGTATAGAGTCAATGCATTGGGTGCTTGATGTGAGTATGAATGAAGACGCGTGTCAGATATACAAAGAGAACGGCGCAGAGAATCTGTCTTGCTTACGCCATATGAGCTTGAATATGCTCCGTGCAGAGCCAACCAAGTTGAGCATTGTTGGGAAACAAAAGCGATGCATGATGAATACAGCCATGCTAGAGGCGGTATTAAGTGCTGGTTTTAATCTGGCGGTGAAAAACTAGACACTCATGCGGTCGCCCTGATCTTAAGCCCAACTCCTATCCACTGTATTACAATAATAACTTCTCTTAAGCAGTCATTTACTCACATTCTTTCCTCTCACAGCAATTTAGATACCAACAATTTTTCCATTAGAATCACTTAAATTAAATAAACTCAGCATCTCTCTCGTCCCAAAATGGTGCAAAAGCAGATTTCACACGGATCGAAATAGTGCATTAATTTAGCTTATCCATCGATTAGAAAATAAGGTTTGTACCCGGAGGTTTATTTATTCCAAACTACAAATAACTTATTAAAGACAAGGAATTCAACAATGAAAAATCTTGCTAATAGATTAAAGCCAATACTAACTATATCTCTTTTTTTCGCTGGAGTGATTAGTTCTAATATTACTCTTGCGCACGCTGATCTACTTGAAGAGATCAAGCAGCGCGGTGAGTTGGTCGTGGCGACCGAAGCACGCTATACCCCGTTCGAGATGCTTGAAGATGGAAAGATTGTTGGTTACGCCAAGGATATTCTTGACGAGATTATGCTCGACCTTCCAGGCGTAAAACTCAAACAGCTTGATCTGCCTTTGCAGGGAATTTTGGCCGGCCTAAGCGCCAAGCGATACGATTTTGTTGTGACTTCACTGACGATCACTGAGGCTCGAGCGACGAACTACAGTTTTACTTATCCAATTTCAACCGCATCGGTCGCCATCTTGAAACGAAAAGGCGATAAGCGTATTCAATCACCACTCGACATGTCAGGCATGGTAGTGGGCGGACAAGCTGGCTCTCCACAGGTCAATATTGTCAAAGACTATGAGCAAGCTGTATTGGTACCAGAGCGCGGTAAGGGTGTGAAAAAGATCCAAGAATTCACCGATTACAATGAAGCCTACGCGGCATTAGCAGCACGCCGAGTCGACTTGGTTCCACAAGCTATCCCAAACCTTGCACCAATTGTCAAAGCCAGACCTGAACTATTTGAGATCGTGCAACCGGCTTTTGGTCCTGACACCTACTACGCTTGGGCGGGTCGACCTGATCCAGAGTCTGAATCACTGGTCCAGTTCTTCAGCGACGGTATAGAGAAGCTGCACAAAAATGGCAAGCTGGCTGAACTACAGATGAAATGGTTTGGCTTTACCATGGACTTCCCAACTGGCTATGTGCCTGAGCCTACGAGCTAATCTTTGTCCATTGCGATGAGGGCTTCGCCCTCATTATTTTTAATTTAACTCAGAGACTATGCCATGCCACATGACTATCAACAGGGTCGGCTTAATCTTCCTTTTACTGGTCACTGCACGTTCAGCAAGAGCCCGATTGCTGATTGCCAAGATACCCAAGGTGCTGACTTCGCTGTCCTTGGTGTGCCCTTCGATATGGGCTGCCAGTATCGCTCTGGAGCACGATTTGGTCCTAGAGCCATTCGCCAAGCCTCAACTCTGTTTGCGTTTGGTCACAGTGGTGCCTACGACTATGAACGAGACACCCTTTATATGGAAAAAAGCAAGGTCAAGGTTGTCGATGTCGGTGATGTCGACATGATCCACACCGATTCAGAGCAGTCTTTATCTAATACCAAGGTTGCTGTTGAATCGCTCCTAGCCCAAGGCTGCATTCCGATTATACTCGGCGGCGATCACTCGGTAACCGCCGCAGCACTCTCAGCCTATGAGAGCCATCATGACCTCCATGTCGTCCAGATTGATGCCCACCTTGATTTCGTTGACCAGCGCCACGGTGTGCGTTTTGGCCATGGAAACTGTATGCGTCGTGCTAGTGAAATGGCGCACATTAAGGGAATGACCCAGCTAGGTATCCGAAATACCTCCTCATCCAATCGTCAGGATCACCAAGATGCGCTGGCCGTGGGCTCGACAATTCTCTCTGTGAATCAATTTCGTCAGTCAGGTACCCTCAAAGTGCTAGACAGTATTTCCCCTGAAAGTAAGATTTACCTCACCATCGATATAGATGGCTTTGACCCTTCTATTGCGCCTGGTACAGGGACACCCAGCCACGGTGGGTTCTACTACGACGAGGTTTTGTCCCTCCTTGAACAGGTCTGTCAACGTCACCAAGTTGTGGGTATTGACCTCTGCGAGGTGGCACCAGCCTATGACCCTACTGAGATAACAGCCACTTTGGCTGCGCAGCTGCTGATAAATGTTATGGGTTATGCGGCACATTACCAAAAGGAGCCAAACTATGTTTGAGTTAAGTGTGGTTTTTCCCTATTACAAGCCACTACTATCAGGGCTTTTTACCACCTTTTGGATTTCGATTATCTCGATCCTAATTGGCTTTTTCGTCGCACTGGTTCTGTGTCAAATTAAGACCAGTCGTTGGCTACTGCTGCGCAGCGTGGCTCGCATCTATATCAGTTTCTTTCGCGGCACCCCGCTACTGGTCCAACTGGCTATCATCTTTTATTTCTTGCCCTTGGCCGGGATCTTTATCCCACCAGCTGCCGCAGCAATCATTGCTCTTAGTATGAATACCGGCGCGTTTCAGGCTGAAATCTTACGTGCCGGCTTTCGTACCTTGCCTAATGGCCAGCTGGAAGCCTGCTGGACTTATGGGTTTAGCCCATGGCAAAGCTATTGGTACATTCAGTTGCCCCAAGTAGTGCGTAAAACCTTACCTGCATTGGTAAATGAAACCATTGATATCATCAAAAACTCGGCATTGATTTCCACCATTGCTGTGGTTGATTTGATGCGTATTGCTCAGACCTATTCATCGACAACCTATCGTCCACTGGAGTTTTTCTTTGCAGCTGGGGTGCTCTATCTCACCCTGACCCAAACCGTCGCCTACCTTGGCCGGCGGGCAGAAACTAAGCTCGCCAATTTATCGAGGTCATGATTATGGATTTGTCACTTATCTTAGAGTACACCCCACTGCTGTTAGCCGGTCTAAAAATCACGGTATTCAGTTGCTTGGGTGCCCTCACGATTGGTTTAAGCCTTGGGCTGGTTTTGTACCCACTATCGCAATCAAAATCAGCTCCTTTACGGTTATGTTATCGACTGTATGTCACCGTATTCCGCGGCACTCCGTTACTGGTTCAAGTCTATTTACTCTTTTATGGCGGTCCTTTGCTTGGCTTAACCCTAGGCGCTATTGAAGTCGGTATATGGGGCATGGGATTTTACGTTTCGGCTTACTTTGCTGAGATCTACCGTGGGGGTTTTGCCAGTCTCGCTAAGGGTCAAATGGAGGCCGCTTACGATCTAGGCTTTTCCCCATTACAAACACTGCGCAAGGTACAACTGCCACAGATGCTTGGTTTGATCATTCCACCGATCACCAATCAATCGATCATCTTGATCAAAGAGTCGGCGATCTTATCGATCATCACTGTCCCTGAGATCAGTACAGCTGCAATACGCATGGCAACCGAAACCTTCAGCGTTATAGAGCCTTATTTGGTTCTCGCTCTTGCCTATTGGCTTCTCACAACAGCGGTCTCTGCCGCAGGACAAAAAGCGGAGCAGCGCGCGACTCACTATCTCAACCCCAACGTAAGGAATGCGGCATGAACACCAACCCAATCGTCGAGATGGTCGACATGAAAAAAAGCTTTGGCGATAATCAAGTACTTAAAGGCATCGACCTTCAAATCAATTGTGGGGAGGTGGTATGCATCATCGGCGGCTCTGGCTCAGGTAAGAGTACCATGCTGCGCTGTATGAACTTTCTTGAGCAATACGACCAAGGTGAGGTTTTGGTCAATGGTAAGCTGATCGGTTACGGCACCGATACACAAGGTAACCTAACCCTCGCGCCCACTAAAGTCGTCCAACAAAATTTGAGTGATGTGTGCATGGTGTTCCAACAGTTCAATCTCTGGCCCCACTTAAGCGTCATGGACAACGTAATGCTGCCTCTCACCTTGGTAAAACAGATACCCAAGCCGCAAGCTGAACAAATCGCCCTAGATATGTTGACCAAGGTTGGGATGGAGCACAAACAAGATGCCTATCCAAATCAACTTTCTGGCGGTCAACAACAGCGAGTCGCCATCGCGCGCTCGCTGGCAACCGATCCCAAGATAATGTTGTTTGACGAACCCACCTCAGCACTGGATCCGGAGCTGGTCGGTGAGGTGCTAAAAGTTATGCAGCAGTTGGCTAAGGAAGGCATGACCATGGTCATCGTGACCCACGAGATGAGCTTTGCCGCTCGGGTCTCTGACCAAGTGGTCTTTCTAGCAGACGGAAGAATTGAGGAACAAGGGCCGCCAGAGGCTATCTTTTCTAGTCCAAAGTCAGCCAAGCTCACAGCATTCCTCAGTACATGGAACGAACGCACTGCGCCACCTGTAGAACTTGACGCTGCCAGTTAGCTTACGTTCATGGACGGGGCGCGAGAACGCTTCGCTGCGGAGAGCGAGGAGTTCAGTGGACGCTAGGTGTTTAGCGTCCACCCCTCGCTACTCGGAGGGCGTCAGCCCGATGCCCGATCCTCGCGCCTAAATCACGCATGACACTTTTGGCGGACGTGTCCAAGGTATGGGTACAAGAACACTAATCGACCTACATAGAATACACTAAATGCGAACCACAACCCTTGATTACCCCACAGTTCAACCGCAACCAACTGAGTTATCAGAAATACTACCAAAGTAATACAGGTCGAGTTTCTTACTGGGCGCGTCGTGCCCGTTCCGGTAAAGATGCCATAGAAGGTTAAGCCATAGCCTGACACTAGTGGGAAAATTAATAGCCATGGTGATAGTGAAACATAAATTTCAATAAGCTCTGGAAGCTGGGTGAATACCAACACAATCGAGTCACGGAATAAAAAGGTCAGCAAGGTTAGGCCAATAACAAAGCCAGTTGTCCACTGCACATTCAGCTTCACCACGCGCTCCAGCAGGGCTGGGTTCTTTTGCCCCAC
Source organism: Vibrio sabulosilitoris (assembly GCF_055391395.1). Classification (NCBI taxonomy): domain Bacteria; kingdom Pseudomonadati; phylum Pseudomonadota; class Gammaproteobacteria; order Vibrionales; family Vibrionaceae; genus Vibrio; species Vibrio sabulosilitoris. Next base: position 2,838,348 of record NZ_AP029599.1, read on the forward strand.
CGCTTTACCAGCAAACACGCTCGATGCATTCGCTACACCGTCGAACATGTAGCTAACAATAAAGGTCACCTGCATCAAGATGGCGTTGGTCGCCAGGACATCCGCACCGAGCTGAGAACCAATACGCGCCATCATGTTGAAGAACACCAAAATACACACCGTACGCAGCAATAGATCCATGTTTGATGACATGATCACACCGAGATCTTTACGCGTCATGCTGACCTTGCGCGCATACTCAAACAGCGGGAACTGACAAGTACGTACAACCAACACCATTCCAATAGCGAAGGTAGTGATCTGAGATATCAAGGTCGCGTAAGCAACCCCTTCAATGCCCATATCAAGAAATAGGACAAACACCACATCGAGTACAATGTTGAGTACGTTACCAAACACCTGAGTAAACAGCGTCGCTTTAGCTTTAGCTTGCCCCATCAACCAGCCGATTAGGGTGTAATTAAGCAACACAAAAGGCGCGCCATAGATCAAAATTTCGAAGTAGTTTTTAGCGCTCAATGCCACCTCTGCCTCAGGCTCAATGACCCAATTTGCCCCCTGCCATATGAGAGATTGTAGGGCAATGAAAATCAATCCCACCAATAAGGCAAGACCGAACGGGCGCACTAAACTCGCTGCAAGTGCTTGGTGGTCGTTCTTACCCAGCGCCATCGCACTCTGCCCGGTGGTACTCACGCGAAAGAAGCCAAACAGCCAGTACATGGTATTCATGATCACGGTACCGATGGCGACGCCACCAATCAGCTCGGCAACACCGAGCTTACCTATCACTGCAGTGTCAACCGCACCAAGTAACGGCTGGGTCACCGTCGAGACAATAAAAGGAAAAGCGATTTTTAAGTAATCTTTATGAGTCAGGGTCATAACGAGTTGTTGCTTTATAGTTTGAGTTAAAATTTGGAGTCGACCATCACCAGCGTAAAGGGACTGCAACGTCTTTCACCATCTATCAAAATTGTCCGGATAGAAGGCTGTGTTGTAAATTGCTGGTCTGTGCTCGAATTCTGGGAGTGCAGAGTGTGCATGATAATGGTTATTATTACCAGAGATATCGAATGATTGTATACTTGGGAGATGATTCGCCGTATGATCACAATCAACTTTAACCCGCTTCCCGTCGATAGGATAGTTTTTGTTAGGCTCATATCGTCAGTAGCGCCGTAATTAATAAGTAAGCAAATAAATAGTGCCACGTGCGTTATGAGTCACACAAATATCAGATATTCTCATCGCGCATTGACATCGCAGTGCAACATTACTTATATATGTTGCCTCACTATTTTGTAGTAACACAGACCATAATTTGTAGTAACACAGACCATAATGGTCACAAGGTAAATCAATGAGCAATTCACACGGTTGTAGCCATTCTAAGTGCTGCTCCTCACACCAAGAAAAAGAGCAATCATTAGAGGCTGTGGGTAAACGCCTAAGCTGGCAATTGGTGGGGATGGACTGTCCAAGTTGTGCCGCTAAAGTGCAAAAGGCAGTAGAGCAAGTCGACGGCGTGATTGCCGCCCGAGTTGCCTTTGCGACCGAACGCCTGATTATTTCGGCATCGTCGACTCTTAATCCAACTGATGTGACCAATGCGATTGAAGCGGCGGGCTTTGATATCGCCGATGAAGCCAAGCCAACCCAAAGTAAGCAAAAGCCAAATTCACTGCTCAGCAGCTCACGCGTGCAAATCCTAGTTGTTGCCACCTTGTTCGGTATTGCACTGCTGTGCGGTCAGTTGATTCCAGCTCTCAAACAGCCATTGATGTATCTTGTTACCATTTTGGCGCTTTTGCCTGTAAGTAAAAAAGCCTTTGCCTTGGCACGTAGCGGTACGCCTTTCTCGATTGAAACCCTTATGTCGGTGGCCGTGATTGGCGCACTCTTTTTAGGTGAAACGATTGAAGCTGCAATGGTGCTGCTACTGTTTATGGTCGGCGAGCAACTCGAGGGCTTTGCCGCGAGTAAAGCCCGCAGCGGCGTACAAAAATTGATGGCGCTCACACCGGATAAGGTTCGACATATCAAAGCTGATGGTGAAGTAGAAGTGGTTGGCGTTGAATCAATCCTGGTAGGCGACAAGATTGAGGTGCTTCCGGGCGAACGCCTGTCGGTCGATGGCGAGCTTCTTAGCTGCCACGGCCACTTCGACCAAAGTGCCCTCACTGGCGAGCCGCTTCCAGTTGAGCTGAAAGCCCATGCCTCGGTAATGGCGGGTACTATGGTAGTTGATAAAGCGGTGCGCCTCAAAGTGACCTCAGAGCAAGGTGACAGCGCGGTCGATCGTATCATTGCGCTGATTGAAGAAGCCGAAGAGAAAAAGGCACCAGTCGAGCGCTTTATCGATAAGTTTAGTCGCTGGTACACACCGCTGATGATGGCGATTGCTCTTGTGGTTGCGGTTGCGCCGCCACTGTTTTTCGATGCCTCTTGGCAAGAGTGGATATACAAAGCACTTGCACTACTACTGATTGCTTGCCCTTGTGCCTTGGTTATCTCTACCCCTGCGGCAATTACCTCAGCGTTGGCTAATGCAACGCGACGAGGCGCACTCATCAAAGGTGGCCTAGCTCTTGAACAGCTAGGTCGTGTAAATACGGTAGCATTTGATAAAACCGGTACACTGACCCAAGGGCAGCCACAGGTCACCTCTGTAGAGGGCGATGAAGACACCCTTACCCTTGCTGCCGCCATCGAGCAAAAATCGACTCACCCACTTGCGACTGCCATCGTTGCTGAAGCGAAGCGTCGTCACCTCACCTTGCCGCATGTCGACAACGCGATGAGTATCTCTGGTGTTGGTGCTTCTGGTGTAATTAATGGCCAATCGATACAAGTTCTTGCCCCGCGTCATATTGACAACCTGCCGGCAGAGCTTGAGCAAAAAATTCATGCACTTGAGGCACAAGGACAGACCGTGGTAGTGGTCACCATTGACGAGGCGCCAAAAGCCCTAATTGCGCTGCAAGATACGCTGCGTGACGATGCCATCGAAGCGGTCAAAGCCCTCAAACAAATTGGCGTGAGCAGTGTGATGCTCACCGGCGACAACCAGCGCGCCGCGGCCAATATTGCCGCTCAAATCGATATCAGCTATCAAGCAGAATTGATGCCAGGCGATAAGCTTAACGCATTGAAAGGACTGTCCGGTTCGATCGCCATGATTGGCGATGGAATTAATGATGCACCAGCACTCAAAGCCGCTGATGTCGGCATCGCTATGGGCCACGGCACGGATGTGGCGCTTGAAACCGCTGACTGCGCGCTCACGCACAACCGCCTGCAGTCCATTCCAGGTCTAATTAAGCTGTCGCGTAAGACCATGGCGATTATTCGTCAAAACGTAGCGCTGGCAATCGGTAGCAAGGTGTTCTTCTTGGTAACGACCCTACTGGGCGTTACTGGCCTTTGGGCAGCCGTACTGGCGGATACCGGCGCAACGGCTTTGGTCACTCTCAACGCCTTGCGTCTATTGAGCGAAAAAATAGAGCGCTAAGCCAATAGCTAGATCATCAAGGGCTTCCAGTTGGAAGCCCTTTTCATTTTAGCCAACAACACTCTCGGATAATGAGATAATACCAAACTCTAGAGCACGACTGAGGGTGATCTCATCGCTGACTAATGCACTTAACGTTTCAGAAGTCAGGACAACCACATTGTAGTCTTGTTGCTTTGGCGCAAGTTCCAGTTGTAGTCTTTTTGGTGCGTGGTGTTGATATTTCGCCCATAGCCCAACATCGGCAAGGTAAATATAGCTTTCTTTCACCCCATGTTTTTGTAACTCACGAGTAAAAAGGTTCAGCCACCAGCTCGCTCGGCGAAACCCAGCATCACCCTCCAGCTTATCAGTCGCTGGCACCCGCCCCTCTTGAACGGCCGAGTAGCTTCTGATCACCAGCCAAGTCGCGCCACGAGGAATATTAGCACCCACCTCAAAAGAAGAGTGAAAACCACATGCACTAACATGAGAAATCGATAGTTGCAGAGCCAGGAACAATGTGGCTCTCAGAGGCAGATTTTTAGATAACATTTTCATTTTGCTTGGGTTGAAGATTGGTTGTCGAGTCACACTAACGGGTATAAAGCTGTCTCAATTGATTTCGCAGCCACTGATGTCCTGAGTTGTTGTTCAATGCTTTATGCCAGAGCATATAAAGGTTCACTCGGCTGCTGCTAAAGGGTAACTGATAGATTTTCAGGCCCAGTTTATCGCGATAGTACTCGGCCATTTCAACCGACAGCGTTGAAATTTTGTCTGTTTGCGAGACCAAGACCATGATCTCAAATATCGATTGACTGTATGCCACAATATTGAGGTCATGAATATAGGCTTGAGTAAACGACTGGATTCCAGCACGGTTATCGCGAGTGCGATTGAACTTGATATAGGGCTCAGTCAAAAACTCCGTCATTGAGATGCTGTCATTTGAGAGCCTTGGGTGGTCTTGACTCGCGATCACACAAATCTTTTCCTGCTTTAGCGGCTCACCCAGAATACTCGGGTGATCGGGGACAACCACATCAATAAACAAGTCTCTTTCCCGATCGAGCAGCTGTTTGACGAGTGCATCACTGCTCTCAGGCTGGTTGTGCAAGATGACTTTGAGATTGGGGTTATCATTGAATGGGGTGTTTTGCAATAAGTGGGTATGGCAGATCTCTGGACAGCTTAAGTTAAACGTTCGATGGCTTTACTCGGGATCAAACGAGCTAAGACCAGTCAAAGTCTGAGCTATTCGATCTAAATCGACCGACAACTCATTATACAGCGCCCTGCCTGCGGCAGTCGGTTTTACCCCTCGAGTTTGGCGAATAAACAGCTCGGTCCCCAATTGATTTTTGAGCCTCTGAATCGCTTGGCTCACCGCTGATTGATTGACTCCGAGTTGATTAGCGGCTTCGGTCATACTGCCGTTTTCAACCACTGCACAGAACACAGTAAGCAGCTTTAAATCCACTTGTTGCATATTAATACCACCCTTAAAACGCCTTCAATTTATACCCTAGTCTGAGCTTCAATGATATTAGTTCAGCTAATATCACTTGTTAATTGGAACAGTAAGGAGACCCATCACTTCTGGGATATTGTCATGCTATCGATTGCGCACTTTGCTACCCGAGTTCCTGACGTTCTGCGCATCGATAAGCTTGATAACAACAAATATGAGAACCCTATGAAGAAGAACATCCTTACCCTAAGTGTTGCTGCGACTATGGCCTTTGGCGCGCATGCGTCGGTTAACTGGGAGCACTACAATGCGAACCCTGATGCGCCAAGTGTGATCACCCTACCCAGCGGTGCTATCGGTGATGTTACTGCTCTGACTAAGATCGCTAATATTCACCGCGTAACCGCAGAGCTTAATCACGAGCAGGTCACAGACAATGTGTGGGTTCTGCACGGTCCGGCATATGCACCGGTTGTGATTGAACTCGATGACGGATTGATTGTGGCACCAACCGGGGAACACGCAGGCGACGGCGCAGCCTTCCGTGCGTATATTCGTGAGCACATCAGCACTAAGCCAATCATTGGTGTTATTTACGACCATAACCACTATGTAGCCGGCACCACAACTATGCTCGATGGTGACGATGCCGTGATTGTCGCTCACCCAGACTTGAACGATATTATTATGGCGCGCTCAGGGGATGGACAGGCCAATGCCTACATCGACGAGATGCAGCCTCACCTTGCCTCTCGCGCCAACATCCATTACGGCAACTTGAGCCCAGCAGAAGGCCCAGATGCCGCGTTGGTTCCACTGAGTGTAAAAATGGGACATGAGAGCGCATGGATCCCGGCAACCCACCTGGTTGAGCACGGCGAATCCTTCACCATTGGCGGGCTGGAATTCATTGCTTATCACGCAGAAACCGATACCAAGGACACCATCAACGTCTATATCCCAAAATATGAGATGGTGATCTCAAATGCTGTATGGCCATCAATGAACATGTACACCCTCCGTGGTGATGCCTATCGCGACCCACGCACTTGGACTGACGCCTTAGTACAGATTCGCGACCTAGAGCCAAAGTATGTTATCGATATTGGCTCGGGTGCAAGCCCACTGACGAGCAAAGAACAGATCCAAGACACTATCAATGCCATGGTGGACTCACGTAACTTCGTTTACGACCAAGCGATTCGCCTAACCAACCTTGGCGTATCACCGAGCCAGCTTAAGCACCATATGCCAATCCCAGATGCGCTAAACGCTCACACACACGTGAACAATGTTTACGGCCAATACGAAACCTACCCACAGGCATTCCCGGTACAAAACCATGGCTACTTCTCTGGTCAGCCGCATGAATTGCACAACCTACCGAATGCCAAGCATGCTGAATACATGATTAAACTGGCTGGCGGTGTTGAGGCGACTTATGTTGCATGGCAAGAGGCAATGGAGCAGGGAGAGTTCTTGTGGGCCAAAGAGCTTTCATCCGCCCTGTACTTTAACGCGCCGAATAATAGCGCAGCACGTCAAGCCTTTGCCGATACCCTGCGCGAGCTGGGCCGTCGTAGTGAAGGTACTATCGTGCGTAATTTCTATATTGCCGGGGCACGAAGCCTTGAGGGGGATATTGATGTGACCCTTAGCGGTCGCCAAAGTGCAGCCTGGGTAGAGCGCGAGCCTGGCACTGCGGTAAATTACCTGCGTACCTTTATTAACCCAAGCCGTGCGACTCAGGTAAGTGGTATCTTGACCTTCGATTTTGGTCAAGAGCAGCACAGCCTTGAGATCCGTAACGGTATTGCAGAATACTTAATCAGCGGCAATGACTCTGGTGAGGTAATCAAGATTTCACCTGAAGAATTTGGTCAATATTACGTTGGCAAGCGCAAAGCCAATCAGATTGCCTCTGGCAAGGCGCTTGAACTATTGAACGTGTTTGATGAATATCAGCACATTCCAATGTATCCAACTAACTTTGACCACTTAAACTAATCGCCCTATGCGGTTAGACACCTTAGTGTAGCCAAAAGCCCCTCGTCATGGATGATGAGGGGCTTTTTTTTAGACGCGACTAACTCAAATATTATTTCAATTCAAAAATGGTGTTACCGTCTTTGATGGTTTCCAAAACTTTGATGTCTTTGATCGTCATTGGATCCACATTCATCGGGTTCGCTTCTAGGATAACCAAATCAGCATTTTTACCTACTTCGATAGAGCCCTTCTCGGCTTCTTCATAGTTTTGATAAGCTGCCGTGATGGTGATCGCTTCTAGCGCTTCGTACGGTGTGATCTTATGATACTCACCTAGTACATCACCATCACGCGTGGTTCGGTTAACCGCAGTCCACATGTTTAGCATCTGATCTGGGAAGGCTACAGGTGCATCCATATGAATGGTGAACGGCAAGCCGAACTCCTTCGCCCATCCCATTGGTGAGATGTTTGAAGCACGCCATGGGCCCAGTACAGAATCACGGTGGTAATCACCCCAGAAGAAGGTATGCGCAGGGAAGTACGACCCGATCATACTGTACTCTGCGGCTTTTTGTACCTGATCCAAGCGCATTGTTTGGCCGTGAATGATGGTAGTACGGTGGTCACGATCACCGTGTTTTTCAATCGCATAGTCAACCGCTTCCAGTAACATGCCCATTGCTGCATCACCGTTAGCGTGAGTGAGTACTTGTGCATCGTTCTCAAAAGCAAGCGCCGTGTAGTGGTTGAACTCATCCTGCGTCATAACAGGGTAACCATGGTAGTGGAAAGCGTGGCTGTGCGGGATCTCAAAGTACGGGTTAGACAGATAAGCGGTCTTGCCTTGAGGTGAACCGTCACTTACGATCTTCATCCCAGCAAGCTTGAGGTTATTCTGGTACTCACCCAATTTAATCGTCTCAGATTCCATAAGCTCTTCAAAATCGAGCCACTTGGCGTAGGCCAAGATATCAATGGTGATCAGGTTTTGCGCTGACAAATGCTGCATCATACCAAGTGAAGTCTTAGTCGCCAGACCTTCCTGAGCCGTCGTCACACCGTAGCTCATGAACATCTCTTGTACTTGTTGGAAACGCTCTGGGATCTCTGCTGGATCGACAGTCATGTGCGCCATCAGCGGGTAGGTCGCGGATTCTTCTAGAATACCGTTCAACTTACCATTTTGGTCACGTCTAATTATGCCACCAGGCGGGTTTTGAGTATCTTGAGTGTAGCCAATGCTTTTCAGGCCTTCGCTGTTACATACTGCTAAGTGGCCCGAAACGTGCGCAATACACACAACATAACCTTTAGTCGCTTCATCAAGATCGTCAAGAAGTCGCCTTCTATCATTTGGGTTATATCGATTTTTCCGCTTATGTGGCAGTAGACTCGCCACTGCTATCATTGGATCATCCAATTACTTGGGCCGAGTTACAAACACACACTCAATATATCCATACTTTAGACATAATCGATAATAACGTGATCGGGCGGTTATCGATCAACTGCCGGCAGGTTGGAAGCGATGATTTAATCTGTGAACTGGTAAGTCAACATGGCTGGGCAATTATCGCAGATAAAGTTGCCGAACCTTGGGTTCGATCTGGGAGAATTGCGAATCTCATCATGCCAAAAGTCATATTAGGTCCGGGTAAGGTCCCACTGAGCTTGTTCCACCGTGTAGGAGCGGACAAATCCCATGTTATCAAACAGACTCTTGAGTGGCTCAACACCCATATACACGCCTATCTGAGCAGTGATGCAGCGACCAGATAAACTTGTAATCGCACGCAGCCAGTCCAACAAAAGCTTGTTGCGCCACCTCATAGTGTTGGCCAGCAAGCTTTGGGTAACAGCACTTTGAGACATAATACCTCTTGACGTAGAGTGCCGACGGACGAGTGGGCATGCGACTTACAATTTAGATATGTATCTCAGAGTCTTGTAGTAATGCTGCGAGAGTTATAAAAAGGTAAAGGGCTGCCCGTTTAGTACGCTGCGCCCTTTTCCCAGTTTTCGAGCCCAAGTGATGACGGGTGTGTAAAACGAACGAATACACCACCTTTTACTGTTTCCCCACTCTCGACAAACAACGTCCGTTAATCGTCAAACAGAAGGTTAATCGCAACCCCTAATGCAACTAGGCCAAAGATAGGTACCAACACCCCCTGCGGAGCGCGCTCTATGTACGGCAGGTTTTCGGCAATCAATAGGCCCCACTCTGGCGAAGGTGGCTTAGCACCAAGGCCGATAAAGCTCAAAGAGGTCAAGCTCAATGTGATCACAGGCAAGCGCAATAGGGCGTGGCGCAGCAATGGCGGCAACACGTAGGGCAGCAGGTAATAGCGCAGCATGCGCACAGGTTTGGTGCCCCAGACTGGCGCGAGGTGTGTGTATGGCTGGGCTTTAGCCTCAACCAACAAGCTCGAGCAGTGCGCGGCCAGCGGTGCCCAAGAAACCAAGACAATCGCAATCATAGCGCTATCTGGATGCATACCAGTCATACCGGCGACCAGCAAACCCGCCACGATATAAGGAACACCCTTAGTGATTTCAATAAAGCCTTGGCTAAAGCGAGTACAAAAGCCCATCACCAGCCCAACCAATAAGCTCAATGCTGTCGCCAATACACCGGCTTGGATCGTGGTGATCATCCCAAGGCCAACTCGAGCGAGCAGATCACGCCCGATGGCATCGGCGCCCAGTGGCGCTGCAAAACTCGGCGCCGCAAGACGGGCGAATTGACTCAGGTAAGGGTCACGCTGCAGCGCCCACACCACGCCGAAAAACAGCACAGCAAAAATACCAATACTGAACGACAGCTTAACCTTAGAGCGGGTAAAGCTAAATGTTGAATGGCTACTGATCAGCTTGCCGCTGCTGGCACTGTGTCCTAGAACCAATTTTTGCAGCAAGATGCTTAAGCTACTCACTAAAATAGAGAACACAAGCAGCACTAACAAGCCGCCTTGCAATATTGGCAAGTCCTGTGCCTTGGCCGCGCCAAGGATCATACGACCAATCCCCGGGATCGAGAAGATCTGCTCAACCGCAACAGCGCCGCCCGTCAAGCCAATCACTGTCATGGCGATTTGTGGGAACAGGTTACTGATCGCGCGCCACAGAGCAAAACGCATAATCTTGGTTGAACGCACGTTGGCGCTGAGCCAAGTGATCACCCACGGCTCGTTCAATACGCGCTTTAGGCTGTCATTGAGTAAGCGACTGAACAGTCCCGTAGCAGGCACAGCCAAAGCAATACTCGGCAACCACAAATTCTCAATGCCCTTCCAGCCATAAGGTGGAAACAGGCCAAGCCAAACCGAGAGCACTAGGATCAAAAGGGCTGCAATCACATACTCAGGCAACGCGATTAGGATTGAGCTTAAGCTGTTATGCTCCATACCCAAGCGACCACGTCGCCATCGCAACAAGGTATAGCCGACGCTGATACCACAAAGCAGTACGGTCAGGACGAGGGCTGAGCCTGTCAGCATAAAAGAGGTTGATGCTGTCTGCTTTACACCTTCCATCACATCCGAGCCATCTATCCAAGATTGACCGAGGTCACCACGCATTGCGCTGCTCGCCCAGTCCCACAGACGTTCAGTGGCGCTGCGATCCAGTTGAAGGTCGATACGTACCGCTTCAAGCGCTTCCGCTGTCAGCAACTGTTGCTGACCGGCACGCGCACGCAAAATGGATTGGCTTGGGTCAATACCTGCAATGTCCGGCATCAGACCGACTAACACCACCACAATCAGCAGTGCAACGGCGCGTGATAGCCAAGGCAGTGAAGAGCCGAGCAGAGCTCGACCCGGTAAAACAGACAGCATGAGCTTATTTAACCTCAGTGATTTGGTTAATCAAACGACGCTCAGCTGGGTCGCGCACTGCATCTTTGACACGTAGGCTCTCACCTTGTACAACACGTTCATGCAACAAAGGAATCGCGGCGTATTGATCAAGGATCATCTTCTCAGCATCAATAATGGCTTGTTGACGCGGCGCACCCGGTTGCTGCAGGTCAGCGTGAGTCAGCGCGTCATCGACTGTTTCTGAACAGAATTGACCTAGGTTAAAAGAGCCCGTACAGCCAAAGTCACTTTGGAAGTAGGCCAGAGGGTCACCTGAATCAAGAACAGTGGCACGTGAAAGAATAAACGCATCAAAGCGCCCTGCTAGCGCATCGGTTTCAATCTGAGCATATTCGCGAATATCCAGCTCAACCTCAAAGCCAACCGCTTCTAGTTGCTGCTTAAGCAGCGCGGCAACTTCTGGCAGTTCAGCGCGGTCTGTAAAGGTACCGATAACAATCTTTTCACCATTCGCTTTGAGATCGCTTGGCAGTGGTGCACGCTCGGCGCGGATAGGATCGGCCCACGCTAGAGCAGGACCTAATAGACCTTTAGCAATGTCAGCATGGTTCTCATAAACGGTTTCAACAATTTGCTTGCGATCAACAGCAGCAGCTGCGGTTTTTCTTAGTTCAATCTGGCTAAAGACTTCAGATTTGTTGTTCAGGTAAAGCGTGTTAGTGCGAGGCATTGCTACCTCATGTAAAAGCTCGTCATCAATCATGGCGATCTGTGAAATTGGCACCGCCTCAACCACATCCGCTTCACCGGTACGAAGGGCCGCTGCGCGCGCGAAACCATCTGGCACGTAATCGGCAATGATGGTGTCAATTTTCGCATTCTCACCCCAGTAGTCATCAAAGCGAACCAGCTTGGCACTTACTGCACCATTGATTTCAACCAGCTCAAATGGACCAGTACCCGCACTGATTGGTGAAACGCGACCGTTGTCTTGGTACGCCGTCGCTGTCAGGATGGATAACTGTGGGCTCGAAAGACGACTTGGAAGCAGCGGATCGTTAAATGGCGTTTCAATTTCAACCGTGTAGTCGTCAAGGGCTTTCACTTCCCAGTGAATACCATCAAGGATGCGTGGTTTTGGTGCCGCTGCAAGTGCTTTGTTCAGGCTGTTGACCACCGAGTGAGCATTGAGCTCTTCGCCGTCATGAAACTTAACACCTTCACGAATCGTAAAGGTCCACTTCAAATCACTTACCTGCTGCCAGCTTGTTGCTAGCATTGGCTCTGCATCGCCCTCAAGGGTCAGATTAACCAGGGTCTCAGCGGTGCTCCAACGTGACAGCTTGAACGCATCATCAGACAAAGGTGACAGTCCTGTACGTGGTGGCTGCATCATAGCCAGACGGATTTCTGAGGTTGCAGAGTTCGCTTCATCACTGGTTTCTGGGCCGAAACAGCCAGTAATAGGCAGGGCGAGCGCAAGCGAAATCGCTAGCTTTAGAGAAGTAGACTTCATGGTGTTGTTATTCCGTTTAGGTAAATTGAAGTTTGATTAGGCTGATAATCGTTGGGCTTCTAACAGCGCTTGACTGGTTGGATGCTGTGGATCTTGCATCACTTGCTCAGTGTCGCGTTTCTCTACCGCTTGACCTTGGTCAAGCACCAAGATTTCATCACACAGAGTTTGCGCGGCATCTAGGTCGTGAGTAACCAAAATCAACAACATATTGCGTTGGCGCTGAAGGTGAGTGATCAGGTCAAGCACCTGCTTGCGACTGATCGGATCAAGGCTACTGGTTGGCTCATCAGCCACCAGCACACAGGGCTCTACCACTAGGGCACGAGCGATAGCCACACGCTGCGCTTGCCCAACAGAGAGCTGATTCGGATAAAAATCGAGCAAACCCATATGCAAGCCCACATCCGTCAAGGCTTGCTCTAACTTGGTATCGACATTTTGCGTCAAACCCAAGTTAATCAAGGGTTCGGTCAGGATCTGTCGTACCGTGTAGTAAGGGTTTAAGCTGGTTTGCGGCTCTTGTGGCACCAACTGGATGTGCTTGCACAGTTTTTGACGCTGGGTATTGCTCGATACAGACAGAGGATAACCACACACATAAACCTCGCCTTGGGTCGGTTTACGCAAGCCAAATAGCAATTCGATCAAGGTCGACTTACCCGCACCTGAAGGACCAACCACCGCGATGTTTTTGGTATCAATCGACAGATTAAGGTCACTCAGTGCCTTAAAGGGCTTACCACCAAGCCAGCTTGGACGCGAATAGTAATGGACACTAACATCCTCAAACACCACTTGGGCCGACATTGCGTTATTGTGTTTTTTCATGACCATGTTCATACCGTGCTCACTTAATGACTCTTGCGTAGCTGTTTGAGCTGCTGACAAAATGGATGAAGGTTGCTCTGCAGTATATTGTCTGGTGTGCCTTGTGCCACCATCTGACCATCGGCTATCACCAACAGTTTGTCGCACTCTAACGCCGATCTTAGGTCGTGGGTGATCAACACGCCAGCCAATCCGCGTTGTTTTACACTGCGCGCGAACAGCTGCAGGATCTCTTTTTCAGTGATTGGGTCTAGTGCACTGGTTGGCTCATCAGCAATCAGTACATTGGTGCTACTCAGCAGTGCAATCGCAATACAGATGCGCTGGCGCTGGCCGCCTGAGAGCTGGCTTGGGTACAACTTCAGAATATGCTCAGGTTGACTAAAACCGAGTTGGTCAAGCAACGTGACTACTTGGCTGCGGCCATCACTGCTCAGTCTTGTGTGGTTAGACGTGGCGGCTAAAGCTAGTTGCGTTTCAATCGAGGCCAGTGGATTGAGTGCTTGCAACGCATCTTGAAATATCACCCCTGGGCGATGCTGACTTTCGCGCTGCAGCAGCGTCTTGCTGCCCACCTCCTCACCGGAAAGCAAGATCTCACCACTCATACTGATCTGCTCAGGTAAAATACCCGCAATCGCTCGCGAAAGCATTGACTTACCCGTGCCCGATGGCCCCATCACGGCTAGGGTTTCACCAGCATGTAGCTCAAGGTCGAGCGACTCAATGATGGTCCGAGAAGAGCTACTTAGATTAAGCTGATTAATTTTTAGTAATGCAGAGGACATGGTGATGGTTCTTTAATGTTATAACATCACAATTGTGCCACAGATAACACGTAATCCAAAGCGTTACATTGTATCATTCATGTATTCTTCAAGGTTGCAAACAAAGTGTTAATCGTTCTCGTTGATATTTGTTAAATCTATCAATTCGACAGTAAATTTCGCTGCTCTAGCCAATCCATTGCCCTCTCCACACCATGGCACTGTGCCAATTGAGCCCCTATCAGATCCGCCTTAGTTTGCATCTCTTTGTCGGTCATCATTTCCGTTATCGCGCGAGTCAGATTATCGACCGTCAGACTTTTTTGCTTGATTGGCTCAGGACCCAAACCGTGCTTGACCACAGTCTGTCCCCAAAATGGCTGATCGCCAAAGAAAGGACAAACTAAGGTTGGCTTGCCTGCTCTCAAACCTGCTGCTGTGGTTCCCGCGCCGCCATGGTGGACAACAGCCGCAACCTTGGGAAATAACCAATGGTGTGGAGCGCCTTCAATCATCAAAACATTATCGCTATGATATGCCGATTCAAGCCCGCCCCAGCCACTGGCCACGATTGCTCGCACACCTGTCGCTTTTATCGCATCGAGCACGATACGTGTGGTTTTGTTCGGATCACGACCGGACATACTGCCAAACCCAATATAGATAGTTGGTTGAGGGTGATCTAAAAATGCCTCGAGCTCGCCTGGGGGCTGATAGTCACTTTGCTCTTCACTGAGAAACCAGTCACCGCAGACAAACGCCATCTCTGGCCAGTCATTGGGACGAGGAATAAGGAGATCACTATATGCGTGCAGTACCGGGATCGCTTGTCCTCCCTCCCGAGTAAGTACGCTTACACCTTTACACAGTGGTGGCAAGGCCAATAGCGTTTCCCTATATTGGTTGAGTTCTTGGCGATACTGCCCAAAGCCCTTCTCGACCAAGCGATAACTGAATCGATTAAGAGATTTACCCAGATTGGGCAGTCCCGCTGGCGGAAACGCTTGAGTCGGTACAATCATCGGCTGCAACACAGCCATAATGGCAGGGATGTTTAGCTTCTCCGCTATTGATGCCGCTGCCATCACTTTTGGGTGATAAATGATCAGCTCTGGTTCAGTCGCTAACCCAGCTTCTATCGTTTGCCTCAGCATTTTGCGATTGATAGGCTTGGCCAGTCGATGCATCTTTATGGCGGTACGCAGCCCGCTGACCAGACTGCCCATCGCCTCTAATGTGCCCTTCTCTACAATCTCAAACAGCTCATCAGTGAGAAAACTGTACTCCAAACCATGGGCTTCAATCATCGCCTGAAAACGCGCCGGAGCGCAGATGTAAACTTGATGGCCTTTGTTGTTAAGTCCGACTCCCAAGGCAATAAAAGGCTCGATGTCTCCCCGCGAGCCAATCGTCATCAATAGTACTTTCAAGCGCTTATCCTACAACTGTGCTTATCGATCATTAGCGTGATATTAACTGCATGCTGGTGCGAACACCACGATAGAACCTCATTTTTGGTGGCTACCTTCTAATTACAGCGTTAGATGCAAGCGGTGTGGTTTTCACACCCTTGGCGCTCGCTTCTATACTCAATAAGCTTGCGCTGATGGGAGTAGTAATGCGAGAAACGCAAAAGACTGAGAACCATTCGATGTGGCAAAACCGTGATTACGTACGTTTGCTATTGGCCCAGGTTATCTCATTAATTGGCACAGGGGTAAGCTCGGTATGTCTCGCTCTGCTGGCGTATGAGTTAGCAGGGGCAGATGCAAGCCAAGTACTCAGCATCGCCTTTGCAATCAAAATGTTTGCGTATATTGTGCTAGCTCCCCTATTTGGTGCCCTAAATCATAGGCTCAATCCAAAATCCACGCTCATTATCCTCGATTTGCTCCGAGGCCTAACGCTACTGCTTCTGCCTTGGGTCGTGCACGTGTGGCAGGTTTACTTGTTGATGTTTGTTATCCATGCCTGCTCGGCTGCATTTACTCCGCTCTACCAAGCCGTGATCCCTATAGTACTGCCCAATAGAGAGGACTACACCAAGGCACTGTCATACAGCCGGGTCGCCTTCGATCTCGAGCAGGTTATCAGCCCTTTGCTCACAGCCCTTATGCTGTTGACGATTAGCTTTCGCACATTGTTTCTTCTCGATGCAGGAACTTTTGTCATCTCAGCTATCCTTATTGCGCTATGCCAACTTTCCTCAGTCCAGACCAATCAATCTTTTTCTCCTCTCAAGAAGTCAGTGGTCACTCAATCGTTATCCAACTACTTGGCACACTCTTCCCTACGCACGCTTTGGTTCGCGTATCTGGCGGCGGCATCAGCCGGTGCCATGGTGCTAGTCAACACCGTAGTTTATGTTAGTGAACTCCTTGTAGGGAATGAAGCACAGACTGCGTTAGCCCTATTTGTCGTCGGGCTTGGCTCTATCGCCGTTGCATTTGCCCTACCCAAACTACTACTGACTCACAGTGCCAACGCTTTCCACTTACCGGGGATAGGGATCATCTGTACTTCCATGCTTATCGGTATGCTTACGCCTGACTGGCCCGGCTTTATCGCCTTATGCTTAGGTCTTGGTGTTGGAATGTCATTAATCCAAACTACTGCTGGCTTAATCATCACCGCCGTCGCGGGACAAGAGCAAGCGAGCGCGTATTTTGCCGCCCATTTTTCGTTGACTCATTTTTGGTGGCTGATCACCTATCTTTGCGCTGGCTTTTCTGCCGCTTGGCTTGGCCTGTCAGGCTCTTTTGCCGTGATGCTCAGCTTGTGTCTATTTAGCCTCATCGCTTATTGGCGCGAGACTCGGCTGAGTGACTTGCATTAACATAGTCTCGTCTTTGATCATCTCAAAACCAAATTTTGCGTAAAGTGAATGGGCATCCTTAGTCGCTAGCATCATTCGCCTCAACCCCTGCAAATCTGGATACTTAACGATGCTTTCAACCAGCCAACAACCAAGTCCCTGCCCTTGATACTCCTCAAGCACAAACACATCAGAAAGATAAGCAAATGTCGCTTTATCTGTGATTGTGCGACCAAAGGCGACTAACTGCCCCTTGCAATTGTAAACGCCAAAACACAAAGAGTGTTTCAATGCCACTACCAGCTTTGCCTTTGACATGCCTCGAGCCCAGTAGCTCTTTTCTGCTAGGTAGTGGTGGATAAGATCCAAATCGAGTAATTCAGGGTTAGTAGATATATGATATCCGTTCATTTATTGTCCTTTTGCTCACTTTTACTAGGTGATACTACCTATATATGCATAATTACATGTACTCTTTTGGCTCCTTTTGGGTAATAAATAGTCAAACGGCATAAAAATCAAAAAAATTAGTGGCGAAGGCTTTACAACCATCACCAAGCCCTTTAATATGCGCCCCAACAACGGAGAGATGGCTGAGTGGTTGAAAGCACCGGTCTTGAAAACCGGCATACGTTAATAGCGTATCTAGGGTTCAAATCCCTATCTCTCCGCCAAATTTCGAAAGCCGCTGATTTATCAGCGGCTTTTTTCGTTTCAGACCATGGCATGCCAAAAAAACTGACTGCCTACTGAGAAGGCGGTTTTGCTTTGAGTCCCCAATAAGGGGGCGTACAATTTGGTTAGTCCATCTTCATCTCTAACTGAGCCTCGTGTTCCAACTCTTTCTTCTCTTGGTGTCGAACATACCTTCGAATAATTTGCTTGTTGAACAATCGAATTGCAGCCCTTCCCTATAATACCCCCATTTGAGTCGATATCGACACTTTAGGCGGCAGTATTGCTACGAGATGAACGTGATCTGCTTGGATACTCAGCTCTAGGACTTCGCAATCTTTCATATTGCACAAAATGTAGATTGACCGGTAAAGCTCTTTGGCTACATTACCTTTCAAAATCCTAAACCTATACTTTGGCGTCCATACAATATGATATTTACAACGCCAATACACATGTGATGAACTTCTGTAGTCGCTCATGTTATTTGTTTTCTCTTACTTGTGGTGAATAAGAGATTAACTTTTAACATGGGCACTCCTTCGAGCAAGCGCCCAAAGGGACAATCACCACCGCCCTAGGCGGTGGTTTAGGGCCGATAATAAAAAAGCCAACGGGAAATACCCATTGGCTTTAATTATTAACACCCTAACATCGAGTTATTCTGGCTTAACTCAATCATTCATTCAGATTAGAAGAACCACTTAACGCCGATTTCAGCTTTGAGCTCAACAGAACCTTCCATTTCTTGGCCTTGAGGAGTAACTACATCAGCACTACCGTATTGAAGCTTAGTCATTAACCATTGAGTACGATTTTGTTTCAACGGTGCGTTAAGCATTAGGTTAAACGCTTTAGATTCCATCTCAACCACATCGCCTTCAACTTTAAAATATTCAGGCCAAGCTTGAATAAACGCACCTGCATCGCCAATAGGTTGAGTCACAAATAGGTTTGCCATAAAGCCATCTGCTGATTTACCCATCACATTACCCGTGGTGTATGCAAGGTTCGGGAACACCATTGCGCCACCGGTATACTTAGGGTTAATCAGAGCAATCGCACCAATAGAGAGCAAGGTAGTATCATCGAAATCTAGACCACCAGCACTGCCATTTTGATGGATCAGATCTGTCGAAATACCTACACGTGGCATTAGTGGGTTATCAATAGCATGAACCTGGAAGTATTGAGCACGACCGTTTTGGTAGTTTAAACCAAGCTTGTCCTTTTCATCTTCTTTCGCTTTGTCATTACCAAACTCACCCTCAACAAAGCCCGCGAATTGGATGTTCTCAGTCCAAGCGCCTGTGAACATTGCCGATGCGCGAATGTCAGCATCAGAGTTAACAAACAATGCAGCTTGCGTGTAAACGCGGGTTAGATCCGAAGGGTCAATAACCTCAGACTCTTCTGCAAATGCTACTGGCGCCGCTAGAGCAGCCAACATAGAAGTTGTAATAAGTTGCTTTTTCATATTTTTACCTTAAAAAAACACGACCACTATGAATCCTTTCGCGCAGTACTTTGTTTATATTTTTATTCATGATTTTTTAAACACACTGTTTAAAACAGGGTGCTTATAGAAACCACTAATTACTGTGAACGTCTTTTTCCACAATAGACAAATCCTCCTTAGCCAAATATGAACATATATTTAACGCTCGACTAATGACTAAGGAGGCTGCTTAATTAACCACGTGATTTAAATTTTTCACGCAGGGTTTGGAACACAGCGTAGAAGCCCGGGGTCATCACCGAGCCCACCGCAAGCACCACCATCATGCCGCCTAGCAGTGCAAGGCCGGTTGTGTTCTGAGAGATCGCACCAGCGCCTTCGGCAAATACCAGCGGTAAAATACCCAAGATAAATGACCAAGAGGTCATGTTTACCGCTCTAAAGCGCATCTTACCGCCCTGAATTGCCGCCTCTTCAATCGATAGCCCGTCGTCTTCACGCTTGATCTTCGAGAACTCAACCATCAAGATGGCGTTTTTCGCTGCAAGCGAGATCAGTAGGATCAGGCCAATCTGGCCGTAGATCGACAGTGCCTGGCCACCAAGCAATAGAGCAGCGTACGTACCCACCGCTGCCGTTGGCGCAACGATAATGATTGCTGCTGGCAGAGCCCATGATTCGTACTGAGCGACTAGGAACAGGTAAATGAACACCAGTGCTAAAATCAATGCGATCTGAGCAGTGCTACCCGCTTGCTTCTCTTGGAAGGCCATGTTAGTCCACTCGTAAGTATATCCAGCGCTAAGAACTTCCTCGGCAACACGCTCCATCGCGGCAATCGCCTCACCTGAAGAGAAGCCCGGTGCAGGGTTCAACTGTAGTCGAGCGGCTGGCAGCATGTTGTAGCTGGTCACCAAGTCTGGTTCAAGCGTTGGTTCAATAGACGCAATGGTTGATAGTGCGACCTGCTCTCCAGAAGCTGAAGGTACATGAATGCGCAGCACATCGTCTAAGTCGTCACGTTGTTCACCTTTTGCTTGAACAAACACACGGTAGCTACGCCCATTCAGTGCGAAGTCGTTCACGTATGCAGAAGCAAGGTGCGTCGCCATCGCATCGTTGATGGCACCAAGCGTCACACCCATCTGACGCGCTTTCTCACGATCAATGTCAACACTGTAGTGCGGCACATTGGCACGATACGTTGTCATAGCATTCGTGATTTCTGGCGCTTCATTTGCTTTAGCCATCAAAGCATAAGTCATTGAGGCCAAGTCTTGCGCACTGCCTCCTGATGTATCTTGAACCATGAACTCAAGTGCGTCACCAACACCGATACCTGGAATTGGTGGCAAGCCCATGGTGATCGTCATCGCTTTATCAATAGCAAAGAGTTGTTGGTTAAGGCGCTGTGCAACCGTTGCTTGGGTATGGTCCCCTTCCATTGCAAGACGCTCGTCCCAACCTTTTAGGTTGATGAACATGGTCGCTGAGTTTGACGCCAAACCACCTGTCAGAGCATTAAAGCCGATCGCACCTGCATAATCTTGAATTGCTGGGTCGTTATTTAGCACCTCTTCCGCTTTTTTGATCAACGTGTGCGTACGCTCTTTAGAGGCATTGTCTGGCAAGAACATCGCCATTACCAGCACGCCTTTGTCTTCAGACGGGACGAAAGCAGTTGGCAAACGGTCATTCATTGCGACAACTGATGCAATCGCAACCGCAAACGTGATAACTAGAACGACGGTTTTTCTTACCATTAGTGTCACGGCTTTGCCATACACGTTGGTAACTTTGTCGAAACCACGGTTGAAGAGTAAGAACCATTTAGCTGGCTTGTCATTACGCTTCATCACCATCGCACATAGTGCTGGAGACAAGGTCAGTGCGTTTATCGCAGAAAGAACCAGCGCAATACAAATCGTGATCGAGAACTGCGCAAACATGAGTCCTGTGATACCCGGCAATAGTGCAACCGGAATAAATACCGCAAGCATAACCAATGTCGACGCAACAATTGGCCCCGTCACCTCTTTCATGGCTTGCACTGTGCACTGCTTACTAGTCCATTCTGGTTGTTCGTCGAGAATACGTTCAACGTTTTCAACCACCAGAATTGCGTTATCCACCACGATACCGATCGCAAGGATCAGACCAAACAGCGTCACTGTGTTGATACTGAAACCGGCCATTTGCATGAAGGCAAACGTACCAATCAGTGATACTGGGATAGCGACAACTGGTGCCAAGGTCGCACGAACACTTCCAAGGAATAAAAAGGTTACCGCAACAACCAATAGCACCGCGACAATCAAGGTTTCAACAATACTCTTAATCGATGCGTCAACCGAAAGTGTGGTGTCGTATGGGATGCCGTAAGTCATGTCACCTGGTAGAAGAGGTTCTATGTCTTTAAGCACCTGTTTAACCGCGGCACCAGTGTCAAGTGCATTGGCATCCGGGTTGGCTTGCATGCTAACCAAACTTGCGGCATTACCATTGTAAACAGCATAAGCGTCATAAAGCTGAGCGCCGATTTCAATATTCGCCACATCTTTTAAATAAACGTGGGTTCCATCAGGTTGTGTGCGTACGATAATTTGCTCAAAGTCTTGAGCTGAATTTAGGCGACCTTGAGTGATTAGGTTAAACTGAAGTGCACTATTTTCGCGACTCGGTCCTTGACCGATTCGACCTGCTGGCGAAACTGCATTCTGCTCGCGAATCGCGTTTTTGACCTCAATAGTATTAATACCCAGAGATGCCATACGATCAATATCAAGCCAAACACGCATACCATAAGTTGCACCGATCAACTCAGTATTGGCCAAACCCGGAACACGTGCGATACGCTCCATAAAGTTGGCTTCAACCCAACTGTTCATCTCAAGCTCTGAGATCGCACCTGACGGTGAATAAAAGGCAATCGCCAGCAAGTCATCCGGTGATGCTTTGCGGATACGAACACCACGAGCGCGCACATCGAACGGTAGCATGTTCTCAGCAACGGCAACACGGTTAGAAACGTTAACCATTGCCATATCTGAGTCGATACCATTTTCAAATGTAATATTAAGGAAGTAACGCCCATCGTTGGTTGAGCGCGACTGCATGTAAACCATGCCGTCCACACCGTTCACTTCTTCCTCGATTGGGTTACCAATTACCTCTTTGACCGTTTCAGCACTCGCGCCTGGCATAAAGGCGACAACACGAACCTGTGGTGGGGTTACACTTGGATACTCGGCGATCGACATGGTTTTCATCGCGATCAGACCGATTAAAGTCAAAAATATAGAGATTACAAACGCAAACTTAGGGCGTTCGATAAAAAATTTACTTAGCATCTACCCTACTCCGCGATCACCACGAGATCACCCTCGCGAATACGCTGCAAGCCACCGGTGATCACGGCATCTTGAGGCTCTAGGCCTGCGGTAATGAACACGTCTTGCTCTAGTCGATCCGTTACCTCAACCTCAACCTTGGTTGCAGTGCCGTTATCGACGATAAAGACATACTGAGACAAGGCATCTTGGTGCACCGCTTTATGAGGGACAGTTACCCCCGTCATCGGCTCACTTGGGCTTAGACCAACGCGCACATATTGATTTGGACGGTAGGTCATATCGTCGTTAGCAAACTCAGCCGCCACCTCAATCGCACCTGTTGATGGATTGATTTTGTTGTCGACAAAGCTGATTGCGCCCAAATCAAACTCTTCTTGTCCGTCAATGTGCAAGCTAACCAGATCACCGTCTTCTTGTTGAAGCTTATGACGCGCCAAATCCGACTCTTTGATCGAGAAGCTCGCCTCGATTGGGTGAATTTGCACGATGTCGGTCAGAGGACCAAAGTTTGGCCCGACCATGTCACCAATTGAGAAGTTGGTTTTACCTAGTTGACCGCGGTAAGGCGCTCGAACCTTGGTTTGTTCGAGGTTATCTTGTTGTACAACCAAGTTAGCTTTCGCAGACTGAACACGTGATTTCGCCATCGACAATTCAGCCGCGCTTACGTCCAGTTGCGCCTGCGAGATACCGCCAGTTTGCAGCATATTTTGGTTACGCTTGTGGTTAAGCTCGGTCAACGCAAGCGCCGCTGTCGCTTCTTCCAGTGCTGCACGTGCAGCATCTAGCGCCGCCTCGTAAGAGGTTGGGTCAATCTCAAACAGAACATCGCCTTTCTCTACCATGGCACCATCTTCAAAGCGCTTGCTTAACAAGTAGCCAGTCGTGCGTGGAGTTAACTTAGCAGACTCAATCGCCTGCATACGACCAACAAAGTGATGGGTTGGGCTATGTTCAAAGGCTTGCGACTTAACGACAGTAACTGGTTTAGCCGCCGGAGCAGCCGCTTGCGCTGCGTTGTCAGAAGAGTCACCACAGCCAGTAAGAAGTAATGCCGTTGCTAAATACAAGGGGCGTAATTTCATTTTCTATCTCTTTTATTCACTTGTTGTTGCCACTAAAGGGCTTTTTGTGATGTCAGTGCATTCACGTCAATAAGATCTTGCTCTGTCAGCTCGCCAGCAAGAAAACGCAGTTGTAAAGAGGCGATCAAGAAGTCAATCTGCGAGTTACTTAATTGCTGCCTTGCTTGGTACAACTGGGTGGTGGCATTCAGCACATCAACGATGGTGCGGTTGCCGACCTCGAAGCCCTGCTCAGTTGCGACCAGTGCCGATTTCGCAGAGCGAACCGCCTGCTGGTAGGCACGTTGTGCACTTTCTAATGCGCGAAGATCTTTTTCAGTGCTGCGGATATCTCGCGTCACTTCACGCCAGGTTTGCTCTTGCAGTTGCAAAGATTGCTGGTATTGAATATTGGCTTGCTCAACCTTGCTGGTGGTGGCTCCACCGCGGTAAACAGGCAGGCTCATTGCTACACCAGCAAAGATGGTGGAGTTATTATCAAGGTCCCCGAAATCGCCTTTTGGTGCACCCATGTCATTCCTGCGTGACTGAGATGCAAACGCGTAACGATACTCCGCAACTAACCCAAGGGTTGGCATATGACCCGCTTCAGCTAAAGCAATCTGCTCACGAGAAAGTGATACAAGCTGCTGCTGGATCTGCATCTGTGGATTGGCCTTCTGAGCTTTCTGTTCCCACTGACTGAATGTGGCTTTTGGTGCCTCAAACTGCACTTGCTCAAGGGCAAGTGGCAATACTGAGTCGTAGCTTTTTCCGGTCAGCTCATACAGGGCATCAAGGGCTTTATCGACACTATTTTCAGCAAAAATCACCGATGTTAACGACAGGTCATACTGGGCCTGAGTCTCTTTAACATCGTTCTCTGGCACTAGGCCATTATCAAATCGGTGCTTCATCTGAGCCAGTTGCTCACCAATCGCCTTGTGATTGGCCTGCGCCTGTTTCAGACTTTCTTGCTGCTTAAATGCGTTTAGGTAGCTAGCTGCCACATTAAGCTTTAGTCCTTCTAAGGCAATTTGATAGCTTACTTGAGTTAGCTGAGTGGTTTGCTCCGCTAAACGTGCGCTTGCATTGAGCTCAGAATTATAAAGATTTTGTCCCGCACGTAGAGATGCCTCAGCGCCTTGACCATCGATTTCATTCATTGTGGTCCAATCGTTACGCAATGCGCCGTATTGCAGCCCGGCATCGACTTGTGGTCGGTACAGTCCTGAGATTTGCTCTTGCTGACGTTGCGCTCGTTCGATTTCGTAGGCTGCCGACTTTAGCTCTGGATTATTCTCCAGTGAGTCTTTATACAAGCTCGACAGGTTCACCGCGCTCGCATTCGCGTTGGCGCAAAAGAGGGTCAAACTAATGCACAGAGACAAGATGTTTTTGTTGTTCATACTGGTCGCCCATATAGTGGTCTTATATTCATCAACACGTAGGCGTTGACGAAAATGCCGGGCGATTTTCGCGTTAAGACGAAGAGTCTGAGAGGTGGTGCTTACAGTATTTTGTTTTGGATCATGATTTGCGTGTGAATTGCGGCAAAATCGTGGACAAGCTCCGGCATCCTTGGTATTTAATTAATTACTTATTAATTCAAATGGTCGGACCATGTACCAGTTAAAAGCGCAAGTCACTTGGTTTAATCCGGATAAGGGATTCGGCTTTGCCGCACCCGATATCATCGCCATCGATGTACTTATCGATGTCAATTCACTCGACACCCCAGATTTGCAATTACAGACCGGAGACCGCGTCTTCATTGAGGTGTTTAAAGATCCAGACGGTCGCTTTCAAGCCCACAGAGTTATCCCACTGTAGAATAGAATCATTATGACATTCACAACCAAACAAGGTCGCCCCAAACTCAGCGAAATCGTCAAGCTCGAAAGAAAAGTCGCAGGACAATACATTAAACTTGTCGAGCTGCGCCAACAACTGAATTTAAGCGTGGCTAAAATACATCCATCCCTATCAGTTACGCAGCAGAAAGCACTCATTCAGCCTATCTTGACCGTCGCAGAAGAGTATCGATTTTGGTCCCAGCTAGACAATGACTTACTCGCGATTCAAAGACACGCTTGCGCACAGACTCGATACAACCAATTAAGCAGCACTTTACAAACTTTATTAGACCAGCTCATCACGAGCTACGAACTGGTTTTTACGCTGCGTGAAGAACTTGAGCAAGCAAAATCCGTCAAACAGCCAGAGCAAATTAGCCAATGGACTGATTCCCTCAGTACATTAAAGTCACAATCGGTTATCTACCAGTCACATATGCTCTATCAATTAGCTAAACAGCTGCGTACTCAGTTGTGTGATGCATTCCAGGTCGACCAAGTGAAGTCGATTCGTACAGTTATTCGCGCAGTATTGGTATTGATAAAACACCATCGCTTGAGCTTAGTGTATCAAACCAATTCAGTTAATGCGGCGGGTCGCCCCGTGATTCCTTTGCCTATACAAGTCGTGCGAGCTGAAGAAGACTTGATCGCGCTGTTTAACCAGTTAACCGCTCTATACAAGTACCACCAGCTTAAGATACCCACACCGGCCGCGCTCGCAGACAAATACCAACAAAAAAAAGCATCCTCCCTTGGGCGTCCAAAGTTAACCGAGCGTCAGAAACTTGACAAAGCCATCACCAAGAAACAAAAGCAAATTGCTGACCTGCTGGATAACCACGTGCAGGCTGGTGAAAATGATGAAAGAAGACCGCTACGACGAGGGCGAAAACCCCACACTTTTGAACAAAAGTATCAAAAGCTGCTTAACGAGCTCTCGGCGCTGAAGTTACAAATTAAGTAGTGGCTGCTTTAAATGAAGGTCAAAAGTAGATGAAAAGGTACGCAATCTTAGAGCGATATCACAACAATCACCGTATTGACGTTTTGGCAACATGTTATATTATGGCCCGACTTTTTATGCGCTACAGCGCTTAAAACCACCCTCTAAAGCATGTAAAAATCGATGAGCTACTACTTGTTAAACCAGTCTGTCATCTACGATGGGCTCACAGGGAAGCTTGTATCACTAAGGAATGGCCAACATCATCAACTACGCTCTAACGAGTGGAAGTTGTTACAGCTGTTCATCGATAATGCCGGATGTGACATCAGCGTCCAACAAATCTTGGCATCGATTTGGCAAGGAAAACGTGCCAAATCCAGCGCCATCACAGCGATAAAAAATCTGCGCCACCAATTAGATGATAGAGTCGAATCGCCGACGTTCATCCAGACTCAAGTTATGTCAGGTTACGTGTTTATTGCCAGTATTTCGCTACTCAACGAGGCAGAGTTGAATCGAATTCTTGCCCCTTATCGCCCTGGATGGACTCGGTTACTCTCGCAACTTCATCAGATTCGATGGCAATTAGGCTGCTATTTTGCCAATGCTGTCTGCCTTACAGCAATCGCGCTGACCACCTTATCACTGTTTAGACTCGGTGCCTTCGACCAGTACATTACGACTCGACAGAGCTCGCGAGTTGTCCCAATGACCATTGTCATGCCTGAAGGACAGGTACCAACCGAGCGAGCAATAGACGATTGCAACTCATTACTTATCGATGCAGAACAAACATCGCGCTTGTACCACTTACCGGTATCTTCTGATGCGGTTTCCGCCTTCCCTTATCCAACGTTAACTTGGTCCACTGACGATCGTGAGGTACTTCGATGCCATCTACCGCACACAAATTCATAACCGCGCTGTTATTTTTGATTGCCGTTGCCTTGGGTGTCATCAACGCTATGTATCGTGACACTCACCCACTCTCACATGTCAACGTTGGGAGCACCTGGGGGTTTGTTCACCGAGGCTATCCCAGCCAATTTGGCTACCTGAGTAACTATTGGGACCTGAGAGTGGTAGAAACACACTCCCAGATCTATATCGATGACGATAGGCGAATTCAGGCTATCGCATTCAAGTTGTACAACTCTGAACAAATGATTGGAGAGTTTTCATTGCAATTTGATATCGATTGGCACCTTGAGGGCAATTTTCTTCATATGTCGGTGGTAGAGTCGAGCATTCAAATTAACCATGTATCAGAAGGATTTGATATTGAGCCAATCAAAGGCATGCTAATCAACTTCATCCATGATATTTATCGCCATCCAAGAGAACTGATTTCAAGAACAGATCAGGAGCTTATCGTCGATATCCCTTACTTGGGCATTACTCGAACTAAGCGACTTCCTGAGCCAACGCTCATCCAATTCTAGCCTACGCTTTTTGCGCAACAACCAAGTCGAGCTTTGCTTATAAGGGCGCGGCTTGGTCGACCAAACTCACTGAAACAACCCACCTCTGTGTTTGAGTTGTTACTTTTTCATTATTGCTTTCGCCAATCACGTTACCGCTCTTCTAGAGTGGCGACACCTTAACGCAAAACAGCCTTGCCTTAACTTGCAGCCAAAATACTATTCCACGTGTCATTGACTACAACCCAATAGCTGAACTTATTAGGGTGCAACTGGGATCACAAAACTGTTCAGTCCAAACATTTTACTTGAATGAAACGTGCAACAAACCTGATTAATTACAATGAATATATAATAAAAACAGCAAGATAACAGGAGATATAAAAAAACATAATTTAGTTATTTTTGTCGAATTTCGTCTACCCTGCACACCTGACTCCGGCTAGGTGACGTTTATGTTTTTTTTGAATAGTCCCAAAGTTAGCGATCTCACTCGACTAATGCAGGACATTATCCATAGCGTCAGGGAAGACCAAATAGCAATTTTACCCAAGGAGCGGGTAAATATTATCGAACAGATTAATGCTTTGAATGGGCAAACTTCGAATGCGGAGCAATACCTTGCCGAAGATCTTGACCAAGCACTAAGGATCTTAGAGCGCATCTCGATCGTGGTAAATTTAAACCGTTACGCGCTCCTCTCTAACCATATCAAACGAGCTAAAGCACTGATCAACGCATTGATAAGTGATCAAGAACGTACGCCTTCGGCATGCACAAGCCTGCTTGCCGCGTATTTAAGTACCCACGGCATCATCTCGAATTCAGCCGAGCTTCATTATGGCAACAAAGCCAGTATCACGTCCGCTTATCAAGCTGGTGCCCTCACTCTCAGTGAAGCAATCGATGCCTTTGAAGCAATTGTAGCCTGCAGCAACAAACTACAGATTAGCCAGTTATCTCGCGCTTGTTAGTTATCATAAAAAGGAAATTCACCCATGACCAACGTGGTTCATTTTATCACCCTACCCTTAATCATAATGAGTGCCAGCTGTGTTGCTAGCACAGACTTTAGCGATAAACTCAGTGGCAATTGGGGCGGTGCACGCTCTGACTTAGATGCTAAGGGCATCAACTTCGATATCGAGTACACGAATACACTCCAATCTGTTGTTGCTGGTAGCGAGCAGAAGGATCTCAATAACTCTCATCGATTCGATATGATCACTAGCCTAGACCTTGAAAAAATGGGACTTTGGGAAGGTGGCAAGTTGACCACTCAATTGGTTGCACGCGGTGGCACAGCCAATGACTTCGGTTACACTGGCCTGTCAGCACCTAACGCTGGTCAATATGGTCATGATGAAGATGTGTTTATCTCCTCTTTGTTCTATACCCATCAGTTTTCGTCAGCAACTAACATGCACATCGGTAAAATCGATGCCTTTGAGCTGCTAAGAAATGCACCATTCTTTGGCGGAGCAACGCGTCATGGCTTTTTGAATCTTGCCTTTGCTGCGCCACCAAGTGGGGTTACACCTCCGTCTTTCGTCGGCGCGATTGCCAACCACACTATCGATAACTGGCGCCTTAGCGGAATGATTTACGATCCGCGTGACCGTTATACCGATAGCCTTGATATGAGTGGTCTGTTTGAAGATGGGGTGAATGTCAACCTGTCTGCGACCTACAATACCGATTGGTTTAACCGCAGCAGCTCTATCTCAACCTCGCTTACCTACAGCACAGAAGAAGGCACCGACTTCAGTGATTTAAGTGCTACTGCCCAGTACAAGTACAACGCTCGTGTGCAGGTAAATCATAACCTGGTAGAGCGTGATGGCGACAGTTGGGGTTTATACCTGCGTGCTGCGTTGGCTGATGGCAATCCGAACATTATCGATGGTACCTTTGTTGGCGGCCTAGGTGGTAGTGCCCTGTTCTTCGATAGACCAATGGATACTTGGGGCATAGGTTACTACTACTACGACCTGTCTAATGACTTGCAAGACAACATCAACGACGTCGTAGACATGCAGCTACTTCAGGACGAAAGTGGCTTTGAGGCCTTTTACGCTTACCAAGCACTGTCTTGGCTAACACTCACTGGTGATATTCAGTACGTAGTACCGGCAGTGAGCACGGATTCTGCGGCTTGGGTTGCAGGTCTGCGTACCAACATTCGTTTTTAACACAATTACTTAGTCTAAACCTCAAAAGAGTGGCCATTTGGTCACTCTTTTTTATTAGTTTAATTCAAGCCATTCCAAACTTTGCAACCTCAGTTTGTCGCCCTTCTTTTGGCTCTAACACTCCTAACGCCTGCCTGTCATAACTTTGAATCACCAACCTATCTGTACGTAAGTCACAAGCCTATAGTAATGCTATCATGCTGCTATCGAACGCTGTATGTACCGGAAATCGAGACCTTTAGTTGAAGTACCGGACATTAATAAGTAAAAAAATAAACCAACATTATATTCTGCTTATTTCACAGTTATCACCATATAATAATACAACCAATGACCATCATATAAAGCAACACAAATTAAAGCTCGCATTCTTTCAATGATTCCAATCTATCCCTAACCTTTGGTGAAACAGATATTAATCAGCACAAGAGACAATCCTCACAGCCTTTAAAGACAATCAAGATCAAATAAATAAACTATTTACTTTTTCACATATAAACCTCAGTACAAAATATACCCTAAAGCACCCAGCCAGCTCTGTTACATTTGTTACACTTTTCCAGCGAGTATCAATAGTGATATCTTAGTTTTCAGTATTGAAAACCATGAGCTACATCTCAGAACTACGACGAATTTTCTGATGTAGCACAAAATACACTCCGCACAATTTCAAGCTATACTCTTAAAAAACAATACCTTAAATAAAATGAATCATTTTTGCACAAGTTTAAACCCATGTTTTATTCGAATAACTGTTTCGTTTTATCCGATGTGATCGAAATCTTTAATTACAAATTATCACACTTTGACATTACTATGAGGTGTTAATTAGTTTTCATTGGCTTAATCTACTCACGTCTTCGAATAAGGACTTATTTAGCCAAATAAGGAGCCATCTTATTCAAGCACCAGCTACTCAGTCGCTTACTCAATTAAACCTAGCGACTGAAAACTCTTCCTTTAAGTAGTAATCAAGGAACTGTGATGTCGCAGAGTCTTTTAAGATACACCAACATACTAAGTATTGTTGGTGATTTGATTAAGGTAGAAGTACCCAAACTTAATAGTGAAAATGCCACAGCCAAATATGGCGATCTTGCGATGATTGAGCAAGATGGTGAGAACTATTCATTAGCTCAAATCATTAAGATTGATGATGAAGAAGTCTCATTGCAGGTATTTGCAGGCTGTAAAGGTCTTTCGACCAATGCCGCAGTCTGTTTTCTAGATCAGCCAATGAAGGTGACCTACTCGCCGAACGTTCTTGGTCGCATTTTCAACGGTGCAGGTAATGCCATCGATAATGGCCCAGAGCTCGAGACCGATCCTAAGGTCGAGATCGATGGCCCATCAGTCAATCCAGTCCGTCGCACACTGGCTTCACGTATGGTGCGAACCAACGTGCCGATGATTGACGTGTTTAACACCCTAGTAGAATCACAGAAAATCCCAGTATTCTCTGTTGCCGGTGAGCCATACAACAAGTTCCTTTCTCGAATTGCGATTCAGGCAGAAGCAGATGTCGTTGTTTTCGCAGGTATGGGCCTTATTTACGACGATTACCACTTCTTTAAAACCCAGTTTGAAGAGGCGGGTGTTTCCTCTCGTACGGTGATGTTTGTTAACCAAGCCTCCGACCCAACTGTTGAACGTCTTCTTGCTCCTGACATGGCGCTATCCGTCGCTGAACACTTTGCCGTGGGTGAGAGCAAAAACGTGTTGGTTTTGCTTACCGATATGACCTCTTATGCGGATGCGATGAAAGAGATTGGTGTCTCTATGGATAAGATCCCATCGAATCGCGGTTATATGGGTGACCTGTACTCACAGCTTGCTAAGCGTTACGAAAAGGCCTGTGACTACAAGGGCGCAGGCTCAGTGACTTTGCTTGCGGTTACGACGATGCCAGGTAACGATGTTACGCACCCAGTGCCCGATAACACTGGCTACATCACTGAAGGTCAGTTCTACCTGCACGATGGCGTGATTGATCCGTTTGGCTCGCTATCTCGCCTTAAGCAGATGGTAGTAGGAAAACAGACCCGTGAGGATCACGGCGCGCTGATGGATGCCCTGATCCGTTTGTACTCTGAGGCCGTTGAAGCCAAGCAGAAAGAAACGATGGCGTTTGAGCTGTCGGATTACGATCGCAAAACCCTTAAGTACGGCGACCTGTTTAAGAAGAACTTTATGACGCTGGATGTCGATATGTCATTGGAAGAAGCGCTCGACCTTGGCTGGAAGATTCTTGCAGACTGCTTTGAAGCAGAAGAAACACTGATCAAAGACAGCTTGCTTGAGCACTACTGGCCATCAAACCAAACTTCCCCTGTTGAAGCGGAGGTTTAATCGATGTCCCAGGTAGCCTTGAACAAAAGCGCGTTAAACCAAGAAAAACGCAGCTTAAAGACATACAACCGCTACCTACCTGCGTTAGAGCTAAAGCGTCAACAATTGATGATTGAGCGTAAAAAAGCCGAGCAAGCATTGAGAGACGCAGAGCAGCGAGTCGCTGAGCTGCGCAGTATCGTCAAAGAAGCGATACCTATGCTGGCGTGCAAAGAGATTAGCGTGAACAACTTGATCAAAGTTCATAACGTCACACTCGATACGCAAAACATCGTTGGCTGTAAAGTGCCGGTGATCAAAGATATTGATTTTGAACTCACCCCTTACAGCTACTTAGCTCGTCCCCATTGGGTTGATAGTGTTGTACGTCAATTGAAAGAGATGGTCCGCCTGCGTGTCGAACTGTCTGTTTTTCAAAAACGCTATGAGCTGATCAGTCATGCTACTCGCGTCACCAGTCAAAGAGTGAATCTTTTCTCTAAGGTACTTATTCCACAGACAAAAGAGAACATTCGTCGTATCGGCATCTACTTGTCCGATCAAGACCGAGCCGCGGTAATGAATGCAAAACTGTCCAAGCAAAAAGTGTTAGCACAACAAGCCAAACAGCAGGGAGGTCAAGCATGAGTATTAAATCACTAAAACGACTAACGCTTGGTGGCCAAGCCTCACGTCGTGAAGACATCCTCATTGCTTTGCAAGCGCTTGGTTGTATGCATCTGATTCCATTAAGTGAAGACAATGCCAAAGCCAATCGTGCGATTGCCATGCAGCAGCCAACCGAGGCAAGTGAGGCACTCGCGTGGCTCAGTCGCCTCGAACGCCGTCGCCGTCCGGTCAAAGATAAAAGCTTGATCGATGTTGATGAGTTGGTGGCAGAGATCCTCGAGAACAAGCAGCGCATCCGCCAGCAACAAGATAAACGCGACCTACTCAAACAGCGTTTGCAATTGTTACGTCCGTGGGGTGAGTTTGACTTGCCTGAGCTTCCTAGCATCCAAGGTCTGCGCTTTTGGTTTTATGTGTTGCCACTGAAAAAGTCGGCAGCCCTGTCCAGCTTAGAGGTTCCTTGGCAGGAGATCTATCGCGACCAGAAAAATGCTTACATTATCGTGGTATCAGAAAACGAACCCGATAGCGGCATTCTACCGGTTGAGCGCTCACGTGTTGGGCAAGATAGCTTATCCAAAGTTGCAGAGCATATCGAGATTGCCGAACAGCACCTTGAAGACTTGTACGCCGAACGTGAAGCCTTGACTCGTTGGATTTATCCATTAAGTCAATCGCTTGCCGCAAGCCAGGATCATGCTGAGCTGTTGCTGGCATCATCTGGTGTTCAAGATGAAGGGGAGTTCTTCCTCGTCCAAGGTTGGATGCCTGCCGATGCCGAAGAGGCGATTCTAGAGCTTAGCGAGGCCTTTGGCACCGCCGTGCTACTAGAAGAACCACAGGCTGACGACCAGCCGCCAACCTTGCTCGAAAACTCGGATCTGACTGGTGGTGGTGCAGAGGCGATGGGCTTCTTCCAAACCCCAAACTATCGTGCTTGGGACCCGGGTAATCTGGTGTTTTATTCATTCTCATTGTTCTTTGCCATGATTATGAATGACGCCATGTACTCAGCCATCTTTGGTGTAATTGTTCTGTTGTTTAGAGACAAGTTTGAGCAAAACATCGAGGGACAGCGACTCAAGAACCTTGGCCTGTTTATGTCAGGACTTGGTGTGGCTTGGGGCATCTTAGCCGGTAGTTACTTTGGTGTAACACCGAGCGAGGGCAGCCTATTAGGCTCGCTGAACATCATCGATATGAACGATTATTCGGCGATGATGAAGCTGTCTGTGTTTATTGGTGTCATGCACCTGATCATCGCCAACGTGATGACTGCTTACATCAACCGTACTCAAACTCGCGCGCTGGCACCACTTGGCTGGGCCGCGTTAATGTTTGGCGGCATGGTGTATTGGTTTGCCGAAACCGGTACGGTTTGGCAAGGCCTTGGCAAGTTTGTCGGCGTTGTCTGTGCGATTGGTGGTGCGGGCCTTGTCTGCGTCTTTAGCAGCAACCGTCCTATCGACACGCCGAAAGGTCTGGCGCTGCGCATACTCGATGGCGCTAAAGCTATCTACAACATCACCGGTGCGTTCGGTGACATTCTCAGCTACATGCGTCTATTCGCATTGGGTCTGTCAGGTGCGTCATTGGCGATGACATTTAACTCACTTGCAGGTCAGGCTATTGAAGCTAAACCCGTTTCCGGCGTGTTGTTCGCTGGCTTGATTCTGCTTCTCGGCCATGTCCTTAACTTCGCACTCTGTATTATGAGTGGCGTGGTGCACGGCATGCGTCTCAATGTAATTGAATTTGTAAATTGGGGTCTATCCGACGAAGGATA
Organism: Vibrio sabulosilitoris; assembly: GCF_055391395.1. Taxonomy (NCBI): domain Bacteria; kingdom Pseudomonadati; phylum Pseudomonadota; class Gammaproteobacteria; order Vibrionales; family Vibrionaceae; genus Vibrio; species Vibrio sabulosilitoris. Next base: position 2,872,770 of record NZ_AP029599.1, read on the forward strand.
CCCATTCAAAGCGTTTCGTAAGAAAGAGGATTAAAAAATGGAACATTTCGTTATTGCACTAGGTTGGTTAGGCGCATTCGCTCCGGTAGCGCTTGGCGCAATTGGCTCAGCAATTGGTTGTTCGATCGCCGGACAATCGGCGTGTGGTGCGATGCTAGACGTTGAGTCTGGCTACGGTAAATACATTGGCCTATCGGCGATGCCCTCATCTCAGGTTATCTACGGCATCGTGATCATGTTTACCCTTTCGGGTATCGGCGTGACTGAAGCGACTGCGGGTGGCCTGTTTGGTATCGGTCTGATGACCGGTCTTGCACTACTTTTCTCTGCTATTTATCAGGGCCAAGCCGTATCAGCGGCGATCAATGCATCGAAGAACAAGCCAGAGGTGTTTGGTCTGTCTATCGCACCAGCGGCCATCGTTGAAGGCTTCTCTGTGTTTGCTTTCGTTTTCGCTTTAGTAATGGGCGGCAACATCGCCGCTTAAGGAACGGATAATGACTACAGAAACTCAACACACTCCGGTATCTGCTGGCATTAAGCAGCTGGTAGAGACACTGCGTCAAGAGGGCGTAGAGGCTGGTCAATTGGCAGCCGACAATATTCTTGCCGAGGCACGCAAAGAATCCGCTGCGATCATTTCTGAGGCAGAGGGAAAAGCTGAGCTTATCCTCGCAGGCGCTAAAAGAGAAGCTGACTTTGTCACTTCGGCAGGTAAGCAAGCGTTTGAAATGGCTAATCGAAATGCCATCTTAGAGCTCAAAAGCTTCCTACAAGATGAGTTTGCTCAGCAAATCCAGGCCACAGTCGGCACTCAACTGACTGACCAAGCCTTGCTTAAACAGATGATCCTGGAAATCGCTGGTCGCAACGACATCAGTCGTGATGAAGCGCTAGAAGTCATCCTGCCAACCAAGGTTGTGGGTCTGAGCGACCTGCAAAACAACCCCGAAGAGCTCAAGGAAGGTACCTTGATGCACTTTGCGGTTGCGCAAGCGGCAGAAATGCTGCGTGATGGCGTCACGTTTAATGTCAATGACGACAACGACAATGCTGTTGTATTCCGTCTTAAAGACAAAGACATTGAGGTTGCTCTTTCAGATGAGACCGTGACCAAGATGATGCTAAACCACCTTCAGCCTCGCTTCCGTGCGTTGCTCGAAGGGATTGTTAAATAAGCGCTGAAAGGCAGGCTTGCCCTGCCTTTTCTTCCACAAGGAGCGAATATGGCCGAAAAAGCTTACCACAGCCTTTTGACGTCGCTGCCGCATATCGACTCTCTGTTTGACAGTCAGGTAACGCCCATTTCACGTTACCAGCTTGAGCGTCGTCTAAGCAGTTTGTCATTCACAGAGCGAAAGCTGCTGAGCAAAATTGAGCGTTTAATGCACTGGGATTCAGCCAAAGACGATACCAGTGATGCTGAGCTGATTAAGTTTGCCACCCGCACTCGCGAGCAGGTCAACAGTAAGGTGCTCACCGAGCTTATTGACTGGCGACTCGACATGCGCACGGTGGTCGCAGCATTGCGCCGCAAACGTGCTGGCGCTGGCGCACCATCCGAGCCACGCTGGAGCTTTGGTACCCGTTACGAGTTTATTCGTCGTAACTGGAACGTGCCCTACTTCAATCTGCAATTTACCTTTCCTTGGCTACCTGATGTGGCCAGGTATATGGAAGCAGACCAGAGCTTTGAGCTCGAACAAGAGCTGCTCAAGGCGGTATGGCATGAGCTTGACCGTATTGGAGCCCAACAGCGCTTCAGCTTTGAAGCCGTTGTGATCTACGTGTTGCGTTGGAACCTCGTCTCTCGCTGGACGACATACGATAACGACCTCGCTATCGAGCGCTTTGATCAGCTCGTAGAGAATGCACTGGGCGAGTTCGCCCATGATCTGCCTAATTAAGAAAACAAAACAGGTTGTTCAATGAGCACTGAAACTACTAATACTACACCGACTGCCCACGTAACTGCAGTCATTGGTGACACCCTAAAAATTCGTCTGAACCCAGAAACCAAGGGCGCCCTTATCAAGAATGAGGTGGTCTATGTTATTCCTAGCCGCAAGCAAACCGAGGGTGCCGATGAGCAGCTGATGGCGGAAGTGCTGCGCGTGAATGGCGATAGCGCTGACATTCAAGTTTATGAAGACACCCGTGGTGTCGCAGTTGGCGATGACATTATTCAAACCGGCGAGATGCTGACAGTGGATTTGGGCCCGGGCATCTTGTCGCAAATCTATGATGGCCTGCAACAGCCTCTAGAGCGCCTAGCGCAAATCCACGGCAAGTTCCTAAAACGTGGCATGCACGTTGATGCGCTTGATAAAGCCGAGACTTGGGCATTTACCGCTAAAGTCCGTCAGGGCGAAAAGCTACTAGCAGGACAATCGCTCGGTAGCGTGCAAGAAGGCCGCTTTACTCACCAGATCATGGTGCCTTTCCACATCAAAGGCGAAGTGGAAGTGACTTGGATTCAAGAAGGTAACTTTACCGTTGATACCGTCATCGCGCACATTGTTGATGCAAAAGGTAAAGAGCACAAGCTGACCATGGTGCAAAAATGGCCAGTGCGTCAATCGATTGCCAACACCTTGTCAGTCAAAGGCAACACCACACGCCAGTTCCCTTCTAAGCCATTAGTGACCACAACCCGCACCATCGATACCTTCTTCCCGATTGCGCGCGGCGGTACGGGCTGTGTTCCTGGTCCTTTTGGCTCAGGCAAAACCGTTCTGCAGCATGGTATCTCACGTTACTGTGATGCCGACATCGTTATCGTGGTTGCCTGTGGTGAGCGCGCTGGTGAAGTAGTGGAAACCATCGAAGAGTTCCCTCACCTACCCGACCCTAAGCATGGCGGCACCCTGATTGATCGCACTGTGATCATCTGTAACACCTCATCCATGCCGGTTGCAGCCCGTGAAGCCTCTATCTACACCGGCCTAACGCTTGGCGAATACTACCGTCAAATGGGCTTTAACGTACTGGTGCTGGCTGACTCGACTTCGCGCTGGGCACAGGCGATGCGTGAAACCTCTAACCGCCTTGAGGAGATCCCAGGTGAAGAAGGCTTCCCAGCCTACCTAGACTCGTCAATCAAGGGCGTTTATGAGCGCTGTGGCGTGATCAACAACGAAGATGGCGTGAATGGCTCACTGACTATGATTGGCTCGGTGTCACCAGCTGGGGGTAACTTCGAAGAGCCTGTGACTCAGTCTACCCTGAGCACAGTGAAAACCTTCTTGGGTCTGTCGTATGAGCGCGCATACAAGCGCTTCTACCCGGCCATTGACCCATTGATCTCATGGTCTCGCTACCTTGACCAACTCGAGCCTTGGTATGCGGAAAACATTGGCCCACACTGGGTTCCGACCATCAAGGAGATGAAACAGTTGCTCGTCACAGGCGATAGCATCAGTAAAATGATGCAGGTGACTGGTGAAGAAGGTATTTCACTCGATGACTACGTGACCTATCAAAAAGCCCTACTGGTGGATATGGTCTACTTGCAACAGAATGCCTTCGATGACGTCGATGCATCGTGCAGCTTTGAGCGTCAGCAGTTTATCTTCAATAAAGTGGTTAACATTGCGCGTAACACTTATGACTTTGAAGATAAAGCAGATGCTCGTAAGTTCTTTACCGCGATGACGCGTTATTTCCGTAACTTCCACTTTGCGACGGAAAACTCGGCTGAGTACCATGACTACATTGAGCGTATTGACCAACTGCTTGAAGAGACAATGGCAGTTACAGGCTAACCAACGCCTTGATTTATTGTAGAACTATAAACAGGGATCCAATTTATATGGATCCCTGTTTTAGCTATGCTCTTCCAACATGCTTCGAAGTTGAGTTACCGTGTGCTGACTAAAAACCTTAATTCCCTGACCTTCCAGCAAGGCGGTGGTAACACCAGAGCCCGCGACTTTGGTTCCACTAAATGTTCCATCGTAAATATTGGTGCTGCCGCAAGACGGGCTGCCCTCAGCAAGCACGGCATACCTGATATGTTGCCGCTGGCAGAGCGCCAACGCATTATTTGCCCCAGCAACAAATTGCGTGGTCACATCAACGCCATCATTTCCGACGACCTTTGACGCCCCCACTAACACATCGACACCTCTCCCTGCGATTATTTCAGCAGGTGCTCTTGGCGTGGGCAGACCAGCCGATACTTCTGGACAAAAGACGACTAACTCGAAGTTAGATTGCAGCCAATCCAAATCAGACTCAGGGATTGACAAGCAACTTGCGTTGTATCGAACTTTATTTCCCACTAAGCAGGCGCTAACTAAGACCTTTTCCAACTATGACTCCATTTCATATTCAAAACTGCTAACGCCAACTTAAGCCGTTAAGGATTGGATTTGCAATATATCACTCATTTAGCTCGAGTTGCCAATAACCCACGCTGCGCTTTTCACCGAACTTCAGGCCGATGCCAGCGAATTCACCCACTTTTTTAAAGCCAAGTCTTTCATGAAGTCGGATGCTTGAGGCGTTTGGCAGTGCTATCGAGCCAATCACATTACAATATTGTTCTAGCTTAAGTCGCTCCAGCAGTGAGCCATAAAGCATAGACCCTAACCCTTTTTCCACATATTCGTGAGATAGATATACCGATGACTCCACAGTATAGCGATAAGCACTGCGTGCCTTCCATGCACTGGCATAAGCATACCCCACGACAACATCATCGATTTCCATAACTAGCCAGGGTAACCCGTTACCACGGGTACCGTTAATCCTTTTCGCCATTTCAATTTCAGAAATGGCTTCCTCCTCGAAAGAGATAAAAGTTGACTTTATATAATGGTTGTAAATTTCCGATATTACTTTTGAGTCTGTTAACTCAACATCCCTGATGTTCATTCACACTCCCTAGTGATTAAGACTTAAAGTAGCTTACATCTTAGTTAATAAAATCAACGGTTTTAACAGGCGCAACCTATGTAACCACTGGTGATAGCTAGCACAGTAAATTATCAAAATATATTAGAAAAACAAAGAGGAGCTCAATGGCTCCTCTGGCTTATCGCGACCAAATCCGTCCGATTGAATTAAGCGATAAGAACAAGCTGTGGTGATAAATCGCTGCCAAGTTCTTTGTTCGACAGTTTGGTGTCACTCTGATCATTACTATAATCATTGATTTCAAGTATTAGCGTTATCTCTCCCTGCTTACCCAACAGCAAGTCTGAAGTATCGATCTCAATCCAACTATCGACCTGCTCAGCATAGACTCGCTTGATGTTACCCAAAGCGACTGCCTTTGGCTGAGTATTCCAGGTGACTGTCGATTCTGACCAGCTTCCCTCACCAAGGCTAACACTAATATCACGCCAATCCGATGCTAGGGCTGAATGTACGCCCGCTAAATGGACTCTCAAGACACTTTGCTGATGATTAGCGTTCGGCAGAACAAACTTGATCAGACTAATACGCTGATAGCTACCCCCCGCTTTTTTAAGATACAAGACTTCGCCGTGGTAGTTATCATTGGCATAGCTGCCACTGCGCACATGGCTATTTTCCGTGGCAAAAAGCGCCCCACTGCTACCCGCTTGGCCCATAAAATTAAGGGTTCGACTAGTAAACGGTTTGTCTCGATTAGGATTCAGAACTGGGAACACATGATCCATTCCTACTTCAGATAAGCCAATCCACTCGGCTAAAGTTGCCGCCATCTGCTCGTGAGCAATGGTTGGATGGAACTTATTACTCCCTGAAAAGCTAGGGTAATCGCCATAGGCTCGTCCCCCATTAACACTCTGTCCCATGACGAACTGAACACCACCCCAGCCATGATCGGTGCCTTTATTGGCATTTTCTCTCACAGTGCGACCAAACTCAGACATAGTAAAAGTGGCTACGTTAGCTCCCAATCCACTGTCATTCAGTGCTTGTTGGAAGCTGCCTAACGCACTGTCTAGCACGCTAAGATGGTTAGCATTGTTACCACGATGACTATCCCAGCCTCCAAGACTAACAAAGAAGATCTGACGCTCGTGGCCTAAGTCCTCAGCGGCCTCAATCATCTGTTTGACCACACGTAACTGAGAACCAAGTGAGTTACCAACGATAGTTTCATCTCTTGGATATTGGCGCAATATATCTTGTACAAGCTCGCCTTTGGTCATTCCGTCAGCGCGACGGATATCCATCTCCTGCTCAAACGGTGATATAACGACATCGGTGTGATACGCCTCATAAATCGCTTCTAGCTCAGGGTATTTTGACAGAATTTTATCACCACTAATGTTGCTGCTCAGCCCAAGGGAGGGGGCATTGAAACCTCGTGTCCACACGCTACCACCTTGCGCCATAGACTCTGGTAAAATCGTATTAGGATCATGAAGCAAGTCCATCATCATGCCCGACCAACCATAAGTGTGGTTACGCTTGCCTTCAGGGTCATAACTCTTGCGCCAAGTCAGCTGTTGAGCGTTGTGCGCTGAGATATTTGCAGGCGGTGCTCCCTCGCCATTAAGCATAGGACCAACATTAACAATTGGCACGGCACTGCCTTGCTGGATAAGGCTCGCAAGCTGAGGCATGGCGGGGTTCATACCAAGCTCTACACCATTGTCCGCAGTGATATTGAGTTTGATCATCTTGCTGCTATCAATGCTGAGTGTTGGGCGCGCCTTACGATAGGTATCGTATTGGCTGCCAGACATCGGCAACAAGGCATTAAATGAGTCGGCACCGCCAAACAAAAATACACCGACTAGGGCTTTAGGGGACGATGTTTGCTGTGCAAATGCAGTGTGGGGTAGAGAAAAATACAAAGGGACACCCGTACTTGACGCAAAAGCCACGGATGATTTGAGAAAGTTTCGACGAGTTAGTTTCATAGTCTTACCCCTGAACGCGAAATTCTGATGATGTGCTTGTAAAATAAACCATTTGCCGGACAGTGAGCTCGATACTTGCACCATCATTACTGTGAAGTGTAAAGATTGCCTTAAGCGCGCGGCGAAGTCGTTCTGTCATTTGTCCTTTACAAAAACGCATTTCGATGAGGTTGAGTAATGCCTCCTCACCCTCTTTTTCAGCAACAGTAAAAAATGGCTTCAAACGCACGTAAATGAAGTGCTTCTTGTTCGGTTTTCTCGTATCTTCAGCTTTATCCCAGATTTGCTGATACACCCAGTTGCTAATTTTAACCATATCCAACCACTCAACCCCATCAAACTCTGGTGCAAGTAGACCTTGGTCACCTAGGGAACCTGGAGGAATGAAATCGCGATCATAAAAGTTAAACACTGAATTAGCACCTAACACTGTAAGGTACGAGAAGCTTCGCTCTTCAGTCAGTCCGCCACCTGAAATATTACGGACTGTAAAGCAGTCAAGTGCACGTAAAAGTGCGGTCGCGTGTAGACGAGACTCACGAACTCTGACACCACGGCTATCTTGTCTATAGACTTCGTCATCAGTCAAAATAGCGAGAACCACAGCATCAAGTTGTCCCCCAGTATTACGAAATACCGAAGAGACACGATATATATACTCCGGACTGGGGTTTGAGGTGACTAGTTTACTGATCAAGAACTTGGAAATATTCGGAGCCGTACTTGGATGATCGACCAGTAAATCTAACAGGGCGAGTAACTCCGTTTCCGCGTCAACATTAGCAGGGAAAACATGCCCCATAATTACCTTCTCAGTAATATCGTGATCATGTTCAACAACGTACATTGGTTTGCACCAATTCACATTGTGCGTCAGTGGTGCATGTCTTCGCCATCCAGTAAACAACTTTGCTAAGTTTTGTACATCATCTTCGGTGTAGTTAGGGACCAGATTACCATCAGCATCTAGTATGGGTTCGCCCCACATATTAAGTTGGTTAAGACCCATGGTGAAAAGCTGCATGATTTCACGAGCATAATTCTGATCAGGGTCAACACCGGTAACCGCGCGCGACTTATTACCAGCGTGCGTTAAAAACTCGCCCATAAATGGTGAAATACTAACGTGATACAACAGCTCACGATAACTACCAAATGCATACCTAACTAGCAGATCATAGTAGGTTGCAAGCGGTCTATCCGGCTTTACCACCAGGTCACCCACGTTAGAAACAACCAAGATTTGACTCAAGGCATAAGCAACACGTTGGCGAAGTTGATCCTCTCCCCAAAGCGCAAAGTCAAACCAAGTGGCATTGCGGTGGTGAGGCCACACGTTACTGTTACTCAGCTGCTTGGCTTCCAAGTGGGGGAAGTGCTCGTTAGCGTCGATCATTAGCTGATGCTGCAGCCAGTTATCAACGCCTGAGTTTTGTAATGCGACGATGTCTTCATGCTGCGGTCCAAATGTGGCACAGTCTAAAAACCTTGCTGCCTGCCAATAAGTTAGTTCACTCATAGAATCGAATACTCCAGATGAAATGATGGACTTATCCAAGCGCCTTCGATATTCAACATTTATACATCACAAGGTTTATATCAATAGTAAGCCCCTAATAAGGAAAAATTATTAATAACAACAAATCAAAAATAACCATGCATCACTAGAGCACTTGAAAACGGTATTTACTGAAGCAGGTTAGAACATAACTTGTCTTTTGCAATTATAGCGCCATTGAACTTTAACAAATACTTAACGCGAGCCAAAACATTACCCTCTGTATTGGCATTTCACTCATTTAGATTTAGTAATCCACTTGATTATTCACATTTGACGTAATTTAAATCACGGGATTTTATCGTATCGCATCACACTAAAAGCTCGCGACAACTCTCTCTTATCAGCTGTATACACCTTTTAATCGTTGGGTTGGACTCATAAGCAAAGGAGTAGAATAGAGCAAGGCTAGTACGATAATCATGGACTAACTCGGCGACACTAATACGTTGAATAAGCCCCTGCTCCTCATAAATTTTCGCATCTAGGCTATTAATCACCGCCCAACCTCGATTAGCCAACAGTCGCACCATCAGGTCCACACTATTGACCTCGTGACACTCAGACGAGATCTGCATGGTTTTTTCTCCTGTCACAAACACGTTACTGCTCACTAACTGTGGGTACTCGGTAAGATCTTGAATAGAAACTTGCTCACCCTTGGCGAGAGGTGAATTGGGATGGACATAGACCCCATAACCACAACTGCCCATCCTAACCAACCCCATCTGCTCGGGCGGAGTCAGGTTACGCATCGTTGGCAACAGAGCAAAATGGGCCAAGCCTTTCTCCAACATAGTCGAAGCTTGCTGTCTGTCTCGCTGTAGCCATTTCATCGTTAAATGAGGAAACACGGCACTAATACGTCGATCAACGTCTGCCAAGAGTTGACTTGGTACTTGTATGTCATAACACAAGGTTAACTGAGTAAGAGCAAGGTGCTGTGTCGAGAAGGCGACAGATTCAAAATCCATCGCTTGTTTGACCAGGTGACGGGCACGTGGATAAAGGTGCGTTGCAAAGGCGGTGGGGTGCGCGCTTTTACCTTGGATGGTAAACAACGCCTCGCCGAGCACATCCTCAAGCGCCAATACATGCTCTCTGACCGTTGTGCGATCTTTACCTATCGCCCGCGAGCCAGCGCTATAGCTGCCTTGTTCGTATACCGCACGAAAGCAATTAACTTGCTCAAATGTGATCATTGTCTACCTCTAGCTATATTTGAACGCTTATCCCCATCATTATGCAATAGATATGAAAAATGAACCAACCTAAACTGCGTGCTAGTCCGACGTCTTAATCCAATTTGGTCAGACCTCCTAATCCAATAAAGGTTAAAATATGAAAAAAACACTAATCGGTAGCCTAATCGGCCTAAGCCTCTTCTCTGCTACAGCAGTAGCTGCCTCAGAAATCGCGGTTATGGATACCATCCCTGCAAGCCCTGAAGCTCAAGCGACCAAAGGTAAGTGGACCCAAGCACCATACAACAACTGGACGTTTAGAAACATGGGCTTGCACCCGAGTGTCATGGTGCCGCGTGAAGGTAATGTTGTGGCAATCCCTGAAGCGTTAGACCCTAAAATTGCAGCCCTTAAATTCGACCACCAAGGCGAAACCTACACCGTACGTGATGCGATGATCGGCGACCATACTGACGGCTACATCATCGTTCAGGACGGAAAAATTCTACATGAAGAGTACTTCGGTGATTTCACAGAAAAAGACCACCATATGTGGGCGTCGAGCACAAAATCTCTGACTGGTCAGGCTATGGGCTTACTGGTTGAGCAAGGAAAAGTCGACGTTGATGCCAAAGTTGAAACTTACATCGAAGAGCTGAAAGACACCCACTTTGGCCAGCGTACGGTGCGCGAAGTGCTAAACATGGTAACTGCGCTGAACTACTCAGAAGACTACGTAAACATGGTGCCGGGTGACTTCAGTACTGAGTATTTCCGTCGCCTTGGTTTCGTGGCTGCTTTTGACCTTGAAGCTATCGACCCAACTAAGGATGATACGCCGCGTGGTCTACTGGAATTTGCGCCATTGTTCACCCAAAACCCTGACCTAGAGCCGTCTTACAAGTACGAGTACCACTCTCCTAACGTTGATGTTATTGGTTGGATCATTAGTCGCGTTTCCGGTCAACCGCTACAGACCTTCATTGCAGAAAATATATGGAGCAAATTGGGCGCTGAGCACGATGCGTTTATGATGGCAGATATGACCTTCGTTGCGATTGCAACTGGTGGTATGAACACCACACTGCGTGACTTCGCTCGCGTTGGTATGGCGATGGCAAACAACGGCCAATACAATGGTCAGCAGGTATTTTCTGAGAAATGGGTTAAAGACACCTTTGCCCTAACCGACGAAGAGAAGCTACACACAGCGCGCAGTATCTACCGCACTGATGAAGAAAGCCCAGTTTACGATCAATGGCTAGAAGGCTATAAGAACTACCTATGGGTGCATGACAGTGAAAAAGGCATCGGTACCTTCCGTGGTGTATTTGGGCAAAACCTTTACATCAACCAAGAGAAAAACCTAGTCATTGCAACCTTCTCTTCAACACCAAGTGCCTCGAACGCGGCTCGAGAAACGAACCGTCCACGTATGGCGGCATTTGAAGCGATTGCTGATTCTATCAAATAATAGAATCTGTCTTTGATTATTGTTGTCTGTTGAGCTATTTCAAATAGCTCAACAGACAACATTTGTTAGCAACAGGAAATATGGCTGGCACTTTTATTCAGTATACTACACCACCATCTTAACGCGTTGCTAACAAACATAAATCAAACAGCACTTAAGGATGGGTTGAAAGAATAAACTGTCCTGGTCTTTCTTTAGTGAGTTTGTCTCCATCAAGTACAACCACACCGTTAACTAAAATATAGTCCCAGCCGGTTGCCGGTGCGAACGGGTCCATGTATGCCGCGTTACTCGACAAGTTATCAAGATCAAACACCAATAGATCAGCATCTGCTCCCACTTGAACTCGGCCCTTACGTTTAAATGCCGGGGCAGCCTCTTCAATCAGTCTTGCCGGGTAGTAACTCGACATAGCGATGGCCTGCTCGAGAGAAAGCAATTCGGTGTCTCGAACATAGTGAGTGAGTAGTCTGGTAAATGAACCCGCCCCATTCGGGTTAGCTTTGACATTAGCGTTGAGCGTTGGCATCGCGTCAGATGAAACAATCATACCCGGATAGGTCAATGCCGTTTCTAGCCACTCTTCTTTCATATAGTGGTGAATCACCATCCCGCCTGGCTCTTCACGACGCTTCTGTTTGAAGGTTTCTTTGGTCAGAAACTCGCCTGTCGCCGCCCATTGAACATCCCCATATGAGATATCGAAAATCTCTTGCCAATCACGGCCAAACACGTCAGCAGAAATAGAAGTTGAGCCTGCTGTGTAAGGGAAGGCTTCAACAGTCACGTTGGCACCGTTTTCATTGGCCTCATCAATTGCCGCAAGCCAGTTACTAATATTGCCCATTGCGTTGGCGTTAATATGGCATAGGTGAAGTGCAGTACCGTATTTTTGCGACAGTTCAAGGACATCATTTAGCGGACCTATATCCCCATTCACACCACGACGAATGTGGGCAAACAGCGGCACATTAAGATCTTTCGCCAACTTAAAGACCATATTAAGCTCATCTTCAGAGATCGCTTCGGTCATATAGTCAAGAGGCAGACCGATACCAATACCACCCTGCTTGATACCTTCAGTCAGGTGCGCTTTGAGCTCTTCGATCTGATCTGGTGTGGCTTGCTGGGTAAACGCTGGGCCTGCAAATGGATGCGCACCTTGTTCAGTGACGATGTACGACTGATCGCGATCCTCAATGACTTTGATTCGAGCAGCATAAAAACCAACTGACGCACCATAGTTTGCTCGCGCTTTATCACGAATGAACATACCGTAGTCAGTCACCGGATAAGCACCCGCTTCCAGATCCAGTGGTGTAGTAACACCATCTCTAAGCTGAAGGCTCTCACCGAAGCTAAATGGGGTATGTGAGTGCAAATCGACAAAACCTGGTGCCACAACTTTGCCCTTGGCATCGATAACTTTTTCACCAACCAATTTATCGTTATTCAAAGCAACAATGCTTCCATCAACAATACCGATGTTCATTACTTCGTTGGTGCCTGAAGCGGGATCGATAACTCTCCCTTGCTCAATCACAATGTCATAAGTAGTGATATCTTCGGCAGAAAATGCATTAGTAGCAAATAAAGCGACAGATACAGCCGCAGATATAGATAATTGCTTTGTCATTTTATCTCTCTTTAGTAGGGGTACACTAGAAAACAGACACTATACTCAGCTACAAAGTCCAGTTAAACTTCATAATGTACGCTAAAACCGTACATTTTAGGCCATCAAATCGAATAAGTTGTTTGGCACGAACTTTCACGATTGTTTTGAGATTGTAGACATGATTAGCATCGATCTAGCACGATACTTTACGCATTGTTTTGAACTTGGCTCATACAGCAAAGCTTCAAGACAACTTCACAAATCTAGGGTCACAGTAAGAGAGCAGGTCAACCAATTAGAGGACATAGTTGGGAGTGAGCTATTTAATATCGATGGAAAGTCTTTGGTGCCAACGGTTTATGCCAGGGCAATCTACCCAGATATGAAGCAACTGGTGGAGCAATCAGAGCAATTGAACGCTGTGGCGCTCGCTCTATTTAATGTGGAACTGACGACCATTAATATCAGTTTTGACAATTTTTTATCCAATCACACCATAAAACACGTTAACAACGTACTTTCTCAACGGCTTCCAAGCATCGTTACCAACTGGCGCCACGCGCCACGCGAGAGCAGTTTGCAAGCAACCGAATCTTCTGAGACTCACATTGCCATTTACCCTCATCGGCAAAAAGCCTATCCGACCAATCAAGTTGGCTACCAGAGGTTAGGTGATGTGTCGGTCGGTGTCTATGTGTCTGCTCACTCAGATCTGGCCAAACATAGTGAAGTCAGCCTCAAGCAGCTCAGAAGGCACAAACAGTACATTACTGAAAATATGACCGATGAGGGGCTGTCAATCTACTGGATCTCCAATCAGCGTCACTGTATCTCTAGTAATGATCTGCTTGTCTCACTGCTTCAAGATGATGGTTTTGCTGCACTCCCCAATTGGCTGGCATCCTCCTACGTTAAGGGCAACATACTCAAAAAGCTCAAGGTAACCGAAATCGCCCAAGATTTTAAGCAAGGCTTAACGTTACATTATCCAATTTCGCTCAAACACAATCCGATTATCAATACCATCAGAGAGCTGTTTACCGAACAGTTTATTCAGTGAATCCAATGACGTTCCATAGTTGGGTATGTCATTGAAGGTGCTTGATACAACAAGCTTACTAAGCTAGGCATACCCAAAACTCTGTGCATTGTTTCGAATACAGTCTATTTAAGCTGATTACGTCTCGAACTCGATTTAAGCAACACTGTTTTATTACACATTCAATCAAAGCAGATATCTATTGAATGGGCAATTACTCAACGGCAATGGTCACACTGGCCGTAGATATTTAATCACCGTCATCAGTGACGATCAACTTAACCACATAGGTGAAAACTAGGCACTCAAGCGAGAACAATGGTTAATCAATTATCTTTATTTGTCCACACAAAATCAGTAAAGATCACATTAATTACAATCTTTGGGTGACCAAAGGCACACTTAATGGTCAACCAAGTACTATTTGAATACGCAAGATTTAAGATGCATATAGTTATTTGTCCTGATAAATAGTCTTTAATCAAACAAAAGGAATTTGCATGTTTTTCTATGAAAACGAGCGAAAGTTTAAACTAAAGCATCTGATATTAGCTTTAATGGTCGCCGGGTTAACCGCCTGCGGCTCCAATGATAAAGATGATAATAATGATAGTGATGGCGATGATTTTCCATTTACTGTTAGCATTTACGAACCTTATGCGAAAGCCATCGATATAGGTGGTAGCTCTATAAAGAACATCAGTTTTGACGTTGAAATTTCTTCACAATCTGCAAATTTAAGCCTATACGCTGATGGGCAAGCACTGATTGATAATATTGACGTTGTAAAGAAGGGGCAAAATAAATTTAATACACTCGTTGTTTTTGAGGGCAGCGGTGAACAAAAAATTGAGCTCGTTGCTCGTGGCGGCGATATTACTGTAAATAACCTAACACTCACTGATGTAGGAAATCTCGCAATCCCTACATTCACAGATGCCAGTGCGGATATCGGTTTAGATATTCCTGAATGGAACCAAGACTTACCAAAATATGGCGGTCCAACTATTGCCGATATCAACAACAACGGCTTTTACGATTTTATTCTTAACAATCACAACTGGACTCCCTACACACTCCTTCTATGGAATGATGGACAAGGCAATATGGAGTACCATGAAAAACCTATCGCTATGGGCGATTTACATGGCACGGCAGTTGGCGATTACAACAACAGTGGACTTGGCGACATTGTCGTTACCAAAGGTGGCGGCAACGGTACTACCCCTACCCCCCCACACTTTTTAAAACATATAGAAGAACGAGATTTAGTTGATATACCAGCTGACGTTGGTTTGTCGGATGGTGGTCGTGGGCGCGCACCACGCTGGATGGATCTCAACGGTAATGGCTTGCTTGATCTTGCACTGTTTAATGCCCTTGTTACCGCCTCGGATTATGAGGATGTACAGCACTTTTTCTATGAAAATCAAGGAGACGGTAGTTTTTCTCGTCGTGCGATTCCGAGCATAGAAACCACACCAACCGAGCGTGTTCTGGTGATGGACTTTGATGGTGACGGCATTGACGACGTACTATTTATTGGTCCTCTACGTTTATTCAAGGGCAACGGCAACTTCACATTTACTGACGTGACCAACACTTGGATTCCGAGCGAAGTCGAAAATGGTTATCAATTCCAGGCCGCTGCCGATGTTGATGTGAATAACAGCGGCCTACCGGACCTCTATCTCGCTGCAGGTCTGACTGATTACCTACTGTCTAACAAGTCAATGGACTTTAACCCTTTAACAGGTGTTCTAGACATTGATGATAATGGTGAAAAAGGGGTGACAACCATTACCTTTGAAGCCGATGGCGACATTGACCTCTCTGAAGTTCACCTTACTTATCGCCAGTATGACGGTGGGTTCCCTCTCACTTTGGGCGAAGCCAAAGTGGAGCATCAAGCTCACAAAGGTCACAGCAACGACTACTACTACATTGATGACATGACGATCAGCCCTAAAGACGCAATGGGGTGGCCAGCAGACGCGGATCGCCAAGACAACGCATTTTATCTTGGTTACCTCGGTGACGGACAATGGCGAATGGAATGGCGCCGTAACGACCCTATTTTCTGGAATATTGCATTCAGACTATCAGGCATTGATAACGTAACGACTGAAGGCTGGGAACCTCAAAACCGTAACAGCCAAGATTACCTGCTGATCAACACAGGTGAGAAATTTGAAATTGCTGAAAATAGCTGGAACATCCCTCAGGGTGGTAACCACTGGGGCGTCACTTACGGTGATTTTAACAACAGTGGCTTTAACGATATTTTCGTTTATCGTTATGGTGATTTGAAAGATCGCTTAACCGACTACCTGCTCATTAACACCGGAGAAGATCGCTTTGAGATCACTCAAATTCACGGTGCGCATGATGACAACGATACTGGCTACGGTGATATGGGTCAAGCTTTCCCATTTAGTCGTGATGGCTCAGTCGATATGCTTAACGGTAGTGGCGATGGCAAGTGGTATTTCTACAAAAATGACAATGACTCTTCAAACAATCATGTATTGATCCATGTTGGATACAGCCCGAAGGCTAACCTTGACCCAATATCTGCCTTTGTCGAAGTTGAAATGGAGAATGGTCAAAAATATCGCAAACGCGTCGGCTCTGCAGGTGAAGTATTCTCGCAAAGCTTACTTAACACCATGCACTTTGGTTTAGGTCAACAAGAAAACATCACAGAAATCAAAGTTACTTGGCGTAATGGTGAAGTAGTTTACATTACCGATGTTGTTGCGAATGAACGCTATACATCTGATGAAGCAGATAACCCGTTACCAACAGGTCTCTCTCTACCTGCTGAGTCTTTAGTTCGTGAAACTGCCTCTATTCAGCTCACCCCTGTATTTACGCCTCTAAACGCCATTAATGATGTCATTTGGTCTTCAAGCGATAGCGAAGTTGTCGAAGTTGAGGACTCTGGCATGATTAAAGGCATCCGAGAAGGTGGGCAGGCAACTGTCACCGTTAGATCAACAGCTGTACCGGAAATCTCAGCTAGTACAGTGGTTACGGTAGTACCGTATGAAGCTGTCGCGGTTGAGAGCGTATCTATCAGCCCTGAGCGCCCTTACATTGTCGTTGGTGAAACTCAGCAACTCGAAGCTACCGTTGAGCCAGCTAATGCTGACGATAAACGTGTAATGTGGGAGTCTAGCAATACCAATGTCGCCACAGTGAATGAAAACGGTCTTGTGACCACACTAGAGCTCGGCAGCGCACAAATCACGGCAACCACAGTTGATGGCGGCTACACTGCTATTGCGGATGTCACGGTTGAAAATCCGACGCCAACGCACGTAACCATTGATAACAACTACTTCTGGAATACCGATTTTAGTAATAACGGTCCTTTTTCGGTGACTGTTAATTATCATGCAGGATCCGGTGCTACCGTTTCCGGAGGAAATTATGGTGGTATGATGTTCCGCTTACGCGAGATGACTAGTGATTGGAGCACTGTCGTCAACGACTATACCGCGGTAAATAGCGAAGTTATAGGCACCGTTGAAGGAACAGTAACGCAAGTTATTGACTTGGACAACATCACTCCAAGTGCCGAACTACCAGAAGGCAATTTCTACTTCCTTTTGGTTGAGATGTCATCTTCTAATGGCGAGGTTGCTGACCCAGGCGTCAGTCCAATCAAAATCGTCGAAAACGCCGCTGCACGCTTGGCACCACATCTGATGCACCTGTTCTCATGTCAACATGAGCACTAACTAGAAATAAGCTGTGGTTGGCTCTTTGCCAACCACAGCTAAATTACCAGTACTATATCATGCGTGAACTACTAGAAAAACCGAATGTATACCCAAGTGGCTGCTAGCCCCCTATATGAAAGTCAATAGGCTCAAAGTAACCAACATCACCCAAGATTTTCAGCATGTATGGCATAGTTAATTTGGCCACTACAGCAAGGCTTAACAATACATTATCCAATTTCGCTCAAACATAATCCGATTCTCAGTACCATCAGAGAGCTGTTTACCGATCAGTTTATTCAGTGAATCCTGTGGCTTTGCATAGTTGACTATCCAAGGCTTATATTTCCAATTATTGGCTTTCGATCAATAAGTTAAACTCATCTGCAATCACACGTTTTGCGTATGAAGCGACCGGCCCGAGCTGATGCATGGTATTGTTCATTAAAATATAGCTCCAGCGACCACTGCCGACTAAAAAGTTAGTTCTGAGCCTGATGTAGTCTTGTGAATTAGGATGAGAGTCGACAAGCTCGGAGGGTAAGATTGCCCAACCACCCCTACGTAATACTTCAAATAGCACGCTGATGCTACTGATCAAGGCTTTGTCTGGCGAATAAATCAACTTGGAGCCTAAGGTCGTGTCAGCATGATGCTCAAACACATACTGCCGTTGTGACTGTAAGTCGACGATATCGACGCCATCTTTTTTTGCCAAATGGTTGTCCTTATGTGTGTAGAAGTAAAACTTTGGATACCCGAGGTTGGTAAAGCTAAGCCCTTTGACCGGCGTCGCGTTGCCTTCATTGACCACAATAACCAGTTCAACTTCATTGTCCATTAAGGCTGCAATCGCCTCATTGCGTTTTCGTTGTAACCAGTTGAGCTGTGTGTTGGGAAACTGCTGATAGATTTTGTCCTGCATACGGCTAATTTGCCGACCAGACACCGAGACATCGTGCACGATATTGATCTGCTCTTCTTCTCCAGCGGAGAGGCTTTTTGAGCGGCTATTAATCGATTCTATCTGGTGCATAATAATCTTTGCATGACCAAGCATCGCCTGTCCCTGTGGAGTCAGGGTAGGTTTTCATCCTTCGCGGTTGAAAAGGCTCATGCCCCAGTCGATCTCAAGGTTTCCTATTTGTTGATGTAAGGTAGCACGATCTTTTCTCAGCAGTCGCGCAGCGGCGCTAAAAGACCCGCTCTCCGCAACGCAAATAAATGCCTGTAACTGCTCAAAGCTAATTTTCATTCTTCTTCTCTTGTAGGGCTTTTTCTAACAAAACTATGTTGATCCAAACTCTGATTTCCTAAAATACTACGGTCCAGCAATGAACATGGCGTTTATCCCTGGTGGTCGTGACGCACAACCAGAATCAACAGAAATCTATGGTATCTATGACTTCCTTGGCAAGTTTATTGGCGAGAACAAAGATCTAGAGCCAGGTCATATCTTCGAATACAACTCAGCTAACTCTGATGTTCTGGGTTGGATCATTAGCCGAGTATCAGGCCAGCCATACAACGAGTTTATTCAAGAGCACTTATGGTCAAAACTAGGTGCGGATAACGATGCTTACATGGCCGTTGACCGTGCCTTTATGCCAATTTCTACTGGTGGTATGAACACCACACTACGTGATGCAGCACGCTTTGGCAGCATGATCCTTAACCGTGGTCACTACAACGGTCAACAGATCGTTCCAGCTGAATGGGTTGACGCTACACTAGATTTGGATGAGAACGACTACCTTCGTACAGCACGCAACCCACGTTATGCTGACGATTGGCAAGCATATAAAAACAACTGGTGGGTATTAGACCAAGAGCAAGGTGAATACGCGGCTGTTGGTATCCATGGTCAGGTAGTTTACATCAACCGCACGACTGAGACTGGGGTAAGTTTCTTCTCTAGCCAGTCTGGCGCATCAACTGTGGGCAATGACCACTTCTGGTCTAAGATCGCCGCTGCTCAAGCTATCGCAGCAGAGGTAAAGTAGTCCATTTAACATTAGGACAAGCTTGATTATACTAATTCCGATGCTGATAACACAGTGTCGGATTGAGTCTCTAAACTATACCCAAAACACCTAATGGTGCAGATTTAGCAAAATTAGCTTGGGTATAGCCTTTCAATTTGCGTTGACAAATCGCTCTGTGCTTGCAAACAAGTTATCACATATTTTCTTTTGTTTCGCGTACTCCTCCGTTCCTTCGGTCAATAAATCTAGGTTTTCCTTAGCTTTATTATACTCTGCTACCATATGTGATAATCGTTCTTCAAAATGGTTTTTATTTGTCTTTTTGATAGGCTTTTTCTTTGGCTTTCTCATTTTACTTCATAGCTCCCAGGCTTTTTTCTGCTCTCGCTCTGATAGAATATGCTCTATCTTTTTTCTAATTTGATGGATACTTTCTTTACGCTCATCGCAAACTAAACCACCAACCTTTTCCTCTTTACCTTTGCGCGTACTTGCCTTGCTCATCGGTCATCCTTTGCTTGTGTGTCTATTCGGAAACTGCCCAAAACCTCGCCTTGTAAACCTATAATCTCTCCTAAGCCTTGAGACTCGCAGAATGAAAAAGACAAATTAAGACAATTGGTTCTAGGTAGAATATGACGCTTTAAAACGTCACTATTGAGTTGATTAATGGTAGCAGACCAAGAAGATTTGTTGTGATGAAGGTAATATCTTATTTGGTACAAGTATGTTTACTCTTTAGATTTTTCTGCTCACGCGAAACATAATACCAGTATATTTTTCTATTAGTTACTCGACTCATTTGACTCCTTAATTGTTGGCTAACTGGAGAGTGCTCAGCATTGGCCAGAAAGCACTCTCCGAAATTTTATAGCAGTGTAACGTTCGTTGCCTGGGGGCCTTTTGCACCCGGCTCTGCGTTAAAAGCAACTTTTTGGCCTTCTGCTAGTGTTTTAAAACCATCACTAACAATTGATCTAAAATGAACAAAAAAGTCTGGACCGCCATTATCTGACGCGATAAATCCAAAGCCTTTAGCTTCGTTAAACCATTTTACTGAGCCAGTTATTTTATTTGACATAGATATCTCTATAGATAGATTAGAACAGAGTGCTACTAAATAAATAATGAAGAAAAAGGTATCACAGGAGAGAATTTGACGAATCAAATCGAAACAGAACTGAGTACTACTTGAGCCTAAATAAGTTATCAATAGCTCACTGCTTGAGCTTGTGGTTACTATACACTTTATCAGCGCAATAGATATACATTTCTTAAATTATTTGATTTTTCACATAAAAATCAGTTACTTAAGTCCACTGCCATTAATCTTTTGGCGTATTA
Source organism: Vibrio sabulosilitoris (assembly GCF_055391395.1). Taxonomy (NCBI): domain Bacteria; kingdom Pseudomonadati; phylum Pseudomonadota; class Gammaproteobacteria; order Vibrionales; family Vibrionaceae; genus Vibrio; species Vibrio sabulosilitoris. The sequence goes on from NZ_AP029599.1 coordinate 2,893,563, forward strand.
TTTATATTTATTATCTACTATGGGCCTTTTGGAGCCACACTATCGAGCTCAATACCCACACTTGTATCACCCATAGACTTTTAACCCCCGCATTTTAGTCCACTTTTCCCGCAAAAATAATATGACAAAGCAAGATTATGATGAGGAGTCTTTGCACTCGTAATCAAGTAACCTTGTTGACTCTTAGCCTCCCCACTTTGTGCTCCAATCAGGAGAATCACTAATTAACGCAAGTTCATCGGTATACAGCGATTTTATACTATCAATAAGCAACCTTAATGCTGGCTCAGCCGTATGTAACTTATTACTAAACATTATGTATTCAGCGGTGTTGGTGTTAGAGACAAAATTCAACTTTAGCCGAATGAACTGATCGCGCTTCGGATGGTTGTTGACCAAAGCAATAGGTAACACCGACCATCCTGAGTCTTCTAGCATCGCCAATAGCATATCGACATTACTCACCTGCTTGGGGTTGCTCTTTACCTGTGAGCGGGAGAAAACCGGTGTATCAAGATAGTCTTCTAACATCAATTGACGATACTGAGCAAGCTCATGCAGTGAACAGGGCTGGCAACTTACCAAGGGAGAGTGATGACTAGTAAAAATGTCGATGGGCATCATCCCGAGATTATAAAAATCCACACCATGCATTGGCAGTGTTCCACCACTACTTAATGCTAAACCCACGTCAGCTTCTCCGTTGAGCAAACCTTGATACATTGAAAGTCGGTCGCGGTGTAACCATTGAATATCAACCAGTGGAAAGGCATCCGACACCCAGCGGTCAACTCGAGCGATAAAGTGAGGCGGTAGTATCGCATCATGGCAGACAGTCAATTGTTGACTTTCTCCCTGTGACAGGCTATCTGCGCTGTTTTGAAAATACTTAGCGTGATAGAGCAAGTGCTTAGCTTGCTCGAGCAGCACCTTACCTTCTTGGGTCAAAGCCACTCCTTTTCCAACACGTGAGAATAAAGTTATGTTGAGATCCACTTCTAAGTTTCCGACTTGATGGTGCAAAGTAGAGCGGCTTTTTCCACTCGCACGAGCCGCGTCGCTAAATGAGCTTTTCTCTGCCACCGCTACAAATGCAGCAACTTGATCTAGACTAAAACGTAACAGCATATTTCAATTTGTCTGAGGTATTCGAACATCCCTTACGTTACATTAGCAAAAATCTTTATACAATCCTTGCGTGCCACAAATGTGGGCGTGAATTATTCTAAAAAGGTTTGAATTATGAAAAGAACATTCTTAGCAAGCTTGATCGCTGCTACAGCAATGTCTGCGTATGCAGATGCAGACGCGATCTACTTCGGTGGCAACATCCTGACCATGGATGACACCATGCCAAAAGTTGAAGCGGTTGCTATCAAAGATGGCAAAATCACAGCGGTAGGTAAAACAGACGCAATTAAAGCTGAACATAAAGATGCCAATACTGCATTGATTGACCTTGAAGGCCAAACCCTGATGCCAAGCTTCTTTGACTCACACAGCCACTTCCAGATGACCGGTGTCAAACTTGCGATGGTCAACCTAGACCCGAAACCAGCGGGCAATATTGAGAGCATCAAAGATATCCAGCGTGAAATGTCTTGGGCGCTCGGTAAGCGCGACAAAGATAGTAAAGACTGGCTGGTTGGCTGGGGCTATGACAACGCAATGCTAGAAGAAGGTCGCCACCCTACTCGCCACGACCTTGATGCCATCTCGACTGACGTTCCTATCATTATTATTCACTTTTCAACACACATCGTCGTAGCAAACACCTACATGCTTGAGATGTTGGGTATTGATGAGAACAGTGTTGCTCCTTCAGGTGGTGTTATCCAGCGTGAAGAGGGTTCAATGCAACCTAATGGTGTTCTAGAAGAGGCTGCTATCAAGCCGATCCTGCTATCTATGACCCAAGATCTTGGCGTCGACCAATCTCAAGATTTACCACAAGACTTTATGTTTGAGCTAAATCAAAAGATGATTCGCGATGCACAAGACGTCTACGCCTCACAAGGCTTTACTACAGTGACAGAGATGGGTTTGTCACCACAAACTCAAGCACTATTCCAACACATGGCTGACACCAATCAGCTCAAGGTTGATGTAGCGGGTGGTATGTTCTACTTCGCAACCGATGTGGACACGGTAGTTGAAAATTACTCTCCAGACTACGACAATGGCTTCCGCTTAGCGGGTCTTAAAGCTAACCTTGATGGTGGTTCACCGGGCCGTACGGCTTACCTTCGTGACCCTTATCATGTACAACTGGAAGGTGAAGAAGATTACGTCGGCTATTCATCAATGTCAGCCGATGATCTAGCTAAACTTGCAGGTAGCTACCTTGAGCATGATATCCCACTGTTCATCCACGCACTGGGTGATGGTGCGCTTGATATCGCGATTGAAGGCTTGAGCACAGCGAAAGAAGCCAACCCAGGCAAAGATCGCCGCACTCAGCTTATCCACCTGCAGCAGGTTCAAGAAGATCAGTTTGAGACACTAAAAGATCTCGATGTGACACTCACTTACCAGATGGCGCACAGCTTCTACTTTGCTGATTTCCATGCTAAGCAGATTTACGGACCAGAGCGTACGGCAAAACTTAACCCTGTGCAGTCTGGGATCAATCACGGTTTCTCAACCACGATTCACCACGACTCTCCTGTCCACCCAGTGGATCAGTTCACTCTGATTTGGACAGCGGTTAACCGTGCAAGCCGCAGTGGCAAAGTATGGGGTGAGGATGAGCGTATCAGCGTGATGGACGCACTAAAAGCGTCAACCATCAACGCCGCTTACCAGTTCCGCGAAGAAGAGCAGAAAGGATCGTTAGAAGTGGGCAAACTCGCGGATATGATCATCATTGACCAAAACCCGCTGGATGTAGATCCGATGAAACTTAAGGATCTTAAGGTTATCGCAACCTTTAAAGAGGGTGAGGAAATCTACCGAGCGAAATAGTTCGAGTAACACTGGGTGGGTACAAGCCTACCCAGTTTTCGCTTCTCTAGATAAATACATTGCTGGCCTGCTCATAATCAGCAGGCCATTTTGGTATCTTAATGGTTGTTACCGGTTAAAACTGATAACTCACACCTAAGCCCGCATCGATCATGAATTTGGTCTTATCCTGAATTTGCAGTGCCGGGTTTAGCTGAGCGGTTAAATTCCAGTTCGGCGCAAAACGAAAATCTAAACCGACAGGTACTCGCACGCCATAATCATCATTCCATTTTGTCCAACCACCGAACCCAATAAAGTAACCAACGGGCTCACCGCTTGAAATCGCACCTCTTGCAAAATGGTAATCTACTGCTAGTCCATCGTTACCAACAAAGACATTCACCGTATCATCAAACTTTAGGTTAACACCTAAGCCATAATCCACACCCATACCGACTTTCACCGATGCATTGGCAGCCGACGCCGTAAATCCAGCGGTCAGAACTGACACCAATAGCGTCAGAGAACGTTTTTTAAACATGCATTTTACCTTACTTACTTTGTGATGCTATTTACCAATAACTCACACCACTATTTAGTGGTTATTTGAGTATTTGGTTAGCATCTAAAAACCTCGATACACTCCAAAGTGCTGCGATGACTTGGGTATACAGAGGACATTAGAAGTCCTTCCCTGTACTCTAAAAATCTAGCGTGATTAACGCCTAATTTGATAAAGACAGCGTCATCAATATGTAAAAGTTAACGACATAACAACCGATTGGTTTAAATACTCATCGTTTCAATTGGAACCTTGGTCACAGTGCATACTAAAACCCAAAAATAAACCGCCGAAACGATAGCAAGTACTTACATAGTGCAATGCATTATGCTGAGAAAATGAGCATAATTTGTCTAGGAGAACGTAAGGGTAAAATGCGGTATAGAGCAAGCAAAAAAGAACCGCTCAGCGCTATAAATTTCGGACACACGCTGAACGGCTATAAGAAAGGTCTGTGAGCACTTGACTCTAAGACTCTTATGGATATGGAGTTGGTTTGCACTAGCAACTAGAACTTGTGAACCGCCATCTCCATGCCTTGCCAACATAGTGGCACCGAAGCGAGAACTGCGGTTAGTAGCTTAGGGGTCAATAGTAACTCGTTGAGTGTTTTGTCAACGGGGCTATTTTACTTGAACGAAAACAGCAAAATACTTGTTATATTTAGTTATACTATTTGAAAACTTTGAACAGTTAATCATAGAGAACAATCGTGCATCATCCACTAAGCGGAATCGAACTTAAATCCCTACTTATCTTGCAACAGCTCTTGCTACACAACAGCGTTAAAGAAGTTGCCAAGCAAATGGGGCTGCAGCAAGGTACCGTCACTTATCACCTCAACAAACTGCGCGAGCATTTCAACGATCCGCTATATATTCCTTGTGGCAGAGGGGTTGAGCCAACACCAAAGGCCCTATCATTAGCAGAGCCGCTCTCTGAAGCTGTCAGCTGTTTAGAACGTGTCGTCGCCATCGAAGCTTTCCAGCCCCACAAAGCGAAGGGCCGAGTCCGCGTTGCGATGCACGATCTGGGCGCGCTCTACGCTATCCCAATACTGGTCGACCGTTTACAAGATGTCGCACCAGGGATTACTATCGAAACCTCGCTTTGGAATATTAATACCGAACAAGACTTGCTTGACGGCAAAGTTGATCTTACCTTCAATGCTATTACTCAGCTTTCATCTCAATTTTATGGGGTTGAAGTGGGGAAATTGCCGATGTGCGCCATCTATGCCAAGCAGCACCCGCTCGCACAAAGCACTGACTGGCCGCAAAGTGTCTTTGACTACCCTTATGTCACAATTTTGCCTCACACACTGCAGCAGGACTCGGTCGAGTCACTCGCTCAATCCTATGGCAAAAGTAGGCAGATAGTCTCGGGGGCCACCAGCTATCAGTTATTGGCGAGATTGATCAAAGGCTCGCAGCGGGTCAGTGTCATTTCGGCGGCCTCCGCGGCGATGTTAGACGAGGACGAACTTACATCGCGCCCTATCGATAACTTGCCCCCAACCACAGTGCATTGCTACTGGCACCAGCGCAATCACAACGAGCCACTGCATCGCTTCGTTCGCAATGAGCTGATTGAGATATGCAGAGAGGGGATTGGTTTTATCGCTGAAAGCTTTTAATAGACGCTAGCTAGCGCTTGTTAAAGCGTATCGGCGATATTGGCTCATTCATTTCTTGGGTCTTGTGCAGTTCGAGCCAACTTGAGCTCGAGTTGCTGCCACATCGTCTCATTCACAAGCTCGTAAGAGTGCCCAAAAAATAGAACACACCAACCTTTATTGCTCGCTCATAGTAATGGCAAAAGTCAGGGTCGAAATAAAGACAGCTAGATGATAGGACGAAAGGGACTTGTTGACTGAATAGTGCGATTGGCTGGCTTGAAAAACAGCGGGGATGACTGTCCGGATAATGCCGGAAGAAGTGGCTGTCCATTTATTGTTATTGTCACGGTTGGTTTAAAGAGCACGGCACCCATTTGATATGCACAAGCAGAATCAATCACTTGACTAGCAAGCTGTACTTTAAACCCTATCGAATGAGGTGGCTGTCCATGCATTGTTCTGAAGGAGTACATTATGTTGAAGTTGATTTGCATCGTTAAGCGCCAGCTCCACCTAAGTCATGAAGAATTCTTGGCTCATTGGCGAGATCACCACGCACCTCTAATAAAGAAGCACTCAAAGACCTTGGGGATCTTACGCTATGTCCAAAACTCCTCTATTGAAAACACACAAATTCAAACCCGTATCGAGGAGCTTAGCGGATTGCGTAATGTTAACTTCGATGGGATTGCGGAGCTATGGTATGAAGATTTAGAAACCCACTTGGGTGCCCGATCAACTCAAGAAGGGGATATCGCTTTAAGGGAAATTATCGAGGACGAGGGACGATTCGTTGATTTGAGTTGTTCATATGTATGGTATTGCAACGAAAACGATGTCATCAGGTGAAGTCGTATTACGCGCTATTCAGCACTTAATGAATGAACCACTTGTATCTGTAGGTGAGCCTAGTGCAGTGACAGTTGCACGCTGGCTCCTTACGGAGACAGAACTTGGTAACAAGTCTCGTCCACCCGACAAAAGTATTGTTACTCACCTTTGTTAGTTATTTTTGGATATTGAGAGCCTTACTCATTCAATTTCTTCTCTTGCACAAATGACAGCACACTGACATTATGTAAGCCAGCTGTCATTGTCTAGGTGCCAATTATGAAGGATTCAATTTATCTCGCTGTCTATAACAGTATCTCAGACTGGGAGTATGGCTATGTCTTGGCTCATATAAACTCACCAGAATTTCAAGCCTCCCCAGATAGGTTCGAAGTAAAGACTGTAGGGCGGACCAAGGAGCCGATAAAAACGAAAGGTGGATTAACTGTAGTGCCAGATTTATCTCTCGATAAGCTGAACACCTCCGATGGTAAAATGCTTATTCTATGTGGCTCAGATAATGCCGCTACGGGTGGTATCGATGATTTTGTCGACGTCGCCAAGAGCTTTATCGACAATGGTGTTTGCGTAGCCGCTATATGTGGCGCCACGGCCGCTTTAGCAAGAAAAGGCCTATTAGATAATGTCCTGCATACGAGTAATGCAAAAGAGTTTCTTGAGATGACAGGGTATTCAGGTAGCCAGAACTATATCCAAGAACCAGCCGTATCAACAGAGTACGTGATTACAGCCGGCGGGATTGAACCTATTGCTTTTGCTGCGGCAATATTCAAGAGGTTGGAAATCTATTCTGAGGTGACGCTAAGTTCCTGGTTGAAACTATTCGAACAGCGCGACATAACTGGTTTTTACGAGTTAATGGAGAGTCATGCCAATGAATGACCCAAGATCTGACCTTAGCACTTTAGCCCTAACGGTTTTTTCTTTAAATGGCCAGTTTTTATCCATCGCCGAGACTATTGCTTCTCAAGCCGATCTCACTGCAACTCGCTGGCAGGTGCTGGGCGCTCTTACCAACACCCCGCTCACACAAGCTGAAGTTGCTCGCCAAATGGGGATCACACGTCAAAGTGTTCAGAGAACCAGTAAACAGCTTGTTGAAGAAGGTTTGATAAAGCTGCAAGCGAACCCGGCTCATCAAAAAGCGATGCTACTCCACTTAACATCTAAAGGCCATGATGCTCTGTCAAGAATCAGGCCATTTCACACAGAGTATGCTGAGCAACTCATTGAGACGATTGGGAACAAAAACGTCGCGGAAATGATCAAAGCCTTAACTGATCTATCAAACGCTATCAAAAGCTTATGATTGACATGAAAACAGCCAACGGCAGTTTCGTTTCGTGTACGCCATCTCGCCTAAAAGAACTGCACAAAAGCAAGCCTGTGACTTTGCTAAATTAGTATCTGACGGTTTACCTTGGGTAGCATCAACCCATAATCTAGCGGCTAAACATAATACGCCACCGCACAACTGCAGTCCTTGATTACATTAGAGTAATTTGAAAAAGTAAACCGTACCTTCAAGTTCGCCAGTGGAGCTGCGTGCGAACTTAGGGATGTGACCCGCTTCGCTATAGCCTATCGAACGATATAGTGAGGATGCGATATCACCTAGACGTGTGTCCAGTACCAATAATGAAAGTTCAAGTTCACGAGCGGCGCTTTCCATCACTGCCATCAGGCTTTTACTAATACCCCTTCCTCGTGCACTAGTATGAACCATAAGTTTCTCAACTTCACCACGATGGGAGGCATTAGGCTTCGAGCAAAGAGACAGTTGAACAGCACCTATGATATTCTCATTATCGTAAGCAAGAAACAGCTTTCTATTGCCCGACTTAAGGTCTTCCTCTACAGAAGACCAATATTTTTTTACTTCCTGTCCATCTACTGGTGTTAGGAATCCAATCGAGGCTCCACCCTCAATACAATCACTTAGTAACTTATTTAGCTTTTCAACCAAGCCTGAGGTTGTACTTACTTCCTTTACTTCCACGCAAATTTCCTTGTTATTCAACGATTATTGTATGCCACAATGGATTGCGTATATTCACCGATTAGGTAAGGAAGGTCAACGCATGGCAGTATCACAGAATAAAGGCTGGCTAGCTGAAAGGGTTTGGGACAAAGGCGTGTTTAGTATTAAGTGAATTTGCACATTCCGTGACCTAACTGATTTACCGGCCGACTAATATAACCATATCGCTCATAGAATCGTTCCTTACCACTAACGGACAGCAGCCCGATAGTTGCTCCTTTTGGTGCGTGTTGATTTAGATAGCGTTCTATTTCCAGCATCAATGTGCTCCCAAAGCCCTGACTCATGTAACTCGGTTCGACAACGACATCTTGAATATAGAAATACATTACTCCATCACCAACAACACGAGCCATTGCAATAAGCTGAGTTCCACTACGTATGGTGACATGAAATAAACTGTTTCGAATGCTGTCTCTAACACGGCTAATGCTAGGACTACTCCAGCCAACCGCTTCTCTAAGCGCGACAAACTCTTCTGCTTTAGGGGCTTGGTGAAGAACTAAAATGTCCCTGTTCATTATCATACCGTTGTGATGTTTTTATTCTGTTCAGAATACGAGAACACATTTAGTCAAGCTAGTGTCGATTGACAGAAGTCACTTATTGCCGATAACACCGATTGGGCAAAACTCCGTTAGAGGTTTTTTAAATGACTTCGGCGAGATTAGAAAAGTACTTTAAACCCTAAGCAATTGTTATGACGACACTTGAAACACCCGCTGAACCTTAGCGCTATCGAAACCGATGCTTTCATAAAACTTGTGTGCATCACATCTCTTTTCGTTACAGCGAACCCTGAACTTACCCAGGTTTTTAGCTTGAGCATATTGAACTAAAGCTCGACCAACACCGTGACCACGACTTTCAGGAGAAACAACTAAACCACCAATTTCAAAAAAGTTGTTTGATGCGAGACGTCTAGCATAGAAGAGATGCAACCAGCCAATAATTCTACCTTGCCACTCTGCTACAAATACTTGGTCTTGAGGAGAATTGAGTAACTCTTGAAGTTTTGTGATGGATTCATTGGAGGATAACTCAGAATAGCCGAGGTGTTGTGAGACTTTGTTGATACCAGTGGCATCCGTTTCTGAAGCAGATCTAACGATGTAGTCCATTTGACGTTTCCTCATTGCGCATAACAACAACTAGAGCGGTAACAACCGCCTTTAACTCTGCATAATGTCGTTTTTTTTTCTTACTAAGTCAATTAAAAATCAGAACCTTATCAACAAAGCAAGGAAGTCAGGTTACTAGGTGCATTTGGGATGTTGCTCCTTACTAAGTATCGCGACCTTCGGGATAGACTGGCACATCAATCAAGAGCGAACACCAATTGGCTTTGTAGTCTGTATAAATCTGTGCATCAATTACCACTGGTATGGAAGTGTCAAACAGCGATATGGCCAACTCTATACGCTCGATCGGTTCCCCATCCCCACGAAACCCAACACTCGAACCGCAGTGGCTACAAAACGTTCGTATCGTGCCATTTTGTGAAACAAACTCTTTTAAAGCTTCTTTCCCTGATCTCCATTGCAAGCCTTGGACTTCAACCAACGTACCAAAGGCCGCTCCATGAAATTTACGACACATTGAACAATGGCAGTTAGCAGCCTTCTTACTAAACCCTGTAACTGTAAAACTTAAGGCTCCACAAAGACATGATCCCTCAAATACACTGCTCATCTTTATCTTGGTCTCCAATACTAATTGCAATAATGTTTTCGATGTACTTTAAACTTTGCAGTCTGATGCAAACTTGGGGTATCGCCCCGCTAGTTGCAACTGGGTAAAATACATTTTGGGCAATTTAGTGTTAGAGCAATAATAACGACAAGGCCATCATTATTGCCCTTCATATTATACGAAATCTAAATCAGGCTGGTTAAGCGCTAGCACAAAACTCTTGTCTAAGCGGCTCGTGTTCAAGCTCATTCCGATAATCGACAATATCTTCAATCGTTAAGACTGGCATTTGGTGCTTGATTGCGAACTGAACAATTTCTTGGGTCTTCGCCATTGTCCCGTCGGGGTTTGTTAGCTCACATAACACACCAGCTGGTTGGAGCTTAGCAAGTTTCATCAAGTCAACGGTTCCCTCTGTATGACCTCTTCGGCTCAAAACACCACCCGGTTGCGCTCTAAGCGGGAACACGTGACCAGGTCGCGCTAGGTCATATGGTTTAGCATCTAGCGCAGTCGCAGCCTTTATGGTGGTAACCCTGTCATTGGCAGAAACTCCCGTAGTCACACCTATTTTTGCTTCTACGCTCACCGTAAATGCCGTCTGGTTTGCACTATCGTTTACGGCAACCATAGGTGGTAAATTTAACTGATCAGCGTGCTGCTCAGTCAAGCATAGACAAACTATACCGCTACACTCTCTAATCATGAGTGCCATTTGGTTATTTGTGAGGTGTTGAGCTGAGTAGATTAAGTCCCCTTCATTTTCTCGACTTTCGTCGTCCAAGAGTAGGACTCCTTGCCCAAGTTGTAATTGCACTATGGCACGCTCGACGCGATCCTTAGTGTTCCCAAATTGATCTAGTGTTATGTTCTGATTCATGGTTATTCTCCAACAGTTCGTACCAGAATCAGGGCTTAATATGAGGGTTAAGGCACACCAATTTTAGGCCACAGAAAACCTGCACCAAATTAATGATGTGCTTTGATTCTCTCTCATCCGGACTATAACCGTCGGCTCTGGAATCACACCAGATCTGCTGTCCTCGAATTACGAGCGCTCGCGGGCTTAACTTGAATCAGAATTACCGCCGGTGGGGAATTTCACCCCGCCCTGAGAATTAAAATGCTTACTTATTAAGCGCCTACAGCGTACACCATATTCAAATTGATATAAACAACTTCCTATGCCTGAAACTTACTCGTTATTTGTAAGCGCACCACTATCCCTCATGGTGCCTTTATAAAGGCATTTGCATGTGAGAAACGGGAAATTAAGTTATTTAAACTCCCTAATCGCTGGTATGCCTCTGTGGTTGGTCCTACAAGCCAAAACAACAAAACAGAAGCAAAATCGGCTTTTACTGGCAATAACTCATCAGTATCTTAGTCACCTCATCAATACGACGTGCAAAACTGGACTTCAGCGCCCGCTCATGCACAGTGTGATCCCCATCGCCATAGGGCCCAAAACCGTCCAGTGTTGGCACGCCAGCACCCGCAACAATGTTGGCGTCACTAACACCACCGCGCTGCTCCGTTGGCAGTGCATAGCCAAGCAGTGCCTCAATCTGGCCAATCAAGACTTCCTGCGCGGGACTTGGGGTCATGACATCGCGCTGCAATCCTCCTGCAATCACGCTCGTCACGCCCTTGACCTGTGGATGAGCGGCAATCTCTTCAATGGCGCCGAGTACCCTGTTCTGCTCTTCTATCGAGCGAAACCTTGCCTCGACACTCAACTTGGCATGGGGGGATATCGTATTGGCACCGATCCCTCCTTCTAGCTTGCCAACATTAACCGTGGTGCTTTTTTCCAGCGAGGTGAGTTCACTCAAGCTCACCAGCATCTTCGCCGCAGCTAAGTTTGCATCACAACCTTTTGCATAAGAGTTGCCAGCGTGAGCCGCTCGACCTTTGAGATCAATATGATAAGTTGCGACACCCTTGCGTCCGGTCACGATCTCATGATCCTCACCCGCTGCCTCAAAATCGATACAAGCTTGATAGCGCGAGGCTATCGAGCGAGTCAGTGCTTTGCTGTCATCACTGCCGGTTTCTTCATCGCTGACCAGCAAAAAATCGATATTAGTCAGATTGTGTTTATGAGCATAAACCTGCCTTAGGGCCGACAAAGCGACAAAGTTGCCACCTTTCATGTCGCAAACCCCCGGACCATAAACCCATTCTTCGTCCTGACGAAAGCCCTCAAAGGTGCCAGGGGGAAACACGGTATCGAGGTGCCCAAGCAAGAGTAGCCTTGGTTTTGTCCCCTCTTGGCCACTGGTAAACAGCAGGTGATTGCCAATCTGATCGCGATGGTGCTCTTCACAAATAAAGCCCAGCGCTTCCAACCAAGTTTTCATCAAAGAGCCGTGTTGGTCGACGCCTATTTTGTTGTGAGACCAAGAGTTTATCTCCACCAGCGCTTCCAGATCTTTAAAGTTGACCATTAAGTTTCTCACCCTCATGAATTATCGGAAAAAGTTTTTTCGTATCTGTGCAAAATGTTGCTGCATCTGTAACAGATATACAACATAATAATGCAACAATGTGTTCACCAAGTTACAGAAATATAAATAACGTCAGCAAAACTTTATTAACAAAACTCTCATAACCATTAATTCAAGCGAGGCACAGTATGGGATCTCATAGGATTGGCATGTGGATGTACGAAAACGGCGGCGGTCAACAGATTCAGCAAAAACTTATTAACAATCTACTCGATAAGGATATACAAACCGTTAGTGGATTGAATCTGGCCAATGCCTACGCGCACAATGGCAGTGTGTACTGCCAAGGCAGGGATCTCTCAGAGCTGGAGCTGTTTTTCTCTTATAACGCCGGTCAGCAGACGCCCTACCAAGTCTACCTATACCAGACCATCGACAGCATGATGCCGATGATCAATAACTACGCCTCATTTGCACTGACAGAAGATAAGTTTCGTACCGCGCACCGCTTGAAGCAGTGCGGTATCACCACCACCGATTACATGGTGTGCAATCGAGACAATATTGATCAGGTGCGTGATCAGTTCCGCAATTGGCGCGGCAAAGCCATCTGTAAGCCCGTCGATGGCTGGGGCGGCAATGGCATTATAAAACTTGAGCGAGAGCGCGACCTTGACCTGCTCAAGCCATTTATTGAGCGCCAGCCTCAGATTCAGTTTTATCTCGAGCGTGTGATCGACAACGACTACTCCGATTACCGTATCGATATCGTCGATGGTCAATTTGTTGCTTGCTATGGGCGTAAAGCAGCCCCCGGCAGTTGGAAGACCAACGTCTCGAGTGGCGGCCAAGTGATCTTGCGTGAGCCAAACGAGCAAGTGATTGAGCTGGCTAAACGCGCCGCTCGTGTCACCGGTCTTGAGATCGCAGGAGTAGACATTATTTATGACCTCGAGTATCAACGCTATGTGGTGATTGAGGTCAATGGTATCCCCGCCTTTGCCACCCCTGACCAAGAGGTGTCAGGGCTCAACTTTAACCAGCACAAAATCGACTTGATTGCCGACCTTATCGAGCGACAGGTCACAGCGACCAAACGGCCGGTTGAACCACTTATCGATCAGCTTTCTACCTCCTTTATCCCAACACCTAACACCGACAGTTATAAGGAAATTGCACTATGAACACCCAGGGAGCATCGCGCCCAAAAATTGGCCTGTTGTATTTAGATCACGTCCTACGCTTTTTTGACCGTTCTAACTTTAAAGGCTGGCCAGATAGAATCGAACAAGTGGTGTACCACTGGGGAAACGACAAGCAGCGTTTTATCAACGAGGTCAAGCGTAAGAAGATCGAGATATTGGTGGGCAACATCCCTGCTACGGCGTATGAGACCTTTCGCGAGATCAGTCGTGCGCTGCCTGAGGTAGAATTCGTCCCTTCACTCGACAGTCAGTTTTGTAATAAGTCCAAAGAGAACGTCACTCATTTTTGCCATAAATATCAACTGCCAATCCCAAAGACTGAGATCTTTTACGAGGTCAATGAGGCGCTTGAGTACCTAAGCCACACCGATTACCCCAAAATCGTCAAGCGCTCATATGGCCCCTCAAACTACGGCGGTTACTTCGTCCACAAGGTCGACTCTGAGCAAGAGGCGCTGCGCCTGTTTGCTAAAAAGCAGTATTACCCTGCCTACATCCAAGACTTTGTGCCGATGAAGGCTGATATCCGTGTGATGCTCGTTGGCCACCAGCCAGTATGTGCATTCTGGCGACGTCCACCGGAGGGTGAGTGGCTGACCAATACCAGTCAAGGCGGCAGTATGGACTATCAAGCCGTTCCGCAAGCGGTACTGGATCTAGCTGTTGAGGCATCAAAAGCCGCCAATGCCGAGTACTGGGCGTGTGATATTGCCGTGAGCATGGATGATGACTACACCATCTTAGAGTGTGCCACTGCCTTCGCCGCCTTCCCGTATATTCGTGACTGGATTGGCCAATACTTAATGTGGTTATTCGCCCCTCAGGACTTTAAAAAACCGTACTTTGCTCATCGTAACTGGGAGGAGTTAGGCAAGATTGACTCATCACTACTGCGAGTGATGCGCCACCTGAGCTTTGGTCAAGCGAGTCTGTCCACCGATACCGGTGAACTGGCACCTAATCACCAAGGTTATCCCCTGATCCGCACCAGCAATGAGCTGACAGAAGAGTGGCCAAGTGAGGTTTGGAATCGCCAGGGGCTCTACCCGCACCAACTGATGGCGGCAAAGCAAGAAATAACTCAGCTCGAAACAGCAGATAGTGGGATTGAAAGCCTCGAGCAGGTCCCAGAGGAAATGACTGCGCCGCAAAACCAGCAACCGGAGCTGTCTGCCGAGCAGTTAATCGCGTTTTTCTGCACTGTCAAAGGCATCGGTGCAAACCTAGCTAAGGCGATCCTTGAGAACCTGGGCAGTGAGCAGACCTTACTCGCTTTAAATGAGCAGCCAGAGCTATTGATGTCCGTGCCGGGCTTAAAACACAAAAAATGCGACGCCATCACGCTTGCATGGCAGACACAGGCAGTTGCTGGGATGCCAGCCACCGGAGTGCCGGCCACAGGGATGCCTGCCACAGGGATGCCTGCCACAGGGGCCGTTGAATGAAGAAGCAGTACTTGTCTTATCAGCAGACCCAAGCCTTTTTAGAAAGCGCGATGGCCAAGCATCCGGATCTGATCCGCTTGCAGAGTATCGGTGAAACTCATGAAGGGCGCCCTATCTTGCTGGTGACCATCTCGCAAGATGTCGCTTATGCCGATCTCAAGCCTGCGCTGCTGTATACCGGCACCATTCATGCGCGAGAGTGGATTGGTAATGAGCTAGCGGTGAGTTTTATCCAATACATCTTGGACAATCTTGATAGCAACCCTGATGTGATTGACGCCCTGAGCCGTAACACCTTGTATATGGTGCCGTGCCTTAACCCAGATGGTTTTGAGTATTCACACAATCATTTCTCGTTTTGGCGCAAGAACCGCCGCGACAATGGTGATGGCACCTTTGGCGTTGATCTTAACCGCAACTTCGCGGTGAATTTTCGTCATTCCACTCAGACCGGTTCCAACATCTATGGCGGTCCTGAGGCGTTTTCAGAGCCAGAAACCCGAGCGATCAAGACCTTTGTCGAGGCGCATAGCAACATTCGGATAGCGCTAGATTATCACTCTCAAGGAAATGTGTTCTTTCCCGCCCACAAGTTCAACCATGAGGCGGAAATAGAGGGAACTGACTTGAACATTTTGTGTGCCAATATGGCGCATGAGATCTACAAAGTCACCAAGCGCCAGTATGGTATTCACCGCGGCAAGCCACCAGCGAACCTGATCCATGGCAGTGGTCGTGAGTGGTATTACGACCGCGGTATCCTTGCTACTGTGGTTGAAGTGGGCAGCCGTAACATACCCGATTACTTGATCAACATGTCGCAGAGCGTTGATGAGAACATCCCAGCACTGCTGTATGCCCTGCGCAGCGCGATTAACTACTCAGAGCTTGCCCCTTCGCGTCCAGAGCAGTTTACCGTACGCCGAGTTGAAGCCAACCAAGCCGAACTCATCTGGCAGACCGACGAGCAGGAGAACGGCTGCCATTTTCAGGTTTACCGCAGCGAAAAGCCAAAGGCACCGTGCACGCGTGAGAATCTAATCGCGATCACCTCCCAGCATGAGTTTGTCGATAAGCAGCTTAAGCCTGGTCAACGTTATTTCTATAACCTGCGCCGCGTCGATAAGTTCAACCGCATCACCTCGCCTTTCGCACCAGAGCTGCGACTCAAGACGCCGCTCGCCAAAGCCGATTGTGCTTTCACCCTGTTCCCGCAGCCTGAAAAGATTGGCTATGTTGGTGAGCTGACGAAAAATAACAGTGAGCACTTTGGCCATAACTCGCTGTTTATTGGCGTCAATAAGACTAAAGGGATCTGCTACGGGGTGATTGATTATGACCTTAGTCGTTTACCTGAGGATGCGACTATTAGCCAAGCAGAGTTCTCTCTCTACCCGATGAACCGTGTTGGAGCCAAGATTGAAAACTATGGCGAGTGGTCCGTCTCGATTCTCGACCCAGAGCAAATCACTGACATTAGCGATTTCAATCAGATCCATAATGCCACACCGGTTCAAACCCTCGGCGACACCATCGATTCGGATCAGCTCACGCAAGGGATATGGAAGGTCTGGCAATGCACTGCGATGGAAAGGCGTCTAATTGAAGAGCAGCTCAAGCGCGGACGCTTGCTGCTGCGTATTCAAGGGCCGGATCAGTTGCCGCTAGGCAACGATTCGCAAATGATGCAGTTCGATATCGGCTACGGCCGTTTCGGCGGCGGCATACACTACCGCCCTAGCCTGTATCTGATCTATCAGCGCAAACCTAAACATCTGCAGATAAGCGCTGACCACTACCAAACCTTCACCACTAATCACATTGACACCCATCACCTTGTCAGTGGGTTTGATAGCCAAGGTCACCCTGAAATTGGTCAGATAGCCTTTACCCTGCCGAGCTTATCCGAGCAGAAAAATATCGTCATCACTGAGGCCTGCGTAGTGCTTGAGGCGGACATAGGTCGCTCATCCAGCCGCTCGATGCGCTTTAGTGTTGGTATTATTGATGATGATAGCGATCTCGACACTCTACCTAACAGCTTTGATGATCTCGAGTACGTAGGCTACGAGGTCAGCAGTCAAGATCTGGCGCGCAACCCTCAGCAAACCTTCCTGTTTGACAGCAGCACCAGGCAGCACTTGGAGGCGCTGCATGACAGTGGCAAACCCATCCGCCTGGTCTTGCTAGCAACGTCTGAGTCTGAGCAGTCAGATAATCGCGTAGAGTGGAAGACGCACTCGGATGCCAATGGCTTTACACCTCAACTGCACCTGACCTATGTTGAGCGTAGAAAAGAGGCATTGCCACCACCCACAGACTTGCAAGCCTGTATGGAGGGTGGAGTCGTTAAACTGACTTGGCAAAACCCCAATGACCCAGCCTTAGTGGGCAGCTATGTGGTGCGAAACAGCTTTCACCCACCCCGTAACCCGTTTGATGGCGTCAAACTGTACGCTGGCAAAGATGGCTATACCTTCGATCGCTTCGGCAATGCCAACAAAGCTAAGTACTACTCGGTGTTCTCCTACGACGATGTGCCTAACTACTCACAACCGGTAACTCTGAGCTTTAGCAGTGAAGAAGTGACGGAAGTGACTTATCAAGAGTTCGAGGCACAAGACGAGGTTGAACAGCGTTATCGAGACGGGGACTAAAATAAAGGTGGCGGGGTTCGGGTACGGGCTTCGCCCTACTAGGAGCGAGGGGCCTCAGAGACGAGATAGGTAACTCGGAACCAAAGTGTTAACCACGCAGCGCCCCTTTTCTTGATTTTGCTGCTACGAAACTTGCACTCCTGTTAGCGGTCCGTAAGACAGGGGGGCGACCTTTACCTCAAGAGGAGCGGGGAGTCCTCAGCGACAACTCAACTCCTCGCACCTCGGAACGAAGTGTAACCCGAACCCCGCCGCCTGGTCTTTAGTTATGCAAAAGTAAGACGAAGTTATAAATAACCCTACAATCGGCTGTTTTACTCAATCTCCCTCCTATCTAAGCTTGTCACCCTGTCCTAGTCTTGAACGTACAATCACTATAGTCGTACAAGTAACAAGTGGTCATCGTCATGTTAGAACGTATCCGCCGACTGTTTGGGGTCGAGGTTTGCAATCAAGGAGTCGCTATGCCAACCGGTTTGAATGAGAATATTTACCAGACTCTATTGCAGTCGAGTCACCATGTGCCTTGGAGCATCGATTGGAAAACGAAGGAGTTTACTTACGTTGCGCCTCAGGTTGAAGACATCCTCGGCTGGCCACAAAGCAGTTGGAGTTCAGTGCGCGACTGGATTGCGCGCATTCATCCAGAAGACCGCCAGCAAACGGTCGAATACTGGGCGGAGCTTTGCGAGCAGGGTACAGATCTCGAGCTAGAGTACCGTTGCAGACACCAATCGGGTGACTACATTTGGCTGCGAGATACCATCCACGTTAGCCAGGAGTTTGGCCAAACTACAACGATCGCCGGTTTAATGTCGGACATCTCCGAGCAAAAATACATGCAGCTCGAGCTGGATCGCATTCGCGAAGTGAATCACTCACTATCGCGCACCGATAATCTCACAGGCGTCGCTAATCGCACCGTGTTTGAGGAGCACCTGTCGATGGAGTTCTCCCGTGCGCGCCGAAACAAATCCTCGCTGGCATTGCTGTTTTTTGACCTAGATGATTTTGACCACTATTCAAAGCGTCATGGCCCACTAATGACCGACAAAACGCTATTACAAGTCGCAGCATTAATTGAGAAGCATTTTTGCCGCCCAGCAGATATGGTCGCTCGCTGGGGCGCGGGTACCTTTGTTGCGTTGCTACCTGAAACCGAAGAGATGACAGCGCAGTTACTGGCTGAATCAGTCCGCCTAGCCCTGTTCGATGCCAAGCTAACCCATAAGCAATCCTCGGTCGCTGACAGGCTCACTCTCAGCTCCGGTGTAGCAGCAATGAGCCCTCAGTCATACTTCCGCTCTCTCAATGCATTTGTTGAGAAAAGTGCGCACAACCTGCAACGCGCCAGACACAGTGGCTGTAACCGGATCTTCCCGCAGCCAAGTATTTATCGTTTTCTCGATAATCAAGTCACCGAAGGCAGCCTAACCAAGCACGAGCGCATTCGCCGTTATTAAGGGTTGGGAGTGTCTAATCTGAGTATGCCTATGCAACCGTGTGGGCGTACTCAACAATCACAGAGTTACCCTCGATATAAGCGCGCTGGATTTCCCCATCAATGGTCATCGCTGTTTTTAGGTACACCACCTTCGGTGCTTGTCCATCAACCGCCTTCAAAGAAGGCAGGATCAGTTGTGGCTCAACATGCATCAGCGCACAAAACTGACTGACAAACGCCATAGTGAGCGGGATCTCACCGCGCAGCATGGCTGAAAAGTCACGCTGGGTGAGGTTAAGTTGTTTGGCCATCTCCATCTGCGTCACACGCATCTTGGCTTTTTGTGACATCCAGATTTGATAAAGGGCTTGTGTATCTTCTCGCGTAAATTCCATCGAACTATTCCACTGCATCGCTATTTTAGGGCGCTCATTGTGCGCATCACACCCAAATAAATGTCAGTGGATGGTGAGAGTTTGATTAGGATTTTTTGAGGAAAAATAACACAAAAACTGTTTATAAAACGACCATAGCAATAAGCACAAACCAAACAAAGAGTTAGAAAGGACAAGTTAAAAAGGATGATGGCTAAACATCTCGTCAATCATCTCCTCGAGCCGCTGCGGATCATTACACACCTTAGCATAGGTTCTCAGCCCCGCGATCTGCACTTGTACATAACCCGCCACCTTATTGGGGTCTTTACTAGCATCGAACTCGCCTGCCTTTTGTGCATCACTGAGTACCTTGGCAAACTCCCCTTCCATCCGTTGTAGTGCCTTGCGAGCAAAATCTAACAGCTCAGCGTGCTCATCGGTGAGTTCAGCAACCGTCTTCGCCAGCATGCACATACCGCTCGGCGCTTGACTCAGAGAGCCGATCACCTGCGAGCGGATAAACTGCTTCAACGCCTGCAAGGGCGAGTCGAATTGATGGCGAAAGTGTGCCAGTTTCGCCACCCCGCTGTCAGAATAGTACTGCAGGGTTTCCTTAAACAGCGCTTCCTTACTACCAAACGCCGCATAGATACTGCCTGGTCGAAGGTCAATCACGTCCTGCAAGTTGCGCATCGATGTTGCATGAAAGCCTTTCTGCCAATAAAGCTGGGTTGCCTTGTCGATGACCTCTGAGCGGTCAAATTTCGCACTTTTCGCCATAGATACTGCCTCAATCTATTTTTGAACGGTGGTTCAATTGTAGTTAGGTCTGAGATAAGGGTAAAGAGCTCTTACGCAAAGCGTTGATTATAAGCCTTGCGATCGGTTGAAAATCTGATTAACTTGAACATATGTTCAAGCAAACCCACGAAATCGGAAGCAAGGAGAAGTCATGCCAACCTATGCGTTTGATGTTTATGGTACTTTGATTGATACCCACGGAGTGGTCACCCAGCTCCGTCGACAGATTGGCGAGCAAGCACCAGCCTTCAGCCACACTTGGCGTAATAAGCAACTTGAATACGCTTTTCGCCGTGCCTTGATGCAAGACTATGTGCCCTTTTCTACCTGTACTGCGGATGCACTGGAGTACGCCTGCTTGGTGCACCAAGCGCCACTCGAAGAGGCGACCAAACAGCAACTTTTGCAGCACTACCTTACTCTGCCCGCCTTTGCTGATGTTAAGAGTAGTCTTTTGCAACTCAAGCAGCAGGGACATCATCTGGTGGCTTTTTCTAATGGTGAGTTAGCTGCGCTAAAGAGCCTGCTCGGTCACGCCAATCTACTCACCCTTTTTGATCGCGTGATCAGTTGTGAACCAATCAAAACCTTTAAGCCCAACCCAGCGGTCTATTCTTACCTTGTAGAGCAAACTGGCGATCCGGGCACCCAGCTCATCTCAAGTAATGCCTTCGACATTATTGGTGGGCACCATTTTGGGCTTGAAACTCACTGGCTACGGCGCGACCCAAGCAATCTCTGGGACCCGTGGGGTGCTGAACCAGACAATATCATCCACTCGTTGGCAGACCTAACAAACTGATAAACCGAGACATTCAGGACAAAGTATGACAGATAAACCACGCAGCTCGTGCTCTCCGACGTCGTTTGCCCATGGTGCGTGATCGGTTATCTGCACCTGAAAATCAGAGAGCTGGAAGCGTAATGGCAGCAACTGGAACTCAGTGGTGTACCCACTATGATCTTTGGCGGCTTGGGGGCTTTAACGGGCGCGCAAACCGTTGAGTCATACCAAGAGGTATTGCCTGAGCTGTGCTTATGACTCTCAGTCTTTCGAATCTACTCCACTACCAAGCAATTTATGATGGTAGATTTTTTCTGCTCGGGTACCCAAAAACCAAAAACTGGCGGCGAGGATCGCAAAAAAAGCCGCCTTATGTACTCCTTGCCAAAAGTACTCAAAAAAGCGCGTATAAAGATTGATGAACACAAATGCAAGGCCAAAACCCCGCACAACTTCATCCTGCTTACGGATCCCCCAGTACAGTGCTGCAAATGACGCAAGCGCAAGCAATACCGACCAGTGCAACAAAGAGAGCTGCCTCACCTGCTCCCATTCGCTCAAACGCGCAAAGTTGCCAAACACCGATAGGAGCCACAGCGAACAAAATAGAAAGATCAATCCAAAGGCTTTGGTGGTCAATTCGAAAGCTGGGGCTGGATACCTACGATTAAAAACACTCTCTCCTGCGACGGTCAATATGAGACCAAACAGCGCATAGCGCAGAGGATAGTTCATGCCTAAAAACGCCCCGTTATTCTCTAAGTAGTATGTCTGCAGACCAAACCAACAAGCAAGGGTGAGCAGCGCTGCACCCCAGACCAATTGCGAGCGAATCCACAAGCCAAGCAAGCCGTAAACCACGCTGGCAATCAAGATCAGCCAGGCAAGGTTATTGGTTTGAATCACGTCACCCAAAAAGAAAATCGCCACTGCGGTAGTTATGATGCCAACCACAAAAAGCGCCTCATTGCTCAGCGTTTTATCTGGATTGCGCGCCTTGCCACGCATGCCGAGTATAAAGAGTAGCCCGGCACATACGGCAAAAAAGCCGCTTTTTACCAAATCCGGCGCAGAGAACACCTCTTGCAGTAGCCCAATTAACCACTCATCCAGCAGAACTGAGAAGATCGCAAACACAATACAAGCGATAGCAACCCAGAATGAGTACCTGGCTATCTGTGTCCAGTCTGTACTTTGCACCTCCATGGAAGTACTCAAAGCCTGCTGTTGCTCAGCGGATATCTTGCCTTGCTGACACCAGTGCTCAAGCGCCTCAGCAATAATTCGCCGCTCCTTGGTTGAAACCTTCATTTCGCCTCCATCATTACTGCCGCGCAGAGTAAACCCGACCAAGCTTTCCGCGCTAATCTGCCTGAGTTATCTAAGTATAAACACGACAATAGCGGTTGTATTTTTTACCTGACTATTTCACCTGCTTAGCCAGTCATCTAAACGCTATACTTACCTTTTTCCTAGTGGAGATATCCAAATGGAAGTGACAACTCAGTACCCACTGGTGGATGAGATACTCTTATCCTATCAGTCGGTAATCAAGCAAGACTACGACGGGTACCGCAACCATGTGACGCGGATGCTTAACTTTTGCCACTACCTCGCTCCGGAGATAACACCAGAGCAAAGCAAGAAGCTGCAAATTGCGGCGGCTTTTCATGATATTGCGCTTTGGACCCACGATCGCGTTGATTACTTGGTACCGTCGTACCAAGAGTGCGCAAAATACTTAGAGCAGCAAGGATTGAGTGACTGGCAGCACGAGATCCAGATCATTATCGATATGCACCACCTTGTCTCGGTATATACCGGCCCCTATCAAGAGCTGACCGAGGTTTTTCGACAGGCTGATATGGTTGACTTCTCTTTGGGGGTTGTGCGCCACGGGGTCGACAAAGCGTTTATCGATGATGTCAAAGCCGCACTGCCGAATGCAGGGTTTCATAAAACCCTGTTGCGCTTTACCGGTAAACAGCTCACTCGAAACCCTCTTAATCCAGTGCCGATGATGCGGCTAAAAAATATCTACCACTGACCGTGCGTCACTGACCGCGAATCACTAACCGTGCGGACTGAGTGCACTTCCCGAGTCCCGAGAAAAAGCCCCTCGTTAATCGTGCTTAACGGGGGGCTATTATGTTAGAGGGGTATGCTTAGACACTCAGGCTAGGTCGTCTTTAGCTTCAATAAGAGCATGATGGCTAACCGAACCAGCGGTACGTGCTTTGAGATGTGGCACATAGCCAGGATCATTCATAAAATCGACGGCCGCTTGACGACTTGGCCACTCAATCACAATACGCAGAGCCGGCGCCTCACGTTCACCCTCCAAGCGCTCATGACTGTTGGTGCGCGCTAGATATTTACCGCCATACTTCGCCACCAGCTTATTCGCCGGACCAATGTAATCTGGGATCCAATCTTGATTGGTTGGGGTTACTTCAAGTACTGAGTAATATTTCGACATGTTACATTCCTCTTCAGTGGGGCATCATTCTCCGCGCAACAGTGCTCATCAAGTGTTGGTTGCTAGGTTCGAACCAAACTACCGTGATGAATTGTTGTCACAACGTGATAAAACAATAATTCTTACCGGTAGAGCTTACAATTAAGCATAATGACGAATGACATTTTAGTTTTTGTTGATAATTGAAAAGAAGCTGAGACATAAGATCTCTAGACTGTGCCCTTGGTGTAGGAATTTGCTCCTTCAACTACGCAGCCTGTGCGAGTACTACTTTCATTGCGCTAAGGGAAAGGGTGCTAGTGAATATCTCACCCAGTGTCACACTTTTAGTACTTGCCGCTGACACTCAACAACGGGTGTTGTTCTATCCTACACTCAAATCATTACTCAAGCGCTCTCGATATGCAGTTTCGGCGAAATTTGCTTGGGTATATTTGGTAGACCATTTGGTCATGTTGTTACTAAAGGAGAAAACCCGTGTCATTGAAAAAATCGTTGGCGCTGATCTTCATGCTGCTTTGTGGCGCCACCTTGACAGGCTGTTATATAGAGATAGGTCACTCAACCAACCGCTGTACCACGGTCAATAACAAAGACATCGATGGTACATTTGGCAGCCGTTCAGTGTATCGCACCGATGTTGGCTATGAGACACGCATCGGCTATACCCACCGTGGTCGACAGGTCCTTCATAGCGAATGTGCTCCAGCGCTGACCTACAGCAATGGTCGTATCACCACCTTCAATTGGTTCGAGTATGGCGTTCCAATCGAAAACGATGGCATCTCTACGCTGCGTTTCTCAACATCCAACGGTATGAGTCAACTGCATGCGACGCGATTTGTCCGAGAAGGTCGTGCAACCGAAGAGTTTTCAGAGCGACCGCTCAGCAGCAACCGTACTCCAACACGCACCAAAGCCATCTTCGAGGGAGACTTTCCGTTCTCGAGTGTTGAAGTCGTCGATAACTTCAATCAAGAAGGCGTTCGCCAGGTCTCTGGACTGGTTGGCAACACGCGCAAAACACAGCGCTGGAATGAAAACACTCGCCAATACGACTGCTTGTACAGCTCTCCATCCACGGACAAGATCGATTCTGGCTGTGGTAACGAAATAACCTTAGATCTCGAGTTTTTCAGCGAAATCCTTCCCCTCGATTACTACTTCGATGCCCTGCTAGAACCTTTTAAGTACCAAACAGACGCTAGCAAGATTTGGCGTGATGTAAATCGCTACCCATAGTCTTCGCCTTGAGCCAAACGCATAGCCTACAGCATACACTGCTCTGCAAGTTTATCAGCAATCATCCGCCCAATGGGTATTGCTGATGTCGCGGCAGGCGAAGGTGCATTACACACATGCAGCATCCTTGGTGCCTCGAGAAACAAAAAATCATGCACTAAGCTGCCATCTTTGAGCACCGCTTGGGCGCGGATCCCCGCTGGATAAGGTTGCAGGTCATCTTTGGTCAGTGATGGACAATACTTTTGGCATTGGCGCAAATAGCGCTTTTTGATCAGTGAGTTAGCAAACTCATTCAGTGCGGATTGAAAGTGGGACTTGAGTAATCGCCAAAAGCCTAAGAACCTGAGGTAATCAGCAATATCGTCAGGCCTCATAGAGCCCTTGCGATAACCCTCCCGAGAAAAGCCCAGTACGGCATTGGGTCCAAGGGTTATTGAGCCATCCACCATTCGAGTCAAGTGGATCCCGAGAAAAGGCAGCTCTGGATCTGGAACCGGATAAATAAGTTTATTCACTATCTGGTTTTTTTCTGCAGGAAGGCGGTAGTACTCGCCGCGAAATGGGATGATCTTATGCGATACATCGAGACCGGCCAAACGCGCTATCCGATCCGATTGCAGACCAGCACAAGCAACCAAGTAGCGCGCGGATAGCGATTGCTGACCAAACGTCACCTCATTCCCTTCCGTACTTGAGCTGATTTTGCCGACGGCATGACCAAGATGCAACTTTGCGCCCGATGAAACGAGCTGCTGCCCCATATGCTCGCAAACCTGGCGATAATCGACAATGCCTGTAGACTGCACCTCTAGCGCGGCAAGGCCGATAATATTGGGCTCTTGGGCTATCAACTCATCGCGAGTTAGCCACTTTGCCCTAACCTGATTTTTCTCGGCCCGCTCAGCCAGTGCTTTGAGCCTATCCAGTTCCAATTGGGTGGTCGCCACTATCAGTTTGCCGCACTCAACATAGTCAATGTTATGCTGGCGACAGAACGCCTTGGTCTCCGCCTCACCCTGATGACATAACTTAGCCTTGAGGCTACCCGGAGGATAGTAGATACCACTGTGGATAACGCCACTATTGTGACCGGACTGATGCAGTCCGAGCTCCGCTTCCTTTTCCACCAAGGCTAAACGACACTCGGGCCAGCGCTGCTGGATGGCGATTGCGGTGGCCAGACCCACGATCCCACCACCGATAATACAAAAGTCATAATCCATTGACTCCGCTCCTTTTTCTTTGTCTAAGAGCAGTTTAGGAAAAAGGCGCGCGTTTACTAATGATCAGCGTTTGCTGCGCTCAATTTAAGCGGCTGTGCGATACTTTTCAAGTAGCTTACCCACCGAAGCTTTAGGCGTTTTGGTGATTTTTTGCATCAGGGCGAAATCAGGATCATCAATCCCATATTGCTGTTTAAGCGTCTCCAGTTGCACTAACCATAATGACGCAGTCACCTCGGCATCAGCCAACGCACGGTGAAACACGCCGTCGTTATCAATCTGGTGATAGCGAACTAAGTCACCCAACTTATGCGAGCTCGCCGCTTGATGCAAACGGCGCGAAACCAATAGTGAGCAGGCAAAGCTGCCATCGTAGTCTCGTCCTATCGCCTTAAGCTCAGCGTCTAAAAAGCGCTGATCAAATGAGGCATTATGCGCCACTAGATTGCTGCCCTGAATAAAGTCGGCAAACTCCACCATCACCTCGGCACAACCGGGTGCATCGGCCAACATCGCATTACTGATCCCGGTATAACCTTCAATGAAACCACTGACACGAAACCCCGGATTCATCAGCCTTTGAAATCGATCAACGACTTTGCCACCTTCAAGCTTGACCGCACCAATCTCAATTGCGCGATCGCCTTGGTTGGGTGACAAACCCGTGGTTTCAAAGTCGAGGATAATGACACTTTTTGCCTTGTGATTTGGCAACATGAATGAACTCCAGCCTTATAAACCTTAGTGATAAAGCGCGCTAACTACCGCGCGCCAATCGAAACAAACCCGCTGCAATGGCCACCCGGTCTTTTTCGCAGCGCTGTATCTTAATCATGAGAGAAAAGCCGCACGTTCAGCCGAGCCCCACTCTCTGATTTGTTTACTCTAGAGTATTGTCTTTAACTTCCCATATCATTGGACACGTATGAGGGTCATAGCAAAACAATTTAGCGAGTTATGGTAAACATGTGATTGCGCAATCATCACGATAGATGTGGTGCCGAGTTTCTCGTCCTTCAGCAGAAACACATGACTACCGGCAGCTTATAGCACGAACCAGCGGCGCCACACAATAAGGGACATTAACTTTAATGTTAGATAGCATATCGTTTAGGACCCACACTTAGTATCATCCTTCCCTTAACCAACCTACAATCAAAAACTAATGACGCCTGCTTGCACTAGCTTGATGCCAGTTCGGTATGTGGTCGGCATCTGCAGCTTATCCAAGCAGCAGCCATTGTCGACTACACCTGGCTATCTGGCCGAGTGGCTGTAACAATCAGGCGCAACCTACGTCGCTTTTCTGATAACAGACACCATGATAACCTTCTGAACAGCAATACATTAGTGTCTCCATACTTAGGAGCCCCACGCCTTATTTGATGTGATTCACGGAAGTAATCGAATGACAACAACAGTTAAAACCTTTTATTTGGAGATGCGCTCTCCCGATGAAATCAATGCCAAAGACAAGCCTGACGAAATTACCGTTCTTGAGGCTGAAATTAAAGAATTTAGATTCAATCGCTACCTCTATCAACTGGTTGGTGAGAGGTGGATTTGGAATGACAAACTATCGCTATCTGATGATGATTGGCGACAATACGCCGAAAATGACAATCTGAGAACGTGGGTTGCCTACGTGAATGGCACGATTGCTGGGTACTACGAATTACAAAAGCAACCAGAGCAGAATGTAGAGATTGTTTATTTCGGTCTCGCACCCAAATTCTTAAATCAGGGCTTAGGCGGGTATCTACTTACCCACGCGCTAGAATCAGCTTGGCAATGGGGCGAGACAGAGCGTGTTTGGGTGCACACCTGCACTCTCGATCATAAGTCAGCCCTCGCAAACTATCAGGCCAGGGGATTGAAGGTTTATAAGACTGAGACTGAATAAGGAATAATAGATAGCAAAAAGCAGCTTTAAACAGCTGCTTTTCTAATTCTGGATCAAGCAAATTCCTGTCAAGTGACCTTTAGATTTAGTTTCATTTCTTCGATGTGAATAGTTCCGATAGGTTGCCCTAAATCAGCCCTGCCCCATTTTGTATTGTGGATCGAGCCATCTAAAATTGTGGCTATATTTTGACCTAGGTTGACTTATGACTCGGGTACACCTGTTAAGCTCTTTGCTACAACTTCAATACTCTCGATATGAACCAATGCTAAAAAATGCTGGATGTCACTGATACAAAGCGCTAAGGAGTATGAATGAGCAACAGTAACCAGGTAGAAGAGCTGATATCTGATTTTGAAATGAGCAGCCCACAACTATCCCAGATCATCGTAACCTTAAGAAATGAAATCATTGATAATGTTGAAGGCGTCACTGAAGCAGTTAAGTATGCTGGTGTCGTTTTTAGTCGTGATAAGAAGTTACTCGTAGGACTGTTTCTTCGCAAGCAGTTCGTGACGATCGAGTTTAGTTTTGGCAATGAGCTGAAAGATGTTAACAATCTTTTGGAAGGCTCTGGAAAATCGAGAAGAAATTTGAAGCTTCGACATATTGAAGATATCGAGTTAAAACATGTTCAGTACTATCTAGATCAAACATTTGCTTAACTCAAAGACACCTCAAACCAAGTTAGAACAGCATTACATCGCAGTTATCCAAGTGAAGATTTGATTCAATATTACCAACCTTATTATCATGCTCATAGCTGACTAATAATCAACCAAGGATGGAGTTATGAATACGCTACAGCTTTCTGCATGCTTCTGCACCATGGCGGTAGAGCAATGCAAAAATTTTTACATAGAGTACTTTTCGGCATCCACAGTATTCGACTGTGGATGGTATGTCACATTGCAAGTAGGACAAGGAGGGCCAGAAGTAAGCTTCATCTCACCTCAAGAGCAGGGCGACCGCATGAGTGTCTAGTTTTTCACCGCCAGATTAAAACCAGCACTTAATACCGCCTCTAGCATGGCTGTATTCATCATACATCGCTTCTGTTTCCCAACAATACTTAACTTGGTTGGTTCTGCTCGCAGCATATTCAAGCTCATATGGCGTAAGCAAGATAGATTCTCTGCGCCGTTCTCTTTGTATATCTGACACGCGTCTTCATTCATACTCACATCAAGCACCCAATGCATTGACTCTATACCCCAATGTTCTCTGACTGCTGTCGCTGCTTGCTCGGCGCTAAGCTCTTTGGAGCTGATGTAGTAACGATACTCTAGGCCTATTGCTTTTCCTTTCTCAAAGCGGAAGTTTTCAACCATAACAATGCTCTTCAAGCCTTTCCAACGAGAGAAGTTACCTTCAAGTTTGGCACTGTCAAATACATAGCATTGGCGAGACTCTATACGCCCATGCCCGTCTTCAAGCACGATGTCTTCTGCCACAGTTGCTCGCTCAGTTGAGAACGCTTTTTCTATCGCTTGTCGAAGTTTTCCTTGGTTGCACTTCACTGCAAGCAAGTAGTCCCCTCCTTGTTCTACAATGACTTTGGCTATCTTGGTTTGACAGGCCATTGCATCAATGGTGACGAGAGCCCCCTTGATATCGAGCATCTTTATCAGCTCTGGGATTGCCGTTATTTCATTGCTTTTTTGCTCGGTTTTTAGCTGTCCCAATACGAGCTTATTTGATGAGGCATAGGCGCTGATCATGTGAATAGTGCTTGCTCTGTCTTCGCGATTGTAGGAGCCGCGAAGCGTTTTGCCATCTATCGCAATGACTTGGCCGTCGGTGAGTGTATGTATCGACGATATCCAGCTAACGAAGCACTTATGGAATTGCTCAGGTTCAATCGTAGATATTATGCGGGCAATCGTGTCATCGGCAGGAATCCCATTCAAAAAGAGCTCATTGCGTTTAAACCAATCATGGTGTCCGAGAATGTATTCACGAATATCAAACCAGCCTTTTGCACCAGCTATCACGGCACATAGCGAGCCAAAAAGAACTTCAAACAAGCAGTAAGTTACCTTTGCTCCTTGGCGTTGGTCGGTCATCGTTTGGAAATGTTCTTTGAAGTGGTCAATGTGCATCGTATGCTCCCTAAAAAGGGAGTATATGATCACAGGTAGATGTGATCGTCAAATCGATCGTTATTTTGATTATAAAACGTTCACGATCTCACCCTGACCTCAAGAGGGAATGAATACTTTTTCAGGTGGCGGCGTAATGCTTAATTTCAAAGTCGAAGATGTTGATGCAGAGTATGCTCGGTTGAATCAAACCGGCATTGAGATATCGACACCAATAGCAGACCACCCTTGGGGTGATAGAGGTTTTTCAATTAACGATCCAATCGGTAATGTTGTTTACATCTATTCAGACAGGGAACCATCTCAAGAGTTTGCACAGTTTTATAGCAACTGAGAGGTCTTTCAATGGCGTTCTGATAGGTTATTGGCAATCACAAATATGCCCCGAAATCGTTCAGAGTAAGATCAATAACAGAGGACGTTATGAAACAGAACATTGTACATATTGCGCTTGTTGTAAAAGACTACGACGAAGCAATTGATTTCTATGTGAATAAGCTTAATTTCGAACTTATTGACGATACATATCAGCCAGAACAAGGTAAGCGTTGGGTTGTTGTTGCACCACCGAACTCTCACGGGGTGACGCTATTATTGGCCAAAGCATCGAAGCCTGAACAACTTGATTTCATTGGAAACCAAGCAGGTGGAAGAGTCTTCCTTTTCTTAAATACAGACGACTTCTGGCGTGATTACATAAGAATGAAGTCTTTGGATATTAAATTCGTTCGAGAGCCAAAAGAACAAGACTATGGGACAGTCGCAGTGTTTGAAGATCTTTACGGCAATTTATGGGATCTTTTGCAATTAAACCCTGACCATCCGATGGCCAAAAGGTAGCATAACAAACGGCTCTCACACGGTTTCGTCTTACACAGAGTAATCCGCAAATTACAAAATTGACGGATTCACTGACACGGAAATATCCACAGGCTCGCTGGCGGGGGGCATGAAACGCGAAAATGCCCCAAAGTGATTCCCAACAAAGTCTCTTACTTGTTTGATCCCAGCAATTTTCCCTATCAAAAGTCATCGGGATGAGTAAGGAAAGAAGCTTTTGTGAAACAATATTGTGGTTTGCAACGTTATCTCTTTTAACTTTGACCTGTTGATTATAAGCTGAACCTCAAAGCTTTGAGGAAAGTAAGCATGGAAGTTGAGTATTTTGTAAATCGCCCAATTACGATTGAGCAGTTTGTTGAGCTATTAGATCAAACAACTCTAGGGGCTAGACGTCCAATAGATAATCATGAATGCATCTGTGGCATGTTGGCACATGCCGATTTGCTCGTTTCAGCTTGGGTTGATGAACAACTTGTCGGTGTCGCACGTTCAGTCACAGATTTTCACTACTGCTGTTATTTATCTGATTTGGCAGTTTCTGAGCAGATCCAGTCGAAAGGTATCGGTAAAGAGTTGATCCGGCAGACTTTCGCAAACCTTAAAGACGGTTGTAAACTCATTTTATTATCAGCACCGCAGGCAACAGGTTATTATCCCAAAATTGGGTTTAAGCAGCACCAAAGCGCATGGTTAATGTCAGGTGAAGAAGAACTGCTGTAATATTTGAATTAAGCCTGTAATTGTAGTGGATGAGTAAACTGGCCATTCGATTGTAGTGTTTACCTTTCAATATAGCTAACAAGCTCAAGGTCACTCGGGGCAGCAAAATACATTTCTGCCCCATTCTAAGCTAGTGCTGTTCTGTACCTCATTTCTAAGCGAGGTTATTTGACCAATTTTTTCTTATACCACAAAGTGTCTATGGATTTGGTGGTGATTCAAAAAAACTAAGGACTACAAACAATATGAAACGTATTTTCATTAGCCACAGTCACAAGGATAGTGCGTATATTGCGGACATTAAGGGCGTTCGATTGAATGACAATCACAGCCTCGCATTTCATGACCGTTCTCTTGAGGCTCCGGTGTATAACGCTTTTGGCCATATAAATCGACGATCTCCAGAAGACCCTGCCTCTAAGCCGGTGCGAGACGAAATACTGGCATTGCTACGACAGTCAGACAAACTGATAGTTTTGGTTGGTAACGATACCCATAGCAGTCTTTGGGTTCAGTGGGAGATTGAACAGTTCTCTCGTATCCATGGAGAACACTCGATAATACTGATGCGCACACCCGATAATCATCGTGGAGGCGCACCAGTAACTGCGAGGTATTTATCTCTTGAAAGCTGGGATCTTCAATACCTCAGCAGATGGGCTAGGCGTTAATTATTTGCCTTTTTGACTTGGATTTAGTTGCTTTCCTCGATTGCCGTGCACCTGGGAGTATTGCTTGTTGGTCCCCGGTGTACCTTTGTTGGCGTTTTGCTGGTTTGCTGAATTATTTGCAGGTGTGATTTTTTTAGCCATGATGTTTCCTTTTCATGTTGGTTAAAGTCAGGTTCAATTTACGGCTTAAACGTGCGCTCTAACAGAGATCCTAGACGGGAAACTCCATGCTTTTTAGGGAAAGTAATGAAAAATCAAAGTAAGTTTGTAAAAAATGCCGAAGAGTTAAGAAACGAACTCCGCGACCAGAAGATCTCTCAGCCAACCTTCGCCAATCTCTATTATCTCGATGAAGTGGATGAGAAAGCGGGTGAAGAAAAGCTCAATTCACACTGTGAGCGATTCAAGAGTCTACTCAAAAGTACAGATCAACGTTCTCCTGAGCGTCTAGCGGCATACATCAATTATTTCAATCGCCATTATCGCAAAGAGGGAAAATACACTCAGGCAGACCGCCATGCTGCTTGGGCAATGTATATAGAGTTGGATACTAGGATCGCAACAAAGTCTTTGCAAAACGGTAAGACGGATAGTGCTTTGGAAAGCCTTGCCTCACTATTTTCCATTCATCGTTGTATTGCGAAAGAACATGGACCAAATTGTCGGAATTACTTTGCACTGGTCAAAAACGTTCTGGAGGCTGAACTCAGGACCTTTACAAGCAAATGGCATGCAATATCTCATGATATTGACGATGCACTTTTTCGTCCAGAGCTTGAGGCAGTGCAAGAAAAACTTACCGAACTCAAAGATAAACTGCACGAGATATCAGATTGAAAAAATCTGTCCAAGGACGTGCTGGCGCTGATCTTGGCAAACTTGGAATGTAGTAGCATAGTCAATTTGACTAAGCCACTACAAGCCTTAGGACACTGTTGTACAACAACCCACCAAGATAGGCGGTTGATTTTTAAGCGCCTTGTGAGTAATGTTTATGTGTACTCGCTGATTCACTCGCTTACAGCGAATGTTAGTATTAATGGTCCAGACTCCAAGAGCAAACGATCAAGGGTAGCTCCTATTGCTAACTGATGTTACTCAACGACGCATTGTGAATCCTAATTGAAGCCTTATCTAAGATAGGCTTCGCTGGCTGTCTTGCGCTAATAAAGACATTCGGCATGCTTTTAGGATTTTATTATGCCAGTCAAAAGTAATTGTCCTCACTCAGAATACATCAAGCATTTTAAAAGCATCTCATACGAAACCTTACTTGCAAGCTGGTTGCTGCAAGACGGCTGGGAGGTGTTTATGCCTATGATTGATCACGGAATGAAAACTGATGTTTTGATTTCAGATGGCCATAAGTTCTATCGAATTCAGGTAAAGTCTATTGAGTGCTCAGATGAGAATACTGTTGTTAGTGAACAATGGAGAGGGGTAGATATCGATTATGTTGTTTACTTCTCAAGGGTTGCTCGTTGGGGGTACATAACTTTACCATTTAAAGGAAGACGAAAAGTAAATCACCATGAGCATCTCAGATTTCACCAAGATCCCACGAATTTTTGCAAAGTGTTTAATCGTGCATGATCTCGCTTGGGCTTAAAAGGTTAATTCCCCTAGGCCCCACGTTACTAGGGGAAAATCTATCGACACCATCGCCACAGTTGGCACTCTCTAACGGCGTTGTTGATCAAATCAGTTTAAAGATCAATAACGCCATACTTCGCTAGTCGTTAGTTTCTAACAGGCATACCGTAAGCGCCCCATAAACACCGCATTCTAATAGCCTCAGTCCCCAATTATGATCTTACTTCACCAACTTGGAGGTAAGATCATGGCTAAACGACGCAGTGACCAGGAATGGCATGCATTATTCGAGCAATACGAAGCGAGCGAACTTTCTCAACGCGCCTTTTGTGAGCAGAACAATCTCAGTCCATCGACCTTTTTCGCTAAGCGGCAACGGCTACAGCAAATAAGTACCAACCAAAACAGTGGCTTTGTTAAGGCACAACTAGTCGAAAAGACCACCCACTATCAATCGGTGCGTGTGCCAGTAGCAAATATGACACTCTCTTTGGGTGAGGTTGAACTCAGCATACCGCCGGGCACGCCTGCTTCCTATGTTGCGGAGTTGATTGGAGCCTTGTCGTGAAAAGAATGCTCAGTGCGCCGAACATCTACCTGTATCGACAGGCTGTCGATTTCCGCAAGTCGATTAATGGTCTCGCTGCCATCATTGAATCTGAGACCGATTTGCCCTTAGCCTCTGGCGCTTTGTTCCTCTTCACCAATAAGCAACGTGATAAAGTCAAAGTATTGTATTGGGATCAAACTGGCTTCGCACTCTGGTACAATCGCCTTGAAAAAGCCAAGTTCAAATGGCCCTCGAAAGAGAAAAAGGCTGTCTTTACCTTGAGTGATTTTGAGCTAGATAGGTTACTTTCTGGCTTCACTATTATTGGCCATAAAGCGGTTGAAATACACGATTTTACAATGAGTTAATCGTAATAAAAGGCTCATCTATCAGGCTATTATAATGTGCATTTAGTATAATAAATGCCATGAAAATGACACCTGATATTAACCCAGAAAGCCAAGATGTTGCCGAGCTTCAAGCGATGGTAAGAGCATTGATGGCTGATAAGTCTTCCTTGATAGAGCAGTTCAAGCTAGCGCTTGAACGCCAGTTCGCAAAACGCTCTGAGGCCTTAAAGCCTTACGATGAAGCGCAAGGCGACCTGTTTAACGAGGCAGAATCTGAGTTAGTCAAAGAGGAAGAGGCGCCAGTCACTTCACCGAAAACTACCAAGCCGCGAGGCAAACGCAAACCACTGCCCAAAGACCTACCGCGTGAGCGTATCGTTCTAGACCTTGATGAGCAGGAAAAGCAGTGTCCTTGTTGCCAAGGCGAGCTGCATAAAATCGGCGAAGACTGCAGTGAAAAGCTCGAGTTCACCCCAGCGGTACTGAAAGTGCTCGAGTATGTTCGACCTAAATATGCGTGTCGCCAGTGTGAGCAGCAAGCTGACCAAAGCCAAGTACATCAGAAGCCGGCGCCACAAAGCATTATCCCGAAGAGCTTCGCCACAGAAAGCTTGCTTGCCAACATCATCCTCGGCAAATACCAATACGCACTGCCACTCTATCGCCAAGAAACCTTGTTCAGCCAGTCGGGTATCGAGCTGTCTCGAACCACGATGGCAAGGTGGGTAATACAGGTCAGTGAGCGGTTCGCACCGCTTTACCAAGCACTCAAACACCACCTTCTTAAACAAGTTGTTGTTCACGCCGACGAAACCCCACTGAATGTGCTCAAAGAAGAGAAGAAAGCCTATATGTGGCTTTACTGCTCAGGTGCAGACTCGCCAAAAGCCAGTGTTGATGATACAAAAAACATCGTCTTGTTCGACTATCAAAATAGTCGCGCAACTGCTTGCCCTGCGACCTTCTTAGGTGACTACAATGGCTATCTTCAAAGTGATGGCTATGCCGTTTACGATAGGCTAGATAAGGTGACCAACGTGAGTTGCTTTGCTCACGCTCGTCGCAAGTTCATGGATGCTAAAAAGCTGCAGGGAAAAGGCAAGACAGGTAAAGCTGACGTAATCCTAGCGAAAATCCAGAAGCTCTATGCGTTGGAAACAAGGCTGAAAGGGAGCACGGCTGAGGAGCGCCTGATAGCAAGGCAGACTCAAGCTAAACCGATACTAGATGACATCTATCACTGGCTTACCACGCAGAAAGTGGTTGGGTCGGGTGAACTTGGTAAAGCCATCAAATACACCCAAGGACAGTGGCCGAAGTTGGTTCGTTATATCGATGATGGGCACTTATCTATCGATAATAATCGTGCTGAGCGTGCAATTAAGTCGCTGGTTATTGGGAGAAAAAACTCTTATGACCTTTTTCAAGTTTTTCGGCAAAACCTACCTCTCCTCTGTGAGATGAGGCATGTTTTCAGAGTAGGGATTGCCTGAAAGCGAGTCGGCAATTGCTTGGATTATACATACTCTTATTCGGGGATCTTTAGCCCCAATATGGTTTTCGTAATGAGCTTACCTCTTTCTGGCTGCTAGTATCTAACCAAGTGGTCGACTTAAATTCTTGACGAGGATTACTCACCTTGAGCTTCTTCACTTTCAGGCAAATTTTATGCTCTCTGATTCAAGCTTTGTGTGGTCACAGCAATATCCCACATAAAGCCAAGCAATTCTCTGGCGACAGCTGTAATGGCGACTTGTGATTTCTTTCCCTTAGCAACTAAGCTTCGGTAGCGAAAACACAGCCTTTGCTGGGCCTTCCAAGAAATATCTTTAGCCTCTTGGCAGACACTGTCCGGGCGGTAAGTCACTAGCCAATTACCGACCTTAGCATTATTTCGATAAGCCCATGCGGCTTCGTACAGCAACCGTCTTAACTCAACATTACCAGTTTTGGTAATTCCAGATTTGCGAGTAGTACTCCCACTCGAGTGCTCACCAGGTATCAAGCCAAGGAATGCCATTATTTGCTTTGGATTAGTAAATCGAGAAAAGTCTCCGAGCTCAGCTACTACGGAGATAGCAATAGTGCGCCCAACTGCGTATTCCGCTGATTTCGGACACCCATTCCGCGTTTAACCGGACACCCTTTTCCCCAAGCTTTTCTCTACCCCTATTTTTACTCTACCTGTCCGGTTTGCGCTAGTTTTCTCATGGATTCACCTTTCAGTTCTATGCGGTGGCTATTGTGGATCAACCTATCTAACAGAGCATCAGCAACAGTGGCATTGCCGATCATGTTGTACCACTCCTTAACCGGTAATTGACTGACCATGATCGTGCTGCTCGTTTGGTATCTATCTTCAAGAAGCTCTAGCAGATGGCCGGCGTGATCTTGGCTCAGTTTCTCCATTCCCCAGTCATCTAAGATCAGGAGATCTTTTCGGGCTAGTGCTTGTAGCTGCTTTTGGTATGTGCCATCAAGTCGGCCTGAGCTAAGGTCGTCGAGCAGTCGGCTGAGGCGGTAATATCGAGCACTGTGAAGTTGCTCGCACGCATGTCCCGCCAAGGCGCAAGCCAGGTAAGTTTTCCCTGCACCCGTTGGGCCTGTGATCAGAACGTTTTGCTTCTTCTGAAGATACTTACCTGTAAGCAGTTCACTTATCTGTACTCGCCTTAAGCCTCGACCTTCTTCGTAGATGATTTGGCTAGCAAGCCCATCTAACCTGAGCTTTGCCTGCCGTTTCAGTCTGAGGATCTTAGCTTGATCCCTACCTAGTATTTCACTTTCCAACAGCAAGGTGAGCCTCTCCTCGAAGCTCAGTTCAGCGTAAGTGGAGGCTTGCTCTCGCTGCTGCTCTAACGCTGTTGCAGCATGACCAAGGCGCAGGACTTTGAGTTGTTCATTGATAGAGTTCATGGTGTGCTCCTAGTGATAACTATTCGGGCCGCGAACATTGCTGTGTTGGATGTCCGGTGTAATTTCTGGTGAGGTGGACAACCGACCCTCCCGGTGATTTTGCAGTAAGTTTTTGACGAACTGCAGGTACGGCTTATGAACGATGAGGGCATCTTTGCAGGCTTGTTCGAGACGCTGCTCACTATGTTTAGTTGATAGGTTCAGCAGCCCTAGACAGCTGCGGGTGGCTTGAGCGGGATGCTCTTTAGACTGGAGCAGGTAGCTAATGACTTCTCTCGTGGCGGGGCCGATCCTCGTTGCCCAACTCTGTAGCCTCTCTGGTGGCCATTTCTGATACTGGTGGTTACTTGGCATATGTTCTGTGTAGGTACTTTGGCCACGTGCCCTTGTGCTTGTTGGGTGTTGAGCTACGCATTGACCTTGATGGTAGATCCGAACAAGCTTACGACTGGCCTCTAGTTGAACATGCTGCCCAACCAACTGGTGTGGGACGGAGTAGTAATGCTGCTTATACTCGATATGGTAGTCCGGTCCCACCTTGGCTTGCTTGAACTCTGTATAGAGGAAGCGATCCGCCGGCAGAGGTCGCAAGGCGGGTTTATCAAGCGTGTTGAACAGCTCAGTCCGACTTGCATCCAGCTCTTTCATTCGACGTTGATTCAGTGACTGCATAAGCTCCTTGATAGCCAGATTAAGCTCTCTGAAGGTATGGAAGCGCTCATTTCGCAGCCGCATCATGATCCAGCGCTCAACAACAAGAACCGCATTTTCAGCCTTGGCCTTATCTTTGGGTTTGTATGGTCGTGCAGGCATGACTGCGGTTTGATAGTGGTAGGCAAGCTGGCGATAACTGTCATTAAGCTTCGGCTCATAACGATCTGTTTTAGTGACGGCAGCCTTGAGGTTATCTGGTACCAGCAATGCAGGTACACCACCGAAGTGCTCGAAGGCATTGGCATGAGCCTCTAACCAGTGCTCCAGCCTTTGGCTTTCACAGGCCTCGACGTAAGTGTAATTTGAAGCGCCCAGTGTGGCTACGAAGATTTGAGCGTTGCGAACTTCTCCAGTCTCGGGGTTGAAGATTGGGATGGTGGGGCCACAGTAATCTATAAAAAGCTTGTCTCCAGCTAGATGATTCTGGCGCATACTGCGCTTTTGCTTTTTAAGCCAGCGGCGATAGTGCTCACAGTACTGACTGTATCGATAGGCACGCTCTTGATGCTCCGCGACATACTCTTCCCATAACAACTGCTTGGTCATTGGAGGGCGGCGTAGCTCTTTGTGGATATAGCTACAGTTGGGCATCACCTTGCTAGCGCATGTGGTTTTGTCGCGATACAGCACTTGAGCAAGTTGAGCTTCTGAGTGGTTGTCTGGCAACGGCCAACCAACACCATAGCGCTCAAAGCGAGTAAGGATCTCGGAGATCGTTGATCGGCTTACTTTAGTACAGGAAGCGATTTTTCTAAGTGATAAGTGACACTCGTATTTGAGGCGCAATACCTCTTTGATCTTGTCCATAGACGTTCTCTTTTTCGGCATTCTCACTTCCTTGCTGCATTAAAATCGACAACAAAGATTGTGAGGTATTGATTTAAAAGAGAAAAGGTAGGGATTCCGGAGTATCCGGACAGGGTTTCCGCTAAACCGGACAGTGATTCCGGAGTTAGGCCAAAATCGTCCGGATTAAATCGGAACGGGTGTCCGGATTAAAACGGAATGACCGTCCGGATAATGCCGGAATAGGTGTCCGGTTTGCTCCGGCGCATGCACCCAACACCTTTCAAAGCTTGTAGTTGATTGACTAGGTTGTACAACGACCAGTTGGGGAGTAATCGATCAATCTCTTGGTCTAATTGCTCTATTCGATTCTCTATTTGTTCTAAGCTCTGTCGATAATGTTCATAGGCAATTTGTTGAGAAGCGATAGGGAAAGATTGATTTGCTAGCCATATTCGATGGCGAACAGTCCACATCTTTTTCTCATACCGCTTCCCTGTTCTCAGAAGAATGCTCTGGATCCGTTGCTTGGCTACTTTGGTGTCTTTCTTTGCACAACTTCTGGCTCGAACAAGATCCCGCATAGCTTCATGTGTCATGTCTGGCACCCAAACATCAACCAACTCGCCAGCTCTTAGCAAACGCGCTAGAGCAACAGCATCTCGATGATCATTTTTGATCTTGTTAGTCGATATTTTGGGAATTCTGGAAGGCGCCACAACAGTACAGTCTATATTCATGCTGAGTAGCAATCGATAGAGACCATAGCCAGTAGGTCCCGCTTCGTAACACACAAGAATTGTGCCGTGGAGTTTGATGAGCTTCTTCATCAGCCGAATGACGGCATCTTTCGCTGAAGAAATATTTCCATAGAATCGAACTTCCCCTTGGCGTTCCGGATTTGCAACCGCAACGGCAATGGTGTCCTTGTGTACATCTAGCCCAATGTAAGCAGAGTAGTTGACGGATTTCATATTGATGACCTCCAAAAACGCACCATAGGTGAGTCTTAGTATATAAGGTCATACCATCTGGTTGTTCGCGGATAACTCGCGAGGTGCTGATGCCAGCGCAATGCTTTACAGCATCATCGAAACGGCAAAAGCGAATGACCTAATCCTCTACAACTACATGGTTCATTGCCTGAAAGAGCTTGCCAAACCTGAGCCAGATATCGACTCGCTGCTTCCTTGGAACTTCGATTATTAAAGCGCACCACGTGGGATCGTGGGGCGCTTACAAAAGATTAAATAGATCAGCTAGATTTTGTCACCACAAACCCCCGAATTCAACTGCGAAGTGCGACACTCTCCAATATCAAGCAGCTAAAGCCATTTTGGTAAATACAATGGCTGGCTGTTTGAAGCCTAAACACTTTCTTGGTCGATAATTTATCCGCGATAAAGCAAACTCTATATCAATGTCCGTCACCGTCGATAGATCGGTTCCTTTCTTCACATATTGCCTCAAAAGGCCGTTCGCATTCTCATTAGCACCTCGCTCCCAAGAGCTATAGGGATGAGCAAAGTACACATCTGCCTCCAACTCTTTTGCGATAGTTTCATGACCTGCAAACTCTCGCCCGTTGTCCGCGGTGATGGTATGCACATGCTCCTTGTAAGGCATGAGTAGCTCTATTGTCGCCTGGGTAACG
Organism: Vibrio sabulosilitoris; assembly: GCF_055391395.1. NCBI lineage: Bacteria > Pseudomonadati > Pseudomonadota > Gammaproteobacteria > Vibrionales > Vibrionaceae > Vibrio > Vibrio sabulosilitoris. The sequence continues at coordinate 2,934,186 of NZ_AP029599.1, forward strand.
TCATCGGCTGACTTAGATGGTACTTTCTTTACCAAGTAAAACCGGGTCTTACGCTCTAAAATAGTTACCATTGCGCCTGTACCATGCTTACCTAGAACAGTGTCAATTTCCCAGTCACCAAACCGCTCTCTGCCGTCAACAATGCTTGGTCTGTCATCAATTGAAACGGCATTCTTAATCGCAGGAGCTTTCTCTTTTTGTAAGCGTTCACCTGCCCCCTATTGACACAGAAAATGTGACTAAGAGCACTTGATCCACTTTTGCCTATTGATTGATCATTCCGCTGGCTCATGCTGGAAACCATGAAAAAGAAAAAAGCCAGCTTTAAACTAGCCCCGCCTGAGGTCTCTAATCTAAGTGAGGCAAAGGCGCTTATTGACGAGCTCTGGGAGCAGCTTCGGTTTTATGAGGATAAGCTTGCGACCAGTTCACGGAACTCCTCAAAATCACCTTCATCGGACGGCCCTAAAGAGCGAGCCGAAAGAAAAAAGCTCAAAGCCCTAGTAGTGGCAATACGCGAGGAGCTCAACAAGGCCACACAGGGCATCGACGAGAAATCAGCAAACTAAAACCCACTGACAACGTTGTTAAATGCTTGCCTGACTCTCAATGTCCATGTTGTGGAAAACCCGACGTCAAAATAAACTCGTCGCCATTTTATCGCCACCAAGTTCACGAAATACCCGAGCCTGTTGTTCACATCATCGAATATCAACTTTATTCTGGCCATTGCTCCCACTGTCAAACCCAAGTTCGAGCCAAGAAACCAGATGATGCCCCACAAGGTATCTTGGGTCCGAATTTATTAAGCTACATCGCCTTGCTTGCGGGGCAGTATCATCTCAGTGTCCGTAAAATCCAATCTCTACTCAAAGAGCATTTGGGAACAACCTTTTCGATTGGTGCTATCAGTGAAGCTCAAACCAAAGTGGCCTCAATGCTAACACCACTGCACCAAGCCATTAAACTGGCAGTGAACAAAGCGCCGTTAGTTCATATCGATGAAACCTCACACATCCGTAATGATGAGCAGAGTCTAAGATGGTGTTGGCTGGTTGCCAGTGAGGATCTTGTTTATCAGAAGATCTTATACTCCCGCTCCATACACTCTGCCAAGCTTGTGCTCGGAGAAAAATACACAGGTATCGTTGTCTCTGATCAATATGCCAGTTACAACTGGCTACCTAGCGAAAACCACCAACTCTGCTGGGCTCATGTAAAACGAAACTTACAGCAGATGGCCGACTACAGTGGTGGTGGGCATACGGCCTTTATTGGTCAGCACCTATGCTTTATTGTCAACTTGGTCTTCCGTAATCGTCACAACTTAGAAGAAGGCCACATCACAGAACTTGTCTACCTTCGCAGAATGCAGCGCTTGAGGAAATCGTTACATAGTTGGCTCAACAAAGGCACAGATGTGATGGTTAAGCGATATCGAGGAAGGTGTGCTCACTTACTTAAGCATGAAAGTAGCTTGTGGGTCTTCCTCAAGGATCTCACGATCCCTCTGACCAATAATGAGGCGGAGCGACGTCTTCGAGGTTGCGTGATCATGCGTAAAATTAGCTATGGAACCACTTCTGATGCTGGTGACAAGTTCCGAAGCCGGATCCATACGCTTATCGAAACCTGCAAGAAACGCGGCCTATCAACAATGGATGTGTTGAGTCAGATTATCACTGCTGTTGTGCACCGCCAACCATACCCTGATGTCTTTGAGCTTGCTACTTGAGTCAAGCTACTCCGGTGAACGGTTACCTCTTTTTTACCGCGACGATACCGCTTATGGCCTTGCCTCAAGTGGCGATATAATTTACCGCCTGAGCGCTTGTCGCTAGCAACAAAACGATAAATCCACTCATGGCTGACTGCTGCGCCGGCTTTCGTTAAGACGTTGGATATCTGCTCTGGACTCCAATCCGCCTCTAGAAGAAGACGAATAAAGTCAACACGTTCCTTTGGAATTCGGTATTTTAGTGCAGCTCTCCGTCTGGTGATGGACACCATCTGTGCCGTGCTTGGACAGTAATGATTGCTCTTACGGCCTCTTTTTAGCTCTCGATAAACCGTCGAGCGATGGCATTGAACTGTTTTAGCGATTTCAGAAACTGAAATTCCCCGTTCCAAAAGAGCAGAAATCTGGTATCTTCTGCCCTCGGTCAACTGCTGATAATTCATGGTAGTACTGCTTGTTTCTTTGGCGAGAAGAGCGTACCACTTTCAGCAGTTGGCTTCCTCTTCTACACCTTCCCATGAATGTCGCACTTATTATCTGAAATCGGGCCCATCTTTCTTCACACACTCTATTAGCTTGAAAATGTTCCTCATGAACAATCTTGTTTCATGCCCCGTCAGCAAGCCTTTGGACAAAACTGTTTTATAGGTTTTCCTAAATTAGCACTTGATGGATTACCTGATGTATAGCGAATCTTCTAAACAATAGACTAAAACCAGTCATCCACTACAATTGGACGATTTCGGACGAAAGGCGGTAAGCAATGGTATTTATAAAGATACTGGTCTTGTCACCCTGACACAGTAACTTTTTGAACAGCATCCTAGAATCTTACGAAAATGTAGAATTTCTCATTGAAAAATAAACTCGGCCTTCCGGGCGAGTTTATTTTTTATTAGTCTGGAGCGGTATTAAAACCTCTTACGACCGTTCGAAGAAACAACAAACTAACTTAATCCGTAAGTGCTTCAACTTGTTTTTCTTGTTTTTTTGAAAACGCTTTTTCAAGCTCTTCAACACATGCAGTACCACTATTGATTAAACCAGCAAGTGCCACGGCCATTGCACTATCAGATTTGGTTTTGCTCATCAGGTTTTCTAATACACCTTGAATGCTTTCCCAAGCGCCAAGGAAGATGCTGGCACTTGATGGCTCTGTAGGCCAATCAGGAATAGGAGAGGGGTCAAATGTATGTGTTGGCTTTTTTCCTGCCTCCATATCTTTGATGCCATCAATAAATTCTTTATCTACACCCTGCAGGGCAATATGAACCGAGGTGATCACACCACTTACTTTTTTAAAGTCTGAAGCCTTCACTTTTTTCTTACAAATCCCCATAGTCGTCAATAAAAGTCCATCGACGGCTAAAAGATAGTGAGTATAACCAGTCCAAACCTTGATTTGTTCTTGATATTGGTTGGTATCGTTCATCGCATATTTCCTTATGTAATGGATAATTATCACCTTTATAAAAAGTGAAGCCTATTTAATCCTCGAAACTGATATATCCAGCTTCCTCGGCATCCTTTTGAATTTGTGTGAGTAAGTCTTGAGCCTTTGTAGCTAGGGCTTGATCGATAAAACTATTCGCAATAGTGATCGTTTCACCTGCTTTATTGGTTGATGAGAACGCCTGTGTGTGCTTCATGGCTGCAGGTAAGTCATGCAACGCTGCTTGTAGCCCCACTTGTGCTTGGTTAAAGGTTGCTTGTTTCTCTTGTACTTGCTTTTGGATGACTGCAATATCGCGGGTGATTCTATCGGTGTGTAGTTCATATGAAAGAGCGGACTCCAGTAATTCTCTAAGCACTTTATCCTGTTTGGAAATAAGTGTATTTGCAGTGTTTTTGAAGGTTTCAATACTACTTGCCGCACCTTGTTTAACCGGATCATGTTTATCAACACAATCTAGATGTTGTAACAAGCCTGATAGCGGGTCAAGTATAGAGACGAGGGTATGTAGGATATGCATTGATTTTGCGATCTTCGGCTGCGCAATAGATGCGATGAATTCAGCGTCGTGGCTTAACGCTGAGAGTGCAGAGGCATAGTCAATCAATATTTCATGAATGATTTGGCTGGAATTTAAAGATTGATGAGCTAAGTTCTCAACGTTTTCGATTTGTTCAACAACACATTGAACACTGTGATCCAACTCTTGCTCAAGTGATTTTAATCTGAACTCATATTTTTTATTCAATTGATTATCTAGCGTATAAGCTTGTGCTATTGCAGAAGAGAGTGTGGCAGCGCCGAGCGCGATTTCATCAAAATAATCTAACGAAACGGCCAGAGTTCGTGAAGAAGGAACTAAGTCAGTCGTTTGTTTTAAAAGGCTATCCATGACTTTTCCTGCTTGAATCAACTCATCACAAGCTTTCACAATATCGAGCATTCCTTGTGCTTGATGAGTGAGAGGCGCTTTTAAATCTTCAATCAGTCGGTTTAAAAATCCAAACTGTTCAATGAAATCAAAGCTTTTTGCACAGTCTTCCATAAGATTTTTTAAATCAATAGAAGCCAAATGGAAGTTTGCAGGTACTGTACACGCAGTATCATAGGTATTCAGATCTTGAACGAGTCTTGAGCCTATCTGACGGAGGACGGCTAAATCATCATGAGCTTTACTAGCACGGAGATGAAGCTCATGTAGTGGTGTGATGCAATCAATAGGTGTTGCGGCATAGACAAGAGCAGAGATATGCTTGGTAATACTGACGTCTTGTGTATCTATTTGATAGGCTTGAGTCGAGCGCTTGCTAATGCTTGCAAGGGACTGAAATCCTTGTAAAAGCTGTGTGCCATACATGGCTTTACTGAGAGGAGCTGATTGTGTCAGTGATTGTAATTGAGCAACCGCACCTTTTCGGTGGGTATCTAAGGGGTATGTATCACTTGCAACATTTACGTTAGGTTGATTTGGCCAATCAGGAAGCGTTGCGGGACTATTAGGATCAATGGCCGTACCCGAAATTGCGCTAATAAGTAAATTGATATCCAGACTGAAGTTTTTATTGTCACGTGTATTGTATTGCTTCATTATACTTGTGACTTCACTCCAAGCTTTAAGGCCTTCGTTTGCTGTATCTTCACCACCTTGAGATTTCCATTGCTTAGGACTCCCATCATTGATATTATCTTGGAGCAGATCAATAATCGGCTTAATCCCGATTTTTTCCTCAACTTTTTCCGTTAATTCATTAATTAAATTCTCAAGCCCTGTGTATTTCAAAATTTCATGAATAATAGGTTTGCAGACTTTTTCAAATATCCAATGGACAGCATCTAAGGCCCAGCGAATAGGTTTAATGGCATGCACCACTTTATGAAAGCCATCAATAATCGGCTGAAAAGCATGCTCAACCCATTCAAGACCCTGATCGATCATCTTCATCGTCGATTTCATCTTTTTAAAAGCATGGCTTAATGCTTCACCAATTGAGCCTATAACTTTGGTGATTTTATTTAAAAATTCAGCCAAAGGCGCAAGTGCTTTGCCTACATCATCTTCTACTTTATTAAGTGCAGTTAGCAACTTATTTAATCGCTCAGCAGGTTCGCTCCCTTTTAATATTTTAGTAAGAGGGACTGCAATTTCTGATAAATAATGAAGAATTTCAATTGTGTTGAGGTAATCCGGGATCGTCATACTAATGGTATTTACAATGTCATGCGCTTTGGATAACCCTTTATTTAAGTCATCAAATGCAGTTTTACAGGGTTTAATAACACTATGGTCGATACTCTGGCATGTATCATTAGTTTCAGTGACAATTTGTCGACTCGTGTCAACGACTTGGGTGCAAGGTCCTGTGACAACATCAACCAAAGGCACAGCATCAAGGATGTCCAAAACGCCTTCAAGCCCGGTGAGCATTTCACCAATACCGCTAAGCAAACTAGGAACTTCATGAAGGTCAATCAGAACTCTATCCACAACATCTACAATTTCATGTGCTTCATCGATTGGGAGTTCGAGTGCTTGAACTTTTTTTGCTGACTGACTTAAGGCGTCTAACGTATTAATAAAAGGTTCTGAGCGGGTGATTAAAGCAACAGCCATAGATATTATTCCTTATATAAGTAAAGGGACATGATTTCTAAAATCGCGAGCAGTGTTCTACTTTATTTATAGTAAAAACAATTGCTAGTGAATGGTGTTTTATTTATATATTACTCACCTCTTTCACTCATTGCTTTTGATGCAGTGAAATATAAAGCGTAATTTGTTACTAAGGTGGTGGAATTTTGTGAGCTTACGACAGAATAGCTCAACCTAGTCGATTAAGCATTCGTATCACCCCAGGAATCTATACACGATCTAATTCATAAAACACAGTCTTTCATAATCAATGTTAGTATCATTGCATACTTTTTTAGGCAAGTAACTATTTCAAATAGTAAAGTTGGATTAGTGACAAAAAATGAGACGAACCGCATGCAAATTGGTAGCGGGCTCAAACTGACTAGATGTTAAGTTCAAATTAATACCCCTCAATATCTTCAAAATCATCATCAGATAATTGCCCTGAGACATCGAACACTACCGTAGTTTCTTGTTTAACTGGAGTCGAATTGATTGAGCTTGGCCCGTCTGATCCCACATCATTAAACTTTGCTAATTTTGAAGTATTGCCCGTTTTGGGCAAGCTAGCCTTATTGCTTTTTGCACTGCGGAATCTATCGGTCTCTTCCTGAATACGTTTTTTCATGTACAGGAACGTATCCGCAAGCGCCTCATCATCAGCAAGCTGCTTAGTATTAAGCCTACGTACTTTTTGTATTCGCTCATGCTCAAAAAGGGACAGCCCTTTTGTATATCCGCTGTTGTCTACCGCTGGAACTTTTGTGTACCTCTTTTCCGATTCTAGGTAAACATGAATAGAGCTGATATCAGAAGGGTCTGTTTTGGTCTTAACAAAAAGCTTTTTACCATTATTGGATGCCCAATATTTACGGTATTCAATAAGTTCGGAGGACTGATAGCGTAGGTTATGAAGCCTAATTCCTGCTACTCCGATGGTTCGGTGTCTAAGTAAGCCTAGCTCAACTCTAAGCTGCTCCTCCTCGGCACTATCGTAGTAGGAGGGAGTCCACTCTGATTGATTCCACTTGTGATATGGAATGTCACGTTCTCTTGAGTCTGGTGCCATATGGTAGTAATCGATAATCCACTTGTGGAGCAACTCAAGAAACACAGAAACTCTAACCACCGCATCCTTCTTTGGGTTGTATTCTTGCAGTTGAGTGGGATTGGTGAATGTTTTTCCAGGCAGTGCATTCACTAACCCTTTGTTCATCTGATCAAACAGCTTTTCGATCCCAGACTTTCGCCAAGGCTTAGCTGCTTGACTGTATTGGATGTCTGATACCAGAGGCCGCAAAGAATCTTCCAAGCTTTGACTCCAAAACTCGGCACCATTATCGACAACTAAACAGTCAATCTTACCGTGACAAGGCCATTCATTTTTAATTGCGTATTTCGGAGCATTCCGATCAGTCATTTCGGGATTATCCGATCACCTATTTCGGTTTAAACCGATCACTGATTCCGCGATTATCCGATCACTTTTAACCTAACTCTGAAATCGGTGATCGGAATAGCGAAAACCGCGATCGGAAAGTCCGAAATCCTACCTTTTTCTCTTTTAAATCAATAGCTCGCTATTCTTTACTTCTTAAACAAGAAGGTAAGGAAGCGACAATGGCAAAAAAGAGAACTCCAATGAACAAAATCAAAGAGGTATTACGCCTTAAGTACGACTGTGGTCTCTCAAATCGCAGCATCGCTTCTTGCCTTAAACTCGGCCCTTCCACCATATCGGAACTCCTTACTCGCTTTAAACAAAGCAAACTTGGTTGGCCTCTACCTGAAAGTTGTAGCGATGCTGAGATCACTCAAGCTCTGTATCACGGCAAGAAAGCCAGTCGCGATAAAGTCATGCCAGACTTCACTCAATACGCAGTCGAACTCAGACGTAAAGGCATGACGAAGATGTTGCTCTGGCAGGAATATCATGAGCAATATCAAGAGCAAGCTTACGCTTACACTCAGTTCTGCGAGCACTTCACTCGTTGGTTCAAAACCCAAAAGCGCAGCATGCGTCAGCTCCATGTTGCAGGTGACAAGCTGTTTATCGATTATTGTGGACCTCGACTTCAAGTGGTCAATCCTGATACAGGTGAAGTACGCGAAGCAGAAGTGTTCGTGGCGACCTTAGGTGCGTCCAATTACACCTATGTTGAAGCCTTCCCTAGCCAAGGGAAGTCCTACTGGTTGGAGGCTCATGCGAATGCGTTCGAACACTTCGGCGGCGTGCCACAACTCTTAGTTCCCGATAATCTACGTAGCGCGGTCACCAAAGCGAACCGCTATGAGCCAAGGCTTAACGACAGCTATCAGAAACTGGCGAATCACTATCAAACCGCAGTGATGCCAGCTCGCCCCTACAAACCGAAAGACAAAGCCAAGGCAGAGAATGCCGTGCTCCTAGTGGAACGCTGGATCATGATGCGGCTGCGACATCAAACCTTCCATACCTTCAAAGAACTGAACCTTGCTATCCATGAGCTTATGAATGACTTAAACGAACGTGAGATGAAACAGTATGGCGCGAGTCGTAAAGCGCTGTTCGACAAACTCGATAAACCCGCTCTAAAGCTTCTGCCCAAACAGCGTTACCTGTACACCGAAACCAAACGAGCCAAAGTTGGGCCTGATTATCACATCGAATATCGTCGTCACTACTACTCGGTTCCACATCAACTTGTTGGTCACCATGTCGAACTGGAAGCCTCCAACCGTCTGGTGCAGATCTACCATCAAGGTAACTTGGTCGCCCAACATCCACGCAGCCAAAGAGAGCGCGGCAACAGCACACAGCCTGAGCACATGCCAAGCAATCATCAACATCAAAAGTGGTCACCTGGTCGGTTACTCAACTGGGGCGCCAATATTGGCCCAGCCACACGAGAAGTCATCCATAAGATGCTGAACTCTAAGCCTCACCCAGAGCAGTCTTATCGCTCTTGTCTTGGGTTACTCAACCTAAGCAAAGCCCATGGTAAATCGCGCCTAGAGCAAGCCTGTAAAGATGCGCTGATGCTAACAAAACCCAATTACACCTTCATCAACAACCTGCTGAAGCACAATCGTGAAGGCCAACTAAGCAAAGACAAAGTGAGTACACCAAACCTCGTTCATAGCAATGTTCGTGGCCCGAACTGTTACCACTAGGAGAAGAAAGATGAACGCACTGAACGACCAACTCAAAACTCTGCGCTTGAGCCATGCCGCGAAAGCGCTAGAGCAGCAACAAGAGCAACTAACCACCTACGCAGAGCTGGACTTCGAGGAACGGTTAAGCCTGCTTCTGGAAAGTGAGATCTTGAACCGTAACCAGTCCAAAATCCAAAGGCTAAAACGGCAAGCCAAGCTGAGAGTGGATGCTCAGCCGAGTCAGCTCATCTACAAGGAGGGACGAAACCTGAACCGCAAACAGATGAGTGAACTACTAACGGGCAGTTATCTACACAAGCACCAGAACATCTTGATCACAGGCCCAACGGGAGCAGGCAAAACGTATCTTGGCTGCGCACTAGCAACCAATGCCTGTGACCAGCAGCAAACAGCAAGGTACTACCGACTAAGCAGACTACTGGACGACCTGACCGCAGGTCGTCTGGATGGCAGCTATCAAAGGCAACTTCAGTCCCTTGCTAAAAAAACACTGCTAATCCTTGATGACTGGGGAATGGAAAAACTGACTCAAGAGCATGCAGGCCATCTTCTGGAAGTGCTGGAAGACCGCTACCAAAACAGCAGTACGATCGTTATCAGTCAACTGCCCGTTAAGGAATGGTACAACATGATCGGTAATGCAACCGTTGCAGACGCTCTCATGGATCGGCTGGTACACAATAGTCATCGAATAGAACTGGGAGGTGAGTCAATGAGAAAACTGGCGTAATCCGATCACTTAGAGTAAAAATAGGAAGAGAGAAAAACGGCAGACTCATGTGATCGGAATAAACCGAAATGAGCGATCGCAATCACCGAAATACGCATTAATCGATGGGTACTTTCGCTTGACCCAGTTCTTGTCTAGCAGTGAGTTCAATAGTGCCTTTCTAACAGAGTCAAAACTAGGCTCTCTAAAGTTGACACTGCATCCCACGATACATTTACTGAAACGGTCATAAAGCATCGTCAGATAGGGCCGCCCTAAAGGAATCTCTAACTCATCATCAATCAAAATCACTGGAACTGGGGTATGGTCAATTTCGACATATTCCATTGGTTTAGTCGCAGCAACTTGTTGACCAATCGCTCGAAACTCCCGATCTGCATATCGTTTGCCAAACCTTGCAATCGCTACTTCATAAGGAGGTAGTTTGTGTATTCGATTATAAAAAGAGCGCTCAGAAATTGGTTTGATTTTCTCCTCGACAATCCCGCGATTTATTTGAATCACTCGACTCTTATAGTACCGATATGCTTCAGCAACACTTAGTCGTTCACGAGTCAGATATATATTGTTAATTGCTTCATCAATTAGGGATTGAGAGTCGATTTCTCTTTGTCTGTTCCCCTTATAGGTATGCTTCGGAATAAGTGCACAAAGGTCTTTACCCGCTTCAAAGTAAGATTTTTTCCAGGTTGCTAAAGTTCGCCAACTCGGGGGAGTGAGCTGTAATTCCGATTCCACGAGACTTAAGATAGGGTTCAAGTTTTTCTCGGTCCATCCACCTTTTAAACGCTTCTCCACGAAAACGATGATTTTGATACGACGGATAACTTCTTGTTGTACCCTTTTCGACTGGCTGTCTAGGGTTGATAAAATTTCAACAGGCTCTTGAAATAGCTCTATTGGAGGCTGTTGCGACTCTCCCTCAGAAGCTTCAAACTCATCAAAGAACCCAAATATGCTATTAGAGTTCGATGACATAATTAACACCAAACGTAGGTTTCAAGACCAAAGCCAATGCCGATTAGGTCTGTTTTAACTTGCCCCGAAGAGATCCAAGGTAGAGTAGAGATAAGTGTGTCCTGCTCCGATAAACCGAAATACAACGATACCTCTTGTAACTTCACCATTTGTTTACGTTGAATAAACGCCAACACTAACTTTTGAAACTCAGTCACGGTTCGCAATCCGGAGTAACGGTGTAGTAGCTTGAAGTTATCTAAAGTTGGTCCCATTCTAATTTGCTTCTCAGTAACTAAAACTAAGCGTCTGTTAAACTCATTCAATGCAACTCTTTGTTTCTCTGTGAATCGGTCTCTGAAGTCAGGTTTGAGAATCTGGCTAGAGTGTTTTACTTCGAAGAAAGTTGAACGGTCATCCTGATCTGTCACCAAAAAGTCGGGGGTATATCGGCACTTTCGATTATTGAATTGATAGTGGAAACCAAAAGGTTGGGAGGTCAGGGTGAGATCGTGAACGTTTTATAATCAAAATAACGATCGATTTGACGATCACATCTACCTGTGATCATATACTCCCTTTTTAGGGAGCATACGATGCACATTGACCACTTCAAAGAACATTTCCAAACGATGACCGACCAACGCCAAGGAGCAAAGGTAACTTACTGCTTGTTTGAAGTTCTTTTTGGCTCGCTATGTGCCGTGATTGCCGGTGCAAAGGGCTGGTTTGATATTCGTGAGTACATTCTCGGACACCACGATTGGTTTAAACGCAATGACCTCTTTTTGAATGGTATTCCTGCCGATGACACGATTGCCCGCATAATATCTACGATAGAGCCCGAGCAATTCCATAAGTGCTTTGTTAGCTGGATATCGTCGATACATACACTCACCGACGGCCAAGTCGTTGCGATAGATGGCAAAACGCTTCGCGGCTCCTACAATCGCGAAGACAGAGCAAGCACTATTCACATGATCAGCGCCTATGCCTCATCAAATAAGCTCGTATTGGGACAGCTAAAAACCGAGCAAAAAAGCAATGAAATAACGGCAATCCCAGAGCTGATAAAGATGCTCGATATCAAGGGGGCTCTCGTCACCATTGATGCAATGGCCTGTCAAACCAAGATAGCCAAAGTCATTGTAGAACAAGGAGGCGACTACTTGCTTGCAGTGAAGTGTAACCAAGGAAAACTTCGACAAGCGATAGAAAAAGCGTTCTCCACTGAGCGAGCAAATGTGGCAGAAGACATTGTGCTTGAAGACGGGCATGGGCGTATAGAGTCTCGCCAATGCTATGTATTTGACAGTGCCAAACTTGAAGGTAACTTCTCTCGTTGGAAAGGCTTGAAGAGCATTGTTATGGTTGAAAACTTCCGCTTTGAGAAAGGAAAAGCAATAGGCCTAGAGTATCGTTACTACATCAGCTCCAAAGAGCTTAGCGCCGAGCAAGCAGCGACAGCAGTCAGAGAACATTGGGGTATAGAGTCAATGCATTGGGTGCTTGATGTGAGTATGAATGAAGACGCGTGTCAGATATACAAAGAGAACGGCGCAGAGAATCTGTCTTGCTTACGCCATATGAGCTTGAATATGCTCCGTGCAGAGCCAACCAAGTTGAGCATTGTTGGGAAACAAAAGCGATGCATGATGAATACAGCCATGCTAGAGGCGGTATTAAGTGCTGGTTTTAATCTGGCGGTGAAAAACTAGACACTCATGCGGTCGCCCTGGTTGGGAGGTAAAGCTTTTTATGTCTGCGTTATATTCGAGGTGAAAACAGAAATCAAACTCTAAAATGGACAGAGTGCGAACAACAGCACCATTCTTCAAGCTCATGAACTTACAGATGTTGTGTACGTGAGATGACTTCTTGGTTTGGTCGAACATAGCAAAATCACTTTTGTTGTAAACCTACAACAAAAAAATAGACTATGAAGACTTATGGTGCAAATATGAAGAAAGCCTGCAATTTATGCAAACATATATTGCAGGCTTCAGAAGGGTGGAAGCCCCAGCCACATCCCGGCACACAAGTCACTCGCTGCGGCTGCTTCCTTCCGGACCTGACCGAGTTCACGAGCTATTGTTGCGAGAGGACCAGGGCCTCCATAGATTCGTTTGTTGGAGGAGCTTGCCTCTCAACGTGTGGGCATTATTCATTATCCGCTGGCTGAATGCAAGGGCTTCACAAGCCATTTGCTTTCAAATGCCTAACTCTTATACAAAAGACGCCCACCGTATTACCTGTTAATCGTGATAACAGCGCCTAAGACGATTAGTCTTCTGACTCAAGCTCCATCGTACGCAGGATATAGTCCGTCATCCATGCGCTGCCTAGTAAACAGAACCACAGTACAAATACGGGATGAGGAACATCAACATTAGGATGAACAATCAGTCCTGCAAAACCCACGGTTGGCAGTGTCCAGGTCAACAGTTTGCTCCAGCGAAAGTCTCTCAGGGCAGACAGGCGCTCAACAGAGCCCATTATCGCAGTGATGCATAGCGTCACCAACGCAGGATAAATCAAGCCAGAAATCCACATTGGGACTAAAAGACCCAACGTCCACCAACTGTGCGCGCGGGATGGCTGCCAGTAATGCAGGCACCAAGAGATCGACACCACACACAGGGTTTGTACGACTGTGAGTAGTGGAGTTCCATCAAGTTCGCCGGCGGCTTGAGTGTAGGTGATGCCGCTCAGCAAAGCCATCGCAATCGCACCATTCATAGCGATCACCCAAATACTGCTGCGGCGTGAAAACACCACCATCAACATTGGAGTTAGCATCCACAAGCTTATTGATAGTGAGACGGGCTGGTGGGACAAGGTAAATCCATAGATCACCATAGTGACCACAAACCAAATCCCGGCAAAGCGTAATCGACTCGCGAGCCAAAGTGCAGGGATGATCACGACAAGTGCCGGCAACTCTCCTTGGCTGAACATCATCGCCTGCGAACATATGATCGCTAGAAAAACGGTGGCTAGGAACTGAATCGTCGCATAAACCATATACTCTCCTTATGGCTCTCCCCGATGGGGTTATTATCTGTGAGCAATAATGCTGCTAACTCGATATCGATGGGTACTAGATTCCCTGTACCCGGGTAAGCGGCTTTTCATTTTTACGTATTTCAGTGTTAGGCTGAGGCGATAAATAACTCAGTAACACGGGTACAAATTGAGTATGAATGAATTTTTAGCGCAAATCTTTGCTGTAATTCAACAAATTCCTCATGGAAAAGTCTCTACCTACGGAGATGTAGCAAAACTTGCCGGTTATCCCGGCTATGCACGTCAGGTGGGTACCGCACTTTCACGCTTGCCAGAAGGCACTAAATTGCCGTGGCACCGGGTGATCAACAGTCAGGGTAAAATCTCGTTAAGTGGCGATCGCTTGGCAGTGCAAATGGAAAAGTTGCGTGCAGAGGGCATTCTAGTCGCTGAGGGAGGAAAAATATCGCTAAGGCATTATCGGTGGTTGGTAGAAACGAAATAAAGGGAGCCTTAGCTCCCTCTACAAATCCTTGTTTGTGCTAACGAACGCCAATCAGACGCAGGTCTATGGTGTGCGTTTTGTTACTGTCCGTGATCACCGGGTTTGAGGTATCAGTGATAAAACGAAGTCGTCCATCCACCTCAATTCGGGCGCTGACGCTATATCGATGGCGTTGCTCGATCTCTGACACTGTGTACGGCAGTTCGAACTTAAATGGCACTTGTGCACCATTGGTTTCAAAGCGCTGACGCGCTAGAACTCGAGCTTTCGCATCGGCCAGTGACACGTCTTGCAATGTCACCTCAACGACGGCGTTTTCAGGAAGCGCAATGCGCTCGCGATAGGTAATTGTCCCTGCTACCATTTTTACTTGAGAAACTAACTCCTGTTTCTCGGACTGCTGACAACCAACTAGCGTTGTGGTCCCTAGTATGACTGACGCAGCCAACAGTAGTGCTTTTTTCATAAAGCCTCTAATATTCAAAAGGACGCAAGGAGTATAGTTATACGCGAATTTCATGTCTCTAGTGAGTATTATTTTTTACAGTTATCTGACGCGGTGGGAAAAGTGTGATCTTTCCTCGACCTTCTCCACCAAGTTATTGAGTGCCAACTCACTTTCGCAATCTCATTAGTGTTGTTATACCCTGTCATATATTGAAAAAAGAAAACACATGTGAGGTTTTATGAGCCGTTCTCTTGATGAATTGTTAAGGCTTCTGCAACTAGAGAGGCTCGAAAAGGGATTATTTCGTGGCGATAGCCAGAATCTAGGTTTGCCGCAGGTCTATGGAGGCCAAGTGATCGGTCAAGCCTTATCGGCTGCTCGCTATACGGTGCCAGAAGATCGCTATGTGCACTCCTGCCATAGCTACTTTCTCCATCCTGGTGACCCAGAAAAACCGATCATCTACGACGTCGAAAACCTGCGCGATGGTCGCAGTTTCAGTACTCGGCGGGTGAAAGCGATCCAAAACGGGCGCTCCATCTTTTTCCTTACCGCCTCTTACAATCACAACTCCGAGGGATTTGAACACCAAAATGTGATGCCCGAGGTACCCGGCCCTGAAAATTATGCCTCTGAGAGCGAGTTGGCCTCTCAGATAGCCCATATCTTGCCGGAAAAGCTCAAGCAAACCTTTTGTGGTGAAAAACCCATCGAGGTGCGACCAGTGACTGTGATCAACCCCCTCAAGCCGCAAAAAGCCGAGCCAACCCAATACTTATGGATCAAAGCCAATGGCCAGTTGCCTGACAACCAATTACTTCATCAGTACTTGCTCGGTTATGCATCCGACTGGGGCTTTTTAGTCACGGCGCTTCACCCCCATCAAGTATCATTGATGACGCCCAAGCTGCAGGTGGCGACTATCGACCACTCCATCTGGTATCACCGTCCGTTTAACTTTGACGACTGGCTGCTGTTTGCGATTGAAAGCCCGACTGCCAGTAACGGTCGTGGTCTTGTAAGGGGCGATATTTATAACCGTCAAGGGCACTTGGTGGCGAGCGCGGTTCAAGAAGGGGTGATGCGCTACACCTAAACCTACTCGACTTGGGGCTTATTTTTCGGGCCGAGCACTCGCTCTGAGATCCCATCGGTAGCATCACCAATCAGACTAAATGGGGTCATTACGACCCCTTTGACCGCCCCTTGAGTGGCCTGCTCGGTGATTTTTTTACTGTTCTCAACCAGATGGTTGGCATTGGCGAGCATGACCGGTACCTCTTGCCGAAGTTGCTGTGATTCTTGGATGACACTCGGCACCACATCGGTTCGATAGCCCTGCAGCTCAGTCACCAAGTCAGGAAGGGTCTGTTGACGATACTGACTGAGCTCCTCTAGCGTCGCGGGCATGGTTTGTGTCTGCAGTAACTCAACTTGGCTTAATATCGCCGGAATTTTGCTGTCCACCGAACGCACGGTTGCTTCCACCTCACTCATCACCTGATTCACTTCAGTTACAGCCCCAATAACCTCGGGCAAAGTGTCATCAAACGAGCGACTGAGTGCCAACCACTCTTCCACTTGCAGGCTTTGAGTGATCTGCTCGATATCGGCTACGACCTCGGGATAGACCGTCAGAACTTGGTCGAGCTTTTGTCCCACTTGATAGACCGAGAAGCCGAGATAACCAATAGCCACCGCCATAGTAAGGCGGCTCAGTGAGGCGAAATAATCCTTCATTTCATCGTCCTTTGTTAATCAATCGGCAACGCTGTGGTGTACTTTAATGGTTCCATCGCAAAGGTTGAGGTCACGTTGGAGATCCCCTCCACACTGTTGACCAACTTCTTATAAAATGCATCAAAGCACTTCATGTCCTTGACTTGCACTTTCATCATATAGTCATACTCACCCGCCATGCGATAAAACTCCATCACCTCAGCGAAATCTTTGACCGTAGTAACAAAGTCCTGATACCACTGATGGGAGTGGTTGCTGGTTTTGACCATCACAAAGGCGGTAAATGCCAACTCAACTTTCTCAGGGTCAAGCAGCGCAACGCGCTTGCCAATCACCCCACTCTGTTCCAGTTTCTTTAATCGCTTCCAGCAAGGTGTGGTGGTTAGGTTGACGGCTTCGGCCAACTCGTTCAAGGAGAGCGTTGCATCTTGCTGCAGCAACTTGAGTATTTTTCGATCAATGGAATCTATCATATCGAGCGATTGGAGAAAAATTTTCTACATATAGGTAATTTAGCAATTAATATAGCAAAGTTTTTCTCGCAGTAACGATATACATTATCCCTAATATCTCAAAAAACTAGGACAACCCCATGTGCACCGATCACCAGTGGATTAAATCTGCTATCCAAAAACTCGATGCAGATTTTCAACGCTCTGCCGACACCCACCTAATCAAGCTTGATTTACCAAGCCTAAGCGGTGTGGATATCTATCTGAAAGATGAGAGCACCCACCCCACTGGCTCGCTGAAACACCGTCTGGCTCGCTCGCTGTTTTTGTATGCGATCTGTAATGGCTGGGTTGGCCCTAACACGCCAATCATTGAATCCTCTTCGGGCAGCACCGCGGTTTCAGAAGCCTACTTTGCCCGTTTGCTTGGCTTGCCCTTTATTGCAGTGATGCCAAAAACTACAGCCAAGAAAAAGATCGAACAGATTGAGTTTTATGGTGGTCGAGCTCACCTAGTGGATCGCTCAGATGAGATTTATGCTGAGTCGCATCGCTTGGCAAAGGAGCTTGGTGGTCACTATATGGACCAATTTACCTATGCTGAGCGCGCAACCGACTGGCGCGGTAACAACAACATTGCCAACTCTATCTTCAGTCAGATGACGATGGAGACTCACCCTGTGCCGACTTGGATTGTGATGAGCCCGGGTACCGGCGGCACGTCTGCCACCATCGGTCGCTTTATTCGCTATCAACAACACAACACCAAGCTATGTGTGGTTGACCCTGAGCAATCGGTGTTTCACCGCTATTTCCAGACTGGGGATTGCAGTGTCACCCATCACTGCGGGAGCAAAATTGAGGGCATTGGTCGTCCACGTGTAGAACCAAGCTTTATCCCTGGCGTGATTGATGAGATGCGTACCATCACCGATGCTGCGAGTGTCGCGACCGCACACTGGTTGGAAGGCATCCTAGGGCGCAAAGCGGGCCCATCGACTGGCACCAATTTGTATGGTGCGCTGCAGCTGGCAACCGAAATGAAGCACCGTGGTGAGACCGGTTCTATCGTTACCCTGCTCTGTGACAGTGGTGAGCGTTACCTAGACACTTACTTCGATAGAGAGTGGGTGGCGAACAACATCGGCGATTTAACCCCGTATCTTGAGCAGCTAGAGGGCTTGCAACAAACGGGCAAGTTGGCTGCGCTATAAGCAATAAAGCCTCCCATCGCTGGGAGGCCTCGTTCTTTTCAAGAATAAGTAGACGTTGTTAGTTAAACAGCCCTTTCAGCAAGCCATCTACCGCCTTACGAGTCTTTTCATCCTTTATTTTATCACCGAGTTTTTCATCCAATTTTTGTAGGCCGCGGTCAATCTCTTGCTGCGCTTTTTGCTTCATCACATCATCAAACACCAGAGCAAACTTCGGCTCTGCCCACTCACCGTGAATGCGAATCGGGATAGTGACATCTTTAAGCTCATCGATATTCTCACCACCCTGACCTTTCAATGAGCCAACAATTGAGGTGCTGATGGTCATGTCCATCGACTCTTTGATGTAGTTTGCCTGCCCATCTCCACTCACACGAAGCAGCGGTGATTGTGCCGCCAAATCGTTGGTTGTCACTACCCCTTGGTTGAGTTTCAGCGTTGCAGTCATGGCCGAGAAGTCGGTTTTTTGTGGGCCATCAACCCCGTCGATCTGCTTACCGGTGAAACGGGCGTAGTTTTCACGGATAAGCTGCGCAACATTAATCCCATTAACGGCCCCATCGGCAAAGTTAATCACCACAGTGCCAGCTAGATTTTGCTTGATCCCGGCCGGAGTCAGGCTTTGACCTGTGATATCAATATCGATATTACCCGTGCCCTCGAGCAGATCGACCTCGGCAGCATCAGTAAGCAACGGCTTAACCTGAACGCCCGTCACTGTCGCTTTCTTGCTGTAGGTCGCTGGTGACCGATTCGTGTTGAGTTGCCCAGAAGCTTTGACTGAGCCTTGGTAGAGGTTGGCAGAGAAAGACGACAGTTTAGCAACACCTTTGCGCAC
The DNA here is from genome assembly GCF_055391395.1 of Vibrio sabulosilitoris. Lineage (NCBI taxonomy): Bacteria > Pseudomonadati > Pseudomonadota > Gammaproteobacteria > Vibrionales > Vibrionaceae > Vibrio > Vibrio sabulosilitoris. Next base: position 2,953,055 of record NZ_AP029599.1, read on the forward strand.
CGACATTGTAGTCTCAACATCGCTCAGCTTGACATTACTTGCCTTAAACTGACCAATAGTCACTTTACCTTCAAGATCGAGCCCTTGTAATGCACTTAAATCAGGCTCAACCTCCTCGGTTGACCCAGACTGAGTTGAGCCAGATGAAGCTTGCTCTTGACTCTCTTGCGCGGGCAACAGCGCATCAAGATCAATCTTTGGACTTTGCAGATCAAAGCGGATCTTGGCGATCTCCGACAATCCAACCGACACACTGCCCATCAACTCCGTATCCAGTGCACTCAACCGCTTCAGTGCCACCTCCAGCTGACTGGCCGGAACATCAAACTGGATATCACTGCTCAGCGTAGACTCAAGCGGGGAAACCGGCAAATCATCCCCAGTCACGCTTGTTGAGAGCTCGAGATCGGTCAGCTCAACAAGCTCGATAGCCTGATCAATATTTAGGCTAGCACTGCCCGTCGTATTCAGACCGAGCTCCGCTAGCTGGCCAATCAGTTCAAAGCTCAATGCGTTGTCTTGATCAAAAGCAAAGGTATCCAACTTGAGTGCAGCACGCTCAATCTGATTAACCGGGTCTTGCATACTGGCTTCAAGGTTAATTTCGCGCAGTTGATAACTTGCCAACCCTTCAGCAAGTAAAAGCTCCAGTCGGGCTGACGCTGAAAATGTCTGCTGATTAAGCTGACCTTTGAGTGACGCCTCTAGCTGTGACCATTGGTCAAACGCAAACTCAGTCAATCTCAAATTGACATCAGAAAGTGCGATATCCTGCCCTGTTTGCGCGTCTTTCATCATAAAGGCGGCATTGCTTATGGTGATACCCGCTAAGTTGATATCCCACGCCTGGTTTCCAACAGAAGTCTCGGCTGGCGCATCGGCTGCTGACTGAGTCGCTGGGGCTGGCTGCTCAGATGGCGCCATGAGTGCATCGAGGTTGCTGCTGCCATCGCTACGACGCTCAAGCGCAATGTTGGCACCATCGAGCACAACATTACCAATCTCAAGGCGCTGATCAAACAGGGGCATGACTGAGACGTTGACCTCGACTTGCTCCACCTCAAACAGGTTGGCTTGGCTAAAGCCTTGGGGGTTACGCAGTTCAGTGTGTCCAATTGCAAGACCAACCGATGGGAAGAACTGCCAACTGATATCACCGTCAATCACCAGCGACATCCCAGTATGTTGCTCGACTTGCTCAACAATCAGTGGCTTAAATTGATTGGGGTTGACCATGGTTACCAGCGCGATGATTGCACCGCTCACAACCACAACCAACACACCAAGGATGATTAAGAGTTTTTTCATTAGCTTCGTCCTTGCTAAAAACAAAAAAAGTGGCGCCGAAGCACCACTTTTTTATAAATATTAGAGACTTGTCTCAATGGGCTTTGCCCTAAAGCATTACCTAATTCTAGGCTTTTAGCAACCTAGCAATGTGTGCCTTGAGCACATCGATGGCGATACGGTTCTTACCACCGCGTGGCACAATAATGTCGGCATACTGTTTTGATGGTTCAATGAAGCGCATGAACATCGGACGTACCGTTTGCTGGTACTGCTCTAGGACAGATTCCATCGTACGACCACGCTCTTCCACATCGCGCTTCACGCGGCGCAAAAGGCAGATGTCGAGTGGAGTATCCATAAAGACTGATGCATGCATTAGGTCACGCAGGCGCGGGTCAGTCAACAACAAGATACCTTCAAGGATAATCACCTTTTTCGGTGTCATGGTACTGGTGTTAGCGGTACGGGTATGTTCAGAGTAGCTGTACTCTGGTACTTCCACTGACTGGCCGCTAACCAACTGCTGAAGGTGTTCGCACAAAAGGTCATGATCAAGCGCTTTTGGGTGGTCATAGTTGGTTTTTACACGCTCTTCCATGCTTAGGTGACTTTGGTCGTTGTAGTAACAATCCTCTGTTATTACACCAATTTGGTGATCACCCACTTTTTCACGCAATTCTTTGTAGATGGTACTCGCAATAAGGCTCTTGCCTGAAGCCGACGCTCCTGCGATACCGACAATTACGCATTGATTATTATCAGACATTATGTGCACCCGATGATGATGGACTGAGAAAACCGGCCGATTATAGGCGCTGACAAGCTCGGTTGCCAGCACTTACGTGAACTTCATCACAATTAGCTGCAATTGAAGCTTATTTCATCATTTTTTTTTGGCATCAATATCAAATTGAGTGAATATTGAATGCACTCATAATTCCAGACTTATCGTATTCAGGTTTTCACTGCTCATGTCTTCCGTTATCAAGCCCTCAATTATCAAGCCCTCAATTATCAAGCCCTCAATTATCAAGCATAGTAAAGGTGATTGAATCCGGTCGAGCTTTTCCATGCCAAAACAGCTTACTGCATACATGATCAGCCAGTTCGGCATACAGATATCCGTGCTCGCTGTCCGGTCTTCTCACCACCGTAGGCTCACCATAATCAATATCCTCTCGTACATCGATATGCAGAGGCACTTGTGCAAGCACATCAAGATGGTAGTCCGCTGCCAGTTTCGCGGCGCCGCCAGTTCCAAAGATCGCTTCTTTATGACCACACTGACTGCAAATATGATAGCTCATGTTTTCCACCAGCCCGACGACCGGCACATTGACCTTATCAAACATGGCCGCTCCCTTGCGCGCATCGGCAAGGGCAAGGTCTTGCGGTGTGGTGACGATGATTGCCCCGGTCACCGGGATCTGTTGCGACAGAGTCAATTGGATATCGCCGGTTCCCGGTGGCATATCCAGTACCAGATAGTCTAACTCCGGCCACTCGGTTTCATTCACCATCTGCGCCAATGCCTTGGATGCCATCGGACCACGCCAAATCGCAGCCTCTGCCTGATTGACAAGGTAACCTATCGATTGCGTTGCGATACCGTGCTGAATGATTGGTTGCATCCATTTGTTGTCTCGCACCTGTAACTTAGCATCCAATGTCCCCATCATCAGTGGTATCGAAGGGCCATAGATATCCGCATCGAGGATCCCCACCTTTGCGCCCGTCTGAGCGATGGCTAGCGCCAAGTTGACCGCAGTGGTCGATTTGCCCACACCACCTTTGGCAGAGGTCACAGCAATGACATTTTTTACTCCTTTGATTGGTGGGGCCTGAGTCTCTAATGCTTTGGGCACTAACTCAACCTCAACTGCAGGCAGTTGATAATGCTGATGTTGGGCGGAAATCCAATCCGATAGTTGGTGCACTAAGGTGTGGGATGCGAAAGGGACACGCACTTGGATTACCCCTTGCGCGTTGGCAGTGATAAGACCTGGCTGCTTTGCCCAGCCAGCGATCAGGTGTGGGTGCTCAAACTGCTCCAGCAGTTGCTGAAAGTCTTGAAGAGAAGAGATTTGGTGCATTCGGCCTCCTTGATGCCTGCCCTACCTCACTGATGAACGCGTTTTTAGAGGCGGCTTAGGTCTATTAATACTAGCAGTATCAAGGGGTTTGCAGAACCATAAATATAATATGGCTTATTGCGCCGAGGGGCAGAATAAAACTTCATCACTCCCCTGCTTGACGCCTTGGCGTGACGAGCGTCATGGGGTAGTATATTGCATCAATTTTATACCTATCACTAGAAGCGAATTATTAAGTATGGCAACCGATCCAAGAAAACTTTTGGTAACTTGTGCCCTTCCGTACGCTAACGGTTCAATCCACCTTGGTCATATGCTTGAGCATATCCAAGCTGATATTTGGGTTCGTTACCAGCGTCTACGCGGCAACATTGTAAACTTCATCTGTGCTGACGATGCACACGGCACGCCAATCATGCTTAAAGCGCAACAGATGGGTATCACCCCAGAAGAGATGATTGCTGCTGTCAGTGACGAGCACCAAAAAGACTTCGCTGGCTTTGATATCAGCTTTGATAACTACCACAGCACGCACTCAGAAGAGAACCGTGAGCTGGCATCGCATATCTACCTCGAGCTGAAAAAGAACGGATTTATCTCAAGCCGCACCATTTCTCAGCTGTTTGACCCTGAAAAAGAGATGTTCCTACCGGATCGTTTCGTTAAAGGTACTTGTCCAAACTGTAAGTCGGAAGATCAGTACGGCGATAACTGTGACAACTGTGGCGCGACCTACAGCCCAACAGAGCTTATCAACCCACAATCTGCCGTTTCTGGTGCGACACCAGTAATGAAAGACTCAGAGCACTTCTTCTTTGACCTGCCTCAGTTCGAGAGCATGCTGCAAGAGTGGACCCGCTCAGGCTCACTGCAAGCAGAAACCGCAAACAAGATGCAAGAGTGGTTTGAATCAGGCCTACAACAGTGGGACATCTCGCGCGATGCGCCTTACTTTGGCTTTGAGATCCCAGGTGAAAAAGACAAGTTCTTCTACGTATGGCTGGACGCACCCGTTGGTTACATGGCGTCGTTCAAAAACCTATGTAACAAAACTGAAGGTCTAGACTTTGACGAGTATTGGAAGAAAGATAGCACCACTGAGCTATACCACTTCATCGGCAAAGACATCGTCTACTTCCACTCGCTATTCTGGCCAGCAATGCTTGAAGGCTCGGGCTTCCGTAAGCCGAACAACGTGTTTGTTCACGGTTACGTAACCGTAAATGGCGCCAAGATGTCAAAATCAAAAGGCACCTTTATCAAGGCAGCGACCTACCTTGATCACCTCGACCCAGAGTGTCTGCGTTACTACTACGCAGCAAAACTGAACAGCCGCATCGATGACCTTGACCTTAACCTTGAAGACTTCACTCAGCGTGTCAACGCCGACGTCGTGAACAAGATTGTTAACCTAGCATCACGTAACGCGGGCTTCATCAGCAAGCGTTTTGACGGCAAGCTGTCTGATAACTTCGCTGAGCCTGAGCTGTACAACGAGTTCGCTGCTGCTGCCGATCGCATCGCCGAGCTTTTCGAGAGCCGTGAGTTTGGTCGCGCTATCCGCGAAATTACCGCACTAGCTGACAAAGCGAACCAGTACGTTGACGAAAAAGCCCCTTGGGTTGTGGCGAAACAAGAAGGTAAGGACCAGGAGCTCCAAGATATCTGCTCTGTGGGCATCAACCTATTCCGCGTACTGATGACTTACCTGAAACCAGTCATGCCAGCGCTTGCTGCACGCACTGAGGCTTTCCTAAACCAAGAGCTGACTTGGGAAGGTATCGCAGCACCATTGACCGGCCATGAGATCACTAAGTTCAAGGCGCTATTTAACCGCATTGATCCGAAGAAGGTTGAGGCTATGGTTGAAGCATCAAAAGAAGATGCAGCAGCAGAGCAAGCAGCTAAAGCGCAAGCAGAAGCGGCAAAAACCGAGACTGAGCTGAGCAAAGACCCAATTGCGGATGAGATTGAGTTTGATGATTTTGCCAAGGTTGACCTGCGTATCGCCAAGATCGTTGAGTGTGAAGAAGTGCCAAAAGCCAACAAACTGTTGAAGCTGCAACTCGATATCGGCGGCGAAACACGCCAAGTGTTTGCTGGCATCAAGTCTGCTTACAAGCCAGAAGATCTGATTGGTAAGCACACCGTAATGGTAGCCAACCTCAAACCACGTAAGATGAAGTTCGGTATGTCAGAAGGTATGGTACTCGCCGCTGGCCCTGGTGGCAGCGACCTGTGGATCCTAGAGCCACACGAAGGCGCACAACCAGGCATGCGCGTGATGTAATCACGCCTGGTTCGATCTCGCGAAAAAATTGATAAAGCCAATGGTGTTTTTGCGCCATTGGCTTTTTTATGTCCTGCGAAAAAGAGGCGAGAGGCGAGAGGCGAGAGGCGAGAGGCGAGAGGCGAGAGGCGAGAGGCGAGAAAATCTTTCGGGATTGACGTGACAGTGTCAGTTCTTTTTCAAATGGATGATTAATAAAACCTTGAGGAGTTTAGCTTTTCACCCGACAGCACAACGCACTCCCCTCGCCTCTCGCAGGGCAAAGCCCGATCTCGACTCTCGCCTCTATTTCCATGCAATACCGCACCACTTCAGTGCAAGCTCCACAACGAAAATATACTAACAAATTGATTTAATTAACTTTAATTTCTGGCATGGTAAATGCTTAAGTTAGAGTATGGATGTTTTTTCGGAGGGTTGGCTATGTTCGTTGTTATCTCGATTGTTATCTCGATCAGCATCATTGCGCTGTTGTTGTTTCTCTCCAAGCAAAATTCTACGCTATCGGCACGTCGCTATCACTTAGTGATGAATATGCGTCAGGTACTGTTGCTTTGCCGTCAGCACCGAGGGCTGTCACACAAAGTTAAGCTGCGCAAAGAGGCGGATTACACGGTATTACAACAGGTTGAGGCAGAGCTTATCCGGCGGGTGACCCAGCTGGTCGATGATGCTCAGTTTGAGAGTAAACCGCTGTACCGGGTATTGGAAATCAAAGTTAAGGCAATGCTTAACCAGTGGCAAGACGTCTCGGTGGCCAAGAATCAAATGGTGCATGGCAAAGTGATCCGCCACTGCATGTACCTGCTCGATGATGTCGTATTGGCGTGGCTGGCGGAGTCAGGCCGTGATGATCTCTATGAAACCTACCACTACAACTGGCAAGCCGTGCTTGATGCTATGGAGACACTGACGCGTCTGCGTATCGCTATTCAAGAGCAAGATACGTCTTGTGCATCCGATCAAGTACGTTACTACTGCGGGCACATCTTACAGCGTATGAATCGGCTTAAAATCATTGACCCAGATATCGCCTTTACGTCGCAGTGCCAAACCGCCATGACTAAGCTGAATGAGATCAGTGAGTCTGAGTTAGAGGCAATAGATGCCAATACACTTTATGGTTTGACCAGCGAGATCTCGACCGCTATTTCCGATGTGTATGATAATATCCTCAAGTCCTTTTCCGAGCAGATCTACCAACCCTTGACTGAGGTTGAGCCCGTCACCGCCGCTCTCTAGCATAACGGCGCCCAAACGAACAACGAGGTGCCTAGCTAAGATCGAAACGACCACCAGCAGGCTTTGGCTACCAATCGAGTTTCTCCCCCTTCCCTTAAATGCCTCCATGGGAAGGGGTATTTTTATCTTTGATGCTTTTTGTTGCACAAAGGTGCTTACAGAGTGGAAACTTAAAGACCAGTGACTTAAAGGCTAGTGGCTTAAAGAGTCGTTAATTAAGCATTTTGCGCGCCGCTTCTACCACGACCTCAATCGAGCGCGTCTCAGCCAGCTTAAGTGTGTCGTGATCTGGCGTCTCTTTTTGGGTACGATTGATTATCACGCCCGCCACACAACCCGCTTTGAGGCCAGAGCTGGCACACATGGTCAACAGCGTTGCCGACTCCATTTCAAAGTTTAACACCCCCATATCTTGCCATTCTTGCATCGAGCCTTGGAAGCGCTTGACCACGCGACCAGAGAAGGTGTCATAACGCTCCTGCCCAGGGTAGAAGGTGTCGCTTGAGGCAGTGACGCCAAGGTGCACATTAGCCCCACTCTCCTCCGCTGCCGCTTTCATCGCACTGGCGACGGCGAAATCAGCGACCGCTGGGAATTCCATTGGCGCAAAATGTAAGCTTGCCCCATCTAATCTGACTGAAGCGGTGGTCACTATCATGTCACCCACTTGAACATGTGGCTGAATCGCCCCCGTCGTTCCTACGCGTAAGAAGGTATTGACCCCTAGCTGGGCAAGCTCTTCCACGGCTATTGAGGTCGACGGGCCGCCAATGCCTGTCGAACAGACCACAACAGGCTTTCCATCCAGTAGTGCACGATAAAGCGTATATTCTCGATGGCTGGCAAGAAAGGTCGGCTGCTCCATCTGTTGGGCAATTTTCTCAACCCGGGCCGGATCGCCAGGAATGATCGCAAGGGTTGCGCCCGCAAGGTCGTCGGCTGTGATGCCTAAATGAAAAACAGGCTGTGTCATAAGGGCTCCTTATTAAAAGAAGGTTTGAAAGCGGCTCACTCAGTGATTGATGTGAGCTCATCGCTACGATGGCTTCACTGTAGACCCTCCACCCGTAGATTTTCGTGATCAAGCTCCCAGCCCACAGAGGAGTGTGAGTATGACTTTCACGCCTAATCGATTGGCATCACAACATTCGCACCAGGGTATCAACATTGACCGCTCTGCCTTCACTCGGACGTGCGCGGCAACTCTTGCTCCAACTCATCTACCGCTAGATGAACCTCATCAATAACCAAGGCATCATGACTACAAAATGGCTGGTTGTTCACACAAGTGATTTGTAGCTCTTCTTCCAACTGAGGCTCCTCGCCTTTGGCGACATCGCTAAGGTGTTTACGCAGTACCACCAGCGCGAGCAAACCAAACACTACCGTACCAACCGCTTGCCCATACATAACGCCTAAGGCACCAAACCACTGGGCACCAAAATGGACAAAAGGAATGGTTCCCAGACTCGCTTTACCTAGATTTAATGCGGTTGAATAGAGTGGCTTGCCTAGGCTGTTAAATGAGGTATTGGCGACAAATAGGGTGCCATTGAAGATAAAGCTGATCGCAACAAAGGTGCAAAACGCGACAATCACTGATGCGGCGTCACCCTCGAGGCTAAAGATTAATACAATCCAATCTTGAACAAAGTACAGCACGACACACACCACTAGCGTATAGACGATTGTGACTAGCAACGAGTTCTTGAGGGTCTCCTCAACCCGGTCGAATCGCTCTGCACCAAAATTCTGTCCTATGATCGGCCCTACAGCGCCAGATAGTGCGAAAATCACCGCAAAACACACCGGAGTCAAGCGACCAATCACGGCGAACCCAGCGACAAAATCCTCGCCAAACTGTGCCATGGCCGAGGTGACGATCGCATTGCCAATTGGGGTGGCTGTATTGGTGATAATCGCCGGGATAGCGATGGCGAGGACCGGTTTTAGATGCCCCAGCCAATGGGTATAAGAAGGTATGGCAACCAAGTTGTGCACACGAATAAGGGGCATGAGTGAAAAATAGAACACGGTAAAGCGCGCCACTACCGAGGCAGTGGCTGCCCCCTCCACATTCATATCAAGAGCAAAAATAAAGATCGGATCTAGGATAGCATTAACAATCCCCCCCCAAAGGGTAGCCCACATGGAACGTTTGGCATCGCCGGCCGCTCTCAGTCCTGCGCCTGCCGCCATCGCTAACGCAACCAATGGACCACTAGGAATGATGATGCGCAGATACGCCTCTGCCCGCTCGGCTGTGTAGCCTTCAGCGCCCAGCAACTCGAGCATTTCGGGGATATACAGGTAGAATATCAAGCTGACAAAGCTGCTGATGATTAAGGCCGTGATCAAAATACTCGCGGCGACCCGCTTGGCCTGTAGCCTGTGTTTCGCACCCAGCGCCTTAGACACCAAGGCCCCCATCGCAATAGACGTGCCAATCGAAATCGAGGTCGGAAAGAACACTAGCGTGCCGGCAAACCCTACCGCAGCGGCGAGTTCATCCTGGCCAAGCATACTGATAAACAGCATATCAATCAGGTCAACGATGAACAGTGCCATCAGGCCAATCGAGCTCGCACCTGACATCACCAAAATGTGTTTCATTGTGGAGCCTTGAGTAAATTTTGCTTCTTGATCTGGCTTTTGCTGAGTATTGGTTTTTTGGCCCATCGTAACCCCAGAGGTAGGTAAAAACACAAAGGCGCCGAATGGCGCCTTGATTATCTTATAACCCTTCGCTTAGACGGGGTTCTTGAAGCAGAGGTCAATGTTCTTCGCAATCGCTTTCAGCACATCTCTTCGCGTAATGATGCCGACCAACTTTTCGTTTTCAACCACCGGATAGACCTTAGGCTTGCCGACCTTCATCATATCGGCCAGCTCAATCACCGACATTTCAGGGGATACGGTTAACACCTCTCGGTACATGCAGTCAGCAACAATATGGGTATCCTGACACATGTAACTAACCTTGATCAGCTTCTCGAGCAAATCTTGCCCAGAAATAAAGCCGACCACCTTTTTATTCTCATCAAGAACCGGCCCACCAAGATAGTCAGAGGTTAACACTTTGTCTAACGCAGCACTCAAGGACATGTCCGGTGTGAAGGTCACTGCTTGGAGCCTCATGTAGTCACGAACTTTTAATGATTGCATCTTCTACCCTCGTTATACATCCATTGCTTATACGTTAAGTGTTGCCTAATTTCCTGATTTTACTAAATAGAAAATTGCGATTTTAACAATTGGTGTAACCAATTAGAGCACGGAACGCGTTGTGACAAGGGCTGTGAGCTCGGATTGCAAACAATAAAAAAGAGCCGTGTAGACTCTTTTCCGGACTTTTTACGCTCAAACCATGGCTCAAGACTCACCACCCTGTTGCCAACGCGCCGCTGCTATCGCGTCACAATCACGTGATTCAATCCAGCGACTGTCATCGCCCGTGCGCTCTTTCTTCCAGAATGGAGCTTGAGTTTTTAGATAATCCATCACAAACTCGCAGGCCTCAAAGGCTGCTGCGCGATGAGCACTAGACACGCCGACAAAAACAATCTGATCGCCTAGGTCGAGATCACCAATACGGTGGATAACGCGAATCGACAATATTGGCCAGCGCTGCTCTGCTTGATCACAAATCGCACTGAGGGACTTTTCCGTCATACCTGGGTAGTGCTCGAGATGCAAACCCGTCACCTTATCACCAAGGTTCATATCACGCACCTTACCGACAAAGGTCACCACAGCACCGGCTGCAGTTCCGGCGGACAAGGCCGCGTATTCATCCGCTACACTAAAGTCGGATTGCTGCACTGCAATACGAGGGTCTACCATTGTCTAACCACCTGTCACAGGTGGAAAGAAGGCAACCTCATCACCGTCTTTAATCGTCGTGCTCAGGGGCACAATCGACTGATTGACGGCCGATAACAGCTTACCGGACTCTAATGCTAGCGACCACTTGCCACCCTGCTGAGCGAGATGCTCACGCAGGGCCTCAACACTCTCAAAGCTTTCAGCCACCTCAAGCTCATCTTGACCAAGCAGCTCACGAGTTTGCGCAAAAAACAGTACCTTAATCATGACTCCACCTTAAAGTGTCCCGATTTACCACCCGTCTTCTCCAATAGTCGCACTTGACCAATCACTATGTCTTTTTGCACCGCTTTACACATGTCATAGATCGTCAGTGCCGCAACCGACGCAGCGGTGAGCGCCTCCATTTCGACCCCAGTTTTTCCCGCAAGCTTGCACAGCGATTCGATGCGCACATAGCTGGTTGATTCGATAGCTTCCAGCTGCACCTCTACCTTAGACAAAAGCAAGGGATGACACAGTGGGATCAGATCCCAGGTCTTTTTAGCGGCTTGAATACCGGCAATCCGCGCGGTGGCAAATACATCCCCTTTGTGGTGCTCTCCTGAGACTATCAAGGCCAAGGTCTCTGGCGCCATATGCACAAACGCCTCTGCGCGTGCCTCACGCACCGTCTCCGCCTTGGTAGAAACATCCACCATGTTAGCCTCGCCGCTGGCGTTAATGTGAGTAAATTCGCTCATCTTAACCCCTTAAACCGACAGGTGCGGCATAAAGTTACATGGACGATGGCTGGCATCTAACTGCTGTTTGATGATCTTGGTCCAACCAGTACGGCAGGCCCCTGTCGAGCCAGGCATAGCGAAAATCACTGTGTGATTGGCAAAGCCGGCCACTGCACGAGACTGGATAGTTGAGGTACCAATCTCTTCGTATGACACCATACGAAAGAGTTCTCCGAAACCCTCGACCTCCTTATCAAATAGAGGCTTAAGCGCTTCAGGCGTGCTATCACGTGAGGTAAAACCGGTTCCCCCTGTCAGCATAATTGCCTGAACCTGTTCATCGGCAATCCACTGCGAAACTATTGCACGAATCTTGTACATATCATCGATCACGATCTGTTTCGCTACCACCTTATGCCCCGCCGCCTCGGCCGACTCCACCAAGAATCGACCGGAAGAGTCGTTCTCTTCGGTGCGGGTATCTGATACCGTCAGTACGGCAATATTTGCCGGTTGGAATTTGCTCTCTGCGTGTCCCATTAACTTTACCTGTCCATTTTTCGTTATAGTGTTGTGGTCCTTCCAAGACAAGGTGCTCTGTCCTTAAGTGCTATGTTTCTAGGAGTTAGGCCTCTAGGAACTATGTCCCGAGAAGCAATGTCCCTAGAAGCCACGTCTCTGGGTACTTGGAAGGGGGGTTATTTGGTCTTTTTTGCTGCTAAGCTAGCCGCCAATCGACGCTAAATTGGGCGTCATTCCCGGGTTACCATCATGAAGGAAGTGGCTCACTTTTTTGGTCTGTAGATGCTCTTGAATACGCGCTATCAACTGCGGCTCTTGCTGATCGCTCTCGAGTAAATCACGCAGATCAACCCCATACTCGCCAAACAGACACAGATGCAACTTACCCAATGCCGATACACGAAGTCGATTGCAGGTTTCACAAAATTCTTTCTCGTAAGGCATGATCAGGCCAATTTCACCAAGATAATCCGGGTGATAGAAAACCTGAGCGGGCCCATCACTTTGGCCTCGAGGACGCAAAAGCCAGCCATCAGCAATCAGTTGATTGCGGATCGCCACGCCCGAAACATGATGGTTACGAAATAGATCATTCATATCACCAGTCTGCATCAGCTCGATAAAGCGTAATTGAATTGGGCGAGTCTTGATCCAGTCAAGAAATTGCGGCAACTGTTGATGATTAAGGTCTTTCATCAGTACCACGTTGACTTTAACCTGCTCATACCCCACCTCAAAGGCGCGCTCAATGCCATCCATCACATCGTGGAATTTGTTTTCACCAGTGATCTGGTGAAACAGGCGTGGATCTAGGCTATCAACACTGACATTGATGTGGGTCAATCCAGCCTGACGCCAATCTTGGACCTGACGCTTCATGCGATAGCCATTGGTGGTCATAGCGACCTTCTCAATACCTGAGGTTTGCGAGATTAGACCAACGATATCGGTGAAATCTTTGCGCAGCGTTGGCTCGCCGCCTGTGATGCGCACCTTAGAGGTGCCACAATCAGCAAAGGCTTTGACCACCCGACTGATCTCATCGAGCGATAGGAATGACGAGTTACGACGCCCCGAAGGTTTATAACCATCAGGCAGGCAGTAAGTGCATTTGAAATTGCACACGTCGGTCACCGACAGGCGCAAGTAATAAAACTTGCGGTGAAAAATATCTTCTAATTGTTGAGCCACGGAACACCTTTCCAAACACGGGAGGCGTCGTCATTTCTAACGAAGCCCTGGTGGTACTTGACCACTGGCTATGAAAGCATATCAACTGCATTACGACTAGTTATCACATCCGCCGAGAATCACCTCTTAAGTGACCACGGCCTATATGAATCAATACCTCAATGCATCGACGTAGCTGTCACAGCTCGGAGTTATGGCAATTATCCCGGCCATCGTTGCGACCTAGGTTGGATAACAGCTTCAACTAAAATACTGAATAATGACTTTGTTGGCTAGAGGATTTACCAATAAACGTAGCTTATAGTATGGGACAGCTCCGATTTTGCGGCTAACCACTGTGCAACAGGTCATCATTAAGATAAAGTTTAGCCCAAATACGCCACTTTATAAGAAGAACTATGACTATCTATCGCAACAATAAAATCGTTGCAGTCGGCGGCGGCCACGGGCTAGGGCGAATGCTGGCAGCATTAAAGGATTTCGGTTCCAACGCTACCGGTATCGTAACCACAACGGACAATGGTGGCTCCACCGGTCGGATCCGTGAGTGCCAAGGCGGGATCGCTTGGGGAGATACTCGCAACTGTATCAATCAGTTGATCACCCAACCTTCCATCAGCTCAATGATGTTTGAATACCGCTTTCGCGGCGCGGGAGAGCTCAACGGTCACAACCTTGGCAACCTGATGCTCACCTCCCTAGATAATCTTTCAGTCAGACCCCTTGATGCCATCAATTTGATCCGGGATATGCTCAAGGTTAATACCAATATCGTACCGATGACCGAGCACCCGTCAGATTTGACCGCTCTGTCTAAAGACGGTGTTTGGGTGACCGGTGAGACCTCAGTCGATGAGATGGAACAAGACCTGTTGCGTATGGATCTTTCTCCTGAAGTGCCGGCAACGCGAGAGGCTGTCATTGCTCTCGAGGAGGCAGATTGCATTATCCTGGGACCAGGCAGCTTTCTCACCAGTATTATGCCGCCACTTTTGCTTCCCGAGATTGGCCGAGCGATTGCTAAAAACACCAAAGCAAAACTGGTTTTCGTTGACAACCTATCCCCAGAGTATGGTCCAGCGGGAAGAATGAGCCTGGTCGAGAAGCTACAGTGGTGTGAACGCGCCTGCCAAGCACGTAAAATCGATGTCATTGTGGCGCAAGAACCCGATACTGATGTGGCGAACGAGTGGGAATATTTCATTACCCCCCTAGCCTCAGCCAACCGCGACTGGCGCCATGACCGCGACAAACTCAAACTGGCGGTTGAATCGCTCTTAAATTAAACCAGGGGGGCGAGGTTCGAGTTCGGGCTTTGCCCTACGGGGTTCGAGGAGTTACAAGCGTGTGGTTGATGACTTGGCACGAGGATCTTCAAGCGCGCGCTAAATTACTCGCACCTCGGAACGAAGTGTTACCCGCTCCTCGAAACTCGTGTTATGTAGTCGATGTAGGCGTGCTTGGTCTCTGCTAGCATTGCGTTGGTTTGCTCAACATAGTCTCCCAAACTAAGATCGGTGCCTAACTTATAAAGCCGATCCATTTCTCTCGCGTGTTCACACAGGGTGTCAGCGCCAAAACTCGCAGCGCTGCTCTTGAGGGCATGACAGATTTCAGCCAGTTGCTTTGAGATTTCGTTCGCCTCACACTGCGATAATATTTGCTGATAGTCAGCCAGTTCCTTGGTAAAGATCTCAAACAACGGAGTGAGATTCTCCTGTCCGATTTGCTCACCAAGCTCGTCGATTGCCACTCGATTAATGATACTCACTCGCTAACCTCTTTGCGTTGCTCCCATGATTGGAGTTTACGATATAACGTCGATGGGCTGACCTCTAAATAACGCGCTGCGCGTGGAATATTGCCATCACACAGCTCTATCGCTCGCTCAATCGTACGTTTTTCACTCTCCCACAGAGGCATGATGTCAGCGACTGAGAGAGTCGCTTCCACACCCTCACTTTCCATTGGCAGCACAAGTGCACTCGCAACATGATTGCTTGCCTTGTTTGGCACTGGCTGATTGAGTGGTGGTGGCAACATATCTAGACCAATCTCTTTGCCACTGTTGAGCACTACAATGTTGCGTAGCACATTTTGCAGTTGGCGCACGTTACCGGGCCACTCATAATTTATGAATCGATTGACCACCTGCGGCGACATAGTCGTGAACTCTTTCCCCTCTTCATTAGACATAAAGCCAAGCAAGGAGTAGGCAATTTCAATAATATCCTCTCCACGCTCACGCAGTGGGGGTAGGTGCAGTGGGATCACATACAGTCGGTAGTACAAATCTTCACGAAAACGCCCCTCCTGAACCTCTTTCCAAGGGTCACGGTTGGTCGCACACACAAAGCGAACATCAACACTCTTCATCTTGGAAGAGCCCACTTTTTGAAAGGTACCAGTTTGGATAAAGCGCAGCAGCTTTGTCTGAAGATCCAAATCCATCTCACAGATCTCATCGAGGAACAAGGTGCCCCCATCAGCCATCTCGGCCGCACCTTGGCGATCGGTTGAAGCGCCAGTAAATGCGCCTTTCACATGCCCAAACAGCTCGCTTTCAATCAAGTCTTTAGGGATCGCTGCACAGTTAATCGCAATAAAGGGGTTGTCACTGCGATTGCTCGCGGCATGCACCGCTTCCGCACATACCTCTTTACCAGTCCCACTCTCTCCAGTGATAAAGATACTTGCCTTACTGGTGGCAGCTGAATCGATCACCCGATAAACAGACTGCATACTGGCACTACTACCAATAAAACCCTGATAACGGCGGTTTTTGGGATTATCATTATCGATCTTAAGCTTAGATGCCTTACGCATTGCGTTGTTGACGGTGATGCGCAACTGATCGGCCTCACAAGGCTTGATCAAAAAGTCTTGTGCGCCAAGGCGCATCGCTTCAACCGCAGTCTCGATCGAGCCATGAGCGGTCATAAAGATCACTGGCACGTCTTTATGCTTGCGTTTGACGGCGGCAAGCACATCCATCCCGGTCATATCTGGCAGGCGCAAATCAAGCAAAATAAGGTCAGGAATACGATGCTCAAGACTCTCGATGGCATCTTGTCCGTTGACTACGATATCAATATCAATGCCGAGCGGCGTTAGGTAGGTCCGATATAGGGTCGCGACTGATGCGGTGTCTTCTACCATCAACAGGTATTTGTTGTTTTTATCTGTAGTTTGCATAACTAAGCCAAGTGCGTTGCAATATGATAATTATTTGTCGCTCATTTTGCATTTTGCAATTGCATATATCAAATTTTTCTTTGCAAGCAAAGCACTGTATCGTCAAGTGTCAGTGACATCCGTTCCAAATATAAGCACAAAAACATTACATAACAATAACTTATATCTGATGAAATAATTATTCTAAAAACTGGCATGGATAGTGCTTTATAACGTCTGACCCGCAAGGGTCACCTAGCCAACTGACGTTGTTAGTGAAAATTTTTCACATATAGAGCCAATAGACAATTCTATTGGCTATTTTTTTGCCCGCGTTTCAGTCTATCACTCAGCGACCTAGCTATTAGCGATAAATTGCTGACGTAGTTTCTCAATCTGGTCACGCTTTTCGGCCGCCAATTCAAACTCTAGGTCTTGCGCATGTTTGTACATCTGCGCCTCGAGTTTTCCGATCTCTTTGTCTAACTCCTGTGGCGACAGCGCCCCGTAATCTGCGCCCTGCTCGGCAACGTTCGAAAGTGGCACCACCTTCGACTTACGCTGATTTTTCGCTTTGGTGATGTCTCCAAGTTCCATGATATCTTTGATATTACGCTTGAGTGCCTGTGGCTCGATCCCTTGCTCTAGATTGTGTGCCTGCTGCTTCTCTCGACGACGATTGGTTTCATCCATTGCTCGCTTCATCGAGTTGGTGATTTTGTCCGCATACAGAATAGCCTTACCCTGCAGGTTACGTGCTGCGCGACCAATGGTTTGAATCAATGAGCGTTCAGAGCGCAAAAAACCTTCCTTATCGGCATCGAGAATGGCCACCAGTGAAACCTCGGGCATATCCAATCCCTCACGTAACAAGTTGATCCCAACCAAGACATCAAACTCGCCCAAGCGCAAATCACGAATAATCTCTACCCGCTCGACGGTATCAATATCTGAGTGTAGATAACGCACCTTGACGTCATGTTCATGCAAGTATTCCGTGAGATCCTCTGCCATTCGTTTGGTCAGTGTCGTCACCAGTACTCGCTCGTCCTTCACTGATCGGATACGGATCTCCGATAATAGGTCGTCCACCTGCGTTGCCACCGGGCGCACCTCAAGTTCAGGGTCAAGCAGACCGGTTGGTCTGACAACTTGATCAACGATATCCCTACTCGACTTCTCCAGCTCATAGTTACCCGGCGTGGCAGAAACAAAAATCGTTTGTGGTGAGATCGCCTCAAACTCATCAAACTTCATTGGACGGTTATCCAGCGCTGACGGCAAGCGGAAACCATATTCAACCAAGGTTTCTTTGCGCGAGCGGTCCCCCTTATACATGGCACCAATCTGCGGGACGGTCACGTGGGACTCGTCGATGATCAACAAGCCATCTGCGGGTAGGTAATCAAATAGGGTTGGTGGCGCCTCCCCTTCGGCTCGACCACTGAGGTAACGCGAGTAGTTCTCGATCCCAGAACAGAACCCCAGTTCAGTCATCATCTCAATATCAAACTGAGTACGTTGAGTAATGCGCTGCTCTTCGAGTAACTTGTTATTGTCTTTGAGGTATTTCTGACGATCCTCGAGCTCTTCTCTGATCCCCTCTATCGCCTCTAAGATTCGCTCGCGCGGCGTCACATAGTGGGTTTTGGGATAGACGGTGATCCGTGGAAGGTCACGCTGTTTGACCACGCCTGTCAGGGGGTCAAAGATGCTGATATTGTCCACCTCGTCGTCAAACATCTCAATACGCACCGCGTCTTGATCAGACTCAGCTGGGAAGATATCAATCACCTCGCCACGCACGCGAAACTGACCGCGCTCAAACGCGATATCGTTGCGACTGTATTGCAGTTCAGCCAAGCGGCGCAAGATATCACGCTGACCAATCACATCACCACGACACACATGCAGCATCATTTGTAAGTATGACTCGGGATCACCCAGACCATAAATCGACGATACCGATGCGACAATAATCGCATCCTTACGCTCCAGTAGCGCCTTAGTTGCGGATAAGCGCATCTGCTCGATGTGTGCATTAACCGACGCATCCTTTTCAATAAAGGTGTCGGTGGTTGGTACGTAAGCTTCGGGTTGATAGTAGTCGTAATAAGAGACAAAGTACTCAACCGCATTATTGGGGAAGAAGGCCTTCATCTCACCATAAAGTTGCGCAGCAAGCGTTTTATTCGGGGCTAAAACCAACGCGGGACGCTGCGCTGTGGCGATAACATTGGCCAAGGTAAAGGTTTTACCCGATCCCGTCACACCCAACAGCGTCTGATGGGCAAGACCAGAGTCCAAACCACTGAGCAATTTTTCAATCGCCGCTGGTTGGTCCCCCGAGGGCTGGTAATCGGATTTGAGCTCGAAGACTTTACTCATTTGGGTCGCTCTCATTTGTTATTGTTTATCTCGCCAGTATACCCGAGTTAGATAGATACCCAAGTCACTGGCACAGTGAATAAAAGATAGCCAAATGAGAGTGAACTTGGTATAGTTCACGCCCCTCGCAGCAGAGCTGTCGATTTCCCTTCAAGCTAAAGTCACAGCTTTTCCACATATACAAAGCTACTCACAACTTATTCAGTTTGCACTCTCCAAACCATTTTGAATGATAGTCGTTCAACTTTTAGTTAATTGCTTTTAAATTAGCAGATTAGATAGCCATCTTAGTTTAAACACCAGCACGTAAGTCGATTGATTGCTTGTTGTACAATTGTATTAATAGTCAATTAACACACTTATCCACAAATATGGTGGATAAGTTTAGCCAAGCCTTTGCGCCCAAGGGGTTGGTATAAGTAAATACTCTAATAGCGAAAATTATTTCCGTTTTTTGGTTGACAGCTACGCTGAGCCTCGATAAGATTCGCCCCGCTTTCGAGCAATTCCCCCTTAGTTCAGTTGGTAGAACGGCGGACTGTTAATCCGTATGTCGCAGGTTCGAGTCCCGCAGGGGGAGCCAAATTCATAAAAAAAGCCACGTCGTTTGACGTGGCTTTTTTTATGAATTCAGAGGCGAGAATCGAGAGGCGAGAAGCGAGATGTTGGTTAACGTAGCTTCTACGCTCATTCTCAACAGCACTGAACGCAGCGCATTCTATCCATACTTCTACCCACACGTTAATCCTCGCCTCCTTCTAGATAAGGATGTTGCGTTTCTACATTCAGAGTCGAGAATCGGATACCGAAACATTAGGTAACGCAACTTCAAAGCTCGAGATCACAATACGCTGCGTAGCCTAATGTTTTCTGCGCTCTATCAACGCAAGAGTGACCCCCTCGACTCTCGCTTCTCGACTCTCGCCTCTCCGCAGCAGGAGGATTTTTCACCAACAGAATAAAACCTTAGCTTTACTCGGTTGTTATTAGCCTCACAAAGCACGATAATATTGGGATCAGATAATTATGCAGAAACCATCATGACCGAGTATTTCTTGTTGCTAGTGGGTACCGTTTTAGTCAACAATTTTGTTTTGGTAAAGTTTTTAGGCCTGTGCCCGTTTATGGGGGTATCGAAAAAGCTTGATACCGCGATAGGAATGGGCTTGGCGACGACCTTTGTATTAACACTCGCCTCGGTGAGTGCGTATCTTGTTGAAAGTTATATACTCGCCCCTCTGGAATTACAGTACCTGCGCACCATGAGTTTTATTCTTGTGATTGCGGTTGTGGTCCAGTTTACTGAGATGGTGGTACACAAAACCAGCCCGACGTTATATCGATTATTAGGTATCTTTCTTCCCTTGATCACCACCAACTGCGCGGTTTTGGGTGTTGCGCTGCTCAATATCAATGAAAATCATACCTTTATCGAGTCGATTATTTTTGGTTTCGGTGCGGCTGTCGGCTTTTCTTTAGTCCTAGTCCTATTCGCCTCCATGCGTGAGCGTATCGCAGCGGCTGACGTCCCGCAGCCATTCAAAGGCGCCTCAATCGCAATGGTGACTGCCGGCCTGATGTCGCTCGCCTTTATGGGCTTTACTGGGCTGGTGAAATTCTGATGAATACTATTGTCATTGCTATTTTAGCTATCGCTGCCCTCGCTGCTCTGTTCGGTGCCATACTCGGCTTTGCTTCAATTCGTTTTAAGGTTGAGGCAGACCCAATTGTCGATCAAATCGATGCGATATTACCCCAAACTCAGTGTGGTCAGTGTGGTTACCCAGGCTGTCGCCCGTATGCTGAAGCAATTGCCAACGGCGACGAGATCAACAAATGCCCCCCTGGAGGTCAAGCCACGATTGAAAAACTGGCTGATTTAATGGGTGTCGATGTGCCTGATTCGGACGAGGGCCCAGAGCAGGCGATTAAAACCGTCGCCTTTATTCACGAGGATATGTGCATCGGCTGTACCAAGTGTATTCAAGCCTGTCCCGTGGACGCGATTGTGGGTGGAACCAAAGCCTTGCATACCGTAATAAAAGATGAGTGCACTGGCTGTGACTTATGCGTTGCACCCTGCCCAACGGATTGTATCGAGATGATCCCAGTCAATGCGACCACAGACACCTGGAAGTGGCAAATGAACGCGATCCCAGTTGTGGACGTAACGAATTCTCAACCATCATCTGAAATTAGTGACCGATAAGTAGTGGGTATGTTGTCTTTAGTTGAACAAATTAGAACCGGAGCTCTATGGGACTTTCCTGGTGGGATCCACCCACCGGAGAACAAAGTCCAATCTAGCCGTCATAATATTACTCATGCTGCCCTACCCAGCGAGTTGGTCTTGCCACTCAAGCAGCATATCGGTCGCCCCGGCACCTTAATAACGAGCGTTGGCGATAAAGTCCTGAAGGGTCAGGCTTTGACCAAGTTTGATGCTGGCTTCACCCTCCCTGTCCATGCACCGACATCAGGCACCATCACAGCTATCGAACCGCGAACGGTTGCCCACCCATCGGGTCTCAGTGAGATGGCAATCGTGATCCAACCCGATGGTGAGGACCGCTGGACTGAACTGAACCCAGTTACGGATTTTCATCAGGTAACACCCGACGAGCTTATCGAAGTCATCCGCCAAGCTGGGATTTCCGGGATGGGTGGCGCGACCTTTCCAACGGCGAGAAAGCTGCAGACGGGTCTATCACGCACTGAGATCCTGATCATCAACGCTGCCGAGTGTGAGCCATATATCACCGCGGATGATCGCTTGATGCAAGAGCACGCGGATGAGGTGGTTGAAGGTATCTCAATTCTTGAACATATCCTCCAGCCCAAGTTAACCATCATTGGTATCGAGGACAATAAACCACAAGCGATCGCAGCGTTAGAGAAAGCGGCACAGCACAAAGATATGGTTATCCGTGTTGTGCCAAGCAAATACCCTTCAGGTGGGGAAAAACAACTGATCAAGGTGCTGACTAATCAAGAAGTGCCTGCCAATGGCCTGCCTGCTGATATAGGCATTTTGGTACAAAATGTCGGTTCAACCTACGCGATTAAGCGTGCGGTGATTGATGGTGAGCCCCTGATTGAGCGTGTGGTAACCCTGACTGGTCAAGCGTTTCCGCGCCCGCAAAACGTCTGGGTTCGCCTAGGAACCCCCATTGCAGAGCTGCTCAATCAATACAGCTTCAAGCGTGCCAAACGTGACCCACGCGTGATATTGGGTGGACCAATGATGGGCTTTACTCTGCCCCACGAGAATGTGCCGATCACTAAGGGCACCAACTGCATTTTGGCACCAAAAAAACGTGAGATCCCGCATCAAGGTACTGAGATGGCGTGTATCCGCTGCGGTCAATGCGCTGAGGCCTGTCCTGCCTCACTGCTGCCTCAGCAACTCGTGTGGTATGCCAAGGCACAGGACTTTGATAAGTGTGAACAACTTAATCTTAAAGACTGTATTGAGTGTGGCGCGTGTGCCTACGTATGCCCAAGCGAAATCCCTCTCGTTCAGTATTACCGCCAAGCAAAAGCGGAGATCAAAGAGCGTAAAGCCGATGCCGAGTCGGCCGAGCGAGCTAAGCAGCGCTTTGAAGATAAAAAAGCCCGCCTTGAGCGTGATAAGGCCGAGCGCGAGAATCGCTTTAAAAAAGCCGCCCAAGACCGTCGTCAAGAGATGAAGGCCTCTGGTGACTCTGATGCGATTGCCGCTGCAATTGCCCGAGTCAAGGCACAGAAAAGCGCTCAAACTGGTGCAGATGAGCCCACTAAGACTAAGCCTGCCGTGGCCGCTGCTATTGCTCGAGCCAAGGCGAAACAAGCGCAGGCAGCTGGACAAGCAGAGCCAGATAACAGCGAAATGATCAAGCTGCGCGAAGAGCGTAAGCGTCAAGCTCGCGAAGCAAGAGCGGCAAAAGCTGAGACGAATAGCTCTGTGCAAGCAGAAGGTGAAAGCAAGTCAGCTGCAGTTGCGGCGGCGATTGCTCGAGCCAAAGCACGCAAAGCGGAGCAACAAACACCATCTGATAATGCAGCGACAACCTTGCCTTCATCATCAGAAGACCCCAAAAAAGCGGCAGTGGCAGCGGCTGTCGCTCGCGCTAAAGCACGCAAAGCGGAGCAGCAAACTCAACCTGATGATGAAGCGACAACGTCACCAGTAGAGGACCCGAAAAAAGCCGCGGTGGCGGCAGCCATCGCTCGCGCTAAAGCGCGCAAAGCAGGGCAACAAACACAACCTGGTGATGAGGCGACAACGTCACCAGCAGAGGACCCGAAAAAAGCCGCGGTGGCGGCAGCCGTCGCTCGCGCTAAAGCGCGCAAAGCGGGGCAACAAACTCAACCTGATGATGAGGCGACAACGTCACCAGCAGAGGATCCAAAAAAAGCCGCGGTGGCGGCAGCCGTCGCTCGCGCTAAAGCGCGTAAAGCCGAGCAACAACCTCAACCTGATAATGCAACGACAACGTCGCCAGCAGAGGATCCGAAAAAAGCTGCAGTGGCAGCAGCCGTCGCTCGCGCTAAAGCGCGCAAAGCGGAGCAAAAAGCACAATCTGCTGATGAAGAAGCAACAACTTCACCAACAGAAGATCCCAAAAAAGCCGCGGTGGCGGCAGCCGTCGCTCGCGCTAAAACTCGCAAAGCCGAGCAACAAGCACAATCTGCCGATAAAACGACAACGTCACCAGCAGAGGATCCAAAAAAAGCCGCGGTGGCGGCAGCCGTCGCTCGCGCTAAAGCTCGCAAAGCCGAGCAACAAGCACAATCTGCTGATGAAGCGACAGTTCCAGCAGCTGAAGACTCAAAAAAGGCTGCTGTAGCAGCGGCCATAGCTCGCGCGAAAGCTCGTAAAGCACAGCAAGCTAACAACCATCACGAGGATCAAGAATAATGGCATTTTTTATTGCGAGCTCACCGCACGCGCACAGTCGACGCAGTACTCCAACACTGATGAAGTTGTTGGCAGTGTGTGCCGTGCCGGGGCTGCTAGCACAAACCATGCTATTTGGTTGGGGAACCGTCATCCAGTTGGTTTTTGCCATCATGATTGCGCTTATGCTCGAGGCACTAGTGATGTTGGTACGCAAGCGCTCACCAATTAGTGCGCTAAGAGATTACAGCGCACTTGTTACCGCTTGGTTGCTGGCCATCGCCATACCTCCCTACTCGCCTTGGTGGGTGCTCGTCATTGGATTGATTTTCGCGATTGTTATCGCCAAACACCTCTATGGCGGCATTGGGCAAAATCTGTTCAATCCAGCGATGGTTGCCTACGTGGTGCTGCTGATCTCTTTCCCTGTACAGATGACAAGCTGGATAGAGCCACTAGCACTGCAAACCATCGAGGTTAATTTTCGCGATGCCCTTGGACTGATTTTCACGGGCTTTGATACCGATGGTTTATCACTCCAGCAGGTTCGCGCGGGCATTGATGGTGTATCGATGGCGACACCACTCGACGGAGTCAAGACCGGGCTTCACTCTGGTCTAACACTAAGTGAGATTCTTGCCCAGCCTCAGTTTAACGGTTTTGCCGGCGTCGGCTGGCTATGGGTTAATATCGCCTATCTCATCGGTGGCGTGGCCATGATCAAGCTGCGAGTCACCAACTGGCACATTCCAACTGGCGTGCTTGGTGGTTTGCTGGTTTCCAACTTACTCGGGATGTTGCTATTTCCGGGTGAAGTGGCCTCGCCAATATTTCATTTGCTTTCGGGCGCGACGATGCTCGGTGCTTTCTTCATCGCTACCGACCCCGTCTCAGCATCAACCACGGTAAGGGGACGTCTTATCTACGGCGGACTTATTGGGGTGATGATTTTTGTTATTCGCTCGTGGGGAGGGTTCCCCGATGGTGTCGCCTTTGCAGTTTTGCTCGCTAATATGTGTGTTCCACTCATCGACCACTACACTAAACCTCGTACCTACGGACACGAAAAATAACCATGATCAACGCAATTAGAAACAACGCCTTAATCCTTGTCATTTTTGCTTGTGCCGCAACGGGGTTAGTCGCATTCACTAATCTTGCCACCAAAGACCGAATTGCGCAGCAGCAGCAACAGCAATTGCTGCGTGTGCTCAATCAAGTTATTCCAACCCGCATGCATGACAATGAGCTTTACCAAGCCTGTACCCTGGTTCAAGACCCTCTACTTGGCACCTCTGAGCCTCTACTGGCGTACGTTGCAACTTTTGAGGGTGAGCCTGTGGCAATAGCCATTGAAGCTGTTGCCCCGGACGGCTACAACGGTTCAATTAAGCTGATCGTTGCCACGACGATGCGCGGACAGATCCTCGGCTCTCGCGTGCTTGAGCATCAAGAGACGCCTGGACTCGGTGATAAAATCGATCTCCGTGTCTCAGAGTGGATCCTAGATTTCTCGGGTAAGTTCGTCAGTTCAACCAATATTGATCAATGGAAAGTGCGTAAGGATGGGGGTCAATTTGACCAGTTTACCGGCGCGACGATCACCCCTAGAGCGGTCGTCAATGCGGTTAAGAATGCCAGCCTGTTTTTGAACGAAAACCGTGACACTCTGGTGACTCAACCAACAAACTGCGGAGCCAAGCATGACTAAACATCGCACCTTAATTAAAAATGGCTTGTGGGATAATAACCCAGCCCTTGTCCAACTGCTGGGACTCTGCCCGCTGCTGGCCGTGTCATCGACAGTGACCAATGCTCTGGGTCTTGGCCTGGCAACCCTGTTCGTGTTAGTAGGTTCAAACCTGACTGTGTCGCTGGTCAAGAACTATGTCCCGAAAGAGGTTCGCATCCCGATCTTTGTCATGATCATTGCCGCTCTGGTAACCTGTGTTCAACTATTAATGAATGCGTTCGCCTATGAGCTGTACCTATCATTGGGTATCTTCATTCCCTTGATCGTCACCAACTGCATCATTATTGGTCGCGCCGAAGCCTTCGCCTCGAAGAACCCGTGGCTACCTGCGGTTCAAGATGGCTTTTGGATGGGCATGGGCATGGGCTCAGCCTTAGTTGTCCTCGGTGCATTGCGCGAGTTACTAGGGAATGGGACTCTGTTTGATGGAGCGGACTTATTGCTGGGTAGTTGGGCAACCGCACTACGCATCGAAGTCTTCCAAACCGACAGTCAATTTCTGCTGGCCCTACTGCCTCCGGGAGCGTTTATCGGTGTGGGCTTGTTGATTGCAGCGAAAAACGTCATCGATAAACAGATTGCATCGCGCCAGCCAAAACAACCCAAGGCTGTCATAGAGCGAGCGCGAGTAACCAGCTAGCCAACCGTTACCAAAAAGAATCGAGTCATCAAACAGAATTGACTCACCAACAACAATAAATTGAAAGCTCAACTATGAACAACACCAAACGCGTCGAAATACTGCAGCGACTGAGAGAAAACAACCCCAATCCACAAACAGAGCTCAACTGGTCAAGCCCATTTGAGCTGCTGATCGCCGTGCTATTATCAGCACAAGCAACCGATGTCAGCGTCAACAAGGCGACCGATAAGCTCTATCTGGTCGCTAATACGCCAGAGGCGATGCTCGAGCTTGGGGTGGATGGCGTTAAAGACTATATCAAGACCATTGGCCTGTTTAACTCGAAAGCGGAAAACGTGATCAAGACGTGCCGCATTTTGATTGAACAACACAACAGCGAAGTGCCGGAGAACCGTGAGGCGCTCGAAGCGCTACCCGGCGTTGGCCGTAAGACAGCCAATGTGGTGTTAAATACCGCATTTGGCTGGCCGACGATTGCCGTCGATACCCATATCTATCGTGTCTCCAATCGTACCAAGTTCGCCATGGGGAAGACCGTTGATGATGTGGAGAACAAGCTGCTTAAAGTGGTGCCCAAAGAGTTTAAGCTTGATGTCCATCACTGGCTGATCCTTCATGGCCGCTACACCTGTGTGGCGCGCAAGCCTCGCTGCGGGAGTTGCATTATCGAAGACCTTTGCGAGTTCAAAGAAAAAACAGAAGTTTAGGCCATATTCTTATTTTAGTTTGGTCAAAAAATCCCGCATATTGATGCGGGATTTTGTGTCGAAGTGATTACGCTAACTTAAATTTCGCTAAGTCTTGTTTCTGCTGATTCGACAGTTTGGCAAGCTCGGCTGAAGCCTGCTGCGTTTGCGCGACCGCGCTGGCGTTTTGATTGACCAAATCCATGATCACCTCAGAGCTCTTGGCCACCTCTTGCGTCACACTGAGCTGCTCCTGTGAGGCGCTGGCGACCAGAGCGTTAATCTCTGAGATGGACACCACCGACGCTTGTATCTCTTCGAAAGCGGTTTCTACTGAGTTTGCTCTGCTTACTGAATTCTCAATCAATTTTTGATTATCGAGCATCGTTTGATTTGCGAGTTCCGCTTGCTCCTGGAAGCTTGCGATCATCGACTGAATACGTTGAGTCGATTGCTGAGTCTTGGCCGCTAGATTGCGAACCTCATCCGCCACCACGGCAAAGCCACGTCCCTGCTCACCCGCTCGGGCGGCCTCGATAGCTGCGTTCAAGGCTAATAAGTTGGTCTGCTCAGAAATCTGGCTGATCACGTCCACCACTTCCTCGATATTCTGAGTGTCGTCTTTTAGCTGTCGCAAAGCCTTGGCTGTTTGATTGATTGAGCGATCAATCTCTTGAGTTAGTGCGACAGAGTGCTGCAACTCGGTGCTGCCAAGATTAACGCTTTGAGTTGCCAAGTTTGCGGCTTGTTCCGCTTCATGAGTGCTGCCTGTCATTTCATGGACCGTAGCTGAGAGCTGAGTGATCGCCGTCGAAACCGCCTCTATCTGCACCTTTTCCTGTTGCGCATTGGCGGCAGTCTCTTGCATCACACAGGATAACTCCTCTGCAGCCGAGGCGACACTATTGCTCATCGAATGGCTGTTTGTTAATAGCACATTTTGACCATTAGCCAGTTCAATCAGTGACTTATAAACCCCAGTAGGCTTAACTGTGATTGGAGTAAAGTGGCTAAAATCCCCTTTAGCCATTTTTCTGAGGTGACGTGAAATTACCTCAGGCTCTGCGCCAAGCAAGCCAGAAATGGATGAGGTTATTTTGTAGGAGATGACCGCAAATAAGATTATCCCTAAAGGGATCACCGAGATACGCACCTTGTGAAACTGCTGTTCGGTTTGAGCCGAGGACTGGTAAATCTCTTCAACCACCTCCAGCTGAAGCTCAATTAGCGCATCAATACGTCCACTGAGTTCATCGATATCGGTGTAAGTATCAAGAATCATCTCAGACAAGGTGAGGCGATTATCTCTTAAAGCTTGTTGGCGCGTGGAAAGATTACTCACCACCGTTTCCAACTGCTGCTCAGCACGATCAGCCAAGACGTGCTCTTGCGCCGTCAGGTTTGTCTGACGGTATTGCTGCCAATCTCGATTCGCCGTCACAAGCGTATCATCGATCTGTCTGAACAGGCGATTGAGATCCCCCTGCTCAAGGTGAGTTTTGTTCAATGCATCGATGACATTGACGGCATAGGCATCTGAGATAGACTTGAGCTGAGCCAGCGGAATCGCGCGATCAACTTGAATGGTTTGGATACTGTTTAAGAGTCGGTGTGAGGTCAGATAGCTTGATACGCTAACCGCAACGCAACAGACAATAGCAATAATGCTAATTGACCAGATTTTCTGTGAAATTTTCATCTACTACCACGGCAATAAGCGCCAGCATTATATCGTTGGCGTTCAGTTTATAGGTTGGAGTACGGAAATTAACGACAAAAAGTGTAAGATTGTTTAACTTTGGCATAAAATTCATTGAATTAGCCGGATAGTGACTCTTTATTCGAAACAAAAAATCCCGCTACATAGCGGGATTTTTTGCGTCAAGCAGCAAGGTGATTAAAGGAATTTAACCTTAGTCACTTCTTTAATCGCTGACAGTACAAATGTTGGTACTGCCGCCGCGCCGATGATCATCATTAGGTGACCGAACTCAACGGCTTCTGTGCTAAATACTAGCTGACCGAAGCCTGAGTACACAACGCCTAGAGAGAGTAGAGCTGATACCGCTACTGCGCCTAGTAGGTAGTTGTTTGTGAACGGGTTCTTACGGTAAATCGTTGTGAACGTACGTGCATCGAACAAGCTCCATAGCTGAGCAAAGATAAGCGTTAGGAATGCAACAGTCTGTGCATACTGAGCGCTGTAGCCATCGCCTAGTGCTACTGAGAATGTGAAGTAACTTAGACCACCGAGTGCCAGACCACGAGTCACGATACGTGCGCCTAGGCCATCAGAGAAGAAGCCTTCGTTACGTTTACGTGGCTTACGCTCCATAAGGTCTTTCTCTTCAGGCTCTACACCTAGCGCTAGCGCTGGTAGACCATCTGATACTAGGTTAACCCATAGGATCATTAGTGGCGTTAGTGGCAGAATCGCTTCTGGGCCCATTAGTAGGAACGCAAATAGGATTACCGATACTTCACCCACGTTAGCCGTTAGTGCCTGACGGATAAACTTACGCAGGTTATCGAAGATTTGACGACCTTGGCGTACCGCTTTTACGATGGTGCTGAAGTTGTCATCCAGTAGGATCAGGTCACCAGAGTCTTTTGCTACTGACGTACCTGTGATGCCCATCGCTACACCGATGTCAGCACGACGTAGAGCAGGTGCATCGTTTACACCGTCACCGGTCATCGAAGCCACTTCGTTGTTCTCTTGCTGCGCTTTAACGATGCGTAGCTTGTGCTCAGGGGTTACACGCGCAAATACCGCAACCTTAGGACAGATAGCTTTGAGCTTGTCATCATCCATTTGGTCAAGCTCAGCACCTGTCACGACTAGGTCGTCTTCGCTGCGGATAATGCCGATTTCACGGGCAATCGCTGCTGCTGTTACGGCGTGGTCACCGGTGATCATTACCGTGCGAACACCTGCGTTGTAACAGCTGTCTACCGCGTCACGTACTTCAGGGCGTGGTGGATCCATGATGCCGTAGATACCAAGGATGCTGACATCTTTCTCAAGCTCTGGGAAGTCAAGCTCTAGCTCTTCTTCTTTTAGCTCACGGAAACCAACCGCTAGTGTACGCAGAGCGTCGTTACCGAACGCTTGAATTGCTTGTTCGAAGTTAGTTTGTAGCTCTAGTGCTGGAGCAGTATCTAGCGCTAGGTTACCCACGGTTGCTGCCTCTGTGCCCACTGTTGGGACAAAGCCGCCGTCAACCATGTAGCTAGTTGATTTACCTAGAACTACGTCTGGCGCACCTTTAAGCGCTAGGAAGTGCTTACCTTGTGGGTCACGCACGATGACTGAAGCCATCTTACGACCAGAGTCGAATGGGAACTTCTTAACGATAGAGTAACCACCAGTGCTTAGCATCTCAGATTGGTTCAGACCCGCTTTTGCTGCTGCAACAATCAGTGCGCCCTCAGTTGGGTTACCACGTACTGTCCAGTTACCTTTTGATTCTACGTATTCTGCATCGTTACAAAGGGTAGCAACCACTAGACCTTTCATCATTGCTGGGCTGTTAGTTGCCGCAACGTCGTGGTCTTTTGCGATGAATTCGCCTTTCGGATCAAAACCTTTACCAGATACATCCCAGTAACGGCCAGATACGTCGTAAGCCTTCATCACCTGCATTTGGTTTTGAGTTAGCGTACCTGTCTTGTCTGAACAAATCACAGTCGTTGAGCCAAGAGTCTCAATCGCCGCGAGCTGTTTTGCTAGTGCGTTGCTCTTGACCATCTTCTGTGAACCCATCGTTAGTACGATAGTCACAACCGTTGGAAGACCTTCAGGGATTGCCGCTACAGATAGAGAGATACCTGTGGTTAGAATTTCAAGCCATGGCATGCCGTGGTAGAAGCCGATCGCACAAACGATAGCGACAACCACTAGAGCCACAACTAGAAGCGCTAGAGCGATAGTGTCCATACGCTCTTGCATTGGTGTTTTGGTCTCTTCCGTTTGGTTCATCATATCAGCGATGTGACCAACTTCTGTTTCCATGCCTGTGCTAGTCACTACAGCAAGACCGGTACCGGTCGTCACGATAGTGGTCATGAAACCCATGTTCTTCTGATCGCCAAGACCTACTGTCTCATCATCAATGGTTTCAGATTGCTTGTTGACTGGCTCAGATTCACCGGTCAGTGCTGCTTCATCGACAGTCAGACGGTTCGCTTCAATAATGCGCACGTCAGCAGGCAGAATGTCACCAGTGTTAATCTTGATCATGTCACCAGGTACAAGCGTTTTCGCCGGTACGCTGATCCATTTACCATCACGCATCACTTCTGCTTCTGGAGCCGCCATCTCTTTTAGCGCTTCCATACCCTTCTGAGCTTTGAATTCTTGCCAGAAAGCGATACCGGTGTTGATTAGAATGATAACCGCGATTGCGATCGCATCGATCATATGGCCAGTGAAGCCAGAGACAAGTGCGCCGATACCAAGGATAAAGATGAGTGGGTTTTTGTACTGATGAATGTACAGCTCCCATGCAGTTGCTGATTCCTGCGCAGTCAGTTCGTTTGAACCGTACTTCTCTAGGCGCGCTTCTGCTTCAGCAGTCGATAGACCTGTATTCTGATCTGTATTCAATGTGTTCAGAACATCTGAACTATGTTGTGTAAACCATTTACTAGTCACTTTAAGGACTCCACATCAACGTCCGCTTCCTTGGACAAATGTATTAATATAAGACTTATTGTTTTTTATTTCCCGAATCCAGCTTGCTTCTGCTAGTGCATAACTAGTCGTTATCAAGTCGGTTTTTGAATATATACCAAGCTATTTTGGATTGGCAAAGATCTGCTGTTAACACCAAACGCACACTTGACAACCAAATGCATTGCGCGCTTGAAATATTTTAGAAACGAAAATAAACCATGAGAATAACAACTAATCTTAAGTCATTGTAATAACGAGTAATATTGAATTTTTGTGATATTGCTCATTATTCGTTATTTCTTTCTAAAACTGGCGGTTAAATCGAAAAATCCTTAATAACGAAATGATAATTCGGAATAACCTGTAAAAAATGCTAAACTTATCGGTGGAATCATAGATTGAAAAAATGGAAGCAAGTGAATAGCTAGTTAGATTCTGAGCTAATAAGCAACAAACCGGGAACGACTCGCCACTAATATTTACAACGCTAGGTTTTTAGACCTAGTTTTGAATAGCATGTATTCAGTCAGATTTTTATTCAAACTCGTCTTTCAATACTCGAAGTCATTGTGGTTTTGTCGACCTGATCATCAGCAAACTCACCCACCCAATTGTCTTATAATTGTAAGGTGTCCGCTGTTTTTGTCTGATTTGCAGCTTGATTACAGCCTTTAATAAAATCAATAATTTAATATTATTGTTACTCTTCGGACTGGGTTGCGTAATATAGTGTTATACCCAAGTGACCTCGCTGAAACTGCATCGTGAGGTTGCTTGGGTATAAAGTTTTCTATCAAACACATTTAGGAGCAAGGATTATGGCTAATGGTCGCGTTCTGCACACCATGCTAAGAGTGGGTGACCTCGATCGCTCAGTTGAGTTTTACACTAAGGTCATGGGAATGAACCTACTACGCACCAACGAAAACAGTGAATACAAGTACACACTGGCGTTTGTCGGCTACGGTGACGAGTCTAGCGGTGCAGTGATTGAACTGACTTATAACTGGGGTACAACAGAATATGACTTAGGCTCAGCCTTTGGTCATATCGCGATCGGTGTTGATGATATCTACACCACCTGTGATGCCATCAAAGCCGATGGCGGCAACGTAACCCGTGAACCAGGCCCAGTAATGGGCGGCACAACAGAGATCGCCTTTGTTAAAGACCCTGACGGTTACATGATCGAGCTAATTCAAAACCGTCAAGCGCAGGCTGGGATTGACGGCTAACTCTTAATTAGAGGCGAGAGGCGGGATCGCTTCGCTGCGAGAGGCGAGGGGTGCTCGTTGAAACTTCTCACCTCTCAATCCGCGGGTCTGTGTCGGTAGAATTCTAAGATGATAGAACTGATTCAGAACCATTAGCCGCAGGCGTGTATTGACGGCTAACCTGAAACACAAGCGAGTGGCGGGCTTACTTTTCTGCGAGAAGCAACGGGCGATCGCTGAAACTACTCGCCTCTCGTCTCTCGATTCTCGCCTCTGTCTTAAACGTGAGTTCGCCCAAGCGAGATCACCACACGGCGGTTTTTGTCGCGGCCGATTGGTGAGGTGTTGTCGGCGACTGGGCGTCGGTCTCCGTAGCCTTGTACTTGGATGCGATGCTCTGGTAAGCCTAGGGACTCGAAATAGTCACGTAAGACCTTGGCACGCTTATCCGATAAGCTCTGGCTTACGCTGCGGGCCTCTTCGGTTCCAGTGTAGGTCGACACCAATACCAGGTCGATATCTGGGTTATGACGAATATATTCAGCGATCTGCTCTAGGCGCTGCAACGAGGCCTTGTTGAGATTAACGCTTTCACGGTCGTAATGAAGAATGGTGAAGGCAATGTCCTCGAAGCTGTACGGCAGCAAGTTGGCGACACAATCGCTGAATACGGAATATTTTGCCTTAAAACTAACAGGCGATAGCGCGACTTCGATACGTTGATCGCGACTCTGCCACTCCTGGTAGCTAAAGGTTGGAAAGCGCCCTTTTTCCAGCTCACTTAAGATCCCCCATGCGGCCTGGCCGCCAATGTAGCCATCAAACTGCTGGTAGAATTGGACATTCGCTACACGATCGGCGCTGTCTCCCGGCTGCCAAGCAGCAGGCATCGATATCAGACTCACGTCTCGGGTCTCACCCATCGGCCGGCGCATTTTGAGCTCAAAATCAAGGTTAATCCGCTTACTTGCCCGTGAAGAAAATTCTGCATCCCCATAGCTTGGGATCGGGTGTACCATTCGGCACTCTAACGGCGTATTGGCGATCATTTCCCATGTCGATTGCTCTGGGGTCGAACCATATTTTTTGGCGACGGCTTGCGCATCAAATGCCACGAATACCATCGCTGGCAACAACCAACCTAGAACTGACTTCATTAAAAAACCTTCACCTGTACCTGCTAGCAACTAAAAGAGGCAAACCTTGCCGCTGTGAGAAATGATGCAATTTTCTCGCCATATTGTCCAACGCCTTAACAGATTATTGTCGAGATCCCGGCTATGATAATCATGCTGTTTCAAGCAAGTATTAAACCCCTCACCTGAGCTTGTAACACGTCATCGCTTAACAAAATCGATTCAGAAATGCCTCTTTTTCTGTAATAATGCAACGCCTTAATTTGCAGAACCAAATTGATATGAGTGTAGTAAACGAAGCATTGACGCTTAAAAAGCGCTTTAGAGGTTATTTCCCTGTGGTAATCGATGTAGAAACCGCAGGATTTAACGCCCAAACTGACGCCTTGCTTGAAATTTGCGCAGTCACCCTTCGCATGGATGAAGAGGGCAATCTACACCCGGCGTCGACGATTCACTTCCATGTCGAGCCATTTGAAGGCGCTAACTTGGAAAAAGAGGCGCTCGAGTTTAACGGTATTCGTGATCCTTTCAGCCCACTACGCGGCGCTGTCAGTGAGGGGGAAGCACTCAGAGAAATCTATAAACTGGTTCGCAAAGAACAAAAAGCGGCAGACTGTAGCCGCGCGATCATGGTTGCTCATAATGCCAACTTTGATCACAGCTTTGTTATGGCGGCCAGTGAACGCTGCAAATTAAAACGCGTCCCTTTTCATCCCTTTGCTACCTTTGATACAGCGGCACTAAGCGGCCTTGCGTATGGCCAAACCGTGCTTGCCAAAGCGTGTAAAGTCGCGGGGATGGAGTTTGACAATAAGGAAGCACACTCAGCCCTATACGATACACAAAAAACTGCTGAGCTGTTCTGCGGCATCGTCAATAAGTGGAAAGCGCTTGGCGGATGGCCAATCATTGAAGAAAAATAACACTACACGAGAATAATATGAATCCGGTTGTAATTTCAGTCTGTATCATGCTGCTGCTAGCATTGATGCGCGTTAATGTTGTCGTGGCATTGACCTTTAGTGCCATTGTCGGTGGCCTCATCGCAGGAATGGGCCTTAACGATACCGTGGCCGCATTTGAGAGCGGTCTTGGCGGTGGCGCGACTATCGCACTTAGCTATGCGATGCTCGGTGCCTTTGCTGTCGCTATCTCACGTTCGGGTCTGACGGACCTACTCGCGCAAAGCGTGATCAAAAAAATTCATGGCAAAGAGCATGGGGCTGCCTCGATGGGCCTCAAATATCTGGTTTTGATTGCTCTGGTTCTAGTCACCATGTCGTCACAGAATGTTGTGCCTGTGCATATCGCGTTCATTCCAATTTTGATCCCACCTCTGTTAGGCGTGTTTGCCAAGCTCAAGCTTGACCGCCGTTTGATCGCCTGTGTGCTGACCTTCGGTCTAGTTACACCATACATGGTGTTGCCGATCGGTTTCGGTGGTATCTTCCTCAACAACATTCTGTTGACCAACCTGCACAACAATGGCCTTGAGGGCGTGACCGCCGCGCAAGTCCCTACGGCAATGCTGCTACCTGCTGCCGGCATGCTGTTTGGTCTACTCACTGCGACTTTCTTTAGCTACCGCAAACCTCGTGAGTATCAAGAAACTGAGCTAACGCACGTAGAAGAAAACCCTGCTGCAGTCGATAAAAAGAATATCTTGGTTGCCGTACTCGCGATTGTCGCGACCCTGTCTGTTCAACTCTCAACCGGCTCTATGGTTATCGGTGCCCTAGCCGGCTTTATGGTCTTCACTTTTGGCGGCGTGATCGCATGGAAAGACACCCAAGACGTGTTTACTCGCGGCGTGATGATGATGGCGATGATTGGCTTTATCATGATCGCGGCTGCAGGCTTTGCGGCGGTAATGAAGCAAACTGGCGGTGTCGAGACCTTGGTTGATGCGCTATCCACCTCGATTGGTGACAACAAACCACTCGCGGCGCTGCTGATGCTGATCGTGGGTCTTTTGGTGACCATGGGTATTGGTTCATCATTCTCTACCATCCCAATTATTGCCACCATCTACGTTCCGCTTGCGGCGGCATTTGGTTTCTCACCAATGGCCACCATCGCGCTGGTTGGTACAGCCGCGGCACTAGGTGATGCAGGCTCGCCTGCCTCAGACTCGACGCTCGGCCCAACGTCTGGCCTAAACGCCGACGGTCAACACGAGCACATCTGGGAAACCGTTGTTCCGACCTTCTTACACTACAACCTACCGCTTATCGCCTTTGGTTGGCTTGCGGCTATGATTCTCTAAAATAAAGGTGGGCGAGGTTCGAGGACGGGCTTTGCCCTACGGGGAGCGAGGAAAAGCAGAGGTGAGAAAAGCGTACGCCGCACTCCTCAATACTCGGAACGAAGTGATACTCGCACCTCGAACCTTAAAAAAGGCTTGGGAATCCCAAGCCTTTTTTGATCTTATGAGAAAATTACCAGCCGGTTACTTGGCGTAACGCTGAGCCTATGTCGGCTAGGCTTTTTACGGTGCGCACGCCAGCCGATTCTAGGGCGGCGAATTTCTCGTCGGCGGTGCCTTTACCGCCTGAGATGATGGCGCCTGCGTGGCCCATACGCTTGCCTGGAGGGGCGGTGACACCGGCAATGTAGGAGACGACAGGTTTGGTGACGTTGTCTTTAATAAACGCCGCTGCCTCTTCTTCGGCTGTGCCGCCAATCTCACCGATCATCACGATCGCTTCTGTGTTTGGGTCTTCCTCAAACAGCTTGAGGATGTCGATAAAGTTCGAACCTGGGATCGGGTCACCACCAATACCAACACACGTTGACTGACCAAAGCCCTCATCGGTGGTTTGCTTAACCGCCTCATAGGTCAAGGTACCTGAGCGCGATACAATGCCCACTTTACCTTTCTTATGGATGTGACCTGGCATAATGCCGATCTTACACTCATCAGGGGTGATGACACCTGGGCAGTTTGGACCAATCATCTTAGTGCCAGTTTCCTCAAGCTTAACCTTCACATCAATCATATCCGTGGTTGGGATGCCCTCGGTGATGGTGACAATCAGCTCGATACCCGCATCAATTGCTTCTAGGATTGCATCTTTACAGAAAGGTGCAGGTACATAGATAACGGATGCGGTTGCCCCAGTGACCTCAACAGCCTCACGGACGGTATTGAACACAGGTAAGCCTAGGTGCTCTTGTCCACCTTTACCCGGAGACACACCACCGACTAGCTGGGTGCCATAAGCCAAAGACTGCTCCGAGTGGAACGTACCCTGTCCACCAGTAAATCCCTGGCAGATAACTTTGGTGTCTTTATTGATTAGTACTGACATTATTTACCCTCCGCAGCGGCAACCACTTTCTGTGCAGCGTCTGTAAGTGACTCTGCTGCGATAATATCTAGTCCTGATGTTGCAAGCACATCACGACCAAGATCGGCATTGGTTCCTTCAAGACGTACCACCACAGGTACAGTCACACCGACTTCTTTCACCGCGCCGATGATCCCCTCAGCGATCATGTCGCAACGTACGATGCCGCCAAAGATATTCACCAAGACCGCTTTTACGTTGTCGTCGGACAGAATAATCTTAAACGCCTCTGCCACACGCTCTTTGGTCGCGCCGCCACCCACATCAAGGAAGTTGGCTGGCTTACCGCCATGGAGGTTAACGATATCCATGGTGCCCATTGCCAGACCCGCACCATTAACCATACAGCCGACGTTACCGTCCAAGGCTACATAGTTCAGCTCCCATTGAGCAGCGTGCGCTTCACGCTCATCTTCTTGGCTGGGATCGTGCATTTCACGCAATTTTGGCTGACGGTAGAGTGCGTTAGAGTCGATATTAATCTTGCCATCGAGACACAGAAGATTGCCTTCACCTGTGATCACCAGCGGATTGATCTCAAGTAGGGCTAGATCATACTGAGTAAACATCTGTGCAAGACCCATAAAGATCTTAACGAACTGTTTGATCTGCTCACCGGCCAATCCAAGCTTGAAAGCCAGCTCACGTCCCTGATAAGACTGAGGGCCGACTAACGGGTCAATCGCCGCTTTGTGGATCAGCTCAGGCGTCTCTTCCGCCACCTTTTCAATCTCAACACCGCCCTCGGTTGACGCCATAAACACGATTTTTCGTGTTGAACGATCGACAACCGCACCGAGGTAGAGCTCGTTGGCAATATTAGATGCCTCTTCAACAAGGATTTTCGATACTGGCTGGCCATTCGCGTCCGTTTGATAAGTCACTAGGTTTTTTCCTAGCCACTTTTGCGCAAACTCTTTTACACCCTCTTTCGTATCGTGAAGTTCGACGCCGCCGGCTTTACCGCGACCACCAGCATGGACCTGACATTTGACCACTTTCTTGGGCGTGTTAATGCGACCAGCTGCCTCGAAGGCTTGCGTAGGCGTGTCGCACGCATAACCTTCCGGTACAGGCAAACCGAATTCGGCAAACAGCTGTTTGGCTTGATATTCATGCAAGTTCATTTCGATATTCCGTTTGTTTTCCCTTTTACTAGTGCAAGGGATTTATTATTTCCATAATGCCTTTCAAGGCATCTGTAGGGTCTTCTCAACTAAACTGCCAGATATCAACCAAGGCAGTTTAAGTGAAGGCCAAACGTCGAGCCAGTCTAGCCTTAGCTAAAAATAACGTCTAGCGACAGAGGGCTGCTAGACGTTTTAGCGATATTAAACGTCCAATAGCAGACGTGCTGGGTCCTCTAGTAGCTCCTTAATTGTCACTAGGAAGCCAACAGACTCTCGTCCGTCGATCAAACGGTGGTCATAAGAAAGTGCCAGATACATCATCGGCAGGATTTCCACTTGACCGTTTACCGCCATTGGGCGCTCTTGGATCTTGTGCATGCCCAAAATGGCAGATTGTGGCGGGTTAATGATTGGCGTCGACATCAGTGAACCAAATACCCCACCGTTAGTGATGGTGAAGTTCCCTCCCATCAATTCATCTACAGTAAGCTTGCCATCGCGACCTTTGATAGCGAGCTCCTTAATGCCCTTTTCAATATCCGCAAAGCCTAGTGTGTCGCAGTCTTTTAGAACAGGCGTCACCAGACCACGCGGCGTTGATACCGCCATGCTGATATCGAAGTAGTTGTGATAGACAATATCATCACCATCGATAGAGGCATTGACCTCTGGGTAACGCTTGAGCGCCTCAGTAACGGCCTTAACGTAGAACGACATGAAGCCAAGACGAATGCCGTGACGCTCCTCGAACTGATCCTTGTATTGCTTACGCAAGTCCATGATCGGTTTCATGTTGACCTCATTAAAGGTGGTCAGCATCGCGGTGTTGTTCTTAGCCTCAAGCAGTCGATTGGCGACCGTCTTGCGCAGGCGCGTCATCGCCACACGTTTTTGGCTGCGAGCTGCCGCTGGTGCTTCTTTGACTGACACGGTCTCATCCGTATCCTCAGCAGGTTGCGGACGAGCAAGGTAGGCTTCAATATCTTCACGCGTGATACGACCACCAACACCGGTGCCCTTCACTTGACTGGCCTGTAGGCTGTGCTCTGCCAGTAGGCGGCGCACCGCTGGGCTTAAAGCATCATTCGACTCTTCGGTCAAAGTGGCCTTGTGGCGCTTATCCGGTGATGACTCGGTCTCTTTGGTCGTGTCGGTGGTGGGTTCACCAGCGATGACGCCAGCTTTTAACTTAGCAATGAGCTGCTTAGAGAAAACCGTCGCGCCCTCGGACTCGACGATAGCCTCAAGCACACCAGCTTCCGGTGCTGGCACTTCGAGCACCACTTTATCGGTTTCGATGTCGACAAGAACCTCGTCGCGCTCAACGGCCTCGCCCGGTTGCTTGTGCCAGGTTGCAACGGTTGCATCGGCAACTGATTCAGGTAAGTCTGGAACCAGAATTTCAATTGTCATAGTTATCTCTTCCTTTAATTTCTAGTTCTTAATCCGAGGATTGCGAGCTGATGGTTAGCGCGTCATGAACCAGCGCTTTTTGTTGTTTCAGGTGCACAGACATGTAACCTACCGCGGGTGACGCCGATGCCGGACGCCCTGCGTATTTCAAATCTGCTCCTGTCGGAATGGCCATCCGGAAATTATGCTGGCTACAGTACCAAGCCCCCTGGTTTTGCGGCTCTTCCTGACACCAAACAAAGTCTTCAACATTGGTATACGGTGCAATTGCTGCTTGCACTTCCGCCAATGGGAAGGGATAGAGCTGCTCAATACGAACAATCGCTACATCGTCTTGGTCATTGCTACGACGCTGTTCAAGCAGATCGTAGTAGACCTTGCCAGAGCAGAACACTACGCGTTTGACTTTGCTCGCCTCAAGCTGATCAATCTCACCGATGGCGGACTGGAAGGTGCCCTGAGAGAGCTCCTCGAGTGACGAAACACACAGAGGATGGCGCAGCAAGGATTTTGGCGACATGACCACCAAAGGTCGGCGCATTGGGCGCACCACCTGACGGCGGATCATGTGATAAACCTGGGCCGGTGTTGATGGCACCACTACTTGCATGTTCTGCTCAGCGCACAATTGTAGATAGCGCTCAAGACGGGCGGATGAGTGCTCTGGGCCTTGCCCTTCGTAGCCATGCGGCAACAACATCGTCAGGCCACACAAACGGGCCCATTTTTGCTCACCAGAGGAGATGAATTGATCGATCACGACTTGTGCACCATTGGCAAAGTCACCAAACTGGGCTTCCCAAATCGTCAATCCCCCCGGCTCCGCGGTCGCATAACCATACTCGAACGCCAGCACCGCCTCTTCCGATAACACCGAGTCAAACACTTGGAATGGCCCTTGTTTATCGTGAATATTCGCCAGCGGCATATAAGTACTGGCATCGTCTTGATTGTGCAAGACGGAGTGACGATGGAAGAAGGTACCGCGCCCCGAGTCCTGACCTGAGATACGAATGCGCTTGCCATCATCCACCAGCGTGGCGTAAGCCAGCGTTTCCGCCATCCCCCAATCGACCGGTTTTTCGCCCGATATCATCGCCTTGCGATCATTATAGAGTTTGTTTACCCGGCTCTGCAGCTTGTGACTTTCTGGGTATTGGCACAGGCGCTGGCCAAGTTCGTTAAGGCGCTCGGGATCATATTGGCTATCCCACTCCTCATCCCAGTCGTGACCAATAAACGGTGACCAGTCAACAGAGTGTAGTGCCATCGGCCGCCACTCTTTCACCACCACCTCACCGCGATCCAGCGCGTCGCGATATTCGTTAATCATCTGGGTGGCGAACTCGATGTCATATTCCCCACGCTCGATCAACACATCCGCGTAGAGCTTACGTGGTGTAGGGTGCTTTTTGATCTTCTGGTACATCAATGGCTGAGTCGCATTGGGCTCATCAGCCTCGTTATGACCATGGCGGCGATAGCACACCAGATCAATCACGACATCGCTGCGGAATTCATTGCGGTAATCCAGCGCAATGCGAGTCACGAACGCCACCGCCTCTGGGTCATCGGCGTTGACGTGGAAGATAGGCGCCTGCACCATCTTAGCGATATCGGTGCAGTACATAGTCGAGCGCGTATCACGCGGATTCGACGTGGTAAAACCAACTTGATTGTTGACCACGATCCGCACCGTACCGCCAACCTGGAAGCCGCGAGCCTGAGACATGTTGAACGTCTCTGCCACCACACCCTGGCCTGCGATTGCCGAGTCACCATGAATAGTGATAGGTAATACCGTGCTACCGTTTTTATCACCTAAGCGATCCTGACGCGCCCGCACCGAGCCAATCACCACAGGATTGACTATCTCAAGGTGTGAAGGGTTGAACGCCAGCGCCAAGTGCACATCACCGGTTGGTGTTGCAAAATCCGCTGAGAAGCCTTGGTGATACTTAACGTCACCCGTGCCCCAGGTCTCGTCGTGTTTACCCGCAAACTCATCAAACAAGTCCTGCGGTTTCTTGCCCAAAACGTTAACCAGCATATTCAAGCGACCACGGTGCGCCATACCAATCACCACCTCACGCATGCCCGTCTTACCAGCATGGCGGATCAGCTCCTTAGTCATTGGGATCAACGCATCGCCCCCTTCGAGTGAGAAGCGCTTCGCGCCTGGGAACTTGGCGCCAAGATAACGCTCAAGGCCTTCAGCGGCAGTGAGTTCTTCGAGAAAGGTCTGTTTTTCCTTGAGGCTAAACGAAGGCTGACCGACGACCGACTCCAAGCGCTGCTGGATCCAGCGTTTTTGTTCGGTGTTGGTCATGTGCATGTATTCAGCGCCAATCGAGCCACAGTAAATCTTGCGCAATCCATCATAGATATCGCGCAGCTTCATGGTCTCTTGACCTATCGCAAAGGAGCCGACGTTGAACGTCTCTTCGAAGTCATCGTCAGTGAGGGTATGGAAGGCTGGGTCGAGCTCAGCCACAGGTGGGCGCTGCCACAGACCCAGAGGATCTAGAGCGGCGGCTTCGTGACCGCGAAAGCGGTACGCATTAATTAATTGCAGGACTTTTACTTGTTTTGCATCGACATCAGGAT
The DNA here is from genome assembly GCF_055391395.1 of Vibrio sabulosilitoris. Lineage (NCBI taxonomy): Bacteria > Pseudomonadati > Pseudomonadota > Gammaproteobacteria > Vibrionales > Vibrionaceae > Vibrio > Vibrio sabulosilitoris. The sequence goes on from NZ_AP029599.1 coordinate 2,995,287, forward strand.
CACTAACTTGGACATTGTAATGCTTAGTCTCTTGAGCGAGCCGTCGGAAGTAGTCACGGACGCGTGAATGAGGCTGTTCTGTCACCTCTTGTTTGAGAGCTGGGAGATCCTCAAATACACGTTTCCACTCCTCACTTACCAGATCGGGATCACTGAGATACTGTTCGTAGATCTCTTCTACGTAAGTTGCATTGGCGCCAGCCAAGTGTGAAGACTCGAGCCATGCCTTCATCACGCCGTTGTGCATATATTCCCTTAACCAGTAGTTTTCACGTTTGCTGCGGTCTTTGCCGAGCTTGTATGCCGATCCAATATAGGATCGGCAATTCTTTTTAACACTATTAAATCGAACGATTAACCAACATCGACTTGATATGGCCGATGGCTTTCGTTGGATTTAGCCCCTTAGGACAAACACTTACACAATTCATGATGCTATGGCAACGAAAAACGCTAAATGCGTCGTCGAGATCGGATAATCGTTCATCTGTTGCTGTATCGCGACTATCGATCAACCATCGATACGCCGCTAATAAGCCTGCCGGCCCGATAAACTTATCCGGGTTCCACCAGAACGACGGACATGACGTCGTACAACACGCACACATGATGCACTCATATAGGCCATCAAGATGAGCACGCTCATCCGGCGACTGCAGGTTTTCTCGTGATGGCGGCTGCGCGCCCTCATCAACCAGAAACGGCTTCACCTTGGCATAGTTGTCATAGAACTGGGTCATGTCGACAATTAAGTCACGCACAACCGGTAGACCGGGTAGCGGCCTGATCACGATCTTGTCGCCCTCAAGGGCCGACAATGGCGTAATACACGCGAGGCCATTTTTACCGTTCATATTTAGGCCGTCGGAGCCACAGACCCCCTCACGGCATGAGCGACGAAAAGCGATCGATGGGTCTTGCTCCTTAAGCTGGATCAGGGCATCAAGCACCATCATGTCTGAGCCTTCTTCAACCTCAAGCTCGTAGTCTTTCATAAAGGGTTTGCTATCAACATCAGGGTTATAGCGGTACAAAGAGAAGTTAAGTTTCATCATCGGTCCTCCTCCTAGTATGTACGGGCTTTCGGTGGAAACGCCTCACGGTAGACAGGCGCCATATTGACATCACGCTTGCTCATCTGCTCGGAGTCCGGGTTATAGATAGAGTGACACAGCCACTGGTCATCGTTGCGATCTGGGAAATCAAATCGGGCGTGAGCCCCACGGCTTTCAGTGCGATAGTTGGCCGCGACAGCCGTCGAGAAAGCGGTTTCCATCAGATTATCTAGCTCCAAGCACTCGATACGCTGGGTATTGAACTCGGAAGACTTGTCGGCAAGGTGGGCGTCTTTTAGTCGCTCACGGATCCCTTTAAGCTCCTCAAGACCGGTAGCCATTGCCTCACCCTCACGGAACACCGAGAAGCTGTTTTGCATGCAGGTCTGCAGGTCTTTGCGGATTTGTACCGGATCTTCACCGCCAGTGCTGTTTTCCCAACGCATGGTGCGCTCAAGCGAGGCTTCAATATCAGAAGCCGTTGCTGGGCGCGCTTCGGCTTGCGCCGCGAGCGTTTCACCCAGATGCAGCCCAGTTGCTCGACCAAACACCACCAAATCAAGCAGTGAGTTACCGCCCAAGCGATTCGCACCATGCACTGAAACAGAAGCAATCTCACCACAAGCAAACAAGCCTTGAACTTCAACATCCAACCCATCGTTACCTTGCTTGATCGCTTGACCAGAGACTTGGGTCGGGACCCCGCCCATCATATAGTGACAGGTAGGGATAACCGGAATCGGCTCTTTGACTGGGTCAACATGGGCGAAGGTGCGCGATAGCTCACAAATACCCGGTAGACGAGACTCAAGCACCTCTTTGCCCAAATGATCGAGCTTAAGCTTGATATGTGGGCCCCAAGGGCCGTCGCAACCGCGCCCCTCACGGATCTCAATCATCATTGAACGTGCAACTACATCACGACCGGCCAAGTCTTTGGCGTTCGGCGCGTAGCGCTCCATAAAGCGCTCACCATCTTTATTTAACAGATATCCGCCCTCACCGCGACAGCCCTCGGTAACCAATACGCCCGCTCCGGCGATACCGGTTGGGTGGAATTGCCACATCTCCATATCTTGCATCGGTACGCCGGCACGCAGTGCCATGCCAACCCCATCACCGGTGTTGATATGGGCATTGGTGGTAGAGGCGTAGATGCGCCCTGCGCCGCCCGTAGCTAGTACCGTTGCTTTCGATTTGAAGTAGCTGATTTCACCGCTTTCCATACAGATAGCGGTACACCCCATGATTGCGCCGTCTTGGTTTTTGACTAGGTCGAGTGCATACCACTCGGAAAAGATCGTGGTTTTGTGTTTGATGTTCTGTTGATAAAGCGTGTGCAGCAGAGCATGACCGGTACGGTCAGCTGCGGCTGCAGTTCTCGCGGCTTGCTCGCCACCAAACTCTTTCGATTGGCCGCCAAATGGGCGCTGATAAATAGTTCCATTATCAAAACGAGAAAAGGGAAGCCCCATTTTCTCAAGCTCAATCACCGATGCGGGGCCATTTTTACACATGTACTCAATCGCGTCCTGGTCACCGATATAATCAGACCCTTTGACGGTATCGTACATATGCCACTGCCAATCGTCTTTGTGCGAGTTGCCGAGCGCGACGGTAATGCCGCCTTGGGCGGACACAGTGTGCGAGCGAGTGGGAAAAACTTTAGATAGCAAGGCACAACTTAGCCCCTGCTCTGATATTTGCAGTGCAGCGCGCATCCCTGCACCACCAGCGCCGATTACGACGGCGTCAAATTCTCTAACTGGAATAGTCACTTATGCACCCCACAAAATAAACAGACCCGAGAATAGGTAACCCAACAGCACGGCAATCACGCCGAGCTGCAAACCACCGCGCAGCATTGCATTCTTAATGTAATCAGTGAGCACCTGCCATAACCCTATCCATGCGTGGATCAAAATACTGAGTAGCGCCAGCATGGTGAAAACCTTGGTAAAGGTGCCTGAGAAGAACTGCGTCCAATCGAGATAAGAAATATCGCCGGAAAACATAAAAAACGCGACGAGGTAGAGTGTGTATAAGGTCATAATGATCGCGGATGCACGAATCAAGAGAAAATCGTGCACCCCGTTACGACCGACGGAAGAAACGTGTTTTACCATACCAATACTCCAGCTAGGAGCGAGAGCACTCCAGTCACAACAAACGCCACCTTGGCAGTCATTGCACCGGCCTCCAGCTCCTCAAAGTAGCCTAAATCCATGACTAAATGTCGAATACCACCTACGATGTGATAGGCCAAAGCGGTCAAAATGCCCCACAGGCACACTTTTACCAAAAAGCCGTCTACAATGTGGGTGGCTTGCATGAATCCATTGGGGGATTGTAAGGATATGGAAAGCAGCCATAGCAGTATCCCTACCGCGACAAAGGTAATCACCCCTGAGACTCGGTGTAAGATCGAAGCGATTGCGGTAATGGGGAAGCGTATAGTCTGCAAGTCTAAATTAACTGGTCTTGACTTTTTTTCTTTCACGGGCTTGCTCACTTTGCTCTGTTGTCTAAGCTTTTTTTCGAAATCTTGTAATTTCGAACGCTAGAGCCCTAAAATTCACATTTTTGAAACAAACACCCCTCTTCGTGGGTTAATTTTTTATGTCAAATCCGTGATTTTTAGTTCAAGGTGCGAATTATATCTTCGCTTATCGCCTTGAATTGTATGGGCTAAGGTTAAATCAACGTCGTAAATATACGACCTGTAACATTGTAATACAATTAGTGTAACAATTTTTGCTACCTGGCACATATTTTTAACCATATCGTTATAAAAAAGCGTAACAAGTGCACACAACACAGGAGAAAAATTGACTTTAGCGCTCAAGACACGTAAAAAAATGGCACACAAACATCCTGGATGGATTAAAAAATAAACAAAGGAGATTGTTATGGCGGATAAGAATGCGATCCTTCATATCGAAGGAAAAGCACCAATCGAACTGCCGATTATGGACGGGTCTATCGGTCCACAAGTCGTCGATGTTCGTAAGTTGGGAGCCAGCGGATACTTCACGTTCGACCCCGGCTTTCTTGCCACTGCATCCTGTGAATCTCAGATAACCTACATCGATGGTGGCAAAGGCGTGCTGCTTCACCGTGGGTTCCCGATCGATCAGCTCGCTAACAACGCTGATTACCTAGAGGTTTGTTATATTCTTCTCTACGGCGAAGCACCGACTCGCCAACAATACGAACAGTTCAAAACCACTGTCACGCGCCACACTATGGTGCACGAGCAAATCGCTAGCTTCTTCCACGGCTTCCGTCGTGATGCGCACCCAATGGCTGTCATGTGTGGTGTGGTTGGCGCACTGGCTGCGTTCTACCACGACTCTCTAGACGTCAACAACGATGAGCACCGTGAAATTGCGGCATTCCGCCTCATTTCAAAAATGCCAACCTTGGCGGCAATGTGTTACAAATACTCGGTGGGACAACCTTTTATCTACCCACGCAACGATTTGACCTATGCAGAAAACTTCCTGCATATGATGTTTGCCAACCCGTGTGAAGAGTACGAAGTCAACCCTGTGGTTGCCCGTGCAATGGACAAAATCTTCACCCTACACGCAGACCATGAGCAAAATGCATCGACCTCGACGGTACGTCTTGCCGGCTCTTCAGGCGCTAACCCATTCGCCTGTATCGCAGCAGGTATTGCCTCGCTCTGGGGCCCTGCTCACGGCGGTGCTAACGAAGCGTGTTTGCGTATGCTTGAGCAAATCGGCAGCGTCGATATGATCCCTGAATACGTTGAGCGCGCCAAAGACAAAGACGATCCGTTCCGTCTGATGGGCTTTGGTCACCGTGTGTACAAGAACTACGACCCACGTGCAACGGTAATGCGTGAGGCGTGTCATGAGGTGCTTAGCGAGCTGAACATCAAAGACCCACTACTGGAAGTAGCAATGGAGCTAGAGCGCATTGCGCTGTCTGATGAGTACTTCGTCGATAAGAAGCTCTACCCGAACGTCGATTTCTACTCAGGTATCATCCTCAAAGCGATTGGTATTCCAGTCTCAATGTTCACCGTGATCTTCGCTATGTCACGCACCATCGGCTGGATCGCCCACTGGAACGAGATGCACAGCGACCCAGAAAACCGCATCGGCCGCCCACGCCAGCTCTACACCGGCCAAGAGCAGCGTGAATTCGCACCGATCCACGAACGCGAATAAAACAGCTCAGGGGCGAGGTTCGGGGACGGGCTTTGCCCTACGGGGAGCGAGGAGTTCTGTGCGAGTGGTGAGTTACACGTACCGTCTCTAAGCTCTTACCAATGACCAAAAAAAGGCTTAAACGATGTTCAAGCCTTTTTTGTTCAATTGGGAGCGACAATATCATCGTGTACGATGAACTCCTCGTTCCTCGGAACGAAGTGAAACCCGCTCCCCGCCCCTGTTTTTATACAGGATTATCGATATCCACAAACGTCACATCCAACCCATGCTCACGCGTCAACCACTCGCCAAGCGCCTTGATGCCATAACGTTCGGTGGCGTGGTGGCCTGCGGCGTAGTAGTGAATATCCATCTCGCGTGCGGTGTAGGTGGTGCGCTCGGAGATCTCGCCAGAGATAAACGCATCTAGGCCGTGTTGCACGGCAAGCTCGATAAAGTCCTGACCGCCACCGGTGCACCAACCGACTGTTTCAATCATCTTGTCTTGATTCTCCGGGGCAATATGCAGTGGAGCACGGTCAAGCACCTTGTTGATACGCTCGGCAAATTCAGCGCCACTCAATGGCTGTTTTAGGCGGCCAAACAAGGCAACGGATTGTGGATGTCCCTCGAGACCACCCTCGATCTCAATTTCCAGTAAGCGAGCAAGCTCTGCGTTATTACCTAGCTCAGGGTGGATGTCCAATGGGAGGTGGTAACCGTATAGATTGACATCATTTTTGATTAAAGCACGAATGCGCTTACCCTTCATGCCACGGATCGGCTCAGGCTCACCCTTCCAGAAATAGCCGTGATGAACCAGCAAGGCATCGGCTTGTAGATCGATAGCTTTATCGATCAACGCCTGAGAGGCAGTGACACCGGTAACAACGCGTTTGATCTGAGCGTTGCCCTCTACTTGGAGGCCATTTGGTGCGTAGTCTTTAATCAGCTGTGGTGACAGCTTTTGATTGAGTATTTTTTCTAGCTCGAGATTGTTCATTTTCCAGGTTCCATTACTCTGCTTTTGGCAAAGTGTATTCGAAGCCGTATAGTGATGCTAGTGATGTTGCCCATACCAAGGCACAAGGAGTGACAATGAGCGACCTGCAACGCTTTTATGACTGGATTGGCCGTGCGCCCTCACTGTTTGAGCTGCATGAACCCATGGTGGACTTGCAACACCTGCCTCACACGCACCACCCACTTGAGCCCTACCAAGGCAACTCTCGCCTGGGCTTTCTCTATCAACACCTGTGTACCGAGAAACTCAGCCACAGTGATCGCTATCAGCTCGAGTTGCAAGAGGTACAAATCCAAGCACCAACAGGGCAAACCATAGGCGCCATCGACCTAATTTTGCGCGACACTCAGCTCAATCAATTCGAACACTGGGAGGTAGCAATCAAGTTCTACTTGCTCCACCAGTCACTATGGTATGGGCCAAATGCACGCGATCGCCTCGACAAAAAGCTCAAACGGATGCTCTCCCATCAACTCGCCATGAGCAGCACCGATATTTTCTGCGCGCGCTACCCTCACCTGACCAACATCACCGAGCGACTCCTGATCCAGGGCCGGCTCTACACCAACCCATTCGAGCCAGAAACCATCCCCAAACACTGCCTAGGCTATGAGCTTAATCCAAGCCAAATCAACGGCTTTTGGTGCTATCAACACCGATTCCACCAGATAGACCAACCACTATACCGCCTAGAAAAGCCTCTATGGGCCTGTGGCCGCACTGATTTCACTCAGCCTATTGCGTCCCCTACAGGACGCTTTACCCACGCTCAGACGCGCGATGGGGTGTTTTGGTTTATTGTGCGCGATTGCTGGCCTAACGACCGCTGAGAGGCGAGAGGCGAGAGGCGAGAGGCGAGAGGCGAGAAGCGAGAAGCGAGAAGCGAGAAGCGAGAAGCGAGAAGCGAGAAGCGAGAAGCGAGAAGCGAGAAGCGAGAAGCGAGAAGCGAGAAGCGAGAAGCGAGAAGCGAGAAGCGAGAAGCGAGAAGCGAGAAGCGAGAAGCGAGAAGCGAGAAGCGAGAAGCGAGAAGCGAGAAGCGAGAAGCGAGAAGCGAGAAGCGAGAAGCGAGAAGCGAGAAGCGAGAAGCGAGAAGCGAGAAGCGAGAAGCGAGAAGCGAGAAGCGAGAAGCGAGAAATTTTTTCAACCCTGACCACTGCTGTCAAGTATTCCACCACCTCGAGCGTAGCGTACTCGCAGGGCAAAGCCCGATCTCGACTCTCGCCTCTTAACCAAAAAGGGGCCGGCCAAGCCAACCCCTCACACGAATACTAAAACTGAAACCTAAAGGTCAGCGTTAGCAAAAACTTGGTTAACGATTTCCTGCGCTTCCGCTTCGATCTGTTTTAGGTGCTCTTCGCCTTTGAAGCTCTCACAGTAGATTTTGTAAATGTCTTCTGTGCCTGATGGGCGAGCAGCGAACCAGCCGTTGTCGGTGGTGACTTTTAGGCCGCCGATGGCTGCGCCATTGCCTGGGGCGTGTGTTAGGCGGGCAGTGATGGCATCACCAGCTAGCGTATCAGCAGTGACCATTTCGGCAGACATCTTCTTCAGAATATCTTTTTGTGGGCCATTTGCGACGGCTTGAATACGGTTGTACTGAGACTCACCATGCTTAGCGGCCAGCTCTTCGTAATACTCTTGTGGGTTTTTGCCCGTCACAGCGGTGATCTCAGCAGCAAGTAGACACAAGATGATGCCATCTTTGTCCGTTGCCCATGGCGTACCATCTTTGCGCAAGAAAGACGCGCCCGCACTCTCTTCGCCGCCGAAGCCGAACTTGCCTGAGTATAGTCCGTCAACAAACCACTTGAAGCCAACAGGCACTTCACACAGCTCGCGACCAAGGTCAGCAACTACGCGATCGATCAGTGCGCTTGATACCAGCGTCTTACCCACAGCAACATCTTGCGCCCAACCGTCGCGATGACGGTAAAGGTAATCAATACATACCGCTAAGAAGTGGTTAGGGTTCATTAGACCTTTTGGCGTCACAATGCCGTGGCGGTCGTAATCTGGGTCATTACCGAATGCAAGATCGTACTGATCTTTCAGCGCCAATAGACCTGCCATCGCGTACGGCGATGAGCAGTCCATGCGGACTACGCCATCTTTGTCTAGCGACATAAACTGGAAGCTTGGGTCGATCGCTTCGCTCACCAAGGTCAGGTTCAGGTTGTAGGTCTGGGCAATTTGACGCCAGTAATCAATGCCGCTGCCACCCAGTGGATCAACGCCAATATTTAGGTTGGCTTTCTGAATCGCTTCGATATCAATCACATTGGTCAAGTCATTCACGTACGGCGTGATCAGGTCTTGCTCAACGAATAGATCAGATGCTTTTGCTTGCGCCAAAGGCATGCGCTTAACGCCCTCTAGACCATTAGCGATCAGTGCATTGGCACGGTCTTCGATAGCTTGAGTAAGTTCACCCTCTGCTGGACCACCGTGAGTTGGGTTGTATTTGATACCGCCATCTTGCGGTGGGTTGTGTGATGGTGTGATCACAATACCATCTGCTTTCGCTTCATTAGCTAGGTTATGAGTCAGGATCGCATGTGACACGCCAGGCGTTGGCGTGTAACCATTGTTCGCCTGAGCGATCACCTTAACCCCATTCGCGACCAACACCTCAATCACGCTGGCAAACGCTGGCTCAGATAGAGCGTGGGTGTCTTTACCGACAAAGATAGGACCTGTTGTGCCCTTTTCCGCACGCACTTCAGCAACTGCTTGGGCAATGGCGACGATATGATGCTCATTAAAAGAGGTTTTGTCCGCCGTACCGCGGTGGCCAGAAGTACCGAACTGAACTTTATGCTCAGGGTTTGAGGCCTGTGGTTGCAGTAGGTAGTAGTTAGACACTAGGGCTGGAATATTATGCAGGTCTTGCTGTTGCGCTTTTTGTCCTGCACGTGGGTGCATAGCCATGACGACATCCTTTCTAAATTACAAAAATAAAAAAAACCCCATAGTACTGATTTTGATCCCAGCATTATGAGGTTTACATCCAATTTCTTTAAATTGACAGTGTGACTTTTTCAATCAAATCAGCTGGAAAGCTCATTCGAGCCATAAGCTGCTCGACCATCTGACGCTTGCGGCTGGTGTTGTTATTGGTGATCACCCAAAATGGTGTATTTGGAATCGCCTTTGGCTTGGTCGTCTTACCACCCTCAAGCAGGGTCTGCTCATTGTCCGCAAAGTAAACGCGCTTGCGGCCCTTAACCTGCATCGCTTCGGCGAAGTCTTCAGGGCTCAGTGTGTACAGAGTCGAAAGCACCAACATAAAGCGATCAATCGCTTTCTTCAGTCCCGCGAACTCATCTGAGATCAATAGCGATCGCATCTCTTTAATATTATCTACGCCGTTGATGCGACCCGCATCTTTACTGACTACAATGCCTTGGGGCTCCTGCGTTGCAAGACTCTCCGCTGCAGGCATACCCATCGCAGGTGCAACTTGCGTTGGTGCTGCCTGACCGTTTCGATCAACCTTTAGCAGGCGACGTAGAATGTCTGACGCACTCTCGCCAATGTGCTGGGTTTGGCTAGCAATGTAGCGGTAAAGATCCTCATCAACCTCAATTGTTTTCATTCGCTTTTCACAATCTCAATGTTTAAACTCTGAGGAATTATACCCAAGTCATCCTAAGATGCTAGGGATCTTACTGTAAATAACAACACCCAAGCAGCACAATTATTAAAACAAAACTATGTCAGAATTGCTCAATCATAAAATTCAGGGATCGGGTCAGCCAGTTGTGTTGATCCACGGTCTGTTTGGTAGCCTTGATAACCTTGGACTCGTCGCACGTGGACTGGAAGAACACTATCAGGTGATCAGTTTGGATCTGCGTAATCACGGTCGATCTTTCCATCGCAATACTCACACCTATCAAGAGCAGGCGCAAGATGTGCTGGCTTTACTCGAGCACCTCAATATCCAACGTTGCTCGCTCGTTGGCCACTCTATGGGCGGTAAGGTAGCAATGAAGATAGCGAGTCTTGCCCCGCAGCGCGTGGAAAAGCTCGCGGTGATGGATATGGCACCTGTTGCCTACACCACGCACAATCATGACAATGTCTTCGCCGGACTCAAGTCGGTGATCAGCCACCAGCCAACCTCACGTATGGCGGCAATGGCCCTGCTTGCCAACAGCATTGAAATGGAGGGCGTGCGTCAGTTCCTATCCAAGTCAATGTTTAGTGACGAGGGGATTATTCGTTGGCGCTTTAATGTTGCCACCCTGCTGGAGCAGTATTCCGCCATTGTTGGCTGGCAGCCAGGAGAGCCATTTGAGCAGGCAACCCTGTTTATGAAAGGCGCCAACTCTGACTATATCTTAGCTGAACACCAAAGCGCCATCGCCCATCAATTCCCACAAGCGAAGGCGCATATCGTGGCGAATACCGGGCACTGGTTGCACGCTGAAAAGCCTCAGGATGTGATCCGAGTGCTGCGCAGATTCTTACAAACTTAGGCGCTATGGATAGATACTGAGAACACTCACAGATAGTCAAACGCCAATCATTAACATTAATTCATAACAGTGGTATAGTGCGCGCAAGCAATTTGGCATCAAGGGACAGTATGCTTTACGACTACATGAACGTATTGGAATCAATTGGCTTGGATCTATTGTTTGCCGCGATCTTCTTTATGATCGGCATGGCAATCAAAGATGTTCTCAACCAAGCTAATGTTCCACCATTTGGTCGTCGCATCGTATGGTTGGTGCTGTTTCTCGGCTGCGCTGGATTTATTGCCAAGGGCATTATTCAGATCAGTTGGGAAGGCACAGGATTATAGCCAGGAGAACCAGCGGAATAACCACTGCTCCTCTTTTTTGCCAACACTAAACAAACAAAGGTAGAGAATCTATGGCAAGTGTAGGTATCTTTTTCGGCAGCGACACAGGTAACACTGAAGCTGTTGCTAAAATGATTCAAAAGCAACTAGGTAAACAACTGATCCAAGTACAAGATATCGCGAAAAGCAGCAAAGAAGACATCGATAACTTTGACTTGCTGCTACTAGGTATCCCTACATGGTACTACGGTGAAGCGCAGTGTGATTGGGATGACTTCTTCCCTGAGCTTGAGCAGATCGACTTCTCTACTAAGCTGGTTGCTATCTTCGGTTGTGGTGACCAAGAAGATTACGCCGAGTACTTCTGCGACGCGATGGGCACCATCCGCGATATCGTTGAAGCCAAAGGCGGCACTATCCTTGGCTACACGCCAACCGAGGGTTACGAGTTTGAAGCGTCAAAAGCCCTAGTTGAAGGCGATGACTCTCAGTTTGTCGGCCTATGTATCGACGAAGACCGTCAACCAGAGCTAACCGAAGAGCGCGTCAACAGCTGGTGCAAGCAAATCTTCGAAGAAATGTGCTTGTCTGAGCTCGCTGACTAACCCGATCTCACTGTAAACTTTTCCGAAAACCCAGGCTTTCATGCTTGGGTTTTTTGTAGGTGCGAGGTGCGGGTTACACTTCGTTCCGAGTCGCGAGGAATACGCCGCGCGCTATAAACTCCTCGTTCCCCGTAGGGCGTAAGCCCGTACTCGCACCTCGAACCTTCTTCTCGGGTATGACGAATACACCGCGCGTGATGACCGCCTCGTCTCTCGAATCTCGCATCTGATTCCCGTAGGGCAAAGCCCGCCCTCGCACCTCGACACTGTGGTTTTATTATCCCTTTGAACATCAAGGTTTAATGTTGTGCCCGCTTGCCCTATAATCGGCAGATAACTAGATTATATAGAAGCCGCAGATCGCCAACAGGAACGTATATGCCGGACAACAATAAAGCCTTGAAGGACGCTGGCCTTAAAGTCACCTTACCAAGGTTAAAGATTTTAGAACTTCTCCAACAACCAGATTGTCAGCATATCAGCGCTGAAGATTTGTATAAAAAGCTCATCGACCTCGGTGAAGAGATCGGTCTTGCCACCGTCTACCGAGTTTTAAACCAATTTGATGATGCGGGTATTGTCACTCGTCACCACTTTGAGGGTGGTAAGTCAGTGTTTGAGCTTGCGACACAGCACCACCACGACCACCTAGTGTGTCTAGATTGCGGTACGGTTATCGAGTTCTCTGATGACGTCATCGAGCAACGCCAAAACGAGATTGCGCAAAGCTACAATATGACGCTGACCAACCATAGCTTATACCTGTATGGCAAGAGCATTGACGGTGCGTGCAAGACCAATCCTGACGTGCATAAAAAGAAGTAAGCTCACGCTTTTGAATGTAACCAGCCTTAATGGCTGGTTTTTTATTGCCCCAGTTTTCACACCAACTAAAAAGAAAAAGGCCAGCACTGGGCTGACCTTCTATTCAACAGATTTGCTCTGGGCTTACTTAGACTCGATCTTTGCCCAAGTATCGCGCAGGCCAACCGTACGGTTAAATACCAATGACTCAGGGGTCGAGTCCTTAGAATCAACGCAGAAGTAGCCAGTACGCTCAAACTGGAAACCCGCTTCAGCGGCGGCAGTTGCTAGGCTTGGCTCAACAAAACCATTTACCTTAACCAGTGATTCTGGGTTAATCGTCTCAGCAAAGTTGTCGGCTGCGGCTGGATTTGCAACGGTAAACAAGCGATCGTAGAGACGGATCTCAGCAGGTAGTGCCTTGTCCGCCGATACCCAATGGATCACACCTTTCACCTTGCGGCCATCAGCTGGGTTTTTGCCTAACGTGTCAGCATCATAACTACAGAAAATCGTCGTGATGTTGCCCTGCTCATCTTTTTCGATGTGCTCAGCCTTGATCACGAAAGCACCGCGCAGACGAACTTCTTTGCCTAGCACCAAGCGCTTGTACTTTTTGTTTGCTTCTTCGCGGAAGTCATCGCGCTCAATCCACACCTCACGCGTGAACGGCACAGTGCGCTCACCCATTTCAGGCTTGTTCGGGTGATTGGCTACGGTCAGCTCTTCCACTTTACCTTGGTCGTAGTTCTCAATAACGATCTTAATTGGGTCCAATACCGCCATCGCGCGTGGCGCGTTCTCGTTAAGATCATCACGGATACAAGACTCAAGCGAGCCAAACTCAATCATGTTCTCTTGCTTGGTCACACCAATACGCTTACAGAACTCACGAATTGACGCTGCGGTGAAACCACGGCGACGCAAACCAGAAATGGTCGGCATGCGAGGGTCGTCCCAGCCTGATACCAGGTTCTCGGTGACCAACTGGCTCAGCTTACGCTTGGACATGACCGTGTATTCTAGGTTCAGACGGCTGAACTCGTATTGACGCGGCTGGCAGTCGATAGTGATGTTTTCCAATACCCAGTCGTATAGACGACGGTTGTCTTGGAACTCTAGCGTACACAGTGAATGAGTAATACCTTCTAGCGCATCCGAAATGCAGTGCGTGAAGTCATACATTGGGTAGATACACCACTTGTCACCCGTTTGGTGGTGGTGAGCAAAGCGAACGCGGTAAAGCACTGGATCGCGCATCACCATGAACGATGAGCCCATGTCGATCTTGGCACGCAGACACGCCTTGCCTTCCTCAAAGCCGCCATCACGCATCTTTTCAAACAGCGCAAGGTTCTCTTCAGCGCTGCGATCGCGATAAGGACTCGGCTTACCTGGTGCAGTCAGCGTACCACGATACTCGCGGATCTCATCTGGGGTTAGCTCTTCAACATAAGCCAAGCCCTTTTCGATCAGCTCAACCGCGTAGCCGTAGAGCTTGTCAAAGTAGTTTGATGAGTAACAGATGTCGCCCGACCAATCAAAGCCCAACCAGCTCACGTCGTTCTTGATCGACTCAACGTATTCCACGTCTTCTTTTTCTGGGTTGGTATCATCAAAGCGAAGGTTACACTGACCTTGGTAGTCCTGAGCAATTCCGAAATTCAAGCAAATCGATTTCGCGTGACCAATGTGCAGGTAGCCGTTTGGCTCCGGTGGAAAACGCGTGTGAACATGATTATGTGTTCCGTCGGCCAGATCTTTATCAATGATTTGGCGAATGAAATTCGATGGACGAGTTTCAGTTTCACTCATCAAGAGTACCTCAATCTTTTAATTATCTTCTCAAGCCCCTTTTTTAGGGCGTATCCACTAATAATCCATGATTCTGCGGTCAAACACAACCAAATATACCCAAGTAACCCAAAGATGTAGTTTCAACCCATCCCCAAGTGACCTCAAGATGCCGCTTCAAAAACAAAATGAGCCCCTAAAGGGGCCCATCGCTTAAAATGAAACTCACCAATTACTGTGGCAAAGGCACTGCCGACAAGTCTTCATCAACTGGAATATTCTTCATTTCACCGGCGACAATCTCGGCTAGGGGGCCCAAGATAACCTGAACGTTATTGGCGCCTAATTTCACCACACCCATGGCACCCAGATCTTTGAGTGTCTTCTCGTTGATTACGCTTGTATCTCTGATGATTAAGCGCAGACGAGTGATACACGCATCAATGCCCTGCACGTTTTGATGACCACCCAGTACCTTAAGGTATTGCTTTGCAAGCTCAGATGCATTCTCAGAGCCCGTCTCAGCTGAGGCTTCTTCATCTTCACGTCCGGGTGTTTTAAGACCAAACTTCAGGATTGCGGTACGGAACACCGCGTAGTAAACACCAAAGAACACTAGGCCTTGAAGTATCAACATGTACCAATTGACTGCAAGAGGGTTACGCGTTGATAGCACCATATCCACCAAACCGGCAGAGAAGCCAAAACCGGCAATCCACTGCATCGAGGCAGCGACAAACACCGACACACCGGTGAGCAATGCATGCAGTACATAAAGCACTGGCGCAAGGAACATAAACGAAAACTCAAGAGGCTCTGTAACGCCAGTAAAGAATGAAGCAAAACCTGCTGCCAGCATAATAGAGGCAACTTTGTTTTTATTCTCTGCCTTTGACGTGTGATAGATAGCCAGCGCTGCGCCTGGTAGGCCAAACATCATAATTGGGAAGAAGCCAGCCTGATACATACCGGTCACACCGACAACCGCCGTGCCTTCGGCAAGAGATTTTGCGCCACCAAGGAAGTTTGGAATGTCATTTATACCCGCTACATCAAACCAAAATACCGAGTTCAATGCATGGTGCAGACCTACAGGGATCAACAAACGGTTAAAGAAGGCATAGATACCCGCTCCCACCGAGCCCATGCCCTGGATCGATTCACCAAAGTTTACCAGTCCACCATAAATACTTGGCCAAACGTACATCAAAACAAATGCAATCAGGATACCAGCGAATGAGGTCAGGATAGGCACCAAGCGCTTGCCAGAGAAGAAGGCCAAGGCTTTATGCAGCTCAACGGTGGAGAAACGGTTGTAGATCTCGGCAGAGATAACACCAACCAGAATACCGACAAACTGGTTCTCAATCTTAGAGAACGCAGCTGGCACTTGTGATAGGTCAATACCCTGTATCTGAGCAACCGCTCCAGGAGAAAGCAAGGTGGTCACAACCAAGAAGCCAACAAAGCCCGCCAGCGCCGCAGCGCCATCTTTGTCTTTTGACATTCCATACGCCACACCGACAGCAAACAATACCGACATATTGTCGATGATCGCGGCGCCTGCCTTAATCAAAAAGGCGGCCAAAGCGCTGTTTGCCCCCCAACCTTGAGGATCAATCCAATAACCGATACCCATGAGTATCGCCGCTGCTGGTAAGGTTGCTACTGGCACCATCAGTGCCTTACCTACCTTTTGAAAATAACCGAGAATGTTCACCGTCTGTTCCCCCTGTCAAATTACCGTATTCCGTATAAAGGACTTTTTTTAGTCGCTCAATTTAGTCCATTTCAGTTTAAGGCGATAAATTCGCCTCGCAAATTAAAACCGTGCTAAATGTGATTACAATCACCTGTAAAGGGTGAAAAATCGGGTTTATGCTAGCCAGATCATAAAACTTATTTTAAGATACAAATTAACGCAACATTTTACGTATAGTAGTTAACTAGCCAGATGATATTCATTAGTAAATTACTGAATATTATGGGCATATATGAATTAGGCTAAGATTACGATTGATGATCTTAGCAAAACCTATACACTGCCCGATAGCGCTTTAGCGCCTCGCTGGCTAACATACATAATTCGTAGCGTGAGTAAAGTGGCTTTATCGCTGATACCAAGCTGCTGATACCGGGCTAAAGCAGCCTGCACTTGCCAACGTCCCTCGCTCATTCGCTGATTAAACAAAGGATTTACTCATGTTCGCGCTCACCAACTGTAAAATCTTCACGGGTACTGACGTCTTGACCCACCACGCAGTGCTTATCGAGGGGGGTCACATCGCAGGGCTATGCATACAAGACGACATTCCAGTCGACACACCTTGCATGAACCTCGACGGCGCCAACCTCAGCCCAGGCTTTATCGATTTGCAACTTAATGGCTGTGGTGGTGTGATGTTCAATGATCAAATTACCCCTGAGACGCTGCACATCATGCACCAAGCCAATCTCAAATCAGGCTGCACCAGTTTCCTACCTACACTGATCACCTCATCAGATCAGGACATGCGCCAAGCCGTCGCCGTCGCGCGAGATTACCACAATCAGCATCAAAATCACTCTCTTGGTTTGCATCTCGAGGGGCCATATCTGAATGTGGCCAAGAAAGGCATTCATAATGTTGACTTTATTCGTCCGTCTACCGATGCCATGATCGATTACATTTGTGATAATGCCGATGTAGTGCGTAAGGTTACCCTCGCGCCTGAGCACAATAATTCTGACCATATTAAGCGCCTAAACCAAGCGGGCATTGTCGTCGCGATTGGCCATACCAATGCCACCTATCGAGAGGCGGTGGACAGTTTTGCTGACGGAATTTCCTTCGCCACTCACCTTTTCAACGCCATGACGCCGATGACCGGTCGAGAGCCTGGGGTGGTAGGCGCCATCTATGACTCGCCAGAGGTCTATGCCGGTGTGATAGCGGATGGTTTCCATGTCGATTACGCCAACATCCGCATTGCACACAAAATCAAGGCTGACAAGTTGGTATTAGTGACCGACGCCACAGCTCCTGCAGGCACAGAGATGGATCACTTTATTTTTGTCGGCAAGAAAGTATATTACCGAGATGGTATGTGTGTGGATGAGAATGGCACACTTGGGGGCTCAGCCCTCACTATGATTGAAGCGGTGAAAAACACGGTTGAGCGGGTGGGTATTGCCCTAGACGAGGCTCTGCGCATGGCAACACTTTATCCCGCCCGAGCGATCAATGTCGACAAACAGCTTGGCCAAATCAAGCCGGGCATGGTGGCTAATTTGACCGTGTTTGATGACCACTTTTGTATCCAAGCCAATATAGTTAATGGAAAATACGATCAAATATGAGCATGAATGGCGCACAAATAGGTAACGTAGACTTAGTAAAACAGCTCAATAGCGCCGCA
This sequence comes from Vibrio sabulosilitoris, assembly GCF_055391395.1. Classification (NCBI taxonomy): domain Bacteria; kingdom Pseudomonadati; phylum Pseudomonadota; class Gammaproteobacteria; order Vibrionales; family Vibrionaceae; genus Vibrio; species Vibrio sabulosilitoris. The sequence continues at coordinate 3,012,958 of NZ_AP029599.1, forward strand.
GTGTATCGGCTCATTGACCAACAAGGCCCGATCTCTCGTATCCAAGTGGCTGAAATTAGTCAACTTGCGCCAGCCAGTGTCACTAAGATCACGCGCCAGCTGATCGAGCGGGGCTTGATCAAAGAGGTTGCACAGCAAGCCTCGACCGGCGGACGAAGAGCTATCTCTCTGCAAACAGAAGTCGCTCATTTCCACTCAGTTGCGGTGCGCATTGGCCGCGATTACGTTCACCTGAGTTTGTTTGATCTCGGTGGTACCCTACTCGCTGATACACACCATGAGTTTTATTACACTGAACAAGGTGAAATGATGGATGGCGTGGTCGGTTTTATCCGTCACTTTATCGCTGAGTACTCGGCGCATATCGAACAGCTGATCGCCATCGGTGTCATCCTGCCGGGGTTGGTCAACCCCGAGAGCGGTGTGGTTGAGTACATGCCTAACATGGACATTGATAACTTAGAGCTGTCTGCGATTATTGAGCAGACATTCTCAGTTCAGTGCTTCGTCGGCAACGATGTGCGCAGCATGGCGCTGGCTGAACACTACTTTGGCGCGAGCCAGGACTGCCAAGACTCGATTCTAGTCAGTGTTCACCGCGGCACCGGCGCAGGGATCATCGTCAATGGTCAGGTCTTTTTAGGCTTCAATCGCAATGTGGGCGAGATTGGTCATATCCAGATAGACCCCCTTGGCGAGCAGTGCCACTGTGGTAATTTTGGCTGCCTTGAAACAGTCGCGGCTAATCCAGCGATTGTAGAGCGAGTGCGTAAACTGATTCATCAGGGCTATCAGTCTAGTCTTGCCACCCTTGACAGCATCACGGTTGATGATGTCTGCCAGCACGCCAATCTCGGTGACGAGCTGGCTAGGCAGAGCCTGGTGCGGGTGGGGAACCAATTGGGTAAAGCCATCGCGATCACCATTAACCTCTTCAACCCGCAAAAAGTCCTGATTGCCGGGGATATAACCAAGAGCGGCGAGATTTTATTTCCCGCCATTCAGCGCAACGTCGAGAATCAATCGCTGACCACCTTTCACAACGACCTGCCAATCATTGCCGCCGAGCTCGGTGATAAACCGACGATGGGCGCCTTTGCAATGATAAAAAGAGCCATGCTGAACGGAGTGCTGTTGCAGAAACTGCTCGAAGAGGAGCAAAATTCCAATTAGAATCAAAGGCTGTTTTTACAGCCTTTTTATAAAGACCTTTTTCATAAAGAATCGTATTGCACATGGATATCATATTAATAAGTGCTGCATTTATCTCTGGCGTTGTGGCGCTCAAATGCAAACTACCACCATTGGTCGGCTTCTTGCTCGCTGGCTTTGTTCTGCACCATTTTGGTTATCAAACCAACAGCGTCATTGAGACACTCTCTGATCTCGGCGTGACCTTGCTGCTGTTTACCATCGGTCTCAAGCTCGACGTTCGCTCTCTATTAGCCAAAGAGATCTGGGCAGGAGCCACCTTACATAACCTTTTATCAACACTGTTTTTCACGGTGGCTTTGGGTCTACTAAAACTGCTAGGCATTCCAAGCTTGGCATCGCTAGAGGTCTCTCACCTGCTGCTACTTGGCTTTGCTCTGTCGTTCTCGAGCACCGTTTTTGCCGTTAAAACACTGCAAGAAAAAGGCGAGATGAATGCCACATACGGTAATATCGCCATCGGTATCTTGATCATGCAAGATATCTTTGCCGTGCTGTTTTTGACTGTGTCCACCGGTAAAATCCCAGAGTGGTACGCGCTAGGCTTATTTGCTTTGCCTCTTTTGCGACCAGTGTTTTTCAAGCTACTCGACAGTGTCGGTCACGGTGAGATGCTGGTATTGATGGGGATTTTCCTTGCCCTAGTCTGTGGCGCGGGTCTGTTTGAAGCCGTCGGCATGAAGCCTGATTTAGGCGCCTTGATCCTGGGCATGCTGCTTGCTAGCCACCACAAAGCCTCCGAGCTATCCAAGTCGCTGTTTAATTTGAAAGAGCTGTTTCTGGTTTGCTTCTTTCTCAACATCGGTCTATCGGCAGAGCCAAGCTTGCAAGGGCTCGGTCTAGCGTTGTTGTTCATGCTCCTTTTGCCGATCAAAGGGCTATTTTACTTCTTTATCATCAATCACTTTAAGTTTCGCGTACGTACCTCGCTGTTTGCTTCATTGACCCTGTTCAACTTTAGTGAGTTTGGCCTGATTGTGGCAGGCCTTGCCTATAAACTCGGCTGGATGAGTGGCGATATGCTGGTGGCTATCGCGCTGGCGGTTTCAATGTCGTTTGTCGTTTCTGCCCCAATCAATAACCACGCCCACAGCCTCTACTTACGTGTTGGACGCTGGCTCAAAGAGCATGCGGCTGAAAAGCTCAACCAACGCGACCAATTGATTGATCCCGGCAGTGCCGAGGTGTTGATTTTAGGTATGGGCCGTATCGGTTGCGGTGCTTATGATGAGCTGCATCAGCGTTATGGTAACCTGATCCTTGGGGTTGAGGTACGTGAGGAAGCCGCCGCGGCTCACCGCACTCTGGGACGGAATGTGATTGTTGGTGACGCTACCGACTCGGATTTTTGGGAGCGAATCTTAGACACCGCTAGTGTCAAACTGGTCCTATTGGCGATGCCTCACCACCTGGGTAATCAGACGGCATTAGAGCAACTTCAGCGTAAAAACTATCAAGGTCAGATTGCTGCGATTGCTGAGTATTCGGACCAGCTCGAGGGTCTGCTTGAGGATGGCGTTGATGCTGCCTTTAATATCTACCAGGAAGCGGGAAGTGGCTTTGCCCGTCATGTTTGTGAGCAGCTCAACCCTGAGTTTGAGGGAACGGATCGATCCTGAACAGCGCTGTGGTTACGATAAACCGCTCGCAGTAAACACCCAAAAAGGACCTTGATGGTCCTTTTTTGATTACAAAAACACCATTCACTAAAAATTTTCTATATTTTCGGCTTATTTATTAAATTTTGTTTAACCCAAGCGCACTAATGTTGTTTTGTTTCTTTTATTAGGTTGCATTTTTTAATCAAACTGGCAAATTGGAAACATAACTCACAAAAATTGTTTGTAGATAAGGATGTTGTATGTGTTCTGTATTTGGCATTTTAGACATAAAAAGTGATGCAACTGCATTAAGACCGGTTGCACTTGAGATGTCGAAAAAGCTGCGCCACCGTGGGCCGGACTGGTCTGGTATTTACTCTTCTGATCGAGCAATCTTGGCGCATGAGCGTTTGGCGATCGTCGACCTCAACAGTGGTGCTCAACCGCTATATAGCCCTGATGGAAAACTGGTGCTGGCGGTTAACGGCGAGATCTACAACCACAAAGAGATCCGCGCACGCTACGAAGGCAAATACGAATTCCAAACAGAATCTGACTGTGAGGTTATCCTCGCGCTTTACCAAGAGTACGGTGCGGACCTCCTTGAAGAGCTCAACGGTATCTTCGCGTTTGTGCTTTACGATGAAGAGAAAGATCTGTACCTCGTTGGCCGTGACCACATAGGTATCATTCCACTCTACCAAGGCTATGATGAGCACGGTAACTACTACGTGGCTTCAGAAATGAAGGCACTGGTACCTGTCTGTAAAACGGTGAGCGAGTTCCCTCCTGGTAGCTACTATGGCTCAAGCGACAGCGAACCTCAACGCTACTACACACGCGACTGGAATGAGTACGCAGCGGTACAGGGCAACACCACCAGCAAAGAAGAGCTCACCGAGGCTCTAGAAGCTGCAGTAAAACGTCAATTGATGACCGACGTGCCTTATGGCGTGCTACTGTCAGGCGGTCTTGACTCATCTATCACCTCTGCGGTAGCTAAGCGTTTTGCCGCGCTACGAATTGAGGATGATGGCCAGTCAGAAGCTTGGTGGCCTCAACTGCACTCCTTCGCTATTGGCCTGGAAGGGGCGCCCGATCTCAAGGCAGCACGTGAGGTTGCTGAGGAGATAGGTACGGTTCACCACGAGATGACTTACACCATCCAAGAGGGCTTGGATGCGATTCGTGATGTGATTTATCACATTGAAACGTATGACGTCACCACCATTCGCGCCTCAACCCCGATGTTCTTAATGGGTCGTAAAATTAAAGCAATGGGGATCAAAATGGTGCTTTCTGGTGAAGGGGCGGATGAGATCTTTGGCGGCTACCTATACTTCCACAAGGCACCAAATGCGCAAGAGTTTCACGAGGAGACTGTGCGTAAACTGCTAGCACTGAACATGTTTGACTGTGCTCGTGCCAACAAGTCGCTAGCCGCTTGGGGCGTAGAGGGTCGTGTACCTTTCCTTGATAAAGAATTTATCGATGTGGCTATGCGCCTTAACCCACAAGATAAGATGTGTGGCAACGGCAAGATGGAGAAACACATCCTGCGCGAGTGTTTTGAGCACTACCTGCCAGAGTCAGTTGCTTGGCGCCAGAAAGAGCAGTTCTCTGACGGCGTTGGCTACAACTGGATTGATACATTGAAAGAAGTGGCGGAAGCGAAGGTAACGGACCAGCAGATGGCGACCGCAGAATATCGCTTCCCATACAACACACCGACTACTAAAGAAGGTTATGTGTACCGCGAGATCTTCGAAGAACTGTTCCCACTACCAAGTGCCGCAGAGTGTGTGCCAGGTGGCCCATCGGTGGCGTGCTCTTCTGCCAAAGCGATTGAATGGGACGAGTCATTCCAAAACTGTGTTGACCCATCAGGCCGCGCAGTACAAACCGTACACAACGATGCCTATGAAACCGCCTAATTGGCAGGTGATATCGACTTAACAGCAAAACGCCCCTATTAAGGGGCGTTTGTGTTTTGAGCTAATCGGTCACTAAGACAACTCCAGGTCACTGTTGTCCACCTTGACGGCCACCATCTGGTTAAGCATTTTGACCAACATGATTGAACGCATTTCACCATCCGGCTCCTGATAGATAGCCTCAACCCCGGCAAACTGGCCCGATTTAATGGTCACAGATTGACCTTGCTTGGGTAGCTCGGAGCTCTGTGGTTCGTCATTTAGGTTTTCAAGTTGTTTAAGGCTGGCGACAAGCTCAGCTTGAACCTCCTGCGGATAAGCACCCTGGCGAACAAAATCGGCGACACCACGCGTTGAGCGAATTGTGGTGAATGTAGGGCCAACCTCAAAATCGAAATACACAAACATATACGAGGGAAAAAGTGGCTCCAATTTAACTTGTTGTTTGCCACGAATAATTTTCTCAACCTTGACCTTAGGGTAATAACACTCGACACCTTGGTTATCGAGATGTAGTGCCGCCCTCTCTTGATCTCCGCGCTTACAATACAGCACGTACCAGCGTTTCATAGAACTACCACCAATTTATTTGTTATTTATCTTGTTGTTACGACGCTACTGCTTCTCCTGCACAGCAAGGAAGCTGACGTTTTACAATATCAGCGAGCAAGGCAATGTGTGCCTCGCTATCATTCAAGCATGGAATATATTGAAATTTTTCTCCACCAGAATGGGTAAAGATTTCGTGACATTCTACCGAAATTTCCTCGAGCGTTTCTAAACAGTCCGAGGCAAAAGCGGGCGTGATAATGTCAAGCTTTTTTACCCCTTTTTGGGCGAGTGTTTTTAGCGTCTCGTCGGTATACGGCTGCAGCCACGGCTCGCGACCAAAACGAGATTGATAGGACATGCCAATTTGCTCGTCCGATACGCCAAGCTCTCGGGCCAGCAAACGGGTGGTCTCTTCACAATGCTGTGGATAGACGTCACCGTTGTCGGCATAACGCTGTGGTATGCCATGGTAGGAACACAACAAGTAGTCCCCCTGCCCATTTTGCTGCCAGCTTTCACGTACTCTGTCGGCCAGCGCTTTAATATACAGCGGATGGCTAAAGTAATCGGTCACCATATGATACTGCGGTACTCGCGTTAGCTTACCTAAGGCTTTGAGCAAACCATCGCTCACCGCGGCGGTGGTGGTTGCCGAATACTGTGGATACAAAGGTAATACCAGCAACTCTTCCACGCCTCGCTGGTGTAAGGTCTCAATACCAGCCAGGAGACTCGGGGTACCATAGGTCATACCCAATTCAACGGGCAACCCCAACGCCTGCTCAAGAAGCACTTTTTGCCGCAGAGAATACACCATCAAAGGCGACCCTTGTTCCATCCATACCGATTGGTACAGCTTGGCAACCTTGGGAGAACGAATTGGCAGTATCACCCCATGCAGCAATGGGCACCAGAGCCAGCGAGTCATATCCACGACCCGATGGTCGTGCAAGAACTCACTGAGAAATGCCTTCACCGCTTGCGGCGTTGCCGCCGCCGGTGTGCCTAGATTGACGAGTAAAACACCCTGTTTTTTCGCTTCCATCATATTCCGACCTGATTGACTTTAACAGTATTCGATACGCTAATTCCATGAAAAAGAGACAAAAAAAGCGACCTGAAAGAGGTCGCTTCACTATATCAGATCTCGCCAGAGATTAAGACAGTGCTTTTTCTAGCTCTGCGCTTACCTCAGCAACTTGCTTCGTACCATCAAATTTTAGGTACTTGGTGTTGCCCGCCTGCGCTTCTTTACCGTAGTACTCGATAAGTGGCGCAGTCTGCTCGTGGTAAACACCTAGACGCGCGCGAACGGTCTCTTCTTTGTCGTCATCACGAACCACTAGATCTTCACCTGTGATGTCGTCTTTGCCTTCAACCTTTGGTGGGTTGTAAACAACGTGATAAGTACGACCAGACGCTAGGTGAGCACGACGACCCGCCATACGCTCAACGATAACATCGTCAGCAACGTCAAACTCGATCACGTAATCAACGTCAACACCCATCTCTTTAAGGCCATCAGCCTGAGGAATTGTGCGTGGGAAGCCGTCAAGTAGGAAACCTTTTTCACAATCGTCTTGAGCGATGCGCTCTTTGATTAGACCAAGGATGATTTCATCAGAAACTAGTTGACCAGCATCGATCACAGCCTTTGCTTGTTTACCAAGCTCAGTACCTGCTTTGATTGCAGCACGTAGCATGTCACCAGTAGAGATTTGTGGAATACCATACTTCTCCATGATGAATTGAGCCTGTGTGCCTTTACCTGCACCTGGAGCACCTAGAAGAATGATGCGCATGTTGAATCCTCTTGTATTTACAAACGATTTATACCGAAGCTCACTGCCTCGATGTCGACGAGCAACGATAAGTTTCGGTATAAGTAGATGTTCGCCTTGACTAAAAAATAACCGCAGCGTAAATGTGTGCCGTAGTCTAACACAAAAAAAGGTGTTTTCGCCCAGCTACGACGAAAGAATAAGGCACTCGCGAGCTTTACCCCTAGAGTGCCTCACTATTCAGTGCTTTGCGACTGATTATTTAATCAACAGCGTGTTCACCGCGCCCAAGAATTGCGATGGGTCTTCGAGTGAACCACGCTCAGCAAGCATCGCCTGACCAAGCAGTACCTCAACCCAGCGACCGAAGGCCAGCTCATCAGACTCATCCGCCATGCGCTTGACCATTTCGTGCTCTGGATTAATCTCAAAGATGTATTTGACCTCTGGCGCCGCTTGACCTGCCGCCTCAAGCAACTTGGCCATTTGAGTGCCCATCTCAAAGTCATCCGTCACTACTACCGCTGGGGTTGAAGCCAGCTTAAAGGTGGTGCGTACCTCTTTCACGCGATCACCAAGGTATTCCTTAGTGCGTTCAACTACAGATTGGAACTCTTGTTCCGTCTCTTTCTGCTTTTCTTTCTCAGCTTCGTCCTCAAACTTGCTTAGATCTAGCCCAGCTTTAGTGATGGACTGGAACTGCTTGCCATCAAATTCAGTGAGATAGTTCATCAGCCATTCATCAATGCGATCGTACATCAAGATAACCTCGATGCCTTTGGCCTTAAACTGCTCTAGGTGAGGGCTGTTCTTGGCTGCCGCGTAGCTGTCTGCCGTAAGATAGTAGATCTTATCCTGCTCTTCTTTCATGCGCTCGACGTAAGCACCCAGGCCCACGGTTTGCTCAGATGAGTTTGACTCCGTCGATGCAAAGCGCAGCAGACCGGCAACCTTTTCTTTGTTGCTCATATCCTCGGCAGGGCCTTCTTTCATCACTAGGCCAAACTCTTTCCAGAACGATTGGTATTTCTCTTCATCATTCTTCGCCATACGCTCAAGCATGGTCAGCACGCGCTTGGTACACGCATTACGCAGTGATTGAGTGACCTTGTTGTCTTGCAAGATCTCACGCGAAACATTCAATGGCAGGTCGTTCGAGTCTATCAAGCCGCGCACAAAACGCAGGTAAGACGGCATAAATTGCTCGGCGTCATCCATGATGAACACGCGCTGGACGTACAGCTTAAGACCTGATTTATGGTCACGATTCATCATATCCCATGGGGCTTTCGCCGGGATGTACAGCAGGCTGGTATAGTCGTTTTTGCCTTCCACGCGATTGTGGCTCCACACCAATGGATCGGCAAAGTCGTGTGATACGTGCTTGTAGAATTCTTGGTACTCTTCTTCAGAGATGTCTGATTTGTTGCGCGTCCACAGTGCCTGAGCTTTGTTGATCTGCTCCCACTTGTTCTCACCAGTCTCTTTACCTTCCTCGTCACGCTCAGCGGTGAGAATCGAGACTGGGATTCCGATATGATCTGAATACTTGCTGATCACCTCACGCAAGCGCCACTCATTAAGGAACTCTTTACCCTCTTCACGCATATGCAGGACGATGTCCGTACCACGACGCTCTTTATTGATGGTTTCAATCGTGTACTCACCCTCACCCGCTGAATGCCACTGAACCGCCTCTTCAGCTGCAATACCCGCGGCGCGAGTGCGTACGGTGACCGCATCCGCAACAATAAACGCAGAGTAAAAACCAACACCAAACTGACCAATCAGTTGTGAGTCCTTGGTTTGGTCTTCAGAGAGCTTCGAAAAAAACTCTGCCGTGCCTGATTTGGCAATCGTGCCAAGGTGCTCAATCACGTCATCACGACTCATGCCGATGCCGTTATCCGAGATAGTCAGTGTGTTCGCTTGCTCATCAAAAGACAGCTTCACACCCAAGTCAGCATCACCCTGATACAAGTCTGGGTTGGATAAAGCTTGGAAGCGCAGTTTGTCTGATGCATCCGAAGCATTAGAGATTAATTCACGCAAAAAGATCTCTTTGTTTGAGTACAAAGAGTGGATCATTAGATGAAGAAGCTGTTTAACTTCTGATTGAAATCCGCGTGTTTCTTTGTTGTTGGTAACGGTTTCGCTCATAGTGACTCCAAAACGTCCTACTGTTTGATTGGGGTACTGCTGTATGACAGATACCATGTGATGCTTTGTAGATAAGGTTCAATTGAGTAAATTCAAGGTCAAAAACTATAAATGGCGTGTTTTTTTTATCTATTTTGTTTATCCTATGCGCCGAAAAATCCTCAAATAAACTAAATACGGCTTGAGGTTTTCATCCGCAACACAAGATCCAATGGGCTAAGCACGCATCAACAAATCGTCACTTGACATAAAAATGTCACATTCTTACCATCGTGACCCGTGAATGCAACGCACGCAATGAGCAGTGAAGAATTTTTAATTTTGGTCAACATTTCCACTGCTTCGACATAATTTTTAGGCCGCTCAGCGGTCGACTGAGGTGTAGTAAACGTTTATGAGTAATTTCGGTGACAAATATATACTCGCTGACAAGTTTCTATTTGATCCAAATAACAACTCTCTGTTTGATCAGATTGATGAGCAGACGATTCGTCTAGGTAGCAATGAGAGCCGCATCTTGCTGTTGCTGGCCCAGCGCCCGAATGAAATCGTCACTCGCGCTGAGCTGCACGAGTTCGTCTGGCGCGAGCAAGGCTTTGAGGTTGATGACTCGAGTTTAACCCAAGCCATCTCGACACTGCGCAAGCTGCTCAATGATTCGACCAAAAACCCCCAATTTGTCAAAACCGTGCCCAAGCGTGGCTATCAACTTATCTGTGCGGTTGAGTCTGCTCCGGTCTTCGCTGCGCTACCTCAAGGTGAGGAGAGCGCTGTCCAAACGGTAGAAGCGAAACTCAACACTGCGCCGCTGGGGGCTCAAACCCCAGTTGAACAGCCAGCGCCTGCAAGCCAGCCTCTGATGGATGAGAGTCCATCTGTCGCAAGCAAGCCGCAAACACGTCCGGCTTCAAAGTGGAAGACTATGTTGACACTGGCCGTGGCCATACTCTTACCTGTGCTTGCTCTGTTTCACTCTCAACCTGAAGAGCAACAATTTCGCCAACTGAGCCTGCTGCAAGAGACGCCTGTATTAGCCCCCATCAACCACCCAGATTTGAGTGTCTGGCTGCCATCGATCGAGCAGTGTGTCACACGCTACATGGAAAAGCGTAGCGATCAGAAACTGAGTGCGCCTATCGAGGTGATCGCCACCGGAGGGCAAAACGACCTCGTGGTACTCAATTACATTCACCCAGTTGATGACTCGGGTTCAAGCTACTCTCAACAACTGATCTCTGAGCCCAATACTTTAACCAAGATCTGCGAATAAGGACGGAGAATGATGAAACAGATCCATGCAACGCTCCTGCTTATACTCTCACTAGCACTCAGTACTTGGTTAGTGATGCCGGGTGACAACAAAATCGAAAAGTTGCTCACCTCGAAAGAGTGGCAATCACACAGCGTGTCGCTGATTTCTGAGGACTTCGATCTCCAGAGCTATGGTCCTCTCGCTCGCGCGGAAATGACCGCCAACGTGAAATATCTGCCAAATGGCAGCTATATTCGCGCCGCGACAGTACGCCTATTCAGTCACTCCGATGATAATGTCGTGGTGATGAATATTACCGAGTCTGGTTTTTGGGATATCAGCGATAATTACCTGCTTATCTCCCCGACTGAGTTCAAAAACGTCACGACACCCAATGTGACTGATTTTACTGAACAGCAACTCGAAATCTTAAAACAGATCTTTAAGATGAATGCACAAGCCAGTCGTCGCATCGATATTGTCAATAAGAAGTCGTTGCTACTCACCAGCCTCAACCACGGCTCAACTGTGTTGTTTGCTCATTAACGACCGCAAGTACTAAGAGACCGCTAATACCATGGATTGGTTAGACGCATCGCTACTTTTTTTCGGCTCTCTGATGGCCAATACCCTCGCCTCCATGTCCGGTGGTGGCGCGGGCTTACTGCAGTTCCCCTTGCTGATCTTTCTTGGCTTACCCTTCTCACAAGCGCTGGCTACACATAAAGTCGCCACAGTCGCTCTTGGCCTTGGCGCCGCTTATACTCACCTCAAAGCCAAGACTTGTAGCCCCATCACGATGATATACGTCATCTTGGCGGGTAGTTTAGGCGTGGTTGCGGGTGCCTATCTAGTAGTGCAAATCCCCGATAGAGTCGCTGAGTTGATGCTCGGAGCCATGATTATTGCGCTTGGTGTCTATTCTCGTTTTAAACCGCAATTGGGCCAGGTTACGCTAGAAAAAAATCGCCACCCTCTGGGTTACCTTGTTGGCGGTCTTGGGTTGGCTGTGATTGGTATTATCAATGGCTCACTGACCGCGGGCTCAGGGTTGCTCGTGACCTTGTTTTTGGTTCAGTGGTTTGGCTATAGCTACAAGCAAGCCGTGGCGCTGACCATGATTTGTGTCGGACTATTTTGGAACGGTTTGGGCGGGGTCGCGGTGGTTCAAGCAGGAGCGCCCATTTACTGGCCTTGGCTGCCAATCCTTTTGCTTGCCTCGTTTGTTGGCGGAGGTTTGGGCGCGATGATTGCGGTCAAAAAGAGCAATCAGTTTATCAAGAACTGTTTTGAGATTTTAACCCTACTGGTTGGATTAAAATTGTTGTTCTAACAAGTGCCGCGAGCGGCTCTCGTCAGAACATCGTCACTCATCAAGCGATAACAACCTGTTTGAGCACCTGCCCCTCAAGGCTGAGCACCTCAAGACGTTCACCATCGAGGACCCCGTAGCTGGCTGGGAATTGATTGCGTGGAATCGTCACTGAGCCAGGATTGAAAATAAACTGATCCCCCTGCTTTTCTGCAACCGGAATATGCGTGTGGCCATGGGCGATGATATCCCCTGCGCGCAAAGCGGGACGATGCTCGGCGTTGTACAGGTGACCATGGGTTAAGAACATACGCTGACCCGACGGCAACATCAGCCATGCATAGTCTGACATCATTGGGAACGCCAGCAGCATCTGGTCGACCTCACTGTCACAATTTCCTCGCACGGCAATGATCTGCGCCGCATACTGGTTTAACAGCTCAGCAACGGCTGGCGGATTATAGCCTTCAGGAATCGCGTTTCTTGGTCCATGGTTGAGCACATCACCCAGCAATACAAAGGTGTCCGCCCCCGAGGCGTTGAATAGTTCAATAGCGGTCTCAGTCGCGGGCAGTGAGCCGTGTAGGTCAGAGGCAAAAAAGAGTTTCATTGTCGTTCTCCATCATCTTTGCCGCTATTCTACCGATTTTTTTGTCTGACAAAAGCCCTAGCCTTGGGTCGCCATCCCGTTGATGACGATGTTGTTGTAGCTCACCATACCCACCACTTGTTGGTCATCGATCACCGGCGCGCGGCTGATACCAAAACGCTCAAATAAACGAGCGCAGTATTTCACGTTCATACTCGAGGACACCGACAGTGCAGGTTTGGTCATAATTTCATAGATGTTGGTTCGCTCAGGCGAGCGATTTTGTGCCAAGACTTTTTTGGCAATGTCGTTCATCAAAACAATACCGTACTCATCATTAGGGTTGCGTTTCGCCACAATCAGCGCCTTAACCCGATGCTCTCGAGCGAGGTTGATCCCGTCTTGTACCGTCGCCAGGCCATCGATCATCACATAGGTGTTCGACATGACATCACTCACCCGTATTGCTTTCATGTCACTACTCATAATTCGTCCTCCACCATTTTACTCAGTGATGCCACCTGATGACTCACTCCGACGGCATCCTCAACATCGATCTGAATCGCGATCCCTTGACCAGATTCGACGTCAAACTCTCCTACCTCTGCAATTTTTTCTAGAATGTGGCGTGATAGATGCTCTTCGACGACAAACAACAACACATCTTTTTGCGATTCCAGTGTCAGCCCAAAGAAGGTGCGCCTTTGACTCAATCCCTCACCTCGCGCATTGTTGATCACGGTCGCCCCCGTTGCGCCAGATTGACGCGCAGCATCAAGTACCGCCTCGGTTCGACTGTCTTCAACGAATGCCAGTAACAATTTAAATCTCATCTTTCTTCCCTCTCCCTATGTGCCAACCACTGCGTCAGTTGCGCATACCCCATAACCGAAATCATCGGAAACAAACTCGCAAAGGCGATCAACCCAAAACCATCAAGCAATGGGCTTCGGCCAGGAACCGTCGAAGCCAGCCCGAGCCCCAACGCAGCGACCAAAGGTACGGTCACCGTCGAGGTCGTCACGCCACCCGAGTCATACGCGAGCGGCACGATCATCGCCGGAGCAAATCGAGTTTGTACCACCACCACGATATAACCACTGATGATGTAATACTGGATAGGATCCCCCACCACGATACGATAGCACCCAAGCGCAATCCCACAGGCGACCCCAATCGCGACGGCAATGCGCAAACCATTGACACTGATTGCCCCCGCAGAGACCTGATTGGCTTTGATTGCGACGGCGATCAGCGATGGCTCTGCGATAGTCGTACTAAACCCAATCGAGGCGGCGAACAGATAGACCCAGTAGTAGTCAAACCATTGCAGCGGCCCAAAAGCGCTAAGCCGACTGTGCTCAAGAAAGTTCACCGAGGTGAGCTGAATCGCCATCATATCGCCGAGCGGGAAAAGTGCTGCCTCGAGCCCCATCAGAAACAGCGTTAAACCAATAACAACATATACGAAGCCAATCACAACCCGAGTCAACCTAGGCACCGCTCTTCTTAAGACAAAAAATTGAAAGGCGAACAAAACCGAGACAATGGGTAGAGTGTCTCTGAGCGTCGAGACAAACGTTTCACCAAGCGTAGCCAAGGTCACCATATTCCCCCCTGGCTATTAACCCACATGCCAAACACCATCACAAACATCATCGGCACCAGAGAGGCAAAGGCAATCAGGCCAAACCCATCCACCAGCGGGCTGCGGCCTTTGATTGATGACGACAGTCCAACCCCAAGCGCCGTCACCAGAGGCACGGTAATCGTGGAAGTCGTCACGCCACCAGAGTCATACGCAATACCGATGATCTCTTGTGGGGCAAAAAAGGTGAGCACCACCACCAATACGTAGCCACCGATAATCATCCACTGAATCGACCAGCCCTTGAGTATCCTTAGTACTCCCACCACCAGTGCGCTGCCGACAGAGATCGCCACCGTGATCTTGAGCCAGAATGCATAGCTACCGCGTTGCTGTTCACTGTTCTCAATCATTCCCCCCTTTGCCGCGACCAACGCTGCCTCGTTACTTACTGCCGTAAGAGCGGGCTCAGCAACAGTCGTACCAAAACCCAAACAAAAGGAGAACAGTAACAGCCACCCAACCGAGCCTTTTTGTGCAAAGGCCTGTGCCATTGACTCACCGATAGGAAAGAGACCAAGTTCAAGACCAAAGATAAACAAAGTCAAACCTAGCACGACCAGAACTAAACCCACTGTCACCTCAAGCAAGTAGGGCATCGGGCGCTGCAACACAACGAGTTGAAAGAACCCAACTACGAGAATAATCGGTAATAAATCTTTGAAACTGCTCGCACAGGCCAGCAGTAGTTCTTTCAGCGGGCGCAAGGTACACTCCAATCCAGTGGTGAGTTTCGCGATGGTAAAGCTCTATTGGTTCAACTATGGCAAACAGAATACTGCCCCGCTGTGAGCAAGATTCCATCCTCTGTGTGCAGTCGGTATTTCTTCTCAAGTGCATGGACAATCTTAAACCATCATCCGCACAGCGCCGAAGGCCAGCCAAGCAAATCTCGCTGAAACTGCATCTTGAGGTCACTTGGGTATATACTTGTCTTTCTAGGAGGGATTATGAAAATATTACTCACCGGTGGGACCGGGTTTATTGGTCAAGAGTTGCTTAAAGCCCTGTGCACTCACTCTCTGGTTATCCTGACCAGAGATGTCGGGCGAGCAAAGCAATCTTTGGCGTATCTGAACGCCAAAAGCATCGAATACGTCAGCACTCTCGATGATTTTGATGATCTCAATCAGTTCGATGCTGTGATTAATCTTGCCGGTGAGCCCATCGCTGATAAACGCTGGACAGAGAAGCAAAAGACGCTCATCTGTCGTAGTCGCTGGGACATTACCGAGCAGTTAGTGGCCCTGATCCACGCCTCAACCGAGCCTCCACACACCTTTATTAGCGGCAGTGCTGTGGGCTATTACGGTGATCAGCAGGCGCACCCCTTCGACGAGTGCCTCAAGGTCAACCGACACGACTTCACCCACCATGTATGCAGGCAGTGGGAAGAGCTTGCTGGCAAAGCACACTCAGAAAACACGCGTGTGGTGCTGCTGCGTACTGGTATTGTCTTAGCGCCTAATGGGGGGGCGCTGAAAAAGATGCTGCTGCCATACAAACTCGGCCTCGGCGGGCCTATCGGCAGTGGGGAGCAATACATGCCGTGGATCCATATGCTCGACATGATCCGAGCGATTGTGTTTTTACTGGAAACCGAGCATGCCCACGGGCCATTCAATCTCTCCTCGCCACACCCTGTTCCTAACACCCATTTCAGTCGCCAACTCGCCAAAACCCTAAAGCGCCCACACTTCTTGTTCACGCCAAAATGGGCGCTGTCGGCGGCCATGGGTGAGAGTGCCTGCCTCTTATTTGATAGCTTGCGCGCCAAACCCAAAAAGCTCACTGAGCTCGGTTTTGTGTTTAGCTATTCACGCCTCGAGCCCGCATTGAGAAATCTATTGCAACACGCCAACTGATCCGTCATGCTCTGCTTGGTCGTCAAGCATTAAGGAGAGCGTTGTGAATCAATGGGTTGTTGTTACTGGGTGTTCATCTGGCATTGGTCGCGCCTGTCTTGGGCCAATCAAGCAAGCGGGCTATCAGGTGATTGCCACCTGCCGCAAAACGCTCGATGTTGAGGCGCTGCAAGCCGAAGGGTTCACCTGCCTGCAACTCGACCTTGATGACCCTCACTCGATAGCCATCTGTGCTGAGGAGATCGCTACCCTCACCGAAGGCAGGCTTTATGGCCTGTTCAACAATGCGGCCTACGGTCAACCCGGGGCAATTGAGGACTTACCGGTTGCGGCACTAAAAGCTCAATTTAACTCCAACTTATTTGGCTGGCATGACCTCACCACCCGTCTGCTGCCGCTGATGCACAGCAATGGCCAGGGGCGGATCGTGCAAAACAGCTCGGTGCTTGGCTTCGCCGCGATGAAATACCGCGGGGCATATAACGCCTCCAAGTTTGCTCTCGAGGGCTACACAGATACGCTGCGCCTTGAGCTGAGCGATACCAATATTCGCGTCTCTCTGATTGAGCCGGGACCGATCGACACTCGATTTCGCGCCAACGCGCTTGCAGCCTTTCTGTGCTGGATTAGCCCAGAGAACAGTCGTCACGCGCGCGAGTACCGAAGTCAGATCCTGCGCCTTGAGAAAGAGCAATCGGGTAGTCGGTTTGTCCTACCAGCGAGTGCTTGTGTTGCACCCGTTCTGCATGCGCTGAGTAACAAAAAACCACGCCATCGCTATCGAATTACCACACCAACCAAAGTGTTTGCGATACTAAAGCGCTTGCTACCGACGCGCTGGCTGGATGCGATTCTCAGTCGTGCCGCCTAAACGACTCAATAACAATCTCATCAACTAGCAGAAAAAACCGTCAGGTGTAATTAAAGCGTCACATTCAGTTGTTAAATTCTACGCTCTCAAGTTATTAGCAACCAACAAAAGGGCAAGGACTATGTCACTGAATCAGCTCAACTGGCTGACGCTAGGAGTCACTTTAACAGTGTTATTATTTTGGTAAAAAACGGTGATTTGACAATCACCGTTTTTTTATCTGCTCGCAATACTAATTTAACTTGAAAATAGCCTAACTCTCCCCAAAATAATGATTATTAGTCATTATTTTTGGATCTCTCTATGCAATCCCCTTACATCGTCGAACTCACAGAGCAAAACTTCCGCCAAGTCCTCGAAGGCTCTATGCAAACACCTGTGCTGTTGCACTTTTATGCCTCAGTCAGCCAAGAGAGCCTGGATCTGATCCCAGCAATCCAAGCTCTGACCCAAAATTACGATGGTGCCCTAACTCTGGCACTGGTTGACTGCGAGCAACAACAGGCTATTGCAGGACAATTTGGCATTCAAGCCCTGCCAACGATTGCGTTATTTATTAATGGCCAACCCGTCGATGGCCTCGGTGGGCCACAGCCGATCCAAGAAATTGAGAACATGCTGGCTAAGCACCTACCAAGCAAAGACGAGCTGACCTTGCAAAAGGCAACCAAGCTGATTGAACAAGGTCAACATACCCAAGCCCTCACGCTACTAGATCAAATTAGCGAGCCACGGGTTGGCAAAGGTGATGTGAAACTGGCCAAGGCGGACTGCCTGCTCGAAACTCAACAGTTTGATCAAGCCGAGCAACTGCTCAGCCAGATCCCGTTAGAGTATCAAGACAACTACTACAAAGGCCTCTTGGCCAAGCTTGACTTGCATAAGCAAGCCGCGGACAGCCCAGAAATTCAAGCACTGGAAAACGCGCTGGAACAGCAACCAGATAATATGCAGATCGCCTGCGATCTCGCTCGCCAGTATCATCAAGTCAACCGCGATGAAGAAGCGCTTTCCTTGCTGTGGCAGTTCCTTGCACGTGACCTCAACAGCCTCGACGGTGAACTGAAGAAAGTGTTTATGGATATCTTATCTGCCCTTGGGCAAGGCAATCCTGTTGCTGGGCAATATCGCCGTCAGCTGTACTCAATCCTGTATTGATCCCGCCACACTGCAAACTACACCGACCGCCACCATTTCAGTGGCGGTTTTTATTAACCTGTACCCAAACGAAACATGCTGAAACGGCAGCTTGGGGGTTCTTGGGTATATTACCTGCGTCAAGATCGCATAACTCACCTTATCTCTTCCCTAATATTCTTGGTTATGCAATGGTTGGTATAGCTTGCTTGTTTGCCGCATAGGCGGCACTGAGCATACAGCCGCATTTCATCATTTTAAAAACCAAAGGAGTACTGCTATGCCTGTTGATTCTCTGGTCACTATCGCCATTTTCGTCGCGGTGGTGGTTATTTTTATTGCTGCTGGGATTAAGACCGTGCCACAAGGGAACAACTGGACCGTTGAGCGCTTTGGGCGCTATACCCACACCCTAAAGCCTGGTCTTAATTTGATTATCCCATTCATCGATCGTGTTGGTCATCGCATCAATATGATGGAGCGCGTACTCGATATCCCAGCCCAAGAGGTGATCTCAAAGGACAACGCCAATGTGGTGATCGACGCCGTGTGTTTTGTACAGGTTATTCAAGCGCCACAGGCCGCCTATGAGGTCAATGACCTTGAGCATGCGATCCGCAACCTGACGCTGACCAACATCCGTACCGTTTTGGGCTCGATGGAGCTCGACGAAATGCTCAGCCAGCGCGATATGATCAACACCAAGCTGCTGTCCATCGTCGACGAAGCCACGAATCCATGGGGCGTCAAAGTCACTCGTATCGAGATCAAAGACGTCCAACCCCCAGCAGATCTGACTGCAGCAATGAACGCGCAGATGAAAGCCGAGCGTAACAAACGTGCCGATATCCTTGAGGCTGAGGGGGTTCGTCAAGCTGAGATCCTCAAGGCCGAAGGACAAAAACAGGCCGAAATCCTGAAGGCAGAGGGTGATAAGCAGGCGGCCATCTTACAAGCTGAGGCTCGTGAGCGTGCGGCCGAAGCTGAGGCGAAAGCAACCCACATGGTATCGGAAGCCATTGCAAAAGGTGATGTCCAAGCGATCAACTACTTCGTCGCTCAGGGATACACCGACGCGCTCAAGAGTATTGGCCAAGCCGAAAATGGTAAGATCATTATGCTCCCACTTGAAGCTTCAGGTCTGATGGGCTCAGTGGCCGGGATTGCTGAGATGTTCAAACACAGCAAGACTGATAACACCTAAGTGTCAACCTGAAGGTATCAATGTGATCATACTTCTAGAGAACATGAATCATTGGCATTGGCTTGCTCTGGGTTTACTTTTGCTGGCGGTTGAACTGCTCGGCACTGCAGGGTACTTCTTATGGATTGGACTGTCTGCCATGTTTGTCGGTATCCTGTTGACCTTCATACCGATGAGTTGGCAACTGCAATGGGTCGCCTTTGCGGTTTTTGCGTTAGTAACAGCATGGTTATGGTGGCGTCGACAGCTGAGTAACGACAAGCTTGCCGATGACCAACGTGACCTCAATCAGAAGCACAAGCAAATGATCGGCACTGTGCTGACCCTAGAGCAAGACACGCAGGTTGGAGTAAATCGTCTGCGTATCGGTGACACCACTTGGTCGGCTTATTGTGCTAAGCCGTTGGACAAAGGGACTGTGGTCATCGTTGTCGATATGAAAGGCATTACCCTAACCATCGAAGAAAAAAGCTAATCATTGTGATCCCCTACGTTTTTTTTGCTTACACTTAGTATGCAGCTTCAATTCAATCAGGAGGGGTTCCAATGAAGACGCTATTCACCGCGTTAATGGTCTTGGTATTTTCTGCAAGCGCTTATGCAGCGAAAACCGAGATGGTCGAGTGTAAAATCGGCGCACAAACTAAGCAGCTCCCTTACTCAGTCTGCATTCAGGAAGGCGTGAACAGAAAACGCTAGCCTAAGATTGATTCTGCTAATAGTCATTTAGAGCGCCAAAAGGCGCTCTAAATTTTTGTCTACTAAGGCAATTGGCTTAGAGCATATCTATTAGGTCATCTTCGGTACGAACCTCGATGCCCAGCTCTTGCGCTTTAGCCAATTTAGAGCCAGCATTCTCTCCGACAAACAGAATGTCGGTCTTTTTCGACACACTGCCGGTGACTTTAGCACCAAGGCCTTGCAGCGCGGCTTTAGCATCACTACGAGTCAGTTTAGACAGTGAACCAGTAAGTACTACGGTCAGCCCAGCGAGTGGTTGTGGCGTCTCGTCGTCCAACGGCCTAATCTCAGGCCAGTGGATCCCCTGCTCCAACAGATCAGCAATAACTAACTGATTTTTCTCTTGGTTAAAGAAAGCCGTAATATGGCTGGCCACAATTGCGCCCACATCACTCACTTCAAGCAAGTGCTCATGGCTTGCCGCTTGAATCGCCTCCAGGGTGAAAAAGTGTTGCGCCAAGTTTGCCGCGGTGGCCTCACCCACTTCACGAATACCCAATGAGTATAGGAAGCGTGGCAGTGTGGTTTGCTTAGACGCCTGCAGAGCGTTAACCACATTCTGTGCCGATTTTGGGCCCATGCGATCAAGCACCGTCAGCAGCCCCGCGCTAAGCTTAAACAGGTCAGCTGGGGTCTCGACCATTTCTCGGTCAACCAACTGCTCGATGACCTTGTCACCTAAGCCATCGACATCAAGCGCCTTACGCGAGACAAAGTGTTTCAGCGCTTCTTTACGTTGCGCTTGGCAAACCAAGCCACCAGAGCAGCGAGCCACCGCCTCACCCTCGACACGCTCGACCTCGGATTGGCATACTGGACATCGTGCCGGAAACTCAATCGCCTTCGCACCTTCAGGTCTACGCTCGCGGACCACAGAAACAATTTGTGGAATCACATCACCAGCGCGGCGGATCACCACGCAGTCACCAATCATGACACCCAGGCGCTCAATCTCGTCAGCATTATGCAGCGTCGCATTACTCACGGTGACACCACCGACGAACACAGGCTCAAGTTTAGCCACTGGCGTGATAGCCCCGGTACGACCCACCTGAAATTCAACATCATTTAGCGTAGTGAGCTCTTCTTGTGCCGGAAACTTATACGCGATAGCCCAGCGGGGCGCCCTTGCGACAAAACCCAGGGTTTCTTGCTGCGCCACGCTATCGACTTTGATCACCACGCCGTCAATCTCGTACGGCAAGTCATCACGCTTGGTCAAAATGTCTTGATAGTAGGCTTTAACTTGTTCAAGGCTATCAACAAGCTTGGTTTCTGGGCACATTGGCAGTCCCCAGCTTTTGAGCTCCAGAAAGCGCTGATAGTGACTAGAGGAAAGGTTCGCACCCTCAACAATGCCGACACTGTAAGCATAAAAGCTCAGCGGTCGAGTTGCAGTGATGCGTGAGTCGAGTTGACGTAGGCTGCCGGCCGCGGCGTTACGCGGGTTAACAAACACCTTGTCACCTTTTTCCAATGCTTGAGCATTTAAGCGCTCAAAACCCGCTTTAGGCATAAACACCTCACCACGCACCTCAATACGGCTCGGCCAGTTGTTGCCTCTGAGCTTGAGTGGGATTGCGCTGATGGTACGTACGTTTTCAGTGATGTTTTCACCGGTCGTACCATCGCCACGGGTAGCTGCCTGAACCAAAATGCCATTCTCGTACAACAAGCTGACGGCCAGTCCATCGAGTTTGGGCTCGCAGCAGTAGCTTTCAACACGCTCGCCAATCAAGCGATCATTAGCGCGTTTATCAAAACTACTTAACTCTTGATCATCAAAGGCATTGTCCAGTGACAGCATTGGTAGCTCATGAGCCACCGATTCAAAACCTGCTAACGGGGCACCACCAACACGCTGGCTCGGAGAATCTAGTGTCACCAACTCTGGGTGCTGCGCCTCGATGTCGAGCAATTCACGCATCAGGCGATCATATTCGGCATCTGGCAGCTCTGGGCTGTCTTCGACATAGTACTTTATGGCGTGGTAGTGGAGTGTTTCACGCAGCTCGGCAAGGCGTTGTGTAGGGGTTTGAGACATGACTATCTATTTCCATCTATATCGGGCAGAAAGGCTCCATACGGAGCCTTTCGGTTGGGCGGTTGCTGCTGGCTGACGCGTGTCAGGCAGTCTTTCTCGCTTTAAATGCTTGTATCTGTTTACGATAGTGGTCCAATCGCATCGGCGTCATCAGCTTACGACTATCATCTTGAACTTCACCACCAAGGTCATCAGCGATCTGCTGGGCCGTTTTCAGCATCAGTTTAAAGTTTTGCTCGGCATCCCCAAAGCACGGTAGGGTCATAAAAAACGAGATGCCCTTAGTAGAGAACTGTGCGGGATCATCGTGTTTTAGGGTTCCTGGCTGCATCATATTAGCCACACTAAACAGCACTCTTCCTGTCCCCGAGAGATCAGCATGGCGATGGAAAATATCCATCTCTCCATACAGCAGGCCATTTTGCTGCATACTATCAAACAGCTTGGTACCGACAAACGGCGCCTGATCATTGGCAGTATGGACATTAAGTACAATCACCTCAAGTTCATCTTCAGGCTCTTGTGGTTCATTGCTCGCCGGAGTCGCTGTAACCTTATCGACGCTTGGTTGAGCCTCTGCTGTGACAGCCTCTTGAACTAAGGTCTCTTGCGTCACGGCTTCTTGCGGCATAGTTGCGGCACTCGCCATCGACGCCTGCGATGGCGCCTCAAAGTCCTCATCATCAATCGCACTAAAAGAAGGGATTGAGTCATCCTCCTCAACCACACTGGCCAATGGCTGTGTTTGCTCTTGCGTTGATGCAACGGGTTCAAAGGGCTGCGTTGGGTTATCAATTAAGGGGTCGATATCCGCAGGCAGAGTATCGGCAGCAAAATCATTATCTTGAGACGGCTTTGACACCACTTCATAGTCATCGTCACTGTTGTGATGACTACCATCAGGCTGATCGGCAGGATCCATATCAATCTTACCAAAGGGTTTATCACCAAACTTGGTTTTGCCCTCTCGTTTGCTTGTCCATAATCCGTGAACCAACAAGGCGGCGATCGCGAGTCCGCCGATGATGATTAATACCAGTCGCAATTCCTGCATTTTTTCGTCTCTATCAGTTTTTCAACCCGCCTAGGGGCCTATGTAACTAGGCATACCCAAATCGGCTTGTTTTCTATGCGGCAAGCATGCGTTCTCTACCACACACACTCTTTCTATATCCGAGTAGCCTCGATTAGACAATTAACTATCGAGGTCACTTGGGTATAGACCGCTACTTTAACAAAGTTCTTGTTATTATTAGAACACTTTAATGGTAATTGTGGGCGTTTCACGGCTAATTTTTGCCGTGGTTTGACGCTACCTGTCGGTTAATGTTAAATACTGACTCAGCCTTAGTTAACAACTTAATTACAAGGATAGTCGGTCAAATGCCCCTAAGTTCAAAGTCTTCCACCGGAATGGGATATTTTTTTCACGGCCTAAGTTTGGCCTTTTCTCCTAGTATCCGTAAGTTTGTCCTGCTGCCACTCATCGCCAACATCGTCCTGGTCGGCGGCGCATTGTGGTATCTGTTCAGTCATCTCGAACTGTGGATAGACTCCATGATTGGTCAGCTACCTGATTTTTTGGCCTGGCTGAGCTACCTACTGTGGCCACTATTAGTTGTGACTATCATTGGCACGTTCTCCTACTTCTTTAGCACGCTAGCCAATATTATTGCCGCGCCCTTTAATGGTCTGCTGGCGGAAAAGGTTGAGGGCTATTTGATCGGTGAGCCGATCAACCAAGATGGCCTGTGGGCCATGGTTAAGGATGTGCCAAGGATCATGGCGCGCGAGTGGCGCAAGTTGCTCTATATTGTGCCCAAGGCACTCGGGCTGTTTTTGATTCTTTTGATCCCGGCGCTTGGACAAACCCTCGGGCCTATCCTGTGGTTTGCCTTTTCAGCCTGGATTTTGGCCGTGCAATACTGTGATTACCCCTTTGATAACCACAAGGTTTCTTTCAACACCATGCGCGGAGCCCTTAAATCAAAACAGAGCAAAGCGTACACGTTTGGCGCACTGGTTTCCGTGTTCACCGCCATTCCTGTGTTGAATCTGTTTATTATGCCAGTCGCTATCTGTGGTGCGACCTCGATGTGGGTGCATGAGTTCAAAACGAGTGTGACACGCTGATCGGTCTGTGCAACTAATCACAATCAACTAAGATATAACTTTTTCGTACTTCTATGCCGCTGTTTTAGCGCATATTCTGCTATATATCCAAGTGACCCTATTGTGTGACCCACACATTTAAACAACAGTTATGAGGACAAAGACACGCTTTGCCCCTCAACCTGATAAAGGACTATGACCATGAGCAAAATTTTTGAAGACAACTCTCTTACGATTGGTAATACCCCCCTTGTTCGCCTTAACAAGGTCAGCAAAGGCAATGTTCTTGCTAAAGTAGAAGCACGCAACCCAAGTTTCAGCGTTAAATGTCGTATCGGCGCGAACATGATCTGGGAAGCGGAAAAGGCTGGAACACTCACCAAAGACGTAGAGCTAGTTGAACCAACCAGTGGTAACACAGGTATTGCCCTGGCGTTTGTCGCTGCTGCTCGCGGTTATAAGCTGACCCTGACAATGCCAGAGTCAATGAGTCTTGAGCGCCGCAAACTGCTAAAAGCACTGGGCGCTAACTTAGTGCTAACCGAAGCGCCGAAAGGAATGAAAGGCGCAATCGCTAAAGCTGAAGAGATTGTCGCTAGCAACCCAGAGAAGTACCTGCTGCTTCAACAATTCGACAACCCAGCCAACCCAGCGATCCACGAAAAGACCACGGGTCCTGAGCTATGGGATGCGACTGAGGGTCAAATCGACGTGTTGGTCTCTGGCGTCGGTACGGGCGGTACCATTACCGGTACAAGCCGCTACATCAAGAGTGAAAAGGGGAAAGCCATCACCTCTGTTGCAGTAGAGCCCGCTGAGTCACCTGTGATTTCACAAGTATTGGCCGGTGAAGAAGTCAAACCTGCACCACATAAAATCCAAGGTATTGGCGCTGGCTTTATCCCGGGCAACCTAGACCTTGAGCTAGTCGACCGCGTTGAAACCGTCACCTCTGACGAAGCCATCGAGATGGCGCGTCGCCTAATGGAAGAAGAAGGTATCCTAGCGGGTATTTCGTCTGGTGCAGCCGTGGTTGCAGCCAATCGCATCGCCGAGCTACCAGAGTTCGAGGGCAAGACTATTGTCACCGTACTACCAAGCTCAGGTGAGCGTTACCTAAGCTCTCCGCTGTTTGCGGGCCTGTTTACTGAAAAGGAAAATCAGCAGTAAACGTGTCTAAATCAACTTTTTCAAATAAAAAAGCTCCTTGATGGAGCTTTTTTATTGACCCGCGCTCAGCCTTTGGTAGTATCACCCCTGTATTATTTTTAGCTTCAAAATAAAAAGAAGCGAAGTTAGAATCTACACTCTGAGCATGCAACTTGACGGATCTGGTTGTAAGCTTAGGGCATAAAAACTATAAGTCAGCGCACCTTAGACACAAAAAATAGTCCGAGGTGAGACAAGAAGCTCTATCTTTAAACGGTAAAGCTCAAGCTGACAGCAACAGATAAAATAAATCAATTGGGGTATATACAATGTACGAGAAGCAAGTAGAAATCACTGCAGAAAACGGCCTACACACTCGCCCAGCGGCGCAATTTGTGAAAGAAGCAAAATCTTTCGAGGCTGACATCACTGTGACTTCAAATGGTAAAAGCGCAAGCGCAAAAAGCCTATTCAAGCTACAAACGCTTGGTCTTGTAAAAGGAACGGTCGTGACTATCTCAGCAGAGGGTCCTCAGGCAACAGAAGCCGTTGACCACCTAGTTGCTCTAATGGATCAACTACACTAATACTCTCTTCCCCGCCAAAGCCATTTTGTGAAAGCAAAGTGGCTTTGTTGGAAATAGAGGCTAAGTTACGCTAATACTAACTCTAGTATTAGCTGTACACCTAAGATAGTTGAGGTGTGTTCGCGGCCGGGCAAAATGCCCGTACTCGAACATGCCCGTTTACGATACCAAACTGGGCAAGGCCTCCCAGCCTGCTTGATTGAATTTTGGGTATCGTTGGTGACACTCCCATTTACTACCACCATGTTTAAGGTAAGGCTATGATTTCAGGTATCCTAGCATCTCCGGGTATTGCTATCGGTAAAGCACTACTGCTGCAAGAAGATGAAATAGTTCTCAACACCAATCCTATTACAGATGATCAAATCGATGCAGAAGTGCAGCGCTTCTTTGATGCGCGTAACAAATCGTCTGCTCAACTTGAACTGATCAAACAAAAAGCGCTAGAAACCTTCGGCGAAGAGAAAGAAGCGATCTTTGAAGGCCACATCATGCTGCTTGAAGATGAAGAGCTTGAGGAAGAAATCCTCGCTCTGATCAAGGGCGAAAAGCTTTCAGCAGACAACGCTATCCACACGGTTATCGAAGAGCAAGCTAAGGCGCTTGAGTCGCTTAATGACGAATACCTTAAAGAGCGTGCAACCGACATTCGTGACATTGGTACGCGATTCGTTAAAAATGCGCTGGGTATCAACATCGTGTCACTGAGTGACATTGATGAGGAAGTTATTCTTGTCGCTTACGATTTGACTCCTTCAGAGACAGCGCAAATCAATCTTAACGCTGTGCTGGGTTTTGCTTGTGATATCGGCGGTCGTACCTCACACACCTCGATTATGGCGCGCTCACTTGAGCTTCCTGCGATTGTTGGCACCAATGACATCACTGTGAAAGTGAGCAATGGTGACATGCTGATCTTGGATGCGATGAACAACAAGATCGTGATTAACCCTTCTGACGCTGAGCTTGAAGAAGCGAAAGCGGTAAAAGCGGCCTTCGCAGCCGAGAAAGAAGAGTTGGCCAAACTGAAAGACCTACCTGCTGAGACCACAGACGGCCATCGCGTCGAAGTGTGCGGTAACATTGGTACTGTCAAAGACTGTGAAGGTGTGCTGCGCAACGGTGGTGAAGGTGTCGGCCTATACCGCACTGAGTTCCTGTTTATGGACCGTGATTCACTGCCAACTGAAGAAGAGCAGTACCAAGCGTACAAAGAAGTTGCTGAGTCGATGGAAGGTGAGGCGGTGATTATCCGCACTATGGACATCGGTGGTGACAAAGACCTGCCGTACATGGACTTGCCAAAAGAGATGAACCCATTCCTTGGTTGGCGTGCAGTGCGCATCAGCCTAGATCGTCGTGAAATCCTGCGTGATCAGCTGCGCGGCATCTTGCGTGCGTCGGCGCACGGCAAACTGCGCATCATGTTCCCGATGATTATCTCGGTTGAGGAGATCCGTGAGCTTAAGCAAGCGATTGAGCAATACAAAGCTGAGCTGCGTGAAGAAGGCCTGGCGTTTGATGAAGAGATTGAGATTGGCGTGATGGTGGAAACACCAGCAGCGGCAGCGATTGCGCACCACCTTGCGAAAGAAGTCGCGTTCTTCTCTATCGGTACTAACGACCTAACCCAATACACCTTGGCGGTAGACCGTGGTAACGAGATGATCTCTCACCTCTACAACCCACTATCACCGGCTGTTCTTACCGTGATCAAGCAGGTTATCGATGCCTCTCATGCCCAGGGCAAGTGGACTGGTATGTGTGGTGAACTTGCTGGTGACGAGCGTGCCACTTTGCTGCTACTAGGCATGGGTCTAGATGAATTTTCTATGAGCGGTATCTCAATTCCAAAGGTTAAAAAGGTTATTCGTAACGCAAGCTTTGAAAAAGTTAAAACAATGGCTGAAACTGCCCTTTCTCTACCGACGGCAGCTGAAATCGAAGCCTGCGTTGAGCAGTTTATGGCTGAGCATAGCCAATAGTTGTCTATCCAAAGATAAGCTGATGTTAGACGGCAAAAAAAGTCGTCTAATATCAGAGATTGGTATAGTATAAATTAACAGGATAAAACAATAACCTAGGAGCATGACACAATGGGTCTGTTTGATAAACTTAAAAAGCTAGTATCTGATGACAGTGCAGACGCTGGTGCAATCGAGATCATCGCACCACTATCTGGCGAGATCGTGAACATCGAAGATGTGCCAGATGTCGTTTTCGCTGAAAAAATCGTTGGTGATGGCATCGCGATCAAACCTGCTGGCAACAAAATGGTTGCTCCAGTAAACGGTACGATCGGTAAGATCTTCGAAACTAACCATGCATTCTCTATCGAGTCTGATGACGGCGTTGAGCTTTTCGTTCACTTCGGTATCGATACCGTTGAGCTAAAAGGCGAAGGCTTCACTCGCATCGCTGAGGAAGGCCAAGCTGTAAAAGCAGGCGACACTATCATCGAGTTCGATCTAGCGGTACTAGAAGAAAAAGCAAAATCTACCCTAACGCCTGTCGTTATCTCGAACATGGACGAGATCAAAGAGCTAAGCAAGCTGTCTGGCTCGGTTGAAGTAGGCCAAACGCCAGTTCTGCGCGTGACTAAGTAAACCACGCGATACAACTATGTTTAGCAAAACGCAGCCATCAGGCTGCGTTTTTTTATTGGGTTAACCCTCTTTGAGCGAATAGCCTTGCAATATCACCTCGATGGCACTCACCATGTAAGCCTCCAGTTCCTCTTCGCTCTGACCGATATCCACTCCAAGCATACGCCAATAGACGGCCTGACCATGGATCATCAACATAAACTGCAGCGCCGCATGCTGCATATTCTTGTCGCTTGGAAAAAGCCCTTGGGTTTGCTTAAACTCAAGATACTCTTGAACCATCTTAGTCGTCGGCTCTGGCCCTGCTTTGACATAGGTACGCCCAAGATCCGGGTGACTATCGACCTGACTCACCGCAGTGCGATACGTGCTCATCACCTCAGGACTGAGCATCATGTAATGAAACTTAAGAGCAAAGTCCAACAGAGCTTGACGGATTGGGCGCGGATCATCGATTAGGTGACCATGCTGGCGATTAGACTCACAGCGCGATTTCACACAGGTCTCAAACAGCTCATCCTTGGTCTTAAAGTGCGCGTAAACCGTTTGCTTCGACACCTGCGCCGCCTCAGCGATCTGATCCATACTCACGGCGTAGCCGACCTCTATAAATAGCTTGCCAGCAGCTTGTAGAATTTGCTCACGCTTTTTTGCGCTTCGTGGTGACAACACCATAACCTCTCCCAGGCGATCGCTATAACTAGACTGAAGAGTCTAGTTATAGCGATCGCCATCAAATTATCATTGATACTGTGTTGATTATTGCGCCAATCTGGACTTAAATCAAACTAGACAGTCTAGTTTGATTTAAACAAGTGAACGGAATTTGATATGGATAACAAATTTGGCAACGGCCGCAAAGCGGTCTGTTTGGCGCTGGGGCTCGCTTTGATGGCAGGTTGTCAGCAGCAAAACTCTGATGAAGCGATCAGTGAACCCAGTGTCAAACCTATCGCTGAGGTCATCGAACCCGTCCTTGAGTCAAGCTACCAAGTAGAGAGAGAGTACGTTGGGTTTGTCAGGGCAAAAGATCAGGCAAGACTGGGCTTCGAGCTCAGCGGTCAAGTCGAGCAGATCCTAGTTGAGGTTGGTGACCATGTCCGTCGAGGGCAGCCTTTGATCGCACTCGACAAACGTCTGCTGATCACCGAGGCGCGTCAACTGACAGCCCAACAATCCGAGGTCAGCGCCCAACTTCGCTTGATTGAGACCAACCTCAAGCGTCAACTCTCGCTGAAGAATAAAGGCTTTAGCGCTGAGGCCGAGATCGACTCTCTCACCAGCCAAAAAAATGTCCTGCTCGCCAATCGACAGCAACTGGTGGCGAGTATCGAGGCCAATCGCCTACAACAAGAAAAGTCACAAGTCTTGGCCCCCTTTTCCGGTATTATCAGTCAGCGCTTAGTTAGCCAAGGCGATGTGGTGACGATGGGAGCCACCACCCTAACCCTTCTCGCGGATGAGAGCCTTGAGGTGCATATTGGCGTCCCAGCGCAATACGCCAAGAGTATCGTTGACCAAGCGCAGTGGCAGATACGCATCGATGATCAACTGTTTCCCGCAACGCTGATAAACCCAGGCCCTCAGGTCAATACCCAGTCCCGCACTGTCGAGCTGCGCTTTACCCTACCGCCGACCGCCAAGCTGCTCGATGGCCAGCTAGGCTACCTGCAATACCAAGACCAGCGTCAGTCTCGCGGATACTGGTTGCCACTCTCAGCCCTGACCGATGGATTACGCGGCACCTGGAACGTGTTCGTTGTCGATCGCAATGATCAAGTTCAGCGAGCACACGTTGACCTCATCTATGCCAATAACGACGCTGCGTATATCCGCGCTGAACTGAGCCCCGACGATCGCATTGTGGCTTCTGGGCTGCATAGAATTATCCCAGGCCAGAGTGTAGAAACCCTACTGGTGGATAGCAGCCGTAATGCTGACAGCGAAACTGTCTCAATGGATGGAGAGTAGCCCTATGCAAGCCATCTTACGTAACAGTCGCTTACTTACCCTCCTTACCGCGCTCTTAATCGTGTCCGGGTTGTCTGCGTTGCAATCTTTGCCGCGTGCTGAAGATCCGTTGATCACCAATCGAAATGCGGCAATAACCACTCATTTTCCCGGTGCCACACCCGAGCGCGTCGAGGCGTTGATCACCGAAAAAATTGAGACAGAGCTGCGCACGCTCGATGAGATACAGCTTATCACCTCAAGCTCGCGCGCTGGTATTTCCGTGGTCAGTATTGAGCTACTCGATTCAATCACTGACTCCGAGCCCGTTTGGTCTCGCGTGCGTGATAAGCTTAGCGATGTGACCCCAAAGCTGCCTGCGGGAAGCTCAGAACCAAATCTTGATAGTGATCACTCCTACGCCTTTACCTATATTACCGCGATCACTTGGCAGGGCCGTGAGGCGCCCAACTTACCAATTATGAATCGTTATGCCAAAGAGCTGGCTCAGCAATTTCGAGCTATGAGTGGCACTGAGTTCGTTGATGAGTACGGCACTATCAGTGAAGAGATCTTGGTCTCGATAGATCGCGGAGCCGTTGCCTCACTGGGTGCGAGTGCGATGTCGCTCTCACAGGCCATCGGCGGTGCGGATGCTAAAAACTCCGCAGGTGAGCTCGTTAATCAACACAACCGCTTCGCGCTTGAGATGAGTCAGTCTCTCGATAGCCTTGAACGTATCAAGCAGGTGCCTATTGCGCTGGATGAACAAGGTTATGTGGTTCTGCTCGAGGATGTGGCTAAAGTTGAACGGACCTACAACACGCCCCCGGCACAAATCGCTCTCGTTGATGGTCAGCCGGCCATCATCGTCGCTGCACGTATGCAGCCCTCGGTTCGAGTTGACCGCTGGACTCCACGCGCAGAGGAGCTTGTCGAACGTTTTCAAGCCCAGCTTCCGCGCCATCTAAACGTTGAGCTCCTTTTTGAGCAAGACAGCTATACTCAAACGCGGCTGTCTGAGCTGGTCACTAGCCTTGTGATCGGCTTTAGCTTGATCCTCGCGGTGCTGCTGCTCACGCTCGGGCTACGCTCGGCTTGGATTGTCGCTCTGTCGTTGCCTTTGACGGCTATGCTGACTCTCAGCCTAATGAAGGCGACTGGTATTCCCATCAATCAGATGTCGGTGACCGGGTTGATCGTCGCGCTTGGGATAATGGTCGACAACGCCATCGTTATGGTCGATACCATCCAGAATTATCGAGCCAAAGGCCACCAGCGCATTGCCTCAGCAGTGGCGGCAATCAAACATCTTTGGATTCCGCTGCTGGGCTCAACCTTGACCACGGTATTATCTTTTGCACCCATCTTCCTTATGCCGGGACCGGCGGGCGAGTTTGTTAGCGCGATTGCGATTACTGTGTGCTTCTCTCTGATTGGCTCATACCTGATTGCCCATAGCTTGGTTGCCGGTTTTGCTGCGCGCTTGCTACCAAAAACAAGTACCTCTCAACACTGGTATCAACACGGTATTCAAACCCCACGCCTAGCCAAATTGTTTCGTTATACCGTCCAACTGGCAGTGCACCACCCCATAAAAGCAGCGCTACTGGTTGGGCTAGTGCCATTGTTTGGCTTTTGGTCAGCGGGACAGCTGACAGAGCAGTTCTTCCCACCCTCCGATCGTGACATGTTTGAGGTGCAGGTTTTTCTGCCTCCCCAAGCGAGTATCTACGCAACCGAACACACAGCAGAGCAGGTCGAAGAGACGATTCGTCAAAACCCCAACGTCGAGTCAGTTAGCTGGCTAGTGGGTACTAACTTCCCCTCTTTCTACTACAACCTGCTGAGCAATCAGCGTGGCACGCCCTATTTTGCCCAAGCCATGGTCAAAATGAGTGACTTTACTGCTGCTAACGCCTTTGTGCCTGAGCTCCAAGAGACTCTTGATAGAGCGGTACCGAACGCGCAGGTGCTGGTACGTAAGCTTGAACAAGGACCTCCATTTAATGCACCGCTAGAGATACGCCTCTACGGGCATAACCTCGACCGCCTCAAGCAAATTGGCGAAGAGATCCGCCTGATCATGGCGCAAACCGCCAACGTCACTCAAACGCGCGCGACGTTGCAACCCGGGGTGCCGAAAATCTGGCTCGATGTGAACGAGCAATCCTCACTGCTCAGTGGTATGACGCTCTCTCAATTAGCGAACAACCTTGAGAGCACGCTGGTTGGTCAAGTTCAGGGCAGTATTATCGAAGGCACCGAATCAGTCCCAGTGAGGGTAAAAGTGGCCGATGCCGAGCGTGAGCGCTTGTCTCAGTTGGCCAATTTGCCAATGACCAATAGCAGTAACCAACTGCTACCACTGTCCGCCCTAACCGAGTTTAATTTTCGCCCGAGCCGCGGCGCGATTACTCGCCGTGATGGGCAGCGCGTCAACACCATAGAGGGCTTCGTCAAGGCCGGCGTCCTGCCACAAACCGCACTGAATGAATTTAAGGCCAGCGTCGATGATTATATCGCTCAGTTGCCAAGTGGCTATTGGGTTGAGTTTGGCGGCGAGTCAGCAGAACGTGATGAGTCGGTTGCCAATCTAATGAGCAGCCTGTCACTGGTCGTCACCTTAATGGTGCTGGTGATTGTGCTGTCATTCAACTCCTTCCGCCTCAGTGGCATCATCTTCTTGGTCGCGGGACTCGCGGCAGGATTGGGTCTGCTATCGGTGTGGGTGTTCTCTTACCCATTTGGCTTTACCGTGATTGTCGGTCTACTTGGGGTGATTGGTCTGGCGATCAATGCTGCAATCGTGATTCTGGCTGAGCTCAAGTCCGACTCACAGGCAATGCAGGGTAATAAATCGGCAATCATCGCTGGAGTGATGAGCTGTACGCGCCACATCACCTCAACGACGATCACTACCATCGGTGGCTTCTTGCCGCTGATCTTAGCTGGGGGCGGATTCTGGCCTCCATTTGCAGTGGCCATTGCGGGCGGTACCTTGCTCACCACCTTGATCTCTTTCTATGTGGTTCCGGCGCTGTTTACCCTCACTCGCGGAAAGCCACGCACCAGCGCAGCTACCGAGCCTGAACTTCAGGCCGAGGGATCATAGACCCAAAGCGTACTTAAGTACTTGGCGCTTAATCGGGCCGGAATGCTGCGCCAACTTGAGCGCCGCATTTCGCGCCAACTGCAATGGGGTGATGGTATTGCTAAAGCCCTTGTAGAATACATCCATGCCGGTCTGCATCAGTAGGTTGTCTGGATAGCGCCGCAACATGTATTGCTTGAGGGTTGCTTCATCAAGCTCGGCTTGGTCTGTGATATCAAGCAGGCAAGCCACGTCTTTGAAGCCAAGATTGACACCCTGACCTGCTAGCGGGTTAATGGTGTGGGCAGCATCACCAACTAAAATGCAGCGGTTGGCAACGTATTGCTGAGCATGGCGGCGAGTAAGAGGAAACGCACCCTTTTGCACTACCTTGACCTTGCCAAGTTCAGCAGGAAACGCTAGGTGAACCTGCTGCTCTAGTTGCGCGGCACTCATCGCCATCAACTGTCTGATCCTTGCTGGACTGTCATACCAAACCAGTGACCCTTGCTGGCCTGGCAGAGGGAGAAACGAGCGTGGCCCTTGCGGGGTAAACTGCTGCCAGGTGATGTCTTGCTGCGCGAGCTCTGTTTCGACATGGATCAGCATACAGTGATGGCGATAGTCCCAGGCCGTCAGGCCGATCTTTGCCTGCTCACGCACTCGAGAATGAGCGCCATCGGCACCGATCACCCAGCTGGCCTGAATCTGCTCACCCGAGCTCAGGTGCAAGGTGTTATCTTGCTCGCCAAACTCGAGCCTAGCCAAGCTGTCAGGACAAAGCAGATCAAGAAACTCCCAGTGGTCAAACTGCTGCCACAGGCCGAGCTGGACCACTCGATTCTCAACGATGTACCCTAGTTGCTCAAGACCCAGTTCAGCGGCGGAGAATTTGGTCCGACACTGGGGGTGCTCCCAGGTTTCCAGGCGGCGATAAGGACAGACGCGCATCGCTTGGATGCTTTGCCAGGCGCCTAGAGAATCAAGCAAGTCAACTGATGCTTGCGAGATAGCAGAAACGCGAATATCCATCGCCTGCTCACACGAAAAAGCACTGGGTTGATGCTCCTCAATCAGCGCCGTGCGCCGTCCTTGCTTGGCAAAGCCGACCGCAAGCACGGCGCCGACCATACCTCCACCGACAATGGCAATATCGTATTTGTTCATTTTCTGTTCTTCATCTTGCTGATTTAACATCCGTTTTTGATTGTACGATTTCGCGCGTTCAAAGTAAGCAAAAAAGGCCGGCAAATCTTGCTAAAACCGACCATAAATCAATGCTGGCATGGCGCTATCTAAAGCAGTACAATACGCCGCTTGCCGCGACACCCCTGTTATTTGCATGGGTTCACCCCGCTGGGGCGCGGATAGACACTGGGCGATTTGCTCCCTTATTTTAAACTAACGATCGAGCGAACAAAGATGAGTAAGAAACTGCTAATCAAAACCTGGGGCTGCCAGATGAACGAATACGATTCATCAAAAATGGCTGACCTGCTTAACGCGGCAAATGGCTTTGAGCTAACCGAAGACCCAGAAGAGGCAGACGTACTGCTATTGAACACCTGTTCTATCCGTGAGAAAGCCCAAGAAAAGGTATTCCACCAGCTAGGTCGCTGGAAAACACTTAAAGAGAAAAAATCAGGCGTCGTGATTGGCGTTGGTGGCTGTGTGGCGACTCAAGAAGGCGACCACATTCGTGAACGTGCGCCATACGTTGATGTTATTTTTGGCCCGCAAACCCTGCACCGCCTGCCTGAGATGATCAAGCAGTCGCAAAATGATGATGCGCCAGTGATGGACATCTCTTTCCCAGAGATTGAGAAGTTTGACCGCCTACCTGAGCCACGCGCTGAGGGTGCGACCGCATTTGTTTCAATTATGGAAGGCTGCTCGAAATACTGTACTTACTGCGTGGTGCCATACACGCGTGGTGAGGAAGTCAGCCGTCCGATGGACGATGTCCTGTTTGAGATTGCCCAACTGGCTGAGCAAGGCGTGCGTGAAGTCAACCTGCTGGGCCAAAATGTGAATGCGTACCGTGGTCCAATGCACGATGGCGACATTTGCAGCTTCGCCGAACTGCTTCGTCTTGTGGCGTCTATCGACGGTATCGACCGCATTCGTTTCACCACCAGCCACCCGCTGGAGTTTGGTGATGACATTATTGCCGTGTATGAAGACACGCCAGAGCTGGTGAGCTTCCTACATTTGCCAGTACAAAGCGGTAGCGATCGCATCCTGACCGCGATGAAGCGTCCACACACAGCGATTGAGTACAAATCAATCATCCGTAAACTGCGTAAAGCGCGTCCTGATATCCACATCAGCTCTGACTTTATCGTTGGTTTCCCAGGTGAGACGGACAAAGACTTCCAAGACACCATGAAGCTGATCAAAGACGTCGATTTTGATATGAGCTTTAGCTTTATCTTCTCGCCACGCCCAGGCACACCGGCTGCAGATTACCCGTGTGATACGCCAGAGCAAACCAAGAAAGAGCGCCTGTACGAGCTGCAACAAGTGGTGAACTCGCAAGCGATGCGCTACTCGCGCCAAATGCTAGATACCGAGCAGCGCGTTTTGGTTGAAGGCCCATCGAAGAAAAACCTGATGGAGCTGCGTGCCCGTACCGAAAACAACCGCGTAGTGAACTTTGAAGGCAGCGCTGATCTGATTGGTCAGTTTGTTGATGTAAAAATTACCGACGTGTTTGCAAACTCTCTGCGTGGTGAGATCGTACGTACTGAACAAGACATGGACCTTCGCAGCCTGATCTCGCCAACTCAAATGATGGCGAAAACCAAGCGCGAAGACGAGCTGGGTGTAGCGACATTTACGCCTTAAGCTTGAAATTACCCGACTGAGTAACCATCTTAGAAGGGTAAACACATCTTAGGCGGTCCGGTCTAAATCGGACCGCCACAAATGAGAGGCAACTTTGAGCAATAAAATTGTGACTCTAGAGATCGATCTAGAACCTTCCGATAACCGCCGTCTTGCAAGCCTTTGCGGTCCCTTTGATGATAATATCAAGCACTTAGAACGCCGTCTCGGCATCGAGATCAGCTACCGTGGCAACTTCTTTACCATTGTTGGTAAGCCTCATACTTCTGCTGCAGCCCTTGAGATACTCAAAACGCTTTACGTTAATACTGCCCCAGTGCGCGGCAATATTCCTGATATCGAGCCTGAAGAGATCCATCTGGCGATTAAAGAGACTGGTATCTTAGAGCAAAACACCGAATCGAATATTGAGCATGGCAAAGAGGTCTTTATCAAGACCAAGAAAGGTGTGATCAAACCTCGTACGCCTAACCAGGCTCAGTACTTAGTCAACATGGTAACGCATGATATCAGCTTTGGTATTGGCCCTGCGGGTACCGGTAAGACCTACCTTGCTGTCGCGGCTGCGGTTGATGCATTAGAGCGTCAAGAGATCCGCCGTATTCTCCTCACTCGCCCTGCGGTTGAAGCTGGTGAGAAGCTTGGCTTCCTGCCAGGTGACTTGAGCCAAAAAGTCGACCCATACCTGCGCCCACTGTACGATGCCTTGTTTGAGATGCTGGGCTTTGAGCGGGTTGAGAAACTGATCGAGCGAAATGTCATTGAGGTGGCTCCACTGGCTTACATGCGTGGACGTACCCTAAATGACGCGTTTATTATTCTCGATGAGAGCCAGAATACCACGGTCGAGCAGATGAAGATGTTCCTAACCCGTATCGGCTTTAACTCGCGTGCGGTGATCACCGGTGACGTGACTCAGATTGACCTGCCACGCGGCGCAAAATCGGGCCTACGTCATGCGATCGAGGTACTCAACGACG
This sequence comes from Vibrio sabulosilitoris, assembly GCF_055391395.1. Lineage (NCBI taxonomy): Bacteria > Pseudomonadati > Pseudomonadota > Gammaproteobacteria > Vibrionales > Vibrionaceae > Vibrio > Vibrio sabulosilitoris. Next base: position 3,050,186 of record NZ_AP029599.1, read on the forward strand.
TGGATGAGATCAGCTTCAACTTCTTCCAGTCTGATGATGTGGTTCGTCACCCTGTCGTTGCGCGTATCGTCAACGCGTATGAGAAGTGGGAAGCGCAAGATCAGAAAGAGCGCAAAGAGTATGAAAAGCGTCGTCGTGAGGAGCGTGAAGCGAAACTACTTGAAACGGCCAAGGCTGAGCTGGCCACCCAAGCTGAAGCGACTAAACCTTAAAGTAACTGAGCCTCGCAGCAACTAAGCCCTAAGAGATACCATGAGCATCGAACTAGATTTGCAAATCGCTGTCGAAGATAGCAACCAACTGCCAAATGTGCAGGACTTCCAGCTGTGGCTCAACTCGGCCATAACGCCGTTTCAGCCCCAGGCTGAAGTTACGGTACGTTTGGTTGATGAGACAGAGAGCCATCAGCTTAATCTCGATTATCGCGGAAAAGACAAACCAACCAATGTTTTGTCTTTCCCCTTCGAGGCACCACCAGGGATTGAGCTCGACCTGCTTGGCGACTTGATCATCTGTAAACAGGTGGTCGAGCGTGAAGCGATTGAGCAAAACAAGCCCTTGAATGCACACTGGGCGCATATGGTTGTACATGGCAGCTTGCATCTGCTAGGTTATGATCATATCGAGGATGACGAAGCCGAAGAGATGGAGTCCCTCGAAACCGAAATCATGCAAAAGTTAGGCTTTACAGACCCTTACCTTGCAGAGAAACAGGGCTAGGTTCAGCCTAGCCCTGATGTGTGCTATCACACTTTGATAGCGTTACTTAACTGAGAAACAATGAACGAAGATAACCCTCCTTCTTCTAACGAAAGTAGCAAGAAAGAAAAATCTGAAGGTCCGAGTCGAAAGACTCTACTTGAACGTATCGGGCAGCTTTTCCAAGGTGAGCCCAAAGACCGACAAGAACTCGTTGATGTGATCCGCGACTCTGAAGAGAACGACTTGATCGATCACGACACCCGCGACATGCTCGAAGGCGTGATGGAGATTTCAGAGCAACGCGTGCGTGATATCATGATCCCACGCTCACAAATCGTCACCATTGAGCGCAACGAGCATTTTGATGATATCGTCACCCTAATGACCGATGCCCAGCACTCTCGCTACCCGGTGATCAGCGAAGACAAAGACCACGTTGAGGGCATACTGCTTGCCAAAGATCTGCTGCGCTATCTTGGCTCAGACAGCGACCCATTTGATATGGAGCAGGTAATGAGACCTGCTGTCGTGGTGCCTGAAAGCAAGCGAGTTGACCGACTGCTCAAGGAGTTCCGTGAAGAGCGCTATCATATGGCGATTGTGGTTGATGAGTTTGGTGGCGTATCGGGCCTTGTGACGATTGAGGACATTCTTGAAGAGATTGTCGGCGAAATTGAAGATGAGTTCGATGATGAGGACGAGTTGGATATTCGCAAGTTAAGTAAACACACCTACTCGGTTAAGGCATTGACCACCATCGATGACTTCAACGAAGAGTTTTCAGCCAGCTTTAGTACTGAAGAAGTCGATACCATTGGTGGCTTGGTGATGACGGCATTTGGCCATCTACCCTCACGAGGAGAGATTGTCGATATCGAGGGCTATCTATTCAAGGTAATGGCCGCCGATAACCGCCGCATCATGCAGCTTCAGGTGACCATTCCGGTCTCTGAGGCGCAAATTGAAGAGTCTGACAGCTAACGCTCACGCGCTTCAACCATTTGCAATCATTGGCAATTACACTTGGGCTGTCAGTGGACGAAACCCGAGTAAAGCAAACACTATCATGGGCAAGCCGAGACCTGGCTTGCCCATCGTTTTATGGACTAATCAAAGATAGATACATGGCCGTGGCGATACATAACCCCTTGTTACTCAGCACGCTTGCCCTTTTGGCCGGCGCTATTTCCACTCTCGCATTCGCACCCTTTGGTCTCTGGCCAGCGGCGCTGATCAGTGTATTGGTGTTCCTGCTGCTGATCACTAAGCGGTCGGTAAAATGGTCAGCCTGGCTTGGCTGGCTTTGGGGGCTGGGGAGCTTTGCAACAGGAATCAGTTGGGTACACGTCAGTATCGACACCTTCGGCGGTATGCCCAAGGTGGCAAGCCTGTTTTTAATGGCGCTATTGATTGGCTATTTGGCTATCTACCCAGCACTTTTTGCCGTTGCGCTCAATCGCTTCTTTCCTGACTCGCAACTGCGCCGCTATGCCATCGTCATCCCCGCACTCTGGTTGGTGTTTGACTGGCTGCGAGGCTGGGTCATGACGGGCTTTCCCTGGCTATGGCTCGGCTACAGCCAGATAGACTCGCCGCTGGGAAATTATGCCCCCCTAGGGGGCGTTGAGTTGGTGACCTTTGCGGTGGTCGTCAGCGCTTCGCTACTCGCCTATGCTTTGCTTAGCCGCCGCGCAATGATCAGCCTGATCCCAGCGGTGATTTTTGCCACCGGCTACGGCCTCAACGCGGCTCACTGGGTGACCCCAGACCCTGACAGCAAAACCCGTTTTGCCCTGATCCAAGGCAATATTGACCAGGCCTCAAAGTGGCTGCCTAGCGAGCGCTGGCCAACCATCATCAAGTACACCGACCTGACCAAAAAAAGTTGGGAAGCGGATATTATCATTTGGCCAGAGGCAGCGATTCCCGCGTTTGAGTATGAGATTGCCTCCTACTTGGCTAATCTAGACACGCTGGTTAAAGAATATGACAGCGCCCTAATCACCGGGATCATCAACCGCAGTGATGCTGGCCTTTACTACAACAGCGTGCTTGCCATCGGCCAAACCGATGGTGGAGATTACACCTACAACCCTGAGCAGCGCTATCACAAGCACCACCTGTTGCCATTTGGTGAGTTTGTTCCTTTTGAGGATATCCTGCGCCCACTGGCGCCGTTCTTTAATCTGCCTATGTCGTCATTCAGTCGTGGAGAATATATTCAGCCGAATGTGCTAGCGAATCGACGCCTGCTCGCGGCGGCGCTGTGTTATGAGATCATCTTTAATGAACTGATCAGGCGCAATGTCACCGAGGAGACCGACTTTATTCTCACCCTATCTAACGATGCTTGGTTTGGTGACTCGATTGGCCCTCAGCAGCATATGGAGATTGCACGCATGCGTGCGCTTGAACTCGGTAAGCCTGTGATCCGCTCCACCAACAATGGCGTTACGGCTATCACTGACTATCGCGGCACGATTGTCGCTGAGGTACCCCAATTTGAGACCGCTATCCTCGATGCCGAGGTGGTGTCAACCCAAGGACGTACCCCTTACCATCGCTTTGGTAGCTGGCCCCTGTATCTATGGGCAGGATTGAGCCTCGCGGCAGCTTGGCGACTAAATCGTCGCAAGCAGCTAGTCAACTAACATCAATTACGTCGTAAACGCGATAAGACAACGCCCCTGCTGGGGCGTTGGTATTAACTAGGGTTTAAGCGGCTGGCGACTGAAAGCCCCCTTACCACAGTTAGGGCACGGCGCGATCACCGTTGGATGGTTGTACTGGACCTTGTGACCGCAGTTTTCACACATCAACACCCCAAGACCTATCATCTCACCGGCTTGATACAGCCCTTGGCGGTCAAGATCGGCGGCAAGCTCGACCCACTCAACCTTGGTTCTATCGGTTATCTCGAGCAACCCTTGCCATATCGAGTTGGCAATCATTAATGAGAAAGGACTACCTTTACTCTCTTCGTAATTTTCAGCAAACTCTTTAAGGTCGGATTTTACGTAGGCGGAGATCAGGGCAAGTTCATCTTTAGTCATATCATTCGCCGCATCAACCACTTTACCTGACTGCTCTACAACATGATTTAGCTCTTCGGGACTGTGTTTGATGGTCTCAATCACGTCCTCAATGATCTCTTCATAACCTGCTTTTCGTTTGGGCATGAGAACCTCCCTCAACACAATGGTTGTTGTACCTTCTGCCTTTAGGTATTCTATGACGATCTATTAATGTCTGTTCTAACCGAACTCACAAATTCCACGTTAACCGGATGCCATCGATGCAAGAACAATACAATCCTCAAGATATTGAACAAAAAGTTCAAAAGCACTGGGATGACAACAAGACCTTTGTTGTAAGTGAAGACCCAAATAAAGAAAAATTCTACTGTCTATCTATGTTCCCGTACCCAAGTGGTCGACTGCACATGGGTCACGTGCGCAACTACACCATCGGTGATGTGGTCTCTCGTTTCCAGCGCCTGCAAGGTAAAAACGTCATGCAACCAATCGGTTGGGATGCATTCGGTCTGCCTGCAGAGAACGCAGCAGTAAAAAATAACACTGCACCCGCACCATGGACCTACGAGAACATCGAGTACATGAAAAACCAGCTTAAACTGCTGGGTTTTGGTTACGACTGGAACCGCGAATTCGCAACCTGTACACCAGAGTACTATCGCTGGGAACAAGAGTTCTTCACTAAGCTGTACAACAAGGGCCTAGTTTACAAGAAGACCTCTTCAGTTAACTGGTGTCCAAACGACCAAACCGTTTTGGCCAACGAGCAAGTAGAAGACGGCTGCTGCTGGCGTTGTGACACTCCGGTTGAGCAAAAAGAGATCCCACAGTGGTTCATTAAGATCACCGAATACGCGCAAGAGCTATTGGACGACCTAGACAACCTAGACGGCTGGCCTGAGATGGTTAAGACCATGCAGCGCAACTGGATCGGCCGCTCTGAAGGTGTTGAGCTGAAGTTTGAAGTGAAAGGCCAACAAGACCTTGAAGTGTATACGACTCGCCCAGACACGCTAATGGGCGTGACTTACGTCGGTATCGCTGCAGGTCACCCTCTAGCGACCATTGCCGCTGAGAACAACCCTGAGCTGGCGGCTTTCGTTGAAGAGTGTAAGAACAACAAAGTGGCTGAAGCTGAGCTAGCGACAATGGAGAAGAAGGGTATGGCAACTGGCCTTACCGCGATTCACCCATTGAATGGTCGTGAAGTGCCCGTTTACGTGGCTAACTTCGTCCTAATGGACTACGGTACGGGCGCTGTGATGGCTGTGCCTGCACACGACCAACGTGACTACGAGTTTGCAACCAAATACGGTCTAGACATCGTTCCTGTGATCAAGCCAGCCGACGACAGCGAGCTAGATATCTCTGCAGAGGCTTACACTGAAAAGGGTGTACTATTCGATTCTGGTGAGTTTGATGGCCTAGACTTCCAAGCGGCATTTGATGCTATCGCAGCGAAGCTTGAAGCAGAAGGCAAAGGCACCAAGACAGTTAACTTCCGTCTGCGTGACTGGGGCGTATCTCGCCAGCGTTACTGGGGCGCACCAATCCCAATGGTGACCACTGAAGACGGTGAAGTACACCCAGTACCTGCAGACCAACTGCCGGTGATCCTGCCAGAAGATGTGGTGATGGATGGGGTTACTAGCCCAATTAAAGCCGATAAAGAGTGGGCGAAGACCACGTTTAACGGTGAGCCTGCGCTACGTGAAACCGACACCTTCGATACCTTTATGGAGTCGTCTTGGTACTACGCCCGTTACTGCTCACCACAAGCGGATGATATTCTAGACCCAGAGAAAGCCAACTACTGGCTTCCGGTTGATCAGTACATCGGTGGTATCGAGCACGCATGTATGCACCTTTTGTACTCGCGCTTCTTCCACAAACTGCTGCGTGACGCGGGTTACGTCACCTCTGATGAGCCGTTCAAGCAGCTGCTATGTCAAGGTATGGTGCTGGCAGATGCGTTCTACCATGAGAACGACAAAGGCGGTAAAGAGTGGGTTGCACCCACTGACGTAGCGGTAGAGCGTGACGGCAAAGGTCGCATCACCTCAGCGAAAGACAACGAAGGCCGTGACGTGACGCACTCAGGCATGATCAAGATGTCTAAGTCGAAGAACAACGGTATTGACCCACAAGAGATGGTGGATAAATACGGCGCCGATACCGTACGCCTATTTATGATGTTTGCATCACCAGCAGATATGACGCTTGAGTGGCAAGAGTCTGGCGTTGAAGGCGCTAACCGCTTCCTAAAACGTGTATGGAAACTGGTTAATGAGCACGCAGCGAAAGGTGCAGCGGAAGCGGTTGATACCACAGCCCTGTCTAGCGACCAAAAAGCCCTGCGTCGTGACGTGCACAAAACCATCGCTAAAGTGACTGACGATATCGCTCGTCGTCAAACGTTCAACACCGCAATTGCTGCGATCATGGAGCTGATGAACAAACTGGCGAAAGCGCCTCAAGAATCGGCGCAAGACCGTGCGATCCTTGATGAAGCACTGAAAGCCGTGGTTGTGATGCTTTACCCAATCACTCCACACATCTCATTTGAGATGGGCGCTGCACTTGGCGTGTCAGATGTCGACAACACAGAGTGGCCACAGCACGATGAAAAAGCGCTGGTTGAAGACGAGAAGCTGATCGTTGTTCAGGTTAACGGCAAGCTACGCGCTAAGCTAACAGTGGCGGCGGATGCCTCAAAAGAGCAAGTGGAAGAGCTTGGTCTAAACGATGAAAACGTGACCAAATTCACTGAAGGCAAAACGGTTCGTAAGGTGATCTATGTACCTGGCAAACTGTTGAATATCGTAGCAAATTAATCGTCTGGTTGATCAAACCAGACTAAAATTGAATCAGGGTGACTTGTCACCCTGATTATTTATCCAAGCAGATTTAATCTTATCAACAAGGTGAGCCACCGCCCTAGCCTAATGGCGCGCGACCAGTCTGTTTGGATAAATCACTCAACAAGATAGCAGAGCGATCTCTATGCAAACTAAGTCCCAATCTTCTCTTCGTCTTATGCTGGTGGTGTTACTGACCTCCATGCTGACTGCGTGTGGTTTTCAGCTGCGCGGTGAGTACACTGTGCCCGAAGAGCTACACCAGTTGTCACTGACCAGCTTCGATAAGTACGGCACGCTAACACGCTACGTTCAAGCTGAATTGGACATCAATAACATTGCCTTAGTCCCACCCAGCTCAGAGATCTCCAATGTGCATCTGCGATCGGAAAATATTGAAGAGCGCACCCTATCACTCTACCAAAACGCGCGTGCCGCGGAAAAAGAGCTCACCTATACCGCGAGCTATCATGTCACCGTACCCGAGTTCGGCAGTCATCACTTTACGGCAACCATTACTCGCAGCTATCTGGATAACCCGCTAACCGCACTGGCAAAATCGGTCGAGCGCGAGATGATCGAAGACGAAATGCGCAAGATTGCCGCGACACAAATTATCCGTCAGATGGCGCGTGTTCGTGCGGATATCATCGAAGCACGAAATGAGACACCAACTGCGATGCGCGGGGTAAAAATTCGCTCTGACAAGCTAGAGCGTGCTCACTAATGCGCCTGTTTGCTGACCGCCTCCACGAGCACCTTGAAAAAGGCCTCAGCCCAGTTTACTTGGTGTTTGGTAACGAGCCGCTGCTCTTACATGAGTCTCGGCTGGCCATCGCCCAGCATGCCGCCCAACGTGGATTTAGCGAACGTCACCGATTCACACTCGATAACCAAACCGACTGGAATACAATCTACGACTGCTTCCAAGCCATGAGCCTGTTCTCAAGTCTACAGATTGTTGAACTTGAAGTCGGTGAATTGGGCGTGAATGCCGCTCAAGGCAAAGAACTGCTTGAGCTTGCTAAGCTACTCAACCCAGAAACCCTATTGGTCCTGGTGGGCAGCAAGTTGACCAAGGCGCAGGAAAACAGCAAGTGGTTCAAAGCCCTCTCATCCCAAGGGACGTGGGTAAACTGCTTAACGCCTGATATCAGTCGCCTACCCCAATTTGTTCGCCAGCGCTGTCAAAAACTGGGACTTAAACCGGACCAAGAGTCGCTGCAAATGCTCGCACAATGGCATGAGGGCAATCTGCTGGCACTGAGTCAAAGCCTGGAAAAACTCGCTCTGCAATACCCAGATGGCCAGCTAAGCCTGGTACGGATTGAGCAGTCGCTAAGTCGACACAACCATTTTACCGTGTTCCACTGGATTGATGCCCTGTTAGCAGGAAAAGCCAATCGTGCCCAGCGCATTCTGCGCCAACTCGAGGCAGAAGGTGTTGAGGGGGTGATCATCGCTCGCTCATTGCAAAAGGAACTAAAGCTGCTGATGCAACTCAAAGCAGAAAGCCAGCAACAAGCGATTGGGTCGGTGTTCGAGCGCCACCGTATTTGGCAGTCAAAGCGCCCACTTTATACTGCGGCACTGCAGCGTCTCGACTTTGCTGCATTGCAGCAAGCATGGTCAGTCCTTGCAAAGGTCGAGATCATGCTCAAAACTCAGTATGAACAATCCGCTTGGCCATTAATTCAACAGCTTGGCGTAAGCTTGTGCTCGCCACAACTGCGTTTCCCTACTGTTGGCTAAGTGCGCCGATGCAAAAGCATGCTATACTCCGCGCCCTATTGAACACTGTCTATTGAGGATGCCACCTTGCAACGTGAAGAATTAAGAGATTTTCTAGCTGATAAAGCGGATGATATGAAAGCCCAAGATATTATCCTGTTGGATGTAACTGGCAAATCGAGCGTGACCGATTTTATGGTGATCTGTACAGGTACCTCTAAGCGCCATGTCTCCTCGATTGCCGATCACGTCGCGAGTGAGATTAAAAAACTCGGCATGGAGCCACTAGGGATTGATGGTGAAACAGAGGGCGAGTGGGTTGTACTCGACATGGGTGATGCCATGCTGCACGTGATGCAAGAGCAACACCGTGAATTGTATCAACTGGAAAAGCTTTGGAACTGATTGAATGAAGTTACAGCTTATTGCCGTTGGCACCAAGATGCCTAAGTGGGTCGAAGAGGGTTTTCAAGAATATAAGCGCCGCTTTCCCCACGATATGCCCCTCGAGTTGGTGGAAATCCCAGCAGGAAAGCGGGGTAAAAACGCCGATATTGCAAGAATTCTGCAAAAAGAGGGCGAAGCGATGCTGGCAGCCGTGCCAAAAGGCAACCGTATCGTTACCCTAGATATTCCTGGAAAGCGTTGGGACACTGACCAATTGGCTGGGCAAATGGATGCATGGAAGCTCGATGGTCGCGATGTGTCGATCTTGATTGGTGGACCTGAAGGCCTGGCTCCAGCCTGTAAAGCCGCAGCCGATCAAAGCTGGTCGTTGTCGCCACTCACCCTCCCTCATCCAATGGTGCGTGTGATCATGGCCGAAGCCCTATATCGCGCTTGGAGTGTGACCGCTAACCACCCTTACCACCGCGAATAATACTATCGCGAATAATACCGTAGTTGAGATGTGTGTAGATGTTGCGTAAGCGTAGCAAAATAAGAGATTACCAAGAAGAGTCGCGCCTGTTTAAAGTGCGCGCGATTACGGCTTTTACTATCATTATTGCCTTGATGGGGTTGCTGCTCGGCAACCTCTACCACATTCAGGTCAACCAGTATCAAGATTACGAAACGCGCTCTAACGATAACCGGATAAAAGTGGTGCCTATCGCACCCAACCGTGGGTTGATCTACGATCGGCATGGTGAGCTTCTCGCCGACAACCGTCCGGTATTTAATCTTGAGATCACCCCAGAGCAGGTCAAAGACATGAGTGCCACCATTGAGGGGCTACGTGAATTTCTGACCATCAGTGATGAGCGCATTGAGGCGTTTGAAAAAGAGCGCCGTCGCACCCGACGCTTCAATGCGGTCCCACTACTCACCCAGCTTAACGAAGATCAAGTTGCTGTGTTCTCCGTCCATCAACATCGATTTCCCGGTGTCACGGTCAATGCCACGCTTAAACGCTACTACCCATATGGCGAGATACTAACCCATGTGATTGGCTACGTATCGCGGATCAATGACCGCGACATGGACCGCCTGATCCGTGAAGAAAAAGACAGTAATTACCAAGCAACGCGAGATATCGGTAAGCTAGGTATCGAACGTTACTATGAAGACGTCCTTCATGGTACTGCTGGCTATCAAGAGGTCGAGGTTAACAGCCGCGGCCGCGTGATCCGCACGCTAAAATACGTGCCACCGACGCCGGGTAAGGACATTGTCCTCAACCTTGATGTCCGTTTACAAACCTATCTATACAACCTGCTTGATGGCCGTCGTGGCTCGGCGGTGATCCTTGACCCTGAAGACAATGGCGTCTTGGGTATGGTCTCAAGCCCAAGTTACGACCCTAATGCCTTTGTCCACGGCATCTCAGGCAAAGATTATCGCGCGCTGCTCAATGATAAAAACCGACCTTTGGTGAATCGAGCGACACTTGGGATCTACCCGCCTGCCTCGACCATTAAGCCCTTCTTAGCGGTGGCAGCCCTGCAAGAAGGGGTGATCACAACCAAGACAACCCGCAATGACCCCGGCTATTGGCGCATTCCAAACTCCAACACCCGACCCTTTCGGGACTGGCTACGCTGGGGACACGGCAAGGTCGATGTGATCAAATCTATCGAAGAGTCGGTGGATACCTTCTACTACCAGATTGCGTACGATATGGGTATCGATCGTATCTCTCGCTGGATGAACAAGTTTGGCTTTGGTGACTTTACTGGTATCGATATCAATGAAGAGAGTCGCGCCAATATGCCAACCCGTGAGTGGAAGATGGCCCGGCATAAAACCCCTTGGTATCAGGGTGATACTATTCCGGTCGGTATCGGTCAAGGCTACTGGACAGCCACACCAATGCAGATCGCCAAGGCGACCTCGGTGCTGGTTCATCGCGGAGAGGTCATTGCCCCTCACTTGCTGCGTGCCACGATCAAAAACGGTGAGCGCTTTGAGCGCCAGCAGCTTTCTGATTATGAAACCTTCCCACCGATAGACACAGTTCCCGACCGCTATTGGGATATTGCCTTCAGGGGTATGTACCTAGCGAACCACGGCGGACGAGGCACGGCGCGACGCGCCTTCGCCGATATGGATTATAAAACGGCGGGTAAATCGGGAACGGCGCAAGTATTTGGTCTTGCCGAAGACGAAGAATATGATGCCGATGAGATTGCTGAGCACTTGCGCGACCACGCCTTGTTCACAGGCTTCGCTCCCCTTGACGATCCCGAGATTATTGTGACCGTGGTGCTAGAAAATGCCGGTGGTGGCTCGAGTAACGGCGGCCCTGTAGTGCGTGAGATCTTTGACAAGGTATTGCGCCCGATAGATGAAGAAGATGACCCACAAGAACAAGCACGACAACAGGACGGGCAAGAATGAAATTAGACCCTTCAACTGGACAGAATCGCGCCTTTTTTCAGCGCCTGCACATCGACTTACCCTTACTGCTAGGGCTGTTGGCACTGATGGGCTTTGGCCTAGTGGTTATGTACAGTGCCAGTGGTCAAAATGAGGCGATGATGGATCGTCAGGCGATGCGCATGGGGCTGTCTCTAATGGTGATGGTCGTGCTCGCCCAGATCCCGCCGCGCACCTATGAAGCTGCAGCCCCGCTGCTGTTTTTTTGCGGCCTGATCCTGCTGCTTGGGGTATTGTTTTTTGGTGAGTCATCAAAAGGTGCCCAGCGCTGGCTTAACCTAGGTTTTGTCCGCTTTCAGCCTTCTGAGCTGATGAAGCTTGCGGTACCGCTGATGGTCGCCCGCTATGTGGGCAAGGGCGCGCTGCCCCCGAGCTTTAAAACCATTGTTTTATCGTTGGTGATGGTGTTCGTACCGACCATTTTGATCGCCAAGCAGCCCGACCTAGGCACGTCTATTTTGATCGCCGCATCGGGCATTTTTGTGATTTTCCTTGCCGGGATCAGCTGGCGAATTATTGCCGCGGCGATCGTAGCTGTCGGTGCCTTCGTGCCTATCCTGTGGTTCTTCTTGATGCGCGAGTACCAGAAGGTGCGTGTGCGTACGCTGTTTAACCCAGAGTCCGACCCTCTTGGCGCGGGTTATCACATTATCCAGAGCAAAATCGCGATCGGCTCGGGTGGGGTTTCGGGCAAGGGCTGGCTACAAGGTACCCAATCTCAGCTCGAGTTCCTTCCCGAGCGTCACACCGACTTTATCTTTGCGGTCATTGCCGAAGAGTGGGGAATGATCGGCATCTTGGCTCTCTTTGCCCTCTATCTGTATATCATTGGTCGAGGCCTGTATCTCTCAAGTCATGCACAAACCGCCTTCGGTCGCATGATGGCCGGTAGTATCGTGCTAAGCTTCTTTGTCTATGTGTTTGTAAATATTGGTATGGTTAGTGGCATTCTACCAGTTGTAGGTGTACCTTTACCGCTGATCAGCTACGGCGGCACCTCGATGGTGACCCTGATGGCAGGCTTTGGCATATTAATGTCGATTCATACTCACCGCAAAGCATTCTCTAAGGCATCTTAGTATGAAAATAAACCATAAGTTGCTCACCGTTGGGCTAGTTTCCATCGTGCTGTTTGGCTGTGCAAGCCCAGATAGTGAACGCTATGAACTCGAGCAGGACGTGCCACCACAGGCCCCCATCTCAGTCGAGCATATCGAGGGGATCACACCACGATACGAACCCTATAGCCTTGGGGGTAATAAAAACTACACACTGCGCGGTGTCAGTTACCAAATCGTCGATAATGCCGAAGGGTTTAAACAGCGCGGCCAAGCCTCTTGGTATGGTAAGAAGTTTCATGGACACCTCACCTCCAATGGTGAGATCTACGACATGTACTCGATGACAGCGGCACATAAAACCCTACCACTGCCGAGTTATGTAAAGGTGACCAACCTTGATAACGGCAAACAGACCATAGTTCGAGTCAACGACCGCGGCCCCTTCCACGAGGGTCGGATCATCGACCTTAGCTATGCTGCTGCTTACAAGCTTGGCATTGTAGAGGCTGGTGTAGCCAATGTTGAAATTGAGGTCATTAAGGTAGAAAAACCGGACAACCCGTCGGGGCTCAATGCACAGCCAAACTACATCATTCAGGTGGCAAGCTCATCTGATCAAGACCGCGCTGAGCAATTGGCTCAAGCGTTAGAAAAACAATTGCGTGTCAGTGCCTTTGTGCAAAGTGCTGACAGCGTACACCGCATCATTCTTGGTCCCTTTGATGATTACGATGTCACCCAAGAGACACTGAACAAGATTCAATCTGCTGGCTACGATTCAGCATTTGTCCGCAAGTATCAAACACAAAAATAAAACCATAATTTAAAAAATATGATCAACCACACCCAATCGTCAAAGCTAGGGCGCTCACTTCTTGTTGGCGTCACCTCTCTTCTGGCCAGCGCACTTGCTCATGCCAGCATTACTCCGGGTTTGCCGCCTGTTGCTGCAAAAGGTTATATCCTGATGGACTACCATTCAGGTGAGATCATCGCGGCAGAGAACGAGCATACTCAGCTTTCCCCAGCAAGCCTGACCAAGATGATGACCAGTTACGTGATAGGTCAAGAGATCAGTCGCGGCAGTGTGTCTTTGGATGATGATGTCACAATCAGCCGTAATGCCTGGGCACGCAACTTCCCTGGCTCATCGAAAATGTTCCTTGAGGTGGGCAAAAGTGCCAAGCTTGAAGAGGTGCTGCGTGGCATTATCGTTCAATCGGGTAACGATGCCTGTATCGCAGCGGCCGAACATATCGCTGGCTCAGAAGCCGCATTCGTGACGCTAATGAACAGCTGGGCACAAAGTATTGGCATGACTAATTCGAACTTTGCCAATCCCCATGGTCTCGACAACCCTGATTTGTATTCAACACCGTTTGATCTTGCCCTGTTGGGCAAAGCACTGATCCGTGATGTGCCTGAGGAGTACCGCGTGTACTCCGAGAAGTCATATACCTATAACGGCATCACCCAGCATAACCGCAACGGTTTGCTGTGGGATGAGAGCATGAATGTCGATGGCATCAAGACCGGCTATACACGTAAAGCGGGTTACAATCTAGTAAGCTCAGCAACTCAAGGCGACATGCGACTGATTGCGGTGGTCATGGGGGCCAAAAACCCCGATGCACGTAAGGCTGAGAGTAAAAAACTACTGAGTTATGGCTTTCGCTTTTTTGAAACCGTCGCACCGCATCAAGCCGAGCAGGTACTTGCAACGGAAAAGGTCTGGATGGCGGAAAAGCCCAGCGTTGATATGGGCATCACCGAAGAGGCTTATCTGACCCTGCCGCGCGGCAGCAGTGGCAAGCTCGAGGCTAATTTGGTGGTTGAGCAACAGTTGCGAGCACCAATCCAGCAAGGCGACCAACTTGGTACGCTATACTATGTACTGGACGGCGAGAATGTTGCCGAATACCCGCTGGTCGCCATGGAGTCAGTTGAACGCGGAGGATTCTTTCGTCGAATGTGGGATTACCTGACGTTGCTGCTAAGCAGCTGGTTTTAGCCTAAGCAACTGGTTTTAAATCAGGCAACTGGTTTTAAACCGAGTGCATCTTGAGATTATCCCAGAATGGCAGTACTATTCTTCGCCATTCCTGTACCAGAGAATTTGGAGTTTATTATGCTGACGATTAACTCAGACGCTAAATTGAAAGACTTGCTTGAGTTCCCATGCTCATTCACCTACAAAGTCATGGGTTATGCCAAGCCAGAACTGCCAGAACGCGTGTTGGAAGTGATCCAACGCCACGCACCGGGTGATTATAGCCCTGTGGTAAAACCAAGTGCGAAGGGTAACTACCACTCAGTGTCTATCAACATCACGGCAACCTCAATCGAGCAGGTTGAGACACTGTACAAAGAACTTGGCGAGATCGACATCGTCCGCATGGTTCTGTAAAAATTTGAATTCTTAAATTTTTTTTGAAAGCAGCCATAGGCTGCTTTTTTATTATTTATCAATAATATAAAAATCACCCGCCAACTGTAAGGTTAAAAACCTGTCATCAAAATGTAGTTTAGTCGCACTTTCCTGTTTATAATCGAAAGCGAAGTTCGCTAGGGATCATGGAATATAAATGGAAAACCGTCTGATAGTCAGATACTTAGGCCGCCAAGACTACCAACCGGTATGGCAAGCAATGCACGACTTTACTGACACACGCGATGATAACACCGTGGACGAGGTCTGGTTGGTTGAGCACAACCCTGTCTTCACCCAAGGTCAAGCTGGAAAACAAGAGCACCTGCTGGACACAGGCGATATCCCTGTGGTGCAAAGTGACCGCGGTGGTCAAGTGACCTACCATGGACCGGGCCAGTTGGTTGCGTATGTACTGATCAATCTACGGCGCAAAAAAATCGGTGTGCGCGACTTGGTCACCCATATCGAAAATACCGTTATCAACACCCTTAAACGCTTTGGTGTCGAGTCCAATGCTCGTCCAGATGCGCCTGGCGTCTATGTTGAGCAACGCAAGATATGCTCCCTTGGTCTACGAATTCGCCGAGGGTGTTCTTTCCATGGACTCGCCCTTAACATCAATATGGACCTGAGCCCCTTTCTACGCATTAACCCTTGTGGCTACGCAGGAATGGAGATGGTTCAACTCAGCGATCTAACCCCAATTACACAATTACACCAAGCCCAGTCACCTTTAATCGAAGAACTCGTGTCTCTGCTAGGATATCAGCAGGTCGAGTTTGCAACGGAAGCGGTAGAAAATGAGTAAACCTATACAAATGGAAAAAGGCGTCAAGTATCGTGATGCTGATAAAATGGCTCTCATTCCAGTAAAAAACATGCCAACAGAGCAGAAAGAGGTTCTGCGCAAGCCTGACTGGATGAAGATCAAGCTGCCATCGGACAGCCAGCGCATCCAAGACATCAAGGCAGCGATGCGCAAGAACAACCTCCACTCTGTCTGTGAAGAAGCTTCCTGCCCTAACCTCGCGGAATGCTTTAATCACGGTACGGCGACCTTTATGATCCTCGGTGCAATCTGTACCCGACGCTGTCCATTTTGTGATGTGGCCCATGGTCGTCCTTTAGCACCTGAAGCTGATGAGCCACAACAACTGGCAAAAACTATCGCCGATATGAAGCTCAAGTATGTGGTCATTACTTCGGTAGACCGTGATGACCTGCGCGATGGTGGCGCTCAGCACTTCGCTGACTGTAACCGAGAGATCCGCGCACTCAACCCAACGATTAAGATTGAAACCTTAGTGCCCGACTTCCGCGGCCGAATGGACGTAGCGCTTGATTTACTCAAGGACAATCCACCAGATGTGTTCAACCATAACCTGGAAACAGCGCCAAGGCTGTATCGTAAAGCTCGCCCTGGGGCGAACTATAAATGGTCGCTGCAGCTGCTCGAGAAGTTCAAGCAACAACACCCTACGGTACCGACCAAGTCAGGGTTGATGATGGGCCTCGGTGAAACCAAGGAAGAGATCATCGAAGTGCTCAAAGACTTGCGCGCTCATGGCGTCACTATGCTGACGCTCGGCCAATATCTTGCCCCAAGTCGCCACCACTTACCCGTTGAGCGCTATGTGCCACCTGAGGAGTTTGATGAACTCAAACAGATCGCGCTGGATCTCGGCTTTACTCATGCCGCGTGTGGTCCGTTTGTTCGCTCGTCGTACCATGCCGATATGCAAGCGCAAGGTATTGAGGTTAAGTAACGACCGCCGTCTCTAAAACCACCGTAACGAAAAAAGGTTGACTCTTGTCAACCTTTTTTCGTTTTATGCACAACTCTAATTCGAGGTAACCAAGCGCGAATGGCTACGCTCAAGTGAATAGCTCAATACAAACAGGCTGATCAGTAGAGGCAGACTACCGAGGATCACGCCAAACCAGGCGCCATGCTGCCAGCAATACAGCAGCCAAAAACCACCCAGACTGCCCCCTACGTAATAGTGAACCAGATACAGCGCAACCGCTGTGGCTTTGCCTGTCTGGGCCTGTTGGCTCACCCAAGCGTACGCCAGTGTGTGAGTGAAAAACGCGCCAAAGCTTATCAGCAATAGCCCCACCACCATCAGGCTTAACTGCTCAACATAGGCGATCAGTACGCCGGCAAGCATGATGGCAGAGCCCATTGCAATCCCTGTTGTGGTGCTGCCCACCTTGCGCCACTTTGCTGATAGACTCGAGCTTAATGTACCGGCCAGATAGCAAAGGAAGATCATACTGGCAATGCCCACGGGCAAGCTGTGGGGCTCGGCGACCAAGCGGAAGCCCATAACGGTATACAGATTAACAAACAAGGCAAAGTTCACCCCACCAATCAGCATTGCGGTCCATAAGCTTGGGTTTTTAAAGTGATTGAGCACCGCCCGGTTATGATGCCGCAACAGCCCAGTTTGGGCGATAAAATGGCGCTGCTTTGGCAAGCCTTGCCAGACGACAAAAGCGCCAATCAGGCTGATAAGCGCCATCACCAATACCGCTCTCTCCCAGCCACCCCACTCAAGCAAGGCACCGCCTAACAATCGACCGGCAATACCACCGATAGAGTTCGCCGCGACATAGATGCCGATCGCGTGCAAAAATGCCTGCTCGGACAGCTCTTCGACCAGATAAGCAACCCCGACAGCCAAGTAAGCCGCAAGAAACACCCCTAATGCCCCACGCATCATGATCAGTTGCCACAGTGAATGGGATAGCCACATTCCTACACCAATTAGCGGCAAGGAAAACAGCCCAACCAACAGCACTCGGCGGCGCCCTTTGCGCTCGGAATAGACCGCCCAAGGGATCAAGCTCAGCGACAAGACTAATGAGGTAATGGCGAAAACCCAGTTGATCTCAAATGCCGTCGCAGAAAACTGCATCGCCAATTTGGGCAGCATAGGTTGAAATAGATACAAATTACAAAAAATGAGAAACGCCCCCAACGCAACACTGAGTGTCACCTGGTAATACCGACGCGATTGGAACTCAATCATGGCTACTCCTATGGCTGCCGTTACTGCTTGATTTGTGATCAAGATAGCAATCGTTGCATCAGAAATTAAATATATTAAATCTATTCCAACTATATATTTTTAGTATCGACATGCACTCCAAACAACTGAGTCAGTTTATTGCGGTTGCCGAGCACGGCAACTTTACTCATGCCGCGCAGGCACTCAATATTGCCCAGCCGCCACTGAGCATGTCGATCAAAAAACTAGAGCACCAACTGGGCTTGAGCCTATTTCTTCGCCAGGGCAAGCGGGTCAGTTTGACCCTAGAGGGTGAGGTCCTTTATCAACATGCCAAACAAGTTGAGCAAAAACTGCAAGATGCCAACTTGGCGATGGATGAGCTCAAAGGGCTCGAAAAAGGCGAAGTGAGGATTGGGGTACCCAGCATGCTAGGGTCTTATTACTTTCCTGAGATACTGATGGCATTTAAAACACGCTACCCTAAGCTCAAACTCACTGTCGTCAATGCCGGAACCCGCTCGATTGCTCAAATGCTGCACGATGGCGCACTGGATATTGGTGTGATCAATCACTCGACTCAGGCCAAAAACCTGCAAACTGACCACCTCTTGACCTCAAATATGGTGGCTGCGGTGGGTAAGAACCACCCTCTAGCGACACGCAGCTCAATTTCCTTTGCTGAGTTCTTTGAGCACGAGTTGGTCTTGTTTGAGTCTGGTTATTTTCACCGCGACTTTATCGAGGCGAAAGCGCGCCAGTATCAGATGCCCATGCAGTTCTCTTTTGAAACCAATCTGCTCACTATGATTTTAAGCATCGTCAAAAATGAGTTCGCCATCACTGCGCTGCTAGAAATGGTCACCGATTGCGAAAAGGACATCGTCGCGATCCCGTTTGAAGAAAAAGTTGAACTCAATCTTGCCCTCGCCTGGCGTGAGCAGGGCTACCTGTCGATTGCTCACCGCACCTTTGTCGAGTTTGTTAAACAGCAAACCCACTCATAAGCAATACACTCAGCCATTAGCACTCGATTCACCTTGTGTCATAGGTCAGCACTATCTACGCTGATGATAGGGAAATCACATCTAAGGGACTGAGATGACAGGATATAAGCTCTGTGTTGCCGCCTTTGCCTTTGCACTTTTGAGTCAAGGGTGCACGACCAACACCAAACAAGACAACTATCGAGAAGCCTCCTTTGAGCTCTGCAATACTGAGGTTGACCTCTACTCGGTTAGCGATGACGGCCGCGTACGTATCATCTGCTCTGATAGCTCCAAGTTTGCCCTCAACAATCAAGACACCTTAGAGACAATGCGTGATATTAATATCGATTATTGCGATGGTGAGGGATTGGGTCAGTTTAGTGAGAGCCGGATCTATTACTCTTTTCGCTGTAAATCTGGCACGCTTTTGAGCATTCCCAAATAGAAAAAAGGAGCTCAATGAGCTCCTTTTCGTCTTGTTTAGCAAGTGAAGAATTAAGCGTAAACAGGAAGACGCTTACAGATCTCAAGCACTTTTGCTTTGGTGGTTTCAATCACGTCTTGATTGTTAACGTCATCAAGCACGTCACACATCCAGTTCGCAAGCTCTGTCGCATCAGCTTGAGTAAAACCACGACGGGTAATCGCTGGTGAGCCGATACGGATACCAGAAGTCACAAACGGGCTGCGAGGATCGTTTGGAACAGAGTTCTTGTTCACTGTGATGTTAGCAGCGCCAAGAGCGGCATCGGCTTCTTTACCCGTGATGTCTTTGTCAATCAGGTCAACCAAGAATAGGTGGTTTTCAGTGCCGTTAGACACAATCTTGTAGCCACGCTCTTGGAACTGCGCCACCATTGCCTTGGCATTTTTCACCACGCGAGCTTGGTAAGCTTTGAACTCTGGCTCCATCGCTTCTTTAAATGCGACCGCTTTACCCGCGATAACGTGCATCAATGGACCACCCTGGCCGCCAGGGAATACTGCCGAGTTCAGTTTTTTGTACATGTCTTCGCCTGCATTTGACAGGATCAGGCCACCACGAGGACCGGCTAGCGTTTTGTGCGTAGTCGTGGTAACAACGTGGGCGTGTGGCACTGGCGTTGGGTACTCACCTGCCGCAATCAGACCCGCAACGTGCGCCATATCGACGAACAGGTAAGCATCAACTTTATCGGCAATCTCACGCATGCGCGCCCAGTCAACGATCTGTGAGTAAGCAGAGAAGCCACCGATGATCATTTTTGGCTTGTGCTCTAGCGCCAATTGCTCCATCTCATCGTAATTGATTTGACCTGCTTCATCGATACCGTAAGGGATAACGTTGTAGTGTTTGCCCGAGAAGTTAACTGGTGAGCCGTGAGTTAGGTGACCACCGTGTGCTAGGCTCATACCCAGTACAGTATCACCTGGGTTTAGTAGCGCCATGTACACTGCGCTGTTGGCTTGAGAGCCAGAGTGTGGCTGAACGTTAGCGTATTCACAACCAAATAGCTGACAGGCACGCTCAATCGCTAGCGCTTCGGCTTTATCAACGTACTCACAACCGCCATAGTAGCGCTTGCCTGGGTAACCTTCAGCGTATTTGTTAGTTAGCTGAGAACCTTGTGCTTCCATTACACGTGGGCTGGTGTAGTTCTCAGAAGCGATTAGCTCGATGTGCTCTTCTTGACGAAGAGTTTCTTCCTGGATAGCTGCGAATAGCTCCGCATCGTAATCTGCGATATTCATATCACGCTTTAACATCTGTATCTCCTGACTCAGATTTAAACTGAAAGTTGCAAAAAAACTGCTTAACGACCTTACGCAAACGTTTTCGTCATCAAGTTGGCGCCCATATTACATAACTTGATCTGGATCATAAAGGGTAAACTGCACCAAATATGGCTCGGTTTATCTGGTCCAATCTCAGACCAAAACTTGGTCACTTGTTACTGCTGTTAGGCTCTGGCTCTATAGTACGGATTTGCACCTATAAAATCGACGATGATTTGTAACTTTCTCACCGGTTGGCAGGTTACAGGCCGCATTAGATTGCCGTCAACAATACAGGTTTACACTTTGTACAGCCAGCCATACATCTCGGTTCAATAATTTGTTCTGTTTGCTGGGTTTCTCTAGCGTATTTCACTACCATTCGCGCTCAAAATATTCATAAAACACAGGTTTGCTGAGTCAACAATGGAAAAGCACACAAACAAAGAAGACTGGATTGCAATGGTTACTGGGACGTTTTTGGTCGCCCAAGGAGTCTTCTTCCTACAAAATGCTCAGTTACTCACCGGAGGCACAACCGGATTGGCGCTGTTGCTTTCCCAATTGATGCCGCTGTCTTTTGGTGTGCTGTACTTTAGTTGTAACATACCTTTTTACCTGATGGCCTGGCAGCGTTTTGGGCGTCGCTTTGCAATCAATAGCGCGCTCTCTGGTGGCCTCGTCTCGATTCTCGCTGACCATTTGCACCTTGTGATTGCCATTGACCAAATTAATCCAGTCTACTGTGCCATCGCAGGTGGCCTACTGATGGGGCTGGGCATGCTTATTCTGTTTCGTCACCGTTCAAGCCTGGGTGGATTCAATGTCTTCTGTCTCTATGTTCAAGACCGTTTCGGTATCTCAGTCGGTAAAACTCAAATGGCGATTGACGCCACGATTTTGATTGCCTCAAGTTGGTTTGTCGCGCCTTCTGTTATCCTGCTTTCCGTGCTTGGTGCGGTGATGCTTAACGTGGTTTTAGCGATGAATCACAAGCCAACTCGCTATACGGTAAGCTACTCATAAACCCGCTATATGCTCGCTCAAGCCTGTCTACTAAAGGCTTGAGTGATGAAGAGATAGGCAATCTCCACGTGACAGCATCATATCTAGTGACAATTATCGGCGACGTGTTGGTGAAATATTGGTTATAATTCGACAAGTATCGAATTTTAATAGTTAGGCAAGACAATGGAGTTAGAAACCGTAGCAAAGGCGCTTAAAGAGCTCGGTCATCCAACACGCTTGAGCATCTACAAGCTGGTTGTGCGCGCCGGTCATCAGGGCATTTCAGTTGGTGGGCTGCAGCAAAAACTTGCTATCCCTGGCTCCACTCTGTCACACCACATTTCTACTCTTAGCTCTGCCGGTCTTCTAACCCAGCGACGCGAGGGCAGGACCCTCTATTGCTTAGCGGAGTATCAACGCCTTGATGCGGTGATCGGTTTTTTGCGCGATGAGTGCTGTGTTGATGGGCAAGACTGTGAGCAGGCCGCTACTGACGGGTAATGAAAAAACGAGCAGTGACTGCTCGCTTTTTTCTATCCCAATGATGCGCTGATTACAACTCATATTTGTGCAGCATGGCCTGTTGATGGCCAGCAATCTCTGCGACTTGCTCGGCGCTCTCCACCAGCGACGCCAGTTGAAGCGTAGAGTTGTCGCTTTGGTCATTGACATGAACGATTGAGCGACTAACATCAGCCGTCGCGCGCTGCTGCTCTTCCGTGGCTGCTGATACATGCTCAACTCGCAGGCGAATTTGATTAATCGAGGCTTCAATGTCCTCAAAGGAGCTCTTCACTCGCTGACTCGACTCAAGAGCAAAGTTCATCTCCTCGCGAGACTCAGCCACAGAGGCGCGAGAGCTGTGCGCAGCTTCCATAAGCTCTGACATCATCAGACGGATATTGCCCGTTTGCGCCGTAGTGTCACTCGCGAGCTTACGCACCTCGTCTGCGACTACTGCAAAGCCCCGCCCCATCTCACCAGCGCGGGCAGCTTCAATAGCGGCATTCAGTGCCAGCAAGTTGGTATTATCAGCAATACCACTGATCATATCCACCATCTCGCTGATCTGCCCTACCTTGGAGTCGAGTTCATTCATTGAGCGTTCATTGCGGCTCAGGGTTTGTTCAAGCTGATGTAAGCGAGTGCGATTGTCATCCATCGCCGTGAGACCGACAACAGCGAACTCTTCCGCCTCACGGGCATTATTGAACGACTCCGTAGTCATGGTGGCAATCTCTTTGATTGAGGCCTCGAGCTCTGTAACTGTGGTAACCATACTCTCCAGCGCACTACTTTGCGTTGACAGGCTAGTCCGAGTCTGCTCGGCCGCGCCATGGCTAATTTCAGCGGTTTGATACAAGGTCTCACAGTTACGTGTCACCATCTCTACTGAGGCGTGGGTAGTGCTGACCACTTGATTGAGTTTATCGGCAATATCACGCATCTCGGTTGGCCCTTCAACGGCAATCTGACCACTCAAGTCATGCTCAGTTAATTTGTTGAGCTGTGCGCTAATAGTGACTAATGATCGATTCGTCCAACGACGTAGGGCGAAAAACAACACCATCACAATCACCACCAGTGCACCTGATGAGGCGACCAAAATCAGAATATTACGCTGAATGGTCGAGTTGACAACCTGCTGACCAGAATCAATCAAGCGCTCTGCCGTCTCCGAGATCTCAATCAAGAGTTGCGTGGTCTGGTTTGCTAAAATAGCGGCTTGAGCTAAGTCCTCATCACGGCCTTCCATCAGTTCAAGGCGCTCAAGAATTTTGCGCAGCACGCCATCTGGCTCAAAGCCTTGCAACATCATATCGTATGAGGTAGTCATGCTGGCAAACTCTTTGATCTCAGGGTGCCACTGGGCAAAATCATCAAATGCCAGCGAGATACCCGCAATGCGGTTGCGCATCTCACGATACTCATTTTGCGCGCTCTCAAGCTCGTCTTGCATCATCAAGGTTAAGAAGGTGCTCTCCATTGAGCTCGCATTAGCGATGAATCGGCTAGCAGCATCAGAGACCATCGGGTTGTCCGAGGCCAGTGATAAGCTAATCCGATTCATCTCAGGGCCGATCGATGACAAGCCATAGTGAAAGCCAGTCACGTCTTTATCAATCTGGTCCTTCATCACAATCGCTTGCGATTGAGTGGCAAGGATCGCTTGTGTTATCGACTGGAGCTCAAATATTTTTGCCGCCAGCTCATTGCGCTGCTGTTCACTGAGGATCCCCTCTTGCAAATCGGCAATCTCAAACAGATTTCGCACGCGCAGGTCACTGCGTTGACTGAGGACATTGATGCGTTGACGTGTATTCTCAAGCTCGAGTGAAGAGTTTAATTGCGTACCGTAGTTCAGCAGCTTAAGTTGTTCAAGCACATCTTGAGTTAGAGCGGCGTTATTCATCGCCAGCGGCATCGCACGTTCCGACAACACATCAAACTGCTGCTTGACCTGATTTAAGCCATTGGCACTGAGCAAACTTAAACCGATAAAAAAAGCGATTATCAGAGCAAAAATCGCACTCAAAGTACGAATGAGTGATAAAGAAGACGTGGATTTCTTTCTCTTTGAGGCCGCCATAGCAATTCCATTGATGTGTCAGTCAGTTACGCGAATTTTTTCCATTCAGAATGGTAGGCCCCAAAAGTGACACTTTTATTAAATAGGCGATATTACTCCACGTTTTTACCTGATTGTATTGACATTTTTGATAATCTAAACATTTAACCAACTAGAGAATAGTAGTAGTAGTAGTAGTAGTAGTAAATAGACACCCATTACAAAGTAAAAGGCTCAAACCTATTCTACACTCAGGCTATGAGTATTAAATGGAGCTTCACCATGCCAAAGGCCCGTTCTGAGCAAGTCAGCCTCGACGACACCAGCTATTACCATTGTGTCTCTCGCTGTGTGCGTCGCGCATTCCTGTGTGGTGTTGACCAGTCAACAGGGAAAAGTTTCGAACATCGCCGCTCTTGGGTAGAGCAACGACTGCTGGCATTAGCAGATGTGTTCGCAATTGATATCTGCGCCTACGCCGTGATGAGCAACCACACCCATGTGGTGCTGCACGTCAATCGTGAGCAAGCGTTAGGCTGGGATACGCGTCAGGTGCTTGAACGATGGCATAAATTACACAAAGGCACACTGCTTACTTCCCATTACCTTAAAGGGGATGATTTAGATGAAGCCTCTTGGCAAGCTGTGACAGAAACAGCAGAGGTCTATCGACGCCGGTTGTACGACATCAGTTGGTTTATGCGTAACCTTAACGAACCGATTGCTCGCCAGGCTAATAAAGAAGATGGTTGTACTGGGCGGTTTTGGGAAGGACGTTTCAAGTCTCAAGCTTTACTTGATGAGGCTGCGGTGATTGCCTGCATGGCTTATGTTGACCTCAACCCAGTTCGTGCCAAAGTTGCAAAAACACCTGAAAAATCGGCCTTTACTAGCGTCAAGAAGCGCACGGATACGCTTAAATCCTCACGCGGTAATTCTAACTCACCGACTCAACCTGAGTGTTTGTATCCATTTGTTGGTCATGAGAGCAAAGAGATACCAGAGGGATTAACGTTTTCACTTAGAGAGTACCTACTTCTCCTTGATATAAGCGGAAGGGCCATTCAAGAAGGTAAACCAGGTGCGATACTACCAGAGTACCCTCCCATTCTCACAAGACTTGGTATTGACGAAGTCGAATGGACAGAGCTAATAACATCGTTGGAAAAGCAGTTTTGCGGCCCAATAGGGACAGAGAGCGCTATGCGGACTTTCCAGCACAACCATGGCCTGCAACGAATGCGGGGAGTCGGTGCAGCGAAACGCTGCTTCCAGTGTGCTTAGCTGCTTGGGCAAAGCGTTAATTTGATAGCGCATCATTCACAAAAACCTCAACTTCAATTCAAGTCATCACCTATCACGGGGTTGGTAGGCCTTTTTCTTTCCCTTAGTTTAGGCTCCAACTCTCATATCTATTGACAGCCTGCAGTGATAGAGCACCACTTCCTGTCATTCAATTACCATGGAATCATGGGTGTCTATTTATAATTTTTGAAATCATGGGTGTCTATTTATAATTTGTCTTTCGTTGCATATCGCTGGCAAATGCACTAATGTCTTTTTTTTTGCCGACAGGATACAAGCATTGAATTATATCGGCTTGTTACACCCCAGCGTTCAAAATATGGCTGTCATCGAAAACCATGAGCCAATGGTTTCCATCGATCTAAAAGAGAGCAAGCTGGTTTTAGACTATGATGTTGACCTTGGATATGCGAATGAGTTTATCGCGCGTAAAAGTGTCGTGGATAAGTTGAAGCAAGCATCGCTTCTTCTTCCAGAAGGATTATGTTTGTTAGTAAAAGAGGCGCATAGACCCAGAGCATTCCAATCTTTTATTTATAATCGGCGGGTAATTCAACTGTTCTGTTCAGAAGAATTTGAACACCTTTCACCAACACAAATCCATAAACTTGCTTCGGAGTATATAGCACCACCAAATGTAGCGGGTCATCCAACGGGTGGAGCGGTTGACGTATCGTTAATAGACAAACAAGGTGTTGAGGTAGACCTTGGCTGTAAATACGATGAAGATGCAGCCAAATCCGATGGTAAATGTTACTCCTTTTTCGAAGACCTAACGGATAATGTAAAAAAGAATCGGAGAATTCTTTTTTCTTGTATGGGGTCTGCTGGCTTTATCAACTACCCGTTTGAATGGTGGCACTGGTCTTATGGAGACAAGTATTGGGCAGCAGTTAAAGGAACATCACACTCCCTCTATTCTGCGATTGATCACAGGTAACCTAACTGGGGTGGTTAAATTCTAATTTGCTCCAAAGAAAAGAGTAATTGATTCGAACTTAGCGAGAGGGAGTTTCGTGTACTCCCTATAACGTTCATTGTGTCGAGATATTGTCATTTCGCGTGCTTTGCGATCAAGCGAGCTAGCGTGTTCATTGCCGGCCTCCAGTTTTCTTCGGCTCTAAAGTTTGCCACACTAAGGCGAATACAATTTCGGTACTGCCTTTGAGTGCCAAATACCGAACCGGGCAAGATACTGATTTTGCGCTCGCTGCAGGCTTTGTAGAGCGCATAGCTATCGGTGTTTGGTGGCAAGCGTAACCAAAGTAAAAATGACCCCTGTACAGTGTTGATTTGATATTGATTTTTCAGTTCTGAATGAGTATCTAAACATTGATGTAGGATCTGCAAAAATCGTTGTACGTTAGATTGGTAGGCTCGGCACATGCGTGCGGTGTGAAGGCGGTATTTTCCTGAGGTCAGGAAAGTGGCCACTGCCGATTGTATCAAATTCAAGCTCCCCATGTTTTCACACAATAAGTATTGTTCCACTTGATTGCGGTAACGCCCGGCTAACATCCACCCAATTCGAAGGCGTGAGTCGAGTGTTTTGGACAGGGAGTTCACATAGATCACTCGTTGCTTCTTATCCAGCTTGCGTAAGCTCGGTAGTGGCTTTTCAAAACACAGCCCACCAAAGACGTCATCTTCAATTATTGGAATATCTCCAGAAACTGCGAGTAGCCGTTTTCTTCTTTCCAGCGGCATCATTGAGCCTGTTGGATTACTGAAATTCGGCGTTACGATGATTGCTTTGATCTCCCACGTTGCCATAGCTTTTTCTAGTGCGTCCGGATCTATACCATCACGCAGGCAACTTGGGATCTCCACAACCTGTAAACCTAGGGACTCCAGTAACAGTAAATTGCCGAAGTAGCATGGCGATTCAACGGCAACGATGTCTCCGGTTTGCGTAGTTGCACGCAGGGCGAGACTGATGGCTTGCTGTGCTCCATGGGTTACCAAAAGATCATCCACATTTGCCGGCGTGCCTGAATCCTGCGTGATCTTAGCGAGTTGTTTGAGCAACAATTCATCGCCTGGTGGTAATTGGTAGTGGCTAGAGATATGACTTTGTTGGCGGCTATGGCGACCTATCTCGGCATACAAACTCTTGATCGCTGGAGCATCAATATTTGGGTGTGCTGAGCCAAGTGGTAACAACTCCTGATACTTTGGGTAGGTGAGGATTTGCTTACACACCGAAAGCAAATCCACGCGAGTGGGATTGTTTACTTTGGTTTGACTATTCTCACCCGGCTTCACGCGATAGCCGGACTTTGGCACTGAGTAGACCAAGCTTTGAGCTTCTAGCTCCTGATAGGCACGGATCACCGTGTTCTTGCTCACCTTGAGCTCATCACTGAGTTGACGAATAGAGGGCAGTTTGTCACCAGTTTGATACACCCCGTTGCTGATGGTTTGCTTTAAATGCCTCTCTACGCTCAGATACTTACTTACTTCCAATGTCTCGATGAAATCTGTACCCATTAAAATACTTCCAACTGTCACTTTATCAAAAATCTGTACCCTACTACATTAGCAACATTCAAGATTAGAAAACAAGTGAGAGATAGAATTATGATAGTCAGAGCCATTCCTTTTATATTCGTTATCCTTTGGGCTTCTGGGTTTGTCGGGGCGCGATTTGGTTTGCAATATGCGGAACCTGCCACCCTATTGTCGATTCGTATGGCGTTTAATGTGCTTCTGTTTCTGGTAATTGTAATCTGCCTGCGTCACCCCATGCCCACAGGCAAGAGCTTTTGGCACAGTTGTGTGGTCGGTATCTTGATTCACGGCTTTTACTTAGGTGGTACATTCTTTGCCATCAATCTAGGGATGCCCGCAGGCTTAAGTTCATTATTGGTAGGGATACAGCCCATTTTAACTGCCGTGCTACTGGTGTTGTTCGCATCTGAAGAGTTCAAACCATCTCAATGGTTTGGCCTAATATTGGGTTTTGTCGGCATCACTATCGTATTGATGGGTAAGATGGAATGGCAATCAGATTTGCACAAGAACTTAGCAATTTGCATGAGCTTTGCATCGCTTTTGGGCATCACCATTGGCACTCTGTATCAAAAGAAATACTGCCAACACGTGGATATGGTGAGCGGTGCAACTGTACAGTATATGGCGGCGTTAGCCGTTTTCCTGCCAATCGCGGTGCAGTTTGAAACGATGCAGGTGCAATGGACTAAAGAATTGGTTTTTACTTTGCTTTGGATGGTAGTGGTGTTGTCTTGTGTAGCGATTCTACTGTTGCTTTACATGGTGAAAAATGGTGCTGCATCAAGCATTGCCACGGTATTCTACCTTGTACCCCCAACCACGGCCCTTCAAGCCTGGTTAGCTTTTGATGAGGCCTTCGACTGGATGGGCATCATCGGCCTTGTGTTTGCAGCGACAGCAGTGTACCTAGTCGTGAAAAAGCCTGATCTACCAACGTTTAAGTCAAAAATAGCCAAGCAAAAAGGCTCTGTTGCTTGAATCAGGTTTGAGACACAATCCTTTTAAATTAACTGTATTTCTGACAACACAGCCAATTGATGTAGCAAACACCTTAAACTCGAAATCACATTGCCTGGGGGAGAGCCCCCACGTCAGTTGAAGTGGTGTGTACATCTGGTCTATATCAGGTTTTTGTTTGCGTAAGAAAACGGAATCGTTTTCCGAGGGAGTGCCCATTCCACCTCTTGACGCACCGCAAACACGTCCCTTGAGTGTTTACCTCAGTTAGATAAAGGCGCCACCCCATCGTAGTGGCGCTTTCAAATTTAACCTGTAAAGTGCACATTGGTTAGTGCATGCTTCGCCCTTTAACATCATGATCAAGCTCGATGTTCAGCTCGGCTTCCACATGACCTGGCGAGCGGGTATTGATTGAGATCAAACGATACATCGCTGGGATCACAAACAAGGTAACCAAGGTCGCAAAGCCCATACCAAAGAAGATCACCGTACCAACAGCCACGCGGCTCTCATAGCCTGCACCGGTGGAAATAATCAGTGGAATGGCGCCAGCGAGAGTCGTGAATGCCGTCATCATAATAGGGCGCAGACGTCGCGCTGACGCATCAATGATCGCCTGCTCAAACTCGATGCCCTTATCACGCAACTGGTTAGCGAACTCGACGATCAAGATACCGTTTTTGGTCACCATACCAATAAGCATGATCATGCCAATCTGGCTATAGATATTCATCCCTTGGCTCATCACAAACAGACCCAAGAAGCCGCCAAAGACTCCCATAGGTACGGTGAACATCACCACAAGTGGGTTAAGGAAGCTCTCAAACTGCGCTGCCAAGACAAGATATGCAACCAAAAGCGCCAACGCAAAAACAAACGCCACACTCGATTGGTTCTCTTTGAAGTCTTTCGACTCGCCAGAGTAGCTGATACTGATATCACTGGGAAGCTGCTCTATCGCTCGCTGATCCAAGAAATCCAAAGCCGCGCCCAGGGTTGCGCCATCAGATAGGTTAGCCTTAACTGTTACCGACTTCTGCTTGTTGTAGTGCGATAGTCGAGTCGACGAGGCGACCTCCTCGATAAAGGTCACCGCATCCAACGTCACTAGTTCACCCGTAGCAGAGCGCATATAGATCTGTGACAAGTCAGAAGCATTATTAAAGCTGTTCTCGTCACCACGCAGATAAACATCGTACTCCTCGCCACGATCAACATAGGTCGTCTCTGATTTACCTCCAAGCATGATCTCAAGCGTGTTGGAGATATCAGACACCTTGATCCCGAGCTCCGCCGCTCGCTGGCGATCAACACTCACCAGCAGCTCGGGGGTTTTCTCTGAGTAATCAATCTCAGCCCCTTCCATGAGCGGAGAGTCTTCTGCCTGCTGTTTGAGGAGCTCGGCCCACTCTTTAAGTTCACTGTAATCCGAGCCACCTAATACAAACTGCACCGGCTCGCTTGAACCACCACGGAAACCTGGCATAAATGGGAACACACGCACATCGGGGATCCCTGCCAGTGCCTTGCGGATCTCTCCCAATGACTGCTGAGCGGTAATATTACGCTCATCCCAGTCATCGAGGATCATAATAACAAAACCGGTCTGGTCACCCGCGTTACCCCCAAAGGCCGGTGACTGAATACTAAAGGACTGCAAAAAGCCTTGACCAAGCAGCGGCATCAAGCGCGACTCAACCAAGTCCATATTGGCCGACATACGGTTATAACTGGTTGCATCCGCACCGCGGACAAAGGCAAACACCACCCCTCGGTCCTCAGACGGAGTTAACTGAGCAGGGACTTGCTGCATCAAGCCATAACTGCCACCAATACACGCCAGAATAACCACCGGCGCGGCCCACTTGAAGCGTAATGCACGTTTTAATGCCCAACGGTAGCCTGATTCAAAGCGTTTAAATACCCGATCAACAAAACGATTGAAGCGGTTGGGTTTGACGTTTGCCAGTAAGATCTTACTGCCCAACACCGGCGTCAAGGTCAGTGCAATCAATGACGAGAAAATCACCGACATTGAGAGCAAGACAGAGAACTCAGTGAACAGCAGACCAACCATACCCTCCATGAAAGAGATTGGCAGGAACACCATCACCAGTACCAGTGTGGTCGCAACAACGGCAAAACCCACTTCGCGTGCCCCTTTAAAGGCGGCCAGCAGTGGTTTTTCACCTCGTTCTATATGGTGATAAATGTTCTCCACCACCACAATCGCATCATCGACCACCAAACCAATTGATAGGATCAGTGCCATCAGGGTGATTAGGTTGATAGAAAATCCAAAGTAGTAGGCGGCAATAAAAGATGAGATCAGGGATACTGGCACTGTCACTGCGGGGATCAAGGTCGCACGTGCTTGACCGATAAAGATGTAGAGCACCAAAATCACCAGGCCACCAGTGATGAACAAGGTGTTGTACACCTCACTGATCGAGCGCTCGATAAAGATAGTTGAGTCGTAATCTATCGCAAGGCGGGTACCCTGTGGCAGGAACTGTTGAATGTTATCCACCTGCTCGCGAACCAACTTAGCCACATCCAGTGGGTTGGCATCTGATTGCGGTACGATACCCATGCTGACGTTAACCACACCATCACTCTTAAAGGTCGAGTTCTCATTCTCCGCACCGATAAACACATCGGCAACATCTTGTAAGTAAATTGGGGTATTATCGCTTGCACGCTTGACTACCAGGTAGTCAAAATCCTCAGGTGTGTTATAGGCACGCGCGGTACGCACAGACATAGTGATAGCATCATTGCGCACCTCACCACCGGGGCTTTCTAGGTTTTCTGAACGCAATGCTTGGGTAATGTCCGACGTAGTTACGCCGCGTCCAGCCATCAACTCTGGCTTGAGCTTGACGTACATCACCTTATACAGACCACCAGACACATTCACAGAACTGACCCCTGAGATCAGACTAAAGCGGTCTAAGAGCACTCGGTCTATGTAATCGGTCAACTGGGTGCGATCCATTTCAGAAGAGCTGAGGTTAATGTACAGCGATGCCTCACCCGAGCCATTATTTTTAAATACCAGTGGGTCGTCTGCCTCATCAGGTAGTGAGCGTTGTGCACGAGCAACCGCATCACGCACATCACTGACTCCGGTATTAAGGTCATAACCAAGGTCAAAAGTAATCATAATCCGCGACATGCCATTTCGCGTCGTGGACGATATCTCATCTATGCCACTGATACCCGATAACTGATCTTCAAGCACCGAGGTGATCTGGCTCTCAATAATGGTCGCCGATGCGCCCGAGTAACGGGTTGTGATTGAGACAACTGGGCTTTCAATGTCAGGCATCTCGCGAACGGCGAGTTTGGTAAACGACACAAAGCCAAATACACACAGCAGCAAGCTGAGTACGATGGCTGCAACTGGGCGTTTGACTGATACATCAGACAACAACATAACTATTCACCTGCCTTTTGTGGCTTGCCTTGTACCTTTGCTTGCTCACCCAATACCGTCACAGCGACACCATCACGCATATTGACGATACCCTGAACAACGATCTGCTCACCAATCTCTAACCCTTCCTCAATCACGACCTCATTCTCGATTCGCGCACCAAGTACAACTTCTCGGCGAGAGGCAATGTTGTCTTCATTGATCACGTAGACATATCGCTTAGTGCCTGAGTATTCCAGTGCTTGGACAGGAATGATTGGCGCTTCGATTGGGGGAAAGGCTATAAATGAGGAGACCAACATACCCGGCTTTAATTGCCCTGTCTGATTATCAAACTGGATGCGCACACGCAGGTTCAGAGTTTCTTGGTTGATGCGTGAATCGATAGCAGTCACTTCACCCTCAAAGGTGGTGTTACCCCAAGCGGCAGTCGTTGCGGTCACTTTCAGACCAGGAGCAACCTGAGCGAGGTAGCGTTCTGGTACCTGAAGATCGAGCTCCATAGTCGAAAGGTCATCAAGAGACAATAAGCTATCACCAGGGTTAACCAACTGACCGCGACTAAAATCGATAAAACCGACTGTTCCGGCGAACGGAGCACGCAGATAGTGGTCATTCAATCCTGCCTGAGCGACGTCCAATCGCGCTTGGGCAATGGATACACTGGCCCTTTGCGCGTCTATCTCCGTTTGGGTAATCGCATTCCGTGCCACAAGACGCTCAAACTCTGCGAGTTTGCGCTGCTCATCTTTAAGGTAGGCCTGTGCTTCTGCAAATGTCGCTTGTACCCGATCGGCATTAAGTGTCAGAAGTAATTGGTTCTTTTTAACCACCTGATTGGTACGAACATGGATGACATCCACACGACCTTGCACCTCGGGGGCAAGATCCACCGAGTACTCAGACTGCAATTTGCCAACCAGAGATAGAGATTGTGACACCGCGTGAGCATTAACTTGTTCTGTCACGACTGTGATTGCTGGCGCGCCACCCGGACCACGGGCATGTACAGCTGGCACAGACACAAGAAGACTAAGAGAGGCTAAGCTTAATAACAGGATTTTGTTCATGGGTATACCAGTTTGGACATTGAGCTTCACGCGATAGTGTAACGGCTTTCGATGACATTTTACGTCAAGGAATGTAAATCTAAGAAAAATTTGGCTTATATAAGCATTTACGTGCACTACACTCAATGGATCTTCCACCCAAGAACTGCGATTGCCCGCTCAAATCACGATGTTTTCGACAAAAACCACGCCACTTTGCGCAAAAAGGCACCGTTCAATTCAAAATGCTAAAAAAAGGGTTTACAGCCTGCAAGAGTTTGCTATGATGCGCCCCGCACTCAAGCAAAGCGTTGGGAAAACTTGCTGAGTTTACTTCGCAATCATCTAGGTTGTTAGAAAGTAGAAACCCCTGGGGGGGTTCCCGAGTGGCCAAAGGGAGCAGACTGTAAATCTGCCGGCACTGCCTTCGATGGTTCGAATCCGTCCCCCCCCACCATATTTACTCTCTGGCTGTAAAAAGCGTGAGAACAACTTGGAAATCGTGTTGGGAAAACATTTCAAGTTTTGCTTGTGAGAGCATAAAACCCCTGGGGGGGTTCCCGAGTGGCCAAAGGGAGCAGACTGTAAATCTGCCGGCTCCGCCTTCGATGGTTCGAATCCGTCCCCCCCCACCATATTTCATCTCTCGCTGTGAAAAGCGTGAGAACAACTTGGAAATCGTGTTGGGAAAACATTTCAAGTTTTGCTTGTGAGAGCATAAACCCCTGGGGGGGTTCCCGAGTGGCCAAAGGGAGCAGACTGTAAATCTGCCGGCACTGCCTTCGATGGTTCGAATCCGTCCCCCCCCACCATATTTAATCTCTAGCTGTGAAAAGCGTGAGAACAACTTGGAAAACGTGTTGGGAAAACATTTCAAGTTTTGCTTGTGAGAGCATAAACCCCTGGGGGGGTTCCCGAGTGGCCAAAGGGAGCAGACTGTAAATCTGCCGGCACTGCCTTCGATGGTTCGAATCCGTCCCCCCCCACCATCTTCTGCAAAAGCCAACTCTTCGGGGTTGGCTTTTTTTGTTTGCGCGAAGCGCAAACAGAGGCGAGAATCGAGATCGTTTCACTGCGAGAACGCTGCGCTCGAGGGAAAGCTTTTCCTCTCGCCTCCCAAAGCTAATTTTTCAAATAAGCAGGAACATCCGCAATGCTATCCAATACGCTGTCCGCTAGGGCCTCACCCTGTTCGGTGATTGGCTTGCCTGTACGAACTAAGATCTTAGTGCCTACACCCGCCGCGCCTGCTGCCATCATATCTTCAGCTTTATCACCGACCATTACTGAGTTGGCCATATCGATGTTAAGAAAATCTTTGGCAGAATTAAACATCCCTGGCTTTGGCTTGCGACACTCACAGTCTTGCAGATAGTCACCTTGACCATGTTCTGGATGGTGAGGACAATAATAGATACCGTCAAACTCCACCCCGTTATCAACAAAGTTCCAATCCATCCACTGAGTCAGTGAAAGGAAGCGATCCTCTGAGAACTTGCCGCGCGCGATCCCTGATTGGTTGGTGACCAATACCAACATATAGCCCATTTGCTTGAGTTGCTTAGCGGCCTTAAAAACCCCATCAATATACTCAAATTCGTGCTCATCGTGCACATATCCGTGGTCTACATTGATCACGCCATCGCGATCGAGAAATACAGCAGGTTTTGCCAAAACAGGGCTCTCTATATATTGGTGAATTGCCTCAATTATCGCACGCTTTGAAATAGAGAGCACCCGCATTTTTGTTTAAAACATGGACGGTTAACCATTTAGACGTCTAGACGTAAAAATATCTATTGACTTAGATCAGTGAAACTCATAGCATCAGCTACTCAAGGCGCTAACAACCAGTGTTTTTCACTGTCGCCGGGGCAAGTTTACAGGTTTATCGATGATAGAAATTAATCAAGTAAATAAGGTGTTCTACCAAGGGGCGAAGCAAATCAATGCCCTCAAAGACATCAATCTTCATATTCCTCAAGGAACCATCTTTGGGGTGATTGGCTCATCGGGTGCAGGGAAAAGTACCTTGATTCGTTGCGTCAACATGCTTGAGGCGCCGACTAGCGGCTCCATCATTGTCGATGGCGTTGACCTGACCACCCTGTCTAAAAAGCAACTAAGTGAAACTCGCCGCAATATTGGCATGATCTTCCAGCACTTTAACCTGCTGTCATCACGCACCGTATTCGACAACGTGGCCCTGCCACTAGAGTTGGCAGGCAAGAGTAGCGAGCAGATCAAACAAAAAGTCACTGAACTATTGGCTTTGGTGGGTTTGGCCGATAAGCATGAATCTTACCCGGCAAACCTCAGTGGTGGTCAAAAGCAGCGTGTCGCGATTGCCCGAGCGCTTGCCAGTGATCCTAAGGTACTGTTGTGTGACGAAGCCACCAGCGCGCTTGACCCTGCAACCACCCAATCGATTCTTGAGCTACTTAAAGAGATCAACCGCAAGCTGAACATCACTATGCTTTTGATCACGCACGAGATGGATGTGGTTAAGAGCATCTGTCACGAGGTCGCGATCATCGGGGGCGGTGAGCTGGTTGAGAAAGGCAGCGTCGGTGACATTTTTGCCCACCCGAAGACCGAATTAGCGCATGAATTTATTCGCTCAACGCTCGATCTATCAATTCCTGAAGACTACCAGCAACGCCTACAAGCGACACGTGTCAATGGCAGCTACCCACTCGTGCGTCTAGAGTTCACTGGAGAAACCGTGGATGCGCCTGTCATGAGCCAGATTGCGCGTAAATTCAATATCGATGTCAGCATCCTTAGCTCGGATCTTGACTACGCTGGCGGCGTTAAATTCGGCATGATGGTCGCTGAGCTATTTGGTAACGAGGCTAACGATAATGCGGCCATTGACTATCTGAGAGAACACAAAGTAAAAGTTGAGGTGTTAGGTTATGTCCTTTAAGAGTATCACTGACTGGCTGAGCCTCAATGGCGACCTCCTACTGGGAGCGACCTGGGAAACCATCTACATGGTCGGCGTTGCAGGCATCGTAGGCTTTGCTATCGGTATTCCGCTGGGGGTTATTCTTCACACCAGCAAAAAGGGTGGCTTGCTTGAGAACACCAAACTCAATGCGGTCCTGGGCGCAATTGTTAACATCGGTCGCTCAGTGCCCTTTTTGGTACTGATGGTGGCCATCATTCCAGTAACAAAGCTACTGGTTGGCACCTTTATCGGTACCACAGCAGCGATTGTCCCACTGACCATAGGTGCCATCCCATTCGTCGCGCGTTTGATAGAGGGGGCGCTGCTTGAAGTACCAAGTGGTCTGGTTGAGGCAGCCCAATCGATGGGCGCCACACCGACGCAAATTATTACTAAGGTATTGCTACCAGAAGCACTACCAACCATCGTCAACTCAGTGACCATCACGCTGGTTACCCTAGTGAGCTACTCTGCCATGGCAGGCACCGTGGGCGGCGGCGGCTTGGGAGACGTTGCGATTCGTTACGGTTTTCATCGTTACGATGTGGTGATCATGGCCGTGACTGTGGTTATGCTGATCGTGCTGGTGCAAATTATTCAATCTATTGGTGATGCGATTGTTCGTCGTGTCGATCACCGCTAAATTCTAACAACACTTACAAGGAGAGAGTCATGAAACTTAATCTAAAAGGCCTTCTAACCATCGCAGCTTCTGCGCTAGTACTATCAGGCTGTGGTGACAAAGAAGCCGACAGCAACACAATCAAAGTAGGTGTTATGGCTGGTGCTGAAGCGCAAGTAGCTGAAGTTGCAGCAAAGATTGCAAAGGAAAACTACGACCTGGACGTACAATTGGTTACTTTTACTGACTACGTGACACCAAACGCTGCGCTAGATGATGGTTCAATTGATCTTAACGCATTCCAGCACAAACCATACCTAGACCAGCAAGTGGCTGACCGTGGTTACAAGCTGACGGTTGCCGGTAACTCGTTCGTTTACCCAATTGCAGGCTACTCAAAGCAAGTTGAATCAGTTGAAGAAATTGCAGATGGCGCACGTATCGCGGTACCCAACGACCCAACTAACCTAGGTCGCTCTCTGCTACTGCTTGAGCAACAAGGCCTGCTTGAACTGACTGAAGGCGTTGGTCTACTGGCAACTGTGCGTGACATCAAGGCTAACCCGAAAAACCTAACTATCGTTGAACTAGACGCAGCCCAGCTGCCACGTTCGCTTGACGACGTGACCCTATCAATCATCAACACCACTTACGCAAGCTCAATTGACCTAACCCCTGAGCGCGATGGTGTGTTCGTTGAAGGTAAAGAGTCACCATACGTCAATCTAATCGTTGCTCGTGAAGAAAATGTAGACGCAGAGAACGTACAGAACTTCGTTAAGGCTTACCAGACCGAAGAAGTATACCAAGCGGCATCGGAAATCTTCCAAGGTGGTGCTGTAAAAGGGTGGTAAACCCTTTTCAGAGGCGAGAGACGAGATCGCGTTGCTGCGAGAAGCGAGGGGGTGGTACTCGATACAGCCCCGAAAAGCGTAACTTCATCCCGAGTCTAAAACTGCAATGAAAAATAAAAGAGCCAATGGCATTCGCCATTGGCTCTTTTGTATTTATCGACAAGTATGACAAGCTCAATCACAATCACAATCACGAGCACAATACTACTCGCTTCTCGCCTCTCGCAGCGAAGCGATCCCGCCTCTTACTTGAAATGGTCCCAAGAAAGATTCGAGACTATCCGGCAGTCGTCGCACTTGAAGTGGAAGATGTCGTGTAGTGGCTCATCGAGTAGCCATTCGCCGCCGCATTTGGGGCACTTGCGGGCTTTTTCTTCGGCCAGTGACTTGCCGCCGACACGGTATTGGTAGTAGTAGGTAGGTACTTTGGTGATGTATTCGATGCGGCCACGCAAGTCCCAGCCGCGACGAAAGAGCACACTGTCGGCGTCACAGATCTCATGCAGCGCAGCGTGTTCCGCGCGGCAACCACCCGCCATTTGGATCTCATCACACGCCTGCCACTCTGTCTGCCACTTGATTACCGCTTTATGGTCACCATTAAGCGTCGGCGGATTGCGATAGAGGGGAATTGGCATCAGGTCTTCACCGCTGCGCAATGGCGAGCAGGTGTGGACATAGGTGGTATAAAGCACCTGCCAGCTTGGCGTTGTGTGCTCTGCACTTTGTTCTGAGTTTAAATCACGTCCCAACAGACGCATTTTCGGCGTCAGCAAGCAGGCATCGGAGAGGCGCTGCAGGCACACTTTGACAAAGTCTGAGTGGTTACTCGGGTGCAAACTCTCTTGCTCAGGGCACACCACGCGCACATAGAACTCACCGTCCCCCATGGTGATAGGAAACTCTCGCCCTAGCACCTGGCCGTTGTAGCGAAACGCATCCATCAATCCGTTAATCGCCTTATCGACCGCACTGATAGTGGTATTATCAAAACACTCAAATTGTAATTCAACGACGTACACGGCTTACACCTTTGGCTCTAGTTGGGATAGAAAGTCAACCACGTTTGCTGCCAATGTGGTGCGCTTATCGGTGCCAATACGCTCAAGGATCACCTCACCACTAAGATTGCAAATCGAGATGATCTTCATCTCATCATCGGTCGCAGCGATAAACAGGGTCGGCTTGAGTTTTAAACGGCGCTGCATCACGAGATGGCCCAAGATGTTCTCCTGCAAGCGGGTAAAGTCCTCGTCACTCCAAACTTGAAGCAGAGTCAATGGGTTGCCCTCAAAGGTCATCTCCATATCCGCGCTATACTGGCTGCCATAAAAAGCCTTGATGTCCTCGTCCAACGTTAGCTCAATGGCGTGCTCAACATTGCTAAAATCCGCTTGCTGGTCACGAGTGACGGCTTGCCACACCACGCCATCACTGCGTTTGTCTACCACACACGGCGAGACCAATTCCATCAACTCCTCATTGACGGGCAGTGAGTTATTCTTGTGTTGATACGCTTGTTGATAGCGCTGATTGAGGGCTTGTAAAGCCTGCAAAACCGTCTGTGCCATTGCGACTCCGAATCATTGTGCTGTGAGATAATAGTGTTACATTCGATACCCAATCTCGATCATAAGATGACAGCGACGGTGGTATCTCGTAAAATCCAGCTATTCTAATTGAATTTGACGTAAAGTATGAGTAAATATTCCGACGCGAAAGAACTGGCCGGTCTCACCCTTGGACAAAAGACCGAATACGCTAACCAGTATGACCCTAGCCTATTACAGCCAGTTCCGCGCAGCCTAAACCGTGATGATTTGGAACTTGGTGAGACTCTCCCTTTCCAAGGCTGTGACATTTGGACACTTTACGAACTTTCCTGGCTTAACGACAATGGTCTGCCACAAGTTGCCGTTGGCAATGTGGCTATCCCGGCCACCAGCCCTAACCTGATTGAGTCAAAGTCGTTTAAGCTTTATCTCAACAGTTACAACCAGACCCGCTTTTCCTCTTGGGATGCGGTGGTCGACCAACTACGCCAAGACTTGTCTGCCTGTGCAGGGGGAGCGGTTCAGGTCGAGGTTTTGCCAGTGACGGCCTTTACCAACAACCCGATCGTCACAATGGCCGGCGAGTGTATCGACGAACAACCGATCCGTATTTCAAGCTATGATTTCGACCCTACTCTGCTCGAAGGTGCAACAGGTGAGGCCGAGGTGAGTGAGAATCTGCACAGCCACCTACTCAAATCTAACTGCCTGATCACCAATCAGCCAGACTGGGGCAGCGTTGAAATCCAGTACACAGGCAAGCAAATTGACCGTGAAGCACTGTTGCGTTACATCGTCTCGTTCCGTGAGCACAATGAGTTCCATGAGCAGTGTGTCGAGCGCATCTTTACTGATATCATGCGCTACTGCGCCCCGACTGAATTGACGGTTTACGCGCGCTACACTCGTCGTGGCGGCCTTGATATCAACCCATATCGCTCGAACGTACACCAGCAACCAAATAGTAACGCGCGTATGGCGCGCCAGTAGTCTTTAGGATAATAAACCATGGTCGGTATCGGGCATTCTATTCGCTCACTGTTGGGCCTGATGGCGCTTTTTGTCGCCATCACGGCATACCCTGTCGCCGCAGAGATCTACTCTACCCCTTTACTCCGAGAGGCCGAGGGATTGGTGGACATCATTCCCCAGCAGTCGAAAGAGATCACCTCCAACTATCTGGCTAATCGTCGCCTCAAGGTCGAGACCAACACCAATATGACCAATCGCGATGGTAATGCAGATACTCGCTCGCCGACTAGCTCGGTCGAGGCGCTCAAGATCCTTGCCAAAGCCGAGTTTAATCTCGCCAATTACGCCGATGCCAACCTCAGGCTCGAAGAGGCGATCGCACTGACCGAGGCTCACAATCTACCCCTGCTGAACATCGATACTCGCGTGTTGCTGACCCACTTAATTTGGCTTAAAGATGGTGATGCGCTCAAAGCATCCGCCTCTTTGGATAAGCTGCGTAAAGATTATCAGGTTATTCGTAACTCTGAGCAGTTTGCCAAGGGCATCAATTATCGCCTGACCATGTTCGAGGCTGAACTCGCCTCAGCTGAAAACAACCTTGAGAAAGCACAGGCCCTGTATGATGCGATCAAACCCTTTGTCGATCGCTCGAATAACCCGCGCATGTTTATCGAGTTCCATACCACGGTTGGCCAGCATTATCTCGAGCACCGGCTGTACAACCGCTCGCTGTCTTCACTGTTAATGGCCTACTGGAAAGCCATCGAAGAGAACTCTAGCGCCCAACTAGCCATCGTCAACAATCACTTAGCTGAGCTATTCTACGAGCGCAAGGTCTTGGACAAGGCGCTGAATCATCTCTCTCAAGCGGCTGACTTCTACGATAATTACCAGGCCTCACCCCAGTTAATTAAACTGCTTAAAATGATGGGTGATGTCTACTACCAACAAGGCCGCTATAACCTCGCCTTGGTCCACTATTTCAATGTCCTCGACCAAGAGCGCAACGGCAGCAATGTTGGGAACGTCATCGAGATCCGTCTTGCCCTCTCTGAAGCGTATCTGCACTTATACAACTATTCCCTAAGTGAGCAATATCTCCATCGTGCCCAGGAGCTGCTCAAATATACCGACTTGCCAGATATGCAGGGACGAGCTTTACTGCTCAATGCTAGCTTGGCCTACCACCAAAATGACAACAACGCAGTCATTACTTATGCTGAGCAGGCACTCGATATCGGTGAGCAACATGATAATCTCGAGTTGGAAGCCAATGCTCACATGCTACTGCACATGGGTTATGAGCGCCTGATGAGCTATGACTATGCCTTACTGCATCTCAAGCGCTACAACCGCATTAATGCCATTCTCCAAGAGTCGCTTAACCTCATCAATGAAGAGGCATTTCGCCAGCAAAAGGAGTTTGTCGAGAAGACACTGCATCTGGAGGGACAACAAGAAGAGCTGCAGGATACCCAACTGGATCTGATCACTTACCGCCGAGTCACCATTGGCCTGATGATCACCTTGATGTTGATTCTGATCTGGTTCTCGCGTCGCGGCGTCGTACTGCAACGCCAGAAGCAACAACTCAGTGTGCTCAATCGTGAGTTGTTTCGCCATACTCGCTCGGGCCTTGGCAACCTGCGCATGCTCAACAAGCGCTTGCCACCCAGCCACAAAGGCCTGACTGAATGGCACGTTGGAGAGCTTATCCATGAGCCACTCAGTGATCGTCTCCACTTCGTACTAATTGATGTTCCGCTACTGCGCAACCTATACCTACAACATGGCTACGAGGCCGGCCTCAAACTCGAGCAAGCATTTGGTGCCTACCTGAGTACCAAGGTAAAAAGCCCAGCGCGCATCTATCACTACTCAGACGCAAACCTACTCTATATAGAGCCCAAGGAGCATCCCGAGCAATCACCCGAGGATCTGTTTGATAAGGTTCAGTCGTGGATAGATGACTTCGAGCCTAATCTAGACCTCAATCGAACCGTGCGGATGGGGATTGCCGACTATCCTTTCTTGCCACGAGCCTACACGGCGGTGGATGACAAAGAGTTACTCGATATTTTGCTGATGTCGGCCAGCTTGGCGCGGAATATCAGTATTCAAGAGCAATCGAGTCAATGGGTGTATTTTAAGGCAATTGAGAATGCGCCAGCGGCCAGCATGGGGCGTGGCAATGTGCGTAAGGCGTGTTTGACCGCGATCAATCAAGGCCTGATCAAGGTGCATTCCTCTTGTCAGAATGAGGATGGCCTCAAGAAAACACTCAATAACCAATGATTTAGCCCACAAAGCGCCAATCTGATCGTGACTGATGACATAGACATGCTATTATCGATAAATCAATAAATTAGGCTACTAGGCCCTGAGCAAATAGTTGTTTATACATGGAAGTTTTGGACAAAAACACCCAATCTGAGGTTCATAAACTAAAGCTTCAGTTGGAGCAGTCGTTGCTAACCCAGCGGGAAAAAGGCTTTAAAAGTGATCGAGAATTGATGATCCTGCGACGTATCGTCTCTTCTCTGATCCAAGCTTGCCCTACCGACTCTGAGTCGCTGCGTGGGCGACTCGATGACTTACGCCATGCGATGGAGCAACGTCAAGACATCAGCAAGCTCGTACCGCAGCTTGCAGTGGTCGAGCGTCAGCTTCAACAACACATCACCAATACGCAAAAACACCGCCAGCATAGTAGTCAGGACTTCCAACGTTGCAGCGAGGTATTGCTGCATAACCCAGACTTGCCGCTCAAGCTCAAGCGAGACCTACGCAGCTTGCTCGATCAAATAACTCAGCCCAATCACACCACACTTGAGCTAACAACATCGATACTCATTCTTTACCAAAGAGCTATTCGCGCCTTAGCTGGGAGTTCAAACGGTCCTGATAGTAAAGCTGCCGAGGTACAAGATAACGAGCTGCTTAGTACCTTATCGACTCAGCTCCAGCACCTGATCACAGAGCTGGACTTTGAAGGACAATCGGGTGAGCAACTCTACGACATTCGCGCCCAGCTATTGATTGGCACGACAGCAGAAGGATTGCTTGAGCTGACTCTTCAGGTGCTTAAGCTGGTTATTGAGGGTACTCACCGCGAACGGGATACCTCAGAAAAATTTCTAGAACGCGTCAATGCGGCGCTAGCCTCGTCACTCAAGCGCAGCACCCACAGTATCGATACTCATACCAACTATCTCGAGCAGCGCAAAGAGATGGGGCGAGAGATCAACCGCCTGACGGATAAATCTCAGCAATATATCGACCAGGCAGATAATCTTGGGCAGCTAAAGACTGATATGACAAGCTTGGTTTCGCAGTTGAGCTCACTCTCGGAGCGACTGACCCTAGCGGAGCAGCGTGAGCAGATCCTGCTCGAGCAAATGACCTACAGTAAGGGGCAGTTGGAAACGCTTTACCAACACACGCTTGGTCAGCAGCGCCGCCTAGAAGATCAAGCTAGACGCCTGTTACTTGACCCCCTCACTAAGGTGTATAACCGCAGCGCGCTTTGGGATCGCCTTGAGCTCGAGTACCGCCGCTGGGTTCGTGACCAAGCACCGCTGCACCTGGTTTTGATCGATATCGACAAGTTTAAGACCATCAATGAGCGCTTTGGGTACGCCGCCGGAGATAAGGCACTCAAGATCATTGCCCGCACCATTAGCGCCGAGCTAGAAGATACCGATACCCTAGCCCGCTTTGGTGGAGAAGAGTTTGCCCTGCTGCTGCCCAATCGCGTTGATAATGACTGTCGCGAGTTAGTCAAGCGCATCCAGTCAGCCGTCGCTAAGCTGCCGTTTAAGTTCAAACAGCAGCAGATATCGATCAGTTTGTCTGTGGCAGGTACTGAGTTCAAAGATCCAGATTCACCTTCATTGGTGATGGAGCGCACTCAACTGACGCTCAATAAAGCGAAAAAGAACGGCGAGCAACAGATCACCTGGTGTTAATGCTTAGGGCAAAAGTGAGCTAAGCTCACATTTCAAGCGAAATTTATTCAGTCACCGCTCAGTAAGCAAGGTTACGGTGACCTGGATAGTAACAGAGGTGGGAATTACCCTCATTAGAACAATAACTTAAATCTACCTATCTCAGGTAACCTCAAAGGAGGTTTTTATGATCACCCATATTAGTCCCGCGGGTAGCATGGACTTGCTTTCTCAGCTCGAGGTGGAACGATTAAAAAAAACCGCATCTAGCGAGCTCTACCAACTGTATCGTAACTGCACCTTAGCGGTGCTCAACTCTGGCAGCCACACCGATAACTCCAAGGAGCTGTTGGATCAGCACAAATCATTCGACGTTGCCGTCATGCGCCGTGAGCGCGGCATCAAACTTGAATTAACCAATGCACCCGATCAGGCGTTTGTTGATGGTGAAATCATCAAAGGGATCCAAGAGCACCTCTTTGCCGTGCTGCGCGACATTGTCTATGTCAATATGCACCTCGCAGATAATCAACGCTATAACCTCACCAATGCGGTGCACATCACTAACCTCGTGTTTAGTATTCTGCGTAACGCCAGCACCCTGATCCCCGGCACGGACCCAAACCTTATCGTCTGCTGGGGGGGCCATTCCATCAATCCAACCGAATATCAATACACCCGAGAGGTCGGCGCTGAACTTGGCCTGCGTGAACTGAATATCTGTACTGG
Source organism: Vibrio sabulosilitoris (assembly GCF_055391395.1). NCBI lineage: Bacteria > Pseudomonadati > Pseudomonadota > Gammaproteobacteria > Vibrionales > Vibrionaceae > Vibrio > Vibrio sabulosilitoris. The sequence continues at coordinate 3,095,116 of NZ_AP029599.1, forward strand.
CTGCGGCCCTGGTGCGATGGAGGGGCCAATGAAGGGCGCGACTATTGGCCACGCTAAGCAGCGCTACACCAACCAGCGCTATATCGGGCTGACAGAGCCCTCGATTATCGCCGCTGAGCCGCCAAACCCAATCGTCAATGAGCTGGTGATCATGCCGGATATCGAAAAGCGCCTTGAAGCCTTCGTCCGCGTTGCTCACGGCATCATCATTTTCCCGGGAGGCCCAGGCACTGCGGAAGAGCTGCTGTATATCTTAGGCATCATGATGCATCCAGAAAATGCCGATCAGCCTCTACCCATCGTTCTTACTGGCCCGAAAGAGAGCGAGGAGTACTTTCGCTCAATCGACCGCTTCATCGGTGATACCTTAGGTGAGCAAGCGCAAAAGCTCTACAGCATAGTGATAGACGACCCTGCTAAGGCCGCGCGCGCAATGAAACAAGCCATGACAGCGGTGCGCAGCCACCGACGCGAGAATGAGGATGCTTATAGTTTTAACTGGTCACTCAAGATTGCGCCTGAGTTTCAGCTGCCCTTTGACCCCAACCACGACAATATGGCGGCGCTGGATCTTCACCTCAATCAGCGACCGGAGAATTTGGCTGCCGCCTTGCGCCAAGCTTTCTCTGGGATTGTGGCTGGGAATGTCAAAGCAGAGGGGATCCGAGAAATCGAGCGACATGGCCCATTTGAGCTGCACGGCGATCGCACGCTAATGAAAAAAATGGACAAACTGCTGCAAGACTTTGTCGACCAAGGACGGATGAAGCTGCCAGGTGGCAGTGCCTATGTGCCGTGTTACAAAATCATAGCCAACTGAAACATCGCTGACATTCCACGGCACATTGTTTACAATAAGGGCGATTAAGCCCTTATTTTTTGGATCATTATGTCTCTTCACCTGGTTATTATTGACGCCTTAAACCTCATTCGCCGCGTGCACTCTGCTCAGCCTGATCCAAGTGATATCACGCGCACGATTACCACCACTGAGCGTACCCTGAAGCGAATTATCAACGAGAGTGAACCTACGCATATCATTGCGGTGTTTGATCATCATCTGCAAGAGCGTGGTTGGCGCGCAGAGCTGCTGCCAGATTATAAGGCTAATCGTAAGCCCATGCCGGAGCCCCTTCTCAACGGATTAGACCGCATTCAACAAGCGTGGTGGGAGCTCGGTATCGATTCGCTGTTGTCTGAGGGGGATGAGGCCGATGATCTAGTGGCAACCCTTGCGGTCAAGGTGGCCAGTCATGGTGAAAAAGTCACGATTATCTCGACCGATAAAGGCTATTGTCAGTTGCTCTCACCCACGCTGCAAATCCGTGACTATTTCCAGCACCGCTGGCTCGACGCGCCATTTATTGAGAAAGAGTTTGGCGTAACACCCAATCAACTCGCCGATTATTGGGGTTTGACCGGGGTAAGCTCGAGCCAGGTACCCGGGATCCCCGGTATCGGCCCCAAAGCCGCTAAAGACATCCTCACTCAATACCCTGATATCGAAACAGCTCACGCCTCAGAGGAACTCGCGGCCAAATATCGCAAGAAGTTTGACCTACATATCGAGTCTGCGCGTCTGTCTAAGCGAGTATCTGCGCTTAAAACCGATATTGAACTCGGTTTTAACCTGCAAGATATTCGTTACGCACCATCAGAATAAACCAAGGGAGCCTTTTGGCTCCCTTACTGTCTCACTCTCGGCTCGCACTGATTAGTGAGGGGAGATATTTGACAAGCACTGCACGTGAACCGTGATTTCTTCACGATCGTGGTACAGGTGCTTGGCTTGAAGTTTAAACTTGACCCCATTCTCAATCAGGAACAGCTTCAAGTTCTCGATATCATCAAGCACCTCATCGTAGCGCCCCTTCATTGGCAGCTTGAGGTTAAAGATCGCCTCTTTTGCCCAGCCTCGGATGATCCACTCACCCATCAATTGAGCAACGCGCGACGGTTTCTCGATCATGTCACACACCAGCCAAGTGACGTTCTTGCGGGCTGGTTCAAACTTAAACCCATCCTCTTGATGGTGTTTAACCTGGCCCGTTTCCATCAAGCTGTCAGCCATCATGCCGTTATCCACTGAATGGACAAACATCGAACGCTTGACCAATTGATACGTCCAGCCACCTGGACAAGCACCGAGGTCAACGCCCCACATACCCGAAGCAAGGCGTTCATCCCACTCATCACGTGGAATAAACACGTGAAAAGCCTCTTCAAGCTTAAGCGTTGAACGACTTGGCGCATCCGCCGGGAACTTCAAGCGTGGAATACCCATAAAGAACTGCGAGTTATTCTCGGTCAGTGAGTAGCCAACGAAGCAGTGACCCGGGGCGACAAAGCACAAGTGCAAAACGGGCTTTTTCGGATTGTCTTTCGCCAGCAACAGGCCTTTACCACGTAAAGCTTGACGCATCGGTACCGTGAACTTACGGCAGAACTTCAGTAGTTCTTTGGCTTCGTTGGTATCAGGGGTCTCAATGCGCAGGTCGCCACAGCGTGGGAAGTGCTCAACATCGGCCAGTTCGTTTAGGATTGGTGATATACGATCGCTACTCGGTAGATCCTTCAGCTCCGCCGCCACGGCAAAAATCTGGCGGGCAAAGATCAGTGATTTAAAATCTAGCTGCTTGACCAGCTTCTCTGCATCACCGTCTTGATAGCACTCAAACAGCACAAAGCCAGAGTGGTTTTTAACGCGAGGAAAGCCAAACACCTCCAGCTGAGTTGCTTTGTCCTGGATTTCACCAGCACACTCTTTTTCAAAGCCTGAGCGGCAGTAAAGCATTAAGTGTTTCACAAGTTACCCTCGTTATTCTGCTTAGTATTCGATTGAAGTGCGGCGAGAACAAACAGTCCCCAACCAAAAATAAATGTCATGCCACCAAGCGGGGTTATTGGCCCAAACCACTTGATGCCTGTCAGCGCCAGTGCATACAGACTGCCACTAAAACAAAGGGTGCCGATGATAAAGCAAATTGCGGCGCGGCAAAAATTTTTTTTCGCCTTTTCACTCATCTCGAGCTGTTTGATAACGATAGCACAGGCGATAATCGCCAGAGCGTGAATAAACTGGTACTGCACCCCAGTCTGGAACACCTCAAGCAGGTAGGGACTGACAATGCCTTTCAACCCGTGCGCAGCAAACGCCCCCAGCATCACAGCTAACCCATTAAGCCCGCCGCCCAAAGCGAGTAGATAGTGGCTACGCATGGTGTGAGTGCTCCTTAACAAAAGCGGCCAACTGCTGCGCGGCAACGCTCAGATTATCCGCCTCAGTGAATCCTGAGCGTTTACGTGGCTTGAAGCTATGGTCACCATCATCAATAAAGTGCACTCTAATCGAGTCTGATAGAGCAAACTCAGCCAGTTCTTCGCGCTTACCGAAGGCATCTCGCTCACCTTGCAAGATCAAGCAAGGTTTATCGAGTGTCGCCAGATGCTCGCCCTTATAATTTTCTGGCTTTCCTGGGGGATGAAAAGGAAAGCCAAGGCAGGCTACCGCCAAAACGTTGGGGTGCTCGGTAAGTAAGCTGGCCATTCGTCCTCCCATCGATTTGCCACCAATCACAACCTTGCGTGGCGCGACGCTATCAATCACTTGGGTAAACGCCTCGAGCAGCTTTGGGGCTCTATCAGGTGGGCGACGTTTACCGTCTTCGGCTCGCTTAACCATATATGGAAAATTAAACCGCATCACCTGCACCCCATGCTGGGCTAACTGGCTGGCCACAGACTGCATAAAATCATGGGTCATATCGGCGCCTGCACCATGAGCAAAAAGAAACAGCGGCTGCTGCGCGCCGCCATCAATTAATCGATTATCCATTGAGCACCTCCGGTTGCTCGCTATTGGCCTTGGCAATCATCCAGTCGCGGAAAGTGGCGATGCGCCCCATATCCGCTTGCTTCTCATGACACACCACATAAAACGCGTTCGGGGTTAAAAGCACCTGTTCAAAAGGGGCAATCAAGCGCCCAGCATCCAGCTCAGACTGCGCTAGAACATTGTTACCCAATGCAATTCCCTGACCATGAATGGCTGCCTGAAGCACCATTGAGGTATGGCTGAAAATAGGACCTTGATTGACATTGACTGAGGTTAGATCGTTTTGCTTCACAAACTGTTTCCACGCTTTACGCGAGGTGTTGTGTAGCAGGGTGTGTTTGGATAGATCTGCTAATGCCTCAAGTGGCTTTTGTCCCAGCAATAATGCCGGCGCGCACAGTGGCATAAGGTACTCTTGATAAAGCTTGTCCGCACGCAATCCGCCCCAATTGCCTCTGCCATAATAAATCGCGACATCGACATCGTCTGTCAGTGAGCCTTCATCCAGATCCACAGCCTTAATGCGCACATCGATATCCGGCTCTTGTTGATTAAAATCGGCCAGGCGAGGCACTAGCCACTCGATGGCAAAGCTTGGTGGCATAGCGATGGTCAAAGCACCCTTTTCACTGCGCTCAAGCACCTTATCAGTGGCTTCTGCAATCGAGGTAAAAATATCTTTAATATCGGTAAAGTAGCTTTGGCCTTCCTCGGTAAGAAGCAACGAACGATTGCGCCGCTTAAACAGCTTAAGGCCGAGAAATTCTTCCAGTGCTTTGACCTGATGACTGACTGCAGCCTGAGTGACAAACAGCTCTTCAGCAGCGCGGGTAAAGCTTAGATGGCGGGCAGCAGCCTCAAATACCTTGAGTGAGTTGAGCGGGGGGAGTCGGCGTGACATCGGACAAGTTTTCCATTAGTTTTTTTAATCCGAAACATTATAATTTGTCGATTGCTCAACAGCCAGAGAAATTCTATATTTCTCCCCGTAGCAACGAGCCTGAACGGCTTAATTCTCTCTAGAATTAATTGGCTGGTTACTATGATGTTGTGTTTGCAAAACTCGAATTTCGAGTTTAGGTAGATTTCTACCAGTCGTTTGGTCGCCGCCTCCTTGGCGACTAAACCATACTTCCTGGATTCATTTTGACCTGTCTGTCAAAAAGATTTTTTCTACACCGCCTATTGATGGCGGTGTTTTTTTATGCGCGTAAAACACAGGGGCAAAACATAGGGACGAGGTGCGAGTGCTTCAGCGCGCGTAAAAACTTCTCGCCTCTCGCAGCATCGCGATCTCGCTTCTCGACTCTTCGCATCTTGTCTAAAAAAATAAAAAAAGGCGCAAACCGATAAGATTTACGCCTTTGTCTAAATTATTCATCAAGCCTGCGAAACTAAGGGCGATAAACCTTCACGTTGTTGAAGCCCTGCTCTTGCAGGTAGAGTGCCTGTAGGCGGCTCATTACGCCACGGTCACAGTACAGAAGGTAGGTCTTTTGTTGGTCAAGATCGCCAAATTGAGTACCTAGCTTGTAGAAAGGTAGGTGTTTGACATCGACACCATCGATCTCAAGAGGGCTCTCGTCCTCTTCTTCTGGACTACGAATATCAAGCACGATAGCATCGGTTTCGACATCTTGCACTTGCTCGACTTCTGGCGCGGCTTCTTGACTCTCGGTCTCAATCTCGCGGATATCCATCACGCGCGCTTCCGCGACGACTTTGTCTAGCACTGAGTAATCAAACTTCTCTTCTTCCGCTTCAAGCTTGGCTTTTACCGCTTTAACGGTTGGCTTGCGTGAGATCACGCCGCAGTACTCTGGCATTGTCTTGGCAAAGTCTTCTGTACCAATCTCACGCGCAAGGTCGATGATGTCTTCTTTGTCCCAGTTGATCAGTGGACGTAGGATCAAGCTATCTGTCACACCATCAATATGGCGCAGGTTGGTCAAGGTTTGGCTGGATACTTGGCCTAATGCTTCGCCAGTGACCAGTGCTTGGATACCAAACTTGTCCGCAATCATGCCGCCGGCACGCATAAACATACGCTTAAGCACCACACCCATTTGACCATCATCCACCTTCTCGAGGATCTCAGCCACGACCGGCTCAAAGTCCACCGCGATGAACTTCACCTTCGCCGATGAACCATATTTGTTCCATAGGAAGTGTGCGACCTGCTTGACGCCAATCTCGTGCGCTGGCCCGCCGAGGTTGAAGAAGCAGTAGTGGGTCTTTGAGCCACGCTTGATGTGTAGGTAGCTTGAGACGCCAGAGTCAAAGCCACCCGAGATCAGGCTCAATACATCCTCTTGTGTACCTAGAGGGAAGCCACCAAGACCTTTATGACGGGCAATGACTTGATTGAGCTTGTCGCCCGCAATCTCAATTTTAACCGTGACCTCTGGCTTGTGGAGCTTAACCGAAGCTGATTCTACCGCCTGGTTTAGACCGCCACCTACGTAGCGCTCAAGCTCAATGGAGGTAAAATCATGCTTACCGCGACGCTTAGCGCGCACCACAAAGGTCTTGTTCTCAATCTTAGGCCCATTAAGCTCCAGCACTTGCTCAAAGATGTTGTGCATATCAGTGAACTCTGACTGCTTCACCTCAAGCACGTGATGGATACCCGGCGTCATAGTCAGCACTTCCAATACCTCGTTGAAGTACTGATCGCTTTCTGAGGTCACCTCGATGTGATCACGGCGGTTGAACACCGCTACCGACTCTGAACGACGCTGGATAATGTTACGAATGTTGCATTCTAGAATTTTGGTGAAGCGCTTACGCACCGATTCACTTTTTACAAAAATTTCTGGATGGGGCTTTACAATGAATTTCATAACTTTTTCGCCATTTGTTCGTAATCGGATACAAGAGCACTGAGTGGTAGACCTAACTAGGCTCTATAAGCATAGCAACCTGAGGCTACCGCGTGGCACCAAGCCTATCGAACAAATCCTTGTCTGGGTTGGTATATTAAAGGTCGGTGAGTATACATGACGTCCAGATGTCTAACAACAGACGTAAACAACAGCAATCGGCGAGCTACTTGAAGTGTGGTAATAAACCACCAAATAGCTCGTCGAGTTTTAAATCATAAGACTCTGAATTTTATCGATTGATAGGCACTTCTTCTGCCACTAATGGCTCACCCTGCATGATGTTGATCTCGACGCGACGATTGCGCGAACGCGCTGCATCGTTGTCATTGGGCTCAAGCGGTTGAGTATCTGCAAAGCCCTGTACGTGCATTCGCTGATTAGGGAAATCGTCGACTTTTTCCATCTCTTGTGCCACTGATACCGCACGCTGCGATGATAGGTCCCAGTTTGAGCGGTACAGCTCTGATTGCAGAGGCAAATTATCTGTGTGTCCCGAAATGCTGATCATACCCGGCACGTCTTTGACCAGATCAGCAATCTGACGTACAAGAGGTCGGAACTTAGGCTGGAGAAACGCGGAGCCCTCAGGAAAAGCTCCTCGCTCGCGCAAACGGATCACGATCTGCTGACCAAGGTTTTCAAGCTCTATCGCACCACTCTCAATCTCACGATGTAGCGCTGTGTTGAGTGACTCTTCCAGTAGCTCCATCTCTTGAGACATCGCTTGCGCCTGCTGCTGATCCATCTCAGGCTCATTATCTTGGTTTTGCTGAGTGGACACATCGGGTGACTGCCCGCCAGTCATGCGCCCGGCGTTACGCTGGGTGCCCCCCGCACGATCCGACTCCCCCTCATGAAAGACCAAGGTCTGCTGAGTGATGTCCATGGTTTGCTGCATAATCACATCAATTGGTGTCGGCTCTGGGCGGCCGGGACGAAACTCTTGCGCGATGATACTGGTCCCTTTGGGAATATCTTGGATCTCGAGTCGATTTTGTACCCCGAAGGCAAACTTCATTGAACCAGCAATTTGCTTAAACTTAAGCACGTCCATCTCAGAGAAAGACAGCAGCAGCACAAAAAAGCACATCAACAGTGACATCAAGTCGGCAAACGTCGACATCCAAGCGGGTGCTCCAGGAGGGGGGCATTTACACTTCTCTTGCTCCATGGTGCTAACCTATTCGCCGTCAACGCCCAAAGAGCGTTTGCCTTCGTTCAGGTAGTTTTTGAGATAGTTGTCTATCACGCGCGGATTTTGCCCATCTTGGATAGCGAGAACCCCATCCATGATCAGGCGACGATTGAGTGTCTCCTGTTCGCGGCGCAAGGCCAACTTGTCGGCAATGGGGAAAAACACCATGTTGGCCAGGATAGCCCCATATAAGGTGGTCAACAGAGCCACCGCCATGGCAGGACCAATCGCTTTGGGGTCATCCATGTTAGATAGCATGGCGACCAAGCCCACCAAGGTACCAATCATACCCATCGCTGGAGCGACGCCACCAAAAGAGCGGAAAACCGCTCCTCCAGCATCATGACGCGTATCTGTCAGGCCAATGTCTTTTTGCAGCGCAGCGCGCACCACATCGGCATCATGACCATCAACCAGTAAGTCTATCGCCTTTTGCATAAAGCTATTGGAGATCTCCATCTCCTCAAGTGCCAAAAAACCGCCTTTGCGAGCGGCATCCGCCATCTCAACGATCTTAGCGATCAAGTCCTCTGGCGAGTCGGTTTTGTAAGTGAACGCTTTAATGGCAATTTTAGTCGCGCCAAAGAACTGGCTAACGGTGAACTTCATCAACACCACAAAGGTCGAGCCGCCAACCACAATCAAGATAGAGACCACATCAAAATACATTGATATGCTACCGCCGATCACCATTGCCATGATCACAAAGCAAAAGCCACCAATTAGCCCTATCAGGGTTGCTAAATCCACTCGATGCTCCTCGTACTTATTTATAACGCCAAAATCGGCGCTATTCTAACTCAGTTCATATCGTTGATGCTGCACTTTAGGTCAACAAATTGCCCGCTATGATCAACGCAGATATCTGCATTATCGGCACCTTGGCGATAACATTTAGTCAAAAGTAGATTTTTCTACCAAAAACTTCACCTTGTGCCTCTCTCACCGACGCAAAACGATAGCTTAGTTCCAACCAACTTAATGCTTAACTACACATGACGTTTATCACGGACAAATTCATGACTTTTGTGATAAAAAAGCCTGATAAGTTTGACCATTACCCTGCCCTCATGTAACTTGCCAACATTCGTAAGAGAAGGGATATTGAATGGCTACTAAGAAACCAGAAAATATGAGCTTTGAGGCCAGTATTGAAGAGCTCGATATGCTTGTTGAACAGCTCGAAAATGGCGACCTTGCCCTTGAAGATGCATTGAAAAAGTTCGAGCGCGGCATCGCGCTAGCACGAGCAAGCCAATCGAAACTCGAACAAGCCGAGCAGCGCGTCAGCATCTTGCTCGAGCAGGGCCAAAATGCACCGCTCGATGACTTTCAATCTGAACCAGAATCATAAAGACGAATCATGATCGAGGCCTTAAGCGAATATCAATTACGCAATAACCAGCAGCTCAACCGCTGGCTAGCCATATTACCGCATCAAGACGATGCCCTGATCCAAGCGATGAAGCATGGTCTGCTGCTAGGTGGCAAACGAGCGAGACCTTTTTTGGTCTACGCGGTTGGCAGCATGCTTGGCCAGGCACTTGAACACCTTGACACACCCGCTAGTGCCATCGAGTGTATCCACGCTTACTCATTGATCCACGATGACTTACCTGCGATGGACGACGATGAACTTCGTCGAGGCCAGCCAACCTGTCATGTTAAATTTGACGAAGCAACCGCTATACTTACTGGCGATGCGCTGCAAACACTCGCCTTCACCATCTTAGCGGATGGCGCTTTGTCAGCAGAGGCTGAGCCAATGCGCGTCAAACTTATCTCTGAGCTTGCCCGTGCATCAGGAGCGCAGGGAATGTGTGTCGGGCAAAGCCTCGACCTAAAAGCAGAAAATCGAGCGGTTGGACTTGAACAGCTTGAAGAGATCCATCGTAATAAAACAGGAGCATTGATCCGCTGTGCCGTTCGCCTTGGGGCGCTTGCCGCGGGTGAAAAGGGTCTTAGCGTCATGCCAGCACTTGACCGCTTTGCCGCCGCCATCGGCTTGGCATTCCAGGTTCAAGACGACATACTGGACTTAACCAGCGATACTGAAACATTGGGCAAGCCGCAAGGCTCAGACATCGCGCTGCACAAGAGTACCTATCCTGCACTCTTAGGCTTAGACGGCGCGCAACAAAAGGCGAGCTTGCTCCTCGAAGAAGCACTTCAGGCATTAAACGAAGTGCCCTATGATACAACCCTATTACAATCATTTGCTCAATATGTGATTGAGCGAAAGAACTAATAAAAAGTGCGCACATAAGAATGACTCTTGATATTGCAACATATCCAACTTTGGCTTTGGCAAATACCCCAGAAGAACTTCGTAGTCTGCCGAAAGAAGTTCTGCCGCAGTTATGTGAAGAACTCCGCACCTACCTACTCAACTCAGTTAGTCAGTCGAGCGGACACTTGGCCTCCGGTCTTGGCACCGTCGAACTTACGGTAGCGATCCACTATGTCTATCACACCCCATTTGACCAGTTGGTGTGGGATGTGGGTCACCAAGCTTATCCGCACAAAATTCTCACCGGGCGGCGTGATCAGATGTCGACGATCCGTCAAAAGAATGGCCTGCACCCTTTCCCTTGGCGAGAAGAGAGCGAGTACGACACTCTATCCGTTGGCCACTCGTCGACCTCAATCAGCGCTGGCTTAGGCATGGCGATTTCAGCAGCGAAAGAAGGCAAGAACCGCAAGGTTGTGAGCGTAATTGGCGACGGCGCCATTACAGCAGGAATGGCATTTGAGGCCATGAACCATGCCGGTGATGTCGATGCTGATATGCTGGTGGTACTCAATGACAACGAAATGTCGATCTCGGAGAATGTTGGGGCGCTCAACAATCACCTTGCGCGGATGCTGTCTGGCAACTTCTACACCTCGATTCGTGAGGGGAGTAAAAAAGTCCTCTCTGGCGTACCACCTATCAAAGAGCTGGTTCGCCGCACCGAAGAGCATCTGAAGGGCATGGTGATCCCAGGTACCCTCTTTGAGGAGCTCGGGTTTAACTATATTGGCCCTGTCGATGGTCACGATGTCTTGGATTTGGTCAAAACGCTTAAGAATATGCGTGATCTTAAAGGTCCGCAGTTCCTGCATATCATGACCAAGAAAGGCAAGGGCTATGAGCCAGCGGAGAAAGACCCGATTGGCTATCATGGGGTACCCAAATTTGACCCAGCCCAAAGCCGCTTACCGAAGAGTAATGGCGCCAAGCCAACCTTCTCGAATATCTTTGGTGACTTTTTGTGTGATATGGCCGCGCAAGACGCGAATTTGATGGCGATAACGCCAGCGATGCGTGAGGGATCCGGCATGGTGCGTTTCTCTAAGCAGTACCCAGATCAGTACTTTGATGTTGCCATCGCCGAGCAGCACGCCGTAACGCTAGCGACTGGTCTAGCGATTGGTGGTAACCAACCGATCGTCGCGATTTACTCGACGTTCTTGCAACGTGGCTATGACCAGCTGATCCACGATGTGGCGATCATGGACCTACCTGTGATGTTTGCCATTGACCGTGCCGGTCTAGTCGGCGCAGACGGTCAAACCCACCAGGGAGCGTTTGACCTTAGCTTTATGCGCTGTATCCCCAATATGGTGATCATGGCGCCAAGTGATGAGAACGAGTGTCGCCAAATGCTCTACACCGGTCATAAACATCAAGGGCCAAGCGCCGTGCGCTATCCTCGCGGCAGTGGCTGTGGCGCTGAGGTTGCTGCAGAATTTACTGCGCTTGAGATTGGTAAAGGGCGTATAGTGCGTCAAGGTGAGAAAGTCGCGATCCTAAGCTTTGGTACCTTCCTGCCTGAAGCAATGATTGCTGCGGAATCTCTTAATGCAACGGTGGCGGACATGCGCTTTGTTAAGCCACTCGATGAAGATCTGATTATCGAGCTTGCCAACAGCCACGATGTCCTAGTCACTTTGGAAGAAAACACCATTGCCGGCGGCGCAGGCGCAGGCGTACTTGAGTTTATGATGAGTCACAAGCTCTTAAAACCAGTACTCAATCTTGGTCTACCCGATCGCTTTGTCGCCCAAGGCTCCCAACAAGAGCTCTACACCGAACTCGGCTTAGACGCCAAAGGTATCCAAAGCTCCATCGAAGACTATCTAGCCAAATAACCCCTAAAAAAAGCAGACTCTCAGAAGTCTGCTTTTTTATGAGCTAGCAACAAGTTACTCATAGTCCCGATAATTACCCAATCTATCGCACGCACAATACCCCTCGTACCCCGCAGCGAAGCGTACCCGAACCTCGGTCCTAGTTTTTAAGGCTGTTTCCACCCAAACTCACTAAACAGACGTTGCCAAGTTGAATCAAAATTCGCCTCTAACCTAAGCTTTTTACCGTTAAATGGGTGAACAAACTCCAGCATTGAGGCATGCAAAAGCAAGCGGTGGCAATCATAGTGCTCTCGATACAAGCGATTGTGTCGACCATCACCGTGCGTGGTATCACCCACAATCGGATGGCTGAGGTGATGCATATGACGACGTAACTGGTGCTTGCGACCGGTTTTTGGCTTCATCTCAATCAGAGAATAGCGGCTGGTTGGAAAGCGTCCGGTAGAGTGCGCTACCTCGACCTTAGCCAGTGGCTGATAGGCAGTAATTGCCTCTTGAGCCTCTTTGTCCTGGTCAGCAAACTTGTCAGCAATCTTATCCAGTTCAACCTTGAGGGGATAATCCAGCACATCCCCCTGCTCTATCCAACCACGCACCACCGCGTGATAGGTTTTTTCCATCTCGTGGTTAGCAAACATCGGCATCACCTGCGCGGCGACCTCGCTCGACAAGGCAAAGACCAACACACCCGATGTCGGACGGTCAAGGCGGTGTAGAGGAAACACGTGCTGACCTATCTGATCGCGCAGGGTTTGCATCACAAACTGTGTCTCGTGCTTATCAAGCCAAGAGCGGTGGACCAGCATACCCGCAGGCTTATTAACCGCAACCAAATAGTCGTCTTGATAGATGATTTCTAGCATGCTGAAAAGGCCTTATCTATGTCACTTATCAAGGCCAGCAGCGCTTGGTGCTCTCCTGTCTGCCAGGCCTGTTCAAAGTATGGGCTTATCTCAAAACCAACTGGCAGTGGCTGTTGTGTGTTGATCATCTCGCGCATACGCACAATAAATACCCAATGTAACCACTCCTCTGGAGTAAGGGTATCAATAGCAAACGGCTGGCGGCTGGCAAGCTTTTCTTGACTGGGGGCTACGCTTTGCCAGAGACCACCTTTGCGCATAGTTTGCTCAAGCTCAAGCAAGAGCTGGGAGACGCGTTGACTACGTGACATGTTTCACCAAGTAAATTGATTCTAGACCTTGAAAATGGCGCTAAGGATACCATTTAACAAGGTAATATTCTCTTTTATTGCTGAGTGAACATGGAAACCCTGCATACCCTTACTGAACTGCTTAATAACAGTGGCTGTGACTATCAAATCTTTGACCTTGGTCGCCGTATCCAGGCGATCGATAACGAGACTTTTGCCAAGGTGGAGCAGGGCTTGCAGCCATACCCATACCCGGTTCAGCGCCACGCTCAACTGGGCATTGCTTACTGGAACCACAACAAGCAGCCGTGGATCTGGTTTATCAAGTTTGAACTCGATGAGCGCGGACTACTCAAACAGGCCAGTGTCGGCCAATTTATCAAGTATGTCCTTGAGGCGATGGGCGCGCGTCTGAGCACTGATATGAGTGAGGAACAACAGCAAAAACTGGCCAATAATCCCTTCACCTTCAAGCCTTCTGAAGACAAAATGGCCGTATTCCATAGCCTAGTGCGCTCCAAGCTCGATCTTCCCACAAGCCAATACTACGAGCATGCTCAGCACTACTTCACTGGCAATATGGGCTGGAATAATTGGCAAACGGTTGGACTGCAAGGCATTACCGATATGGCTGCGCGCCTAAACCTTAAACAAAATCGCACCGACATTACCCAGTCGCTCACTCACCTACCCAATGAGCCACTGTATGCCCTGCTTGGTGCGCTTGAGCATGTCGAACTGCCTAACAAGCTCACTACCCAACTAAACCAACTGACCCAAGCACAGATAGACAGCCACGAGCCTGATCTATTTCTTCTCTCAGCACTCGTGCGCTCACTATCGGGCGCGACGGCCAGTGATGTTGAGACACAATATCAAGCCATTCTCAACAGCCCACGCTTAAGCCACCCAGAGGTACTGATTGCCATTGCCGGGCGCTGTTGGCACTGGCTGGCAACACCAAGCACTGCTGAAAAATACCTACTTCGCTTGGCACAGGCAGGCAATCAAACCCTATTTAACCAAATCTTTGCAGACTTGGTTATGCTCCCTGAACTGCGCATTGTCCTCTTGCCGCTGCTGCACAGCAATCCATCTGCCGAGCTGGCGCAAGCACTGACGCAGTTGCAAACGCAAACAAAAGGAAGTTAGATGATAGGAGATCTGCTGGCAATATTAGGTCTGAGTTTACTGTGTTTTGCGTTTTGGCAACAGCGCCGCCAGGCCGAGCTGGCCAAAGCCGCCATCCAGCGCAAGTGCGATCAACTGGACCTGCAACTGGTCAGCATCGCCCTTGGAGCACATCGCTTCAAAACACCTACGGGACGCTGGCGTTGGCATACAGTCTATCAGTTTGAGTTTTCCGCTTTGGGTGATGATTGTTATACCGGCGAGTTAACCATGGTAGGTTTCAGGCCAATGAACTTTGTCTTACCACCGCATAGGATGCAGTAACCCAAATTGATAACCATTTAAACCGCGCTAGGTCGGGCCGCGCTAGGTCGGGCCGCGCTAGGCCGGACTGTATTGATATTCTTGGTAGGTGCCCTGCGCGTCCTGACACAGTCCGGTTTGTGCAAAACCGAGCTTGGTCAATAAGTGGCTCGCGCTATTTTGCCCTTGCCGTACGCTCGCCGTTACGCTTTGCAAGCCAAGTTGAACCACCGCCCTGGGTAGGAAGGCTTTGAGCGCCTCACTGGCGAGTCCCTGGCCCCATACATCGCGATCAAAAATAAAACTGAGTCGGGGCTGGGTGTTTAGATCCGCAATACTGATATGGCCAATGTACTCATTGGTCCGACTGAGCACCACAGCGATTGAGCAGCCGTTATCATCCTGACACATAGCATCAAACTGCTGCTTTGCCCATGCGACCGTTGTTCTTGGCCTTGCCTCGCTGTGGTTATTCGCCTTGCAATTGAGCATGACGAACTCATTTCTAAATTCATTGTTGTGATACGGAAGCAACAAAGTCCGTTGAGTTACCTGCGTCACGATAGCCTCTCGATACAAATAGTTAGGCAAAGCAAACGTGGAGCGATAAGTAAACCGAGTCGAAACATTGGGCAGTTAGACAATACCCTGCAGGGTGCTTTTAGAGTCCACAACAAATAGAAAGCCCCGATACTTGCGCATCGGGGCTAGGGTCTTACTCGCAGCAATCCAGCTACAAAATAGGCTCCATGCATCTTCCGTAATAGTGCCGATTCCTTCAGCTATCCATTCATCGCCTTGCCTAGCGGTGTCCTTGAGTATCCTTACACCTTTCATCCTAGAAAGGTTACGTCACCCTATCCCTGAGTGGTGTCCTTGGCACTCATCCTAAATGCGTTTCCTGCCTCGTCCTAAGGCGTCTTCCTGTCTTCCTTGGCTACGTCCTGTAAACCGAGTCCTTGGGCTTTCCTAACCAACTACCTTGTTTATTCACTTCGCTCCGTGAAGTGGATTTTCCTTTTGTGCTGACTCCCTGTCGACACCCTTAATCTACGCCTTTAGGGGTAGTTGCTCAATGCTCTGGCACGTAATCTTTTACTCAGCAAAACGAACCAAAACAATAAAAACCAACTATATCATTGGCTTATGAATAAGTGTCAGACAAATACGCTGATATAAACAATGAACTCTTACACTTCGTGTGAGAGATCTCTTACACGTCAACGCCCATTGCGCTATCCATCACTAGTCATCAAAATCGCTCCACTATTGGCACTAGAATCGCTATTATGACGCCCATACGTCAATTTGATTTCACCCACCAATGATTCTAAGGGAGCACCCATGCTTACCAAAGATGTGACTCAAGAGATTGAGCGAGCGATTGAACAAGTCCACGCCCTTGGCAAAGAGCCTAGTGTGGCGTTAGTTAAGGCCCGACTATCCACCAATGTGCCCATGCCGGCATTGATTGCCGCTATCAAGTCTTGGAAAAATGCCAGCCGAGTACCGAAAGTTGAGGTTGCGGCACCGAGTGAGAGTACTGATAAATTCAGCGCTCTTGAAGCTAAGGTTGCTGCACTAACTCTACGTATCGAGCAGCTCGAAGCCAAGCTTGAGGAGCAAGCATGAGTATCTGGGTCGATGCCGATGCCTGCCCAAAGGTGATTCGAGAAACCCTCGTTCGCGCGGCGGAGCGCACTGGAGTGATGTGTACGTTTATTGCTAACCACGCGATCCCATTGCCCAAGCGCGACAATATTCGCTCACTGCAAGTCTCGGCAGGATTTGATATTGCGGATAACGAGATTGTTAAGCGCTGTGAGAGCGGCGATCTGGTGATCACCTCCGATATTCCCCTCGCGGATGAGGTGATCAGTAAGGGCGCGCTTGCACTCAGCGCTCGCGGCGAGCTCTACACCAAAGAAACCATCAAGGCACGACTAAACATCCGTGACTTTATGGACACAATGCGCTCAAGCGGCATCCAAACCGGAGGACCGGCCGCACTAAGCCAAACCGAGCGACGTGAGTTTGCCAACCAGCTGGATCGCTGGCTCGCTAAACAGAAAAGATAGAGACGAGATTCGAGAGGCGAGAGGCGAGAATGTTCAGTTCGCGCTTTGGATTACTCGCACCTCGGAACGAAGTGAAACTCGCTCCTCGCTCCTAAAAAAGAAAACCTGCCAGATGGCAGGTTTTTTTGATTCAGTTACAGCGCCAAAGAACGTTAAGGCGTGTAGTAGGTTGCTGCGCCTGGGCCTACTGGTAGGCCTAGAACGAATACCCAGATGTAGAATAGTAGTGACCAACCCACAAGGAAGACCAGTGAGTATGGCAACATGGTTGCGATTAGGGTACCGATACCTAGGTTCTTCATGTAGCGTGTTGCAACGGCTAGGATCAGACCGAAATAGCTCATCATTGGTGTGATGATGTTAGTGGTCGAGTCACCGATACGGTACGCAGCCTGGATGGTTTCTGGTGCGTAACCAACTAGCATTAGCATAGGAACAAAGATAGGTGCTGTTACCGCCCACTGCGCAGACGCTGAACCAATCATCAGGTTGATAAAGCCACACATTAGGATGAAGGCGAAGAACAAAGTCGGGCCAGTCAGACCGATGTTCTGTAGGAACTCAGCGCCAGTTACCGCGATAACTTGACCAAAGTTAGTCCAACTAAAGAACGCCACGAATTGTGCTGCAAAGAACACCAAAACAATGTACATGCCCATTGATGACATGGATTTAGACATTGCGTTGATCACATCACGATCCGTCTTCATTACGCCCGTTGTACGGCCGTAAACGTAACCTGGAACAGCGAAGAAGACGAAGATAAAGGCAACGATACTTCTTAGGAATGGTGAGCCAGCAATTTGACCATCCGCTGTACGTAGAATGCCGTTTTCAGGCACGACGGTCCAAGCGATAAGTGCACTCACAACCAGCAGGGCGATACCTGCCATTTTCAGACCTTTCTTCTCGCTATCAGTCAGTTTACCCATGGTGTCACCCGATAGGTCTTCTGCTGCTTCTTCTTGGTTGTATTTGCCAAGTTTTGGCTCAACCAGTTTCTCAGTTACGAATGCACCCGCAAATGAGATAAAGAAGGTCGATACGAACATAAAGTACCAGTTAACCTCAGGACCAACACCGTAAGTCGGGTCAATCATTTGTGCTGCTGTCTCTGTAATACCAGAAAGCAGTGGATCAACCGTACCGATAAGAAGGTTAGCTGAGTAGCCACCAGACACACCAGCAAACGCAGCGGCTAGACCCGCTAGAGGGTGACGCCCCATAGAGTGGAAAAGCATCGCTGCAAGAGGGATTAGAACGACGTAACCCAACTCTGAAGCCGTGTTTGAGATGATACCGGCAAAGACAACCGTTACAGTAACCATGCGCGTTGACGCGCCCATTACAAGGCCACGCATTGCCGCAGAAAGTAGACCAGAGTGCTCAGCGATAGCAACACCAAGCAACGCAACCAATACGGTACCTAAAGGAGCAAAACCAACAAAGTTTGAGACCAGATTAGTCACGATACGCTCAAGGCCATCGGCATTGAGTAGGCTCACAACGTGGATCATGCCGTCAGCAGCACGACCAGCAGCGCCTTCTGGGCGAGGATCAACGACTGAGACGCCGAAGTAGCCTGCAATACCTGAAGTGACTACAATTGCTAAACAGAAGATAGCAAATAGTGTGATTGGGTGTGGCAGTAGGTTCCCTAAATATTCTACCGCATCAAGAAAGCGCGTAAATGGCGACTTCTTTTGTGTGTTTGTATCTTTAATTGAAGCAGATGAACTCACCTGTTCCCTCCTTAATATTCTGTTGTGGCTGCGTGCGAACGAAACACGAAGCAGGCGCAGATTACTGTACTGCGCCGAGAAAATGAAGGGTAAAAAGGAATAAATCCGCAATAAATATCCGGAAAAACCGAATAAATTACACAAAAAAACTAAAAAAGAATAAAGTTACAACATAATTAAAACAGAAAAATTACCAGGTCGATGCTTCTGTAACGCACGAAAACACTAATAATTTGGTCAACAGCAAGCAAAATTAACTGTGCTGTTTTATCCGAGGGTTAAAATTTCGATATAATGATCACACCTAATGCCATTTTTGTGAGCCTGATCAATGTTTACCATCACTCCTATCGGGGTTATTGAGAGCCCATATAAGGAAAAGTTCGCCGTTCCTCGCCAGCCAAGACTGGTTCCTGCCGCAAGTGCACGGGTAAAACTGCAAGGTGAGGCCAACTGCTTGGAGGCTGTGCGTGGCCTTGAGGCCTTCTCTCATGTCTGGCTGCTGTTCCTGTTTGATCAAAACCTAGCGGCTGGCTGGAAACCCACCGTCAGACCCCCTCGCCTTGGCGGTAATGAGCGTATCGGTGTGTTTGCCTCACGCTCGACCTTTCGCCCCAATGGCATCGGCATGTCTGCCGTCGAGGTCAATGGCATTACTCAGCAACGCGATCAGATTTACCTGGAGCTCGGCAACGTCGATCTCGTCGATGGCACGCCGATTGTCGATATCAAGCCTTATATCCCCTACAGTGACGCTATTGAAGCCGCTCAGGGAGGCTACGCAGACGCGGAGCCAGAAACCAAAGCGGTTGAGTTTAGCCCTATCGCCAGCCAGTTTCTTGAGCAGCGTCTTGATGGCGAGCAGGAAAAACTTGTTATCGGTCAGGTGCTGGCACAAGACCCAAGACCTGCCTATAAAAAGAGTAAGCCAGACAGTAAAGAATATGCGGTCAATTTGTACGATATGAACATCAAATTCCAGGTTGCGGGCAACTTAGTCACGGTTAGCACTATAGAAGACTTTAGACCAGACCAATAGACTGATATCATACACGGCTTAACTTTATTCCCTCCCGGTGAGGGGTCCATATAATATGATGAAACGGATACCATAGAATGCGTACCAGTAACTATCTTCTTTCTACTCTGAAGGAGACTCCAAACGACGCAGAAGTGATCAGCCACCAGCTGATGCTTCGTGCAGGTATGATCCGTAAGCTAGCCTCTGGTCTTTACACCTGGCTACCTACCGGTCTACGTGTGCTGCGTAAAGTCGAAAACATCGTTCGCCAAGAGATCGATAATGCAGGTGCAGTTGAGACTTTGATGCCCGTAGTGCAGCCGTTTGAGCTATGGGAAGAGACTGGCCGCAGCGAGAAAATGGGCGCTGAGCTACTGCGTTTTACTGACCGCCATGAGCGTCCGTTTGTTCTTAGCCCAACGGCAGAAGAAGTGATCACTAGCCTTGTGCGCAATGAAGTGAGCTCTTACAAGCAGTTGCCGCTAAACCTTTACCAAATTCAGACCAAGTTCCGTGATGAGCGTCGTCCGCGCTTTGGCGTGATGCGTGCACGTGAGTTCTCGATGATGGATGCCTACAGCTTCGATATCGATAAAGAGGGCCTAAAAGCCTCTTACGAAGCAATGCACACCGCTTACTGTAAAGCCTTTGATCGCATGGGTCTCGACTACCGCCCAGTATTGGCAGACACTGGCGCGATTGGTGGCAGTGGCTCGCACGAGTTTCACGTACTGGCTGAAAGCGGCGAAGACTTGATTGCCTTCTCTTCTGAGTCAGACTACGCGGCGAACATCGAAAAAGCCGAAGCACTGGCACCAGCAGCAGAAGCGCCAGCACCAACCCAAGAGATGACGCTGGTTGATACACCAAATGCCAAGACCATCGCAGAACTGGTCGAGCAGTTTGACCTGCCAATCGAAAAGACGGCTAAGACACTGTTTGTTAAAGCGTCTGAAGAAGTTGATGCCGACATCATCGCCCTAATCATCCGTGGCGACCACGAGCTTAATGAAGTTAAAGCAGAAAACCTCACACAGGTCGCCTCTCCTCTTGAGATGGCGACAGAAGAAGAGATCCGCGCACTGATCGGCGCAGGACCTGGCTCACTTGGCCCAGTAGGTCTTGAGCTACCGTTTATCGTTGACCGCACCGTTGCGGTAATGAGCGACTTTGGCGCAGGCGCTAACCTTGATGACAAGCACTACTTTGGCATCAACTGGGGTCGTGATGCAGAGCTGGGTCAAATCGAAGATTTGCGTAACGTAGTTGAAGGTGACCCAAGCCCATGTGGTCAGGGCACTATCTCACTTAAGCGCGGTATCGAAGTTGGCCATATCTTCCAGCTGGGTACCAACTACTCTGAGAAGATGAACTGTGGCGTGCTTGGCCCTGACGGCAAGAACGTGATCCTAGAGATGGGCTGTTACGGTATCGGTGTATCGCGCGTCGTCGCCGCAGCTATCGAGCAAAACAACGACAAGTATGGCATCATCTGGCCAGACGCAATCGCGCCATTCCAGGTTGCGATCGTGCCGATGAACATGCATAAGTCTGAAGAAGTGAAAGCGGCCGCTGAAAAGCTGTACGCTGATCTGACCGCGATGGGCATCGAGGTTCTGTTTGATGACCGTAAAGAGCGCCCAGGCGTGATGTTCTCTGATATGGAGCTGGTTGGCGTGCCTCACACTATCGTGATTGGCGATCGCAGTATGAAAGAAGGCAACTTCGAGTACAAGAACCGCCGCTCGGGTGAGAAAACAGCGGTTGCGATGGCAGACATCGTTGAGCATGTGAAAGCGCAGCTAAGCTAATTTTCAAAGCTTGCTTGATATCAAGGGGTTGACCATCAGTGTCAGCCCTTTTTTGTATTTACAAACTTCGATGTGTATATTGGTCGGCAGTTAAAAATACGGTCAATTAGACCTTGAAGAAGGAAACATCATGCAAGTTTACGGTTGTTGTGAATTAGTTCGCGAGCTTTACGCTCAGATTGGCAGTGGCGATCAAGCCTACATCCCACAGGCGATCAGTTGTGCGGTAAAAGCGCTAAATGAGATTGCGGCTGATGAGTCACTACCCAAAGAAGCGCGCGAAAAAGCCGCGTTTGCTGCAGCCAATCTACTGATCTCGGACTTCGAGGATAAGTAATGAACCTGGCTAACTTCGAGAGCATGGACCCGATTATGCTCATGAGCATCGTCAACATGAAACTGCGCGATGACTTCGGTGGCAACTTGGATAAGCTCGTGGCGTTCTTCGAGATTGATAAGGCGGCGCTGGAAGCCAAGCTAGCAAAAGCTGGGTTTGATTTTTTGCCTGACGCAGGCCAGTTTAGATAATTAGGTGCGGGGACGGGCTTGCCCTTCCGGGATCCAACGAGTTGAATTTTTTCAGCATGTTGCTCGCCCTCGCTCCATTTTATTTATCGATACATCATCATTAATAAAGGGATATACTCGGTTGTTAAGTAACCGCCAATACCGGCAAAGGCAGCCCCTGCATAATTTAGGCTTTCCTTAAATCTCACTTTTTTCTCCGCAACCGTTCCAAGGCCCACGCCAATTAAATGGATTAACGCAGTACCAGATAAAAATCCCATGACAAACAGTTCAGGGTTTACCAGCCTTGTAATTTGCGTTCCATGCGCATAGCCGTGAAACACACCAAAAAAGCAGGTACCGATGGCCCCAACCAAAATGGCAGGCTTGTAACTGGTAAAAATCGCAACACCAAGTACCAAGACCGAGACTGCAATCGCAAAATCAACCACGATCAAACGCACGCCAGTCAGAGCAAAATAGCCGCCAAAGACCATCGCACCAATAAAAAGCCCCGGTAGCAACCAAACAAATCGCCCACCTAATCGTGCACTGATGATCCCAACAGATAGCATCGCCATCAGATGATCAATACCCATCACTGGGTGAAGCAT
This sequence comes from Vibrio sabulosilitoris, assembly GCF_055391395.1. NCBI lineage: Bacteria > Pseudomonadati > Pseudomonadota > Gammaproteobacteria > Vibrionales > Vibrionaceae > Vibrio > Vibrio sabulosilitoris. The sequence goes on from NZ_AP029599.1 coordinate 3,117,528, forward strand.
TGCGCTAAAAAATCCTGCATCCAGCATACGAACATGGGCGTGAGCTGGTGCTGAAAAAATGAAAAATAGAGCCAGTAAAATCTTCATATCAATGAGGTTGCCCCGAGCAAGGGCAACCTTTCCTTGTTATCAATTATTGTTGGTAGATCGCTTGGATTTCTTGCTGGGTTAGTGCGCGAGCCCACACCTGAGCATCGCTGATATACCCCTCAAAAGAGCGCTCATCCTCTTGACTGCCATCACCGATAGACCAGCCACCAGCTAGGTTTAGCTGATTACCATTTGCATCAGCATTCCAGATGATATCTGCGCCCTTCTCTTCTTGGGCAACTAGCTCACCGTCGATATAGACACTAAGTAGACGACTATCGTAAGTTGTCACAACATGAGCCCATTTATCGAGTTCACCCATTTGTGAGTTAACTCGCAAGAAGTTAAAGCCTTCATGCTCACCATATTCAGCACGTGTCATCGCACTGCCAACAGCCCACATGGTGTTATTACGAGAGCCTAGACAGAAACCATCGTGGTTACGCTGACCAATACCAAAGTAACAGCCCCAATTTGATAGACGTTTAGGCTTAAACCATGCAGAGATGGTAATCTGGTCTTGACCAAGCCATTTACTTGGATCATCGTAAAGCTCTTGGTCAACTGGAGTGATCATCAGATTCGAACGCCCATCGAAACCTGTCTCTAGCACAGTGCCACGCTCTTGATCTTCAACCCAACGAACTTTGCTCTCATCTTCAACTTGAACGGCCAGTGGTAGAAGGCTGATGTTGTCGTAGTGACCATTAAGCGGCAAATTAACCGACGATTGATAGTTGATAGGCGTCACATCGCTGTTGATGACGGTGAGCGTTTCCGTTTCTGACCAATCAGACCAACGCTGCATTTCATCTCTGTAACGTGCTTTGACGCAGTACTCGCCCTCAGGCAAAGCGTACTCTTGATAGAAATCAGTATCTTGACCTACATATGCAACCGTAATATCAACATCTTTGTTACGATCAATGCCGACATAGTCCTCGTCATCCACTGCGCCAAAGATATTCTCGATATCACGCTTTATCACCAACTCAGGCGTATTTAGGTCACACTCTTGGGTGTACGGATTTGGCTTGACCAGTGCAAACTCAGTACTGAACATCTGTGCGTCAACAGCACTATTGTACGGTGTCAGAGCAAGCTCTAAGGTGTCATTTTGCATATCAAGCTCATAGGTTGACAGCATCAGTGACGGCGCATCGGGCGCTACACCAGACTTGCTCAGACGGAACTCGTCAAGTAGCTCTGGCATCTGCCCCATTTCATGAGGATTGACAGCATTACCCGTCGTCCAGGTCTGAATAACAACCTCGTCGGTATCGTAATCAATATCGATTAACTGGAAGTTGTGGGCCTGCTGAGTACGAGAAACATCGGCGTAGTCGTTTAGACGATCTGTACCGACTAGAGTCTCATAATCGGCCGGATCATCTGATCGTTTGGTCCAATACTCGTCAAAGGAAGCACCACCACTGATGATGTGGTAACCGCTATGTTCTTCGAACGCACCACGAGCATAGTTGTGGGTGTGGGCACCAACATGCATAGCAAACTTATCGGACTTGGTTAACTCCTCGGCAAAAACACGTGCGACCAGTTCTTGCTCATCATTGCTGTTGAGTTCAGAACGCATTGGGTGATGACTCACCGCGAAAATCCAGTCAACGCTGTCATCTTGATCGGCGGTTTCCACCACTTCACGTACCCACTGGCCCTGTCGGATCATTTCATCACCGGTCATATGGCTGCGGCTGGTCTCGCTGTTAAGCATGACAAACAACACACGTCCCTTTTGGAATGCATAGTATTCCTCACTGTATTGAGGAAGCGCTTGGATGCCTTGGTAGTGCATATGATCATATTTGAAATGCGCAAAATACAGTGATGCTGTAGGGTCAGAGAAGTACTCATGGTTGCCCAGCACGGTGTAGAACGGTAGCTCTCCCGACAGGTACTTCATTTTATCAAAATGGGTATAGCGGTAGTCGTGCAGAGTTGATTCATCCACCTGGTCCCCAACATTAAGCACCAAACTCGCTGCCTTGGTCCCCTCTTCAGGATATTGCTCATCGAGTACACGCTTGGCACCTAATACCAAACGTTCAATACGATCGTCCTCTGCATACTGATGATCACCAATCACCAAAAAGCGGAAGTTACCTTGTTTACGATCATCTGGCGCCGCAACAAAACTAAACTCTTCAGAAGCCAAGTTGTCAGTAATGACACGGTAGTAATAGGTTTGTCCAGACTTAAGTCCGTCAATCATGGTGGTGTGGTAATGATATTGATAGCCTAGCCTTTGATGCTGCCCATAGACTTCATACTGGTATACACCTGGTTTGGTACCAAAAATTACTTTTGACTCACTGCCAGCATCTGTTCGCCAACTAACCACCATCGTATCGTCTTGAGCAGACATTAGGTAGGGCTCATTGATCAAGAGGTAGTCTGCTGGATCGAAAGCGATCCCATTATCAGCATTATCATTTGAGCTGGAATTACAGCCTGATAAAGCGAGAGCTAAAGTCACACTGACCGCAGCAGCTCTTAGTCTTACGTTTTTCATTTTCTCTCCAAAGAATATCAAATTAAAATCTGATATATACCAGAAAGGTATAACTTATTTTTTGGAGTTGTCGAAAATATGACAGCCAGGGAACTTAACTAAATGTTCATCCTATTGAATAAAATACATCATCTACCAATCATAATTTGGTTAAACCAGAACTACTTTTTGTTTGTTGTGTCTGTCAAAACTCATTTTCCAGGCCTTCAAATGAGCCTGAGTGCTACCTCGTTACCCTTACTTTTGAACTAGACCACTGTCCGTTTGAGTAAAGGGGTGCCATTTACGCGACCTTGTATTACCCATCCTTTTTAAATCCTCGGAATCGCCGAAAGACTGACACTATTGTAAGTAACACTATTACACCCCCCCCAAAGCTACCTGATTGGGCTTTATCATCGTATGCCTTGACCCCGGTACCTTGGTAAGAACGAGTAAAGGGATCGGCGGAAAAATCTGAATTACTCTCAGGTAAACCGTTTGGTGTGTTGTCTAAAATAAACTCAGTATGCATGGCGATATCGGTATAGCCTCCAGGAGGCATCGCATTGCAAGCGCTAGCGCCGAAGCCTACCAACCCAAGTAAGCGCAGGCCAAAACCATCATTGGCATCTTGGTGATTTTTCCATACCAAAGGACCACCAGAGTCGCCATTACAGCTATCACGAATAAAATCGGGATCCGGCATAGTCGCGCAAATCACCTTAGGCAATTCGAACGGCCATTGGTCCTGGCAGATATCTAAAGGCACACCGGTCAGCGCCGTTTGCAGCAGGTGAATAGAATCTGAGTTAACGTCCTGCCCGTGAGTCAGCCCCCAGCCAGAGACGATTAAATTCTCGTCACTTTTTCCTCCAGGCACATAGGCTAAGTCAAACTCGTTTAAGGCGGCGCGACGCTCCTCTGCAGAGGCCAGTTTTATCGCTAGCGCAGCGGGCTCCTGGTTAAGCTCTAACACTGCGATATCATTATCAAAGGTCGAGTGGTTGTAATCTGGATGAATAGTGACATTGGCTTTAGAAACATAAATCGGCGCAATAGAGGGCTCAATAGCGCTATCGATGGGAAGGAAGTCGCGCAGGTCGTTGCTGCCAGCAAACACGCTGATCGCCTGCCCTTGGCTGCTGTCGTCAGATTTCACTCCATCAACACAGTGGGCAGCCGTTAACGCATAGCGATTACCAATATAAACGGCACCGCATTTATAGTTCCAACCGTCCGTTTTCTCTACAGAGAGGAACAACTGCCATGGCAATTCACCTGCCAGACTTTGGATCCCCCCGACAATCCTAGGTTCGATAGAAATTGGGGTGGCTATCGCTCCCCCGATAGTGCTGATTAGAATCAGGCAAACAAGAGATAAAGACTTCATTACTATTTCCATATACGTCAAACATCCAGTTGTGACTAATCTTTAATCACATTGCGTATTATGCTTGATACCCAGCGAGTACTCAAAGACGTTTACTTATTAATTAGTTGAAATAGGAGAAAAAGATTTGTCTCTATTGAGTATAAAGTCGATGAAGTATACGAAGATTGCTAGGGTATTTTGTGTAAGGAAAGGATTAGGTGGTTGCTGTAAGCTCAATAAGACACAGCGAAAAGATAGAGGGGCACCATCACAGAGGGTAGATTAACTGATTAGTGCCCGATCGTCGGTATTACAACGCGAGTGAACTATGAACGCGAAGCCGCGAAGGTTTCTAACTCACTGAGGGTGGCCTGTGAAATCAGCTCCCCATCAAGATAGTAACTGACGCGCTCACCATCTTTGACGCCAATGAGTGTTGCACTGGCTCCATCACTATAGCTGATATCCATTTGCACCGTGTTGTCATCCACTTTCATCATCTGACCTTGCTCAATCGTACGTGTATTGGTCACTGGTGGAAGCGGTGCGCTGTGCAGTGAAGGGTCAATTTGATCATTGACTTCGATATAGGTGTCTGTCTTGGTATCAAAGATGTGCGGAGAGCCATTGATCGGGTTTTTCCCGGTCCAGAACTCAAGCGAGTTAACCACGATGTAGTCCGCTGCGAGTGCCACACCATACACAGGTGCCAGCAGCATATTCAGGCCACCACGAGCATAACGGTTATCGACCGCCTTGACATTCAGCTCCATGACCATGCCAGTAATTGCATTGCTACCAACACAACCCGACAACGCAAGACCACTGCTTGCCAATACCGCTAATTTGGTGAGTTTGGTGTTCACTTTAGATTCTCCCTTGATCAAAAACGGCGCGATCATAATCAAGTCTGGGGTGGGGACTGTTAGCATAGTGTCAAAGAGCAGAGGCGGAAATTCAGAGGCGAGAATCGAGAGTCGAGAGGCGAGGAGGGTAAGCGGGTGCTGCAGGATAGTCGCACCTAAAATCGCCTCTTTGAAATTGAACGTGATGAGGAAAAAAATCAAAGGCAGTTAGTGATATTCGATAAGCATCAACGATCTCCCCTCGTCTCTCGCAGCAAAGCGATCTCGCCTCTCGCCTCTTTGCCAAAGGGAAAAAAAAAGCCAGTCATCAGACTGGCGTTTTTAAAATTAACCGATGTTCTTACGAGCATTCTGGAACATGCGCATCCACGCGCCGTTCTCGCCCCATGAGTCCGGAGCCCAAGAGTTTGCTACCGTGCGGAAGACACGCTCTGGGTGTGGCATCATGATGGTTACGCGGCCATCTTGAGTCGTTAGACCTGTGATAGCGTTTGGCGAGCCGTTCGGGTTGTTCGGGTACTGCTGCGTTGGGTTACCGTGGTTATCCACGTAACGCACCGCTACGGTACCTGATGCTTCGATCGCTGCTAGGTGCTCAGCATCGCGAACTTCAACGCGACCTTCACCGTGCGATACCGCGATAGGCATACGCGAGCCTGCCATACCATCGAAGAATACCGAATCAGACTTCTGTACTTCAACTAGGCTAAAACGCGCTTCAAAACGCTCAGATTCGTTGCGGACAAAGCGTGGCCACAGGTCAGCACCTGGGATCAGCTCTTTCAGGTTCGATAGCATCTGACAGCCGTTACACACACCTAGAGAGAAGGTGTTGTCGCGGTTGAAGAAGCCTTGGAACTGGTCGCGAGCTTGTGCGTTGAACAGGATAGACTTCGCCCAACCTTCACCTGCACCAAGAACGTCACCGTAAGAGAAGCCGCCACAAGCTACTAGGCCTTGGTACTCATCTAACACCGCTTGACCGGTTAGGATATCGCTCATGTGGATATCGGTTGCTTCAAAGCCAGCACGGTCAAACGCCGCCGCCATCTCAACATGCGAGTTAACACCTTGCTCACGCAAGATAGCCATCTTCGGCTTGGCACCCTTAGCGATGTAAGGAGCAGCAACATCTTCGTTGATATCAAAGCTTAGGTTTACGTTCAGGCCTGGGTCTGAGTTATCTTTCTTCGCTTCGAATTCTTGGTCAGCACATGCTGGGTTGTCACGTAGGCCTTGCATCTTGTGCGTGGTCTCAGCCCAGATAGTACGTAGCTCGGTACGAGAGCGCTCAAGGACCACTGCATCACCTGAGGTAATCACAACATCGTCTGACGCTTCTACGCTACCGATAACGTGTGAACATGCTGCTAGGCCGTTAGCAGCAAGTACCGCTTTAACCGCATCTAGGTCGTCATTCTTAACCTGAACCACAGCGCCCAACTCTTCGTTAAATAGCGCCGCTAGTGTATCGTCGCCAAGCTGTGCGATGTCTGCTTTCAGGCCACAGTGACCAGCGAATGCCATCTCAGCTAGAGTAACGAATAGACCGCCATCGCCTTTATCGTGGTAAGCCACCAGTTTGTCATCGCGTACTAGAGATTGCATCGCATCGAAGAAGCCTTTTAGCTGCTCAGCGTTGTCAACGTCTGCAGGCTTATCACCAAGCTGCTTGTAAACCTGTGCAAGCGCCGTTGCACCTAGACGGTTTTTACCGTTACCTAGGTCAACAAGTACTAGCGAAGAGTCGCCTTTGTCAGTACGAAGCTGAGGGGTAACCGTCTTACGTACATCTTCAACACGACCAAATGCAGTAATAACCAGTGACAGTGGAGAAGTCACTTCTTTGCTTTCACCGTTGTCTTCCCATTTAGTCTTCATCGACATTGAGTCTTTACCGACTGGGATAGTTAGGCCTAGTGCTGGACATAGCTCTTCACCTACCGCTTTAACCGCTTCGTAAAGACCTGCGTCTTCACCTGGGTGACCCGCTGGAGACATCCAGTTAGCCGACAGTTTGATGTGCTTGATATCGCCGATATCCGTCGCTGCGATGTTAGTTAGAGACTCACCGACTGCAAGACGCGCTGATGCGCCGAAGTCGAGTAGAGCAACCGGAGTACGCTCACCCATCGACATCGCTTCACCATGGTAAGAGTCATAGCTTGCTGCTGTTACTGCGCAGTTTGCTACAGGAACCTGCCATGGACCAACCATTTGGTCACGTGCCACTAGACCCGTTACCGTACGGTCACCGATGGTGATTAGGAAGGTCTTCTCAGCAACCGTAGGCAGACGAAGAACGCGGTCAGCGGCTTCGTTAACTTCAATGCCGTCTCGCGTGATCGCTGGGCTATCCACTTTTAGCGTTTTAGCATCACGGTGCATCTTCGGCGTTTTGCCAAGCAGGATATCCATTGGCATATCGATTGGCGTGTTGTCGAAGTGAGAATCCTCTAGCGTCAGGTGACGCTCTTCTGTTGCCACACCAACGACTGCGTATGGTGCGCGCTCACGCTTACAGATCGCATCGAATACGTCCATATTCTCAGGCGCAACTGCCATTACGTAACGCTCTTGCGATTCGTTACACCAGATCTCAAGCGGGCTCATGCTCAGCTCGTCGTTCGGTACGTCACGCAGCTGGAACAGACCGCCACGCTCGCCATCGTCACACAGCTCAGGAAGTGCGTTCGAGATGCCGCCCGCGCCCACATCGTGGATAAAGGCGATTGGGTTTGCATCGCCTAGCTGCCAACAACGGTCGATCACTTCCTGACAGCGACGCTCCATCTCTGGGTTTTCACGCTGTACTGAAGCAAAATCTAGGTCTTCTGCCGACTGACCAGACGCCATAGAAGACGCAGCGCCGCCGCCCAGACCGATGTTCATCGCTGGACCACCAAGCACGATAAGCTTCGCGCCAACTGGGATCTCTTTCTTCTGTACGTGCTCGTCGCGGATGTTACCCATACCGCCGGCAATCATGATTGGCTTGTGGTAGCCACGCACTTCTTCGCCTGCATGAGAAGTCACTTTTTCTTCGTAGGTACGGAAGTAACCAAGTAGGTTTGGACGACCAAATTCGTTGTTGAACGCCGCGCCGCCCAGTGGGCCTTCTAGCATGATGTCTAGGGCGTTAACGATACGACCTGGCTTACCGAAATCTGTTTCCCACGGCTGCTCAAAACCTGGGATACGCAGGTTTGAGGTTGTGAAACCAACTAGGCCCGCTTTTGGCTTACCACCGATACCGGTTGCGCCTTCATCGCGGATTTCACCACCAGAACCTGTCGAAGCACCCGGCCATGGCGAAATCGCGGTTGGGTGGTTGTGCGTCTCAACCTTCATCAGGATGTGCGCATCTTCGTTGTGGTAGTTGTACTGGCGAGTCTCTGGATCTGGGAAGAAGCGACCGACTTTAGAACCCGTCATAACCGCCGCGTTATCTTTGTAAGCTGATAGCACGTGATCTGGCGTGGTTTCGAAGGTGTTCTTGATCATCTTGAATAGAGACTTGTCTTGCTCTACGCCATCGATGGTCCAGTCTGCATTGAAAATTTTGTGACGACAGTGCTCTGAGTTTGCCTGAGCAAACATCATCAGCTCGATATCGTTCGGGTTGCGACCCAGCTTAGTGAAGTTCTCAACTAGGTAGTCGATCTCATCTTCAGCAAGGGCAAGGCCAAGAGAAACGTTCGCTTCTTCTAGCGCCGCGCGACCGCCAGCTAGGATATCAACGTGAGCAACTGGTGCAGGCTCTGCAACGGTAAATAGCGCTGCTGCTTGCTCCAGCTCAGTGAATACCGCTTCCATCATGCGATCGTGGATCAACGCTTTCACTGCCTGAACTTGCTCGTCAGATAGTGCCGCTGATGTCTCAACGTAGTATGCCGTGCCGCGCTCTAGACGTTTTACTTTGTCTAGGCCACAGTTGTTCGCAATATCAGTCGATTTTGATGACCAAGGCGAGATAGTGCCTGGACGAGGCGTCACTAGAAGTAGAAGACCTTCTGGCGCGTGCTCTTCGATCGTCGGACCGTAAGTCAGCAACTTCTCAAGCTTCTCAATCTCTTGAGCGTCAAGATCCGCTGTTAGGTCTGCAAAGTGCATAAACTCGGCGTAAATACCTGTTACAGGTAGGCCTTGTTCACGACAAAGTTCCAAAAGTTTGTTTACACGAAACTCAGAAAGAGCTGGGGAACCACGCAAAATTCTCATGTGCTTAGGTCTCTTATGCAATGTATTAAGATAAAATTAGCCTAAATTCAATAACTTACTCCCGCAAGCCTTGAACTTATGTCAATGTCATCTCCCGTTTGCGGGCGCATTATAAAGGATTTAGATTTGTGATGTAACACCCAAAGCAACCGTTTGCGTCATTTTTTTTCATTTCGCTGCGCTTGGTCATTATTGGGCGTTTATTTACTTCCCGCAGCAAAGGCTTTGCTCCCCCTGCAACAGCTGTTATACACTCTTGCTAAACACTATCCTCAAGTGACCTCGAGTTGCAGACCTCAGACTTTGCTTGAGGATATAAATTCTGTTTGACGTTGGTTGTATGCTTAATAAAACTCAAGTTTTTCTCGCCACTCTGTTGTCGAGCTTATTGGTTATCACTGGTTGTCAGTATGACTCCACCCCGCGCAGTGAGCTGCAAGAGATCAAAGATCGCGGCGTATTGAGAGTGGGCACAGTCAACAACCAACTCTCTTACTATATTGGCCCTGAGGGACCTGCGGGGCTCGATTATGAGCTGGCTCGCCAATTTGCCAAAGAGCTTGGCGTGCGTCTCGAAATACGCCCTGCGTATCGGATGTCGAATCTCTACCCTGCTCTGCAAAAGGGTGAAATTGACATCATCGCGGGGGGGCTGACCCAAGCAAGCAGCCAACATACGCCCTTTCGAGCTGGCCCAGCCTACTATTATGTCAGCCAACAGCTAGTGTATAAAACTGGCACTTGGCGTCCGCGTAATCTTGATCAGCTGGTGGAGCGCTTGCCACAATTGCTCACCGACAACGATATAGAAAACACGCTAAGTATCGCCGATAACAGTGATTTTGCACGCACCTTTAGTAGCATTAAACAACTGAATCCTAGTTTTCAGTATGCGGTGGCAGAGGATACCGATGTCAGCCAGCTGCTGCTAGGGGTATCGACAGGTAAACTGCAATTTACCGTCGCAGATTCAGTGGAACTCTCGCTGTCGCAGCGCATTTATCCAGAATTAGCGATTGCCTTTGAGCTAACCGAGGACCAACCCGTATCGTGGCTACTCAGACGCTCGGATGATGAGAGCCTATACGCGCTGTTGATTGAGTTCTTTGGCTACAGCAAACAAAGTGGTTATCTCGATAAACTCGAAGAAAAATACATTGGCCATATTGGCAGCTTTGATTATGTTGATACTCGCGCGTTTATCCGTGCTTTGGATAATACCTTGCCAAAATACGCCCCACTGTTTCAACAGTACGCTAGCGAGTTCGATTGGCGCCTGCTAGCGGCACTGGCCTATCAGGAGTCTCACTGGAAGCCTCACGCCAAGTCACCGACCGGTGTGCGTGGAATGATGATGTTGACCTTACCCACTGCCAAGAGCGTTGGGGTGACCAACCGACTCGACCCAGAGCAGTCAATTCGTGGTGGTGCCGAATATCTGCGGCGCATGGTTAATCGTATTCCAGACTCAATTGCTGAGCACGAGAAGATCTGGTTTGCCCTGGCCTCTTACAACATTGGGTACGGCCATATGATGGATGCCAGGCGCTTAACCCGAGCTCAGGGAGACAACCAAAACGCTTGGGCAGATGTCAAAGAGCGACTGCCACTGCTGAGACAGAAGAAATACTATAGCCAAACACGCTATGGCTATGCTCGCGGTGACGAAGCGCAGCAATACGTTGAGAATATTCGCCGCTACTACCAAAGCATCATTGGCCATGTTGAGAAACACCCGGAGCTTGAGGGTGATGGCAACCAAGAGTTTGTGGTGATCGAACCTGTGGCCTCAGCAATCAATCGCGAAATCGGCAAGCCTGACAATAGCCCAGAAGAGCAGCGTTCAGAGGTTGCTGCAACTGACGAACTTAATTCAGCACGATCGACTGCTCAAAACCAGTAAAACCCTAAAAATCGCTAGCAATCCGCGAGCGATTTTCCTTGATTTATTGCACTAAAGCCCTAATATAGGGGTTTGTCGTTATTTTACGACTATTGAGTTTGGAGGTTAGTATGCTTAGAAGAAGACGACTATCTCAGCGCCTCAATAAAACAGTTTCCGCCAACCGTCGCAAGCGTGTGCTTGCTGCCAACAAAAAGAAACTGATCAGACGCAATAACACCTTCGTGCAAGTCTTGTCACGCTAGGGTTTTGCGCCAGATAGCATCGCGCTAGGTAGCCAAAAGACGTTGCTCGGGATAAAAAATCACACTCGGGCAACCATCCTCTCCTCTACTCCTGTTGATCTCTTTTCACCTGTTTCAGGGCTTTAATCTCTTTACGTCGACGTTTAAAAAACGCCTGCAGCTGCGCACGACATTCATCAGCAAGTAACCCACCTTGGACTTCGGCGTAATGAAAAGCCGCATCACTGTTAAACAAGTTAAGTACGGTGCCTGCCGCACCAGCTTTGAGATCGCTAGCACCGAATACCACTCGATTGACTCGGCTGTGCAAAAGCGCCCCAGCACACATTGGGCATGGCTCTAATGTAACGTACAAGGTGGTATCCAATAACCGGTAGTTCTCGAGCACCTTTCCCGCTTGTCGTAGGGTCTGGATCTCCGCGTGTGCCGTCGCATCATGGTCGATAATTGAGCGGTTGTACCCTTGAGCGATAATCTCACCACCTTTAACTAGCACAGCCCCTACCGGCACCTCGCCCTGCTCTTCTGCGCGAGCTGCCAGCTGCATGGCCTTGCGCATAAAGTGCTCGTCTTGCTCACTAAACACGTTATCTATCGGCTCCATTGTTGCCCTTTACCCTGATAATAAAACCACGTCATCATACCGCCCTCTCACCGATATCCCTAGTGTTAACACATACTCTCGCACTCTATTGCTCACCTAGGCAACGAATCACTGCCCCTGAACTATACTTGCGATCAGATGAGCCCACGACAGCAAGGATAGAAAATGACTGAACAGTTTATCAAATCTCGCGCCGCCGTAGCTTGGGGTCCCAAGCAGCCACTTAAGATGGAAGAGGTCGATGTGATGCTTCCGAAAGCTGGCGAAGTATTGGTGCGCATCGTCGCCACTGGCGTCTGTCATACCGATGCCTTTACCCTCTCAGGAGATGACCCTGAGGGTATCTTCCCTTCAATTCTTGGTCATGAAGGTGGTGGCATCGTAGAGCAGGTTGGTGAAGGGGTCACCAGCGTGGCGGTTGGCGATCATGTGATCCCGCTATACACCGCAGAGTGTGGTAAATGCAAGTTCTGCACCTCAGGCAAAACCAATTTGTGCCAAGCAGTGCGCGAGACTCAAGGTAAGGGGCTGATGCCCGATGGTACTACCCGCTTTTATATCAACGGCGAGCCGATCTATCACTATATGGGCTGCTCAACCTTCTCTGAATACACTGTTCTACCAGAGATTTCTCTGGCCAAGGTCAACAAGCAAGCGCCGCTAGAAGAAGTGTGCCTGCTTGGGTGTGGCGTGACCACAGGTATGGGCGCTGTGCTTAACACCGCCAAGGTCGAAAGTGGTGATACGGTGGCTATCTTTGGTCTTGGTGGTATCGGCTTATCAGCCATCATCGGAGCGCGAATGGCAGGGGCAAGTCGCATCATTGGGGTGGATATCAACGAGAGTAAGTTTGAACTTGCTAAGCAGCTTGGCGCAACCGATACCATCAACCCGCAAAAACTCGATAAACCAATCCAAGAGGTGATCATAGAAATGACCGATGGTGGCGTCGATTACTCATTCGAGTGTATCGGCAACGTCAATGTAATGCGCCAAGCCTTAGAGTGCTGCCATAAAGGCTGGGGCGAGTCAGTCATTATCGGAGTCGCGGGGGCCGGACAAGAGATCTCGACCCGCCCCTTCCAGTTAGTCACTGGACGTGTATGGCGTGGCAGCGCCTTTGGCGGGGTCAAAGGGCGCACTGAGTTGCCAGAGATTGTTGAGCGTTATATGGCAGGTGAGTTTGGTCTGCAGGAGTTTATTACTCACACCATGCCGCTTGAGGAGATCAACCAAGCCTTTGCCTTGATGCACAAAGGAGAGAGTATCCGTAGTGTCATTCACTACTAATACTGAACGACGATGTCTCAATGCAGAATAATTAGGATCGCAATATGCCACTAACAAAAGTAAGCCAGGCCAAGGTATTTGGCGGCTGGTATCAGCAATATCGCCATACATCAAACGTTGTGAACTGCGAGATGCGCTTTGCGATCTTCCTGCCACCTGTCGCAAGTAAGGCTGCACCTGTCCCTGTCGTATATTGGCTATCTGGCCTCACCTGCACCGATGAAAATTTTATGCACAAAGCCGGCGCCTTTCGCCGCGCCGCTGAGCTTGGGCTGGCGATCGTCGCCCCAGACACCAGCCCACGTGGTGACGATGTCCCAGACGATCCAAATGGTGAGTACGACTTTGGTCATGGGGCGGGGTTCTATCTCAATGCCACTCAACCTCCTTGGTCAACCCACTACCAGATGTACAGTTACATCGTTGATGAACTGCCGGCCTTGATCGAAAAGCATTTTCCAGTCACTGCGGAGCGCGCTATCTCGGGTCATAGTATGGGCGGCCATGGCGCCATAACCATCGGCCTACGCAACCCTGAAAAATTTTGCTCCATCTCCGCATTCAGCCCCATCGTCAACCCCTCAACTTGCCCTTGGGGCCAAAAGGCTTTTCAGCACTACTTAGGCACGGATCAGACCAAGTGGAAACAGTACGATAGTGTTGAGCTACTCCAAACGCAGCAAAGTATCAATCCGATACTTATCGACCAAGGCGAGGACGACCCATTTCTCGAGCAACAGTTACAACCGAATAAATTACTCGCCGCTGCCGAGCAGACGGGCCATGTTTTTGAGCTAAGAATGCAGCCCGGCTACGACCATAGCTACTTTTTTATTCAAAGCTTTATCGATGACCACTTAAGCTTCCATGCCGCCCACCTGTTTGCCACTGATGATGACTAGTTAAAAACACACCTAGAATGCAAAAAGCCCGTCACGAGGACGGGCTTGGACTGACTCAACTTGACGACGAATTACATCGTGTAAGTGTATGGTGCTTGAATACCTAGTGGGATACCCAGTGCCCAGTAAGCCAGTAGGAAAATAGTCCAACCGATCAGCATCGCAATCGAGTACGGCATCATTAGTGATGCTAGAGTACCGATACCTGTGTTCTTCACGTAACGCTGACAGTAAACAACCACAAGTGGGAAGAAGACCATCAGAGGAGAAATGATGTTCGACACAGAATCACCCACACGGTACGCCGCCTGAGATAGCTCTGGAGAGATACCAACAGCCATTAGCATCGGAACTAGGATAGGACCAATCAGTGCCCACTTCGCTGACGCAGAGCCAACCAGAAGGTTAACAAACGCAGTTAGAAGGATCATACCAACGATAGTCGCTTCACCAGCAAGGTTGGCCGCTTTTAGGCCTTCCGCACCGTATAGCGCCAGCATAGTACCGATGTTTGACTGAGCAAACGCCGCGAGGAATTGCGCACAGAAGAACGACATTACAATGTACGCACCCATGGTCGACATTGTGTCGCCCATCGCCTTGATCACGTCATTGCTGTTCTTGAACGTGCCAGAAACACGACCGTAAACGTAACCAGGAATAATAAATAGGATAAAGATCAGCGGAACGATTGACTGCATTAGTGGTGCAGAGAATGCCGTGATTTCACCTTCTGGTGAGCGCAGTGCTGATGACTCAGGGATAATGGCTGCGATTAGTACAGCGATACCTGCCATCATTGACCAACCCGCTGCGCGGAATGCTTTTGATTCAGTCTCAGTGAAAGTACCTAGATCCGGCGCTTCTTCTGCATCATCATCGATAGCAGTACCTGCCAGGCGAGGCTCAATCACTTTCTCAGTCACAACCCAACCGATACATACAATCAAGATTGAAGAAAGACCAGTAAAGAAGATGTTAGCTAGCGGGTTAACAATGTACTCAGGGTCAAGTACGTTTGCTGCTGTTTGCGTGAAGCCCGCGAGTAGTGGGTCGATACCCGATGGTACGAAGTTTGCCGCAAAGCCACCCGATACACCAGCAAATGCCGCTGCGATACCCGCAAGAGGGTGACGACCCGCTGCGTGGAAGATGATACCACCTAGGGGAATAACCAGTACGTAACCCGCATCCGCTGCTGTGTGTGACACGATAGCAACTAGGATCAGCATTGGCGTGATCAGTTTCGCTGGCGTGAAGTTCAGCATCTTCTTAAGGCCAGTGGTGATAAAGCCTGACGAGTCAGCAACACCAACACCCAACATAGCAACCAGTACGATACCTAGTGGTGCGAAGCCAGTAAATGTCGTGACCATGTTTGCTAGGAAGCTTGCTAGCGCTTCACCTGTTAACAGGTTTTGTACTTCTAGCGCATCACCCGTGCGTGGGTTGATCAGGTCAAAAGAGACGTTTGAAAGTGCTGCAGATGCAACCCATACGATTACCAGTGCCCAGAAGAACAAGATTGCTGGATCAGGAATTTTGTTACCTGCGCGCTCAATGAAGTTTAGAAAGCGATCCATGCCGCTCGGCTTCGGCTCAGGCGCTTTATTAATAGCTTGGTTACTCATGATTAATCCAATTTGTTTTTTGTGTTGCTTAGGTCGACTTCGATGCGAGTCATTTTACCGACGAGTATTCTAGCCAATTAGCACAAAGAAAGCACAAGTATCTGTAGTATTTTGTAATATTAGTGAGATATTTTGCAAAAAACCAATCCACGTGCAACAAGAATAGAACAAAACTGAAGCAAAATAAAAACCAACCCTCTACCTTTTGTTTTTACTTTTACTATTTTTGGTTGTGTTCGCTGTCGCGAGCAATCGCGGTGACCAAGGCAAACGTTTGCCCATTACCAAAACTATCTTGCCAATGGGCGTGAATCATGACGATTTTCACTGCCCCAGAAAAATGCTCACTAACTTGCCACTCTAGTTCTATCTCATGGTCGGTCTGTTCGCGATGAGAGGCCAGATCATGGTATTTGACCTCACTGGTAGCCCCGAGCCCCCGCCTACGCAGACTTTCAAAGCGGGTCTCAATCAGCTCTAGGGCTTGTAGACGCTTAAGTGATTGTGCTGTGCGCTGCTCAAGCTCTATATGCAGACCAATAACTCCAATCGAAGTCACTGATACCAGCAGTAGGCTGACCAACAGCTCAAGTAAGCTTGCACCAAATACACCACGCTTACTCAACATACCAGCCAGCCGGCAGCCATTGCGCCGCACCGCGCAATTGCATTTGGTTGAGTACATCTCGATCAAACCTTATCGTCGGTGAGCCGGTGAATAGGGCGATCTGGTGCTGAGTGTCTAAGAACACCCCGCCACGAATCGCGCCATTGCCAGTCTGGATAAAAGTGGCGTGCAAAGGTGTGACAGAGCTTAAATCACCAAACACTCGCTCGAAGCGTTGCTCAAGTGACTGACTAATTACTGCCTCAACATCGACAACTTGCGTCCATTGTGTTGAGTCCGCCCTATAACTCTGATTGAGATGGACAATCACCACTGTTAGATCGGTCACCAAGTCAAGCATAAACACCCCGTCTTGAACCAGGATCAGCAGCAGAGTGGCGGGCTCAAGGCGCTGGATTTGATTTAACCGCTCAACATCACTGGCACTCAGGCGGCAGCCGCCCTCAATCCAGACCTTATTGATTGCACCTGGCTGTAACTCAGTTGCAAAGCTCTGGTAGCAATCGTTGATGTTAGGCAAGCTTGCAACATGAATGAATCCATGCTCTGAGCTGTGTCTGACCTTATCGGACGCCTCACGCTCGATACCAAACAGATCCTCGAACGGGCTCAGGTTTTGCTCAAGTTTAACGTCAAGTTTTGCGCGGCGAACAATGGTTTCAGTGTTGGCTTCCAACCACACACCACTCTCGTTCAAAGAGTCGGTGTAATAGGCATCGTCACACCATTGAACGCCATGGTTATTCTCACTCTGACCCCAGCCGGTGATACCACCACTGACCAAGCGCTGCGCAACCACTGCCGCAATACAGTGATAGAAAGACGTCACGGCGTCGGGAGGACCCAAATCCACACTTGAGAATGTCAAACTTCCGGCGACAATAATATCCGCGTTACTGCGCAGCCCTGACTCTGCCTTGTAACGACCGAAGTCGAGCATTCTTTTTACCGTCATATAGCCATGCCTTGCAATTAAGGTATCAGGGACGGTTTCGTCACTGCCCAGCGTATCAAGAGCTAACGCATCAGCGGCTAGAGCCGAGCAAGACTCACTAACCAAAGGGCTAACCGTGATTTGCTTCGCCTCACGTAAATAGGCATAGCCACACTCAAGCCCCCCCTCTGCTCGCCAATAGCTTTGGGCATTAGTTAGGGTCATATTGATGCGTTTGATTTGATACAGTGCGCCCTGCGTCAAGGCAAAAGCGCCCAAGCTTGCAAGCAGCATAATTGTCCCAGTCACCAACAACACCGAAGTGCCGCGCATATACCGTTGCTTCACTGCCAGTTCCTCTGTGTAACCTGCCTTGTTAGCTCGTAGCGCACACTCGGATCGTCAACTAAGTAGATCTCTAGTGTCACCCCAACTTGAGCACTCTGAGCGACAGAACTGTTTAAGCTCAGCGACTGCAAGGTAAAATGGTCAACGCCAATCTGCTCGGGATGAAACAGGGAGTAGCAGTAGCCAAGAAGACTAGATTGTGCCGCTAATTCGATACTTAATGGGGTCGTGGAATATTTTTCACAGATCTTAAGGCTATGGGGCGGCTCAAATTTATACACAACATGGCGAATATCATCGGCATCAGAGGTTGAGACTTGATAAACGTAGCCGAGCAGTGGCGGAGATTCCTGAGCAAAAATGACTGATTCGACATCAGCAAACGTCACCGATTGCTGGCCATCACGGCGAAAACCAGCGCGCGCTAGATCTTCGATGAGCTGCTGCATCACAAATTGCCCGTTATGGGTCAGCATCACCTGCTTGGTGCGTACTGCGCTACTACCAAGCAAGCTTAAATAGAGTGTTGTCACCGCCCCAATGACGGTGCAGCCAAGGGTGGAGACCAGCAGCAGCTCAATTAATGAGCCCCCTCTAGCATGCCGTAAAGCCATACCATGCCCCTTCGACGCCACACACCACAATGCGACTCGCTGCGTAAGAGGATTTCAGCTTCAACCGGCGCTCTGGCGTGCGTTGACTAAAAATTTCCAAGCTGCCTGATTTAATTTTGCCCGTCGCGCCCATCAACTTAATCTGATTGGCGGTATAGCTAGTGCGCAGCTCTAGTCCCTCAAAGTCACTGCTTGCGAGGATACGTAAAGTCGTGCCACTCCCAAGGGTATCGCTGTCAGTCAGATGTAGCTGCCATGCCTCGTTGTTAGCGTTATCTATCGAAATATGCACCCAAAGGTCGCAATTACGATAGATTGATTCAGTCTTGGCGTAGACAAGCAGGTTGTGCAGCTCATCAGCCAGTAAAGCGACCTTTTTACGCTCTAGGCTAGAGTGCATATTTGGCAGAGCGAACGCAAGTAAGGTCACCAATAACGTGACACTAATAAGTAGCTCTAATAAGCTAAAGCCGTGATTCATCTCGAAGCTTCCCGTGCAAACCTGGTGGGGTAAAATCCCAGCCTTGCTAGTAGCCTAGTTGCAAACAACACTGGACCTTGGCAATGGAGTGATACTGAGGAAGGAGATTCACATAATGGGGTGCAATGATGGCGCAGCAGGCGCGAAAGGCGTGACCTTGATCGAGTTATTAGTGGTTATAGCAATGCTTGGCATTTTAGCCAGCGCGGCGTATCCGATATACACCGATCAAGTTTTAAAAGCCCATCGACAGCAAGCACAAACTGACCTGCTTAAGATCCAATTAGCCCTCGAACAGGGCTTTTTTGATGGCTATCAGCCTCATGGGATTGTCTCTGCGGGGGCGTGTTTGATCTGTGGTGGCGATAGTCAGCACTATCAGTTTACTATTGAGGTTGATGAGGCTGGTTATCATATTTTTGCCTCGCCACAGCATGCTCAAGGAAAGGACAAATGTGAGGGAGAGCGGTATGACCATCTATCGCTTAATGAGCGAGGAGAACACCTACCAAGCAAATGCTGGTAAGGCAGAGGTGGTCACCCTACCTCTGCCTTAGATTTGCCTAAACGATCTGATCTTTTTTCCATTCAGCGAGCTTTTCAGCACGCGCCGCTTCACGCGCCTCGCGTTTTTTGCGCGCGTCGCAGGGCTCTGGGCAGTTACACACCTTATCAATCCCAACTGCGCCAAGACCGCCACAACTGCCTTTAACCACTTTGCGCTGGACAATATAGCCAATCGCCATTGCTGCGATCACCGCTAGAAATACGGCGAATGTTATAAGAAATGTTGTCATGATTACCCCTAGTTCTGCAGTGCTCGATACGCGCTAGATGCCCGTTCTCGGTAGCCATCTTCGGTTTTAATTATCATCATGGTGGGAATATTTTCAACCTCAGCGAGCGCCATACCGTCTTCTTCACCCATCACCATAAGACCGGTCGCTAGGCCATCCGCGGTCATCGAAGATGGATGTAATACCGTTACCGATACCACGCGGTTGCTGATAGGCGCGCCTGTCTCTGGGTCAATAATATGCGAATAACGCACCCCATCCCGCTCAAAGTAGTTACGGTAATCGCCCGACGTTGCCACCGCCATATCGCCTGGCTCAATGATCTCCTGAATGGCTCGCTCATCGCTGGTCGGTTTTTCGATCGCGATACGCCACTTGATACCCTCACGATTAAGTCCTTTGAGGCGGATCTCGCCCCCGACTTCCACCATGTAATCCGCCACCTCTAATTGATCAAGGTAATCGGCAATCACATCAACACCCCAACCTTTGGCAATGGTTGACAAGTCGACGTACAACTCGGGGATTGCTTTGCTCAGCTGATTACCCTCAACGCTCAAATACTCGATACCTGTGATGGCCTTGCGCTCTGCTAACTGTTCGGCACTTGGCACCTTGTCACGGCGTGCCTCGGGGCCAAAACCCCATAGATTGACCAGCGGTCCTACCGTGACATCCAACGCCCCTTGAGTGAGACCGTTAAGACGCACGGCTTCTTTCACCACCAACGCCGTCTGCTCCGACACGACAAACGGCGTGTCTTGCTGATGCTGATTAAAGCGGCTTAACTCAGAATCCGGCCTATAGGTCGACATCTGTTGATTGACCTCTTCGAGCAGGCGGTCTATCTCGGCATGAACTGCCGCTGAGCTTGGCATTTCAGGCTGAGAAATGTATTTGATGTTGTAACTGGTACCCATGGTTGGGCCATTTAAATGCACCTGCTCTCGCGGCTGATCACAACCGACTAAGACCAGCATTGAAGCCAAGGCAACAAGCCAAATTCTCACTTGTTTACTCCTATTCCATCTATTGAGTGTATATGGCTAAAAGAGTGAAGCTCTTAGCGATACACGCTCATCACTGCATGGGCTAAATAAAACGATGGCTGACTACATGAGCCAGCCATCTTCGATAATCCATTACGCTCAGTTATTGGCAAACCTAGGGCTTACCTGTCACTTTTGCTATGGGTTTAGCCACCAAAGTCATCAAGCAGGATGTTTTCATCCTCAACGCCCAAGTCTTTGAGCATGCCGATCACCGCTGCGTTCATCATCGGTGGACCACACATGTAGTACTCACAGTCTTCCGGCGCTTCATGGTCACGCAGGTAGTTTTCATACAACACATTGTGGATAAAGCCTGTGTAGCCTTCCCAGTTGTCTTCCGGCATTGGGTCAGACAAAGCGCAGTGCCAGATGAAATTGTCGTTTTCTGCCTGAAGACCATCGAAGTCTTCGGCATAGAACATCTCACGCTTCGATCGAGCACCATACCAGAACGACATCTTACGGTCTGATTTCAGGCGCTTAAGCTGGTCAAAGATGTGCGAGCGCATTGGCGCCATACCAGCACCACCGCCGACAAACACCATCTCTGCGTCCGTCTCTTTGGCGAAGAACTCACCAAATGGACCTGAGATAGTACACTTGTCACCCTCTTTAAGTGACCAGATGAAAGATGACATGATACCTGGAGGTGCATCTGGATTATTAGGCGGCGGCGTTGCAATACGCACGTTAAGCAAAATAATACCTTCTTCCTCTGGGTAGTTTGCCATTGAGTAAGCACGAATAGTCTCTTCATCGACCTTTGACTCATAGCGGAACAGGTTAAACTTGTCCCAGTCTTCGCGGTACTCTTCCGGTACATCAAAATCAGAGTATTTCACGTGGTGAGCAGGCGCTTCAATCTGGATGTAACCACCAGCACGGAATGGCACCGATTCACCATCAGGGATCTGCAGCTTCAGCTCTTTAATGAAGGTCGCCTTGTTATCGTTAGAGACAACCGTACATTCCCACTTCTTAACGCCAAAGATCTCTTCAGGAAGCTCAATGTCCATGTCGGTTTTCACCGCCACCTGACACGCTAGGCGCTCGCCTTCGCGCGCTTCACCTTTAGTGATATGGTCAAGCTCAGTCGGTAGGATATCACCACCGCCCGATTTAACCTTAACGCGACACTGACCACAAGAGCCACCGCCACCACAAGCCGAGGAAACAAACACGCCAGCGCCCGCAAGAGAGCTGAGCAGTTTACCACCTGGCTGAGAGACGATCGCCTTCTCAGGGTCGCCATTTACAGAGATGGTGATATCACCGCTCGGTACCAGCTTGGACTTGGCAAACAGAATCACCAATACCAGCGCCAGTACGATCAGGGTAAACATCACTACACCAAGAATAATAGTATTCATTGACTATTCCTTATCGCTACGGTTTACCCGAACTAGAGTGAAACACCGGAGAAAGACATAAAGCCTAACGCCATAAGACCGACTGAGATAAACGTGATACCCAGACCACGCAGTCCCGGTGGCACATCTGAGTACTTCATCTTCTCGCGGATACCCGCAAGCGCGACGATCGCCAATAGCCAACCCACACCAGAGCCAAAGCCGTAAACCACCGACTCGACAAAGTTGTAGTCACGCTGAACCATGAACGATACGCCACCAAAGATCGCACAGTTTACCGTGATAAGCGGCAAGAAGATCCCCAGCGCGTTGTACAGCGGCGGGAAGAAACGGTCAAGAACCATCTCAAGGATCTGAACCAATGCCGCGATAACGCCGATAAAGGTGATGAAGTTAAGGAAGCTCAGGTCAACCCCAGCCACCAGCGCGTTTTCACGCAGAACGAGGTTGTACAGCAGGTTATTCACTGGTACTGCGATAGTCAGTACGACCACAACCGCAACACCCAGGCCAAATGACGTCTTAACCTTCTTTGATACCGCGAGGAAGGTACACATCCCGAGGAAGAAAGACAGCGCCAGGTTTTCGATAAAGATCGATTTAACTAATAAGCTAATATAATGTTCCATGACGACCTTACTCCTTCGCTTCGACTTGTTCAGGTTTCACAATACGGATTGCCCAGATCATGAAACCGATTAAGAAGAACGCGGATGGTGCCAGTAGCATCAGACCGTTTGGCTGATACCAACCACCGTTACTCACTAGAGGCAGTACCTCTAGACCAAACAGCTTACCCGAGCCAAACAGCTCACGGAAGAACGCAACCGTGATCAACACAAAGCCGTAACCGAGACCGTTACCGATACCATCAATCAGTGATGGTAGCGGGGCTGATTTCATCGCATAGGCCTCTGCACGGCCCATAACAATACAGTTAGTGATGATCAAACCAACGAATACCGACAGCTGCTTAGAGATGTCGTAAAGGTAGGCTTTTAGCACTTGGTCAACCACAATAACTAACGAGGCGATGATCGCCATCTGCACGATGATACGTACACTATTAGGGATATGGTTACGGATTAGAGAAACGAAGAAGTTCGACAGCGCCGTTACAAAGATAACCGCGAGTGTCATAACAAATGCTGTTTCAAGCTTGGTGGTTACCGCCAGGGCAGAACACACACCGAGAACCTGCAGCGCGATTGGGTTGTTATCCAATACAGGCGCGACGAGATTCTTTTTCATGTCTTTAGTTGCTGACATCAGTTCAAGCCTCCATCACGAACTTGAGTAAGGTACGGGCCAAAGCCCAGATCACCCAACCAGAAGTCAAAGGTTCCCTGCACGCCGTTACCAGTCAGGGTTGCACCCGATAGACCGTCAACACCGTGCTCAGAGCCAGCTGGCGCACCGCCTTTAACCACCTCAAGCGCAGGTTGGTTATTGGTATCAAACAGCTTTTTGCCCTCAAACTGTGCGCGCCAAGATGGGTTCTCCACCTCACCACCAAGTCCTGGAGTTTCACCTTGCTCGTAATAGGTAATGCCTGCAACTGTGTTGCCGTCGCCTTCAATAGCCACAAAAGCGTACATCATCGACCACAGACCATTACCGTGAACCGGCAGGATCACTTTCGAGAAGCCTTCGCCATCTCTGACCAGATAAACCACACCAGTATTGGCACGGCGCTGGATCTTAGCGTCATCTTGCTCTGCCGTGAGACGAATCGAGGTATCAGGGTCTTTGGCCGCTCTGCGCTGATCATAATCTGCAGCATCACCATCGATATATTGACCAGTCTCGAAATCCAGCAAGCGGGGTTCGATGTACTCAGCAAACAGCTCAGGGACACTGCCCTGAGCCGTAATGCCGGCGACTTCAACGATCTTGCTCTGCTTGTCCAGCACAGCATTCGCCTGTTGTTGGCTACGCAAGCCCACTGCTGCCGCTGATACGACGATTGAACAGACTAAACTCAGTCCGACGACCACGCCCAGCGTTTTTTTAATGCTATCGTTATTACTTGCCATAGCGCGCTAGTCTCCGTTTGATGTTCTTCTCAATAACGACATGGTCGAATAGAGGGGCAAACAAGTTGGCAAATAGGATCGCCAGCATCATACCCTCTGGGTACGCCGGGTTTGCCACACGAATCATGACACACATGCCACCAATCAAAATGCCGTACCACCATTTACCCTTGTTGGTAAAGGATGCCGATACAGGGTCGGTTGCCATAAAGAACATACCGAACGCAAACCCACCGAGCACTAGGTGCCAGTGCCAAGGCATGCTGAACATCGCATTGGTATCAGAACCGATCACGTTGAACAGTGTCGCTGTGGCAATCATACCGATCATGACACCAGCGATAATACGCCAAGAGGCTATGCGCATGTAGACAATCATCGCAGCGCCAATAATGAGCGCGAGCGTTGAGACCTCACCAATCGAGCCTGGGATGTTACCAATAAAGGCATCCATCCAAGTGATCGGCGCACCCGTGACGTTGTTCATCAACTGACCGTTACCGCCTTGTGCCCATTGGCTCAGTGCAGTTGCGCCCGAGTAGCCATCGGCTGCGGTCCAAACCGTATCACCTGAAATTTGCGCAGGGTAGGCAAAGAACAAGAAGGCACGACCGGCCAGAGCTGGGTTAAGGAAGTTACGCCCTGTACCACCAAAGATCTCTTTCGCAACCACCACACCAAAGGTGATACCCAGTGCCGCTTGCCACAGTGGCAGCGTTGGCGGGACGATAAGAGCAAACAGGATCGAGGTAACGAAGAAGCCTTCATTAACCTCGTGCTTACGCACCATACAGAACAGGACTTCCCAGAAACCGCCGACGATAAACACGGTGGCGTAAATCGGTAGGAAGTAGGTGGCTCCCAGCAACATCTTGCTGATCCACCCCGCATCTGCGGCGAGCGACCCGCCGAGCATTTGCGTGAGCCAGTAATGCCAATTACCAGCGATAACTTGGTCAAGTTGCTCGCCAACGTACAAGTGGTTAAGCGCAGCAATCGCTTGTCCACCTGCGTTGTACATCCCCCAGAACATCGCTGGGAAAACCGCAAACCAAACCATGATCATGATGCGTTTCAAGTCAACGCTATCACGGACGTGTGAGCTCTTCTTAGTGACAGTACCAGGGGTGTAGAACAGCGTTGCCGCTGCTTCGTATAAAGCAAACCACTTTTCGTGTTTACCACCTGGTTCAAAATGATGCTCGATGTCTTCAAGAAACTTCTTAAGAGCCATGAGAATTACCCTTCCTTTTCAATCGTGTCTAGGCATTCACGAAGCAGTTGACCGTATTCGTATTTACCCGGACATACAAAGGTACACAGTGCAAGGTCTTCTTCATCCAGTTCCAGTGCACCGAGTGCTTGCGCACTATCGATATCACCGGCACACAGATCGCGAAGCAGCAGTGTCGGTTCCATGTCAAGAGGCACTACGCGCTCGTAGTTGCCAATAGGAACCATCGCACGGTCACTTCCGTTGGTCGTAGTTGTCATATTGAACAGCTGACCCTTGAATAAGTGACCTAGGAAAGAGCGGGTTACGGAGAACCTGTTCTTACCTGGCATCGCCCAACCAAAGAGCTCCTTCTCGCGACCTTCGCGCAAGACAGAGATTTGATTATGATAGCGACCGAGGTAGGCGTGTGGACCAACGGCATGGGTCCCGGTTAAAACGGAACCTGAAATGACACGGACTTCACCCGGCATCAACTCGCTATCAGTAACATCATCTAGGCATGCTCCTAGAGTTGTACGAATCAAACGAGGATTGTTCACAACCGGGCCGCCAATTGAGATAACGCGGTCGGTGTAGAGTTCACCGGTCAGGAATAGCTTGCCAAAGGCAATCACGTCTTGGTAGCCAATGCTCCAAGCGACGTTTTCCGCGTTGACGGGATAGAGGAAATGCATGTGAGTCCCGACCAGTCCCGCAGGGTGAGGACCAGAGAACACATGTTCTTCGACATTAGACTGAGCTGAGCGCGGTAGACTGGTGCCTTTTTTACACACATATACCTTGCCCTCAGTCAGCGCCGAGAGGATATCAAGTCCGGCAACGAAAGCTTGTTGTTGCTCATTGATGATCAGCTCGGGTTCAGCAGCCAGTGGATTGGTATCCATAGCTGTGACGAAGATAGCTTGAGTAGTTGAACTTACGGCTGGAACCTTACTAAACGGTCGAGTACGCAAAGCGGTCCAAAGACCCGATTCAACCAATTGGTTTGTGATCGTTTCACGATCCAAGCCACTTAATTGACTGGCTTCAAACTTGTCGAAAACCACCTGCTCGTCGCCTGCCACCTCAATCACTACCGATTGGAGGACACGCTTCGCGCCACGGTTAACTTCAATCACTTTGCCGCTTGCTGGTGAAGTAAATTTCACGCCAGGGTTCTTCTTGTCTTCAAAAAGAACTTGGCCTTTTTTTACTTCATCATCGACGCGAACATGCATTGTTGGACGCATACCCACGTACTCTTCGCCAAGCAAGGCGACTTTGTTGATGGCTTTGCCATCACTAATCACCTGAGATGGAGCTCCCGCGATAGGAAGATCCAGTCCCTTCTTTATTGTAATCATACGCACTTGCACTATTTTATCGGGAAAAAGATTCTTATTATTGCGAACTAATAGACACGACATCAGTGTCCTGTCCCGGTCATCTCCTGCGACCGAAACTGCAACATTTAGTTTAAACTCTCATTACATTTGCATTGAGACCTTTCAGGTGGGCCATTGTAGCATCCATTGATGAAATTATTCCATGACCAAAGGCCCCCAAGGAGCGATAAAAATCGAAGGATTTCACAGAAAATGGCAATACAGGTCAACTTTTTGCGCGTTTGCGCAATATCTATACAGGACCTAAAAACAACCAAATGACCACACGGATAAATGACTCATTTTCACAGCGTGATTTAGTTAACACTTAATCAACATGGCCTGGCTGTTTTTTGACTTTGGTCGATGTCTTTTTAACCACCTACATTTGTCGCACTATTGTCCGCTACCTCTATTTCCCGCCCCCCATGCATTGGGGACTGTTGGGTGCAAAACCTTGCTCTAATCGCCACTCTTCTTCTGTGTAAGTATGCATAGCGAGTGCGTGGATATCATTGGCTAACTCATCGGCCAACGCTTGATTGACCATTCTGTGACGCGCAATGAGTCGCTGCCCTTCAAATTCTTTGGCGACAATAATCACTTTAAAGTGACTTTCCGAGCCAACGGGCACACTGTGCATGTAGCTCTCATCAATGACCTGCAGGTGGCTAGGATCAAAAATACTGTGGAGCTTGGTTTCTATTGTTTCTTGAATCATAACGACACGACCCCGTTGCTATACTGATAACTTTACTTAGCGTTTGATTGTTGATGTTCGACATCACCATAGGTTGAGTGGCGAACTTTAAGTTTAGTACATAAGGTTTTGGTTTCTTGGTCAAACAACTTTTGCGACAATAGAAACAACAATAAAAGGCACTTAATCGATAATGAAAACCGAGCTTACTCTCCACGAACAAACCCTTACCCTGAACAGATACCCTATCCGCTCAAATGAAACCCTACAAGCATGGGATGCTGGGGATGAGTACTTGATCAATCACATTGAAGAAACTGGACGAGTTACTGATAAAAAAGTATTGATCTTGAATGATAATTTTGGTGCTCTGTCATGCTATCTAAGTGATAAATGCCAGGTCACAGCCCAGACTGACTCGCACATTGCTACCAAGGCGATTGAGGCCAATCTAGCGCAAAACCAATGCACGGCAATCCAATTGCTGACCAGTGTTGACTCCCTGCCTCAAGACGTGGATTTGGTGCTGATGCAACTGCCAAAAAGTAACCGGATGCTGACTTGGCAACTGCACCAGCTCCAGCGCCATCTGCCGCAAGGAACGCCTGTGATTGCGGTGAATAAAGCCAAAGAGATCCATACCTCGACCCTCAAGCTGTTTGAGCGCTACCTCGGAGAAACCAAAACCTCACTGGCATGGAAGAAGCATCGTCTGGTGTTTTCATCGGTCAACAAATCCATCGACCAGCAGGTAGCAAACAGTTGTGACTGGCAGGTAGAGGAGTACGGGATAACCCTACGCAACCTTGCCAACGTCTACTCGGGTGAGAGCCTAGATCTTGGTGCCAGACTGATCCTCAAACATTTACCTGACAATTTAGGCCAGGCAAGAGTGATAGATTTGGGCTGTGGAAATGGTGTATTGTCTGTCCGACTTGCTCAGCTAAACCCTGGCATTTCATTAACTTGTGTTGATGAAAGCTATATGGCAGTCAAATCTGCGCAGGTTAACCTTGCCGAAAATGGCCTCACGCAACCGGTTCAAGGCGTTGCCAACAACTGCCTAGATGGGGTTGAGGCAGGCAGTGCCGACTTTATTGTTTGCAACCCCCCTTTTCATCAACAGCAAGCGGTCACCGATCATATCGCTTGGCAGATGTTTTGTGACGCAAAGCATGTTCTAAGCAAAGGCGGTAAATTGTTAGTCATTGGCAACCGTCATCTCGGCTACCATAACAAGCTGTCTCGACTGTTTACTAAAGCCCAAGTAAAAACCATCGCGAGCGACAGCAAGTTTGTCATTCTCGAAGCAACGAAATAAGCATAAAAAGGAACTTACCATGAAAAAACTGATTCTCGCCGCCTCCGTGGCCCTACTTACGGCCTGTGCCACGCCGCAGCAAGAGCAGATTGATTTCATGCCAAACTCTGTACTGAGCAACAGTGATATTGTCTCTGGCAAGAGCTACAACTTGACCAGTCGTGACTCACGCTCGGCACAATACGTTGCCCTACTCGACAGTGGTCGCTCGAATATCGAGCCGATCCATGCGAGACAAAACCTGCGTGTGAGCATCGAGAAAGTGATGGCTGAGCAGTTCGCCTCGCAAGGCTTTCGCAATGCGGTGCAGAGCGATAATGTCATCGATATCGATATCCAAGAAGCGCTGGTTAACGTGACTCAATCGGCCATGAGCCACGAGATGGTTGCGCACGTCAGTCTGGCACTCACGCTAGAAACGCCAACGGGTAAAATGGTCAAAACCTACACCGGCTCTGCGCAAAAGAAAGACTCATTCGGTGCATCTAGACAAGACATCCAAGATGTCCTCAATGACGTCACGGATAACGTACTGATTGAGATCTCCCAAGATCAAGAGCTACAAAACTATATGAAGGAACGCTTCTAATGAAACAACTACTACTTCTTTGTACTGCGCTGATAAGCAGCGCGGTTTTCGCGGGTCCAAAGGTTGAGTTTGAAACCAACCAAGGCAGCTTTGTGCTCGAGCTCAACCAAGAGAAAGCACCGATTACGGTTGAAAACTTTTTGCGCTACGTCGAGGATGGCAGCTACGAGGGCACGATCTTTCACCGCGTGATCCCAGGATTTATGGCGCAAGGTGGCGGTTTTAATCAAGAGATGCAACAGGTGCCGACGTATAGCGCAATCAAAAATGAAGCCAGCAACGGCCTAAAGAACGACACGGCAACGATTGCTATGGCACGCACCAATGCGCCGCACTCAGCAACTCGTCAGTTCTTTATCAACTACGCCGATAATGACTTCCTCAATGCCAGCACGCGCTCAGATGGCTATGCGGTATTTGGTGAGGTCGTTGAGGGCTTTGACACCATCATCAAGATTGGCCAGATCCCAACCTCGCGCTCTGGTCGCATGCAAGACGTGCCGACCGAGACCGTCGTGATCACTAAAGTCACTCTTGTTGACTAATTTTAGCTAGATTTGCCAAGCTTTCTGGGGCGGGCGTCCCGGAAAGCTTGGCGCAAGGAACACCATGTCGAGTACCACCCCAACCCCTTCTTGGTCTGAAACCATTCAGAGCTATCTTGATAAACGCCTGCTGTGGGTCTTTATGCTGGGCTGTTCCAGCGGCTTTCCCTGGGTTTTGATTGGTTCAAACATGTCAGGCTGGCTGACCGATGCCGGTCTGACACGCTCGGCGATTGGCTACTTCGGCAGCGTGTTCGTTGTCTATGCGATCAACTTCCTCTGGGCACCACTGGTCGATAGGGTCAAAATCCCTGTGCTTTACGCCAAGCTTGGCCAACGCCGCAGTTGGATATTTCTCTGCCAATCATTGGTGCTGATAGCAACCCTGTTTATCGCTGGAGTGAACCCCGCCGAGAACTTGATGTTCACCTCAATGCTGGCACTGGCGATTGCTATCGCCTCAGCCACCCAAGATATCGCCATCGATGCGTTCCGGATTGATACCTTCCCTAAAACTGAGAACTCAAAGCTGCCCCAAGCCTCTGCAATGGCGGTGATTGGTTGGTGGACCGGCTACTCACTGCCTGGTTATTTGGCGTTTATCAACGCTGACTCTATCGGTTGGAACGGGGTGTACTACGGTATGGCAATCGTCGTGTTAGTACTGATGCTGTTTACCTTGCTGGTTGGCGAGCCTCGCACCGAGCGCGAAGCACTGCAAGCCGCGGCTGAGCAGCGCCACAGTCAAGTGGTGCAATCTAAGCTCATCACCTGGCTCAGCGTGACCTTGATTGAGCCGTTTATTGATTTCTTCAAGCGTAATGGGGTACGTGTTGCCTTGACGCTACTGCTGTTCGTGTTCTTATTTAAGATTGGTGAGGCCTTCTTGGGGAGAATGTCGATAACCTTCTATAAGGAAGTCGGCTTTAGCAATGAGCAGATTGGTTACTACTCGAAATTGATCGGCTGGGGTGCCACCATGATATTTACCCTTGTCGGCAGCATGTTCAACGTTCGCTTTGGTATCGTGCGCGGCTTGATGATCGGTGGTATTGCGATGTCAGCCAGTAACTTAATGTTTGCGTGGATTGCCAAGGTGGGTCCGAGCGAAACTCTGTTCTTAGCCACCATCTTCGTCGATAACTTCACAACCGCCTTCTCGACAGTCGCCTTTGTGTCTTTCCTAACCATATTGACTGGTCAGGCTTTCTCTGCCACTCAGTACGCCTTGTTGGCCTCACTTGGCAACTTGGGGCGTACGACCCTCGCCTCGTTTAGTGGCCAACTGGCTGATTACCTCAATGATTGGTCTTTGTTTTTCATTATCACCGCAGTGATGGTGCTACCGAGCTTGATCATGCTGTACTCATTACGTGGCTACTTCAAGAAACTGATTGAAAAGGCGCATAACGATCCTACATAGTGAGTAAAAAATAGGTTAGACGAATTGAAAAGGGAGCGAATTGCTCCCTTTTTTGATGATGAAATGTGCACCGAGGTCTAAGGAAACATTCCCTTACCAAACAGATTAAACACGCGTGCCACGCCTTGAGTAAACACCATTGGCTCAGTCAGCACCGTAAGACATAAACAATCCTCCCCCACCTTGGTGTAAGGCGAGTGCTTGCGTGAGGCGTCTCTGGCTAGGTAGTCGCCCGCGTGATAGTGGCCATCCTCATCGCTATACCCACCGTGCAGAATCACCGTCGTCTCCTGCCCTTTGTGCGTGTGCTGAGGCACCTGAGCGTCTTCGTTGATGTAAAGCAAGTTGATTCTTGCGTAAGTATCGAGCTCGACTGTGGCGCTGTAGATTTTGCCGCCGTAGTTACGCCAAGCACCGATCCGATCTACGTGTCGGCCCAATCCTTTTGGCAAGGTAAACCGCTTGCCATTAGGTGTCGTCACGGTTTTGACGCTCTCTCTGCCATGTTCGACTGGCGCAGCCACGGCCTCTATCTCTAGGGATGTGATATCCGCCAGCATGGCTTGTAGTGACTCTATTGGAGAGTCTTCGATTCCCAGCCCAAGTTCCGTGTCTGCCTCGACAGCCGCGTCTTGACCGAAAATTGCACTGGCACTAGCTGCTTCCAGTTCAGCGACCTGCGCTTTACATTCGCGGCACTGTTCAAGGTGCAGTGCAATTGCAAAACCGTCGACATCACTTAAAGCCCCTTCGCTGTACAGCTTTAGCTGTTGTTGAGTGGGATGATTGCTCATAACTGATCTGCCTCAATTGAAGTTCGTAATTTCTCCACTGCCAAGCGCAAGCGGGACTTGACGGTTCCTAGTGGAATATCAAGCATGTCTGCAACTTGCTGCTGAGGAAGCTCTTCTAAATACACTGCTTTTACAACAGTACGCTGAGCTTCTGGAAGCCGATCCAAGTGCTTCACCACCTGCTCCTTAAGCATCTCGTGCTCAGGTGCGTAGTGCTCTACTAAATCGGGTGGGCAGTAGTCTGATGGCCAGATGTCCTCAGTGCTAATGTGCGAGGCACGGCCTTTATATTTCCTTAACGCGTCATAACAAAGATTTCGAGCGACGGTATATATCCATGTAGAGAGAGAGCTCTTTGTCCCATCAAATAGGTTGGCCTTTTGCCATACAATTGTCATGGTCTCCTGTACCATCTCTAAGGCGACTTGCTCTTGACCCATGTGCTTGTAAGTAAACTGCTTGAGGCGTGGGGCAAAGTGATTGAACACAATACCATATGCCTCTTTGTCTCTTGCCTTGACGCGCTGCATCAGGTCAGTCCAATCTTGGCGCGTCAAACTCTGGGTATTTGTACCTGTCATGCCCAATCCTTTTTCTTACGGGGTAGGCTCGCGCCTACCCCAACAACCTTAGTCTGTGATGTCCTGCAGCAGAACATCAAAGCCTGTACCGGCACTATCATCGATAGCAATTGCCTGATAGACCACACCGTTTTCCACGGTGACCTCGAGAGGACCGATAGCAACAGTCTCTGCATCACCGGCGACCGTAATGGTTAAGAAGTACGTACCCGCCGCGACGTAAACACCGCCTACACTTTCCTTGTACGCAAAGTTACTCAAGGCTGGATCACTTCCGTCAATCGATGAATTAGCAGTCAAGTACACATCCACGAACTCTGCAACGGGATTGGCGGCGGCGTGCACTACGTTAAGAATAGCGCTTGTTGCGACAGGACGTCGAATATCGCTGACAACTAAGGGCTCAATCTCAAGCGGCTCGGGCGTGGTCAACACTGCATAGATGCTCGTGTCATCGCCAGCCGAAACCTCAAAATCACCTGCCTCAATAAGAACCGTTTCTGTGTCTGTTACAACCACGTCAATGTCGTAGGCTGCTGGCGGTAGGTCTAGGTAGTCTGATACTGTTTTAAATTCTACGCCCTTCAGACCGTCTATCACTTCGCCATTCGCTCGCACATCAACCGCCGGTGCACCATCGACTAGATGCCCAACACGCACATCTGCAGTCTCATTTTGGTCGTAAACAAGCGTTGTATCAGTGCCATCCATTACCATGAGTTTTACCGGTGATGCCGCATCGGAGTCGGGGTTCAACACCGCCGCAACGGTCAACTCGGTATTGGCCGCTAATGCAATAGGACCAGAATCGAAAGCAACAACTTGACCGTCGGCAGTTTGCAAACGTACTCGATATGTATCCGCAGGAACATTGACGACTTCCGTAAACTCACCGTACTGAAGCGTGTCTAGTGCAGTTGCACCTTCTAGGCTAGCGTCGGGCGCGGTGACAAACACGTTGACGTCCGGAACACCAGAAGCTGCATGCACAATTTGCACATCAAGGGTCTCTGCATCAGCTTGACCTGATCTTGGGCGCTCAACAACTAGCGGAGCTACTTGGTTGTTTTCCTCATCAGCATCACCGATGACCATCACGGTATAGCGCATATCACGTGCCAATCGAAGCTCTGTTGCTGGTATGACAGTTGCCACCTCATCACCCGGAAGCTGCACATCTACTTGAACAGTATTGGTTCCTGCGTTCACGCGTAGAAAGCCGGAGGACGTTGCGTATTCGACCCCTGTCAGAATCTCTCTGTTATTGAGCAAGATATTTGCCCTTGGAGCGTCTGCCGATGCATGGACTGCCTGCAGTGAAGAGCGTGGACGATCGTCGTCATCGTCATGATGACAACCAATTAGCGTCGCTGAAGCTGCCACGAGAGCGACGATAGCTAGTTTGTTCATATTGCCTTTCCTCTAATGAGACTTCGGAGGTTCGATGGCTTGGGCAAGAAACACTAGGGCCTCGTCACTGTCGGCTTGCACCGAAAGAAAATCGAAATGACTTACCTTGAGCGGTAACAATTCCAACCAGCGCTGTGAGACCCAAACAGCATCTTCGAAATAACAGTCATCATAAAGTTCAGCGATCTGAGGAAATTGCTCGAATACCGAGCGCAAATGGGCACTCACATAAGCAAATTCATCGTCTATCCGTGCTTTAGGCCATGGTGGTAACCAGTTCACATCCGCTCTTCGTAATCCATCAGGGTCGGTGGTTACGGTCTGTGTCGCGAATGTTTTACTGCCCAATACCGTTATCCCGAGCATGCCATCGTCAAGCTCTTCGAAGTCAACAATGTTGACGTATGTTCCGTGATTTGACACATTGCGAGGAGGCGGCGCGCCCTCATCATTGATCAAGCACATGCCAAAACCTTCGTTGTTACGCAGACATTCAGTAACCAATCGCATATAGCGTGGCTCGAATATTCTGAGCTTCAAGCGACCCTGTGGAAACACCACTGATCGCAAAGGAAAAAGCATAATGTTGGCCATGAACTAGAACCTCTCTCTTTGGTCACTGAATTGCTACGTGAGGTTTTGGCAACAGATCAACCAAAGCAATGCAACAAGCAGGACGGATAATGTGATCTACATCACTTAAGCAAGTAATATAGATGCAAACAATTGCGCAATCGCTTGCTCAATATCTCATAAAGTTCCGCGCAATCGTTTTGTTTTGTGATCAAAGTCACACTTTAATTTGCAAATTGTGCACTTTACCCCTTTAAATTGAGATTTATATCGTTATCATTCTGCCCATCAATTTGGTGAGCGAAGTTTGTTCACTTTTAAAGTCCCTAACACCTTTGTAGAGAATTTCCAGTATGCGCAAATCACTTCTATCTCTAGCTATGATCGCAGCAGCCGCTGCTACTCCAGCTCAAGCAGAAAAACTGTACGACTTCGGTTCTGTATCTCTGAACCACATCGAGTGGTTTGACGCAAACCCATGGCATGAGCAACTAACTTTCGTTGAAGTAGAGTACGGCGCAGGTTACACATGGGGCTCACACTACGGCTTTATCGACCTAGAGCGTGACCACAACGGTGACAACGGCCTATCTGTTAAGCAAAACTTCACTTACAACCTAGGTGCAAGTGACTTTGCTGCTTTCGGTCAAGTATTCCACACTGAGTCTCTGGAAGATCGTTCATCGTTCTACGCTACTGACTGGGTTCTTGGTATGCAGTACAACGGCTTTGACTTTGGCAAAGTGATGTTTAAACCATTCCTAGGTGCAGTTTACTCAAACAACAACGACCAGAACGGCGACTTCAACGGCGCTATGTACGGTCACCTATTGGTTGCACCAATCAACGAGCACTTCACTATCACTAACTGGCACGAGACTCAGTTCGCGAAAGATGAGAAGTTCGATGGCGAGTCATACTCACACAACGGCGCAATCGCAGCTTGGTACCACACGCCAGTTGAAAACTTTGACCTAGGTCTACAGTACCGCTACGGCTACCACAAACTGGGCACTTACTACCAAAACGGTAACTACGGTGCAATCTTCACGGCTAAATACAACTTCTAATCCAAGTTGAATCCGAAATTGCAAAAATGGCGCTCTTTGAGCGCCATTTTTATTGGCATCCGCCCAGCGCTTGATTATCCTTAGCAGCACTATTTTCTATTCTAGGTTGCTGTGAACATTACCCTTCTCGGCCCAGGCGCGATTGGCAGCCTATGGGCATATCACCTTTGCCAAAGCGGTCATCAAGTCACCCTGTGGGGACGCGGCGCCTCTGGTAGCAATACTTTTCATCTTGATCAAAAGCCAGACATCACCCTTGCCTATAATCAATTGGAGTCACTGGCAAAGGCCGATTTAGTTTTGGTCACGGTTAAGGCCTGGCAGGTCGAAGCGGCACTCGAGCCTCTTATCGGTCACCTACACCCAGACACTATGATTGTTTTGATGCATAACGGCATGGGCACGGCTACCTGGCTGGCGGATAAGCTGGGAAATAATCCACTTTTGCTTGCAACCACTACCCACGGTGCTTTGCGCGCCTCCGAGCGCGAGATTCGCCATACCGGGCAAGGTATCACCCATATCGGTGGTATTAACCACGCCGGCAAGCAGTGTCATTTTCTCAAAGATGTCCTAGCGCATAGCTTACCCAGCGTTGCTTGGTGTGACGATATCCAGGCCGCACTGTGGAATAAGCTCGCAATAAATTGTGCCATCAACCCCATCACCGCAAAATACGCCATCACCAATGGCGAGTTGGCTAAGCCGGAGTACCATCAAGAGTTGCTCGAGGTGGTGCGAGAGGTACATCAGGTGATGATCGCTGAAGGCGTTTCTATTCAGCTTACCGAGCTTCAGGCTAAGGTTGATGATGTGGTGCGCCTGACCGCTAAAAACTACTCTTCTATGCAGCAAGATATTGAGCATGGCCGGCGCAGTGAGATTAACTACATTACCGGCTATCTACTGCGCCGAGCGAGCGCACATCAACTAGAGTTACCGTATAATCAAGCTCTTTACGAGCACATCCAGCAAATGGAAAAAGAGAATCTATCCCATGAGTAAAAAAGTCCTTGTCCCAATCGCCCCAGGCTCTGAAGAGATGGAGGCGATCACCATTATCGATATGATGGTGCGCGCGGGTTATGACGTGGTTACCGCCAGCGCCGAGTTTGAAGGCGCCTTGGTGATGAAAGGCTCACGTAATATCACCCTGACGGCTGACTGCACCTTGGTTGATATCGCAGATGGCGAGTTTGATGCCGTTATCTTGCCCGGTGGTGTGGGTGGCTCAGAGGTATTTCGTGACAGCACAGTGCTGGTTGAGATTGTGCGCCAGCAGATGTACGAGGGCAAACTGGTTGCGGCAATCTGCGCTGCGCCAGCACTGGTTCTGCAGCACAATAACCTCTACCCAGAGGCACTGATGACCTGCCACCCAAGCTTTCAAGCGCACATTCCAGAGTCAAATTGGCGCGTGAAGCGCGTCACCTATGATGTAAATCATAACCTGCTGACTAGTCAAGGGCCGGGCACGGCGCTGGAGTTTGCCATGGAGATCATTATCCACCTATCTGGCAAAGCCCACGCATGGAGCGTTGCCGAGCCGATGATCACGGTTCCCAACCTGCATTACAACAAACTGGGTGAGCAAGCCGATGCTTGATATTTATGCTGTTCGTCAGCAGTTTCCCGCGCTGAGTCAGAGCGTGAATGATACGCCATTGGTGTATCTTGACAGCGCAGCGACCACACAAAAGCCACAGTGCGTGATTGATACTATCAGTCACTATTACTCGCGCCAGAATGCCAATGTGCATCGTGGCAGTCACAGCCTTACCGCGCATGCCACCAGCCAGTTTGAGGCGGCCAGAACGACCGTCGCCGAGTTTCTTGGTGCCGGGAGTAAAGAGATCATCTGGACACGCGGCGCAACTGAGGCACTCAACCTGATTGCCCAGACCTACGCTCGGAGTATCCTTGAGCCGGGTGACGAGATATTAGTCGGCGAGATGGAGCATCACGCCAATATTGTCCCATGGCAGATTGTCGCCGAGCAAACAGGTGCCATGTTGGTCAAGATACCGATGACCGCCGAGTGCCAACTGGATATGCAAGCTTATCGCGCCCTGCTGTCGGCTAAAACCAAGATCGTTGCGGTGGCGCATATTACTAATGTGACCGGCACCCGCCAGCCCATTGAGCAGGTGATCGCCCAAGCTCATGCAGCTGGGGCAAAGGTGGTGGTGGATGGCGCGCAAGGCATTGTCCATGAGCCGCTCTCTATGTCTGAGCTCGATGCCGACTTTTATGTCTTCTCTGGGCATAAGCTGTTTGCCCCAGCGGGTATTGGCGTGCTGTATGGCAAGCTTGAGCTGCTTGAAGCCATGCCGCCATGGCATGGCGGCGGTAAGATGGTCGAGCGCGTCTCGTTTGAGCGCACCACCTTCTCACAACTACCGGGCAAATTTGAGGCCGGTACCCCTAATGTTGCGGGAGCACTAGCGCTAGCGACGGCTATAAGATGGTATCAAGGCTTTGATTTAGGCCAGATTGAGGCACATATTCATCAGCTTCACTTGCGCACCTATCAAGCACTGCAAGCGATAGACGATATTGAGGTGCTCGGCTATCAACCTGAGGCTTCTGTGCTGACTTTTGTTGTCGACGGGGTACATCATCAAGATATTGCCACCCTACTCGATCAGCAAGGTATTGCGGTGCGTGCTGGACACCACTGTGCTCACCCACTGATGGACGCGCTCAAGGTCAAAGGCACGGTCAGGATCTCTTTTGCAATCTACAACAGCTTAGAGGATGTCGAGCGTCTAATCGCAGCGATTGAGAAAGCCATGGATATGCTCTAACCAGCCTTTGGCATGGAAAAATGAGCACTCATTTGCCGAGTGCTCATCGATTTCTTAGCGGTGACGCGTTGATGCTGGTTACTCGGCCCGATAATCCTTAGGGGTTTGGTCGAGGTTTTTCTTAAATACCGAATACATATACTGCAGAGAAGGGTAACCACACAGATCGGAGATCTCGGCAATTGGCAGCGATGTGGTACTGAGCAGATTACAAGCGCGATTGAGCTTGGCATTGTGGATTTCCTGATGAATCGAATGACCCCGCTCTTGCTTAAACCGCCCTTCCATATTTGAGCGCGAGATCCCAACATAACTCAACACTTGCTCCACCTTGATCCCCTTACAGGCATTGTGGCGGATATAGTGCATCGCTTGGATCACATAGGGGTCTTTAAGGGCCTTAAAATCGGAGCTTTGCCGAGCAAACACCTCGGTCGGTGGCACCAATACCCGTGGCATCGATGTCCGCCCTCCCTTGCCCTCAAGCATATTATGCAGCATTTTTGCTGCGCGATAGCCCATCTCTTTGCACCCTTGACCCACCGAGCTGAGTGAGACTCGAGTCAGGTATTGCGCCAACTCCTCGTTATCAATCCCAATCACCGAGACCTTATCCGGTACCATCACGCCCAAGCGTTCACAGACTTGCAGCAAATGCCGTGCCCTTGAATCGGTGACCGCGATGATCCCCACTGGAGTGGGTAGCATCTCAACCCAGTCAGCGAGCCGATTCATGTCGTACTGCCAAGTTTTCGAGCAGGTTTCAGCGCCAAGAAACACTGCGCCGTGATAGCCTGCTTTTTCGACTACCTGGTTAAACGCCAGTTCGCGCTCTTTTGCCCAGCAGCGTGAAGAGTCCGACGGGGCACCGTAAAAGGCAAAGTTCTCGATGCCCTTATCTTTAAGGTGCTCAAAGGCAAGCCGCACCACCGCATAGTTGTCAGTGGCAATATAGGGCACGTTCGGGTACTGAGCCGGATCGTGATAGGAGCCGCCAACCGCAATCACTGGCACCTTTAGGGCAGAGAGTTTTGCTGCCACCTCCGGGTTATCAAAATCGGCAATGATGCCATCACCCTCCCATTCATCGAGATGCTCGAGATGAGTGACAAAATCCTCCTCAAGGAAGATATCCCACTCACACTGGGAGGCTTGCAGATACTCACCGATACCCTCTATAACCTGACGGTCGTAGACTTTATTGGCATTAAACAGCAGTGTGATACGAAAACGTTTATCCATACAAAAACAAAGCTGAATGAAATTTAATCGATTGTATCAACCTGGCTTCGAACGATGTTTGACTTAAAACTCAATTAAGCAAATCCACTAACGATGGAGCGCACAAAAAAAAGAGCTCGCCTTGGCGAGCTCGATAACAGACAGATTCGAGTTACTTGAAGACAATCCGATTCACGATGTTCTCTAGGTACTCCTGACGGCCCGATTCAATTCCCGGTGCGATGTCATTATCAAGCGCATACTGCATCACCGATTCGAGACTCATGTCGCCTGCCAAGATCTTTCTGCCCAAGCCATCATTCCAGCCTGCATAGCGCTGAGCAATGTTGTGCGACAGCTGATCGTTCTCAATCATCTTCGCCGCACGCTCTAAAGACAGTGCCATGGTGTCCATACCACCAATATGGCCATGGAACAGGTCCGCAGGGTCAACCGAAGGACGGCGCAGTTTGGCGTCAAAGTTAAAGCCACCGGTGGTAAAGCCACCAGCCTTGAGGATTTCGTACATGATCAGGGTGTTTTCCTCAACACTGGTTGGGAACTGGTCGGTATCCCAGCCAAGCTGCGGGTCGCCTCGGTTGGCATCGATAGAGCCAAACAGACCAAGCGATGTGGCCGTCGCCACCTCGTGTTGGAAGCTATGACCGGCCAGAGTGGCGTGGTTAGCCTCGATATTCACCTTGACCTCTTTCTCAAGACCAAACTGCTTGAGGAAGCCATACACGGTTGCCGTATCATAGTCATATTGGTGCTTGGTCGGCTCTTGTGGCTTAGGCTCAATCAAGATGGTGCCTTTAAAGCCAAGCTTGTGCTTGTGCTCCACCACCATCTGCATCATGCGGCCAAGCTGCTCACGCTCTTGACGAAGGTCCGTATTGAGCAGGGTCTCATAGCCCTCACGACCACCCCACAGTACATAGTTTTCCGCACCTAGGCGCTTGGCTGCGCCCATAGCATTAAAGATTTGCGTGGCAGCATAAGCAAACACTTTCGGATCGGGGTTAGTCGCCGCGCCACACATGTATCTTGGGTTTGAGAAGGCATTGGCCGTACTCCAAAGCAATTTGACGCCCGACTCTTGCTGTTTCTGCTCAAGATAGTCGACCATCTGCGCGAAATTATTCACGTACTGTTTGATATTACTGCCTTCTGGCGCGACATCGATATCATGGAAGCAGTAGTACGGCACGCCAAGCTTGGTGAAGAATTCAAACGCGGCATCGGCCTTCATCTTCGCCATCTCCATGGCATCGCCACCCTTCATCCACTGACGATCATAAGTACCCGCACCAAACACGTCCGAGCCTGGCCAACAGAAGTTATGCCAATAACAAGCGGCAAAACGCAGATGCTCTTTCATCGATTTACCCAACACCATTTTGTCGGCATCGTAATATTGAAAAGCGAGAGGGTTATCAGAAGTGCTTCCCTCATATTTAATCTTATCTATACCGCTGAAGTACTGTGTCATAAAGATAACTCCCATATGGATTTATTTAGCTGTGCAATTAATCTTTGACCTTTATCTGCGCGGCTGCAATTACGATATTTTATTTTGGATTTTATCTATTTTACTTCTGTGCTTTAGATCGCAATAGTCATTTACCTCTCGCCAATATAAATTCGCAAGTGACTGTATTTAAATAAATAAAACCTAATGTTGTTTATGTCGATCATTTACAACTCTTTAACCAAATCACAAAACAGAAAGTTAGCAAAAAAACATAAAACACTAATTAAATCTATTAAAAGAAACTGCTAAATCCATGTTGTAGAGTTTTAACCAGCTTGCAATAAAAGCAACGCGTACCCTACATGAACGTGATACAAAGGATAGTGAAATGAAAAGATTAATAGCACTTCTATGTACTACACTGATGATCATTAACACCCCAGTTTTAGCTAAGAGTCTTAAGATTGGCATGGTGATCGATGACTTGCGACTCGAGCGATGGCAAAAAGACCGAGATATATTTGTCGATACTGCAGAATCTCTCGGCGCAAAAGTATATGTTCAGTCTGCCAATGGTAATGAACAGACCC
The DNA here is from genome assembly GCF_055391395.1 of Vibrio sabulosilitoris. NCBI lineage: Bacteria > Pseudomonadati > Pseudomonadota > Gammaproteobacteria > Vibrionales > Vibrionaceae > Vibrio > Vibrio sabulosilitoris. The sequence goes on from NZ_AP029599.1 coordinate 3,159,123, forward strand.
AAATATCGCAGGTCGAAAATATGATCTCACGCAGTGTTGATGTCTTAGTTATTATTCCAACGAATGGTGAAGTTCTTTCTAATGTTATTCGAGAAGCCAAGCGTGATGGTATTAATGTTCTCGCTTATGACCGTATGATCAGCAATGCCGATATTGACTTCTACCTATCCTTCGACAACGAAAAAGTCGGCGAACTGCAGGCTAAATCCTTGGTTGAAGGCAAGCCAAGCGGTAAATACTTCCTCATGGGCGGCGCACCAACCGACAACAATGCTAAGCTATTCCGTCAAGGTCAAATGAACGTGTTGCAACCTAAGATCGATGCAGGTGAGGTTGAGATCGTGGGTAACCAATGGGTTGACTACTGGCTCGCCGAAAACGCACTCAAGATCATGGAAAACGCGCTGACTGCCAATCATAACGACATCGATGTGGTTGTAGCCTCAAATGACGCGACCGCTGGTGGTGCAGTGCAAGCCCTAGAAGCTCAAGGCCTGGCAGGTAAAGTTCTGATTTCGGGGCAAGATGCTGATTTGGCTGCCATTCGTCGTATCGTCGATGGCACTCAAACCATGACCGTCTACAAGCCAATCCCGGCCTTAGCAACCCGCGCCGCTGAAATCGCCGTTGAGCTTGGTAACAACGAAGCGCCAGCGAGCAATGCGACCCTCAACAATGGCACCAAAGATGTCCCTTCTTGGCTACTTGAGCCTATTGCCGTCAATCGCACCAACCTAAAAACCACCGTGATTGCCGACAACTTCCATTCAGAAAAAGACGTTTACCGATAATTCGACCTGACGCTAGCAAAGGCGCTTAGCGCGGCTTTGCTAGTACTTATTGAGGAGTGTCTATGGCCTTACTATTGGAAATGCGCGGCATCGTGAAAAAGTTTGGTGCCGTCAAAGCCTTGGATGGCGTCAGCATCCACCTGCAAGAAGGGGAAGTGCTGTCTTTATGTGGCGAAAATGGCTCGGGAAAATCCACCCTGATGAAGGTGTTGTGCGGCATCTACCCACATGGCGATTATGAGGGCGAGATCATCTATAAAAATACGCCTATTCAGCCCAAAAAAATCTCTGACACCGAGGCCCTTGGCATCGCCATCATTCACCAAGAGCTGACCCTAGTCAAAGAGTTAAGTATTTTAGAAAACCTGTTCTTGGGCGCAGAGCTGTGTAGCCATGGCATCATGGATTACGAGCGCATGCACCTTGAAGCGGCCAAGCTATTGCAAAAAGTTCGCTTGGATGTCTCTCCGCAGACCATCGTTGGCGACTTAGGGGTCGGCCAGCAGCAGTTAGTGGAAATCGCCAAGGCGCTATCAAAAGACGCCAAGCTGCTGGTGCTTGACGAGCCGACCGCACCACTGACCGAGTCAGAGACTGATATCCTGTTGTCACTGGTCAAAGAGCTGCGCTCTAGCGGCGTGGCGTGTATCTATATCTCGCACAAGCTCGGCGAGGTCAAAGAGATTTCCGATCATATCTGCGTGATCCGCGATGGCCAACATATTGGCACGCGCCCCGCCGATGAGATGAGCACCGACGACATTATCACCATGATGGTTGGTCGTGAGATGAAACAGCTGTTTCCAAGGGAAGATCACGATATCGGTGAGGTGGTTCTCGAGGTCAAGCAGGTTAACGCGTGGGATAAAGCCAACGCCTCAATCCCCAAAGTGCGCAATGCCAGTTTTCAGCTGCGCCGAGGGGAAATTTTAGGTGTCTCCGGTCTGGTCGGTGCAGGACGAACTGAACTGATGGAGTGCCTCTACGGCTGCTACCAAGGCAAGCATCAGGGCGAGTACTTCCTTGAGGGGCAGCAACTTGTCATCAACAGCAGTAAAGAAGCGCTGAGCTACGGTATCGCTATGGTGCCTGAAGATCGCAAGCGCAATGGTATCGTGCCGATCATGGGAGTCGGAGCCAATATCTCCCTGTCGGCTATCGATCAGTTTACCCATCATGGTGTGGTGGATGACACTCGCGAAGCGAATGCGATTGCCGATTCGATTACGCGCCTGACGGTCAAAACTCCCAATACTGAGCTGGCGATAAGAAACCTTTCTGGAGGTAACCAACAAAAAGCCATCCTTGCCCGCTTTCTGATGGTTAAGCCAAGTGTGCTTATCTTGGATGAGCCGACTCGAGGCATTGATGTCGGTGCGAAATACGAGATCTACAAGTTAATGTTTAGCCTGGTTAAGCAGGGGATCAGCATCATCATGGTCTCCTCCGAGCTGCCTGAAGTGCTCGGCATCAGCGACCGCGTGCTGGTGATGCACGAGGGCGAGATCAAGGGCGATTTGATCAACCAAAACCTGACGCAAGAAATCATTTTGGACTGTGCGTTATCTGAAGGAGAGACCGCATGATGGAACAATCAACATTACTCAATAAAAAGTCTGAGGGCGGGCTGGTTTCTCAGCTAAAGCAGATGAATGTACAGCTGCTAGTAATGGCGGCCGCTATCTTAGTTATTATGCTGTTTTTCAGTGTAATGACCGACTGGGCCTACCTCACTCCGCGTAACATCTCTAACCTTTTCCGCCAAACCGCCATCACGGGGATTTTAGCGATAGGTATGGTGTTTGTCATCATCAGTGGTGAGATTGACCTCTCTGTGGGCTCGATGATGGGGCTGCTCGGCGGTGTCGCTGCCATCCTCGACGTGTGGCTTGGCATGCCCTTAATCGTCACGATTATGTTCACCCTAACGGCCGGTCTGCTGCTTGGGACCTGGAACGGCTGGTGGGTGGCCTATCGCAAAGTGCCGTCGTTTATCGTCACGCTCGCGGGTATGCTGGCGTTTCGCGGCATCCTTATTGGCATCACCGATGGCACCACGGTGGCGCCAACCTCAGAGGCGATGTCGATCATCGGCCAGAGCTATCTGCCTAACATGATAAGCCTTGTGCTTGGTGTGGGCTGCTTGGCAATGTACTTTGGCTGGCAGAAAAAGCGCAACATTCAGCGTAAAAAGTATGACCTTCCGGTGCCTAGCACTCAGGCTTCCTTGCTGAAAAATACGGCATTAGGTATCGCGATCTTAAGCATCATCCTGCTGCTTAACGATTATCGCGGCGTACCTACCCCTGTGCTCCTTCTCACCATCTTCCTAGTTGCCGGTGCGTTTATTGGTCTCAAAACCCGCTTTGGCCGCCGAATCTACGCCATCGGCGGCAACATCGAAGCCTCACGCTTATCGGGCATCGATGTCGAAAAGAACAAGCTGTCTGTCTTTGCGATGAATGGCTTTTTAGTCGCGGTGGCTGCGCTGATCCTAAGCTCGCGCCTTGGCGCTGGCTCGCCATCGGCGGGGAATATTGCCGAGCTTGATGCGATTGCGGCCTGTGTGATTGGTGGCGCGAGTCTCGCCGGTGGGGTCGGTACCGTTGTTGGGGCCGTGATCGGCGCCTTTATCATGGCTTCGCTGGATAACGGTATGAGCATGATGGATGTTCCGACCTTCTGGCAATACATCGTCAAGGGCTCCATCTTGCTGCTCGCAGTATGGATGGACAGTGCAACCAAACAGAAACGCTAAGTAAGTGAGGCAAGTTATGTATATCGGTATTGATTTAGGTACATCCGGGGTCAAGGTGATTATCCTCGATGATGGCGATAAGATCCTCGCGAGCGAGACAGAGCCACTGACTGTGCAGCGCCCTTATGAGCTGTGGTCAGAGCAAGAGCCTAAGCAGTGGTGGCTTGCGACTTGCGCAGCTATGGATAAACTCGCTAAACAGTTAGACTTATCTAAAGTGGCTGCCATTGGTCTCTCCGGGCAAATGCACGGTGCAACCTTGCTCGACGAGCACCATCGCGTGCTGAGACCGGCCATCCTATGGAACGATGGGCGCTGCTTTGAGGAGTGTCTAGAGCTTGAGGAGCTGGTGCCCAACTCAAGACAAATCACCGGCAACCTGATGATGCCGGGCTTTACCGCGCCCAAGCTCAAGTGGGTACAAAAACACGAGCCTGAGATCTTCGCCCAAGTGGCGAAGGTATTGCTGCCAAAAGACTACCTCAGATATCAGTTATCAGGAGACTTTGCTTCTGAGATGTCCGATGCCGCAGGCACTATGTGGCTGGATGTCGCCAAGCGCGACTGGAATGATGGGCTACTCAAGGCTACCGATTTAACCCGCGAGCAGATGCCCAAGCTCTACGAGGGAAGTGAGATCACAGGCACCCTACTACCTGACCTAGCCCAGCGCTGGGGCATGGATTGTGTACCTCTTATCGCTGGTGGTGGTGACAATGCCGCGGGAGCGGTTGGGGTTGGTATCACGCAACCGGGTCAAGCCATGCTGTCACTAGGCACCTCTGGGGTCTATTTTGCCGTCAGTGATGGCTTTCTTGCCAACCCAGAATCGGCGCTGCATAGCTTTTGCCATGCACTGCCAAAAACCTGGCATACCATGTCGGTGATCTTAAGCGCGGCCTCCTGCCTAGACTGGGTCGCTAAGCTCACCCACCAGCCCGATGTCGGCACCATGTTGGATGAGGTCGAAAGCGATGCTAGCCCAAGCTCAAAGCTGGTATTTTTGCCGTATCTTTCCGGTGAGCGCACCCCACATAATGACCCAAAAGCCAAGGGAGTTTTTTTCGGTCTAAGCCACGAGACCTCGCGTGCAGATATCGCCCAAGCTGTATTGGAAGGTGTGGGTTTTGCCCTTGCTGATGGTCTTGATGCCGTGCATCACACCGGCATGGTGCCAGAAGAGATCTCTCTGATAGGCGGCGGCGCAAGAAGCTCATACTGGCGTCAAATGCTGGCCGATATTTTTGACCATAGATTGGTTTATCGCTCAGGTGGAGAGGTCGGCCCCGCACTCGGCGCAGCCAGACTAGCAAGATTAGCGATCGCTGAGGGCGCCACACTAGCAGACGTATGCCCAGAGCCCGAGCTAGTCGCAATCCACGAGCCAAACCCACAGCGCACTCAAGCCCTAGCAGAGAAACGTGCAACGTATAAAAACTTATATATGTCGCTTAAAGACCTGTTCTAACCAAGTCAGGGGCAATTTGAGGCTCATCCCCGGTTGCCCCACAAACACCCCTCGCAGCAACGCGACCTCGACTCTCGAATCCCGACTCTCTCACTAGCGCACTCAAGCCCTAGCATAAAAACGCACAACGTATAAAAACTTGTATAAGTCACTTAAGGCAGATTGTAGTGGCCAAACTCACTATGCCACTACAACCAACATTCACGTCGATAATGATGGGGTTGGAAGAGCGTATTTGAGGTACTGACTAGTGGCTACTCCAGCGAAAGGCCTGTTCAGCAAAAACAGTTACTCATCGGCCCTTAGGAAGCGTGCTAACACCCCTTTGCCCTATTCGTTGCTAGGTGCTGTTAAATAATATTTGTTCTTTTGGGGCTTTTGCCCAAGTTCCTCTAATGGTGGGCCGCGTGATTGATACTAACGATATGCGATAGCTGACACAGTTTGCGAATATAAAAATTAATACAATTCGCACCATAATTGATTTTCTAAAGCGCGAGAATAGCCTGATGAAGTACGTGGTAGAAATGCTCAGCGATAGACTTGACCTAATAGACGAAGTCGCATCACTTGATGACCAGTCATGGCCGGTATTTTTGCAGAATGGCGACGCAAAGAGCTGGTCCCATTTTTATAATGAGTTAAGCGATAGCGTACTGGTTTTAACGAGTAACGATAAGCTCATTGCTGCAGGATTTACGGTTCCATTAGTGTGGGACGGCACTACAGCAGACCTGCCTGATTCTATCGAAGAAGTGTTAAACCGAGGATTGCTAGTCAAGCGCTGTAATGTTCAAGCAAACACGCTTGTGCCTATAGGAGCGCTAGTTGACCGAGAAGCTAGAGGTCAAGGTCTCAGCTCCAAGATCCTTGTAGAGATGAAGAATTTTGCTCTAGGCTCTAATATTTCGTCATTAGTCGTACCTGTAAGGCCGATGTTTAAAACCAAATATCCACTTCAGTCTATCCAAGAGTACGCACATTGGAGAAATGATGATGGGTTTCTATATGATCCCTGGCTTCGAGTACATGAACGTCTAGGTGCTGAAATCATCAAAATCACTGATTGTACTTTGGAAGTTAAGAGTTCATTAGAGAAGTGGAGTGAGTGGACAAATATGGTTTTCCCTGTATCGGGGGAATACGTCGTAAAAGGTGCCCTTTCGCCTGTAATTGTCGACAAAGAGAACAAGCAGGCTACCTATCGTGAACCCAATGTTTGGATGTTGCATCCAATGCCCAATTAATGCTCAGAGTAATGTCGACTCGACCACCGTTGGCACGTTTTTGCCCCATTTAGTGTTTAGCCTCCCACTTGTCCAACTTAAGCTCACCAGTGTTTGACCTAGTTTTTATTATGGCTGTAATCTTGGCATTTCTTTGACCACTACAAGGGCTTAACGGTTCTTGTCAGCCGTACGATTAGCTCTAAGTTATGGAGGATAAATGGCAAATCCACGAGTTTTGAAAGCTCAGGTTAAAAACGTGACCTGTGGCGATGATGTCACAATTATAGAACCGGCTAATGTTTATGGTTGCGAACTTAGAGATGGAGTGTTTGTCGGACCATTTGTTGAAATACAGAAAAATTCAGTTATTGGTAAGCGCACAAAGATCCAATCTCATACCTTTATCTGTGAGTATGTCACTATCGGAAATGATTGTTTCATTGGTCATGGTGTCATGTTCGCGAACGACCTATTTAAGAGTGGTCAACCTGACCCAAACCCAGATAACTGGGGACGCACAGTTATCGGTAACAACGTAACAATCGGCTCAAATGCCACAGTGCTATCTGTTAGTGTCTGTAATGACGTTGTCATTGGTGCCGGTAGTGTTGTAACTAAAGACATTACAGAGAAAGGTATTTACGCCGGGAACCCAGCTAAAAAGTTACGAGATTTACCGTGACGGCATATCTGACAAGCAGTCAAGATTTTAAGGTTATTTTTCTAACTAGGCAGAAGGTTGTTAGAGCAACGCCCCTAGCACGTCCTTGCCCCTTTCTGTTTTAGTTAAATCTATCATTAAAGTGGGTGAAACGATTTAGTCCTTACTTTATCTGACCTGAAGACTGAAATGCATGTTCAGATTAGTATTTCATCTGTTTCAACTCAATTCGCTCCATTGTTCTTCATGTTAATGTTTTCGTAGATGAAGCCATTTTGATTTAGATATCTATGGAGAAATTTTCAATGAAAAAAGCAGTGGTAATTGGTGCAAGCTCTGGTATTGGCAAAGAATTAGCTAGGCGACTCTCACGAGAGGGGTACTCATTAGGATTAGCTTCAAGACGACTGAATTTACTTCGTGAACTGGAAAGCACATTGGCAGGAGAGGTTTTTGTGAGGCAAATGGATATTTCCGATATTGAAGGATCCATGGCTACGTTAGTTAAACTCTTGGAAGAAATGGGTAGTGTCGATTTAATAGTTATTTCTAGTGGTATAGGGAACATAAATGAGTCACTAGATTGGGAAGTAGAACATCAGTCGATACAAACGAATGTTTGTGGTTTCTCGGCAATCGCAAATGTTGCGGTCAAACATTTTGTATCGCAAGGAACAGGTCATCTAGTTGGTATTTCATCTGTTGCCGCATTACGAGGAGGAAAGCACGCTCCTGCTTATAATGCATCAAAGGCCTATGTATCTAATTACCTAGAAGGCCTGAGAAACAAGCTAATGTCATCAAATGGAGCTATTAGTGTAACTGAAATACGGCCTGGATTTGTTGATACTGCGATGGCTAAAGGAGATGGGTTATTTTGGGTCTCTACAGTTGAAAAAGCTGTAGATCAAATTTATTCGGCAATAGTAGCAAAAAAGGCATGTGTCTATGTGACGCGCCGCTGGCGAATGATAGGTTGGATTTTAAAATTTTTGCCAAACTCTCTCTATCACCGCCTATAAAGTGTGATAAAGATTGGTGTGGTGCCTGAATGACTTTAGCTCTAGCCACCCTATAAAGGTTTTGCAATACCTCAAATAATCCGTCAACTGCTAGCTGAACGAGAACTATAGCTCTTTTTTGTCCAGAACCTTGCTGACTGAGGCTCTGATACACTTAAGGATCTATTCTAATCAAGTCACGGGCAACTGAAGGATTATCCCCGGTTGCCCCACAAACACCCCTCGCAGCAACGCGATCTCGCCTCTCGAATCTCGCCTCTTCGCGCTAAGCGCGAGCAAGCCCCTGGATTTGCTCAACAATCGCCTTAAGCCCATTACCACGTGAAGGACTAAGGTGGTCAATCAAGCCAAGCGCAGCAAAATACGCATCGATATCAAACGCCTGGATCTCTTGGCTGGTTTTGCCATCGTAAGCCGCCACCACCAGCGCGATTAAACCGCGCACAATACGCGCGTCCGAGTCGATAAAAAAACGCCACTGCTGACCATCCAAGCGGCTAAGCAGCCACACCTGACTCTCACAGCCAGCAACTGTCACCTGCTCTGACTTGAGCTCATCCGGCATCTTGGGCAGTTTTTTTCCCCATTGGATCACCTGACGATAACGGTCTTCCCAGCCGCGAAACTGCTGCATCGTCGCAACAATATCATCCGCGTTGATCTCGGTGCCAAATGGAGTGTCGGGAAAGGTGCTCATAGTAATAGGCCTGCCTTGCGATTGAATTAAGAATACTTCTGGATCAGTTTTTCGACAATTCTTGCCACAGCAACAAAGCCGAAGGTCGCGGTCACCACTGTTGCAGCGCCAAAACCACTAGCACAATCCATGCGCTTTGGCCCCTCTGCGGTCGACTTCACCCCACAAACGCTGCCATCAGGCTGCGGGTATTTGAGCTGCTCGGTTGAGAACACGCACTCAATACCAAACTTACGCTGTGGATTAGTTGGAAAATTGTGGTGACGACGCAGGGTATCTTTGATCTTCTTCGCTAGAGGGTCTTGAATCGTTTTGGTCAGATCCGCGACTTTAATCTGGGTTGGGTCAACCTGACCACCGGCACCACCAATGGTGATCACCTTGATCTTGTTGCTGCGACAATACGCCAGCAGCGAGGCTTTCGCCTTAACACTATCAATCGCATCTAGCACATAGTCATACCCTTTACTCAGATACTCATGCTGATTATCTGGCGTAATAAAGTCATCAATCAGGTTGACTTTACACTCAGGATTAATCAGCTTGATGCGCTGCTCCATCACCTCAATCTTGCTCTGGCCAACCGTGCCGGACATCGCATGGATCTGACGATTGATGTTGGTCACACACACATCGTCCATATCAATCAAGGTTATCTCGCCAATACCAGTGCGCGCAAGCGCCTCTGCCGCCCATGAGCCAACGCCGCCGATACCGATCACACACACGTGCGCCGCCCTGAGGATTTCAACTTCACTGTTGCCGTAAAGTCGGCGCGTGCCGCCAAAACGTTGGTTGTAGTTGTCCGAGGCTGGTGCATCAAGAGTGCGCATACAGGTTCCTATCACAAGCAGAAAAAGAAAGAGTGCGATTTATACGCACTCTTACTGCAAATGTCTATAGCTAAGCGTCGTTACGGCTTTACGGTTGGCAGGCTCCAAGGTGCCTGACTGGGTGAGTTTTCCAAGCCCAACTTCCATACCCGACCAAAGTGCTTGTAGTGCCCAGCCTCAGTGCCAGCGCGCGCACCCATACCATGATAGAGATCGAGGTGGTTTTGCTTCACCGCACCACCGGTATCGAGCACGATAAGCAGGCGTAATTGATGCACCCCACTCCAGCTGCCATCAGGATTAAGCAACGGCACTTCCGCCAAAATCGGCGTACCCATTGGCAGAATATCGCGATCGCCTGCCACCGATGCCATCGGTAACAGAGGAATGCCTGCGGTGCCTGTCACAGGAGCAGAAGCGCTCGGTGAGAAGAAGACAAACGAAGGGTTTTGCTCAAGCAGCTCTTGCACCACACCCGGTTCATTCGCCATGACCCAATCTTTAATTGCTTTAAGCGACATGTCTTCGCGGGCTACTTCGCCCCGCTCAATCAGGATTCGACCGATACTGACGTAAGGGCGGTTATTTTTTCCGCCATACGCAAAATACTCGAGCGAGTCATCATCTTGAAAGTGAACAAAGCCGCTGCCTTGCACCTCCATAATAAACGGGTCGATTCTATTATTGGCATAACCCAGCTCCAACTCTTGCCCGTCTAGCGCGCCTGCATAAATCTCAGCGCGGGTCGGACAGTCACTGTCGCAATCAGGCATGGCGTAAACCGGGTAGCGAAACTCCTCGTTCGCCTCATGGCGAAGCTCCATCACTGGAGAAAAATAGCCCGTAAACAGAACATTGCCTTGAGAATCTGCACCACCGAGCTGCGCAACTTGTACGCCGTAGCTTGCCAGTTCACTTGGCTCTCCCGACTGTAGCACCCAATCATTGAGCTGCTGATAAAGCTGCTGATAGGTTTTTGCCATCGAAGGGGAATTCTCAACCACCTGCTCAGCCTGGGCAGAGAACTTAGTAAAATCACGCGGGCTCTCAGACTCGATGAGGTCTACACGATTAAGAATGGTGCCAAACTCACCATCTCGGTATTGCTGGGCAAGTTCTGTATCAGGCTGCTGCGCACAGCCGCCGAGTAGGGAAAACGAGGCCAGTGCGGCCAAAGCCATAGGTTTGTTCAATGTTATTTCCTTATCTGAGCTCTTGGTTGTATTGCTCGATATTGCGATAGGTCGGGTTATATAAGGCATCCGACTCCATTATCATCTCGGTGTCTTCTTGGTTGAGGATGCGAAAACGCACGCTCTCCCCCGCGACTTGATATTCCACATAGCGACCGTTAAAGCTGAACTCGGTGGCAATCACTCGCCCGCTGCGCGAAACTCCCAGTTCATTGAGCGTAAAACTATCTCTAACATGCCGAGCGACCTCAAGCTCAACCCATCGTCCATAGAGCTTTTCTTTAGGGTACTTACTCTGCTGCACTTGCCCGTAGAGATCGGTATAAAGAGCAACAGCAATCAAACTACTGAGGGTTGCTAACAAGATTAGCGAGCGTTCGATATATTTACGTCGAAATGCCTTGTGGTTATCTATCATGTTTGTATCACTACTCTCACCGAATGAAGTCAACTAAGCGCAAAGTCAATGTTATATCAAGACTAGGATAACTGACAGTTATCACTGACCTCTTAATCTCCGCGCCAAAAAAACCACTAACTAACATTTAGTCAGTAAACCTTACCACTAATGACAAAGTGCTGTATGTAGTGACTTAATAATGTAACTATCAACAGCTACCCTTCCGAATCTTGTTAAAACCTCATTTTGAAATAACCGGAACCCCTGATCACTAAAACGGGGAGCTAGAAGCAGTATCTTCTAGCTCAAACGGTTATTTTGTACCGTAAACATGGAAATACTTCGATGAAAAAGCAATTGATGGCTTGTGTAATGACAAGCTTGATCGCCATGCCTGCTCTCGCTGAGCAAACAGCCACTGAACCACTAACCGGTCACAGAATTGGACTCGGATACTCTCAATCATCCATTGACGGTTTGGAGCTTGGAGCAGGTCTCAAGCTCGAGTATGGCTATGACATCAACGATGTTTTTGGTGTATCTGTATCTTACGAAAAATACAAAGACTCTTACAGTGACCTCATCAATCTTCGCACAATGCGCTTTGGAACCGATATCGGTTACGCTTTTCGAGTTGATGACGGTCAAAACACCCTAAAACCCTACTTCGCGCTTGGCTTAAACATGTATGAAGAAGAGTTATTAGGAATCTCGTACTCCAACTCATCACTTTACTATGGCATCGGTCTACGCTCTCACCTTGGCGAGCACTTTTACCTAACCTCAGAAGTGACTTGGTCAGACCTTGGTTACGATGATAGCCAGTATGTAGGTATTACCTTTGGTTACAAGTTCTAAACTGACTAACCTAAACATCTCAAGGAGCCAAACGGCTCCTTTTTATATGGTTAGCCTTTATGCATTGACATAATTAAACCTTGCACATTAGGGAATATAAATACAATATGTAGGCATAACTATTCACACGGAATGCAACAGTGAAGATTCGCAACACCGCCCTTGTTAAAGGATTTCGTCAGTCCACTCCTTATGTCAATGCACACCGAAACAAAACCATGGTGTTTATGATTGGTGGAGAAGCCATCGCTGACAAAAACTTTACCAACATCGTTAGCGACCTAGCCTTGCTACATAGCCTTGGGGTGCGGATTGTACTCGTGCATGGCAGTCGACCACAGATCAACACAATTCTCGCCCACCATAACTATGCTACGCCATATCACAAAGGTATCCGAGTCACCGATGAACAAGCCCTTGGGCTGGTAATGCAAGCATCTGGTCGATTACAACTCTCAGTGACCGCGCAGCTTTCACTGTGCCTAAACAACACTCCGATGGCCGGCACGCGCCTCAATGTCGTCAGTGGTAACTTTGTCACTGCCCAACCGCTTGGCGTAGAGGATGGCGTCGACTACTGCCACAGTGGTAAAGTGCGTAGAATTGATATTGAAGGCATTAATAATATGCTCGACCAAGGCTCTATTGTGCTGCTTGGCCCTGTGGCAAGTTCAGTTACTGGTGAGAGCTTTAACCTGCTCTCTGAAGACGTAGCCACACAGGTGGCTACCCGTTTAAAGGCGGACAAACTGATCGGATTTTGCTCCGAACAGGGCATCATCGATACTAAAGGTAACGCCATTGCCGAGTTATTCCCCACCCAAGCTGAGCAGTATCTTGAGCACTACCTCGGCAATGAGCCCTTCCTCTCAACAGGCTCTACTCGCTTTCTTAAAGCTGCTATCACCGCCTGCCGCGCCGGAGTGCCACGCTCTCACCTAGTCAGCTATAAGAAAGACGGTGCGCTGCTGCAAGAGCTGTTTTCATTCGATGGCATAGGCACTCAGATCGTGATGGAGAGCGCCGAACAAGTGCGTCACGCTCAGATTGATGATATCGGCGGGATACTGGACCTGATTAGGCCGCTCGAAGAGCAAGGGGTGTTGGTGCGCCGCTCACGCGAGCAGCTAGAGCGTGAAATCCACCAGTTCACCATTATCGAAAAAGATGGCCTAGTCATAGGTTGCGCTGCGCTTTACCCCTATCTCAACGACCAAATGGCCGAGATGGCCTGCATGGCGATTCACCCAGAGTACCGCGATGGCAATCGGGGGCTGGTATTGCTCAACCACATGCGCCAACAAGCACGCCAGGCTAGTATCGAGCAGATCTTTGTCCTCACTACCCACAGCCTCCACTGGTTCCGCGAACAAGGATTTGTCGAAATGAGCGTCAGCGAACTCCCGGTCGAAAAACAAAGCCTCTACAACTACCAAAGGCGCTCCAAAATACTCGCCCTCAACGTTTGAAGACAGGGGCGAGGACGCTTCGCTCGAGAAGCGAGTACGCTGCGCTTCGAGGAGCACACGCTGTATGTGTGGTGGAAGTTTGGACAACGAGCATGCTTCTGCGTAGTTTTGTTGAGGAGCTTATTAAGAAGCGAGGGGTTCACAGCGCGCTGTAAACTCCTCGCTCCTCGTAGGGCTTGCCCGTACTCGCACCTCGAACCTTATGCGAGTCTGTAGACAAGGCCGCTGGTGCGTTCGGTGCGCGTTTGTACGGCGCGATTGACTACTGCCATATCCGCGTAAAGTGCCAAGCGGGATTTAGCCCTTGTGATCCCGGTGTAGACCAGCTCGCGGGTCAAGATTGGGCTAAAGTCTGGTGGTAGGATCATGGCGGTAAAGTTGAACTCACTGCCTTGGGATTTATGGATGGTCATCGCGAATGCCGTCTCGTGCTCGGGGACGCGGCTGGGTAAGATCGCCTTGACGCTGCCGTCTGGCATCTCGAAGAAGACCTTGAGCTTGCGCTGGTCGTCCTCGATAACGGGCAGGCAGAGACCGATGTCACCATTAAATAAGCCAGAGCTTGGGTCGTTGCGTGACACCATCACTGGGCGGCCGCTGTACCACAGCTCCTCGCCTTTGCTGATCAATCCGCGTTGGTTAAGCGTGCGCTCAATACGCTCATTGAGTCCAACCACACCAAAATCCCCCTCACGCACTGCGCACAACAAGCGGCACTGAGCAAATAGATTTAGGATCGATTGTGCTTGGACCTGGGCATCATCACCGAGGCCATCGGTATCAATCGCTTTGAGGTATTGGGCATACTCTTCGGTCAGTTGCCCGAGCATCTGAGTATAATGGCTGGCACTAAGTGGATAATGCTCGATATCGGCAAACCCTTTTTGCCACACTTGGTTGACCCGACTCATCTCACCTGAGTTGATTGCCTTAGCCAGTTGACCTATCCCTGAGCGCGCATCAAATCGATAGCTTTTTTGCAGCATGCATAGGCAATCGGCCAAGCTGGTGCCTTTTTGCCGGCTCTGTTTCAGTGCGCTATAGCCGGTCAGTGATGCCAAGGTCCCAGATTGGCTATCACTGTAGCCTTGCTCATAGAACGAGAACACATCACCGAGCACCGCCCCTGCCTCGACCGATGACAACTGGTCTCGGTCACCAAGCAGGATCAAGCGAGCATGGCTTGGCAGCGCCTCGCAAAGCCGATACATCATCGGTAGGTCAACCATCGAGGCCTCATCCACCACCAAAATATCCAGGTGGAGCGGGTTGTGCCTGTGATGACGAAACTCGACGCTATTGGGGATGGCGCCGAGCAAGCGATGTAAGGTTCTCGCCTCTGTTGGGATCAGAGCCTTCATCTCAGGCGCAATCGGCAGCTTTTGGATCGCTCCACCAATCGATTCAGTAAGACGGGCCGCCGCCTTACCCGTGGGTGCGACGAGCTTAATACTCGGGCTCTCTCCATCCGCGGTTGCTTGCTCAACCAATGCCGCCAACAGCTTGGCCACCGTCGTGGTCTTGCCGGTGCCCGGCCCACCCGATATCACTGTAAAACGACGGGTCAGCGCCGCCGCCGCGGCGACTTTTTGCCAGTTAAGGCAGTGGTGCTCTGGAACAAGCACATCGAGCCCACTGAGGTCGGCGATGCTTCTCGCCCCGGTGAGCAAGCGGTCGATGGCGGCCCAGTCCAAACCTTGCTCCTCAACGATGTCTAAGTGGTCGCAGGTGAGCATCTGGCGCACCACCGCACTGTCATTGCCCTCCTCACGAGCCTTGTTCAGTGCCGTATACAGGAACTGATACTGGCGACGAAACAGGTGATCGAGCGATTGACGCAGGCGTTGTTGTTGGGTGCGATCTAGGGTCACGGTGGAAGCGAGATGCTCAAGATGACTAGCCAGCTGCAGCTCATACCACCAGTATCGCTGCAGGTAGACTCGTCCCGTCTCATAAACCAGTGGACAATCACGGCTATCCCCACTGGACACCAAAGGCGAGTGAGTCAGTACACTATGCCAATCATGCTCATCGATTGCCTGGCCAAATAAGACAGCATTCTCACCAAACAGCCCTAGTCTCCGCGCCCAATCTGGCCCATTGCCATCGGCTAATAGCGATAGACAGATATGCCCCTTGCCCACCTGACTGCTGACGATAGCAACCAATAACACCAAGCTCTCATCGGCGCCATGACGCGCTAACATCCGTGCGAGTTGAGCATCAAGCTGACGAAGATAGCCACTGGCTAATAGCCACTCTCCCCATTGAGTAAAAGTACGTTGAGTTAAAGTACGTTGCTCCACCTAGATGCTCTCCTGTTTGGTGCTTATTTCAGGGTTATGATTTTGCCTATCGTCAATCAGGTCACTCAGCTGTTCGAGCATCGCCTGTGACGGGCGGGCACGGAAAATACCGTTATCGCTCTGGCCATCCACACCGCGCAAAAAGACATAGAACACGCCACCAAAATGGGTTTGATAATCGTAGTCTGTCAGACGACTTTTCAGCAGGCGATGCAGGGCGAGGGAATAGATTTGATATTGCAGGTCGTAGCGATGGTCTGCCATCGAGTATTCGAGTGCCGACTGATGATAGTCCTCGACGCGATCGCCCAAGTGGTTCGATTTCCAGTCCAGTACATAGTATTTACCCTGATACTCAAATACCAAATCGATAAAGCCTTTGAGCATGCCTTGTACGCTAGCAAAACCCAGCTCCCCAGCTCGCTGCGACAAGCTGTCGTGCTGCTGGATCACGCGATTGAGCGCTGGTGCAGAGAGAAGCCTGATTGGCAACATAAACTCCATCTCAACCAAGCGCTGCGCAGGCTGCGTCTCAGCTAAGCGCATCTGCTCACCATCCAGCGGCGTGCTGAGTACGGTATCCACCAGCGACTGCAACACCTCAAGCCACTGCTCATCGATTGAAGACTGCTGCATCAGTTCGCTGATCACTTGGCGATTGTGCTCGCTGCTTGCCACTTGGGCGTAATCGACCTCCTCGAACAAAGAGTGCAGGAAGGTACCTGGCTGCGCGCCACGCGGGAAGTTGAAGATCGACAGCGCCGCTTCTTGCTCAGCCTCATCCAACTCATCAGCCGAGTCGACATCAAAGGTCGCATCATCGATGATCAGCTCGTTGTGACCGTGACCACCTTGCTTAATCAGTCCCGAATAACTGGTCATACGCCAACTGCGATCAATCGCCTTGGTCAGCGCCAAGGCATTCATAGGCTGCTCGGCTGGCGCAACTGGGGTGTATATTTCATCCGTTAGCTCCGGCGGCGTGCTGACTTGGACGCATCCAAGCGCCTTTACCTGCACTTGGATGGCATCAGTGAGCGCTTGAATACCGCCCGGCTGACCATCTTGAAGCAGATAGCCAATCGCACTTTGATGCACCCCGGTTGGCTCTTTGGTTGAGCGACCATTGCGCAGTGGCGCCACGCCCAGATAACACCCATAAACTGCCCGAGTCAGAGCAACATAAATCAGGCGCAAGTCTTCTGCCAAGCGCTCTTTATCGGCCGCCGCCAGCGAGTTGGGCTGGGCCAAGATATCCAACACCGTGCCATCGAGCTCGGCGTCGTAGTACTTAGCCTCACTCGCCTCTCGCGCGGCAAAGACAAACGGTAGGAAGACCAAATCATACTCCAGGCCTTTCGACTTATGGATGGTGACGATCTGCACCAGATTACGCTCAGATTCGAGGCGCTGGATCTCATCATCACTGCCACTGACGCCCTGCTGAACATCACTGATCGCCTGACTGAGCCAACGTACCAGTGCTTGATGGCTCTCAAGGTCGGCGGACGCCGCTTGCAAAAGCTCACTAAGATGCAAGTAATCGGTCAGCAGTCGCTCCTCGCCCGCCGCCAGCCAGGCTTGGGCTAAGCCACGCCGATTCAACACCTCGCGCAGCATCGGTAGAATGCCGCGGCTAAACCACAAGCGTTGATAATCTTTAAACTCCAGCAGCGCCTGCTCCCACTTATTCTCATCCTCGTTGAGAAGATCCAGCTCCTCGAGAGGCAGGTTGAAGAGCCGCGCAGACAGGGCCGCTTTGACGCTGCGTTCATCGCCAGGAGTCAGCACCGCGCTAAGCAAACGCAGAATATCAACAGCAACGGCGCGGCCAAACACGCTGTCGCGATTCGACAGATAGACACTGGCGATGCCTTGCTGAGCTAAGCTTTGCTGGATGCGGCGTCCCTCAGCGCCAGTACGCACCAGCACCGCAATATCCCCCGCTTGGATGGCTTGGCTTTTTTCGCCATTGATCAGCTCAGCCTGCCCTTGATCGGCCGCGGTCAAAATTCGTTGGATCTCACTCGCCGTCGCACTGGCCATGACATCGAGGTACTCGCCCTTACTGACGGGCTTATCTTGCACCTCTTGACACCAGTAGATCAGCGATGGCTGTTGCTCACCAGCGATTTGCCACTGGCGTAAGTGCGCCTTGGGGCTGGCTGAGACCGGCAGAAATGGAATGTCGTCATCGTAGATAAATGGGCTGCTTGGCAGCTTAAAGACCTGGTTGACGGCCGCGACCATATCCGCGCTTGAGCGCCAATTGGTGCCGAGCGTGTAGTGTGCACTGACCTGATTGCGCGCCTTGATATAGGTAAAGATATCGGCACCACGAAAGGCATAAATCGCCTGCTTGGGATCGCCAATCATGAATAGGCCACACTCAGGATGATTGAGGTAGATACGACTGAAAATGCTGTACTGCAAGGGATCGGTATCTTGGAACTCATCGATCATCGCGATCGGATAGAGCTGGCGAATACGCTCACCAAGTAGCCCCTGCTCATCGGTATCTAATGAGGCAGAGAGCTGCGTCAGTAGATCATCAAAAGACAGCCACTGCTTGCGCTGCTTGGCCTGCTGGAGTTTTTCACGACAATGAGCAATCGCATGGGCTAACAGCGGCGCTTTGAGACTAACTGGCCGCGCAATAAACGCCTCAATCGCGGCAAAAGTCGCATGACAGGGCGGCTCCCCTTTGGCGGTTTTGTCATTGAGTATCGCTTGGGAGAACTTCTCAAGCTGATCGGGGTAGCTGTAGTCCTGCGACGGTTGCGCGGCCCACGCGTCGACGGCGGCAAGCCAGGTTGGCAGAGATTTCTTACTGTAGCTGCGCTTGTTTACCCCGGAGCCCTCGATCAGTCCTTGATAGTCTGATTGATGGGTACGCCACTGCGCTTTGAGCTCATCAATCTGGGCAAGATTGCGCTCATGGCACTCGCCGAGGCTGCCGCTCATCGGCTCAACGGTCAGTGTCAGCGGCGCGCCACTAAGGTAGCGGCCAATATCAGCCAGCAAGGCACTAGGCTGTGACCATAAAGCACGCACCTGCTGCGCCAACACAATCGGTAAGCCATAGAACTGGGTGCGCCAGTAGTCTGCCACCACTTGCGCCTTGAGTTGCCCCTCATCGGTGACGAACTCATTGTTAAACCGACTGCCTGACTCAAAGGCATTTTGCGTCAGCATGCGCTGGCAAAAGCCGTGAATAGTGTACACCGCCGCCTCATCCATCTGGCGCTCGGCTTGCAGCAGCAGCGCTACCGCAGACGGGTTGTCTGCAACTTGCTCAAGCAGGGGCTGGATCACGGGATCGTCGCTGACTCCGCGGCTAAAGGCGATGCGTGCATCGTGGATCCGAGCGCGGATCCGATCGCGCAGCTCAGCGGTGGCGGCTTCGGTAAAGGTGACCACCAAGATCTGATCAACCGTCAACGGCTGTTGATGGCGGGTATCATCCTCGCCATGACCTAAGATCAGGCGCAGGTAAAGGCCCGCGATGGTGAAGGTTTTCCCTGTCCCTGCCGAGGCCTCAATAAGCCTGGCACCGTGAAGCGGAAACGTCATGGCATTCAGTGGTGTCACTTTGTGCGCAGAATCGGTCATAAAAATGTTCCTAGTAAGCCGCTTTCCTAGTTGATCAAACTGTGACCTAGGCTAGAAAAACCGAGTACATAAAATAAATTGCTAAATTTAAGCGGTTTGATGGGATCTCTCTCACGGTATCGCGCGGTTTGAATCGCTACTATGCGCGCATCGGAAAATACCCATTCCCACCGTTTTAGGTCCCTCTGACCTATGGCCGTCCAGCCCATACCCTATATAAAATAATCATAGGCTGGCGGCCGCCCTACCTCTTGTATAACTCACCCTGAACAGGCTGCCCTTGTCCAGCATAGTAATCACTGGCTGTCTGCATGCTCAGACGTGGCGCTTGCATGACCAAGCGACTGAGGGTCAGAACGTCATTCGCCAATACCTCATGCCACTCAGGGTACAAACGAGCAATATATTCGTTCTCTCCCTCGCCCGCTTTCATATAACCGCCAGCAAAGGTCTCGGCCATCTTCTTGTGCGACTTGTCCTCATCCTCAACCCATTTACCACGCGAAAATCCAGCCTCGATGGCCGCTAGGGCGGTGGCAGGGAAAAAGCTCAGTGGCTGATTAACCCCTTGAGTAAACAGACGCACCAGCTCGGTGAGGTAATTGATGCAGCTCTCGCTATCTAGCGCCGGTATCACCCAATGCACCACGCCTTCTTTGCGATCATAACCGATTAGATGGGTAGGTTTAGACTCTCCCATGCCCCCAAGACACAGGTGATCAATCCATGCGGCGAGCATATCTTGCGCGCGGATGCGGCCAACACGATAACGCACCAGACCGGACTGATAGTGCTGATGCAACCAGCCCACCAGCTCAATCGAACGACTGGCCTCGTTTGGCGTTAAACTCAGGCGAACCTCGACATCGTCGAGGGGGGCGGCGCAAACCGCCTGCAGGGCCTGCTGCAACGCCTCAATTTGTACCCGGTTGCTCTCAAACTCCATCTCACCAAAAGCGCCGACCGGCAAGGTGCCCTCGGCGCGCTTGCGAGTGACAAACAGCTCAAGCGCCTGCGCTGCCTGTTGTGGCGCAGTATCGAGCAAGGTGCCCAGCAGCTCAGACTTGATTTGAAAACTCTGCAGTCCATCGAGCGCGAATGGCTCATCATCCAGCAGTGGATTGTCCAGTTGATCAAACACCACCTGCAGGCGGCGATTGAAGAAATACTGCACCGGTAGGCGCCAAAAACGCTGCAGCTCCACCAAGTCCAATTGGTAGGGAAAAGCGACCTCAAGCCAGAAATCACGCATGGTGTGAGCACATGGCGTGCTGGCCTGCTCACGATTGACCACCGGCAACCATTCGCGCGCATAGCTGCCTTGGAGAAAGGACTGACGGCTGAACGGCACCATTGAGTAGTGGTGAGTCAGCGCCTGTAATAGCCGCTCACCCGATGAATCGACATCCAGGTGAGACTCTCCTGCTAAGCAGTAATTTTGCTGGCAGTACTCAAGTAACTCGGTCACCAACACCGAGGCCACGCGCTCGGTATTGTCCTGAATTGAGCGGCCAATGTAGCTGATGTATAAGCTCTGCTGTGCTGAGAGTAGCGCTTCCAAAAATAGGTAGCGGTCATCATCGCGACGCGAGCGATCACCCGCGCGTGTCCGTCCCTGCATCAAATCAAAGCCCTCAGGCGCCACCGTGCGTGGATAGGCACCGTCGTTCATGCCGAGCAGGCACACGGTTTTGAAAGGGATCGAGCGCATTGGCATCAGGGTGCAGAAGTTAACCTGACCGGCCAAAAAGCGCTGTGAGACCCGGCTCCCCGAGAGCTTACTATCGAGGTACTGGCGGATGATAATTGGCTCAAGCGATTGATCATAGCCGGCATCATCAAGCTGCTGGGCAAGCTGAGCAAAGGTATGACGGATCCCGTGCAGCGCCACTTCCTCTTCCAGTTCCGGGCTGAAAAAGGTTTCGAGTAGCTCACCCACGCCTTGCTGCCAATTGGCCAGTGGCTGCGCCTGACCAAGCTGCACTCTAAAGTGGGCAATACTCTCGATAAAGTGGGCAAGCTTACCGGCAAGCTCTGCTGAAAGCCCTTGCACCTCGTTATACGGCGAGACGATACCGGCACCTGAGCGGAATAGCTGCTCCTCGCCCATCATGGCATAACCCAGCAGCATCCGCTCGATGCCAAACTGCCAAGTATTTTGCTCGGTGGCGGGCAAATCAAATTCGGTCGCGGTGCTCGGCGAGAGCCCCCAACGTATCCCAGCCTGCTCCACCCAGTGTTTGGCCTGTTGAAAATCATCATAGTCGAGACCAAAGCGGCGCATGATGGCAGGCGTCTCAAGCAGCTCAAGCAGCTCTGATGCGGTGCATCGCGCCTCAGGCAGGCTCAGTAGCTGCATAAAGGCGTTGAGGATTGGGCTCTCTTTATCTGCGGTGCGATCCGAGATAGAGAAAGGAATAAAGCGATCAGCCCCCGCATTACCAAACACGGCTTGAATGGCGGGACTGTAGGCATTAATGTCCGCCACCATCACAATCACATCGCGGGGCTTGAGGTTGGGGTCACGCTCAAACATCTTCAATAGCTGGTCATGCAGGACTTCAACTTCCCGCATTGCACTATGACAAACGTGAATCGATAGCGAGTCATCATCAAGACTCACAATCTGCTTATGCTCACTTGAAGCCAGTCGCTCATCGTCTTGATGCTCCTCAAGATTGAGGATATCGGCCTGCAAGTGATGCAGCAACGAGTCGCGCTTAACGTCGACAAAGGCCTCAATCTCGTTCGACTCGAGCTGTGCCAGCAGATACAGGTTATCGCGTCCAAGCTTACCTATTGAGGCGAGCAGGCTATTGCCAACCGCATCGACATGCAGCTCATCAAGCGTATTCTGCTCAATGGTGCCCTTTAATTGCGGTGTCTCACCCTCTAATTGGCTGCGCTGCTGCTCAAGCACCAAATGCTGGCGATGTTTCGCTGCCAGCTTAGCGATGAACTTTCTATCACGCACCTCACCCCAATAATACTGACAGGGATTGGTAAACATCAGGTGCACATCAATATGCTCACCCAGCGCCTTTAGGGCATCAAGATAGCGTGGCGGCAGCGAAGAGATGCCAAAGATAAACAGCCTTTGCGGCAGGTTTTCCACCTGGCCATGGTAAGACTCAAGGCTATCAATAAAATGCTCATACAGGTTGGCACGATGATAAGGCGACTGATCGAGTGATACGGTGTAGTCATACAATGCCTGCCACAACAGTGGCTGCCAGGCATGCTCGCCATTGAGCTCCGTAACCTCCTGCCCTGCTTCCCAGCTCGCGATCCACTCGGGGCGATACACCAAGTAACCATCAAAGATATCGGCAATTTTCTCGGCTAACTGATAGAGCTTGAGCTGCTGCTGATCATCGCTCAAGTACTGCTTGAGCGGGGCAAACTCTTCCTGCTCTGACTGGCGGGGGAGAATCGTCAACAGCTTCCACACCATCGCCTCTTTGTTGAAGGCGCTGCGCTCGGGCACATCGGCCAATACCTGGGTAAACATATTCCAGATAAAGGTTGCTGGGAGTGGGAAGTCTATGTTCGCCGCAACCCCCAGCTCTTCGGCAAGCGCCATTTTCAGCCACTGGGACATCCCCGGGCTTTGAACTAAAATCTGCTCTGACTGCAGTGGGTTGGGTAAAGGGTCTCGTTTGATCAGCTCAACCAACAGGGTCTTGAGCACGTCGATTTGATTTGAGTGATATACCGTAAACAAGGGCGACTCATTCAATTGCATCCATGGTGCCTTGCAGATTAGCATAACTGCCCACTATCAACATGATCCTAAGCGTAAAACGCGACCCACTTGCTGATGTTCGCACCGATCTGTTGCACAAATACACATAGCGCTATGTCGGGTTCTTTACACCGCACACTGGACTTACGTGGTTAAAAACTGTATAAAAAGCCAGTTATTTTGACAGATCAGATTTGAGGATTGACCATGGCTGTAATCGTGAAGTACGTGGTGGAACGCAACGGAGAAGAAAAGATGACTTTTGCCTCTAAAGCCGAAGCGGACGCTTATGACAAAATGCTTGATATGGCCGATGAGCTGTTCGAGCTACTTGGTAAGAGTGAACTAATGCAAGACGAAAATACCCAAGAAGATCTTGCCATGTTCCTAGCCCAGAACAAAGAAGAGGTGCTTTACGCACTGGGTGCCAAGCGCAAGCCTGCACCGAAGAAAGCCAAAGCCGTTGAAGCGGTAGAAGAGACCAAAACAGAAGACGCGGCCTAATACGGCTATCACGTTTTGGGGATCACAACGATGAGAGCATGGCCATCCGCCATGCTCTTTTTTTATCTACTATGGTAACGCTTAATGTCGCAGCCCACTAACACCCCATGTACCCTCCCTCCGATAGAGATTGAGGTGTGCATTGATCATATTGAATCTCTCAGATACGCCATCCTTGGCGGAGCCACGCGCATCGAGCTGTGCTCATCACTCGCCCTGGGTGGCCTCACGCCAAGCTTTGGCCTAATGCGCCAAGCAGTCAGGCTCAGCAGTGTGCCTATCTATATGATGATCCGCCCACGCCAGGGGGACTTTCTCTACACGGAGGAGGATATTGCGCTGATGATGATGGATATCGAGGCGGCGGCGAGCGCGGGGGCACAGGGCATTGTTACTGGGGTTTTATCCACCGATGGCTCGATAAATCTGCGCGCAATGAAAGCCCTAGTTGGCCAAGCGCACCGCCTTGAGCTTAACGTGACTTTTCATCGTGCGATTGACCAGTGTTGTGATGCAAAGGTTGCGCTTGAGCAGCTAGTCGAGCTCGGTTGCGAGCGAGTGTTAACCTCGGGGCAAGCGAGCAATGCCTTGAGTGGTAAAGAGGTGCTCAAGGACTTGGTGAGCCAGGCCAATGGGCGGATTCAGGTGCTGGCAGGCGCCGGGGTTAATCGCGATAATGTAGCAGAGCTGGTTAACTATACTGGCGTTGATGCGGTGCACCTATCGGGGAAAACCCTGCGTGCCAGTCAGATGCGTTTTGTCGCCAGCCAAGCAAAAATGGGCGCGCAGGATGTTGATGATTTTTCGCTGCTGGTGACCAATTCAAGCGCAATTAATGCAGTTAAAGCGGCGCTCGCAAGTCGATAGCGAGCGCAATCAGATATAAGCTATCAACTATCGATATCATTCAGTGCTCGGCCCAGATCATCATCAGCCAAGTGGCGCACATCCTTACCCAGCACAAAGTAGACGATGTATTCACAGATGTTCTGACAGCGATCCCCCACCCGCTCGATGGCTCGCGCTGAATCCATAATCTGCAACAAGGCCGGAATGTCTTGCGGATGCTGCATCATCATCTGAGTCAGTTGGTCGCATACGGCGCGGCACTCTGCATCAACCTGGTCGTCTAGCTTGTGCACCTGAGCGGCAGACTCAACATCCATGCGGGCAAACGCATCCAAAGCCTGGTGAAGCATGTCGATGGCTAAGCGGCACAAAGGCTCGAGAGAAACGTGAAATTTACGCCCCTTTGATGAGGGAGTCTCAATCGCAACATAGGCGATCTTAGTCGCGACATCCCCGATCCGCTCTAGATCACTAATGGTCTTGATGATCGCCATGATCAAGCGTAAGTCCTTGGCCGTCGGCTGACGCTTGGCAATGATACGCGTACATGCCTCATCAATCGACATCTCCATTGTGTTGACCTTGTGATCGTCTTTGACCACCTTGCGTCCAAGCTCGATATCCTCTTTGTTCAAGGCTTGCAGCGCAAAAGACAGCTGCTGCTCCACCAAGCCTCCCATCGCCAGTACATGGGTACGGATCGATTCAAGCTCAACATTAAACTGTCCAGAGATATGGCGACCAAAGTTCATCTTGGGTAACGCTTCCTTAAATTAGTGAATTAGCCATAGCGACCGGTGATGTAGTCTTCGGTCTGTTTTTTGACGGGTGAAGTAAAGATCGAGTCGGTGTCAGAGTACTCGACCAAATTCCCCATATGAATAAAGGCAGTATGGTCGCTGACACGCGCTGCCTGCTGCATATTGTGGGTAACAATCACCACCGTGTATTGATTCTTAAGGTCGCTGATCAGCTCCTCAATCGTCAAAGTCGAGATCGGGTCAAGGGCCGAGGTTGGCTCATCCAGTAGCAGCACCTCTGGCTCAATCGCGATAGCGCGAGCAATCACCAAGCGTTGCTGCTGTCCGCCAGATAGGCCAAAGGCGCTGTCGTCTAGGCGATGTTTAACTTCATCCCATAAGGCCGCCGAACGCAGTGAGCGCTCAACCGCATCATCCAGCACCCGACTGTCACGGATCCCTTGCAGACGCAAACCATACACCACATTCTCGTAAATCGATTTTGGGAACGGGTTTGGTCTTTGAAAAACCATCCCGACTCGGCGACGCAGAGTGGGCACATCGACATCCGCCTCGTATACATTCTTGCCATGCAGACGCACTTGCCCCTCAACCGTACAGCCATCAACCAGATCATTCATCCGGTTAATACAGCGCAGCAAAGTCGACTTTCCACAGCCCGACGGCCCAATGAAAGCCGTCACCTGTCCCTTAGGGATGCGCATTGAGATGTCATCCAGCGCCTTAAAATTCTTGTAGTGAAGATTGAGACCTTCAATCGCAATGGCTGTTTGCTCATCAGAGAGGTTGTGGACATCGAGTGGCGGCGCATAGCCAAGCGCTTGACTGACTGAAAACATGGTTAATCTTGCCCTAAAGTTCGGTAGTACTCTCGCAAATTATTGCGAATTCGAATCGCGGTTAGGTTTAGCACCACAATCACTAAAACCAACAGGAATGAGGTAGCAAACACCAAGGGTCTTGCGGCTTCAATATTGCTGGTCTGAAAACCTAAATCATAGATGTGAAAGCCAAGGTGCATAAACTTTCTATCTAGGTGTAGGTATGGAAATTCACCATCCACAGGTAGGCTCGAAGCCAGTTTAACCACCCCAACTAACATTAGCGGTGCCACCTCGCCAGCCGCGCGGGCCACGGCAAGGATAAGCCCAGTGATCATCGCTGGGCTTGCCATTGGCAGCACAATGCGCATCAAGGTTTCTGACTGGGTAGCGCCGAGCGCAAACGAGCCATCGCGCACCGACTTGGGAATTCTTGACAGCCCCTCTTCAGTGGCGACAATCACCACCGGCAGCGTCAACACCGCTAAGGTCAATGAAGACCATAGTAGCCCGGGCGTGCCAAAGGTTGGGGACGGCAAGCGATCGGAGAACAACAAGCTATCAATACTGCCGCCCAAGGTATAAACAAAAAAGCCTAAGCCAAACACCCCATACACAATCGATGGCACCCCTGCCAGGTTGATCACTGCCACACGAGTCGCTCTGGTAAGCCAGTTGTCCTCGGCATATTCATGCAAATAGATGGCGGCGATCACGCCAAGTGGCATCACCACAATCGCCATGATCATCACCAAAAGCACAGTACCAAAAATGGCCGGAAATACCCCACCCTCAGAGTTCGATTCGCGCGGGTTTTGTGAGACAAATTTTCCCACCTCACCAAACCAATGCACCAGTTTCTCACCGCTGCTCATTTGGTTTGGAAACCAAACCGCGTAAATCTGACTGAGCGGGATTTCAACCTGGGTGGCAAACATATCCTCGACAATCAATGCCTCACGCTCAAGCACCTCACGCAAATCATCCAATTTCCCCTCCGCCTCAATCAGGCTCAGGTTAAGGCGTTGATACTCACCGCTGTGTTGCTGCCGATAATCCGGCGTGAGATCTCGATTGAGGGCACGACGGCGATGCTCACGCTGCAAGCGTTCCATTTCTCGGCTGATCGGTCGGATCTCGCTAGCCAGTATCCGTTCGATTTCCTCGCGCAGGTCAGTGGCATACTCAAGTCCATCCGACAGCTCTTGTAATGGGGTGTCGATCAGGCTGCCATCAGCGCGCCTGTAGGCCACAGGCCGCCCGAAGAAGTCACCATTACGACTTCGCTCTATCACTGCCCAATCCTCGGGAAGGCTGGTTTCAACCAGCTCGGTCTCGAGAAAGCTGATAAAATCAGAGCCATAAAGGTCGCGATTAGCCACCTTGATGCTCAAGCGGCGCACCAAGCCAGTTTCTTTGATTGCATCAGGTATTTCTGGCAGCATCTCTTGCAGATAGCTCACCGGCACTTTTTCATCGGCGTACAGCTGGCCGACAATTTGTCGGCCATCTTGAGTTTGCCACATGTGCAATTGGGCTGGCCAAAAGTAGGCCAGCCCCTTCCAGCCAATTAACAGCAGTAGGCCAAGGGTTGCAAGCAGGCTGACGCTCACCGCACCACCGGTTAGCCAAATCCACGGTGCACCTGATTTAATCCAATTTAATATTCGTTTCATGCTCAATTCTCAACTGGATCACAGGGCGCGGTATTTTTCTCGCAGGCGTAGGCGCACCCACTCAGCCAACGAATTCACGGCAAAAGTAAATGCCAACAGTAATAAGGCGATAAAGAACAGAACACGATAATGGGAGCTACCTACATCGGACTCTGGCATCTCAACCGCTATCGTGGCGGAAAGGGTTTTCATACCCTCAAAAAGGTTCCAGTCCATCACCGGTGTGTTCCCCGTTGCCATCAGCACAATCATCGTCTCACCGACAGCTCGGCCCAGTCCCATCATCACTGCAGAAAAGATACCGGGACTGGCAGTCAAAAGCACAGTGTAAATTAGGGTTTGCCACGGGGTCGCACCGAGCGCTAAGGAGCCATCAGACAAGTGCTTGGGCACCGAAAAAATCGCATCTTCGGCGATGGTAAATATCGTTGGGATCACGGCAAATCCCATTGCAATACCGACGACTAATGCATTGCGCTGATCATAGCTGATCCCATGGTCTGCCAAGGTGCGACGCACGTCACCGTCAAACAGTAAACGCTCGATATCACCGCTAATCTGCATCAAGCCCAGCACTATCACCACCAAGGCGGGCATTAAGATCATGGCATGCCAGCCGCGCGGCGTTTTTTGTCGCCAGCGGTGAGGCAGGCAGTGCCACAGACCACCAACAAAGATGGTCGAAAAGGGCAACAGCAAGAGCAAAATCACGATCGATGGCAAGTAGGTCTCAACGATGGGGGCAAACCACAAGCCTGCCAAGAAGCCAATAATCACCGTAGGAAAAGCTTCCATCAACTCAACGGAAGGCTTAACGACCTGGCGCATCTGAGGCGACATAAAGTAAGCGGTGTAAATAGCCCCCAGCACTGCAATGGGCACGGCGAACAACATGGCAAATGTCGCCGCCTTAATCGTACCGAACACAATCGGAGAGAGACTGAATTTAGGTTCAAACGTATCTGATGAAGCGGTGGTTTGCCACACATAAGCCGGCTCTGGGTAACTCTCGTACCAGACCGTATTCCACATCGAGCTAAATGAGATCTCCGGATGTGGATTCTTCACTCGGGCAATATCCAAGAAGTGATTACGATACGCCAGAACAAATTGCTCATTGTTCGACATTACCACCATCTCGGGGGCGGTTGGGTAGGCGCGCTCAAACATAACCAGCTTCTCACTGGTCGTATGGTGGCTTTGCAAGGTGCCATTAGGATAAAAACTGTAAAAACCTTTACGATTGGTATCTGGAAGCAGTAACTCCACCTCTGATGCCAGCTTGAATTCACGGATCCGTGCTAGCTTGCGACGTTGATTCTCCACGACTTCAAACCACTGTGAGACAATCCCGTTTTGATGTGATACTAACAATGAATGAGCGCCTGCCAAGAAGGTCATATCACTGGCACCGTGAGCCGGATTACTCTGACTAAGATCAACCACATCGGTCACCGAGTAATGGTTCCCGACTCGACTAAGCACCACCAACTCAGAGCGGCTGCGCACATAGGCCCTTTGGCCATCAGGGGTAATCAATAGTTGCTCAGCGTTATGAAATTGCGCAGCAATCACTTGCTGGTATCCCATCTCATCCACATCCCCCCAACGAAGCAGCAAGCTGCCATCAGACAGAAGCCCAATCAACGCAAGTTGGTCACGATGGTAGCCAAAGTGAAAATCTCTCAGTGACAGTTGGCCGAGCTCAAGACCGCGAGTTGGAGAGATTCGTTCAACACTGACCTCGGGAGCCTGATCACGCATCGGTACACTGGTGGCAAACTTGGGCTGAAACAGCGAGATCTGGCCCTTATCGTTTGCCACAGCGTGCCAGTCGCTACCGCCTTGTTGAGTGGCGAGCATGCTGGGCGCTTCAAACACAGTAAAGTTTTTTGCGGGCTGGGTGGCTGAGCGATTCAGCAACCAAAACTCTAGTTCACCCTGCTCGGTGACGAGATAGACTTGTTGCCCCTGGTCGTCAATTCCCATCGACACGGGTGTCACCGGATTTAGTGCTTGCTTACTGTATCCGGTGCGGATGTCAGCATTAGAGAAGAGCGGAAAAACCACGATACCGAGGTAAACAAAAATCAGGACCAGTGCTCCAAGCACCAGATTACCTCCAGTCGAGACGGCCGCGCGAAACAAGCGATCTTTGATCACTCGTTTAGTGTCGCGCTCACGCAAAAAAAAGTTTGCTTTTGCCATCTCTTCTACCTAACTCAATATCAACCCGTAAGACTATGTCATTTAAGTGACACTAATATGACATCGGTCACTAAACACCTAATTACAACAATCACGCCAAATACAGAAAAAACCAATAAAAAATCAATATAAATTAGATATTTAAGCTCGAGATCACAGTATTGCACGCTATAGAAAACTCTATTTAATCTATATTTAATACGAGATTTTAACTCAAATGCTATTTATCGCACACTTTGAAATATAACTGTCATAAAAAAACCATACAGTCGCCATCTATAGCCAAGTCTCTCTTGAAGGTTAAGTCCAACAAATTGCCTTGGTGTTCGTTATCAGTTTTAACGCTATCAAAATGGGAAGGAGCAGCATGAGCGCAGAAAAACTATACAGTGAAAAAGAGCTAAGTTGGTTATCGTTTAACGAGCGCGTGTTGCAAGAAGCGAAAGATAAAACCGTCCCCCTTATCGAACGCATCCGCTTTCTTGGTATCTTCTCTAATAACCTAGATGAATTTTATAAAGTGCGCTTTTCTGATGTGAAGCGTCGTATCATCATTGCTCAAGAGCAGGGCAAAGACGATAACTCCAAGCACCTACTGTCCAAGATGCAATCGAAAGCACTCAAGCTCAACCAAGAGTTTGATGAGCTGTATAACGAGCTGATCCTTGAGATGGCCCGTCGCCGGATCTTCTTGGTTAATGAAAACCAGCTGACTGAATCGCAGCAAAAGTGGATTAAGAAGTACTTTAAAAAAGAGGTTCAGCCACATATCTGCCCGCAGTTCATCACCAAAGACACTGATTTGATTCAGTTTCTCAAAGATGAATATGCCTATATCTCAGTCGAGCTCAAAAAAGGTGACGAGCGTCAGTACGCCCTGATTGAAATCCCAACCGATCAATTGCCGCGCTTTGTGATGGTACCAGAGCAGAAGGGCAAACGCCGTAAGACGATTATTCTGCTCGATAATATTATCCGCTACTGTCTCGATGAGCTGTTTGATGGCTTTGTTGAGTATGACGAGCTTCAGGGCCACTCGATGAAAATGACCCGTGACGCTGAATATGACCTGAGCAATGAGGTCGAGCATAGCCTGCTTGAGCAGATGTCAGAGGGTATCGATCAGCGCCTCAGCGCCATGCCGGTACGCTTTGTATACGAGCGCACCATGCCGCAAGATATGCTTGAAATGCTGCGCGATAAGCTACAAATCTCAAACTATGACAGCCTAATTGCTGGCGGCCGTTACCACAACTTTAAAGATTTTATTGGCTTCCCTAATGTTGGTCGTGATTATCTCGAGAATAAGCCACTACCACCAATGACCTGTGCAGACTTTGAGGGCCACAAGAACGCCTTTGACGCTATTCGCGCCAAGGATATCTTGCTCTACTACCCGTATCACACCTTTGATCACATCACAGAGTTGGTGCGTCAGTCCTCGTTCGACCCTAAAGTGCGAAGCATCAAAATCAACATCTACCGCGTGGCCAAAGACTCACGCCTGATGCACTCGCTGATTGATGCGGTGCACAATGGCAAACAGGTAACCGTGGTGGTTGAGCTTCAGGCGCGCTTCGATGAAGAGGCCAATATCGAGTGGGCAAAAGTCCTGACCGATGCTGGCGTGCGGGTTGTGTTTGGTGCACCGGGCCTGAAAATCCACTCAAAACTGCTGCTCATCAGCCGTCGCGAAGACAATGAGATTGTCCGCTACGCGCATATCGGCACCGGTAACTTCCACGAGAAAACCGCGCGTATCTATACCGACTTTTCTCTTTTGACCGCTGATGCCGAAATCACCAATGAGGTGCGTAATGTGTTTGACTATATTCAAAACCCTTACCGCCCAGTGAAATTCAACCAACTGATCGTTTCACCGCGTAACTCTCGTAAGCAACTGTATCGCTTAATTGATGGAGAGATTGCCAATGCCAAAGCCGGCAAAAAAGCAGGCATAACTCTTAAAGTCAACAACTTAGTAGACAAAGGTCTGGTGAATAAGCTGTATGGCGCAAGCAATGCCGGCGTTGAGATCAAGATGATCATTCGCGGCATGTGCTCTTTGGTGCCAGGGGTTGAGGGCATCAGTGACAACATCAAAATCATCAGCATCGTTGACCGCTTCCTTGAGCATCCGCGCGTGATCATCACTGAAAATGACGGCGATCCTCAAGTGTATATCTCATCGGCGGACTGGATGACGCGCAATATTGATCACCGGATTGAGGTGGCGGCACCGGTTAAAGATCCTGAGCTAAAACAACGTATTATTGACATCATTGACATCCACTTTACTGATACCGTAAAAGCGCGTGTTATCGATAAAGAAATGACAAACAGTTACGTTGCTCGTGGTAATCGCAAGAAAGTTCGTTCACAATTAGCGATATACGACTACCTTAAACAGGTCGAGAAACAAACGAGAAAGAAGCAGCAGAGTCTGTCACAAGCGCATGAGTCAAAACCAATCTAATACTCCGCCCCCTGGCCGCGATATCGCGGCCATCGATTTGGGCTCCAACAGTTTCCACATGGTCGTGGCGAAAGTCGTCGACCAGGATCTGCAACTTGTCAGCCGCCACAAGCAACGGGTGCGTCTGGCTAACGGCCTTGATAGTCACAAAAACCTCGACCACGCCTCGATGGAGCGTGGTCTCGAGTGTCTTGCCATGTTTGCGGAACGCCTTGAGGGCTTTGAGGCGAAAAATGTCCGAATTGCCGCCACGCATACCCTGCGCCAAGCCGCTAACGCGCATATTTTTATTGAGCGAGCGCGCCAAGTGTTGCCCTACCCGATCGAGATCATTCCTGGTGAAGAAGAGGCACGCCTAATCTATATGGGCGTTGCCCACACCCAGATTGAATCAGACACCAAGCTGGTGATTGATATTGGTGGGGGAAGTACTGAGCTTATTATCGGTACTGAGTTTGAACCTCAGCTGGTTAACAGCACGCAGATGGGTTGCGTGAGCTTTAACAATGCCTACTTTGCCAATGGCAAGCTATCGAAAAAGAATTTTGCTAAGGCGTCGATCGCCGCACAGCAGCGACTCGAGCCTATCTCACGTAAGTATCGCAAACACGGTTGGAACATTGCTCTGGGCTCGTCGGGAACCATCAAGGCGGTCAGAGAGGTATTAATCGAGCTTGGTTATGTGGATGGTCGCATCACGCTCAAACGCCTCGACAAGCTCATCGACACCTTGTGCCAGTGGGATAAGGTTGAGGACATAGACCTCAATGGTCTTAATCCTGAGCGCAAGCCGGTGTTTGCCGCGGGTGTAGCGATCTTGCATGCGATCGTCAAAGATCTAGATATCGAAACCCTGCACTTCTCTGAGGCGGCGCTGCGTGAGGGGCTACTCTACGAGATGGAGGAGCGGTTTAAGCGCTCAGATATCCGTATGCGCACCACCGAAAGCCTAGCCAAGAAACACCGCGTCGACTTTGACCATGCAGAAGCCGTTAGCCAAACCGCGATGCAACTGCTCAAGCAAGTCAATGGTGACTCTGGAGTCAGTAAAAAAGGTGAGCTGGTGGATATGCTGCGCTGGGCCGCGCTACTGCACGAGGTTGGACTGAGTATCAGTCTCCAAGGTTTCCATCGCCACTCGGCCTATATCCTGCGCCACACCAATATGCCCGGCTTTAACCAAGAGCAACAGCGCGTCCTCTCAACCCTGGCCCGTTTCCAGCGCAAGGCGCTTAAGCTCAATGAGATGGAGTCGTTCACCCTATTTAAACGCAAGCACATCATCATCTTGATCCGCCTGCTACGCCTAGCCGCCGTACTCAACGGTCAACGCAACGAAGGTCCGCTACCTGAGCTCACCCTCAAAGCCGATGGCGATGAATGGACGCTAAGCTGCGACGACCCCAACTGGCTAGAAACCAACAAACTGCTTCATGCCGATTTGCTCACAGAGCAAGGTTATTGGGCTTCGGTGGAGTGGCAATTGGAATTCGACGCTAACGCTTGAATTCAGAGGCGAGAGGCGAGAGGCGAGAGGCGAGAGGCGAGAGGCGAGAGGCGAGAGGCGAGAGGCGAGAGGCGAGAGGCGAGAGGCGAGAGGCGAGAGGCGAGAGGCGAGAGGCGAGAGGCGAGAGGCGAGAGGCGAGAGGCGAGAGGCGAGAAAATTTTCCAACCTCTGCCGACGCTGTCAAGTGCTTCACCACCTCGAGCGAAGCGTTCTCGCAGTGAAACGATCTCGCCTCTCGACTCTACAAGCGTAAGCCGACCTTCTCCAACTCCTGCTGAGCAATCTCCCCGCCTACCGACAGATAACCATCCTCTTCAACCAGCGCTTGGCCGTTGTGGGAGAAGATAAAGCGCAGGAACTCCTGCTCTATTGCGCGCAGGGGCTTTTCGGGGTGCTTGTTGACGTAGATATACAAGAAACGCGATAACGGGTACTGACCCGAGAGAATATTATCGTGCGTTGGGGCAATATAGTCGTTCCCTTTCGCCGCGACAGGCACTAAACGGGCGCCAGACACTTGATAGCCAATTCCGGAGTAGCCGATGCTGGAGATTGACGAGCTGACCGACTGTACGACCGATGAAGAGCTGGGCTGCTCGTTAACATTGGCCTTAAAGTCACCACCGCACAAGGCATTGGCTTTAAAGTAACCATAGGTGCCGGAGACGGAGTTTCGGCCAAACAGCTGCATGTGTCGCTCTGCCCAGCGATAATTAAGTCCCAACTCAGACCAGCGCTGAACTTGGCTGACTGAGCCACAGCGGAGAGTCACCGAGAAAATGCTGTCGAGCTGAGCAAAGTTCAGGCCCTGAACTGGGTTATCTTGATGAACAAAGATACCAATCGCATCAATCGCCACACGCAGCTTAGTCGGTGGATAGCCATGTTCGCGAATAAACGACTCGACCTCGCGCGTGCGCATCACTCGGCTCATCGGTCCGATTTGCGCCGTGCCCTCAATCAGGGCTGGAGGTGCAGTTGATGAGCCAGAGGCCTGGATCTGGATATTGGCGCCCGGATACAGGCGACCGAACTCCTCGGCCCATAAGGTCGTCATTCCGGCTAGGGTGTCCGAGCCGACAGAGATTAAACTGCCAGAGATCACCCTCTCTTTCTGGTACTCCACCAGCTTGGGCTTAGCCAAGCTTACAGGAGTGCAAAAGGTGGCGCTGAGCGCCACCAGAATAGTTGGGATGGATAGAACGCTTCGACTACGCAATGAGACGCACCGGAAGGGTAAATGCAAACTCACTGCCCTCGCCGACCTCGCTTTGGATAGTAAGGTGTGAGTCGTGGTGATTAAGCGCGTGCTTAACAATCGCCAATCCCAAGCCACTGCCGCCGGTATCTCGGGAGCGTGCCTTATCGACACGATAGAATCGCTCCGTCAAGCGGTGCAGGTGCTGCGGCTCGATACCATCGCCGGTATCACGCACGCTTAGGTGCGCACCTTGACTGTCCTTATACCAGCTGACATGGATCTCACTGCCATCTGGCGTGTACTTCACCGCGTTGTAAACTAGGTTTGAGATCGCGCTGCGTAGCTGATCATTGTCGCCAAACACTTTGAGTGCCGTGTCGACATTGAAATGCAGCTTGTGCTCGCGATTGCCACTGAGACTGATCGCCTCTTTCTCCAGCACCTCAAGCATACTAGGCACATCAACCACCTCATCGAGCTCAACATGGCTAGAGGCCTCAATCTTAGACAGCGTCAGCAATTGCTCAACCAGGCTATTCATGCGGCTAAGCTGCTCGGTCATCACACCATGCGCCTTAGGCCACATTGGTCCCACAACCATGTCAGGATCAGCCGTCATCTCAAGGTAACCCTGAAGCACCGTCATTGGCGTGCGCAGCTCATGCGAAACATTGGCAAAGAAGTTGCGGCGCATACCCTCAAGCTGCTTGATCTGGCTGACATCACGCACAACCATCAAAAGTTCACCCTCGGTGTAAGGCACGATACGCAGCTCGAGGATCCGCTCAACATTTAGTGGTGAGCGCATCTCTAAAGGCTCAGAGAAGTTGCCCTTATTAAGGTACTTGATAAAGTCCGGGGTACGGATCAAATTAGTTATCGGTTGCCCAGTATCATCAGGCCAGCGAAAACCGAGCAGGTGCTGAGCTAACTTGTTACACCAAACAATATTCCCTTCGCCACGAAACACCACTACCGCATCGGGCAGCGACTCGGCACCGTTACGGAAACGGCGGATCAGATTGGTCAGCTCTTTGCGCTTGCGACGCGTGCGCTGCTGCATGCGGTACACACCGTTGAACACCCCTTCCCAAGGGCCAGAGCCCGCCGGTGGTGTCAGGCGCTTATCATCATAGAGCCACGCCGAGAAGCGCACCAGATTGTTTAGATTCCAAAGCAACAAAACCGCGGTTGCCAAAAACAGCAGCCACGGCATATAACCAAAGATTGCCCCGAGGATCACCCACGGGCTATAAAAAAAAGCCAGCACCCATGCCAGCTTCTTCCACGTCAAACGTTCTACCACTTATGTCTCCAAGTGTGTTTACGCTTTTGTTGAGAAACGGTAGCCCGCGCCTCGAACAGTTTGGATCAGCTTATCGTGACCTGCAGTCTCAAGCGCCTTACGCAGGCGACGAATGTGCACATCCACCGTACGGTCTTCCACGTAAACGTTGGTGCCCCAGACGTTGTTCAGCAGCTGTTCACGGCTGTATACGCGCTCTTGGTGCGTCATAAAGAAATGCAGCATCTTAAACTCAGTTGGGCCCATGTCGATAGGATCTTCACCCGAGGTCACGCGGTGAGAAACTGGGTCTAGCTTAAGACCTTGCACGTCAATCACTTCTTCAAGTGCGGTTGGCGTAACGCGGCGGATCACCGCTTTAAGGCGTGCCACCAGCTCTTTTGGTGAGAATGGCTTGGTGATGTAGTCATCAGCGCCGACTTCAAGGCCG
The DNA here is from genome assembly GCF_055391395.1 of Vibrio sabulosilitoris. Classification (NCBI taxonomy): domain Bacteria; kingdom Pseudomonadati; phylum Pseudomonadota; class Gammaproteobacteria; order Vibrionales; family Vibrionaceae; genus Vibrio; species Vibrio sabulosilitoris. The sequence goes on from NZ_AP029599.1 coordinate 3,195,904, forward strand.
CGCACTTTATCTTCTTCTTCACCACGTGCGGTTAGCATCACCACCGGAATGTTGCGCGTCAACTCTTCACGCTTCATGTGCTTGATAAAGTTGATACCGCTGCCACCAGGGAGCATCCAATCTAACAAGACAAGATCAGGGTACGGTTCAGCCAATTTGTCCACTGCGGTATCGTAATCTTCCGCTTCAACAGCTTGATAGCCTTTCTGTTCAAGTACGAAGCACAACATCTCGCGAATTGGAGCTTCATCCTCAACCACCAGGATCCTTCTAGACATGTTTGAATAACCTTATAACTGAATTATTTCTAGGGTGAAACACCCTGCAACTGTGAGCATTATTACCATTCATTATGACACTTTTGTGACCCTTGCAAACAAATTTTAATATAACTGTCTCTGCAAGTTCATCTATGCCATCGTCTCAGCTAAGTGTTTGAACCAATGTCATGAAATGACCCGAATTGCACTTAAGAGCATACTGTATACCTGACCCGTTTTTCACAAATCTACTAGGACAAAGCGACATAAAAGCCCTATTATTGGAGCCCCATTTCAGAGACTGAGAACAACTATGTGGTTTAAAAACTGCCTTGCTTATCGTTTTAACCGTGACATTACCTTTAACGCTGAACAGTTAGAACAACAACTTCAAGAGTTCCGCTTCACCCCGTGTGGAAGCCAAGACAAACAGAAATTCGGCTGGGTACACGCGCTGGGCAAACATGGCGACATGATGACTCACGTTTCTGAGAACCGCATCCTGATCTGCGCCAAGAAAGAAGAAAAGATGTTGCCTGCCTCAGTGATCAAAGACTCGCTTGCGGCCAAAGTCGATGCACAAGAAGCGCAGGAAGGTCGTCCTCTCAATAAAAAAGAGAAGGACAACCTGAAAGATGACATCATCATGGATCTGCTGCCACGTGCCTTTAGCCGCAGTGCCCTTACCTACGTGCTGATCATGCCCAAAGAAGGTTTTGTTCTGGTCGATGCAGGCAGCAGCAAGAAAGCGGAAGATGTGTTAGCCCTACTGCGTAAAACCATGGGTAGCCTACCTGTTGTTCCAGCGCTGCCTGAAAAACCCATCGAAAACACCCTCACTGAGTGGATTAAAAGTGGCGACACCCCAGCGGGCTGGCAGATGCTCGACGAGGCTGAGCTTAAGTCGGTGTTGGAAGAAGGCGGTATTATCCGTTGTAAGAAACAAGAGCTGACTACAGATGAAATTCGCGCGCACATCGAATCAGACAAGATGGTGACTAAGCTGGCACTTAACTGGCAGGATCGCCTTGAGTTTGTCTTAGCCGAGGACGGCAGCATCAAGCGTCTGAAATACTCTGATGAGCTCAAAGATCAAAACGACGATATTCCACGTGAAGATCAAGCGGCACGCTTTGATGCCGACTTCTCTCTCCTGTGCGGCGAGTTCAGCGCGTTTCTACCAAGCCTATTTGAAGCGCTCGGTGGTCTTAGCCAGCCAAACGCTTAAAAAAGGGGGGCGAGGCGCGAGTTACACTTCGTTCCGGGGTACGAGTTGTCTATCTCTCGTATCCCTGTATAGCGCCTCTATATCAGTTCATACCAATCGGTATTGAACTAATTATTCAGGACTTGAGTCAACCCGCCCTGATTGCCCTTACCTGTTCGCTCACTTCAATTGCTATACTTTTAGCGCTATCTCGCGTAAAATTTGCGCCCCGGATCCCATTGGGTGGGATCGGCCTGACTTGTGATCAGAAACTAGAGAATTGAAGCAATGACAACTCAAACCCCTTTTGTACCGGAGCTTTTGTCTCCAGCTGGTAGCCTTAAGAACATGCGTTACGCATTTGCCTATGGAGCGGATGCTGTCTATGCAGGCCAGCCTCGTTACAGCCTGCGTGTGCGCAACAACGAGTTTAACCACGAGAACCTGAAAATTGGTATCGACGAGGCGCATGCGCTGGGTAAAAAGCTGTATGTGGTATGTAATATCCAACCACATAACTCAAAGCTAAAGACTTTTATCCGCGACCTTAAGCCCGTGGTCGAAATGGGTCCAGACGCGCTGATCATGTCAGACCCAGGTCTTATCATGATGGTACGTGAGGCCTTCCCTGAGATGCCTATCCACCTCTCGGTTCAGGCTAATGCAGTCAACTGGGCAACGGTTAAGTTTTGGGCGACCCAAGGGGTTGAGCGCGTGATCGTCTCGCGCGAGTTGTCATTAGAAGAGATCGAAGAGATCCGCAAAGAGTGTCCAGAGACTGAGATCGAGGTCTTTGTCCACGGCGCGCTCTGTATGGCCTACTCGGGTCGTTGCCTGCTTTCTGGTTACATCAACAAGCGTGACCCAAACCAAGGTACCTGCACCAATGCTTGCCGCTGGGAGTACAAGGTTGAGCAAGGCACAGAGAGTGACTCTGGTCAGATCGTTGAGAAATTCACACCAGAAGCTCAAACGATTGAAGTTGCCGATGAGCGCCCTGAGACCACTATAGGCCGTGGCAAACCAAGCGATGAGGTCGTCCTACTGTCTGAAAGCCACCGTCCAGAAGAAAAAATGGCAGCGTTTGAAGACGAGCACGGCACCTACATCATGAACTCTAAAGACCTGCGTGCCATTCAGCACGTCGAGCGCCTGACGAAAATGGGTGTACACTCGCTGAAGATTGAAGGTCGCACTAAGTCATTCTACTACTGTGCACGCACCGCGCAGGTTTATCGTAAAGCCATCGATGATGCCGTGGCTGGTCGCCCGTTTGATGAGTCATTGATGACCACCCTAGAGAGCCTTGCACACCGTGGTTATACTGAAGGTTTCTTGCGTCGTCATACTCACGATGCTTACCAGAACTATGACTACGGTTACTCTGTATCTGATGCGCAGCAGTTTGTTGGTGAGTTCACTGGCAAGCGTCGCGGCGCGATGGCTGAGGTTGAGGTGAAGAATAAGTTTGTGGTTGGCGATACGCTTGAACTGATGACACCAAAAGGTAATGTGGTATTCACGCTGGAAGCGATGGAAAACCGCAAATCAGAGGTGATTGACGATGCCAAAGGTAACGGTCACTTTGTTTATATCCCAGTACCTGAAGACTTGGATCTTGAATTTGCCCTGCTGATGCGTAACCTAGACTCAGGTCAGGATACTCGCAACCCAACGGGTAAGTAACATGGCACTGCTGATCACCGATAAATGCATCAACTGCGATATGTGTGACCCTGAGTGCCCGAACGGTGCCATCACCATGGGCGACTCGATCTTTGAGATCGACCCGGTGCTGTGTACCGAGTGTAAGGGGCACTATGACAAGCCAACTTGTCAGTCGGTGTGTCCAATCACTAAGTGCATTATTACCGATCCCAACCATGTTGAGACCGAAGAGCAGCTACTTGAGAAGTTCGTCATTATCCAAGGTCTTGCTGAATAATTGCGTGTGCTCAAATAGAAAAAGGCTCATCACGGATGAGCCTTTTTTGTACCTGCCCTGCGTTATTTTCTGCTAATCGTTATCGATAGGTCGGCTGGTGACATAGTTTACAGATTGATATGAGCGGCTTATGTACCAGAGACGCTCTTTGCGATCGGAAAGATGTTGCAGTAGAGCTCTTTTTCATACTGATGCTCCAACTGCTCACGCCAATTTACTGCTTGGCTGACTGGCAGCAGGAAGAAGTCTTCGCGAGACATATCCGTCACGAAAGCAAATCCGTGCTGCATCATCTCAAAGTGAACATCATGCACAAACCCCATGGTAAAGCGGGTCCGCCCCGTCAGATGGCTGACATCCTTTCTCGACATTGTGATGGCCTTGGTCTCGTTTCCGTAACGCGCCTTTAACCACCCAGCAAATTCTTTTGCACAAACCATAGTCATGGGATTGTCCTCAAGTTAATGAATCGATAGGAAGTAAGCCTTTCCTGCCTATCAACTCCTCACCTAATTCACCTCAATGGATAACCAATTCTCTACCTGGCCATTGTTAATTATTTATAGCGGTCAAGTCACAGGGTCTAGATACTGACCCATGGGCTCGCCGTATGGGGTAACAGAGTTAAACAATAAGGTGCTGATTTTTTAGTTTCATTTTAACATTAGGAAATGATCGAAAATTTCTCCATGGCAAAATTGTCTCTAATTTGAACACCTTGAAATATTTTTTTACTCAGTTACCCGCAATCAATGCCTGACACTGGGGCGGCATAATCTTTTTGTAATCACGCTTAGGACTTTTTTTTGCGGTTGACTTGGGGCGAACTACCGGCAGTGACTGAGGAAACCAACTGTCAAGTTCAGCCCCACAGCCACTGCCCTGCGGCGGTGGTCGCTGGGCACGACAATTATGACTCCCCTCCGGGCAATGTAGGCGCACATGCATGTGATAATGATGTCCCCACCACGGACGCACCTTACGCAGCCAGTCCTGATCCTCTCCAGCTTCTAGGCACAACTGCTTTTTTATCACTGGATGAACGAAGATACGTGCAACTTGCTTGCTGTTTGCAGCGATGCGAAACAAAGTCAGGTGCGAAGGCTGCCAATGTTCTGATTGAATCGTGTAGTAATCGAGATCAACCAAACTGACTGGCTGGGGCGAGGCAAGCTGCTCTTGCTGCCAAGGCTTGGCATTCATTTGCAACCAAATATCAATATCGAGACCGGTTTGGTGGCTGGTGTGGCCACTAGAGAACCGCCCACCGCGAGGTAAGGACATATCCCCTACAAGCAGACTTAACTGAGTCTGTGCATAAACCTGTTTGGCCAGAGACTCGACAAAGCCCACCGCTTCTGGGTGAGCGAAATTACGCCGCATTTGACTTCGCAGCACCTGATACCCTTCACCATCCACCGGCAAAGCCTGAGCGCCGATGACACAGCCGTTTGCATAAGTACCGATAGACTGGGCAGGGTCACCGGTTGGTGAGATAGCCAACTCCCAAGGCGAGGCGTAGCTATACAATGAAATAAACGACAAAGAAATAGACGCAGAAAAAGCCAATAACCATCCACTAGCACACTTACCCATCGCCCCCTCCTTGGCCTATAACGGTTTGGTGATGTCCCCTTATCATAGTCGTTTACGCTGGTAAGTGCGGTGAAGATAACTGCGACATCCACTGCTTTGCTGCGTAATTAGTGGCAATGATTATACAGTCTTATCTCAGATACCCTGAACTCGGTGGTGAGCAAAGTTATGGTCAGTGATACCAACTGAACACTACGCGATAGGGTAAAAAATTAATCTTGAACGCTATAAATCTATTTTAAACTCGACGTGAGTACGGATGCGGTTGAGAACCCGTCCATTGGACTGCATTTCGCTATGTTGCAGTCGCTCTGCAGTGAGGGTCTGCTGATGAGGTGAGAAGACAAGTTCTGGAGAAAAGTAGCTGCTACCGAGGTGCTGAACCTTAGCCCGGCGCAGGTGAAGATTGGCTTTGAAGTGAAATGCCGAGTCAAATTCAATATGAAAGTCACCGACATCGATACTCCCACGTCCATAGCTAACCACATTCTCAGCAGTCGACTTGCGCAGGCTGTCACGATAGTTGTCTGCGCTGATGCGGTTATATCTCTCATCGACTTTGAGGCGATAATATACCTCACCAACCCCATGACCGTTGTCACGGAACTTGGTGATAGTCACACCGCTCATGGTAAAATGCCCCTCGAAGGCATGCATCGAGGGGCTTAGCACCATCCAGAGGATAGCTAGGACAAATCGCATGGATTAGTCGTCTAGACAGCTCAGGCGGTTATCATTGTCGTCATAACCACACCAAAGAACGTTGGTTAGGTTAGAGTTAGCAGCCTCTTTAATATCTCGCATCAGGTCTGCGTACACGGCTTTGATGAAGACTTCTTGTTCAAGGTCTGCATCGTACCCAACTGACATCAGCTTATACCAATCTGTGTGGTCATTGTTCAACGCATCATCATGTTTACAAATTGTATCGCCTTTAATCATAGAGAATACTTCGTTGTATGACGCACCGCCTGTTAGGTCGTACGTATCACACTCATAACTTGCCTCAATAATAAAATCATTGCGATCAATTGATGTGCTCGCGTTATAGAAAGCGTGTAGATCTAGGTATACCGTCTCGCCATCTTCTTCTAGTTTAAAGACACTGTTTTCATCCTCTAGGTGTGCTGCAACGTCCGCAAGTAATGCTTGGTCTTCCTCTGCAAGCTCAAGCAGTAGCGCAGTTTTAACCGCTTGAGTTAGCGCTTGTTTTGCAACCGTTAGGTACTTAGCGTCACGACGATGAGTAAACAATTGATCATCGTTAAAGTACTCTAACTGATGACTATCTACCCTGTAGTACTCAACATTAAAGTCCTGTGTTACTTCTTTCCAATTACCATCTTGGTCACGAATTACAACCTCAACATTGTTCAGTTGCGCTTCCAACGGTAGGTAGTATTCATCTGATGCAACGTCATAGCTTGCCAGCGTGCTAAGTACATTCGCCGCTGCCAATGCCGCTGTGCGGATTTCTAGCGACTCTGAGTAAGACAGTGATGCACCATCGTAATTAATGTCAAACGCAGGGCTTGGCAGCGCAAGAGCTAGCTTTTCGCTGGCGTTGATTAGACGTAGCGCCGCTTCGTGCAGTAGGTGGGCAACATCTTCAGTGGTGCCTTGAGGCTTAGTTACCATATCAACGGCTGCACTCTGGTCCAGCAACTGGGCTAGCATCTCAGTGTAGTCCGAGCCAGTTACCACAATACGCTGCGCAACCTCATCTTCATTAACCACTTCAGCAATCTCAAGCAGAGCACGCAGCGCTGCTTGGTGATGACCATTTGAGTTATCAGCGGTCTCTAGGTCACTGCGAATAGCATCCAGTTCGTGTTGGATATCGGTCACTGTCGTATCACCGGTAAGAATAGCCTGAAGGTGCGCTAGAACGCGCGCTACATTATCACTGTGGTACGTGCCTTCAATCTCATCTTTAATGTCATCTTCAGCTTCTGATGGTGGAGTAACGTCGATACGGCCTTCATCAATCTCGTCACCAATAACGATAGTTTCGTCATCGATAATGATTTCTACCTCACGCACTAGCTCTTCAAAAGCATCGTCATCTTCAACAAATAGGATCTCTTCATTGATTGTTTCACCTTGAACGCCTGACACATCAAGGTTATCCGTCTCTTCAGATACACTGCTGATCGTTTGCAAAAGCGCCGAAAGGTTGGCTGCAAAGCGCAGTGGATTATCAGAGCTCTTTAGCTTGCGTTGAGGTGCCTCATAACCAAGGGTAAGACCAGAAACCTCAGTATTTACAGCAGTGATTGGCAGCAGGTTGTGGCCAATTTTAAAGTCGTTTAAGTCAAATTGACAGATTGCGCCTTCTTCAACTTTAAACTGACCTTGTGTGTTGGTCGTGCCTTTATCACCTGAGTCACACTGGTAATTAACGCCGTACACTGGCACACCAATATCATTAAATACCGCATTAATCGGCTCACTTGGCTCGACATCATCTTTCTTGTCTGAAGAGCTATTACAGCCCGCTAGCCCTAGGCTTGTACCTACCAACAACGCGATTAGTTTTTTGTTCACTTTTTTTTCCTTTGGTTACTTCCATTAATTAATCACTATATATATTAAGCACTTAAGTTCACCAAAGAAATCGCATGCTATATTATTAACCAGAAAGTTTGTAATCGAATATGACAAACACACACATAGCCACACCCTTGCACTACATATGAGTAGTTTTACTTACAATTAACCCAAAACTGACACAAAATACGATAAGGCAGGTGGTATTCTTTTATTGCCGCTTTACCAAACTAAAATGACAGCTGAATTGCATAGAGAATGCCGAATGACTCGAGACTACCTACCCTATCTAACTCCCTTTGATATTCAATCAGTTAACCAAACTGAAGTGATACAAAGCCTCTGGAGTGGTTACGGTGAACTAGTACGTCTGCACACCACAGGAAACCAGATCAAGAGTGTCATAATTAAGCACGTTAAACTGCCTGATAAGCTCAACCATCCTCGGGGCTGGAATCACTCGCTTTCGCACCAACGCAAAGTGGCGTCTTACCATGTTGAGGCTTTTTGGTACCAGCATTACGGTCAAACTGCCGACCGTCGTTGCCTAACGCCAAAGTCATTGCGAACCTACAGTACTGAAGGCGAGTGGTTAATCGTTATGCAGGATCTCAGTACGCTTGGTTTTACTGAGGTTGTGAGTCAGGCAAATCAACAGCATCTTATGACGTGTCTCAAGTGGTTAGCAAACTTCCATGCGAAGCATATTGGACACTCGGGTGAGGGGCTTTGGCCATCAGGCACCTATTGGCACCTGCAAACTCGCCTAGACGAGCTCGCTACGCTAAGTGATCAGCGACTAAAACGATCAGCAAGTCAGCTAGACCAACGGCTTACAGATGCCAAGTATCAAACCCTAGTACACGGGGATGCCAAGCTGGCAAACTTTTGCTTTACGCCTGACGGCAAAAAAGCCGCCGCGATCGACTTTCAGTATGTGGGTCGAGGGTGCGCAATGAAAGATGTTGCGCTATTTATCAGCAGTGCCGTCGCACCAGAGCATTGCGCTGAGCAGGAGCAGCCGCTTCTCGACTGTTATTTCGCATGCTTAGGTGATGCCTTAGCTTACTATCAACCACAACTCTCACCGAGCGAGGTCGAGCAAGCCTGGCGACCACTATTTGCTATCGCGTGGGCCGACTTTCAGCGCTTTATTAAAGGCTGGAGCCCTGATCATTGGAAGATAAACCCTTATACCGAGTCGCTTACTCGGCAAGCCTTGCAGCAGTTAGAAGCGTATCAAGACGATAATTGACGCTTAATTCTCGCCATATAATAAGTACTTACATATTCACCATCACGAAAACATGAGCACTGCGCCTCGCCTTCGATTTCAAAGCCAAACTTTTGATAGCAGGCGATGGCGGCTTGGTTATCACTGTTGACTTCAATCTGCACACGCTTGATCTGCAGCCAGTTATCCGCTAAATCGAGTACCGTCTCGATTAACTTACTGGCCACGCCAAGGCGATGAAACTGGTCATGAACACCAATACCAAAGGTCGCGCAGTGGGCTGTGCGTGGGTTTTGCGAGTGCTCAAAGCCGATGTTGCCGACTACTCGACCATCAATTTCAGCCACGAAGGAGTACATTCCCGCGGGCATCGACTCAAGGCGCTGCTGCCACATCACCGGGGATGGATGCGGCAACTGCAGGGTTTGCCGCTGAGCCTGCGGCTGAGAGTAGATATCACACAGAGCCGCGGCATCTGAGGTTAGGCTTGGGCGAATAACAATTTCCATAATACAACTAAATTTCCTTATTTTTCTTTACCTTATACCTAAACAAGTGAGCTTAATCAATCGACAATGTCATGCATACTGAGGCGTGATCGGAGGCAAACTGGTCGTGGCTAAAATCCGGCGATACTAGATGCTGGTCATAAACGCTCACCATCTCAACTTGAGCCTGACGCAGCGCGCTATCAGGAACACACGCTTGTGAAACTAAGATATAGTCGATGATATTGCCTGTTTCACCATAGTAATGAGTTGCCGGGCGTGTCCCATCGAGCGTGCGCTGCAAAAGATAGCTATCGGCAAGGAGTCCACTCCTGGTTAAGCAGGCGAGCTCGGGTTGTGCCAAGTCCTGATTGAAATCCCCCATCACGACACAGGCTCGCGCAAATTGACTTTGCATATTTTGTACATAGTGAGTGAGTACTTGCGCTTCACTGCCACGTTGCATGGTTGACATCCAGCGCCCCATCTCCCTCGCTTGCTCAACCAATAGCGTAGGTTGGTCTTGATTGACCTCCAGCATCGCTCGCTTAGATTTGAGATGAACCACGATAACATCGAGTAGGCCAAGCTTGGGGGTTACTATCGTGCAGTGCAAAGGGACACGACTAAAACCAAAGCCCGGCGGCGTTGCGCTAATGCGGCCAGCACCAACGCATCGACGCTCAACAATCGGCAGACGGGAGGCAAGCGCCACCGGGGGGTGCGAGTAGACGTAATCCGACTCGATGATTGGCTGAGACAAGCAAGCAAAATAGGGGTAACCTAACCTGGCACACTGAGCCTTAAGCTCACTGGGGCTAAACACCTCTTGAAAGCCAATAATATCGGCGTTCAACAGACGGATATGCCCATCTAGCCAACGCTGTTTTGCCTGCCACTGCTGCTGGTCATAGATATTGTCAAACTGGTAATAGGCGTTCGGCGGCGCTAAGTAATTGAGCAAGTTCAGCGTGGCAATGCGCAAGGTGGTATCGCCACTAGCGGTATATTGCAAGGGAGCTCCTTGGGGCTAAAACCTTCCTTTAGCCTACAACAGATAGGCTACAAACCAAGTTTTTCTCTTCCTTTGATAATACTACTGGTTGCTAAAGGCGGTAGTTCTCCCTTTGCATCAGGGAAGGCAAGTTCTAGCTTGTCACAGACACCCTGAATAGAACGGTTTCTAAGTAGGCCGATGCCAAGCACTAGCCAGACGGCTTGATCAGCTGGGAACCTTCGCTTACGAACGGACGCTCTACCCGTTTGCTTGACGGCTTCTTCGACCTACTCAAGAGGGATATGTTTAGCAAAGGCATTAAGGTGATGGTTTGGCAGAACTCTACGGTGGCTTGTAACTCTTTAGAAAATTCACACATAAAAAATCGGCCTCAACACTGTTGAGACCGATTATGAGGCCAACTAAGGATCATTCAATCGCTTTAAACGATCAGCATTATCTCATAATGAGAGGGGTTAATGTGTGTTATACTGTTATTTGACTAGACTCTATCTGCAATACGTTCGACTTTACCAATAATGAAAATATAAGCGAGAGCACCTGCGATACTGAGTCCACAGATAAAGGCTAATGGGTAGAAAAAGCTGCTGCCGCTAGCTAGAAAACCGATAACCGTTGGAGTGATAACAGCAGTCATACCACCGACAAAGTTAAATACCCCGCCAGTTAAACCAATCAAGCGCTTGGGTGCCAGTGATGAAACCAGTGACCATGCAATGGAAGCCAAGCCAGTTGCAAAAAAGGCAATCGACATAAAGATAACGACATACATAGGCTCATGGAAAAACTCTGCGCCTATGATTGAGCTGGTGAGCAGCAATCCAGTAATGATTGGCACTTTACGAGAAATCGCTAGGCTAAAGCCTTTTCTGAGTAGGAAGTCTGAAGTAAATCCAGAGCAGAGTACACCGACAAAACCACACAAGAACGGTAGTGAAGCCATAAAGCCTGCTTTGATGAAGGACATACCATGGTATTCAACTAGATAGGTTGGGAACCAAGTAAGGAAGAAAATCGTCGCACTACCAATTGCAAATTGCCCAATACAAAGACCAATGATCTGACGGCGAGTACAGATATAACGAAGATCTTTCCAAAATGCGACAGAATCACCGTCCGCTTGCTCTTGTTGGCTGTCGCTCTTTTCAGCCAAATCAATCATAGCACCATTTTCTACTAGATAATCGAGCTCAGACTGAGAGATCCCCGGACACTCTTTTGGATCATTGTAGGTAGCGTACCAGTAAACTGCCCATAGAATGCCAACCAGACCAGTTGAGATAAAGACCATTTGCCAGCCATAGGTGGTGAGTACCCAGCTTAGCACTGGAGCAAGAAAAGCTAGGCCAACAAATTGGGCTGATGTGTATACGGCAATAGAAGAAGCACGTTCGTTCTCAGGAATCCAAGCTGTTACGATACGATTGTTGATGGGATAGCTTGGCGCTTCAAACATACCAACAATAAATCGCAGGGCGATAATCAGCAGGAAGTTGGAGACAAAGCCGATGGCAACCGTTGCGATTGACCAAGCGACAAGAATAACCGTTAAAAAGTACTTAGGTTTGAATCGGTCAACCAGCCAGCCTGCTGGGATCTGGAACATAGCATAGGATAGGCCCCAAGCAGAAAAGACTAGACCAATTTGTTCTGTCGTTAGCGAGAGATCCTGCATCATACCGGGTGCTGCAATTGATAAATTAGCTCGATCGAGATAATTGATGACTACAGTGACAAATAGTAGAAAGACGATAAAAAAGCGCTTTCTAGTTTTTGTCACTATATCTTTAGTTAAAGTTTGTGTCTGATTTGTTCCCATTATCTAGCTCCTTTGAATATGGAGAATACTTTATTAAATTAAGGATTAGCAAATACGTAGGGTATTAGCTTTAATTTTAATTTAGAGATTAATACCTGCTGCTTGTTTCATGACATTATGTATTCGCTGTTATGGAGTATATTTTTCTGGCCTATATTAGGTTGTGATCTTCCTATCATTATCACTATGAGAAACCATTGTTCCACATTATGGAACATTGCTTGATATTCGTAGAAGATAACACGTAAAGGTGTATTTTATAGTTAAATCCAGCATAGCAATGACTTTGTCACTCAGTCTGGATAAGTAGTGCTTTAACCCTATGAGCTCGAGTAGAAATTTAACATATACAATAAGTTGGTACATATATGAAAAAAATGTCTGGGATTATCGTTGCTATGACAACCCCTTTTAATAGCGAAAACAAGGTAGATATCAGTGCTCTGGCTCAAACGACAGATATGCTGGTCAATAAAGGTGTTGACTGCTTGTTTCCAGGTGGCACGACGAGTGAGATGCTTAGGCTGTCACTGGATGAAAGAAAGGTGGTTGCCGAGACAGTGATTGATACAGTAAATAAGCGTTTACCAGTCTTTATGCAGGTTGGTGCTACAACGACAGAAGAAACCATCTCACTGGCTCAGCATGCCTACGAAATCGGTGCTGACGGGATTGGATTGCTCACTCCTTACTTCTTTGCGACCACTGAAGAGGAGATGGTGACCTACTTTACCGATGTAGCTCAGTCACTACCGAATGACTTTCCAATTTATCTCTATAGTATTCCACAGTACTCAGCAAATATTATTTCAGTAGAAGTCATTAAACGAGTAATCAGCTGCTGCCCTAATGTGGTAGGTATTAAATTTAGCCTTGCAGATATGGATACAACATTAGATTATATTAATATCTCTGCTGATTTTTCTGTCGTTCATGGGTATGACAAAATGGCACTGGGACTATTGACCGCTGGCTGTGATGGTATTGTTTCTGGTTGTGCTTGCTCTATTCCAGAGCCACTAGTTAATGTTTATAATGCATATAAGAAAGGTGATTTGATACTTGCTGAAAAATGGCAAAAAGTGGCAACTGAACTTAGTGAAATACTTTTATCTGGTGCTAATTTAGCTTACTTTAAAGCAGCAAGTTATTTTGTCGGTCAATCTGGTGGTCATATGCGTAAGCCGTTACTCGATTTGACTATAGAAGAACGTGAATCTCTATTTAAACATTTAGCTAACCTCTGCCAGGCTGCAGGAATTGAAATAAATAATCAATTGGAAGGGGTATAATTTCAGCACTAGGTCATCCAAATTATATTAAAACCCCTTCTTAAAATATATTGATTGAGTCAGCTGCACTTAGTTTGTGACACGCAGCTCACAATCTACAAATGATGGTCAACCAAACTAGTAATCTTTGGTTGGCCGATGTATAGTCTGCGCCAGTATTCACTTAAGTTAAGAGAGCTTTCGATGGATAGTAGAAAAGGTAATCAATCTTTGGTTAAGGCTTTAGAGGTAGTTGATGCAATTGCTGATGGCAAGCGCAGTCTGACTGGTTTAAGCCAGTACCTTGGTATGCCTAAATCCACCATGCACCGTATTTTACATGGCCTAACTGAGGCTAGATATATTCGAGAGGTTAAGGGGATTGGCTATGTACTGGGCACCAGACTTATTCAGCTTGGTAACCATGCACAGCAATATATGCCACTCAAAGAGCTGGCTCGGCCTTACCTTCAACAGTTGTCTAAGGTGACTCATGATACCGTTCATTTAGGTATTCGTGATGAGGATGACGTTTTCTATCTCGATAAAATTTCTGGCCAACGACCGATAGAGGTTGCCTCAAGTATTGGAGAGCGGCGGGCGATGGTAAGTACTGGTATTGGTAAAGCATTAATGCTCGATCTGCCCAAAACAGAGTGGCAAAGACTAAACCGTTTGGAAACAAATCTTGATTTGCAAGATACCTTGAGCAGAATGGATAACTATTCACGTTTTGACTACAGCTTTGATCTGGAGGATAACGCAGAGCGACTTCACTGCGTAGCATCACCTATCAGGAATAAACATGGCAATATTATTGCCGCCATTTCTGTCGCAAGTAAAAAAACGTATATGCCGCGCAGTCGAATGGATGACTTAGCTCATGTGGTTCGTGATTGCGCCAAACAGATCTCTCAAGGATTAATGTAACCCTCATTTGGGGAGTGCTGAGAAGTCATAAACAGTTGGCCAAGTTACAATAAACTGATTGATTGAGTAGAACTTCAGTAGGAAGGCTTATGCGACTTAACAGTAAGTGGTTCGGCGCCTTAAGATAGCCAACCAGCCTAGAGCAATAAAGACCAGCCAAGAAATACTACCACCGCTGGAAGAAGAACCGCTGGAGGTTGGTGTACTAGTACTACTTGTTTGATCAATTGTCTCACTACTATTATCGCTGGCAAAGAGAATATAGTTTGGTGTCTCAGTACCTAAAAGGACACTATCAACCCAATCTCGATAGTCGGCAACCTTGGTAAAGACAGCAGTATCATCAGAGTATTCATTTTGGCATCCGGCCCAGCCGTAACTAGTCATACCGATTTGCACATACTGGCTATCCAATAAAGGGACCCCACCTGAATCACCTGCACAGACAGCATTGCGCATTCCGCTAGCGGCATTGTACACGCCACTCGTACAAGTTTGTGAACTACCTGCTCTGATCTCACAGTTCTCAGCAGCTTGATAAGTGAGGTCTGTTTGCAGTAAATCACCACTACTATTCTCTTCATTCACTCCGTAGCCGATAGTAAGAAAAGATTCCCCTTCTGTACGATAACTCTCTGCTTCTGTCTGTGCTCAACTTTAGGCGGTTTTGGTTCTAATCTGAATTACGTAACAAAGCCGTTACTGTTCCCTAGAATCACTCTGGTTCCCCACTAAATATTATTTACTTAGACCATGTTGTGGGTGAGTAAATAACTTACTGAAGACAAATAAACAACTTAATGCATAATTTCCTTCAGAGCTAACTATTTCGATCTATATCACATTACTAAAGTTATAAATGATTGTTCCATGATGTGGGAATATAGTTCTATAAATAGAGTGTGTGATCAATTCTTCAACTTGGTTAGCCAATATTAGGCATATTATATTTCCAACAAACACTAGGTGAGCTTAAATATAGCGATGATTGTTGGAAAAGTTAAACGTATAGCTAACTATGAATAATAATTTCTAGACCCGGTTTGTTCGGGCTTTGTTGAGGATATAACGTGAAAATTACTGATATCAAACCTTACATTGTTCAATGCGGCATTCGTGATTTCTTACTCGTTAAGGTTGAGACTGATAGCGGCACTTATGGTTGGGGTGAGTCAGGCTTCTCAAGCCGTGAACGCACAGTTGCTCAGATGGTTAAGCAACTCAAGCGGTTCCTTATTGGCCAAGATCCAATGAATTCTGAGCACATTTGGCAAGAATGCTATCGCTCTCACTACTTTGAAGGTGGCCGTGTAACCACTGGTGCAATTTCTGCAATTGACCTCGCTCTACATGATATTAAGGGTAAACACCTTAATGTTCCAGTATATCAGCTGCTTGGTGGTAAGGTACGTAACAAAGTTAAAGTATTCGGCACAGTTCCAAACAAAGACTCTCAAGAAGAAGCGCTTGAGCTCGCTGTTAAGTTTAAAGAAGCAGGCTGGGATTGCATTCGCTTTGTTGGCGAAGGTATCGACCATGCTATCCAGAAAGGTACTATGGTATGGGAACCACGTGAATCTATAGGTAAGACTGCTGAGCTAGTTATCAAGGCTCGTAAGGTTCTTGGCCATGATGTGATGATCGGTTTGGAGTACCATTCACGTCTGTCAGTGGCCGAAGCTGCTAACTTCTGCCAGAAGCTACCTTCAGGAACACTGGATTTTGTTGAAGAAATCATTCGTGACGAAACACCAGAGGCTTATGAGTCACTAAGAACGATGACTGACGTTCCATTCGCGATAGGTGAAGAGTTTTCTTCTAAGTGGCAGTTCTTACCTTACATCGAACGGGGTATTCAGCAGTTCAACCGATTGGATATCTGTAATGTAGGTGGCTTTACTGAAGCGAAGAAAATCGCTGGGTGGAGCGAGGCACATTATGTTGACTTATTGCTCCACAATCCATTAGGTCCAGTGTGTACAGCAGCTTCAATCCACCTAGCGGCGTCTACTCCAAACTTCTCGCACCTTGAGTGCAGTGCATCGCCACTTGACGATGGTGTTTACGGATATAAGAATGAAGAGCTATTCCCCGTTCAACCTAAACTGGTTGGCAATAGTTACGAAGTCTCTGAGTTGCCGGGCCTTGGTGTAGAAGTCAATGAAGAACTATTACAAAACTGTAAGATAGCAGATTGGGAAGCACCACATACTGTCCGAGAAGATGGCAGTGTGCAAAATTGGTAGCTGTATGATATGTCAGGGTCAGATCTTGTCTTTTGCCCTTTAGTAAGGGCCCTCTGAAGGCAGATCTCTCCCGTACTCGAATCTTCGGGTCTTCTTTACGCAACCATAGATAAAATTGTCCTTTGTTTAACATCTTCAGTGATTCATAGCCTTGAATCGTAGCCCAAGCTCGCCTTCGAAAACCGTTTCCTGCCTCGATTAGTTTCTTTATCGGTGCGTGATCTTACTCGATACCATTATTGAGATACTTTACCTGGCGATGAACAATATCCTTTCTTAGCTTGCCTTCTTTTTTAGCCTATCAATGGCACCTGCATAGGATGAATGTTTGTCCGTATTCAGCGTGTTTGGTTGTTGCTCCTCGCTGTAGCGTTGTAGACACCGCTTGAGGAATTGATAAGCCGCATATTTGTTACGCTTAGGAGATAGGAAAAAGTCGATCGTCTGACCTTGACTTAGGTTTCGTCTAACTGCCAAGAGGAGTCTTTGTTGATAAACTGATAGCGTCGGAAGACCCTGCGTAGTTTCGGCGAGTACTCAATAAACCAGCGATAGATAGTCGAGCGTTAACAGAAATGCCGAGCTCTTCAAGCATGGCGCTAAGATGCGCATAGCTCAAAGGCGTTGAGCCATACCAACGGATGGCCCACATGATGATCTCTGGGGCAAAATGTTTCCATTTGAAGTTGGGATTATCCACTCAACGCTTACGGACGGACGCTCTACCCGTTTGTTTGACGGCTTCTTCGACCCACTCAAGAGGGATATGTTTAGCAAAAGCATTAAGGTGATGCTCTTGGCAGAACTCTGCGGTGACTTGTAACTCTTTAGAAAATTCAGACATAAAAAATCGGCCTCAACACTGTTGAGACCGATTATGAGGCCAACTGAGGATCGTTCAATCACTTTAAACGATCAGCATTACTGCGTTTGGCAGCGGTTTTTCAATCATGTATCGAAAGACAACCCGCTTACGGCAGTTCGTCCAGCTCTTCGCCTTCCTTATCGATCTGTGGTGGCATAAGGTGTTCTTTTTGAATACCCAGTTTCAGCGATAGCGCCGATGCCACGTAGATAGATGAGTAAGTACCCACAGTGATACCCAGCAGCAATGCCAGAGCAAAGCCGTGGATCATCGCGCCGCCCAGTGTGAACAGCGAGATCACCACAAACATGGTGGTACCTGAGGTGATCAAGGTACGGCTCAAGGTTTGAGTAATTGAGCTGTTGATAACCTCAGCGGGCTCACCTTTACGCATCTTGCGGAAGTTCTCACGGATACGGTCAAACACAACGATGGTATCGTTGAGCGAGTAACCGACCACGGTCAGAAGTGCCGCAACGATGGTTAGGTCAACCTCAACCTCAAGCAATGAGAACACGCCCAAGGTAATGATCACGTCGTGCGCTAGGGCTAATACCGCACCAGCAGCAAGACGCCACTCAAAGCGGATCGACACATAGATCAAGATACAGATCAGTGACACCAGGATCGCAAGGCCACCGGCCTCAGTCAGCTCATCACCTACATTCGGGCCAACAAACTCGATACGACGCATCTCAACGTCTTCACCGGTGCCGGTCTCAATCGCAGTCAAGATTTGGTTACCCAACATCTCACCTGACATATCATCGCGAGGACGCAGGCGCACCATTACATCGCGCGTTGAGCCAAAGTTCTGCACGGTTGCATCGCCAAAGCCTTGTGCATCGAGCGCTTCACGGATCTCTTCCAAGTTAGCCGGCTGATCAAAGCCGACCTCAATCAGAGTACCACCAGTGAAATCCAGGCCCCAGTTAAGCCATTTGGTGGACAGCGTAGCAAACGCCGCACCAATCATTAACAGAGATAAGATGAAGGCCATCTTCGACCAACGCATAAAGTCGATGGTTTTATCTGCTTTTAGAATCTGAAACATACTAATTCCCAGCCTTAGATCGACAGTTTGCTGATACGCTTGCCGCCATACAGTAGGTTAACCACACAACGTGTGCCTACAATTGCGGTAAACATTGAGGTCAAGATACCAATCGACAGTGTCACGGCGAAGCCTTTGATCGCGCCTGTACCCACAGCGAACAAGATAATCGCAGTGATAAGCGTGGTGATGTTGGCATCGGCAATGGTACTGAACGCGTTGGCATAACCTTGGTGAATCGCTTGCTGAGGATTGCGTCCATCACGCAGCTCTTCACGGATACGCTCAAAGATCAGCACGTTAGCATCGACCGCCATACCGACTGTCAGAACGATACCGGCGATACCTGGCAGAGTCATGGTTGCCCCTGGGATCATCGACATCACGCCAATAATCAGTACTAGGTTCACCGCCAGCGCCGCGTTGGCAATCACACCAAACTTACGGTAGTAGAACAGGGTAAACAGCATTACCGCGACCATGCCCCAAATACACGCCTGAACACCCATGTCGATGTTCTGCTGACCCATAGATGGACCGATGGTGCGCTCTTCTACAATCGAGATTGGCGCAATCAGAGCACCTGCGCGCAGCAATAGCGCTAGGTTATGCGCTTCAGCGGCAGAGTCGATGCCCGTGATACGGAAGCTACGACCAAGAGCAGATTGAATCGTCGCTTGGTTGATCACCTCTTCGTGCTTGGTCAGGATGACCTTGCCTTCTGGTGTCTTACGACCACTGTCTTTGTACTCAGCGAATACCGTTGCCATCAGCTTACCGATGTTCTGGCGCGAGAACGCCGACATCTTGTTGCCACCTTCACTATCAAGCGAGATGTTTACTTGAGGACGACCGTACTCATCCACGCTTGAGCTCGCATCGGTGATGCTTGAGCCGCCAAGGATAACGCGTTTTTTGACTACAACAGGACGACCATCGCGATCTTGCTTCACCTCACTACCGGCAGGTACGCGCCCTGCAGCAGCGGCGGCTAAATCGGCCTGGTTATCGACTTCACGAAACTCTAGCGTTGCCGTTGCACCAAGGATTTCCTTCGCACGCGCCGTGTCTTGAACACCCGGCAGCTCAACCACGATACGGCTGGCACCTTGACGCTGAACTAGCGGCTCAGCAACACCCAGTTCGTTAACACGGTTACGCAAGATAGTGATGTTCTGCTCAACCGCATAGTTGCGGATCTCTTGCAGACGCGTCTCGTTAAACGTTGCCACCAAGGCAAAGCGACCATTTGAATCGGAATCGATAAAGGTCATGTCTGGGTGGTTAGACTCAAGAACGCGCTTAGCATCAGCCAGTTGTTCGCCATCACGCAGCAAGACCTCAACCGCATCTTTGCCTTGTGGGCGAATCGCGCGGTAGCGAATACGCTCATCACGCAGCTCTGTGCGGAACGCTTCTTCTTGTTGTGAGATAAGACGAGCCATTGCTGCATCCATATCCACTTCCATCAGGAAGTGCACACCACCGCGCAGGTCAAGACCCAGCTTCATCGGTGCAGCGCCAATTGCTTCAAGCCAATTTGGCGTCGCTGGTGCAAGGTTTAACGCAACAATATTATCGCTACCCATTGCTTGTGCGACGACATCACGCGCGCTGAGCTGGGTATCGGTATCATTGAATCGAACCAGAATGGATCCATTTTCTAAAGCAATGGATTTATGAGAGAGTTGCTCTTCTTCAAGAGCACGAGTGACAGCATCCAGCGTTGACATATCTACAGAGGCACCACGTGCCCCTGTAACTTGAATAGCCGGATCTTCACCGTAAATATTAGGAAGTGCGTACAAGGCCGCAATAGCGATGGTGAAGACCACCATCAAGTACTTCCATAATGGATAACGGTTTAGCACAGCGAGGATCCTTATGCTGTTTTATAGAGACTTGATGGTGCCTTTAGGTAGCACAGCAGTCACGAAATCTTTCTTGATCACAACTTCGTTGTTAGCGTTTAGCTCAAGCGCGATGTAATCGTTGTCTTCAGCGATTTTAGTGATTTTACCCACTAGGCCACCGCTGGTTAGTACCTCGTCGCCTTTGCCCATCGATGCCATAAGGTTCTTGTGCTCTTTCACGCGCTTAGACTGTGGGCGGTAGATCATGAAGTAGAAGATAACCGCAAACATACCTAGCATGATTAGCATTTCGAAACCGCCGCCTGCTGGTGCGCCTTCTGCTGCTGCGTGAGCTTGAGAAATAAACATAAACTGTCCTCGTTATTTTTTTGTAGATAATCCAATCACATTGGGTAACGCCACCTTATTTTCAAGTCACAGCGTGGTCAAAAACAAGGTGGCGTCACAAAATCTTATGAATTTTTCGCTTCTAGCTTACCAAGAGAAGGCACCTCTTGGTTGCGACGAGCGTAAAACTCTTCAACAAACTGGTCGAAACGATCTTCTTCAATCGCGCGACGAATGCTCTCCATCAGGCGCTGATAGTGGCGCAGGTTGTGGATGGTATTCAGGCGCGCACCCAAGATCTCGTTACAACGGTCTAGGTGATGCAAGTAAGACTTTGAGTAGTTCTTACAGGTGTAGCAATCACACTCTGGATCCAGTGGTGTCGTGTCGGTCTTGTGCTTCGCATTACGGATCTTGATCACACCGCCAGTGACAAACAAGTGACCATTGCGTGCATTACGCGTTGGCATTACGCAGTCAAACATATCGATGCCGCGGCGTACACCCTCAACCAAGTCTTCTGGTTTGCCCACACCCATTAGGTAGCGCGGCTTATCCTCTGGAAGCTGCGGAGTCGTATGCTCAAGCACGCGGTGCATCTCTTCTTTTGGCTCACCGACAGCAAGACCACCAACCGCATAACCGTCAAAACCAATCTCAGTTAAGCCTTTTACCGATACATCACGCAAGTCTTCGTAAATACTGCCCTGAACAATACCAAATAGGTTGTTCGGGTTGTCTAGTTTATCGAAGTGGTCGCGCGAGCGCTGTGCCCAGCGCAACGACATCTCCATCGATTTTTTCGCTTCATCGTGCGTCGCTGGGTATGGCGTACACTCATCGAAGATCATCACGATATCCGAGCCAAGGTCTTTTTGGATCTCCATCGACTTCTCAGCGTCCATGAAAATCTTGTCACCGTTTACCGGGTTACGAAAGTGCACACCCTCTTCGGTGATCTTGCGCATCGCACCTAGGCTGAAGACCTGAAAGCCGCCTGAATCAGTCAGGATAGGTCCTTGCCAGTTCATAAAGTCGTGCAGGTCACCGTGCATCTTCATGATCTCTTGACCAGGGCGCAGCCATAGGTGGAAAGTGTTACCTAGCAGGATCTCTGCACCGGTCTCTTTCACTTCCTCTGGCGTCATGCCTTTTACCGTACCGTAGGTACCGACTGGCATAAAGGCTGGGGTTTGCACTGTGCCACGCTCAAAGGTCAATTGACCACGGCGAGCATGACCGTTGGTTTTCTTAAGTTCGTACTTTAACTTCACGAATCCTCCAATTGTCAGAGAAACAGTCTGACGGTTAAATTAGGCCAAAGCCTGCTAAGGAGCGGTCGCTTTCCATGCGAAGTAACTGGCTCTAGCCCTTACCCTAGCCTACTGCTAGCACTCGTAAACTGTGCGCAAGATTACGCGCTAATTATGACAGTTCTATTTGGTCTTTTTCTCAATGAACATAGAATCGCCATAACTAAAGAAGCGGTACTGATTATCCACCGCGTGCTGATATGCCTGCATGGTGTTCTCGTAACCGGCAAAGGCACTCACCAGCATGATCAACGTCGACTCTGGCAAGTGGAAATTGGTGATCAAGCAATCGATCAATTGGAACTGATAGCCGGGGTAGATAAAGATCTCGGTATCGCCAAAGAAAGGCACCAGCTCTGTACCTTTTTTTAGTGCATCTTGGGCGGCGCTTTCAAGTGAACGCACTGAGGTGGTACCTACCGCAATCACGCGACCACCACGCGCCTTAGTGGCTTTGATTGCATCCACCACCTCTTGCGTCACTTCAACATACTCAGCATGCATATGGTGCTCAAGCACGTTATCGACCTTGACCGGCTGAAAGGTACCAGCGCCAACGTGCAGCGTCACGTAGGCAAGCTCAGCACCTTTGGCTTTAATCTTGTCCAGTAGCACCTCATCAAAGTGCAGACCCGCGGTTGGTGCAGCCACTGCGCCTGGCTTGGTGTTGTAAACAGTTTGATAGCGCTCTTTATCTGAGTCTTCATCAGGACGGTCGATATAAGGCGGCAGCGGCATATGACCGACTTGCTCTAGAATCTCAAGCACGGTTTTATCGGATTGAAACTCAAGCTCAAACAGAGCGTCGTGACGCGCAACCATCAATGCTTGATACTCATCGCCTTCGCCAAGCAGAATCGTTGAGCCGGGTTTTGGTGATTTTGAGCAACGCACATGGGCAAGGATACGCTTGTCATCGAGCATGCGCTCCACCAGCACCTCAAGCTTACCGCCAGAGGCCTTGCGACCAAACATACGCGCCGGGATCACTCGAGTGTTATTGAACACAATCAAGTCGCCCTCGCGCACCTGCTCGAGTACATCGATAAAGCTTCCATCGGTCAACTCACCACTGTTCCCGTTCAGCTGTAGCAAACGACTGGCCGTGCGCTGTGGGTTGGGATAGCGAGCAATCAGCTCATCTGGGAGTTCAAAGTGAAAGTCAGATACTTGCATGGGAAAATCTTCTACCGTTGGGTTAATCGTCAAGCGGGTTTGTCGCAGCAGCGCAGTATACAACAAGCGATGGGGGATATCACCCTCTTAGCTTGCGCTAAGTCGAGTTAAAATGCCGCACTGTCAGGGCATGTCGAGAGGGTTAATTCAACGCCTAGATCGCGCCAATTTACCTAGCTAGCCGCAAGTTGATACAAATCATCTTCGACGCTGTAAAAAACGAACTAGCTCTCAGTTCTTGGCATTTAAACTGACTATATTTAAAGAAAAACAAGGAGACCGGTATGATAAAGGTTGAAGATATGATGACGCGAAGTCCGCATACCCTGCTGCGTTCGCACTCTTTGTCTGATGCGCGCGATATGATGAGCGCCCTAGATATCCGCCATATTCCCATCGTGGATACCGACCGCAGCCTGCTCGGTATTGTCACCCAACGCGACGTCCTTGCCGCGCAAGAATCCAGCCTACTCAATGGCTCTACGCAACTCTCTTACACCGCAGAGACGCCTTTAAGAGAGATCATGCACACCAAGTTGATGACAGTTACGCCGCAGGCTGGGCTAAAGGAAAGTGCCAAATACATGCAAAAGCATAAAGTTGGCTGCCTTCCTGTGGTCGAGAACAATCAGTTAATCGGCATCATTACCGATAGTGACTTTGTCGCCATCGCGATTAACCTGTTAGAGCTACAGGAAGACACTGAACTGGATCAGCTTTGACCGTGAGTCAGGTAAAGGCCCTCATTATCATTCCATCGAGAGCCTTTACTTTCATGACGGCTCAGAGGGCTCGGTGAGCGTGTGAAAGCCCGAATAGATGCGAGTGAATGTGGTGAAAAAGCACAGCATTGCAAACACGTAGGCGATATACGCAAAATATTGTGGCAGTAAACACATCAACACAAAGCAAGCGATGGTCTCCGTTCCTTCCGTCAACCCCGCCATGTAGTAGAGTGACTTCTGTTTGTATACTGGATTGCTGATCCCGCGCTTGCCTGCCATTACGGCAAAAGCGAGAAAGCTTGAGCCTGTGCCCATAAAAGAAAAGATCAACAGAGCGCCTGCCACGGCGTTCGCTTCCGGGTTGGCCAGAACAAAACCGAACGGAACCATAGAGTAAAAAATGAAGTCAAGGCTGATATCGAGGAAGCCGCCAGCATCCGAAATCCCCTGCCTTCTGGCTAACGCCCCGTCCAAACCATCAAAAACCCGATTCACCATAATAAAAACTAGCCCGGCCAGATAGAGCTCGAAGGCCAGCAAAGGCAGGGCGACACAGCCTAAAATAAAACCGCTGATCGTGACTTGATTGGCTTTAAACCCGATCTTATCCAGCACCGTGGCAAGCTGATCCAAAGGCCAGCGTATGACTTTGATACTTAAGCTATCCAGCATAATTTTCTACCCAAGGCCAGTTCAACATACGACTCCCTGCAGGAACGTCCTGTTCATCATGTGTGACCATCACGGTCGGAATATTTGCCTGTGCAAGTTGTTCGAATACCCAGTCCCGGAACTGCTCACGCAACATTTTGTCCAGTTTACTGAAAGGCTCATCAAGCAGCACCACCTTAGGTTTGGCCAGTAGCATTCGGGTCAAACTGATACGCGCTCGCTGTCCACCGGAGACTTGCTCTGGAAAGGAGTCTGCCAGTTTGAGTAGAGAAATATTTTCCAGAGCTTGCATGGCTTGCTGCTTACGCTCTTCCCCTTTCACGTTATCAGGAATGGCAAATGCCAAGTTCTCCCAGATAGTTAGGTGAGGGAACAGCAGGTCATCTTGAAATAAGATCCCGACCCGGCGCTGATGAGCACTGAGCTTATCCAACACCACATCGTCAAGCAGTACTTGGCCTTGATACTCAAATTCATCCGAGAGGTGGCCAGCGATGACATCAAGTAGCGTCGATTTCCCACAGCCACTTGGGCCCATTAAAGACAAGACTTCACCAGGTTTGACCTGCAAATCTAATCCGGTAAAGAGTGCCTCACCTTCCTTTTTAAGAATGGTGAGATTTTTTAGACACAGACTCATTAATTATTGAACCTTTGAACATTTTAAACTTAATTCGCCACCGAGTTGCTCGACTCAGGGTAATGGCGAAAACAAAAAACAGCAGTGGCAACAGAGCCTGCCAAAGCGCGTAGATCGCCGTGACGCGTCGATCAAAGCCACTCGATAAAGCCACCGCCTCGGTGGTCAGGGTGCTGATGCGCCCCGCCCCCAGCATCAAGGTTGGAAGATATTGGGCCAAGCTGACACTGATCCCAACCGCCCATGCAAACGCAATCGCCGAAAACAATTGCGGCACCTTAATGGCAACGAATGTCCTTAAGGGGGATTTACCCAAACTCAGTGCTACGCGAGTAAAGCTCGGATTATAGGCCCGCCATGGACCGTCAAGCGCAAGGTAGATAAATGGAAAGGCAAAAAACATATGCGCCCAGCAGACCCACAACCAATAATGGTCGCCTCCGACGAATAAGGTCATCATCTGAAAACCAAATAAGATTGAGAGCTGAGGGATCAGCATTGGCACCGCGATCAGATACCCCGGCACTTGCCAGCGATACTTAATTCGATACTCGTGAGCGATAATGGCAAACAGCAGTGCCACACTGGCAGAGATGAGTGCCAAAGTCAGGCTTTGCTCAACGGTCGAGACAATACCTGACCACTCATGCTGCCAAAATCTTAAGCTGTATCGTGTCGGTAAAAAATCAGGAAAGCGCCATCGCTGGGCAACACTCCAAATAACAGTAACAGGAATGATCAGACTACTGATCGCCACCATGGTAACAATCAGGCTAACGCCGGGCAGTTTCAGCCCTGACCGCCCTGAGGTTTGCCATTGACGTAAGCCTTTAGTAAGTACCCATTCTATCGCGCGAACCATGGCTATCATGACGCCCGCCAGCAAAAACAACACACAGGCCCCTGCGGACGCTCGAGGCAGTAAGGTCAGTTCGGGATCATTGAACCACTGCCAAACCAAAACGGAAAACGTGGGCGGATTGGTGGGTCCCAATATCAGTGCGACATCAACCACCGACAACCCATACGCCAAGACGGCCAAGATTGGAAAGCGCATTTTGACCAGCCACTGGCTAAACATGCACTTCCACCAAAACTGATGGTGTTGATAACCCAGTGATTGGCACACCTTGTCCGACTTTTCCGTATTAAGCTGTTTTAAGACCGGAATGCTCATTAGCAGCAAAAATGGCACTTCCTTGAGAGTCAGCATGACAATTAGACCCAAACCGTAAGGGTCTTGAACTAGGGTGGCAAAGCCCTGCTCACCAGCTCCCGTCAGGTCAATACCAAACAGCTGGAAAAAGGCTCTTACCCCCAAGCCGGTAGGTGCAAATAGAAAGGCAAAACCGATGGCATACGCCACATGAGGCATCGACATCAAGGGGGATAAACACCACTCAACACGTCGCCATCCCCTTCTGCCCCACAAGCGTTGAAGGATGCAGAAGGTCGCTAAACAAGTCAGTATCGTACTGAACAGGGAGGTCGTGAATGACAGTAACAGTGACTTGCCTACCCCGTGCCACGCCAACACTTGAGAAAAGCCATTCAGCGAAAACGTCTCCATACCCAAAACTGGTATAAAGCTTAATGACGCTATGACCACACCCAAAAAACCAGGCAACGTGGGAAGCATGCAAATCGCTACCACAAAAAAATATAACAGTCTTAACATGGTGTTCGGTTATCGGCCGTAGCGTTTAAACCACTCCTGCTCAATCGCAGATTGCCAGCTAGGGTGTGGCTCCGCTATCGCTTGATAGTAGCGAGTGTTGGCCGCACTGCCCGTTAAGTGTTTTACATCTAAAACCGAGGGATCGCCCCAGATATTCAGGTCACCCTTGCGCGATTGTGCCTCCGGGCTCAATAAGAAGTTGATCGCCAACAGTGCCCCTTCTCTTGCGGTCGCGTTCCAAGGAATGGCAAGAAAATGGATGTTAGACAAGGCCCCAGATTCAAAAGCAAACACTTGGGTTGTTTCAGCTAACTGGCCCGATGCTTGTGCCGAATACACCGCATTAGGGTTGAAGGTAATTGCAAAGTCTAGCTGGCCATCATCGAGCAAACGAATCGTCTCTGAAGTTCCTGCGGGAAACTGACGACCGCTGCGCCAGGCAACTTGGTGGAATTCATCAAGGTACTGCCACATTGGACTCGTTACCTGGTCAAATACAGCCTGATTGACCTCTTGATAGAGCGCGGGGTGATGGTTAGAAAGCTCAATCAGTAATGCCTTTAGAAAGCTCGTACCATGAAACTCCGGTGGTTTAGGGTAACTGAGGCGGTTTGGAAATACCTTGGCATAACTAAGCAGCTCGCTAAACGATTGCGGAGGGTTATTCAGCTCATCTTGATCATGAATAAACACCAACTGACCTACTCCCCACGGAGCCTCAAGCCCTTCGGTTGGCTCGGAGAAATCAACGTCAATTGGCAGAGTTTTATCTACATACTGCCAGTTTGGCAACTGCTCAGTGAAAGGGCCAAACAATAGCTGGTTGTCTTTCATTGATTTGAAGTTTTCACCGTTGATCCACACGAGATCAACGCTGCCACCAGTGTTTTTTCCTACCGCCTTTTCTGCAATCAAGCGTGGGGTCGTCTCAGCAATATCCGTGACTTTGACATGATGCAACTGCACGCCGTAACGTGAACTCAGCTCTTTACCTGCCCATTGTATATAGCGATTGATCTCTTGGCTTCCACCCCAGGCATGAAAATAGACAGTTTGTCCTTGAGCCTTCTCGGTGATTTGTTGCCATTGCTGCTCTGCTGCGTTGACACTTAAAGACAGTGCTGCCACAAGAGTCAATATCTGGTTCATTTTATTCATCAGTTTGACATTCCATTTCATTACCTGTCGCCCAACCCATTTAAGCGTTGATCGAGTGTAACAAAATTTCTTCAATAGTTTGTAAAACAAAAACAGAAGGGAGAATCCGGACACAAAACACCCTTCCTTTCAAAGGGTTGGGTAGATTGTAATGATACTTGCCATTAAAAGGGATGGTTGTTTTGTATACTAAGATTTTGCCTTTCCGGACACAATGCACCCAGAACGTCACTACTTAGCCAAGACTTCGATACCAATGCCCTTATTCTTGGCAATCTACTTTGGAGTTAATGGCATACCAAAAAAGCCAAGCCAGCCGCAACCTATGACTGACCAGCTGTGCCTGTCACTCCGAACGATTGAAGTACACCGCTCAAATATTCTAGACAAGCTTGCGCTCACTACCCTCGCTGAACTGATGTTGAAATACTGCGATATCATCAGAAATGGTACTTAGACTTGAGACGAAAAAAGCCCCGAACACCGTATATAAAGTACTCGGGGCTTTTTAGATTCAGTCACTAAGTGGCGGGGATTATTCCCACTCGATAGTCGCTGGTGGCTTACCTGAGATATCGTAAACCACGCGTGAGATGCCATCGATCTCGTTGATGATGCGGTTCGATACCTTACCTAGGAAGTCATATGGTAGGTGTGCCCAGTGTGCAGTCATGAAGTCAATCGTCTCAACCGCGCGCAGTGAGACTACCCAGTCGTACTTGCGGCCATCGCCCATTACGCCAACAGAGCGTACTGGTAGGAATACCGTAAACGCCTGAGAAACCTTGTGGTATAGGTCCGCTGCGTGTAACTCTTCAATAAAGATAGCGTCGGCGCGGCGTAGCAGGTCACAGTACTCTTTCTTGATCTCACCAAGAACGCGTACACCAAGACCAGGACCCGGGAAAGGGTGACGGTAAAGCATGTTGTATGGTAGACCAAGCTCTAGACCAATCTTGCGTACTTCATCTTTAAACAGCTCACGTAGAGGCTCAACCAGACCCATCTCCATATCGTCAGGCAGACCGCCAACGTTATGGTGAGATTTGATCACGTGCGCCTTACCCGTCTTTGACGCTGCTGACTCGATAACGTCGGGGTAGATAGTGCCTTGAGCTAGCCATTTAGCGTTCTCAAGCTTCTTCGACTCCTCATCGAATACATCAACAAACACGTGACCGATGGTTTTACGCTTGTCTTCTGGATCAGATTTGCCTTCTAGAGCGTTTAGGAAGCGCTCTTCTGCGTCAACCTTGATGATGTTCAGACCGAAGTGGTCACCAAACATCTCCATTACCTGCTCGCCTTCATTCAGGCGCAGTAGGCCGTTGTCAACGAACACACACGTCAGCTTGTCGCCGATCGCGCGGTGCACTAGCATCGCTACCACAGATGAATCAACACCACCTGATAGACCTAGGATCACTTCATCATCGCCCACTTGCTCTTTGATGCGAGCGATCGCATCATCGATGATCGACTGAGAAGTCCATAGCTTTTCACAGCCACACACGTTAAGAACAAAGTTCTCAAGCATGCGAGTACCTTGGCGAGTGTGCGTCACCTCTGGGTGGAACTGCACGCCGTAGTACTTCTTCTCTTCGTTGGCCATTGCCGCGTAAGGACAGGTGTCTGTTTGGGCAATCTTGGTGAAGTCAGATGGGATCTCAACCACTTTGTCACCGTGGCTCATCCATACGTCGAGTAGTGCTTTGCCGTCTTCCGCAATCGCATCTTCAATGTTGCTAAACAGTGATGACTCGTGAACCACTTTGACTTGTGCGTAGCCAAACTCGCGCTCGTCAGAGCCTGCTACTTTACCGCCTAGCTGCTCAGCCATGGTTTGCATGCCGTAGCAGATACCCAGTACAGGAACACCTGAATCAAACACGTATTGTGGTGCGCGTGGCGAGTTGTCTTCGGTTACGCTTTCAGGGCCACCAGAAAGGATGATACCGTCTGGATTGAATTCACGAATATCCGCTTCTTCTACGTCCCAGCTCCATAGTTCACAGTAAACACCGATTTCGCGAACGCGGCGGGCTACGAGCTGAGTGTATTGCGATCCGAAGTCTAGGATCAGGATACGCTGGTCATGAATATTTTTTGTCATATTGGGCAGTCTTTTTAAGCTGGGTTAAGAAAACGAGGCGAGTTTACTCGCCCCGCTTAAATGCTTCAAGGAAAAAGCAAACGTTTTCGTCGGGCGACTCTTATCCAGAGTCTCTAATTTCTGCTGAGAAATTAACCGCGACGGTAGTTTGGTGCTTCCTTAGTGATTTGAACGTCATGCACGTGCGATTCCGCCATACCTGCACCCGAGATGCGGACAAATTCAGCTTTAGTACGCATATCTTCGATAGTGGCAGAGCCAGTTAGACCCATGCTTGAACGCAGACCACCCATTTGCTGGTGTACGATCTCTTTTAGGCGACCTTTGTACGCGATACGACCCTCGATACCTTCTGGTACCAACTTGTCTGCAGCGTTATCAGTCTGGAAGTAACGGTCTGAAGAGCCTTGAGACATCGCGCCAAGAGAGCCCATACCACGGTACGCTTTGTATGAACGGCCGTTATATAGAATCACTTCACCCGGTGCTTCTTCAGTACCAGCGAACATTGAACCGACCATCACACAAGATGCACCAGCAACAATCGCTTTACAGATATCGCCAGAGAAGCGGATACCACCGTCAGCAATCACAGGAATGCCTTGCTTGTTAGCAACTTCAACCGCATCAGCAATCGCTGTCACCTGAGGAACACCGACACCCGTTACGATACGAGTAGTACAGATTGAGCCTGGGCCGATACCCACTTTCACTGCGCTAACGCCAGCGTCGATCAATGCCTGAGCACCAGCAGCGGTCGCTACGTTACCGCCGATGATATCGAGTTCTGGGTAAGCTGCGCGAGTTTCACGGATACGGTTTAGAACACCCTCAGAGTGGCCATGCGAAGAGTCAATTAGAAGAACATCGATACCCGCTTCAACAAGGGCTGCAACACGCTCTTCGTTGCCTGCGCCAGCACCCACTGCAGCACCGACACGCAAGCGACCTTGTGCGTCTTTACATGCGTTTGGCTTGCGCTCTGCTTTGTGGAAGTCTTTTGCCGTGATCATACCGGTCAGTTGGAACTCTTCGTTCACTACCAGTACTTTCTCAACGCGCGCTTCGTGCATCTTCTCTTGCACTTCTTCACTCGTTGCACCTTCCTTCACTGAAGCTAGGTTCTCTTTTGAGGTCATTACTGACTCAACAGATTTGGACAAATCAGTTACAAAGCGTACGTCACGACCAGTGATGATGCCCACTAGCTCATTGTTTTCGGCAACAACCGGGAAACCAGCAAAGCCATGCTTTTCAGTCAAAGCTACAACATCGGCAATCGTCGCATGTGGGTTAACCGTTACAGGATCTGTCACTACGCCAGCTTCAAATTTCTTAACTGTGCGAACTTCAGCAGCTTGCTGCTCGATAGACATGTTCTTATGGATAAAACCAATGCCGCCTTCCTGCGCCAGAGCGATAGCCAGACGGGCCTCGGTCACGGTGTCCATCGACGCAGAGATCATTGGAATGTTTAGAGTAATATTCTTCGTCAGCTGAGTGCGAAGATCAGCTGTATTTGGGAGAACGGTGGAGTGTGCTGGCACCAGGAGTACGTCGTCGAATGTCAGCGCTTCTTTGGCAATTCTTAGCATTTGCAATATCTCACAATTAGGATAGGTAAAAATGGAAAAACCCAAACTCATCGTTTCGCATAATGAGTGCACTTGGCTGTGTTTGGATTAGATATTGCGGAGGGATTATACGGTCAACGAAAACGGTTGGCTACACATTTTTCTATTTTTTATTTGCGTTTTACCCCTTGCTATGTATTATATTGCCGCTAACTTCCATATTCACGCCCTGAGATTCGCTGTGTCTGCTGCGACCAATCCTAATATCTTCACTGTTTCACGGCTCAATGCCGAAGTGCGCCTCCTTCTTGAAAACGAGATGGGTATCGTTTGGCTGCTCGGTGAGATCTCCAACTTCTCAGCCCCGGTATCGGGCCACTGGTACTTCACGCTCAAAGATGCTCGCGCTCAAGTTAAGTGCGCCATGTTTCGTGGTAATAATCGCCGCGTCAGCTTTAAGCCACAGTCTGGGCAGCAGGTATTAGTCAAAGCGCGCCTATCGCTTTATGAGCCACGCGGCGACTATCAACTGATTATCGAAAGTATGCAGCCTGAAGGCGATGGCCGGCTGCAGCAGCAGTTCGAAGAGCTAAAAATGCGCCTTGCAGGCGAGGGGCTGTTCGCCCAAACCAATAAGCAGCCGCTTCCTGAACACCCTAAACAGGTTGGGATCATCACCTCGAAAACGGGTGCTGCTCTATTTGATATCTTAGATGTGCTGAAAAGGCGTGACCCGACGCTTCCAGTGGTGATCTACCCTACCATGGTCCAAGGTGGTGATGCCGCGATTAAGATCGCTCAAGCCATTGGTACCGCCAATGAGCGTAATGAGTGTGACGTACTGATCGTCGGGCGTGGTGGTGGCTCACTTGAGGATCTATGGTCCTTTAACGAAGAGATTGTTGCCCGCACTATTGCGGCGAGCCAGATCCCCATCATTAGTGCCGTTGGCCACGAGATTGATGTGACTATCGCTGACTTCGTTGCCGATATGCGCGCACCAACGCCGTCGGCCGCGGCCGAGTTAGTCAGTCGTGATAACAGCCATAAGCGTCAAGGTGTACAAACTCGCGTCAACCGTTTGTTCAATGCCGCACGTTTGTATTTTCAAGAGCAAAAGCAGCGTCGAGCGCAACTGCTGCACCGACTCGAGAAACAGCACCCAAGCTATCAACTTGAACGCCAGTCACAACAGCTCGATGAACTCGAGCGCCGCATGCAACACGCGATGGCACTGTATATGACCAAGCAACGCAGTGGTGTTGAACGTCAGCAGCAGAAAATCCTGTCTGCCTCACCAGTCAACAACATTAACCAACAGCAACATCAACTCAGTCGCACCCAGCATCGCTTGGTAGACGCCATAAAGCGTCAACTTCTGACCTCCCAACACCAAGTCGCACTCGCGGCTGAAAAGCTCGATGCGGTCAGCCCACTGGCAACACTCAAGCGCGGCTACTCGATCACCCAACTAGAATCTGGACAGGTCGTTACACAGGCTGAGCAAGTTAAATCCGGGGATGTGTTGGTGACGCGACTTGCTGATGGTGACGTTACTTCTATTGCGCGCTAAGCGCAGAGGCGGGAGGCGAGATCGGGCTTTGCCCTGCGAGAGGCGAGGAGTTTCCACCTCGTTGTGACTCCTCGCTCCCCGAAGCGCAGCGTCCTCGCACCTCGTTCCTTTTGTTAATCTTGTACGAATTCGACCCTGACTCGCGATTTAGACTTTAGCTCGTTACAGCTGTTACAGAAATAGCTGGCGGCGCCGCAGGCTTGGAGCTTCTCTAATTGGGCTTGGCAGTCTGGGCAGAAGGCGAGCTTTTTAACGCGCACTTCACACTTATTACACACATAGCCACCATCCCAGTCCAACTCTTGATGACAATTTGGACAATCATTGCTGCTCATTACGACTCTCACTAAATAAGTTTGTTATAAATTGAAGAAGCTGACCCAAGCTTTCGCCAATGATCTTTACACGATCATCGGCGTTTTCCAATCTGATCAGCGATCTGTATCAAAAAGAACATTTATATAACCACACACCGAAAGCATAAGTTACATATCCTGCATTTCAATTTCCTGTAGTATAAAATACTATAGAAATGGTATTGAAACACTAATTACCACACTTAATAAAAGGATCTTATTCTTAATCTGCACTAATTACATTGGTGTGCATTTCAATGTTCTGCGCATCAATTTGACGCAGTTCGACGTTAATCGTCGCATACTCTTTGAGCGATTTCACGTGGGTTCCACCACATGGGATCACGGCAGGAGCTCGCTCACCGAGATCACAGTGCCAGTAGCGTGAATGCGTCAGTGCCTTGCCTTGGCACTCCATTACCACATCCGCGCCAGTAGCAAGCCAGTCCACCAGCTGTTGATTCACCTGCAGGGCTATCTGTTCGAGGTTGGTCAGCATATCGGCGCTATTTAGGCCCCGTTTGCGTAGAGTCTTACCTAAGCGATACTGGTCAACACAACGGTCCTCACTAACAAAACTGGTTTCTTGTGCGTAGCTATTAAAATCGTAATGCCCATGTGGATCGAGGCGATCTGCTTGTTTGCGCCAGTAGCTGCCCTCGACCAGAACTTTATTAAGAGCAAGGTACGCCAAGTGACCTGCACTGTGACCACGACTTAAAGCACGTTGATAGCTTTGATCCACATTCAACGATACGTCAGCATCAACGCTTACCGTCACTTCTCCATCAAGCACGTGTACCACAACAAACGCCCAGCCAAACTGATCGCGCTTTACTGGGATCGCACTATCGACAAACAACTCTCCGGTGGCGAGATCAACGGCACCAACCAGACAATCGACGACCTGGTGTGACTCACTTCCTAGCGCAAGGTTACCCTTATCCGCAGGATGATCCGGCCAGATATGACTCACTGGATGAAAAGGACTTTGCTCGGTGATCACATAGGTTTTATCAGCTTCGTGCTTAACCAGTTGCACCTTGCTCGTCAGCGACCAAATACCATGACAAAACTGTACTTGGGTTGGAGATACTTGCATCTTTACTCCTTAGGTTAAATGCAAAAAGCGCCATAGACTTTGGTCTATGGCGCTTTTAAAATCAATCGACTGGATTACTTCTTACGGCCTTTCATCATGCTCATAAGCTTTTTACGCTTACGTTCTTGAGACAGCGTCATCTTGCTCGACTTACCCTCAAACGGGTTATCGCTGCTCTGGAACTGGATACGGATTGGTGTACCCATGATATCGAGAGACTTACGGTAGTAGTTCATCAGGTAACGCTTGTACGAATCTGGCAGCTCGTTAACTAGGTTGCCGTGGATCACCACGATTGGTGGGTTGTAACCCCCTGCGTGTGCGTACTTAAGCTTCACGCGGCGGCCACGCACCATTGGTGGTTGGTGATCATCGGTTGCCATCTTCATGATACGGGTCAGTACTGAAGTGCCCACGCGTGTTGTTGCTGAGTTGTATGCCTCTTGTACCGACTCAAATAGGTGACCAACACCTGTGCCGTGCAGCGCAGAGATAAAGTGAATGCGCGCAAAGTCAACAAAGCCAAGACGACGGTCGAGCTCTTTCTTCACGTGCTCTTTGACATCCATATCCAGGCCGTCCCACTTGTTAACAGCAATCACAATTGAACGACCCGCGTTCAATGCAAAACCTAGCAGGCTCAAGTCTTGATCCGAGATGTTCTCACGTGCATCGATAACTAGCAGTACTACGTTAGCATCTTCAACCGCTTTCAGCGTTTTTACCACCGAGAACTTTTCAACTGTCTCGTTGATACGCTTACGACGACGTACACCCGCCGTATCGATTAGGACATACTCACGACCGTCACGCTCCATCGGGATATAGATAGAGTCACGCGTTGTGCCTGGCATATCGTACACCACCACGCGCTCTTCACCCAAGATGCGGTTAGTCAGGGTCGATTTACCGACATTTGGACGACCGATGATCGCCAGCTTAATTGGCTTTTCTTGCAGGCGTTGGTACTCGGCTTCAGCCTCTTCCTCGGTGTAATCGAGTTTCTCGTCCTCAACGTCTTCAAACTCGGTCAGATCTTCAATCTCACCCTGCTGCTGCTCAAGCAGCTGCTCAGCAAATGGGTTTAAAGCACGATCAATCAGAGCGCCGACACCACGGCCGTGCGCTGCAGCAATCTGGTACATACTCTCAACACCCAGCTGCCAAAAGTCGGCACTGGCTGCATCGGCATCAATACCATCAACCTTATTCACCACCAGCATTGATGGCTTTTCGATCTTACGCAGGTGATTTGAGATCGCGATATCCGATGGCGTCAGACCAGCACGGCCATCCACCATAAACAGCACCACATCCGCCTCATCAATTGCCGCTAGCGACTGCTCCGCCATTTTGGTCTCAACACCTTCCTCAGTACCGTCGATACCGCCGGTGTCGATCACAATAAATTCGTGCTCACCAAGCTTAGCTTGGCCGTATTTACGGTCGCGCGTTAACCCAGGGAAATCCGCAACCAATGCGTCGCGCGTACGAGTCAATCGGTTAAACAACGTCGACTTACCAACGTTCGGACGCCCAACGAGGGCAACAACAGGTACCATAATAACCTCTACACTATGTTCTCTCTGTAGCTATAGGTAACCGCTTGCTTATCAGTTCGCCAACGTTTTACCTATAACCACAAGTTTATAAAAGATTGAGTAATTTTCGTCCCTTGTTTACTCGCTTTCAATAAAACGGCCCCTAACTGCGCAGCAGCCAGGAGCCGAATGTGAATACTATCACAAATTATTTGTTAAGCGTCAGTTTCTTTACATCGCCATTACGCGTGATAAGCACATAGCCATCATCTACCGCGATTGGGCTGACAGCAAATCCACTCTCATCAACTAACTGCTTAGAGACAAAGTCGCCTGACTCACGATCCAGCCAGTAAAGGTAGCCTTCACTGTCCCCCACCACCACATGACGCTCAATGATCACCGGCGCGGTCAGCAAGCGGTGCTCAAGCTGATTGTTAACCCACAACTCAGTACCACTGCGCGCATCGACCGCCACAAGATGGTCTTTGTCCGTCGCTAGATAGATGTTGCGGTTATCGGTCGTCATATCGTTGGCTGATGAGTATGGGCGTTTCCACACTGGCTGCCCAGAGCGAAGATCAACGCTGACCAAGTTGCCATTAAAGCCAACAATGTACAGCGTGCTACCAAGAATAATTGGTGACGCATCGACATCGACCAAGCGATCGATCTCAGTTGCCCCTTGCGGCAAACCGATCGGTTGCTGCCAGATCAACTGACCATTATCGACAATGGCTGCCGCCAAGCGACCATTCGCCGTGCCCCAGAAAACACCACCAGACACTGCTGCCGGGCGACTATCACCGCGCAGAGTCAGGTTCGGTACATCCATACTGATGGCCCAGCGCTGATTACCGGTATCTTGGTCTAGCGCCAGTAGCATGCCGCGAGCGGTATGCACGATAATAAGGTTGCTCTCCGCAATCGGCGCGGTTAAGACCTCACCCTCAACTTGTGCTCGCCACAGCGTTTCACCACTGTCTTGATCAAGGGCGATGACTTCACCATTTTCACTGCCGATATACACCTTAGAGTAGGCGCCTAAAATACCGCCAGAAAGACGAGCAGAGGTATCGCCTGCGAGATTAGCTTGCCACAACTGCTTACCATTTTCAGGATCTAGCGCCTTGATTAAGCCCTCTCGGTTTGCAACAAACACCTTGTCATAAGCATATTCTGGCGACAGCTTAGAGAAGTAGTGTTCAACACCACTGCCAACTGAACTTTTCCATTGTTGCTGAGGAGAAAACTGACTCTCCACCTCTGGCACTGGTGCCATGATAATGGTGTCTTCTTCTCCCGCACATCCTGCCAAAATACCAAGTGCCACCGCTGGCATCAGTACTTTGCGAAGCAGTTTATTCATCAAAGGCAATCCTTATTTCGCTAAGTCGTCCAACTTCATTTGCAGACCTGGACTGTTGTCTGCTGACTGCTGCGCTTCTGAATACGCTTGGTAAGCCGCATCTTCATCACCTGAGCGAAGCAAGATATCACCACGTAGTTCAGCGACACGACCCGCCCAGTCTTGGTGCGTCAATGAGTCTAGGCTTGCCAATGCATCGCTATCGTTACCTAGTTCTGCTTGTAGGCGTGCCACGCGATAAGTCGTAACTGCTTTCAATGCGTTATCACCAGTATTGGCCTGTGCCCAGTTGAGCTGCTCAAGAGCGCCATCAAGCTCACCCGCTTCAACCTGAGCTTTTGCCAGCTGAAGAGCGGCGAGTACAGCGTATTCAGAGTCGCTGTTAGTGCTGATAAAGGCTTCGACTTGGTCTTGAGCTTGCGCACCTTGATCAGTCAATTGTGTCATCGCTGTCATGTAAGCATCAGAGGCAGCCTCCTGCGCTTCAAGCACGGAGTCCTGGTAAAAACGCCAGCCCAGAAGACCACCAATACCTACTACTGTGCCGACAATAACGGCCTTGCCGTTTTCCTTCCACCAATCCTTAATGGCTTCTACTTGTTGTTCTTCGCTATCGTAGAGTTCCACGTGCATTCCTCTATAAATCTACGCAAGAAGGCAGTCAACGCTGCCTTCTAAAATAAAATGGGTTATCTAATTAAACCAGTTCACTTAGTTTTGTCACAGCATCTTGCTGTGACATCGTGGTTTGCTCACCACCAATCAAATCTTTTACCACCACAGTGCCATCAGCAACTTCGTTCTCACCAAGAACCAATGCCACCGCTGCGCCAACTTTGTCCGCACGCTTGAACTGCTTCTTAAAGTTACCGCCACCGAAGTGATTCATTACGCGCAGGCCCGGAACTTGTTCACGAAGCTGCTCAGCCAGCTTCATCCCCGCCATCATGGTACCTTCACCCGCAGTCACCATGTAAACATCAACACCACGGCGTACCTCGGTAAGATCAAGCGTTTCCATCATCAGAACCAGACGCTCAAGACCCATAGCAAAGCCTACCGCAGGGGTTGGCTTGCCACCCAGTTGCTCAACCAGGCCATCATAGCGGCCACCACCACACACCGTGCCTTGTGCGCCTAAGCTCTCAGTGATCCACTCGAACACGGTGCGGTTGTAGTAGTCCAGGCCACGTACCAAACGCTCATTAACGGTATATTCGATGCCGGCTGCGTCAAGAAGTTCACACAGACCTGTAAAATGTTGTTTCGACTCTTCACTTAGGTAGTCAGATAGACGTGGCGCGTCGCCAAGAATGGCTTGTACGTCAGAGTTCTTTGTATCCAATACGCGCAGTGGGTTGGTGTGCATACGACGCTTACAGTCTTCATCCAACACCTCTTCGTGCTGCTCAAGAAACGCAATCAGCGCAGTACGGTAGTTAGCGCGATCTTCGGTTGAACCAATCGAGTTCAGCTCTAGGCGTACGTGCTTATCGATGCCCAGCTCACGCCATAGGCGCGCTGTCATCATGATTAGCTCAGCGTCTACATCAGGACCATTTAGGCCGAAGACCTCGACACCACATTGGTGGAATTGACGGTAACGACCTTTTTGTGGGCGCTCGTGACGGAACATAGGGCCCATGTACCATAGGCGCTGCTCTTGGTTGTATAGCAGACCATTTTCGATACCCGCACGCACACAACCTGCAGTGCCCTCAGGGCGTAGGGTTAGGCTATCACCGTTACGGTCTTCAAAGGTGTACATCTCTTTTTCTACCACGTCGGTCACTTCACCGATCGCGCGACTAAATAGATGCGTCATCTCAACGATTGGCATACGTACTTCGTTGTAACCGTATGCACTAATTACGTTTTTCACTGTACCTTCCACTTTTTGCCAAAGTGGAGATTGCGTTGGGAGGCAGTCGTTCATGCCTCGAATTGCTTGAATTGTTTTTGCCACAATACTTACCGTAATGTCGTTGAGATTAATTTGATTCGAT
Organism: Vibrio sabulosilitoris; assembly: GCF_055391395.1. Classification (NCBI taxonomy): domain Bacteria; kingdom Pseudomonadati; phylum Pseudomonadota; class Gammaproteobacteria; order Vibrionales; family Vibrionaceae; genus Vibrio; species Vibrio sabulosilitoris. The sequence continues at coordinate 3,235,584 of NZ_AP029599.1, forward strand.
ATTTTTGACGTCGATGCGACTGTCGCTATCGAGCGTCGCCGCTTTGGCGCGGATCTTTGCTTCGAGCTGATTAACTAGGTCATCATTGTCAAAACGCTCTTTTTGACGCTTACCATCTTCGTAGAAAGCGCTCTTCTTGTTGCTTCCTGCCAGCCCTAGATGTGACACTTCCGCCTCACCAGGACCATTAACCACACAACCGATGATAGACACATCCATTGGGGTAATAATATCTTCTAGGCGCTGTTCAAGTGCGTTGACTGTGCCTATTACATCAAACTCCTGACGTGAGCAGCTTGGGCACGCAATAAAATTGATTCCACGCGAGCGAATACGCAGCGATTTTAGGATATCAAAGCCAACTTTGATCTCTTCCACTGGATCAGCGGCTAAAGAGATACGCAGCGTATCACCGATACCTTCAGCCAGCAGCATACCTAAACCGACGGAAGATTTCACTGCGCCGGCGCGCGCGCCGCCCGCTTCTGTGATCCCTAAGTGCAGTGGTTGGTCGATTTTTTGTGCCAACAGGCGATATGAGTCCACCGCCAAGAAAACATCAGACGCCTTCACACTTACTTTAAACTGGTCAAAGTTGAGTCTATCAAGAATATCGACATGGCGCATTGCCGACTCGACTAGCGCCTCTGGGGTTGGCTCGCCATATTTCATCTGGATATCTTTTTCCAGAGAGCCGCCATTGACACCGATGCGAATTGGGATGTTCTTATCGCGGGCGCAGTCGACAACCGCACGAATGCGGTCTTCTTTGCCGATATTGCCTGGGTTAATACGCAGACAGTCGACACCGTATTCAGCCACTTTAAGGGCAATGCGGTAGTCAAAATGAATATCCGCCACCAGCGGTACCGACACTTGCTGCTTAATTTGCTTGAAGGCCTCGGCAGCATCCATGGTGGGAACGGAGACGCGCACAATGTCTGCACCGACATTTTCCAGAGCGCGGATCTGCGCAACGGTGGCATCGACATCCGTTGTGCGTGTGTTAGTCATTGATTGAACGGCGATTGGTGCACCATCACCAATAGGCACATCGCCCACATAAATACGCGTAGAGGGGCGACGTTTGATCGGAGATTCGTGTTGCATAATGTCTACTATGGTAAGGTGATTCGAGCTACTTTACCCGCAGTATACCCAGAAAGGTCCACAGGTTCACTTGCAAAAGTGATCGAAACGTTCTGTGGGGCACCTAAAACAAGGCTATAGCTGCCTGGCTGGTCAAAATCGAGTACTTCACCCGCGCTCTTGGTTCCGATGGCCAGCGTCGCACCTGTCGCATCTTTGACCTGAAGCCAGCAATCACCAGTTAGAGTTAAGCGCAGTCTTGGCAGATCAGCATCGACAACCGGTACTTCTTCTTCAACCACGACCTCTTCAATCGTCTCAGCAACCAGCGCCTGTTCCTCAACCAAAGCCGTGTCATCGCTCACTTCATTCTCAGGCAATGTTTCAGGCTCTGGGTTATAGATTGGCTGTTCTATCTCTGGTAATGGCTCTAACGTAGTAAGCTCTTGGATTTCGTCGTCAAGTACCGTCACCTGCTCCGTCAGCTCTTCAATCTGAGTGCTTGGCTCTTGAACCAACTCAGGCTCTGCTAACTCACGCTCACCAAGCCACCAAAGGACGCTAATACCCACCACCGCAATCACTACAGCACAAGAAATCAGTATAATGCGGCTGTCTTGCTTCTCCTTGTTGGTCTTTTTCGAGAAGCTATGCATTGCCTGTTCTTTGACAGCAGTCGAGTCACAGTCATCCAGAGCATTGAGGATCTCTTTTTCAGGCACTCCCACCAGCTTGGCGTAGTTACGAATGTAGCCGCGGGTAAACGTCGCCACCTGTTGCTGGGAAAAATCGTTGTTTTCAAGATTTTGTACCACAGAGACTTTAAGGCAAAGTCGCTCAGCGACCTGCTCTTGAGTGAGCCCCAGTTCTTTACGTTTTACTTTAAGCAGTGTACCGGCTTGGATTTGTGGTGTCTCTGCGACACTAGGTTCTTCATTTGTCATTGAGAATAATTTCTAAGTTGGTCCATTCGGAGGTGCTATCGTTATTATTTTTCATAACCGAATAGAGAGTGTGCTTTTGTTCAGTATAATCACGCTAGGTTAGATATAGCCAATAGACGAGACCGCGTGTTAATAAATGCGAAAAATATCGTGTTCATTCTAATAGATAATAACTTCGAAACAACATGACCAGCAGACAGAAATTGACTACGCATCAATGTTTTTTCACAAAACTGACATTTTCACGGCAAATAAAAACCAAAAACCAGGCTAAAAGACCTGGTTTTTTCATCATACGTGGGTTTTGTTAAACCGATTTGACATCCAGCATCTCGCCTTTGGCCACTCGCTGTTGCTGAGTACGTTTGGTGCGGTCAATCACATCGCCCACCAACTGGCCACAAGCCGCATCGATATCGTCACCACGCGTCTTACGTACCGTGACCGTGTGATCATATTGCATCAAGGTCTTTTGGAAGCGATCAATACGTGAGTTGCTCGGTTTTTTGTACGGCGAGCCTGGATATGGGTTAAACGGAATTAGATTGATCTTACACGGCGTGTCTTTAAGTAGCTCTGCAAGCTCACGCGCATGGTCCATATCGTCGTTGATATGATCAAGCAACACATACTCAACCGTCACCTTACCGCGGTTGGCATTGGAGGTCGCAATGTAGCGACGCACTGACGCAAGAAAGTCTTCAATATCCCAGCGGTCATTGATCGGCATAATAGAGCTGCGTAGCTCATCGTTTGGTGCGTGCAATGAGATAGCCAATGCCACATCAATTTGACCAGCCATCTGATCAAGACCGGATACCACCCCTGAGGTTGATACTGTTACACGACGCTTCGAGAGACCAAAGCCAAGATCGTCTAGCATGATCTCTAGAGATGGGATCAGGTTTTTCATGTTCAGCAATGGCTCGCCCATCCCCATCATCACCACGTTGGTGATTGGGCGGCGACCGGTCTCTTTCTCTAGACCAACTTCACGTGCAGCGCGCCACACCTGACCAATGATCTCAGAAACCTTTAGGTTACGGTTAAAACCCTGTTGCGCCGTTGAGCAGAACTTACACTCAAGCGCACAACCCACCTGTGAAGACACGCACAATGTAGCGCGATCATCTTCTGGGATGTACACAGTTTCAACGTCTTGATCGCCAACGCGCATAGCCCATTTTATCGTGCCGTCTGACGAGTGCTGAGCATCAGAAACTACAGGTGCCTTTACCTCACACTTTAGGTGAAGTTTTTCACGTAGTTTCTTGTTAATGTTTGTCATTTTATCGAAGTCATCGATACCGAAATGGTAGATCCACTTCATCACTTGGTCAGCGCGAAACGCTTTTTCGCCGAGCTCGTCTGCGAAGAATGCACGCATTGCCTTGCGATCAAAATCGAGTAGATTGATTTTCTCTGTGGTCATATGGCCTCTCAAATGACAGAACACGAAATAAGGGCGCGAATTGTACAGCCTTTACGCGATTTCAACAAGTGCTGTCACAGGCGTAAGTGTAAGTATAGTCCTGACCTCACTTCTCGCCTCTATAACAAAAAGCCCCGACACTAGGTCAGGGCTTGAAACTTAAAACACGCGATTTATGTACGCGGATGGATCTCAGAGTTTGGGAAGAAGAACTCAATCTCGCGCGCAGCAGAGGTTGGGCTATCCGAACCGTGCACCGAGTTGTGACGCATACTCAGTGCGTAATCCGCACGCAGCGTGCCACAAGCCGCCTCTTCCGGATTGGTCTTACCCATCAGTTCACGATAGCGATAGATAGCATCCTCTCCCTCAAGCACCTGGACCATTATCGGCCCCGAGGTCATAAATGCCTTTAACTCATCAAAAAAAGGCTTGCCCTCGTGCTCGGCATAAAAGCCGGCAGCCTGCTCTTCAGTGAGCGTGAGCATTTTAGCTGCGATGATCTTAAGACCGGCCTTCTCGATGCGATGATAGATTGCACCGATAAGGTCGCGTTTTACGGCGTCGGGTTTGATAATAGAGAATGTTCTTTCTAGAGCCATATAATTTCCCTTTATTGTAATTGTAAGCTTACTGCGCGCTGTCAGTCAGCAGACGAGCCAGTGTACGGACACCAACGCCCGTCGCCCCTGCAGACCACTTATCAGTTGCAGATTTGCGGTATGTTGCTGCGCAGTCAAAGTGCAGCCAACCCTTTTTATAATCATCAACAAAGTAAGACAGGAACGCAGCTGCCGTGCTCGCACCTGGTACGTAATCACCCGTGCTGATGTTCGATAGGTCTGCAAAATTTGACGGTAACATACCACGGTGGAACTCCGCTAGCGGTAGCGGCCACAGACCCTCGTTTTCCGCGCGAGCTGAAGTCAGGGCTTGATGAGACAGTTCATCATCAAAGCTCATCAGGGCGTGGTAATCGTTGCCTAAGGCATTTTTCGCCGCGCCAGTTAGCGTGGCACAGTCGATGATAAGCTCTGGGTTTTGCTCACTAGCGTAGATAAGACCGTCCGCTAAAACGAGACGTCCCTCTGCATCGGTGTTCATGATCTCAACTGTCTTGCCATTCTTGTAGGTGATTACATCACCCAGCTTAAGAGCACGACCTGAGATCATATTCTCCGCACAGCACAGAATTAGCTTCACGCGCTTATTCAGGCCACGCAGAATCGCCAAGCCCAGGCCACCAGTGATAGTACCAGCGCCGCCCATGTCCGCTTTCATCGCGGTCATGAAGTTTGATGGTTTAATACTGTAACCGCCAGAATCGAAAGTAATGCCTTTACCGACTAAGCAAGCGAACACTGGCGCATTTTCATCACCGGTTGGGTTAAAGTCGAGCTGAAGCATCGCTGAGGTGCGCTCAGAGCCACGGCCAACGGCAAAAATACCCTGCCAACCTTCCGCTAACAAATCTTTGTCTTTAACAATCTTCGTTGTGACTGTGCCCTCTGGCGCTACCGATTTGATAAATTCCGCCGCCATAGTGGCAAGTTGACGCGGTGCGACTTCTTCTGCCGGTTTATTGATGATATCGCGGGTAAAACTGGTTGCTTTAATGCGTGCATCAAGCTCACGTTGATCATCATCGCTAAGCGCAGACCACTCTAGTGAGTTGTGTTTTTTAGGGTTTTGATAACCTTGGTGGAATGCCCAGACTGATTCTAGATCCCAAGCATCACCTTGAAGTAATACTGAGCGGATGCCTTGGCTGTCAAGTTTACGCGCAGCGCGTTGAACAACCGTGGTATCTTGGCTCTGATCTTGGTGAATCGTTGCCCCGTCCTGAGTAAACGAAACAATCGCCTTTTCTCCCCACTGCGCAGCAGCAGGCTCACGGCTCAATTGGACTAACATCTGGTTAGACATGGTTTCTCCTTGTCTGGCAGCAAAGTGGTACTGCTCGTTTTTATAGTTACTTTAGGATGTTAGCATTATGTACGGCGTAAGTGTCACTTTGATAAAAAAAGCGAGCTAAAAAGCTCGCTTTTATAGTCGCATCTCGCAATTCTAGTCGAACTCATCCATCCAACATAGAATCACCGCCTCAAGAATCTTCTCATTGCAGTGTGCCGGATCATCATCAAACTCGTCCAGCTGCATAATCCACTCACGTAGGTCGGTAAAACGCACGGTTTTAGGATCGGTGTCTGGGTACAACTCGCATAGCTCAATCGCAATATCGCGTGAATCAATCCATTTCATTAGCTACTCCTTGTCTCAATGAGAGTTTAGACGCGTTTAGTGATCTTCTGAGGCGTGGTTTAGAGTGTATTTAGGGATCTCAACAACCAGATCCTCATCGGCCACTCTTGCCTGACAGCCCAGACGAGATTCCGGCTCTAGCCCCCACGCCTTATCCAGCATATCGTCCTCAAGCTCATCGCTCTCTTCGAGCGAATCAAAGCCCTCTCGGACAACGACGTGGCAGGTGGTACAGGCACATGACTTTTCACACGCGTGTTCAATACCAATGCCATTTTTTAGCGCAACATCGAGAACCGTTTCACCACTCTCGGCTTCCAACACCGCACCTTCAGGACAAAGGTCTTCATGGGGTAAAACTACAATTTTTGGCATAACGTTCTATCTCTTATATATCATCTACAGACTGACCAGAAAGGGCAGCTCGGATTGATTTATCCATACGACGTGAGGCAAATTCTTGGCTTGCCTTATCAGTATCCTTGATGCCTTGCTCAATCGCGGCTGTGTCCCCACCATTGCGCAATTCAATCAATGCCTCTATCGCTTTGAGCAACACATGTTGCTCTTGCTCTGAGAGTAGCTCATCACCATCGGCCTGAAGCGCAGCCACCAGCCCCTCGATAACACGATCGGCCTCAACACGCTGCTCAGCAAGCGCACGCGCCTGCATGTCCTCTTCTGCATAGGTCATGGAATCTTTGAGCATATTAGCGACTTCATCATCACTCAACCCGTACGAAGGCTTGACCTGGATCTCCGACTGAACGCCAGTGCTTTTTTCCATCGCAGTCACAGACAGCAGGCCATCAGCATCGACCTGATAAGTCACACGAATATGAGCCGCGCCCGCTGCCATTGCCGGGATACTCTTGAGTGAAAAACGCGCCAGGGAGCGACAGTCATCAACCATCTCACGCTCACCTTGCACAACGTGGACACTCATTGCCGTTTGTCCATCCTTGAAGGTGGTAAACTCTTGCGCTCGCGCCACAGGGATGGTGGTGTTACGCGGAACGATCTTCTCCACCAATCCGCCCATGGTTTCAATACCTAATGATAGTGGGATCACGTCCAACAGCAGCATCTCAGAGTCAGGCTTGTTGCCTGCAAGGATATCCGCTTGGATACCGGCGCCGATTGCCACTACCTCATCAGGGTTAATACTGGTCAATGGCGGGCGTTCAAAGAAGTCCCCTACCATCTCACGCACTAAACCTGTACGGGTAGAACCACCGACCATGACGACTTCAAGCACTTGCTCGGTGTCTACCTGGGCATCTTTAAGAGCCCGGCGACAAGACATCAGGGTCTTTTTGACTAATGGACGGATCAGGTCTTCAAACTCATCACGGCTCACCTGCCCCTGCCAACCAAGCACGTCGACTGCGACAGTGTCTTGCTCAGAGAAAGCAATTTTGGTGGCCGTTGCCACGTTGAGCACAATACGATTTTGCTCAGCCGTCAATGGTTGCTCGATACCCGCTTTTTCCAGCAGGTGCTCGGCAAGCAGATGATCAAAGTCATCACCACCCAGCGCAGAGTCACCACCGGTTGCTAGCACCTCAAATACGCCCTTTGACAGACGTAGAATAGAGATATCAAATGTGCCACCGCCGAGGTCGTACACCGCGATAATGCCTTCTTGACCACTATCCAGGCCATACGCAATCGCGGCAGCCGTTGGTTCATTAAGCAGACGTAACACATGCAGCCCTGCAAGCTTAGCCGCATCTTTAGTACCGGCGCGCTGAGCATCGTCAAAGTAGGCCGGTACAGTGATCACCACGCCTGCCAGCTCACCACCTAACGTCTGCTCTGCTCGCTGACCAAGTGTTCTAAGAATATCGGCTGAAACCTCAATCGGGTTTTTATCTCCAGCAGGGGTTTCAAGTAATGGAAGCCCATTTTCACTGGCTTTGAAGCGATAAGGTAGTGATGGGTAGCGCGCATTGATATCGGCTAGTGAACGCCCAATCAGGCGCTTAACCGAGATAATGGTGTTTTGTGGATCGCTCTCTGCGAGTTGCTGCGCAGTGTAGCCAACTTGAGGCGTCTCCGATGAATAGTTGACAATAGAGGGCAGAATAGCCTTGCCCTGCTGATCCGTCAGGGGCTCTGCACTGCCACTGCGCACAGAGGCGACCAGTGAGTTGGTCGTACCTAAGTCAATACCAGCGGCTAGTTTATGTTCATGGGGTGCCGAGCTTTGACCCGGTTCTGCGATTTGAAGTAGTGCCATTAGTGTTCCTTGTTCCCAACTCGTCTGTCACTAGTTGAGTAGGTGATCTTCGACTCGTTCGATTTCGTTCTTTAGCTTTGCGATAAATTTTAGCTTACGCACCAGGTCTGCAACCTCATCCCAGGTCTGAGCCTGGATCTGCTGCTCCACCAAGCCTAGGTGCTGTTTATACATCTTGCTGATCTTGCTATCAAAATCAAACAGCTCATCCGCGCCATCCGGGCTTGATGAGATATGCTCCAGCTCCTCACGCAACTCCATCTGCTCCATCAAAAACTCTGGGTCTTGCAGTGTCTGTTGCTCGGCTCGAATATCGATACCATTGAGGGATAGCATATACTCTGCGCGTGAGATAGGTTGCTTGAGCGTTTGGTACGCATCGTTGATTTCAGATGCCTTCTGCACGGCCATCAAGCGGTCTCGCTCAGAAGCACTAGCAAAATTATCCGGATGAAACTGCTTTTGTAGTTCTCGGAACTGAGAAGAAAGAAGGCCACCATCCAGCGTAAACTGGCTTGGTAGCCCAAATAATTCAAAATAATTCATGTTGCGGTCGATCCCTGCTAACAAGGCGTGGGCAAATCTGCCCACCGCTCTTATCGATTAAACGTTGAAGCTCTCACCACAACCACATTCGCTTTTTGCGTTTGGGTTATTAAACTCAAAGCCCTCGTTTAATCCTTGCTTCACATAATCCAGCTCAGTGCCGTCTAGGTAGACTAAGCTCTTCTTGTCGATGATCACTTTGACACCTTGGTGCTCAAACACCTCATCGCCTTCGTCGAGCTCGTCGACAAACTCAAGGACGTAAGCCATACCCGAGCAGCCAGTGGTCTTCACCCCTAGACGCAAGCCCAGACCTTTGCCTCGACTGTCTAAAAAAGCTCTCACTCGATTTGCTGCGGTTTCTGTTAATGAAATGGCCATACTACACCCTTGGTCTTCTATTGAACGTGCGAAAGATGATAGGGCAATATCCGGCCAGGAAAAGCCCTATCAGCGATTATTGGTCGTGCTTTTTCTTGTAGTCAGCAACAGCTGCCTTGATTGCATCCTCGGCAAGGATAGAGCAGTGCACCTTAACCGGTGGTAGCTCTAACTCGTCAGCAATCTCGGAGTTTTTGATCGCAGCCGCTTCATCGACAGACTTGCCCTTCACCCACTCAGTAACCAGTGAGCTCGATGCGATTGCACTACCACAACCGTATGTTTTGAACTTCGCGTCTTCGATAATGCCATCTGGCGTTACCTTGATTTGCAGTTTCATTACGTCGCCACACGCAGGTGCACCGACCATGCCACTACCTACGTTTGGATCTTCTTTGTCGAAAGAACCTACATTACGTGGGTTTTCGTAGTGATCAATTACTTTTTCGCTATATGCCATAATAAGTTACCTCGAATCCTCTATATCAATCCATTGGACAGACGGCGCCGTCTTAGTGGTGTGCCCACTCGACAGTGCTCAAATCGATCCCTTCTTTGTACATATCCCATAGAGGAGACATGTCGCGCAGCTTGATAACTGCTGAGCGAATTTGCTCGATTGCGTAATCTACTTCTTCTTCAGTCGTAAATCGACCGAAAGAGAAACGAACTGAACTGTGTGCTAGTTCATCATCCAAGCCAAGCGCACGTAAAACATACGATGGCTCAAGGCTTGCTGAGGTACATGCACTGCCTGAAGACACCGCTAGATCTTTTAGCGACATCAGCAATGACTCACCCTCAACAAACGCAAAACTCACGTTTAGATTGTGCGGTACGCGCTGGTCCAAATCACCGTTGATCGTCACCGCTTCTAGGTCTTTCACACCATCTAATAGGCGGTTACGCAGTGCCATCGCATGGTCGAAGTCTTTTTGCAGATCTTCTTTCGCCACACGGAACGCCTCGCCCATACCCACAATTTGGTGAGTCGGTAGCGTACCAGAGCGGAAACCACGCTCATGACCACCACCGTGCATTTGCGCCTCTAGGCGAATACGCGGCTTACGACGAACATACAAAGCACCAATGCCCTTAGGGCCATACGCTTTGTGTGCAGACAATGAGATCAGGTCAATCTTCATTTCCTGCACGTCTAGTGGCACTTTGCCTGCTGATTGCGCTGCGTCAACATGGAACACAATCTTGCGCTCACGACATAGTTCACCGATGGAAGCGATGTCTTGAATCACACCGATCTCATTATTTACGTGCATGATCGACACCAACACGGTGTCATCGCGCATCGCTGCTTCGAGCTTTTTAAGGTCAACAATACCATTCGCTTCAGGCTCAAGGTACGTCACCTCAAAGCCCTCACGCTCCAATTGACGGCATGGATCAAGAACCGCTTTATGCTCTGTTTTGCACGTGATCACGTGCTTGCCTTTCTTGGAGTAGAAGTGTGCTGCACCCTTGATCGCTAGGTTGTCAGATTCAGTCGCACCAGAGGTAAAGACAATTTCACGCGGGTCGGCATTAAGCAGGTCTGCAATCTGTTCACGTGCGGTATCAACCGCCTCTTCTGCTTGCCAACCATAACGGTGTGAGCGTGAAGCAGGGTTACCGAACGTGCCGTCGATAGTCATGTACTGAACCATTTTTTCAGCAACTCGCGGATCGACAGGGCAAGTTGCAGAGTAATCAAGATAAATAGGCAGTTTCATTATTTTCTCCAATGTAAAACCTTGCCACTATATGCGATGAGCTATGAGCGCACATCAACGCCAATCGATGATAAGCTCGAATTGCCGTGTGTAAGGCTATGATTTAGCGCGAGATCTATGTCTTGCTTATCAGAAATTTCAAGGACTTCGTTGTCCTTCATCAATTGACCCAACGTAATATTGTTGAGGAAATCAGAAATGCGTGTACTCAAGTCACGCCACAAGGTGTGAGTTAAGCAACGGGAGCCACCTTGGCAATCTCCCTTACCATTGCATTTCGTCGCATCAACCGACTCATCAACGGCTGAGATCACGGTACCAATCGAGATTGTGTGCGCTTCTGCACCAAGGCGATAGCCGCCACCGGGACCTCTTACACTAGCGACTAGGCCAGCTTTTCTGAGTTTGGAAAATAGCTGCTCTAGATACGAAAGCGAAATCCCTTGTCGCTCTGAAATATCCGCCAAAGGAACGGGGTTATGCTGCGAGTGCAATGCCACATCTAACATGGCAGTGACTGCATATCGTCCTTTCGATGTTAATCTCATAATCCATCCTTAACACACTGTTTATGTGTTAAGAAGTTTTTCATACCTGACTAAAATGGTCAAGTATTTATTTGACTAAATTAGTCAGGTATTTTTTACAACCTAACTACTTCAGTTTGTTCGTTTTCTCGATCGCGGTTAGCACGCCACGTAGAATGTTGAGCTCTTGAGATTCAGGCCTTGCACGGGTAAACAGACGACGTAACTTGTCCATCACCTTCTGTGGCTTGTCTCTCTCAATAAAGTGGGTATCGTAAAGCACTTTTTCAAGGTGTACGTAAAATTGTTCAAGCTGCTCATAACGCGGGTAGCTGTCCGCCTCAGCAGGCGTGTATTGGCACTGCTGGTGAGCCAGAAAAGCCATACGAATTTCGTACGCGACCGTCTGCACCGCCATCGCGAGGTTCAGCGAGCTGTATTCAGGGTTTGCCGGAATGCTTAGGTGATACTGACACTTTTGCAGCTCTTCGTTGGTCAGGCCTGTGCGCTCACGACCGAACACCACCGCAACCGAGGCATTATCATTATCAGAGACCAGAGTGGAGATCAGCTTCTCGCCACACTCACGTGGCTCTACCATCGGCCACTCGAGCGTGCGAGAACGTGCACTCGTACCAATGACTAGGGTGCAATCCGCCACGGCTTCCTCAACGCTGCTAACAACTGCAGCGTTCATCGCGACGTCGCTAGCGCCAGAAGCCAATGCTGTCGTTTGTCCATCACGCTCGCACTGAGGATCAACCAGTACCAGATTTGATAGCCCCATCACCTTCATGGCTCTAGCGGCAGACCCTATGTTGCCTGAGTGAGATGTACCTACCAAAACGATTTTAACGCGATCTAACATGATGATGACTTACCCCTATAATTTGGACGCAGAATGTTATCATAATATGCTCAATAGCGTCAGTTTGATTTCCTATCCACTACTGATAAAGTGCAAAAAATAACCACTTCCATTTGCGAAAATAACTGATATACTCGTCGCGTTTTTTGTTCTTTAACATCCGTTGGGAAGATATCTATGCATCCTATGCTGAATATTGCTATTCGTGCTGCACGAAAAGCAGGTAACCATATCGCTAAATCACTAGAAACTGCTGATAAAATTGAATCTACACAAAAAGGTACGAATGATTTCGTAACAAACGTAGACAAAGAAGCTGAAGCTATCATCATCGATACGATCAAGAATTCGTACCCTGATCACTCTATCGTTGCTGAAGAGAATGGTCTGATCGAAGGCAAGGACAAAAACGCACAATGGATCATCGACCCACTGGATGGCACGACTAACTTTGTCAAAGGTCTTCCTCACTTTTCTGTCTCTATCGCAGTGCGCCTAAACGGCAAGACTGAGGTAGCGTGTGTGTACGACCCTATCCGTAACGAGCTATTCACTGCTCAACGTGGTGCTGGCGCACAGCTAAACAACACGCGTATCCGTGTAAACGCACTAAAAGATCTACAAGGTGCCGTACTAGCGACAGGCTTCCCATTCAAACAAAAGCAGCACAGCGAATCTTACCTAAAGATCGTTTCTGCACTGTTTGTTGATTGCTCTGACTTCCGTCGTACTGGCTCTGCTGCTCTTGACCTATGTTACGTAGCGGCTGGTCGCGTTGATGGTTTCTTTGAACTAGGCCTTAAGCCTTGGGACATCGCTGCGGGTGAACTTATCGCTCGTGAAGCAGGTGCGATTGTAACTGATTTTGCTGGCGGCACTGACTACATGAAGTCTGGTAACGTTGTTGCGTCAAGCGCACGTGGTGTGAAAGGTATTATCAAGCACATCCGTGAAAACGGTAACGAAGCGCTGCTTAAGTAATCTGCGCTGCGTATTTTGGTAGTTTAAAAACCTCGCTTTGGCGGGGTTTTTTTATGCCTGGAAGGCAGAGGCGATACTCGAGAGACGAGAAACGAGTGAGAGTCTTGCTGTACAAACAATGAGGAAGTTTCTCGGGTGATGACAAATGCCTATATGTTTTGTATGTTGTTTAATCATCTAATATTCAGATAGTTAGGTACATACTACCGTGAAAAAATTACTCTAATCACAACTCTTACCTTATTCACAACTGGTTGTAGTGAACAGCCAGACAGTGTCCCTCTGTCCGAATACGACTATTGCGCGCTGCGCCCGACTACAGAGGTAGAACCTCTCTCCACTTATATCACTCCCTTCCAACACGAGTTAGAAACCAAGACTGGAGTTTATGTGCTCGAGCAAGGGGCTGAGGCGATGATGTCTAGGGCTTGGCTGACATCTCGGGCAGAGCAATCTATCGATATCCAGTACTTCATCTTTTCGGTCGACAATGTGGGTCTTATTGCAACCGACTATCTGGTGAGGGCCGCTGAACGTGGCGTGAAGGTTCGGGTCATCATTGATGACTTGTTACTGGGTGCTAGAGCGGATGAGTTGCAGATGTTATCCGCTCATAAGAACATCGCGTTCAAGGTCTATAACCCAAATACCAATATGGGTAGAAATCTAGTTCAGAAAGTCGGCACTCTAATGTTGGATTTTCACGCATTCAATCAGAGAATGCATAACAAAGTCTTCATCGTGGATGGACAGGTAGCCATCACTGGTGGACGTAACATCGCTAATGAATACTTTGGTTTTGATCATGAATATAACTTTAGAGATCGAGATGTGTTTCTGGCGGGTGAAGCGGTGGATGATATGCAGTCATCGTTTGAGACATTTTGGCACAGTGAATTAAGTGTGCCCATAGAACACCTTGCCGAGTTTGATGATCAAGACGCTCAACCGGAGTTCTCCCGATTACACAGCTATGCTTGTAATCCAACCAATTTTCATCCTGATGTTCGTAAAGAGATAGAACAAGTCCCCCACACTTTCCAACGTCTCGCCGAGCAAGGTAAATTTACTTTTGTCGATCGTGTTGAATATATATCTGATCAACCGGGCAAAAATGATCAAACCGCTTTTCTAGCCGGTGGCAGTCCAACTCACACCAAGTTGATCGAGCTGCTCAGCCAATCGGAAAAGAGCATCATAATTCAAACTCCCTACTTGGTGACGAGTCAGGCAGATCGAGAGTTTCTCCAACATTTGGTCGATAGTGGTATCGAAATAAAGATACTGACTAACAGCCTTGCATCAACTGATAATCTCGAAGCGTTTAGCGGTTATCAACGCAGCCGAGAAGCCCTACTGAACACTGGCGTTGAGCTATATGAGTTTCGTCCGGACGCTAGAGTTAGGCAAAGAGTGATGACAGAACATATGTTTAAACGTCTGCCAACCACACCTATTTTTGGGCTTCATGCCAAGAGTATGGTGATCGATGACTCAACAACAGTCATAGGCACCTATAACTTCGATCCTCGCAGCGCCAACCTCAATACAGAAAGCTTTACGGTAATCCACTCACCAGAGATTACTAAAGGTGTAAAAGACGCAATGCTTATAGAAATGGAACCGGACAATGCATGGCAAATCACCCCCGATTTCAGCCCAGACCATAACGTCAGTCTGTGGAAAAGGTTCAAGGTCAAACTGCGCCGAATCGTACCGAAAAGCATCTTATAAAACCACAGGGGCGGAAATTACAGGGGCGGGGTTCGAGTACGGGCTATCGCCCTCCGGGGAGCGAGCGGTATGGTGATAGCCACTAGTTCGCTATTATACCAATCTAAGTAAAAGTATGATCTAATTGAGGTTGTTTCTTTAATATGAATTCGGATGCTATGGACAGCCTCGATAATATTGATTTTAAAAAACTTGCTAGACAACAAAAATCTATCCAGATGAAGATGCGATTACTCGCGCTGGCTCACTTCAAAGAGGGTCAGTCTCGCACCCAGATCGCCAAATTTCTTAAAGTCAGTAGAACCAGCGTAAATAAATGGGTGCGAACATTCTTTGAGGAAGGGCTTGAAGGACTGCAAGACAAACCAAGAACGGGTCGGCCCGCATTTCTCAATGCCCAGCAGCGTGAACAGTTAAGCCAATTCATAACGTCTCAAGCAGAAGACTCATCTGGCGGCAGGTTAACCGGGGCTGATATACATGCCTATATCGTGAAAGAGTTTGGTAAACACTATCACCCCGATTCTATCTACTATTTACTCAATCATATGGGCTTCTCTTGGATAACCTCTCGCTCCAAGCACCCTCGCCAATCACAGCAAGTACAAGACGATTTTAAAAAAATTCAAAATTGAAACGATCCTTAAGATCCCCGGCCATGTGGCGCTCAATAATGTCGATGTCTGGTTTCAAGATGAAGCGAGATTTGGTCAGCAAAATACCACAACTCGTCTTTGGGCAGAGCGTGGTTCGAGACCGAGAGCGGTAAAGCAGCAGCAGTTTGAATATGCGTATTTGTTTGGCTTTGTATGCCCGGCTAGAGGGATCGGTGAAGCGATAATTGTTCCCTGGGTCAATAAAGAGATTATGATTGAGCATCTCAAACAGATTTCAACGGTTACTCAGAAAGGTCATCACGCGGTGGTCATTATGGATGGTGCCGGATGGCATACTGATGATATTGCACAAGAGTTCGACAATGTCAGCATCATTAAGCTTCCGGCGTATTCACCAGAGCTAAACCCAATAGAGCAAGTGTGGAGCTGGCTCCGACAACATTATCTTGCCAATCAGAGCTTCACTGATTACGACGATATCGTGTCGAAAGTGTGCAAGGCATGGAATCGCTTCTTGGATAGTACAGATAGGGTTACCAAAATGTGCACGCGAGAGTGGATTAACCTGACCAGTTAATTTTCCAGATTGGTATAAAATCGCAGGTGCGGGGTTCGGGGACGGGCTATCGCCCTACGAGTAGCAAGTGGTGCGGAGATAGTCGAAAGTTCAATACTCCTACTGCACACTTATGCGACAATGAAAAAAAGCCCAGCATTCGTAAATGCTGGGCTTTTTCCTTTTGATCTCTGGGATATATAGAAGTATGCGTGAGCGGTAAACTTCCCTCACCCACAAACTACTCGCTACTCGTAGCGTTAGCGTCCTCGAACCCCGCACCCTCGATTCTCGCCTCTCGCAGCGCAGCGATCTCGCCTCTTAGACGCAAAAAAGCCTCGGTCTTTCGACCGAGGCTTTCGTGTATGGCAGGGGTGGAGAGATTCGAACTCCCAACACGCGGATTTGGAATCCGCTGCTCTGCCAATTGGAGCTACACCCCTGTAGTTGTTTTAGAGACTTAACTTTGTCTTTGAATAAGTGGCGGAGTGGACGGGACTCGAACCCGCGACCCCCGGCGTGACAGGCCGGTATTCTAACCAACTGAACTACCACTCCGCAGTGGTCCATTTAAAGTCTTATCTCTAGAGCGCTTTAAACAGAGTATGTTCAAAGCCTGGCGATGTCCTACTCTCACATGGGGAAGCCCCACACTACCATCGGCGCTAATTCGTTTCACTTCTGAGTTCGGCATGGAAATCAGGTGGGTCCAAATCGCTATGGTCGCCAAGCAAATTTTTAAATTCGGAAAGCTGTAAGCTTAAAAACTCGTCTCTCGACTCTCGTTTCTCGCTTCTATTCTCTTACACATTCAAAGTTCTTAGCTTTGAGTCCATCAAAACCCTTTGGGTGTTGTATGGTTAAGCCTCACGGGCAATTAGTACAGGTTAGCTCAACGCCTCACAACGCTTACACACCCTGCCTATCAACGTTCTAGTCTCGAACAACCCTTAAGGATACTTAAAGTATCAGGGAAGACTCATCTCAGGGCTCGCTTCCCGCTTAGATGCTTTCAGCGGTTATCGATTCCGAACTTAGCTACCGGGCAATGCGATTGGCATCACAACCCGAACACCAGAGGTTCGTCCACTCCGGTCCTCTCGTACTAGGAGCAGCCCCCTTCAATCTTCCAACGCCCACGGCAGATAGGGACCGAACTGTCTCACGACGTTCTAAACCCAGCTCGCGTACCACTTTAAATGGCGAACAGCCATACCCTTGGGACCGACTTCAGCCCCAGGATGTGATGAGCCGACATCGAGGTGCCAAACACCGCCGTCGATATGAACTCTTGGGCGGTATCAGCCTGTTATCCCCGGAGTACCTTTTATCCGTTGAGCGATGGCCCTTCCATACAGAACCACCGGATCACTATGACCTGCTTTCGCACCTGCTCGAATTGTCATTCTCGCAGTCAAGCGGGCTTATGCCATTGCACTAACCTCACGATGTCCAACCGTGATTAGCCCACCTTCGTGCTCCTCCGTTACTCTTTGGGAGGAGACCGCCCCAGTCAAACTACCCACCAGGCACTGTCCTCAACCCCGATAAGGGGTCTAAGTTAGAACATCAAACATACAAGGGTGGTATTTCAAGGATGGCTCCACAGATACTGGCGTACCTGCTTCAAAGCCTCCCACCTATCCTACACATGTAGGCTCAATGTTCAGTGCCAAGCTGTAGTAAAGGTTCACGGGGTCTTTCCGTCTAGCCGCGGGTACACTGCATCTTCACAGCGATTTCAATTTCACTGAGTCTCGGGTGGAGACAGCGTGGCCATCATTACGCCATTCGTGCAGGTCGGAACTTACCCGACAAGGAATTTCGCTACCTTAGGACCGTTATAGTTACGGCCGCCGTTTACCGGGGCTTCGATCAAGAGCTTCGACCTAAGTCTAACCCCATCAATTAACCTTCCGGCACCGGGCAGGCGTCACACCGTATACGTCATCTTACGATTTTGCACAGTGCTGTGTTTTTAATAAACAGTTGCAGCCACCTGGTATCTGCGACTCCCCATAGCTCCATCCGCAAGGGACTTCACCGCGAGGAGCGTACCTTCTCCCGAAGTTACGGTACCATTTTGCCTAGTTCCTTCACCCGAGTTCTCTCAAGCGCCTTGGTATTCTCTACCCGACCACCTGTGTCGGTTTGGGGTACGATTCCTTACAATCTGAAGCTTAGAGGCTTTTCCTGGAAGCATGGCATCAATGACTTCACATCCGTAGATGCTCGACATCGTGTCTCAGCCTTAAAGAGAGCCGGATTTACCTAACTCTCAAGCCTACGCACTTGAACCTGGACAACCGTCGCCAGGCCCACCTAGCCTTCTCCGTCCCCCCATCGCAATTGTAAGAAGTACGGGAATATTAACCCGTTTCCCATCGACTACGCCTTTCGGCCTCGCCTTAGGGGTCGACTTACCCTGCCCCGATTAACGTTGGACAGGAACCCTTGGTCTTCCGGCGAGGAGGTTTTTCACCCCCTTTATCGTTACTCATGTCAGCATTCGCACTTCTGATACCTCCAGCAAGCCTTACAGCTCACCTTCAACGGCTTACAGAACGCTCCCCTACCCAATGACTAAAAGTCATTGCCGCAGCTTCGGTGTATAGCTTAGCCCCGTTACATCTTCCGCGCAGGCCGACTCGACTAGTGAGCTATTACGCTTTCTTTAAATGATGGCTGCTTCTAAGCCAACATCCTAGCTGTCTAAGCCTTCCCACATCGTTTCCCACTTAGCTATACTTTGGGACCTTAGCTGGCGGTCTGGGTTGTTTCCCTCTCCACGACGGACGTTAGCACCCGCCGTGTGTCTCCCGGATAGTACTTACTGGTATTCGGAGTTTGCAAAGGGTTGGTAAGTCGGGATGACCCCCTAGCCTTAACAGTGCTCTACCCCCAGTAGTATTCGTCCGAGGCTCTACCTAAATAGATTTCGGGGAGAACCAGCTATCTCCAGGTTTGATTGGCCTTTCACCCCTAGCCACAAGTCATCCGCTAATTTTTCAACATTAGTCGGTTCGGTCCTCCAGTTGATGTTACTCAACCTTCAACCTGCCCATGGCTAGATCACCTGGTTTCGGGTCTATATCCAGCAACTCGACGCCCAGTTAAGACTCGATTTCTCTACGGCTCCCCTAGATGGTTAACCTCGCTACTGAATATAAGTCGCTGACCCATTATACAAAAGGTACGCAGTCACACCACGAAGGTGCTCCTACTGCTTGTACGTACACGGTTTCAGGTTCTATTTCACTCCCCTCACAGGGGTTCTTTTCGCCTTTCCCTCACGGTACTGGTTCACTATCGGTCAGTCAGTAGTATTTAGCCTTGGAGGATGGTCCCCCCATATTCAGACAGGATATCACGTGTCCCGCCCTACTCGATTTCACTGATTATGATATGTCGGTTACGGGGCTATCACCCGGTATCGCGCCACTTTCCAGAGGCTTCACCTGTATCATTAAAAGCTTAAGGGCTAATCCAATTTCGCTCGCCGCTACTTTCGGAATCTCGGTTGATTTCTTTTCCTCGGGGTACTTAGATGTTTCAGTTCCCCCGGTTCGCCTCACTAACCTATGTATTCAGTTAGTGATACTCTCTTATGAGAGTGGGTTTCCCCATTCAGAAATCCCAGACTCACAGGTTGTTACTACCTAATCTGGGCTTATCGCAAGTTACTACGTCTTTCATCGCCTCTGACTGCCAAGGCATCCACCGTGTACGCTTAGTCACTTAACCATACAACCCCAAAGAGTTTCAAAGAAACCATGAGATTGTCGTTAAACAACCAAAGTTGTCTGCAATTTTTATACATGATGCAGACTCGATTTTGCCGGACTCAAATATTAAGTAGCTTTCGCTACTTCCAAGAACACTTGAATGTGTGTTGGTACCTAAATCTTAAAGACTTAGGATTTGAGAACTTTTATTTGAATAACAACACTTATCTAAAAGATAAGGGGATTGTTGTTATTCGTCAGCTTTCCAAATTGTTAAAGAGCTTGATTCAATTAAATGAACCATTTTTAAAGATTCTTAAGGAAAAACCCTTAAAGATGGTGGAGCTAAGCAGGATCGAACTGCTGACCTCCTGCGTGCAAGGCAGGCGCTCTCCCAGCTGAGCTATAGCCCCATCAATGGATAAATCCATAAACAGTCATTGAGACTGGGAATCTTTTCGTATGCAAGGAAACAAGTAAGGCCGTGTACATCAGTACACAACGCGCTTGTTGACGCAGCAGACGGAAAGATTTGGTGGGTCTGAGTGGACTTGAACCACCGACCTCTCGCTTATCAGGCGAACGCTCTAACCACCTGAGCTACAGACCCCCAATTTTGATTTTACCTAAACAGTAAAATCACTCTTTCTTTTACAAACCATATCAATCTGTGTGAACACTCATCGCAATAATCATCGTATAAGGAGGTGATCCAGCCCCAGGTTCCCCTAGGGCTACCTTGTTACGACTTCACCCCAGTCATGAACCACAAAGTGGTGAGCGTCCTCCCGAAGGTTAAACTACCCACTTCTTTTGCAGCCCACTCCCATGGTGTGACGGGCGGTGTGTACAAGGCCCGGGAACGTATTCACCGTAGCATTCTGATCTACGATTACTAGCGATTCCGACTTCATGGAGTCGAGTTGCAGACTCCAATCCGGACTACGACGCACTTTTTGGGATTCGCTCACTCTCGCAAGTTGGCTGCCCTCTGTATGCGCCATTGTAGCACGTGTGTAGCCCTACTCGTAAGGGCCATGATGACTTGACGTCGTCCCCACCTTCCTCCGGTTTATCACCGGCAGTCTCCCTGGAGTTCCCGACATTACTCGCTGGCAAACAAGGATAAGGGTTGCGCTCGTTGCGGGACTTAACCCAACATTTCACAACACGAGCTGACGACAGCCATGCAGCACCTGTCTCATAGTTCCCGAAGGCACCAAAGCATCTCTGCTAAGTTCTATGGATGTCAAGAGTAGGTAAGGTTCTTCGCGTTGCATCGAATTAAACCACATGCTCCACCGCTTGTGCGGGCCCCCGTCAATTCATTTGAGTTTTAATCTTGCGACCGTACTCCCCAGGCGGTCTACTTAACGCGTTAGCTCCGAAAGCCACGGCTCAAGGCCACAACCTCCAAGTAGACATCGTTTACGGCGTGGACTACCAGGGTATCTAATCCTGTTTGCTCCCCACGCTTTCGCATCTGAGTGTCAGTATCTGTCCAGGGGGCCGCCTTCGCCACCGGTATTCCTTCAGATCTCTACGCATTTCACCGCTACACCTGAAATTCTACCCCCCTCTACAGTACTCTAGATGACCAGTTTCAAATGCTGTTCCGAGGTTGAGCCCCGGGCTTTCACATCTGACTTAATCATCCACCTGCATGCGCTTTACGCCCAGTAATTCCGATTAACGCTCGCACCCTCCGTATTACCGCGGCTGCTGGCACGGAGTTAGCCGGTGCTTCTTCTGCAGCTAACGTCAAATACCGCAGCTATTAACTACGATACCTTCCTCACTGCTGAAAGTGCTTTACAACCCGAAGGCCTTCTTCACACACGCGGCATGGCTGCATCAGGCTTGCGCCCATTGTGCAATATTCCCCACTGCTGCCTCCCGTAGGAGTCTGGACCGTGTCTCAGTTCCAGTGTGGCTGATCATCCTCTCAGACCAGCTAGGGATCGTTGCCTTGGTGAGCCATTACCTCACCAACTAGCTAATCCCACCTGGGCTAATCTTGACGCGAGAGGCCTAAAAGGTCCCCCTCTTTGGCTCCTGTTCATTATAAACAAGGGCATTATGCGGTATTAGCTATCGTTTCCAATAGTTATCCCCCACATCAAGGCATATTCCCAGGCATTACTCACCCGTCCGCCGCTCGCCGCCCAGAAACGCACCCGAAGGATTGTAACTGTCGCTGCCGCTCGACTTGCATGTGTTAGGCCTGCCGCCAGCGTTCAATCTGAGCCATGATCAAACTCTTCAATTTAAGATTTTGTCGGCTCAATGAATACTGAATTCATATCTAACGATATGTGAATTGACTGTGCTCGAATGATTGCTCATTCAAATTGGTCACTCAGTTCATTGATAGCCAAATGATTCCGAAGAATCAGTTTTTGATTTTACTTTTTATAAAAAAGTGAAAACCAAAAGTGGATTATCATCAACGAGTGCCCACACAGATTGATAGGTTTATATTTTTAAAGAGCTTTGCTTTGAACTTCATCTCAAAGCGGACGGTCATTCTAGCCAAATAAATCTTAGTGTCAAACACTTTTTTAAATTTATTTTTTGAAGCTATCTAATTAACTTCAATGACCTTTTGTCTTCTCGCTCGACCGTTTGGTTTTGCGTGACAACGGAGGCGCATTATAGAGATTGTTTGACGCTTGGCAATAGCCAATTTCAAAAAAAAACACCAAAACCAATCGTTCGGACAAATAGCAACCAATGCGCACAAAAAAAGACCGAAAACACACGTTTTCGGCCTCTTTGGGGTACTAATGAGAGTTATCTTTGCGTTGCGACTATGTGTTGGTCCTTAACCGATAACTCAATAGGTCTATCCGGGACGATTTGTCCGCCAAGGATAGCTTTCGCTAAAGGATTCTCTACCGTCTGTTGGATCGCCCTCTTTAGTGGGCGCGCGCCATAGACAGGATCGAAGCCTACCTGAGCGATAAACTCTAGTGCTTCATCACTGGTATCGAGCAAGTAGCCTTTTTCTTCCATTCGTTTGGCAAGGCGACGCAACTGGATTTGTGCAATCGACTTGATGTGCTGCTGCCCCAGCGGATGGAATACCACGCTCTCATCGACTCGATTAAGAAATTCCGGTCTAAAGTGACTACCAACCACTTCCATTACCGCACTCTTGATGCCCTCATAATCTAATTGAGCAAAGTTCTCTTGGATTCGGTTTGAGCCTAGGTTCGATGTCATGATCACGACCGTATTTCTAAAGTCGACCGTTCGCCCCTGTCCATCGGTGAGTCGCCCGTCATCGAGCACCTGCAGGAGAATGTTAAACACATCTGGATGCGCCTTCTCTACTTCATCCAACAAGATCACTGAATAGGGCTTGCGTCTGACCGCTTCCGTCAGGTAACCCCCCTCTTCATAGCCAACATAACCCGGAGGAGCACCAACCAATCGCGCAACCGAGTGTTTCTCCATAAACTCCGACATATCGATACGTACCATGGCGTCTTCACTATCGAACATAAAGTTCGCCAATGTTTTGCATAGCTCGGTTTTACCGACCCCAGTTGGCCCTAAGAATAGGAACGAACCAATCGGCTTATTGGGATCCGACAGGCCAGCGCGGCTGCGACGTATGGCATTGGCCACAACATCGACGGCTTCTTTTTGTCCAATCACGCGCTTATGTAGAACCTCTTCCATGCGCAATAGCTTTTCTCGCTCAGCCTCAAGCATCTTCGACACAGGAATGCCGGTTGCTTTTGACAACACTTCGGCGATCTCGCTATCGGTCACCTTGTTACGCAACAGCGTCATCTCTTGCATTTCAGCTTGGGTGGCTAAGTCGAGTTGCTTCTCAAGCTCTGGAATGCGTCCATACTGAAGCTCAGACATACGGTTAAGATCCCCCGCTCGACGAGCAAAATCCATATCCATCCGAGCCTGCTCAAGCTCTGCCTTGATGTGTTGTGTACCCGACAGCGCCGCCTTTTCCGCGTTCCACACCTCTTCAAGCTCAGCAAACTCACGCTCTTTCTCGACAAGTTCAGAATTGAGCGAGTTAAGGCGCTTTTCACTGGCATCGTCTTGCTCGTTCACTAGAGCCTGTTGCTCAATCTTAAGCTGAATGATCTTACGCTCAAGCTTATCAAGTGACTCAGGCTTCGAGTCCATCTGCATACGAATGCTTGAGGCTGCCTCATCAATCAAGTCAATCGCCTTATCCGGCAACTGGCGATCAGAAACATAGCGATGGGATAAGCTTGCCGCTGCGACAATTGCGGGGTCGGTGATCTCAACGTGGTGGTGTAGCTCGTAGCGCTCTTTGAGGCCACGCAATATAGCGACAGTATCTTCTACGGTCGGCTCATCCACCAGCACTTTTTGGAAACGACGCTCGAGCGCAGGGTCTTTCTCAATGTACTGTCGATACTCATCCAGCGTCGTTGCGCCAACACAGTGCAACTCACCTCTCGCTAGGGCTGGCTTGAGCATGTTACCAGCATCCATTGAGCCTTCGCCTTTACCCGCGCCGACCATGGTGTGCAGCTCATCAATAAAGAGGATGATATTACCCTCTTCTTTGGATAGTTCATTGAGCACCGATTTGAGGCGTTCCTCAAATTCTCCGCGATATTTGGCACCGGCAACTAACGCCCCCATATCCAGCGCAAGCACACGTCGACCACGTAGCCCCTCCGGCACCTCATCGTTGATGATACGCTGCGCCAAACCCTCAACAATCGCCGTCTTACCGACCCCAGGCTCACCAATGATCACTGGGTTGTTTTTAGTGCGACGCTGCAGCACCTGAATGGTACGACGGATTTCATCATCACGTCCTATCACTGGGTCCAGTTTGCCCTGCTCTGCACGCTCGGTAAGGTCAATGGTGAACTTTTCCAGTGCTTGACGCATCTCTTCAGCGTTAGGGTCATCGACCTTTTGGCCACCTCTGATCTTTTCGATCGCTTGAGTCACCTTTTGCTCGTTTAGACCGAGTTTTTTCAACAGGGCGCCTAGCGGGCCCTTGTCTTCGAGTGCGGCAAGCAAAAAGATCTCTGACGAGATGTAGCTGTCTTGGCGCTTTTGCGCGACCTTATCGCACAGGTTGAACATATTGCCCATATTGCCCGATAACTGCACGTCACCACCAATGCCGCTGACCTTGGGCAACTTATCGAGCAGTTCGCTCAGTTTTGAGCGTAGGTGAGTGATGTCGACTCCGAGCATAGTCAACAATGGTCGGATAGGACTGCCATTCTGATCAAGCAAGGCCACCATTAAGTGTACCGGTTCGATATACTGGTGATCTCGACCTAGAGCCAGAGATTGGGCATCAGAAATAGCAACTTGAAATTTGCTCGTAAAACGATCTAGACGCATAACTGCCTCCATTCATTGGTATAACCACAACCCGGTTAGCGGACCTGTGTGGTGTAGTAAACGCTGCGCGCTAAGTGTCGCACTTCATATATCAATAGATGGATATTTAGTGGGGATTTTTCAAGGGGAATTTTTAAAGCGAGGCTTTCAAGGTAAGAGTTATAGTTGGTAAGGCGCAGCGCTAAGGGCGCTACGCATCAATCCAGATACAGGTCACTTGCCTTCCGGTAACGCCATCACGACGGTAAGAAAATAGCGACTCCTTCTCCGTGTGGGTACACAACTCACTACGGTAGACCTCATCAACACCAAAACGGTTGAGCACCATTGTCGCTAGTAGGTGCATATTGGCAAAATACTTACCACTCTCATTGGAGCTCGGTTTAAATGCCACTTGCGCTTGGCGATTTTGCCCAACAAAGGCATCAAACACATCCTGACCAACCTCAAAGGCATCTGGACCAATCGCAGGCCCTAACCAAGCGATAATATCGCTTGGTGATTCAACCGCAAACTTAGCTAGGGCATTGTCGACAATGCCATTGGCAAGACCACGCCAACCGGCATGTACCGCCGCTACCTGCGTCCCTGCTTTGTCGGTGAGTAGGACAGGAAGGCAATCCGCCGTCATCGCTGCGCATACCACGCCTTGCACGTTAGTGAAGGTTGCATCCGCATCAATAACCTCAGCCGTCGGCTGCACAAGCTCGTGAACATAGTTGGAGTGAGTCTGATTTAGCCACACTGGATTCGAAGGCATCTCGGCCGCGAACACCAAGCGCTGTCGATTGAGTTCCACTGTGCTGTTGATGTCCCCAACATGCATGCCGACATTGAGTGAATCGTATGGGGCAAGCGAGGCGCCTCCTTTTCTTAGCGAAGATATCGCCTTGATATTCACTGGCGCAGGCCAGTTAGGGACAATCATCATATTAGAACTCGTCTGCTAGACCGTGGATTTGTGTGTCTTCACGCAGCGCTTCCGTAATGGCAACCATGTCATCTGGGATCGGGGCGTGGAACTCAACCTCTTCACGGGTCACTGGGTGCTCAAACTTGAGCATCGCCGCATGCAGTGCTTGACGGTCAAACTGGCGAATATGCTCAGTAAGCTCTTCAGAGGCACCATTCGGAATGCGTGCACGACCACCGTATGCCGTATCACCCAACAGTGGATGCTGAAGGTAAGACATATGCACACGGATCTGGTGCGTACGACCGGTCTCTAGGCGCAGGCGAATACGCGTATGCTCGCGGAAATGTTCTGCAACGCGGTAATGGGTTACCGCAGGCTTACCCATTGGACTGACAGCCATCAGGGTACGCTTGGTTGAGTGACGACCAATTGGCTGCTCAACACGACCACCAGCGGTCATACGACCAATCGCAATCGCCTCATACTCACGGGTAATGTTGCGTTTTTGCAGTGCACGAACCAAGCGAGTTTGTGCAGGAACGGTTTTCGCTACCACCATCAAACCTGTGGTGTCTTTATCCAAGCGGTGAACAATCCCGGCACGCGGCACTTCCGCCACCTGTGGGCAGTGGTGCAACAATGCGTTGAGCACTGTGCCATCGGGTGTGCCCGCTCCTGGGTGAACAACGAAGTCGCGTGGTTTGTTGATCACCAAGATGTCGTCATCTTCATAAACGATATCCAACGGGATATCTTGTGCTTCCCAGCGCTCTTCGTCCTCAAGCTCTGCTTGCAGCACGATTACCTCGCCACCCATCACCTTGGTGCGTGGCTTAGTGACAACTTGACCATCCACTGATACCTTGCCTGACAATAGCCACTCCTTGAGTCGCGAGCGGGAGAAATCAGAGAACAATTCAGCGATTGCCTGATCCAGACGCTGACCTAGTTGGCTATCTTGTACGGTTTGTGTTAACTCAATCTGTTGTGCCATATCGAACTTTTTTAAAAACTGTGAGACTAATGACCACTACTGTGGAAGAATAGGCGCTATTGTATCTGTTACAGTGTAGAAAGTAACGGAAGCGCAGAAAATATTTAATTATGGATTGAACACCTGACATGAAATACCGCACTTTATCAGGCCTACTCGCAACTGCACTTCTTTTCGGCTGTTCGAGCACCGAAGAAATTGTCCCTGACGTACCACCTTCAGAGCTTTACGCTGAGGCGCAAACTGCCTTGCAGGGCGGCAATTGGATAACGGCCATTGAACAACTTGAGGCTTTGGACTCTCGCTACCCATTTGGCGCATACTCTGAGCAGGTACAATTAGATCTGATCTATGCCTACTACAAGAACGACGACCTGCCACTTGGCCTCGCCACGATTGAGCGTTTTATGCGCCTTAATCCAACCCATGAGAAAATCGATTGGGTGTTGTACATGCGTGGCTTGACGAATATGGCGCAAGACCGCAACTTTATGCACGACATCTTTAATGTCGATCGTAGCGATCGTGACCCTGAGCCGGTTAAGGCTGCTTTCGCTGATTTCAAGCGACTGCTAGAGCGTTACCCGAACAGCCAATATGGCAATGATGCACGTCAACGTATGTTGGCCCTAACCAATCGCCTAGCCGAGTATGATCTGGCGACCGCTGACTTTTATCTGCGTCGTGAGGCATGGATTGCGGCCATCAATCGTGCCCAAGAGCTGCAGCGTACCTACCCGGACACGGAAGCGGCTCGCAAATCTTTACGCATTCAACTTCAAGCTTACGAACAGCTAGGGCTGCAAGAGCCTGCGCAGCGTACCCGAGAATTAATCGAACTTAATCCGCTGTAATCTCGCTATTTTACCCTTGAGCGGCTACCTTTTAGGTAGCCGTTTTTATTTACTCCCCTGCTCGCTGATACGCCACTTTGCTACTAACCCTGAACAAACTTCTCTTTAGTGCGTGAGGTTTACTATGCAGTTATTCCGCTACCTGATGGTGTTATGCACCTGCTTTTCCCTCAATGCTTGGGGGCTGGCACTTGCTCCCCTACAAAAAGACCCTTACCTAGGAGACATGGATACTTTTATCGAAAAAGGGGTGGTGCGGGTATTGGTCTCTGCTGACCTTGGTTTTTACTACGTAGAATCAGGGCGACCGAAAGGTATCGTCGCCGAGTTGCTTTACAACTACGAGCAGCAGCTCAAAAAGCGCTCTGCCTATCTGAAAATTCAAGTAATTCCTGTCGCGCGTGATGATCTTATTCCGTCACTCACCAAGGGCTACGGTGATTTGGCGGTCGCTAACCTTACCATCACCCCTAAGCGTTCACTACAAGTCGATTTTAGTGACCCATTAACCAATACTGTGCGCGAACTTTTTATCACCGATAAAGCGCACTCCCCTATTGCCAGTATCGAACAGTTGAGTGGTGAAGAGGTTTGGGTTCGTAGTAGCTCGAGTTACTTTGAGAGCCTGCAGAAGATCAATGCAGAGCTGCATCAGAGAAACCTTCCGCCTATGTTGATCGAGTTTGTCGAGGAGACACTGCAAGACTTTGAATTGTTGGAAATGATCAACCAAGGCCATATCAGTAAAACTGTACTTGATGGCCATAAAGCCAAGCTTTGGCTCGATGTCGTTGACAACATCCAGATCCACGATGCGTTGCCACTGCGTGAAAATGGTCAGATAGCCTGGGCGATGCGTAAGCAGTCTCCGCAGCTCAAGGCTTCAGTGAACAAGTTCATCAAAACCGCTAAGGCCGGCACCCTGCTTGGTAACGTGCTCTA
Source organism: Vibrio sabulosilitoris (assembly GCF_055391395.1). Classification (NCBI taxonomy): domain Bacteria; kingdom Pseudomonadati; phylum Pseudomonadota; class Gammaproteobacteria; order Vibrionales; family Vibrionaceae; genus Vibrio; species Vibrio sabulosilitoris. Next base: position 3,264,291 of record NZ_AP029599.1, read on the forward strand.
TGGCAAGTATATCCAAAACACTAGTTGGTTAAAGCAAATCCTTAACCCAACTAAGATCGAGCGCCTGGAGTCCCTCTCCGGTATTTTCGAGACCTACTCAGAGCGCTATGGCTTTGACTCTCTAATGATCTCTGCGCAGAGCTTTCAAGAGTCTGGGCTAGATCAAAGTAAAGTCTCTCGCGCTGGCGCGGTTGGGATCATGCAGATCCTCCCCAGCACAGCCAAAGACCCCAATGTTAATATTCCCAATATTTATGAAGTGGAAAACAACATTCATGCGGGCGTCAAGTACATGCGTTTTATCAAAGACCGCTACTTTGATGACGACACCATCACCGCAGACAATCAGGTCTACTTTGCACTGGCTGCCTATAACGCCGGACCTGGCAATATTCGCCGCATGCGTCGCCTTGCAGAAAAAAACGGCTATGACCCCAACCAGTGGTTCCACAATGTGGAGATAGTGACGCGACGAAACATCAGTCGCGAGCCTGTGGAGTATGTGGCAAATATCAATCGGTATTACGTGATTTACAAGCAGCTCGAAGAGATCTATGAGCATGAAGAGAGCAGCAATGCAGCCACATTGACAACCAAACCGAGACTATCAGAAAGAAACCAACGGGAAGATTAACGCACTCGAGGAGAGTCGGTGATACTCATCACGTTTTTTGGTTGAGCAAAAAAACAGCACCAACCTAGCTTAGGTTGTACAAAGCCCCTAAAAAACCGGGGATTTTTAGTAATGACTCTTACCAATCTAACCACTCAACGAGCTAACTCAAGTTTTTATGCCAATCTTTTTGCCAGTCTTTGTCAGCGATCACATTTGTGTTTGTCATCAAAATTACACCTCACAAGGGTGATCAGCATCACGTTATTTCATCACTAGAAACGTAATCTGGAGTTAACCCATGAGGGATGACACAGAGGAAATACACATATGAAAATAAACATGACTGGCAAGAACATCGAACTAACCTCTGCTATCCGCGCTCATATTGAGAGTAAATTCAAAAAGCTAGAAAAGTGGCAAGTCGACATAATCAGCTGCCAAGCTAGCATCAGTGAGGAACCAAACAAACAGAAAAAAATCGAAGCGATCATCACTGTACCAAAGGGTCAACTCATCGCTTCGGCAAGTGGAGAAGATCTCTACGCAGCAATTAACGAAGCTGAACAAAAACTCGAGCGCCAACTTAACAAACTGAGACACAAGCCAGCAGCGCGCCGAGCTGATAAACCTGAACTTGAGCCAATTGAAGAATAACCCACAACGAAAGTGAGATTAGCGCCCGCAAGGGCGCTATTTTTTTGCTTGACGCTCATTGGGCGCTTGCTTATTGTAGAGGCAGATAGATTAAATTTTAGATACTTATGCAGACTTCACGATTTTTCTTTGGCCTCTTTTTTATCCGGTAATCCCTGGAGGCTAAGTGGTTCGTGTCGCAACATCAGATGAACAAAAGCCTCCCACCAGGGAGGCTTTTTCGTAAGGACATCAATATGAGTGAAACCCAGTATTCGTTGGATAAAATCCGCCTGCGCCTCAATGAACTCGACGATCAGTTGCTTAAACTGCTCTCTGAGCGACGCCAAATGAGCATCGAGGTCGCAAAATCTAAGGTACAGACCTCTAAGCCAGTACGCGACGCGAGCCGCGAGCAAGAGTTGTTGGTGAAACTGATCAATAATGGTAAGTCTAAGTACCAGCTCGATGCTGAATACATCACTAAGTTGTTTCACACCATCATCGAAGATTCTGTTCTGCTCCAGCAAGCCTATCTGCAAGAGCTTGCCAATCCAGACCACCAAAAACCCCTAGCGCGTGTTGCCTTCCTTGGAGCCAAAGGCTCATATTCACATCTGGCTAGCCGTGAGTTTTTCTCGCGAAAAAATATGGAGTTGGTCGAGCTCAATTGTGATGTCTTCAAAGAGGTCGCCAAAACCGTAGAGAGTGGTCACGCCGACTACGGGGTACTACCAATCGAGAATACCAGCTCTGGCTCAATCAATGAGGTCTATGACCTTTTGCAGCACACCACTCTCTACATTGTTGGTGAGCTTACCCTACCTATCGAGCACTGCCTTGTCGGCGTCAGCGATGTCCGTCTTGAGGACATCACCACTTTATACTCGCACCCACAACCTCACCAGCAATGTAGTGAGTTCCTGAGCCGCCTGAACAACGTCAAGCTGAAAACCTGTGCCAGCACCGCGGATGCGATGAAAAAGGTTCAAGAGTTGAACCAGCCTGAAATTGCGGCTATCGGCAATGCCTCAAGCGGTAAACTGTATGGGCTGCAGCCTCTGCAAGGCAATATCTCGAACCAAACTGAAAATCATACTCGTTTTATTGTAGTGGCGCGCAAACCAGTTGATGTCTCACCGCAAATCCCGGCCAAGAGCACCTTGATAATGTCGACATCACAGCAAGCTGGCTCTCTCGTTCAAACTCTGCTCGTGCTGCAGCGCTTTGGTATCAATATGACCAAGCTGGAGTCACGCCCAATTATGGGCAATCCATGGGAGGAGATGTTCTACGTCGACCTCGAGGCACATCTGGACTCCGAGGACATGCAGCAAGCCCTTGAGCAATTGACCAAGATTACCAAGCACCTGAAAGTGCTTGGCTGTTACCCGAGCGAGAATGTGAAACCCACCCAGGTTAAACTGATATAATCGCTTTCCCCGGCAACCACCAAGGGCTTGTCGGGGGCTTTGTCCCATCGAAACTAAGGTCAACTATCAGCCCATGAAAACCGTCGTTATCGCCTCACTTAACCCCGCTAAAATCAATGCTGTGAAAGCGGCATTTAGTGCTGTATTCCCTGAGCAGAATTTTCATTATCAAGGGGGCAGTGTAGCCAGTGAGGTCGCGGATCAACCAATGTCGAATGCCGAGACCAAACAAGGCGCACTTAATCGTGTCAGTAATGCTCGTCATGCAGTAACAGATGGTGACTTTTATGTCGGCCTAGAGGCCGGAATTGAGCAGAGTTCAACCTTTGCCTGGATGATCATCGAGTCGGGAAGCCTACGTGGCGAGTCTCGCTCATCAAGCCTGCAACTGCCACCAGTTGTAATGGACAAAATCAGCCAAGGTATAGAGCTTGGTGATGTGATGGATGAGGTGTTCTCAACCGAGAATATCAAACAGAAAGGTGGGGCGATTGGTTTGCTGACGAACCACCTGCTCACTCGCAGCAGTGTTTACCAGCAGGCGCTTATTCTCGCGCTGATCCCATTTTCAAACCCCGACCACTTTTGATTTAGTCTGCGCGCGAGCGGTCTTTGAGGACTAGCTGCTCAATGGTCGCTTTTTGCTCACTCGACTTTGTTTTCAACTCTGCCGAACCGCGTGTAATGGTTGCAACCCCCACGCCGAGCAGCTGACTAATTTGGCGCTGGGAAAGGTCACCCTTAAGTAGCTCACACACGATATTCACCCGTGTCTGTATCGCCTCGCGCTCATCGGGTGTCATCAACATCGTCAGCAATAGCTCGTGTTGACCCTGCTCAACCGATTCTTTGATCAACGCGCTTATCTCTGCCCAATGGTTATATTCTGGTTTGGATGACATGTGAGCAACCCTTAAACATACAACAAAACCCCAATACTACCGCCAGTGATGACAAAATCCTATCCCCTCCCTGAGGTTAATAGCGTTGAAGCAGCTCCTGCTCGGTAAGAAACTGCGCCGGGAGCTCTAGGTTATCTCGATAGTAGGTTTCAAACATCAGGATATTTTGCACATAGTTGCGAGTTTCATAAAATGGGATCGCTTCGATAAAGGCAAAAACATCCAGTTGTGCATCGCTGCGCTCTCGCCACTGCCTAACACGTCCAGGCCCGGCATTGTACGCCGCCAAAGCAAAAATCCGATTGTCATCATAACGATTCATCAAGCTCTTAAGGTACTGGCTGCCAATCTCGATGTTCTTTTCCACCTGATATAATTGCTGACTACCGGAGTAGCTAAGTCCAAATTTCCTTGCCGTGTCTTTTGCCGTGGCTGGCATAATCTGCATGATCCCTCTCGCTCCAACCGGTGAGCGCGCCTCGACATCAAGCGCACTCTCTTGCCGTGCCAACGAGAGCAGTGTGGTGAGATTGAGGTCGTGTCGCTTGGCGTAAAACTCAAACCACCAGCGGTGCGCAATCGGAAAGCGCAGCTCGATGTTATCCCACATCTTTGCCTCAATAGTCGCTGTAACAGTCAGGTGATACCAACGCTTGCTCGCGGCAAAACTAGCGAGCAGCTGTTTGTCTCCTTGCTCAACACGACTGAGTAAAAAGCGCCACTCGCTCTTCGCAGTAGTGATCTTGTCTCGTCGTATCAGCTCTTCTATCCGAGCAAGGCTTGATTGGTAAGCCGCCACCTGGCTTTGATCATAGGGCAGGCTGCTAGTGGGGTACTGATAGTCCTGCTCCAGAGCCGTTGCTGCTGCAACGCTGTAAAAATTACGCTCGCCAACCAGGCTTTGTAGTTGCAACTCACCACGCTCGGTATTGTCCAGCGCAAGATCTGCCCTCGCCTGCCAATAACTCCAGCGCTGGGATTGCAGCGCATCTGAGCTAAGCAAGCTTAGCCACATCTCGACGCCCGCCCAATCTGCTTGTCCAATCGCCAGTCGCACACGACGCTCTATTAAGCTCTGATCACTGGTTCGCTCGATGACTGCATCGCGCCACGAAATTAAGCGCTCGCTGCCTGTGGTCATCAGTCGCCTTGCGGTATAGTCCACGACTGATTGTGACTGATCGGGTGTCAAAAAGTTGGGCTTTATCTGATCTTGAGCCTTGATGGCTTGCTCGGTGTCACGACGAGCGAGTTTTTTCAGAGCCAACTCAACCAGTTTCTGATTATAAGCATTGACTGTCTGCTGACTTGTAAAGGTGACAACGGTGTTTGGCTTGCGATTGAGCGCCAACACTTGCTCCGCCTTGCTCTGTGCTTGCTCAGATTTAGCCTGACGACTGAGGTAACTCATCAAACTGCTGTTACGTTGTTCAAATGCCAATAACATCCGCTCGAGAATATCTTGATCGGTTTTGTGTCCCGCTTTCGACCAAGCCCTAAAAAGTGGGTCACAAGCATCACTGACGCTGCGGCCACTTTGCCATAGGGTTTTCGCGCCTGCATAGGCAGCATCGGTATCCCCAGTCTCAAGTTTGGCGACATAATACTGACATCGATAACGCTCATCATTAGGCAGATTGGGCTGAAACACGAGCCAATCACTCCAGCGACGTTTAGCCGCGAGGCGATCGAGAAAGACGGCACGGATCGAGCGAGAAAAAGGCAAGGTGTTGTGGTCAGTGATAAACTGCTCAACCTCAGCGGGGCTGCGCTCAGCGAGATCAATCAGAAACACACGGTAGTCTAAATAAGGGGTAAGTGGGTATTGGGTGATTTGCGAGCGCAGAGCAGAAAAGCGCTCAATTTGACGCATCTCGACCAATGCCTTGGCATCATCATACATCTTGCGCTGCTCTTCAAGCGTGGCTCCCTTGGCCTTTGATAACCAACTGCTACCAAGAGCCAACACTGCCGCTGCCGCACAACATACGGTTGCAATTTTCAACATCGAGTGTCCTTTTGATCAATACATCCTTGCCCAGCCGCGCTTGTCCCTGCACAGCTGTATAGCAGTTTATCCATTAAGTCTAGGATAAGCTCACCGGATACCCAAGTGACCTCAAGGTGCAGACTTCAGAGCCAATATACGTGCACATATCAAGGAGAATGACTGCAGACATGGGCCCTCTTTTACAGTCATTTGACGCAAAGTTAAGCCTGTCTATTGATTCTCTCTGGGGGACTTTACTTGTCTCACTGAAACGGCATCTTAAGGTTACTTGGCGATATCAGAATTTGGATTGTTTAATTCCAAGGTTGGTAACATCTTGTAGGGAATTGGTATAAAATAGAGGATTGAATTTGCAATTATATTTTTAGGAACGATCGGCAATGGCTGAATACGTATATACCATGTCGCGGGTGAGCAAAATCGTGCCACCAAAGCGTCAAATTCTTAAAGACATTTCTCTAAGCTTCTTCCCAGGTGCAAAAATCGGCGTTCTCGGCCTCAATGGTGCGGGTAAATCAACCTTGCTGCGTATCATGGCTGGAATTGATACGGATATCGATGGTGAAGCGCGCCCACAACCGGGTCTAAATGTGGGTTACCTACCTCAGGAGCCAGTACTGGATGAATCGAAGACGGTGCGTGAAATCGTTGAAGAGGCGGTGTCTGATGTTGCTGGTGCGATGAAACGTCTTGATGAGGTATATGCCGCTTATGCAGAGCCAGATGCCGACTTTGATGCCCTAGCGAAAGAGCAAGGTGAGCTAGAAGCGCTGATCCAGGCAAAAGATGGCCATAACCTAGAGAACTCGCTTGAGCGTGCTGCTGATGCGCTGCGTCTGCCTGAGTGGGATGCGAAGATTGAACACCTGTCCGGTGGTGAGCGTCGCCGCGTCGCTATCTGTCGTCTTCTGCTAGAGAAGCCAGACATGCTTCTGCTCGATGAGCCTACCAACCACTTGGACGCTGAATCAGTTGCATGGCTAGAGCGCTTCTTGGTTGATTACACAGGTACCGTTGTTGCTATTACCCACGACCGCTACTTCCTTGATAATGCAGCTGGTTGGATCCTAGAACTTGACCGTGGTGAGGGCATCCCATGGGAAGGTAACTACACCTCTTGGCTTGAGCAAAAAGATGCACGTCTACAACAAGAAGCCTCGCAAGAAAAAGCACGTCAAAAGACCATTGAGAAAGAGTTGGAATGGGTTCGTCAAAACCCGAAAGGTCGCCAAGCAAAATCGAAGGCACGTATGGCTCGCTTTGAAGAGCTACAAAGCGGCGATCATCAGAAGCGTAACGAGACTAATGAGCTGTTTATCCCACCAGGTGAACGCCTAGGTGACAAGGTTATCGATGTACAAAACCTGACCAAATCATTTGATGGTCGCGTGCTGATTGATGATCTCTCATTCAGCATTCCGAAAGGCGCGATTGTCGGTATCATTGGTGCCAACGGTGCGGGTAAATCGACCCTATTCAAGATGCTTAGCGACACTGAACAACCAGACTCAGGTACCATCGAGATGGGTGACACAGTGAAGTTGGCATCGGTGGATCAGTTCCGTGATAGCATGGACGACAGCAAAACGGTATTCCAAGAGATCTCTGAAGGCGCTGATATCATCAAGATCAATAATTTTGAGATCCCAGCGCGTGCTTACTGCTCACGCTTTAACTTTAAAGGCTCAGATCAACAGAAGATCATTGGCGAGCTATCTGGTGGTGAGCGTAACCGTGTTCACCTAGCGAAACTGCTTAAAGCCGGTGGTAACGTACTGCTTCTCGATGAGCCGACCAATGACCTCGATGTAGAAACCCTGCGTGCGCTGGAAGAAGCGCTGCTTGAGTTCCCTGGCTGTGCCATGGTTATCTCGCACGACCGCTGGTTCCTAGACCGCATCGCAACCCACATCATCGACTACCGTGATGAGGGCCAAGTTAACTTCTACGAAGGTAACTACACCGAATACATGGAGTGGTTGAAGAAGACCCTTGGTCCTGAGGCTGCAGAGCCACACCGCATTAAATACAAACGTATTGCTAAATAACATTACTGTTTGATTTTTTAGACAAAAGCCGTTAGAAATAGCGGCTTTTGTGATCTTGATACATAAAACCTGCATGCCACGCGTGTTAAATTGATAGCTTTGTTCCAGTTCTAGACTAGAAACCTTGACTAAACCGAGCCTGTTGCATGTGCAATGGCGGTTTTGGCAAGCGAGGCTTAACACTCCGCCCCAGAGTAATAAGACAACGAGCTTATGCGGCGTGGCTTGAAAAAGATCCTAGTTTTTTACCCCAAACCAAGAAGCTATGTCTAAAAAAATAACAATACAGGTTCCAGCGTCAGCGGGAGAGCAGCACTTCGCTTTATCTCGAGTCGCTCTAAGTGGCCTATTATTCATCACTACGGTGTGTATAGGTACAACTGCTGTCTATATCTACTCAACCCAAGATCAGATCCAACAACTTCATCAAGCACTTTCAGCCTCGCAACAAGAGTCGCTGCACTCGCGTCAACAACATCGAACGCTGCTCAGGACTCATCATGACTTAGAGATGTTGCTTGCCGAGCAAGAGGACGAAGTGCACCAACTCAATCAAGATCTCGCCAGTAAGCAACAAGAGATAAAGATCCTCGGCCAACGAGTTTATGACGTTGAGCATGTGCTTGGCTTAACAGATGAAACTGACCCAACTTACCAAGACCAGCTCGAACAGCGCATCGATGCTGCCGCGCTCAACTCCGCCGTGAGAGCGACCCTACTGCGTCTATTACCCAACGATACACCAGTCAATTTCGGCCGTGTATCGTCCTCATTTGGCCGTCGCACCAACCCAATTACCGGCAAGGTTCATACCCACACCGGTATCGATCTCACCTGTCAGGTAGGTGAGCCAATCTATGCGCCCGCCGATGGCGTGATAGAAACCGTACGTCCAAGTGACAGTGGCTTTGGCAACTTCTTAACCGTGCGCCACGCCTATGGCTTTATGACCTCCTATGCACACTTGCACCAGTTTAAGGTGCGCAGCGGTGCCTTTGTTGCCAAGGGCGATCAAATTGCCACCTGTGGCAACTCAGGCAACTCAACTGGACCACACTTACACTACGAAATCCGCTTCTTGGGTCGAGCCCTCAACCCGCAATACAGCATCGATTGGTCACCGGATAACTTTGATTATCTGTTTGAGAAAGAGAAGCGAGTCAACTGGCAACCCCTGCTGGAGCTCGTCGACAACTCAGTAAGAATGCAGGTCAATCTCACCAACGCGCCTTCAAGCAGTCCATCGCTTAAAACGGCTAGCCATGAGACGGATGCCGACAGAGAGCTAAGCACCCAATAAAGCGCCATGCTCGCAAAAACACAAAAGGCGACCTTATGGTCGCCTTTTATTTCGTTGTGGGTAAACAATTAGCCTCGATGAATACTGTCATTTGCCTGCTTGAGTAGATGCTGGCTTTCAGACATAAACTGCTGCGAGTAATCACCAAACCAGTTACTGACCTGCTCAAAGCTATCAACGAAATGACGCTTGTCTTTACCATCAAGCAGCGCCAATGCCTCACCAAAGCAATGGTGGAAACGCTTGATCATATCGATGTTCTCTTGTGAGGAGAGAATAATGTCACCGTAAAGATTTGGGTCTTGCGCAAACAGACGGCCAACCATCGCCAACTCCAAGCGATAAATTGGCGAGCTAAGCTGCAGCAACTTATCAATATTAGGGTTCTCGCGACTCAAGTGCAGACCATAAGCGAACGAGGTAAAGTGGCGTAGTGCCTGGATCAGCGTCATACCGTGGTCGTGCTCCTGAGCATCAACCGAACACAGGCTCGCTCCCCAGATCGCAAACTGCTCTAACAGCCACTGGTAGCGCTCAGGCATACGCCCATCACAGTACACTATCACCTGCTTGGCTAGGCTGGCCACATCCGGACCAAACATCGGGTGTAAACCCACCACAGGGCCAGAATGAACCTGTTTCATCGCCTCAAGAGGCTGTGATTTAATCGAAGTCAGGTCACACAAGATGCAATCTGGTGGAAGATTTCCGAGGCGTTCAATCACGCCCTTGGTTAGGTGAATTGGCACCGTCACAACCACCAGTCCAGCATCACTCAACAGCTCATCCGCGCGATGCCAATCTTGGCTGCCCAACAGCTTCACCTGGTAGCCAGATAGAGTGAACATCCGTGCAAACAGGCCGCCAAGTTGACCACGACCACCAACGATGACAACCGAACGCAGCTCAGGATTAAGGCATTTAAACCCTGAGTCTTTCTCACTCGCATAGGACTCACGCATGGTGCGACGCAGAATATCTTCGATCAGTTGAGGCGGCACGCCCTTCTTTTCTGCCTCCTCGCGTCGAGAAGCCAGCATCGCTGCTTCTCGGTCTGGGGCATAGATAGGCAGGCCATGTTCACTTTTGACCTCGCCGACCTTCTCGACTAGCGCAAGGCGCTGGGCAAGAAGGTCTAAGATTTGCTTGTCGACTGCGTCAATTTGATCGCGTAATCCGTTCAGTTCAACTGCCATGGTGTTCCTTGTTCATTACTCGTTGTTTGGCAAGCGGTTTTCTAGGAAAGGTACCAGCTCTTTGTGTGCGTGACGTAATAGTGCCTCAGTCGAGTCCCAATTGATACATGCATCGGTGATCGAAACGCCATATTTCATTTCGCTAAATGGCAGATCAGAGGACTGATTACCCTCATCGATATGACTTTCAATCATCACGCCAATAATCGATTTATTGCCTTCACGGATCTGATGGATGACATCCTCAGCCACCAATGGCTGGCGACGATAGTCTTTACGCGAGTTTGCATGACTGCAGTCCACCATCAAGGACGCATCCAGCCCCACACCTGCCATCTCTTGCTCACACTCAGCCACCGATACCGAATCGTAGTTGGTTTGCTTGCCACCACGCAGGATAACATGGCCATTTGGGTTACCTTGAGTCGTCAGCAGCGCCACTTGCCCCTCACGGTTAATACCCATAAAGCGATGGCTTGATGAGGCCGCCTGCATAGCATTAATTGCCGTTGCTAGGCTGCCATCGGTGCCATTTTTGAAACCAATCGGCATCGATAGGCCGCTGGCCATCTCACGGTGAGTCTGTGACTCAGTGGTACGAGCACCAATCGCTGCCCAGCTGAAGGTATCTGCCAAGTATTGAGGGCTGATTGGATCAAGGGCTTCTGTGGCGAGTGGGATTTCCATCTCAGCCAACTCGACCAGCAGTTGGCGTCCAACATGCAGGCCATGCTCGATATCAAATGTACCATCAAGATGTGGGTCATTGATCAGGCCCTTCCAACCGACTGTGGTGCGCGGCTTTTCAAAGTAAACACGCATAACAAGGTAAAGCTGATCACTAAGCTGCTCTGACAGTGCTTTCAAACGCTTGGCGTAGTCTTTAGCAGCATCGATATCGTGAATTGAACAAGGGCCACACACCACCAACAGGCGATGATCCTTCTTCTGAATGATGTTGGCAATCGTCTCTCGAGACTCTTGGATAAAGCGACGCGCCTTGTCTGATAGCGGTAATTTCGCCTTTAACTCTTCTGGAGTGATCAGGACTTGCTCATCACTGATGTTAATATTACTCAATTCACTTTTTTGCATAACCATACCTGTAAACTAAAAATTACACCCACTTTCTATCCATGCAGTGTAAGAAGCGATTTCACATTAAACTATCACTCTTACTTAATATTGCAAGCGTAAATAATATAAAACAATGCGTAAATTTTTATTTACATCTATATCTAGCTCACGTTATTGGTGACATTTTCTGTTTAGCGAAGAAATAAGCATTAAGCTATGCCTGTTTTTGGGGATTCTGCGTGGAACAATTATGGGACTGATAATTTCATTATTACAGCAAATGTGCGTCTATCTGGTGCTTGCTTATATGTTGAGTAAGACGCCGATTTTTAAGCCCCTGCTGTACATGTCTACGCGCCTGTCTCACCGTGTCAGTGTTTACTTGGTCTTCTCTTCATTTTGTATTCTTGGAACCTATTTGGGACTACAGATCGATGATGCTATCGCCAACACACGCGCTATTGGCGCGGTCATGGGTGGACTGTTTGGCGGACCTGTAGTGGGTTTTCTTGTTGGTTTAACTGGCGGTTTGCACCGTTATACTCTGGGCGGATTTACCGACCTTGCCTGCGCGATATCTACCACTGCGGAGGGCTTGATTGGAGGGCTAGTCCATCTTTATTTAGTTAGAAAAAACTGGGTAGAGGAAGTATTCAATCCCCTTATCGTACTCTGTGTCACCTTGATTGCAGAGATCAGTCAAATGCTGATCATCTTGGCAGTCGCTACGCCTTTTGACAAAGCCTACGCCTTGGTTTCGGAGATTGCAGCACCGATGATCATTGCTAACTCCATAGGCGCAGCGCTATTTATCAGTATTTTGCACGATAGAAAAACCATCTTCGAAGAGTATTCAGCCATGTTCTCACGCCGGGCGCTACGCATAGCTGAGCGCTCTGTCGGCGTTATCGCCTCGGGGTTTGAGACTGACAATGCCAGTCGCATCGCCAATATCGTCTACGAAGAAACCAGTGTTGGGGCGGTCTCGATTACTGATAACCACAAGATTTTGGCCTTCGTGGGTATCGGTAATGATCATCACTTGCCAGGAACACCTATATCCTCAGCTAGCACGCTAGAAGCAATGCGAGACGATCGGATTATCTACCTCAACGGGGATGATAATCCTTACCAATGCTCAATATCACAAGGCTGTAAGCTGGGGTCAGCATTGATTATCCCGCTGAAAGCGGGTGACCGAGTCGTGGGAACCATCAAGCTCTATGAGCCGAAACGAAAGTTATTTTCCAAGGTCAATATGTCGATGGCGCAAGGAATCGCTCAGTTGCTCTCAAGCCAAATCCTCTATGGTGAGTATCAGCAAAAGCAGCACCTATTGTCCCAGGCTGAGATCAAACTGCTTCACGCCCAGATCAATCCACACTTTCTGTTTAACGCCCTCAACACCATCAGTGCGGTGATCAGGAAAGACGCCAATATGGCCCGTAGCCTAATCCAGCATCTGAGTCAGTTTTTTCGCAGCAATCTAAAGCAGAACATCGAATCTATCTCGTTACGAGAGGAGTTAGCGCACGTCAATGCTTATCTAACCATTGAGCAAGCGCGCTTTGCTGATCGGCTGTCTGTAGACATTGCGATTGATCAGCAGTGGCTGGACTATAAACTACCAAGCTTTACCCTTCAGCCTCTAGTTGAGAATGCTATCAAACACGGCACCTCAAATCTGCTCGAGTCTGGCAAAATCCGCATCTATAGCGAGACGGTTGAGCAAGGGGTTCAAATCACAGTAGAGGACAATGCTGGTAGCTATCAGCCACCAGAGCATCACCACCAAGGGCTAGGCATGCAGATAGTCGATAAGCGTCTCATTAATCAATTTGGCCCTGCGGCAAAATTAACTGTCGATGTCGATACCCATCACTACACCCGAATGCAATTTATCATCCCTTGCACCACAATCCACTGAGGAGCGTTATGTTATCAGCCCTAGTCATTGATGATGAAATCCATGCCCGCGAGGAGCTCACGGAGCTGCTTGAAGAGTCAAAACAGATCAAGGTTATTGCCGATGCCAATAACGCGATTGAAGGGTTAAAAAAGATCCACCAGCTAAAACCTGACGTGGTCTTTCTCGACATTCAGATGCCGCAGATCTCGGGTATCGAGCTGCTGGGTATGCTCGACCCCGAAACCATGCCCAAAGTTGTGTTCGTCACGGCCTACGATCAATTTGCCATTCAAGCCTTTGAGGAAAATGCCTTCGACTACCTGTTAAAACCCGTTGACCCACAGCGCTTGGCGAAAACCCTATGCCGCCTTGGCAAACAACAAGCGCCAACCAACCCAATCACTAAGCTGGCACCCGAGCAACTGGTCCACGTTCCTTGTGTCGGGCTCAATCGGATCATGATCATCCCCGCTGAAGAGGTTCAATTTGCTTGGAGCGACATCAGTGGAGTACAGGTGCAGACTCAACAACAAACTGCAACCAGTCAGTTGACACTCAAGGTCTTGGAGGAAAAGACCCCGCTGGTGCGTTGTCATCGCCAGTATTTAGTCAATATCAACTCGATCAAAGAGATCAAGCTGCTAGAGAATGGACTGGCAGAAATTATAACCACCAGCCAGCACCAAGTGCCCGTCAGCCGGCGCTACCTTAAATCACTCAAAGAGCGCCTCGGCTTCCACTAGTTTGACTGAATACGTAGTAAGGCATCCTGAGCTTGGCGCCACTCTTGAGTGCGCTTTAGCTCCGTGAGTTCAAAACTGTTTTGCTTGAGCAATCGGATTGCCTGCGGCGTTTCTATTTTCGGCAAGTGATCAATGACCGCGACTTGAGCGTTACGCTGGTTACACATCAGTAACATATCGCAGCCAGCTTCAAGGGCTTGTTGTGCGCGCTGTGCTGGCGTGCCCATCACGCTGGCCCCCTCCATGGTCAGGTCATCCGAGAAGATGATGCCATCAAAGCCGAGCTGCTCACGCAGTACTTGTTTGAGCCAAAACGCAGAGCCGCTAGCCGGCTGTGAATCGAAATGCGGATAAATGACGTGCGCGGGCATCATAGCATCCAACAAGCCTGCCTCTATCTGCGCTTTAAATATCGCCATATCACCGGCGAGAATGTCTTCACGCAGATCAACAGGCATCTCAACGTGGGAATCGGCAAGGACGCCGCCGTGGCCAGGAAAATGCTTACCTGTGGTTGCCATACCTATGTCTTTCATACCACGTATAAATGCGCTGCTATACCGTAAAATCGTGTCACTGTCCTCACCAAAAGCACGATTACCAATCGCCTTGCTCTCGTGGCCTTTGTCTAACACTGGGGCAAAGCTGAAATCAATGCCATGCGCCATCACCTCGGCCGCCATCATCCAGCCGCCAAGTTTGGCAAGCTGTTCACCATCGGGAAGTGTGGCATAGGCTTGCGCTGGCGGGATTTGAGTAAAGCCTTCACGAAAGCGCTGCACTCGCCCCCCTTCTTGATCAACCCCTATCAAGATCGGACGCTTGGCCGCCTCGCGCATAGTGCGGGTCAACTCACTCAGTTGCGCGCTGTCGTGGTAGTTGCGTGAGAAGAGAATCACCCCACCCACAGTCGGGTGTTCAATGACTTCGCGATCTTCTGCTGTCAGCTCATAGCCATCCACGTCGATCCACAATGGTCCCATTTTTTATCTCCCAGTCGGCAATTTTTCTCTGCTCAGTGAGACTATTCAGTTTAGGAATGCTTTACAATGGGTTTTTGCTTTCAGGTGGGGAAACCTAGCATGCGTGAACTCTATATCGGTCTGATGTCCGGTACCAGCCTTGACGGTATCGATGCCGCGGTAGTTGCGATTGATGATACTAGCATTGAGCTTTTGGCAAGCCACGAACATCCGATCCCGAACTCTATTCGCCAGCAAGTTCTCACCATGTGTATCGGACAGCCAACCTCACTGCCCGCCGTCGGTTTACTCGACCACCAACTTGGCCACTTGTATGCCGATGCCGTCAACGCTTTGCTCACGCGCAGCGGGCTGCACGCTGAACAGATCACGGCGATCGGCAACCATGGGCAAACCGTCTACCATCAGCCTAGCGGCGAATACCCGTTCACTATGCAACTTGGTGATGCCAACCTGATTGCCGCTATCACGGGGATCGATACCATCGCTGACTTTCGCCGCCTCGATATGGCACTCGGTGGTCAGGGCGCGCCTCTGGTGCCTGCCTTTCATCAGTTTCTATTTGGCCAACAAGACTCGACCAACATCGTGCTCAATATCGGCGGCATAGCTAATCTCTCGGTCTTACCCGCCAAGGGAGAGGTGATTGGCTTTGATACTGGGCCAGGTAATATGCTTATGGATGCCTGGTGCGAAAAGCATATAGGAGCCCCTTTTGACCAAGATGCCGCATTGGCGATGCAAGGTAGCCTCATCCCGCGCTTGCTGCGCCAGTTACTGTCGGACCCATACCTGAGCATGCCTGCGCCAAAAAGCACCGGTCGTGAGCATTACAACCTGGCTTGGCTCGAGGCGCAGCTTGAGTCTGGTGATAGCGCTGCCGATGTGCAGCGGACCTTGTGTGAATTTACCGCTCAATCAATAGCCCTACATGTCATTCCCTACCAGCAAGGCCTACAATGCAGGCTATCTTTATGTGGCGGTGGCGCGCACAATCCGTTATTAGTCGAGCGACTAAAGGCACTTCTTCCAGATTGGCAGCTCAAACTAACCTCTGATTTAGGTGTGGACGCCGACTTTATGGAGGCAATGGCCTTTGCTTGGCTAGCGCGGCAAAAAGTGCATAATCTTCCCAGTAATCTACCCGCGGTTACCGGCGCTCGATGCCCGGCCTCGCTCGGGGTGATCTATCCCGCTATTAAGGATTGTTATGAGTCATAATCCCCTACTTAGTACCCTCGCTAACTTAGTCTCTGAGGGACGCAACCCCGATACTATGGACCTTGATACATTAAGCAGTCTTGAGCTGGTCAAAGCAATCAATCATCAAGATAAGTTGGTCCCCATTGCGGTAGAGCAACAATTGCCACAGATCGCGCAAGCCGTGGATGTGATCAGCAGTGCCTTTCAATCTGGTGGCCGATTGATGTACGTTGGTGCCGGCACGAGTGGACGTCTAGGGATCCTCGATGCCTCAGAGTGCCCGCCTACTTTTGGCGTGGATGAATCCATGGTGGTTGGATTGATTGCCGGTGGCCATGAGGCCATTTTTCGCGCTCAAGAAGGGGCTGAAGATTCAGCTCAATTAGGTCAACAGGATCTCATTGATAACCAGCTCAGCTCTGCCGATGTGGTTGTCGGTATCGCAGCCAGCGGTCGTACCCCATATGTTATTGGGGCCTTAGAGTACGCAAACCAGATGGGTGCTGCCACCGTTGCGTTATCCTGCAACCCTACCTCACCGATAGCCAGCTGCGCTGATATTGCCATTTCACCGGTGGTCGGCCCCGAGGCTCTGACAGGTTCAACCAGAATGAAGTCTGGCACCGCACAAAAACTGGTTCTGAATATGCTGACCACCGCGAGCATGGTCAAGATAGGCAAGAGTTATCAGAATCTCATGGTGGATGTTAAGGCCACCAATAAAAAGCTCGAAGCACGAGCGGTGCGCATTGTTATGCAAGCAGCGGAGTGTTCTGAGAGCGATGCGGTTGCCGCGCTTGAGGTGAGTCAATATGAAGTCAAACTGGCTATCTTAATCCAACTAACCAGTATGGGCGTTGACGAGGCTAGGCAACGCCTAAGCGAGTGTAAAGGTTTTTTGCGCCCTGCGATCACCCCCACCGATGACTAACTTAATCAGTATCCAAGTAATCTCGTGATACTAAATCAGCGAGATTTGCTTGGATATAAAACTGGGCGCTCATACCGCACCCTGCCCCTTAGTCTTGGTCTGCCCAACCTCGCTTCCATTCAAGCAGAAATTTTTGGCTATCTTCTCGGCCTTCACACACGCCGTGGTAATAGACACCCGAAAATCCAATCATATAAGCCATCTGAGGGTTACAAAACTCTTCGTTACCCTCAGAGTAGCCACGCTCGTAGTCGGCGCGATTTGCCTCGCTACCCAACTCATCTGCGTGTCTTACCAAACGCGAGACTTGGCCTCGCACCGCTTCTTCATAGCCGGCTTGATACCAATTAATCTTTGTATTTAGACCACCAGTGCCTCCACTGCAGCCTACGAGCAAGACTGCCAAACCTAGTCCTAGCCGTTTCATCGAATTTACTGCTCCTTGTCTAGCGAGTGTTGTCTTTTTCACACTGCAGCCAAACCTATCACTCCGCTGTGGCAAAAACCACTCAATTAGACGAATTACCGCTTAATTTGAGCTATTACCACTAAAAAGGTCATGCAACCACTAAGGCAAGCGGTGGGCGAAACCTCAGGTAAGAAACCTTACTATAGATTGCATAATTCAATAACCTCAAGAAAGGATATAAACTATGATGTGGTTTCTGACCTGTGTCGCTCTACTCATTGGTGGCTATTTCTTCTATGGTGCCTTTATCGAAAAGATCTTTGGCATCAACCCTGCTCGTCAAACCCCTGCTCACACCAACGCTGATGGCGTCGACTACGTGCCGATGTCAACCGGAAAGGTTTACCTGGTTCAACTGCTCAATATCGCCGGTGTTGGCCCAATCTTTGGCCCAATCATGGGGGCTCTCTACGGCCCTGCAGCCATGCTTTGGATTGTGTTGGGCTGTATCTTTGCCGGTGCGGTACACGACTACTTCTCAGGCATGCTTTCAGTCCGTAATGGCGGTGCATCGGTCCCTACTATAACCGGTCGTTACCTAGGCAATAGCGCCAAACACTTTATGAACATTTTTGCTATTGTCCTGTTGCTCCTAGTTGGAGTGGTATTCGTTTCCGCCCCTGCTGGTATGCTGACCAATTTGATCAATGAACAAACTAGTCTCAGTGTCTCTATGGGTACCATGGTGATGATCATCTTTGGTTACTACATCATCGCAACCATTGTGCCTGTAGACAAAATCATTGGTCGTTTCTACCCACTGTTCGGTGCGCTATTGATCTTTATGTCGGTCGGTCTTATCAGTGCTATCGCGTTCTCTAGTGAACACAGTGTGATGGGTGGTTTTGAGGTGAGCGATATGTTCACCAACATGAATCCAAACGATCTACCGCTGTGGCCTGCACTCTTCATCACCATCGCTTGTGGTGCGATCTCAGGTTTCCATGCTACTCAGTCACCACTGATGGCGCGCTGTATGGAGAATGAGAAAAATGGTCGCTTTGTCTTCTATGGAGCCATGATTGGCGAAGGCATTATCGCCCTGATCTGGTGTGCTATCGCTCTGTCATTCTTCGGCTCAATGGAGCTGCTTAATGAAGCCGTAGCAAGTGGCGGCCCAGGTAACGTGGTCTATGGAGCATCATTCGGACTGTTGGGTGTTGTAGGCGGTATCATTGCTTTCCTTGGCGTGGTTATCCTACCTATCACTTCTGGTGATACTGCATTCCGCTCAAGCCGCTTGATCCTTGCCGAGTACTTCAATCTTGAGCAGCGCTCGATGCGCAACCGCCTAATGATGGCAATCCCACTGTTCGTTATTGGCGCAATTCTTACTCAAGTCGACTTTGGTGTTATCTGGCGTTACTTCGGCTTTGCCAACCAAACCACCGCAGTGATGATGCTGTGGACAGCCTCGGCTTATTTACTGCGTCATAATAAACTGCACTGGGTCACTACGGTACCTGCAATGTTTATGACCACTGTGGTTGTGACCTTTATCCTTAACAACAGCACGTTAGGCTTCGGTCTACCAATGGTGGTATCAAGCATTGCTGGCTGTCTGTTCACCCTTACGGTGACTTACACAGTAATCACGCGCTCTAAGGGCAAAGGCGAGGATGATCTTGCGGATGATAAGCAGGCTAAACCTGTGACCAAAACCGCCTAAATTCAGGTAAGTTGGTGTAAAGGCTCCCAGTGGGAGCCTTTTTGCTATCAGAGACACGCAACTCACATCAGCTACAGCTAAACTTAGGGTAGATTTCACATCCATCACCATGGAGGGGAAGCTATGTATAAAGTGCTGTTTGTCTGCAAACACAATGCGGGGCGCAGCGTGATCGCTGAATCAGTGAGTATCAAACACCTGCCACAACACCGCTTTGAGGTCGCCAGTGGCGGGTCGCACCCGACCGGCAAAATCAATCCTATGGTCAAGGCCTATTTACAGGATCACGATCTCCCCATCCCACACAACTATGCCCACTCTTGGGACGAGCGATCAGAGTTTGCGCCTGATATTGTCGTCGTCTTATGCGATAGCCTGCACAATGAACCGGCACCGGTATGGTTAGCCGATGGCCTAAGGATCAACTGGCAGGTTGACGCCTTTCCCTCAGGCTATGAGGCGAATAAGGGCAGTCTCTACCAACATGCACACAAGGTCCATCAATCGCTCGAGCGACGGATTTTGAGAATGGATGACCTACTTAGGGATGGGATGCCCAGTGCCTTAGTCAGTGAGCGCATGCTGGAGTTAAGCGAGATGTAACAAGCATAAAAGTGGGCAGCGAATGCTGCCCTTGGAATTAGTCGACTTGTTTCACTTGCAGCTCGCGCGGCACCTCGAAGAACATGTTTTCTTCGCGGCCTTGGATCTCTTCGACCTTATCAGCGCCAAGCTCTTGAATGCGGTTGAGGATCTTATTAACCAACTCTTCTGGTGCAGAGGCACCCGCCGTCACGCCAATCTTATGCTTGTCCTTGAACCACTCTTCCTGTACGTCCTCTGGACAATCGGTCAGATAGCTCTCTGTGCCAAGCTTCTCAGCGAGCTCTTTGAGACGCGTTGAGTTTGAGGAATTTTTCGAGCCGACCACCACCAGCAGATCAACCTTCGCAGCGATGTCTCGTACCGCGTCTTGACGATTTTGGGTCGCATAACAGATATCGTCTTTGCGTGGTCCTTGGATCTCTGGGAAGACTCGACGCAGAGCTTCAATCACATCGGCTGTCTCATCAACCGAGAGAGTCGTTTGGCTAACATAGTGCAGGTTCGACGCGTCCTTAACAACACCAACCAAACGCTCCACATCATGGGGTTTTTCGACCAAATACATCCCGCCCGTCTCGCTGTAATACTGGCCCATAGTGCCTTCAACCTCTGGGTGACCAGCGTGACCAATCAGTACTACTTCCATATTCTTGCGGCTAGCACGAGCCACCTCCATATGAACCTTAGTCACCAAGGGGCAGGTGGCATCAAACACGGTCAATGCGCGTGACTTTGCCTCTTTGCGCACCGCTTGTGATACACCGTGAGCCGAGAAGATCACGATATTGTCGTCTGGCACTTCATCCAACTCTTCAACGAAAATAGCGCCACGTTGCTTGAGACCTTCAACCACAAAACGGTTATGCACCACCTCGTGGCGGACATAGATAGGGGGCTGATACATTTCTAGGGCGCGCTCGACGATGCTAATCGCACGATCAACACCGGCACAAAAGCCACGTGGGTTGGCTAATAGGATTTTCATGTTATTGCTCACGGAGGTTCTCTTACTAACGCTTATTCTACTGACAAAATTTCCACTTCAAAAGTCACATCTTGTCCCGCCAGAGGATGATTAAAATCGACCGTCACTGAGTCCCCTGCAATTTCAGTGATAATGCCCGGTATCTCTACCCCATCGGCACCAGAAAAGGCCATGATACTACCAACCTCAATATCCACATCGCCGACAAATTTATCGCGATCCATATGATGGATATTGTCTGGATTTGGCATACCAAAAGCATCCTCAGCGATGAGCGAGATGCTTTTCTGTTCACCGGGGCTAAGCCCTAGCAAGCAACGCTCAAAGTTCTCACTTAAACTACCATCGCCAATGATGCATTTAGCAGGCTTACCCATACTGTGGGTACTATCAGCGACCGAGCCATCGGCCATCTTGATAGTAAAGTGCAGAGTGACTGCTGAGTCTTTCTTTATGATTGTCACGGGACTACTTCCTTGTCAGTTCTGGTTATATAAAAAAGCGCCGACCGAATCAACGGACAGCGCTTGTGGTTATTGCATTTGTATAATCAGCTCGCGCTCTTATTATTACGAAAACTGTCCAAAATGATCATCGCAGCACCAATACAAATGGTTGAATCAGCGAGATTAAACGCGGGCCAGTGGTAACTGCCGACATAAAAGTCCAGATAGTCGACCACAAAGCCATACACAATCCGATCGAAGACATTGCCAATCGCGCCACCAATGATCAGCGCATAAGCGATATTGTTCCATTTTTCTTTCGCCGGTAGCTTGCTCATCCAATAGCCGAGCGTTGCAGTCACAGCAATCGCTATCGCGGTAAAAAACCAGCGTTGCCAGCCCGATTGATCACTCAAGAAGCTAAACGCCGCACCATGATTGTGAACATACAACAGATTAAAAAATGGCAGAACTTCAATGCGGTTCGACCAGCCATAACCCATGTTCTCCATGACAACAAACTTGATGGCAATATCTGCCACAAAGATCACTGCAGCTAGCCAAAGCCAGCGGACACCTGAATTCTTCAACGTTAGCGTTTGTTCACTCATTATTCTTCCTAAAAACAACCCCAGTAAAAACTGGGGTTGTTACTCCGTTTAGTCCTAGCCGATTAAGCGAACTTACGAGCTTCGCCTTCACCATCAACGTTCGATACACAGCGGCCACAGATCTTCTCGTGACCCTCGATAGTACCTACGTCTGGTGTGTGGTGCCAACAACGGTCACACTTCTCGTTTTCCGTCGCTTTCACTTCAACAAACAGACCTTCAATGTCCGTCTCTTGGGCCGCTTCAGTCTTCTCGCTCAACGGCTTCACTGTCGCAGCAGAAGTCAGAAGT
Organism: Vibrio sabulosilitoris; assembly: GCF_055391395.1. Lineage (NCBI taxonomy): Bacteria > Pseudomonadati > Pseudomonadota > Gammaproteobacteria > Vibrionales > Vibrionaceae > Vibrio > Vibrio sabulosilitoris. The sequence goes on from NZ_AP029599.1 coordinate 3,286,353, forward strand.
ACAAAGCGTAGCTCGTCTTCAAGCTTGTTGATCTTCGCCGCAAGCGCATCATCAGCAAACAGTGTCACTTCCGCTTGTAGCGCACCACCAATGGTTTTCTCGCTGCGCGCCGCTTCAAGCAGCTTGTTCACTGCGCCACGAACTGCTTGCACCTCAGACCAGAACTCGTTGCTTAGCTCTTCACCTTCCGCTAGGCCAAATAGCCCCTCAAACCACTCGCCGGTAAACACGAAGGTATCGCGCTCGCCTGGCATCTGGTTCCAGATCTCATCCGCGGTGAACGACATGATTGGCGCCATCCAGCGCACTAGCGCTTCAACGATGTAGTACAGTGCGGTTTGACAGCTGCGCTGAGCGTGGCCGCCTTTCTTCGCTGTGTACTGACGGTCTTTGATCACGTCTAGGTAGAACGAACCCATTTCAATCGAGCAGAACTGCATCAGGCGCTGAGTTACTGCGTGAGTGTTGTACTCGCCGTAAGCTTTTACAATCTCTTCTTGAGCAGCAAGCGCGCGGCCTACAGCCCAACGATCCAGTGCCACCATCTCTTGTGCAGGAACGATGTCTGTCTCTGGGTTAAAGCCATTTAAGTTCGCTAGGAAGAAGCGCGCCGTGTTACGGATACGACGGTAGGCATCGGCCGAGCGTTTTAGGATCTCATCCGATACCGCAACTTCGCCAGTGTAGTCAGTTGACGCCACCCATAGGCGCAGAATGTCGGCACCTAGCTTGTTAGTCACATCTTTTGGCGCCACAACGTTACCGATTGATTTCGACATCTTGCGGCCTTGGCCATCAACAACGAAACCGTGAGTTAGCACTTGCTTGTATGGCGCTTCATCTTTCATCGCAATCGATGAGATCAGAGAAGACTGGAACCAGCCACGGTGTTGGTCAGAACCTTCTAGGTACAGATCCGCTGCATTGCCGCTGTACTCTTCGCGTGAGTCAACCACAGAGAAGTGCGTCACACCTGAGTCAAACCATACGTCTAGCGTATCAAGGACTTTCTCGTAGTTGCCTGCGTCTGCGCCAAGAAGCTCAGCTGCATCCACATCCCACCAGGCTTGAATGCCCTTCTCTTCCACCAGCTTGGCGACTTTTTCAATCAGCTCAAGCGTATCTGGATGAAGCTCAGCGGTCTCTTTGTGGACAAACAGAGCAATAGGCACACCCCAAGTACGCTGACGCGAGATACACCACTCAGGGCGACCTTCAATCATGCCCTCAATGCGGCTCTCGCCCCACTCCGGCATCCACTCAACGTTCTTGATTGACTCAAGCGCTTTCGCACGCAGACCCGCTTGATCCATCGATACAAACCACTGTGGCGTTGCACGGAAGATGATTGGCGTCTTGTGGCGCCAGCAGTGCGGGTAGCTGTGCTCGTACGCGTGGTGGTGCAGTAGTGCACCGCGCTCTTTAAGTACTTCAACAACCGCATCGTTGGCTTTGAATACATGTTGACCGGCAAATAGCTCAGTATCTGGCAGGTAAACACCGTTTGAACCTACAGGGTTCGCCACCTCTAGACCGTACTTCTGGCCGACTGCGAAGTCTTCTTGACCGTGGCCAGGTGCCGTATGAACCACACCAGTACCTGAGTCTGTCGTCACGTGATCACCAAGGATCGCAGGGACGGTGAAATCGCAGAATGGGTGGTTGAACTGAGACAGCTCAAGATCTGCACCCTTAGCAAAACCAAGGTTGTGGAAGTGCTCGATACCGGCGCGATCCATCACATCCTTCGCTAGCTCTGAAGCCACGATGATACGCTCAGGGTTGTCGCCCTCAGTTTGGATCAGCACGTACTCAAGATCGTCACGCAGACACACCGCACGGTTCGCAGGTAGCGTCCATGGCGTGGTGGTCCAGATGATGATCGAGATATCGCCTTGACCTTGGTGATCGCCAGCTAGAGCAAATTTAGACAGCACAGCCGCTTCATCTGCCGCTTTAAAGCGCACGTCGATAGACGGTGATACCTTGTCTTTGTACTCTACTTCCGCTTCAGCAAGTGCCGAGCCACAGTCAGTACACCAGTGAACAGGTTTAAAGCCTTTTAGCAGGTGGCCATTTGAGGCAATCTTGCCTAGCGCACGGATGATGTTCGCTTCGGTATCGAAGTCCATTGTGCGGTATGGCTTGTCCCACTCACCCATGATACCCAGGCGCTTAAAGCTCTCTTTTTGACCCTCAACCTGGCCTGCCGCGTACTTGCGACACTCTTCACGGAACTCAGCCGCAGAGATCTTTTGACCTGGCTTGCCTTTCTTCTTTTCTACCATTAGTTCAATTGGTAGACCGTGACAGTCCCAACCAGGAATGTACGGCGCATCAAAACCAGAAAGTGTTTTGGATTTAATAATAATGTCTTTAAGAATCTTGTTTAGCGCGTGACCAATATGGATGTCACCATTCGCGTATGGAGGACCATCGTGTAGAACGAAAGATTTCTTGCCTTTCTTCGCTTTACGGATCTCGCCGTAAAGGTCTTCTTTGTACCAACGCTTCAGCATCTCTGGCTCACGATTGGCCAGATTACCGCGCATTGGAAACCCTGTTTCAGGTAAGTTCAGGGTATCTTTATAATCACTCATCGATTCTTGATTCCGTTGTGTTGGGTGACAGTTAGACATTATGCCAAGCAGCGAACTAAACCACTTGGTCTTCAAGCTGACGCAGCCACACCCTTGCTGCCTCAGCATCCAATTCAATTTGTTGTTTGAGAAGGGCAAAAGACGCAAACTTTTGCTCATCTCTAAGCTTATGCAGAAGCGACACCTCAAGCTGTTTTCCATACAGATTGGCATGGAAATCAAACAAGTGCACTTCTAATTGTTGGCGCACACCATTCACAGTCGGGCGTTGGCCTATGTTGGCAACACCGCCGATAGGTGTGTCTGCTATCCCATGGACCTCAACCACAAACACTCCAGAGACTGGCGATACGCAGCGCTTGAGTGGAATATTCGCGGTAGGAAACCCTATGGTTCGTCCTAGCTTTCGCCCGTGGGCAACGCGACCGCTGATGCTGTAATCTCGACCCAGCATCTGCTTTGCCGCAGCGAGGTGGTTGCTCGCCAGTGCTTCACGAATAGCGGTACTACTTACGCGCTGCTCCTGAAGACAAAAACTTTGTGTGCTCACCACCTCAAATCCATACTCTTGTCCGGCCTGCTGGAGCATGGCAAAGTTGCCCTCTCGTCCCTTGCCAAAACAAAAGTCATCACCAACGACTAGGAACTTTACCCCCAATCGTTTGATCAGCAGTTGTTGGATAAACTCATCTGCCGACAGGCTGGCAAAGTGGCGGTTAAAGTTGACGCACAGCAGCCGATCAATATCCAACTTACTCAGTTGAACAAACTTATCACGCAATCGAGTCAGACGCGCTGGCGCTTTATCGCGCGCAAACAGCTCCAAAGGTTGTGGCTCAAAGGTCATTACCGTTGATGGCAACCCCAGCAATTTTGCTTGCTGTGTCACTTGCTCGAGCACTTTTTGGTGCCCAAGATGTACGCCATCAAAGTTTCCTATCGTCAACACACTGCCGTGATGTTGCGGGGAAAGGTTATGAATACCACGAATTAATTCCATTGGAATCTACTATGACCTGTTAATCGCATTACGTGAAACTGCCGGATTATATACTAAACACCGCCGACCTGTCTTGTATCATTCAGTGATTGCCTTTAAATGATGCAAACGAACACCGAGTAAGCCCAATGAGACGAGGTAACTCACCGCTCCCATGGCAATGAGCAGACCCAATGAGAGCACTCGATGAGCCAACGACCACTCAAGCCACACCGTCATCTCTTCTAAGCGCCAGAGCAGCAATGCCACCATCACTGTACCGGCAATGACTAACTTAGCAGCGAAGATTAGCGTCAGCTCGGTCAATTGGTAGACCTTATCGCGATGCAGCCCCCAGTAGAGCAAGGTCATATTGACCAAGGCAGAGAGGGCTGTGGCGATCGCAAGGCCTACGTAGCCAAAGAACCAAGCAAAGATGGCATTAAACACCATGTTCGATGCCATGGCGATGATGCCAAACTTAACCGGCGTTTTGGTATCTTGGCGCGAATAGTAGCCCGGCGCTAATACCTTAATCAGCATAAAGTTGAGCAGACCCGCCGCATAAGCGGTCAAAGACAGTGACGCCTGATGGACATCCTGTGGGCCGAATTCACCGCGCATAAACAGCACCATCAGCATAGGCTTAGCCAGTACGATCAAACCGAGCATGGCAGGGATACCGAGCAGCAGTACCATTCTCACCCCCCAGTCCATGGTGTGAGCGAAACCCTCACCCTGCGCATCCACATGCTTGCGTGATAGTGCGGGCAAGATAACTGTTGCAATGGCAATACCAAACAGGCCTAAGGGAAACTCAAGCAGGCGATCAGAATAGTACAGCCAGCTTATCGAGCCAGTCTGAAGGAAACTGGCAATAAAGGTATCAAACAGCAAGTTGATCTGGCTGACCGAGACACCAAATAAAGCGGGGATCATCAGCGTACGGATCTTAACCACACCAGGATCGTGCCACCCCCACTGAGGCTTGACCATCACACCCGCCTTGATCAAAAAGGGGAGTTGAAACAGAAACTGAGCCAGACCACCTAAGAAGACCCCAATGGCTAGGCCAACCTCTGGCTGGGCAAGTTGCGGCGCAATCAACCAGGCACTAAGGATAATCATCACATTCAGGAAGACTGGTGTGAATGAGGAGACGGCAAATTTACCTAAAGTATTGAGGATTGCCCCTGACAAAGCGACAAAGGTGATAAACCACAGGTAAGGAAAGGTGATCTTCAACATGAAGCTCGCCAGTTCAAACTTACCCGCCGACGGACCATCATTCACCCAATCAAGAAACCAACCAAAGCCAAACAGCGCCGTGACCAGCCCAGAACCCAGTACGCCTAACAGGGTAACAATAGAGACAATCACGCCCAGCGTGCCTGCCGCACGGGCAATCAATTGGCGGGTTTTGTCCATATCACCACTGGCGTGATATTCGGTTAATACCGGAACGAAGGCTTGTGAAAAGGCGCCCTCGGCAAATAAACGTCGTAGAAAGTTGGGGATTTTGTTGGCGAAGAAGAACACATCCGCACTGGCTCCGGCGCCCATCAAGTTGGCCACTACGACATCGCGGACCAGACCCAAAACACGCGATATCAACGTCATGGCACTGACAATCATGCCTGACTTGAGAAGACGTTTACTCACTTTTACCTCTATTTATTAATAACTTTACCCAGCAACTCTTTCTATAGTGACATGAATCTCCAGCGAAGAGCAGATAAGTATTAGCATTGGTGTAAAAATACTGATAGAATCCCCGCCATCTTAACCGTGAAGACCTTTTCTTACCAAAATTTGTTTGGTAGCGAGTGGTTTTTGCACAAATCATTTGACATTTAAGCGCGTATGAGGGATAGTCCCTGCCCTTAAATTGTCACCGAACTAAGTTTTTGGGAGTTAGACCCTTGGCAAATAGTAAATCTGCTAAGAAGCGCGCTATCCAAGCTGAGAAACGTCGCCAGCACAACGCTAGCCGTCGTTCTATGATGCGCACTTACATGAAGAAAACTGTTGCTGCTATCGAAGCAGGCGACAAAGAAGCTGCAACTGCTGCATTCGCTGCAGTTACACCTCTACTAGACCGCATGGCGACTAAAGGCCTTATTCACAAGAATAAAGCTGCTCGTCACAAGTCTCGTTTCGCTGCACAAATCAAAGCTCTTTAATAGAACTTCGATTTCCAGTGAAGAAAAAAACCGGCCTTGGCCGGTTTTTTTATATCTAAATTTTGCCCAACCTGTGCAGCCTACTGACAGTAAAGCTGATGTAAGGTGGCGATAAGCGCTTTCACCTCACTACTTCTCAAGGTGTAGTAAACCGTTTGGGCCTCTTTACGTGTTGCCACCAAGTCGTCACGCCTTAGCCAGGCGAGATGTTGAGATAACGCTGATTGACTCAGCGCCATCTGCTGACAAAGCTGCCCTACCGATAGCTCTTGCTCATGCAGTAGACAAAGTATCTGCAAGCGACGCTCATTGGCCATCGCCTTGAGTACCACTACCGCGGCGGCAGACTGCTGCTGCATCAGCTCGATATCCATCACTGCTCCTTGCGCGCTTTATTGGAATAACGCCGAATAATCGGCATCACAGATATTCTTAACAGCTGGATGCTGGATCATACGTTCAGCGAAGATCACGTAGTATTCCTCACGGATCTCATCGAAATGTCCGACGATCTGCAGTGGTGTTTCTTTCTCTACCTCCGAGCGATAGACGGTCGGTGCCAAGAACAATGCATCGTTATGATAGGTCGCAAACGCTTTCATCAGCGCCGCATCGTCAAACTCACCTAAGATATTTGGTGTCAATCCTTGGCGGTCAAACCACTGGATCACCTTGCGTCCCATTGAGGTACGGCTGCCTGGAATAAGCAGTTTCTTCTCCTCCAAAATCGCTGGGAAGTTACTGATATCGATCTCTCCGATCGAGAAGAAGCTCATCTTAGTCTCACCCAGCTTCTTACTAAACAGGCCAGGGCTTTGACTTGAGTCCACCGGACAGTCAGACAAAATCATATCCAACTTGTGCTGAGATAACTGCTCAAGCAGCATCTCATGGGTTGACTCAAAACAGCGCAGGTGAATGCTGTTGTCATCAGGCACCGTGGACATCAAGATCTTACTCACCAAGCGCTTCGATAAGGCATCCGCAACCCCCACATCAAAAAGCAGGTTAGAGCGCTGACTGTAGTTGACGATATCCAGCATCTCATAGCTCAAACCAAACATGCGATCAGCATATTTAAAGATCAGCTGCCCAAGCTCTGTCGGCTCAACGCTGCGGCCGTTTCGCTTGGTCAACTTACCGTCTAGACGCTCTTCAAGCGCCTTGATTTGACCGGTAACCGTTTGTGGGGTCAAAAACAGTGCGTCGGCGGCTTTGGTAACGGAGCCTTGTTTGCAAACCATCCAAAAATAGTAGAGGTGATTGTAATTGAGGTGTGACATTTACTGCGAAGCCGCTCTGCTGGTCAAAAAGATAATCAACATTATACCTATCAATGAGAATTAATCAGCCAACGATAGGTAACATATCAGTTTTGCTGATACTTATGATGGTTATTTAACCACTTTAGGTGCGAACATAGCGCTTGTTGTCGCTGAGTTGTTTTACCCATTATCGATATGACAGCTAATAAATCGAAATATACGAAATAATGACCATAAACAAAGATAAAAACCGAACTTAACTAAGTGTATACGTCATAATTTACAGATTAAATCCCTAAAAAAACTGGCTAATAATTCCATTATTTAACCAATATAAACAGCATCTTATATACACAGTCCGTTGCGCAACAAACTTAATCTCTTCCTTACTTATTTCTGTCATATAAATGACACATTCATTGCCTAACATCGCCACAGATTAAACACACGGTCACAAACAAAGCACATTGGCCACACGGAGATAATTATGATTAACCAAGCGAACACGACAGCGATACCAGTGTCAGCAAAGTCTAACCTGATGCGCTGGGCAAACTTGGCATTCATGTTGTACTTGCTACTTGTATCAGTATCGATGGTTGGTAGCGGCTTTAAACTCGCAACTGGCGATCAAGCGAAAGCGCTATTTGAATTTGCATCTCACCCGATTGCGGGCCTAATGATTGGCCTTGTGGCCACTGCCCTAACTCAATCATCGAGCACAGTAAGCTCAATCATTGTTGGTTTGGTTGCTGGCGGCCTACCAGTACAGATCGCTATCCCGATGGTTATGGGTGCGAATATCGGTACCACGATGACCAATACGCTCGTGAGCCTTGGTCACGTTCGTTGCAATACCGAGTTTAAGCGCGCGTTCTCTAGTGCGACCATTCACGACATCTTCAACTTGGTCGCAGTATTGATCTTCCTACCACTTGAGATCATGTTCGGAATTCTGGATAAAATTTCTCATTGGTTGGTATCACCATTTATGTCGACGGGCGATATCAGCATGAAAGGCCTAAATTTTATTGGCCCACTGACCAAGCCTGTTGTTTCTGCGGTACAAGCTCCACTTGAGGGTCTAGGTTCGACGACCGGTGGTATCGTACTGATTGCCTTGGGGATTGTGACCATCATCTGTGCTATTACCGTGATGGGCAAACTGATGAAGAAACTGATGGTTGGTCGTGCACGTGACATTCTAAAGAGCGCGATTGGTCGTGGCCCGGTTCACGGTATCGCATCAGGCACTGTGGTAACGGTTTTGGTTCAATCTTCCTCAACCACAACCAGCCTTATCGTTCCACTCGTTGGCTCAGGTGTACTCAAAGTACGTGAGGTATACCCATTCACTGTTGGTGCGAACATCGGTACCTGCATCACAGCACTACTCGCAGCAACCGCGGTTACCGGTGAGTTTGCCGTCTTCGCCCTGCAAATCGCTCTGGTTCACTTGGTGTTCAACGTATTGGCAACTTTGGTTATCTTCGTTGTACCAGTACTGCGTGAAATCCCAGTCAAAGGCGCAGATTACATCGCTGAACTCGCCGTGAAGAACAAACTGGTTGTTGCAGGTTACCTACTGTCAATCTTTGTCCTTCTACCTGGTCTGATTCTCGCGTTAACTGCTTAATCAACCACACGTATATAGAAGCCCACCTTACATATAAGGTGGGCCTTTTTTTTGCTTTTCGCTCAAAGAGATGAGAAGCGAGAAAAGTCTGCAGCTTGCTACAAGCTAGTCAAAAGCCTCTGCGCTATTTGCTGATGGCAACAGCCCCTATCTCATTGCTAATCAATATTATCGACTTAATTTCTCCCCCTTACGTCTAGCACCTCTTGAGACTTTAACGCCCTTTACTCAATACTAACGCTTGGTACTGGCAAGCAACGCTGTATCACGCTTTAGACCACTGGCGTATTCAATAATAAACGGCGACAGCACTTTGAACTCTCCTCTTTTTACTGAACTTCAGCCCAGCAAATAGCAAAATATGAGCTCTACTCAGCTCGAAAAAGAGCAATCTCCAGTGATGTTCCCAACCAGTTAGTCGAGGGTTGCAAACTAGGAAGGTATGAATCAGACGACACCAAAGCTCACCCTGTGCCGGCACGAACTTAATTGTGTGGTGTAATAACTGGAAGTGAGGGCATTGAAGCGCAAAGAATACTCGCACCTCGGAACGAAGTGTAACCCGTCCCTCGCCCCTGAGCGGTTCTGAGCACGTCCCTTCTTAGATAATAAAAAACCCGCTCACAAGGAGCGGGTTTGATTAGTCAGTCTTAAATGACTTACGCTTTGTTCACCTGAGCGTGCAGCTCTTGAACAGAAGTCACTGACACTTTAGCGTCAGCCGTGTGAGCCATACAAGTTGCAAACGCCGCGTTTAGCGTTGTGGTGTAGTTCACTTTCTCTGCTAGGGCGCCACGACGAAGTACTTTTGAGTCTTCAATCGCTTGACGGCCAGCAGCCGTGTTAACGATGTAGGTGTACTCGTTGTTCTTGATACGGTCAAGAATGTGTGGACGACCTTCGTGTACCTTGTTAACTAGGCGTGGGTTGATGCCCGCTTCGCCAAGGATAACTGCAGTGCCGTGAGTCGCATCTAGCTGGTAGCCAAGTTTAGTCAGCTTAGACGCTAGGTCTACAACGCGCTGCTTGTCGCCTTCACGAACAGACAGTAGTGCACGGCCACCCTCAGGGTAAACATTGCCACAACCAAGCTCTGCTTTTGCGTACGCTTCAGCAAACGTTGCACCAACACCCATTACCTCACCAGTAGAGCGCATTTCAGGGCCCAAGAGTGGGTCAACACCTGGGAACTTGTTGAACGGTAGAACCACTTCTTTCACTGAGTAGTATGGTGGAATGATCTCTTTGGTAAAGCCTTGAGACTCTAAAGATTGACCTGCCATTACACGAGCAGCAATTTTCGCTAGTGGTGCGCCAGTCGCTTTTGATACGAACGGTACGGTACGTGCAGCACGCGGGTTAACCTCGATTAGGTAAACCTTGTCGTTCTTAACCGCGAACTGAGTATTCATAAGACCACGAACACCAAGCTCAAACGCCAGCTTCTCAACTTGCTCACGCATCACATCTTGGATCTCTTGGCTTAGCGTGTAAGCTGGAAGAGAACATGCCGAGTCACCTGAGTGAACACCCGCTTGCTCGATGTGCTCCATGATGCCGCCGATCACAACGCGCTCGCCGTCACAGATAGCGTCAACGTCAACTTCTACCGCATCGTCTAGGAAGCTATCTAGAAGGACTGGAGACTCGTTAGAAACGCTTACTGCTTCGTTGAAGTAGCGACGTAGGTCTTGCTCATCGTACACGATTTCCATAGCACGACCACCCAGTACGTAAGAAGGACGTACAACCAATGGGAAGCCGATCTCACGCGACTTCTCAACCGCTTGGTCAAGCGTCGTTACCGTCGCGTTCTCTGGCTGTAGCAGACCCAGACGGTCAACAGCCACTTGGAAGCGCTCACGGTCTTCTGCGCGGTCGATAGCGTCAGGGCTAGTACCAATGATTGGCACGCCAGCCGCTTCTAGTGCACGAGCCAGTTTCAGTGGTGTCTGACCACCGTACTGAACGATAACGCCCTTTGGCTTCTCAACACGTACGATTGACAGCACATCTTCCAAAGTAACTGGTTCAAAGTACAGACGATCTGAGGTGTCGTAGTCGGTAGAAACTGTCTCAGGGTTACAGTTAACCATGATGGTCTCATAGCCGTCTTCACGCAGCGCTAGTGATGCGTGTACACAACAGTAGTCAAACTCGATACCTTGACCGATACGGTTTGGACCACCGCCAAGAACCATGATCTTGTCTTTGTCAGTTGGCTGCGCCTCACACTCTTCATCGTAAGAGGAGTACATGTAAGCCGTATCTGAAGAGAATTCAGCCGCACAGGTATCGACGCGCTTGTATACTGGGTGAATGTCGAACTGGTCGCGTAGACGACGAATTTCGCTCTCAGACACACCTAGGATTGACGATAGACGCGCATCAGAGAAGCCTTTGCGCTTCATCTTGCGCAGAACGTCTTGAGTTAGACCAGCGAAACCACCTGTCTTCACTTCGTTCTCTAGGTTAACTAGCTCTTCAATTTGAACTAGGAACCAACGGTCGATAGCGGTTAGGTTGAACACGCCTTCTACAGACATGCCGGCACGGAATGCATCCGCGATGTACCAGATACGCTCTGCCCCTGCTTCTTTCAGCTCGTGACGAATCTTAGTCAGTGCGTCAGGTGCATCAAGGTCAACCATCTCGTCAAAGCCGTTCACGCCAACTTCTAGGCCACGTAGTGCTTTTTGCAGTGACTCTTGCTGGTTACGACCAATCGCCATTACCTCACCCACAGATTTCATCTGCGTGGTTAGACGGTCGTTAGCACCCGCGAATTTCTCGAAGTTAAAGCGAGGAATCTTAGTCACAACGTAGTCGATGGTTGGCTCAAATGAAGCTGGAGTCGCGCCACCTGTGATGTCGTTTTGTAGCTCATCTAGGGTAAAGCCCACTGCCAGTTTCGCCGCAATCTTCGCGATTGGGAAACCGGTCGCTTTAGACGCTAGCGCTGAAGAGCGAGATACACGTGGGTTCATCTCGATGATAACCATACGGCCATCTTTCGGGTTGATACCAAACTGTACGTTTGAACCACCTGTCTCTACACCGATTTCGCGTAGTACTGCTAGCGATGCGTTACGCATCAGCTGGTACTCTTTGTCGGTCAGGGTTTGTGCTGGCGCCACAGTGATTGAGTCACCAGTGTGGATACCCATTGGATCGAAGTTCTCGATAGAACATACGATGATACAGTTGTCCGCTTTGTCGCGTACGACTTCCATCTCGTACTCTTTCCAACCGATCAGAGATTCATCGATTAGAAGCTCGTTGGTTGGAGATAGGTCTAGACCGCGACGACAGATCTCTTCGAACTCTTCTTTGTTGTACGCGATACCACCACCGGTACCACCCATAGTAAATGAAGGACGAATGATACATGGGAAGCCAACCATATCGAGGACTTTGTAAGCCTCTTCCATGGTTTTGGCTGTATCTGCGCGAGGACACTCAAGGCCGATAGACTTCATCGCTTTATCAAAGCGAGAACGGTCTTCAGCTTTATCGATAGCGTCAGCTGTCGCACCGATCATCTCTACGCCGAACTCTTCCAGTACGCCGTGCTTCTCTAGGTCAAGAGCACAGTTAAGTGCAGTCTGGCCACCCATGGTTGGTAGAACCGCATCTGGACGCTCTTTCTCGATGATCTTGCGCACAACTTCCCACTGGATTGGCTCGATGTAAGTTGCATCCGCCATATCAGGGTCAGTCATGATAGTCGCTGGGTTCGAGTTAACTAGAATTACTCGGTAACCTTCTTCGCGTAGTGCTTTACAAGCTTGAGCACCAGAGTAGTCAAACTCACACGCCTGGCCGATAACGATCGGGCCAGCACCTAGAATTAGAATACTTTTTAAGTCAGTACGTTTTGGCATTCTCTTACTACTCCAACTTACGCTTTACTTTGCTTGTTTGAAACAAACGGTTTGATGAGTTCAATGAAGTGGTCAAATAGCGGCGCTGCGTCGTGTGGACCTGGGCTCGCTTCTGGGTGACCTTGGAAGCTAAATGCTGGCTTATCAGTGCGGTGGATACCCTGCAGTGAGCCATCAAATAGCGATACGTGAGTCGCACGTAGATTCTCAGGTAGGCTTGCTTCATCAGCCGCAAAGCCGTGGTTCTGAGAGGTGATCATAACCACGTTGCGGTCAAGATCTTTAACCGGGTGGTTAGCACCGTGGTGACCGAACTTCATCTTCACCGTCTTCGCACCAGACGCAAGTGCTAGGATTTGGTGACCTAGACAGATACCGAAGATTGGCAGGCCTTTTTCTAGGAACACCTTGGTCGCTTCAATCGCGTAAGTACATGGCTCAGGGTCACCAGGGCCATTCGATAGGAATACGCCATCTGGGTTCAAAGCAAGCACCTCTTCTGCTGAGGTTTCAGCAGGAACAACGGTCAGGCGACAGCCACGGTCAACCAGCATGCGCAGGATGTTACGCTTAGCACCGAAATCATACGCCACTACGTGGAATGGCAGTTCGCTGTCACTTTTCGCTTCTGGTAGGCCGCCAGTCAGCGTCCATGAACCTTGCTTCCAAGGGTAGGCTTCTTTAGTTGTCACAACTTTCGCCAAGTCCATGCCTTTTAAGCCAGGGAACTCTTTGGCTTTCGCTAGTGCCAATGCTTCATCGATGTTGTTACCAGCAACGATGCAACCGTTTTGAGCACCCTTCTCACGTAGAATACGCGTTAGCTTACGCGTATCGATATCTGCGATACCGACAATGTTTTGTGATTTAAGGTAATCAGAAAGAGATTGTTCACTACGGAAATTAGAAGCGATAAGAGGAAGGTCGCGGATCACAAGGCCTTGGGCATGGATTGAAGAAGATTCTTCGTCTTCGGAAGTGGTTCCGGTATTGCCAATGTGAGGATAAGTAAGGGTAACGATTTGCTGAGAATAAGAAGGATCAGTGAGGATCTCTTGATACCCCGTCATTGAGGTATTAAAAACGACTTCGCCAACGGACGAACCATCTGCGCCAATGGAAACTCCGTGGAACACTGTCCCATCTTCTAGGACCAACAGTGCTGAATTGCTCAAGACAACCTCCAGAATAAATATGCAAAGAAAAAAGATTTAAATGCTAATCCGTCTTCGTTCTCGCGATAACGCATCAGAATCAGGTAATGCAGACAAATTGGCGGTATTCTAGTGACCGACCTCACACCTGTCAAGAAAAAGCCCAAATAAAAACCCTCATTTCATCGCTAATGAGACCAAATGCCTTATAGCTACTAAAAAAGACACTTTTAGACGATCAAAAGGTCAATTTCATGAATATTTGGTGAAGCACACGGGTATTTATCACTCTACAAAGAGTTATAACAATCAAACCAGAATAGCAAACGTTGGCTTTAATAGTTTATTGCTAGTTTTGGAGACTTAACAACAAAAAACCAACTAAAGCAAAGAAATAGACATTAAGTGATGCGAAAATAGGCAAAGGGAGAAGGAGCTTTGGCGATAAATACAACAGGAAGAGGAATGTGCGCCAACCACTGTTAGCGCATAGTTATGTAATTATAGATTGTTCAAATCTAACACATCAGTCATGGTGTAAAAGCCAGCAGGTTTGGCATCTAGCCATACCGCTGCTTTGACCGCGCCGTTAGCAAAGGTCATGCGGTCGGTCGCTTTGTGAGAAATCTCGACGCGCTCGCCAATGTCAGCGAACATTGCAGTATGCTCACCAACGATATCGCCAGCACGGATGGTGGCAAAGCCGATCTCATCTTTGGTGCGCTCACCGGTAATACCTTCACGCGCATACACGGCAACATCGCTAAGCTTATTACCCATTGCTCCAGCGATCGCTTCACCCATGCCGATCGCGGTTCCCGATGGGGCGTCGACTTTGTGTCTGTGGTGTGCTTCAACGATCTCAATGTCAGTGTAATCACCCATCACTTTGGCCGCTTTCTCAAGTAGCTTAAACACGAGGTTCACACCAACACTGTAGTTCGGAGCCATCACCACTGGAATTTGCTCAGCATATTGGTCTATCAGCTGGCGCTCTTGCTCACTAAAGCCTGTGGTACCAATCACAATCTTCTTGCCGTGTTTCTTACACAGTTCGAGATTAGCGAGTGTGCTCGCTGGTGTGGTAAAGTCGATAATCACATCAAAAGCGTCGACACTATTTTCTAAACTATCAACCAAAGCGATATCCAGTTTACCCTCGCCACACAGTTCACCGACATCAACACCAATCAGTGATGATTCTGGACGCTCAGAGCCACTGCCCAAGCGCGCTTGTTGGTTACTCAAGGTTGCTTTAACCAAGTTTGTGCCCATGCGACCTGCAGCACCTGCAACTGCAATTTTTACCATTGCTTTTTCTCCATTCTTATCATCTACACCAGCTTAATCCATTGCTGCGTATTGTACGCCGATGGTCATGGCTATTCATGCCATCAATTCGCTCAGTCAACCAACTTTCCATTTGGGGGATCCTGACGTGCCATCTAACCTAACAACAAATCTGTTGCCTGGCTAGTGGTGAGTTAGCTTTCAGGCGTGAATTGTTCTATTACCTGATGCAAAATGGGCACATTAGCCTCCGGAAAGGTGTAGTTGGCCAGCTCATTTATCCTCACCCATAGCCCCTGTTGCCCTTCTTTGCCATAAGGCTGCCCTTCAAACTGCTCAACTGAGATAAAATCAAACATTAGTGACTTCTCTGGGTAGTCATATTCGAGATGCTGGAAATGGGTCTGCTCCGTCACGCGAATACCGATCTCTTCATCAAGCTCACGCGCAATCGCCTGCTCGATGCTCTCTCCGCTCTCGACCTTGCCGCCAGGAAACTCCCAAAAGCCTCCCTTGTGTTTATCATCGGGTCGTTTGGTTATATAAATCTCGGTTTTGTCGTGATTAAAAATAATCCCAGCCACTATATGAGTGCGTTTCATCATTTCTCCTGATACAAAAAGAGCCGCCTAGGCGACTCTTCACAATATGGACATCAAGTGTCAATTAGCTGATTTTACCGTGACACTGTTTGTACTTCTTACCGCTACCACATGGGCAAGGCTCATTACGGCCCACTTTACGCTCTTCGCGAACCACAGGTTGATTGCCTTCCACTTGCTCTTGCTCACCGTCTGCCAGTTGGTTCTCAGCAGTTGCGTGCTGGGCTTGGGCAAGGCGTGCTGCTGCTTCTGCTTGAGCACGGCGCTGAGCTTCCATACGCTCCACTTCATCTTGACGCTGCACGCGAACACGAGAAAGCACTTGGATAACGTCCATCTTCAGCGTATCCAGCAGGCCTTCAAACAGCTCAAACGACTCTCGCTTGTACTCTTGCTTCGGATTCTTTTGCGCGTAACCACGCAGGTGAATGCCTTGGCGTAGGTGATCCATTGCCGCAAGGTGCTCTTTCCACAGCGTATCTAGGGTCTGAAGCATGACTGACTTCTCAAAGTTGCGCAGCACTTGTTCGCCAACCACGCTCTCTTTCTCTTTGTATGCCTCAACCGCTGTCTCAAGGATCTTCTCGCGAAGTGCCTCTTCATACAGTTTGTCGTCATCATCCAACCACTGCTTAACTGATGCATCGAGATCAAAGTCGTTCTTCAAGCGCTCTTGCAGCCCTTCAACGTCCCACATATCTTCAAGAGATTGCGGCGCAATGTACTCATCAATCACGCTAGTGATCACATCCTGGCGGTTATGGGCAATCATGTCACTGATGTCGTCGGCGCTCATCAACTCATCGCGTAGTTCGTAAACTACTTTACGTTGATCGTTCGCCACATCATCGAACTCAAGCAACTGTTTACGAATATCGAAGTTACGACCTTCTACTTTACGCTGTGCTTTTTCAATTGAACGAGATAGCATCTTACTCTCAATCGCTTCACCCTCGTCCATGCCGCTTTGGATCAAACTTGCCATGCGATCAGAGGTGAAGATACGCAGCAGTGAATCTTCCATCGATAGGTAGAAGCGCGATGAACCTGCATCACCCTGACGACCAGAACGACCACGTAGCTGATTATCAATACGGCGAGACTCATGACGCTCAGTACCGATGATGTGTAGACCACCTGACTCAAGGACTTGGTCGTGAACCACTTTCCAGTCAGCCTTGATCGCATCAATCTGCTCTTGTGATGGATTATCGAGCTGATCAACTTTCGCCTGCCAGCTACCACCTAGCACGATATCGGTACCACGACCGGCCATGTTGGTCGCAATAGTCACCGCACTTGGCATGCCAGCCTCAGCAACAATTTCAGCTTCTCTCTCGTGGAATTTAGCGTTAAGAACGTTGTGCTTAATGCCCGCTTTTTTCAGTGCGTTTGACAGCAGCTCCGATTTTTCAATCGATACAGTACCCACCAAAGACGGCTGACCTTTTTCAACACGCAGTTTGATGTCTTCGATGATCGCGGCAAATTTTTCCGCTTCAGTACGGTAGACTACATCCGCCATATCATCGCGGATCATCGGCTTGTTGGTTGGGATAACCACGGTCTCTAGACCGTAGATAGATTGGAATTCGAAGGCTTCAGTATCAGCAGTACCTGTCATGCCCGAGAGTTTTTCGTACAGACGGAAGTAGTTCTGGAAGGTGATCGATGCCAGTGTCTGGTTTTCATTCTGGATCTTCACGCCTTCTTTGGCTTCTACTGCCTGGTGCAGACCTTCAGACCAGCGACGACCCGGCATGGTACGACCGGTATGCTCATCAACGATCACCACCTCGCCTTCATCGGTGACGATGTAGTCGACATTGCGCTCAAATAGCACGTGGGCACGAAGCGCTGCATTTACGTGGTGAAGAAGGCTGATATTCGCTGGTGAATAGAGAGTATCACCCTCTTCCATCAGACCGTTTTTGATCAGTAGCTCTTCAACGAACTCTTGACCCGTTTCGGTTAGGTGAACCTGCTTGGATTTTTCGTCAACCGTGTAGTGGCCGTCACCGCGGTACTCTTCTGAGTCCTCTTGATCTTGCTTCTCAAGCGATGGGATCAGGGTATTGATGCGCGTGTACAGCTCAGAGCTATCTTCAGCAGGACCTGAGATGATCAGCGGTGTACGCGCCTCATCGATCAGGATGGAGTCCACCTCATCGACAACCGCGAAGAAACGCTCGCGCTGCACGCGATCTTCACTGCGAAACGCCATATTGTCACGCAGGTAGTCAAAACCAAACTCATTGTTGGTACCGTAAAGAATGTCCGCTAGGTAAGCTTCTTTCTTCTCTTGCGGCGCCATGTTTGGCACGTTAACGCCAACAGACATGCCCAAGAATTCAAATAGAGGTCGGTTGGTCTCAGCATCGCGCTTTGCAAGGTAGTCATTCACGGTTACGACGTGAACACCTTTGCCCGCTAGCGCGTTCAAATAGGCAGGTAAGGTCGCAGTCAGCGTCTTACCTTCACCGGTGCGCATCTCTGCAATTTGACCGGCGTTAAGCACCATACCACCAATGAGCTGGACGTCGAAATGACGCATACCGTAGACACGCTTTGATGCCTCACGTACGGTGGCAAATGCCTCAGGAAGAAGTTGATCCAGTGACTCACCTTTTTCTATACGCTCGCGGAACTCTACCGTTTTCGCTTTCAGCTCATCATCACTTAGGGCTTCAAAGCTCGGCTCGTAGTTATTGATCTCTTTTACAATTTTTCTTAAACGACGCAAGGTGCGATCGTTGCGGCTACCAATAACTTTGGTCAGTAACTTAGTTATCATTTTCTGTGAATCTCTCGTTGTCCAATCCCAATTGGATCGCTTAAAGCCTTGAGTCTCTGTCCGTTGTCGTCATTTCTCTATTCTCGCGTCACGAGCAATGCAAAACTAACAATACTGAGATATACCATATAACGACCATATGGTGACAAGGGGCATTATTTTCAAGGCATCAAATCAAAAAGTGATGACAGTTTAAGGAAATTTTGACTTAACGACCAATTCTGCGTGCATTTGTTTGACTCACAATTAGTTTTCAGCCGATAACTGCTGCGATTATAAACAGTGGTTCTGGTTTGACGTGCCTGAAGCTAGTGGTTTTCGCGATTGTGGCGTAACATGACAAGGGTATATAGTGACAAAGCAAAGGATTACTATGCGTGACCACCGCCCCACCTCGACATCCGAGATCGCCAGTAGCGACACGCTAAAAAAGATCCAAGACAAGGCACAACAGATCTTAGCCGTTCAACAGATGATCAAAACGATCTTGCCTAAGGGAGTGGAAGATCACTGCCGTGTTGCCAATATTGATGACAACGTTTTGATCATTGAGGCGGCCTCAGCCGCGGTGAAGATGCGACTTGACTATGATCGACTCAATATCCTCAACCAGGCCCGCCACTTAGGCTATGCGCGATTGATGGCCATCGAGGTTAAAATCAATCCAGAGATCTATCGCCAGCGTCACCAAGCGCCTGTGGCGAAAAAACGCGAGCCGATCTCAGAAAGCGCTGCCAATAATCTCATGCATATCGCTGCCAATGCACCGGATAAAGTCCGTGTCCGCCTCGAACGGATCGCTCAACTGTCTAAGCGACGCAGTGACCAATAAGCGAGGTTGAACGGTGCAATTATCGATGAATGTGCAGAACTCTTCTAAGTAGAAAAGAAACAACCAGAAAAGAAAAAACCAGGCGAACGCCTGGTTTTCAATGATTCTATTTTGGCTTGCTTATGCAAAGACCAAATTTGGCTCGCCGAAGGCAACAGGTGAGCCCACCTCTTCTTCAAAGGTTGCCCACTCCCACGCTTCTTGGTCAGCAAGCACTGCACGCAGTAGTTGGTTGTTCAAGCCGTGACCTGATTTGTAAGCACGCAGCTCACCAACAATGGCATGACCACACATGTACAGGTCACCGATCGCATCAAGTACCTTGTGAGTAACAAACTCGTTTTCAAAACGTAGACCTTCTTCGTTAAGAATACGGTACTCGTCCAACACGATCGCGTTGTCGAAGCTACCACCTAGGACTAGGTTTTGCGACTGAAGGTATTCGATGTCGCGCATAAAACCAAAAGTACGTGCGCGAGAGATCTCTTTAACAAAGCCTTGAGATGAGAAGTCAAACAACAGACGTTGCTCATCGCTATCAATTGCCGGATGGTCAAAATCGATCTCGAAGTCCATACGAAAACCGTTGTACGGCACAAGCTCTGCCCACTTATCCCCATCTTCGATGCGCACAGGCTTCTTGATGCGAATAAAACGCTTGGCGATGTTTTGTGTCTCAACACCGGCTTGCTGGATCAGGTACACAAACGGGCTCGCACTGCCATCCATAATTGGGATCTCAGGCGCGTCTACTTCAATAATAACGTTGTCGATCCCCATACCCGCAAGCGCTGCATTCAAGTGCTCTACGGTTGAAATACGCACCCCTTGGTCATTAACCAAAGCAGTACACAGCATGGTATCGCGAACAGATTCCGCATTTGCCGGAAAATCTACTGGTGGATTCAAGTCAGTACGACGGTAAACCACACCGGTATTAGCAGCGGCTGGACGTAGCGTAAGCGTGACTTTACGACCAGAGTGGAGACCCACACCAGTTGTTTTCACAATTTCTTTTAATGTACGTTGTCTAATCATCTGCTTGCCTCTACAACAATATTACAAACGGCGTTTGTGTCCGTTAGCAGCTAGTGATCGTACCAGCTTCTTGACCAAAGTCAAATTTTGACTCTGGCAAGAAGTTGACGTGGTTCAGTTAGTCTGCTTGGCGACGCAAGAAAGCCGGAATATCTAGGTAGCCATTTTCCTTCTCTTGCTTCGGCGCTGCAGCGGTTTGGCTGCTGGCGTTGCCAACACTTGGTGCCGCTGGTTGCGCTGCCGCTGGGTTTACTTCAGGGGCACTTGGCTGCACGCTTGGTTGCTGTAAATTAGGCGCAACTTTCTCTTCTTTCGCCATAACGGTCTGCTGCTGAGCCGCAACAGGTGCCGCTTGTGGTGCAGCGGCCGCTTTCGCTTTGCCGCCCGCAACCAGTGTGATGTCTGGTTTACGCTCGTTGCCGATGCCTGTAGCCACTACTGTCACACGGATCTCGTCGGCCATATCTGGGTCTAGAGATGTACCGATAACCACAGTCGCATTGTCAGAGGCAAAAGCCTTAACCGTGTTACCAACGATTTCAAATTCATCCAGACGCATATCAAGGCCAGCGGTGATGTTCACCAACACGCCTCGAGCACCGGCCAAATCGATGTCTTCAAGCAGTGGGCTTGAGATAGCCATTTCTGCCGCTTCTTCGGCGCGGTCTTCGCCTCTGGCGATACCACTACCCATCATTGCGTGGCCCATCTCAGACATCACAGTACGCACGTCGGCAAAGTCGACGTTGATCATGCCAGGACGGGTGATTAGCTCTGCAATACCCTGAACCGCATTTTTTAATACATCATTCGCGCTGGCAAAAGCTTCAAGGAGCGTAATGCCACGGCCAAGGACTTTAAGCAGTTTTTCGTTTGGAATCGTGATCAGAGAGTCGACGTGCTTTGATAGCTCATCGATACCCTGCTCAGCAAATGCCAAGCGCTTTTTGCCTTCAAAGCTAAATGGCTTGGTTACGACAGCAACGGTCAGAATGCCGAGTTCTTTCGCGACCTCAGCAATCACCGGTGCCGCACCAGTACCCGTACCACCGCCCATACCGGCAGCGATAAACACCATATCAGAGCCAACCAACTCTTCCTTGATACGCTCTTTGTCTTCCAATGCTGCGTCACGACCCACTTGTGGGTTGGCGCCAGCACCTAAGCCTTTAGTGATATCACCACCAATCTGGATAACACTATTTACAGTGGTCTTGCGCAGAGCCTGTGCATCGGTGTTTACAGTCATAAACTGCACACCTTCAATAGACTCTCTCACCATGTGTTCAACAGCATTACCACCGCCGCCGCCAACACCTACGACTTTAATTACCGCATCGTCTGACATTTCATTCATCGGTTCAAACATTTGTTATCTCCGTTTTGTCCCTGTTGTTCAGGTTAAAACTCTTTTTGTATCCAATTACGCAAACGACCAAATAGATTCGAGACTGACTGACGTCTTGGCTCGCTGAACTCTACTTCGTCCCCTACTTGGCTATCCTTTGCATAATGAAGTAATCCAACTGCCGTCGAGTGGTACGGCTCTTTGACATAATCAGTCAGGCCGCTGACCTCTAGGGGTTTACCTACTCGGACTTGGTTACGGAACACACGTTCCGCACACTCAACTAATCCCTCAATCTGCGCAGCACCACCGGTGAGTACTACACCAGCGGCGAGGTGGTGTTTAATCCCCTCGTCACGCAGCTTAGCTTGAACTGAATCAATAGTTTGATTAACCAACCCCATCAATTCAGTGTAGCGTGGCTCTATCACTTCCGACAGCGTTTGTCGCTGTAAACTTCGAGAAGGACGTCCCCCAACACTTGGGACATTAACCGTATCGTCTTTGCTGACTAATTCGCTCAGCGCACAACCATACTTGACTTTAATTTCTTCGGCATCGCCAACTGGGGTGCCAAACGCAAAAGCTATGTCACTGGTCACAGCATTACCGGCATAGGTAAACACTTCGGTATGGCGCAATGCACCGCCTGTCCAGATGGAAATATCCATCGTGCCCGCACCAATATCGACTACACACACGCCCAGTTCGCGCTCATCTTCAGTGATAACAGCATTACTTGCGGCGTAACCAGAATACACGAGGTGTTCAACTTTCAGTCCACATCGCTCTACGGCTTTAATGATATTTCGCGCCATGTCATTGTGGCAGCTGATTAAATGAACGCTGACTTCCATACGGACACCGGACAAACCAAGTGGGTTTTTAATCCCTTCTTGATAATCAATGGTGAATTCCTGCGGAATAACATGCAAGATCCGTTGCTCTTCACCAATTTTAATTGATTTTGCGGTATGGATGGCGCGATCCATGTCATCTTGGGACACTTCTTCATCAGAAATAGTTCCCATTCCCTTCTCGATTCGACTCGCAATATGGCGGCCAGAGAGGGAAAGGTACACTGAGCTGATCTGATACTCAGACATCAACTCGGCTTGATCAATCGCACGCTGTACCGACTTGACCACGGATTCAAGATCGTTCACGCCGCCCTTGTCCATACCACGAGATGGACTTGTACCGGCACCGATAATATTGATTTGCCCATCAGGAAGCACTTCGCCCACCAGAGCAGATACTGTCGCTGTACCGATATCCAAACCAACAATAATGTTGTCGTCACTGGCCTTAGTCATTGGTTATCTCTTGTTCTATGTCCTGTGGTGGGAACCAGCCTATCGCGGCTCCCGTGTCATATCGTAAGTCGATGTAACTCACGCGCTGTGCCTGCTCACCAAGCTGGTGATAAAGAGACACAAAGCGCGCTATACGCTCATCGAGAGACTCTTTACCTAACTCAAGCCGCATACCGTTATCCAGTATGATCTGCCATGCGCGCCGCTCGTTGAGCACCAGCGAGGTGATCTCTAAATCTAGTCTGGTGAAAACCTGCATCAAATGTCGCCAAGTCTCCATCACCTCTACCTGAGTACCCATCGGCCCATATAACTTGACCTTGTCTTCTCTGAGTAAACCAATGTCACCATCAAACAGCTCCCCCTGCGGGTTCAGTAGCACTTGACCGTTCCAAATGGCCTCTGCACTGTGTTCAGTGAGAAAGACTTTGATCGTATCGGGCCACTGCTTGCGAATTGAGGCTTGAGCTACCCAAGGCAGGGCTTGAACCGACTGCTGGATAACATCCACATCTTGAGACATAAACGTGCCAATATGATCAATATTCGACAGCGCTTTTTGGACGTCTTTCGCGGTCACGTAGTTCATCTCTCCCTGTAAAAGGAGCTTCGACAGAGGGAGGCGATGCTCATCCCACATCCAGGAAACTACGGAGTGAAGTAGAAAGGAAAACAACAACAAAACCACCAGCAAAAACGTCAGCCCTGGGGCGTGTTTTTTTACTAGTGATCTGTTTGTGTGGCTCTCTTCCGTTTGAAGGGTGTCTAGCAACACTCTGGCAATCCTTTCAAAGACGCCCCTTTTCTCAAGGGTTTATTCACTTGCTTTAACCTTGGGATTATACAAAGGCATGAAAAAGTAGCAAACAAAGATAGCAATAAATCACAATGGGATGTGATTTATGGCTCGATTCAATCACTGGCTGCCATTTTATTGACATTCAGTTCAAATTTTGCCAATTTTTTCGCCACTTTACCGACATCACCGGCACCCTGTGTCAATACTAGGTCACTGTCTTGAATGATGTTTGCTAGCACATTTGGTAGAGAATCTTGCTCAGCGACAAAAATTGGGTCGATTCCACCGCGAGCACGAATCGTTCGGCACAAAGATCGACTGTCGGCACCCGCAATAGGTTGTTCGCCCGCAGAGTACACATCAAGCATGATCAGCACATCGACTTGAGACAGAACATTAGCAAAGTCATCATAGAGGTCGCGAGTACGGCTGTAGCGGTGCGGCTGAAAAATCATCACCAAGCGCTTATCCGTCCAACCATTGCGAGCTGCCTTAATGGTCACATCGACCTCGGTTGGGTGATGGCCGTAATCATCCACTAGCATCACCTCACCACTGCCGGTGTCGAAGCTGCCCAAGTGCTCAAAGCGGCGTCCTGTGCCCTGAGTGCCAACCATCGCGGCTAAGATAGCCTGATCGGAAATATCATCCTCGGTGGCCACTGCGATGGCCGCCGCAGCATTAAGGGCGTTGTGACGACCTGGAATATTCAAGGTAATATCCAGATCAGCGCGACCACGGCGTGTGACGGTAAACATGCCTTGCTGACCTTGTTGGCGATAGTTGGTGATCTTGACGTCAGCATCATCAGAAAAACCATAGGTGATCACCTGGCGACTCACTTGAAGGATCAATTCACGCACGACTTCGTCATCAACACACATGATGGCCTGGCCATAAAATGGCAAGTTATGCAGGAAATCGATAAACGTCTGCTTGAGGGTCTGGAAATCACCACCGTAGGTGTCCATATGATCCGCTTCGATATTGGTCACGATGCTGACCATTGGCTGGAGGTGCAAGAAGGAGGCATCACTCTCATCCGCCTCAGCGATCAGAATACGACTTGAGCCAAGACGCGCATTGGTGCCGGCGCTTTTTACCAGACCGCCGTTAACGAATGTCGGATCAAGACCCGCCTCTGAATAAATCTGGGTAACCAATGCTGTAGTCGTGGTTTTACCGTGCGTACCAGCCACGGCGATACCATGGCGAAAGCGCATCAGCTCAGCCAGCATCTCTGCGCGGCGAACAACTGGGATACGCGCCTCACGAGCAGCAATGATTTCTGGGTTTTCTTCGTTAATTGCCGTCGAGACCACGACGACACTGGCCTTAGCCACATTACTACTCTGGTGGCCGATAAACACCTCGGCCCCTTTTTTAACCAAACCCTGAGTGACTGCATTCTCGGCGATATCTGAGCCCGTGATCGTATAACCCTCATTGAGCAGGACTTCGGCTATCCCGCTCATGCCTGCGCCACCAATACCGATAAAGTGAATGCACTTCACCCGGCGCATCTCTGGCACCATGGCACGAATCTGAGCTAAATCTTGTTTATGTTTGATGGTCATCTATTTATCTCGTTGTTCAGTTATATCGACGATAGCCTTGGCCACAACCTCATCGGCGTTAAGCAAAGCTGCTGCACGTGCTTTTTGCGCCATATCAAGCAATGCCGAGCGATCAAGGTTGCGAATAGTATCAGCCATTTTGCCAACTGTTAAATCTGGCTGCTCAATCATGTACGCACCGCCCACTTCTACAAGGTGATCGGCATTGAGTGCCTGTTGACGATCTTTATGCATAAAGGGGACAAACACCGCACCCACACCGGCAGCAGACACTTCAGACACCGTTAGGGCACCTGAACGACAAACCACGAGATCGGCCCACTGATAAGCATCAGCAACGTCATCAATAAACTCACTCACGGTAAATTTCTCGACCTGAGCTTGTTGATAATCCGCTTCCACTTGCGCCTGGTTGCCTTTTCCTACTTGATGAAAGGTTTCAAAGCCCTGACCGAGCTCCGCCATCACTTTGGGCAAGGTTTGGTTGAGTATCCGCGCGCCCTGACTGCCTCCCATCACTAGAATGCGAATATCGCCGTCCCGCTCAATCAATCGACTATCAGGATGGGAAATACTGGCCACATCGCTACGTACCGGATTCCCCACCACTTGTGCATCAGTAAACGCACCGTCAAAAGCCTGAAACACTCGCGTCGCAATCTTAGATAGCCACTTGTTGGTCAACCCAGCGACGGCATTTTGCTCATGCAGCACGACAGGCACCCCTGATAACCAAGCCGCAACACCACCAGGCCCACTCACATAGCCCCCCATACCAAGCACAGCGTCAGGCTGCCAACGCCTGATGTAGCGGCGTGCCTGAAGTATCGCGTTAGCGATCTGCCATGGCGCTTGGAGCAGCTTAAGCACGCCCTGACCGCGCAGGCCTTTGACCTTGATAAAATCAATCTCAATACCGTGCTTGGGCACCAAATCGGCTTCCATTCGGTCGGCGGTGCCAAGCCAGCGAACCTCCCAGCCTTGCTGTTGCAATTGCTTAGCGACAGCCAATCCAGGGAAGACGTGACCGCCGGTTCCACCAGCCATCACTAATAATCGTTTATTTTTTTTCATCATGTTGTTCTTTTTGTTGCTCTGTATCGCCAATCGCCGCCACGCGACACTCGAAGTCGATTCTTAATAGGATTGCGACGGCGATGGCCATAATGATAAGACTTGAGCCACCGTAACTGATAAGAGGCAGGGTTAACCCCTTGGTCGGTACCATCCCCGCTGCAGCGCCGACATTGATCAGGGTTTGAAACGCAAACCAAATGCCGATACCAAACCCTAAATAACCGCCAAAATTCTGCCCTTGCTCGAGTGCCCGTTTACCGATAAACACCGCTTTTAACACTAGGCTAAAGATCAACATTAGGATCAGCACAACACCAATAAAGCCGAGCTCCTCAGCCAGCACGGCAAAAACGAAATCGGTATGCGCTTCGGGAAGATACTCTAACTTTTGAATAGAGTTACCTAAGCCTTGACCCGACCACTCACCGCGTCCAAACGCCATGAGTGATTGGGTGAGCTGATAGCCGCTACCAAATGGGTCTTGCCAAGGGTCTAGAAAGGAGGTGACGCGACTCATGCGATACGGCTCAATCCAGATCAACACACCAACGACAAGCAAGCCTGCGAGCATTAAACCAATAAATTGAATCAGCTTGGCACCTGCGACAAACAGCATGCCAAACAGGGTCACTAACATCACAACAACCGTGCCCAGGTCAGGCTGCCTCAGCAGCAGTGCCGCAAGTAAGCCAAAGATAAAGATAGGTTTAAAGAAGCCGCCAAAAAACGTTTGCCGCACTTCACTGTGCTTTCTGACCAGATAGCCAGCCATGTAGATAAACAGCGCCAGCTTAGCCACCTCAGCCGGTTGGAGGTTGAAAAGCCCCAGCGGGATCCAGCGAGAAGCACCATTGACCGACTTACCGACCAGCAACACCACGAAAAGTAGTAAAAACGCCACCCATAGCAACCAGTGGCTATAGCGCATCCACCTGTCGAGCGGGATTTGCAGCGTCACGGTTGAGACGCCTATGGCAAGTATCAGGAATATCGCATGACGAATCATAAAATGGAACGGTTGATCCGTAAGCCGGTAACTGACCGGAAAAGAGGCTGAGGTCACCATAACCAACCCGACGACCATTAAACTCAGTGCAATCCACACCAGTTGTCGGTCATAGAGGGGCGGTTGATTATCAGAGGTAAACCAGGTCGTAACGCGCTCCATTCGTTCCTTCACAGCGAACTCCATTAGAAAGAGGTGTGCTCCAATGCTAGGCGGGTAAACGCTTCTCCACGTGCAACAAAGTTGGCGTACTGATCAAAGCTCGCACACGCCGGTGAAAGCATCACGATATCACCCGGTTTGGTCAGCGGAGAGATTTGGCCGATGGCTTGCTCCATAGTCTCAAAAAGCTGTGCACTTGGGTGCAACGCCGTAAACTGCTGTGCATCTTGTCCGTAGCAACACAATGAAACATCCAGTTCACGCAGTGCCGGTTCCAGTGGCGAAAAGTCGGCGCCTTTGCCTACCCCGCCCACCAGCAAGTACAGGTGCCCATCACATTTTAGGCCGGAAAGCGCAGCTAGGGTACTCGCTACATTGGTCGCTTTGGAGTCGTTTACCCAACGGACCCCCTGATGCTGCGCCACGACCTGACAGCGATGACCTAATCCATTATAGCGCTGCAATGTCGCTTGGTAAGCTTGGCGTTCAACACCAGCGCTGTCGAGTAGTGCCACCACCGCCAACACGTTAGCAATATTATGTCGCCCCACCAGCGCGAGTTGATCGACCGCTATGAACGGCTGCGCGTCGATAACGATCCACTCCGCGCCATTGATCGCTTCCACGCGATAGTGCGCCTTGCTATCAGTGAGAGAAAAGTTTTTTTGAATGAGATCGAGCTGTTCTGGCAGTGTCTGCGGATCATCAAGATTGACGATAGCATGCTCGGCGTGAGCAAAGATTCTCTGCTTGGCAGCGAGATAATCCCCCATCCCCTGGTAGCGATCCATATGATCTTCGGTCAGATTGAGGAAAGCGGCGCCTTTGAGCTTTAAGCTGGATGTCGTTTCAAGCTGAAAGCTAGAGAGCTCGAGCACATACAAATCGACATCGGCAGCAATAAGATCCAACGCTGGCACACCGATGTTGCCACCCACCGCGACATTCCAGCCAGCGGCTTTCGCCAGTACACCGGTTAAATCGGTCACCGTACTCTTACCATTCGAGCCAGTGATCGCAAGCGTAGGCGCGCTAACATGCCAAGCAAACAGCTCAATATCCCCTACCACTTTCACGCCACAGGCGATCGCCTGCTGCAACTCGGGTGTCGCAAGCGCAATGCCAGGGTTAGCTACAATCAAGTCGGCCTCGTTGAGCCATTGCTGTTGCCAACTGCCAGAGTGCAGGCGAGTCTGTGCATCGAGCTGGTCTGCATTCGGCGGCGTCTGACGGGTATCAATCACGCGCACCGCAATGCTCGGATGATATTTCTTCAGGTAATTAACCACCGAGAGCCCAGTAATACCAAGCCCAACCACAACAACGTTCGAGATACCCTGCCAGTGATTCATATTAACGCACCTTCAAGGTTGCAAGACCGATCAATACCAAAACGATAGAGATGATCCAAAAGCGCACAATCACGCGTGGCTCAGGCCAGCCTTTGAGTTCGTAGTGGTGGTGGATTGGCGCCATACGGAAGATACGTTGACCACGCAGCTTGTAGGAGCCAACTTGCAAAATAACCGACAAGGTCTCCATAACGAACACGCCACCCATGATCACCAAAACAAACTCTTGGCGAACCAATACCGCAATGGTGCCCAATGCGCCGCCAAGCGCCAGTGATCCGACATCGCCCATAAATACTTGAGCTGGGTAGGTGTTGAACCACAAGAAACCCAGCCCGGCCCCAACGATCGCGGTGCAGACAACGACCAGCTCTGAGGTGTATGGGATGTAAGGAATGTTCAGGTAAGCCGCAAAGTTTACGTTTCCAGTCGCCCAGGCAATAATGCCAAAACCGGATGCCACTAGTACAGTCGGCATGATCGCTAAACCATCAAGACCATCGGTCAGGTTGACCGCATTACTGGTGCCAACAATTACAAAGTAAGTCAGGACGATATACAGCAGGCCAAGCTGCGGCATAATGTCTTTAAAGAAGGGTACTACAAGCTGAGTCGCGGCAGTGTCTTTACCATGTGCGTAGAGCGCAAAGGCAACAATCAATGCAATTAATGACTGCCAAAAATACTTCCAGCGAGCAATCAGACCATCAGTGTTCTTACGCACGACCTTGCGATAATCATCGACAAAACCCACGGCACCATAACCGCCAAGGACAAACAGCACCGCCCAGACATAAGGGTTAGATAGATCAGACCAAAGCAATACCGTTACCACGATAGCGGTCAGGATCATCACCCCACCCATGGTCGGTGTGCCGCGTTTACTGAAGTGCGACTCTGGGCCTTCTTCGCGCACCACCTGACCAATTTGCAGCATTTGCAAGCGCTTGATCAGACGAGGTCCCATCCACAGTGAGATGGTCAGTGCGGTTAAAATACTAACGATCGCGCGAAACGACAGGTATTCAAACAGACGAAAAAAGGAAAAATATGGCTGGAGTAACTCAGCAAGCCAAATAATCATGCAACTCTCTCCTTCAGAGCATTTGCTACCTTGAACATGCCAGCACTATTGGCCCCTTTGACAAGCAAGGTATGTTGTTCTGTTTTATCTAATGACGATGAGAGCTCGTGTCGAATAAACTCAATCATCTGCACGTGGGAATCAAAGTGGTGACCTTGGCACTCTTCGCTGATCACTCGTGCATCATCACCATATGTCAAAACGTAATCAAAATTGAATGGTGCAGCATGTTGTCCAAGTTGACGGTGAAGTTCAAGACTTTGTTGACCTAATTCCGCCATATTCCCCAAAATTAGCCAGCGTTTACCCTGCAGCTGGCCAAGTAAATCGATTGCGGCGCCCATTGCAGGAACACTGGCATTGTAGCTGTCATCGATTAAGCGAATGTGTTCACTCAGCTCGATCGTCTCCACACGCCCTTTCACCGGCGCCAATTTACCCAATCCGCTGGCGATCTCGTCCAAACCAACACCAAATTGCATGCATAGCGCACAGGCAGCCAGCGCATTAGCTACATTATGCTGACCAATCAAGTTAAGCGTCATCGCTATGCAACCTTTTGGTGTGTGCAAGGTAAAGCTTGGGTAACCCTCAATGTCGACTTGCACCGAGCTGGCATACACATCCGCCTCTTGACTTGATACGGAAAAAGTCACCACGCGCTTGTTATCCAGCAGTGTTTTCCATAATGCCCCACCGTGACTATCGAGATTAACAATCGCCACCTGATCGCCGACCAAGCCTTGATAGATCTCACCTTTGGCCTGCTTTACACCATCTAATGAACCAAAGCCCTCTAAGTGAGCGGCAGCGACATTATTGACCAAGGCCACACTCGGCTTAACCAGTTGAGTGGTGTAAGCAATCTCACCGATATGGTTGGCGCCAAGCTCAATCACTGAGTAGTCGTGTTGATAGGTGGTGCGTAGCAGAGTCAGCGGCACGCCAATATCATTGTTAAAGTTACCGGCGGTAAACAGGACCTGACCTTTTTGCTCTAAAATGGCAGCGCACATCTCTTTTACTGTGGTCTTGCCACAGCTTCCGGTAATGGCCAGGGTTTGGGTCTCACACTGCTGATGGACCCATGCTGCCAAGCGCCCGAGCGCCAACTTGGTATCTTGCACCACCACCTGAACAACATCAGCGTCAACTGGGCGCTCAACCAGCACCGCACTCGCCCTTTCGGCCAATGCGGCATCAATAAAGTCGTGGGCATCAAAGCGCTCACCAACCAAAGCAATGAACAAGCACAGCCCTTCAATGCTTCGCGAGTCGGTAGACACCGTGTCAACTGGCCCATCTTGTCCATACAAGCGGCCATCGACAATCTGAGCCACTTGGCTGAGGCTAACTTGGATCATAGCGTCACTCCGAGTAATTGCGCCGCGGTCTCGCGGTCTGAGTAGTGCACCTGACCATGAGCAAAGACTTGGTAGTCCTCATGACCTTTACCGGCAAGCAATACGATATCTTGCGCGGTTGCATGTTCGAACGCATACTGCGCCGCCTGAAAACGGTCATGCTCAACCACCACCGCTTGAGGCGCGCGCAAACCGGCACGCATATCTTCAATAATTGAGTGAGAGTCTTCGCTGCGTGGGTTATCGTCAGCCAAAATCACATGATCGGCGAGACGCTCTGCTGCTGCCGCCATCATTGGACGCTTACCTTTGTCTCGATCGCCCCCGCAGCCGACCACCACCCATAGTTTGCCCTGGCAATGAACGCGCAAGGCCGCAAGGGCTTTTTCTAGCGCATCAGGGGTGTGTGCATAGTCAACGACAAATTTGGCATGTTGAGGGTGGCAGAACAACTCCATGCGACCAAGCACAGGTGTCAAGCGAGGTGCGGTCTCAATCAAGGTATCGATATCAATGCCCAAGCTCAGTAGGGTAGTAAGGGCCAATAGCACATTACTGGCATTGAACTCGCCAATTAGGGGCACTATTAGCTGACCATTGCCAAACTGACCACCGAAGGTAATCTTAATGCCACTGGTCGCATAGTCTACCTGAGTGGCATACACCCCTTGCTGATTCGCCTCAGTGCAAGATAAAGACACCGGAATAGCATCCCTCAACTGGGCAGCCCACGCTTTGCCTACCGCATCATCAATATTGATCACTGCGTGTCGACAATCGTGCTCAGTAAACAGTTGCAACTTGGCAGCCGCGTACTCTTGCATGGTGCCGTGATAATCAAGGTGATCACGGCTGAGATTGGTGAAGACACCAGCGGCAAATTTGAGCGCCTTTACCCGACCTTGAACCAAGCCATGAGAAGAGATCTCTAACGCGGTGTACTCAGCGCCCTGCGTATTGAGCTCGGCTAAGGTTCTTTGGATCTCAATCGCACTGCCAGTGGTGTTGATGGCTGGCTGCAATTGATCAAGAAACCCATTACCTGTGGTGCCCATTACCGCGGTCTTGTTACCAACCAAGGTCAGCCACTGAGCAATCAATTGGCTAATTGTCGTCTTGCCATTGGTACCAGTAATACCAATCAATTGCATGCCCATATGGCGATAGAGGCGGCCCGATAATTCTGATAAGCAGTGTTGTAATCCATCGATATACACCACTAGGGCCTGCTGATGTTGCTCACAGCGACCATGTTCCTCTTGGGTGGACGCTTGAGCCAAAACCAGTTTAGCCCCCGCAGCCACTGCTTGCGGGATATAGTCTCGGCCATCCATGCTGTGGCCTTGGATGGCAACAAAGCAATCGCCAGAACGAACCTGACGACTGTCGAGATGCAAGTCACCAACCGTACGCTGTGCGTAGGGTGACTGCGAAAGATCAAACCATGGCGCAACGAGATGCGCCAAATCTACAGATTGAGTTTGCACCTGAGATTACCTTTACTCGTTCTTAAAACGATTTTCATCTGGCGTCACATTAAGGATCTGCAACGCGCCTTTCATAATATCGGCAAACACCGGCCCTGCGACCGAGCCACCATAGTAGTTATCGCCCTGTGGTTCATTGACCACCACCACAAGTGCAAGTCGTGGATCACTCGCCGGCGCAACACCGGCGGTGTAGGCAAAATATTCATCGGTATAACCACCAGCCGAGGCTTTACGAGAGGTACCAGTTTTTGCTGCGACTCGATAGCCGGGAACGGCGGCTCTTGTCGCGGTACCACCAGGCTGAGTCACCGTTTCTAGCATGGTCAGGACATTCTTCGCATGGTTGGGATCCATCACCTGCTGTGACAGATCAAGCTGGTTATTTTCGATAATGTGAACCGGCTGATATAACCCATAATTGCCCAGTGTCGCATAAGCATGAGCGAGCTGCAGCGGCGTGATCGATAGACCGTAGCCAAAGGCGAGTGTCGCGATCTCAAACTGTGACCAGCGGCGACGGTTAGGGAAAATACCCGTGCTCTCACCAATCAGGTTAAGCCCTGAGGACTGGCCAAATCCGACCCCACTGTACATATCAAGTAGCGCCTCAAGTGGCATATCCAGGGCTAATTTAGCGACCCCGATATTACTCGACTTCTTCAAGATGGTGGTGAGATCGGCCTCGCCGACCTTGGAAATATCACGCACACGACTGCCACCAAGCTGCATAATGCCATTACCCGTATCGATAACGGTATCATAGTCGGCACTGCCATTTTCCAGCGCCGCAAGCACCACAAAGGGTTTGACGGTTGAGCCGGGCTCAAAGGCGTCGGTGATGACTCGGTTACGCATCTTAAAACTTTGCAGGTCATTGCGATTATTTGGGTTGTAGGAGGGGGCGTTGACCATGGCTAACACCGCACCCGACTTGACATCAATCAACACGGCTGAGCCGGAGGTCGCGCGGTGATCCGCCACCGATTGCTTAATTGCACGGTAGGCGATGGCTTGCAGACGCTGATCAATGGTTAGCGTCAGTGGCTTACCCTCTTCACGCTCCTCTAGCGCAATGTTTTCCACCACACGCCCATAACGATCCTTGCGAATGATCCGCTTACCCGCTTCACCTGACAGCCATTTATCGTAGCTGCGCTCTACCCCTTCAAGACCTGAGCCATCAATACCAGTTACACCAATCAGGTGGGCACTGACCTCACCAGAGGGGTAATAGCGGCGAGACTCTGCACGCAGACCAATACCAGAGAGCTTCAACTCGCGCACATAGTTGGCCATTGCTGGGCTCACTTGGCGCTGCAGATAGATAAAACGGCGACTCTTGTTATCGCTGATGCGCGCGAGCATTCGCTCACGATCAATGCCTAAAACATCCGCCAAAGCATACCAGCGATCGAGGTTAGCAAAGCCCCCCTCACGAAAAATAACCACAGGGTCTGCCGTCACCGCCTGGACCGGGACACTCACCGCCAAGGGCTCATCATTGCGATCAGAGATAATGCCGCGGGCAGAGTGCAGGGTTTTGGCACGAACCGAGCGCATATCACCTTGCTTGATAAGGTTATCCGGCTCAACAATCTGAATATAACCAATGCGTCCGACTAGAGCGACAAACACGACAAAAACCGCGAGCAGCACAACGTAAAAGCGCCACTTGATCAATGGTGGCTCTTCTTTATCGGCTACTTGTTTATCAGCAACTTGTTTATTGGCGAGTTGCTGCTTGGTCTTTTTGTTGGCGGTCGACTTGGACTTTGTGGTCATTTTAGTGATACCAGGACTTCCTTATCTGCGTCAGGTCGCCTCATCTCGAGCTCTTGGATAGCCAGTTGCTCAACTCGGCTGTGCTCAGCAAGGGCGGTTTCTTCAATCAACAAGCTGCGCCACTCATTATCGAGGCGCTCACGCTCAATTAAAGCATGATCCTTCTCACTGATTGCGCTCCGTGCCTGATGAGTCACAAACACCACCGCCATCGCACTGACCAAAATCGTCACGAGCAGCACCAGAGGAACTCGTCCCGCAGTGAGCACATCGACAGCTATGATCTTGGCTAGGTTAGGGGTATTGTCACTCATCGCGTTCAATTATTCAGTTAGAGTTTCTCTGCCAGTCTTAATACCGAGCTGCGCGAGCGAGGGTTAATCTCGACTTCCTGCGCAGAGGGTTTGATGGCCTTGCCGACCGCTTTCAGGTTGGCACTGCCAAGTGCTTTAATTTGAGCTTCCGTCATCGGAATGCCGTGCGGCACCTGTGGGCCTTGGCTCTCCTTACGGATAAATCGCTTGACCATACGATCTTCAAGCGAATGAAAGCTGATCACAGATAAACGACCCTGTGGTGCCAGGATACTCGCCGCACCCTTAAGCGCCGTATCGATTTCTTCTAGCTCACTATTGATATAGATACGAAATGCCTGGAACGCGCGCGTGGCCGGGTGCTTCTTCTCTTTGAAGCTCTTTGGTGCCGCCTCTGAGATCAACTGAGCCAGCTGGCCAGTGCGCGTCAGAGGTTCGTTTTCCTCATTCTCACGATAGGCCACAATCGCCTTGGCAATGCGACGAGCGTGTTTATCTTCACCAAATTCGCGGATCACCCAAGTAATGTCATCCAGGTCTGCCTCGAGTAGCCACTGTGACACCGGGATCCCTGACGTAGGATCCATCCGCATATCCAGCGGACCATCTTTCATAAAGCTAAAGCCACGCTCTGCATCATCGAGCTGAGGAGAAGACACACCAAGGTCAAGCAAAACACCGTCGACCTTACCTTCTAAATCATATTGCTTGGCATACTCAGCCATACCAGAAAAAGGCCCATGAATAATGGTAAAGCGCGGGTCATCAATTTTATTTGCCTCAGCGATCGCTTGTGGATCGCGATCAATACTATATAGACGACCATTTTCCCCTAACTTTGAAAGAATTGTGCGGCTGTGTCCACCACGACCAAAAGTCCCGTCGATATAAGTACCGTCAGGCTTAATCGCGAGGCCGTCAATCGACTCGTTAAGGAGAACTGAAATATGTTGGAAAGATTCGCTCATGGTTGTCTCATTGGCTAGTGCCTCGCCCTATCACAGGGAGATGCGGCAAATTTTTAATTAGTTGTCATCAGTGTACTGATTTAAGCCTATATCGCCACTATTAGCATTACCCAGGTCGTGATTTAACACTAAGTTTACGGCTTATCAGGATTCATTAGTCAGTAAAAAGCAAAAAACCCACCACAACTTGATGTCATGGTGGGTCTCGAATAGGTGGAGCCGACTATAAGCCGGGTTCTGTTCCGCTTGCGCGGTGGTAGCCATTCGTCTAGGCCAGCAATCGCTCACTGGCTCGAGCAACCTACCCGCCTCCTTACGCGAGCAACGCAATGTGGAGGCCTATTTGGTCTTGCTCCGGGTGGAGTTTACCCTGCAGCGAACTATTGCTAGTCGCCCGGTGCGCTCTTACCGCACCCTTTCACCCTTACCTGTGCCCTAAGGCCATCGGCGGTCTTCTCTCTGCTGCACTTGTCGTGGGCTTGCGCCCCCCAGGCGTTACCTGGCACCCTGCTCTATGGAGCCCGGACTTTCCTCCCCTCCATCAGTCTCCCCCTCCACGTGGAAGAGGGACATCAATGAAGCAGCGACTACCCAGTCAACTCCGGTGGCGGATTGTATAGAGTTCTCGCTAGGGTGTCTAGGTAAATGTGACAATCTGCACCGTTTGCTGGTTGATTGGTCAATCGAGCACCTAGTTAGCCAAATTTTCTAAGCCCCACTTATACAGTGCATTTTTCTTCAGGTTGTAGATCTCAGCACACAGCGCCGCGGCTTTTTTCAGCGGCAATTCCGTGACTAAAATACCTAAGGTTCGCGTCGCCTCATCAGGCAGTGTATCGCTCACCTCTTCACGATAGCCGTGCACCAAGAGTACCATTTCGCCTCGTTGCTGATTTTCATCGCTTCGCACCCACTCAACCAACTCCCCCAAGGGCAGGTTTTGGATGGTTTCAAACGTCTTGGTCAACTCTCGCGCCAAAGCGACCTCACGCTCGGGGCCCAAAATCTCCAGCATGTCATCAAGCGAATCTAGGATACGATGCGGCGACTCATAAAAGATGCACGTGCGCTCCGCCTTGGCTATCTCTAAAAATTTATCTTTGCGCCCTTTGCTCTTGGCAGGGAGGAAGCCTTCAAAACTGAAGCGATCCGATGGCAAGCCTGACGCGCTCAGCGCCGTGATCACCGCACACGCACCCGGTAATGGCACAACCCTTACATTGGCTTGACGACATTGATTGACAAGGTGATACCCTGGATCACTGATCAGTGGGGTGCCCGCGTCAGATACCAACGCAATAGACATGCCCTGCTGCAATTTTTCGACTAAAACTTGCGCTTTTTGTTGCTCATTGTGATCATGAAGGGCATAAGTTTTGGTATTAATTGCGAAGTGAGACAATAATTTACCTGTATGGCGGGTATCTTCCGCCGCGATCAGATCCACTGAAGAGAGCACTTCGATAGCCCGTTGTGTGATATCCGCTAGATTACCAATTGGAGTTGGTACAATATAGAGCGTAGGAATGTCGTTAGGGATTGTTTTACTGTCGGTCATTTGTTTACCATCACATCAACGATTACTATAGAACTAATTTAACACGCACAAGAATAGAGCGCATGGCAAAAAAGAATCCTAAAAGATGGAGTGTACCACGCCTACTCACTCCTGTAGCACTCGCATTGACGATTGCCGCTTGTTCCACGACGCCACAAGCACCTGAAAGCGTCGATATTACTCAAGATCCGGTTCAAGACTCGCAAACCTATCTGATTCGTGCAGACAGCTCACAAGACAGCCTGCAGGTCGATTGGTTGATTATGGCGCTCAAGGCGGCAATTCAAGAGCAAGACGCAGATTTGGCTGATCGCTTGAGTACCCGCATCCAACGCCTTTCACTGACCGACATTCAGCAAGCCGAGTGGCGACTCACTCGCGCCGAACAGGCGCTGTCACAGGGCCAATATAACTCCGCATTGCAAGTGCTCAGCTTCGACAACAGCTGGTCTCTGCCTCCACAACAGTGGGAGGAGTATTTCCAATTGCGTGCTCAACTGCTTGAGCTTCAGGGACGCTTCTTCGATGCCAATCGCGAGTTGATTGCGATGAGCCGATTTGCGCCTACCTCAAGCCAGTCACTGATTTCTGAGCGTATCTGGAGCAACTTTGGTCAATATCAAGCAGCGCAGTTGTTAAGTCTACCCACTGAAGGCGAAGAGGAAGTCCTTGCCGGTTGGATTGAACTTGCTCAGCTCTATCAACGCCAGCAGGCCAATATTCCGAGCCTCAAGGCATCTCTTGAGCAATGGCTAGAGTTCAATAGCCAACACCCTGTCGCCTTTTATACCCCGCAGGTGATCAACGGTATCTTAGCTCTCGATATCAGCCTACCGACCAAAACCGCACTCTTGCTGCCACTGTCGGGTAAATACCAACCTCAAGCCGAGCTGATCCGTGATGGTTTTCTGCTTGCTATGATGAACGATGAAGGGCGCGAACCGGATAATCAGTTGACCCTGATTGACACTACTGGCATCTCAGGTGAAGAGCTTGAAGACAAGATCGTTGCGCAGCAAGTCGACTTTATTGTGGGTCCGCTGACCAAGAGCAGTGTCGAGATGCTGCAAGATGTCCAAGACATCCTGCCTAAACCGATCCCAACCTTGTCACTCAATATTCCCGAGGATATCGAGCCAGGCTTTGGCACCTGCTATCTCGCCCTGTCCCCAGAGCAAGAGGTTGCTCAAGCAGCGAAATACTTCGCCGAACAAGGTTATCAGTTCCCACTGCTCATCGCGCCGAACAACAATCTTGGTACGCGCGTCAGTGAGGCCTTCGAGGCCGAATGGCAGGAGTATGCAACCACCCCAGCCGCAATCGATTTGTTTGATAATCGCAACCAGCTGCAGCGCAATATCAACAGTGTCTTAGGTCTGCAGGAGAGCCAGCAGCGCATCGCACAAATGACGACTATCCTGGATAGCGAGCTGGAATCAGAGGCGCGCAGTCGTCGTGATGTCGACGCGGTCTATATCGTGGCAGACAGCGCTGACTTGACCCTGATCAAGCCGTTTATCGAGGTGGCCATTAACCCAGATACCACACCACCAAAACTGTACTCTAGCTCGCGCAGTAACAGCAGCTCGAAACAGTATGAGGATTTAACCGGGGTTACCTTCAGTGATATTCCACTGCTTTTGCAACCTGAGGCAGAGCTCAAGGCACAAATGGAAGAGTTATGGCCAGAGAGTTCTAAATCGCAACAGCGACTGCAAGCCTTGGGCATGGACGCGTACCACCTCATGGTTGAGCTGCCTCAGATGAAGGTGACGACAGAGGCTCGTATTCAGGGTCAAACAGGGGTGCTCAGTATCGACGAAAACTGCGTAGTTGAGCGAGAAATCAGCTGGGCGGAGTATGGGACTTTTTAGTCGCCTCTCGCGTCGAAGCTCATCTCAGGCGGATTCATCTCGCGTGAATAATCCGCCGCGGAGTGTCGGCGAGCACTATGAGACCTTGGCGCTCGAGCACTTGACTCGGCAAGGTCTTGCTCTTGTCGAGCGCAATTTTTCCACCAAGTGGGGAGAAATCGACCTAATTATGCGCCAAGGGGAGACATGGGTGTTTGTTGAGGTAAGATATCGCCACCAGGCTGACTTTGGTCACGCCGCAGAGACCGTAACGCGCACTAAAGCTCGCAAGATCATCAAGACGGCACAGATTTGGTTGGCGCGGCACAATCTACCACTGCACAGTACCGATATCCGCTTTGATGTCATCGCCTTACATCAGCAGGGAAAGCAACTAGAGTGGTACCCCAATGCAATTACAGAAAACTAATTAGGATCACAACCGATGCTCGAAAGCATTAATGACAGTTTTAAAGAAAGTATCCAGATTCAAATCGCCGCTGCAGAAGCCCTGCCTGATGCGATCACCCACGCCGCTCAAGCAATGGTGAGCAGCTTGCTCAACGGCAACAAAATCCTGTGTTGTGGTAATGGCGGCTCCTCCGCTAACGCGCAGCTCTTTACCTCGTGCTTGGTCAACCGCTTTGAAACCGAGCGCCCAAGCCTACCTGCGATTGCCTTAACTGCAGACAACACCACCCTAACCGCGGTTGCAAACGACTACCACTATGAAGAGATATTCTCTAAGCAGGTACGTGCCTTTGGCCAACCGGGAGACATACTGCTGGCCATCTCCACCAGTGGTAACAGCAAGAACATTATCAAGGCAATGGAGGCCGCGGTGACCCGAGATATGACCATCATCGCCTTTACTGGTAAAGATGGTGGCGAGATGGCCGGCCTACTCGGCGAAAATGATGTTGAGATCCGCATCCCGTCTCATCGAACCGCTCGTATTCATGAGGTGCATATGGTAACGCTACACTGCCTGTGTGACCTTGTTGATCAGGTACTTTTTCCAGCCCACGAAGAGTAAACAATGACGTTGACCAAGCTTCTTCTTACCCTAGCCGTAACAATCAACCTTGCAGGATGCGCCGGGCTATTTGTTGCTGGCGCCGCGACCACTGCCAACATTGCGACCGATACCCGCTCAACTAGCGAGATCTGGCGAGATAATAATATTGAGTTTGAGGTGGCCTCGATCACCAATCAACACCCTTATGTAGAGCGCGTGCGAGTCTCTAGTAGCTCGCACCGAGGTACAGTGGTGCTGATGGGACAATCGAAAGAAGAGGACTTGGTTGCCACATTGATTGACGAAGTACAATCGATCGAGGGCGTAACAACCGTCTACAACCAAATCCGTGATAAAGAGCCGTTGAGTGTATCCGGGATCAGCCGAGACAGCTGGCTTACCACCAAGGTAAAATCCGCGCTACTGACCGAGAAAAAGCTCAATGGAGTTAAAGTAAAAGTGATCACTGAAGATGAAGAGGTGTTTCTGCTTGGCAGCGTCTCGCATCAGCATGCCGATATCGCCACCGAGATCGCCCGCAATATCTCAGGTGTGAAAAAAGTCGTCAGAGCCTTTCAATACGCCGACTAGCCGGGAGAGGTTCGAGTTTCGGGGACGGGCTTCGCCCTGCGAGAGGCGAGAGGCGAGAGGCGAGAGGCGAGAGGCGAGAGGCGAGAGGCGAGAGGCGAGAGGCGAGAGGCGAGAGGCGAGAGGCGAGAGGCGAGAGGCGAGAGGCGAGAGGCGAGAGGCGAGAGGCGAGAGGCGAGAGGCGAGAGGCGAGAGGCGAGAGGCGAGAGGCGAGAGGCGAGAGGCGAGAGGCGAGAAAATTCTCCAACTCTGCTAACCGCTGTCAAGTATTTCACCACCTCGAGCGCAGCGTTCTCGCAGTGAAACGATCTCGATTCTCGACTCTATAAAAAAAGCCAATGGCTTTCACCATTGGCTTTAATATAGATACGATAACTAGAAACAAGCTCGATTATTTTACAACACGCAAGCTAGGTCGGCCCTTCGGTCTTGGAGCAGGCACCGGCTCTTCTTCAGCCATTACCTCTTCCGTTGCAACCGACAGGTGCTCTTCAGCAGCATCTTGTTGATCTTCATCCTCAACGATGCTCCCCATGTATGCCTCTTCAGGCTCAAACATAGTACCGGCACCATTCTCACGAGCATAAATCGCCTGCACGGCGTACAAGGGTACGATCACTGAGTGTGGGCGACCACTGAAGCGCGCATTAAACGTGATCGCTTCATTGCCCAGCTCGAGGTTACCAACTGCTCGTGGCGCCACGTTTAAGATGATTTGACCATCTTGGACAAACTCCATCGGTACACGCACGCCCGTCATTGTTGCATCAACAACCAAGTGAGGGGTTAGGTCATTGTCAACCAGCCACTCATAAAACGCCCTTAGCAAATAAGGACGTCTTGGCGTCATATTTGAAGCATCCATCCGACCGCCTATTAACGAGTAAGACGCATTTCACGTTCAGCTTCAGTCAAAGAAGCAAGGAATGAATCACGCTCAAATACGCGGTTCATGTAAACCTTGATCTCTTTTGAGCCAGGACCGCTAAGCTCGATACCCATTGATGGCAGACGCCACAACAATGGCGCTAGGTAGCAGTCGATCAAGCTGAATTCTTCACTCATGAAGTACTCGTATTCACCAAAGATTGGACCAAGCGTCAGCAGGTCATTACGCAGTTTGTTGCGCGCTGCTTCCGCTTCTTCTGGACTACCTTTCACTACTTTGTCAGCTAAAGAGTACCAGTTGCGCTCGATACGGTAGATCATCAGGCGGCTACTACCACGAGCCACTGGGTATACTGGCATTAGTGGTGGATGAGGAAAACGCTCATCGAGGTATTCCATGATAATTTTAGAATCGTACAGAGCCAATTCACGGTCCACGAGTGTCGGGACAGTTTTGTAAGGGTTTAGCTCGGCTAGCTCTGCAGGTAGATTAGTTTCATCAACCAGCTCGACTTCCACGCTGACACCTTTTTCAGCGAGAACGATACGAACCTGATGGCTATACAAATCAGATGCACTTGAAAATAGCGTCATCACAGAACGTTTATTGGCAGCTACAGCCATGGAGCCCTCCAGCACACTTAACTTAAGAAGAAAAATTCAAATAAAAAATAATGGAGGCTAGGCCTCCATTATTTATAACAATTCGGAAATTAGCACGGTATGATAGCACAATTAATGCACATCACGCCAATACTCTTTCTTCAACAGCACCACAATGATGGTAAACAGCACTAAGAAGCCCATCACCCACCAACCGAGTTTATGCCGCTCCAATTTCACTGGATCGCCAGAGTACTCAAGGAAATTAACCAGATCACGGATGGCATCATCGTACTCTTCCTGGTTGAGCTCCCCGGTCCCATCAGTGCGCACTGCCACAACGACCTGCTGCTCCTCACCGTCAACCACTCGCGTGCCATAGACTGGTTCAGGTACCCCTTGTAGCTCCTCAAGCACATGAGGCATGCCGACGCTTGGGAACACATAGTTGTTGACACCAAAAGGACGTGCCTCATCGATGTAGAACGCACGCAGATAGGTATAGAGCCAATCCGTGCCCCGCACTCGGGCAACGAGTGTCAAGTCCGGCGGCGGCGCGCCGAACCACTGTGCGGCTGCCCCTTGCGGAATCGCATTGACCATCAAATCACCGATCTTACTCTCAGGGTCAAACACCAGATTATCCATCATCAAGTCATGTGGAATACCAAGATCATCAGCTACTCGTTCATAACGCTGATACTGCTGAGCGTGACAGCCAAAGCAGTAGTTCATAAACAACTTCGCACCATTTTGCAGTGAGGCGGTGTCAGACAGGTCGTTATTGGCTTTATCGAGTGGGACACTGACGCCCGCGGCGAAAACCAATGTTGGCAGCATTGCAAATAGAACTAAAATCCATTTTTTCATTTGAATGTCACCCTCTCTGGCAGTGGTTTTGTTGCCTCATGTTTGCTGTAGAAGAACAGCAAGACAAAGAACATGAAGTAACCCAAACTGAAAATTCTCGCCATAATGGTATACACGGGTGTCGCAGGCAGCGCACCGAGGATCCCCAAGGCGATAAAGCACACGGTAAATTGAGCAATATTGATCAGATGCCACTTGCTTCGGTAACGGTACGAACGCACCTTGCAACGATCTAACCAAGGCAGCAAGAACAAGACGACGATCGCAGCGCCCATAGCGACAACGCCTAACAGCTTATCGGGTACAGCACGCAAAATGGCGTAAAATGGCGTGAAATACCATACTGGTGCGATGTGATCGGGTGTCTTAAGTGGGTTTGCCGTCTCAAAGTTTGGTGGCTCGAGGAAATAGCCCCCCATTTCTGGGTTGAAGAACAGCACGTAACAGAACAAGAACAAAAACCCTGCCACACCGATGAGATCTTTTACCGTCCCGTATGGATGGAAAGGAATTGAGTCGATGATGTCGTATTTTTTGGTGTAGTCCTCATGGAACTTGAACTGAGTTTTGTAATCGGCACCCATACTGCCTTTGGGTAGCTTTGTCTCGATACCATCCGGGTTGTTTGACCCAACCTCATGCAGCGCTAACACATGCAATACCACCAGCAACAACAGCACGATCGGCAAGGCGATAACGTGCAATGCAAAAAAGCGATTCAGCGTTGCCCCTGAGATCACATAATCTCCGCGGATCCACAAGGTGAGATCATCACCAATAAACGGTATCGCGCCGAACAGCGAGATGATCACCTGTGCCCCCCAATAGGACATCTGTCCCCATGGAAGCAAATAGCCCATAAAAGCTTCAGCCATCAGCACCAAAAAGATCAACATACCGAACAGCCATAGTAGCTCCCGGGGTTTCTGGTATGAGCCGTAAATCAGGCCGCGAAACATATGAAGATAGATGACGACAAAAAACGCCGAGGCCCCCGTTGAGTGCATGTAGCGCAGTAGCCAGCCATACTCAACATCACGCATGATGTACTCAATCGAGGCAAATGCCCCCTCGCCTGACGGTACGTAGTTCATTGTCAACCAGATACCGGTAAGGATCTGATTGACCAGCACCAACATCGCAAGTGAGCCGAAGAGATACCAAAAGTTGAAGTTCTTTGGCATGGGGTATTCTGACAGGTGCTTGCGATACGCATTCATTGCGGGCATGCGCTTTTCTACCCAGTCTAGTAGTGCTTGCATTAGGCTTCCCCTTGTTCATCGACACCGACTAAAACCTTGGTGTCGCTAACATACATATGTGGTGGTACAACTAGGTTGTACGGCGCCGGCACCCCTTGGAACACCCGTCCTGCCATATCAAACTTAGAACCGTGACATGGGCAGAAAAAGCCAGATTTCACCCCTTGAACTTGTTCACCAAAGGTATCGGGTAGGTAAGTTGGTGAGCAACCCAAATGGGTACAGATGCCGACCGCAACAAAGTACTCGGGTTTGATAGAACGATAGGTATTAACTGCGTAGGTTGGTTGCTGCTCTTCCTGAGAGCCCGGATCTCGCAGCTGACCATCTAACTCAGACAGGCCATCGACAATGGCTTGAGCACGACGAACAATCCATACTGGTTTGCCTCGCCATTCGACACGAACCAT
The DNA here is from genome assembly GCF_055391395.1 of Vibrio sabulosilitoris. NCBI lineage: Bacteria > Pseudomonadati > Pseudomonadota > Gammaproteobacteria > Vibrionales > Vibrionaceae > Vibrio > Vibrio sabulosilitoris. The sequence continues at coordinate 3,331,299 of NZ_AP029599.1, forward strand.
TTGCCCTTGTTCGAGCTTACCGATATCGACTTCAACCGGAGCCCCCGCAGCTTTCGCCTTGGCACTCGGATTCCACGACTTGATAAAAGGTACAGCGACAGCGACGGCACCTAACCCACCCACAACAGCAGTTGTGGCGGTCAGAAAGCGTCGACGGCCGTTATTTAGTGGCGCATTGCTCATCCAAACATTCTCCCTTTGACTCCTTTCGGGCTGGTGACGTCCCTTATCAGAGCACGGCTAACAATTCCAATTTGTTTTGTCTCTAATTGTTATCAAATGATAAAGAAAAGCCCACTTTTTGACAAGGTAAAGCTACTTTTTTGTAACATACATCAAGGGATTTGTGCTAAGCGAGTAATTTATTGATAAAACTGGGCGGATAGAGAAGAGATAAAGTCTGGGAAGGAATGCTAAGTAATAAAAAAGCCTGGTAAAAACCAGGCTTTTGCAGATTTGCTCTTGCGAACAAGTAAAACGATAATCGTAAGATTAACGCTTTGAGAACTGTGGACGACGACGTGCTTTGCGTAGACCAACTTTCTTACGCTCAACTTTACGAGCATCACGAGTAACATAACCCGCTGCACGAAGAGTTGGACGTAGAGACTCATCGTACTCCATAAGAGCACGAGTGATACCGTGACGGATAGCACCAGCTTGACCAGAGATACCACCACCTTTAACAGTGATGTATAGGTCAAGTTTCTCAGCCATTTCAACTAGCTCAAGAGGTTGCTTAACAACCATACGAGAAGTTGGACGACCGAAGTACTCATCAAGGCTACGCTTGTTGATTACGATGTTGCCGCTGCCTGGTGTAATGAAAACACGTGCAGCTGAGCTTTTGCGACGGCCAGTGCCGTAGTATTTATTCTCTGCCATTTCCTAAATCCCCAATTAGATGTCTAGTACTTTTGGTTGTTGAGCAGTGTGGTTGTGCTCAGCGCCAGCGTAAACTTTAAGCTTACGGTACATAGCACGGCCTAGAGGACCACGTGGAAGCATGCCTTTAACAGCTAGTTCGATAACCATTTCTGGTTTACGATCGATTAGCTTGTCAAAAGTGATTGACTTAAGGCCACCTGGGAATTCAGTGTGACGGTAGTAAGTCTTAGCTGCAGCTTTGTTACCAGTTACAGTAACTTTCTCAGCGTTAACAACGATGATGTAATCACCAGTGTCAACGTGTGGAGTGTACTCAGCTTTGTGTTTGCCACGTAGGCGAGATGCAATTTCACTTGCTAGACGGCCAAGAGTTTTACCTTCAGCGTCTACAACGTACCAGTCGCGTTTTACAGTTTCTGGTTTAGCAACGAAAGTTTTCATGCTAATAATCCGATAATTTAGATTTACACTTAAAGGAGCATTGCTCCCACTGACTAAGAGCCCAGTCATCACCCCTTCGAGTGGATGGCACTCTCGACCTTTAGGTTCTTTGGAACAAGTCCGCAAAACAGGTCTGCAGTAACGGTGGGTCGCAGGATTATAGAGAAGTAAGATGAAAAAATCACCTCTTTTTTCGGCAAAGTACTATTTTTTTCTTAGCCTTGCTTCTAAACGGTGTCATTCGCATCCAATCGCCTAGCCTAGGTGCTCGCGCGCAAGGTAATCGTGACTCTGCATCTCTACTAAGCGCGACTGGCAGCGAGCAAACTCAAAGCTCAGCCTGCCCTGGGTGTAGAGTGCATCAATCGCCACTTCGGCCGAGATTATCAAGGTCACGTTGCGCTCATAAAACTCATCAACCAGCGCGATAAAGCGTCTTGCCGCATCATCATTGGTCGCCCCCATCTGCTTAACCCCCTTGAGCAGAACCGTATGGTAGAGACGCGACAACTCAATGTAGTCGTTTTGGCTACGGGCAGATAAACACAACTGCTCAAAACTGGCAAACAAGACTCCCTCACAACTGGCCACAACCTCAAGCTGGCGATGATTGACCTCGATGACCTGCTCTCGTTCATCGGGCGGGCAATGCACGGTCAGTTCGGCAAAGTAACGCTCTAGGTTGCTGTCGGCCTGGGCATCGAGGGGCGCGTGATAAATCTCGGCCTGCTCTAGCGTTCTCAGGCGAAAGTCGGTGCCGCTATCGACATTAAGGATCTGACAATGGGCTTCTATCAATGCAATGGTTGGTAAGAAACGTGCGCGCTGCAGGCCATTACGATAAAGATCTTTCGGCGCAATATTGGACGTTGCCACCAAAATAATCCCTCGAGCAAATAAAGCATTAAACAGCCCAGCTAAAATCATCGCATCGGTAATGTCTGAGACATAAAACTCATCAAAGCAGATAATATCGGTCTCACTGGCGATTTGATCGGCAACGACCTCAAGCGGATCCTCAACTTCACCGAGCGCTTTGAGTTCGTCGTGGACCCGATACATAAAGCGGTGAAAATGCACTCTAAGCTTGTTTTCATTGGTTAACGCATGAAAGAAGGTGTCCATCAGGTAGGTTTTGCCCCGCCCGACACCTCCCCAGAGGTAAAGACCTTGCGGCACTGGCGACGTCACCGGCGAGCGGCCAAGCAACTTATCTATCAAACTTTGAGGTTCGGGCGTATAGCTTATGTACTGCTGGTATTCGAGAAACAGTCGATTCAATGCCGTTATCGCCACTGACTGAGCCGCATCTTTGACAAAACCATTATGAGCGACGTCATGTTGGTAACGCTCCTGCGGAGACTGCACGACCATACTCTTCTCCATCCTCAACTGAGCTATTTCACTTTATTGACTGTAAATCTCATAGTAACATGGGATTGCACCCCGTTGTAACTTACTGGTTGCAAAAAGGTTAAATAATTACAAAGAGGAAATCATATGCCTTGGATTTATGCAATTGTTGGCGTGTTAGTCGGTGCATTGGGTGGCTTTCTAGCTGCACGTTACACAGCACCAAACGAAAAGAAACAAAAAACTCTACAAAAAAACCTTGATACTGCTCAGTTTACTTTAGAGCAGCAGCGTCAAGAACTCACTGATCATTTTGCTCAAACTGCTGCTTTACTGGATACGATTGGCAAAGATTACACCAAGCTTTATCAACACATGGCTGAAACCTCACGTGAGTTGTTGCCCCAACAACCCGAGCAAGACAATCCATTTACCAAGCTTATCGGCACTAAAGAGCAAGCGAGCATTAAAAGCCCACAAAGTATCAACACAGCAGTGAATGCTGGTGAGATTGAACAAGCTCCCCGTGACTATTCGGATGAGGCAACCGGACTGCTTAAGGGTGAAGAAAAAGAGATTATCCATGCGCCTGAGATTCCAACCGCCAAGGCGTCCTAACATGTTTCTGACAATTAATTAGGAACTTAGCTAAGGTTTTTGAGTCGAAACTCGCGATGGCACGATAGATTTCCCATTTGAAAGCGCCTAGGCTATACCGATGGGAACTAAGCGTATAATTACAGGAGTTATCGATGAAAAAACCTTTACTCGCACTCACGGCATTATCTCTTAGCTTAGGGATGATCCTGTCCCCAGTCACCACACAAGCTGCCTTACCACATTCCGTTCAGGGCGAATCACTGCCAAGCTTGGCGCCAATGCTAGAGAAAGTCACCCCAGCGGTGGTCAGTATCGCGGTTGAGGGCACTCAACCCGCGCGCCAGCAGGTTCCTGAACCATTTCAGTTTTTCTTTGGTCCCGATTTTCCCGGAGAGCAACTTAGAGAGCGTCCATTTCGCGGCCTTGGATCTGGAGTGATCATTGATGCTAAGCAGGGTCATATCGTCACCAACTATCACGTTATCAGTGGCGCTGATAAGATCCGTATCAAACTCCAAGATGGGCGCGAGTACAATGCTGAGCTGATTGGTGGGGATGAGATGTCGGATATCGCCCTGCTTAAAGTCGATAAGCCGCGTGACCTGACCGAGATTTCGGTTGCTGACTCTGACAAACTTAGAGTCGGTGACTTTACCGTAGCGATTGGCAACCCGTTTGGGCTTGGCCAAACCGTTACGTCGGGGATCGTCTCGGCCCTTGGCCGAAGTGGCCTAAACCTTGAGAACTTTGAAAATTTTATTCAAACCGATGCCGCGATCAACAGCGGCAACTCGGGCGGCGCACTGGTTAACCTTAACGGTGAGCTTATCGGCATCAATACTGCGATTTTAGGTCCAAATGGCGGAAATATTGGTATTGGTTTCGCTATCCCAGCTAATATGATGACCAACCTAACCGATCAGATCCTCGAATACGGTGAGGTCAAACGCGGCATGCTCGGTGTTCAAGGTGGTGAGATCACCTCCGAGCTTGCCGAAGCGCTCGGTTATGATTCGAGCAAAGGCGCCTTTGTCAGCCAAGTGGTCCCCGATAGCGCGGCAGACAAGGCCGGTGTTGAAGCCGGGGATATCATCGTCTCAATCAATGAACGCAGCATCAGCACTTTCAGTGAACTGCGGGCTAAAGTCGCCACCTTGGGCGCTGGCAAAAAAATCAAACTGGGTGTGGTTCGTGACGGCAAGCAAAGAAGCTTTGACGTGACTTTGGGTGAGCAGAGCTCAGTCAAAACCTCCGCAGACAAACTTCACGAAGGGCTTACCGGCGCTGAGTTGACCAACACCACAGGACAAGATCCAGTTCAAGGGGTCAAGGTATCCAGTGTGGCGCAAGGCTCACCTGCTGAGAGTTACCAATTACAACAAGGTGATATCATCATTGGCGTCAATCGTCACCGAGTAGGCAATCTGGCGGAGCTGCGGAGCATCATTGAAGGCACTGAGGGTGTGCTCGCTCTTAACGTTCAACGTGGCGATCGTACGCTCTACTTGGTCATTCGCTAATCCGAGAGCAGAGCAACAACTATTGATAAAAAAGACACACAGTTGTGTGTCTTTTTTATTGTAAAAACAAATTGATATTATGGTTTGTCAGCACCCGCGGTGCTATTCTAAAGCGATCTTATCTTTTCATCGAACTCAGAGGCGACCGTCAGGTGCATATTGTTAGTTTTCTGCTGCGCTCAATTGGCTTAGGTTTAGCAACAGCGGCAATCTTGCTGCTCGTTATGCCATCTTTGCGCCAGCAGGTGTTACCAAGCCCCCATGTCCCTCAAACTGAGAATATTGATCGATTGCAAATCTCATTCAAAGATGCGGTGCGTCGCGCTGCACCTGCGGTGGTCAATATCTACAGCCGCAAGTATACCGAAAATACCCGTACTCAGCTCTCGACTCAAGGTTTGGGCTCCGGCGTTATTGTCAGTGAGAAGGGTTACATTATCACCAACTATCACGTAGTGGCTCAAGCCGACCAAATCATCGTCGCTCTACAAGATGGGCGCGTGGCTGCTGCCCAGGTAGTGGGTGTTGATCGTCGAACTGATATCGCCATCCTGCGAGTCGAAGGGGATGATTTACCCGTCATTCCACAAAACCCAGATTACAATGCCCAAGTCGGTGATATCGTGCTGGCGATTGGTAACCCGTATAACCTCGGCCAAACCACGACATTTGGTATTATCTCTGCCACCGGTCGCTCCTCTATTAGTGCTGACGGTCGCCAGGCCTTTATCCAGACCGATGCCGCCATCAATGAAGGCAACTCTGGGGGTGCCTTGGTCAACAGCCGCGGCGAGTTGGTCGGGATCAACACCGCTTCTTTTCAACAAGCGACCGATCTTGAGACCTACGGTATCTCCTTTGCGATTCCCTTTCGCCTAGCCAACCAGATAATGGAAAAGATCATTGCCGACGGTCGTGTAATTCGAGGCTACATCGGCATTGATGGGCAAGATATCAATTCTGTCACTGCGCGCCTACTTGGCGACAACCACCCTGGCGGAATCGTCGTATTGGGCATCGATCCCAATGGCCCTGCCGCAGCTGCGGGCTTTCAAACCCAAGATATTATTCTGCGCATCGATGGGCAGAAGATTAATGGTAAACAAAGCGTGATGGACCAAGTCACCGACCTACGCCCAGGCACGGATATCGATATCGTGATACTACGCGAGGGACAGGAGATGACGTTAAGGGTCACCATCGCGGAGGACTCTCGGGTCTTTACTCCTCAATAAGAAGCGAGAGGCGAGAGGCGACAGGCGAGAGGCGAGAGGCGAGAGGCGAGAGGCGAGAGGCGAGAGGCGAGAGGCGAGAGGCGAGAGGCGAGAGGCGAGAGGCGAGAGGCGAGAGGCGAGAGGCGAGAGGCGAGAGGCGAGAGGCGAGAAAATTTTCCAACCCCGGCCACCGCTGTCAAGTGCTTCACCCTCTCGAGCAAAGCGTTCTCGCAGTGAAACGATCTCGACTCTCGCCTCTTTTCCCTGCGGGGAAAACAAAAAGCCCCATGCTAGATGCATGGGGCTTTTTGCGCTTATTCCACCGACTCTTCGCCGTCTATCTCGACTCGTGTGACGCGCTGCAAACCGCGGGGCAGTAATCCGCCTCGGCGACCGCGTTCACCACGGAAGTTGTCCAGATCAGCAGGCTTGAGACCTAGTTTGCGCTTACCCGCGTAAAGGGTCAGAGAAGCACCTTGTGGTATTGGCATTAGGTGGGAGACAAACTCCTCACGCTCTTTCGCTTTGGCTGCAGGAATATTGATGATCTTATTCCCTTTACCCTTGCCCAATTGCGGCAAATCGCGGATAGGGAACATCAGCATGCGACCTTGGTTGGTGATAGCCAGAATCTCATCACTATCAATATTGTCGATCGCCAGTGGGGTCATCACCTGAGCGTTTTGCGGCAAGGTGACTAAGGCTTTACCACTGCGGTTTTTCGACAGCATATCGCTGCCCTTACACACAAACCCGTAACCGGCATCTGAGCCCATTAGCCAGAGTGCCTCATCATCACCCATCACCACTTGGGTCACATTGGTGCCCGCGGCAATATTCAAGCGACCGGTGATTGGCTCACCCTGGCTGCGCGCCGATGGCAATGTGTGTGACTCCAGCGAGTAACTGCGTCCATCATTACCAAGGAAAACGGCCTGTTGATTGCTCTTACCACGCGCTGAAGCAAGATACTTATCGCCAGACTTGTAGTTCAAGCCTGTCGCATCGACCTCATGTCCCTTCGCGTGACGGATCCAACCTTTCTCAGACAGTACCACAGTGATCGGCTCACTCGGCACAAGATCACGCTCAGTAAGCGCCTTAGCCTCAGCACGCTCAACCAGTGGCGAGCGGCGATCATCACCGTACTTCTCAGCATCGGCCTTGATCTCTTTCTTGAGCAGGGTGTTCATGCGACGCTCAGAGCCAAGTAGCTGTTCTAGCTTCTCACGCTCTTTCTCTAGCTCATCTTGCTCACCGCGGATCTTCATCTCTTCAAGCTTAGCCAGGTGGCGAAGCTTGGTATCTAGGATAGCATCAGCCTGAATATCTGTGATACCAAAGCGCTCCATCAGCACCGCTTTTGGCTCATCTTCGGTGCGGATGATCTCAATCACCTCATCGAGATTAAGATAGGCAACCAATAAACCCTCTAAGATGTGTAGGCGGGCTAGCACCTTGTCGAGGCGGAACTGAAGACGGCGACGCACGGTATCACGGCGAAACTCAATCCACTCAGAAAGGATCTGTACCAAGCCTTTGACCTGTGGACGATTGTCTAGGCCGATCATATTCAGGTTAACGCGATAGTTGCGCTCAAGGTCTGTCGATGCAAACAAGTGGTTCATCAACTGCTCACTATCGACGCGATTAGAGCGTGGCACCACCACGATGCGAGTTGGGTTTTCATGATCCGACTCGTCACGCAAGTCTTCAACCATTGGCAGCTTCTTGGCTCGCATCTGATTGGCGATCTGCTCAAGCAGTTTTGCCCCTGACACTTGGTGCGGCAGTGAAGTGATCACTATCTCGCTGCCCTCTTTATGCCACACGGCACGCATCTTGACGCTGCCCTTACCCGTGCGGTAGATCTTCTCCAGATCTGACGCTGGTGAGATAATCTCGGCCTCAGTCGGGTAATCCGGCCCCTTGACGAACTGCATCACATCAGCAAGCTCAGCCTTAGGGTTATCAATCATGTGTACAGTAGCATCGGCAATCTCACGCACGTTGTGTGGCGGGATATCGGTGGCCATACCAACTGCGATACCGGTGACACCGTTGAGCAGGATATGTGGCAGGCGTGCTGGCAGCATCTGCGGCTCTTTGATCGTGCCGTCAAAGTTTGGCTGCCAATCAACCGTGCCCTGACCAATCTCTCCCAGTAGAACCTCAGCAAACTTAGACAGTTTTGCCTCGGTATAACGCATAGCAGCGAAGGACTTCGGGTCGTCCGGAGCACCCCAGTTACCCTGACCATCCACCAATGGGTAGCGGTAAGAGAATGGTTGCGCCATCAAGACCATGGCCTCGTAACACGCTGAGTCGCCGTGTGGGTGATACTTACCCAACACATCACCGACGGTACGCGCCGACTTTTTGTATTTTGCGGCTGCCGACAAGCCCAGCTCTGACATCGCATAGATGATACGGCGCTGAACCGGCTTCAAGCCGTCCCCGATGTACGGCAGAGCACGATCCATGATCACGTACATCGAGTAGTTTAGATAAGCGTCTTCAGTAAACCTGCGCATCGGCAGCTGTTCAACGCCATCAAATGTAATTTCGTTAGACATCTCTATACCTCAGCCAAGTCACCGTTGTTTTGCAACCAAGAGCGGCGATCATCGGCACGCTTTTTACCCAGCAGCATATCCATCATCTCCATCGTCGCATCGGTATCATCGATGGTCAGCTGGACAAGACGGCGAGTATTCGGATCCATGGTGGTCTCACGCAACTGGAGTGGGTTCATCTCACCCAGACCTTTGAATCGCTGCACGTTGATCTTGGCTTTCTTCTTCGAAAGACGCTCAAGCACACCCTCTTTCTCATCGTCATCCAGGGCATAGTAGACCTCTTTACCACAGTCGATTCGATACAGAGGCGGCATGGCCACATAAATGTGTCCCGCTTCAACCAGCGCACGGAAGTGACGCGTGAACAGCGCGCACAACAGTGTCGCAATGTGCAGACCATCCGAGTCCGCATCGGCTAGGATACAGATTTTACCGTAGCGCAGACCGGATAAGTTATCGTTATCGGGATCAATTCCCAGCGCCACTGAGATGTCGTGCACTTCTTGTGAAGCCAGAACCTGATCGGCAGACACTTCCCAAGTGTTGAGGATCTTACCGCGCAGTGGCATCACCGCCTGAAATTCTCGATCACGCGCCTGCTTGGCCGAGCCACCTGCCGAGTCACCCTCGACAAAGAAGATTTCGGTACGATTTAAATCTTGTACAGAGCAATCGGTCAGCTTACCTGGTAGCGCAGGCCCGGAGGCCACTTTCTTACGCACTACTTTTTTACTCGCACGCATTCGGCGGTGAGCGTTGGCAATACAGACCTCAGCCAGCTGCTCGGCGAGCTGCGGCTTTTCGTTCAGCCACAGGCTGAACACATCTTTAACTACCCCAGAGACAAACGCGGCGGTTTGGCGTGAAGACAAGCGCTCTTTGGTTTGGCCAGCAAACTGTGGGTCTTGCATCTTAACCGATAGTACGTAAGAGCAGCGATCAAAGACGTCATCACCGGTGAGTTTAACACCACGCGGCAGTAGGTTACGAAACTCACAGAACTCGCGCATCGCATCCAGCAGGCCCTGGCGCAAGCCATTAACATGCGTGCCACCTTGTGCGGTTGGGATCAGGTTAACGTAGCTCTCGGTGATCATCTCACCACCTTCCGGCTGCCAGATCACCGCCCAAGTCGCGGCTTCAGTTTCTGCAGAAAACTCACCGGTAAATGGCTGCTCTGGAAGCACTGGATAGCCCTTCACACCCTCAGCAAGATAGTCTTTTAGACCATCTTCATAGTGCCACTTGTACTCTTTGCCATTGACCTTGTCACTGAAGGTGATCTCAAGCCCAGGGCACAGCACCGCTTTGGCGCGTAGGTTATTAACTAGGCGAGTGACAGAGAAGTTAGCCGAATCGAAGTACTTAGCCTCAGGCCAAAAGTGAACACTGGTGCCCTTGTTACGGCGACCACAGGTCCCCGTAACCGTCAAATCAGACACCTTATCACCGTGCTCGAAGGCGATTTCATACACCTGACCATCACGACGCACCGTGATCTCGACACGTTTGGACAGGGCATTCACTACCGAGATACCAACGCCGTGAAGACCACCAGAGAACTGGTAGTTCTTGTTTGAGAACTTACCACCTGCGTGCAGCTTACATAGGATAAGTTCAACACCTGAGACTTTCTCTTCTGGGTGAATATCAACCGGCATACCGCGGCCGTCATCAATCACCTCGAGTGATTGGTCGGCGTGCAGGATCACCTGCACCTTCGAGGCATGTCCCGCAAGCGCTTCATCGACACTGTTGTCGATCACTTCTTGACCCAAGTGGTTAGGTCGCGCTGTATCCGTATACATCCCTGGTCGGCGACGTACGGGCTCTAAACCATTAAGAACCTCAATGGCTCCAGCATTATATTGTTCTGTCATAGTACGGAATAATAATGTAGGTAAATAATAAGATTACTTTGCAGGCATTATCGGACGGTTTTACTGACCTCCGTCAAAAGCATGGAAAGTGGGCGAGGTTTGTTCGCCAAGCATTGCAAAGTATAGGGCCATCATAGTCTGACCCCAACCTCGTTATGTCAAGTGAGTTGACAGAGGATCAACAAAAAACATGACGCTTTCCGCAATGAGTGCGCGGATAGTGTTCATTTTAGGAGAGCTTGGCTGCTACAGGCCAAGAAAATCGAGGATACCCGGCAGATAGCGTTCAAAGCCGACAAAGCTGTGATCACCGCCTTGTTCAACGGTTTGTTTCGACTCAGTAAAACGGCTGACGGCTTGGCGATAATCCAGTACTTCATCGCCCGTTTGCTGCAGCAACCAGAAATCATCGGGCGTTTTTAGGCTCTGGATATCGAGCGCTTTAAGCTCATCGATGTGCTGCTCTTTGAGCGTATAGCACTGCTTGGTGTAGGGGTTTTCCTGCTCACCGAGAAAATCCATTAACAACTCATAAGGTTTTACGGCTGGGTTGACCAGTACCGCCTTGAAACCATAGCGTGCATTGAGCCAGACAGATAAGTAGCCACCGAGGGAGCTCCCCACCAGGCCAATACGATAGTCGTGGCGATACTGCTCCACCAGTTCAATCAACTGCTGCGCTGCTTGCCGTGGGTAACACGCCATCTGCGGCGTGATCAGGCGGATATCAGGACGGTGTTGCTCACAGTACTGGCGCATCAGCTCTGCCTTGAGCGACTGTGGGCTGCTGTTAAAACCATGGATGTAGAGCAATAAACTTGGCTTTGTGCTCATCAGTAACCACCTGAGGCAAAATCTGGCATAAAGCGAGTACTATCAAGACGCTTAACACAAGAATCAACCTGACCATTCGCCAGCAAAGTGATCTCACGCCAGCCTGGAGCCTGGTTATCCAGGGCAAAATCACTCGAGGAGGGCTTAAATTGAACGCAGGTTGATGGGGTCGCCATCACTCGAACATCACCACGCATTTGGTCAAAATCTTGATGGACATGGCCACACACCACCAGCTTGACATTATTGTGCTTGTCAACAATCTGCCAAAAATCCTCACTGTCTTTCAAATTGTGCTGATCAAGCCACTGGCTGCCCACCAACAGTGGGTGGTGATGCAGTAAGATCAATGTGTGGCGCCCAGCATGCTCAGTGAGACGGTTATCGAGCAGCTCAAGCTGCTGATCGCTCAAACGGCCATGCGGCTTGCCGACCACCTGAGAGTCAAGCACAATAACCTGCCAATGCTCACCTAACAGGGCATGCTCTAGCGCGTGAACCTGACTCGATGGCAAGACCTGCGCCATGTTGGGCTGATAGTCGTGATTACCTGGTAGCCAAATACAGGGCTTGTCTAGCGGTGTAATGCCATCAATAAAGCGCAAATAAGAGTCCGCACTGTGATCTTGCGAAATATCACCAGTGGCAATGATCGTGTTAAAGTCGATACCCTGGGAGTGAATCATATCAATGACAGCGTGGAAGCTATCGCGTGTATTGACATTGAGTAGCGCCCCTTCCTCATCTGAGAAAAGGTGTGTATCGGTAATTTGTAAGAGCTTTACTGCATCTAAGCCTTCACTAAAAACGGGAGACACTTTCAAAATCAAAAACCTAAAACTTAACTAAAATAATGGACGACGGCTAATGCCGTGCTTCAAACAAAACGTCAGCCAATCGCCGAGAAAGCGATTAATCTGCACTTTCTCATCTTTTTGCACCATTTTGGTGTTCGGATAGTCGTAACGAGCTTGAAAACGCGATAGGTGTTCACATGACGTCACTTCCGCGACGCGTGCGTCGTGATATAGCCTGACAGACATCGAAGGTAATGGAAACACCCCTGTCTCATCACTCTGACATATCTCAACTAAAGTTGTGTACTTTGTGACTTCGACCACACGAAGTTGATACGACATTTTCTGCACTTGATAGCAGCGCACATCCCCGACACTTGGCTGGTGCGGTATCAAGGCATTTAGTTTAGCGTAATTCATCTCATAGGTACGCATCAAGTCTGCTAAATCAACATGATACGGCCTATTCATCGCTACGACAGCCATTGCGTTTGGAGTTGTTGACGGTTGAGCTCAAGCCATTGCAACGCAATGATACTGGCGCCATTTTCTATTTCGCCATCCATGACCATTTGGTAGGCCTGCTCACGCGAAACTACACGGACACGAATATCCTCATGCTCTGAGGCAAGGCCATGTACACCACTTGCCTGTGAGGCATCAACTTGGCCAACAAACACATCAATTTTTTCAGAGCTACCACCTGCTGAGGGGTAGTAAGCGAGCAATTTTCGCACCTGTGATACCTCAATGCCAGCTTCCTCTTGCGCCTCACGTGTGACTACCTCATCAGCCAATTCACCGTGCTCAATGATGCCAGCCACGATCTCAATCTGCCATGGCGAGTCGTGCTCTAAAGCGCCGACGCGGATTTGCTCAATCAGTACCACCTGATCGCGCACCGGATCATAAGGCAGCAAAGCGGCGGCGTGGCCGCGCTCGAGCATCTCGCGCTCAACCACATCACTCCACCCCCCTTCAAACAGGCGGTGCTTGAACTGATATTTGAACATCGAAAAGAACCCTTTGTGCAAGAGGTGTTTATCGATAATCTCAATATCCTGGCTGGTAAATGAGTTCAATCTAATTCCCTTCTTTATGCTGATGCTTTCGTTAACCCAAAACGGTGAATAACCTTGTGTGCCAAGCCCTTATTGTATTCTTGATACGAAGGTTTGACCAATTTTACATTCAACTTTTTGCGTAAAAATTATTATTTTTGTTTTATATCGCCACAATACTGCTGCTTTTCCAAGCAAAATTCATCAATATCTATGTAAAAAGTGCAAAGTTTTAAAGGAATTGCACACTTTTTGAGTTAGAATCTTTCCACACCCTAAACTATCTATGGCAGGAATTTAAATAATGAAGAAGCTGCTTCCACTGGTACTTAGTGCAGCACTTGGCTCTCTAAGCACATCAGCATTTGCCGATGACTTGGTACAGATTTATAACCTAGCAAAGGACAATGATCCAACGCTACTCAGCTCAGCTGCGACGCGTGATGCTGCCTTTGAAGCCATCACTTCTAGCCGCTCAACGCTACTGCCACAGATTAACCTAAATGCAGGCTACAACATCAATCGTAGCAACATCGATCAACGCGAGTCTGACGCACTAACCGCCGGTGTCATTCTGTCACAAGAGCTATACAATCGCTCAAGCTGGATCTCACTCGATATCGCCGAGAAAAATGCCCGTGCGCAGGACTCTATCTATGCAGCAAACCAGCAGGCATTGATCCTGCGTGTCTCACAGGCCTACTTTGAGGTTCTACGTGCACAAGACAACCTTGTGTTTGTTCGCGCAGAAAAAGCGGCTGTAGGCCGTCAACTAGAACAGACCAAGCAACGTTTTGAGGTGGGCCTGTCTGCAATTACTGACGTTCATGACGCTCAGGCGCAATTCGATGCGGTATTGGCTGATGAAGTACTGGCGGAAAACAACCTCGTCAACAGCTACGAAGCGCTGCGCGAAATCACCGGCCAAGAGCACGCTAACCTAAGCGTTCTTGACACTAACCGCTTCTCTGCGAGCAAGAGCTCGCAACCAGTAGCTAGCCTGGTTGGTGAAGCTGAAGAGAAGAACTTAAGCTTGCTTGCTGCGCGTATCTCGCAAGATGTCGCGCGTGATAACATTTCACTTGCTGACTCCGGTCATTTGCCATCCATTTCACTTAATGGCGGCTACAACTACGGCGATGACTTTAACAGTTCATATAATGGTGACGCTTACAACGACTTCAACATCGGCGTACGCCTGGATGTACCTTTGTATACTGGTGGTCGCATCACCTCACAAACCAAACAGGCAGAGTTCAACTACGTTGCTGCAAGCCAAGACCTCGAGGCGACCTACCGCAGCGTAGTGAGAGATGTACGTGCGTTTAACAATAACATCACCGCCTCTATCGGTGCACTGCGCGCATTTGAGCAATCTGTAGTTTCTGCGCGCTCAGCACTTGAGGCTACGGAAGCAGGCTTTGATGTGGGTACACGTACCATCGTTGATGTGCTTGATTCGACTCGTCGCTTGTACGATGCAAACCGTAACCTGTCTAATGCACGCTACGACTACATCCTCAGTCAGCTTCAGCTACGCCAAGCGGTTGGTAACTTGAGCGAGCAAGACATCCTGGATGTCAACGCTGGGCTTATGCCCGCTAAATAATAAAAAAACCGCTTCGGCGGTTTTTTTATTCCCTTCGGGAAGAGGCGAGAAGCGAGATCGCTTTGCTGCGAGAGGCGAGGAATTATTGTGGAAACTCCTCGCTCCTCGAAGGGCTCTGCCCGTCCCCGATCCCCGCCCCTTTCTTATAGTAAATGTCTGTAAATCCCTTACCCTTCAATATCAAACCCTTGTTACCCTGAAATCAATCTCAATTAATCGAATCTAGGGTGAACTACACATGGGTAAGGGAAAGGTTGTCTTACTTGGGTTACTGCTGGCTACAGTGTCTGGCGGTGCGTTTGTCTTCCACCACTCCAATCAACAGCAAACTGCGCCTTTGCAAGAGTATCGCACTGAGCCGGTGTCTATCGGCCATATCGATAATCGCGTCAGCGCGACAGGGACATTAACCGCCGTCAATGATGTGGTGGTCGGTGCTCAGCTGTCGGGTCAGATCATTTCGGTCCTTGCTGACTTTAATGACACGGTTGACAAAGGACAGCTCCTGGCAGAGATTGACCCTGATTACTTTTCTGCACGTGTGAGCCAAAACCAGGCGCTGGTTGCTAAGAGTGCTGCGGATGTTAACGCCCAGCAAATCGTTATCAAGCGTGCGCAACTCAACTACGAGCGCGCCGAGCGCGAGCTCGCTCGCTCTAAAAAGCTCTATACCAACAAAAGTATCTCTGAAGATACCCTAGATACCATTGAAACCGCGGCTCAGATTAGCAAGCTTGATTGGCAGCAGAGTCGCTCGCAACTCGATATCTTAAAAGCAACGCACCAAGCCAACCTGGCCAGTTTAGAGCAAGCACAAATCGATCTCGACCGCACGCGCATCACCGCACCTATCTCTGGCTTTGTCATCAACCGTACCATTGAAGCTGGGCAGACCGTGGCCTCAAGCTACAACACCCCAGAGCTGTTTACACTCGCGCGCGACCTGTCCGAAATGGAAATTGAGGCCTACATCGATGAATCGGATATCGGCTTGGTTCAGGTCGGTCAGCAGGTACGCTATACCGTTGATGCTTACCCTCAGCGCAACTTTCAGGGGCAAGTTAGCCAGATCCGCAAGGCTCCACAAACCAACAGCGGCGTGATCAGCTACGTGGTGATCATCGAAACGCAAAACAACGACAACAACTTATTACCCGGTATGACCGCGAATCTGGATATCTCAATTGAAAGCGTCCGCAATACCCAACGTGTCACCAATGCCGCCATTCGCGCCGCATCGCGATACGTCAACTCAAGCAGCGCAAACAACGATCCTCTAGCTCGACTCATGCATCTCAATTTAACTGCCGAGCAAAAACAGCAGCTACGCGAACTTATGCCTAAGCGCCAGTCAGAGGGCTCCTCAACGACGCAGCGCCAGCAACGCCAACAAATGCAGAAAGTGCTCTCCACTGTACTGACCGCCGAACAGCAGCAGCTCAACCGCAAGATCCGCCAGGGTGAGATCAGTGTCGGCCCACTATTGGTGCTCAAAGAGGGGCAAGTCCAGACCATCTATGCCCAGTTTGGCGCGTCTGATGACAAGTTTTCCGCCGTGATCAGCCCTGTTCTCAATGGCGTCGAGGTCATTACACAGATAAGGGATAACTAATGAGTATTGCAATCGAGTGCCGCCAGTTGAATCACAGCTTTCCACTCGGCGATGAGAACTTTCAAGTTCTTAGCGAGGTGACCTGTCAGATCAAGCAAGGCGAGATGGTGGCGATTATTGGTCCCTCTGGCTCAGGAAAATCAACCCTGATGAACATTATCGGCTGTCTTATGACACCAGAAAGCGGCGAGATCGAGATCCTTGGACAGAGCACCAAAACGATGTCGAAAAACCAACTCTCTGAGGTGAGGCAAAAACACATCGGCTTCATTTTTCAACAATTTAATCTGCTGGCGCGCACCTCTGCGCTGGAGAACGTCAAGATGCCCCTGATGTACCAAAGCAGTAAGGTCGCCGATGCAGACGAGCGCGCGCAGCACTGCCTTGAGCAAGTGGGACTGGGGGATAAGCTCGCCTCACACCCCAACCAACTCTCTGGGGGACAACAACAGCGTGTCGCCATCGCTCGAGCACTGATTAATCAGCCGGATATCTTGCTTGCTGATGAGCCTACAGGAGCGCTAGATAGTAAAACCAGCGAAGATATTGTCGCCCTATTTCGTGACCTCAATCAGCGCGGACAAACCATAGTCATCATCACGCACGACCATGAGGTCGCAGAGCAAGCTGACCGAATTCTACACATTCGTGATGGTCGCCTGCATCTGGATCAAGATAACACCCGACGTTAGGAGCTGACATGACAACCTTGTTTACTGCCCTTACCTCGCTGCGTACGCACCTATTGCGCTCAATTCTCACTACGCTTGGGATCATTATTGGTATCAGTGCGGTGGTGATCATGTTCGCCCTTGGAGAAGGCGCACAGCGTGAGGTGGAGCAACAAATAGAAAGCCATGGTACCAACCTATTAATGGTTCGCGCCGGAGCGATTCGCTCAGGGGGCGCCAACATGGCCTCCGGTGAGACTCGCCGCCTGACTATGTCCGACGTCAACCAGATCCGCGATGAGGTGCCAGGCCTTGCCGCCGTGGGAGCGAATGTAAATGGACAGGCCCAAGTGGTATGGAGTAACCAAAACTGGAACACCAGCGTGCAGGGAATTAATACCGACTTCTTAGCTGCAGCTAATTGGGATATTACCCTTGGACGCGCGATCTCTGACAGCGAGGTCCGAAGCAGCGCCAAGGTAGCTCTGATTGGCAATACCGTTGCGAAAGAGCTGTTTGGCCGCGCAGACTATGCGATTGATGAGGTCATTCGCATCAATAAAGTGCCACTGACTATCATCGGCGTGCTCAAAGAAAAAGGCCAAGATGCTCGAGGCCAAGATCAAGATGATCTCGTCATGGTGCCACTGACCACCGCCAACCGACGTGTGATCGGCCGCAGTGCGGGCAATATTGACCGAGTCAATCGCATCACTGTCTCCGTCGAGCGAGCAGAGGATATGGACTTTGCCGCCGAAGAGATAGAGCAGCTGCTGATGCAAAAACACCGCGTCGCCGCCCATGCGCCAAACCCTTTCACCATCATGAATATGACCGCGATGCTCAACACCCGCGCCGAAGCCAATCGCGTGTTCTCGATGCTCCTCTCAGGTGTCGCTGGGGTTTCACTGCTGGTGGGTGGAATTGGGGTTATGAATATTATGCTGGTGAGCGTGACAGAGCGTACCCGTGAGATTGGCCTGCGCATGGCCGTAGGCGCCAAACCAAGACACATTCTGACCCAGTTCTTGATTGAGAGCGTGGTTCTGTGTTTGCTCGGCGCTTTGATTGGCATTGCCCTCTCCCTCGCCGCCGTGCTAATTCTACAAACCAGCCTCGGCTGGCAAATGGTGGTATCACCGCTGATCATCATCCTGAGCATCTCTGCCACCGCAGCAATTGGGGTCGGTTTTGGTTTCTACCCTGCCTTTAAGGCGTCTAGGCTTGATCCTATTGAGGCCTTGCGCCATGAATGAAAAAAGCCGCTGAGTGCGGCTTTTTTCATTCCCGTTGGGAAGAGGCGAGAGGCGGGATCGCTTCGCTGCGAGAGGCGAGACGTGCTCGTTAGAACTAATTAGGAGCGAGGTTCGAGTGACACTTCGTTCCGAGGTACGAGCGGTCCACCGCGCGAGTAGAACTCCTCGCCTCTCGATTCTCGACTCTCGACTCTCGACTCTGCCTTTAACCCTTACCACCCTTAATCGCATCAATAATCTCAGTGGTTGAGCAGCCGTCTTCGAAGTTGAGTACTTTTACTTGGCCGCCGTTGGCGATGACCTCTTTGCCACCGACAATCTCTTCTGGTTTGTAATCGCCGCCCTTAACTAGAAGATCAGGCAATACCTCAGAGATTAAGCGCTGTGGCGTGTCTTCTGCGAACGGGACAACCCAATCTACTGCGCCAAGGCCAGCGAGTACCGCCATGCGGCGATCGGTTGGGTTAACTGGTCTGCCTGGACCTTTTAGGCGCTTAACCGATTCATCGGTGTTGACCGCAACAATCAAGCGATCGCCCAGCGTCGCTGCGTGGTTGAGGTAAGATACGTGGCCGGCATGAAGAATGTCGAAGCAGCCATTGGTCATGACTACACTCTCGCCCTTGGCTTGCGCCTTTTTCACGGCAGCAATGAGTGCGTTCTTACTCGTCACGCCAAAGTCAGTGTCTTGGCTGCCATGCACGGCCTCAGCGAGCTCAATCTCCGACAGAGTTGAAGTGCCGAGTTTGCCAACCACAACGCCAGCGGCTGCGTTAGCAAGCGCGCACGAGTCTTCAAACGACTTACCTGCAGCATAAGAAGCCGCCAGTACCGAGATCACCGTATCGCCAGCACCGGTGACATCGTACACCTCTTTCGCCTGAGTCGGCAGATGGAATGGCGCCTTGCCGCGGCGCAGTAGTGTCATACCATGCTCGCTGCGAGTGACCAGTAGCGCCTCAAAATCAAACTCTTCAATCAGGGCATGGCCTTTTTCAACCAGGTCTTGGTCATCTTTTACCTTGCCAACCACCAGCTCGAACTCAGCCATGTTTGGCGTCAAAAGCGTCGCACCGCGGTAGCGCTCGAAATCGGCGCCTTTCGGGTCGATAAATACTGGCTTACCTGCCTTGCGCGCCAGTTGGATCAACTGCTGAGCATGCTCCAGAGCACCCTTGGCGTAATCAGAGAGCACCACGGCAGAGACCTTAGCCAAATTCTGCTCGACGCGACTGGCAATCAAGTTTGCATCGGTATTTTCAAACTTATCCTCAAAGTCCAAACGGATCAGCTGCTGACCACGACTGAGCACGCGTAGTTTGGTTATGGTCGGATAGTTTGGCAAAGCAACGAAATCACAAGTGACATTTAATGATGACAGGGTTTCATTCAAGACCTTGGCTGGCTCATCAATGCCAGTCAGACCAACAATGTGCGCATGGCCGCCAAGTGAGGCAATATTCATTGCGACGTTGGCTGCACCACCCGGGCGCTCCTCGTTGTTCTCTACTTTCACTACAGGAACCGGCGCCTCTGGTGAAATGCGCCCAGTTGGGCCATACCAGTAGCGATCCAACATCACGTCGCCAATAATCAATACACCGGCATCACTATAGTTCGGTAGGATGGGTTTCATCGTTTTTCTCCAAATCATTTAACCTGCGGATTGTACCACAGCTGTTCATTGCTATTGTGTGCTTAGTTAGTTGTCGTGCGCTGACTACTCACCTAACCAGTGATTCCAAAGCCCAGTCACCTGCTCTCGCTCTTGGACAAAACGATCATCCGCCACGTCGGCATCAAGATTGAGTAAATTGCGGTGATGAATTTGGTTACGCATCGTAGTGTACGCTCGGGTGATCGCTAGCGCCTGCGCCTCTTCCATCACGCCTTGCGCCATGAGCGACTCAAAGATACGCACGTTATCCGACCAACGGGTCAACTTAGGCTTGTCGTGGCTCTCTTTAAGGATCAGGTATTGAGCCAAGAACTCTATGTCGGTTATCCCGCCCTGATCTTGCTTAAGCATAAATCGGTTGGCTTTCTTGCCACCAAGGTGATCACGCATCTTATGGCGCATCTGCACCACGTCCTGCTTGAGTTTGTCACTATCACGCGTCAAACACAGGATGTCATGTCGCGTTTGACCAAAGGCTTGCTCAAGTGGCTCGTCGCCATAAATCATCCGAGCACGCACCAACGCCTGATGCTCCCAGGTCCAAGCCTCTTTGTGTTGGTACTCATCAAAGGCATCGGCAGGACTGACCAAAAGACCTGAGATACCTGATGGTCTTAGTCTGGTATCCACCTCGTACAGGATGCCTGAGGCAGTGCGAGTTGAGAAGATGTGAATGATGCGCTGAGCCAGACGCAGATAGAACTGACGACCATCGATCTCTTTTTTACCATCGGTATACACATTCACTGGGCAGTCGTGCATAAATACGATATCGAGGTCTGAGTTATACCCCAGCTCCCAGCCACCGACTTTACCGTAGCCAATCACCGCAAAACCTTTACCCTCTCGCTCTTTGAGGTGACTAGGCTCGCCGTATTTTTCTGCGATCTGCTGCCAGGCCTGATGGACGACCGCCTCTACAATGGCCTCGGCCAAATAGGTTAAGTGATCGCTGACCTTCATCACTGGCAAGACACCGGTGATATCCGCAGCGGCAATCTTGAGGATGCAGATCTGTTTAAACTGGCGCAGCGCTTCCATCTGCTGCTCCATATCATCTTCAGGAATACGGGCTAAATAATCACGCAATTCGCTGCGATAGGCATCAAGCTCAATCGGATTGTACAAGTGCGCAGGGTCGATAAGCTCATCAAGCAGGATCGGGTAGCGACTCAGCTGCTGGGAGATCATCGGACTTGCGGTGCACAGTCGCACCAGTTGCGTCAGTGCCGCAGGATGCTCATCGAGCAACTCAAGGTAGGTGGTCCGAGTGACAATACTGTGCAACAGATGCAGCACGCGCGCCAAGCCGAACTCCGCCTCTGGGTGATTGTAGATAGCCTCAAAGACTTTCGGCATCAGACGATTTAGCACCTCTCGCCCGCGAGGGCCCAAGGTTTTCTTGGCTAAATCGCGCTTAAAACGGCAGATCACTTCACCTTGAGCGCTCGGCTCTGCTACTTCAAGATCATGACTCAAGATGTTCTCAACCACGTCCGCTTCATCGACCATGTCCCACAGCTCGTGAAAGTGCTTGGCGATTGCCTCACCTTGCTCCTCATCATCCTCACCAATCAAGGACTCAAACACCTGATGAACATTATCCATGTGCTTGCCGGTGCATTGACGCAGCTCTGCCCAGTCTTGGTGGCCCATCGCTAGCGACAGCTTGAGCTGATCCAGTTCGTTGTCTGGTAAGGTCTGAGTCTGCTTATCCGCCATAGCTTGAAGCAGGTTTTCTAGGCGGCGTAAATAGCGATACGCCGAACGCAACTGACCGACCTCACCATCGGGTAACAGTCCTAGCTCATCAATCGCAGCGAGCGTCTCAAGCAGTCCGCGACCACGCAAGCTGGGTTCTCGACCGCCGCGGATCAACTGGAAGACCTGAGCGATAAACTCAACCTCTCGAATGCCACCGGGACCGAGCTTAATATTGTTCGCCAGTCCACGTCGGCGCACCTCACTGGTGATCATCGATTTCATGCGGCGCAGCGCCTGAATCGCACTAAAGTCGATGTAACGTCGGAACACAAACGGACGCAGCATTTGGCGCAGCTCTTGGTACTGAGGATACATCTCACGCCCCATCACGCGTGCTTTCACCATCGCGTAGCGCTCCCAGTCACGCCCTTGCTCTTGGTAGTAATCCTCAAGGGCAGCGTAGCTCATCACCAGAGGGCCACTCTCACCAAATGGACGCAGGCGCATATCAACGCGATAACAGAAGCCATCAAAGGTCTGTTGATCGAGCGCTTTAATGATGCGCTGACCCAGGCGGGTAAAGAACTGAGCATTGGCGATAGAGCGGCGTCCCCCCTGAGTTTCGCCATTCTCTGGATAGGTAAAGATCAGATCGATATCCGAGGAAAAGTTCAGCTCGCCACCACCGAGTTTACCCATGCCGATGATCAGCATAGGTTGGATCTCACCATTGGCGTTGGTCGGGGTGCCCCATTCACGACAACAGATCGCATACTGCCAGCGGTAGGTCTCAAAGATCATCGCTTCAGCCAACGTCGAAAGGTGCTCTAGGCTCTCTTCTAACGACCAGTCATTTAAAAAATCACGCCACGCGATATACACCATCTCACGATTACGAAAGCGGCGCAGCACTCGATGTCCAGAGGCCTCATCATGGGCGTCTGCCAAAAGAACTGCCAGACGCTCGCGATAGTGACAAGCGCGGCAAGACTCCTCAAGCATGCTTGGCAAGCTAGCACCCAATTCAGGGTCACGCGCGATAGCTTCGACAATAAATTGGCTCAAGCCAGAGATGAAATGCAATTGCTGCCTGCGTTCCTCTGACCAGGTCTCTAACCATGAATTATCATCAAAAGATTGCATTGAGGCGTGAGCTTGTGGCTCAAGTGAAGAAGGAAGTTGATATTGCGCTGGCAACGACATTGGGGATCCTTGTAACCAGTGAATGAGAACTCCCCATAGCTTAACCTAATCATAGCGGCTTACAAAGGGGGGCGAGGTGCGGGGACGGGCAAAGCCCTTCGAGGTGCGAGGAGTTTTACGCACGTGAGAATTACTCGCACCTCGGAACGAAGTGAACCCCAATGGTATGGACTCCCCACCTTAACCGACGTTGTCAGCTAAAGTTAAAGCGTCAACCAAAAAAGGAGCCCATACCATGAATAAGCCTAACACCATTTCTATCGATCTTGCCAAAACTGTCTTTCAAGTTGCGTTGTTCAACCAGGCTGGAAAGTTAAAATCTAATCGAGCTATGTCACAAAAACAGATGCTGGCTTTTATTGCCCAGCATCCGTCTGCTCACATCTATATGGAAGCCTGTGGGTCTGCGCACCATTGGGGACGTTACTTTCAAAAGCGCGGGTACCAAGTTCGTCTTCTTCCTGCTCAAATAGTGAAAAAATATCGTTCTGGCAATAAAAATGATGCCAATGATGCACTGGCGATCTACGAAGCTTCTAAGCGCTCAGATATTCACTTTGTTCTAGTAAAAACCACTGAACAACAAGACATTGCAACTATCTTGCGCTTGCGTCAAAGCTACCTTAAACAACGAACCGCTACTGCGAATCGAATTCGAGGTTTTGCAATGGAATACGGCGTTAAGTTCCCACAAAGCATCAAAAAATTACGCCAATTACTTCCTCAAGAATTAGAAAATCCAGACAATGGGTTAACTCCTGCTATCCGGTTCAGCTTACAATTACTGCTTGATCAGCTGATTGCTCTTGATAAGCCCATCGATGATGCAAATAAGCAGTTGATTGCTTATGTGAGGCAGATCCCTGCCTGTCGTTTACTGACGTCATTGAGAGGTGTCAGTTGGATAGTTGCAGCAGCTTTATACGCCCGGATAGGGGATGCTTCAACTTATAAGTGCGGTCGCGATGCCAGTGCTAGCATTGGGGTTGTTCCAGCACATACAGGTAGTGGCGGTAAAAACAAAAACCTTGGTATTACCAAAAAAGGTGACCGAACACTTCGCTCTCTGGTAGTACACGGAGCGCGAGCGGTGGTCAGTAATATCAAAGATAAAACTGACCCATTAAGTTGTTGGATACGCTCCTTGCTGGAGAGAAACCACTTCAACAAAGTCGTTCTGGCCTTAGCCAACAAGACCATCAGAATAGCATGCGCTATGCTGAAAAAAAATGAGCCTTATAGAGAAGAACTATCCGCTTAATAGTATCTAGATAAGGCTGACTGAGAGGTTAAAGAGCGACAGCTCACCAATGTAACTGCAAGAAACTATGGACAACGTGCTATCAAAGCCGGCAAGGAAAACTCTGAGAGGAGCGGTGGTACTGAGATACCTTAACCTCGTTTAGAATCCTTGCTATGTGGATGAAGCCATACAGGTTCGGGGTAGCGCCCCATTTAGAAACCGAATATACGTGCACTTGCTAACACGCGTCCTTGATTACTTGCACTACTAGGGGAGTCCATATACGCTCCTCGCACCTGATTTTAGGTTAGACTTTAAACGAGCTGATCTTAGTATCGAGTTCTATCGCATTGCGTTGCATGGTTTCGGAGCTTTCGAGTAGCTCGCCCATCACATTGACTGATGCCTCAACTAACTCACGCACGTTGGTCAGGTTCTGGTTCATCTCTTCAGCGACCGTGCTTTGCTGGCTGGCTGCGCTGGCGATTTGGAAGTTCATATCATTGATTTCGCTTACCTGAGTAACGATGCCATCCAGCTCACCACCGGCGTTGGTCACCAAATCAACGCTCTCTGCCGCTTCAACCACACTCTTCTCCATCAGCTCAACGGCGCTGTTGGCGCTGTCTTGCAGCTGAGTGATCATGTCTTGGATCTCAATCGTGGCTTTTTGGGTGCTTTGCGCCAGATTTCGTACCTCGTCTGCAACCACGGCAAAGCCTCGCCCAGCCTCACCCGCACGCGCGGCTTCAATGGCGGCATTCAGTGCCAGTAAGTTGGTCTGCTCAGAAATGCCTTGGATTGTGCCCACTACGCTGCTGATAGCCGCAACGCGCTCTTCAACCTTGTTCACCGCGCCCGCCGATTGGGTGATATCGCTCGAGAGCTCACTGATTTTCGAAATAGTGCCCCCGACAAACTCTTGACCACGCTTAGCCTGACCTGAGGCGTTCTCGGTCAAGCTAGAAGCCGTTTGGGCATGCTCAGCCACAGTCTGAACGGTTGAGCTCATCTCACTCATTGCGGTCGCAAGCTGATCGATCTCTTGAAACTCTTCTTGTGCCGAAGCCTTGGTTTCCGACATGCTCATGGTCATGACCTCACTCAGGCTAGTGAGCTCTTGTGAGGCATTGATCTGCGCGCTGATCACATCTTGAAGTTGAAAACGGGTCTTTTCTAGCTCACGCGCGACATCGCCATACTCATCCTGACAGTCCATTGAGATGGTTTGCGACAGGTCTTTCGCTGCCATCATCTGGATCGACTGGCTAAGATACTCTGTTTGGCGCAGCATCAGCCGCGCGACAAACAGCAGTAACGCGACAAAGATGATAATCATAACCCCGGTTTGCCATGCCATTTGCACTAGGTATTGCTGATAATGTTGCTCAGCCACTTGGACATCCTGGGTCGCTTGCAGCAGCGACTGATAAAATGTGCTCGCATCAAATAGCTGCTTAGCGATCAATAATAAAGTACTAAACACCATCAGCATGATCATCTTTGGCACCAGACGTACATCCGTGACGATTTTTTCCCAGGGCTTAAATCTCAGTTTTTCCATTAACACGACTCCACTACCTATTTACTGGCCTATCGACCAGTGATACAGCGATAACAGCAAAAAATCGTCAACTTAAATCATTGTCATGCGACTCGAAATAGATTTTATCGATACCAAGCGGACTTATTTTACGCTGTTGAATAATCCAGCATATCAAATTCACAGTGGGATTTTGATCCAAGAAAGTACCATTTTTTGACTAGGTTTGTGGTTCTGTGAGGCAGGGCGAAAAACAGAGTCGAGATTCGAGGTTCGAGAGGCGAGGAGATCGATGCGCGTGGAAGGTAAGTCGCTGATCGGAAAGTATCTTCACTTCGCTACTAGCGAAACTAAGTTCGATGCTGCTGAATGTACATAAATCGATAAGCAACAAGAAATAGTTGTGGTAAGTATGGCGATAGTAGAGGGGGAGACTAACTAAACGCGCGCAGGAAATTACTCGCACCTCGGAACGCAGTGAAACCCGGTCCTCGAACCTAACAAAAGGCTCCTTGAAAGGAGCCTGATTCGATTTAGTCTTGCCAGTACGGTTTGGTATCGACACTGATGCGGCGCGTTTGCTCCATGGCATGCAAGATGGAGGTTTCTTGGCGCAGTAGCCAACGCTCTAGCTGGCTGAGCTCCTCGCCCTCTAATTGGGTACGAAATACCTCAAGCTGTTTGAGCTTTTGCAGGTCATCAATACCCTGCATTAGGTCGGCCCATGGCAATCGGAAGCGGTTACGCTCTTGGGTATCATAGAGGTTCGCAAAGCTCACGCCAGTGTAGAGGTTGCGCATCAAGCGGTACTGCTGATCGATGTACTCCTGACGCGATAAAACCTTCTCACTTGGAAACGCCTCAACCAGCTCCGCCCAAGTGCGATCCAGCTGTTTGGCTGAAAAGCCGCGCACGTCTTTAGTAATCTTCTCGCGTGCCTTGTCATCAAGGAACGGCTGCCAGCCTCGCGTTAAGATCCAGCGGCTTAGATCCAACAGCAAACCGGTGTAACGTGCAGAAGACAGTAGCTTCAGGTTTTCTTCTCGGGAAGGCAGCTGCGCCTCAACCTGTTTTAGCCCTTCGACAATATACTTACGCGCATCAAGCTTACGTAGCACGTGCCCCTTGTCCTCAAGTAAGTCCTCAAGGTTATCGTAGACATCCAGCCATTCCAGCTCTTGCTCTAGCCATTTAAGCTCTTGACGCAGCAAGGCGCTGGCCCTGCGCGGAACAATACCACCAAAGACGGTAAAGATTTGACGGATAAAACTGATCGCATGACGGATTTCATGCAATGCCTCGATGCAAGGACGTTCAGTGAAGATCTGCTCGTGGTAGTGCCAATGAGATAGGGCGTGCTCAAGCGCATTGACCATGCAGGCTTCAACGCTGTCGTCGGATTTGGTGTTAACCAATGCCAGTGGCGCAACTTGGTCACCCTCATGCCCATGAGCAAGGCGATACCCACGTGCCGCTTTACTCATATTTCCTAGCCGCATTCCACCGTTTTCAGACAGTGAGCGGGCCAGGGTAAACAGCGCCTCGGTTTGCCCCGACTTCAGCTCTAACTCGACCTCACAAATCGGCTCTTGCTCACCACGTGCCTCAACCACACCTTGGTCAAAGGCGACCTCGATTTGACTGCCATCACTCATCCCTACCAGCCATTGCTCACGGGTAAAGTTGGTCGAAAACAGAGGTACCAACTGCGCCTGCACCTCATCGGTGGTGCGCCCCTCTGGCCAAACTTCAGCCGGGTGAAGCGCTAGGTCAGGTTTGTTTGAGTTGTGCTCGGCATTATATTCTGGACGCTGGTGCAATCCTGCCACAACACGTCCAGCGGTTTTGACGGTCTGTACAAACACCCCATCAATCTGACGAATGCGCATACCAATGTCATGTCTGCGCAACCAGTTATCCGCCGTATCGAAATACGTATTGCCTAGCTCTCGACAGCTGTGCTGAAGGACCTTAGCCCCACCTAACTTCTCACGCAATGTGTCAGAAAAATCAGGAGAAACAAAAAGCTTCAGCTCTATCTCGGTTTCCATATATCCACCTTTTAATCCAGATAGGCCAAGCATATTGCCAAAGTGAGAGATCGGCAAGAAGCAAATAGTGACAGAATGATGCATTAAAACAGTTTTAATGTTTCTTTTTATAAGTTAACATCCGCGGCTTTATAGCCATCGTTCAACATTTGACCTGATTATGGTGTATGTTTTTTTAAGGTTATAGTTATTAGGTTTAAAGACCATGCCAGTAAATACCATTATGGGGTTGTTCGCAAAGTCCCCGATTAAACCTTTGCAACGTCATGCCGTGTGCGTTAACGAGTGCTGCTCGCACCTGATCAACTTCTTCGAGGTTAGCTCGCAAGAAGATTGGGAGAAAGCAGCAGAGATTCGTGGCCAGATTTCTCATCTTGAGAAAGAGGCTGACGTCCTTAAGCGTGAGATCCGTCTCAAGCTCCCGCGTGGGCTGTTCTTGCCTGTCGATCGTAGCGATATGCTTGAGCTGCTAACTCAGCAAGATAAGCTTGCCAACCTCGCCAAAGATATCGCTGGTCGAGTTTATGGTCGTCAGCTTGTTATCCCAGCCTCTATGCAAGACAGCTTTTTAGCTTATGTCAAACGTTGTCTCGATGCCGCCAAACAGTCTCAAGACGTGATCAATGAATTTGATGAACTGCTTGAGACCGGCTTTAAAGGTCGTGAGGCGACGTTAGTGGCTGATATGATCCATCAACTTGATGTGATTGAAGATGATACCGACTCAATGCAGGTTGGTCTTCGTCAGCAGCTGATGGCTGTCGAGGGTGACTTGAACCCGATTGATGTCATGTTCTTGTACAAAATTCTGGAGTGGGTTGGAGAGATTGCAGATCAAGCTCAGCGCGTTGGTGCGCGCCTTGAACTGATGCTTTCGCGCTCATAATCCGCTCTTATAATAATGAGTAATGAAGAAGGGCACCATGCTTAAACTTAGCATTACAACGGTGCTGGGCGTCGCTTGCTGCGACGAAACCTGTCCCGCTCATTACATAACAACTAGGTATTACAATGGATATCCTTGCTAACTACGGTACTATCCTAATTCTTTGTGCAGCCGTATTCGGTTTTATGATGGCTGTAGGTATTGGTGCGAACGATGTCGCGAATGCAATGGGCACCTCGGTCGGTTCAAAAGCACTGACGGTTAAACAAGCTATCATCATTGCGATGATTTTTGAATTTGCCGGCGCCTATCTGGCAGGCGGTGAAGTAACCGACACTATACGTCGCGGTGTTATTGATACTGCACTGTTTGCTGACCAACCGGATGTACTGGTATTTGGTATGCTGTCAGCCCTGCTGGCTGCGGGCACATGGCTACTGCTTGCTTCATTTATGGGCTGGCCGGTCTCAACAACTCACTCTATTATCGGCGCCATCATTGGCTTTGCTTGCGTGTCTGTCGGTACAGAAGCAGTCGATTGGGGCAGTGTTAAAGGCATCGTAGGTAGCTGGATCGTCACGCCGGTGATCTCTGGTCTGTTCGCTTACGTTATCTTTGTTAGTGCTCAACGCCTGATCTTCGATACTGACCGCCCTTTGCTCAATGCTAAGCGCTTTGTACCTGTCTACATGTTTATTACCACCATCGTTATCGCGCTGGTTACCATCCAAAAAGGTCTTAAGCACATCGGTCTGCATCTGACGGCGGGCGAGGCCTGGGTTGCCTCTGCAACTGTGTCTGCTTTTGTTATGTTCTGTGGCTTCATGTACATCAATAAGCGCTTTGCTAACCGTGAAGATGACCACAGTTTCTCTGGCGTTGAGGGGATCTTTAGCGTGCTTATGGTTGTGACTGCGTGCGCGATGGCCTTTGCCCATGGCTCAAACGATGTCGCCAATGCTATCGGTCCACTGTCGGCGGTTGTGTCAACCGTTGAACACATGGGTGAGATCACCGCCAAAAGCCGTATTGCTTGGTGGATCTTGCCACTTGGTGGTATCGGTATTGTTGTCGGCCTAGCAACCCTTGGCCACAAGGTAATGGCGACAGTAGGTACTGGCATCACTGAGCTAACCCCAAGTCGCGGGTTCGCGGCTCAGCTTGCGACTGCCTCAACCGTAGTTCTCGCGTCTGGTACAGGCCTGCCTATCTCAACCACACAGACGCTGGTTGGCGCGGTACTGGGCGTAGGCTTTGCTCGTGGCATCGCAGCACTCAACCTTGGCGTGGTACGTAATATTGTCGCCTCATGGGTTGTTACGCTACCAGCGGGTGCGCTGCTTGCCGTGGTCTTCTACTACGGTTTGAGTGCCATGTTCGTCTAACAACTTAACTGTGCTGACGGGTGATAAAAGTCAGCGTTAAGTTAGAACAATGTCATTATTTGCTTATATCCAATTTTAGGGAGGCTTTGCCTCCCTTCTTTGTTGCACACAGGCCAGAAAATTCTTACTATCAGCTTAGTTTTATTGTTCTGTCTTATTCAAAGTCCCTATTAGTTAACTACACAATAACTAATGGACAGATAGCCTATATTGAAAGGATAACCCGTGAAAAAGCTGATCTACTTGGTTTTGCTCGCTGTAACGTCTGTTTCTACAGCTTTTGCCCAAGACCGCTATATCGCAGATAAACTATTTACCTATATGCACTCAGGCCCAGGCACTCAGTTTCGCATCATTGGTAGCGTGAATGCTGGCGATAAGGTCCAACTCCTAAACACAGACCAAGGCGCTGGTTACAGCGAAGTCGTTGACAGTCGTGGCCGCAAAGGTTGGGTCGAGAGCAAGTTTGTGACGACTCAGCAGAGCATGGCAATCCGTCTACCACAGGTTGAGAAAGAGCTGGCAGCAGCTAAAAAATCTCTAGCTAGTGCACGCTCTTCGGCCGACAGCGAAATGGCTGGGCTGGTTGAATCGCTTGAAACGCGTAATCAACAACTCTCCGATTTGGAGCAAACTAATACTGAACTCAATCGCCAGGTATCTAGCGCACAAAACGAGGTGCGTGAACTTCGCGCTCGCCTAGACACGCAAAAAGAAGACCTGCTACTAAAATACTTTATGTATGGCGGTGGTGTTGCTGGTCTTGGCCTCCTATTTGGCCTATTGCTGCCACATATCATTCCACGCCGCAAAAAATCACCAGCGGGTTGGAACTAAACGGATAGAATGTAAAAAAGGTCGCTCAATGAGCGACCTTTTTTTTCCCTTGCGGGAAGAGTCGAGAAGCGGGATCGCTTTGCTTCGAGAATCGAGGAGGTATAACTCGAATCTCGTAGGGCTCTGCCCGTCCCCGCACCTCGCTACTGTCTGTGTTTACCCTCGCCAATCATATAAAGCCGGCACTCGGATGCGTTCGCCTTGGAAGCGGATGACACACGCTTGTGGCTCTATTTCTTCAAGAATTAACTCGGCGCCGATGACCTCTCCCTGGCTGTACTCGACATCGTTGATCTTCACCCAGCGCTTGTCTACCGCACTCGAGTAGACATGGGTTTGGAAATTGAGTGCTGGCAGTCTTCCTAGGTAGTCGGCCGCATTTTGCTGCAATGCGATGGCATTGGAGCGCTCAGATCTGCGGGCTGAGGTTGTCTGCGTGCTGGGCGTGGTTATCGCTTGCTGGACCCGCTGGGCAAGCTCTGGTGACAGCTCAGTCAGGTCTAGATCACCGAAAGGATTATCCACATCACTCCTAGTGCCAGAGCTCACCTCAGGGGTGGCTTGGGGCGTTGTTGCTATTGCATCATCGAAACTATTAGCATCACTGAAACCACGACGAGGCACAGCCGACAAGTTACTGCTTGGGCTAATATTGGTCAGCTGGTATTCCACATCGATATACTCGACCTGCGTCTCTACAACCAATTCAGGCTCTTGAGTCAGCTCCGCACGATAAGCCTTGGCGATAAAGTAACTGCCGACGGTGAGGCTCGGCAGTAACGCCAATAACATCAGTTTACCCCATGATGGGGGCGCTGGCTGAGGTCGAGCAACCATTGGTGCCCCGCCCATCATCGGTTGGCTTTGAGCATAATGTTGTTGTTCTGAGCTTTGCAATGCACTAAGCACTTTTGACATTATTGTATCTCCTGGTGAGCGATTAAGGTTGGAGAGCCTGTCTGAGTCATGTGCTCAAGACGCGTCAGTGTCTTGCGCCCGGCAATACCATCCACAGTCATTCCCTGCCAGCGCTGGAATGCCTCGACACGCTGTTTGAGCTCAGAGTCGAAGGTAGTGGTTTCCACGCGGCTGTGACCAAGTACCTCGGCTAATTTACCAGCTAGGATCCCGACCTGCTCTCCCTGCATACCTTGGCGCAAGGTTTGATCGAAGTGATTTTGCCACAAATAACGATACTCCCCACTCCACAGCTGCTCGAACCACACAAGCGGTAACTGTAACTGCTGATCACCGTTATACAGGGTAAAGTGCCCGTCTGACAGCGCACTGATGACTGCGTAACGACGTTGCCCCTCGAACTCTAAGGTGGCAACAACCGGCAAGTTCAGAGCGCGTAACTGCGCAATATCACCCTGCTCAAAGCTGCAATCAAACAGGCTGTCACCCCGGTCTAAACACAAGCTATCCAGCACAGAGGCAGAAAAGCCCCACAGCTGATAAAGGTCGCTTACTGCCCCTTCAAGGGTCAGGCCTTGATGCAAAAAGGCCACTGCAGGTTCGGCAAGACGAGTTTGGGTCGTCACCTCTACCTGGAGGATCTCTTGTGGGTCGCTCACCCACTGATCCATCACTTGCTGACTCAGCTGTTCAAATTGGGGAGTGAATGCGTAAGCGCTCGCACAACCGATCAGCAGCGCTGATACATAAGCAAAGACGTGGCTTTTAGGCGCTTTCTCTTCTGCTGTCGCGGTGGGCATTTGATACGCCATCACCACTTCACACGACTGAGTGACCAAGGCCGGTGTCAAATTCGAGGTACCTATATTGTGCGCCTGCTTAAGGGCTTCGTCGCAGACTAGATTGATCAGCCGGGGGATCCCTTGAGTGTATCGCGCAATAATCGCCACCGCTCGCTTACTAAATAGCTCCGCTGAGCCTCCCGCTGTGCGCAGACGAAACTGAATATAAGCCCCGGTCTCCTCATCATTAAGAGGCAATAAGTGATAGCGACCTGTGATACGCTGCGCCAACTGACGCAGCTGTGGCCACTGTAACTTCTGCTGCAGTTCAGGCTGTCCAACCAACAACACCTTGAGCAGCTTGTGGCTCTCTGTTTCTAGGTTGGTCAGAAGGCGCAGCTGTTCAAGCACATCGGGAGCAAGGTGCTGCGCCTCATCAATCACCAGCAGGGTCTGTACGCCACTGGCATGGTTATTGAGCAGATAGTGATGGATTGCCTGAGTTAGGTCTTTAAGGCTGGCCTTTTGGGTATAGTCGATGCTGTACTCATCACAGATGGCCTGCAACAACTCCACCGATGAGAAGGTCGGATTGAGGATCAGAGCGGCCTGAGTGCTGCTCTCGAGATTATTGAGCATCGACTTGGCCACCGTGGTTTTGCCCGTGCCCACCTCGCCGGTGAGCATTGCCATGCCCCCGCCCGAGGTCAAACCGGTTTTAAGATAGCGAATCGCCTCTTGGTGACGTTGACTAAGATAGAGATAACGCGAATTGGGGACAATCGAAAACGGCCATTCACTAAAGCCAAAATATTGTTGATACATCCCTCTTCTCCCTATCATTCATTAACCAAGGAAAGTAACATTAGTTTTGATTAGCGCCAATGTTAATCGAGTAATTATAAGGGGATATTGTGAAAGTTTATCTGGTTGGGGGCGCAGTACGTGATCAATTGCTTGGACTGCCTGTCTATGACAAAGATTGGGTTGTGGTGGGTAGCTCCCCTGAGCAAATGCTTGCCCGAGGCTACACGGCCGTTGGTAAAGACTTCCCTGTGTTTCTCCACCCCAACACCAAGCAAGAGCATGCCCTGGCCCGTACAGAGCGCAAATCAGGCTCTGGCTACACTGGGTTTGAGTGTTTCTTTGACCCGAGCGTGTCGCTTGAGGACGATCTGATGCGCCGCGATCTGACCATCAATGCCATGGCAGAGGATGAGTTTGGTCAATTGCATGATCCCTACAATGGACAGCAAGACCTGCAAGATAAAGTCCTGCGCCACGTGTCTGATGCTTTTATTGAAGACCCGCTGCGCGTACTACGTGTCGCGCGTTTTGCCGCTAAGCTCGCGCACCTTGGCTTCACTGTTGCCGAAGAAACCCTGCTATTGATGAGGCGCATTACTCAATCCGGCGAGCTTGAACACCTAACGCCGGAGCGCGTATGGCAAGAGTGGCATAAATCGCTATCGACTCAAGACCCCCAGGTATTTCTCTCGGTACTGCGCGAGTGCGGCGCACTCTCGGTGGTGTTGCCTGAACTCGACGGCCTGTTCGGTGTCCCACAACCAGAACAGTGGCACCCCGAGGTCGATACCGGCATCCACACCTTGATGGTTACCAAGCAGGCCGCGCTACTCAGTGAGTCCACCGTGGTGCGATTCGCTGCCCAAGTGCACGACCTTGGTAAAGGCATCACACCCGAAAACGAGTGGCCAAGTCACAAGCGCCACTGCTATACCGGGCTAAAACTGATCAAAAAGCTCAGCCAACGCGTCAAGGTCCCCAATGAGTATCGCGATCTGGCACTCATGGTGTGTGAGCAGCATTCTAATATCCATCGCGCCGCAGAGCTTCGACCTGCCACTATCCTCAAGGTTCTGAGCAGCTTTGATGTATGGCGCAAGCCACAGCGCCTAAATGATATTTTGCTTTGCTGCATGGCAGATAGCCGCGGTCGCACCGGCTTTGAGCAGATTGATTATCCACAAAAAGCGCTCTTTGAGCGGGCGTATCAAGCCGCTGCCCAGGTCAGTACCCAGGCCATCATTGCCGATGGCTTCCAAGGTGCAGCGATACGAGATGAACTAGAAAGTCGCCGCATTTTCGCTATTTCCCAAGTAAAAGCATCATCGAAAAACTAGCAGTCAGAAACTGTGTTTTACTCGCTCCTCGGAAGGCAGTGTACCTCGAGCCCGCCCCTAAAAATAAAAAGCCGGAGTAAATTCTTACTCCGGCTACTGCAATCCTTGATACGATTTTTTGATTAAGCGTTTTGCTCAGTTAAGTTTGACTCAGCCTCGCCCTCTTTATCTTTGATCAGGCGGCTAGTGATCGTGCCTGCTGTCATCGCACCTGAAACATTTAACGCGGTACGTGCCATATCAATCAGAGGCTCAATCGAGATCAGTAGCGCAGCAATGGTCACTGGCAACCCCATCGCCGGAAGCACGATCAATGCAGCGAACGTCGCACCGCCGCCAACACCTGCGATACCAAATGAACTGATGGTGATGATCGCTACCAGCGACAAGATAAAGCTAAAGTCCATCGGGTTAATACCCACTGCAGGGGCGACCATCACTGCCAGCATGGCAGGATAGATACCGGCACAGCCGTTTTGACCAATGGTCGCACCAAAAGACGCTGACAGGTTGGCAATGGCTGGCGGTACTTTCAACTTGGTGATCTGCGCTTCCACATTAAGCGGAATCGTCGCTGCCGAGCTGCGTGAGGTAAAGGCAAAGGTCAGAACCGGCCAGATTTTCTTGAAGTACTCTTTCGGGCCAACGCCAACCAGCGAAACCAGTAAACCATGCACGACAAACATCAATGCGATAGCCACGTAAGACGCCACGATAAAGCCAAGTAAGTTCAAGATGTCCGCTGCGCTAGAGGTCGCCACCACGCGCGCCATCAATGCCGCAATACCATATGGTGTTAGTGCCATGATCATCTTAACCAGACGCATCACGATTGATTGTACTGCCTCAACGAAAGTGCGAATTGGCGCTTCTAGCTCCGGTTTTTCACTCATCACATGGCGCGCCGCGATACCAGATAAGATGCCGAAGATCACCACGGCAATGATTGAGGTTGAGCGTGCACCGGTCAGATCAGCAAACGGGTTAGTTGGGATAAAACTAATTAGCATTTGCGGGATAGTCAGGTCGCTCACGCGATCCATGCGCCCTTCAAGTGCACTCAAGCGCGCCGTTTCACGTGCCCCTTCGGTTAACCCTTCAGCGCTTAGGCCAAAGCCTTGAGTCACTGCGATACCGATCAGCGCAGAGATCATGGTTGTGACGAGCAAGACACCGATAGTCAGGCCGCTGATCTTGCCAAGAGAAGCCGAGTTCTCAAGCTTCACAACCGCTGCAAACATCGATACCAGTACCAGAGGCATGATGATCATCTGCAAAAGACCCACATAGCCACGACCAACCACATTGACCCAATCTAGGCTGGCAGCAATCGAGGCGTGCCCTTCACCGTAGACGAGCTGCAGCGCTAGGCCAAACAGGCTACCGAAAATAAGACCAATTAATACTTGGCGAGAAAGGGTTGCGCCTTTTCTTTGCTGAACGCTCAAAAAGAAAAGTAGCGCCGCAAATACTGCGAGATTTGCCACCACTGCGACCGACATAGAACTTCCTTTATTAATGCAAACTTTTGAGAAAATTATTATTAGTGAGACAAAACAGTACCTTTTTACTGAGCATAGGATAAATACCAGAAGGTTATTTGATATATGATTTAGTTATTTAAGTTTTGGGAATATTGATGACTTGATACTCTCTTACAAAAAAAACGCCCCGCAATAGCGGGGCGTTGTCAAAAGCGTTGAGCTCAGTTTAATTCAATTAAGAATTAAGCTTGGCCTTTAACTTCTTTAAGACCGTTGTAAGGAGCGCGCTCACCTAGAGCTTCCTCGATACGGATTAGCTGGTTGTACTTAGCAACACGGTCAGAACGGCTCATAGAACCAGTCTTGATTTGACCTGCAGCAGTACCTACCGCTAGGTCAGCGATAGTTGCGTCTTCAGTTTCGCCAGAACGGTGAGAGATTACTGCTGTGTAACCTGCGTCTTTAGCCATCTTGATAGCAGCTAGAGTCTCAGTTAGAGAACCGATTTGGTTGAACTTGATAAGGATAGAGTTAGCTACGCCTTTCTCGATACCTTCAGCAAGGATCTTAGTGTTTGTAACGAATAGATCGTCACCTACTAGTTGAAGCTTGTCACCTAGTAGTTCTGTTTGGTGCTTGAAGCCATCCCAGTCAGACTCGTCTAGACCGTCTTCGATAGAAACGATTGGGAATTGGTTAGCTAGCTCAGCTAGGTAGTGGTTGAACTCTTCAGAAGAGAAAGTCTTACCTTCGCCTTTCATGTTGTAGATACCAGCTTCTTTGTCGAAGAACTCAGATGCAGCACAGTCCATCGCTAGAGTGACGTCTTTACCTAGCTCGTAACCTGCAGCAGCTACTGCTTCTGCGATAACTTCTAGAGCTTCAGCGTTAGACTTAAGGTTAGGAGCAAAACCACCTTCGTCACCAACTGCAGTGCTGTAACCTTTAGACTTAAGAACTTTAGCTAGGTTGTGGAATACTTCCGCACCGATACGTAGAGCTTCTTTAAGAGTCTTAGCGCCAACTGGTTGAATCATGAATTCTTGGATATCAACGTTGTTGTCTGCGTGCTCACCACCGTTGATGATGTTCATCATTGGTAGAGGCATAGAGAATACGCCAGCTGTGCCGTTTAGCTCAGCGATGTGTTCGAATAGAGGCATGCCTTTCGCTGCAGCAGCTGCTTTCGCGTTTGCTAGAGATACAGCTAGGATTGCGTTAGCACCGAACTTAGATTTGTTTTCAGTGCCGTCTAGGTCGATCATAACTTGGTCGATGTCAGCTTGAGCTTTAGCATCTTTACCAACTAGTGCTTCAGCGATTGCGCCGTTTACAGCTTCAACAGCTTTAAGAACACCTTTACCTAGGAAACGTGCTTTGTCACCGTCACGTAGCTCAAGAGCTTCGCGAGAACCAGTAGATGCACCAGATGGAGCAGCAGCCATACCTACGAAACCACCTTCTAGGTGTACTTCAGCTTCTACAGTTGGGTTACCACGTGAATCGATGATTTCACGACCTAGCACTTTAACGATCTTAGACATTAATGTTTCCTCTCGTTTTAAAATTAAATGTCAAATTTAAAGGCAACAGCTAGTCCCGCTGCTGCCTACATCCTTTTATTTACTTCTCAAATTCACCGCGCTGGTATTGACCAGCGGCTTTAACGAAGCCTGCGAATAGTGGGTGACCATCGCGAGGCGTCGAGGTAAATTCTGGGTGGAACTGAGCCGCAACAAACCATGGGTGTGCTGGGTTTTCAATCATTTCCACCAGCTTCTTGTCTGCTGACAGACCAGAAACTTTAAGACCGGCTTTTTCGATCTTCGGACGAAGGACGTTGTTCACTTCGTAACGGTGACGGTGACGCTCATGGATGGTTGCGCTGCCGTAAAGCTCACGAGCTTTGGTGCCTTTCTCTAGGTGACATAGCTGTGAGCCAAGGCGCATTGTGCCGCCAAGGTCTGAGGTTTCGGTACGTTCTTCAACTTTACCTTCGCCATCAACCCATTCCGTGATCAAGCCTACCACAGGGTACTTAGTCTCTTTATTAAATTCTGTTGAATGTGCACCAGTAAGACCAGCCACATTACGAGCGTACTCGATAAGAGCCACTTGCATACCTAGACAGATGCCAAGGTATGGAATGTTGTTCTCACGTGCGTATTGCGCCGCGCGAATTTTACCCTCAACACCACGGTCGCCAAAGCCACCTGGTACCAAGATAGCGTCTAGGTCTGCTAGCGCTTCTTCGCCTTTGCTCTCAACATCTTGTGAGTCAACGTACTTAATCTTCACGCTTAGACGGTTCTTAAGACCTGCGTGCTTTAGTGCTTCGTTCACTGACTTGTAAGCATCTGGCAATTCGATGTACTTACCCACCATACCGATAGTCACTTCAGCGGTTGGGTTCGCTTCTTCGTAGATTACCTGTTCCCACTCAGAAAGGTCAGCCTCTGGCGCGTTAATGCCAAAGCGAGCACACACTAGGTCATCAAGACCTTGTGATTTAATCAATTGAGGGATCTTGTAGATAGAATCTACGTCCTTC
Organism: Vibrio sabulosilitoris; assembly: GCF_055391395.1. NCBI lineage: Bacteria > Pseudomonadati > Pseudomonadota > Gammaproteobacteria > Vibrionales > Vibrionaceae > Vibrio > Vibrio sabulosilitoris. The sequence continues at coordinate 3,370,023 of NZ_AP029599.1, forward strand.
ATTGAGATTACCGCTTTCTCTTGAACGTTACAAAACAGAGCGATCTTCTTACGCTCGTTGGCTGGAATCGCACGATCAGAGCGGCAAACTAGAATATCAGGTTGGATACCAATAGACAGCAATTCTTTTACAGAGTGCTGAGTTGGCTTCGTTTTCACCTCGCCAGCAGCGGCAAGGTAAGGCACAAGAGTCAGGTGCATAAACATCGCGCGCTCGCGACCTAGCTCAACGGCTAGCTGACGGATAGCTTCCATAAATGGCAGTGACTCGATGTCACCCACTGTGCCACCAATTTCAACGATCGCGACATCGTGGCCTTCACCACCAGCGACTACGCGGTCTTTAATAGAGTTAGTGATGTGAGGGATAACCTGAATGGTTGCACCTAGGTAATCACCACGACGCTCTTTAGCAAGGACGTCAGAGTAGACACGACCGGCTGTAAAGTTGTTACGCTTGGTCATCTTGGTACGAATGAATCGTTCATAGTGACCAAGGTCAAGGTCAGTCTCAGCACCATCTTCCGTCACGAATACTTCACCGTGTTGAATCGGGCTCATGGTGCCTGGGTCAACGTTGATGTACGGGTCGAGCTTCATGATCGTCACTTTAAGACCACGAGCTTCTAGAATCGCTGCAAGAGATGCTGCTGCAATGCCTTTACCTAGAGAGGATACAACCCCGCCAGTAACAAAAATGTAATTTGTCGTCATGTTTAACCTGAAATTGGTTGAATGAGGGAAATGGAAGTCATCTGGACGGGACGAAAATATACCAGAAGACCCTTACCGCCACAACGTGAAATCTATCACAGTGGATTTTTAAGTTTTTTGCTTCAAATCAAACTCGTAACCTTGATGTGGTAAACGCTGCGCTTGACAGTTATTGACCACCGCGCTGTAATTTAACCTCAACCCACAGCGCCTCCATTTGATCCAATGTCATTGTATTCAGTGATTTACCCTGAATTTCTGCCAGCTTTTCAACCGCTTTGAAGCGCTCAACAAACTTTTGATTAGCTTTGCCAAGCGCCACTTCTGGATTGGTATCCAGATGGCGTGAGAGGTTGATTACAGCGAACATCAGATCGCCCAGCTCCATCTCAACTTTGTCGCTATCAGGGTTCACCTGCAGCGCCTCTTCCATGACTTCTTCTATCTCTTCCTGCACTTTTTCTACCACAGGTCCCAGCGAGTGCCAGTCAAAACCGACCTTAGCACACTGCTTTTGGATCTTTGTGGCACGCGAAATTGCCGGCAGAGATTTTGGTATTGAGTCTAGGATACTTTGCCCAGCTTTGCCTATCTGAGCCTTCTCTTTTGCCTTCTCGGCTTCCCAATTGGCGCTGATCTCTTCCTCACTGGCAAACTCAACATCGGAGAATACGTGCGGGTGACGACGAGTCAGCTTCTCATTAACCGTCTCAACCACATCTGAAAAATCAAACAGCTGATGCTCTTTGGCTAGCTGGCTGTAAAAAATCACTTGAAATAGTAGATCGCCAAGCTCCTCTTTGAGGTTGTCCCAGTCGCGATTTTGGATTGCATCCACCACCTCATAAGTTTCTTCGATGGTGTGGGGCACAATAGTGTCAAAGCTCTGCTTGAGATCCCAAGGGCAGCCTGTTTGTGGGTCGCGCAGTTGGCTCATGATCTGCTCTAGCTGTTCAATCGGGTGGCTCATGGTTGGTTCCTTAAAATAGAAAAAGCGAGCAGAAATGCCCTGCCCGCTTAAAAAAGAAGTTTTAGGTTATTTAGCCAAGACGCTTGACCGACATAACATCTTTGATCTGCTCGACCCGGGTGATCACCCGCGATAAGACCTCGATATTGGTCACTTCAAGATCAAAGTCCATGATCGACAACTGCTTGCGATAGTCGACACGGCTTTTCATGCTGCTGACCTTAACCTTCTCATTAGCAAACAGTGAGGTGATGTCTTTGAGCAGGCCACCACGCTCCATTGCCTCCACGCGCATGGTCAATACATACGAGCCAACAAAGCCGGCCCCCCAGACGGTATCGATGATCCGCTCGGGCGCATGGTGACTCAGCTCCTCGAGCTGCTCACAGTCACTGCGGTGCACCGAGATACCACGTCCTTGAGTAATGTAGCCCTTGATCGCATCGCCTGGAATTGGCTGGCAACAGCGCGCGAGATGGGTCATCAAGTTATCCACCCCTTCAACCACGACTGCGTCTTTCTTAGGCTGGCTCTGTGCAGGCGCTCGATGTACGGCCTCTTGCAGCTTTTCAAGCGCTTGCTGATCCTCTTCTTCGGCAGTGGGTTTATTGACCAGCGCGTTAATGTGATTAATGATCTGATTAATCTTCAGATCGCCACTACCAATACCAACAAACAGCTCATCGGGCGTATTAACGTTAAAACGCTTAAGGGCATATCGTTCTGCATCTTTGAGCGTGGCATCAATCTTGGTCAGTTCGGCCTCGAGGATCTCGCGCCCGGCTTCAAGGTTCTTCTCGCGGCTTTGCTTACGAAACCAGGCATTGATCTTGGCGCGGGCGCGCCCTGAGGTCACAAAGCCCAGTGATGGGTTGAGCCAATCGCGCGATGGATTAGGCTCTTTCGCGGTAATGATCTCAACCTGATCGCCCATGGCCAGCTTGTGGGTAAATGGCACAATACGCCCCGCGACCTTAGCCCCTATACAGCGATGGCCGACTTCAGAGTGAATATGATAGGCAAAGTCAAGCGGGGTTGCCCCCATCGGCAAATCCACCACATCCCCGCGCGGGGTAAAGGCGTAGACGCGATCATCGAACACTTGGCTGCGCAGCTCATCGAGCATCTCACCCGAGTCTGACATCTCTTCCTGCCAATCAAGCAGTTTACGCAGCCACGTGATCTTCTCGTCATAGCCGCTGCGACCACTACCACCTTCTTTATACTTCCAGTGCGCAGCCACACCCAGCTCCGACTCTTCGTGCATCTGCTTAGTGCGGATCTGGATCTCAATCGTTTTGCCTTCCGGCCCTAACACGACCGTGTGAATCGACTGATAACCGTTTGGTTTGGGGTTGGCGACATAGTCATCAAATTCACTTGGCAGATGTTTGTACTTGGTGTGCACCACGCCGAGTGCGGCGTAACAGTCTTGCAGGCGTTCGGCGATGATCCGCACCGCACGCACATCAAACAGCTCATCAAAGGCAAGGCTCTTTTTCTGCATCTTGCGCCAGATACTGTAGATGTGTTTTGGCCGACCACTGACTTCAGCGCGGATGTTCGAGCTTCGCATTTCAGCGGTCAGATCATCGACAAAATCGGTGATGTATTGCTCGCGCACAATGCGTCGTTCAGAGAGTTGCTTGGCAATCTGTTTGTAGGTCGCGGGCTGCTGGTAGCGAAAGGCGTAATCTTCAATCTCCCACTTAAGCTGACCGATACCCAATCGATTCGCCAGTGGCGCATAGATGTTGGCGCACTCTTTCGCCGCCGCTCGGCGCACCTCATCGGGTGCCTTTTTCACCTCAATCAGGTTGGTGATCCGCTCAGCCAGCTTGATCACCACGCAGCGAAAGTCATCCACCATCGCGAGTAGCATGCGGCGCACATTATCCACCTGAGAAGAGGCTGCGCTGCCTTCAAGGGTGATATTGAGCTGACCCAAGGCCGCCATCTCATCAACGCCATCTATCAGCTTAACGATCTCTTTGCCGTACTTTTCACTCAGTGCTTGTTGATCGAACAAGCCACTCGATACTACAGGAAACAGCTGCGCCGCGACTAAAGTTGCCTTGTCCATCGACAAGGTGACCAAAATTTCGTTCATCTCACGGCCACGCCACAGCAAACGCTGGCCGTCAGGGTGCTCGGCCACCAGTTGCTCACATAACTGGTAGGTCTGAGTTAGCGCCTTTGCCGCCTTCGCGGGTTGATTTAAGCTTGCTACCCAACGCTCAAGCTCAAATTCAGTGTCTTGGTTTAAATGCGCACTTCGTACCGCAACCATCTCAAATTCCTATTTGTTTTCTTCGCGAGTTCAATTCGCTGTCGTTGTTTTTTCAGACTTTCGTGTTCTTCGAGCCAACTATTTTCAAGCTATTTATTCTTCGAATTAGCCGTTTTCTCAAACAGAGCCATCGACTCGAGGTGACTAGTATGGGGGAACATGTCCAGCATACCCAGTCGAGTCATGGTATAGCCTTGTGCCAACAGACTTTGGCTGTCTCTGGCAAGAGTAGCAGGATTGCAAGAAACATACACCACTCGCTCCACGCCAAGCTTGGCAATGTGATCGATGATGCCTGTTGCGCCCGCTCGAGCCGGATCCAACAGCACTTTGGTAAATTGCTTGGCTGCCCATGGCTTGGTCGAAACATCCTGCTCAAGGTTCGCTTGGTAGAACTCAACATTGCTCAATTGGTTGCGCTTGGCATTGTCTTGCGCCTTATCAACCATAATCTGAACGCCCTCAACTCCCACCACAGAATCAACCTGCTTAGCAATCGGCAAGCTGAAATTACCCAACCCGCAGAACAGATCAAGAACGCGATCGCTTGACTCAAGTGCCAGCCAATCCAGTGCCTGCGCCACCATTTGCTGATTGACCCCCTTATTGACCTGAATAAAGTTCACAGGTTCAAAAGGAATTTGTACTCCGACCTCTTGATAGTAACCCGGCTCGCCCAACACATGCTCCAGCGCTTGGTCAGCTTGCTGCAAGTACAGTGTCACCGCGAGCCCACGGCACAGCGACTCAAGCGCATTGCGATCAGAGTCACCAAGCAGCTTTATTGTTCGCACCAATATTATCGCCGCGTTATCTCCTCTAACCAGTTCAACATGACCAAGACGGTCAGGGTGCTGGAAGCCGCGCAGAGTTTGCTGAAGTGGCACCATCAACTGGTTGAGGCCGCTATCGAGGATTGGGCACTGATCGATATCCACTATCTGCTTGCTGTTTTTCTTGCGAAAGCCGAAACTGAGCTGCGCACGCTTTTTATCCCAAAACACACTAAAGCGGGCGCGGCGACGATAATCCGGCTGGCTATCCGCCACTGGGGTCGATAATGGCAGCTCTTGCTTGGCAAATTTCTTAAATAGCCCGGAGAGCGCCTGCGACTTATACTCAATCTGATCTTGCACGTTGAGATGTTGCATGTTGCACCCGCCACACTGGGCATAGTGGGGGCAAAACGGTGCGATACGCTTATCACTTGGCTCGAGAACCTTGATCAGAGTCGCTCGGGCGTATTTGCTCTTCTGCTCCACCAGTTGGATCAGCACACGCTCTCGTGGCAGCGCTCCCTCGATAAAGACAGGCTTACGGTTGTGATAAGCGATGCCAGCACCATGAGCGTCGAGTTTTTCAACCGTGATCTCAAAGTGTTTGGTATTTAAAGGGGATTTTTTCTTTGCTTGGAAAATACGCGCCATGAGTGTTGCCTAATCTGAAGGATGCGTTTGATGTCGTACACAGAAGCGCAAATCGATCCGCTCTGTGCATATCTGTGATATAAAAGAGAGAGTATTGTCCCACATCCAACCGGTTAAGTTTAGAGAATAATGACACGATATGGCTTACGCGCTCGGGTAATCACCCTGACTCTCGCCCCAACCCTAATTATTGGTTTGCTACTGTGTGCTTTTTTCTCATTCACTCGCTATCACGACCTCGAGAGACAAGTTATCAACTCAGGCCTAAGTATTATCGAGCCTATGGCAATTGCCAGTGAAGATGGCATGATGACCCAAAGTCGCGAGTCGGTAAGGCGTATCATCAGTTACGCGCACCGCAAAAACTCACGTATTGTGCGCAGTATTGCTGTGTTCGACTCCAGCCATGAGCTGTTTGTGACCTCAAACTTTCACCCTCAATTTCAGTCGCTCACCTATGATCGCAGCGAGCCGATCCCCTTGCTGCCTTCGATTCAGATTGAAGATAACACACTGATTCTGCGCGCCCCGATCATCCCCGAAACACGCTTTGTCGCCCTGCCCGATCTCAGTGAGCACGATGCGAAAGCCCTTGGCTATATCTCGATGGAGCTGGATCTCTCTTCACTGCGCCTGCAACAGTACCGCGAGATCATTATTGCTATCTCAGTAATGATCCTTGGCTTGGCCCTCTCGACTGCCTTTGCCTTGCGCTTGATGCACGACGTCACGAGACCTATTGACCATATGCGTGAGGTGGTTGACCGGATCCGCCGTGGTCACGTCGATGTGCGGATTGATGGTAAGATGCATGGCGAACTCGACTCATTGAAAAATGGTATCAACGCGATGGCGGAATCCTTGTCTGCTTATCATACCGAGATGCAGCACAGCATTGATCAGGCCACCTCCGACTTACGTGAAACCCTTGAGCAGCTTGAGATCCAAAACGTCGAGCTCGATATCGCTAAAAAACGGGCCCAAGAGGCGGCGCGAGTCAAATCTGAGTTCCTAGCCAATATGTCGCATGAGCTGAGAACGCCACTTAATGGCGTGATTGGCTTCTCGCGCCAAATGCTGAAAACCCAATTGACCGCTAGCCAGACTGACTACCTGCAAACTATCGAGAAATCAGCTAATAACCTGCTTAGCATCATCAATGACATCCTAGACTTCTCCAAACTAGAAGCAGGTAAGCTCGCCCTTGAGAATATCCCATTTGACTTCCAAGAGAGCCTGGAAGAGGTAGTGAGCCTGCAGGCAACCTCAGCCCACGAGAAAGGCCTTGAGCTGACACTCAAGATCGATCCCAAAATTCCAGCTGGTATGGTTGGTGATCCGCTGCGTATTCAACAGGTCTTGACCAACCTAGTAGGTAACTCAATCAAGTTTACCGACCGTGGCAATATCGATATCAGTGTTGAGCTGCGCTCACAGAAAGAAGATATGATTGAGCTGCAGTTTATGGTCCGTGATACCGGCATCGGTATCTCCGAGCGCCAACAAGCTCAACTGTTCCAAGCCTTCTCACAAGCCGATGCCAGTATCTCACGTCGCTACGGTGGTACTGGGCTTGGGCTAGTGATCACCCAGAAGCTAGTTAGCCAGATGGGCGGTGAGATCAGCCTCACCAGCCGCCTGCACCAAGGATCAACCTTCTGGTACACGATCCAACTGGCCACCACCAATATGCCAGTATCTGATTTGATTGATACCGCTTGCCTGGCCAATCGCACCGTACTGTTAGTCGAGCCAAATATTCAAGCCGCAACTGTGCTGCAACAGATGCTCTCAGTATCTAATATGCAGGTCAGCTATCGCTCAACCATGCCAGATGAAATTGGCCACTACGATTACGCAATCGTCAACTTTGCCCCGGACACAGAGCACAGCTTCGATGAGGTACGTGAGCAAGTGAAACAGGCACAAAAGATGGCAACTCATGTCTCGGTCGGCCTGCCAAGTACCGAGCTGGCGCTGGCAACCAAAATTACGGCAGAGCTCAATGTTCCCTGTATTCCTAAACCACTTTCAAGACGTAAGTTGTTGCAAAACTTAGTGGTGCTCCAGCCAGAGCTGGTGATTGAGCCTGTGAGTCAACACACACCAGAAGAGCTACTCCCTCTCACTGTGATGGCGGTGGATGATAACAGTGCCAATCTCAAGCTGATCTCGGCGCTTCTCCAAGAGCGAGTGAAGAATGTGGTGGCGTGTAATGATGGTATTGAAGCTGTTGAGTGCGCGCAGCAAGAGAAATTCGACATCATCTTGATGGATATTCAGATGCCTAGGATGGATGGCGTCACCGCCTGTAAGGCGATTAAGACCTCTGATCTGAATGGTGACACACCAATTATTGCCGTCACTGCCCACGCGATGCAGGGCGAGCGAGAGCGCTTACTGGAAGCAGGGATGGACGATTACCTCACCAAGCCAATCGAGGAGCACATCCTGCAGCAGGTCTTGGTCCGTTGGAACCCTAACCGCGATGAAAGTGAAGTCGAGGCGATCGAGCTTGAGCCAATCAAGAGTGAACCCCTGACGCAAACCAGTAACCAAAACCTGATCATCGACTGGCAGCTGGCCCTCAAACAATCCGCCAACAAGCAAGATCTGGCCAAAGACATGCTGCGTATGCTGATTGAGTTTATCCCAGAGGTCAGTGAGGTGGTCGATAGCGTCCTTGACCCACAAACCCAGGCGCAACCAGACCTGCTCCACTTTGTCCACAAACTCAACGGTAGCTGCTCCTACAGCGGCGTCCCGCGCCTGAAAAAAGTCTGCGCCGAACTCGAAAAAGGCCTACGCTCCGACATGAGCATTGAAGACCTAGAGCCTGAACTGTTCGAACTGCAAGACGAGATGGAGAAGGTGATCGCGGCGGCAGAGCCTTACCTTGCTTAAAGGCGAGAGGCGAGAGGCGAGAGGCGAAAGGCGAGAGGCGAGAGGCGAGAGGCGAGAGGCGAGAGGCGAGAGGCGAGAGGCGAGAGGCGAGAGGCGAGAGGCGAGAGGCGAGAGGCGAAAATTCTCCAACCTTTACCACCGCTGTCAAGTGTTACACCACCTCGAGCGAAGCGTTCTCGCAGTGAAACGATCTCGATTCTCGCCTCTGTTTTAAGATTCCATAACGACAGTAGCCACCGCATAGCGCTTTTCATCCGCTATCGTGACCAAGATGGAGTGAGCAGACAAGGCGTCGGCAAACTGCTGGGCGGCGCCAGTAAGGCTGAGCTCTGGCTTGCCGAGCTCATCGTTGGTGACGGTGAAATCTTGAAAGCTGACCCCGCGTGCGATGCCAGTTCCAAGTGCTTTGGCTGCGGCCTCTTTGACGGCAAAACGCTTGGCAAGGTAACGAGCGGGCTGTTTGCTTTGCTTAAACACCACCTGCTCGGCCTCGCTAAGGATGCGATAAACCAGCGCGTTGCTTTTCTCGAGTGCCTTTTCAACTCGGGCGATCTCGACGATATCCGTACCGATTCCTACTACGGGCATTGGGCAATCCTTGGCGCTTACTTGCGCGCTGCAACCATTACGGCTTTCATGTCCGCTACTGCTTTGTGCAGACCATCGAATAGTGCACGACCAATGATCGAGTGACCGATGTTCAGCTCATAGATCTCAGGCAGTGCCGCGATTGGGGCAACGTTGTGGTAAGTCAGGCCGTGACCGGCGTTAACCATGATACCAAGGTCGTGCGCGTAGCTTGCCGCTGCAGCAATCTTCTTCAGCTCATCTTGCTGATCTTCGTCGTTCTCTGCCTCAGCGTACTGACCGGTGTGCAGCTCGATAAATGGTGCGCCACAGGCTTTCGCCGCATCGATTTGCTGGCGGTCAGCATCGATAAACAGAGATACCTTGATGCCAGCAGCAGCCAGCTTCTCCGTTGCTGCCTTGATCTTGTCAAGTTGACCCACGACATCAAGGCCGCCTTCAGTAGTCAGCTCTTCACGCTTTTCTGGTACTAAACACACGTACTCTGGCTGTGTTTGCAAGGCAATCTCAATCATCTCATCGGTCACAGCCATCTCAAGGTTCATGCGTGTTTGCAGCGTCTCGCGCAGGATGCGTACATCGCGATCAACAATATGACGACGGTCTTCACGCAAGTGGATAGTGATGCCATCCGCGCCAGCACGCTCTGCAATCTCTGCTGCGTGCACTGGGTCTGGATACTTGGTTCCACGTGCATTACGAACCGTCGCGATATGGTCAATATTGACACCTAAATAAATCGAGCTCATTGTGTTGTACTCCGTGCTTTGGGAAGTGTTGCGATAAACAGTTCCCGGCTCTTTAATGGTTTTCCGCCAAGATACGGCTTTAGTGCTATGCGTGTAAAGCGCTTTGCCGCTTTAAGTTGTTCTTTTGTCGTGAAACGTCGCTCACTAATGGCGATCAGCTCATCGCCTAAGAAGGTCAAATTATCGCGCCGCACTGAGGCGATAAAACCCTTTTCCTCTCGATAGCGATAGGTCATCTTAGGGTCGATCGGCTCGCCCGTACCGGCACAATGAAGAAAGTCCACCCCGTAGCCCATCGCGGACAACAAGGCGAGTTCAAAACGGCGCAGCGCTGGCTCTGGATTATTGGCCTGGGCTAATTCGGTTAACGCATGCAGGTAGTCATGAAACAACGCCGGCATTGCGACCTCTGGCGCTAACACTCGCCCTATCAGCTCATTAACATACATTCCTGAGTAGAGATTAATGCCAGTCAGAGGCAATCCGAGACTGATCGGCTCCGCTTGGCGCAAAGTTTTCATCGAGCCCTTACCCGACCACTTGAGCAGCAGTGGCGTAAATGGCTGAAGTGCCCCTTTGAGGTTTGAACGGCGGCTGCGTGCCCCCTTGGACATCAAGCTTATCCGGCCATGCTCCTCGCTGAACACGTCCAAGATCAAGCTTGTTTCACTGTACGGGCGCCGATGTAAAACAAAGCAGCGCTGGAGACCTTCTGACATCCACTCTTCTCTATGGTTGATGGATAGGCAATAAAAAAGGAGCCGTCAGGCTCCTTAGGATGATAAGCTCGGAGCGAAGCAAGCTGCCTCACTGCGGTTATAGATCGTCAATATAGCCAAGCGAGCGCAGGGCGCGCTCATCGTCTGCCCAACCTGATTTCACTTTAACCCAGGTCTCAAGGTAGACCTTGCGACCGAACAGCTCTTCCATATCAAGGCGTGCCTCACGGCCGATGGTTTTGATCTTCTCACCACCTTTGCCGATGACCATCTTCTTCTGGCCACTGCGCTCAACCAAGATAAGACCATTAATATGGAAACCGTCAGTCTCAGGGTTGTAGTCAAAACGCTCAATCTCAACCGTCACTGAATATGGCAGCTCGTCACCGGTGAAACGCATCAGCTTCTCACGCAGGATCTCAGAGGCCATAAAGCGCTGCGAGCGGTCGGTTACGTACTCTTCAGGGAAGTGATGAGTGGCTTTTGGCAGATGCTCGCGCACGTGCTTGCGCAGTACATCAATGTTTTTGCCGTGTTTAGCCGAGATTGGCACCACATCAACAAATTCCATCTTCTTCGACATCTCCTGCATATGCAGCATCACGTCGTTGCGGTCTTGCACGTTATCAACCTTGTTGACACATAGCACGACTGGGAAGTTCGACTTCTGCAGCTTGGTCAGCACCATCTCGTCGTCTTTAGTCCAGTGGGTACCGTCAACCAAGAAGAACACCAAGTTCACATCACTCAGCGAAGAGTTTGCCGCGCGGTTCATTAAGCGGTTGATGGCGCGCTTCTCTTCGATGTGCAGACCCGGAGTGTCGACATAAATCGCTTGGTAATCACCCTCGGTATCGACACCCATGATGCGGTGACGCGTGGTTTGCGGCTTACGTGACGTGATCGAGATCTTTTGACCCAGGATCTTGTTCAGTAGCGTTGATTTACCCACATTAGGGCGACCCACGATGGCGATAAAGCCACAGTGTTGGTTCTCAGGAGATGAGACTTCGCCCGTTGAGGAGAAGAATGCATCAATATCGAACTCGTTGTTTTCAGTAGAATCAGCCATTGGTCAACTGCCCTAGTGCTGTCTCAGCGGCCGCTTGCTCTGCCTTGCGACGACTGGTACCTTTACCGACAACAGGCTTCCCTATACCTGCAACCTCACACGACACCGTAAACTCTTGGTTGTGTGCTTCACCTTTAATATTAGTCACTGTGTAGACTGGCAGTGGTTTTCTTCTGCCTTGCAAAAACTCTTGAAGGCGAGTCTTTGGGTCTTTTTGTGAAACGCCAGGCTCGATAGCCTCAAGGCGCGACTTATACCAATCAAGGATAATGCCACGGATAGTCTCTACATCGCTGTCGAGATAGACGGCCCCCATGATCGCCTCAACGGCATCAGCAAGAATCGAGTCACGACGGAAGCCGCCGCTCTTAAGCTCGCCTGGACCTAATTTTAAGTAGTCACCCAGCTCAAACTCACGACCCAACTCCGCTAGAGTATTACCGCGTACCAAAGTGGCACGCATGCGGCTCATATCCCCTTCCGTCACCTTAGGGAAACGGTGGTAAAGATCATCAGCAATGACAAAACTTAAAATTGAATCGCCCAGAAACTCAAGACGCTCATTGTGTTTACCATTGGCACTGCGGTGAGTCAGTGCCAGGTTCAAAAGCTCGCCATCTTTAAACTGATAGCCGAGCTTTGTTTGTAGTTTTTCAATTTGAGAATTCATACTCTCTCGTGGTGTTATTGCTGGCTAAGGCCAGACTATTGAATACCACCGATGCGGTTAAAGCGAACCCCTGTTGGAATCCAACCTGGTAGGAAGCTGCTTGGATCGCGCTCAAACTCGAAGCTGATCCAGATAGCGACCGCCTTACCAACGAGGTTTTCCTCGGGCACAAAGCCCCAGTAACGGCTATCGGCACTATTATCACGGTTGTCACCCATTACAAAGTATTGACCTTGTGGGACAACCCATTCATTGACGCCAGGTCGCGGCATATACGCTTCGACGCGATCACGACGCAGTGGGTGCGCAAGCACCTCGTATTGCAACTCGCCCTGGGTTTCATTCATTTGCATCAGAGGGATATTGTTCTGCGAGAACTCACTCTCTCTAACATTAGACAGCGGCAACGGGCGGCAAGTACGCTCACCTTGCGGCTGGACACATAGCTCTTTCTGCGCGCTGTAGCGAACCGTATCACCAGGCAGACCAATGACACGTTTAATGTAGTCAATATTTGGTTGTGGTGGGTACTTAAACACCGCGATATCGCCATGTTCAGGCTTGCCCGTTGCAACCAACTCTTTACGCCACACCGGGTCTTTAATCCCATACGCGTACTTCTCTACCAGGATAAAATCACCCACCAGCAAGGTCGGCATCATTGACCCTGATGGGATCTGAAACGGCTCATAGATAAAGGAGCGCAATACCAGCACAATCGCAATCACTGGGAAAATTGAGACGCTGTTCTCTACCCACCAAGGCTGAGTTTGCAGTTTCTCGACCACCTGGGCATCGAGTTGCTCGGTTTGAGCTTCAGCGGCCGCAAGGACTTGCGCACGCTTTTTCGCCCAAACCCATTTTTCCAGCGCCCATACTATACCCGTCACTAATGTCACTATGACAAGAATGAGTGAAAACGTATTTGCCATTGACTTCCCTTATCTTAAAAATACGAAAGTGAAAGAGCCTAAACCCTTTCACTCATAACAAATCACTATCGTAACAAAACACTTGTTCGATCTATTTGGCTCAGACCACCACACACATTGAGCGGCGATCCAAGTCGGAGTAATTAGTCTTTACCCACGTGCAGAATCGCCAAGAACGCCTCTTGCGGCAGTTCCACGTTACCGATCTGCTTCATGCGTTTCTTACCTTCTTTCTGCTTCTTAAGCAGTTTCTTCTTACGACTCACGTCACCACCGTAACACTTAGCGATTACGTTTTTACGTAACTGCTTCACAGTCGAGCGCGCGATAATGTGGTTACCAATTGCAGCCTGGATCGCGATATCAAACATTTGACGAGGGATGAACTCTTTCATCTTCTCAACCAGCTGACGACCACGAGTCTGAGACTGATCTTTGTGCGTGATCATCGCCAGAGCATCAACCGTGTCGCCGTTCAGTAGTACGTCAACGCGTACCATGTTCGATGCCTCGAAGCGCTGGAAGTTGTAGTCCAGTGATGCATAACCACGTGAGGTTGACTTCAGGCGATCGAAGAAATCGAGCACAACCTCAGCCATTGGGATATCGTAAACCACTGCAACTTGGTTGCCGTGATACACCATATCGACCTGAATACCACGCTTCTCTACACACAGGGTGATCACGTTACCTAGGTACTCAGATGGCACAAGGATGTTACAGCGAGCAATCGGCTCACGGATCTCTTCAATATCGTTTACCGCAGGCAGTTTCGCTGGGCTATCGACATACAGCAGTTCGCCATCAGTGCGCTCTACTTCGTAAACTACTGTCGGCGCCGTGGTGATCAAGTCAAGGTCGTACTCACGCTCGAGACGCTCTTGGATGATCTCCATGTGCAACATGCCTAGGAAACCACAACGGAAACCAAAGCCCAGTGCCGCTGAGTTCTCTGGCTCATAGAACAGAGAAGCGTCGTTGAGGCTCAGTTTGCCTAGCGCATCACGGAAGTTCTCGTAATCATCTGAAGAGACCGGGAATAGACCGGCATAAACTTGAGGTTTTACTTTTTGGAAACCAGGCAGCGCTTCCTCACAGCCACCTTTCGCCAGCGTCAAGGTATCACCAACTGGTGCGCCAAGGATATCCTTGATACCACATACAACCCAACCTACCTCGCCGGTTTGCAGCTCAGTGGTGTCTTCTTGTTTAGGGGTAAAGATACCCAAGCGGTCTACACCCCACACCTGACCGGTGCTCATTACCTTGATCTTGTCGTTCTTTTTCAGTGCGCCATTCTTAATACGCACCAGTGACACTACACCAAGATAGTTATCGAACCAAGAGTCGATGATCAAAGCTTGTAGTGGCGCTTCAGGGTCACCCTCTGGCGCAGGGATAGCAGAAACGATGTTCTCAAGTACATCGTCAACACCAATACCGGTTTTTGCCGAACAGCGAGTCGCTTCCATCGCGTCGATACCGACAATCTCTTCGATCTCTTCCGAGACGCGCTCAGGATCGGCAGCTGGCAGGTCAATCTTGTTCAAGATTGGCACAACCTCAAGGTCCATTTCGATCGCGGTGTAACAGTTAGCTAGGGTCTGCGCTTCAACGCCTTGACCAGCATCAACAACCAGCAGCGCGCCTTCACAAGCGGCTAATGAGCGCGAAACTTCGTAAGCGAAGTCAACGTGTCCTGGGGTGTCGATAAAGTTAAGCTGATAAGTCTCACCATCTTTCGCTTTGTAATTAAGCGTCACACTCTGAGACTTGATGGTAATGCCACGCTCACGCTCAAGATCCATAGAATCGAGAACTTGCGCGTCCATTTCACGCTCACTAAGGCCACCACAAACTTGAATTAGGCGGTCTGATAGAGTCGACTTACCGTGGTCGATGTGGGCGATAATCGAAAAATTGCGAATGTGCTTCATAGGATGGTGTGACTAAACTCTGTTATCAAAATGACGTTGTTGGCGAGCGAATCGCTGCGAGCCAACAAATAAGTGGGCAGATTCTACCGAATTTCTCTGCGCTTCGCATCCATTTTAGACAACTGGTATCTGGCTGCCCAAAATTCTTAGCAGGATCACCTGCTCAGATGTCGCGCGCTCTTTTCGCCGTACCAACCACTTAGCGAGAACAAAGCCTAAAAAAGCAAACAGCACCGCAGCGAGAATAATGGCCCCCTCGCCTGCACCGATAAGAGGCTGTACCCAGACCTGCCCCATCACAGCGCCAAGGAGCAGAAAAAGTAGTGGAAGTAAGTAAACAGTGGCAGCAAAACTGAGCAACTGACGCTCAGGCAGGCCAATCTCGACCGTGTCCCCCACCTGCACCGCTTGCTCGGTATCCAGTGTCCAGCGCAGGGTTTTGTTGCCGACTGCACCAGAGACAATCCCAGTCCCGCAGCTGCTTTTTTGCGCGCAGCCACTGCAACTCGATTGCTGCTCACAGTGCAATTGCGCCCGCCAACCCACAGAGCATGGCTCAACTGAGACGACTTGGGCTAATGCGGTGATCATTGTTCTGGTGCCTTGAGTGGATCAAATGAGACAGACTGCGCAATACGCTGCGCCGTTGAGGGTGGAATATCGCCAACGACTGAGATCTCGGCGCTGCCTTTGACAAAGGTGTGTAGCGTGCGACGCCCTTGACGCACCACCTGCCCTGGCAGTGAGTTTTCATCTCGCTCAGCAATATAGATGGAGAAGTTAAACAGGCCATCAGTGTACATCTGCGTCTCAACCACACGATCGGTGCTTGCCATGCGATAGCGGTTCACATCCGTCGGCTCAAAGCCATTCGGTACCCAACCGACGTTCCACCCGGCGCGGTTGACATTACCTTTAGGTAGACTTAGTACATCAGGCAGTGTCACGTTGCGCAGACCCGACATGATCTCTGAGATCTGTTCGTTGACCACAAAGGAAATCGTGCGGTACTGCTCAAGCACCTCGCCATCGCGATCAAGCAGATCAGCACGCAGTGGCAAGCGCGTGGTTTCATCAATCCACAGCACATAAGAGTAGCGCATACCATCTTTTGGCACGATGCGCACCACCTGAGTCGCACTACCTGCTTCACGCGCACGACCAACACTGACAAAATCGTAGTTCATGCTCAGGTAGTCGATGTCACTGTGCAAAAGCGGGATGGTAGGTGCCACCATATCACTCGACTCGACCGTGAAGGGCTCGATCCCCGGCTCAACATAACTCACCTCGTCACCACGACGAATGACCTCGCGAACAGGGCCGCTGAGGTACAAAAGATGGGCAAGTTGTTGTTGCTCGAGGGACGCATGGCGATACAACAGCGGTTCAATGCTGTTCTTTTTGATTAAGATGTAAGAGAGCTCGTAACTCAATTGCTCACTGGCCTGATGCATCTCCTGTAATAGGACCTCTGCAGGTTGCTCTGCAGAGGCTGAGTGGATGCTCAGACCGAACAGTGTCAGGGCACTGATCAGTATTTTTTTCATTCAACTATCGGCTTTTGATTGAGCTTGGAAGCAATCTCATTCCCGCTGTTTAATCGCAGCTGGAGTTCATAATCTTGAAGTACCGCATTGATACGTCGGTGCTGCTCATGAACGTTCGCTTCATTGGATGCAGAGCTGCCTTGAACTGATTCTCGGGTCAGGCTGACTGGCTCCACACTTCCTGCTAGGGGAACAGTTTGTAAAACTGGTAACTGCGCCACCTCAGACGTCGCTTGGCCATCTTGTCCACTGTATTGCTGGACGCCAAGGATCACCACAAAGGAGACACACGCAGCCACGGCCACTTGACCAAACGGAGCCATCCACGCCGGAAGCTGCTTTTTCGCCACCGCAGGCGCTGGCTGAGCCTCAAGCATCGGCGCGACTGTGGCTCCTTGATGAGGCGCCTCGTCCTCAAGCGCTATCGCCACCGAATTGGCAATATCCCAATTAACTTGTTCAGGGCCTTCACCACGCATCACATCACCAATTAAATGGTAGTGCTTCCAACTTTCTAGCGCGGCTTGATCGCTCTCAGCCAGAGCAATGAGTTGATCGTCGTCTAACGCTTCACCATCCACAAGTGCTGAAAGTTTTTCTTTGTCAGCCATTCTTTTCACCATTATTGATTGGTTCAAATCTTGATTAGTTTAATCGCCTGGTCAGTGTCGCTGCAATAGAGGGGTAATCCTCTTCTCAACTGCTTCCCGGGCGCGGAAAATTCGCGAACGCACGGTTCCAACCGGGCAATCCATCACTTCAGCAATATCTTCATAGCTAAGCCCATCAAGCTCACGCAAAGTCATTGCTGTCTTTAAATCTTCTGGCAGTGCTTCAATCGCCGCAAAAACCGTGCGTTTCAACTCGTTGGACAACGTCAGGTTCTCAGGGTTCGATATTTCTTTTAGCGCACTGCCGGTCTCGTAAAATTCAGCGTCTTCAGCATCAACATCCGTGGCTGGCGGCCGACGACTTTGAGCAACGATGTGGTTCTTCGCCGTGTTGACAGCAATTCTGTACAACCAGGTATAAAACGCACTCTCGCCCCTAAACGATGGCAACGCTCGATAGGCCTTAATAAATGCCTCTTGAGCGACATCGGCAACGTCACCAGAATTATTGATATACCGAGATATCAGGTTGCACACCTTATTTTGATAGCGAATCACCAATAAGTTAAATGCTTGTTTATCTCCGTTCTGAACTCGCTCTACAAGAACCTGATCAGTCTGCTCGTTCATTCGAGCGGCTACTCCCATTTGTTATTATGGCTCTTATCCTCGCAGATATGAGCATCATCTTGCTTTAGCAGTCACTACACCACCGCGTATGTGAGCACTTATTGTGACTCAGGCACCAAGTAAAAGTTCCACCTCAAGCCGAGAAATTTATTTCATGATGTAAATAGCGTGAGCTGGTTAAAATTACTGTTCGATATCAATATTGGGTCGATTCAATGACAAAAGCAACGGAAATCAACTGCTCTGAGCAACCTAAACTGCTAATATACGGAGCGATTGATAAATTTGTGATGCGGTTTGGCTTGCCTTGCCTTGATATCAAGGCTAGACAATAACCGTACAGCCCCAGCTCAGGATGACCTGGGAGATTGGATTTAAAGTTATGAGTGAAAATCGAGAACATCAATGTGATGTGTTAGTTGTAGGCAGTGGTGCCGCAGGGCTTTCATTGGCGCTGAGAGTAGCCAACAAAGCCAAGGTCATGGTCTTAAGCAAAGGTCCTCGTAGTGAAGGGGCAACCTTTTACGCCCAAGGTGGTATCGCTGCCGTTTTTGATGAATCAGACAGTGTAGAGTCGCACGTAGAGGACACCCTCATTGCTGGTGCTGGCTTGTGTGAGGCGGACACGGTCGAGTTTATCGCCAAAAATGCCAAGAAATGTGTGCAATGGTTGATTGATGGTGGAGTGCCATTCGATCGTGAAGAGGATGACTCTGACGACCAACCACGCTACCACCTGACGCGCGAGGGCGGTCATAGTCACCGTCGAATTCTTCATGCCGCAGATGCCACCGGAATGGCAATGCAAACCTCGCTGCAAGATAATGCTCATAATCACCCTAATATTCACGTCCTTGAACGCCATAATGCCCTGGATTTAGTCACCCAAACGGGCAGTGATGGACAAAAGCGCGTGGTCGGCGCTTATATCTGGAACCGGATCAAAGAGCGCGTTGAAACCGTTAAAGCCAAGTTCGTAGTACTAGCAACCGGTGGCGCTTCCAAGGTGTATCAGTACACCTCCAACCCCGATGTTTCATCGGGTGATGGTATCGCTATGGCATGGCGGGCAGGATGTCGCGTGGCAAATCTTGAGTTTAACCAGTTCCATCCAACGTGCCTGTTCCACCCAGAGGCGCGTAATTTCCTTCTTACCGAAGCGCTGCGCGGTGAAGGCGCCTACTTGCGACGCCCGGACGGCAGTCGCTTTATGCCGGACTTCGACGCGCGTGAAGAGCTCGCCCCACGTGATATCGTCGCGCGTGCGATAGACTTTGAGATGAAGCGCCTAGGTGCTGACTGTATGTACCTAGACATCAGCCACAAACCAACCGCCTTTATCGAGAAACATTTCCCCACCATCCATTCTCGGTTACTTGACCTTGGCATCGATATGACCCAGGAGCCGATCCCTATTGTGCCTGCGGCGCACTACACCTGTGGTGGTGTGATTGTTGATCAGCAAGGCTGTAGTGACATCAGCAACCTTTATGCGATTGGAGAAGTCAGCTATACCGGTTTGCATGGTGCTAATCGCATGGCCTCTAACTCACTGCTTGAATGTGTGGTTTACGCTTGGTCTGCGGCTAAGGATGTACTACGCCACCTTGACCAAGTCGAGTGGGTCGACAGAATTCCAGCTTGGGATGAGAGTCAGGTTTCATGCTCCGATGAAGAGGTGATCATCCAGCACAACTGGCATGAACTACGCCTGTTTATGTGGGATTACATGGGCATCGTACGCACCGATAAACGCCTTGAGCGCGCGCTGCGCCGCATCCAGCTTCTGCAACAAGAAACCCATGAGTACTACAGTAACTTTAAGGTATCAAACAACCTGCTCGAGCTACGTAACCTTTTGCAAGTTGCTGAGCTGATGGTACGCTGTGCGATGCAGCGTAAAGAGAGTCGTGGGTTGCATTACACGCTTGATTATCCTCAACCTGCCAAGGATAGCGGACCGACAATTCTCGACCCGAGTCAACCGCTTAAATAAAGGGGCGAACAAAGGAGCGAGGTGCGGGGACGGGCATAGCCCTACGGTGCGAGGGGTGGCCCTAGCCGGTACGCCCTAGCCGGTATGCCCTAGCCGGTATGCCCTAGCCGGTATGCCCTCGCCTTAGCCAGAGTAATAGTTGACGGTAATCTTGATCTTTCATGCTGGTTCGCCATAGAACCCAGCGCGTGTTGTTGCTTAGGGTGACAAGGATAAAAATGTCGGCATAACAGCACAATGCGCGTTTAACACTCTGCGCGTCATAGGGCATTAAATAGAAACCGACCTCACCGCTAGGGTCGATACGTATTCGTCCAGACCAGCTTGGTGGGAAAATCGCTCGAGTTTTTACCAGCTGATGCCAGATGTAGAGCAAACAAAAGCTAAGCGCGAGAGAAGGGGAAAAAACACACAGCGCCCAAATCAGCCATGGCGTCACAATCACCATGACCAGTTGAGCGCGAGAATATGAGTTGGGTTGAGTACTAACGTACCTTGGACAAGTTATGGGCAACGATCTTGTCTACCATCGACGCGTGACTGAGATTCTCACTGCGCCCATGTCCCATTACCCAACTGAACAGCTCAGGATCATCACACTCGAGAAGCGAGACAAAGTCCTGTTGCTCTGATTCAGTCAGTGAGTTAAAGCACTCTTCAAAAAACGGCATGATCACCACATCAAGCTCTAACATGCCACGGCGACACGCCCACTTAATACGCGCCTTGTCTTCTTGGGTATACATCGATAATCCTCTACCAATTGCAGTGTAACGAGTGTATCAACCCGCCCTGAAAAAGCCACAACCTAAATCACGTTCTGCCCAACCCAAGATTTTTTCTCACTGTGAACTTGAAGCAGCTTGATGCGCCCTCACATTGAGGATTACCATTAGAAAAACTTAACCATAAAGGTCACGCGCGCATGGATTGGAATAAGCTCAACACACCGTTACCCCTCACCCCAGATGAAACACTGCCAGCACTGTCATTGTGCCACTTAAACCAGTTGGGGCTCATCACCCTATCTGGTGACGATCGAAAGTCGTACCTTCAAGGTCAAGTTACCTGTGATGTGGTGTCGCTTGCCGCTGAACAATCGACGCTCGGCGGACATTGTGATGCCAAGGGAAAACTCTGGTCCGCTTTTCGTCTCTTCCATCACGGTGAGACCTACGCCATGCTCCAGCCACAATCGGCGGTGGATAAGGAGCTCACTGAGCTAAAAAAATACGCGGTATTTTCCAAGGTGAACATCGAAGCAAGTCAAGACACCTTGCTGGGTGTTATTGGTGATCAAGCTGAGCAATTCGTTGATCAACTGAGTGAAGACCGTGGCGATGTGCGTCAGGTCACTGGCGGCACGGCAGTAAAAATTGGCCAACAGCGCTGGTTACTGCTGCTCGAACCAACCCAAGCAAGCGAGCTTGCCAAGCTCCACCCTTCGCTTTGGGTAGATAGCGCACTCTGGACCTTGGTGGATATCCGTGAGGCTCAACCGGTTGTTGAAGACTTCATGCAAAATGAGCACATCCCACAGGCGGTAAACCTGCATGCCGTAGGGGGGATCAGCTTCTCTAAAGGTTGCTACACCGGTCAAGAGACGGTCGCTCGCGCCAAATATCGCGGTATGAACAAACGCCAAATGGTGATCGTACAAAGCACGACCGCAGAAACGCTTGAGCAAGAGGTTAGCTTAGAGCGCTCTGTGGGTGAGAACTGGCGCGCTCTTGGTCGCCTGCTTTGCTACTACCAATTTGCTGATGGCCGAGTCATTGGACTGGCGATTGTGCCCAATAACCTTGAGCCTGATACCCAGCTCCGCCTTGCTCAGCAAGACGAAAGTCACTGGCAACTGCTCCCACTGCCATACAGCCTAGAAGATGAGTAAGCCGTTTCACACCCCATTGATGGACTTTCTTGATCAACAGCAGGTGAATTATCGCCTGCTGAGACAGAAACATGAGACCATCACTATCGAAGACACAGCGCAAGCCAGGGGCATTGATAGTCAGCAAATGGTCAAATCAATTCTACTGCGGGATATGTCAGATCGTTACGCGCTGGCTTGCGTGCCTGGGGATCAAAGCGTTGACCCCAAAAAGGTCCGTGCCCTTCTTGGCTGGCGGAGAATGACCTGCGTTGATCACAGCCAACTTGAGGCAATCACTGGCTATCAACTTGGCTGCGTCGCCCCGTTGAGACTAAAGCAACCGATGCCGATTATTCTCGATAAGCGCTTAAAATCGCAGCAAGTAGTCTCCATCAGCAGTGGCAAGCGACTGGCTGGGCTGGCGATTGAGCTCGCCGATCTGGTCCGCCTTTGCTCGCCGAGCTGTGGTGATATCTGCCGCGATTAAATACTTAGAAAGCCAAGTAAGATACTTTTATACCTATCAAAGTACACCACTCATCACACTTTTTCTCACTCATTAATGATGAGGGTGTTTATAGATAAAATAGATGTAGCGCAATCGTTAAAAATTCGTTAACTTAATCTTATTGGTGAGGAATTTTGCGGTATCCGCCCAAGCATGACTTGGACATCAATCAAAGTGAATCCACTGATTATTCAGAAAATCCACTATTGTGTTATGCATCTGTAACTATTCACCCGCACACTTCACGGTGCGGGCTTTTTTCACAGCTCACGAGCGCTATTTTTACCCCATCCCCCCAATGCTACTGAGCCGGGTCGCTAGGCGGTAATAATAGGGTTAGAAATCAGAAAAAAACTTGAGGGGCAAGTCACGTAAAATGGAACTTATGACCTAAAAGTTGTCTGATAAAGCACAAATATCCGAACCAGTTTGTTTTTGTAACCGATACGTCCAATAAATCACACTTTTTTGGAGACGACTTTCTTATAATTGTCCGGCACTAGCGAATAAGGAAAATGTATAAATGAGACTGTTCAAACGCTATATCCCAGGCTTAATAGCGAAACACGTAACTCGATTGTTCAAAGGAAGAATATACATCAACGGCATCGGCAAGTTTGAATTTGACCAAGGTAAATTGGTCCTGCCAGAGAAGGCAGATCAGCGCCATTTTCGCGCTGTCAATGAGGTCAACAGCGAGGTAATGAAGCTCAGGTTGGCTTACTAGATTTGGTAAAAAGGAGACCTCAAGGTCTCCTTTTTCATCTTTGTCGCTCTCAAGGCTTCACCGAGTGGTAGTCGGGACGAGCTAAAACCGGTAAGTCTCCTTTTAACCCTAGAGCACGCTTCATAATCTCATCTTTAGCCCCTGGTAAATGACCAATAAACTGCATTCCGAGACCTCGCACGAGTTTTTTCGCCGGATTTCCACCACTAAACAAGTCACGAAACCCCTGCATTGCCGCGATCATCTTCGCCGCTTCCGCCTTACGCCAGCGCTCGTAACGACGTAATTGCTGGTGACTGCCGATATCTTTACCCTGTGCCCACAAGCGCTCAATTTCCTGAGCAAGGCTAGCTGCATCTAGCAATCCAAGATTGACCCCTTGGCCCGCTAATGGATGAATGGTGTGCGCTGCATCCCCCACCAGCGCCACACGCTGGGCGACAAAATCACGCGCATAGCGCATTTTGAGCGGGAACGCGGCACGCTCGCCCTCGACTTGGCACAAGCCTAACTTGTTATCAAACTGAACCGTCAGAGCCTTATTAAACTCGCTGTCACTCATCGCCATTAACTGCTCTGCACGATTAGGCTCAATCGACCAGACAATCGAACTGAGATGAGATTGCTGTAGGGGCAGAAATGCCAACGGCCCTTGAGGAGTAAAGATTTGTCGCGCCACCTTGTTGTGTGGCTCTGTGGTGCGCACATTGGCTACAATAGCGCTATGACCATAATCCCAACTAGTGAGAGGGATATCCGACTGCTTGCGCACCCAGGAGTTCGCACCATCGGCGCCCACCACCAACTTTGCCGTCAGTGACTGCCCGTTATCTAGCGTCAGCCATGCCTCACGCTCACTCATGACCATCGACTGGCAGCGAGTGGCAACAAATAAACTGACATTGGCTTGGTTTTTAACTTGTTCGAGCAAGGCCAACTGCACTACACGATTCTCGACAATATGCCCAAGGTCAGGCTGAGCGAGATGCTTGGCATTAAACTCAATTCGGGCAAAACTGTCTCGCTCCCACACCTCCATCGCCATATACGGAGAGAGGCGTCGGCTGGCGATGCCTTGCCATGCACCAATGTTCTCTAGCACCATTTCGCTTGAGCGACTTAGCGCCGATACACGCAAATCCGGCAGCTCACTCAGTTCACTTTGCGGCTCCTGCCCCTCGATAACCGCAATCCTGAGGTCGGTGTTTTTCAACGCCGCCGCGAGTGTGAGTCCAACCATTCCACCGCCAACAATAGCGATATCTACACTTTGCATCATAGTTACTTCCTTAAATTAGCGCGCGACTAAGCCCAACGTGCGCTGCAATAACGGCTGTTTGAGCGGGGACAAATTATCGGCCGCCAGTAAGCCCAGGTTACGCCCCACCCGGGTTGACCACCAGTCATTGGAAAAAAGTCTAACCAGCCCAGAGGTGAGAGCCATAGTGGCTTTGCGATCGCGGGCACGCCGAGTTTGATACGCAGACAGTATTGAGTAGTCACCGAGATCATCCAACCCCGAATGATACGCCGCTGCGATTTCGTCGACCAAGCTCGCCACGTCACGAATACCAAGGTTGAACCCCTGCCCCGCGATTGGGTGCAGCGCTTGGGCCGCGTTCCCCACCACAGCAAAGCGATGAGAAACAATCTGCTCTCGGTAGCGCAGCATCAAGGGGTAGGCACTGCGCTGCCCCGTCGCGGTCAATGCCCCAAGACGCCAGCCAAAGGCCTGCTGTAGTTGGTGTAAAAATACCTCATCACTAAGCTCAATCAAACCGCTTACTTGCTCTGGAGGCAAGCACCAGACCAAAGACATCCGGTTGTCTGTCATCGGCAGCAAGGCCACCGGTCCATGCTCAGTGAAACGCTCAAACGCGCGGTTTTGATGCGGCTGCTGACAAACGATATTGGCGATAATGGCGGATTGATTAAAATCGACACACTGTTGAGTAAGATTAAGCATGGCGCAGCAGTCTGAGTCTGCACCATCTGCAGAAACCAGCAGCTTAGTCTCAAGTGATTCTCCAGAGTCTAAGTCGAGGACGACATGATCTGAATAACGAGTAATTTGGTTAATGGTGTCAGGACACAACAGCTCAATTTGGGGGGCCTGAGCTATCAATTGATGGAAGGCATGTCCGACATCCGCCAACTCGACCACATAGCCCAATGCAGGGGCAGGAATATCGTCACTCGCAATCTCTGTCATGCCAGGGTGGGCGCGATCCGAAACATGGATGTACTTAATAGCAGTGGCCTTGTCTTGGATACTGTGCCACAACTGGTAGCTACGCAAGATCTCCACCGTGCCATGAGCCAGTGCAATCGCCCTCGCATCAAAGCCCGGGTGCTGGGTATGGTCAACCTGGTAAGACTCAACAATAGCGATTGAGACTTGCCCTGCCAGAGCATGATTAAGTGCCAGGGCCAGGGTTGCTCCCGCCATGGCACCACCCGAGATCACGATATCGAACTGTTTGACCATACTGCCTATCCTTTTGCTGCTCTTTTGCTGAGGAAAGTGATTAGTGAATAGTTGGCTTTTCTGCGTCCTGACTCGGCTTTTGCCCAAGTTCAGCATGAACCGTCAACACACACGCTTTGACGTGCTCAATCACCTGCTCGAGCAGGAGCGCCTGCTCTTCCATATCATCATCTTCATCAATACCAAGTTTAGCAATCTCCTCGAGATCGCTCAGCGCCTCTTTGGCATCGCTGCTCAGTTTTGACAAACTGTTGCTGGCTAGACCCAACCCTGAAATAAAATGGTTGACCCACTCCGCCACGGAATCTGCCACCTCCATTAATGTGGCCTCTTCGTCTTCAGGCAACAACAAGGTGATCTCCATACCGCTGCCCATCAGTTCGGTCTTACTCAGATCAAAACTTGCTTGAGCAATAGACAGGGCTGTTTGAGGCCAGCCCATCCCTTGATTGGTGTAGTCGAATAGCGCCCCGTGCCAACTCTGGTCATTCACATTGATTCCGCCACTTATCATCCCCACCAGCAAACCGTGCATCTCCGCCGGAGAAATTGCCACAGAAGACTGCTGCAAGGTTTGCGCAGCATCGAAGTATGAAGGAAGTGAGTTCGTTGTCATGGTCAACCCCGGTGTTATTTTGTTAAGCAGAGATTCTACCATTTTCACCTCAGAGCAGAAACTCTCGCGCTAAGAATTGATTAGTGCTTAATCGAAGCGAACACGAACTAACCCAGAAGTGTTTGTTCGCTTACGCTTTCACCACCCAAGCAGAGGAAAAGCTTGAATCTTAATGGGGGTTTTTCTATAGTTTTCTCCTCGGTCACCCAAGGTTGGGCGACCAAACAGCGCGAAACGAGTTAAGTCATCATGAGTAGCCAAGCGGTAGAAGTAGAGATTTTAGGTAAGCTAACCCGAGTCAATTGCCCAGCTGGACAAGAAGAGTCTCTCGCCCAGGCCGCACGTGACTTGGACAGTCGTCTCAAAGAGATGAGCTCAAAGACCAAAATCACCAATGAAGTGCAATTGCTGACGTTTACAGCATTGAACATCTGCTATGAACTGCATAACAAAGGTGGTGAGGCTGAGCAAAATTTGGCGTCGATAACGAAAAAGCTTGAACAGCTCACGCTTTCCATCGACAATGCGCTTACCAACGTGAAGCAAGGAACGCAGCACAGCGAATAAGACTGATAGGGTCTGCCTATCAGCGACAATTTACCCTGGAGTGTGCGTCAGCGGGATGTAAGTCCCTGAGCCGATAAGCAATACTAAAGGGTTAGTACTTGATAGCTATTGAGCAAGCTCGGCTCGTACCGAGAAGCCTACGGTTAACATTGCTGATCCGCCTTGAACCAGCTGGTTCAAGGGCCATCTTCCCCAACGGCACTCTGGGGTATCCTCTCGATACCCGCTCTTAATCAGCAAGGGTAATCTATGACCTCAAGTCATTCAGCCAATCCATCCACGCCGCAAACCGATACGCGCAATCAACTGCGTAAGCACATTCGCGCGAGGCGCAATCAACTTGCCAGTGATGAGCAATATCAAGCCAGCATGGACTTGATCGCCCAGGTCATGGCCACGCCAGAAGCTGCGCAAGCACAGCATATCGCACTGTATATCGCCACCGATGGTGAGCTAGATACCCAGCCCTTGATTGAAGCACTATGGCACACCGGCAAGTCGGTTTATGTCCCTGTCATTCATCCCTTTGCCAAGGGTCATTTACTGTTTCTCGCCTACACACCCGACTCCAAGCTGTGCTTCAACCGCTATGGCATCATCGAGCCAAGGCTGACGCTTAACGCGATCATCCCAGTGGCGGATCTCGATCTAATCTTGACGCCTTTGGTCGCTTTCGATGCACAGGGCCAACGCCTGGGTATGGGTGGCGGCTATTATGACCGCACCCTTGCCCAGTGGGAAAATACCGCAGATGGTCCTAAAGCTATAGGCCTTGCACATGACTGTCAGCGCGTCGAGCAGTTGCCTGTTGAAAGCTGGGATGTGCCGCTAGAAAAAATTATCACTCCAACCCAGATTTGGACATGGAAATCCTAGATTTATGTCGCTGTGCCCAGTGCTCTCAAGATACAGACTTCCGAGTCAATATACAGGCTCATACAAGGGATAAATAGCGGCAGAAATGGTATCTCCTTTTTAAACTCACCTGACGCGGAAATGTGCCTGTATATTGGGTTTACTTGGGTATATAATCCCACCCAAACGATTGCGTAGGCGATTATTTACTCAAACCCTGGAGATGAGCATGACTCAAGATGAAATGAAAAAAGCGGCGGGCTGGGCTGCGCTGGACTATGTAGAGAAAGGTGGAATTGTTGGTGTAGGCACCGGCTCTACGGTCAACCACTTCATCGATGCTCTTGGCACTATCAAAGATGAGATCAAAGGTGCCGTTTCAAGCTCGGTTGCCTCAACGGAGAAACTGCAAGCACTAGGTATTCCAGTATTTGACTGTAATGACGTTGAGAAGCTGAACGTTTATGTCGATGGCGCTGATGAGATTAACCCAACTCGCGACATGATCAAGGGCGGTGGTGCCGCACTAACACGTGAGAAGATCGTCGCAGCAATCTCAGATAAGTTTGTCTGCATCGTTGATGGCACCAAAGCCGTTGACGTATTGGGTAAGTTCCCACTTCCGGTTGAAGTTATCCCAATGGCTCGTGAGTATGTGGCGCGCGAGCTAACCAAACTTGGCGGTCAGCCCGTGTATCGCGAAGGTGTTGTAACAGATAACGGCTGTGACATTCTTGATGTTCACGGCCTCGCCATCACTGACCCTAAAGCACTTGAGGTCACCATCAATGCCATTGTGGGCGTGGTCACTGTAGGCCTGTTCGCTGATCGCGGTGCTGACGTCGTGATCACAGGTACACCCGAGGGTGCAAAAATCGAGGACTAATCTCGGTAATTCTGGATAAATTACAGATTTTTACGATTTGATGACCAAACGGCGCCCTAAGGCGCCGTTTTTTGTCGTTTTCAGGCGAAAAGTTAGTTCTTATTCCGTAATTTTCTTACCCATGGCAAATAAATTCTGATAGTTTAATAGCCAGATAACGCACAAGGATGAACAGAAACTGATCGAAAAGGCACGTTTCTCAAGGTTGGAACCGTTTGTTCCAAGTGCGCCCCACCTTTAGCATTTTAAGGACGAAATCAATGGCCAAAGTTTCACTGGAAAAAGAGAAGATCAAGATACTGCTACTTGAGGGTCTCCACCCTTCTTCAGTAGAGGTTTTGCAAGGTGCCGGCTACACCAATATCGACTATCACAAGGGCTCGCTAGCAGAGGATGAGCTGCTAGAGAAGGTCAAAGACGCCCACTTTATCGGCATCCGCTCGCGAACCAATCTAAGTGAGCAAGTGATTAACGCCGCAGAAAAACTCGTGGCGATCGGTTGTTTCTGTATCGGTACCAACCAGGTTGATTTAAACGCCGCAGCCAAGCGCGGTATCCCTGTGTTCAACGCACCGTTCTCTAACACTCGTAGTGTTGCCGAGTTAGTACTCGGGCAGATACTACTGCTCCTCCGTGGTATTCCAGAAAAGAATGCCCTTGCTCACCGTGGTGTGTGGAAAAAAAGTGCCGATAGCTCTTATGAGGCACGTGGTAAACGCCTAGGTATTATCGGCTACGGTCACATTGGTACCCAGCTAGGTATCATCGCGGAAAACCTCGGGATGCGCGTCTACTACTACGATATCGAGAACAAGCTCTCGCTCGGTAATGCCACTCAAGTCCATACCATGACTGAGCTGCTTAACAAGTGTGATGTGATCTCGCTGCATGTACCAGAGACCGCCGGAACCAAAAACATGATGGCCGCTGAGCAGTTTGAGCTAATGAAGCCGGGCTCTATCTTTATCAACGCCGCACGTGGCACTGTGGTGGATATTCCTGACTTGGCTGCAGCGATTGAATCGGGTCACTTAGCAGGAGCAGCAGTGGACGTATTCCCTACCGAGCCAAAAACCAACGCCGATACCTTTGAGTCGCCACTGCAGCCGTTTGACAATGTGATCCTTACCCCGCACGTTGGCGGTTCAACCCAAGAAGCGCAGGAAAACATTGGTGTTGAGGTCGCGGGAAAACTGGCGAAATACTCTGACAATGGCTCAACCCTTTCGAGCGTTAACTTCCCAGAGGTTTCACTGCCGGAGCATCGCGAGTGTTCACGCATATTGCACATCCACAAAAACCGTCCAGGTATCCTGACGCAAATCAACACCATTTTTGCCGAGGAAGGGATAAACATCGCCGCGCAGTATCTACAAACCTCTGCCGAGATTGGCTATGTAGTAATTGATGTCGAAACCAGCCGTGCGGTTGAAGCGCTAGGCAAACTCAAGGGCATCGAGGGCACCATTCGTGCTCGTGTTCTACACTCATAAATGACTAAGTTCATAGATTACTGAGCTAAATTATTGCTGAGCATAACAAAGGCCACCTTGCGGTGGCCTTACTGTTTTTATCATTAGGCCTAGCTATTAGGCTTTGAGAGCCCGTTCACCGCGGGCGATACCAACCACCCCACTGCGCGCAACTTCAATCACATCCGTCACCTCAGAGATCGCCTCAATAAAAGCATCCAGTTTCTCACTCGCACCGGTCAATTGAACCGTGTACTGCGAGTTAGTGATATCCACAATCTGGCCGCGGAAGATATCAGTTGTACGCTTTACCTCAGCGCGAGCGAACCCAGAAGCCTTAACCTTGACCATCATCAGCTCACGCTCAATATGCTCAAGCTCTGACACCTCTTGTACCTTGAGCACATCAATCAGTTTATGCAGTTGCTTTTGGATCTGCTCTAGCTGCATCTCATCCGACAACGTGGTGATGTTCAGACGCGACAGTGTCTCATCATCAGTGGGGGAGACCGTCAATGACTCGATGTTGTAGCCGCGCTGAGAGAACAGACCCACAACGCGAGACAAAGCACCCGGCTGGTTTTCTAATAGTAATGAAATGATATGTCTCATATTAGGTTCTCTCCGTCTTACTCAGCCACATGTTGTTCATCCCTTCCCCTTTGATCTGCATTGGGTAGACATGCTCTGTCTCATCAACGTTGATATCGACAAACACTAGGCGATCTTTCATGTCCAATGCGCGCTGCAAGCCAGCCTCAAGCTGATCTGGGGTTTCAACTCGAATACCCACATGCCCGTAAGCCTCAGCAATAGCAGCAAAATCAGGAACAGAACTCATGTAGGAGTTGGAGTGACGCCCTTGATAGATAATATCTTGCCACTGCTTAACCATACCTAAAAAGCGGTTGTTAAGGTTGATGATCTTAACCGGAATATCATACTGCATCGCCGTCGACAGCTCTTGAATATTCATCTGAATACTGCCATCGCCCGTGACCACAACCACCTCCTCTTCAGGCTTGGCAAACTTGACCCCCATACCTGCCGGCAAACCAAAGCCCATGGTGCCGAGGCCACCAGAGTTGATCCAGCGACGTGGTTTATTAAACGGATAATACAGCGCAGCAAACATCTGGTGCTGTCCAACATCAGAGGCAACATAGGCATCGCCATTAGTCAGTTTATGCAGCGTCTCAATCACCTGCTGTGGCTTGATTCGCTCGGAAGTCGTGTCATAGGCCAAGCATTGGCGTGCGCGCCACTGCTCGATGTCCTGCCACCAAAGCTCAATCGCTTGTTGATCATTAGTTTGTGGTTTGTCATGCAGCAGCCCCACCATAGTGGCTAACACCTTCTCCGCAGAGCCAACAATCGGCAGGTCCACTTTCACATTCTTAGAGATCGACGAAGGATCGATATCAATATGCATGATCTTGGCATTTGGGCAGTATTTTTCGAGATTATTGGTCGTACGATCATCAAATCGCACCCCGATACCAAAGATCAGGTCTGCCTCGTGCATGGCCATATTGGCTTCGTAGGTACCATGCATGCCAAGCATGCCCAGTGAATTCTTGTGAGTACCCGGAAAGGCGCCGAGCCCCATTAAGGTGCTGACTACTGGCAGGTTAAGCTGGTCTGATAGCTCACGAATGTACTCATGCGCCTCAGAGATGATGGCGCCACCACCGACATACAACACCGGCTTTTTCGCCTCAACCAATGCCTTGAGTGCTTTTTTGATCTGTCCCTTGTGACCCGCAGTTGTGGGGTTGTAAGAGCGCAGGTTGATGGTTTCAGGGTATTGATACGGGAATTTGATCTGCGGATTCATCACATCCTTGGGCAGATCGATCACCACCGGACCAGGGCGTCCAGTGTTGGCAATGTAAAAGGCTTTTTTGATCGTTTCTGGAATATCCTCGGCTTTTTTTACCAAAAAGCTGTGTTTGACCACCGGACGGGAAACCCCCACGATGTCGCACTCTTGAAAGGCATCGTTACCAATTAGGTTATTCGGCACGTTACCTGAAATCACGATCATCGGGCTCGAGTCCATGTAGGCGGTCGCAATTCCGGTAATGGTGTTGGTCGCCCCAGGCCCCGAGCATACAAGCACCACACCTGTTTTACCGGTCGCACGTGCGTAGCCATCGGCCATGTGCGTTGCGGCTTGCTCATGGCGCACTAGAACGTGTTTGATGTAGTCGGTTTTGACGTGCAGGGCATCGTAGATATCCAAAACGGACCCACCTGGGTATCCAAATATTTGCTCTACGCCCTCTTCGATCAGTGATTGCACCACCATTTCAGCACCTGATAATTGAGCAAGCGCCTGTGTCCCGTGGCCATCATCGCGAGATATGTCGGTCATATTGTTCTCCTTAACCAGCTCCCCAAATTACACTTGTACGCAGCAGATTTGGACTGGTTTCACATAGTCTAGGTCTTATTTGTAGCCTAATTATTAAAAACATCAGTTTGGCTATGCCTTGAGCCTGTCATAACAAGCAGTCAAGTTACCTAACAAATGTAACTGTTTCCTTGCAAGGTTGCGAGCCCAACCCAGCTCACAGACAGCGGATAATCTGGCAATAGAGAACAGACTTAGAGATAGGTTATGAACAATTGAACATATTCAGCGAGTAACACTAAAATCCTTCTAAAGACGAAACTTACCTCTAAAAGGCAGGTTCGAGGTGCGGGGACGGGCGTTGACCTACGAGTAACGAGGGTAATACCGCGCGTGGTGAAATCCTCGCCTCTCGCAACAAAGTGAAATCCGCTCCCCGCCCCTGTCTTTACGTTTAACCAGTGTTTCTAGTGAACAAAAAAATCCCCACGAGCAAACCGCTAGTGGGGATTTTTTTGTTCATATTGAAAACTTTTTAGAAACAGAGGTTAAAAGTTCAAGAAGTCCAATTCGCGCACTGTACTCCTCGCACCCTGCGTTTTATTTGTTCACATTGAAAGTTTTCTCAGAAAAAACAGCGTTTATTTCTGTTTATCCATGTACATTTCTTCGATTTCGTCTTGGTATTTATCGCTAATTACCTTACGACGCAGTTTTTGCGTTGGGGTTAGCTCGCCCTGTTCCATTGAAAAGGCCTTTGGCAATAGCTTGAACTTTTTCACTTGCTCAAACTTAGCCAGCTCTTTTTGCAGCTCTTCGACGCGTTTTTCGATCATTTCTACCACTTGGTGGTGTTTAATCAGCTCAACACGGTCTTTATACTTGATATTCAACTCTTTCGCGTACTCTTCCAGGCTGTCAAAACATGGAACAATCAGCGCAGAAACGAACTTACGCGTGTCAGCAATAACCGCGATTTGCTCAATGAAGTGGTCCTTACCAATTGCGCCCTCAACAACCTGAGGTGCGATATACTTACCGTTTGAGGTCTTCATCAGCTCTTTGATGCGGTCGGTGATAAACAGGTTACCGTTATCATCAATATGACCGGCATCGCCCGTTTTCAGAAAGCCGTGCTCATCGAAGGTCTTTGCTGTCTCTTCAGGCATCTTGTAGTAGCCACGCATCACCATCGGGCCGCGAACCAAGATCTCGTTATTCTCGCCGATCTTAACCTGAGCACTTGGCATCGACATGCCAATTGAGTCTGGGTTAAACGCGCGATCATCCCAGCAAGAAACCGTTGCTGTTGTCTCGGTCATACCATAACCAAGCTTGACGTTGATGCCCAGTGCGTGGAAGAAGCGACCAATCGTCTCGTCCAGTTTCGCGCCACCACATGGCATAAAATTAATACGACCGCCCAATAGCTGACGCAACTTACTCAGTACCAACTTATCGGCAAGCGTGTGAGAGCGTTTAAGCATCACTGAAGGCTTACGGCCCTCTTGATGACACGCCGCCATTTTCGCGCCCATGTTAACCGCCCAAGTAAACAGCACTTTACGAATAAACGGTGCCTTAGAGACTTTTTCATGGATTGCAGAAAAGATTTTCTCGTAGAAGCGCGGCACAGCACACATGACCGTCGGGCGCACATCACTCAGTGCATCACGCACCTGCATCGTGTCTTTTAGGTAACAGTTGGTCGCGCCCTTATAAAGCACATAGAAAGTCCATGCGCGCTCAAACACGTGCGACAGAGGCAGGAATGACATCGAAACATCATCGCTGCTCAAGCTCAAACGTGCATCGTGATCCATCAGCTGTGCAGCAATGTTGGCGTAGTCCAACATCACGCCTTTCGGCTGACCTGTGGTGCCGGAGGTGTAAATAAGCGTAAGCAGATCATCAAGATTCGCCTGTGCTACTCGCGTGTCTAGCTCGGCACGTTGCTCATCATGAGCGCCAGCGACAAACGTTTTCCAGTCCGTTGCATGGGCGAACTCACCAAGCTCAATATCCTCTGACATCGCAACAACCAGCTCTAACTGTTCACACTCGTCGAAGATGCTGATAGCTGCATCGTATTGATCTTGCTCACCGACAAACAGCACGCGCACATCGGCATTTTGTAGGATGTACGCGGCCTGTGCTGCGGTATTGGTCGGGTAGATAGGTACGGTCACCGCACGCACTTGCAGCGCTGCGATGTCTGCCAAAGTCCACTCTGGCATATTGTTTGAGAAGATACCGATCTTTTCTTGGACTTTTAGTCCTTGAGCCAACAGAGCAAGGGATACAGCATCAAGTTGCTCGCCAAACTGCTGCCAAGAGATATTTTCCCAAGCTGAGCCTACTTTGTGTTTCAGCGCAGCTTTATTACCACCTTGTGCAATACGGTCACGAATACATTTAACGATATGAAAATCAATATTGGCCATGAGTCCACCTTTGGCTTACACATGTAAGCTATAATTTCAGCGCACAAGTGTACATTCACTTAGTAAAAACTCAACAATGAGTCGGTGGTTATTTGTAATATTCTGTGAGGTTAGACCAGATCTTTACAGGCTTTTATAAGCTAACTGTATAAAAAACAAGCATGAAGTTCGAATGAATGCACTTATAAAGCGTGTGTAACTATTTATTTCAATCGTCGGCAAGCATAACGACCTATGGCTATCGCCATAGATCGTTAGATAAAGTTATGACTAACTAGAATGTTGCGTAGTCGGGAAAGTCTACCTGAGACCAAAGATCATCGTGCAGGCTAGCGTAGTCATCCAATTTTCCAGCGATGATCCATTTGGCAATCGCACCGGCCACATCTGGATAATGCACTTTCTCGGCATCATGATCCTCAAGCCACTGCCCCACCTGTAGCGAATCGAGCCGGTCCATGCTTGAGGCTAAGCCAAGCATTTCTAGCGTCGCCACATTACTCATCTGCTCAAACTGACCATTAAGTGGCTTGAGTAACAACTTTTTACCCAGCGATAACGCCTCGGATGGTAACTCAAAGCCGCCATTGGCAATCACACCATCACAGCTATGCAATGCGTCTTGAAAACGATCATAGTTAAGCGGACGGCAACAAATATTCTCGATATCCATATCTTGTTTTACCTCAGGATGGAAGCAAATAAACTGGTGCTTATTGAACCGGATCAGCAAATCGATGATCTCATCGAACCCCTCAAAGGGCAGATACACTAAGACGTAACCCGCGGTTTCCACCTTGCCATGCTCGGCTTGAATGATCGGTGGCAAGATCGGTTGATCAAAGTGATACCAGTGCAAGGCAAGATTGTGATTCGCCGGTGCGAAATGGTGGATTAGCCTTTTGTCTAACCAACTAGCGCCGCGCATCGGCACGGAATAGCGAAAGGCATTTTGATGGCTGATACTGATACACGGTAGTGACTGACGCTTCGCGGCCCACGCAGTGATCGGCTCAAAGTCATTTAATACCAAATCGTATTGCGACACATCGAGCTGCTGAATATCCTTAAACAGCTGCTTGAGGTCGTTCTTGCGCACCGTCTCCACGTGATCAACCGCGCCATTTTTGCACACAAAGCTCACCCCGCGGCGAGTTTGAAAGTCACCAAAATCGCTCATAGAGAAATACTTATCCGACTCGCGCCCTGAGAAGAGAAAGTCGACTTCTATTGGCTGATTAGCAAATGCCCTAGCCATTGCTCTGGCGCGAGCGATATGGCCGTTTCCCGTTCCTTGCACACCATAGAGAATTTTCATCGTCTAGACTCCAATCCACTGCATAGCTATTTCGGCGCATCCAACACCTAATACAATCCCGATCAGCACATCGGTAATAAAGTGCACCCCAAGCAGAATGCGCGACAGGCCGATCAGGGCGGCCCAAATCAAGGCTAACGGCGCAAGCGATGGATAAAACTGGCTGATCAAGCTCGCCATCAGAAACGCTGCTGCAGTATGGCCTGAGGGTAAGCTGTAGCGATCAGAAGGCGTAATAAATGAGATCAGTTGATCGCTAAACTCAGGTGGTCGGCGGCGTTTGAAACTGTTTTTTAACGCCCAATAAATTGGCAGCTCAATTAAGAAGGCAAGCAGGCCACAACCGACAAAGATTTTACCTAGGGTTTCATCACCTAGGTACGCAATCAGTGCAATAACGACATATAGATGGCCATCACCGGTGTGAGAGATAGCTCGGCTAAGGCGCGCAACCTCATTGTTAAACTTATGCTGTAAACAAAATAGAGAAAAGGCCAAGTCGAACTTAGCAATGGGATTCATGACTCGCATAACTTACTCCTTGTTAGACCGAGGTCCACTAGGTTTAAAGTTAATCACTCAAGATGACGAAGCGGTTAAGGTTTGTTTTCTAACAAATGAAGTTTTCCTAGCCTGCGCTCATGACAACAATCTCTGTGGTGCTCATCATGAGGCAAGCAGGAAAAAAGCTTATCGATGGGGATTTAAGCTACAGGTTGGTGCTTTCTGACCAAGTTAAAGTCAGCCAAGATCGAGTACGCGGCTGGGATCATAAACAACACCAACAACGTAGAGGCGAAAATACCAAACACTATCGAGATCACCAACGGCTGGATCACCTGTGCTTGTAAACTGGTTTCAGTCAACAAAGGAAGCAAGCCTGCTGCGGTCGTCATCGAGGTGATAAATACCGCCCTAAAGCGCTCGCGACTGGCCTTAACCACTGAGTCATGAATCGAGTCCCCCTCATCGACATGGTGGCGAATGTACTGCACCAACAAAATAGAATCATTAACCACAATACCGGCAAGAGAAACAAAGCCCATCAGGCTTGGCATACTCAATGAGTGCCCCAGCACTAGGTGGCCAAACACCACGCCAATAAAGGCCAGGGGAATCGCGAGCATAACCACAAACGGCTCAATATAGCTGCGAAACTGAAAGCTAAGAATGGCAAACACACCGAACAGGCCGAGCAAGAACCCCTTGCCCATCGATGCCCCAGTCTCGGCGGTATCTTTGGCCTCCCCCTCAAAATCAAACCTCAGCCCAGGATATTTGGCCATCAGGTTGGACGCTTCATCACGACGGAACTGGGCAATGATCTCGGACGAGCTGGCCTTGGTGTTATCAATGTCGCCGAACACACTCACAGTGCGCAAACCATTCACCCTTTGTATACGCACATAATTGCGTTGAAAGTCGAGCGTTGCCACACTCGCAAGTGGGATCTGACTGCCATTGGGTAAGATCACAGGGAAGTTGGCAAGTTGATGTAGGTCGCCCGCCTCAAGCTTATCGAGTCGAACCTCAATCTTAATATTTTCCACCCCAAGCTGGATTTCATCTGCCGTCTGACCAAAAAAAGCGGCGCGCAGCTGACTCGCTATCGTCTGTCCATCAACCCCGAAGCTCTCAGCGCCTGGGCGCAGTCTTACTAGCACCTCTTCCTTACCCTTGCGCATATCATCAAGCACACCATGCACCCCATCAAACTGATTGAGGTAGTTCTGGATATCTAAGGAAGCGGACTTCAGCTCATCCAAATCATCATGCTTGGCACGGATCTCTATCGCGCGTCCACCTGGACCCATTGTCGGTTGCTTAAAGACCAGAGAGATTGGGTCAGCAAGTTCTCCAACCTCTTCACGCCAGGCACTAACAAACTCATCGATCACCGTATTACGCTGCTCAGCTCCCAGCAAATCAAGCCGCACCGTCGCAATATGCGGTCCTGACTCATTTGCATCGCGGTTAACGTTGTATTGGCTGGTAGTATGCAAAATGAGGCTCCGTCCTCCCTCAACTTCTTCACTCCAGCGCTTGTCGAGACGATGTGCTGCAGACTCAATCTCGGCTACTACCCGCTCAGTCTGCGAGAGTGACGCGCCAGGTGGCAGAATAACCCGCGCCTCAGCGATGTCCCCATCGAGCTCAGGGAAAGGGATAAATTTGACTGCGCCTCCCGCAATCATCGCTATCGAGATAAACAGCAGTGATAGAACGCCACCAATAAACGCATAACGATAACGCACAACCCTATCGACGGCAGTCACCAGAGTGGTGTTGCGAAACTGCTCAAACTTGTCGAGTAACACCCGCTTAAACTTAAGCGGCTGGCCATCTTTTCGCTCCTTGTGCAGCGAATGCGAGAGGTGGTTAGGCAAGATCAAGAAGGCTTCGACGAGACTTAAGCTCAGCACCAAGATCAGCACTTGGGGTACAGCCCGCAGCACCGCCCCCATCTCCCCTTTGAGAAATAGCAAGCTGCCAAAGATACACACGGTGGTAAGAAACGAAGAAACCACCCCGGGCAAGACCTTCTTCACCCCATTGATCACCGCGTCCTCGATCTTCTGTCCCCGATCAAGGTGCGCCGCGATAGACTCGGCGATCACAATCGCATCATCCATCATGATACCAATCGCCATCAACAGCCCGACTAGCGACATAATATTGATCGACAGGCCAAGGTTGGCCATCAAGAACAGGCCGCCAAGAAAAGCCACCGGCAAGCCCGCAGCCACCCAAAACGAATAGCGAAAAGTGAAAAACAACCACATGGTGGCAAACACCAGTACGATCCCTTGCCAACCATTACGCACCATCATGGTCAAGCGATCCCACAGTACCGAGGAGAGATCATTGGTCATCTCAAGCGTCACACCGTCAGGTGCGATAAGGCGTTGTTCATCAACAAAGCGGGTGACTTGCTCTTTGATCCGCAGCGCATCATCTTCTTTATTCTTACTGATTTTTAGTACCGCTGACGGCTTGCCATCAAAGATGATCTTCTGCTCATCGAGCTCAAAACGATCGGTAATGGTAGCCACGTCACGCAGACGAATCAGCGATCCATTCTCTCCTGAAGCAATCACCAAGGACTCTAGCTCTTGCGGCGTCACTCGACGCTCGTCAAAGCGGATCAAAAAGTTCTTGTCTGGCGTCTCAACATTACCACTGGGCAGCTTAATATTCTGCTTACCAATCTGATTGGCGATCTCGTTAACACTCACCCCAAGCTGACGGATCGCATCGCTATTGAGCTCGATGCGATACTGATGATCAGAAAAGCCACCGACCTCAACCAGAGACACACCATAATCCAGTTTCAGCGTGCGCTTGAGTTGCTCAGCATAGGCTTTGAGCTGTGGCCATGTCGTGTCCGCCGTGATAGCAACATCGACCACAGGCTCGTTCCAGTCCAACTCTTGAACAATTGGTGACTCAATTTCAGTGGGAAAATCATTGATCGCATTAATCTGGGTTTGCACATCCACCAGCATGCGACCAATATCCGCTTGGTCAGTCAGCTTCAGGGTCAGGCGCGCCGAGCCCTCTATCGCCTCACAGCGCGTTTCACGGATATTGGCAAGGCCATCCACCGCATCCTCAAGCCGGACACAGATGCTCTCTTCCACCTCTTGCGGTGATGCGCCTGGATAGACAACCGCGGCTAAAATATACGGGGGGCTAAACTCAGGAAAGGTTTCGCGCTTGATACTACCCAATGAGGAGATCCCGAGTACCAATAGCATTAACATGACCAAGTTGGCAGCCGTGGGGTGTCTAGCAAAAAAGCGGATCATCGCTCAGCCTCCGCATCGATCTCCTCGCGCACCAACATGCCATCGATCGCGGGGAGCAAATCGTTGAGGATCAACTTCTCGCCCTGAGTCAGCTCCGCCTCGATAACAACCTGGTTATTACGTCGATAAAG
This sequence comes from Vibrio sabulosilitoris, assembly GCF_055391395.1. Taxonomy (NCBI): domain Bacteria; kingdom Pseudomonadati; phylum Pseudomonadota; class Gammaproteobacteria; order Vibrionales; family Vibrionaceae; genus Vibrio; species Vibrio sabulosilitoris. Next base: position 3,409,831 of record NZ_AP029599.1, read on the forward strand.
CACCTTAGCAGGGCGGATATCCAAGCGATCCTCATCATTCATAATGTAAATCCTATCACCATGCAGTGCCCGCTCTGGGATCACCCAACTCGGGTTCTCTTGCCCTTCGATGGTTGCGCGGACAAACATGCCGTTCGCTAGTGCTGGTACAGAGTCTGGTGTCAAGCTCGAGAGATCTTGCTCAACCTCTAGGATCACGCCAACGGTTGCTTGAGATGAGTCAACCGATTCAGAAAGGCGTGCGACCGTCGCGGGCCATTGTGCAGACAGAGAGCCGCTATTTAAGGCGATATGGGCTCTAACGTCGCTGCCGTCGCTTTGTGGGATCCCCATGCCGCTGCGCTCAAATTGGCCTAGGCTGCTGATCACCACTTGCACATCATGGATAGAGAGCTGCGCCTCAACCTCCATTACATCGGTGCCATGCGCCACAAACATCGTCTGTTGCAGATTCACGACCTGATCTTGCTCGATCTCGACCTCAGCAATACGCAAGTCTTGCGGCAAAATGATCTTAGTGCGAGAGAGGGCACGCTGGGCCTCTTCAAGCTTTGACTGGCTGACTTTCACCACCGCTTGCGCCACGCGTCGCTCATCAGGCAGTAGGGCGATTTGGTTTTCAATATCCTGCAGCAGCTTTTGCTGTGAGAGCACATTTTGTTGTTGCTGATCCACATCGGACTCAGAGGTCAAACCACGTTGCTTGAGGTTACGCTTTCGCTCTAACTCAAGACGGGTGATCTCTAGACGATTTTTCTCAATCGCCTGCGACTGCTCGAGATTACGCTGCTGTTGATTGAGCTTTTCTAACGAGGTTTGACTGGAGGCGAGGTCAGCTTGTGCTTGCGCCAGCTTTAACTCATAGTCCAGCGGATCGATACGCAACACCTCAGTACCTGCAGGGAGAACCTGCCCTTTTTCCAAATCCGGATGACGAAAGACGACTTTACCTGATACTTCTGCAATGGCCTTCCACTCAGTTTTTGGTCGCACATGACCAAAGCCAATCACCTCAGGCGCGATAGCTTTAAGATACAGCGGAGTGGTATCGACTAATTTAGCCCGCTCTCCTGCCGGTCGCGAAGGCAGATCGGGGCGCATCTTAATCGCCACCACCAAGACTAAAATTCCAACCGCGAGTGCAGGGAAAAACAGTAATTTGCGGTTCATATTCATCTAATAAAGTCCTATTTCTCGTCAAGATTTGCAACGCTCATTAGCATGCCACCTTTGAGCAACTGGATATTGTGCTCAATCAGCGATTCGATAAATTCTTCGTTGAGCTCATAGCCAAGCACTGCCATTAAGGCTGGTGGTGCAATAAAAGGAAACAGCAATATGCTTTTAAATGTTAAACGACACAAATTGGGATCTAAGTCTGAGCGAATGATGCCTTGTTCGACTAAACGAGCAAACATAAGGTCACCACTTGGCTTGATCACCTGTTTGACCACCCGCTCGACTAATTGACGCGACTTATCATCGGCTGGCATCAACATCGCCTGACTGAGCAATCGAGTAAAGCGCGGCATTTTGAGCATACTGTCATAATGACTGCGCATGATCTCCTCTAAGCTTTTATCATCAGCATTAGCCATAACCAAACTCATCCTATCGAGCATCGGCCGCGCCATTTCACGCATCATTTCCTCAAACAAGCCTTCCTTATTACCGAAGTAGTAACGCACCATCGCACTATCCACTTGTGCTTTTTGTGCTACCAAGCGAATAGAGACCTTGTCATACGGCATCGCGCCAAACAGCTTTGTCGCTTGATGGATTAACTGTCCACGCACATCAGTGCTTCTTGAGGGACGACCAACTTTTCGAATCTCTGTCATAGTTCTACCCAAAATTCATCAACCGTTGAATTTTATGTTAGTCAAGCCATCTACGCCTAGTGAATATATTCATCATTTATCCAACATTTGATGAATTATAACTAACTGATATTTATAGAAGGTAACCTTTTTACTCATTTTTACGTTAGCAACATCACCTATTGAACAGATCCGATATGCATAAAAATCACGCTTTAGGGTTGACGTGCTCGCTGGAGTGCGGTACTAATCTATTAACTAAATTTTGTGGTTTAACTAACGCCTGTAGGATCCAATTAACAATGGCTATGCGCTTTTCTCTCCTGCTCAAACTCCTCCTTATCGTGACCAGTTCGCGCGGGTAAGCAGTGTAAGAAAGACAACCACACAAGAATTGTCTCAAGCCCGCACTAAGATGCGGGCTTTTTTGTAGTTATCGACCGGACAAAACGATTTACTCGAGCCTTAACGGCAGCACATGAAAAGGAAGCACACATGAACGATCAAGTGATCATCTTCGACACCACCTTGCGTGATGGCGAGCAAGCGTTATCAGCAAGTTTGACCGTAAAAGAAAAACTGCAGATCGCCTTCGCACTTGAGCGTCTTGGTGTCGATGTTATTGAGGCGGGCTTCCCTGTCTCATCACCAGGCGACTTTGAGTCGGTCCAAACCATTGCCAAGCACATTAAGAACAGCCGTGTGTGTGCCCTATCGCGCGCCGTGGCTAAAGATATCGATGTGGCAGCAGAATCCCTCAAGGTCGCGGAAGCCTTTCGTATTCACACCTTTATCTCAACCTCAACCATCCATGTGCAAGACAAACTGCGCCGTAGTTATGACGATGTGATTGAGATGGGTGTGAATGCCGTCAAGCACGCGCGTCAATACACCGACGATGTCGAGTTCTCATGTGAGGATGCCGGCCGCACCCCAATCGATAATCTTTGCCGCATGGTCGAAGCAGCGATCAATGCTGGTGCCAATACCATCAACATCCCCGACACCGTCGGCTATACCGTACCGAATGAGTTTGGTGGCATCATTCAAACCCTATTTAACCGAGTGCCGAATATCGATAAAGCGGTGATTTCGGTTCACTGCCATGACGACCTAGGCATGTCGGTGGCGAACTCCATCGCCGCAGTACAAGCAGGCGCGCGTCAAATAGAAGGCACAATCAATGGTATCGGTGAGCGCGCAGGTAACTGCTCGTTGGAAGAGATCGCGATGATCATTAAGACCCGCCAAGAGCTACTCGGTGTACACACTGGCCTTAAGCACGACGAGATCCACCGCACCAGTAAGCTGGTTAGCCAGCTATGCAATATGCCAATCCAAGACAACAAGGCGATCGTCGGGGCCAATGCCTTTAGCCACTCCTCAGGCATTCACCAAGATGGGATGCTTAAGAACAAGAACACCTACGAGATCATGACTCCAGAGTCGATTGGTCTTAAGAACCAAGCGCTGAATCTTACCAGCCGCTCGGGTCGCGCCGCAGTGAAAAGCCATATGGACTCGATGGGCTATAAAGAGGAAGAGTACAACTTGGATGCGCTGTACGATGCCTTCTTGAAGCTTGCTGATCGCAAGGGTCAGGTGTTTGACTATGACCTTGAAGCCTTGATGCACTTCTCCAATCTGCGCGAAGAGGATGACTTCTTTAAGCTTAACTACCTAAGCGTGCAGTCTGGCAGTGTGATGGCGACTACTAGCGTCAAACTGCAGTGTGGCGATGAAGAAAAAGCCGAAGCAGCCGTGGGTAATGGCCCGGTTGATGCATTGTATCAGTGTATTTACCGCGTGACCGGTTACGATATTGTTCTGGATAAGTTTGACTTAACCGCCAAGGGCGAAGGCGAAGATGGCCTAGGTCAGGCCGATATTATCGCCAACTACAAAGGTCGCAAGTACCACGGCACGGGCGTCTCAACCGATATTGTTGAGGCATCAGGTCAAGCACTACTGCACGTGATCAACAGCATTCATCGCGCTGATAAGGTCGAAGCCATAAAGCAGAAGAAAGTTGCCACTGTTTAACCGAGTTCTGATGAGCTGCACCGTTGGCAGCTCATCTCACCAAATACAATAGATTTAAAGGATTAACATGACTGATAAAGCATACAAGATTGCCGTACTACCAGGAGATGGCATTGGCCCAGAGGTGATGGCGCAAGCAAACAAGGTATTGGATGCAATTGAAACCAAACACGGTATCACCTTTGAACGTGAGCAGCATGATGTGGGTGGGATCGCGATCGATAACCACGGCTGTCCGCTCCCTGCTTCAACGGTAACCGCTTGTGAGCAATCAGACGCGGTGTTATTTGGCTCGGTGGGCGGCCCGAAGTGGGAGCACTTGCCACCGAATGATCAGCCTGAGCGTGGTGCACTACTGCCGCTACGTAAGCACTTCCAGCTATTTTGTAACCTGCGTCCGGCGCAAATCCATGCCGGTCTCGAGGCATTCTCTCCTCTACGCGCTGACATCTCTGGCCGTGGCTTTGACATTGTTGTAGTGCGTGAGCTGACCGGCGGTATCTACTTCGGTCAGCCTAAAGGCCGTGAGGGCGAAGGTGCGAATGAGAAGGCCTTTGATACCGAGGTTTATCATCGCTATGAGATTGAGCGTATCGCTAAGATTGCTTTTGAGTCTGCTCGCCTGCGCCGCAAGAAAGTGTGCTCAATCGATAAGGCCAATGTTCTACAAAGCTCGATTTTGTGGCGCGAAGTGGTTGAAGAGATTGCCAAAGACTACCCAGACGTTGAGCTATCACACATGTACATCGACAACGCAACCATGCAGCTAATTAAAGATCCAGCGCAGTTCGATGTCATGCTTTGCTCAAACATCTTCGGTGACATCATCTCAGATGAGTGCGCGATGATCACCGGCTCAATGGGTATGCTGCCATCAGCATCGCTTAACGAGAGCAAGTTTGGCCTGTATGAGCCAGCAGGCGGCAGTGCACCGGATATTGCAGGCAAAAACATCGCTAACCCAGTTGCTCAAATCCTGTCAGCAGCACTGATGCTGCGCTACAGCCTTGGCGAAGAGAGCGCCGCGCAAGATATTGAAACCGCAGTTTCTAAAGCACTGGCCGCCGGCGAACTGACTGGTGACTTGGCAGGCGATAACCCAGCGCTATCAACCTCAGAGATGGGCGATAAAATCGCAAGCTACATCTTAAACTCATAAGTAATAAACACTGGAGGCGTGAGTGACCACCCACTTCACGCCTGAGTAAACAATGGATTTATCCCAAGGAAATCACAATGGGCAAAACATTATACGAAAAGGTTTATGATGCTCACGTTGCCGTGGCAGCAGAGGGCGAAAACCCAATTTTGTACATCGACCGTCACCTAGTTCACGAAGTCACCTCACCACAGGCATTTGATGGTCTGCGCGAAAAAGGCCGTAGCGTTCGCCAAGTAGGTAAGACGTTCGCCACTATGGATCACAACGTATCCACGACCACCAAAGACATTAACGCATCCGGTGATATGGCGCGCATCCAGATGGAGACGCTATCGAAAAACTGTGAAGAGTTTGGGGTCACTCTTTACGATCTAAACCACAAGTACCAAGGTATCGTCCACGTTATGGGGCCAGAGCTTGGCATTACTCTGCCGGGCATGACTATCGTATGTGGTGACTCTCACACCGCTACTCACGGCGCGTTTGGTTCACTCGCATTCGGTATCGGTACATCAGAAGTTGAGCACGTTCTAGCGACGCAAACACTGAAACAAGCTCGCGCTAAAACGATGAAGATTGAGGTTAAGGGCAAGGTTGCCCCAGGGATCACAGCCAAAGATATTGTTCTAGCGATTATTGGCAAAACAACGGCTGCCGGTGGTACAGGCTACGTGGTTGAGTTCTGTGGCGAAGCCATCACTGATCTGACCATGGAAGGTCGTATGACCGTGTGTAACATGGCGATTGAGCTTGGTGCTAAAGCAGGCCTTATTGCCCCTGATGAAACCACCTTCGAGTACATCAAAGGACGTAAGTTCGCACCAGAGGGCGAAGATCTTGACGCAGCCATCGAGTACTGGAAATCACTGAAAACCGACGAGGATGCCGAGTTCGATGCCGTGGTAACCCTAAATGCGGCTGACATCAAACCGCAGGTCACTTGGGGGACTAACCCAGGTCAGGTGATTGCCGTTGATCAACCTATCCCAGCCCCAGAGAGCTTTGCTGACCCAGTAGAAAAAGCGTCGGCTGAAAAAGCCCTTGCTTATATGGGCCTTGAGGCAGGTAAAGCCCTATCAGACTACAAGCTCGATAAGGTGTTTGTTGGCTCTTGTACTAACTCACGAATTGAAGACATGCGCGCCGCAGCCGAAGTCGCGAAAGGTCGCCAGGTCGCAGACAATGTTCAAGCCTTGATTGTTCCAGGTTCTGAGCAAGTTAAAGCCCAAGCAGAAGCCGAGGGCTTGGACGTGATCTTTATACAGGCTGGTTTCGAATGGCGCCTGCCAGGCTGTTCTATGTGTCTAGCAATGAACAACGATCGCCTAGGGCCACATGAGCGTTGTGCTTCGACCTCAAACCGTAACTTTGAGGGACGTCAAGGTCGTGATGGTCGTACCCACCTAGTAAGCCCAGCCATGGCAGCCGCCGCGGCAATTGCCGGTCATTTTGTTGATATTCGTGAATTGGACTAAGGAGAGCACAGATGTCAGGTTTTAAACAACACACAGGCTTGGTGGTTCCTCTAGACGCTGCGAACGTCGATACCGATGCCATCATCCCGAAGCAATTTTTGCAGAAAGTCTCTCGCCTTGGTTTTGGTAAGCACCTATTTCATGACTGGCGCTTCCTTGACGATGCGGGTGAGCAGCCAAACCCAGAGTTTGTCATGAATGCCCCGCGCTACCAAGGTGCCTCAATCTTAATTGCACGAGAAAACTTTGGATGTGGCTCGTCACGCGAACACGCCCCTTGGGCACTGGCCGATTACGGTATCAAAGCCATGATTGCGCCAAGCTTTGCTGATATCTTCTACGGCAACTCAATAAACAACCAAATGGTGCCAGTGCGTCTGACAGAACAGGAAGTCGATGAGATCTTCCAATTTGTTGAGGCAAACGAGGGCGCAGAGGTTGAGGTCGACCTTGAGGCTAACCTAGTGCGCGCAAACGGCAAACAGTACGCATTTGAGATTGATGAGTTTCGTCGTCACTGCTTGTTAAATGGCTTAGATAATATCGGTTTGACTCTGCAACATGAGAGTAAGATTGCCGAGTTTGAGGACAAAATCCCAAGCTTCTTGCGCTAAGTAACAAATGCGATAGATTAGAAAAGGTTGGCTCGGCCAACCTTTTTTGTTTGTGCTTGAAATAACCTGAGATTTATCTGGGTCATATAGGTATCAAACACGGACACGGACTTACCTATGTTGCGCTTTATCATCCTATTATTGACCACGATTTCCTTTGCCAGCTTTGCTGCACCTAAATCAGAGCTGTGGCCATACTGGTCAGCCTCAAACGAAGCCAGTAGCCAAATCATCTCTCACCAAGCTTGGCAAAACACGCTTGATAAGTATTTGCTTAAGCGAGGTCAGCACCGCCTATTTGATTATCGAGCGGTTACCCAGCAAGATCGCCAACAGCTAAAAGACTATCTGAATCAGCTCAGCCAGCTCGACCCACGTGATTACTCACGTGCTGAGCAATATGCGTACTGGGTGAATTTGTATAATGCTTTGACGGTTGATTTGATCATTGATAACTACCCGGTCAAATCTATCACTAAGTTAGGTGGACTGTTTACCTTTGGACCATGGGGACAAGAGATCATTACAATTAATGGTAAGCCGCTGACCCTCAATGACATTGAGCACCGAATTCTCCGCCCAATTTGGCAAGACCCACGCATCCACTATGCCGTCAACTGCGCCAGCCTTGGCTGTCCAAACCTTCAGCCACAGGCCTTCACCGCACAAAATACCCCAGCACTCCTCGATGCAGCAGCAACAGAATTTATCAATAGTGAAAAAGGTGCATCACTCACCAACGGCAAACTCACCTTATCGGAGATCTACGACTGGTTCAGCGATGATTTTGGCACCCAACAACAGCTTTTCCAACATCTCGGCAAATACCGACCTGAGCTGGCAGGTTATCGTGGGAAGGTCAGTTATGAGTATGATTGGGCATTGAATGACCGCTAATCGTCTAAGGGGCGGGGTTCGGGTACGTTTCACTGCGAGGAGCGAGGAGTTTCAGTTTCGAGAAGCTGATATATAGTAGCCAAGCCCATACCAAGGCGGTATCGACAATTTTGCAAGATGATTACGTTCTTCAAAGCGTCAACGAACTCCTCGTACCCCGAAGCGATAGCGTACTCGAAGTGCAACGTCCCCGCCCCTATCTCGTTTCCCTAGAAACGAGATAGGGGCGGTGCGGCGATCCGCAAGACACACTCTACCTTTCTAATTCAAGGAGATACAAACGAGAAAGCCCTGACTAAAAAGTCAGGGCTTTGAAAAATAACCTGGCGATGTCCTACTCTCACATGGGGAAGCCCCACACTACCATCGGCGCTAATTCGTTTCACTTCTGAGTTCGGCATGGAAATCAGGTGGGTCCAAATCGCTATGGTCGCCAAGAAAATTGGGTTGCTGCTCACCTCAAGTGGAGATGGCTGCTAAATTGTCATGAAACTGGTGCTGATAGGCAGACTCGAACTGCCGACCTCATCCTTACCAAGGATGCGCTCTACCACCTGAGCTATATCAGCATCATGGTGTCCGCTTGGACTAAGACCCGTTATTACTAACGTATCTTTAAATTTGAAGCCTGGCGATGTCCTACTCTCACATGGGGAAGCCCCACACTACCATCGGCGCTAATTCGTTTCACTTCTGAGTTCGGCATGGAAATCAGGTGGGTCCAAATCGCTATGGTCGCCAAGCAAATTTGTTTTTGCCTTCAGATTTTCTGAAAATCTGAAAACAATAAATCTAGAAAGCTGTTAAAAGTCTTTAATACACATTCAAAGTTCTTG